>NZ_BDAV01000093.1 GCF_001612635.1 Nocardia africana NBRC 100379 | reverse complement strand
CTTGCCCAGGCCGGCGTTCTCGCGCCAGTAGGCGACTTCGGCGGCGAACGCCTCGGCCGCCTGCTGGGCGGCCTTGAGCTGCGGTGTTTTCAAGATCTTTCGTCCCCCCGCGCGTGCGTGAGTTGAGTGAATCGTGAATGAGTTCAGTTCACCATTCCCTCACGTGTACCACCAGCGTTTTCCTGGGTTCCCCGGCCCGGCGGCAGCGATCCCGCCGCTGCGGCCTTTCGCACCTGGTGGAGGACATGATGCGGTTGCTGTATCTGCTCAACATCTCCAACCCCGACCGGCTCAGCGCCGATTCGGGTTTCACCGTCGCCGAACTGCTGTTGCCCGCGTTGGCTGATCTCGGCGCGGATATCACCCTCGCCGCCCCGGCGCGGGTCTCCGATGAGCGCGTGTGGTTCGAGCGCACCGCGCTACCGGGCACGAAGTACCGGGCCCGGTTCGGCGCCGACGCCGCGCAACTGGCGGCGATCGTGCGCAGCGCTCGCCCGGATGTGGTGGTGGTCAACCAGATCGAGCAAGCGCCCGCGGTGCGCGCGGCCCTGCTCGAGACCGGCC
>NZ_BDAV01000092.1 GCF_001612635.1 Nocardia africana NBRC 100379 | reverse complement strand
TTGCGGCACAGCAATTCTCCCGGTCCAGTCGCTATCTCGCTGCAGATCAGCGAATTCCACAGCCCGCACGCCATCCTCGTCGCTTACGCCATCAGCAACGCCAGCGCGGAATGCAAGTAACAGCCGGTGCCACACGACCTTCCGAGGCAGAACACCATGCGTATTTTCATGACCGGAATAGCCCACATCACCGGCCACCCGCGGCCCATCACAGATATAGAACCCATTGCCGCCGAACCAGGACTGGTCGAAGCCCTACATGAGGTCGGACTCGCCACCTACCGGCTCACCCGCGACTCGCCCATCGACATGGCCGCAACCTGCATCGCGGAAACGCTCGACCACTCGCGGGTGCCGGCGTCCAGGATCGACATCCTGATGCTCGCCTCCTCCACCATCGGGTTCGGACAGATCGAAAACACCGAACTCCTGCAACTGAGTGAGCGTTTCGGACTCAGCCACGCCACACCGATCGGGGTCTCGGCCGCCGAATGCGCCAACTTCGGCACCGCCTTACATCTCGCCCGCACCCTCGTCGCTTCCGGCGAGGCCCGCACTGTGCTGCTGGTGACCACCGACGCCTGCACCACACCCGAACAGCGCTTGCTCCGTCAAGTCAACTCCGTCGTCAGCGACGGCGCCGCATCCTGCCTCGTCACCACAGAACCCGCGCGCATCGAAATCCTCGCCACCGCCACCGCCACCAATCAGCTG
>NZ_BDAV01000091.1 GCF_001612635.1 Nocardia africana NBRC 100379 | reverse complement strand
CTGCGGCACACCGGTTCTCCCGACCCGGCCGGTATCTCATTGCAGATCAGCGAATTCCACAGCCCACACGCCATCCTCGTCGCTTACGCCATCAACAACGCCAGCGCGGAATGCAGATAACCATCAGTGTCACAACACTTTCCAAGGCAGAACACCATGCGCGTTTTCATGACCGGAATAGCCCACATCACCGGCGACCCGCGGCCGATCACAGATATAGAACCCATTGCCGCCGAGCCAGGACTGGTCGACGCCCTACACGAGGTCGGACTCTCCAGCTACCGCCACGCTCGTGACTCGCCCATCGACATGGCCACCGCCTGTATCGCGGAAACGCTCGACCACTCGCGGGTGCCGGCGTCTGGGATCGACCTTCTCATGCTCGCCTCCTCCACCATCGGGTTCGGCCAGATCGAAAACACCGAACTGTTGCGACTGAGTGAGCGTTTCGGCCTCAGCCACGCCACACCGATCGGGGTCTCGGCCGCCGAATGCGCCAACTTCGGCACCGCGCTACATCTCGCCCGCACCCTCGTCGCGTCCGGCGAGGCCCGCACCGTGCTGCTGGTCACCACCGACGCGTGCACCACACCCGAGCAGCGCCTGCTCCGCCAAGTCAACTCCGTCGTCAGCGACGGCGCCGCATCCTGCCTCATCACCACCGAACCCGCCCGCATCGAAATCCTCGCCACCGCCACCGCCACCAACCAGCTC
>NZ_BDAV01000090.1 GCF_001612635.1 Nocardia africana NBRC 100379 | reverse complement strand
GATGTCCTCCCGATCGGCGCGCATCAGCGCGATCAGCGTGACTACACCGACCATGGCCGTGAAGACCACCATCGGCCAAATCCCCTGAGCAAGAAGAGTTCTGATGACTTCCACGCGGGCTCCTTCGGGCACAAAAAAAGCCCCCAGCTGGCGCTGAGGGCTTCGGATCGATGCGGGTGACGGATACAAAAAACCCCGACCACTTCGGTGTCGGGGTGAGGACACAAATGTCCCCTCGTTTCCGAGGGTAGCAGTTGAATCTGCTGGCGCGCAACGCAATAGGGGTTTGCGCTGCTCATGGCAGGTTTCTGCGGGCTTTCAGCGCCGTCCGTCCCGAAAAGCACCAGTCTTGTTTCGAGGCTCCAAGGCGGCGTAAATGCCCTGGTGGGAACTCGGCCACTCGGGCGGAACTTCTCGCGCTTACGTGACAACTGCGCGCGTTACACACGAAAGTAGGAGTTTCAGGGCCCGCGCGTACGGCCGTAGATGTCTGACCCACGGTGGCCCCTGTGTCGTCGTCCGGATGTGCGGCGGCGACGAATCTGATGTGTGCATGCCCGTGACGTGCGTATCGGGCAGACCTACGTGGTGCTGGTACCTCACCGATTACCGGCCGCCCGCTACCCCGACCGTGAGCGGCCCGGGTTGTCGATGTGGGTGGCCAGGCTGCTGGCCGGCGCCCGGTTCCGGCTCACCGTCACCAGCATCGACTGCGACGCCGATCCGGCCACGGTCGAGGGGCTGCGACTGATCGAACGCGCCCACG
>NZ_BDAV01000089.1 GCF_001612635.1 Nocardia africana NBRC 100379 | reverse complement strand
AATGTCCTCCCGATCGGCGCGCATCAGCGCGATCAGCGTGACTACGCCGACCATGGCCGTGAAGACCACCATCGGCCAAATACCCTGGGCAAGAAGAGATTTGATGACTTCCACGTGGGCTCCTTCGGGCACAAAAAAAGCCCCCAGCTGGCGCTGAGGGCTTCGGATCGATGCGGGTAACGGATACAAAAAAACCCCGACCACTTCGGTGTCGGGGTGAGGACACAACTGTCCCCTCGTTTCTGAGGGTAGCAGTTGAATCTGCTGGCGCGCAACGCAATAGGGGTTTGCGCTGCTCATGGCACGTTTCTGCCGGCTTGCAGCGCCGTCCGTCCCGAAAAGCACCAGTCTTGTTTCGAGGCTCCCGGGCGGCGTAAATGTCCTGGTGGGAACTCGGCCACTCGGGCGGAACTTCCCGCGCTTACGTGACAACTGCGCGCGTTACACACAAAAGTAGGAGTTTCAGGGCCTGCGCGTACGGCCGTAGATGTCTGACCCACGGTGGCCCCTGTGTCGTCGTCCGGATGTGCGGCGGCGACGAATCTGATGTGTGCGTGCCCGTGACGTGCGTATCGGGCAGACCTACGTGGTGCTGGTACCTCACCGATTACCAGCCGCCCGCTACCCCGACCGCGAGCGGCCCGGGTCGTCGATGTGGGTGGCCAGGCTGATGACCGGCGCCCGGTTCCGGCTCACCGTCACCCGCATCGACCACGACGCCGAACCGGCCACGGTCGAAGGGCTGCGACTGATCGAACGCGCCCACA
>NZ_BDAV01000088.1 GCF_001612635.1 Nocardia africana NBRC 100379 | reverse complement strand
GGGCTGATCGGTGGCACGATCGGCGGAATCGCCGGTGCCGCAGTAGGAACCGTGGTGCCGGTGCCGTTGGTCGGCACCGTTACCTCCGGCGTCGCGGGCACGGCGGTCGGTGCTGCGGCCGGTGCGGCCGCGGGCGCTGCGGTCGCGGGTATTCCCGCCGCGTTGGCGGGCGCGTTGGCCGGCGGAACCGTCGGTGCCGGATTCGGCGCCGGGGTCGGGGTGGGCCAGCCATGACCGCCTCAACGCTCACTCTGAAATCGCTGGCAACGGCCGCTGTGAGCGCGGCGTGTGCCGCGGTGGTGACTGGTCTGGGTAGCGGCGCAGCCGATGCTGTGCCGATCGGCCCCGGTTGCCCAGCGTTGTACGTGATCGGAATCCAGGGCACCGGCCAATCGAACCCCGACCCGACCGCCGACACCGGAGTCATCGGCGCACTACTAGCCCAAGTACAGGCCGCGGCCCCGGACCTGGTGCAACACAGCACCATCCCCTACCCAGCCGGGTTCGGCGGGATCGTTCCCGGCGGCGGACCGGCACCCTACGCAGAATCGGCCACCGAGGCGCTGGCCGGCCTCGATGCCGCTGCCACCGACATCACCAACGTCTGCCCGAGCACGTTGCTTGCGGGTGTGGCGTATTCGCAAGGCGCCCAGGCGATGGCGCAATTCGCTCAGCAGGTCGGCGCGGGCCATGGACCGGTCTCGCCGGACAAGATCGCCGGGATCGCGCTCTACGCCAACCCCGACCGGCTCCCGAACTCTCCGGTCATTCCCGGCCGGCCGGGACAAACCGTGCCCGACCCCGCACCGGGCACATCAGGCGCTGCGGTCGCCACAGTGCAGATCCTCAACCCGCCCGCGGCCGGTAGCGGTATCG
>NZ_BDAV01000087.1 GCF_001612635.1 Nocardia africana NBRC 100379 | reverse complement strand
TCGGTAGGCTGCACCGCACCGGTGTACGTGGCCGAGGACGTCCTGATGCCACGCGGTGTACGCCTGCGGGAGACCGCGCTCGCTCGCGCCCCCATTGCAGTCCACGCACAAGGTTTCGAGCGCGTGGCCATTCGTGAACTCGCGGAACACTTTGACCTCATTCCCGAACTGCTGATACAGCGTGACCGCGGAGTCGTTGCCGGTCGCTTCGGGGGGAATATGCTCGCGGCTCATCTCCGTCTCATCACCGCAGTGGCGGCACCAACCCACATCCATGGCCACATCGTTCTCCCACGCTCGCCCTTGGCGCAACGCGATATCGAATGGCATTGCCGGCGTCGACGACCACGACCCGCGACCTCCAACGGCAGCTATGGCCTACGACAACGGGGGCATCCTCAGCAGGTCAGCGTGAACCTCCTGCGGGTAGTGCGGATGTGGGAGTTGGCCGTGTAGGACGTGGTTGTGGGCCAGTTCTGCGACCAGGAGATAGCTGGGGATTCCAGTCAGGTGGAACATCAGGGGCACAGTGGAACCGGCCGTGGCGTGCCTCGCGGCTATCCCACCCAAGCCTTGGCGAGGCGTGAATGACAAGCTCAACCGATGCCCGTTGTGCCGCGCACCCGGATCCGGTTGAAGTCGCGCGCCGGCCTGGCCGCCGGTGACCGGATCGGCTATGTCGCCCCTGCCGGGCATGCCGCGGTGGTCCGCACCGACTTCGACCACGCCTCCGGCGAACTCGTTCAGATCTGGTCGAAAACCCCACCCACCGGCGGGACGGATTGGGTCGTTGTGTGGTGGCCGGGAAACCACTGGACATGGGAGCGCGAAGCCGACCTCGAATTCGTCGACACCGACCAAAACCCCACATAACTCATCTGCCCGCTCGCCGGACTCC
>NZ_BDAV01000086.1 GCF_001612635.1 Nocardia africana NBRC 100379 | reverse complement strand
GCGGTAGGCTGCACCGCACCGGTGTACGTGGCCGAGGACGTCCTGATGCCACGCGGTGTACGCCTGCGGGAGACCGCGCTCGCTCGCGCCCCCATTGCAGTCCACGCACAAGGTTTCGAGCGCGTGGCCATTCGTGAACTCGCGGAACACTTTGACCTCATTCCCGAACTGCTGATACAGCGTGAACGCGGAGTCGTTGCCGGTCGCTTCGGGGGGAATATGCTCGCGGCTCATCTCCGTCTCATCACCGCAGTGGCGGCACCAACCCACATCCATGGCCACATCGTTCTCCCACGCTCGCCCTTGGCACAACGCGATATCGAATGGCATTGCCGGCGTCGACGACCACGACTCGCGACCTCCAACGGCAGCAATGGCCTACGACAACGGGGGCATCCTCAGCAGGTCAGCGTGAACCTCCTGCGGGTAGTGCGGATGTGGGAGTTGGCCGTGTAGGACGTGGTTGTGGGCTAGTTCTGCGACCAGGAGATCGCTGGGGATTCCAGTCAGGTGGAACATCAGGGGCCCAGCGGAACCGGCCGGGGCGTGCCTCGCGGCTATCCCACCCAAGCCTTGGCGCAGGCGTGAATGACAAGCTCAACCGATGCCCGTTGTGCCGCGCACCCGGATCCGGTTGAAGTCGCGCGCCGGTCTGGCCGCCGGTGACCGGATCGGCTATGTCGCCCCTGCCGGGCATGCCGCGGTGGTCCGCACCGACTTCGACCACGCCTCCGGCGAACTCGTTCAGATCTGGTCGAAAACCCCACCCACCGGCGGGACGGATTGGGTCGTGGTGTGGTGGCCGGGAAACCGCTGGACATGGGAACGCGAAGCCGACCTCGAATTCGTCGACACCGACCAAAACCCCACATAACTCATCTGCCCGCTCGCCGGACCCCC
>NZ_BDAV01000085.1 GCF_001612635.1 Nocardia africana NBRC 100379 | reverse complement strand
ATCTCAAGCTGGGGTACAAGGCGTCGGCGGAACAATTCGGGCCGCGGGAGCTGGTGGAGCTGGGTGTTCTGGTCGAGGAGCACGGCTTGGACAGTGCGACGGTCAGTGATCATTTCCAGCCGTGGCGGCACAAGGGTGGTCATGCGCCGTTCTCGCTGGCGTGGATGACGGCGGTGGGTGAGCGGACCTCGCGTATTCAGCTGGGGACGTCGGTGTTGACGCCGACGTTTCGGTACAACCCGGCGGTGATCGCGCAGGCGTTCGCGACGTTGGGGGTGTTGTATCCGGAGCGGATCATGCTGGGTGTGGGGACGGGGGAGGCGCTGAACGAGATCGCGACCGGTTACAAGGGGCAGTGGCCGGAGTTCAAGGAGCGTTTCGCGCGGTTGCGTGAGTCGGTGGATCTGATGCGCGCGTTGTGGAGTGGTGACCGGGTCGATTTCGAGGGCCGGTACTACGGCACGGTGGGTGCGTCGATCTACGATGTGCCGCCGGCGGGGATCCCGGTGTATATCGCGGCGGGTGGGCCGGTGGTGGCGCGGTATGCGGGGCGGGCCGGTGACGGTTTCATTTGTACCTCGGGTAAGGGGATGGATCTGTATACCGAGAAGTTGATGCCGGCGGTGGCCGAGGGGGCGGAGAAGGTGGGCCGCACGCTCGGCGATATCGATCGGATGATCGAGATCAAGATTTCCTATGACACCGATGCCGGGTTGGCGTTGGAGAATACGCGTTTTTGGGCGCCGTTGTCGTTGACGGCCGAGCAGAAGCATTCGATCACCGATCCGATCGAGATGGAGGCGGCCGCGGACGCGTTGCCGATCGAGCAGATCGCCAAGCGGTGGATCGTGGCCAGTGATCCGGATCAGGCGGTGGAGCAGATCAAGCCTTACGTCGATGCGGGGTTGAATCATCTGGTGTTCCATGCCCCGGGTCACGACCAGCGCCGTTTCCTGGACCTGTTCGCACGCGACCTCGCACCACG
>NZ_BDAV01000084.1 GCF_001612635.1 Nocardia africana NBRC 100379 | reverse complement strand
GCCTTCGATCCTGCCTCTTTCGTTGTATGAAGCCTATGACTTCCAGGCGACTTCGCCGTCCGTCGTCACGTAGGAAGTACCTACAGCGATCGGGCTGTAAGAACAAATCCGCCCCAAATTCGGTGGTCAGGCAAGCACCGAACAGGTCACTGATCACCGCTGGCGGTGGCTCTTCGGCGGTTCGATCATCGCGGTGTTGCGGGCCGCGCGGGTGCGAAGGCCGTGCCGTGCTGACGCACCATATGGTTCGGGGGCCTGAGGCTGCGGGGCTGACTGGGCGGCTGGCCCGGAAATAGGTAGCGCGCGCCCCTGCGGGCTGGCTGGGTCCGCAACGATCGCGCTGGTTGCTGGATGAGTGCCTCGATCAGGACGCCCCGCTTCGGGGGCAGGCTTCTCAACGGTCAGGTAGACATTGGTGTCGTCGCGCCCGAAGCCCACGGTGCGGGCAGTCCAGCTTTGGTTCGCGGGCGAACCGCCACTCCCTCTTGTAGGCTTCACAAACCGGGACCTGTTCCGGCACAACATCTTCGACCTCAATTGCATCGATCGGTGACACACCGGGAAGTGGTGCGATGACCAGAGAAACACCGGTGGATCGAGCTCGTCTGCCCGAGCCGCAGGAACGGCTCAGGACATCGTTCAGGTCGGCGATCAAGGATTTGAGGTCGGCCAACCGCCACCATGATTTCGAGCGCTTGTGTGTCGCGCACGCTCGACAACGCTTCGATCCCAGCCTCAGCGAATCGGTTGGGCCGGTCAGTGCGGGCGGAGACCGCGGCCGCGACGGTTTCAGCCGCTGGACCGCTCTCGATGAGGACGCGGCCTCGTTCGCGGCCACGTTCCAGCCACCCGGCACGACCACGACAGTCGTGGCTTGCACCACCACGCTGCCCGACCGGCTGCCGGACAAACTGAAATCCGATGTGACACAGATTCTTTCCGACAGCCTACCGTGTGGCCGGATTTTGTATTACACCGTCGAGTCCCTA
>NZ_BDAV01000083.1 GCF_001612635.1 Nocardia africana NBRC 100379 | reverse complement strand
GGGTTCGCGGACACGGGCTCGGTTTCCGTTGTGGGGGACGAGAGTTGGGCTGCTTCGGCACCGTTGGTGCGGGCGCGTTCGACCCATTGGGGTGGGATACCGAGTTCGATAGCCAGCTGTTCGATCGCTTCGCGTTCGGCTTCCAACGCGTCCAGATGCGAACGCCACTCCTGCTCCGGGGTGCCGTCACTACCGTCGTAGCCGCCGAAACCACGCGTCTGCACCAACGCGTAGGTGCGTGCCAGTCTGTCGATGCGGGCCAGCAACTTCGCCTGCCACTGCTCCATCGATACTGCGGGACCGGGGTTGGTCATGGTTGTTACCTCTTCTGGCGGGTGAACCCGCTGGGAGTCCGTGGATCTGGGTGTGGGCAGGCGTGGCTCATAGCTGGGCCCCGTGATCGAGATCGGACCCAGGATGCTGTGGTGGGCCGGTGGGTGTGGGTGTGCCCCACCGGGTGTGGTCGGCCTCGGCGGGCAGCGCGCGGTCGATCGCGTCGGTGATGGGGTCGGCGTCAGCGCCGGCGGAGGAATGGGTTAGGAACGCTGCCGCTGCGGCGGTCTTCATGGCGTGCGGCGCGGGGATGCGCACCGGCTGCTCGGACAGGGCGACATCCACACGCAGGGTGATCTCCGTGGCGTCGCGTATGGCGCTGGTCTCGATGCCGGGACGGGCGTAGACGCGCCAGCGTTCCTCCACTGCGTCGGCGTCGTAGGTGTGGGCGGTGGCGGCCAGGAGTCGCTGCCACTCGCTGCTGGTGCGGGCCCACATTCCGGCGGATTCATCGACGGTGAGGCCGATCGCGTCGGCGATATTGCCGGCCCGGATCCACAATGCGCTCAGGTTGCGCTCGAACTGGGCCACCATCCACGGTTCGGGCTCAAAGGAGGGTGTATGAGTCACCCGGCGCATCCGGCGCGCGACGTCGATGGCGGCCATGTGCTGCATCTGCCAGACATCGCTGGCCACCCACGTCATGACATGCTCCCGGACCGCGTCGGTGCCGGGCTCGGGGCTGATGTCGGCTCGCCGCCCACTGCTGCCCGCGGCTCGGGCG
>NZ_BDAV01000082.1 GCF_001612635.1 Nocardia africana NBRC 100379 | reverse complement strand
GGATTCGCGGGCGCGGGCGCGGTTTCCGTTGTGGGGGACGAGAGTTGGGCTGCTTCGGCACCGTTGGTGCGGGCGCGTTCGACCCATTGGGGTGGGATACCGAGTTCGATTGCCAGCTGTTCGATCGCTTCGCGTTCGGCTTCCAACGCGTCCAGATGCGAACGCCACTCCTGCTCCGGGGTGCCGTCACTACCGTCGTAGCCAGCGAAACCACGCACCTGCACCAACGCGTAGGTGCGTGCCAGTCTGTCGATGCGGGCCAGCAGCTTCGCCTGCCACTGCTCCATCGATACTGCGGGACCGGGGTTGGTCATGGTTGTTACCTCTTCTGGCGGGTGAACCCGCTGGGAGTCCGTGGATCTGGGTGTGGGCAGGCGTGGCTCATAGCTGGGCCCCGTGATCGAGATCGGGCCCGGGATGCTGTGGTGGGCCGGTGGGTGTGGGTGTGCCCCACCGGGTGTGGTCGGCCTCGGCGGGCAGCGCGCGGTCGATCGCGTCGGCAATGGGGTCGGCGTCAGCGCCGGCGGAGGAATGGGTTAGGAACGCTGCTGCGGCGGCGGTCTTCATGGCGTGCGGCGCGGGGATGCGCACCGGCTGCTCGGACAGGGCGACATCCACGCGCAGGGTGATCGCCGTGGCGTCGCGTATGGCGCTGGTCTCGATGCCGGGACGGGCGTAGACGCGCCAGCGTTCCTCCACTGCGTCGGCGTCGTAGGTGTGTGCGGTGGCGGCCAGGAGTCGCTGCCACTCGCTGCTGGTGCGGGCCCACATTCCGGCGGATTCATCGACGGTGAGGTCGATCGCGTCGGCGATATTGCCGGCCCGGATCCACAATGCGCTCAGGTTGCGCTCGAACTGGGCCACCATCCACGGTTCGGGCTCGAAGGAGGGTGTATGAGTCACCCGGCGCATCCGGCGCGCGACGTCGATGGCGGCCATGTGCTGCATCTGCCAGACATCGCTGGCCACCCACGTCATGACATGCTCCCGGACCGCGTCGGTGCCGGGCTCGGGGCTGATGTCGGCTCGCCGCCCACTGCTGCCCGCGGCTCGGGCA
>NZ_BDAV01000081.1 GCF_001612635.1 Nocardia africana NBRC 100379 | reverse complement strand
CCGACATCGAACTCACCAACAGCCAGGCCGCCGCCCTCGGCCTGGCGACCGGGCAGGGCTACCGCGTCACCGGAATGCTGGTCGACCACACCGGTCGCCCGGCTCACATCCCCTCGCTGGAAACCCTCCGGGTCCCGGTGCGGTGGCTGTACCCGCCCGAGGATCCGCGGCTGCAACGCGCCACCCACCGCGACGCCGACCGGTGGCCCTACATCTAGATCGACAACCGGAACGTTGGGTTAACGCATTCCACCGATCGAATTCAGAGGCAGGTTCGAGGTTCTGCAGTGCCATCGCTGCCGCAGGCGCCCTCACGCCTGATCAGTTTCGAGCTGCGGCGCTTCGACCCGCTCGCAGGTGTCGACCCATCCAGCGAGCAGACTGAGGGTGCCGAGCCGTTCGAGCGCGTCTTGCTCAGACATCTTCTCCGTCGAATGGGCTGCGCCGTTTCGGATCGTCATCTGGACACCAGGTGCGAACAACCTGAGCCCGTCATTCATCGACTTCACGTCGCGGTCCTCGGGTTCGCCAGGCCAACGGAGACGGATTTCTCCCGGCTTAGCGGCGGAGTTGGAGAACGCATGTTGCCACACCGACGTTTCTGCGATGTCTCGCCGTTTGACGAGGGTCTTTACCTTGTCGACCAAGGCTTCCGCCGCCGCGGCCATAGCCTCGCGATAGTGACCGTCATCCCACAGAGGTCTAGCTGCACCCCAGACGGTGGGGTGCATCTCGGCGGGACCGGCCGGTCGCGGCTGCTCGATCTTGGCCGCCTCGATCATCTCATCGAGTGAGCCGATGATCTGCCCGCAAGCGATCAGCACGTTCTCCGGTTCCAACACAGGTTTGGGCTGGGTGACCGAAGACCACGCAGCGATAGGGTCAATGAGGCGACTCTGGCCCTCAATGCTGTACCTGACCTCGGTAAGCAGCGCGGCCCGCCGAGCACGGCCCGCAGCCTCGGCGACCTGCTCCGCGATCTCGGTTACCTGCTCGGGAGTGACGCCTTCACGCCGCGTGACAGCCGGAATTATCCCTCGACCGAATCCGGCTTCGGTCGTTGGAACGTGCAGCGCGAGGAACTCTCGGAACTTGCTCCGAAACTCGCGCACCGCATCCTGCGTGGTGCGTAGGTAATCGGGATCTTGTGAGGCGTCCATAGT
>NZ_BDAV01000080.1 GCF_001612635.1 Nocardia africana NBRC 100379 | reverse complement strand
AAAAGCGGTCGACAACTTCAACAAAACTGTCGGCTCCTTCGAGGGCCGCGTAATTCCCGGCGCCCGGAAGATCGCCGAACTGCGTGGGGACGACCCGGCTTTGAAGGACCTGGCACCTGTCGAACGCAGTGTGCGAGCGCTGACGTTCCCGAGCACCGCCGGCCCCGCCCCCGACGGTGACACCGGCGTGGCATGATCTCACCACCGTCGGCGCGGACAATCCAGTCGGACCGGTGCCGTGGGCGGGCTATCGTTGTCGGGCATGGCAACCGCAACGATTTCGATGGATGATGCGCTGTTGGCGCGGATTCAGGATGCAGGCGGGGAGAATCTGTCGGAGTGGATCGCCGCGGCCTGCCGATCCAAGCTGCTGACCGACGCCGCCCGCGCGGCCCGTGAATGGGAGCGAACCCACCCGGACGAAGCCGCCGCCGCCCGCACACAGGACGCGGTGCGCGTGCTCGAAAGCGAGGCAGAACGCGAAATCGTCGAACATGCCGAGCAGGCGGCCCACACTCGACGTGGGGTGGGCACAGAACCGGGCATCGTCGACTATCTGGCCGCCTACGGCCACGTCCGGGCACTGCTTGAGCAGGCCGAGCAGCGATTGCGCGAACAGCTCAGCGGTGGGCGCTGACCGAGTCACGCTACGCGGTGCCGACACCCGAGCAGGTCGACGCCCTGATGAACAACCCGGATCTGCTCTGGGAAGACGTGCCCGCGCCGAGGCTCCGCCGGTGATGAGCGAGGCCAACGCGACCGAGTCGCTGCGCCAGGCGGGCAAACAGAACGACCGCTTCGTGTCGGCGCCGTATGCCACCGTCATCTGATGCAGGACCGGATGCCCGAGCTACGCATCGAGGATGGCCGTGTGATCACCGCGCCGGGAGTGGCGCTGATGTGGCTGCCTGTCGACGGTGAGGTTGTCGCGAAGATTCCTCCACGCAAAGGGAATCGGCGGTGGCTGCACAAGTCGGTGCGTATCCGCTCCCCAGACCTGGACGGCGACCGGCGGTACCTGCGCCGCAGCTGCCTGACCCGGCTGGTCATCGCAGCCGTCGAACGCTACGGCCCGTGGTCCCTCGGGACATGGCGAAGCTGTCGCGCTGCACCCGGTCCTGTCTGGACGCGACAGGGATGGACTGCGGTTGCGCGTGCGTGGGACTG
>NZ_BDAV01000079.1 GCF_001612635.1 Nocardia africana NBRC 100379 | reverse complement strand
GACACCTACTTCGAGAAAGAACGCCCCGTCGTCGACGACATCCGCAACCAGCTCGCCGCCGAGATCGCCGCGGGTCACGATGTAGTGCTCGATCACGGGTTGTGGCTGCGCCCAGACCGCGACGCCTGGCGCGAGTTCGCCGAATCCCTCGGCGCCAAAACTCTTTTGGTGTACCTGCCCGTGGACAAGGACGAGTTGCTGCGCCGCCTCGACGAGCGCAACAAGCGCGAGGACGCCAACGCCCTGGAAGTCACTCCGGAAGCACTCGACGACTTCTTCGCCCGATTCGACCCACCCGAGCCGGACGAGCACGCCGTCATCTACACCGGTGGCGACCCCACCGCGATCCTGGAATGAGGATCGAGCCGCTGTCGGTGCCCCGCATCGGAGAGGTCATCGACCTGATGGGCACCGGCGCCCCCTACATCACACCGCGCACCAGCTCCGACTACTGGCTGTATGCCACCCTGTTCTCCACCACCTGCCCGCTCGCGGTCGTCGACGGCGCGATCGCCGGCGCGGTGATCGCGTTCCGCAGCCAGGACGACCCCGCCGACATCTACCTCCAGGACGTCATCACCCACCCCGACTACCGGCGCCGCGGCATCACCCGTGCGTTGATCGCCACGATTGCCGACCACGGCATCGGCCGGGGCTGTCGACGGTTGTATCTGACCTCCGAACCCGACAACCACGCCGCTCACACTGCGTGGATCATGTTGGGGTTCACCAATGTCGCCGGTGACCACACGATTGGCGAGGTATCGGTGATCACCGACTTCAAGGGGCCCGGCAAGACCCGCGCGGTCTACGAGAAGCTGCTGAGCTGAACCGACGGCCCCGGAACCACACATCAGGGCCGTCCCCGACCGCGGCCTCGGCAGGTATCGAACCATCAGCCACCGACAGAGCCCAGCTACCAGGGACGACCGAGCCGATGGCCGCGCCAGGGCAACCTGCGGCGTGGGCCGGGCCTGTACAGTCCCGGCGCCACATACCGAATTCCTTTCTCCGTAGTCAGCTTTCGAAGGTGACCTCGGCGTTTTTGTCGTCGGTCCACACCAGTAGAGGTGTGGTGATCTGCTGACCGCAGTCGTTCTCGCAGGTGCGGACCTCGCCCAGGCCGTCGGGGGTCGCGACACCGGCGGGGAAAGCGGTCGTCTCCCCGCAGCGGGCGCAGAA
>NZ_BDAV01000078.1 GCF_001612635.1 Nocardia africana NBRC 100379 | reverse complement strand
GGGAGTGCGGCGCCGGTGGGTGCGGTGATGCCGGATTTGGTGAGTGCGCGGGCCTGCAGCACGATGCTGGTTTGGTCGCTGCGGGCGTGGGCGCGCCAGCGGGTGTCGAGTTCGTCGACACTCGCGGCGCCGGCGCTCTCGGCGGCGGCGGTCCAGTGTTGCGGCGAGTTCCACATGTGCTGTGCTTCGTCGTCGGTGACGGCGAGCAGGCGTGCGAGTTGGACCAGGCGGGTGCGGGATCGGCGCAGGTTGCGCATGACCCAGGTCGCGGTGCCGGGCTCGGCATGCGCGCCACGATGCTCATAGGCGACCGCCACCGCGGCCAGATCCTGAATCCGGTGCGCCTCGGCGGCCAGCCCGACCAGCAGCCTGGTCCGGTCCACCGGTTTCGGGTTGCGCCAGTGCAGGTCGCGGCGCCACGGCTGACCCAGATGGGCACGGGTGCGGGCCTGGTTCAGCCACTCCCGCGGCACCCCCGCGGCCAGCCCCGCTTTCTCGAGCTCTTGGCCGAGCAGGACCTCGGTGCGGAAAGCCCGCGACCATGACGGGGGCGGAAGCTCACCGGTCGCCTCCCGACCGGCCCGCGCCGCAGCGGCCATCTCCCGCGCCGCCGACGCATGCGCATACACACCCGCGAGCACCTTCATCTGCCACCGGTCAGGCGCCGCAGCGAACGGAACCGAAGCACGAAAGGGGTTGCGCGCCATCATGGTTCGATCTCCGCAGACGGCGCGGGCCCGAGAGCCTTCACGGGCGGAAGAACCGGAGACGCGAAGTCGACGCCCATATCGAGGTCACCGGTGACGCCGGTGACCTCGACCGCGACGTCGATGACCTCTCCGTCGAGCACTTCGAGCGCTTCGCCGGAACTGCCATCGTCTCGGCCGGATTCGGCATCGAAGGTGCGCATCTGAGCTTCGCCGTAGCTCAACAGGGTGTACTCGGCGCCGAGCGTGTTCATGTGGTTGTGGAGTTCATCGACGGCGTCGTCGAGGGCTGCGGCCTCGGCACGGGCATCGGCCAGGGTGGTGCGGGGGTCGTTCCCTGTGTCCTCGCCGTAGCGTTCGGCCCATGCGTCGGCGTGGGCGCGATGGTCGTCGGACAGATCCGCGGTGGCCTCGGCCGCCGCCCACCCCGCGCTGGCGGCGTGAGCGCGGACGGTGCCGGGGTCGGTGTCGGTGAGTGTTTCAGTGAGCCCGAGCGCGCGTTTGCGGGCCTCGATCAGCAACTGCTGGTATTCGACCTTCAGATCGTGCAACCGCCGGTCCTGCG
>NZ_BDAV01000077.1 GCF_001612635.1 Nocardia africana NBRC 100379 | reverse complement strand
AGGAGTGCGGCGCCGGTGGGTGCGGTGATGCCGGATTTGGTGAGTGCGCGGGCCTGCAGCGCGATGCTGGTTTGGTCGCTGCGGGCGTGGGCGCGCCAGCGGGTGTCGAGTTCGTCGACACTCGCGGCGCGGGCGCTCTCGGCGGCGGCGGTCCAGTGTTGCGGCGAGTTCCACATGTGCTGTGCTTCGTCGTCGGTGACGGCGAGCAGGCGTGCGAGTTGGACCAGGCGGGTGCGGGATCGGCGCAGGTTGCGCATGACCCAGGTCGCGGTGCCGGGCTCGGCATGCGCGCCACGATGCTCATAGGCGACCGCCACCGCGGCCAGATCCTGAATCCGGTGCGCCTCGGCGGCCAGCCCGACCAGCAGCCTGGTCCGGTCCACCGGTCTCGGGATGCGCCAGTGCAGGTCGCGTCGCCACGGTTGCGCCAGATGGGCGCGGGTGCGGGCCTGGTTCAGCCACTCCCGTGGCACCCCCGCGGCCAGTCCCGCTTTCTCGAGCTCTTGGCCGAGCAGGACCTCGGTGCGGAAAGCCCGCGACCACGATGGCGGCGGAAGCTCACCGGTCGCCTCCCGACCGGCCCGGGCCGCAGCGGCCATCTCCCGCGCCGCCGCCGCATGCGCATACACACCCGCGAGCACCTTCATCTGCCACCGGTCAGGCGCCGCAGCGAACGGAACCGAAGCACGAAAGCGGTTGCGCGCCATCACGGTTCGATCTCCGCAGACGGCGCGGGCCCGAGAGCCTTCACGGGTGGGAGAACCGGTGGCGCGAAGTCGACGCTCATATCGAGGTCACCGGTGACGCCGGTGACCTCGACTGCGACGTCGATGACCTCTCCGTCGAGCACTTCGAGCTCTTCGTCGTAGATGCCATCGTCTCGGCCGGATTCGGCATCGAAGGTGCGCATCTGCGCTTCGCCGTAGCTCAGCAGGGTGTACTCGGCGCTGAGCGCGCTCATCTGGTTGTGGAGTTCATCGACGGCGTCGTCGAGGGCCGCGGCCTCGGTACGAGCCTCGGCCAGGCTGGTGCGGGGGTCGTTGCCGGTGTCCTCGCCGTAGCGTTCGGACCACGCGTCGGCGGCGGTGCGATGGTCGTCGGACAGATCGCCGGTGGCCTCGGCTGCCGCCCACCCCGCGCCCGCGGCGTGGGCGCGGGCGTTGCCGGGGTCGGTGTCGGTGAGTGTTTCAGTGAGCCCGAGCGCGTGTTTGCGGGCCTCGATCAGCAACTGCTGGTATTCGACCTTCAGATCGTGCAACCGCCGGTCCTGGG
>NZ_BDAV01000076.1 GCF_001612635.1 Nocardia africana NBRC 100379 | reverse complement strand
TTCCGACTTATATCGCCGGTAGCGGTGTCGTGGTCGGGATAGCTACCCGTAGCGTGCCGCAGCGGGCCGGGTGGTTTGACTCCTGAGGTTCCTGTCGCTGAAAGACTTCGGCTGACTCTGCGGGGGTATGTCGCGCCACCCGGCCTGCGTTCGCGGCGTGACTGAAGAGATGCATGACCACAGGCACAGGCAAGGTACTTGAAGTCGGATTGTCCGCCGCGGATCCCAACCCGTAACTGTGAGAAGGGAATCCGTGCTTCATGATGGTCATCGGTGTCGATCCGCACAAGGGCACCCATACCGCCACCGCAGTGGACCCTGCCACCAACGCCGACCTCGGTTCGATCCGTGTCGAGGCCACGTTGGCCGGATACAAGAAGCTGATCGCGTGGGCCAAGCCGTGGCCGCAGCGGCGGTGGGCGGTAGAGAACGCTGACGGACTCGGGCGGCACCTCACTCGATGGTTGATCGCGCGTGGCGAGACGGTCGTGGACGTGCCGACTACGGCGACCGCGCGAGTGCGAGAGCTCTCCCGTGGTGGCCGCCGCAAGAACGATCGCATCGATGCCGCTGGTGCGGCGTGTGTCGCAGCACTGCAGGGCGATTGCCGTCCGGTCGTTCCCGACGAACACTCCGATGCCCTGCGGATGCTCGATGAGAGACGAAACAACCTGGCCGCCAACCGGACTCGTGCGGTAAACCAGTTGCATGCGCTGCTTCGGGAACTACTTGCCGGTGGCGCTCCGACCAGCCTGACCGCCAACACCGCCGCCGCTGTGTTGCGCGGGTTCCGGGCACGGACGCTGTCCGATCGCGTCCGTGTCGGCCTGTGCAAGGACCTGATCGCCGACGTGCGCCGGCTCGACCAACTGTTGGCCACCAACCAGAAAGACCTCGATGGACTGCTCGACGAGCACGGCACCCGGTTGCGGACCATTGATGGCATCGGCCCGGTACTGGCAGCGCGGCTGATCGGCCGCACCGGCCTTGCGACACGGTTCTCGACAGCGGCCGCGTATGCCACCTACAACGGCACCGCGCCGGTCGAGATCTCCAGCGCGGACCACCGAGTGCATCGACTGAGCCGCTACGGTGACCGGCAGCTCAACGCCGCGATTCACACCATCGCGATGGTCCAGGTCCGCATGCCCGGCAGCGCCGGTCGCGCCTACTACGACCGCCGCATCGCCGCCGGAGCCTCCGCACGCTCGGCGATGCGCTGCCTGAAACGACACCTGTCCAACGTCATCTGGCGCATCATGACCGCCGACGACACCCGCCGCCTTAGACAACAATCCATCGAGTCCTGTTCCGCAACTTGACAAATAGAGAGGCA
>NZ_BDAV01000075.1 GCF_001612635.1 Nocardia africana NBRC 100379 | reverse complement strand
CCCAGTTGCTTCCTGCGCTTTTCGATGAACGCGCCGACGTTCCTTAACCTTGCCGGTATTGTCATGGGCTTCCCTCCCCACCGATCGTGTGGCGCCACCGGGCACAAGTTGTCCCCGCTGCAACCGTTGACCCCCTGCACTGTGCACACAATGCTAGAGCTAGATCGCAAGCGCATACAGGCCGCAACCACACAATCGGGTGTGACTCCGGTCATGAATACACAGGGGTATATGCGTTTTCGGCTGCCACACCGTCGAGGCATGCCGTCGTGCAACGAATTTGGTTCGAAAGCGCCCATGGCGCAATGCGGGAGGGAATTTAATGATGAGTCCACAGCGCCGGGAGTTGTTGTCCTCCGACCTCGACCGAGGCTACCGGGTCGCGTCGCAGGTCAGCGACGCCGCGAACCTCATCCAGACCTACGCCGACACCGCCGACGACCTCGAATTGGCGGAATTCGTCCGGCAATTCGCCGTGCAGCTGCGCACCGAATGCATGCTCCGCGATCGCGCCGAATTACTCGCCGCCAAGAAACCGCCCATGTCATGGGCAGAATTCAGCGCTCGCCATCGCACCGACACCAATGAGCGGCGTTGAAACACCAGTGATCGGTCACGGTGGAATGCGCGCGGACTCTATGACTATTCATATTTCAGATCCGGTCGAGATGGTGTCGGGGAGAGACGGAGACAGGCGGGTGAACCGAGTACGCGGCCACACAGACGGCACACACCCACCCAGACGCACCCGACGCGCCCGCGCCGCCGCGCGAGTGGAGATGCCGAACCTGCACACCTGGTTGGAACAACTGCGCCAGGAGCGGGGCTGGTCACGCGAGATCGCCGCCGCTCGCGCCCGAATCAGCACGGCCTACCTTTTCAAAATCGAGCACGGCCTGTCCGTTCCCACCATCGACACCCTGGCCAGGATCGTACGCGGATACGAGCTCGATCCCGCCCAACGCCGCCACACCTACGACTTGTGGAACCCGCCCCTGCGGCTTCCGGCCGACGACGAACTACGGCACCAGATCGCGACACCCGAAGTCAACGCCCACCTCGCACATCTGGATGCCGCGCGCATCATCTGCGCCTACACCACTCCCCTGTCGACCGTGCTCACCGCCAGCGACCGGCTGTACGACGCACTGCCCGGACTTCGTCAGGCCGGCAACAACATCGCGCTGTGGTTCTTCCAGCCCGCAGCGCGAGAACTGGTCGTCGACTGGGACGACGAAGCACCTCACGTCGTCGCCGCGCTTCGCGCAGCCATAGGCCCCTACCGACTCAGCCACCATGCTCTGGCGCTGCTGCGCACGCTGGCTGCCAACCCCCGGTTCGCCGCGCTCTGGACGACACACCCCGCCACAGTCAGCTATGGCCGCCCGGCCGGTAAGCCGGTCCTG
>NZ_BDAV01000074.1 GCF_001612635.1 Nocardia africana NBRC 100379 | reverse complement strand
CTTAATCACAGCGCCCTCACCGAAGCACCCGCTATGCCAACGAGCCCGACCCCCTGCAAGTCGCGTTGACTCACACAGGGCGGTGCATCGTCTCACTGGACAGCTGAGAAACCCGCCCGCCACACTATGCGCTGGAACTCGACGGGCGTCACGACCTGCGCCGTGGATATTCCGGTTGGAGGCGAAGTCGGCCAGAAGCAACCGGCGCACCGCAAGCAGTAACGGCCTCCGCGCCAAAGCTGATGCGCCACAGGCATTCCGCGCCGAATCCGCCGGTTGATGCGCACGTTCCTGGCCACAACGATAAGTCCGATCAGTGCCGGGACAGCGAACATCAACCCGAACAGGACGCCCGAGGCCTGGGATACGAAATCCGCTCCGCGCTCTGCAGCATCGCTCAACATCAGCCACGTCACCAGCGTGAAAAACGGAAGCCACAGCAAAAGCCACCCCGCGGATAACAGGGCGGTGCCTGCCCAGTTGCGCAGCGGCGGGGAAGGTGCAGTCGCTACCGCCAGCGCCGACCGTCGGATCTCGAACTGAGACGAGGTGCCGAGAACTGGCACAACGCCGACAGTGGACCAGCTGACACCACTGTAGCTGCCGTAACTGTCCACGATCGACACGCCATTCTGCGCGATGGCTTCCATCGTCTGCAGGTCAGAAGACCCGCAACGCGGGCACTTTCCGATTCCTGTCACGTGTACCTCTTCCGCCACAGCGGTTCGCATGAGACTACCTGGATCCTACTCGCAACCTGTTGACCTGCAAGGCATTCGCTGCCCCGCGTCCTCCGGTGTCCATTCGCTCAACGATCCAACCGAATTAGTCTCCGAATGAATGCGAGATGAAACGGCGCGGAGTTCAAGTGTTGTCACTATTATATCCAAAAATTGATCGAAATGCGAATCAAATTCCGAGATAGCCGCATTCAAAGGAATTTACTGCGGCGGCATGACAATTTGGATCTTCATCCAAATCTACCCGCTTGAAATACCGCATGACAGCAGTGATCGGAAAACCGTCTCAACCTTATTGAGGCGAATTAAACCTGCTCGCCACAAGGTAGTCGAAGACAGAGGCCGATCGCGCACCACGCTAATAGCGATCTCAGTCCTGCCATGAATCTTGTTGCTAATTAACCACTTTCGCGCATACATGCACCACCTGCGCACGCCTCGGAAAGCAGTTGGATATGGATTCCCCCTCACGCCGAGCAGATCGGCCCCCTATTCCCGCGACCGCACACACCGCCCCCACCTCAGGCGGGCTCGTCATCCCCTACATCACTTTGTGCCACTCGGGCCGGCGACTGCCGGTCTGGGGCGTCAACGACCCGCTGCGAGTCGCGCATGCCCTGCGTGATCGGCTATGCCAGATTTGCGGACATCCGCTGCGAGACCTGTTCATCGCCATCATCAGACCAGCGGATTTCCTCCTCGGAATATGTTCCGAACCTGGATGCCACCCCGAGTGCTTCAAATACTCGAGGGCCGGATGTCCC
>NZ_BDAV01000073.1 GCF_001612635.1 Nocardia africana NBRC 100379 | reverse complement strand
CGCAACACCACGATGGCCAGTGCAGCCGGTAACGGTCGCTACACCCACGAGCAACGGCTCGCCGCGCGGGCATCAGCGGGGCCGCATCTTCTGGCCTGGGTCGCCGCGACGCGGCAGACCTTCACCATCTGCCGGCCCGACGGGCGCACTGTGGCCCACGATCGCTTCCACCGCGACCTGATCGTGGACAGCGACGACGCCGCCATCGAAACGGCAGCGCTGCAAGCGATCTGGCTCGCCGCGCACGGGAAGGACCTCTGGGGCGCGGACGTGGCCACTCTGCGCATCGTCACATCCCGCTTCGTCGCGGACCCCGGCGCCCTGCACCGTGCGGCGTTCACCAGCGGCCTGGTGCTCGACCTGGTCGTCGACGCCGCCACCAATCCCGCGACCGGCCATCAGCTCGGCGTCTGGGTCGACTGGCGGCGCGCCGATCTCACCTGCCTGATCCAACACTCGAGGAACCAGCAATGACCTCACGCCCCATCGCAACCTTGCTCACCGTCTTGGCCGGAATGTACCTGCTGACCGCGTGCACCGAACACCCATCACGCGGCCGACCGCCCGACGAACCCTCTTGTGCAGGTGCAGGATTCGATCCACCCTTTACCGCTGTCGACCCGTGCTCGGCCGACTCGGTCACTTCGGCAGCACTGCAGACGATGTTCACCTACCGGCCTGCCGAGGGGCTCGACCCCCGACGCGCGTTCGAGGCCGCGACGCCGCTGCTGGACCCCGAATTCGCGCGCAGCGGTGCACCCGCGGCGATCGCACTGGTCCCCGTAACAGCCGACATGTGGGAGCGGTGGCGCGACCTGCACGTCACGGTCACCGCGACTGCCCGCCCCACGGCCGATGATCACCCCGCCGACACCGCGTCGCGGGCGGCGCGTGTGGTGACGGTGAGCATGCACCCCAGCGACAGCACGCCCGCTCTGCGGCTGGTCGTGTTCGCGATCGCGCACCGCACACAGACCGGCAATGGCGCGCGGTGGCTGCTGTCGAATGTGCAGGTGGCGTCGTGACCGGCGGCAACGGTGACCCGGTCGATGAGGGCGGGCAAGCGGTCAAAGCCGGGTTCGTGCAGGCGATGCAAACCGCGGCGATGACGATGAACCTGCTGCAGCGCCGCGGCAGCGAATCACGCTCGCGGCAAGAATTCGCCCAACGCCAAGACGACCGGATCGCCGAACAGCAACGCAAGAACCACGTCCACGGCGCGCAGATCCAGGGCTACATCGATAGGGCGCAGCATGGTCGCCTCGAGCACTGGGCCGATATGGCGATCAAGGCCGGCCGCTACCGCGAGCACCTGCTCGAGATGCAAGTCAAAAACGCGCGCCTGCAACATGATCAGGACAGAGCAGCCCGGGCCAAGGACAGCGACGAAGCCAGCGAGGAACGCCGGGACAAGGTTCACGGGTTGCAGGTGCGGGCCCTGCGCGGTGAGTACAACCGCAGAGACGCGATCCATACCCAGCAGCTGCGCCGCTACGACAAACAGATCG
>NZ_BDAV01000072.1 GCF_001612635.1 Nocardia africana NBRC 100379 | reverse complement strand
CCTACCACCACACTCTCTGGTGGGATGCGCTCAGCCGACGGACTGCTTCCAGTCGCACGCTCATCGGCATGAGTGCGCACGTGAGTTCGCTAGAGTCAGCCGGACGGCGCGGCTGGAGCGTCGGAACTCGCGAGGCGCCGGCGCTGGTTGGGTCGAGGGGAGGTGCAGAGGTTATTCTGCTTCGGAACGTGGCGCGATGTGTGAGCAGGGGTTTGACGTGCCGATATGGGATGTCAACGTAGTCGAGTTCCGTAGCGGATTAGCGTCTGCGAAGAAGTAGGGGAGCGCTTGCATCGCTACTGGTAGAGACGCTACTGAGGCCCCCACCCGGTATTCGGGTGGGGGCCTCAGTCGTTTCGCCGGCGCCGTGCGGTGGCCGGTTCGTTCAGCGCGGTAAGCGGCATGACAGGATGTGGTTGGCCGCTGAACCAGCTCTGGCGGAATGACACTTCATCCCAGCTACGGGCCTAGATCCGATGCATGCTGTGGGCCGGATACAGTCTCGTAGTCGATGCGAATCATGGCTCGAAGGAACTGAATGTCATTCCCCGTCAGCGATATTACCGATCATTGGGGTCAACCGAGCTTCGCCTCACCGGTACCTACCCAGCGGTTCGAAGCCTACGCCGGTCTCGCACCGGGCTTCCTGCTCCAGTTGTGGCGGGAGCTCGGTTTCGCAGGCTTCCGTAAAGGGATGCTGTGGTTGTGCGATCCGGTGCAGTGGCAGGACACGGTAGACGAGTGGACCAAAGATCTGGAGCCGCCGTTCGGCGACGACTCATGGATCGCGGTGACACGGTCGGCGTTCGGACGGATGACACTGTGGGGTCAGCGAACTGGGATGAGCCTGACCATCGTGCCCGATCGCGGTTGGATCTTCCCCACCGACCAATCGCACTACATGGAAGACGAATTCGACCGTGACATGCTGGTCTACACATCGTTACTCGCCACGGACGAGGACACGATCGACCCCGCGGCCGACGACGACAAACCACTGTTCAAACGCGTCTTGAAGAAGCTGGGACCCACCTCGCACGACACCATGTACGGCTTCGTCCCCGCAACTGCACTCGGCGGCCCGATCCTCCCGAATCACGTCGAGATCATGGACGCCGCAGTGCATATGCATCTGTTGAGTCAACTGAGCCCGCGGACCGTGATGATCAATCCACTTTTATAGAGCCTGCAATCGCGGCGACCTTCGCGGGCTGTCCTCAAGTGACCCGCTCATCGGCAATAGCGGACGTTCTGCACTGCACCAGGTTCCGGCGGCCGGCGCCCCGCGCTGGCCGGCTCGGTCGGCGCGGTATGCGGCATAGAGTGAATCCCAGCGAGGCTCCAAGCCGGACCGAGTGCCACAATCGGGCAGGTGGATGAGATCGAAAGGATCGCCGAGTCGATCGCCGCCAGTCCTGGCCAGGTGGTCGCGGTGGAAGTCGGTGATCGCGATCGGGTGGCGGACCTGGTTGCTCGTCTCCAACCGATCTACGACTACGGGTACGGCGCCGATGACGGCGCCGAT
>NZ_BDAV01000071.1 GCF_001612635.1 Nocardia africana NBRC 100379 | reverse complement strand
ATCCGCGCCGCCACCAACCCCGACGCCATCGCCGCCCTCACCCGCCGCACCCTCATCGGTCTGGTCAATGATGTGCTATCGCGCGCAAACATCGACCGCGACCAGATCCGCCAGGTGATCACGAACAACATCAACACCGAAGCGCTACGGTTCATGACCCTGTCCGCCGGCCTCGACCACAACCTCTGCTACGTGGATAACGTCGCCGACTTCGCCCACGTCCACTCCGCCGACAACCTGCTGAACCTACAGAGCTATCTCGAGGACGGCGCCGCGCCCGACCAGATCGTGCTTACGATCAGCCACGCCTTCGGCACATGGGCACTCGCTCCGCTCCGGCTCCACTGACACCTACGGCCGCCGACACCGTGTGTCCTCGCAAGCATGGCCGGTGGCATCCGAGGTCGGTCACCTCCGTTCACGACTGGTGCTGGGTGACCTATCTCAAGTCCCAGGGCTTGATCTGGTCGGTATCGATGTCTCGTAATCCACGCCATGACGGATGCCGCAGTATCCCCGCGTGAGTCCACTCGGTGAAGGCCACTACTCCGACCAACCGAGGATGCACCCACTTCGCCTCCGGCGCAGCAGCGCTGTTCAAGACCGGGGGCGTATCCCGTTGGAGTGCAGTCAGTCTCGTAGCCAGATCAGCGAGACTGGCGCGAGTGAACCCGGTTCCGACGTTGCCCGCCCAGATGAGATTCCCATCATGGTCGGGTACGGCCACCAGTAGCGAACCGATCCGTCCGAAGCGGCTTCCGGCCCCGGGCCGCCACCCGACCACGATCACCTCCGATACGCGCAGGTTTTTGATCTTGGTCCAGGATGGACTGCGGCGGCCTGGCAGGTAGCGGCCATCCAGACGCTTGGCGATCAAGCCCTCCAAACCGAGCGCTTGCGAGCGCGCCAGCAAGTCCGGGCCCCGGCCGCTCAAGCGAGGCGATATCTGCCACCTCGGTCCCGGCAAGGCCAACTGCTCGAGCAGTTGACGACGCCGCACGTAAGGCAGCTCGATCAGCGTCCGGTCACCGACATGCAGCAAGTCGAACGCCACGAAGCTCACGGGAGCCGCCACGGCCATCTCGGCGATCGCGCCAGCGCCGCGCCGATGCATGCAGGGTTGCAGCGCCTCGAACGATGGCACCCCTTCGACGAACGCGACGATCTCGCCGTCGAGTACGAACGGCGGCTGGCCCGCCAAATCGGCCAGCTCGGGCCATGCTGCAGTGATGTCGTTGCCGTTCCGCGAGACAAGCTGCACGCGGTCGGTGACATAACCGCCCGCCCGGATGCCGTCATATTTGATCTCGAAAGCCCAGCCCTCATCGTCGCTGGGCAACTCTCCGGGAGCCGCCAGCATTGCCGCGTATCGCGGCAGCCTGATCACCGTTGCGTCGCCGCCATTCAGAGGCTCCCTTTAACCACAAACGACCTACTAGCAAACGTACAGCAGCAGATCGAACGGTCGCCGGAGTGCGCCACACCTCGCACCGGCCTCGGCGCCGCCAGATCGAGGCTTGAACAGCGAAGCCTTCTGCAGTGGCGCGCCTTTGGGCAGCGAACGCAATGGGCCTACTTCGTGAGGGTGGGACGGTC
>NZ_BDAV01000070.1 GCF_001612635.1 Nocardia africana NBRC 100379 | reverse complement strand
CCTCGATCCATCGACGAGGGTTGTGTGTGGTCCGCGGGCCTGCGGCGCGCGGACCACGGGCTTTCGGGTATGAGGTAGCCGCTGGTCTGCCCAGCTTTTCCACTTCGATGTCGGTAGGGGCCGTGTCGGCCGGGGTGGTCAGGCGATGGCGGGTTGTGGCGGTGTGTAGCCGATTATGTTGTGCCACAACATAAGCCAGGGGTCGGTCCAGGGCCAGTGGCGTGGCAGGTGCAGGATCGGTCGTCGTTGGGGGCGGGCCAGTCTGGCGGGGATGTTGACGAGTTTGCGTCGAAGGGTCGATCCCCGTGCCCGGCCGAGCCGGCCGCCGGCCAGGGTACCGGCGGCGCGCAGCAGGTTGTGGGCGATCGCGGCGGCCAGCACCCAAGCGCAGTTGGCGCCGAATTTCCCGGACGGGATGTGGGCGAGCGGTCCGTCGATCAGGTCGGCGAACACGGTTTCGACGACGGCGTGACGGCGGTGGGTGATGTCGGCGTCGGCGACGGGTTCTTCCGAGTTGGTGAAGAACGGGTGGTAGCGCCAGACGGGGAACAGTGTGTCGGGGTAGCGGGCGTCTTTGACGCGGCGCACGATCAACCGGGCGGTGGTGCGGTCTTTGGTGGAAGCGAAAGCGGTGTAGGGGTTTTCGGCGACCTCGGCGTCGGAAATCCAGTCTCCGGTATCGGGATCTTGGACCGCGCCGGGATAGCGCACGGGGGTCCATGCGTCCTCGGCGATCGCTGCGATCGCGGTGTTGACCGACGTGTTCTTGGTCAACACCACCGAGAACTGTGCATCGGCGTGGCGGGCGGCGCGCACGACTTTGCGGGTGCCGAACGCGGAGTCCCCGCGCACGAGGATCGTGGCGTTCGGGCTGATGGTGCGGGCGGTGCCGATGGTGGTGGTGACCATGGATGCGGCGCCCTTGCCGGAGCCGGTTTTGCCTGCGCGCAGCCGCATCCCGGCGATCACCGGTGCCGCGAGGTCGGTGCTGATCGTGGCGACCAGTGGTGAAAGTCCTTTGCGGAGAACCTGTTTGCCCGCGATCTTGGTGTGTCCGTAGGAGGCGCCTTGTTTCTGGTGGCCGTAGACCGGGCGCAGCAGCGAGTCGATATCGACGAACATCCGGGTGTCGGCGCCGGGCAGCAGATCGGCACGTTCGGTCAGGGCCAGCAGGTGGGACCGCATCACCGATTCCAGCTGCTTGGCGTGGCCGAAGGTGAACTCCCGCAACAGGGTTCCGACTGTCGAGGGTGCATACACGTCGTCGAACAGTGTCTTCATGCCGCCGCTGCGCAGCAGGTCGATGTCGTCGATGCTGTCCGCGCCCGCGCACATCCCGGCGATCAACGTGGCCAGCTTCGGCCCCGGATTCGCCGACCCCGACTTTATCCGCGGTACATCGATCGCGACCTTCTCCGTCAACATGCCGGTCAGGCCGGTTTGCTCGGCCAAGGTCATCACCGGTGCCAACCCGGCGCACGACACGAGGTCATCGTCATCGAACCTCGCCGAGTCCTCGGCGAACCTGTGGAACAATCGCACTGAAAGTGTCTTTCGGATCTGGTCTTGATTGTTTGCGTGAGAACATCAATCATCCCAGCTCAGAGGGCACTTTCCTCATTTCAACACACCCTTATCCACCGATTTCATCGGTGGAGGG
>NZ_BDAV01000069.1 GCF_001612635.1 Nocardia africana NBRC 100379 | reverse complement strand
GGCTACCTACAAAGGGTGGTTGTCAGTGCTGGTGACGCGGGTAGCATGCCGCACGTGCTCAATCCTGCGGTGTCGCCGACCGGAGAGCCGCTGGACTCGCGGCGGCTGCAGCAATTCCTGTGTGTCGCAGACCATTCCGGTTTCAGCAAGGCTGCCGAAGAGTTGCATCTGAGCCAGCAGGCGCTCAGCGCCTCGGTCGCCAAACTGGAATCCCAGCTCGGGGTGACGCTGTTCGATCGCACCGGGCGCCAGGTCCGGCTGACTCCGGCCGGACAGGCACTGCGCGACGGGGCGTCGGTGTTGCTGTCGGCCGGGCAGGTGCTGGCCCGGCAGGTCCGCGACGCCGCGGCCGCGCAGCGGCGGCCGTTCGTCGTCGCGCACACCCCGGCGATCACCGCCGAGGAGGTGCACGGGCTGCTCGAACCGGTGCGCCGCGGGATGCCGGACGTGTCGGTCACCGTGGTGCAGATGTTTCCCGACGACCTCGGTCCGGCCGTCCTGAACGGTTCGGTCGACCTCGCGCTGCGACGTGGTGCCACTGTTCCCGCCATGCTGGCGGCGGCGGTGATCGCCTATCACCCGTTGCGGATCGCCGTCGCCCGCGATCACCGGCTCGCCGGTCACCGCGCCGTCGCCATGCCCGACCTGCGCGCCGAACGTTTCATCGTCTGGGCGCCGCCGGGCACATCGTTCTATACCGACTTCATCCTGAGCACGTGCCGCCGTGCGGGTTTCGAGCCGACGCTGGTGGTGAACCGGATTCAGGGCGCGACGCCGGCCACCGCGGTCCTGGACTACCCGGACGCGGTCGCCTTCGTGACCGAGCCGCCCGGTCCGGCGCTCGGGGGCACCGCGCGGGTCATCGACATCACCGACCCGCCCCTGGTCCCGGTGCAGGGCGTATGGCTGCCGCATACCCGATCACCCATCCGCGACCTGCTCACCACCGGAGACACCCCCCGCACCATCTCCTCACCGCCCCGCCGATAACACCGCCCCACCGGATTCCGCGGCACGACCGCACACACAGAGACGGGCTCGGACCGCACGTCTGGGCGACCCGCGGGGGCTCGCACCGGGACGGCGAGCCAGCACACCCTGCGCAAACAACCAATAGTGGTGAGTTAACCACTAATTACTGTTTCACATTTGTGAGAGGCGCTCCTAGCGTCGGATGGGCAAGCTCCCGAACCGACGAGAAGGACTCTCACTATGAGCACAGTGTTGGCAGGTAAGTCGGCGGTCGTGGCCGCGGGTGCCAAGAACCTCGGTGGCCTCATCAGCACCGGCCTCGCCGAGCGTGGCGCGAATGTGCTGGTGCACTTCAACAGTGCGAGCACCGAGCCCGACGCCGACAAGACGGTGGCCGCCATCGAGGCCGCGGGCGCGAAAGCGGTCAAGTTCCAGGCCGATCTGACCGTCCCGGCGAATATGCGCCGCCTGTTCGACGCCGCCGTCGACGCGTTCGGCTCGGTGGACATCGCGGTCAACACCGTCGGCAAGGTGCTGCGCAAGCCGATCACCGAAACGACCGAGTCCGAATACGATTCGATGTTCGACATCAACTCCAAGGCCGCCTACTTCTTCCTCCAGGAAGCGGGCAAGCGGCTCAACGACGGCGGCAAGATCGTCACCATCGTCACCTCGCTGCTGGCGGCGTTCACCGACGGCTACTCCACCTACGCCGGCGCCAAGGCCCCGGTCGAGCACTTCACCCGGGCGGCGGCGAAAGAGTTCGCCGCGCGCGGTATTTCGGTCAACAACGTCGCCCCCGGCCCGATGGACACCCCGTTCTTCTACCCGCAGGAAACCCCCGAGCGAGTGGAGTTCCACAAGTCCCAGGCCATGGGAGGCCGCCTCACTCGCATCGAGGACATCGCCCCACTGGTGGAATTCCTGGTCACCGACGGCGGCTGGGTCACCGGCCAGACCATCTTCGCCAACGGCGGCTACACCACCCGCTGACCCCACCG
>NZ_BDAV01000068.1 GCF_001612635.1 Nocardia africana NBRC 100379 | reverse complement strand
GTCGCTTCCGCCTGAAGACTGACCCTCTGATTCCGGGTGAATGCTGACCCACCCCGTGAACGATCATGAGGTGCTGAACGTGGAGGACTGGGCGGAGATCCGCCGGTTGCATCGCGCGGAGGGGATGGCGATTCGCGCGATCGCTCGGCGGATGAATATTTCGAAGAACACGGTGAAGAAGGCATTGGCTTCGCATGCGCCGCCGCAGTATCAGCGCAAGCCGGGTGGGTCGGCGGTCGATGAGTTCGAGCCGCGGATCCGGGCGTTGCTGAGCGAGTTTCCGGACATGCCGACGACGGTGATCATGGAGCGAGTCGGCTGGCAGCGCGGCAAGACGGTGTTCTTCGAGCGGGTGCAGCAGTTGCGGCCGTTGTTCAAGCCGGTGGATCCGGCCTCGCGCACCGAGTATCAGCCTGGTGAGCTCGCGCAGTGCGATCTGTGGTTCCCGCCGGCCGACATTCCGCTGGGGTTCGGGCATGTCGGTCATCCGCCGGTGTTGGTGATGGTCAGCGGCTATTCGCGGATTATCGCGGCGACGATGATCCCGACCCGACAGAGTCCGGATCTGCTGGCCGGGCATTGGCTGTTGATCTCGCGGTGGGGGCGGGTTCCACGAGCTCTGGTGTGGGACAACGAGTCCGCGGTCGGTCAATGGCGCGGCGGAAAACCGCAGCTGACCGAAACGATGAACGCGTTCCGAGGATCGCTGGGCATCAGGGTGATTCAGTGCCGCCCTCGTGACCCGGAAGCCAAGGGGCTGGTGGAACGGGCGAACGGCTATCTGGAGACGTCGTTCCTGCCGGGCCGGGTGTTCGCGAGCCCGGCCGATTTCAACGCCCAACTCGGTGATTGGCTGGTCAAGGCCAACCAGCGTCATCATCGCCGGTTGGAGTGCCGGCCGGTCGATCGCTGGGAGGCCGACCTTGCAGCGATGCTCGATCTGCCGCCGGTTGATCCGGTGGTCGGGTGGCGGCTCACGACGCGTCTGCCTCGCGATCATTACGTTCGTTTGGACTCCAACGACTACTCGGTGCATCCGGGCGCGATCGGCCGCCGGGTCGAGGTCCGAGCGGATTTGGACCAGGTCGTGGTCACCGTGGCCGGAGCCGAACTTGCTCGCCACCAACGATGTTGGGCCGACCATCAAACCATCACCGATCCCGACCACGCGGCCGCGGCCGCGGATCTGCGCCGGTCCCGGCGCCTGATCGCGGTCCCCGCGATCGACACCGATGTCGAGCATCGCAACCTCTCCGACTACGACCGCATGTTCGACCTCGACGAGGCCGGCAGCAGCGAGGAAATCGCCTGATGGCCACCAAAACCACAGCGAACGGCTCCCGCAACGTCACCTCCGAAATCGCCTATCTCGCACGAGCACTCAAAGCACCGACGCTCGGCAACGCGGTCGAGCGGTTGGCCGAACGCGCCCGCGCCGAGAGCTGGAGCCACGAAGAGTTCCTGGCCGCTTGCCTGCAGCGCGAGGTCTCTGCCCGCGAATCCCACGGCGGCGAAGGACGCATCCGCAGCGCCCGCTTCCCGTCACGGAAATCATTGGAGGAGTTCGACTTCGACCATCAACGCTCCCTCAAGCGCGACACCATCACCCACCTGGGAACCCTGGATTTCATCACCGCCAAGGAGAACGTGGTGTTCCTGGGCCCGCCCGGAACCGGCAAAACGCATTTGTCGATCGGGCTCGGAATCCGCGCCTGCCAAGCCGGGCATCGCGTCGCGTTCGCCACCGCCGCGGAATGGGTCTCCCGCCTGGCCGAGTCCCACCACGCCGGAAAACTGCAGGCAGAACTGATCAAACTCGGCCGGATTCCGCTCATCATCGTCGACGAAGTCGGCTACATCCCCTTCGAAGCAGAGGCCGCGAACCTGTTCTTCCAGCTCGTCTCGTCTCGATACGAACGAGCCTCGCTGATCGTCACCAGCAACAAACCCTTCGGACGCTGGGGCGAAGTGTTCGGCGACGATGTTGTCGCCGCCGCGATGATCGACCGCCTCGTCCACCACGCCGAAGTCATCTCGATGAAGGGAGACAGCTACCGCCTCAAGGACCGAGACCTCGGCCGCGTCCCCGCGGCCAAAACCAACGACTAACCAAACCAACAAGGGGTGGGTCCAAATTCAACCGGAACGACCGGGTCACCATTCAACCGAAGTT
>NZ_BDAV01000067.1 GCF_001612635.1 Nocardia africana NBRC 100379 | reverse complement strand
CCCTGGGTTGGCCAGCAGCGTGATCCCGGCAATGGAATCCGCGGCCACGGCGGCAGTGTTGTCACCGACCCGGTGGGCGAAATCGGTGACCGCTGCCGCGCCTTGTCCCCACCCGGCCGCCGCGAGCTTCGTTGTCGGACAACGATGAACGACCTCAGTGGCCTCGGATTCGAGTCGCTGCGCGGCGCTCGTGCTGGCTTGGTCGTAGGGTTGGGGCTCGCCGGTGTCGCTGTCTCCATAAGGGATGTAGAGACGTTGGACCAGCTCGCCGGCATTCGCCGCCAGGGGTGTGAACAGTTGGCCGAGGGCGCCGGTATCCACAGTCGGTGCTGTGTCGGTCGCCGACTCATCCGGTCCCTGAACCCCGAACACAAACAGCGCCGGACACCGGTCCCCGATCGGAACCGCCGGGTCAGCGGTCGCTACCTGGACGCCACCACCAGCGATCAACACAGCCCCCACCGCTGTCATGCACACCCGGCGAGCCAGGTTGCCGCGGCCGATTTTCCGGATGTTCCGGGTTTTGCTGTACCGCATCGCTTTTCACTCCTCACTCGGTCGTGCGAGGTAGTCGGCCAGGTGGGCGATGGTTTCGGTGATGGCGACGTGGGCGGTGTCGAGGTGTCCGCGGTCGTAGTTGCGCCAACTGACCTCGACCCCGGCTTCGCGGTAGGCCGACAGCAGGCGGGTGCTCTGGCCGATCGGCACCAGCGCGTCGCGGGCGCCGTGGTAGAGGTGTACCGGCACGCTCGGGACCTGGTCAACCGGGATGGTTTCGCGGGCCAGGACGTAATGCCACATGGGATCGGTCCACGGCTGTCCCCGGTCGCACCACTGCTCGATCGGACGCCGATACTGCGCGAGCAGCATGGGGGCACTGCGGGTTTCGGCTTCGGCGAGGACCTGTCGACCGTCGGCAGAGAGCACATGCCGCAGCGGCAGATGGTGGTAGGCGCGCGACAAGCCGATGAGGCCGGCCAGCACGAGCGCGGAAAACGGACCGGTGTTCAGCGATGCCACCAGCGCGCCGGGAACGGTGATGGTGGCACCGGCCGCGATCCCGCGCAGGTCAACCTGGGGTGCGTAGGCGCGGTGCCGTTGCGCCGCGACCGTGACCGCGCGAGCGCCGTCGGCATAACCCCACGCCACAACCGGTGAACTCTGTGTATTCAGTTCCTGGATTGAGGCGGTGGCGCGGGCGAGGTCGAGGGTATGGTGTGCTGCGGCGCGGGCGGCGAGGAAGGTGTGTGGGCCTTGGCCGGTGATGCCGAGGTTTTCCCCGTCCGGGACAGCGACGATCCACCCGCGTTCCAGCGCAGCGGTGATCGGTTCGGTGTCGGGTTCGGCACCGATGGCGAGCAGTCGAGACGGCGCGCATGCGCCGCCGAGTCCGTGAAAGCTCGGGCAGTACACCAGGATCGGGCCTGGCCCGAGTTCCGGATCGGTGTCGGGGGCGATCACGATGCCGGAGGCCGCGGTGAGTTCGCCGTGGCTGTCGGTGGAGGTGTAGAGCACCTGCCACGCCGCGCCTGCCCCGATCAGCCCGGGAGTATCGGTTGGGCGGATGCGCAGGATGCGGCCGGGCTCGATGGAATCGTGGAAGGTGGGCGGGGCGTAGAAGTCGGTGTCGGTGTCGTTCATGACTGGTGTCCTGCGGCGTCGTGGGCGATAGCGGTCATCCAGGCGACGCCGGAGGCGAGTTGGCCGCTGGCGAGGTAGCCGTTGTGGCGGGAGACGGTGTCGCCGTTGTGCACCCATACCGCCGGGTTGATCAGGTCGGCGTTGTCGGCGACCAGCTGGCCCCAGGCGGCGGCGAGTTGGCCGGCCAGCTTCGCCACGATGCCGAGCGGGTTCGCCACAGCGGCGGCGGTGATCTGATCCCATCGCTGAGCGGCTGCCTGCACCTGATCCGTGCCCGGTGCGGGGGTTCGGGGGTCGGCGGCGTCGATGAGTCGCTGCGCCAACGGTTTTCCCGGAAGGTAGTCGGCGTTGCCGGGGTCGGTGTGGAAGTCCTCGGCCAGCACGGTGGTCCACGCTCGCCCCATCGCCGTCGAGAACAACCCGTTGATCGACGTCAGGGCCGCGATCGGGTCGCGCAGGTCGGCTTGGGCGGCGATTTCCGCGCCGACGCGTAGCAGGGCAGCGTGGTCGGGCGCCGAGCAGGCCAGGTCGCCGTCGGTGCAAATATCAGCGACACGACCGGCAAGCGCGCCGTAGCCACTGCCGTTGGTGC
>NZ_BDAV01000066.1 GCF_001612635.1 Nocardia africana NBRC 100379 | reverse complement strand
CGCTGGGTTGGCCAGCAGCGCGATCCCGGCAATGGAATCCGCGGCCACGGTGGCAGTGTTGTCACCGACCCGGTGGGCGAAATCGGTGACTGCTGCCGCGCCTTGTCCCCATCCGGCCGCCGCGAGCTTCGTTGTCGGACAACGATGAACGACCTCAGTGGCCTCGGATTCGAGGCGCTGCGCGGCGCTCGTGCTGGCTTGGTCGTAGGGTTGGGGCTCGCCGGTGTCGCTGTCTCCATAAGGGATGTAGAGACGTTGGACCAGCTCGCCGGCGTGCGCCGCCAGGGGCGTGAACAGTTGGCCGAGGGCGCCGGTGTCCACAGTCGGTGCGGTGTCGGTCGCCGACTCATCCGGTCCCTGAACGCCGAACACAAACAGCGCCGGACACCGGTCCCCGATCGGAACCGCCGGGTCAGCGGTCGCTACCTGGACGCCACCACCAGCGATCAACACAGCCCCCACCGCTGTCACGCACACCCGGCGAGCCAGGTTGCCGCGGCCGATTTTCCGGATGTTCCGGGTTTTGCTGTACCGCATCGCTTTTCACTCCTCTCCTGCGCGGTTGAGGTAGTCGGCCAGGTGGGCGATGGTTTCGGTGATGGCGTCGTGGGCGGTGTCGAGGTGGCCGCAGTCGTAGTTGCGCCAACTCACCTCGACCCCGGCTTCGCGGTAGGCCGACAGCAGGCGGGTGCTCTGCCCGATCGGCACCAGCGCGTCGCGAGCGCCGTGGTAGAGGTGCACCGGCACGCTCGGTACCTGGTCGACGGGGATGGTTTCGCGGGCCAGGACGTAATGCCACATGGGATCGGTCCACGGCTGTCCCCGGTCGCACCACTGCTCGATCGGCCGCCGATACTGCGCGAGCAGCATTGGAGCACTGCGGGTTTCGGCTTCGGCGATGATCTGTCGGCCGTCGGCAGAGAGCACATGCCGCAGCGGCAGATGGTGGTAGGCGCGCGACAAACCGATGAGGCCGGCCAGCACGAGCGCGGAAAACGGACCGGTGTTCAGCGATGCCACCAGCGCGCCGGGAACGGTGATGGTGGCGCCGGCCGCGATCCCGCGCAGGTCAACCTCCGGTGCGTAGGAGCGGTGCAACTGCGCCGCGACCATGACCGCGCGAGCACCGTCGGCATAACCCCACGCCACAACCGGCGATCTCTGTGTATTCAGTTCCTGGATTGAGGCGGTGGCGCGGGCGAGGTCGAGGGTATGGTGTGCTGCGGCGCGGCCGGCGAGGAAGGTGTGCGGGCCCTGCCCGGTGATGCCGAGGTTTTCCCCATCCGGGACAGCGACGATCCAGCCGCGTCCCAGCGCCGCCGTGATCGGCGCGGTGTCGGGTTCGGCACCGATGGCCAGCAGCCGAGACGGTGCGCAGGGTCCGCCGAGACCGTGAAAGCTCGGGCAGTACACCAGGATCGGGCCTGGCCCGAGTTGCGGATCGGTATCGGGGGCGATCACGATGCCGGAGGCGGCGGTGAGTTCGCCGTGGCTGTCGGTGGAGGTGTAGAGCACCTGCCACGCCGCGCCTGCCCCGGTCAACGCGGGTGTGTCGGTGGGGCGGATGCGCAGGATGCGGCCGGGCTCCTCGGTGTCGTGGAGGGTGGGCGGGGTGTAGAAGGCGGTGCCGATGTCGTTCATGACTGGTGTCCTGCGGCGTCGTGAGCGAGGGCGGTCATCCAGGCGACGCCGGAGGCGAGTTGGCCGCTGGCGAGGTAGCCGTTGTGGCGGGCAACGGTGTCGCCGTAGCGCACCCACACCGCCGCGTTGATCAGATCGGCGTTGTCGGCCACCAACTGTCCCCAGGCGCCGGCGAGTTGGCCGGCCAGCTTCGCCACGATGCCGAGCGGGTTCGCCACAGCGGCGGCGGTGATCTGATCCCATCGCTGGGCGGCTGCCTGCACCTGATCCGGTCCCGGTGCGGGAGTTCGGGGGTCGGCGGCGTCGGTAAGCCGCTGCGCCAACGGTTTTCCCGGAAGGTAGTCGGCGTTGCCGGGGTCGGTGTGGAAGTCCTCGGCGAGCACGGTGGTCCACGCTCGTCCCATCGCTGTCGAGAACAGTCCGTTGATCGACGACAGGGCAGCGATCGGGTCGCGCAGGTCGGCTTGGGCGGCGATTTCCGCGCCGATGCGTAGCAGGGCAGCGTGGTCGGGCGCCGAGCACGCCAGGTCACCGTCGGTGCAAATATCAGCGACACGACCGGTCAGCGCGCCGTAGCCGTCACCGTCGGTGG
>NZ_BDAV01000065.1 GCF_001612635.1 Nocardia africana NBRC 100379 | reverse complement strand
GGTCTACCAGGGATTCTCGCTCCCGGTAGCCGACCAAGGCCCCCACACGGTGACCGGCGCGGTCGCCGCAGGGTTCGCACATACCCCCGCCGGGGCGGCCCTGGCGGCGATCCACGCCGTCGTGCGGATGTCCATGGCACCCGACGATCAATGGGCCACTGTCGGACAACAGATGCTCGCCTCCGGCGCGGGGCGTGACGACTGGGCCGTGGCGCGGGCCCAGATGTCGATCACCACACCGATCGCCAGCACGCCACCGAAGATCCTGGGCTACCGCATCACCGGCTACACCCCGGACCGGGCCGACACCGCGATCTACACCCAGCAACCCGACACATCGCTGACCTGCAACACCGCCACCGTCATCTGGCAGACCGGCGACTGGAAACTCCTGCTCCCCGACGGGCACCACCCCGCCCTGGTCACCGCCCCCGACACACTGCCCACCGACACGATCCGGCTCCCGATCCGATGAACACGACCGCCGCGACTCTGCCACTGAAACACCACCGCTGGCTCGGGCTCGCAGTAGCGTTGGCCGTCCCGCTGAGCGGATGCGGTACTGACACCCCTCAACCCCCGTCCGCTGGTTTATCCACAACGATCCCCATGACTGCTGCGCGGCCCCCGCTCACCGCGACACAGGCCCAGCCGCCGACCACAGACCTGTTCGGCAACCGTCTCGACGTCTTCGGAGACGAGGGACGCGCGTTTGCCCAAGATCCGGCCACGCGCCCCAACCCGTCGTCGGGCGACTATCTCACCGCGGCACCAGCGCAAATGTCCTGGCAACGCGGATGGGGCGGCGCCGCGCTACCAGTCTCCGGAAGCGATGGTCCGGCCGTCATTGACCACGGGATCGCCTCCGGGTTCGCCGACACCCCGCAAGGCGCGGCGCTGGCCGCCTGCGACGCGCTCGCCCGCACCCTCGCCGCACCAGAGGGACTGTGGCAGAACGTTGTTCGTGCGCGCTTCGTCGGTGACACCGATGCGTTCATCGCCAGGGTCACGCGCAGCCGCACCCGCACACCGGATGCCGGCCGCTACGTCACCGTCCCCGACGGCATCCGCATCCGCACCGGCTACCGCCCCGATTTCGCGGTCGTCGACATCGTCACGCGAACCCGCGACGGCTACGCCTCCGTCTCCTGGCCTATGACCTACGACAACGACTGGAGAGTGCGCCTGCCAGACGACATCGAAAGACTCTGGCAGCCAGGCGTTCCCATGGAAAACCTTGCCGGCTTCAGGCAATGGAGGACCACCACATGACGACTCCAGCTATCGCCACTGTCACCCATGCTCAGCTGCCGGATATCGTGTGCGACCTGCCCACTGGGCCCGGCGCGGTGTGCGCGTTGAAACAACTCGGCGGCGAAGCCGCCAACTCCGCAGCCAACTCCGCTTTCGACAGCGTTGTTGACTCCCTGATCGACGGAATGACCAAGGCGCTGAGATTCGATGTGACCTGGTGGGTCAATCTGCCCTCTCCGCAGTTGGCGGCGTCTACTGGAGAGCCCGGCCCTGCCTTGGCGTCGATCCGCGGGTACACCAGCGGTCTGCAGGTTCTGCTGATGATCGCGGGGATCTTGTTCGCGGCCGCTCGGTTGGCGATGGCCAAGCGTGGTGGTGTCGCGGGGGAGGCGCAGGAGAGCTTCCTCATGTTCGCGCGGGCGGTGTTCGCGTCGATGATGTTCTCCGCCCTGATTACTACCGGTACGAAAGCCGGTGATGCGTTCAGTAACTGGGTGATCAACGACGCCACTGGAGACGACCTATACGGCGCGGTCGAGCGGCTGGTCGACAACAACCTGCGCGATCACAGCAACCTCGGCTCCGGTGTCCTGCTGGTGCTGGCCGTCCTCGGCTTGATCAGCATGCTCGTCCAACTCGCCATGCTCGTCATCCGCCAAGCCGTCTTGATCCTGGTCGTCGCGGCCATTCCGCTGGCCGCTGCCGCGGCGGGCACCGGGCCAGGTTCGCAGGCGTACAAGCGGATGTTGTCGTGGGCGCTGGCGTTCGTGCTGTGGAAACCGGTCGGCGCCCTCATCTACGCGATCGCCTTCACCGCAGCAGGCACGAAAACCGCTGGTCAGCAACAAGACCCGCAACTAGTGCTGCTCGGCATGATCTTGCTGTTGTCGGTGACGATCGTGCTGCCGGCCTTGATGCGGCTGGTCGCTCCCGCGGTGGCGACCCTCGGCGGCGGGGGAGGAGCAGGCGCCGCCCTAGCCGGTGGCGCCCTCGGCATCGCTATGGGTTCT
>NZ_BDAV01000064.1 GCF_001612635.1 Nocardia africana NBRC 100379 | reverse complement strand
TGTCTACCAGGGATTCTCGCTCCCGGTAGCCGACCAAGGCCCCCACACGGTGACCGGCGCGGTCGCCGCAGGGTTCGCACATACCCCCGCCGGGGCGGCCCTGGCGGCGATCCACGCTGTCGTGCGGATGTCCGTGGCACCCGATGATCAATGGGCCACCGTGGGGCAACAGATGCTCGCCTCCGGCGCGGGGCGTGACGACTGGGCCGTGGCGCGGGCCCAGATGTCGATCACCACACCGATCGCCAGCACGCCACCGAAGATCCTGGGCTACCGCATCACCGGCTACACCCCGGACCGGGCCGACACCGCGATCTACACCCAGCAACCCGACACGTCGCTGACCTGCAACACCGCCACCGTCATCTGGCAGACCGGCGACTGGAAACTCCTGCTCCCCGACGGGCACCACCCCGCCCTGGTCACCGCCCCCGACACACTGCCCACCGACACGATCCGGCTCCCGATCCGATGAACACGACCGCCGCGACTCTGCCACTGAAACACCACCGCTGGCTCGGGCTCGCAGTAGCGTTGGCCGTCCCGCTGAGCGGATGCGGTACTGACATCCCTCAACCCCCGCCCGCTGGTTTATCCACAACGATCCCCAGGACTGCTGCGCGGCCCCCGTTCACCGCGACACAGGCCCAGCCGCCGACCACAGACCTGTTCGGCAACCGTCTCGACGTCGTCGGAGACGAGGGACGCGCGTTTGCCCAAGATCCGGCCACGCGCCCCAACCCGTCGTCGGGCGACTATCTCACCGCGGCACCAGCGCAAATGTCCTGGCAACGCGGATGGGGCGGCGCCGCGCTACCAGTCTCCGGAAGCGATGGTCCGGCCGTCATCGACCACGGGATCGCCTCCGGGTTCGCCGACACCCCGCAAGGTGCGGCGCTGGCCGCCTGCGACGCGCTCGCCCGCACCCTCGCCGCACCAGAGGCACTGTGGCAGACCGTCGTTCGGACTCGTTTTGTCGGTGACACCGACGCGTTCATCGCCAGGGTCACGCGCAGCCGCACCCGCACACCGGATGCCGGCCGCTACGTCGCCGTCCCGGACGGCATCCGCATCCGCCCCGGTTACCGCGCCGATTTCGCGGTCGTCGACATCGCCACCCGAACCCGCGACGGCTACAGCTATTCGTCCTGGCCCATGACCTACGCCGGCGACTGGCGCGTGCGCCTGCCAGGCGACATCGAAACACTCTGGCAGCCAGGCGATCCCATCGAAAACCTTGCCGGCTTCGGGCAATGGAGGACCACCACATGACAACTCCAGCCATCGCCTCTGTCAGGCATGCTCAGCTGCCGGATAGCGTGTGTGACCTGCCCACCGGGCCCGGCGCGGTGTGCGCGTTGAAACAACTCGGCGGCAAAGCCGCCAACTCCGCAGCCAACTCCGCATTCGACAGCGTTGTCGACTCTCTGGTCAATGGCATGACATCCGCAATTCGGTTCGTGATGACGTGGTGGGTGAACCTGCCCTCTCCGCAGCTGGCGGCGTCTACCGGGGAGCCGGGGCCTGCCTTGGCGTCGATCCGCGGGTACACCAGCGGTTTGCAGGTTCTGCTCATGATCGCGGGGATTTTGTTCGCCGCCGCTCGGTTGGCGATGGCCAAGCGTGGTGGTGTCGCGGGGGAGGCGCAGGAGAGCTTTCTCATGTTCGCGCGGGCGGTGTTCGCCTCGATGATGTTTTCCGCCCTGATCACCACCGGCACGAAAGCCGGTGACGCGTTCAGCGACTGGGTGATCAACGACGCCACCGGCGGTGACCTGCACGGCGCGGTCGAGCGGCTGGTCGACAACAACCTGCGCGATCACAGCAACCTCGGCTCCGGTGTCCTGCTCGTACTGGGCATCCTCGGCCTGATCAGCATGCTCGTCCAACTCGCCATGCTCGTCATACGCCAAGCCGTCCTCATCCTCGTCGTCGCGGCCATACCGCTGGCTGCGGCCGCCGCGGGCACCGGGCCCGGATCGCAGGCGTACAAGCGGATGCTGTCGTGGTCGCTGGCGTTTGTGCTGTGGAAACCGGTCGGCGCCCTCATCTACGCGATCGCTTTCACCGCAGCGGGAACGAAAACCGCCGGTCAGCAGCAAGACCCGCAACTGGTGCTGCTCGGCATGATCCTGCTGCTGTCGGTGACGATCGTGCTGCCGGCCTTGATGCGGCTGGTCGCCCCCGCGGTGGCCACCCTCGGCGGCGGGGGAGGAGCAGGCGCCGCCCTCGCCGGTGGCGCCCTCGGCATCGCCATGGGCTCC
>NZ_BDAV01000063.1 GCF_001612635.1 Nocardia africana NBRC 100379 | reverse complement strand
GAGCCCGGAGGCCGGGATGCCCGAGGTCGCATCGGCGTCGAAGCAGTTGTTCATCGACATGGCCGTCGTCGATGTGTGGCATGTGCATCGGATGGCGTTGCTGTCAGCGGCGCGCGATGCCCGTCTCAGCGCCGGCCGTCTGGGGTTGGGCGCCGACCCGGTCGCCGATATGCAGTTTCACCGCAACATGAACCTGCACCATCAGCGCGCGGCCGGACTGTCCGATGCCGCGCAACTGTCGGCGCCCGAGGTCGAAGCCCTCTGGAACAGCCCGCAAGTCCATACCGCGCGCCGGCAGGCCGCCGAGCAGATCAACCGGTGGGACGACCTGCACCTGGAATTCGAATGGCGCCGCTACACCCAGCCCACCACCGACCCGGTACTGCCGCCCTACATCCCCGTCGACCCGGACACCGGAACCCCGACCACCCACGCACAGGCACGCCCACCCGATCCCAACGAGCTGATCGCCCGCGCCGCCGCCGCGCTCGGAATCGACCCCGACCGCACCGACCGCCTCCCGATCCACCACGCAACCGCCATCGACATCGCCTTACCCGAAGCCACCGCCCGCGACTGGGAGCCGGATCCCGCCACAACACCACCGCCGCCCCCAATGCGACCCGACCTCGGGCCCGAGCCCTGACCACCGCATCCTCATCCCTCGGTGATGGCGCTGGCGCCGACCATCACTCCAGACCGATTCGAACCACCGCGAGGACATCCCGTCACGCCCGGCCCACCGGCCGCGGCCCGCTTCCCGACAAGGCGGAACACTGATGTCCGACAAACATTCCCCCCAATGCACTCGCCCGATGTCAGCGCCCCAAACCCGACAGCGAGCCCAACTCCCTCCGACGCTGCAGCCCCTCCTGCGGTACCGCCGACGGCGTTTCGGTCCCGCACTGTTGCTTCCGCGCTGGCGGTCCGGTTCGGGCCCGACGATCCCGACGCTGTGCGCGCGACCGCGCTACGCGCGGTGCAGGACTCGGTGAAGCGCTACCTCGACTGGCAACATCACCCAGCCCCCGACACTCCGGCGGCCGGTCCCGGCGAGTGGCGGTTGACCGCGATCAACGGCATCGAAGACGATTTGCGTCGCGCCTACCTCGACGCCGTCCGGAGCGGGGTGCCGATCAGCGAGATCGACACTGCCCACGACCTCGGGCTCGCCGGCGTGGGCTGGGACCAGCAACCCGCCCACCCACTGCTGGGACGGCTCGAACACCTCGCCCACGCACTCACCCTCGCCGAGGCCCGCGCTGGCACCGATCGCGCCCGGATCCGGGAACTGGAAAACGAGCTCGACCACGCCCACACGCGGATCGAAACCCTGTCCGAAGATCTCGCCCACGCGCGCAACACCATCGCCAAGCAGACCGAGGAACTGGTCGATGCCGAATGGCTGACCGGCGACCGCCACCACAACACCGAACCAGGCCCGCAACCCGCCCGCGCGCTGGCCCGCATGAACACCGAGCTGGCTTTGGCCAACGACATCGACGCCCTCGAACGCGCCGCAACACGCGACACCAGCGGTGGGATCAGCAAAGCAATCGATACCGCACTGCCCGGTCAGCCCGACTATTGGCCCGAGACCACCGACCCAGACACCGGGCGACCGTCCGGCACGACGGATCACGGCCCGGAGGTGGCGCCGTGACCGCGCTGGACGAGCCACTGGGATTCACCAACCCCGACTACTACCGCGACGCCGCCTCACCTACCGAGCGGCAGCTGCGCGCCGACTTCGCCCGCTACTACCAGCT
>NZ_BDAV01000062.1 GCF_001612635.1 Nocardia africana NBRC 100379 | reverse complement strand
GCCGGATGGCGAACCCAACCGGAGATCGCGCGCCGCAACTACGACCAAATCGCGCGCGCCCGCGTCACCGGCGAGGTAGCGATCGACGACGACATCTGGCGCACCCTGCAACAAGCCCGCCTGATCACCGGGCACGGCACCGGCACGATCACCGGCTCCACCCAAGACGCCGCACGCCGCTACCCGTACCTGCAACCCAACATGGGCACCACCCTGGCGCCGACGACGCGAGCGGATACCGATATCGATCGCCGAACCGCGGTCGAGCGCACGCTGGGCGCACCCAGAAATCCGGCAGTCGCGTTGCCGAGCCTCGCGAAGGTCGACGCGGTCATCGCCAACACCGACGAACTGCTCGAGACCGAGGAGGCAGCAGCCGATCTCGACGACGGCCGCGACGCACGAAAAATGCTGCTGCCCCGAGCAGTTCGCGATGCACCGATCTCGGCCGACTACAGCGACACCGAAACATGGCAACGCCGCCACGCCGATGCCCTGCGAGAAGTACAGGATCTCGCCGCCGAGCACAGCACCATCGCCGACGGGCTCAACGGAGTAGACGACCAAGCCCGTATTGCCCGGCTCGACCGCCTGCGGGCCGGCCTGAGCGCCGC
>NZ_BDAV01000061.1 GCF_001612635.1 Nocardia africana NBRC 100379 | reverse complement strand
ACATTCCCCGCCAGCCTGGACCCAGTGGTGTGGGGCATTGAAACCTCCCCGACCGCTGATGCCCGCCCAATCGCGACCCCACCGGCACGCACCAACAACAATGAGGCAGCGGTGTTCACCTGGAACACGACCAGCCCGCCACTGCACACCCGCTACCGCATGGAATGGCGGTTCCGTTCACACCCGGAAAACCACTGAGCAGAAGGGAATTCGACCGTGATCGAGACCAACCCATCCCAGACCATGACCGAACTGGGCATCGTGCAAGCCGACGCCGATATCCTCGCCCGGCCCGCCCGCGCATTCACGCTGCCCGACGAAGCCGGCACCGCGGGTGGTGTCGTCGACGACCTGTTCGCCGCCATGGACCGCGTCGCCCGCGTGCACCCCTTCGCCAAGGGCATGGGCATCGCCGCCCCACAGATCGGCATCGACCGTTGCGCGGCCGTGGTCCGGCCCGCCGAGCCCACCGACACAGCGATCGTGCTGCTCAATCCCCGTGTCATCGACCAGTCCGACGACACCGACGAGCAGTACGAGGGTTGCCTGAGTTTCTTCGACGTGCGCGGGCTGGTGCCCCGGCCGCTGCACATCACCGTCGAAACCACCACGCTGGCCGGCGCACTCGTCACCACCGCCTACCACCACGGCCTCGCACGGCTACTGCTCCACGAGATCGACCATCTCGAAGGCCGGCTGTACACCGCGCGCATGCGCCACGGGATCAAGCCGATACCCGTCGAGGAATACCGGCTCAGCGGACAGAACTGGACCTACGAGCAGTGACACATTCCGAGGGCGAACATCGCAAATCCAGGCTCTAGTCTCTAGAATTTGAAGTCTAGAGTCTTGTGTAAATTGTTGCGTTGCTTGCCTTTTCGTCTAGAAAAGCTCCCGCCCGCGCTACGGGAATGTCAGACTGCGCCGATGTCAGGATTCACACGCGATACCTACCACTACGGCGACAAGCTGGTGTACGAGGCGCTGCACTCGAAATGGGACCGCTACCACGGCACCCACTGCCGGTGCGGCCGGGACTGGATCACCGCGCACGCCGAGCCCGCCGGATTCACCATCGTGCGCTCCGGCAGCGGGTTCACCGCCCTGACCGGACCCGGCCTGACCGAAGGCGTGGACGAGAGTGCCCTCACCGCGAACGCGCTATGGGAGGCCGTCACCAGCAAGCCCGGTACCCAGGACTGGCACGAGCAGGTCCGCGCCGTCGACCGCAGCCCCGAAACCCAGGCTGCACAGAAGGCCGCCAGTGACGCCTACTACGCCAAGCTGCGGGAACGCTCCGCCGCGGCCAAAATCGAACCCGCGACCGCCAAGCAGATCAAATACCTCGAGGCACTGGCCGCCAAGACCGACCCCGAGCGCTTCGACACCGAATTCGCCAAGGCCGTCAAGGGAACCGACATCAACCCGCGCGGCGAAGCCGAAACCACCGGCCGCGCCGTGCGGCGGCTGACCCGCGCCTCGGCCCGCAAACTCATCACCGCACTCGCCGGCCGCGCCTGAACAACAGCAACTCGTGACGAATCGGCACCACCGCGATACTCACGTAGCGTCTACGGCGCCGAGGGTTGATACCCCGACGGCACGGACAGTCTCCCGGCCGCCGAGGCACCTTGGCGCGTAAACGGTGGCCTGCTCACCACGCGGACGCCAACGACAGTTCGTTTGCGGATCCGACTGCAGGCACCCATATTCCTGTAGCCGATCAGCGGGGCAGCCTGACATCGATCGGGTCCCGGTCTACGCGCAAACCGACCCAGTGGGTGTAGGTGGGAGCAAAATCCGGGAGGTAAAGGTCGTGGTAGTGCACCGTGGCCACCAGTCTGGGCTCGACCCAGTGCGCCGGCACGTCGGCCCACTGCGGCGGCTCGGCGAAGGAGCTGGCTTCTTGGGCGATTTCGTCCAGTTGTGCCTGCAGTTCTCGCCGCTGCGAGGGCGAGAACCCGGTGCTGACGGTCCCGGTGTGGACCAGCTCATCGGAAGCGTCGTAGGCGCCGAGGATCAGCGCGCCGAACAGCCGGTCCCGCGGTCGGCTAAGCGATGGGATCCACCCTCCGACAACAGCGTCCGTGGTTTGTCGTGTCCGTCGTCCTGCCTGGCGGCAGCGGTCACTGCAGAATTTTCGCGGTCGGCCACCAGACAGCTCCAGGCGGCAACGGCATACCGGGCACAGCCCCCAGGCCCAGTGGTCCTGCCGTTGCCGGAGAATATTCCACTGCTGATGCCACCCGCACCACTCGAGGGTTTGATCCATGCGCGGGCCGCGGGCCCGGATGCAGACGTTGCCAACGACTGGCGTGGCTACCTTCTCGACACTCCAGGACTGAGTCAGCAGGTCGGCGATCCACCGATTCTCTGGCTCCGCCAGGGCCGCCAGCGATTGATGGAACAGCGCGTTGACCTCCTCGCGGCCGAGGCTTCGC
>NZ_BDAV01000060.1 GCF_001612635.1 Nocardia africana NBRC 100379 | reverse complement strand
GCGGCGATCGCGGTGTCGGGGATGCCGATCGCGTGAGCGTGGGTTTCGACTTCGGCGCGGTCGGCTGCCAACTGCAGCAGGTGTGTGCGCCAGGCCAGCATGGACGATTCCCCGGCCCCCGGTGGAGTCTCGTAGCCTGCGCGCAGCAGCCGGCCTCGGTCGTCGGACAAGTCTTGGATCCGGTCGAGCAGCCTCTGCTGCCACACCGGTCTTCGCTGCACAGGCGGTGATTGCGGTTCAGTCATCTGCGGGCTCCTGGATTCGAATTGTTTTGCGCTGCTACTGTTCTCGACAGTCGAGGCGTCATGTCACGGTTCGGGTCCGGTGTCGCGCGCGGGTGCAACAGCCTGGTTCGGGTCCGGTGTCGGGATCTCCGGCAGAAATTCGCGGGGCGCATCAGGCAGTGCAGCGGCGATATCGGCGTCGATCGCGGCGCCAGCACCGACCGTCTTGTCGACGCTGCGGCCGGGATGCAGCACGGCGCTGATTTGGGCGATCAGTGATTGTGGCGGGGGCATCAGTTCGCGATCCGGGTCCCAGGTCAAGTCGCCGTAGTCGGCCAGCGCCGCATGCGCGGACACCGCGGCATCCGGCGTCGACCGGATGGAATGCCATCGCCGCGCCAACTCGGCAGGACCGATGTCACGTATTGGCTGTGCGAAAGCGGCCAGCCGTGTGGGACTTTCGATGTCGGGCCATATCTGTTCGCGTTCCGCGCCGACCGGTTTCAGCAGAGCCGCCACCGTGGCGATGCGGTCCCATCGCTGGCCCAGCATTTCGGCGAAAGCGTCCTGGTCTCGTTCGGGTCCGGTGGCGACTCGCGACCGGTAGGCGGCATGCACGGCCGCGAGGTGCCCCAGCTCCCGCGTCTGCTCGCCCACCGCGGCGATCAGTTCGGCGCGCGCCCGCACATCTGTGCCCGGCCAACGCTCGGGCACCTGCACGCTGGCGGTGTGCCCCCGGGCGTAGTCGAGCCACGGTGACGGGATGCCGCCGGCGCGCCCGAGCTCGGTGAGTGCGTCGGCACGGTCGTGCAAGTCATCGAGGTAGTCGCGCCACAATTCGGAGGGAAAGTGGCCGAATTCGCCGCCGAGACGACCCGTTTCCTGCATCCGGGCCAGCCCGTCGGCGATGTCCCGCAACCGCCGCAGCAGCGCAGCCTGGGCGGCGTTCGGACCCCGGACACGGTCGCTGCCCGGCGAGCTGGTCGACGTCTGCTCCGCGATGCGGGCTGGGTCGGGTGTCGGTTCGGGAGTCGTCATCCTTTTCTCCTGGTCTCGGGTTCGGCGCCCTGCCGCCGGATAATCAGCGGGTCGAGGGCGTGTGCCCGCCGTTACGGGCTGGGGCCGCTGTCGCGATGTATGAGTGCCGGGCCGGCGCCGGCGTGCTGCTCGTCACCGGGTGTTGGGGCGGGGAACTCGAAGCACCGGGGCTCGCCTAACGCGGCGATCACCGCGCTGTCGGTGGCTGCGCCCAGCTGCAGGTCGTGAGCGGCCAGGCCGGGTGGCAGTCGCAGGGCTGCGGCGATGTGTTCGACCATCACCGCGGGGATCGGCGCGATGGCGGAATCAGGGAGGAAGTCGATGTCGCCGTAGTCGGTCAGCAACCGGTAGGCAGCCACCGATGTGGGTTCATGTTCGGCGTGGACGCGCCATTGCTGTGCCAGCAGATCGGGATCGCGGTCTCGCACCGTGGCCGCCAGCGCGCGGGCCCAGATCGGATCCGGGGCCGGCCTGATCCGGTCGCGTTCGGGTCCGATCAGATCCAACAGCGCCGCGATCGAGGTCAGGCGCTCGTGGCGCACCGCTGCGGTGGCTTCGATGCGTGTGCGCTGCGAGTCGGGTTCGTTGCTGCGGGCGCGAGCGCGGTAGGCGGCGTGGACGGCCATGACGTCGCTGAGGTCGCGGGCTTCGGCGGCGAGGTCGTCGATGAGGCGGTCGAGTTGCACGGGTTGCGGGACGGGCCATCGTTGCGGCGTGCGCCATCCCCGTGCCGCGCTCGCCCTGGAGGCGGGCGAGATCGATCCACCGCTGCGGGATTCCACCGGCGTGGCCCAGCTCCGCCAGCGCGGCGCCGCGCGCCATCAGCGCATCCAAGCGAGCGAACCAAGAGGGTTCCGCCAAAACTCCTGCCTCCCAGTGGTTGCGGGCGGCATCGAGCAGCGCGCGCGTGTCGGCTACCACCGCACTCAACCGCCGCAGCAGTGCCTTCTGCGCCGCGTTCGGCGCCACCGGACGCCGACCACTCGTGCCGACAGGGTGTTGTGTCCCGGTCATGGCTCGACCTCGACTCCGAGGCTGGGCTGGCGCGGCGCCGGGGCGAGATCCGGTACCAGGTCGTGATGGCCGCTGCTGCCTATTCCGGTCGCGGCCACCGCTAATTCGATGCCTTCCCCGGCCGACGCGACCACGTCGGCTTCCAGATGCCGGTCGGCGCCCTCGGCGGCGGGAATACTGTTGTGTACGAGTTCTTTTCGAAGGACGTCGAGGATTTGGTCGGGTGGT
>NZ_BDAV01000059.1 GCF_001612635.1 Nocardia africana NBRC 100379 | reverse complement strand
TCGGCGATTTGTTTCGGTCGACGAAGCCGAGGGCGCCCCGGTGCTTGTGGAAGCATGGGCACACGGCTGGATCCATGGTCTGTCGCACGAGACTGTCGCACGCGCGATGGCGCTGCCGACACCGCGCAAGCACCAAGCGCCACGTTTGTCTCAGCCACGCCTCTACTGCGGCGGCCGATGACGGCGGAAGTCCGGGCCAAGCCCAAGTTCTTCTGTTGGGGTGGAGTTTCCGAGCGCGGTGAACCAGTTGGGGGGCACCTCTGCTGGTGGTAGGCCGGTTTCGGGTGTGTGGTGGTCGGGGGTACAGCGGTGCAGGGGTCCGTTTACGGCGTCGAGGATGTAGTGGAAGTGCGGGTCGATGTGTGAGACGAACAGCGTCGACATGGCCGAGCGGTCCTCGGCAACGCGAGCGGCTTCGAACACCACATGCAGGGCGGCGAAGCGAACGGCAATACTGCGGTGATCCCACCAGCGCCGACACCACGTGTTCTGGTCTTCGCGGTGGTTGGCGGTGATGCGGACCGCGGTGACTGGCAGCAGCCATTGCTCGACGAAATCGGCGTAGTGACCGAACCGATAAGGCTTGGTGGTGTCGGGCTTGGCTGGGTGTTTGAACCATCCGGGCGGCACGGGTTCGCAGGAAAGTGACGGTAGGGCGACGTGTTTGGTGCGGGTGCAGCGGTGCAGGGGGCCATTGGCGGCGTCGAGGATGACGCGGAAGTGGGGGTCGAGGTGGTGGAGTATGAAGCTCGACAGGCCGGCGGCGTTCTTGTCGGCGCGCATGGCTTCGAAGGCTCGGTGCAGGTGGGCGATCCGCACGCTCACCGCGCGGTGGCGCCACCATTGGCTGCACCACGTCCAGGTGTGTTCGCGGTTGGCTTCGGCGAGGCGGACGGTGACGAACGGGAACAGCCATTGCTCGGCGAAGGTGGTGAAGTCCGGATACGCCGGAACCACGGGCGTCCGCTGTCGTGCAGCTGCAGATGTTGCGGGTGTGGTCATAGCTCGACTCCTGCTGCGCCACCTCTGTTGTCCGGCCGCGCCGGTGGGGTGGCTGGTGTGGATGCGTTGGTGTAGCGGGCAAGGGAGCGGGTGACGAGCGGTTCGAGGGTCGGGTTGTCCCACCAGAATTGTTTTTCGATCAAGACGGGTTCGTGGCCTGGGAGTCGGACCAGGGCGCGGTCTTTCGGCAGGCGAGCGAGTTTGGCGACGTTGAGAATGGGTTCGGCGCGCCAGCTGGTGCTGCGGTTGGTGCCTCCCGGGCCGGTCGATCGGGAGGTGTCGGCGACGTCGTGGTCGTCGACCAGTCGCGCCCACTGCTCCAGATAGGAGGGGGTGGCGATGTTGCCGCCGTAGATTTCGATCGATTGGGCGCGGATAACGGTCAACCCGTTTGCGCCCCAAAGGTCTTCGGCTTGTTCGAGGACCTGCACGATGGTCAGCAGGATGACACCGCACCCGGCGGCGTAGGTGTAGTAGCTGGGTAATGCGTCGATCAGTGCGCAGTTGGCTGCTTCGTCGAGCACCGCCAGCAGCGGCACCGCGAGGCGGCCGTCGGGGCGTGCACGCGCAAATGCCAGCGCTGATTCCAGGATTTGACCGACGAGGGCGGCAGTGAGGGCCGCGGCGGAGTCGGGTCCGGTCATCGACAACGCGTACAGGGTGTCGTTACTGGTGATGAACTCGGCGGGTTTGAATTCGGGCAGGTTGTGCGTCGCCGCCGCGAGGGTGGTGTCGATGACGATCGATTCGCTGGTCTCGTAGGCGGTGACGCGTTTGCGGGCCGGTGGGGTGATCATGGTGGCGTAGCCCTCGTCGGAGAGCACGTTCAAGAACCGGCGAGCCATGTCGTACAACCCGTCCCTCTGGCGCGCGTAGAGGCCTTGCGCGTCGAGGATGCGTTGCGCCGCGCGGACGTGGTTGTGGTGGCGCAGGATGAGGATTGGGGTTTGGTCTTGGTCGCTGGATAGCCATTCGGCGACGTGGAGCAGGTCACCGTCGACACATGCGGCCGCCAGAAGATACAACGACAGCAGTTCTTGAGCGCCGCCGTCGAAGTAGGAGTCGACACGGGCGTTCGCGCGCTCCGACGCTGACCCCGACGCCCCGGAAACGAAGAAGGAGGCCAGTTTTCGTGCGGCGGCGAGGGTGTGGACTCGGGAGAGTAGGTCGACCCAGAACCCGCATACCGGCTGGCCGGTCACTGCCTGGAGATCGCACAGCCAGACTCGGCCGCGCTGTTCGCGCCCTAGTACGGTGTGGCGGTAGAGGTCGGGTTTGTTGGAGGTTGCCATCACCGGTCCCCACGCACTGAGCACCGCGGGGATTGCCCATGCCATGGTTTTGCCGGTGCGCTGTCCGGCGGCGATGAACACACCCATCTCGGCCGGCACGAACAACTCCACTCCCCCGACGACGGTGCGGCCCAACGGCGGCCCCGGCAACGCCCGCACCTCGGCTGGCGCGTCTTTGAGTAGCCGCTCGCCGGCGGTCGCGTTGTCCTGCTGTCGCGCAGCAGAAATGTGTCGT
>NZ_BDAV01000058.1 GCF_001612635.1 Nocardia africana NBRC 100379 | reverse complement strand
AAAGGCGGTCGACAACTTCAACAAAACGGTCGGCTCCTTCGAGGGCCGCGTGATTCCCGGCGCCCGGAAGATCGCCGAACTGCGTGGGGACGACCCCGCGTTGAAGGACCTGGCACCTGTCGAACGCAGCGTGCGTGCGCTGACGTTCCTAAGCACCGCCGGCCCCGCCCCCGACGGTGACACCGGCGTGGCATGATCTCACGACCGCACGGCAACCGCGCCGGGCAATCCAGTCGGACCGGTGCCGTGGGCTGGCTATCGTTGTCGGGCATGGCAACCGCAACGATTTCGATGGATGATGCGCTGTTGGCGCGGATCCAGGATGCAGGCGGGAAGAATCTGTCGGAGTGGATCGCCGCGGCCTGCCGATCCAAGCTGCTGATCGACGCCGCCCGCGCGGCCCGTGAATGGGAGCGAACCCACGCGGACGAAGCCGCCGCCGCCCGCACACAGGACGCGGTGCGCGTGCTCGAAAGCGAGGCCGAACGCGAAATCGTCGAACATGCCGAGCAGGCGGCCCACACTCGAGGTGGCGTGGGCACAGAACCGGGCATCGTCGACTATCTGGCCGCCTACGGCCACGTCCGGGCACAGCTCGAGCAGGCCGAGCAGCGATTGCGCGAACAGCTCGGCGGTGGGCACTGACCGGGTCACGCTCCCCGGTGCCGACACCCGAGCCGGTCGACGCCCCGATGAACAACCCGGACCTGCTCTGGAAAGACGTGTCCGCCGGTGATGAGCGAGTCCAACGCGACCGAGTTGCTGCGCCAGGCGGGCAAACAGAACGACCGCTTCGTGTCGGCGCCGTATGTCACCGTCATCTGATGCAGAACCGGATGCCCGAGGTACGCATGGAGGATGGCCGTGTGATCACCGCGCCGGGAGTGGCGCTGATGTGGCTGCCTGTCGACGGTGAGGTTGTCGCGAAGATCCCTCCGTGCAAAGGGAATCGGCGGTGGCTACACGAGTCGGTTCGTATCCGCTCCCCAGACCTGGAGGGCGACCGGTGGTACCTGCCCCGCAGCTGCCTGACCCGGCTGGTCATCGCAGCCGTCGACCGCTACGGCCATGTCGTGGTCGCTCGGGACATGGCGAAGCTGTCGCGCTGCACCCGGTCCTGTCTGGACGCGACGGGGATGGACTGCGATTGCGCGTGCATGGGACTGTCGCACGGATCGGCGACCACCGACAATTGGGTCTGTACCGTCGGTGACGTCGTCTTCTCCAACTGTGGCGAATTCACTCGCACCGCAGTGGTTTTCGGGCCGCAGGGTAGTGACCTCGACGCGGTCGTCTACTCCGGTGAACTCGCCGGGTATCCCTATCGCGCGGACCGCGCCGGACGCCACAGCGAGGACTGGCCGTTCGCCTCGGACTTCGTGTGCGCGGGCTGTATGAGCGTGCGGGCGAGCGTCTGGGATCACTGCCATACTCATGGCTACGTCCGTGCTCCGCTGTGTGGGCGGTGCAACACACGCCACTGGCGGGGGTGGCAGCCCGGGCAGGGGCGGGCGCCGGTGAGCCGCAATGTCGATTCCAGCTACTACCGGTGGTGCCCTGACTACGACGCCGAATGGAACTCCTGCACCGCGTAGGAGCTGTCGATCAGGCGTGCGCTGGTCTCATCCAGCGTGATCGGCGCAGATCAGCCCGTGTCCAGGGTGTTCGCGCCAGCCGTGACCGAGTAGACACCCGCGCGGGCGCGGGAATCCGGCCGAGTTCGATCAGCTCTGCGGCAATCCCGACGAGGATGGGCCGTTGTCACACAGACCGCAATCGCCGGGGCGATCTGCCCGCCAGGCTGACACGCCATACAGTGGCGGCGCTCGGCGATCTCGCCGACGCCGGGCGGAATCGGGTTCAAGCCAGCCGATGGTGAGGTCCTGTTGCGATTGCAGCTGAGCATGGGCCTCGGCCGGGGTGTTCCCGCAGGTCGGGCAGTGGCCGATCGACAGCTGAGCGCGGCGGGCGCCCATCCGTTCTCGGGCGATGTCACACGCGGTGGTGATCCTGACCAACAACCCACTATCTGAGCCGAACCTGCCGCCAACCGGGTTTGCGTCGAATCCACCGCATCAGTATATGCCTGGTTTGATCTGGTCCAATCTATCGTTTGCTACCCGACTTTGATTGATGGCATACTATGGATACCGCACTAGGCCGACACGAGGAGTGTTCTGCATGGCTGTCCGGTTCAAGCTCGGTTATTACTCGCCAATCTCAGACGATCCGCTGAATCGGGATTACGTCGGATACTTTCCGCGCATGACCGAAGAGGAGGCATGGACAGCAGGCCGGGGCGTGTGGAAGGCCAACAAGGACCGTCTGTCTCGGGAAAAGTTCGCCCTCATCATCGGTGATGGCCGGGTGTGCGCCGTCGCCGAGATCCACGGGGTGGCCGTGCATGAGGATCGGGTGGCTGCGGACGGCGAGGTGCTGGCCGAAGGTCACCCGGTTCGCGACGCTTGGATCGGCAAACCCGATCCGGTGGTCAACGCCTCGCAGAACCCGGTCGGCTACTGCGACCTCCCGGAAGAAGCCGAGTTCCGCGAACGGCCGTGCGGCTGCGGCTGCGGTGAGATCTCCACCCGCGACTTCCTGCCCGGCCACGATGTGCGCGCCTTCCAGGACCGTGTCCGCACCATGTTCGCCGGCTCCGCGCTCCAGTTCTTTCGCTGGGTCGACGCGACGGCCGCCGAACACGGGCTTCCGCTGCTGGAGGGCAACACTCGCACCGCGACAGCCGACGATCCCGGCGACGACGAGGCCGACGACATCAACGATGTGGTGCCCTTCGGCATCTTCGACGCCCACGCCGAGGCCGAGAAACGGCCGCTATCCGCACGACAGGTCCCAGTCGCGGTCGGCACCGAGCCGGTCGGCACCGACGCGGAGGGTGAAAAACAATGAGCAGCAACAGAATCGGCCAGCGAGTCGTCCACACCGAATACACC
>NZ_BDAV01000057.1 GCF_001612635.1 Nocardia africana NBRC 100379 | reverse complement strand
CAAGTCACCGGTGGCGATCCGAATGATTTGTGGAGCCTGACCCGCCCCGATGGCGCCGCGTTCACGCTTCCGTTAGAACACGGCCGTGGTGTCGATCGCGAGTCGCTGAACAACCTGCATCCGGGACGAATCGCCCGCCAAATCCTCGGCGGCATCCTTGCCGTGCAAGATACCCGCCGCCTGCTCGCTGACCATCCGCAACTGCAAGCCGCCTACTTCAACGACGAACCTACCTCCATCGCGCCGTTCACCCTGCACGTCGCCCTCGCCAATGTCGGCACGGCCTACATGAATACCAGCGCCTCGACAATCACGATCGACCTGGTCACCGGCGCCTCGACCGCCGACGAGTGCTGGATCCTGGCGCTCTCACCGTTCCTGATGATTCTGGTCAACGGTGACGAGTCGCCGGTCACCGCGACTCGCATCGATCACTGGTTCCAGCGATCCACCAAGGTAACCTTCGGCCGACGCCAAGACCGGACCGTGAACTATCCCATCGCCCGCCGCGACGAACTGCTCGTGAACACCCTTTACGACGGCCTGGACCGCCTGCCGCCGAACCCACCGGACCAGTAGGCACGAAACTCCCAGTGCTGCGATCTGAAACCGGCCACCCGTCGCCGGCTCCGCCACGGTCGGCAGCCGCCTGCGCCACCCGCGAATCCATCTGTCGCCATGGATGTTCCATTCAGACGGACCTTGTGTCTCGCAATCCACTCAACGACGGATGCCGCAGTCTGCCCGCGTGAGTCCAATGTATCGACATGGGTACTTCTTTCTTTGTCGGTACCCGGCGCCTTGTGCGAGACTGCTGGCACGTGCGCGGTCTCCGAGGATCGGGCCGCCGGATGGGGGTCTTATGAACGAGCGGCTGGATCAGTACTTCGCCCAGTTCGAATACAATTGGTGCAGGAACTGTGGAGAGAAGCGCGAAGCTCTCGAGCTCGTCCCGTTCCGGTGCCCAGTCTGCAACGAGGTGCTCGTTGAGGAACCACTTCCGCCCGGCATGTGATGAGCAGCATCTGATCCTCTGATCCTGTCGGTGCCCGGCGCGAGGCTGGTAGGTCGAGTTTCTGGTGAGCTTGTATTCCTCGACCTCGACCGCCAGCGAGGTGACGCCGGGCGGCATCCGCCAGGCCAACCATCACCAGGAGGTTCCTCGAATCGAATGCAAGTTCGATCAAAACGTGCTGGGGTTCAACAAGATCGGCCGCATGTGTCGGTGCCGCCGACTACGTAGTGGACTCCCGACCCGGATACCGCGGTGCAGCCATCGATGCCGACCGGAATGCGGTACTCCTATGAGGATCACTACAACGCCTGGCGGCCCAGCTACACCTCGACCGGCTACCGGCCGCCGGCGGGCCCGCGCCCGCCGGGACAACATCCGCCGTTTCCCCGCGGGCTGCTCGATCCCTATGCTACGTCGGTGACCGAGGTGCCCGCCCCGTCTGCGGTTGGTCCAGCGCAGGCGGAGGTTCCGTCGATGACCCCCGGAACCGCTCGGCCGTGTTACCCGCTGCAACCGGACTGCTGAAGCCGGCGAAACCGCTACCAACGTTGCCGGGCAACGACTTTCGTGACACGATGCTGACATCATTCGCTGGGATGATCCTATGCCTTAGTCCTCCAGGCCATTTCCGCGCCGGCCAGCGACAATGCGGCCGGAATCGGTGAGGTGCGGTCTCGGCTGGCGAAACATGTCGGTGGGGTGTGGCATGCTCTGCGCCGATCGACACCTCCGAGTTCTGGTCGATCGTCTGCGTCACCTTAACCGGCTCTGTTTTGGTAGGGCCGGTGCCCGAAATCATTTCAGTCATGGAGGGTTTGGCGTGATCAGTTCGATTGCTTTCACTATCGTCGTTGTCATCGTCGCTGTGCTGGCAGCGGGTGCCGGGTACATGGTCTCGCGTGGCGGCCGACGGTGCCGAGGAACGTGCCCGCCACGAACATCAGCAGGCTGAACGGGCGCGTAGCGAACGCGACACCGCGGTGGCGCAGGTCCAGGCGTTGCAGCAGCAGCTCCAGGAAGCCGCTACCGTGCGGGGTGGCCTGCAAGCTCAGCTGGATGGGGAGCGGCAGAAGTACGCCGATCAGCTTGACCTACTGCGCGGCGCTCAGGAGGAGATGCAAGACACCGTCCGGCAGATGGCCGGGGAGGTATTGGCGCAGTCCGGTTCTCAGCTGATTCAGCGGTTCACCGAGCTGACCGATCATCGTGCGAAGGCTACGGCCGGGGAGATGGATCAGCGCAAGAGCGCGATCGAAGCCATGGTCACTCCGCTGCGTCAGGAGCTGGACAAGCTCTATACCAAGGTGCAGACATTCCACGAAAGCGGTGTCGGCGCGTTTTCGGCGGTCGCCGAGCAGGTGAAGATGGCCAATAACACCAGCGAACGGCTCCGAAAGGAGACCGAGCAACTGGTCACCGCGCTGCGCAAGCCGGGAGTTCGCGGGCAGTGGGGCGAGCTTCAACTGCGCACTCTCGTGGAGGCGGCCGGCATGGTCGAGCATGTCGACTTCGAGCAGCAAGTGCATGTCGTCACCGACGGCGAAGGCAAGAATGTGCGGCCGGACATGGTTATCAACCTCGGGGGCGGCAAGACGATCGTGGTCGATGCGAAAGCACCGTTCGGGGCATTCCTGGACGCGCAGGATGCCGACGATGAGGCTGCCCGCCAGGAGCGTGTCGCCGCGCATGCGCGCAACGTCCGCAGGCACGTCGAACAGCTTGCGGGCAAACAGTATTGGGCGCAGTTTGCGCGCACGCCGGAATTCGTGGTGATGTTCCTGCCCGCCGATGCCTTCCTGCACGCGGCTCTGGACCATGACCCCGGGCTGTGGGATCACGCGATCCGCAGCAAGATCATCATCGCTACCCCGACGAATCTGCTGATGTCACTGCGCACGGTCGCCTACATGTGGCAGAAGCACACACAGTCGGTAAACGCCGAGGAGATAGCGAAACTCGGACGTGAGCTGTATGGGCGAATCGCCACGATGGCCGATCACCTCAATGCTATGGGCGCCAGCCTGGG
>NZ_BDAV01000056.1 GCF_001612635.1 Nocardia africana NBRC 100379 | reverse complement strand
GTTGGTGGAGTGGGTGTATAGGTTCTCGGACTTTTCGCTTCGATGCTGATAGTTCAGCTGGTTCGTGTTGTCAGAGTTGGTTGTTGTATCGCATGGCGGTGTATTGGCTCCAGGTTCGGGCGGATAGTGCTGCCCATCGTGTGGCGGTGATGGGCGCGATTCCGAGGAGTTCGGCGAGCACGGGGGTGGGCATGTCGGCTGCGAGGTGGAACAGCGCGGCGTGTCTGGCGTGGTGTGGGCGGATGCCGTGGGCGACGAGCTCGGCGCGGATGTTCTCGGTGACCAGTGCTTTTCCGGGGAGGCGGCCGGGGAAGAGCCAGATTCCGTGGTTGGCGTAGGAAGCGGGCCCGGTGTCGGTGAGGTGGTCGCGCAGGAGTTGATCGAGCGGTTCGGGCATCTCGATGGCGACGGTGTCGAAGGTGGTGGTGACGGTGCCGTCGGCCTGGAGGGCGATCTGGTCGTGGCGCATGCGGCAGATGCGTGAGAGGGGTTGGGCGAACAGCAGCATGAACAATCCGGCGATGCGGGTGTAGCGGCGGATCGAGTCGTTATGGAGCAGGGTTTCGACGTAGGCCCAGCGTTGGTCATCGGAAAGCCGGACCTGCAGATCTGGTCGGTGCGGTGGTGGAATGCGCAGGTTGTCGGTGAGGTGGGTGTTGTTGGTCCATTCGATGAATCGGGCCAGGGTGCTTCCGCGACCGGGGTATTCGGCGAGGTAGGCGTCGAGAAGGTCTTGGGTCATGTCGGCCAAGTCGATCTCGTATTCGTCGAGCCAGATCAGCAACCGGATCGCTGTGATGATGGTGGCGCGGGCGTGCTGGACAGAGCCGCGGGTCACCTTGTCCTGGGCTTCGAGATGACGGAGTCGGCGCAACAGATGCCATTGGGCGAATCGGTGGATGAGGTCGGCGTGGTGTTTGGGGAGAAGCTGAAGAATCTCGTTGAGCCAGTGGGTGGTTCGTGCGATCAGTGGCTGGTAGGGCTCGAGGACGCCGGTAGCGGTGAGCAGGTCGCGGATGTAGTTGACGGCCCGGGTGCTGGGCAGGTTGTCGAATGTTGCGTGGGAGATGGGGAGTTCCCCGATTGCCATGGCGCGCAGGATTTCCGGGCTGCTGGAGGGCTTGTTGAACCATTGCAGTGTGGAACGTGGATCCTTGGCGGTCATCCATGCGTCGAAGACGGGCTGCAGTTGCGGATGGATGTGGCCGGAAAGGTCGGCCAGCAGTTCGGCGGCTCTGTCGTGGAGGGTGCAGGCTGCGCAGAGGCGGCCGTAGTGCTTGTCTTCACTGCCGCAGCGGGGACAGGCGTAGATGGGGTCGTTGCCGGTGCAGCTCGCGCATGCCGGTCGATTCTGGTTGTCGTGGAATGCCAGCACTTTCGGCTGCGCGCAGTGCGGGCAGCGGCGGGGAGCGCGGCGGAACCGCAGTTCGCAGGCTGGGCAGACGGGCTGGTCCAGGATGGTTCGTTTGCAGCGTTCGACCTGGCCGCAGTGTCCGCATTCGGTCGTCGGTAGTGGTGTGCGCTTCATCGTTGGTTGGGATCGTGTGGCCGGCGGACCACGGCTCGGATAGGGCGGAGGTCGCCGATTCCGAGGCCTTCCAGACCGTGTCCGTCGGTGCCGGTGCGGGTCTGCTCGGCGTGGACGAGGACGGGTTCGAGCAGGTCGTTGGGTTGGCAGGCCAGGATGTCGCAGAGCGCGGCGAGTAGGTCGGTGTTGATGCGCTGTGGTGGCGTGGTGACCAGTTTGTGGACGTATTGGCGGCTCAGGTTCACTCCGCGCTCGGCCAGTAGCGGGACGAGTTCGCTGGTCTGGAAGATACCGCGGGTCGCCATCACCTGGCGCAGATGCCAATTCATCACCATGCGTCGACTGCTCACCGGAGCTCCTCAGGTGTGGTTGGGGCGGGTGCGGGGGCGTAGACGCGTTGCAGCGCTGTTCGCAGGGTTTGCTTTTTGAAGTCGTTGGAGACCGAGGCGTAGATCGCGGTGGTGGATGCGAAGTGATGGCCGACCTGTTCTTGGACGAACCGTTCCGGGTAACCGAACTCGATCAGGTGGGTGACGTAGGAGTGGCGCAGGCAGTGCAGTGTCAGTTCCGGCGCCAGTCCGGCCTCGGCGCGGATGCGGGAGAACCGCTTCTCCAGGAACGAGCCGTCGACGCGGGTGAGGCGTTCGGTGATCCAGAGTGCCGGGTGATCGGTGGCGTTGAGGATCGGGCGGGCCTGTTCGACCCATTGCCGCATGCCGGTGACGACCCAATCGAATTCGGGAACGGTCAATACGGTTCGCCGGCGTGGTGTGCTGCCGCGGGTGGCCTTGCCGTAGCGCACGTGCACGGATCCGTAGGTGCCCCATTGCGGCATATGCGGATTCGGGTGCAGGTCTACCAGCTCCAATCGGCAGAGCTCGGTGCGGCGTAGGCCGTATGCGTAGCAGGTTTTGATCATCTGGGCATCTCGCAGGGCGGCCAAGGCGCCCTTGCGGCCGGAGGTGGCGATTCGTTCGACGCGTTCGTCGAGAGTGTCGAACAGCCACTGCAGCTCGTCGTAGGACAACGGTCGCCGGCCGGGTCGTCCTTCGTAGTCGACGAGGTGGGCGACGGTGTTCCACTCGTGACAGATCTGCTCGGGCACCTGTCCGAACCGGTCGCGGCATTGCCGCATCCACTCATAGCGCGGGTCGGTCAGGTAGTCGCAGAACATGCGCAGGACCAGGTGATAGCCGCGGATCGTGGACGGCGCTAGGCGCCCGCCGGAGTCGCTGGTCAGCGACACGGTGAAGTCCTCGACGTCGGCAGCCGTCCACGACCACGGGTAAGAGTCGCTGAATTCGGCGAACCGGCGCAGCAGCGATATGCGCGGCTCGATCGTCGATATCGACAACATCCGCGACTTCTGTTGGTTCGCCCAGCCCTTCAACATCGCGTCGAACACCGCCGCCGGCTCGTCGAGATGGCGCACGCCCTCAACGAGAACCAGCCCCGCGGAACCAGGGATCTCGGCCAACTCCGCTCCAGATTCGTCAACGGAAAAGCGACTTTGTCGCCTCACCGTAGCCGCGGGTTCGGAGCGTGCATCGACACAGAGGTCGGCCGGGCGCGCCACAGTCAGCCAGCGCGAAAAGTCCACCAGCGCAGTTGGATAACTGTCGCGTTACCGTCCATAGTCCGACTT
>NZ_BDAV01000055.1 GCF_001612635.1 Nocardia africana NBRC 100379 | reverse complement strand
ACCCACGACCGCGCCCGCGGCCGCCACCGGTGCGCCGGCCACGACCGCTCCGGCCGCGCCGCCGAGCCCGGCACCAGCAAGAGTTGCGCCGCTGACCCGGTCCGAGCGCCCTGCCGGGATACCGATCGAGTCCAAAGCGGTGGCGACCTGAGCTTCGGCACCGGCCGCGGTGGTGTTGATGCAGTCACGTGCTTGGGGTGGAAGCCAATCCGGTGCCGGGGCCTGCCATTGACCGATACGGATCGTGTTGTCCGGCGGCGCAATCGGCGCGACCGGCGCCACCGGCTCGGGCAGATGCAAGTCTTGCACCTGCACCGGCGGTGCTGGGTCGTCGGCGGGTTCGGGGCGCGGGGTGGGCCCGTTGCGGACCTCGGGTGGCTGCTCGATATACACCGGCTGAGGCTCGGGTGCCGGTTCCGGCGCAGGCGGCGGTGGCGCGGGTGGGGGCGGCGGTGTCGCGGTGCCGGGCTGGGAAGGGCTGGTAACGCCAGGCTGGTCCGCGGTCGAAGCCGTCGATGCACCTGCCGGGCCGGCGCACGCGAGGGCGATCAATAGCGGAACGGCACCGGCAACCACGAGCGACGCAGGTCGGGACTTCCCTGCCGGTAACCGCTCCCCCCTTTTGTTGGGTGTCGCGGTTCTTCTCTTGGCGTTTCTGAATCCTGTTTTCGGCATGCCGAATAAACCCTTCGAATGGAGGGAGGGAAAGATGAAAAGAATGAATGGTGTGGCTTTTCGGGGAATCAGCGCCCCGGCGTCGTCAACGCCGACTGACCCGGGGCGCCGATCCGCCGTTTCAGCAGTTCAGAGGAACGGCAGGACGAGCGAGAGCACTTGGGCGGCGATCGTCAGTCCGTTCGAGACTGCCGCAGAGCCGGTATCGATCCAGGAAAGAACGACCATCGGATCCACAATCAATTTCCCTTCGAAGCAGGAGCAGTTGCCCTACCATCAAAACGCGGAAAATTATGGTTCGCCAGGCGTTGAAGGGATAGAGTTTTTATATATACCCGCGCTAGCCCCACATAGAGATGGGTTTACGTGCGACAGCGGCGAAAATTGATACTCGCAGTATCCCTCGAAATTTTTCCCGCCCGTCGCCGATTGGTGGACACCACGTGGTGAACACCGCCGTGGGGTCGAGGTCGAGCGCGCCTCTTCGCCGGTGAGACCGCTGGTTGTTCGTTGCCGCCATCGCGGGATTCTGGTAGGAACGAAAGCGCTCGGGGGAGAAAACTTTTCACCAATTCCTGTATTCGCTGACACGAAAGTGTCGGCGTTCGAGGGGGTTTCATGACCACCACCACACCCGATTCACCTCACGCTCGACAGCCACCGGATGTCGCCCGTTTGGCTGGTGATGTGCCGGTTGGAATTCCAGCACTCGGGCCCTGGCTACGGGTGATGCGCGAACACCGCGACCTGACCCGCGATCTGGCCGGCCAGTACACACACGTCAGTGCCGCCTATCTCAAGTCGGTCGAGGTTGGTTCGGCGACTCCGCGCCGGGACACACTCGACAAGATCATCACCGGTTACGAACTGTCATCCGCCCAGCGTCGCCATACCATCGAGTTGTGGGAACCCGCCGCTGTCCTGGCTCCACTGGAGGAGTTGCGTGAGCGGATAGTGACTCCTGGTCGCCGAGGAGAGTTGGCGACTTGGGACGCCAGGGCGATTGCCTGTGGCTTCTGCGATCCCCTGTGGAATGTTGTGGCGGCCAACCAGCAGTTCCAGAGCCTGTTTCCCGGCCTGGACCGAGCCGAGAACAACCTCGCCTTCTGGCGATTCTCCTCGGCTGACGATTCGTGTCGCCAGGGTCCCGAGGAGGACGCCCAGTTCTTCGTGGCGACTCTACGTGCGGCGTTGGGTCGCTTCCGCGACGCGCCGGAGGGAGCCCGGCTCCTTCGACGACTCGCCGGCAGTGCCCGATTCGCTGGGCTGTGGCGTAGCGGTGTCGAGGTCGCCTACGACGTTGGTCCGTCTCCCCGCCGCTGGGGCGACCGGGATGAACTGGTCAGCGTGCAGGTCACCGAGCTCGTCGAGGAACCCGGGGTTCGCTTGTTCTTGGCGTATCGATCACACGCTGCCGGGCATCAGGGCGCGGACGACGTTGGGGCACAACCTGCTTCATAGTGTGAGAGAGGTGTTGGTGTGTCGACTGATAAGCATCCAGACACCACAGATTTTGAGGACGCCGCGGATGCAGTGGCGGCCCCGCACGAGCCGACCTACCCGGTCTCTGTCGGCGCTCGCGCTCTGCACAAGTCCGAAGCGTGGTATCTGCGGCAGCTGAAAGCCGGCGCGCTGCCGGGACATCGGGCCGGGCGAACATGGTTTCTCACCGCCGCCGACATCGCCGCCGCCATCGAACACACCGCCACCGCCGCCACGCCAGCGCAGCGGCCTACCTCGCCGTCGGCGCCGCAGCACCGGCGCCGTCGGCGGCGACGCCCCGGACCCCCGTGACGGTGTGCGTCACGGGCGGGCGTGGCCCGGAGGGAAGACCGCCAGGTGTCCGCCTGTTCCCTCCCGGGCCACGTTCATGCACTCACCCGCGCCAACTCTGGTCCCGTGGGGGTGAGCTGGCCCTGCCACCACCCGACCCGGGGCGGAAACCGCAACTCGGACGCGGTGAACGAGTAGTCGAGCGTGTCTCCCGTCCTGGGGTTGGTCATGCGTGCGCCGTAGATGAAGTCGGCGGTAGCGGGGCGCGTGGTCCACAACGCTTCCCATTCCGGCACCCGACTGCAGACCTCGAGCAGACGCTCGCGCTCACCGTCTGGCATCACGCACTCGATCAGTGGCGCGGCACCCCAGATCAGGCCGTGCGCGATTGTGTGCCACTCCTGCCCGAGTAGTTGCCTCGTCCACGGGTCGGCGACCAGCCACTCGTAGATGCTCACACCGGCGCGCAAATGCATCAACGACTCACACGCCTGGTTGGCAGCCACGATCCGCCCCATGACCGTGTTGAGGATGAACACCGGCACCGTGATCGCCTCGATAGCGCGAAGCTCCAAATCGCAGGGGGCACTGTCGTCGGACCGCAGCCGCCCCTCCCGCGCCGACAGAAGAAGGCGAACGTTGTTGTCCTGGACTTCCAAGGCTGCCAACACTTTTCGAATGTTGTCGTCGACGAGCGGACGCTTCTTGAGTTCTATCTTCTTGATCGTGTCCGCCGCCAGCCCGACCTGCTGGCCCAGCTGGAACCGGTCCAAA
>NZ_BDAV01000054.1 GCF_001612635.1 Nocardia africana NBRC 100379 | reverse complement strand
ATTGGACCGGCTCCAGCTGGGCCAGCAGGTCGGGCTGGCGGCGGACACGATCAAGAAGATAGAACTCAAGAGGCGTCCGCTCGTCGACGACAACATTCGAAAAGTGTTGGCAGCCTTGGAAGTCCAGGACAACAACGTTCGCTTGCTTCTGTCGGCGCGGGAGGGACGGCTGCGGTCCGACGACAGTGCCCCCTGTGATCTGGAGCTTCGCGCTATCGAGGCGATCACGGTGCCGGTGTTCATCCTCAACACCGTCATGGGCCGCATCGTCGCCGCCAACCAGGCGTGTCAGTCCCTGATGCATCTGCGCGCCGGGGTGAGCATCTACGAGTGGCTCGTCGCCGACCCCTGGACGCGGCAGCTACTCGGGCAGGACTGGCGCACGATCGCCCACGGCCTGATCTGGGGTGCCGCGCCACTGATCGAGTGTGTGATGCCCGACGGTGAGCGCGAGCGGCTGCTCGAGGTCTGCAGCCCGGTGCCGGAATGGGAAGCGTTGTGGACCACGCGCCCCGCCAACGCTGACTTCATCTACGGCGCACGCATGACCAACCCCGGCACGGGAGACACGCTCGACTACTCGTTCACCGCGTCCGAGCTGCGGTTTCCACCTCGGGTTGGGTGGTGGCAGGGCCAGCTCACCCCCGCGGGGCCAAGTTGGCGCGGGTGAGTGCATGAACGTGGCCCGGGAGGGAACAGGCGGACACCTGGCGGTCTTCCCTCCGGGCCACGCCCGCCCGTGACGCACACCGTCACGGGGGTCCGGGGCGTCGCCGCCGACGGCGCCGGTGCTGCGGCGCCGACGGCGAGGTAGGCCGCTGCGCTGGCGTGGCGGCGGTGGCGGTGTGTTCGATGGCGGCGGCGATGTCGGCGGCGGTGAGAAACCATGTTCGCCCGGCCCGATGTCCCGGCAGCGCGCCGGCTTTCAGCTGCCGCAGATACCACGCTTCGGACTTGTGCAGAGCGCGAGCGCCGACAGAGACCGGGTAGGTCGGCTCGTGCGGGGCCGCCACTGCATCCGCGGCGTCCTCAAAATCTGTGGTGTCTGGATGCTTATCAGTCGACACACCAACACCTCCCTCACACTATGAAGCAGGTTGTGCCCCAACGTCGTCCGCGCCCTGATGCCCCGCAGCGCGCGATCGATACGCCAAGAACAAGCGAACCCCGGGTTCCTCGACGAGCTCGGTGACCTGCACGGTGACCAGGTCATCCCGGTCGCCCCAGCGGCGCGGAGACGGACCAACGTCGTAGGCGACCTCGACCCCGCTGCGCCACAGCCCAGCGAATCGGGCACTGCCGGCGAGTCGTCGAAGAAGCCGGGCTCCCTCTGGCGCATCGCGGAAGCGGCCCAACGCCGCACGCAGAGTCGCCACGAAGAACTGGGCGTCCTCCTCGGGATCCTGGCGACCCGATTCGTCAGCCGAGGAGAATCGCCAGATGGCGAGGTTGTTCTCGGCTTGGTCCAGGCCGGGAAACAGGTTCTGGAACTGCTGGTTGGCCGCCACGACATTCCACAGGGGATCGCAGAAGCCACAAGCGATCGCCCGGGCGTCCCATGGCGCCAACTCACCTCGGCGACCAGGAGTCGCTATACGCTCACGCAGCTCGTCCAGTGGAGCCAGGACTTCGGCGGGTTCCCACAAGTCGATGGTGTGGCGACGCTGGGCGGGTGAGAGTTCGTAACCGGTGATGATCTTGTCGAGTGTCTCCCGGCGTGGAGTCGCCGAACCAACCTCGATCGACTTGAGATAGGTGGCACTGATGTGTGTGTACTGGCAGGCCAGCTCGCGGGTCAGGTCGCGGTGTTCGCGCATCACCCGTAGCCAGGGACCGAGTGCAGGAATTCCAACCGGCACATCACCAGCCAAACGGGCGACATCCGGTGGCTGTCGAGCGTGAGGTGAATCGGGTGTGGTGGTGGTCATGAAACCCCCTCGAACGGCGACACTTTCGTGTCAGCGAATACAGGAATTGGTGAAAAGTTTTCTCCCCCGAGCGCTTTCGTTCCTACCAGAATCCCGCGATGGCGGCAACGAACAACCAGCGGTCTCAATGGCGAAGAGGCGCGCTCGACCGCGACCCCACGGCGGTGTTCACCACGTGGTGTCCACCAATCGGCGACGGGCGGGAAAAATTTCGAGGGATACTGCGAGTATCAATTTTCGCCGCTGTCGCACGTAAACCCATCTCTTTGTGGGGCTAGCGCGGGTATATATAAAAACTCCATCCCTTCAACGCCTGGCGAACCATAATTTTCCGCGTTTTGATGGTAGGGCAACTGCTCCTGCTTCGAAGGGAAATTGATTGTGGATCCGATGGTCGTTCTTTCCTGGATCGATACCGGTTCTGCGGCAGTCTCGAACGGACTGACGATCGCCGCCCAAGTGCTCTCGCTCGTCCTGCCGTTCCTCTGAACTGCTGAAACGGCGGATCAGCGCCCCGGGTCAGTCGGCGTTGACGACGCCGGGGCGCTGATTCCCGAAACGCCACACCATTCATTCTTTCCTCTTTATCTCCCTCCGTTCGAAGGGTTTATTCGGCATGCCGAAAACAGGATTCAGAAACGCCACGAGAAGAACCGCGACACCCAACAAAAGGGGGGAGCGGTTACCGGCAGGGAAGTCCCGACCTGCGTCGCTCGTGGTTGCCGGTGCCGTTCCGCTGCTGATCGCCCTCGCGTGCGCCGGCCCGGCGGGTGCATCGACGTCTTCGATCGCGGACCAGCCTGGCGTGACCAGCCCTTCCCAGCCCGGCACCGCGACACCGCCGCCCCCACCCGCGCCACCGCCGCCTGCGCCGGAACCTCAACCGGAACCGGCACCCGAGCCTCAGCCGGTGTATGTCGAGCAGCCACCCGAGGTCCGCAACGGGCACACCCCGCGCCCCGAACCCGCCGACGACCCGGCACCGCCGGTGCAGGTGCAAGACTTGCATCTGCCCGAGCCGGTGGCGCCGGTCGCGCCGATTGCGCCGCCGGACAACACGATTCGTATCGGTCAATGGCAGGGCCCGGCACCGGATTGGCTTCCACCCCAAGCACGTGACTGCATCAACACCACCGCGGCCGGTGCCGAAGCGCAGGTCGCCACCGCTTTGGACTCGATCGGTATCCCGGCAGGGCGCTCGGACCGGGTCAGCGGCGCAACTCTGGCCGGTGCCGGTATCGGCGGCGCGGCCGGAGCTGTCGCGGCCGGCGCACCAATGGCCGCCGCGGGCGCGGTCGTGGGC
>NZ_BDAV01000053.1 GCF_001612635.1 Nocardia africana NBRC 100379 | reverse complement strand
CTGTTGCGGAATTGCAGCAGAGTAGATGTGGACGCGGCGACCACATTCGGCGACATGATGTCTGGATCGGCGGAGGGCCGAGGGCGTCACGCTGCGATGGTCGCTCGATGGATCTTCATGAGGTTGAATGCGGTTGCTGCCAAGTGCAATTCGCTGGTGGCGTTGTCCAGGCCGCGGCGTGAGAATCGGTCAAGGATCTTCTTGAGGTTGCCGATGCCGGGCTCGACGGTTGCGCCGCGTCGCTTGTAGAGGGCTCGACCCTGTGTGGTTCGCAGTCGGTGCCTGTTGACCTCTCGTGGAGTCGCGTCCCGTGGCGGCGGCCCCGCGGCGGGCTCGGTGGCGGCGGCGAGGGCCTGGTCGCGGTCCTTGCCGAGGGCTATGAGCCGGTCAGGTCCTGCCGCGTTCAGGTTCGCGTCGCTGCTGTAACCGGCATCAGCCAGCACGGTGCCGATCACATGGTCGACGTTCGCGGTGACGGCGAACATTCGGGCCGCGACGTCCTGCGCAGCGTGCATCATCGGGAGGAAGCAGGCTTGATCGTTGGTCGACTGCCCGACTTGAGCGGCGATGATGAATTGATCACCGGTAACGGCGACTTGGGCGTTGTAACCCTGCAGGAATCCTTTGCGGGTCGGCATGACCCGCGACTGTGGATCGGTGGTGTTGGCGACCACTTTCGGCAGCGTTTTGCCTTCGGCAACCCGTTGACCGGCGGCCGCCGCAGCGGCTCGTTCTGCGTTGGCCACCACTTTTCGTGCTCGCTGAACGCGCGTGCTGTCTTCCATCGGTACTGGTGGGCGGCCCATCGGCTTCTTCCCGGCTGCGATCGATGCGGCATGGCGGTCCAGTTTCTCCTGGTGCGCGGCGATCTCGCGGGCCAAGTGGGCCCGCGCTTCGGGCAGTCGGTGCGGTCCCTCGGGAATCCGTCCGACAACCGGCATGCCCTGTTCCGATCGCCGGCGACGAGCGATCGCCGCTGCCTCACGCTGCTCGGCGGCCTTGTCGAGCCGCTGATGCCGCTCGTGCAATTCCTGGGCAGCTTGGCGGATTCGTTGGATTCGGCGAGTCCGATCACCCAGAGCTGCCGGAACACGGTCCACTCCGCTGCCGGATTCCTGTTTGTCGGCGTCCTCGGCTTGGTCGGTGGTCTCCGACTCGGCGACGATAGCGCCGACTTGGCGGTCGAACCATTCCCGGCCTCGGTTGGCGTCGATCGACGCATTCGCCGCGATCTTCGTCCCGTCGATCGCCACCGTCCCGAACCGACACAATCCTGCCTGGGCGGCGACCATCAACACCTGAGAGAACAGGTCGCTGAACACCTCTCGTGCCTCGGCACGGAATCTGGCGATCGTGGTGTGGTCCGGGCCATCTTGTGCGCACAACACCCGGAATGCGACATCGGTCGTGCACATCCGCTCGATCCGCCGAGACGAACGCACTCCTTGGCAATACGCATACACCATAAGCGCCAACAACATTCGCGGGTCATAACCCGCCGCGCCAGCCCCACCGCGCCGACGGGTGGCCCGCTCCAACCCGGTGGTGTCGAGAGCCTCCACAGTGTCGAGCACGAACCACGCCAGATGATCCTGTGGCAACCACTCGTGCATATCGGCCGGCAGCAACATCGGCTGATTACGCAGCACGGGACGATAGGACTTGGCCACGCCACATACTCCCAGCCAAACCCCCTCCGCAGCAATCGATTCTGCAACAGCCTCCG
>NZ_BDAV01000052.1 GCF_001612635.1 Nocardia africana NBRC 100379 | reverse complement strand
CAGACTCCCGCTGTCAACCTGCTCGGGTTCGGAAGGGTATTCGGGTCTGTTCGTGCAGAGGGCATGTGAGCGGCCCGCGTGGAGACGGTGGGCCGCGCGGGTGGTGAGGTGTTCGGATCAGACCGTGGTGGAGGTGTGTCTTTCGGGGTCGTAGATGGTGTTGTCGTGCCAGCAGCGCCAGAGCACTCGAGTCCAGCGGGCGCCGACGCCGCGCAGGGCTCGGAACTTGCCGTGGCCGCGGGCCCGTGACTGTTCGTATGCCCTGGCGGCCCAGTCGGTTTCGCGGGTGGAGACGAATGCCCACCAGTCGATGGCGTGGCGCATTCGGTGGTTGCAGGCGTAGCGGAATCGGACCTGGTGCATGCGGCCCGAGGCCCGGGTGACCGGGGACAGGCCGGCTTCGGCGAGTAGCACTCGGGCCTCGGGATAGTGCGTGCGGTCGTCACCCATTTCCGCGATCAACGTGGCCGCCACGACTGGACCGATACCGGGGAAGCTGCGGAAGATCGGGGCGTCGGGGTGGGTGCTGAGCAGGAGGTCGATGCGCTTGTCGCAGGCACGGATCTGCTGGTTGAGCAGCCGCAGCTGGGCGGTGAACAACTCAGCGGTGAACTGCTTGCCCGCAGTGGTTCCCTCCGACGCTGTCAGCAGGTGCGGTGCGATCCGCTCGACCAGCCGGTCGGCTGGCACTCGACCGGTGTAGCTGTGCCGGCGGCAGAACGCGTCCATCCGGGCCGCGGTGACCCGCGCAGCTTTCGCCGGTGTCGGGTAGTCGGCGAGGAAGTCGAGGGTGATGTCACGGTCGAGCGAGGAGAACAAGTGCAGCGGCGCAGGATGATAGGCGTCGAGAATGGCACGCAGCTGGGACTCGACGCTGCGCTGGGACCAGATGATCCGTTCGCGGTCTCGAATGACGGCCTTCAGCTCGGCGGTCTGCGCCGACAACACCGGCAGCGACCGCCAATGGGGCATGTTCATGACGCAGGGTGTCGGCCAGGACGAATGCGTCGAAGGTGTCGGATTTGGTGGCCGAGAGCCGGTAGCGTTCCCGGGCCCGGGCCGAAATCTTCGGTGACACACAGTAAACCGGCAGACCGCGTAGCTGCAGGTGTTCGACCAGCAGCCCCTCACCGCGCTCGATCGCGATCCGGATGCCGGGGATGTCGAGTAGGTCATCGAGTGCCGCGAAGCCGGCGACATCGTGCCGCAACCGCTTCTGCGTCAGAACCTGCCCTGTGTCGTCAACAAGACAGACCTGGTGATGTGCTCCGCCCCAATCGATTCCGGCGAACACAGACTGCCCGACAAAGTCGGTGACAGGAAGGTGGTGGACCAACGATGCTCCTGGAAGAGATTCCGGTCATCGCGTGGGCTGGCTTCCCCGGAACCTCATCTCGGCGCTCGAAGCGCAACTCCCGCTGGCCGATGTGAAGCCCGCCGCCACCCCAGCCCAACAGGTCTGCATCTGGACCTCGTAGGTTGCACGTCTGCATAGGTCGTGACCGGGGTGGAGCGAGTGACCACCGGGACCATCCCGGCGCAGCCATTGTGAACGGATGAGGTCTGCACGACCGC
>NZ_BDAV01000051.1 GCF_001612635.1 Nocardia africana NBRC 100379 | reverse complement strand
GCATTCCCCGCCGCCCTGGACCCAGTGGTGTGGGGCATCGAAACCTCCCCGACCGCTGATGCCCGCCCGATCGCGACCCCACCGGCACGCACCAACGACAATGAGGCCGCGGTGTTCACCTGGAACACGACCAGCCCGCCGCTACACACCCGCTACCGCATGGAATGGCGGTTCCGTTCACACCCGGAAAACCACTGAGCAGAAGGGATTCGACCGTGATCGAGACCAAACCATCCCAGACCATGACCGAACTGGGCATCGTCCAAGCCGGCGCCGATATCCTCGCCCGGCCCGCCCGCCCGTTCACGCTGCCCGACGAAGCCGACACCGCGGGTGGTGTCGTCGACGACCTGTTCGCCGCTATGGACCGCGTCGCTCGCGTGCACCCCTTCGCCAAGGGTATGGGCATCGCCGCCCCACAGATCGGCATCGACCGCTGCGCGGCCGTGGTCCGGCCCGCCGACCCGGCCGCCCCGGCGATCGTGCTGCTCAACCCCCGCGTCATCGACCAGTCCGACGCCACCGACGAACAGTACGAGGGCTGCCTGAGCTTCTTCGACGTGCGCGGACTGGTACCCCGCCCGCTGCACATCACCGTCGAAACCACCACGCTCACCGGCGAACTCGTCACCACCGCCTACCACCACGGCCTGGCCCGGCTGGTGTACCACGAACTCGACCACCTCGACGGCGCGCTGTACACCGCACGCATGCGCCCCGGCATCAAGCCGATGCCCGTCGAGGAATACCGGCTCAGCGGGCAGAACTGGACCTACGAGCAGTGACACATTCCGAGGGCGAACACCGGAAGTCCAGACTCTAATCTCTACAATCTAGAGTCTAAAGTCTTGCGTAAATCGTTGCGTTGCATGCCTTTTCGGCTCGAATAGCTCCCGCCTGCTCTGCGGGCATGTCAGACTGCGCCGATGTCGGGATTCACGCGCGATACCTACCACTACGGCGACAAACTGGTGTACGAGGCGCTGCACTCGAAATGGGACCGCTACCACAGCACCCACTGCCAATGCGGCCAAGACTGGATCACCGCGCACGCCGAGCCCGCCGGATTCACCGTCGTGCGCTCCGGCAGCGGGTTCACCTCCTTGACCGGGCCCGGCCTGACCGAAGGCGTGGACGAGAGCACGCTCACCGCGAACGCGTTGTGGGAGGCCGTAACCGGCAAGCCCGGTACTCAGGACTGGTACGAGCAGGTCCGCGTCGTCGACCGCAGCCCCGAAGCCCAGGCTACGCAGAAGGCCGCCAGTGACGCCTACTACGCCAAGCTGCGGGAACGCTCTGCCGCGGCCAAAGTCGCACCGGCGACCGCCAAGCAGATCAAATACCTCGAGGCCCTGGCCGCCAAGACCGACCCCGAGCGCTTCGACACCGAATTCGCCAAAGCAGTCAAAGGAACCGACATCAACCCGCGCGGCGAAGCCGAAACCACCGGCCGGGCCGTACGGCGGCTGACCCGCGCCTCGGCCCGCAAACTCATCACCGCACTCGCCGGCCGCGCCTGAACAACAGCAACTCGTCACGAATCGGCACCACCGCGATACTCACGTAGCATCTACGGCGCCGAGGGTTGATACCCCGACGGCACGGACAGTCTCCCGGCCGCCGGGGCACCTTGGCGCGTAAACGGTGGCCTGCTCACCACGCGGACGCCAACGACAGTTCGTTTGCGGATCCGGCTGCAGGCGCCCATATTCCTGGAGCCGATCAGCGGGGCAGCCTGACATCGATGGGGTCCCGGTCTACGCGCAAACCGCCCCAGTGGGTATATCGCAGCGTGGGGTCGATGTCCTGGAGGTAAATGCCGTGGTAGTGCACCGCGGCCACCAGCCTGGGCTCGACCCAGTGCGCCGGCACGTCGGCCCACTGGGGCGGCTCGGCGAAGGAGCTGGCTTCTTGGGTGATTTCGTCCAGTTGTGCCTGCAGTTCTCGCCGCTGCGAGGGCGAGAACCCGGTGCTGACGGTCCCGGTGTGGACCAGGTCATCGGAGGCGTCGTAGGCGCCGAGGATCAGCGCTCCGAACAGCCGGTCCCGGGGTCGGCTAGGTGTAAAACTGCCGGAGGTTGTTGACGGTCTGGGCTCCTGATATGAAGAGGAGTCCTTGTGCCCGAACGTGTATGGAGCGAGAAGGATTTGGTCAGGCGCGCGAACCGGCGCCTGGCCGTTCTACAACATGCCGAGGAAGTCAGCGGCAACGTCACAGCGACGTGTCGGTACTACGGAATCAGTCGAAATGTCTTCTACCGGTGGAAACGTCGCTACGAGGACGAGGGGATCGATGGTCTGAAAGACCGGTCGAGCGCGCCGCTGCACTGCCCGAATGTCACGCAGCCCGAAGTGGTAGCCAAGATCATCCATCTGCGCCGGCACTACCACTTCGGCCCGCTGAAGATCTCGATGTATTTGCAGCGCTACCACGACGTCTCGATCAGCCAGTCCGCGGTATGGCGAATCCTGAAACGCCTTGGGATGAACCGGCTGCCCGCCTCGCAACGCTACAAACGTCACAAGCAGCGATGGAAGCGCTACGAGAAGCAGCGGCCGGGCCATCACGTGCAGGTCGACGTCAAGTTCATCGAGCCGATCACTACCGGGCCTCACCGTCGTAAGCGCTTCTACCAGTACACCGCTATCGACGACTGCACCCGGCTGCGGGTGCTTCGCATCTACCCGCGATCGGATCAGAAGACCGCGATCCAGTTCCTCGACTACCTTGTCGCCCGATTACCGTTCCAGATCGAGAAAATCCAGACCGATAACGGCGCGGAATTCCAGTCGGCGTTCCACTGGCACGTGATCGACCAGGGAATCGGACATACCTACATCAAACCGGCCACACCACGGCTCAACGGCAAGGTGGAACGCTCGCACCGCATAGACGCCGAGGAGTTCTACCGCCTTCTCGACGGCGTTGTGATCGACGATGCCGGGCTGTTCAACGACAAGCTCAAGGAATGGGAGGACTACTACAACTACCACCGCCCACACGGCGGCCTCGCAGGACAAACACCATATGAGAGGCTGCTACAGAAGACCCAAGCCCACACTGTCACCGGCCACCGTCAGTAGCACAGCTAGGCGATGGGATCCACCCTCCGACAACAGCATCCGTGGTTTGTCGTGTCCGTCGTCCTGCCTGGCGGCAGCGGTCGCTGCAGAATTTTCGCGGTCGTCCACCAGACAGCTCCAGGCGGCAACGGCATACCGGGCACAGCCCCCAGGCCCAGTGGTCCTGCCGTTGCCGGAGAATATTCCATTGCTGATGCCACCCGCACCACTCGAGGGTTTGATCCATGCGGGGACCGCGGGCCCGGATGCAGACGTTGCCCACGACTGGCGTGGCTACCTTTTCGACGCTCCAGGACTGAGTCATCAGGTCGGCGATCCACCGATTCTCTGGCTCGGCCAGGGCTGCCAGCGATTGGTGGAACAGCGCTTTGACCCCCTCGAGGCCGATGAGTCGCGA
>NZ_BDAV01000050.1 GCF_001612635.1 Nocardia africana NBRC 100379 | reverse complement strand
ATGGGGGTAGTCGACACCGTAGCGGCCGTGCCGGCGGAAGACTTCCTCGTCGACCGAGAGCCGGGTGAAGTCCTCGTCCGCGAGGGCCTTGGCGAGCACCGTCTTGCCGGAGCCGGTGATGCCGCACAACAAAATGACCCGTGACCGGTGCATTCGGATGATCACTCCTTGCTCGTCGGTGTCGGTGGCCGCCATTCGACCAGGATGTTACGGGCCTGCACCACCCAATTTTCAGACAGCTGGGCCAGGGTGGCAGGCCGGTAAGCCGGGCGCGGGTCGGTGGGGTCGAGGCGGCCGTGGTGGCGGCCGACGTGATCGATCAGCCGGGCGGCTTCCGACCGCACTGCGGGGGTGTGTTCGATCCATTCGCCGCTGCCGAAGCGGGTCACCCGCTGGCGCAGATCGGCAAGCACACCGCGCCTCCATTTGAAGTGGTGCACGCACACCAGCCGATCCGGATCCGGCCGATATCCGGGGGCACGGTGATTGCCCGAGGCCACCACGACATCGGAGCGCACCGCCACGATCTTGCGGGGATCACCACCGAGCAGCCGGTGGGTCAGGTGCCCGCCGAGCGGAAACACCTGATCCGGGTCGATGCCGACAGTGATCGGCGGAAGTGCGCCATCGCAGGTGATGCGGTCGAACAGCAGACCGCCGACCACCGGGCGCCCGCCGGTGTCGGCGGCGGCGATCGCATCATCGACGCCGCCGGGGAATTGGTGAAACTCGTCGGCGTCGGCGAGCAGATGCCAGCCGGGCCCGGCCAGAGTGCGCAGCCGTTCACGCAACTCGGTGTTGGTGTGCTCGTGCCACGGACCCGTGCTGGTCAGGGCCGGTCCGATGCCGAGATCGGCGGCGGTGCCCAGCAACGTGTCCCGATGGCGCGGGTGGACCTGTTCGGGGAAGTGGAATGCGATCAGGAACCGCTCGACGCCGATCCCTCGATAGTGGCTGGTCCAGGCGGTGAGCAGGCCAGGTTCGACGGGCCCGATCACCGCGATCACCGGCGGCGTCACCGCCCGTCCTCCGACAGCCGGCGATAGGTGTCGATAAGGAAGGCCGCCTGTTCGCTCGGGGTGGCCATGCCCAGGGACTTGCCCGCCGAGGCCGGTGGGCGCGGCATCCGCTCGTCGCTGAGGCCATCCAGCGCCATGGCCAGGCTGACCGGGGATCCGGCGGGCAACACCCGCACCCACCGGTGGCCGATTAGCTGATGGGTCAGGTCCGGGTCGTGGCCGGAGACGATCAGCGGCACGCCGAGGCGGGCCGCGCCGAGGACCAGCCCGGATTCCTTGCCGACGCCGCGATGGCGGATCACCAGGCTGGCATCGGCCGCCGCGTACACCAGGCGCAGGATCTGTTCGGGGACCGGGCCGGGCTCCACACACAACCGGACCAGGGGAAGGCCCCGCCACCGGTCGAGGATCTGCTGGTCGATCGGGTGCCCGGTGACCAGCAGATGCAGCGGCTTACGGAGGCGAGCCAGCGCCGCGTCCAAGGTGGCGATGTCCTTGTGCGGCCACCAGCCGCCGACCAGGCACACCACCGTCGCATCCGCCGGAATCCCGAAAACATCTCGGGCGCCGTCGATCTCCGCGTCGGTCAACTGCTGCCCGTCGTCGACGGCATAGGTCCGCACCGCGGTCGCCAGCACCGGGAACCGGGTGCGCAGCTGCCGCGCTACGGCCTCGGTGGGACACACGAGCCCAACCGCGCCCGCGCGGCGGCGAAATAACTTGCCGAGCAACCGTAACGGCAGGTCTTCGGTGGTGGTGACCTCGTGTACGAACCGCAGATGCGCCACACCGCCCAACGCTGCGGCAAGAAGGTGCAGGCCCTCGCTGGCGGTCAGGATCACCACCGCACACCCGGATCCGCCCTCGTGGCGGGCGGTGCGTAGGCAGGCGCCCTCGACCAGGCAACGCCGGAGCAGTTCGATCTGGTGCGGGAGGCGGCGCAGCCGATCCGGCCACCATCGCGGGCCCAGCACCGCGCCGCTGCCGATGGCCAGCACCCGCGCCACGGCCGCACTACCGTCCAGCAGCTGCGCAGCCGGGCCGCACCGCCGCGCCGGGGTCACGATGAGGCTGTCCGGGCCTGCGGCGGCCAGCGCGTACAGAGTGTGCTGGTAGTGGCCGCCGACCCGATCCGCGTAGGGTTCGATCAGCACCAATCGTGTTGCGGGGCCGCTCATCCGGCAATCACCCGCTCACCGTAGGAGCTGGTGAACCGGTGGTGCAGCCACACCGGATCGTTGAGGTGGGTGAACCGGTCCGGGTCACGGCCGGCGTCGTGCGCGAACGCGATACCGTCGCGGGCGCCGAGTGCGGCGTAGGAGGCGAACTCGCCGGTGCGGGCCGACCGCCAGGCGGCGATCTTCTGCCGCGCGGACACGTCGTCCATGCCGTATTCGCTGCCGCGGGCGAGCATCGCGCACTCGCGGAACCCGGCACGCCAGGCGTGATACGGGCTCTGATTGAACCGGGTCATCCCCGCGGTTGCTTCGACAAATTCGACGCGGCCGGGCAGGGCGGCCAGGACATCGACCGCGTCTCCGAGCTGCCGCAACGCCTCGGCGCGGATCAGCTTCAGCCCGCCGTAGCCGTAGGACAAGCCGTTGAGCGGATTGCGGGCCCGCCAGACCCGCATCGACACGCCCTCGGCGAGGGGTTCGACTGCGGCAGAGCCGAATTCGTGGTCGATGGCGAAGTCGCCATCTGCGAGGAAGAACTGAGCGGTGTCGGTGAGTTCGGCGGTGAGCCGGTAGGCGCGGCGCATCGGCCGCACCCCGTGCAGGCGTTTCACTGTGCCGCCAAACACCCGCGCCAGCCGGGAGTGCAGCACGTCGGCGAGCGGTTCGTCATAGGACAGCTGAATCACGTCGAAGCCGGTCATCGCGAGATCGCCTCCCAATACGCGGCGGCGACGACGGCCGGGGTCAGGCAGGTGGTGGCGGCGTGGGCGCGTTTGGCGTGCAGCCGGTAGAACTCCTCGTCACCGGCCAGCCGGCGCGCGATGTCGATCGCCGCGTCGAGGCTGTCGAACAGCAGTTCCTCGTCGATGTGCTCGGCGAACCAGCCCATCCGGGGCGCGATCACCGGCAGCCCCATCGCCTGGCAGTCGATCACGCTCATCGACCACGGACAGCCCGCCCGCAACGGCGCGATCCCAAAATGCGCGCCCGCCAACAGATTCCGATACCGGGCACGGTCACCGTCGTCGGACACGACGTGCACGCCGGGCAGGGCGGCGAGCTGGGCGCGGTGGAATTCCGGGCTCGAGTCCAGGGCGACCCGGGCCGCACTGCGGTCACCGAACAGGTCGGTCACCCGAAGCCGCACGCTGGTCTCCGCGGTGAGGCGGGAGGCCAGCTCGGCGAATCGTGCGGTGCCGTAGTGCCGGTACAGTCGATGGTTGTAGACCCCGACAAGCGATGCGCCCCAGCCGTTTTCAGCCTCGGCAGGGTCGCGGACGAGGCGTTCGTCCCGGGGCGGTGGCACCACGGCGAGCCGCCCGCCCAGGTCGAGGCCGTGGCGTTCGGCGACCGCGAGGGTCCATGCCGAGGCGGCGGCCGAGTGCACCAGCACCCGGTCACACGCGGCCAGTCCGGCGCAGAACGCCAGCAGCACTGCCGGGCCGAGCCCGGCATCGTCCAGCGATGGATCCAGGTGCGTCGCACCGAGGTCGGTCACCGAGAACGGCAGATAGTGGCAGTAGCCGGCCACCAGCGCGGTGC
>NZ_BDAV01000049.1 GCF_001612635.1 Nocardia africana NBRC 100379 | reverse complement strand
TCACCGCGCTGGTAGCCGGATACTGCCACTACTTGCCGTTCTCGGTGACCGACCTCGGTGCGATGCAGCTGGATCCATCGCTGGACGATGCCGGGCTCGGCCCGGCGGTGCTGCTGGCGTTCTGCGCCGGACTGGCCGCATGTGACCGGGTGCTGGTGCACTCCGCCGCCGCCTCGGCATGGACCCTCGCGGTCGCCGAACGCCACGACCTCGACCTGGGCGGGCGGGTCGCGGTAGTGCCGCCACCCCGGGACGAACGCCTCGTCCGCGACCCCGCCGCGACCGAAAACGACTGGGGCGCACCGCTGATCGGGGTCTACAACCACCGACTGTACCGGCACTACGGCACCGCACGATTCGCCGAGCTGGCCTCCCGCCTCACCGTGGAGACCAGCGTGCAGCTTCGGGTGACCGACCTGTTCGGTGACCGCAGTGCGGCCCGGGTCGCCCTGGATCCGAGCCCGGAATTCCACCGCGCCCAACTCGCCGCCCTGCCCGGAGTGCACGTCGTGTCCGACGACGGCGATCGTGCCCGGTATCGAGATCTGTTGGCGGGCGCGCATTTCGGGATCGCGCCGTTGCGGGCGGGCTGTCCGTGGTCGATGAGCGTGATCGACGCCCAGGCGATGGGGCTGCCGGTGATCGCACCCCGGATGGGCTGGTTCGCCGAGCACATCGACGAGGAACTGCTGTTCGACACCCTCGACGCGGCGATCGACATCACACGCCGGCTGGCCGGTGACGAGGAGTTCTACCGGCTGCACGCCAAACGCGCCCACGCCGCCACCACCTACCTGACCCCGGCCGCTGTCGCCGCCGCGTACTGGGAGGCGATCTCGCGATGACCGGATTCGACGTGATCCAGCTGTCCTATGACGAACCGCTCGCCGACGTGCTGCACTCGCGGCTGACGAGGGTATTCGGCGGCACCGTGAAACGCCTGCACGGGGTGCGGCCGATGCGCCGCGCCTACCGGCTCACCGCCGAACTCACCGACACCGCTCAGTTCTTCCTCGCAGACGGCGACTTCGCCATCGACCACGAATTCGGCGCCGCCGCAGTCGAATCCCTCGCCGAGGGCGTGTCGATGCGGGTCTGGCGGGCCCGCAACCCGCTCAACAACCTGTCCTACGGCTACGGCGGGCTGAAGCTGATCCGAGCCGAGGCGTTGCGGCAGCTCGGAGACGCGGTCGATGTCCTGGCCGCCCTGCCCGGCCGCGTCGAGTTCGTCGAAGCAACCGCGGGGGTGACCCGGTTCAATCAGAGCCCGTATCACGCCTGGCGGGCCGGGTTCCGCGAGTGCGCGATGCTCGCCCGCGGCAGCGAGTACGGCATGGACGACATGTCCGCGCGGCAGAAGATCGCCGCCTGGCGGTCGGCCCGCACCGGCGAGTTCGCCTCCTACGCCGCACTCGGCGCCCGCGACGGAATCGCGTTCGCGCACGACGCCGGCCGTGACCCGGACCGGTTCACCCAGCTCAACGATCCGGTGTGGCTGCACCACCGGTTCACCAGCTCCTACGGCGAGCAGGTGATCGCCGGATGAGCGGCCCCGCACCACGATTGGTGCTGATCGAACCCTACGCGGATCGGGTCGGCGGCCACTACCAGCACACCATGTACGCGCTGGCCGCCGCCGGGCCGGACAGCCTCATCGTGACCCCGCCGCGGCGGCGCGGCCCGGCCGCGCATCTGCTCGCCGGTGGCGCGGCCATGGCGCAGGTGCTGGCCACCGGCAGCAGCGCGGTGCTGGGCCCGCGGTGGTGGCCGGACCGGCTGCGCCGTCTCCCGCACCAGATCGAACTACTTCGGCGTTGCCTGGTCGAGGCCGCCTGCCTGCGCAGCGCCCGCCACGAGGGCGGATCCGGGTGCGCGGTGGTGATCCTGACCGCCAGCGAGGGCCTGCACCTTCTTGCCGCAGCGTTGGGCGGTGGGGCGCACCTGCGGTTCGTACACGAGGTCACCACCACCGAAGACCTGCCGTTACGGCTGCTCGGCAAGCTATTTCGCCGCCGCGCGGGCGCGGTCGGGCTCGTGTGTCCCACCGAGGCCGTGGCGCGGCAGCTGCGCCCCCGGTTCCCGGTGCTGGCGACCGCGGTGCGGACCTATGCCGTCGACGACGGGCAGCAGTTGACCGACGCGGAGATCGACGGCGCCCGAGATGTTTTCGGGATTCCGGCGGATGCGACGGTGGTGTGCCTGGTCGGCGGCTGGTGGCCGCACAAGGACATCGCCACCTTGGACGCGGCGCTGGCTCGCCTCCGTAAGCCGCTGCATCTGCTGGTCACCGGGCACCCGATCGACCAGCAGATCCTCGACCGGTGGCGGGGCCTTCCCCTGGTCCGGTTGTGTGTGGAGCCCGGCCCGGTCCCCGAACAGATCCTGCGCCTGGTGTACGCGGCGGCCGATGCCAGCCTGGTGATCCGCCATCGCGGCGTCGGCAAGGAATCCGGGCTGGTCCTCGGCGCGGCCCGCCTGGGCGTGCCGCTGATCGTGTCCGGCCACGACCTGGACCTGACCCATCAGCTCATCGGCCACCGGTGGGTGCGGGTGTTCCCCGCCGGCTCCCCGGTCAGCCTGGCCATGGCGCTGGACGGCCTCAGCGACGAGCGGATGCCGCGCCCGCCGGCCTCGGCGGGCAAGTCCCTGGGCATGGCCACCCCGAGCGAACAAGCGGCCTTCCTGGTCGACACCTATCGCCGGCTGTCGGAGGCCCGGCGGTGACGCCGCCGGTGATCGCGGTGATCGGGCCCGTCGAACCTGGCCTGCTCACCGCCTGGACCAGCCATTATCGAGGGATCGGCGTCGAGCGGTTCCTGATCGCATTCCACTTCCCCGACCAGGTGCACCCGCGTCATCGGGACACGTTGCTGGGCACCGCCGCCGATCTCGGCATCGGACCGGCCCTGACCAGCACTGGTCCGTGGCACGAGCGCACCAACACCGAGTTGCGTGAACGGCTGCGCACTCTGGCCGGTCCCGGCTGGCATCTGCTCGCCGACGCCGACGAATTCCACCAGTTCCCTGGCGGCGTCGACGACGCGATCGCCGCCGCCGACACCCGCGGGCGCCCGGTGGTCGGCGGTCTGCTGCTCGACCGCATCACCTGCGACGGCGCACTCCCGCCGATCACCCCGGGCATCGACCTGGATCAGGTGTTTCCGCTCGGCGGGCACCTGACCCACCGGCTGCTCGGTGGTGATCCCCGAAAGATCGTGGCGGTGCGCTCCGATGTCGTGGTGGCCTCGGGCAATCACCGTGCCCCCGGATATCGGCCGGATCCGGATCGGCTGGTGTGCGTGCACCACTTCAAATGGCGGCGCGGTGTACTGGCCGACCTGCACCAGCGGGTGACCCGCTTCGGCAGCGGCGAATGGATCGAACACACCCCCGCAGTACGGTCGGAAGCCGCCCGGCTGCTCGACCACGTCGGCCGCCACCACGGCCGCCTCGACCCCACCGATCCACGCCCGGCTTACCGGCCTGCCACCCTGGCCCAGCTGCCTGAAAATTGGGTGGTGCAGGCCCGTAACATCCTGATCGAATGGCGGCCACCGACACCGACGAGCAAGGAGTGATCATCCGAATGCACCGGTCACGGGTCATTTTGTTGTGCGGCATCACCGGCTCCGGAAAGACGGTGCTCGCCAAGGCCCTCGCGGACAAGGGCTTCACCCGGCTCTCGGTCGACGAGGAAGTCTTCCGCCGCCACGGCCGCTACGGCATCGACTACCCCCAC
>NZ_BDAV01000048.1 GCF_001612635.1 Nocardia africana NBRC 100379 | reverse complement strand
CATCGCCATCACCTACCGCGCCATCGGCACCTCCCGCAAAACCCGGCGGGACCTACCGGAGCAGGCCCGCGAGATCGGACAGCGCCTGCAAGGCGTGCTGTCCCAACTGGCCCGCGCGGGACTGCCGGCCACGCCGTTGCAGGCGTGGGAGGTGCTGGGGCTGGTGCGGTCTCGCTACGACTTGGCAGCTCAACGCGACATCGAAGCCGCGGGCCCGGCGATCACCAAAACGCAGTCGTGGGACTCGGTGGGTCCGATCGCGCACGAGGACCGCTGGGACCATCTGGTGCACGACGGCGCGCGGTCGATCACCTGGGAAATGGACGCCCCACCGCGGGGCGCGGTGCTGGAAACCGGTCTGGAGGAGTTGCTGCGCCCGCGCTCCGATGTGCCACGCAAGCGGGTCGCGATCGTGTACCGCCTGCATTCGGCGGCCGAGGCCACCGACATCGTTGACGCCGACTTCCGGGACGCTTTGGCCGCCGAGCAGACCGAACGCGGCATCGCCTCGGCCGCCGCGTCCATCCGCGTCGACAACACCCGCGCCGCCCGCCAGGAACAAGCCCGCGGCGCCGGCCTCACCCGATTCGGGGTCCTGGTCACCGTCACCGACGTCCTCGACGCCGACCTGCCCGGCATCGAAACCTCGGTACGCACGATGACCGCGGCGTCGCGGCTGCGGGTGCGCCGCTGCTACGGCGCCCAAGCCGCCGCCTTCGCCGCCTCCCTCGGCATCGGCCTGATCCTGCCCGAGCACACCTCGATCTCGAAGCGGTTCAGCGCATGAATATCCGAGACCGCAAAAGCACGATCCGTCCGGCGCGGACGGCAAAGATGGCAGGGATTCGTGTGCTGACTCCACAGGCGCGTGCGAAGGAGGAAACGGCTGCTGCCGGTCGCGGCCTGGCCGCCGTGCGCGCTCGCTGGGCTCTGTCGAGTGACGATCACCGCCGCGCCACTGCCGCTCGGAGAGCAGAAGATTCGGTCCGTGACGGATTCGCGGTGTCCATGGCGAGTTTCACCGACCGCGGGTACCGCGGTGTCGGTGGAGGCCGCGCAACGGTAGTCCCGGCGACACCGGAATGGCGGGCGACGACGGTGCAGGTGGCCGGATTGTGGCCCTTCGCGGTCGGAGCGACCGCCCCGGTGGTGGGCTGTCCGGTCGGTTCGCATTTCGTGACCGGAGCGCCGGTGCATTTCGATCCGATGTCGTGGTTCGCCCGCGGATTCATCACCGCACCGATCGCATTCGTGTTGGCGCTCAACGGCTTCGGAAAATCCTCGTTGATCCGCCGCCTCGCGACGGGTGCGGTCGCGGCCGGGGAAACGGTGCTGTGCATGGGCGACACGAAACCCGACTACCGCGACCTCGTCGAAGCATTGGGCGGGCAGGTCGTCGACCTCGGTTACGGGCACGGCAGCATCAACCCCCTCGCCGTCGGCGCCCTCGGCACCATCATCGACCGACTCCCGGATCCGGATCAGCGCCGCCAGGTCGCCGCGCGAGTGGAAGCCGGGCAGGTCAACATCGTCGCCGGGCTGATCGAGCTGGTCCGCGGCTCCCGCGTCGCCGACTACGAAGAAACACTCATCGCCGCCAGCCTGCGCGAACTCTACAGTCCCGCTGGAGGATTCACCCCGCAGCGGCCGCCGCGGCTGTCGGATCTGCTGGCCACGATCTCCGGCGGCGCGCAGCGGTTGCGGCAGTTCGCCGAGGAAGACGACGATGTCGCGTTCCGGGCCGCGACCAAAGTGTTGCGCCGTTCGCTGCGCGCGGTGATCGAAGGCCCGTGGGGCCAGATCTTCGACCGGCAAACCAGCACACCCCTGGACCTGAACAGCCCCGCGGTCTGCATCGATGTGTCCCGCATCCCTGAAGGCGACACGAAACTGCTGGCGGCGGTGCTGATGGTGTGCTGGAGCGAGGGCTTCGGCGCGGTCGCCGCCGCCCATGCGCTGGCCGACGCCGCTCTCGCGGCCCCGCGCACGTTCGAGGTCGTCATGGACGAGATCTGGCGCGTGCTGGGTGCGGGTGAGTTCATGGTCGACCGCGTCGATGCGCTGACCCGGTTGAACCGGCCGCTGGGCACCGGGTTGATCATGTGCAGCCACACCATCAAAGACCTCGCCGCCTTCGACTCCGCCGCGGCGCAAGCCAAAGCCCTCGGCTTCTTCGAACGCGCCCGAGCCAAGATCATCGGCCCCGTCGGGCCGGAAGAGATCGAACGACTCCGCGCCGCGGTATCGATCACCGACACCGAAAAGTTGCTGGTCACCTCCTGGGCCGCGCCCCGGCCACCGACCGACGATCACCTCGACAACACCGGCGCGCGCGAAACACCGCCCGGCACAGGATGTTTCCTGCTCAAGACCGGAGAAGCCGATGCACCCGGCATCCCGTTCCGCATGACCTTCACCCCCACCGAGCGCGCCCGCGACATCCACAACACCAACCGCCGCTTCTCCCACCTCACCGGCGGAAACAACGATCGTCCGCGGCCTCCGTTCCAGGCCGAGGTCCTCGGGGTCGGGGAGGACGGCGATGGGTGATGTCTTCCAGAACCCTCCTCGCAGGCATCGTGTGCCTTCCCATCGCGTTGATCCTTTTCCTGGCCTTGCTGGTCGGAATACAGCCCGCGGACTCGTGTGCGACGCCAGTGCTAGATGGGGGAGTGGCGGGCTCGACCGGTCAATCGCTGGCGGGGTTGAACGAGCGGCAGTTGGAGCTGGCGCGCAACGGTGTGGCGATCGGCAAGCAACGCCGAGCTCCGGAGTCGGTGATCATCGCCGAACTGGTGGCGATGATCACCGAATCGACGTTGCGGAACCTTGCGAACTCCAACGTCCCGGAATCGTTGAACTACCCCAACGACGGCGTCGGCGCCGACCACGATTCGGTGGGCCCGCACCAGATGCGGGTCAGCGTCTGGGGAAGCGCGGGGATCGCCACGCTGATGAACGCGATCTATCAGATCAACTGGTTCTACAACCAAGCCGCCACCATCCCCGGCGCCGCTTCGATGACCTCGGCCGAACTCGCCCAGGCAGTCGAGGTGTCCGCACCGAACGCCTATGCCGGACAACTGGACCTGGCCCGACGCCTCTACGCGATGTTCGCCGATATCGACCCAGCGGCCGTGCCCACCCTCGCGCCAGGACAACCGGCTCGCGGATGTGGACCCGGTTCGGGATCCTCCGGCGCGCCGGTGCCGGCCAGTGGGTTCGGGCAGGCGGTCGTGGCCGCGGCGCAGCGGTGGATCGGTACCCCGTACGTGTGGGGTGGGGGAGACGCCGATGGGCCGACGGGCGGCGGGTTCGACTGCTCCGGGTTGACGTTGTACGCGATCTACCAGGCCTCAGGCGGTCGAATCCGGTTGCCGCACTACACCCAGGCCCAACAAGACTCACCGGCCGGGCAGATCGTCGCGTTCGATCAGCGGCAACCCGGGGACCTGATCTTCTTCACAACCCCCGGCGAGAGCGATTCCCACCATGTCGCCGTGTACGCGGGCCGCGACGCCGGCGGCACGGACCTGGTCATCCACGCCCCCCAAACCGGCCAAACCGTCACCACCGCCCCGCTCGCCCGAGTCGCCGGAACCGACCACCTCGACATCCGCCGCTACAGCACACCACCACCACAACCCCGAACCCCCACGGCGGAGGAGGGAAAACAACTGTGACACCGAATAATTCGCGTCGACGACGTAAGGCTCGGTCCGTCCGTGGACGTCCTACACCTCCGTCATCGAAGCGT
>NZ_BDAV01000047.1 GCF_001612635.1 Nocardia africana NBRC 100379 | reverse complement strand
GTGGTTGTCACGTTGGTCGGTGCGGCGTGGATGTCCGCGGGCACTGATGACGCGGCGCTAGGGTTGCTGTGTTCGCCGGGCGTGGTGCAGCCGGTGAGGGTGGCGATGCCGAGCAGTCCTATCAGTGCGGTCAGCCCGGCATGATGTGTGGCGTGGTGGCTAGTGTGCGGGTTCACTGCGGTCTCCCAGGGGTGTGGTGGGGTTCAGTGGGTGGGGAACAGGGCGGCGGCGATGCCGCTGGCGGAGCCGACGAGGATGGCGGCGAGCAGGGCGCCGGCGAGTCCTTCGATCGCTTCGTCGCGGTGGAGTCGCCACGCCAGCTGCCAGCCGATCCAGATGGTGCGGGCGATCGCGAGCAGCAGGACGAGCCAGGCCAGCCAGGCGAGCATCTGGGTCAGCGGGGCGAGGACTTTCGGGTCCAGCCGTGTGGTTGTCATGGCGTGCCGTCGGTGTCGGTGGCCAGTTCACCGTCCTGATCGAGCAGGAGCTGATCGACGTCGGCGCGGTAGGCGACGTCGAGGGCCGCGACGATCACCTCGGCGGCGATGCCGGGTTCGCTTCTCGGCAGCGAGTGTCCGGCGCCGGGCACCACCTGCTGGTCAGCCCAGATCTTCTCCGCGAACCGTGTCGATTGAGTGGCGGAGACGACCCGGTCGCGGTCGCCGGTGACCACGAACGACGGAACGGGCCGCAACCCGGCGGCGATGGCAGGGTTGAGGTAGAAGTGACGGTAGGCGTGCATGAGGTCGGTCAGCACCCGCGGATCACCCGGACGGGCGCCGGTCGCCAGCGGAGCCTTGGACCCGAGCCGTCGTGCGGTGCGGCGGAAGCGTCGTTCGGCCACCGACGCGGCCGCGGCCGCGACATGGTCGAGCTTGCCGTGCCGAAGGCCCTTGATCCGTGTCGCCGCAGTCATGAAATGACGGGGCAGGGCGGGGAATTCGGGGAATTCGCCGGTGGCGTTGAACAGCACCAGCCCTGACAGTGCGGCGGCGCGCGCCGGGTAGCGCTGCGCGTAGGCAGCCGCGACCATGGATCCGGCCGAGTGCGTGACCAGTACGACCGATCCGGTGGCTTGGGTGAGTACGGTGTCGAGGTCGTCGGCCAGATGGTCGAGGGTGGTCTCGACGCTGCGGTGGGGGCGACCGGAGCGGCCGTGCCCTCGTTGATCCCAGACGATTTGCGCGATCTGGCCGTCGAGCCGGTCGTGCACCTGCTCGGTCAGCGGCCGCCACCAGCTGCCGTCGCACAGCAACCCGTGTACGTAGACAACGGTCGCCGCGGCGAACGTTGGCCCGCAACGATCTCCGGCCAGCATGAGCCCGTCGCTGCTGGACATGGCCAAGGGGGAGGTGTCGATGATTGGCATACGTGTGAATTCCTTTGCCTCAGAATCGAGTACGTTGGTGAGATGCCGCGATCCGCCGTTCGGCGGCGGACGGCACGGATGTGAGCCGATTCGAAATTTGTTGGGGCATTGGTTATTTGGCGACGATTTGAGTCATGATGGATCCGGCGCTGGTGGCGATGATTCCGCCGACGAGGGCGCCCAGCACGATCTTGGGGCTCTCCACGGCGCCGCCGTGCCAGCGTTCCCACCCGAATTTGCCGCCGGCGTAGATGAGTGCGGCGATGCCGGCGAGCATCACCGCCCAGGCCAGCCAGTTCACGACCTTGGTCAGCCCGGCCGACCCCGGCGGTGCCTCGGGTGTGATCGGAATCTGTTGCGCCAGAACAGCAATATCGGCGATGACGGAGTGCGTCACGGGGATCTCCTGGGTGTTGGGTCGGATGCGGGCGCTCGGGTGGCCGCGATGCGGGCGGTGATCGCTGTGCCGGCGTGATAGACGTCGGCGGGGACGGCGTCGCTCAGGTGGGCGCGCCGCGGGGGCGGCGGGTCGCTGGGTGTGTAGGTGGCGAGGTCGTCGAGCTCATGGGTGAGCAGTTCGTCGTGCCAGCGGATCGGCCACACCGCGCCCTCGACCAGGGCGGAGACGGTGCTGCGGTAGCGACGCACCGGCAGCGGAATACGGCCGGGCCGCGGCGGGACCAGCACCAACCCGACCACGGTCACCCCGGAGGGGGTGAGCCCGGCGTGCCACTCGCGCAGCCGGTCCGCCGCCGCGACCAACCCGGGCAGGCAGTCGCGAGCCGCGACCACTACCCGCTGCGTGGTCACCCGCGATCCGGGCCACGCCGGTCCGGTGTCGGCGGCGTGTGCCCACCACCGGGCCAGCGTCGAGGCGCCAGCGCCGCCGTGTGCGCCGAGCACCGCGAACAGCGGCGGATACGCCCCTGTGACAGGTAGCGGCGAATTCCTCACCGGCGCACGATGTTCCGGTCCGGGTCCTGTGACGGTGGTCGGGTCGAGGCGGCCGTCGGCGGGCTCATCGTGGGAGTGGGCGACGAGGGCGGTCATGGTCCGGCCTGCTTCTGGAAGTTGGTGATCACCAAGCCGGGACCGTCGAGGCGGGTGTTGATCACTTGCAGGTAGTCGGTGCGGGTGTGGTCGGGATGCTGCTCGACCACGTGCACGTTCGCGCTGCCGGCGGCGAATGGGGTGATCGCCACGCAATAGGTGCTGCCGGCCGGGATGGAGGCGATCCCTGCGGCGAGCGCACCGGCCGTCAGTCCTGCCTCCGGCGCCACGACCCGCAGAGCGGCGTTGGCATCGCGGAGCCGGTAGTAGGCGTTTTCGAATGAGGCCACGACCCCTGCGACGGTCCGGGTGTCACCGTCTCGGTCGGTGACCGTGGCGCCGGTGAGTCCTGCGCACGCCCCGCCGGCGGCTGCGGCGTTGCTCGTGAGCGGGACAGCGGTCAGGGTGGGAACCTGGGTGTGTCCGCTCGGATCGACAACGACCAATGCACCGATGAGCACCAGTACAGCGGCCACAGCCACCGTCGCACCCACGACTATCCACACCCGCG
>NZ_BDAV01000046.1 GCF_001612635.1 Nocardia africana NBRC 100379 | reverse complement strand
TTCACCTCCTCGACGTGGATGGGGGGTGGATGGGCCCTTCGGCGGAGTCGGCCCGCGAGGACGGAACTGATCTCTGGCGCAGAGAAACCGTCTCCGCCGAAGGGGTTCAAGGACTCGGCACGGCAGGGGGAGGGGTTGCCGTGCCGGTCCGCTCAGGAACGGCACCGGATGTCATCGATGCGACCGGCTCCGTCGTGGTGGTTGTCGGGGGTAGCGGTGTTGCCGCGCTGGGGTGGGTGGCAGCGAGGTCGTGAGCCAATGCGGTGAACCAGTCGGCGACCGCGGCGAGGGCCGGTGTTCCGGTCGGGGTCGCGGGGGTGCTGGTGTAGGCGGCGTGGTGGCCTGCGGTGTCGCTGTATTGGGTGTAGGTGGCCAGCTGGTAGAGCTGGTTGTCGTCGGTGACGGTGGAGGTGATGGCGTCGAATGCCTGGTTCACCCAGCCCAGGGCGGTGTGCGGCGGGATGAGGTCGGCGACAGCTCCTGCGAGTTTCGCGCCGAGTACGCCGAGGGCGGCGGCGGGGTTGGCCATGCCGACAGTGGCCAGCTCAGCGATGGTGGCCGGGGTGAACACCGTCTGCGCCACCGTTACCACGGTGTTGAGGCCGATCGTGCCGATCCGGAACAGCGCCGCCAGCGCGTCGTCCGGGCCGGGCATCGGGGTGTTCGGGTCCGACGCTTCTGCTAGGCGTTGCCCCAGCGGTTTGGTCGGTTGGTAGCTCAGTTCGTCCAGGCTGTTGCCGGCGATGTCGTCGGTGACGACGCCGATCGCGGTCTTCCAGGTCGTGGCCGCCAAGGCTTGCGCGATGGTCGATATCGCCGCCACTGGATCACCGAGGTTCGATTGAGCAGCAATGTTTTTCACCGTTTGCGTCAGCGGCGAACCGGTGGGAGCGTCACAGACCAGATCACCTGGTGCGCAGAGGTCAGCGACGCGACCGGCCAACAACCCGAATCCCGCGCTGCCGCTCGGGCTGATGCCCATGCCGCTGCCTGGTGTGTTGGTGAGCCGGATCGACGCGACCGCTGCACCTGTGGTGCCGGGAGCCGGTGCGGGGGTGGTCTGTCCCGGCCGGCCGGGAAGAACATCACTGCCAGCTCG
>NZ_BDAV01000045.1 GCF_001612635.1 Nocardia africana NBRC 100379 | reverse complement strand
TGTAGCAACTGCCGTGAGTTCTTCACGACCGCAACCGAAGAGGTCAGGGCTTCTCGCAGGAAGTGGTGTATGTGGCGGATCGACAAGAGTTTTCGTGATTTCGTCGAGAATGCCGACACTCGGATGGTATTTATGATGGATGATCGCTCCTGGTGATGTGGCGGTTTCATGACTCTGGCACCGGTGAGGTCGTTGGGCGCGCCGTGTGCTCTGCGGACGACGCAGGAAATCGAGGATTTCGAGCAGGATTTGGTCGACCAGTTCCTGTTGGCCGGTCTTGGTGCGGGGATCAGCGATGGCGTGCTCGCGGCCGACCGTTCGGTGCTGGTGGAGTTTGTTCGCGGATACGGTCGGCCGATCTGGACCGCAGGCCCGGACGCGGTCGATGCGTTCCTGGTTGCTCAACGTAGGCAAGGGCGTGCGCGATCGACGGTATATCGGAAGGCGGTGACGCTGTCTCAATTCTTCGAGTTCCTGATCGCGCGCTATCAGACCGACATTCACCGCGTCGCCGGTCATGTGGTGATCCAGCCGGTCGATGAGTTCAACCGGCCGCCGAAGGCGGACTACGGGACCCGACGGGTGCCGCCGCCGACGGGCGACGTTGAAGTCTTGTTCGGCCGATGGCGGGACGGATTGCCTAATGCCCGCAAGTTCTTGCCGGCTGCGAGGGACTACTTGGCGGCGTCGTTGTGGCGGCGTGCTGGTTTGCGGATCACCGAAACGGTGATGCTCGATATTCGTGACTGGCGGCCGGACCTGGGTTCGAGTGGGAAGCTGCACGTCCGATATGGCAAGGGCAGCCGGGGCCGGGGCCCGAAAACGCGTTTGACACCGGCGATCAACGAGGTCGACGCCTTGCTCGAGTGGTGGATAGCAGATATCCGTCACCAGTTCGGAGATGATTGGGACGATCCAGATGCGCCGTTGCTGCCGAGCGAGCGCCGTGATCCCCGCACCGGGAGGTGCCGCCGGGTCGGCGATGACGCGCTGCGGTCCGGGCTCGCTGTCGCAGTGGGGCGATACCTTCCGGCGTGGAGCGGTCGGCTGACTCCCCATGGCTTGCGCCATTTCTGCGCGTCATCGATGTATGAGCGGGGCATGGATCTGAAGGCGATCCAGGAACTGCTCGGCCACGAGTGGCTATCGACGACGACTCGGTATGTCCATGTGCACGATGATCATGTGGAAAGGGCGTGGGTAGACGCCAACGAACGCGTCGCTGCTCGTTTGGCAGGCGAAGGAGGCTAGGTGGATGCGCTGGAACCTACGAATGAAGGCTGCGGAGAACGGGATCTGGAAGTCGACGGAGATGCGTCGCCGGCTGGCGGAGGCGGGGTTGGAGATCAGCGCCGGCAAGATGTCGGCGTTGTGGATCGGCAACCCGACCAGCATCAGGCTCGATGATCTCGATGTCTTCTGCTCGGTGTTGAATTGCTCGCCCGCGGATTTGCTGATCTGCGAGCCCGATGTCGTTGCGGCGCGCATGCCGAGCAAACCCGAACAGGTGCGGGCCTCGTCCGGCAGGTCGCCTCGGCTGGGCCGCAACCGCACCCTTCCGCCGGCATGAGAACGCCGCAACCGCGCACGTGCCCGGGATGTGGCCTGCGTCCGGTTGCGCATGCGAAGGCCAAGTACTGCTATGGCTGCCGAACGCGAGGAACCCGGATCCCGCCGCCGTGCCGCAGGTGTGGTTCCACGTCGCTGTACTACTCGGGGGGACTGTGTCAGCGCTGCCACAAATACGCGCCGGATTTCGGCGACTCGTGCCCATACTGCTGTGCGTGGGGATTGTTCAAAACCGGTAGCGGAGTGTGTAACGCGTGCCGTGACTGGCGGCGGCGCCATCCCGGTGAGCGTCTGTGCCCGGGTTGCGGGAAGGTCCAGTCGCTCAACGGCTCCGGCTTGTGCCGACTGTGTTGGCGCCGAGCACGTGCCAACTCGTGGGCCGCCGACGGTCTGGTTAACCCGGAAGCGCTGGCTGTCGGGCACCAGCTGTTCATTAGCGACCTGGAACACAAGCTCGCCCTTGTGACACCACCTGCTCTGCGCCGATGGAAAACGAGGCCGATTCGGACACGATCACGAGCCCGCCCACGACCGCGCGCATTCCGACTCGCCGACCATCGCCAACTGACGCTGTTCGACGCGGTCCGCGACAGCAGTCGCCTGGACAAGGCACCGGAACCCCCGTTTCCCGATCTTGCCGCCGCGTTGGAAGCCGTTGTGGTCGAACACGCTGAGACCTATGGCTGGACAGGTGATCTCACCTCTGCGGTTCGACGCGCGGTGCGGGTGTTGTTGGCGATTCAGGACACTCCGGGCGCACCGATCAAGGCCAGCGAGGTCGCATTGCTGCGAAAGACATCGCTGCCGGCCGGGCCGACCATGGATGTGTTGCGGACCGCCGCCATCCTCGAAGACGACGATGTCCCTGCGATCGTCACCTGGTTCGAATCGCGAGTCGCGGCGCTGCCCGACGAGATGGCGTCGGAGTTACGGGTGTGGTTCGCAGTGATGCGTGAGGGGAGCTCGCAACCACCCCGGCGCCGTCCGCGGGCCGACCGCACGATTCGCAACCATCTCACCTCAGCTCTGCCAGTACTACGGGGGTGGGCTGGCGACCACGCCTCGCTACGGGAGATCGACCGCGGCGCCATCCACACGGTGCTGGCTGCCAGTGGCCGTCGCCGCGTCGACACCCTGCAGGGGCTGCGATCGATCTTCCGAATTCTCAAGGCGCGCAAACAGATATTCACCGACCCCACCAGCCGTATCTTCTGCGGCATGGCACGGAACACGATCCCGATGACGATCGCGCCAGCTCAGCTGCGTGAATCGATCGAGTCGCCCGAGCCGACCAGAGCAGCACTGGCAGCGCTGCTCGTTTTTCACGGCGTACGCCCACGGCAACTGCGCCACATCCTATTGACCGACGTCCGTGACAGCCGCCTGTATGTGGACGGGCGAACTATCCCCATGGCCGATCACGTCAGCGCCGGTATCGCCGCGTATCTGCATCACCGTGGCCAGCGATGGCCTAAGACCGCGAACCCCCATTTGTTCGTCAACCAAGTCACCGCGAACCGCACAGGCGCGGTGACCTACAACTGGATCAACTCATGCCTGGGCTGCCGTGCGCAGGATCTCCGTGCAGACAGGATCCTTGACGAAGTCCGCGCGACTGACGGTGATGTCCGCAGAATCTGCGACCTGTTCGGACTGAGTGTCGGTGCGGCGCAACGTTATATCGACGCCGGACGGGTACAACAGTCTGGCGCCGATTAGGAACCAGATCCGCAGATCCGACCGGACGGCGACATGAGGGCGTCAGCGGCGGCCGTAGGTCGGGCCCGTGCCGGATGATCGGCGAGTCGCCAGCGGAAAGTCGGTGAGATGACAGATGTCGGCGCGAAGGTCACTGACTGTCTAGACGAAGCGCCTGAGATCAGAACGTGCGGTTCCCGACGTTGGGCCACCTCAACGGAGGTCGGACCGGTGCCGACAGATCTTGGCGATCGCGCGCACCGCATCCGGGCTCGGCCGGTGAATACCGGCTTGCCCATGATCGGCCGCTTCGTCGCCGGAGCTGAACAGCGGAACCGGTGATCGATAGTCGATCGCCGCTTGAAATGTGGTACCGCTGATACGGCCCTGCACCAGGGCAAACCGCAAGCCCAGTAAGTTGTCGCCGTGGCAGCCGACCCATCCGGCACATAGCCGCCGCAGGTCGCTGTCGGCGTCGGTCTGATGACACTGGAATAATCCGGGTGGCTGCTCGGCCATGTCGCGGTCGTAGGCACGCAACTTCTCGTACTCCTGCGCGTCCCACACTCCGCCCGGCACATCGCGCCGATAGGGGCACGATTGGCACGGCCGCGGCGCCGGCGCCTGCAACTCGTCATTGGCTGTTGCGTCGGCGGCGACGCGAGCCTCGGAGACCTCGGACACGGCTACCACCATGCACCCTTCTCACACCACGATCAACCTCGACTCCGACGACGGCCGCTGATCAGGTCTTCTGTTCCGTTACGCAATGGTCGCATACCTGATCGGTGGGGCGGAGGCGTCGGTGAACGGTGCGAAGTAGTTGTTCTCCGGCCAGCCATCCACATCCGCGATCTGGCCGTTGCGACCCCATGTGTCACCGCCGTTATCGCTGATCAGGTCGATGTCCCCGGGTATGTCCCGATACGAGGCGAACTTTCGCGACTGCGCATCCTTCATAGTTCCCATCATGGCCGTCCCCATGCCGGAGTGCACGCAACCCGTGCTGTCTACGGTGCAGCCAGCTCCCGAACCCACAGATCGATTAGCTTGAAACAACCCACCGGTCCTTCGGTTCCGGTGAGCGCGCCCTTCGGAATTCGCGAACCGACGGAAGACCAGCAT
>NZ_BDAV01000044.1 GCF_001612635.1 Nocardia africana NBRC 100379 | reverse complement strand
TGTCCTGTGCCAACGAATCTGAGCCAGTCGTCGGGCTGTGAACTGGGTGGCTCACGTTCAGTGGCAAGGATTCGGAGGGCGGATTGTCACTGAAGGTGAGCCGAGTTGGCGTTTCTGCGTCGTCGTGGGCTGGGACCTCGGAGGTCGGCCAGGTATTGCCGGAGCGCGCTGTAGGAGATCTCGGCGTGGTGCTGGTCGAGTAGTTGGTTCCAGATGTCCTGGACCGTCGCATCGGGCGTGACGTCGAGGATGGCGGTGATGTCGGGGATCAGGTGTTGGAGGCTGGTTCGTTCGCGTGCCGGGTAGTTCTTGCGGGGTGGCGGAGCGTCCAGGGTGAGTGCTGCGCGGACGGTTCGATATCCGACGTTGTGTTTGCGCTGGATCTCGCGGCCGGACAGGCCCTTGTCGGCGTCGCGGCGGATGATGACGTAGAGAGCTTGCTTGATGGAGTCGTTGCGCTGCTTGGCTTCTCGTCGGGCTTGGGTGGTGCCCTGTCGTTTGGGACGACGTCGTTCGGCCAGCTCGGGAAACATGCGCATGAGAGCTGGGAGTGTGCGGCCCGAGACCGCGGCGAGTTTGGCTGGTTCGATGCAGCCGGTTCCATATCGGCCTGGAGTGACGTATCGACGAAGGTAGCTGGGTCGCAGGTGATTCGCGATGGCCAACCGGATGACGAAGGATTCGGCGGTCTCGCCGGGTTCGGGTCTCAGGCGGACTGGCAGCGGCGTTGTGGCGGTGCCGGGAGTCATGCGGTTTCGCCGACGCGGTGGACGGAATCTGTTGCGGCGTGGTCGAGGTCGATGGCGTCGAGCATCGCCTTGGTGATCTTCTCTGTGCCGGTGAGGATGGCTTCCAGTGCCGCTTCGCGGATCAGCGCCGACAGGCTGCCGATCATCCCGTTGGTGCGTTTGTGCAGGTAGCGGTCCAGCTCGATGAGTGTTCCCGGCGTGTGGTTGTGCAGGCGGAGTGTGTTCTCCAGGGTGGCGACGACGGCGCGCCAGTCACCGGTGTAGGGGAAGCCGACGGTGCGGATCATGGTGAATCGGCCTGCGATCTGTTCGCCGCGGGTGCCGGAGAACAAGCCTTCGCGTTCGACGTTGATCCCGGCATAGACGAAGGTCGCTGGGATGCGTTCGGAGAAGTATTTCAAGGTGTCGGAGACCTCGGCGCCGGACTTGGTCGCCAGCGAGATGTTGTGTAGTTCATCGCAGATCACGACGCTGGTGCCGGTGTCGCAGCAGACGCCGCAGACGGCTTCGATGATGTCGGTGAGATTCGCGCGGTGGGTGACCGGCAGGCCGAGGAACCGTGCGAATTCCGCGGCGAGCATGCGTGGTGTCGCCGCGGGCGGGACTGTCACGTAGAGGACCGGGATGCGGTCGCTTCGGTGCGGGTGACGGGCTTGGTCGGCGGCCTCGTGCATCTTGCCGAACTGGGTGATCGCGGTGGTCTTGCCGGTGCCGGCGGCTCCGGACAGGATCATGCCGCGCCGTGCGCTGACCGCGTGCCGGTTGAGCAGGGTCAACCGGCGGCCCTTCTGCGCGACGTTTCTGATCGTGGAGGTCGCGATCACGGTCAACCGGGTGTGGTAGTCGATGCGGGTTTCGTCGTGGCGGCTGCGCTCGGTGTCGTCGAGGCGCTTCCAGTCGGTGGTGGGCAGCAGCAGCGGGATGGCGGGTTTGTCTCGGGTGAACTGCCGCCAGCCGGTCAAGGTGGTCAATTGACGGACCGGTTCGGTCACGGGATCGGCCGCGGTGCTCACCAGCGTTTCCTCGCTTCCTCGAATGGATCGAACACCCCGAGCGGGATCACCTTCGCCATCGGCTGTTCCGCGGCGGCAGCCTCAGGTGTGGTGTCGTCATCGGTGTCGCCGGTGTCCGGTGTGAGAGGCCGCGGTTGTGCGCGAGTGGTGGCTTTGGTGCGGCCGACGATCTTGCGAACGCGGGCGTTGGATTTCGGTTCGTTGCCGGTCGGGCCTTGTTCGGCTCGGTTGAGGAGATCGGCTGCGGCTTGGGCGATTTCGGTTTCGGTGGCGTGGTTGTTGCCGCGGCGGGCGAGGATCTCGCGGGCGTGTTGCCAGGCCAGTTCCCCGAACGGTGTCGGGGTGGTCCGCAGGTGTGTCCAGGTGGCGGTGATCCAGCCGCCGTGGTGGTGGTTGCGGATCCAGACCCGGGAGACGTCGTAGGGGTCGTAATGCAGTTCCCAGCGGCCGTTCTTGTGATCGACGCCGGAATGCTGGCGGCGGTAGGGATTGAGCGCTTTCGCGTCGTAGGTGCGTCGCGCGATCCGGATGCCGTAGGAGTTGATCACGCGCCAGGTCGCCGGCAGCAACTCGACGAAGTCGTCGGCGCTCAACGGGACCGCGACGTGACCAGTGGCCGCGACCAGCGCAGCGTATTTCTCATTCGGGCTCAATGCCTTGTCCGGAGTGATCGGGTCGCGTAACCCTTCGTGGGGCCGGTTCTGCCAGACCGTGATCACCCATTCGTCGAGCAGCCCTTGCAACTCGATCATCGACCAGGCCGCCGACTCTTCGGCGCGGCGGCCCCGGCGTTCGACGCTGGAACCGACGTAACCGGCGACGTGCTGCGCGAACAACGTCGCCACCGATCCCAAGGTGCGTTCGACCACCGGCTTGTCGGTCGGGGTGTCGGGGTGCGCTGGCTGCAGGCTGATCCCCAATGCCCTTGCCGCGCTGCGGAAGTTCTGTGACAAGAACACCTTGCCGTGATCGAACACGATCGTCTCCGGCGCGATCACCGGCCGGGCCGCGGCCTCGGCCAACCGCTGGTCGACGCTGGTGAGGCTGCGATGTGGCAGCACCGACCGAGACATCCGCAACGCATCACTCCAGCCGGGCCGCATGGGTTCGGGGGTCAACGCGCGAGCCAGCAGCAACGCGGCGTCGACCGACTTCGTCGACGGCGCCAGCACCAGCGCGGCGATGGAGCGTGTCGCCAGGTCGACCAGCCCGGTCATCTCGACCCGGTCGACCTGGCCATCGCCGAGGACCACCCGAACATCCAGCGGCGTGGAGTCGATCTGCATCAGCTCCCCGGGCCGGGCGGCGACCAGTGTCGAGAAGGGGCCTTCGGGTTGTTTGGCCAGCGACCGCCGGGTTCGTGCCGATCCGAAGGTGTGCTTGCCCTGTGACAATCGTGCGACCAGCCGATAGAACGTGCGCTGCGCGGGCAAGGCGACCACTCCGGGCCCGTGCTCGGCGGCCAGCAGCTGTTCTGTGCGCCGCCGCAGCCGAGTGACCGTGCCGGTGGAACGGCCGGTCTCCTCGGCGATGGCGTGGGCAACCGCGTCGACCACCCGCGCGTCGATGCGGCCGGCCGGTGACCGGTCCCGGGTCGCGCGCTGATCGACCAGGCCCCAGATCCCGTCGCGTTCGTAGTCCAGGCGCCGCCGTTTCAGCGTGCTCCACCCGATCCGGTGCCCGGCCCGCCTCAGCTCCTCGACCTTGGCCAGCTCGCGTTGCCGCAACGACCGCAGTCCAGCGTCATACTCCGGTTTCGGCTGCTGCCCCGGAGCCGGGTCGAGAGGCAGGCCGGTCAGAACCTCGACGATATGGCGTTCCCACCATCGCGCCGCCTCGACCACCCCTGCGGGCAACCCGTCCAGGCTTCGCATCGGCGCGTTCGGCGTGCTCGACAACACTTCCAGAGCCTGGTCTGCCAGCAGCTCGGGCAACCGGGCGAGCGTCGGCTCCCCGGCCGCGTCGACCAGCCGAACCTGCTGGGCGGTCAGGGTCGCGACGGTGAATGCGTCTCCGTTCCAGCGAATCTCATCACCGACCCGCAGGATCGCCGCGTGTGGAGTCGGCCTGTTCACTGTGAACTCACCAGCGTCGACGGGCCGAGCACCGCCGACGACAGATCGGCCGACAGTTGCTGCGACCACAGCAACTGGAACAACGTCGGCAGCACCACGATCGGATCGCCGACCATGCTCGCTCCCGTCAGCAACTCCGTCGGCTCGGCGAACACCTCGAGCAATTCACTCGCCAGGCCCGACCGTAAGCACCGGGGGTGCCGGTAACCCGACAACCAGCGCAGATTTGCTGTCAGCACCGCATCCAGGGCTCCGACCCGGCGGTAGGACCATCCGACGGCTGCGCAAGCCCGGCCGGTGGCATCGAACGCTTCGGCATCACGGGCCCCGATCCGGTCGTCGGCGCGGACATCGATGACCACCGCACCCCCGTCGCGAGTGCGCGCGAAGAAGTCGGGTGCATGCCGCCGTGACCTGCCCTCGTCGTCGCGCCAATGGATCCAGAACGGTTGCGCCGCAACCCCGATCACGTCCGGATCGGCATCCAGGGCGATCAGGTGATCCCGCTCGAGCCAGGACTCATGACCGACATGATCACCCGTAGTGGCCATCCACCACCACCCCGGAAAACTGGTCTGACCACGATAGGAGGCGAACTGCCGGACCGGGCTGCACCGCTCGAACGCTGTGTTCCAGCACTCCGCCAACACTGCCCTCGAGACCTCACCCGAGCGTGGGCTGTACTCCATGACGAACGCACCCGCATCGTCGAGTTCCGACTCCGACCACGCCGCCACAGAACCCAAATCCAGCTCCCGCCAACAGATGTCGAGCCCACCAAGACGGCCCAACTGTAGTGGCAGACACCGCCGGATGGCTCAGTTTCAGTGGCAATAGCCCATCTTCACTGACAACGGACAA
>NZ_BDAV01000043.1 GCF_001612635.1 Nocardia africana NBRC 100379 | reverse complement strand
TGCGTGTGTTCTTTGAGAACTCAATAGTGTGTCGATGAATGTCAGTGCCAAATGTTTTATTTTGGTTCCGATCTTCACCCCCCGTGTGAGGGTCGGACATTTTTGTCAGCTAATTTTCCGGCTGGCGTTTTAGTTAGGTTTTCGGACTCTGGTTCGAGATACTTCCGATTTGCTCCTTCAGGGGGCGAGTTGAGAGTCTTCAACGGAGAGTTTGATCCTGGCTCAGGACGAACGCTGGCGGCGTGCTTAACACATGCAAGTCGAGCGGTAAGGCCCTTCGGGGTACACGAGCGGCGAACGGGTGAGTAACACGTGGGTGATCTGCCTCGTACTCTGGGATAAGCCTGGGAAACTGGGTCTAATACCGGATATGACCACGAATCGCATGATTTGTGGTGGAAAGATTTATCGGTGCGAGATGGGCCCGCGGCCTATCAGCTTGTTGGTGGGGTAATGGCCTACCAAGGCGACGACGGGTAGCCGGCCTGAGAGGGCGACCGGCCACACTGGGACTGAGACACGGCCCAGACTCCTACGGGAGGCAGCAGTGGGGAATATTGCACAATGGGCGGAAGCCTGATGCAGCGACGCCGCGTGAGGGATGACGGCCTTCGGGTTGTAAACCTCTTTCGACAGGGACGAAGCGCAAGTGACGGTACCTGTAGAAGAAGCACCGGCCAACTACGTGCCAGCAGCCGCGGTAATACGTAGGGTGCGAGCGTTGTCCGGAATTACTGGGCGTAAAGAGCTTGTAGGCGGTTCGTCGCGTCGATCGTGAAAACTTGCAGCTCAACTGCGAGCTTGCGGTCGATACGGGCGGACTAGAGTACTGCAGGGGAGACTGGAATTCCTGGTGTAGCGGTGAAATGCGCAGATATCAGGAGGAACACCGGTGGCGAAGGCGGGTCTCTGGGCAGTAACTGACGCTGAGAAGCGAAAGCGTGGGTAGCGAACAGGATTAGATACCCTGGTAGTCCACGCCGTAAACGGTGGGCGCTAGGTGTGGGTTTCCTTCCACGGGATCCGTGCCGTAGCTAACGCATTAAGCGCCCCGCCTGGGGAGTACGGCCGCAAGGCTAAAACTCAAAGGAATTGACGGGGGCCCGCACAAGCGGCGGAGCATGTGGATTAATTCGATGCAACGCGAAGAACCTTACCTGGGTTTGACATACACCAGAAAGCCGTAGAGATACGGCCCCCCTTGTGGTTGGTGTACAGGTGGTGCATGGCTGTCGTCAGCTCGTGTCGTGAGATGTTGGGTTAAGTCCCGCAACGAGCGCAACCCTTGTCCTGTGTTGCCAGCGCGTTATGGCGGGGACTCGCAGGAGACTGCCGGGGTCAACTCGGAGGAAGGTGGGGACGACGTCAAGTCATCATGCCCCTTATGTCCAGGGCTTCACACATGCTACAATGGCCGGTACAGAGGGCTGCGATACCGTGAGGTGGAGCGAATCCCTTAAAGCCGGTCTCAGTTCGGATCGGGGTCTGCAACTCGACCCCGTGAAGTTGGAGTCGCTAGTAATCGCAGATCAGCAACGCTGCGGTGAATACGTTCCCGGGCCTTGTACACACCGCCCGTCACGTCATGAAAGTCGGTAACACCCGAAGCCGGTGGCCTAACCCTTGTGGAGGGAGCCGTCGAAGGTGGGATCGGCGATTGGGACGAAGTCGTAACAAGGTAGCCGTACCGGAAGGTGCGGCTGGATCACCTCCTTTCTAAGGAGCACTTCTCCGGATGGTGTCTCGAACAGTCGAGATCGCCTCTGGCAGAGACAGTTTCGGACTCACATGTAGTCCGGCTGGAGCTCATGGGTGGAACGCTGACAACCTCTTCCGCGTATCGGCTGGTACTCAGTGACCGGCCGGCGGGTGATATATCGACACACTGTTGGGTCCTGAAAGAACAGACGTTCTTTCCAGGCAAAAGATACGACAAGGTCTTCTCCGCGTGTCATACCGCGGGTTTTCTTCCCGGCTGGTGCCGCAGTGGTGAGAAGGTCTTGTGTGTTGTTTGAGAACTGCACAGTGGACGCGAGCATCTTTGTTTGTAAGTGTGTAAGAGCGTACGGTGGATGCCTTGGCACCAGGAGCCGATGAAGGACGTAGGAGGCTGCGATAAGCCTCGGGGAGCTGTCAACCGAGCTGAGATCCGAGGATTTCCGAATGGGGAAACCCAGCACGAGTGATGTCGTGTTACCCGCCGTTGAATATATAGACGGTGTGGAGGGAACGTGGGGAAGTGAAACATCTCAGTACCCACAGGAAGAGAAAACAATAGTGATTCCGTGAGTAGTGGCGAGCGAAAGCGGAAGAGGCTAAACCGGTTGTGTGTGATAGACGGCAGTCGTTGCATAGCCGGGGTTGTGGGACCTGCTTTCTCAGATCTGCCGATCTGGGCGACAGTCAGAAAAGATCGCGTTAGTCGAATTGGTCTGGGACGGCCAACCGTAGACGGTGAGAGTCCGGTAGACGAAAACGTGTTCTCTGTTGTAGCAGGCACCCGAGTAGCAGCGGGCCCGTGAAATCTGCTGTGAATCTGCCGGGACCACCCGGTAAGCCTGAATACTCCCTGGTGACCGATAGCGGACTAGTACCGTGAGGGAAAGGTGAAAAGTACCCCGGGAGGGGAGTGAAATAGTACCTGAAACCGTGCGCTTACAATCCGTCAGAGCCTTCGATTTCGGTCGTGGGGTGATGGCGTGCCTTTTGAAGAATGAGCCTGCGAGTCATCGGTGTGTGGCGAGGTTAACCCGTGTGGGGTAGCCGTAGCGAAAGCGAGTCCGAATAGGGCGTTTGAGTCGCATGTCATGGACCCGAAGCGGAGTGATCTACCCATGGCCAGGGTGAAGCGACGGTAAGACGTCGTGGAGGCCCGAACCCACTTAGGTTGAAAACTGAGGGGATGAGCTGTGGGTAGGGGTGAAAGGCCAATCAAACTCCGTGATAGCTGGTTCTCCCCGAAATGCATTTAGGTGCAGCGTCGCGTGTTTCACACTGGAGGTAGAGCTACTGGATGGCCTAGGGGGCCCACAAGCTTACCGAAGTCAGCCAAACTCCGAATGCCGGTGTGTGAGAGCGCGGCAGTGAGACTGCGGGGGATAAGCTTCGTAGTCGAGAGGGAAACAGCCCAGATCGCCGGCTAAGGCCCCTAAGCGTGTACTAAGTGGAAAAGGATGTGGGGTCGCTGAGACAACCAGGAGGTTGGCTTAGAAGCAGCCACCCTTGAAAGAGTGCGTAATAGCTCACTGGTCAAGTGATCCTGCGCCGATAATGTAGCGGGGCTCAAGTACACCGCCGAAGCCGCGGCACTCAGTCATACAGATCGCCTTCGGGCCAGTCGACTGGGTGGGTAGGGGAGCGTCGTGTAGCCAGGGAAGCAGCGGGGTGACCTAGTTGTGGAGGCTGCGCGAGTGAGAATGCAGGCATGAGTAGCGAAAGACGAGTGAGAAACTCGTCCGCCGAATGACCAAGGGTTCCTGGGCCAGGTTAATCCGCCCAGGGTGAGTCGGGACCTAAGGCGAGGCCGACAGGCGTAGTCGATGGACAACGGGTTGATATTCCCGTACCCGTGTATCCGCGCCCAATGGCGAATCATCTGTGCTAACCATCCAAATGTGGACGGATCTCCTTCGGGAGACCTGAAGCGGCTGCATGGGACCCTGGGTGTAGTAGTCAAGCGATGGGGTGACGCAGGAAGGTAGCTGGGCCCGGTGGTGGATTACCGGGTGTAAGCCTGTAGGGCGAGACATAGGCAAATCCGTGTCTCATATGGCCTGAGAGGTGATGCGTAGCCGGTTGAGGTGAATTCAGTGATCCTATGCTGCCGAGAAAAGCCTCTAGTGAGTTGGTACACGGCCCGTACCCCAAACCGACACAGGTGGTCAGGTAGAGAATACTAAGGCGATCGAGATAACTGTGGTGAAGGAACTCGGCAAAATACCTCCGTAACTTCGGGAGAAGGAGGGCCCGATCTGGTGATGAGTCTTGCACTCGGAGCTGGGTTGGGTCGCAGAGACCAGAGAGAAGCGACTGTTTACTAAAAACACAGGTCCGTGCGAAGTCGTAAGACGATGTATACGGACTGACGCCTGCCCGGTGCCGGAAGGTTAAGAGGACCGGTTAGCGCAGTAATGCGCGAAGCTGAGAATTTAAGCCCCGGTAAACGGCGGTGGTAACTATAACCATCCTAAGGTAGCGAAATTCCTTGTCGGGTAAGTTCCGACCTGCACGAATGGCGTAACGACTTCTCTGCTGTCTCCACCACAGACTCGGCGAAATTGCATTACGAGTAAAGATGCTCGTTACGCGCGGCAGGACGAAAAGACCCCGGGACCTTCACTATAGCTTGGTATTGGTGTTCGGTACGGTTTGTGTAGGATAGGTGGGAGACTGTGAAGCGGGCACGCCAGTGTTCGTGGAGTCGTCGTTGAAATACCACTCTGGTCGTATTGGACCTCTAACCTCGGGCCATGATCTGGTTCAGGGACAGTGCCTGGTGGGTAGTTTAACTGGGGCGGTTGCCTCCCAAAATGTAACGGAGGCGCCCAAAGGTTCCCTCAGCCTGGTTGGCAATCAGGTGTTGAGTGTAAGTGCACAAGGGAGCTTGACTGTGAGACTGACAGGTCGAGCAGGGACGAAAGTCGGGACTAGTGATCCGGCACCGGCATGTGGAAGCGGTGTCGCTCAACGGATAAAAGGTACCCCGGGGATAACAGGCTGATCTTCCCCAAGAGTCCATATCGACGGGATGGTTTGGCACCTCGATGTCGGCTCGTCGCATCCTGGGGCTGGAGTAGGTCCCAAGGGTTGGGCTGTTCGCCCATTAAAGCGGCACGCGAGCTGGGTTTAGAACGTCGTGAGACAGTTCGGTCTCTATCCGCCGCGCGCGTTAGAAACTTGAGGAAGGCTGTCCCTAGTACGAGAGGACCGGGACGGACGAACCTCTGGTGTGCCAGTTGTCCCGCCAGGGGCACGGCTGGTTGGCCACGTTCGGAAGGGATAACCGCTGAAAGCATCTAAGCGGGAAGCCTGTTCCAAGATGAGGTTTCTCACCCCTTTAAGGGGGTAAGGCCCCCAACAGACCATTGGGTTGATAGGCCAGAACTGGAAGTGCGGTAACGCATGGAGGTGACTGGTACTAATAGGCCGAGGACTTACCAACAAAGCTGCTACGCGTCCACTGTGCGGTATCTGAAACAACACACGACTGTGTGGATAGTTTCATAGAGTTACGGCGGCTATAGCGGTGGGGAAACGCCCGGTCCCATTCCGAACCCGGAAGCTAAGGTCACCTGCGCCGATGGTACTGCACTCGACAGGGTGTGGGAGAGTAGGACACCGCCGGAACATACATTCAGGTAAGGCCCCCAACCAGCAGGTTGGGGGCCTTACCCA
>NZ_BDAV01000042.1 GCF_001612635.1 Nocardia africana NBRC 100379 | reverse complement strand
CCTCTACGACGTGGAGATCCGGCGGGTCATCTGCTCAACCAACGCGATCGAGTCGCTCAACGCCCGCTACCGGCGCGCGATCCGTGCCCGGGGGCACTTCCCCAGCGAGCAGTCCGCGTTGAAATGCCTGTATCTGGTGACTCGATCACTGGACCCCACAGGTCGTGGCAAGGCACGATGGGCGATGAGGTGGAAACCGGCCTTGAACGCTTTCGCGATCACCTTCGAAGGCCGGATCAACCCGGTCGGTAACTAACAAACACCGAGGGCAGATCCACCGTTAATCGGACACTCCCCCCGGACAGCCCCGCCGGGTTTGCGGATGACGGTCGATCGCCGCAGTGACGCCATGTGTACACTTATGAACGTCCTCGCCGTGCGGGTGGGATGGCGCACGGCGGTTGTCGGCTGCCAGGGAGAAGTGTTCTGGCGCAGATAGCGGATGCTGCTGGTGATCTCAGGCGGTTCGTGAGCTCGGTCTGGTGAGGCAGAGTTGATGGAATCGTCTGGGTGGCTTGGGTTTCAGTCTGTTCGGATGTTGACTCAGGCGGATGAGGTCGGTGCCGGCGGCAGTGAGGACGTGTTGGACGTGAGTTCGGGCCAGGCCGCGGTAGCGGCATCGGCGTAGTCCGTGAGCGTGGACGGTTTCCGATACCGTTGCTTCGCATCCGGCGCGTGCGGCGTATTTCTGTTGCCAGGCAAGGGTTTTCTGCTCGACCCGGGCGTGGGACTGGATCTTCTGCAGTGGTTCGGGCAGGAGCAGCAGGTGCCTGCCCTTGTCATCGACGTTGCCGGTGCATTGGAGTCGCACGGTGCAGTCGCGGCAGTCGCCGCGGCGGTACAACACCGAGATGCCGGGACGCTGGTCGGCGACGGTGGGTTTCCAAGGCGGGCTGGTGATTCCCTGCGGGCAGGTGGCGGTGCGGGCCGCCCAGTCGATGATGAAATCCTCTTTGGTGAAGCCGGGATGTTCTTTGGCCCGAGGGTCTTCGCGGACCGGACCGATCATGGTGACCGCATGCTCGGTGGCGGCATGGTGGATGACCTGCGGAGTGATGTAGCCCGCGTCCACCAGATGCTCGCCTGGCAAGAGCTCCTGGGCCGCCAGTGCGGTATGGATGGGTTGGAGGGCGTGGACGTCCTGTTCGGGGGCCGTGGTGGTCAGCACGTGCACGATCACGTGGGGTAGGTCGTCGTCACAGGTTTCGGTCTGGTGGACCTTGTAGCCGATCCACTGCGCTTTTCCCGGGTAATGGCAGAAGCGGGCCTCAGGATCGTGCGGCGACACGATTTCGGTCCCAGACCATGGCACTTGCGCCGAGGTGGGGTCCGGTGACCCCGTCGCAGCGGAGGTGGATCGCCGGGGTGCCGACCGGCGGGTGCGCCGATCCTTGGTCTGTTTCGCGTCCCGCCATTGCAACTGGCCCGTGCTGTCGAACCAGAACTGCTGGACCCACACCTGCCGCAGGATCTCGGCCTGTCGTCCTCGGCGCAGCCGCTTCGGAGCACCCGGGTGCGCCAACGCCCCCAGCAACTCGACGCCATCGGCGCCAACGGTCAGTACCCAGGCGCGCTGGGCATCGGTCCCGCGCGGCAGCCGGTCATAGCGGATCGGTCGGCCGTAACGCTGCTCCCATTCGGGGTTCATGATCTCGACCAGCCATTCCGGTGCCGCGCCGGCGATTTCGTCCAAGGCTGCCCGCAACGTTTCGCCGACCAGCTCCAACCGTGACAGTGTGCGGATCGCGGCGAGCACGTGAGTGGAATCGGTGCGCTGACGACCGCGGGCCTTGACCAACCCAGCGGCGGCCAGTCGATCGACCATCACCGCCAGCAACCGATCGGCCCGATCGCCGTGGGCCATGCGCTCGCGAAACTCACACAACACCGTGTGATCGAAACCCGCTGCGTCCAAATCCAATCCGAGCGTGTACTTCCAGTCGATCCGGCACGCCACGGCCTGGGCGGCTTGGCGATCGGTCAGGTTCTCCGCGAACTGCAGCACCGACACCAACGCCAGCCGGGCCGGTGACAGGCCCGGTCTCCCATCGGACGGATACCAATCAGCAAAATCGGAGTCCAGGAACGCCCGTCGAGCCGGTCCCTGATCCACATTGCCGGTGTCCCACCCGGATTGGCCGCCCATGCCGTGCGAACCGTCTCCGCCGGGATCGTTCCACCGCAACCATGACCCATTGCCACGACCATCACCCCCGTCCATGCATGCAAGCGAACCCAAGAGGTAGCACGTGTCAATGCATGGTCACCAGTGCCGAAAAACCTAGATCACCAGCAGCATCCGGAATCTGCGCCAGAGCCCTTTTTCATGACCGTGGACAAGGGCACGCCCCAAGGCGGAGTCCTTACGCCTCCAACGCAGTTGGCAACTTCTGTTTCGATGTGACGCTGAGTTATCGGCGGCTGGAACGGCCTCGCCGTCTCCCGGGGACGGTGAGTCATGTCCGGTAGTATGTTTGTGTCGTGGTTGGGACTCGTTGCGGCGCTGCTGAATTCGCTTCCCGTGTCAATGCGGCGGCGGATTTGGCGGAGGCAGGGGTGCGGGTGGCCGATGCGGCCGGGATGCTGGTGGATCGGTTCGGGTGTTCGCCGCGGCAAGCGCGTCGCTATGTGGAGCGGGCTGTGGCCAGCGGCCGGATCCCGGTCGCGGAGCCGACGGTGGTGTTCACGGTCAAACTCCCTGCAGCACTGGCGTTTCGAATCCGGGAGCACGCGCGGGAGTCCGGCGACGCGTTGTCGGCCGTGGTGGCCGCGGCGCTGGCCGATCACCTGGGCCGGGGCCGCGTTCGGCCCGGTCACCGGTGAACAAGCGGCGCGTCGAGACGCAGTTCGTGTTCGACCGGCATGCGGCCACGGATGTGTCGGTGGCCTACGAGATATTGGTTCCGCAACGGCGAGTCCGCATGACGCGGGCGCAGGAAGGACGGCCGCCCCGTGACGAGCGCGGTGATCTACGCCCGGGTGTCCTCGGCCCGGCAGAAGAAGAACGAGACGATCGGCTCGCAGATCGCGGCCCTGCGCGCGCACGCCGACCACCTCGGGCTCGAGGTGCCTGAAGAATGGATCTTCGCCGACGACGGCCACTCCGGCGCCACCCTGGTCCGGCCGGCGCTCGAGCGTCTGCGGGACTTGGTCGCCGGGGTCGGGATCGGTGTGGTGCTGTGCTACTCGCCGGACCGGCTGGCCCGCAAGTTCGCCTACCAGGCGCTGCTGATCGAGGAATTCACCCGCGCGGGAACGAGAGTCGAGTTCGTCAACGGCACGCGCGGTGACTCCCCGGAAGACCAATTGCTGGTGCAGTTCCAGGGCATGTTCGCCGAATACGAGAAAGCCCAGATCATGGAACGGTACCGGCGCGGCAAGACCCACCGCGCCAAGACCGGGTCGGTCAACGTGTTGTCCGGCGCTCCTTACGGCTACCGCTACGTCCGCCGCAACGACCACAGCGGTGCGGTCTACGAGATCGTCGAGCACGAAGCGGCACTGGTCGCGGAGCTGTTCCGTCGTTACGCCGACGACGGCGCTTCGCTCGCCGAGCTGACACGCTGGCTGACCGACGACCCGGCGACACCGACCCGGACCGGGAAGCAGCGATGGGACCGCTCGACGGTCTGGGGGATGCTGCGCAACCCCGCATACGCCGGTCGTGCGGTGTTCGGCAAGACCATGGTCGTACACGAATCGCCCAGCCTGAACAGGGCCGCACGGCTGGCCGGGCGTGAGACGCCGAAAGCGTCGAAGACCGTGGATCGGCCACGCGAGGATCGGACCGAGATCCCGGTCCCGGCGATCGTCACAGACGAAACCTTCGAACGGGTCGCGCAGCGGCTGGCCGAGAACAAACGGTTTGCCTCACGCAACAGCAAGGACCCGTCGCTGCTGCAGGGCCTGGCCGCCTGCGCGGGCTGCGGATACGGCTACTACCGCACCTCCACGCGCACCACGAACAAGAAGATCTACTACTATCGATGCCTGGGCTCGGACGCCTGGCGCTACGAAGGCGGCCGGGTATGCGCCAACAAACCGGTCCGCGCGGACTATCTCGACACCGTCGTCTGGGACCACATCACCGCGTTGATGGCCGACCCACAGCTGATCCGCACCGAGATCGACAAACGACTCGAGACCGCGAAAACCTCCGATCCGGTTGCTGCGCAACGCAAACGCCTCGACACCGCGCTCGCCAAGGCCCGCTCGGGCATCGCCGCGATGATCGAGGCGTTCGGGGAGCAGTTGATCACCATAGACGAGCTGCGTGCCCGCATGCCCGACCTGCGGGCACGGGAAACCAACCTGCGCAACCAGATCGACGCCCTCGACGCTCAACTCGCCGACCGTGACGCCTACCTCGCCCTCGCCGCCGACCTGCACGGATTCCTCGCCCAGCTCAACACCCACGCGGAGACCGCCACCGTCGACGAACGCCGCCGCGTGCTGAAACTGCTGGTCAAAGACGTCCTCATCGGACCCGAGAAGATCACCATCCGCCACCGCATCCCCATCCGCGAACGCACCGGCGACGGCACACCGCAGACCGGCAACACCGACCAGGAGGGCGAACATTGCCAACTGCGTTGGAGGCGTAATCAGTCCGCTACTGCTGAACATTGCCCTGCACGGGCTGGAACACGCGGCGGGAGTTCGATACGTGGAGTCCGGCAGTGCTGCCGAGTCGACGCGAACCGACTCGCCGGTGGTCATCAGGTATGCCGACGATCTCGTCGCGCTCCGCCACACCCAGCGGCAGGCCGAGCAGGTCAAAGCGCTGCTTGCCGAGTGGCTGGCACCCAAGGGGTTGGCCTTCAACGAGGACAAGACCGGGATCGTGTATGTGGGCGAGTCCGGGTTCGACTTCTTGGGTTTCAATGTCCGCCGCTATCACGGCAAGTTGCTGATCAAACCATCGAAAGCCGCAGTCCGGCGAATACGGGAACGGCTGCGCACAGAGATCCGCGCACTGCGCGGCTCCAATGCACGGGCGGTCATCGCCACGCTCACCCCGATCATCAAGGGTTGGGCGGCCTACTACCGGGGCGTGGTGTCGAAGCGGACGTTCAGCGCTCTCGACGACTATCTGTGGGCGCTGACCTACAAGTGGGCGACCTACAGCCACCCCACCAAGTCGAAATGGTGGGTCTCGGCCCGCTACTTCGGCAAGTTCAACAAGTTCAGGAACAACCGCTGGGTATTCGGCGACGCAGCCAGCGGCACGCACCTGCCACGGTTCTCCTGGACCGACATCGTCCGGCACACTTTGGTCAAGGGCCGGGCATCACCCGATGACCCAGCGCTGACCGAGTACTGGGAACAACGGCGACGCAGAATCAGACCCCCGGTCGACAGCTACACGCGGCGGCTGCTCATCGAGCAGCACGGCCGGTGCCCGCTCTGCCGGAACGAACTGCTGTCACCGGACCAGCCACCGCAATTGCCCAGTGAATGGGAACGGTGGTGGCTGGTCATCCGTCAGGCCATCGCCGCGGACTACCTCGTCCTCACACGACGGACGGCCCACCCCAGCGGACGGAGAAAGAACCCGCCTGGTCCACCGCTCCTGCCGAAGTGAGCATCATGCTCGACAACGCAGAAGCATTGCATAGCAACCCGATTCGCTCTCGCGGCTTGCTTGAGCTGCTTGCGGTGAAAGCCGCACGGGCAGTTCTGAGGGGAGGACGGCGCAGCAATGCGCCGTCCTTACCCGACCGACCCGGGAGGTGCCGGGAAGAGTGGCAAGCGGCCCCGACAACGCCGGGATGTACCAGTACTGCCAGATGGTGCGGGTTCGGCAAGCGAGACGACGAGGTATATGCGAGGAACCGGTGTTCTAAT
>NZ_BDAV01000041.1 GCF_001612635.1 Nocardia africana NBRC 100379 | reverse complement strand
GAGGGGGTAAGCGCGATACTCCTCGGCTCTGAATGCGTCCCAGTCGATGCCGCGTCGGCGTAGTCAAACAGCCAGGAAGCGCTCGACGCTGAGCTTGGGCTCACACCAATAGTGGCCGATGACGATCCTGTCCTGATCGTGGGGAAACGACATCGGCCGAGTTCGCTCGGCTTCACCGTCCTCGCCTCGACGTGGCAAAAGCAACTCCGTCATGACCCGATCATGCCGTGTCTGCAGAGTTCCTACCACCACACTCTCTGGTGGGATGCGCTCAGCCGACGGACTGCTTCCAGTCGCACGCTCATCGGCCTTACCGAGCGCTTCAGGTGATCTCACCAGCTGTGGCGTCAACTACGCGAAGCGAGATCCTTCCAAGATCTTGACTCGAGACACTCGGAGCGTTTTGGCGGCTACCTAATTCGATTGGCGGTCATAGTGATCCGAACACTCAATCGGTAACGGTGAGAAGGGCTAACTGGTCGACTGCGTCGATACCGGAACCAGTCGCGGACCCACAGAAGGGAATACTGCGATTCGGGCGGTCGTGGTGATGCTGAGCGTAGCTGCCTCCATCTCCTACCTCGCCGGAGCAGTAACCGGGCACATGCTGCTGCGTCGCCGCTACGGGCTGCTCGGATTCGCCACTGTCGCAACGACCTTCAACCAGGTCATGGCCGCTACCGCTATCGCCGGCTGCGGCGCCCTGGCCGCGATGATGCTGATCCAGCACACCGTCTCCGGCGTCACCGCCGGCCATCTGGTCACCCTGACCGCCGGAACACTGGTCGGCGCAGGCGGCTTCCTGGCCGCCGCGAAAGCGATCGGGATACCGGAAATCCGCGTCGCCCGAACACTCCTGACCTCCTGACCAGGACCCGAAGCTCTTCAGCCGCGTCTTGCGAGGTTCCCGCAGAAAGGACAGTCCCGATGCAAAAGCCGATTCTCGGACTTGCCGCAGCCGCGGTCGCCGCGGCCACCGGGGCCGTGCTCCTTGTTCACTACACCCACGAACCGGCATCTCACCCCCAGGAGTACCTGGTGGTCAACAACGACAAGCCAGACGATCAGCAAACAGATGGACTCGACGACCTCGAAGAGCCCAACATCGAGGGACCGCCGCCTACCAGCGCGAGAGACTTCGTGGAAGATTCCACGCCCTGCCCCGGAACCGCACCCGAACACCCAGCGCCAAACGAAGACGGCCCCGCCGCGCACGGCCAGGGATGGACGTCTTACAACCCGGGCAACTAGACAGACAGGTATCGTGAGCCGCCGGATCGACATGGACGCCGCAGCTCGTCACCCGAGTTCGCCTGGCGTAGGTTGAGCCGATGACGAAGGTGGGGAGAAACAACCTACGGACCATGTGCGCGGCCGCTGCGATCGTTGCGGGCATCTGCTCGACGGCACCAGCAGCACAGGCCGCGCCGGTACCGAATTGTGGTGCCTGGCAGGCCGATACCATCGCCTCAGGCCTGCAACAGCTGGAAAACCTGGCACCCGACGGCCACCGCGGCTTCTACATCTCCGGCGAATCCCGCCTCTACCACATCGACGAGGCCGGACGGGTGCGCACAGTTCTCGATGATCTGCCGGTGCCGCGCGGTCTGCAGGTCGACGGCACGGACCTCTATCTGGCAACCGGCCGTGATGGCGCGGTGTCCCGGTACGACATCGCCACCGGTTACATCACCAAACTCGCCACGATGACCGCCCCGAACGGCTTGCTGCGCCTCCCGGATGGCGACATCCTCACCACGTGGGTCGGTACCGACGTCGGCGTCCCCGACACCGGTGTCTCGCGCTACCACCACGACAGCGCCACCGTGCAGCCGAACTGGTCACCGGTCCCCCGTTCGGAAGGGCTGGCCCTGAGCCCGGACCACCAATTCGTCTACTCCGACGACCTTTTCACCGGCCAGATCATCCGCATCCCCCTCGACTCCCCGGACCGGTGGACCGTTGTTGCGACAGTGCCCGGCGGACTGCCCGGCCTCGACGACCTGACCATGTCACGCTCGGGTGAGCTCTATGTCGCCGCGCACCTCGCCGGCCTCATCTACCGGGTTGACCCCGACACCGGCGCCATGTGCACCATCGACACCGGACTACCGACAGGATGGGGCGGCCCCAGCTCGGTGCGGATCGCCCCCGACGGCGACCACTGGGCCCTGTACGTGACCGGATTCGACGGCACACTGCGCCGGCTGCGTCCCCCAGCCGACAGTGACCTGAAACCGGTGCTCACTCCTTAACCCTCCGCGGGTGAACTGTCACCGGTTTTCACGACGACGCTGGGGCACCCGAGTTGGTCGAGGTTGCGTCCCGATCGGGACTTCCGCGAAGTCGCACTTCCGGATTGACCGGCTGGACCGACGGTGCGAGGCGGATCCGGCCTGGTGCGTTTCGGGTATCGGTCTGGGGTCTTCTAGTTCTTGCGGGGGACTCGTTCGTGGACGGTGAGCAGCAGGTGGTCGAATGTGGTGACCGTCGTCGGGCTGGATTTCGGGAGGGTGGCGAGTTCGTCGATCAGGGCGGCGGCCAGGTTACGGATCTTGGTGTTGGTTTCCTGCGAGCGCCACGCCAACACCTTGAACGCCTGGTCGGCGTTGATCCGATACATGTGCATCAGCACGCCCTTGGCCTGCTCGATCACCGCGCGATGCTCGACGACCTCGGACAGCCGTGTCGACACGGCATCGCGGGTGCTTTCGGCGAGGGTGTCGGTCAGGTCGATGTAGAAGCCCGCGGTGCCGGTGACTTTCCCGGCCTGGTCGTGGATGCGGTCGGCGACCACCATCACGTGGTGGAGATTGCCGGCGGTGTCGAGGAATCGGTGCCGGCTGGAAAACGATTCGCCCAACTCCAGTGCCCGGGTGATGCGGTCGGCGACATCGTTGCGGTCGTCGGGATGTTTGTGCGCGAGCATCAGTTCGGTCGTCGGCTCCACGGCGCCGGGGGTGTAGCCGTGCATCCGGAACACCTCCGGTGACCACTCCCAGCGGCGACTGGCGAACCACAACCGGAACGACCCCACCGCAGGCCTGCCCTCGTCCGGCCCCGGCGACAGCTGGGCCGCAGGGTTGTTTCCCCTGTTGAAGCGGGGCTCTTGCACATCAACCATTCTCTTCGACCCGATCGCTGGTGCCCGTGCCGCCCCCGGTCAGCCCGCCAGTCCGGACGGCTGCGCCTGCCGGACGACGAACCGAAAAAATCTGTAGTTGCGACAGTAGACATTAGCAGGATGCTGCGGTAACTTCTGTCTTGTCGGTAGTGAAGAAAGTGTCCAGATGGCACGGGAGATGATGAACTGCCCGTGAGAGGAAAGACGGCGGGCGTGGCTGCGGGACCAGAGCACGACGGTCTCGCCGCCCGCCGGGCAAGAGATGAAGTGGAACGGAAAGTTGAAGTAACCCCGTGAGGAGAAGGGAGGAGTTACCCGTCGGGTCACTCGGAAGCAGGTCTGGTCCGTGTGATCGCCGACGTTTTGGTTACATGTCGGAAGACGCAAGTACATTCCCCCTTTCAGCGCCCCGGTGCCGCCTGGCACCGGGGCGCTTCGGCGCATCGGAGGCCGCGCGATTTCTGAAACACCCACTGCGAACGAGAAGTTCGACGACGACGACTACCCCGCCTACACGATGGGCCGGGCCGCGGACATGCTGGGTACCACTCAAGCGTTCCTGCGCAGCCTGGACGAGGCGAAACTGATCACCCCGCAACGCTCCGCCGGTGGGCACCGCCGCTATTCGCGATACCAGTTGCGTATCGCCGCCCGCGCCCGCGAACTCGTCGATCAGGGCACCCCCCTCGAGGCGGCGTGCCGGATCATCATCCTCGAAGACCAGCTCGCCGAAGCCCGCGAACTCAACGCCAAACTCACCCAACACGACTGACCCCGGCCGCCCCCACTGCCCCCGGCCTGTCACGAGGATCGGGCGATCGCGCCGGCTGCTTGTTTGAACCGGCACGATCTGGGTCGCCGCATACTCCCGGGCGGATGCGGGGACCTACCGACGCAGTACCCGGCCGACGACACGCAAACCGCTGCCCGGACGGTGAGGGGAGAGCCGAGGACCGAATCTCCATCAGGAAAGACGATCCGCAGCCAGTGGAATAGCTCGCCGGTCCCTCAGGTTGTATGCGCTGTCGGTGTCCGGACAGCCCCGGGCCGCACCCCATTTGTCGCTTCGAGCGACCACTCGCCGAGAGGCGCATGATGGACGTCGGCTCACCAACACACACGCCGCCAGGTATCACCTGGCGGCGTATTCGCTTGTCTCTGCAGGGCAGGCTCAAGGAACCGCGGCGTTGATGCGGTCGGTGGCTGCGCCGGTGAAGTTGGTGGGGTCGTAGATCTCGGCGAACGGCGCTCCGCCGTCGCGCAGGACGGCGTCGAGGCCCCACAGCGGGATCGGCGCGGTGCGGCCGTGCAACCAGTCGAGCAGGTATTCGGTGACGGTGCCGGGGTGGAAGCCCCAGTCGAGTTTGTCGAGGTCGGTGAACACCAGCGTCCACCGTGCCGGGTCGGGGTCGTGGGCGTCCCACAGGCAGTAGTCGCCGCCGAAGGAGCCACCCCACTGGATCAGCGTTGCTGGATCGATCGACACCCCGGCCGGGATCTCGGTCGGGGGGTCGCCGAATTCGGTGTCGGCGAGGGGTTCTCGCGCGGCGAGGGTGACCTCGGCCAGGTCCAGCCACGGCTCGTGGGAGGGCCGGTACAGGCGCAGCGCGTTGCAGAACCGCACATCCCCGTACACGCCGAGCAAGGCCTTGAAATTGTCCGGGAGCGCGGTCACACCCAGGCGCTGCTCCACCGCGGTCCAGTCGAAGGCCCCGCCGGCGCCCGCCGGGGGCGGGAGCAGTGTGGTGAGCTCGTCGAGTGCGGTCATCGTGCCCGTTCTTTCCCTTCGCCGGTGTCAGAAGTTCTGTACGTAGGTCGCTGGCAGGTTCCAGCCCTGGTCGCCCCACGCCCGAAGAAGGTAATGCTGTCAGCCACGCCGGACACAGTGAGTCCATCGAACACGATGACCCCGGACATCGACACGGTGACGGGGAACTGCCACAACAGATTTCGAAGGAGACCACCATGTCCGCCACCCTCGCCCTGACCGCCCAGGACCAGCTCACCATGCGCACCGCCGCCTACGGCGCGGTCTCCCTGCTGGCCGCCGGATCGAACAAACCCCACAAGGCCGCTACCGCGGGATCGACTGCGCTGCTGTCGGCGACCGGGACCATCGGACACGTCCTGGCGGCGAAGTCGAAGGACGTCAAACTGGCGGGCAAGTCGGTTGCCGAACTCGCCGATCGGGTTCTGCCCGCGCTGACGGCGGCGGTCGCATTGCTTGAGCAGTCCGATCCCGCCGAGGCCGACAATTTCCGCACTACCGTGCGGGTCGCGATCGAGGCCGCCACCGCCGATGTCCGGGCCGGCCCGGTCACCGCCGAGATGATCCGAAAGATCACCGCCGCCATGTACACCGCGTAAGGCCGTTGGCTCCACCGGGCCGCTCGTCGGCGCCGTCCGGGCTGAGTGCTTGGCATGGGAGCCAGAAACCTGCTGGTCATGAGCCGACTGCGGTCATCGGGATTCCTGAGAGCCGCAGCTCGGTGGTGGCGTCGTCAGTGCGGGGACAGCGGTGTCGCGTAGGTGTTTCCGTGCAGGACACCGAACTCGACCTTGCACGGAAATACCGGTGTCCGGGCCTCGGCGGTGTGGTGAGCGTCGTGGGCGAGCAGGGTGATGGCCCTGTCCCGCAACGCTTCAGGGAGGAGTCGCCGGGTGCCGTCGGCGAGGCGAAGGTAGGGAATGCCGGCGCCGATCGGGGTCCTCGATACCGATACCGGCGACGTCGAGTACGACACCGGTGTCGGCCTGTGACGCCATCACGGGCGGGTCGAGCGCGAGATCCATTCCCGCAACATGACGCGATGCCGCGGCGATTCAGGGCAACCAACGCCGGCCTAACATCACCTCGCGTGCGCGGTCCACTGTGCTTGCAGTGAATTTCGCGGAGGAACCGGGGGACGGGCTGGGGCGGTGGCAGTATCGGTGAGGTGACCGATATTGCCCGCTTGGCGCGCGAGGTCGCCGAGCTGCATCCTCAACCGCGGCAGTCGTATTGGCGGAGCTTGAGCTTCTGCGTGGTGGATGCGGTGTTCAGCATCGGTGCCCGCTACAGCACCGTCGTCGCCGTCGTCGGCCGCGTCGCCAACGAGTTCGGTATCACCACGGTGACCGCGCCGGATATCGCCGGGACCGATCCCGACCCGCTGGCGTTGCCGCAGTTGCTCGACCGGTTCCCCACTGCCGAGGGGCTGAGCGTGGTCGCGCGGAACCGCCAGCGCACCTCGACCCGCAACGGGATACTCAAGGCTGACGCCAGCTTGCAGTACGCGAAAATCCTTGTCGGCCATGACATCACTACCCTGGTGCAAGCGCGGGAGCTGCTGGCCGACCCTGAACGGCTTCAAGCTGTCGACGCGGAGCTGGCGGGTGTGCCCGGCGAAGGGAACGCGGGTGTGCGCCGCGGCTACCTGTGGATGCTCGTCGGCGCCGATGACCTAATCAAACCCGACCGCATGGTGCTGCGCTGGCTGCGCCGCCACGGCGCAGACGTCGATCCCGCCTCCGCCCGCATCGTGCTCGCCGACATCGCCGAGCACCTCACCCGCGCCCAGGGGCACCGGGTGACCCCGTGGGAGATCGACCACGCTATCTGGACCGCAGCGCGTCCCAGGCGACGCGCCCGCTGACCAGCCCACCGGACTGAGCTTCTACAACTTGTAGACGTTCACATGTAAGGCCTGCGCATGCCACGAGCTGAGAGCCCGGCAACCATTCACAGACCGGCGTTTTCGACCGGGCACCGCAACTGTCGACAAGCCGAGCCAGCGCGACTCGCGGGGCGTTCGGCTCCGTCCCAACTCCGCGCGGCGCGCGTCACTGTC
>NZ_BDAV01000040.1 GCF_001612635.1 Nocardia africana NBRC 100379 | reverse complement strand
GGCCGGCCAGACCTGCCCGATCGCCTCGGGCAGACCTTTGAGGCCGTCGCAGACGAGCATGCAGACGTCTTCGACGCCGCGGTTTTTCAGCTCGGTCAGGATCTGCAGCCAGAACTTTGCGCCCTCACCGCCGTCGCCGGCCCACAACCCGAGGATCTCGCGCCCACCCTCGCAGGTCACCGCAAGAGCGACATAGATGGGCCGGTTGGCGACCTTCCCATTGCGGATCTTCACGTGGATGGCGTCGAGGAAGATCACCGGATAGACGCTGTCGAGGGGCCGGTTCTGCCATTCAGTCATCCCGTCGATCACCTTGTCGGTAATTGTCGAGATCGTCTGTTTGGACACCTCGGCGCCATAGACTTCGCGCAGATGCGCCGAGATCTCACCGTGAGTCAGCCCTTTGGCAGACAACGACAACACCATGTTCTCCACCCCGTTCAACCGGCGCTGGCGCTTGCGAACGATCTGCGGCTCGAAACTCCCCTCCCGGTCACGCGGGACGTCGATCTCGACCGGACCGACATCGGTCACTACTGTCTTGGCTCGGGTTCCGTTGCGGGAGTTGGGTGTTCCACGCCCGGCCGGGTCGCCGTGCTCGTAACCGAGGTTGGTGATCTCGCCGTCGAGGGCGGATTCGACCACCAGCTTCGTCAGCTGGGCCAGCAGCCCACCTTCGCCGGTCAGCTGCAGCCCGCTGGCGCGGGCCTGGGCGACCAGCTCGCCCACCAATTCGGTGTTCAGGTCCGTCTTCGCCTGCTTGCGCTTGCCCACCGAAGCAGTATCGGCCACATCGACCATTGTCGTATCAGACATCAAGTGCCACTCCTTGATTCGGAGTTACACCGTTGTTTGTACAGTCCCGACATCCGCCGCTGGTCAAGCCATTGTCGTTGTTTTCCGCACGACTACTACCGGAACCCCGGTTAGGTGAATAGTCGTTCGTAAGATTGCTGTGCTATGGCCATGTTTCGGCGAGATGCTTGGTCATCGGAAAATCGTTCGATGTGGTCGGGAATATCGCCCCCGGTGAGGTTCGCGAGCAAAGCCTGCTCAAGGCAGTATCGGCTGAGGTGGAAAGCGAAACTGGCGATTGTTTCGCAGGTGCCGGTTGTGATCGGGCCGCCGTGGATAGCGGAATTACGTACGCGGCGAAGGCGGTCCAGGTGGCGGTCGAACCGCCGGTCGATTGCTTCCAGTTTCGCGTTGAGTACGGTACCGGACTCGAAGGCGCCCGCTACCTCGGCCAGGGCACGGTGTAGCCAATGGTTGGCGAAGATATCGCGGAGCGCGGCGGCGTGACCGATTGCCGCAAGAGGAATTAGCTGGTCTGCCTGGCCGTTCCATTCGTGGAAGTCGTTCGTCAATCGCTGCAACTCCTCGGGCGGCTCTGCAAACGGTTCATTGGAAGGAGTGTTCGCCGCAGTTGCTTCCATCACGGTGTTGACGAATTCGACGAGTTGAACGTGGGAGACCGCGTTGCGGAATCGTTTGCTCAGAAACGTCGTCCAGTCGTGACCACCCGCCCACGCGGTCACGTGTTCGAGCGCTCGGACAGCGGCCATAACCAACTCGACTGGCCCGGTATCCCATGCGCTGGTCAGTGCCGAACGCAAACTCAGCGCGACCTTGACCTGTTCGATGGTCGCGATGCCCGTGATTGTGGTTATGGCGCCGACATCTTCGAGACGGTGACCGATGTCGTCGATGTGGCGACGAGCCTGTCGGGCAGCTGCACTTGTTTGGGGCCAGGTCCCGCCGCGTCGTAGTTTCCCGTCGATATAGACGGTTTCGCTGTGGTGCAGATGCCAGGTGCCGGGGAGCGGGTCGGTGATTTGGACCAATGTGGCGGCGATCGCTCTCGCTTGTGACACCGCCAGGTGCAGCGGGATAGCGTCCAAAGATACGCGGACGTAGACGATTCCGGGATCCTCGTCCCACCGGATCTCCTCGTCTGTGCCAGGGTTTCGTATGGGGGTAGCGAGTTCGGGTGGCCTGAATTTCAAGGCAGAACTGGAATCGACACGGCCGACGAGCGGACCCAGTAGTTGTGCGGCATAGAGGTTGATGTTGCCGTGCGCGATCTCCATCTGTCTTATGTGGGCGCCGTCGAAACGCAGCCATACCACGCAGTCGCCGGTCGGAGTCGGGGCGGTGAGTACGGCTTCGCATAGGGCCAGCTTCTGGAATGGACGGAGTGGTTCGGATTCATTGATCACGAGATCCTGCTTCTTGTCCGCAGTGAGGAGACTGAGGAGATGTTGGGGGGCCGCGTCGCTGTTGTTCAGGATCTCGGCGCACCGGCGAACGATTTCATCTGTGCTCTGGCGGCGCAGTTCGATGATCGCTAACCAACATTGCCTGCGGGACTCCAGGCAGTCGGTGTGCCTGGCCGTGCTCTGAGTCTCCTTGATCATGTCCTTCCAGGCTGCGATCACCGCTGGGTCGGAGACGGTCGCCGCGAGAAGGTTGTCGACCGCTGCCGCTGCCGCGGCGCGTGCATGTTCATCGAGTTCGTGCTTGCCGTTTATCTCCGTGAACAGACTGTCCAGTTGAGTTTCGAGGGTACGGTGCTCGTTCTGCAAGAACCTTTGCAGTCGAGGGCCAGTGAGGCGGAAGCTCTCCTTATAGTCTCGAATCGCCGATTGCCAGTCGCGGTGTTGGATCGGTTGGAAGTCGCGTGGGTCGTGGAGCCATGCCAGCAGTTCCACGGCGGCGTAGGGGACCGGCATCACATCGGTGTAGACGACAACCTGCTCGTTCAGAATCGCGACAAGTTCGCTGAGCCATCGCTCGTCCTCTGGGATGGTCACTCGCACCTCGCTCGACTCGGGAGATAGGAACAGGCAGATGGAAGGATATGTCCAGGGTGTGCCGATACCACCAGGGTTCGGCCCCGATCGCGGTCGAAATTTTCCTTGCGGCTGCTGCGCGGACTAGCTCGCTCGGTCCGGCTACATTTTGCCCAACGTATGGCTGGCAAGCGGCCACCACGTTCCGTGATCAGGGCATGAACATCGGAGTAAGCGAGGGGGCGAACGACCGGGGCATTGCGCAGTCGGAGGTGGTAGTCGGCAAGTCCACCTCTGCAGGGCTTGCCTAGCCTGACGGCCCAGAACGTCCAGCGTCTTGACCACCTACGACACAGGGGATTTGAGGCATCGATCCGCATACGGCGCCGGGGTCCGCCGAGCGCGTGCAATTTGTTCGGGAGAACTTACAGCCCTGTGTCGGGCTGATCGACATCCAAACCGGCCTCAGTGTCGCGGCTGGCGGCGTGCACGGCATGGGGCTCGATCGTGTCACGGGTCCGTAGCTGCTCCTCGCGGCGGCGTTGGTCGGGTGTGAGTTCGTCTCGCCGTTGACGTTCTGTGTCTGCGGCGTCGAGTTCGTGCTGCCAGCGTTGCTTCAACTGTGCGGCGTGTTCGGCGGTTGCGGCGACTCGCGCAGCGGACTCGTAATCCGGTGCCGGAGTGGTGGTTGCGGGAGTGGGTGCGGTTTGGTGGAGGATGCGGTCCCATCCTGGTTCGGGGCCGGCTTGGAGTACGGCGTCGCGGTGGGCTTCTCGCGCGGCGCGGCGTGCGTCTGCGAGTTGTGCCTCGAGCTCGCCATGTGTGCGGGTCAGGTCCTTGAGTTCGGTTTCGAGACGGCGGCGATCGCTGCGCGCGAGCCGCGGGGTCGCTTCGATCTGGTTGTTGGTGTCGCGGATCGCGGATCGGTTGGCGTGCAGTCGAGTGCCGGTCTCCTGGAACGTGTCTCGAGCCTCGCGGGCGGCGGTGATGGCGGCCAGGATCTGGTCGTGCTCTTCGGCGGGGGCGGTGTTCGCGTCACCCGGGTGCGGGGCGTCGGTGAGGATCGCGTCGGTGTCGGCGAGTTCGATGCGCTGGCGCAGGTCTTGTGCGTGCGCGTCTAGTGCGGCGTCGGTGAGCGTGAACAGCGGATCGTTGTCCGCGACAGCGGCTTCGGCTTCCGCGCCTGGTGGGTGTTCGGTTGCGGGGAGGTTGTCGGCGACCCATTCGGCGATCGCGACTCGGACTCTGAGCCTGGGGGAGTTGCGGAAGTCACGCCGAAGCAGCCCGCGAGCGTTCTCCGGGCCGTGGGTGTCGGCGATGAACTGGCAACGAGCGCGTAGATAGTCCGCGGGCGCGTGGTCGGGGATGCCGGGGCGTCCGGCCTCGCGGCAGTCGGTGCACAACCCGGCATCAGCGGTGTGGCGCTCGAGCGAGAGCATCATGCCGGTGTCGGCGACAGGTCGTTCGAGCATGCACGCCACACATGCCAACCCGCGCAGATTCTCAATGTTGGGCTCGAATGGTCCGCCGTCGTACTCCTGGCGGTCGCCGGTGAGTCGCACAGGCCGCGGGGGTTTGCGGCGACCCCCATTTTCCGCTGCGGTGACGGTCTCCTGCTCTCTTTCGTGGTGCCGAGGTTCGGTGCCTGTGGTGCCTTCAGAAGGTGCAGCGTCGGCGACATCGCCAATCTCGGCTGATGGCGCGGGCGACGGTGTCGTGTATTCGTCGTGGGTGGAGCGGTCGTCGGGGGAGGGCTGGGTGAGATAGCGGTCGGGTTGTTCGGCGAAGTAGTCCTCGACGATCCTCGAGGCGCCGCGCTGCTGGTCGGCGGGGACGCGTCGGCGGGGATCGATGCGGGATCTCGTCTTGCGTTGAGGATTCCACTGCCGGACTGGATCGCGTGCGGGGTCGCCGGGGTGATGGAGTCCCGGATCCGTCTCGGGGATGTGTTGCAAGATGAGCTCGCGATGTTCGGGTAGGTCACGAGCCGCGGCACGCAGCCGGCGCTGCGCTTCCGGGAAGGGATACTGTTCGAGGGTTTTCAGGATCCGGCGTTGTGTACGCCGCTCGACGTCGTCGGCAGGTGGCTTCCACTGCAGTTGTGACACATCCACTGGCGGCGCAGGGATGGGCGATGGAGCCGGTGATATGTCGCTGGATGCCGTGGTCGGCCGGTATACGCCTGGATCGGTCACGGGGATACACGCGCGGATGAGTTCTCCCAGGTGCGGGTTGTCGCGGGCGGCGGCTTGCAGGCGCGCCTGGGCGATGACCCATGGATAGCTTTTGAGTGTGGCTTCGACCCGCATCACGGTGCGGCGTTCCTCGTCGGTGGCCTCGGCCCACACGCGCGACAGTTCCATCGATCCGTTGCGGTGCGCGCCAAGCCGGAACAACTCGGCGACGACAAGGATGCCCTCGGCCAGCGGCGGTGCTGGTGTGGGATCGGCGGGTGGGGGCTCGGGTTCGGACATGTCGGTGTCCTCCGGCGCAGGGACGGTTTCGGCGGCGGCGTTCTGCGGATCGGGGAATGGCGGCTCGGCGGCCGGGGGCGGTTCGGCCGGGTGTGGTGGCGAGGTGGGCACGTGGTGGACGATGGCGTCGATGCACCAGGCCAGCGCGGTCGTGAGCTGATCGGGCCGTACGCCGCCGGTGGGTCGGTCGGCGGCGAGCAATTCCCCTGCGGTGGTGAGGATGTCAATGGAGGTCCAGGCGGTCGCTGTGGCGATTTCGGCCGCTTCGACCGCGGCGACCACTTGGGGCCATGCGGGATCGTTGATGATGCGGTCGGCGAGATCGGGCCCGAACACGTCGATCAGCGCGGGGATCCAGTCCGGTGTGAGTGTCGATGCACCCGCCAGTGCGGCGGGGTCGAGGTTCAGACGTGACCACAAGGCGGCCGCGGCGAGCTCGTCGGGCAGCGGCCGTTGTTGGGCGGCGGTGTCGAGCATGGCTTCGACGTCGATGCCTGCGAGGGAGGCTGTTTCGAGGCGGTCGGCCAGGATCGGCCAGAACGGATCGGCGAGTATGCGCGCTTCGATGCGTTTGATGACCGGTTCCCATGTGGTGGTCGCCAGGTGGATGTCGCCGATGGCATCGGTCACGCGTGCGTCGAGTTCGAGCTGGTGGCGTCGCTCGACAGCGGTGTAGCGCACGGGCCCGGTGGTGCGGGTGTCGGCGGCTTGGATGTGGTTGGCGGCGCGCCACACGGCCAGGTCCGCGATCAACCGCGGATCGGCGCCGAGCAGGGGCCGCGCCCACGCCGGTGCTGTGAGGGGAGTGAAATCGCGGACGGTGGCGCGGATGGCATCGGCGAGATCGGTGATGATGCGCACGCGGGCATCGAGGAACGCGGCCACAGTGGCATCAGCGCGTACCTCGTCGGGAATGGCGGGCAGCCATGGCAGCGGTCCCGGTGCGCGGGAGTGAGCGCCGGAGGGGTCCAGGCGCCAGTCGAGGACCGCGGCAACGTCTTTGGCTGTGGCGAGTTCGCGGGAGGCGATGGCGTCGGCGAGTTCTGCGGCCGGGTCGCTGCCGTTGAGGGCGAGGGTGGCGAGGTGCTGGCGCAGCACCGGCCAGGCGGGGTAGCTGGTCAAACCCGGGTACAGGTGTTCGGCGGCGGTGTCGATCTCGTGCATGGCTTCGGTGCCGAGCGCGTGTTCGATCGCGACACCGAGGGCATCGGTGTACACGTCGGTGGCGCGTCCCAGCCGGGTCAGCGGGTCGAGGGCGTCGCGGAGTTCACGGACAGCGGAGGTGTGGGTGCGGTCGCGGCTCAGGATCGCGACGAGAATTTCCAGCGCGGTGCGCGGGTGGGCGGCGAGGTCGGAATAGAACGCGCCTTCGTTGCTGCCGTCGAGGGTGGTGGTCAGATACAGGTAGTTGCCCAGGCGGCCGCGGGTGAGCGCGACATACAGCTGTGCGCGGGACTCGTTGCCGCGCAACACCGTATGGCAGGAATCGGCGGTGATGCCTTGTACTGAATCGATCGTCGACGCGTACCCGAGCCGCACGTGCGAGCGGGCGTACTCGGGCGGCAGGACCACGCTGACGCCGCTCGCGCGTCCCTTCTCCAGTCGGGTGGCGGTGATGCTGCCGTCGGCTCTCACCGTCGTCACGAGCCATCGGTAGCCGTTGCGCACGTAGTCGCCGGACTGCCCGACGGTGAGGCGGCGTTCGTTGCTGGTGGTGCAGATCGTGTCACCGGCCGACACCGATGAACCGTCGGGCAGCTCGATTTCGGGTCCACGCGGGGCGGTGGTTGTGGCGAGTCGGTCGGCGCGGGCGCGCTGGTTGAGCTCGCCCACGATGACGTGGGTGGGCGCGAGCAGGACCGCGTCGCGGCCGGCGGCGATGTCGCTGGCCCAGGCGGTGTAGGCGGCGTCGATGACCGAGGCGGGACTGCCCGCGTGCACGCGGCCGCGATCGAGGTGGAAGCCGAATCCGGCTGGATCCCCTTCTCTCAGTAGCAGGGTGGCGGTGGCTTCGGCCGGTTCGGCGAAGCGGACGACGTTGCTGAGGGTGATCGCGTCGGCGGCCTCGATGATGTCGGCGGCCGCGCCGCCGTCCCCGATCGCGGGCAGCTGTTCCAGGTCGCCGAGGAATCGCACCGTCGCGCCCCGCATCATCAGAAACGTCATGGCCTGCAACCGCTTCGGGTCGACGATGCGGACATGCTCGTCGATGATCACCAACGTCCGGTTGTCGATGTCGAGCACCCACTGCGGCAAAGACGCGACCGGGTCGGGGGACTCGGCGAGGCGTTGTGGGGTCGGTGTGTGCGCGTCGAGCACGGCCAACAACTTGTCGAGCGTGTCTGTGCGGGCACGGATGTCGGCGCCGAGATCGTGAGCGGCTGCCGCGGTGGGCGCCAAACCGAGCACTGTGCCGCCCTCCGAACGCCACGCATCGGCGAGCACACCCATCGCAGTGGTCTTGCCTGTACCGGCGGGAGCATTCGCGACATCGAAACGACGGCCCGAGGTCGCGAAGCGAGCGATGACCGCGATCTGGTCCTGGTTCAGGCGCAGACCACCGTGGGCAGGATCACGGTGATACGCGCGCACCGCGTCCTGGACCGCCGCTGCAGGCACGGCCCGGGCACCGGTGTCGTTGAACAGCTCGACCAGCCGCGCTTCCACGGCCAGGGTCTGGGGTGTTGTGTAGGACTGCGACGCGACGGTGCTGTAGACGCTGGAGCCGTCGCTGCGCCGGTAGATCGCCGGCACCTGCCGCAGTTCCGGTTGCGCGGCGATGTCGGGGTCGCCGCGGGCAATCGCTCGGTTCGGTGCCAGTACTTGCGAGGTGATGCGGGCGGTCACCTCCGCCCACTGCTGCGGGGCGGTGATCCGGCCGCGCACAACGCGTTCGGTTTCGCTGCGAACATGCGGGTACTGCCACGTCGCGCGTTCACCGGACACGGTGGCGATCACCTCGTCGGCCCGCTCGGCGATCCACTGACTGTCGATGACAGGAAAACTCAGCAGGCGTGGGTGCAGGGCCTGGGCGAGCATGCGCGTCACACGCTCCGGGCTTCCGAGTACCGCGACGGCGTCGTGCCACCATTGCTCACGCTGCTCGGCCAGCGACCGGTGGGCCTTTTTCGCGGGCCTGGTGTCCAGCGTGGCTTGCTGGGTGATTTTGTGCAGCTCGTCCGGGCGTGGCTCACGCCCGTGGGCCTGCTCGAACGCCGCAGCAAGCTCGCCGGTGCGGGCGGTGATCGCGGCGACCCGTTTGGACCAGAATTCGACCAGTTCGGGTGCGATGCCGACGATCTCGCGCACCGGCCGCTTTCCCGGATCGCTGGTGGGGACCGGAGCGAACTCGATGCGATAGTGCTGGCGGTCGGCGTCGCTGAACCGGCGCAGCAGCTCGATTTCCAGTGTGGTGTTGTAGATTTCGCTGGCCGAGACAGCGAAGCGATAGAACATCGTGCCGTCGAGAGTGCGCCACGATCCCTCGCTGGTGCGCACGCGGTTGGCGACGACGATATGGGTGTGCAAGTTGGGGTCGCCCGCACGGGAGTCTCGATGGTCGAATACCGCACACACCAGTCCGTCGACCTCGACCTGGCGAACACCGTTGCGGCCCAGCCGCGAGAAGGTGGCGTGATGCTCGAGGAATTCCACCGCGGTCGCCATCGCGGCTTGATGAGCGTCGGCGATCTTTTCCGACACCTCACGCGGTGCCAGCGCCCACAACGCCGACACGCTCTTGACCGGCGTGAAGGTCCAATCGAAGCCCGCGACCGCATTGATCTGAAGCCGTGAGTTCCGCGCCACCCACCCCGACAATTCCCGCTGGTCCAACGGCGGCCGCGAGAACTGTTCGCGGAACATGGTGTTGGCGATCCCGGTACGGATCTGCGAACGCACCTCGTCCGGAATCGCCGTGCGAGTGGGCAACCCCAGGTCACCGTTGTAGTCGGCGAACGCCATCGCACATCGTTTGCGAAATTCGCTGGCACCGTCATAGATACGGAAAGGGGCCCCGAGCATCGCCGCGCGGTCGGCGGCGAGTATCGCGTGGCGCCGCCGGGCGCCGACCTTCACCTCGCGTGCGATGACACAGTCGCGGATCTCGTTAGCGTTGGGGTGATGGCCCTGACCGAACAACGCTCGCATCTGGTCCTCGGTCACCGGTGAGCCGGCTTCGACGGCCGACTCGTCGATCGTCTTGTCGCGGTAGGTGACTGTCAGTCCCGCCAGGCCGGACCCGTACCAGCGGCCCGGTGCTTCACCCTTGCTCGAGTAATAGTCGCTCAGTCTGGTGGAACCGCGAGCGGACACGTCCTGCTTGGCGACTTGCTGTGTGTAGTACAGGTATCCGTCGCCCGCAGAAATCTTGTGCAGGGTCGCGACCACCATTCCATGACATGCCAATCGCACCTAAATAGCCAGGAATTCGTTTGATACCATTGGTATTAATACTCATGGTATGAAATACGCGTTATTCAAAA
>NZ_BDAV01000039.1 GCF_001612635.1 Nocardia africana NBRC 100379 | reverse complement strand
GGATTCCGGGATGCATGAGGTCTGCTTAAGGTGAGTGAGTGTGTGGGGGTGAGGGTTATGGGGGAATGGGGGTTATGGGTGTGAGTGGAATATGTGGTGTGGTGTGTGGGGAGTGAGTGTGTGTGGGAGTGGGTGAGAGTGAATGTGGGGAATGGTGGTGGGGCCTGCGGACTGGTTGTCGAGGCCCCACGCGGACGCAAGCGAGCGCGGCTGCGCCGCGGTCGCGTGGCGCGGCCGGGTCAGTCGCGCGGGCGTTTGTCGTCTCGTGGTGGGCGGGTGTCGGGGACGGTCATGAGCGGGTGGCCGGACAGCGCGAGGCCGATGAGCAGTCCGACGATGAAAATGAGCAGGTCGTGCACGCGAAACTCCTTGCAGGTGAGGATGGGTGGTGGCCGGTCCGTCGCGGGAGGGCGTCACCGCGACGAACCGGAGATCGGGACTCGCCTGTGTCAGGCGGCGACGGCCTGGCGCGTGGGCGGGGTCACGAGGCCGAGCCACACGCGGCATTCGGTGCAGAACCCGTCGTCGTGGATGGCGCGGATGCGGGTGCATCCCTCACACCGGGCCTGACGCTGCCCGGCCCCGGTCACCGGGCCGCGACGGCGCCGTGTCGCAGGCTTGGCCTGTGCCGCACCGGTTTCGACGTCGGCGCCGCGATCGGCGGCGTGCTCGGTGCGTTCGGGCTGGGGGAGGTGTTCGTCGATGATGGTGGTCAGCCAGCGCGGCGCGCGGCGCCGTGTCTCCGCGAGCAGGGCGGGCGCGGCGCCCGGGTAGCTGGTGGTGAGGAATCGGCAGTAGGTGCGGGCGAGGTCGGGGGCGGTGAATCCGGTGGGGAGTTCGGGCAGGCGCGGGGTGCGCTCGTCGCCGCGGCAGTAGTCGCACAACCCGTCGTCGCTGCGCCGCCGCCCGTTGTCGGAGTGGATCAGGTGCTGGTCGTGGGTGGAGCGTTCGATGAAGCAGGCGATGCAGCGCCACCCGGAGATCGGGGTCATGGCTTCGCGGGTGTAGTCGACACTGTCGCCCTGGAACGGCAACTCGGGCCGCAGATCTCCGCGCACACCGGTGCGGGCGTCGGCGTAGGCGAGCGCCTCGTCCTGGGAAATCCGGCGACTGGGCTTGGCGGCCGCCGCGTCGTGGGTGTGCTGGTCGGCGACGTGGTGCACGAACTCGAGATCCCACCGCGCCCGCACATCCTCGTCGCTGCGCGGCTGCGCGCCCTGCACTCGCACCGACGATGACGGGTTGGGCTCGGCGAGCAGGCCGAGGTCGCGGAACCGCTGCTCGCTGGCGCGGGTACGGGCGAGCTCACGGGCCATGGTGTCGCGGTGCATAGCGTCGGCGACGTAAGCGGCGACGACATCGGGTTCGACGAGCGCGGGTCGGCGTTTGCCGCGGGCACGGACCCGCGCGGTGATCTGTTCGGGTGTCATGCGTGATTTGTCGGTCGCCCGTGACGGCGCGAGGTAGACGCGGGCGGGCGGGTTGCGCCACAACCGGATCGAGGTGCGGTCGGTTTCGGCGACGGTGAGGGGGGCGTAGTCGCGGAAGGCTTCGTCGTCGACGCTGCTGCTGTTGGCGCGGGCGCGCTGTTCCAGGATCGCGATCCGCTCGGCACGTTCGCGCACATAGAGGCCGGGGTCGGTGTCGGGCAGCAGCCACGAAAGCAGCGCGCGTTTGGGTTCGTCGTCGCGGAATGCGGCGTCCAGGCGCAGCAGCGCGGTGCGATACGGGTAGAGGGTGAAGGTTTCGACCATGGCGTCGAGCACGTCCCGCTCAGCCGGGGTGGCGTGGGTGAGTGCGGTGGTGAAGGTGCGCCGCGCGGCGCGGCGGTCACTGGTGATGCGGTAGTCGAGTTCGGCGATGGCGGCGAGGAAGGTGCTGGTTTCGGTCACGAGTTCGTCCTGTCGTCTATCGAGGATGGGCGAGCACCCGCTGGGACCGTCACGGCCCCGATCGAACATGCGGGTGTCGGGCCGGTCGTGGTGACCAGCCGAGGGCGCAAGAACCAGGGCGGGTCACGACGCGCGGGGAATGGCGGAACGCGCCGGGGCGTGCGCGGGCGAATTCCCGCGCACACCAACCGGAATTGCTGGGGCGTGGGGTCGGCGCGCCGGGGAATTCGTGTGCGCCGGGCGCGGGCCGTCACGCGCGGCGCGGCCCGCCCTGGTAGCCCTCGGATGGCTGGTCACCGACGGCCGGCCAGACGCCCGCCCCCGCAACGCAACTCACCCCGCCTGGAACCGGGAGAGGGATCGGGGCGGGGTGAGGACCAAAAAGTGGAGTTGAAAGGCAGTGACTTAGAGTTGCAAGGCGGTGGCTTAGAACGGGGGTGCGTCGTCGCCGAACCCCGCGGCGGCGCCGGCCATCGCCGGCTCCCGCCACGGATCCTCGCCACCAGACGCGGAAGCCGTCGGCCGGTCGAACCCTGTGCTGGTGTCCGTGTCGGGGGTGCCGAACCCGGCGCGGTGCGTCGTCACGGCGCGGCGGGTGCGTGGCCCACCGGATTCGCCCGTGGAGGTGCGGGTGACGGTCGCGGTGGCGAAGCGCAGCGAGGCACCGACCTCGTCGACGTCGAGTTCGACGACGGTGCGTTTGTCGCCCTCGCGGGTGGTGAACGAGCGCTGCTTGAGTCGCCCGGTCACGATGAGACGCGCCCCCCGCGAGAGCAACGACTCGGCGAGGTTCTCCGCTGCCTGGCGCCACAGGTTGCAACGCAGGAACAATGGATCGCCGTCTTTCCACTCCCCGGCGTTGCGGTCGAAATACCGCGGTGTCGAGGCGACGGTGAAATTGACGACCGCCGCGCCAGCGGGGGTGAACTTGAGCTCTGGCGAGTCAGTCAGATTTCCTATGACAGTCAAGACAGTGTCACCGGCCATGAAGATCCTCCTCAATCATCAGCAACAGGATCGGATGGAAACGGGATCGGCCCTGCCGCGCAGCGTGGGCAGGGCCGGAGTGTGGTTATTTGTCGATGGGGATGTCCCGGTAGTCGATGTCGCCGGCGGCGGCCTGTTCGACGTCGACCAACGCGAAATCGTCGTCGGGACCGGCGATGTCGGCGAGCAGGTGCAAATACCGGCTAGTGGACTCGGACCGTGTTCGCCACAGGCTCTTGTCTAGGGTGACTTCCCGGTTGGCCAGTACCATGCCCAGCGCGAGCACCCACGCCCGGTTCACCGAGGCGGACCCGATCACTTTCACCAGTTCCTCGGTCGACCAGCCGACGCCGAGCAGTTTGGTCACCAACTGCAACGCCCCCGGCGCCAGGTTCCGCGCCAGGTATTCGGCGACGAAATGCGCGGCCTGGGTGGGCGGTTTGTTGCGCTGGAAGTAGGTGGTGAGGAATTCCTCGCGCCGCTGGGCCGCGGCGACGCCCCGTTTGTTCAGCTCCCGTACCCGGCGCCGGGCCAACCGTGATTCCTCGCGCGCCGCCGCGGCGCGTTCGGCGGCGGCCAGCGCCTCCTGCGGGTCAGCGGCCTGCGGGACAGGCAGCTGTAGTCCGGTGGTGTCGAGGTGGCCGGTGGGCAGGTAGTAGGCGGGGATCCAGCGGTCGCGCCAGGCGAGCCCGTCGGCGCGGCGCAACCCGTCGCCGGGCTCGGGGTCGTGCTGGGTGTCCCAGTCGACGGTGTCGGGATCGACGAGCGCGCCGGTGGCCGTGTCGACCAGCTCACCGTTTTCCTCGACATCGACCCACACCACCCACCGCGCTGGCTCGGCATACATGTCGTCGTCGGTGACTGGTTGGCCGTCACTACGGACGAGATCGGTGGCGGGCAGGTAGCCGTCCTCGGGGCCGGGTTCGTCGGTGAGGATCCCGAATCCATAGGCGGCGTAGGGAAGTGAGGCGTGCAGGCGGCGGCGTGCTTCGTCGCGGTCGGCGGCGATCGTCTTGGCCGTGTAGTCGAAGTTGTAGCGGGAGGCGGAGGTCAGCTTCTCCACGGCGTCGCTGTCGCCGAGGTTGTCGTAGTCGGCGATGACGGCGAGCTGGTCGAGGCTGTACTGTCCGTTGTCGGCCAGTTCGCGCCCGGTCGCGGACCGGCCGACTGCGGCGAGTTTGCGTACCTCGGCGCGTTTGGTCTGTTGCAGCCCTTTCGCCACCCGTGTGGGTGAGGCACCCAGATCCAGCATGAGCGCGACACCGGCGGCGTAGTCGGCCTGGGTTAGCGGGATCCGGCGTTCGTTGAGGTTGATCTGCGCCATGGTGCGGTCGATGCGACGCTGTTTGGTATCGACGTCGGTGGGCGCGTCGGTGATCCACACCGGAACCCGTGAGACGCCGACGGCTTGGGCAATCAACACCCGCACCTGGCCATCGATCACGTGCACTGTGCCGTCGGGTTCGCGCTCTGCGAGCACCGGTGCACCGACGCCGAACTCGCGGATCGAGTCGGCCTGCTTCGGGTGCTCGGCGACATCGAAGTCTTTGCGCACGTTCTCCGCGATCACCAACTCCTGCGGATCCATATACGCCGCAGTCGCATCTGGCGGAACCTGCGTCCGGCCATCGGAGGGCTCGTGGTCGCCGGTGGTGGTGGGCGCAGGCTGTGAACCAGTGCGCTCGTCGCCAGCCTGATCCCCGGTCGCGGTGGACGTGGTCGAGTCGGTGTCGGGTTCGATGTCGGGGACGACGGTGAGGGCGGTCGAACTCAAGGAAACCTCCTACGAATGACGTACGGCGCGGCCCCACCGATATGGATGGCGGCGGGGCCGCGCCGATCTGGACGGTGAAACGGAATCGGCTGGTTCAGGCGGTTGCCTGGCTCGACGCGCGGGTGACGTTGATCGGGTGCAGGCGCAGCACGCCGTGCTCGTCGTCGAGGTAGGCCCAGTGACGGCCCCGCCACCCGGCGTGCTCGCCGCGCCAACGGTCGGCGACGGCGGAATCCAGCTCGGCGAGGGTGGCGGTCGTGCCCGCGGCGCCACGGTGTTCGAGTCGATCGAATTCCGCGCGGGACAGGGTAGGAACAGAGTTCGCGGACGGCATGAACAGTGACCTTTCTGATCGGAGACAAACGAGGAAACGAAGAAGGAGGCGATGCTGGTTAGCGGTGCAGATCGACGCCGAGCGCGTCGGCGATGTCGTGCGCGTAGTTGACGACAGCGTCGAGCCGGGGTGGGGACGTGCCGTCTCGCAATGTGGTGTCGAGGGAGCGGGCGAACCGGTGCTGTGGGTCGGAGTCGAGGGCTGCGTCCAGCGCGATCGAGGCCAGCACTCCATCGCCTCGGTGATAGGCCGAGAACGCCAGCAGAGCCGCGGCATGGGCGCGTTCGGGATCGGGCAGGCTGCGGGTGAGCAGCGCCCACAACCGTTCAGCCGCGTCGACACGGGCAGTGCCGGCCAGCCCGAGCATGCAATGGCGCACGGCCGCTGTGCGTAAGGCCACGGCGAGGCCGGCCATATCCGCCGGAGTCAGCCCCGAACCCGCCGCGAGCGCGTCAACGTGCGCGACCACCCTCGCGACGGTGTCGGTGATCTCGCTGGGCGCGTGCTGCGTGCGGGTGCCGGTGTCGGCGGCGAGCAGTGCGCGGACCTCGTCGGCCAGCGCCTGATCGGGCTCGATCAGGCGGGTCAGTTCCTCGCGTGAACGACGGATCGGATGTCCCGCGACGACGAACGTGGCGGCGAGCGCCGACGCGTCGGGGTCGGGCACGACGCCGGACTCGGTGCCATCGAGCAGGCTCCACCACCGCGCGCCTGCTTCGATCACGCGGGTCGCCCACGCCGATGCCAGAACAACACCACGTGAGGTGAGGGCGCGGTCGAGGATGTTGACGGTGTGGGTGTGCCTGCTCGGCGGCGCGGACGCTGGTTGCGCGGTGCTGTCGACGATGAGAACCAATACTGCCGATGCGTTTTCGTTCGCGGCGACGTCGGCCAGTTGCGTTACGACGCCGGTGAGCTGCTTGTCGCTGATGTGGAGGTCGTGGCGGGCGATGAGTTTGATGCAGACCTCGTCGGCGGGAGGGCGGCGTTCGAGAAGCGCCACGACCACTGAATCGACCGGGTAAAAGCCGAGCAGGGCCGGCACGGCGGAGATGAATTCACCCGGGGCAGACATGCGTAGCGTCGTCGGCTGAGTCATGAACAATCCCTTCTCTGGACAACGAATCGGAGACGGCCGACACGGCTGACTGGGGCGCTGGCAGCCAGGTCGGCGTGTTCGCAGTCACCTCAGGAAGTGGTGGATGTCGCGGCCGGTGGCGATCAACTCGTGCGGCAGCGCGGTGGTCGCGCTGGTCACTGCCCCTGGCACCGCCAACATCGGAACCCGATGGCGCACCGCGTGTGCCGCGATCGCGGCGGGTTCACCGCCTGGTGTGGACTCGATGATCAGCACTGCTCGCGACAGCGCGGCCAGCAGGCGAGTCTGGGCGCGGCGACGGGCCCGGGTCGGCGACGCGCCGGGCGGGTATTCGGATAGCAAAAGTCCGTTGGTGGCGATGGTGGCGAGTAGTCCGGAATGTCGGGGAGGGTGAGCGACGTCGATCCCGGCCGCGAGAACCGCGACCGGACTGCCGTGCTCGGCTAGTGCGGCTTGTGTGCGGCCGCGGCGACGCCGTATGCGCTGCCCGCCAAGACATTCCAGCCCAGGGTGGTGAGTTCGGCGGCGATCCGGTCGGTGACGGTGCGGCCGTATCCGGTCGCCGCGCGGGAGCCGGTGACGGTGATCGCCCGCGTGGTGAGGGTGTCGAGGCGGGCGGGGCCGCGTAGGTAGAGCGCGAACGGGCCGGATTGTGTGGCGCGGTCCAGCCGCGCCAGCTGCCACGGCCATTCGGCGTCATCGCGAGTGATCAGCCGCGCTCCGAGCTCGTCGAGACGGTCGAGATCGCGGCGCGCGTGCTCCTCGAGACCGGAAGGGATCGCGAAACCGGCGTGTCCGCGGCGGATCCGATCCGCTATCTCGCTGATGGGTCCGGACTGGCACAGCAGGTGGGGTCCGCGCGCGCTGTGGGTGAGCGCGCGGGCGACGAGGGCTCGGTCCAACAGGTCGGAGGTGATGGTGCGGGTCACGACGCTGGCCCTGCTCCGAGGTCGGTGACGATGTCGAGTACGTCGCGTCCGCTGGTCGCCAGGTGCGCGGTGTGTTCACGCAGTAGTTGGTGGCATCCGGCGGAGGTCACTGAGTAGATCGGTCCTGGGACTGCCGCGATGCGCCGATGCAGTCGCTGGGCCCACGACGCGGTGTCGAGGCTTCCCGACCGCGCACCGGCCTCGCAGATCAGCAGACCGGTCGAGAGGGCGGCGATGAGCCGATTGCGTTCGGAGAAGCGGGAGGGCGTCGGTGCTGAGCCGGGCGGATATTCCGACACGATCAGTCCCTGGTCGGCGAGTTGATCGAACATCGCCAGGTTGCCCGCCGGGTGGGCGCGGTCGATCCCGGCGGCCACCACCGCGATCGTGGGCGCCGACGCCGACAGTGCCGCCTCGTGAGCGGCGGTATCGATGCCGTACCCGGCGCCGCTGAGGACACGCCAGCCTCGGTCGGCGAAGTAGGTCGCCATCTCGTGGGCCACACGGATTCCGTAGTCGGAGGCAGCCCGCGACCCCGTGACCGCCATGGTGCGATCAACCGACATCGTGAGTGCCAGCGGCCCGCGCACCCATAACCCCACCGGGGCACGAACGTTCGCGCGTTCGAGGTCGGCGACCGCGGCCGTCGGCCAATCGGGATCGTCGGGAGTCAGAAGCATCGCCTCGGCCGCGGTGGCGCGATCAAGATCCGCTGCCGCCTGCTCGCCCACATCTGATTGGATCTGGAACAGCTCGTGTTCGCTGCACAACCGATCAGCGACGTCCTCGACGTCGGTGTCGGCCAGAAGGATCGACACCGCAAGGGAATTGGTCAACGCGGCACGAGCGGTGACGGCCCACGCGAGACGGCGCCGCGAGGTCAACGGCGTCAAGCGTTCGTCAAAGGCATCGTCGGAAGCCGACACAGTGATCCTCCTGAGGGAAGAGTCGATGGTGGAGTCGAGCAGCGCCGTTCTAGAGCGCTCTACCTAGCTCTGTGACCAGCGAGCGTGACCGGGAGCAGGACCGGCTCGATGCTGTGTGCTCGACACTGGTCAGTGCATCGGTGTTCGCGAGGGAAGAGACGTATGGGTAAGCGCCGCATAGAGGCTGGAGTCAGCAATGTCGAAGAAGGCGCTGTCGACACAGGCGAGATGAGAAGAACGGGTGCGTCCGGAGGGGTGGAACTACGCCCGTTCTCGCCCCTTCGTCCCAGCAACGGTGTGTGAGTGCACCGTGACGACGAAGGGTTGCATCGGGGAAGGGGATAGTGCGAGCCACCCGTGTATCCCCTCGATTCCCCCGATCCCATCGCGAATCCTAGACACCGGCCGCCCGTCGCGGCGGTGAGTGAGCGGACCGCGACTGGAAATATTCGTGTCGCGGTCGCGGCGCTAGGTGAGGTGGGCTCCAGTGTCGTGGAGCATGGTGCGCATCAGCCATCCGGCTTCCGCGCCGACGACGGTGTCGAGCAGATCGCAGAAGACGCGGCAGAACTCGGGGCCGTGCCCCGCTGGGCGGGGTTGCAGGTGGTGGGCCAACTCGTGCAGCACGAGCAGTTCCCGCACGGCACGCTCGCGTAGCGGGACTGCGATCGTGGCGGTGGCAGGCTCGTAGTGTGCGTAGCGGCTGCCGCGCTGCGCACGCACCCGCGCTGGTACTGCGGAGTGCGGGTACCGGGCCTGGATAGAGGGCAACGCCAGCACGGCGTCGAGGTATGCGCTCACGGATTCGACTGTGCCCATGCGTCTTTCGATCGGCACGCTGATCTGGGAGCCGAACAGTTCGACGGTGCGGCCGGGAGTGTGGTCGGCGAGATCGAACAGGGCACGCAGCCGGTGCTCGGCGTCGTAGACCTTGCGGCGTTGCCTGTCGCGTGGCCGTGCGGTCACGACGGCAAACCTTTGCAGGGGCCGTCGATCTGGCCGAGGTCGTGCAGGCGGGCGCGTTGCCCGTCGCGGTCGCCGGCGTCGGCGGCGGCCGGTGCGTGCCCCATAGCTCGTCGGTGGCCAGCCCAGGTGCCTTTCGCGGTTGAGTGTGCGGTGTAGTAGTCGCGCAGCTCGACGTCTTTGTCTCGCAACGCCAACGCTGTGCTCGGTGCTGCCGGTGAGTCGGTGGCGAGGGCGTCGGCGCGTGCCTGGTTGCGGTCGGCGCGTAGGCGTTGTCCGACGCGGGCGGCGAAGGCGCGCTGGTAGGCAAGGCGTGCGGTGACACCGGCGACCGGGTGGCGTTGGTGGGCTGCGGAGTGCAGGTAGGCGCGTGAGCCGCGCACCATCTGGGCGAGCAGATGGGTGTAGAGCAGCTGGGTGGTGTCGATGTCGGAGCCGAGCCCGAAGGCGATCACCCAGGTCGAGTTGTGGGCCGCGTCCACGCGCACGTCGTTGGCGTGGGCATGGCCACGAACAACTGCATAGGTGGCCAGCCCCTTGGTTCCTTTGGCGCCGATCTCGATACGCCGCATCCCCGGCATCGGACGGGCACGGCCGCGGTCGGCGGCAGCGGCACGGGCCACAGCCAGGTCGATGGAATGCTGAGTCGCCAACTGCTGGGCACGTGATAGGAATGCCTCGGCCTCGTGCGGATTGTCGGTGCCCTCGGCCTGGCGCATCAACGCACCGATACGGGTGAGCAACCTGTCGGTATCCGCCATCATTCACCGTCCCCGGTGAACAAGGCGCGGGTGGCGATGATCGCGGCCAGCAAGTCCAGCGGCTGACCACCGCTGTCGCTGGCGGCGGCGTCGCGAACCTTGCGGAGCTTGCGCAGCCGCGAGGCAGGGCGCAGTTCTACACCGAACATCGCCATGCTGTGTTCGCCGCGGGGGGCTCGGATCAGGGTGTAGTCCTCGATCGCGATCCACGCCTCGTACCACGCCTCGGCAGGCTGGCCTTCACGTCGGCCCTCACCGGGCCCCGGATCCGGTGGCGCCCACAGGCGGCAGGAGCATTCCGGGTCGCCGCACGGGCGCCGACTGGGATGCCGGTTGTAGTGATCGGCCTGCCCGCC
>NZ_BDAV01000038.1 GCF_001612635.1 Nocardia africana NBRC 100379 | reverse complement strand
CCTAGTCGTCACCTACCGCGCCATCGGCACCTCCCGCAAAACGCGGCGGGACCTTCCTGAGCAGGCGCGCGAGATCGGGCAACGCCTGCAAGGGGTGCTGTCTCAGCTGGCCCGCGCGGGGCTGCCGGCCACGCCGTTGCAGGCGTGGGAGGTGCTGGGGCTGGTGCGGTCTCGCTACGACTTGGCAGCTCAACGCGACATCGAAGCCGCAGGTCCCGCGATCACCGATACGCAGTCGTGGGATTCCGTGGGTCCGATCGCGCACGAGGACCGCTGGGACCATCTGGTGCACGACGGCGCGCGGTCGATCACCTGGGAAATGGACGCACCACCGCGGGGCGCGGTGTTGGAAACCGGTCTGGAGGAGTTGCTGCGCCCGCGCTCCGATGTGCCGCGCAAGCGGGTCGCGATCGTGTACAGGTTGCATTCGGCGGCTGAGGCCACCGACATCGTCGACTCCGACTTCCGGGACGCGCTGGCCGCCGAGCAGACCGATCGCGGCATTGCCTCGGCTGCCGCTTCCATCCGCGTCGACAACACCCGCGCCGCTCGTCAGGAACAAGCCCGCGGCGCCGGCCTCACCCGTTTCGGGGTCCTGGTCACCGTCACCGATGTCCTGGACGCCGACCTGCCCGGCATCGAAACCTCGGTGCGGACCATGACTGCGGCGTCGCGGCTGCGGGTGCGCCGCTGCTACGGCTTCCAAGCCGCCGCCTTCGCTGCCTCCCTCGGCATCGGCCTGATCCTGCCCGAGCACACCTCGATTTCGAAGCGGTTCAGCGCATGACGATCCATACCGGGACCCGCAAGACTCGCCACCCGCGAACGACGGCAGTCGCAGGGATTCGCGTGCTGACACCCCAGGCCCGCGCAGAGGCCGAAACTGCCGCGGGAGGGCGCGGCCTGGCCGCCGTGCGTGCTCGCTGGGTGCTGTCGAGCGACGATCATCGCCGCGCCAATGCCGCACGGAAAGCGGAAGATTCGGTCCGCGACGGGTTCGACGTGCCTGTGGCCAGTTTGACCGACCGCGGATACCGCGGTGTCGGCGGCGGGCGGGCGACGGTGGTGGCGGCGACCCCGGAATGGCGGGCGACCACGGTGCAGGTGGCCGGGTTGTGGCCCTTCGCAGTCGGAGCGACGGCGCCGATCGTGGGCTGCCCCGTCGGGTCTCATTTCGTGACCGGCGCGCCGGTGCACTTCGATCCGATGTCGTGGTTCGCCCGCGGATTCATCACCGCACCGATCGCGTTCGTGCTGGCGCTCAACGGTTTCGGCAAATCCTCGCTCATCCGGCGCCTCGCGACCGGCGCCGTCGCCGCCGGAGAAACGGTGCTGTGCATGGGCGACACGAAGCCCGACTACCGCGACCTCGTCGAAGCGCTGGGCGGGCAAGTCGTCGACCTCGGTTACGGGCACGGCAGCATCAACCCGCTCGCCGTCGGCGCGCTCGGCTCCATCATCGACCGACTCCCCGACACCGACCAACGCCGCCAGGTCGCCGCGCGCGTAGAGGCCGGGCAAGTCAACATCGTCGCCGGGCTGATCGAGTTGGTCCGCGGCTCCCGCGTCGCCGACTACGAAGAAGCGCTCATCGCCGCCGGCCTGCGCGAACTCTACAGTCCCGCAGGAGGATTCACCCCGGCGCGGCCGCCGCGACTGTCGGATCTGCTGGCGACGATCTCCGGCGGCGCTCAGCGGTTGCGGCAGTTCGCCGAGGAAGACGACGATGTCGCGTTCCGGGCCGCGACCAAAGTGTTGCGCCGTTCGCTGCGCGCGGTGATCGAAGGCCCGTGGGGTCAGGTCTTCGACCGCCAAACTAGCACCCCGCTGGACCTGAACAGCCCCGCTGTCTGCATCGATGTGTCCCGCATCCCCGAGGGCGACACGAAGCTGCTGGCGGCGGTGCTGATGGTGTGCTGGAGCGAGGGCTTCGGCGCGGTCGCCGCCGCCCATGCGCTGGCCGACGCCGGTCTCGCGCCGCCGCGCACGTTCGAGGTCGTCATGGACGAGATCTGGCGCGTGCTCGGCGCGGGGGAGTTCATGGTCGACCGCGTCGATGCCCTGACCCGGTTGAACCGACCGCTGGGCACCGGGTTGATCATGTGCAGCCACACCATCAAAGACCTCGCCGCCTTCGACTCGCCGGCCGCGCAAGCCAAAGCCCTCGGATTCTTCGAACGCGCCCGCGCCAAGATCATCGGCCCTGTCGGGCCGGAAGAGATCGAACGCCTCCGTGCCGCGGTATCGATCACCGACACCGAAAAGTTGCTGGTCACCTCCTGGGCCGCGCCCCGGCCACCGACCGACGATCACCTCGACAACACCGGGGTGCGCGAAACACCGCCCGGCACAGGATGTTTCCTGCTCAAAACCGGCGAAGCCGACGCGCCCGGCATCCCGTTCCGTATGACCTTCACCCCGACCGAGCGCGCCCGCGACATCCACAACACCAACCGGCGCTTCTCCCACCTCACCGGCGGAAACAACGACCTTCCGCGGCTGTAGGTTCCCATGATTCTTGACGCCTTTCCCATCTATTTGTCGCCGACTTGTCGCTTACGACAGTTCGGTGGGAATCCGGTCCGGCGTGTCAGCGCCCCGATGCTCAGCGAAAGGGGTTGGGTGTCGCCATGAATATTCAAGGCAGAGCCCACTTTTGGGCCGGTATCGCGGGGGTTGTCTCGAATTCTTCTGTGGCCGTGCGTTTTCGCGGTGACGATGGCGAGTTCGTGGATACGACATTGCGGCGGTTGCCGATTGACGAGGTGCTGTCAGGGCGCCCGGTTCGTGAGTTCCGCTGGTGGAAGGGCAAGCGCCACTATTCGGGCTGGTACTGGTCCTCGACCACGGGCGGGCACGTGGTCTACGAAAGCCGCCTGGAGCTGGCGAGAATTCTTCTGGCAGACCAAGACAGGGATGTCGTGGCGATCGCTGCGCAGCCGTTCCTGCTCGAAGGCGTGGACGGCGACCGGGTGCGCAAGCACGTGCCGGATCTGCTGCTGGCCCGAGCCGACGGCGGACTCACGGTGGTGGACGTGAAATCACCTGACCGGGTGTCAGATTCGAAGGTAGCTGCTCAGTTCGCGTGGACGCGCAGTGTCTGCGAGGAGCACGGTCTCGGCTTCGAGGTCTGGTCCGGGTGCGATCCCGTGCTGTTGGGAAATGTCCGGTTCTTGGCCGGGTATCGACGGCCGGTCACGATAGCGCTGGAATTGGCCGACGCGGTGATGGCGGCCGTGAGCGAGCCACTCGAACTCGGCGTGCTGGAGCGGAGTTTGGCGCGATCGGCACCGCCGTTGGTGATCCGGCCGGTGATTTTGCACCTGTTGTGGCGATCGTGGCTGTCGGCGGACCTGAGCCAGACCCTGAGCAGCTCGACCGTGGTGTCCGCGATTGTGAACCCGGTGGGGGTGGTGGCGTGAACGCGCGCACGGTGACCGTGGCCGTCGGCACGACGCTGTTGATCGATGGCGAGGGAGCGAGGGTTGTCGAGTTCGACGGCCGGAAGGTGGTCGTCTCCTACGCCGATGGACGTTACGCCAGCGTCGCGGTGGCGGAATTCGTTTCCCGGGCAAGGAGTTTGGAACCGGTCGATCGTGACGTCGACCCGGGCCTGGTGCTCGCGGATTTGTCCCCGGAGGACAGGAGCAAGGCCACCGAGCGGGCCGCACACATCAGGGAGGTTCTGACCGGATACCGGTCCGGCTATGCCGAGGCCGCGGCAGATGGCGAACCGCACCCGGCTTACGCGGCGAGTGAACCGTTCAAGGCTCGGTGCGCGGCCAAGGCCAGGGAGCTGTCGGTGGCCGCGCGCACGATCGAGCGCTGGGTGGCTGCCTACCGGGACGCGGGCGAGGCCGGGCTGGTCGATGACCGGCAGCGGCGTGGTCGCCGGTCGAAAGTCGATCCGCGCTGGGATGCCGCGGTCCGGGCAGAGTTGGCGGCCCGGGTGTCGGACTCCACGCCCACACGATCGGCGGTGCTGATGCGGGTGACCGAGCGGCTCGAACGCGAGCACGGCGCCGGGGCGGTGCCGATCCCGGCGAAGACGACCGCCTATCGCAGGCTGGGGGAGCTGGCCAAGGGCACGAACGCGGTGAGCGGATCGGCGAAGGCGCGCAGGTCGATAGCTGATCGCCCGCAAGGGGTTTATGGTCGACTGCGCGCGACCCGGCCGGGGGAGTACCTGATCCTGGACACCCAGGACCTCGATGTCTTCGCGATGGAGCCGGTGACCTGTCGATGGGTGCGCGCCCAGCTGACCGTTGCCCAGGATCTGTTCGACCGCCAGATCCTCGGGCTGAAGGTCACCCCGGTCTCGACCAAGGCGATCGATGTCGCCGGAGTGCTTTTCGAAGCTGTGACCGGTCGCAGTTCCGGGCGGCCGGCGCTGGGGCCGGTGCACGGCCTACCTGATCATCTGGTCTTCACCGAGAACGGCGCGGACCCTGAGATCTGGTGCCCACCAGAGACATTGGTCATCGACCACGGCAAGGCATTCCTGTCGTCACATGTGATCGGAGTCTGTGCACGGCTGGGAATCTCCATTCAGCCTGCCCAATCACGCAAACCCACCGACAAACCGACCGTCGAGCGGTTCTTCCGATCGCTGCGCGAAGGGCTGATCCAGCATCTGCCCGCCTACAAGGGCCCCGACCTGCACAGTCGCGGTGAAGGACTGGAGGGCAAAGCATTCCTGTTCCTGCACGAACTCGAAGACGTCATCCGGGACTGGATCACCACGGCCTATCACCGCAGCGGCCACGATGGCCTCGCGGTCGCGGAATGGCCGGAGCTCGCGATGTCGCCGAACGACATGTTCGCCGTCGGTCTCGCGAAGGCGGGGCTGCTGCGCATCCCGGCGGACCCGGCGCTGGCCTTCGAGTTCTTGCGGGTGGTTCACCGCACCATCCAGCACTACGGCGTTGAGATCGGCGGGCGCCGCTACAACGGAGCAGGACTGGACGGACACCGCAACGCCACCAGCCCCTACGGCGGGCTCGAGCCGGGCAAGTGGCCGATCCGGGTCAACGACGACGATGTTCGCTACGTCTACTTCCAGGACCCCGACAGCGGCGACTGGCACCGGCTGGACTGGGAACACGCACCGATGCTGGACACCCCGTTCTCCGACGAGGCCGCTCGCTACGCCCGGGTCCTGGCCCGGCGCACCGACCGTTTCGTCGATCCTGTCGAGGCGTTGGGCGAGGTACTGGCCCGCTGGAGCGCCGGAGAGGTACTCGACCGCCGCGAGCGGCGCATCGCCGCCCGGCTATCCGCCGAACGCAGCGGCCTGGCCACCGCAGCGGAGTTGGAACTGGCTTCCGATCCTGTCCCAGCGCTGCCCGGTCCTGGCGATCCGGTCGCGCCGATCGTCGGTGACGATGATGACGACGACGAAATCTTCGACGGCAGTGAAGAGTTCGACGATGACGCCGCTGCAGACTTCTACGCCGACGCGCTGGAGGTGCTGGAATGAGCAGCGGCTACAGCCTGTCACGCAAGGACGGATGGCGGCGATTCTGCGACACCCCCGCCCGCGTCCGCCCCGACACCTTGAACGCGAAAGCCCTTGCGGCACTGACAGAAGACGCGCGCGAGGACTACAACGAATCCCGGTTGGACTGGCATGCCAACTTCGGCACCATCGCCACACCGCAGCTGAGCGCGGTGCGTGAGCAGCTCGAGCTGATCGTCGACTCCAACCGCCAAGACTCCGACCGGGTCCGCGGCGCCGCGGTCATCGACGGATTGCCGGGCCTGGGAAAGACTACGGTCGTCAATCTGTTCGGCCGCGACTACCACCGCAAGGCGATGCGCCAGCGGGGCCCGGTCACCGACTCCGGAGACGAACACATTCCCGTGTTCCGGGTCGGGCTGACCTCACATACCACACTGCGTGAACTCAACCACCGGATCTGCCAGTTCTACGCCCACCCCGGCGCCGACCGCGGCAACGCCGCCCAACTCGGCACCTACGCCCTCGACTGTGTTCTGTCCTGCTCCACCCGCATCGGGATCATCGACGACGTCCACTTCATCAACCAGCAGTCCAAGGACGGACTGGCGGTTTCCAACCATCTGAAATGGCTGGCCAACGAGCTACCGGTGACCTTCATCTATGCCGGGGTCGGTTTGGAGGAACGCCGGTTCTTCGAGGAGGGCCTGTCAGGGCGTTCGAGCGCGCTGGCCCAGTCCGGGCGCCGGTGGACACGACTGGAAGTCGGGTTCTTCGGTTGCGACGAGCATTGGACCGCGCTGATCAAGGCCATCGACAAACAGGTGGTTCTGTCCCGTTGGCGCCCTGGCCAACTGACCCGGCACGCCGACTATCTGTTCACCCGCACCGGCGGGCACATCGGATCGCTGATGACGCTGGTCAACCGCGGCACGGTCAAAGCGATCCGCTCCGGAGCCGAGGCGATCACACGGGAACTGCTCGACAGCGTCCCCATCGACGAGACCGCTGAGAAGGCCCGGCGCCGCAACGAGGCCGCCGATCGGCACCGCAAGCAGCGCCGCAAGCCCGGGGGATCCGGCAGCTCGCGGAAGGCAGGCGAGAAATGACCACATTGCTGTCCCTGCCGCTGCGAACACCGATCCTCGACGGAGAAGGCCTGGACTCCTGGATCGCGGCGCTCGCTCGCCGCAACCAAATCCCCGCTCGGGAATTGTTGCGGGCATTGGGCATCGACTATCCCCACCTCACCAACGGTCAGCTGCTCGACCACACCTCGCCGGCCCGGTTGCGTCACATCGAAGCCGCGACCGGCCTACCAGGCCACCGTCTCGACAGCGCGATCGGCGCCGCGCTCGCGAGCGCGATGCGTCACCGTCCCGACGGATCACGGTATTGCCCTGCGTGTTTGGGCGAGACCGGCGGACGTTGGCAGCTGGTCTGGCGAGCCAAATGGTCTGTCGCATGCCTTCGTCACCACGCGCTGTTGCAGGACACCTGCCCTGGCTGCGACCGCATGCCTCGCGGGGGGCCGATCAGCGCCTCCCGGGAACAGTCGGCCACCGGATGCACCCAGCTCCTCGACACCGAGAACCGAACCCGCTGTGACACCGACCTGGCCGCCGCCGGACAGGTGAACGCAACCACCGACGCGATCGAGGCCCAGACCTGGTCCGAAACCCTGCTCGACCACGCACACGGACCCAGCGGCGACCACGCACGACAGAGCCTCACCGACCTACACCCTGTTTGCGGATGGCTACGCAGCAACGACGAAAACACACTCATCGAGGCGGCCGACCGAATACAGCCCGGACGCGTCGACCGCCGCCGAAGCCACGACTCGTCCGGCGGCGACGCCGCGTTGACCGCGGCCGCGTTGGTCCGCGCGAAAACGATCCTCGGATCCGACGACGACGCGGCCCTCGCCGCGATCGGCCACCTCGTGTCCGTCAGCGGGAGCGCCAACCGCATCCCACCACCCGGAATGCAGAACCCGGTGTGGTCCTCGGCGACACCCCGGTTCAAGAACCGATACCTGCGCGCCGTCGACGCCGACTTGGCCCCCACCGAACGACTACGGCTGAAAACGACTCTGCCGAGCGCAGCATTGCCCGGCGACCAGCCACCCACACGGGCCCGCATGATCCCGCAACTGATCTGGCCGGACTGGGCCGGTCCCCTGCTCCCGGCAGAAGGACACTGGGCAGACCTGCACCGCGCGGTGATGAGCGCAGCGCTACTGATTCCCGGTCATCCCGAGCGCTCCCAACACGACATCGCACAGTTCAACCCCCGGGTCAACCGCGCCACCATCGCGGTCCCGTTACGCGGATTCGACACTGTGATAGCCGCTCTGGCACGAATCGCCAACTATCTCGACCAGCACGGCACTGCGATCGACTACCAGCATCGCCGCGACCAGATCCCCGCCGAAACCATCGAGCGCACGACCTGGCGCGAACTGGCTTGCTCGGTTGACGCCCATCCCGGCGGCGACGACCGCACACGCCTGCGCAGTGCCAACCGCTACCTCCATCAGCTGCTGACCGGCGCAGACCTCGCCGACCCGCGCCACCCGCTGGCATTCACCAACAGCGACGACCGCAGCCACCACCTGCGATTCACAGTCTCCATGAGCATGCCCCTACGCCAAGCACTGCGCGACTACGCCACCACCGTGCTCGAGCAACTCGGCATCGACGAACCCCTGACCTGGTCTCCACCAACCACTCTCGCCCGAGACCTCGACCTTCCAGGCGTCGACATCGCACAGCTCGACATGGACAAAATCGAGCAGCTCGTCATCATCGACAACCACCGCCTGGTCGACGTCGCCGACATCCTCGGCGTCCACATCGAACACATCCGGTTCGCGCTGGAACGGCTCGACCGGCCGCAGCGACCATGGTCGAGAAGCGCACCGCCTGCGGCATGGCTGCGCAAACGACAAGCCGAGAAGCTGCTGACCCGAGAGTTCTTCGAGCGCGAACACCTCCAGAAGGGGCGTCGCATCAAAGAACTCAGTGCGACAACCGGTTTCAGTATCACCGAGCTGTCGCGCTACGCCCGCCAACACGGCATCACCATCCGGAAAGGACAAGCGCCGGCCCGGATCGACCCGGGCTGGCTGCGTGAGCAATACCTCGACCGCCGACGCAACATGACCGACATCGCCACGGAACTTGGAATGGCTCAGGGCGCCGTCGCAAACGCGCTAGGCAAACTAGGCATCCCCGCCCGCCCTTCAGGTGTCGCCAGCTGGACCGAAACCAACCTCACTCACGACGACCTCCCGGCAGGCGTCCGGGCGGCGGTCGAAGGAACATACAACGGCTGGAAACGACTGCGGCACTTCCAAATAGCAATGCAGTTCCCGATGCTCAAGCCCGCCGCTCAGCATCTCGGAATCGTCCCCTCCGTTCTCGCGATCCAGCTCGAACTTCTCGAACAGCACGTCGGCGGCACCCTCTTCATCCGCTACAACCGTCCAACCGCGCAGCAGCCAACAGTCCTCGGACAAGCCCTGCTCGACGACCTGGCCACCGAACCGGTTCAAGCGCACATGAACGCGGCCATCGGCAGCGACGATCCACCCACGCCCGCTTCCGAAGACCTCGCCCATCTCCGGCCCTTCGATGGCCTCGCCGTGCTGCCTCTGTCGCTCGACCGCGGCCGAAACAGACTGCTGCGCATCATCACCGACCACGGACCCGACAACGAGTTCTGCTGCATCGAGATCGCGCACACCGCGGCAGCCGCGACATCGACCGTCAACCGACTGCTCAAACAGATGGCCGCCGCGAACTGGGCGACTCGACGCCCCGAAACCGAAACAGAGCGAACAGCACGCCTGCACAACGACTCCCGGGCGCGACAGCGCATCTACTACCGCTTGACCCCGGACGGCTACCAGGCCGCCGTGAGATCACTCCAACCACGAGAAAGCGACAAACCGATGGGAAAACAACGACGACAAACCAGCGGAAAAACCGATGGTCCACACACGAAATGACCACCTGGAGCGCCAACTATGGCCGGAACCCGCAGCCGCGGCCTCCGTTCGAGGCCGAGGTCGGGGAGGACGGCGATGAGTGATGTCCTCCAGAACCCTCCTCGCAGGCATCGTGTCGTTGCCCATCGCGTTGATCTTGTTCCTGGCCTTGCTGGTCGGAATACAGCCCGCGGCCTCGTGTGCGACCGACGTGCTCGCTGGGGGAGTGGCGGGCCCGACCGGTCAGTCGCTGGCGGGATTGAACGAGCGACAGTTGGCGCTGGCACGCAACGGCGTCGCGATCGGCAAACAACGCCGGGCGCCGGAGTCGGTGATCATCGCCGAACTGGCGGCGATGATCACCGAGTCGACGCTGCGCAACCTCGCGAACTCCAACGTCCCGGAATCGCTGAGCTTCCCCAACGACGGCGTCGGCGCCGACCACGATTCGGTGGGCCCGCACCAGATGCGGGTCAGCGTCTGGGGAAGCGCCGGGATCGCCACCCTGATGAACGCGCTCTATCAGATCAACTGGTTCTACGACCAAGCCGCCACCATCACCGGCGCCGCCTCGATGACCTCAGCAGAACTCGCTCAGGCGGTCGAGGTGTCCGCACCGAACGCGTATGCGGGACAACTGGATCTGGCCAGGCGTCTCTACGCGATGTTCGCCGACATCGACCCCGCGTCTCTGCCCGCCGCCGAGCCGGGGCAGTCAACCAGCGGATGCGGGCCCGGGACGGCGCCACCGGGAGCACCGGTGCCGGCCAGTGGGTTCGGACAGGCGGTCGTGGCCGCAGCCCAGCGATGGATCGGCACCCCGTACGTGTGGGGTGGAGGAGACGTGAACGGCCCGACGGGCGGCGGGTTCGACTGCTCCGGGTTGACGTTGTATGCGATCTACCAGGCCTCGGGCGGCCGAATCCGGTTGCCGCACTACACCCAGGCCCAACAAGACTCACCGGCCGGGCAGGTCGTGCCGTTCGATCAACGCCAACCCGGGGATCTGATCTTCTTCACCACCCCTGGCGAGAGCGATTCCCACCATGTCGCCGTGTACGCGGGCCGCGACGCCGACGGCACCGACCTGGCCATACACGCCCCCCAAACCGGCCAAACCGTCACCACCGCCCCCCTCGCCCGAGTCGCCGGATCCGACCACCTCGACATCCGCCGCTACAGCACACCACCACCACCACAACCCCGAACCCCCACAGCGGAGGAGGGAAAACCACTGTGACACCGAATAATTCGCGTCGACGACGTAAGAATCGCTCCGTCCGTGGACGTCCTACACCTCCGTCATCGAAGCGC
>NZ_BDAV01000037.1 GCF_001612635.1 Nocardia africana NBRC 100379 | reverse complement strand
GTTACCTTGGATGCAAGAGGTGTGAACGGAAAAACGCGGAAAAGTAAAGGAGAAGGAGGAGGCGGCAGAGGATCGATGTACTGGAGGACGCGCTTGGAACGCAGAGAAATACGGAACGTTTTCGGACGTGAGAAAGAGGGCTGCGCCCGCTGCGCGGGGAAGAAGGTGCTTCCCCGCGCAAGCAGGTGTGCGGCTTCTACAGGCCGGAATTTTCGACCGGATCGCTGATCAGGTCCGGCGGCAGCAGATCGGCCTTGTCGGCGATACGATTCGAGATTTCCAGCGCCACAGTACGAATGAACTCGCTCCGGGTCATCTGCCCGAGGCGGTCCAACTCCAGCGTGACCGAGATCCGGCCCAGGTCGGCGGGGATCTCGATGTCCATGTCCTTTTCTCGGGCCGGGAGGTAGTCCATGAGCCCGATCTCCTGGATTGCGTCTTCCAGGACACCGCAATAGCCACGGTCGTTGCCGACCTTGAGGACGGCTTTGATGGTGCGGTGGCGGAACTGCTCGATCTCCTCGGTACCCGCCGGCGGGTACGGGCTGGTAGTGGCTCCCCATTCATCGAGCACCGCGGTGACGTCGACGCTCGCCGACTGCTCTGCAACCTCTTTCGCGGTGAGTTCGCTGCGGTAGAGCTTGTTGTTGAACGAGGTGAGCTGGTCCGAAATGAAGCTCTCGACGCGGACTGCGAGGGAACCGGGGCCCCTCTGGTGGTCACGCAGCTGCAAGTCGAGCTCGGTCGGGATCGCGTCGCGGAGTGCGGACAGGTCCAAGGTGTAGGGCTGAGGTCCGCCGGGCAACATGCTGCCCAGTCCGATATCGTTGAGGACGATTTCGGCACGGTCCTCGTAGCCGCGTCGATGTGCCCATTTATGGATGCGCGCGACGAGGATCTGCTTTTCGGTATCGAGATCGGGGACAGCAGGGGTGGTGGTCTCGGCAACGCCGGTGTCGGTCATAAATTCTCCTTTGTTGTGGTTGACCCGCTGTGGTGCGGTAATGCGCGCGCGTATCGGGCACACTCGCCAGCCCCCAGACGCGCGAGATTCTGGGAGCTGGCGGCTGTGTCAGTAAGACGCGAGGCCGCGGCCGCGAACAGGCCGCGCGGAGGTGGCTCAGTCGGTGACTTCCGGCGGCATCGTGATGTTGTCGGCGATGCGCAGGGCCAAAGATCGGGCCAGCAGCTCGAGGAAGGAATCGCGGCTGATCTCACCGGCCCGGTTCAGTGACATCCGGAACTCGACCTGGGTGAGACTGCGCGGAATGTCGACGACTGCCGTCGCCTCGTCGGGCGGTAGATAGTCACCGAGCCCGATTGCCCGGATACACCGTTCGAGCTTGCGGCACAGGTCGCGCGACTCGCCGTATCGGAGGACGGTCTTCATGGTCCGACGCCGGTAGTCCTCGACCTCTGCCCGACCCGCTGTGGGGTAGGCAGTGTTGAGGTCGCCCCAGCGAGCGAACACAGCGGGCACGTCGACTCTGTCGGAATGTGCCTCCACGGCTTCTGGATTGATGAATCCATCGCGGATCTTGTCGAGAAAGGAGTTGGTGACCGGTGCGACTACGCCGTTGACCTCGCTGCCCACAGTCCACGCGGAGAACTCGTCGTCGAGAACGATCTCTGCGGTATCGGGAATCGCGGCACGTAGTTCGGACAGGTCGACGGTGTAACTGCGAGGCGCACGGGGCCAATAACTCTCGAGGCCGAGGGCCCGGAGCGCGTCCTCGGCCTCGCCCCACTCGTCGTTGGCCTCCGCCCAGGCGTACACGCGAGCGACGAGGATGCTGATTTCATCGTGGAGATCGGCGACGGTTTCGCGGTTGGTTTCGGTGGCGTGAGTCATGTGAATCTCCCTTACGGCGGCAGGGTCGCGGCTTTGGATGTGTGCGCATGTCCGGCACACTCGCCAGCTCCCAGACCCGGAAGGTCTGGGAGCTGGCGGCTGTGTCAGGAACGCAGGCGGGAGGGTGGGCGGCCCTCGGCGGTCAGCACCCTGGTGTGAAGCGGGGCGTGCAGTGCCTGCCAGGCCGTGTCGGTGCAGGCGTAGCAGCGGCCGTCGATCGCGACGACGTCCCCAGGGGACAGTGACCGGTTTCCTGCGGCGAAGTAGTCGCGGCTGTGGCGGTCGGTGTGGATGCCGTTGAACAACAGAAACACTCGATCGAGCACAGGCTTGTCGAACGCATCGGCAGCGCCGTTCAGTGGTGTGACACCGACGGCTAGTTCGTGATACGTGTAGGCCAGCGACAGGACGTGGCGGGGCTGGAATCCGGCCCCTGGCGCGGTTGTGTTGAGGAAGATCTGAACGAGCACCTGCCCGCGCTGTCCACGGGATACGTGCGCGCGGCCGATTCGGAAGAGCATGCGGTCTCTCCTGGTGGTGGAATGACGAGCGCCGGGCCGCTCGGTGCGAGCGGCCCGGCGCGGAAACAGCGGGGGACGGGTCAGGCGACGCGCCGGCGGCGCTTCGGTGCTGTCTGGATGTGGCCGAGGCTCACGCGGCAGCTGATGCAGTAGTCGCTGTCGTCGACGCTGGCGTTCTGGTGGCAGCCTTTGCAGCGGTCACGACGAACGCCCTTGCCGATCACCGGCGCGCCCTGAGCGCGCCGCCGCGGCGTCGCCAGTCCGGCCGTGGCCTGTGCATCCCGGCGTGCGCGGTGGTCGGGCAGGTCGGGGTGCTCGGCCATGAACGCGGCGATCGCGCGGGCGGTCGGGGAGTCCTTCCCCGCGCGGAGCCACTGGCTGCGCAACATCGCCCGTGCCTGGCTCGGGAATTCGATCGCCAGGAAGTGACAGTGCGCGGTGACCACGTCAGCGTGACTAAACCCTTCCAGCGTGGCCGCGATCCCCGTATCGCCGGGTCCGTCGGGGCGCTCGGCCAGGAACGCGGTGATGGCGCGGCCGGTGACGGAGTCCTTCCCGGCGTGGCGACGGTGACTGCGCAGCGCACCGTGCGCCTGGCTCGGATACTCGGTGAGCAGGAAGTGGCAGTGCGCTGCGACCATCTCGGCGTGGGAGAAACGATCGGGCAGCGCCGGGCCTCCGGCGGTAAACGCCTCGATAGCTCGAGCAGTCGGAGAGTTCTTCTCCGCCCGCTGCAGCCGATCGCGCAGCAGCGCCTCCGCGACGGCGGGGTACTCGGTCGTCAGGAATCGGCAGTGCGCGGCGACCACGTCGGCGTAGGTGAATCCCTCGGGCAGGGCCGGGATTCCGGGACGGCCGTCCTCGCGGCAACTCTCGCACAACCCGTCATCGCTGCGCCCGTCAGGCCGCATGGCGTCGCAGCTGGCGCGTTCGATGAAGCAAAACACGCAACGCCATCCACGCACGGGTGTTTTCGCGGCTTTGCTGTAGTCGACCTCGATACCGTCGCCGCGGTGCTCGGGCGCGTCACGGAAGTCGGTGCTGATCCAGATCCCGGTCCGCATCGACGCTCGTGTCGTGGAATCGTCTTCGACCGGACGGGGCCGCGCGTCGAATTCCGATTCGGCGACCTGAGATGCGATTTCGCCCACCAACTCCCGGCTGATCGGCGCGCTGTGGTCCTTTTCGCCCGCACGGGTGTAACGGATGTTCTGACTCTGGAACGCCTGCCTGGCCGCCTGCGCGGCGTCGGCCAACCGGACCTCGCGAGCCCGCCAAGGCCGCTGGGCGGCAGAGACCGCATCGCGGTCGATCTGTTCAGTGACATAGCCCAGATACACGCGATCCCAGAACTCAGCCTGCTGTTCGACCGGGGCAAGGCTGCTCACGTGCGCTCGCCACATCGGGTCGGTGCGGCGGCGTTCGTCACGCGCGGCCGCCGCAGCCTCGGCCGCAGCCAGCAACGGGCGGATCATCTCCCGTGCCGCTCGGATGGCGGCCTGATCGTGACGAATGGGCCGCTCGGTGGTCAGCCTGAATTCCCACTGTGTGTTGCCGAGGCGGCGCGCGCGGTCCAGCTCGGCTTGCCAATCGCGGAACAACGAAAGCTGGAAGTACTCGGTGACGATCTGCGGCTCGGCAGCGGTCCGAGCACTGATGACGGCGCGGCCGCGGTCGGTGAGCGCGAGCTGGGCGGAACCCTCGGGCCGGTACACGAGGCGCTGGTCAACCACGAGGCGGCGCAGCGCGACGGCGGTGTGGGAGTAGGGAACAGCGATATGGGAGCCCAGCACCGTGTGGTTCATCAGGCGGACGAGGTCGCGGGCCTTCATGACGCCCCGGCGGTGCAGAAGCCGCAGGACGATGGTGCTCGCGCGGGCGCTCCCGCTCACGGTCATGCCCTCAGGGGTGTCCATCCGCTGCGAGGTGGTTCGTTTCGGTACCGCGGTGTCGCGCGGCCGCCGGTAGGCGGACCGCAGCGATGGGCGCGGCATCTCGTGCGTTTCGAGCCCGGTCGTGAAGCCCAGATCCGGGAGAATTTCGTTGTAGTGCAGGCGCGGATCGGTCTCGGGGGTGCAGCAGACAATCTGCTGTTCGTGTTCGGGATGGGCTTTCGCATAGCGCGCGAGCGCGCCGAGCGCCTTGTCGAACGGCAGGTTGGTGACGTTGCGCACCAGCACGTCACACACATGCCGGTCATCGGGATAGGCGAATGCCAGTGCGTGGGTGAGCTTTTCCACCGCACGGTCGATATCGCCCGGCAGCATCTTGTCGATCCCCGCGAGGGCTTCGAGGAAGAGATTCGCCTGTGGTGCGTCGGCGAGCAGGTTACGTGAAGTCAGGTCATTCACGGGAGTTCTCCTGTTATACGGGATCAGCGAAACGCCATCCCGACGGAAGTGGCCGCTTCCGACGGGATGGCCGGCTGGCCGGGTGACCAGCCCGCGGGCGTCAAACCGGGTGGGAGGACGACACGCGGGAGGGAACGCGCCGAAAAGGGCGGCGGCGAATTTCCCGCGCTGACACCGCGAACCGCGCGTGCGTTGGGACGCCGCGCCCGGAAATTCGTCGTCGAATTTCCGCGCTGACCCGCGAACGGAACCTTGGTATGTGGTCGCCGCGCCCGGAAATTCGTGTCCGCCCGGGCGCGGGCCCGGACGCGTGGCGGCCTCCCACCCGGTAGCCCTCGATCGGGCTGGTCACCCGGCCAGCCGGACAGCCCGACCCACGCAACCACCTCACAACCCGGCCACACGCGGACCGCAGTTGTGACCACAACCAGGTGTGTGGTCTGTGCACCGACAGCACCGGGGAAGGGGGAGGGGTTTCCCCGGTGCCGCGGGCCTCACCGCCAGCGAGGGGCACCGGCGGGAGTCTTCATCGCGGCTCGGCCGCGGTTAGGTCACCGGCACAACGCCACGCGCGGGCCCCGAGAGGCGACGCGAAGAGCGGGCCGTGCACGCACCGCTTCGAGCAGGCTGTGCCGCAAAGCGTATCGAGCCACCATGGCCGACCGCATATTCTGAGCGAGCTTCTGGGCGGCCGGATGCGGCATGTCGAAATTTTTCGCGATGTGGTTGCCCGCGAGTGTTCGCAGGAGCGCGAATTCTCGTGTCGGCATCTCGGCGACAAGGCTGGCCGCGCGTTCGGCGTCGGCCAATGCCTCGAACGCCACCGGCCGATGCTCGGGTCCCTTGTCGTGGACATACAGCTGAAACTCCGTCCCGGCGCTATGGATCACCGCGAACGATCTGGTCTGCGGCGTCCACGGCCGAAATCCCAGAGCCCAATCCACTGGGAATCCCGCCTCGTACGTGTCCGGCCCGACCTTCTTGAACATCAACATCAACATTCCCTTCGACGAAAGTTTGTGCAGGACAGACGAAAAAGCCACCGCCCGCCCATGCCCGAAGCGAAGAAGCAGCGGGCAATTAACAGCCGGTGTGCCGACGGCGGAGGCGGAGCGGGTGAGTTCAGCGACTGTGGCGGACGCTGTGGTCCATGGACTCGCGCTGAGCTGGAGTGTGGCGGCCGGGCGGCGGGGACGCTGGTGGCGCGCTCACCCTCCCTGGAGCACGGGAGGTATGCGGAAACGCGAGTGGTTGTCGCGCAGAGAAAATGAGTGTGCCCGGCGCGCGGCCGGGCACATCGTGTCGATAGAGGACCGAAGTCCCACCGCGGTTTAGGCGGTTCCCGGCCAGGACTGTCGACAACGCCACCGTCTTCGACCTGACAGAAGAACCGTGACGTCTGGCAGTGTACTCTGACCGGGACATCGACGAGAAAGCCCGCACGAGTTCGGCGGGGCTTGCTCAGAAGACGGGATCGTCGCCGAAACCGGAGGATCCGCCACTGCCCCATGGATCGTCGGAGGCGGCTGCCGGTCCTGTTGTTGCGCCGACAAGTGCGTTACCATTACCGACAGCATTGGAGTTGCGGCTGACTTTGGTTACTTTGGCGGTGGCGTATCGCAGCGACGGACCGACCTCGTCGACCTCAAGTTCCACCACGGTGCGCTTCTCACCATCGCGGGTCTCGTAGGAGCGCTGCTTGAGCCTTCCAGAGACGATCACCCGCGATCCGCGTACCAGCGATTCCGCGACGTTCTCGGCAGCTTCACGCCAGATGTTGCAGCGCAAGAACAACGCTTCGGCGTCCTTCCACTCGTTAGCGGTGCGGTCGAACACTCGCGGGGTGGAGGCGACGGTGAAATTGGCGACGGCGGCCCCGGCCGGAGTGAACCGAAGCTCCGGGTCGGCAGTCAGATTTCCGATTACGGTGATGACCGTATCGCCAGCCATATCAATACCTTTCGAGTAACCTGGCCGCCAGGCTGAGTAAGTCCTCGGCCGGGCGGAAGTCCATGATCTGGGTCATGATGAGGGTTGAGCAGGGCTCACTTCGGATCTGAGGATCCTGGCGGGTTGGTCCGCAACTCTGTAGATCAATTGGGAGACGGGTGGGCAGCGGGCGAAGCGGCACACTGGAGACCGCGATGACTGGTGGTCGGGTGCGGGCTTCCCGCCGGCCGCGTCCCCGTCGGGCGGCCGGGGCTGGTTACGCCGTGACCTGTGGGGCAGACCCCCAGGGGCGGAGCGGCAGTAGGGACACCACGAGCGGTTGTGGCGGATCCCGATCCAGAGATGCGCGACGGCCGCGGCGGGGACTGTTAGCGCGATGATGGTCGGGAGGGCGATCTCGCCGAGGGGAATCAAGACGATTGCGGTGACCGCGTAAGTCGCAACCAGACTCTTAAACGCTGCGGACAGCGTCGCATCGGCGCGGTGCAGACGCTTGCCGATGACGCGATCGCGTGAAGTTGGGCCTTCGGGACGCAACGGCGGTTGTTGACAGCCTTCGTCGCAGCGGCGTCGCCGGTGGTCGTAGCAGACCAGATGGCACATCACCGCGATCACGAGCCCAGGCAGCATGGCGGCGATGATCACCACCGCCGCCTGATGATGCGCCCAGACGACGGCAGCCGGAACCGCATACAGCAATGGACTCAACGGGCTCAGGCGGATGATACGACAGCTGAAAGGAGTTCGATTGTGCAGCAAGTGGGTTCCTGTCCTGGATAGACATGACATCGGGGCGGGAGAGATACAGGTAATCGGCGCGTCTGTGACGCAGCGTGATCGCGTCGGTATCGGGAGCCGCCCGGAGTGTGTTCTGAACTGATAGACGGGCCGCATCGACGTGCTCCGCTAGCCGGTGCCGGATCGCCTCCTCGGCTGCCCCTGAGGCGATCCGGATCGGGGTCAGGGGTGCGGACGGAAGGCTGTGCTGATGGTCGTGCGGCGGGTACGGACGTTAATCGTGATGACGGGCATGCCGATGCAGTAGTTGCGAAGTGCGGACACTGTCCCGCCTCGCGTGATGGCCGGGTCACGCACTGCCACAACGACGTTGGCGTCGCCGATCAGCAATTCGTTGCGAAGGTCGAAGTTGCCGTTGGAGTATCGATCGCCGACGACGACCAGCCGTTCGGCTCGATCCCGCAGGCGGGCATGTTCGTGGCGCGGGGTCTGGGTCCATGGGTCGGCCTGTTGCGGGAACGGCTGGTAGGCCCACAGCGCCAACCTGGCATCGAGGACCGCGCCTGCCCACCAGGTATCCGAACCGGTGGCCAGCCCACTGTTCCCCGTGTGAGTCTGATGGTCATCACGCAGCTTCACGGCCAGTCTCCGCAGTTCGCTGTTCAGCCAGTCTCGTACCTCGGGGGCGATGAGCTTTTCGCGGTGCCCGGTGAGCGCCGCGCGGGGCCACCGCGTCGCAGGATGGCCATGCAATTCGGACCGCACTGCCATGAGGGTGCGACCGAGCATGTTGCGCCCCACCAGGGTCCGAGTCCCCGAGTTGGGGACACGGCCCCAGAATTTGTCGCCCCACGTGTTGCCCTCCACCAACAACGTGTCACCAGTGGCGCGCAACCGGTCGGCCAACGCCGGCGTGCGAGCGAACTTGCTCGCGACCACCTCACGCATGACCTGGGTCTTGATGGTTTCCCAATCAGGGCGCAGCGGGACGCGGCGCCCCAGCTGTTTGGCTGCGCCGGGCGAGGGTGCGTCGGCGATACGTGCAATCCATTGCGGATCGGTAGTTTTCGCCGCCGCGAAGGCGTGTTCGGCGGTCGGATACCAGCGGTCGCGATAGGCGGCTGGAAAGTCACTGAAGTTGGACAGGTACCGGTGCTGGTCTTCGAACCGGTCGATCACGTTGACAGGCATGCCACTCCTGAAATCCATTGGTGCACAGGGCCTCACTGGCGTAGCGACTCGTCGCGTACCGCGCGAGCGCGGCGTACGGAAGGCCGCTGCTGACGGGAACGACACGAATCCGGGAACCGGGGATGGTCGAGGGGTGAACAACGGGCGGTGTGGACCAGAACGCGCTGATCGATCAGCCGGCAGCGGAGCTTCCCTCTGCCGTCAATGTTCTCGACGGTCTGCAGATGCCTTCCTCGGCGACATCCGCGTCGATGCATCCGATTCCGCCGCAACAGGTTTCGGCGTAACAGTTCACGCCGTCGACCCCGTCAGCGGCGATATCGACGTCGTCTGCCCGGGGACCCCGATCTGCGTCCGAACCGCGGGTGGGCACTGCAGCTGGGGTGAGTTCCTGCAGTGCCCGCGGTCGGTTTATCCGTAGGCAGTGGCGGATGCCACTGTGTCGGGGCGGTTGTCGGGCAGGTACCAGATCTGGGGGATCGCCTTGAACGTGTCGGGGGCTCGCAGGATCAGAGGTGCGGGTCGTTCCAGGTTCGCCGAGCCGGTCGAGGGATCGGCAAGGGTCACGGCGGCGACGAGGAGAATGTCCATGATGGTGACTCCATTTCGATGAGAGAGTGAGCGGAGAGCGTGTCCGCGTGCAGACGGATGTCGGCACGGGCGTCGACCAGGTGCGGTCGAAGAGCGGGAAGGCTCGTGAAGGGCGGATCCGGTCCTGAGAACAGCGGAAGGGGGACGAGCGCGGGCTGCGCGAGTGTCGAGCCCGGCGCGCTGGGCGAGAACCTGACGGATCTCGTTCGCCCACGGCCGCACAGGTGAAGCTCTGCTACAGAGTTTCTTCGGGGATGTCGAGGACGACGGCCGTCGCGTTGTCGGCGTCGGCTCCGCTGGCGTGCACGGCGTCGTTTACCAGCTGGATCGCGGCCTGCCCCGGATCCGGGACGGTTTGCAGGATCTGCCGGATTGCCTCGTGTCGGCGTTCGTCCGGGCCACCCGGGATCACGGTCTGGCCGAACGCGCGACCGTCCCCGCCGGGGGCGAGTGCGCCGTGCACGCCGTCGGTGCACACCAGCAATCGCTTCGCGCGGTCCAGGTCGGTGATGGAGTGCCAGGACGACTGGGGCGTGTGGCCCGTGGGCCGTCCCCGCGTTCGGGAGATGATGTCAGGGCGACCGGAGGCCGCCCTGTTGTGATCGTCGGTGAGCTGGATCAGCTGTCCGCCCACGGTGAGTAGGTAGGCGCGGCAGTCTCCGAGCCAAGCCACATGCACCTCACCGAAGTCGGTGACGGTCGCGACGATCAGCGCAGTGTCGGCGGGGCGTGACATTGTGCTGTCGCCGAAGGTGCGCAGGTGGCTGGCTGCTCGGCTGTCGTCGGCGGCGTAGCGGGCCATCTCGGGCAGAACGGCACGGGTGAGGTCGATGATGAAGCCTGGGCTGTCGGGGTCTACTTCGTCCGCGATCCGGATGGCCAGGTTCACGGCAGCGTCGGCGATCACGTCCGATCCAAGGCCGTCGGCAACCGCGATCAAGGTGCGGGTTGGGACGTCGAATTGGCTGTAGCAGTATGCGTCCTGTTGGTGCTCGCGGCGGCCCTGGTCGGTGTGCGCGCCGGGTGGTTCGGGAGCTGTGGTCAAGTGTCCTCTCTTTCCGCCCCTGCCGCCTGACGGCCGGGACTACGGGGATCGTTCACCGGCGGAGCTTGGTGATCTTCGCTGCCGGGAAGCCGAAAGTTGTTGTTGCCGTCGGGCAGATGCCATAGGCTGGTCGCGGGTTCGGGGATCAGCAGTTTCAGGGCGGCGATGGGATCGCCGACCCAGACATGACGGTTCACAGTGGCGTTTCCGTGGCGTAGCGCGCGCTCCTGCAGCAAGCCTGCGCGCACGAGCTCGGCAAGTTTGTGGACGCTCGGTGTCAGGGAGCCGCCCGTCGGCCACGGCGCGAACACGACCAGGTGGTTGGCTTCAGCGCGCCAGTACAACTGTTTGACAAGCACTGCGACGCCATCGATTTCGACGATCGCCCCGTAGGTGAGTCGGTCAGCGTCACGATAGGCGGTGCGGACGTTGGTGTGCTGCCATCGATCTGAAATCCACACCGTCAATCACTTTCAGCGACCGAGCCCTTTGCGGCCGTGTTCGCCGCGCTGTCGCGCGGCGCGCTGCGGAGGACGGATGTGCTGTCGATGCCGACCCGAGCCATGAGCTGGAAGTCCATTTCCTCAGCGAAGTCGGGATTGCTGAATTCGGCGTGGGCCCAGGCCCATTCGGCGACGAGCTCTTCCTGCACGCTGCGCGGCTCCTCGCTCACTGCGTCGCCGATCGAGAGCGCTGTTGCGCGGCTGCGGTCGATTCTCTGCCAGTGCGCGTGCAGGACGCGATCGGCGAGGGCGGCAAGCGTGCTTGCACGCTTGCAGCGCTGAGTGAAAGCTTCGCGGCCGGCCAGGTCGTCGGGAAAGAACTCCTCGGCCGAACTGGCGCGACGAGCCAAGATATCGACGGCTGTTGCCGCGGCGTCGGATGCGTTCGGATCGTTTGTGGGTGGTGTGTCGGAGCTCATCGACTTCTTTCTCTGGTAGTTCCACGGTCGGCGGGAGCAGCGCTGGTCCGCCGCGCTATCTGGGTGGAGTGGTCGACCATTCGCCGGTGCCTGGGTCGAACCAGTTGTGTGGCGAGTCGCGGGTGACGATCCGTTCGCCGACTGCCAAGCCGAGACCGCTGTCGCCGACGATGCGGAATCCCAGTGCGGTGAGGGTTGCGTCGATAGTGTCGGCCTGGTCGTCATCGATTGCCTGCTCCACGATGGCGCGCTGGTGGTCGTAGACGACCGCGAGCCGGAACGTCGCGGTTTCAGGGTCGGCGACAACGACCGATCGGTAGTAACACATGACACGGCTCCAGTTCAGCGGGACAGGAACGACCGCAGCGGTTTGCGCTGCCCGCCACGCGCCGCGCGAGACGGGTCAACGGTCGCGGCGAGCGCGGCGAATGTCGGTGGTGATCGCGTAAGCCGCGCGGTCGCGTGGCAGGTGCTTCGATGCCAGCAGGTGATGGCGGTAGAGGGTGGTCGCGGCCATCACCGGTTCCCGGCCGCGGAGGGCGCGCTGGTAGCAGTAGCTGCCGGCGAGGCTGGTGACATGTCCGGCGCTGTGGGCTTCGTCGGTGATGGTGCGGTGTACGTAGCGGAAGGTGCGGCCGGTGTGGATATGGTCGTCGACGAACAGCCAACTGTTGCCGAGGAATCCCTCGACCCGGGTCCGGGCATGGCTGGAATCACCCACTGTTCGCACGAGCGCGTAGTCGACGCCGAACTCGAACGCGAGGATCGGAATGATCAGCGCGCCGGACAACCCTGTGCCGACCAGCGTGTCGAAACTGATGCCTGCCGTCGTCAGGTGAGTGCGGGCATCTGCGATCAAGGAGTCGGGGTCGAAGACGTCGTCGAGGTAGTCAGATCCCAGCCAGATCCCGCGACACGGCAGCGTCCGCGTAGCGGCGGAGCTGGTCATATCGGCACCGTGCTGTCGGCGATCGGCACACAGTATGACTGCGGGCGGCGAGGAGTATGGAGACCGACGAATGCAGGTGGATGAGCGATCATGCTCGCCTTTCCGATAGCAGCAAAAGATTCAGTGCGAGAGACGAATCCGGCGAAGACGGACACCGGCCGGGCGCGGCGGGTGGCTCGCTGTGACGATGTGAAAGCGACCACGGTCGCTTGCCGCGAGATGACCGGGCTACACCCTCATGTTGGCGGCGACCGGGTACAAGTTGCTGTGCTGGCTGTGAGCTGACGGCGAGACGAGAGTCGCTGTGCGAGTCAATGGTTCGGTGCGTCGCTGTCGTCTACGAGCAGTATCTGTGGGAAGTAGTAGAACTGGGTCGGCGGCCCGTCTGCGCGGTCCGGATCGGATTCGGGGTCGTCGTTGTCCAGGTATCCGTCTCTGGTCAAGTCCTCGAAGGAGAAGCCGCTGACCTCCGCGAGCGCGGTCATGAAGTCTGTGATGCCCGCTGCGCTGTCGATCGCGACTTCGATGCCGACACAGGAAGGGCCGTCAGGCAGGACCAAGGACACGTCAGCGCTCGTGCGCGCCATGGCGGCGCCGAGGGCGCTGTTGGGGAGCATGACGATTGGAGGTTCGGCCGAGCCGGCCGAGGGGGGTGTGAGGGCGGTGGGGGAGTTTGGTTCGAAGAACATGGGTTCGGCATTCGCCCGGTAGCCGATCTCGCGTGCAGTGAAGGACAGATACTCGCCAGCGTCGTAGGTGGTGGAGTCGTCGCTGATTTCCGGCACTGCGGTCCGGTAGAGGTGGTCGTTGTCCGCGGAGAGGTCGAAATCGTGGGGGACCTTCAGAACGGCACTATGGCGGGTGTATTCATCCCATTGCAGCAGGATGGTTTTTTTCATTCGGACTCCAACATGACGGGACGCCAGCCGATCAGGTCGGCGCGCTCGTGTCAGGCCAGTGCGTGGCCGGCACCGACTGGTGCCGCAGCGGGGGTGTGGACCGGGAGTTCCGCTGCGATACCGGACGGTGCCTGAGCAGCGGGTAGTACGGGTGCCAGCAGTGGTTCGGTGGGCCAGTGAGCGGGGCGCTGCTCGCTGGTGAGGTTGACCGCGGCGGCGTGCAGGGTCACGAAGTCGCTGGTTCGGAGGCCGCGTCGGGGGTCGATTCGGTACAGGTAGGCGGGCGCGGTGTGCGCGTTGTTGAGGTAGTGGGCGTGCGCGGGATCGATACGGGAATCGACCCATACGAAGGGGCGGCGCCCGGCGTGGTCGACCAGCGCGCGGGCCTTGGCCAAGATGTCGTCGCCAGCGGGATCCCAGTGGAGAACGGGGAATCGGGGCAGCCCGAGGAGCGGGCGGATGCATGCGTTGGCTCTGTCGAACCACTGTGAGGCCCACACGATGTCGTAGATTTCGGTCAGCGCGAACAACTGGCGACCGTGGGAGGAGTTGAGCCACAACTGAGTCGTGCGGCCTGAGTGGCGGTTTCCCGGTGGTCCTGTGCGTCCGGCAAGTAGGAAGCGTCGGGAGTTTTCGAGCTCGTGTGCTGCGGCGGCCCAGGGGTTGAGCGGGCCGTCGATGTCGAGATACAGCAACGGACGTGTACCCGCGGCGGCAGGCCGGGACTGGCGACGGCGGCGGTGTGCGGCGTCCGTGCGAGGACGGGTGTTCGCGATGTCCGCAGTGCTGACGGTTGCCGTCGCGCGCTGCGCGAGCACGTTGCGGACTTCATGCAGCAGGCGCAGCTCGACATACCGCGCGGATGAGCCGTCGAGGCGGTGGCAGCGGTGGCCAGGGAGAGCCAAGCAGTACGGGCACGGAACGGTCAGGGCGAGTCGATGTTGCTCCGCCAGATCCGGTGGAAGAGGCACCCGATCCTGTTCGGGCAGTGCAGTTATCACGGGCGCGGCCATGTACATCTCCTGACGGAATTCGATCGCCATGACAGGGGTATGCGAGCGGGCCGGGCCGCGGATCGCGAGCGCAGCCCGGCCCGCTCAGTGGATGAGTTTGTTGAGGTGCGCGGTGCCAGAGACGGGCCGGCGCCCGGTTACTCTGTGACTAGGGGACTGACAGAACTTGACGATCTGCTCAGTCAGGAGACCACCATGGGTGATGACCACGCGACGGTTCGCCGTGCGGGGAGCCGGCGACGCTCGCCAGCTGTTGCACAACAGCTCAAGGCGCGCCAAGAGCGCCGCAACGAACAACGCGCAGCGCAGAGGGAACGGCAAAAGCGGATCGAGGCCGCCTACGAGGCCTTCACCACCGCGTTCGGGGCAATCGAAGAAGCGAAACTCGCTACTGCCGACAAGGTGGCGGCGTTGAACGAACAGATCGCCCAAGCCCATGGTCAGGAAAAGGAGACCATCGCTGGCGAACAGCGCAAACAAGCACTGGCCGCCGCAGCGATTCGGGCCGAGGTAAGCAGCGTCGACGAGGTGGCCGAGCAGTTGCAGATCTCGGTCACAGAGGTCCGGCATCTGCTGAAAATGGTGCGCCCCGCCACGGACTCGGCCTCCTCGCCTGCACCGAAGACCGCGAAGGCACGCCTACCCAGTCCCTCACAGCGCACCGCCGAGGAGAACGGAAAACGGCACGATCTGGCGCGGTCTCCCGGCGATGCGCCCGGCGTCGATTCGTCAACGCCGGCGCCGACGGCTCCTCTCCCGCAAGCTGCCAATGGTTTACGCGATGGCCGGGGCCAGAGCAGACCAGCGACGGGATCCGCGTTCGAGGTTGTGACCCGGCCACGCTGAGGGCGGCCGCTGCCGCAGGTAGTCAGGGGTTGCGCCGAGATCTCGCGAGCTCGGCGCGTGCCCGGCTCGAGCAGCTCATGCCGCGGCCAGCTGTGCGGAATTAGTCTGTGCCGCAGCGAGTATTCGGGCGATCTCGGTGGGTTCGAGGTCGCCGATGGCTGCTACGTCCCGCCCGGCTTCTCCTGACACCCATGCCATGGCGTCGCGGGAATCCGGGAATTGGGTGTCGAGGTGCTGTTGCAGGGTCGATGCCTGGTCTCTCACTGCGGCCAGGGCGGTGTCGGCCACGGTGTCACGGTTGCGCAGCGCGGAGAGCGTGGAGTCGGTGCGCGGCGCTTCGGTTTCGTTGTCGGCGTAGCCGGTGATGGTCGGCATGGAGGCATCATCCAGAAGTTCGAAGCCGGCGAAGACGTTGGGAATTGTGCGGGACCAGGCGATGAATTCGGCGTGGTCGGCCAGCAGGCGGGCGGGGCGTCGGTCCCATTCGCCGACGGGGCGGCCGTTGTCGTCATGCCGGGCGTGCTCGTGGTAGTTCGCGCTGCCGACGCTGCGTTGTATGTGTCCGGTGGGGTGCGCGACGGTGATGCTCATCTTTGCTGATGGCGGTGGTGCGTTGTGGTCCCAGTGGTCGACCCAGCGGGCCACCTTGGGGTCCCACCAGACCGGTTCGAGGAGATCGATGGTCTGGCTGGGGTAGCACGCCCGTCCGATGTGGCGGATGACGTCGATGGTGGCTTGGGTGATCCAGCGCTCCGGCGAGGATTGTCGATCGCTGGCGATGGATCCGGCGCCGGGGCGCTTGATCAGGCGGATTTGTTCGCCGATGCGAAATCCGAGTCGACCTGCCCGAAGTAGCCGCAAGACGGTGTCTTCGGGGGCGTGTTGGGCGCCGAGTGCCCGGACCAGTCGGAGTTCGTCGTCGGTGGGCTGGATTTTGTCGGCGGGCGTGCGTGGTGACTGTGAGGTGGGAGGAGGAGGCATTGCGACCTTTCCGTAGGTGTGGGCGAGAGCGTGTCAGAGGTGGGCCGTGAGCCCTGCAGCGTCGTGGGCACGTGTCACCTCGACAGATCGGGCACGTCGGGTCGCCGCGGTGGAGCGTGCCGGACATCACGAGTGGCGGTCGTGGTTGATCTGTGTTGTCGGGCGGCCGGTACCGAAGGCGAGGCTGTC
>NZ_BDAV01000036.1 GCF_001612635.1 Nocardia africana NBRC 100379 | reverse complement strand
GCGTTCCCACACGGTGTTGATCGCTTCCGGCAGTCCCTTCAGCCCGTCACAGACAGCGATGCACACATCGGCGACTCCGCGGTTCTTGATCTCGGTCAGCACCTGCAGCCAGAATTTGGCGCCCTCGCCACCGTCGCCGGCCCACAGACCGAGGATGTCGCGTTCCCCGTTGCAGGTGACGCCGATGACGACATAGATCGGCCGGTTCGCGACCTGCCCGTCCCGGATCTTGACGTGGATCGCGTCGATGAACACCACCGGATACACGCGTTCCAGCGGCCGGTTGCACCAGTCGGCCATCTCGCCGACTACTTTGTCGGTGATCTTGGAGACCGTGTCCTTCGACACCGACGCCCCGTAGATGTCGGCGAAGTGGGCAGCGACCTCGCCAGTGGTCAACCCCTTTGCCGTCAAGGACAATACGATCTCATCGATCCCGGTCAACCGGCGTTGCCGCTTACGCACGATCTGCGGATCGAACGATGAGTTCGTATCCCGCGGCACCTCGATCTCGACCGGGCCGATCTCGGTCAGCACCGTTTTCGAGCGAGTCCCGTTGCGGGAGTTGGATGTCCCGCGACCAGCGGGATCGTGTTTCTCATACCCGACGTGTTCGGTCATCTCCGCTTCCAAAGCAGTCTCGAGCACGTTCTTCGTCAGCTGATTCAACAGCCCGCCCGGCCCGAGCAACTCCACGCCCTGCTCCTTGGCCTGGGCCAGCAGCTGCTCAGCCAGCTTCTTCTGATCCACCGCATCCACCACGGATTCGAGTGTCTCCGACATCGAATGATCCTTCCTGCCGAACCATCAGGCTCGGCCAGTCAGACCAAGGTCAGATCCACCGTCTTTCAGACACTCCCTGTCCGGGCGCAGGAGGGTAGCGGAAGTGATTGCGCACATGTCGCTGCGTGTGCTGAATCCTGTTTGGCGTCGTGTGGTTAGGTGGCGGACCCGGATTGGCTATCTGTGTGCCGACGATGCGCGAGTCCTGGGCTCGTGGCGAGGTCGATCGTTCCAAAAGCTGTTCTGACCACTTTATATGCATGCTGTGACTCAGTCTGATCTGTTCGCGCCGGATGGAGGTGGGTACTTGCAGTCGATTCGCAATGCCCGTGGATCGGCGCTCGCTGGAGATCTGCACAGTGCCGGTCTCTGCAAAGTTGCTGTCGCGTATGCAGTTGATCGAGATGGACTATTGACAGTACGTGACCCTGGCCACATACTCATACTCCAAGTATCTAGTACTCGACGTAGCGCACATGGAGGTGTCGTGGTCCTGCCTGATTGCAACTCGACAGGGCGCGGCTTTCCGCCGAAACAAAGCGGATCGCATCGCGTGCGATATCGGCGGAATCGTCGAAGCGTTCATGACGGGTGCTCTCGCTGCATCGTGGCGATGCGAGAAATGGGATAGGAATCTGCGGTGGTGCCAGCGCGTAGTGGGTTGTCGGCGTCGGCTCAAATAGTTCGGAAGAACCTGTCCGAAACGGTGGTTTCGGGGATGCGAACTTTTGGTCGCACGATGCGGATGGCGTCTGCATCCGTGGTCGGAACAGCGAGCGACATTGCTCGATTGAAGTTCCAGTGGCGTGAGGCGTTATATCAAGCCTGGTACTTGATTACGGTAACCGCGCTTCCAGCGATCCTAATGGCCGTGCCCTTCGGGGTTATTGTTTCGGTCCAGGTCGGAAATCTGATCCATCAAATCGGTGCGGATTCTCTGCTCGGCGCCGCCGGCGGTTTGGGGGTAATCAAACAGGGTGCCCCCATGGCCACGGGATTGTTGCTGGGCGCGGCCGGCGCGGCCGCGGTCGCGGCCGACTTGGGCGCACGCAACATTCGTGAAGAGATCGACGCCATGCGAACGATGGGTATCAGCCCCATGCACCGTCTGGTCATTCCTCGGATGGTGGCGATGGTTCTCGTCGCGCCAATGCTCAACGTCTTGATCATCTTCGTGGGCGTGGTAGCGGGGTATGCGGTGGCGATCGGCCCTCAGGGAGTGACGCCCGGCAGCTACTGGGGAACCTTCGGATCCTTCACCGTGGTCGCGGATATCGGCGTATCGATTGTCAAGTCCGTGCTGTTCGGATTTATCGTCGTCATAGTTGCGTGCCAGCGAGGACTCGAGGCCAAAGGCGGTCCGCGTGGAGTGGCAGACGGTGTGAATGCGGCCGTTGTCCTGTCCGTCGTCTCTATCGCCGTCGTCAATCTGTTGATCACTCAGTTGGTCGCAATGTTCCTTCCAACAAGGCTGGCATAAATGTTGGAAATCAAGCGCACCCCACCCCGGCTGGTGAAGGCTCGGCGAACTGCGACGACATTTGGGAAGCGTGTCGTGCCTGTGGAGGCGATAGGATTCGTCCTCGGTTTCGTCTGGCAGGCGTTATCGGCGATCCCGTTCACGCTGAAACGATATCGAGCGGAGACGATGCGCGCGATCACGGATATGACGTGGGGGCAAGGCTCGATTATCGTTGGTGGTGGAACCGTTCCAATGCTGATAGTGCTGGGATTAGTCATCGGAGGCTCGGTCGGCGTCGAGTCCTTCGCCACCCTCGACCTCATCAGCATGGGACCACTGACCGGCATTGTCTCGGCCTTCGCCAACACCCGGGAACTAGCCCCGATCGCAGCAGGTGTCGGATTTGCCGCGCAAGCTGGGTGTCGTATAACTGCGCAAATCGGTTCCATGCGAATCTCGGAGGAAATCGACGCCCTCGAATCACTCGGCCTGCGATCGATACCTTTCGTCGTCACCACCAGGATCATTGCCGGAGCAGTCGCGATCGTTCCGACCTTCCTCATCGCCTTGATCCTCAGCTACGCGGCATGTCGCACGGTGATCGTACAGCTGCACGGCCAGGCCGCGGGCGTCTACGACCATTACTTCTATCAGTTCATCAGTGGCTGGGACGTGACCGCTGCTGTGATCAAGGTTCTTGTGTTCGGGACGGCTGTCATTTTGATTCATAGTTATCAGGGATTCTTCGCCGTCGGTGGGCCGGAAGGTGTCGGAATCGCGTCCGGCCGCGCTGTCAGGGCAAGCTTCGTGGCAATCATCGGTCTTGATATGGCGCTGACCATCCTTTTATGGGGTGTCAACTCCTCCATCGAATTCACAGGGTGAACGCCGATGTCTCGATATGAAATGCCGGGTGTATCGACAACAAAACGGTCATCGATCACTGTTGGTGTCCTCGCCATGCTGATTGTTCTGGCCGTAGGGGCGACTTGGATGATTTTGATCGGGAACTCGGCCCGCAGCGACAACCGAATGCAAGTGGTATTGCGTACCGAGAAGATCGGAGACGGCATCAGCGTGGGAACGCCGGTTCAGTTCGACGGTGTGGAAATTGGTCGCGTTACTGCCATCGGTTCCAGTGGCGGGGCGAAACAGGTAACCGTGATGCTCGATCGAGCAAACTCGGCTGGACTCACCGACAGTCTTCTTGTCGATTACTCGCCGTCGAATCTCTTCGGCATCAGCGAAGTCGCACTGAGACCCGGGGCTGGGGGAGCACCTTTGCGAGATGGCACTATTGTCGACCTGACGGGCCCGCGATCGGATAGGCAGCGAGATGCGACGATGGGCGTACTGATTCGCACCGTCGCCGAGACATCGGGGAACGTCCTCACGCCGGAATTGACCAAGGTACTGATGCGGGTCGCCACGACGGCGCGGCAGTTCACGCCGCTCATGGAGGCAATCGTGGTGTCCGGCCGGAACATTGCTGAGACACAGACGATGCCAATTTCGGAGCTGCTGGATCAGTACGGCTCGATGCTTGTCGGCAGCGCATCAATGGTCGACGGTACTGTCGGCCTGGTACATCGGCTGACCACAATCGAGATCTTGAACAACCAGCGCGAGTTATTCGACGTGACGGTGAGTGTTGTAGGACAACGGTTCTTTCCCGCCCTTGCGGGAACGCTATTTACAGCGCAGGGATACCTCTCGGAATACGCGGTGATGCTCACCCCGATTCTCTCGGCAGCCAGCCGTATGGTACCGACGCCTGGAGTCTCCAGCACGCAACTCTCCGAAATCCTGTCGCGGTTGGATCGGTCGTTCATGTCGACTCCGGACGGCCCGGCTCTGAACGTCAAGATCGTTCTCAACTTGGTTCCGGTTCTGACGGCGTCGCTACCGGGAACCCTCACTTCGACGCCATCCGGAGGTGGTCGATGAACAAGCAGGGCTCGCTGTTCGCAGTCGCGGCGAGGCTCACAGTTTCCGTGGTTGTTATCGTAGTGCTGCTGACGGTCATCGTGCAGACGGTACAACGGCCGGTGCCCGGGGGTACGAAGGAGTTTTCGGCGGTATTCATCGATGCGAACGGTCTGAAGGCCGGAGATAACGTACGAATGAACGGTGTCCGCGTAGGTAAAGTGCGATCGATCTCGCTCGACGATGGGCACGCTGTCGTAACGTTCGTAGTCCAACGTGGTCGACATTTGTACGAGAACACCGTAGTCGCGATTCGCTACGAGAGTTTGGTGGGCCAGCGATACGTTGACATTCAACAGTCATCGCCCGTGTCCAAGGAGATAGCGGAGGGGAGCAGGATCGACGCTTCCAGGACCATTCCATCGTTCGATATCACGGCGCTGTTCAATGGGCTGGAGCCGGTGCTGACCGAGCTGTCTCCGGCGGCGGTCAACAAATTCGCTGAGAATATGATCGCTGTAATAGAGGGAGACGGTTCGGGAATCGGTTCAGTTCTCGACTCCATCCAGACTCTGTCCAGCTATGCGCTGGACAGACAGGCGGTGATTACTGCGCTGGTGGCCAATCTCAAAAGGATATCCGATCACCTTGGTGGTCGCTCCTCGCATCTGGTGCGGCTTGTTTCGGAGTTGTCGGTGGTTGTCTCCACGCTGCGCAGCAAGGTGGATGGAATCGTCGAGTTCGCTCTTATGGCACCTGATGTCATCGCACCGCTGGACAACCTTCTCGGCGCGATTGGGCTGACGACTGGTAGCAATCCGGACGCTGATACACTGCTGCGAGCGGTGTTTCCGAACCCCGAACAGGCAATCGAAGTGCTTCGAAAGCTGCCGGCTCTGCTTCAGACCTTGAATGGTTGGATCCCGCCCAACGGCCCGGTCGTCAATCGCAACTGTTCGAATGGCAATGCTGAGAGTCCAGAACCGTTCCAGGTGATGATCGCCGGACAAAGGATATCGATATGCAAGCGGTGAAGACCAAACTCCTCAGCGTTGTCAGGAGGTTCGCCGGCCGACCGGCGGAGGTCGCCTCAGCGCGTGCGGTTCGAGAATTTCGCTGGGGCGTGGCCGGTGCCTTGCTGATGGGTGTGGTATTGCTAGCTAGCGCGCTGGTTTACGTGATACCTTTCGGAAAGTCGACATACTGGGCGGAGATGCCGGAGCTTGGGTCGATAAAGGTCGGCGATAATGTCCGTATCGCGGGTGTTCCGGTCGGTTCCGTGAAGTCCGTTGAATTGGGTCGGCGGAACGTCCGAATGAGCTTCACCATTGACCATGGCATCTTCATCGGCGACCAGACGAGTCTTGAAATCCGAATGTTGACTCTCATCGGCGGGCACTATCTCGCTGTGACGCCAACAGGGAAGTCATCCCTCCGCTCCACCATTCCCTCCGATAGAGTTCGGCTCCCTTACAGCCTTGGCCGGGTTTTTCAAGACGCTGTGCACCCGATCGCAGATATTGACGGAGATGCATTGCGGAAGAACCTGACGAGTATGAACCGTGCGATCGCTTCCGGACCCTCCGGAATCCGCCGAGCGGTCGATGCGTTCGCGTCGCTCGTCGACGTTCTCGACCGCCAGAATCGCGATGTGTCGGACACGCTCGCCATGGCCGACGAGTATATCGGTGCAATCAACAATTCGAAGGCGATACTCGGGGAGCTGATCGCGAGTGTCAACCTGATGGAGACAGTGGGACTCGACAAGCAGGCCGAGATCTTCGAAGCCGTCCGGCTCATGGACCAGCTTCTGTCCCGTATCGCGGCGCTGGAGCCGGTGTACCGGTCAAGGTTGGAATCCGTCGCCCGAAGTCTGGCCGACGTCAAACCCGAACTAATCCGCTTGGGTGAAGGGATGGGTCAGATAGTCACGAGCACTCGGGACCTGCTGTCGCGGCTGCAGCCGATCGCTTCTTCGGAAGAAGGCGTCGTTGTCGACCAATCCGCATCGGTAGTCCTGGCGCAGTCGGTATGCATTCCCGTTCCCGGAAAGGGTTGCTGAGGATGAACAGGCTACTGGCCTCCCGGGGGCTTATGTCCGTCCTAAGCGTCGGCATTGTGTGCACAATTCTGGTGGTCGGGTACTTCGCGATCATGGATCCGCCCAAGAAGATGCGTGGCTACTGCGCGACCATGCCGGACGCGATTGGGTTGTATACCGGAAACGATGTCACCGAGCGTGGCGTCAGAGTTGGTACGGTGACGCGCATCGAACCACGTGGCGACGCAGTACAGGTCGATTTCGACGTAGATGCGAGCCATTCACCGCGCGGTGAGGTGTCGGCCACCACCGTGTCGGACACCATCGTTGCGGATCGCTCCCTCGCGATACTCGACGACAGCGAATCTGACGTCGAATGGGATTCCCGGCAGTGCATCTCCCGCACTTTGACGCCGAAGAGCATGACACAGACTCTTGATGCGCTGGGGAAACTTGCGGACGAAATCGGCAATGGAAATGATCCGGCACAGCGAGGGCAGCTTTCCGATGAGATTGCCGCAGTTGATGCCTCGTTGTCCGGCACCGGTCCGAGAATGAACGAAACAATTCTCAAACTCGGTCGGGCACTCGACAATCCCAATGCCGCGATCGGGCACATCGGAGCACTCATCGATTCGCTGCACACACTGACGGATAGCGTCGCCGGCGGATGGGGAGATATCAAGGCCATGATCACCCGTCTGGCACCAGGCCTGGAGGTGATCGACCACGGCATCTTCGAGCGCACTGTCTCGATCATCGACTCGTTGCGAATCATCGTGCCGTGGCTGAACGAAATCACCACCATGTTCGGCGACCAAATCCTTCAAGTGCTCGACGCGACCGTCCCCCTGGCTCGTCTCGCCAGCGCGAATGTCGGCACAATGAAGGAGATTATCGACATGACACCGCCGCTAGTGCAAGCCTTCCGGAACGTGACGGACGCGAACAGCGGTCGACCTGTGCTGACGTACGCGGCGCCTCGGGTGGCGTTGCCGCAAGCGGATGCTGATCGAGTATGCGCCGCGATCGACCTTGTCACACCGGGCCGTTGCGGCACCGCCACGGACGGTTTGGCGCATGTGTCGCTGCTTCCTCTGGTACTCGGAATGGCAGGAGCGCGGTGATGACCCTGCGAATACATACGGTGGCAAGAACTCCCCGCGTACGCCTAGCTCGATTCGTCGCTGCGGCCGCTGTGGCGCTTGTGGGCATTGTTTCCGGGTGCGGATTCGATCCGGCCACGGTTCCCGTACCGGGGACTGGGATATCAGGGGAGCGGTATCGGATCCGAATCGAGTTCGCCAACACGCTGAACCTGCCGTCACGAGCGACAGTGACGGTCGACGGCCTGCGAGCCGGAATTGTGCGCGATGTCACGCTGATCGACGCCGACAAGGAACACGACGGATATGTCGCGGTCGATGTGGATATCATGGCATCGGTTCGGTTGCCTGTCGGCACCACAGTTGAGCTCCACCAACCGACCGTTCTGGGTGACGTCTCCGTCGCGTTGATCACGCCGGCGGTCGCTGGCGACGGAGTGATCGCGCCCGGCGCCACCATCGGGCGATCCCAGACGAAGCCATTGCTGCAGGTGGAGGACACCATGAATGTCCTGGCAACCTTCGTCCAAGGGGGAGGCATACAGCAGGCTCAGGAGATCATCAACCGCGTGAACTCGGTTCTGCCGACGGATACCCGGAATACCGCCTCGATCTCGGAGGTACTCGGTAAGGATATCGAAGACTTGGCAGAACATCAGGATGCCGTCGACGCATTGCTCGGTGGACTGCGGGCGAATACCGATGTCGTCCTGAGCAGAACACCTGAGTTGGAGTATCTGCTGACCGATTCCGGAGTGGACCAGGCCGCTGCGTCAATGACATCGATGATCGGGTTGATCACGCTGTACGACGGATTCAAGTTGCTGACAGAATCCCTCCGATGGATCGGTCCACTTGCACAATCGGGCGACGCGGCCGCGCGTGCCTTTGTACCGCTGTTGTTCACGTCTCGCCCTCTGGATCTGTCGGCCCCATCGAATTTGAACAAGATCGTGGCGATACTGCGTGACAAGGTTATTCCGTTTGCGGAGCGCGGACCGAAGATCAACATTACAGGAATCGAAACCGCCGAGGGCTCGGCGGTATCCGAAGATGATCGGATCGACGGGATTCTCTCGGCGTTGCGGATGATCGGAGCGGTGCGATGAAACCAAGCTCGGCAATATCCCTCGCGGCGATTGTATCAGTAATGGTTCTGGGAATCGGGTATCTGACATTCGGCGTACTTCGAGTAGATTTGTTCGGAAACCGGACTCATGTGACGATGATTCTTCCCCGGTCCGGAAGTCTGCTATCGGGTTCACCTGTACTGCTGCGTGGTGTGAAGGTGGGGGAGATCACGTCGATCGATAAAGCCGAACGCGGTGTCGAGTTGAAACTGGCTATCGACTCGAAGTATAGAATTCCCGCTACAGGATCCGCGAGTGTGGAGGACTTGTCGGGGCTCGGGGAACCATATATCGAGTTCGTGCCGAACAGCGATGGCGGCCCCTACCTGGCGGATGGTCAGCGGATCGATTCGGCTCAAGTGGTGTTGCCCCGCTCCATACCCGACGTGGCGCAGACCGTCACTGGACTGCTCGAACAACTGAATCCTCAAGCAATCAGCAATATCGTCAAGACCTTGGATCAGGCGCTGTCGGGAACGGAAACGGTGATGCCGAGGCTGGCAAGGTCGACGACGCTATTGTCGGAGACGATTCTGAGCCGGTCGCCCGCGATCCGCGGCATCCTCGCCAATTTACAGACGATGGGTGCTGATATGGCTTGGGCCGGGCCGGGGATGGCCGCCGCCGGTCCCCTGTGGGAGGAGGCAGGAGGGTGGGGCGCTCTTATCGCCGATTCCATCGCCCGGCTGGCCCGAATCGGCCATATGCCGGACGACTACATGCAAGGCAACGGCATCGTACCCTTCCTAGGCCACGTCACGGATTATCTCGATCGCATCGGACCCGACCTGCGGAATCTGGCACCAGTTGTTCAGCCGCTGGCGGATAGCGCGACGACGTCCATGCCACAAATAGACATCAGCGATCTCATAGCACGCGCTCTCAGTGTCACCGGGGACGACGCGTTGCATGTGCGTGTCGGCATCAAGTAGATCTGAAAATTGGAGACCAGATGAAAGATGAGGAAGCCATGCCCGTGGAAACTGTGGACAAAATCGACGGCCACGTCGAAAGCAAATCCGAAAGGCTGGATGCGCGTCAGACGGCAAAAGCAGCCGGGCGGACCCGGGACGGTCGGAAAAGAACTATATCGGTAGGCTTGCGCTCCGTTGTTGTCGGGGCGCTGGTTGCACTACTTGTCGTAGCCATGTCCGTTACCGTTGTGCTGTGGCTCACCGCCAGGAACCAGTTGCAGGAAAGGGACGCCATCGCAGCGGCGGAGAAGCAAGCAGAGAAAGTGGCCTCCGAATACGCCGTCGGCGCATCGAATATCGACTATCAGAATTTCGATGGTTGGGTACGCAGTCTGAAATCAAATACCTCTCCTGCTCTAGCGAACAAGTTCGACGTCACCGCCCCGCAGCTCAAGGAGATAGTGCTGCCGCTGAAATGGACTTCTAAGGCAACTCCCATCGCTGCGGCGGTTAAGACGGAGAATGCAGGTGTTTATGTTGTGAATGTGTTTCTGAGTGTGACATCGACCAGTGCGCAGACACCGGAGGGTGCGCAGACAACCGTCACCTACACCGTGACGCTAGACAAGAACGCGGATTGGAAGGTCACGGATGTCGGCGGCATCGACACGGCCCTTCACACCAAATAGGCCGGGCGATACGGTCGGCGGTAAGGAGCTGAAGGAATGACCTCGATATCGATAACCGCTACGTCCCCTCGAAGGTACATGCTCAACCGGGACGACGGGCCGACGCTACAGATTGTCGAATGGGGCTCGACGACCCCTAGGGTGACGATCATCCTGGCACACGGATTGGCACTGTCACACGGGAGTTGGGAGGACGTCGCACAACTCGTCGTCACCGCGGATCCCACTGTTCGTGTGCTCGCGTACGACCATCGGGGACACGGGGAATCGCAATCTGCTCCAGCCAGCCTCGAACTGCTCGCCGACGATCTCGCGGCAGTCGTCTCTGCGTTCGCGCCGACAGGGCCGATCGTGCTCGGCGGGCATTCCATGGGCGGAATGACATTGATGGCGTTGGCCGAACGCCACTGCGCAATCCTCGGAGCGCGGGTCATTGGCGCCGCATTCGTGGCGACCGGTGCCGGAGATATCCTCGGGCGACTGATGCGCCGCAGAATCTGGTCGCGGTTGGTGTCGCTGGCTTTGACCGCGGCACCGTTTCTCGTTATCCCTTCCCGGCCGCTGCTCATCGTGAGACAGCTGACGCGCGGCGTCTTGTTCGGGGCCCGTCCCTACCGCCATGACCTGAACCGAGCGGTGGGCCAGCTGGCGAGAAGTGATTCTCGCAGCGTCGCAGAGCTAACCCGTTCGATTCTCTCCCATGATTGCTACTCGTCACTGGAGCGATTCGCCTGTCGTGTTGTCGTACTGGCGGGATCGCGAGATCTTCTGACTCCCGCCCATCACGCTCGCGCGATCCACCAGCGCGTACCTGGGAGCCACCTGGTTGTCTTCCAGCAATCCGGGCATTACCTGCCCTATGAACGCCGCGGTGAGATTGCGGCCCACCTACTGGGATTGACGCTGCCGATGGCGCACTCGGGCAGCGACGTCGCATAACGGGACCGGGATATCCCGGGAAGACTACCTCGAAAGTGAGAACTTCAGATGCTGAGCGCAATGAACTATTGCAGGGAGGGTTTCTCATGTTGAGTACTATGCAGGATGAACCGCTATCGCTGGCAACACTGCTGCGGTACGCCTCGACCTTCCAGGGCGACAGCACGGTGTCCACGTGGACGGGTGCCGGTGTCCGCACCGTCACTTACCGCGAACTGGGCACCGACTCTGCCAGGCTCGCGAACGCGTTGCGTCGGCTGGGGATCGAAGAGGGCGACCGCGTCGGCACATTCATGTGGAACAACAACGAGCATATGGTCGCCTACATCGCGGTGCCCGCGATGGGGGCGGTGCTGCACGCCCTCAATATCCGGCTCTTCCCCGAACAGTTGGTCTTCGTAGCGAATCACGCCGAGGACAAGGTGGTGATCGTCGACGGCTCGCTGCTGCCACTGTTCACCCCATACCTGCCGAGCCTGAAGACGGTCCAGCACGTGATCGTCACCAATGGTGACGCCTCGACCGTGCAAGCGCCCCAAGGCGTACAAGTGCACTCCTACGTCGAACTACTCGCCGGACAGTCGGATAGCTACGACTTCCCGGTGATTGACGAACGATCCGCCGCCGCAATGTGTTACACGTCTGGCACCACTGGTGATCCGAAGGGCGTCGTCTACTCGCACCGCTCGAGTTGGCTGCACGCCATGCAGGTCGGCTCGTCGAACGGTATGGGCCTGCTCGGCTCCGACACAGTTCTTGTGATCGTCCCGCAGTTCCATGCGAATGCGTGGGGACTACCGTACGGGGCCTTGATGTCCGGCGCGAGCCTGCTCATGCCAGATCGCTTCTTGCAGCCGGAGCCGCTGCTGGCAATGATGGCATCGGAGAAGCCGACCTTTGCCGCGGCGGTGCCGACCATCTGGGGCGGTGTGCTCGCCGAACTCGAAACGCAGCCGCAGGATATCTCGCACCTACGCTCGGTCGCGGTGGGTGGGGCAGCTGTGCCGCCGTCGATGATGCGGGCTTTTCAAGAGAAGCACGGTGTGCGAATTCTGCAGGCGTGGGGCATGACTGAAACCTCGCCGTTGGGCAGCGTCGCATACCCGCCCGGCGGGTTGACCGGTGAGGAGGAGTGGGCCTACCGTTACACCCAGGGTCGTTTCCCGGCCAGTGTGCAGGCCAGATTGGTCGCCGACGACGGTTCCGTGGTCCCCAATGACGGACAGTCGATGGGCGAGTTGGAGGTTCGCGGCCCGTGGATCACTGGGTCGTACTACTCGCAAGATGGCGCGGTGGTCGACCGGGACAAGTTCGACGACGGCTGGCTGCGCACCGGTGATGTCGGCAAGGTCACTCCGAATGGCTACTTGACCCTGGTGGACCGGTCCAAAGACGTGATCAAGTCCGGCGGCGAATGGATTTCGTCAGTGGATCTGGAGAACGCGGTGATGGGTCACCTGGCCGTGGCTGAGGCGGCGGTCATCGGCGTGCCGGACGAGAAATGGGACGAGCGCCCGCTGGTAGCCGTCGTGCTGAAGGAAGGCTCCGAGGTCAAGCCCGAGGAACTGCGCAATTTCATCGCCGACAAGTTCGCCAAATGGCAACTCCCGGAACGCTGGACCTTCATTGCGGAGGTGCCCAAGACCAGCGTCGGCAAGTTCGACAAGAAGCGCCTGCGCGCTCAGTACACCGATGGCGACCTGACAGTCACGATCTTGTCCTGAATGATCCCGTCTTCGGATCCGCGACTCGTCCTGTGCCCTGAGATGGGTACCTCGACACGTTGTCCGATGCTGGGCGGTCAGGAACGTATTCGTCTGCTCGCGGGGTGCAGAGGGGCGCCCCCGCCTGCGACGAGTGTGTGGTACGCGACTCGCTTCCGAGCACAGATTTCGATGGTGCAGTTGAGATGGTCACGCAGGACCCGCCGCGAATCCTCCCATCGTAGACGATCGCCTCCGAGGCTGCCCGGCAACACCCCAACTCCGGGCCCGATCATTTGCACCGTAGCGGTCGACTCGTGCATGGGTCATTCCCGGCTCTCTACTCGTTGTCCGGAAGTGGTTTGAGCGCAGCCGATTACACCGGGAGATGCTTACCGACGGTGTCCGCGCGGGCACCGGTCCGGCGGTCGTCGTCGGCGACATCGAGGGCGTCGACCCGGGGCCTGCAACTCGGCCACCGAGGACATCTCGGGCACCGGCACCAGGTGACTACGCTGGAACCACTGCGGAATGAAACACCTGCGCCGACTCGCGGCCGGCCTCTATTGCGGATCAGTGGTTTGCGATCACGCCCGTAACGGCGCACCACGGTCGTAGGAGACCCTGGCCATGGCGTGCTCGTCGAGCAATCGGTGTAAGACCCGCCCCTTGGTGTGGCGTTGCTCGTCTGGCACGTCCAGATCCATACGCAACGTCCAATAGGTTGGATCGCGAGCCTTGGAAGTCCCGCGCGAAGATCAAGGCGGAACGCCGCGTACAACTCGACATTCGAATCCCTCACCATGAGCGCTCTACCCGCGCCCCACCACCCTCACCTGACGAACCAGCCACTACGCGAATTCACGCCGACTGACTTCCCTGACACGCCCACCGCGCCGAGATTCATGCCGGAAATAGCGCTTAGAGTCACCGACGGGGCCACCACGAGCCTACAAGCCGCACTGACCACCCTCGGCTCGACCCGCCTGACATTCCCTGGCGACCCGGGACGGGAAGAAACACCTCCTCGACGTAGCCGACCTCGGTGTCGAATGGCACCAGATGCTGACGAGGCTTGCCGCCGGGGGAGGATTTCGGGCGTTCGAGGGTGATGGTAGCGATGACCGCGCCGTCGGCCATCTCTTTCGGTTTGTCATCGATGGAGACGACCGTGAGCGGGCAGTTGGTGACGGTGACCTCGTGGCGGTTGTAGGTGACCACCCGTATCGAGCGGTGCTTGTCGGAGTTGACCAGGCCATTCATGACCGCCAGCGGGTGTTCGTCGGGCGCGGTCGATTTGAACGGCTGGGTGGCCTCGATGGCCCCCAGCACGCGTGGGTCGCACCAGGCAGCGAGTTTTGTGCTGACAGTGGGCCATTTCTCGTGGTTGGTCAGGATCGGGTATTGCAGGCTGCGTTCTGCGGTGGGGCTCAAGGTGTGGGCGGCGGTGACATGGCCGTAGAGAGCGTGGTCGAGAGCGGCGCGCAGGTTGGTGAGAAGGTCGCCGATGATCAGCGGCCACTCGGTGGGGATGGGTTCGGAGACCGTGACCCGCAGTTTCGCCACGACGTGGTCGGGACGAAGCAGGTGGTTGGTGAATTCTCGCGTGAACTGGTGCGGGTCTCGAGCCCGGTAGTCGTGCACGGAGCGAGTCAGTTCGTCCAGGTGGTGACAGGCTCGAGCGAGTTTGGCGTAGGCACTGTCCACGACGGTGGAAGGTAGCGAGATTCAGCGACGCCGTCCAGCAAAGCCGCCGAGGTTCGCACGGTTGACCAGGTCGACTGATGCCCGTTTCCGTTACCGCTGTGTGCTGGATGCACACACTGCACGCCCTGCGCATGGCTGGTAACCGGTCGATCTGTCGGCCCGCCGAATGGGCATTGTCAGGCCGGTATCGTCCGGTGGATCTCGCAGTGCGGGATAGGGGTTGGATACCATGGTCGGGCGCCGTCGTTCGAGCGTTGCCCGGCGGGCCGACTTCTTGGAATCCCTCGATACGTGGAGCGATCACGGCGTGAGCGACGAGCAGATGGGTTTGGACTTCGGCGATATCGAGCTGACACCGATCGAGCGGCGGGTGCCGCCCGGGCCGGCGGAGTGGCGGCAGTGGTTCCAGCAGATGTCGGCGCAACTGCACAAATTCGGGTCTGTCACGATTCCCGGTTTGCCGCAGCCGGTCTGGTCGGCCGAGGCCGTGAATCGCGTGGCCGAGGTGTTCGACGATCTGTTCCCTGATGTCGAATCGGTGCGCATGGCAGCCGATCCCGACGTGGTTGATCAGTTCCTGCGCTGGTTCGGCGAGTGCTCCATCCACAACCACCCCGGCCAGGAGTGGTGCTACCTCCCCGAGGGATCCGCGCTGCGCGACGCCGACGACCTCGAGGGCCACGAGCTGACAACCGTGCGGTTGTGGCTCGAGCACGCCGCTGAATTCGGTTTCGACTACGTCCGGTTCCTCTTCCGGCCCGACGATGACACCGACGAAGCCGACGACGAGGCCTACGAACGCGAACAGCAACAGCGCCAGGCAGCCGCGGCAGCAGAGTATCAGCGCTTCATCCGTGATGCGCTCACCGACGACCCCGACTCCGTGCCCTCGTCTGCGTGGGCGAAATGGGTTGCGCCGCAACGACGCGCGCGGCAGGTGCGAGAATTTCTCGACCGGGCCGGATGGCCGGAACTGCCAGATAACCCCTGGGCAGACTCCGGACCGGAGGTGGACCGGATCCAACGGCTTCTCACCGAATGGTTCCCGACGCGCGCGGCGATGACGAACCCGACCAACGCCGAGCACGCCGATCAGGTCGTGTGTTTCCTCGGAGAGTGCCTGACCCGCTATGCGGGAGCTGTGTGGTTCGACCGCCGCCAGCACCAGGACATGCATCTGGTCTACATGGGAGAAAAGGCAGTCCTTTCGCTGTACGACGATTGTGCGAGCGCAATTTGCGCCCAAATAATGGAGGTGGGGCCTGAAGACTATTGCGGGCTGCTTCGAGTTCGGCGCGGGTGAGGGTGGTTCCGTCGGCCCAGTTGGTCTGCAGCAGCCGTTCCAGGCCGGCCCCGCCGCCGCGCAGTTGTGTGGCGGCGGGTGCGGTGATGTCGTCGAGCAGCTGGGCGATGAGCAGCGCGAGGGTGTTGGTGCCGCTGCCCTGGTAGCCCCAGTTGATTCCGGGGGCGTCGCGCCGCGGCGCCAGGTGCACGGTGCCGTCGTCGAGGCGGACCCAGATCGGCGTGCCGAGGGTCACCTCGGCCAGGGGGCTGACCGCCGGTAGCCGGTGCGGCACGGCGGCGAGCAGCTTTCCGGAGGCGAGTCGCAGGGCGGGGGCGTCGGTGGCCGGGTCGGTCAGATAGTCGGTGATGGTGTCCTCGTCGCCGGGCTCCAGATGCCCGTAGAGGACCTCGAATCCGGCATACGGGCTGGTGGGTTCCAGCCGGGCCGCCCATTCGGCGCCGAGTCCTGTTGTGGGGTCGATGTATTCGGCGCTGGTGTAGGGCAGCGCGGCGGTGTGCCCGTAGCGGAGGGCCTGCACCACGGACTGGTGAGCGAGGGTGTCGGTGCGGGCGGCGACGGTCAGCCATCCGTCGCGCAGCACCACCTCGCCGAGTTCGGCGGGTGCAGGGACCGGCAGGCTGGTCGCGGCCAGCTCCACCCACGCCGCCACCTTCGGATCCTCGGTGACCGTCTGGATCGTGTGCTCGGCGTACTCACTGGCCCGGTACTGCACATGCTGAACCAGTTCGAGCAACACGGCGTGCGCGGTGTCGGTGGCGGGGAGAGTAGCGGCCAGGCGCAGCACCGGCGCCGGGTCGATCTCGACCGCGGCCGCCACCTCGGCCGGCGGAATACCCGGGCGCCACTGCAGCATCGAGGACGCCTCGCGCAATCCCGGGGGGCCAGTACGGCGCCCGCCCACCCAACACCAGCGCGAGCTCGGGCCAGACCGGCTCGTCGTCATCGAGTCGGATGCCGGCGTCGTCGTGCACCGCCAGCGACGGCCCCCATATCCCGAAATCGTGGCGCACCTTGATCACCGTCGGTACCCACGGGGCCAGATTCGCCGCCGCTTCGGCCACCGCAGCCGAGGCGGACACTTCGACGGTCGGCCACACCACCCGCAGCACCACGCCGTGGATCGACCAGTCCTGCGCAACTCCGCCGGGAATCTCGCGGGCCTGCAGATAGACCGCTTCGCCTCGGGCCCAATGCCGCAGCGGCGTAATCGCGGCGGCCACCGGCTGCCGGGAGGCCACCCACTGCCACACCTGATCCGCTGGCCACCGCTCCACCCCTTCGCCGTCGCGCTCGCTCCCCGGGAATCCCGGTGTGCCTAGCGAGCCGCGCTCCACGCCGAACATCGTGCGCAGCTGGTCAGCGTTCAGTTGTTCGATCTCCCACATGACTACCCCTCCTGTCGATTCGCCGGATCCGCACTCCACCAACGGAATCCGCGACCTCAACAGTGACACAGCACACCGACATCGGCCGCCCGACCGACCCGCCGCCCGGGTGAGTGAACGGCGCGCAATCGTGTTCTAACCGCCGATACCCACTCGAAATTGTTGAGGTGCGCTCGAAGTCGGCGCCGCGGTCAAGACCACCCGCAGGTAACCCCGACGAAGCTAGGCGCGATCTGGTCATGGCGACGGGATGAGCGAGGCGTCGAGCTGCACGGCGTCGTTGTGACGGCGCTGATCGGCGCAGTGTCGGTGTCGCATGTTAGGAACATCGCGTTGCACACGGAGGAGGGGTTGACGATGGCATCAGCAGTTCCGATCTTGTCAGTAGCGGGTCTTGTCATCGCGTTGCCTGCAACGGCGGCGAACTGGCGCAAATATGCCGATGAACGTCCGTTTTTCGGCACTGGGTGGGCGCGCAAGATCATGCGCAGGATCGACTACACGACCAGCGTTATCGACAGTTTCGGTGACGATTATTGTCCCGAGAAGTTGTATTGGGACCGTGCCCGGCTGCGCCGTGCGCTCGCCGCCGGTCACGAGTTCGGATATGACGAAACCGAGTCTCGCGCTCTGAGGCTGTTCTGGCTCCCAGGGGTGCTGTTGCTGTGCTCTGCTGGGTAGGGAATGGTGCATCCGCACATGAGCGGGTTCGAAATCGCTATTGCTATGGGCGGGTATGTGGCTGGTGTTGTCTTGTTGCTTCCGACCCTCGATGTTCAACCGAGGATTGCTTCTCGGCGACTGCTGTATGTCCACCTGGGGCCCAGGTCCGATCTTCCTACCCTGCCGCCTATCACCTGGAAGCT
>NZ_BDAV01000035.1 GCF_001612635.1 Nocardia africana NBRC 100379 | reverse complement strand
ACCAAATTCTGGGTGAGATCAACCCGCGCCTCGCACCTCAACGATACGCCCAACCCCGGCCATCCGGCGCCGCCGCGTCCGTAGCAACGCGGTCAGAGGCGACGTCAGCCGTTAGCTCGCGTTGCCCTCGTCTCTGTCTTCTGCGCTGCCCCTGTTGTCGAAAGGAGTCCCTGTGACCGAAAGCCAGCTCGACGAGGTCGCTGATGTCGCGTCGGTGGTGTCTCGGTGTCTGTCCGATCTCGAGCCGGTGTTCGAGCAGATCGACTGGGCCGAGGACGAAATCGCCCGCGCGCAACGACGCCATCCGCGCCACCGCAACACCCTCTACCACTCGTTCGCGCTGTTGATGCCGACCCATGAGCGGATGCGCCAGGAATTCGTGTACCGGGCGCACTGCCGCGAACTGCTCGACCGCGTCGCCGCAGGCTTGTCTCCGGTGTCCGGGACCGCGGCCGAGGTCGCGCTCGCGGTCATGCAGGCCAGCCAGAAGGCCCCGCTCAACACGGCCGCCTTCGGCCTCTACGTGCGCATGTGGATCCAGGCCGGATTCCCTCACGTGGAATCGGTGACCGATTCACACGAACACTACGAAGCGATCGCAAAATCCCGCATCGACGATCTCGAAGCCGAGACACGCACCCGCCTGTCCGTCGCCGATCGCGTCCTGGGGTCTATCGACTGCCCGGGCCGCCACCACGGGCAACCGGCCGACGACTGCGAATACGCCCGTCCAAGCCTGGCCGCCTGAGCGAAGCTCGCAGGCCCCATCGGGCGCTCCCCGTTGCTCCTTGCTTGCCCTGTCCCTGTCTCTGTCCCGCGCCGGTCGACTCCCCAGTCGGCCGGCGCTTTTCTGTTGTGGAGGGTGTGTGCGTTCATGACCGATCCGATCCTGGGCCCGCCGTGCGCGGTCTGCGACGGCACGACATCCGATACGGAGCTGTGCATCGCGAATGCCGCTGTGTGCGAGTCGTGTTGGCAGCAACTGCCCCGATGCGACTACTGCCGCACCCCGTCAGTGCGGCTGACTCACACTGCTGAGGAGTCGCAGTTGTGTGCGCACTGCCTGACCGGATGGGCGGGGTGTGTGTCATGCCGACGGTTGACCGGCCCGCACTTGCGCACCGACACCGATCAACTCGTGTGCGCGCGGTGCGCGGGCGCGTTGTTCGCCGCGTGTTTCAGCTGCGGGCGGTTCAGTGCCGACAGCCACTACATCTCCGGCGGGCACCGCGCCTGCCCCCGCTGCGCCAGCCGCTTCCCCGCCTGCCCCGACTGCGGCACCCTTGTCCAACCCGGACACCGGTGCGAGGCCTGCACCCACCGCGGGAAGGTGTGGAACTACACCTACCGCCCCGACCCCCGCTTCCACGGCACCGGCCCCCTCTACCTCGGGCTCGAGCTGGAAATCATCGTCCCCGAACACCGCTTCGACACCTGCGCCACCCTCGCCACCGACCACCTCGGCAACCTCGGGTACTTGAAGAAGGACTCTTCCATCAGGCCGTGTGGATTCGAGCTCGTCAGCCACCCGATGTCCTACCGGTACGCGATCGACGCGTTTCCCTGGCCGCTGCTCGACCAGCTGCATCGGCTCGGGTGCGAGGCCGACGCGTCGGTGGGGCTGCACGTACACGCGAGCCGGGCGGGGTTCGACAACCCGGCGCATGTGTATCGGTGGCTGAAACTGTTGTACCGCAACGAAGAAGCGGTCACCCGCCTGGCGCGCCGACGCACTCATTACGCCCAGTTCGACAGCGCCGCGCGCGCCCGTGCCCGTCACACCGCCAAGGGCCCCCAGCACGCGCTGGGGTTGGAGCGGTACCAGGCGATCAACCCCCTGCCGCGCAACACCTTGGAGGTGCGGGTGTTCGCCAGCTCTCTGGATGTGCAACAGGTGCAAGCCGCGCTCGCGTTCACCGCCGCCTCCATCGACTACACCCGCAGCCTGCGAGTCGCCGACATCCGCGCCGGCGCCTGGGACTGGGCCCGCTTCGCCACCTGGGTCACCACCCGCCCCGACTACCAGCCCCTGGCCGCGGAAATGGAGAGCCTGCAATGTGCCTGCTGACCTACTACCCCGCCGGCGCCGCGATCGACACAAGCGCGCTGCGGTTCGGAGCCGACGCGAACCCCGACGGACACGGCTTCGCGATCGTCGCCGACGGCCACATCGTCACCGGGCACGGCATGAACGCCCACACCGTCATCGCCACCTTCGCCCGCACCCGCGCCGAACACCCCGACGGTCCGGCGTTGTTCCACTCCCGCTACGCCACCCGCGGCGCGATCGACCTGGCCAACTGCCATCCCTTCCAGCTCGGCGGCGACGCACGAACAGTGCTGGCGCACAACGGGACTTTACCCAAGCGGGTGCATCCGCGCGCGTACGACCGGCGCTCAGATACCCGGATCGCGGCCGAGGACTACCTGCCCACTCAACCGTTCGGGCCGATCGACACCGCCGCCGGAGCACGCGGACTGGCCGGCTGGTTGGGGACGAGCAAGCTGGTGATCTTGACCGTCGACCCCGCCTACGCCCACTCCGCCTACATGTTCGGGGAGCGCGCCGGGCTGTGGGTGGGCGGGATCTGGTATTCCAACCGCTCCTACCTGCCGCCCGAACTGCGGTGGCCGGCCCGGCGCCCGACGGTGTGCGGGTACTGCCTCGACCGCGATCTCGAACGCACCAGCCGCCACTGCCGCACCTGCGGCTGGTGCTTCGGCTGCCACCACGTCCTCTCCCACTGCACCTGCCTGCCCACCCCGACCCCGCCAGCTCCAACCGCGGGCCCCGCATCCAGCTAGACCCGACCCGACCCGCCAGGACTGCTCGACTCGAGCCACTTGGCACCGCTTTCCTCTCGCGCCCCGCTTCAAGCCGATTCAACGGCCCGGAGCGGGGCGCCGTCGTCTGTCCCCCAACTTTTCTGGAAGGACGTGAATCCGTATGCCCGCATCCACGCTCACCGATCGGCGGTGTGAGGACTGTTCGCACCCGATCGACGACAACACGACCGTCACCACCGTCGAGGGTGATCATCTGTGCCGGGCGTGCGCCGACCGGCTCGACCCCTGCGACGACTGCGCCACACCTGCACGGGAGCGCCGCTCCACCGTGCGCGGCACCGACGTGTGCACGGAATGCTCGATCGGCTGGCGCCGGTGCCGCGATTGCGACCGCTTCGACAGCGACCTGGTCCGTGTCATCGGCCATGGCGAAGTCTGTGACGACTGCTCCGACAGCTACCTGGTGTGCGACGACTGCGGCTCACGCGCCGACGGGCTCAACGAAACCGAATCCGGGGCCGATGTGTGCGGGCGCTGCGAGGACGCCGACTACCACCGCTGCGCCGGCTGCGACATCCTCATCCGCTGCTGGGAAGACTACTGCGACACCTGCGCCAACCAACAGCCCGACCACCGCGGCGTCCACTCCTACAGCTACAAACCCGAACCCGAATTCCACGGCACCGGACCGCTCTACCTCGGGCTGGAACTCGAAATCAAAACCCCCCGAGACGTTTTCGACGACGCGGCCGAGCTCGCCATCGACCGGCTCAGCGACCTCGGATACCTCAAAGAGGATGGAAGCATCCAGCCGTGCGGATACGAGATCGTCACCCACCCGATGTCGTATAAGTATGCGCGCCAACATTTTCCGTGGTCGCTGCTGCATCGGTTGCGGATGCTGGGTGCCTACACCGATACCAGCATCGGCATCCACGTGCACGTCTCCCGCGCCGGATTCTCCTCTCCCGCGCACACCTACCGGTGGTTGAAGTTCGTCTACCGCAACGAATCCCACATCAAAGTGCTGGCGCGCCGCGACTCCGAGCAGTGGGCCGTATTCGACCCCGGTGCCCGCGCCAACGCCGCCGCCCACGCCAAGGGTGAAACCGGAGGCGCGCTCCGATACCGGGCAATCAATGTGTGCCCCGAGGACACCTTCGAGCTGCGGGTGTTCGCCAGCTCTCTGCACACGCGCGAGGTGCAAGCGGCGCTCGCCTTCGCCGACGCCTCCGTCGAATACACCCGCACCCTCTCAGCCGCCGATATCGCCCGCCGCCGCGGCTGGGAATGGACCGCGTTCACCGCGTGGCTGGCCGCCCGCCCCGAATACCGCTGCCTGACCGACGAATTGGAGGCCCTCGCGTGTGCATCCTGACTTACTACAAACCCGGCCAAGCTCCCGACCTCGACGCCCTGCACGGCGGCGCGCTGGCCAACCCGCACGGCCACGGCTACGCCATCCACACCGGCGAGGCCATCCTCGTCGGCCACGGCATGAACAGCGACGAGGTGATCGACGAATTCGCCCGACAGCGGGCGAAGCACCCCGGTGGTCCGGCGTTGTTCCACTCCCGCTACGCCACCCACGGCGACCGCGACACCAGCAACTGCCACCCCTTCCCCGTCGGCGGCGATCCACGAACGGTACTCGCCCACAACGGGGTCCTGCCTCCCACCGTGCACCCCGCCGCCGGCGACACGCGCTCGGATACCCGGATCGCGGCCGAGGATTTCCTGCCCACCAACCCGTTCGGGTCGCTGGACAGCTGGGCCGGGCGCGACCGGTTCGAGCACTGGCTCACCGGTAACAAGGTCGTCATCTTGACCACCGATCCCGCCTACAAATACCCCGCCTACATCTTCAACGAACGCCACGGGCACTGGGTCGGCGGCACCTGGTACTCCAACGACAGCTACCTGATGCGCGAATGGGCCAGCGCCGACACCGACTACATCGGCTTCTGCGAACACTGCGGCGAATTCGAAGGCGATCCCTTCGGCCCCCACTGTGGATACTGCGGCTACTGCGCCGACTGCGCCCACCCCTTCCCCCGCTGCGCGTGTCCGCAATTCGACGGCACGGACCGCTACGCCGACCTGTTCGGCCTGCCAACCCACTGAACCTGCCCGGCCCCCGATCACCTCGCGCGCCCGCCACCACTCCGCAGGCGCGCCCGCATCGGTCATGAGAGGAGCTGTGCCCGTGTGCGCGTCCACCGCACAACCGTTGAGTCGCGACGACACCGTCACTGTGTTGCTCGACGCGCTCGAACCGTACATCGCCTCGGCGCGGCATGCGCTCGGTGTCGCGCACGCAATGGCCACGGTCGTCGGCGGTGAGCCCCTGGATCTGCTCAACCACGCCGTCGCCGACTACCAGCGTCGGGAAAAGCTCGTGCGCGCCGCCTCTCGCGCACTGCGTGCGTTCACTTCTCCAGGCTCGGCGAGCTGAAAGGCGTTGATGTGCTGCCTATCCCGGGCGCTGCCTCAGTAGCTGTCGTGGCCACGGACAGGGACCGCAAGGCAACGACGATGCTCTCGGCCAGCCGGCCCGACTCACCGCAACACGCCCGCCGCTCCTCATTTGCTCCTCCCCCCTTTTTTCGATCCGAATGGAGGTACCCGATGCCCGACTCTCCCGGCGCCCCCGCCGGCCTGGTTCCAGTTCCGCAGCGTCTGGCCGAGGCGCCGGTCTCGGCGGGCATGGTCGTGCCCTACATCACGATGACCCACCGCGACCCCGGCAAACCGGTGTGGGGCGCGGTGAACCCGGCGCGGCTGCAACAGATCTGGCTGCACAGCCTGTGTCAAGTGTGCGGACAGCGTCTCGACGGTCCCTGGGTCGTGGTCTACATCAGGCCGCAGGACTACCTGCGCGGCATCGGCCCAGAACCCGCTCTGCACCCCGAGTGCGGCCTCTACTCGAAACGGACATGCCCCATGCTGGCCGGCCAGATCGATCACTATAACCGCCATCCCAGCCGCCGCCCGTGCGGCGACCCGGAGTGCACCTGCCGCCTCTGGGCGCCACCGACTCCGGATCCCGGCGAAGGCCGGCGTGAGGGCCACCCGGCCGAAGCGTGGTACGAGGCGTGGATCGCGATCGAGGATTACACCCTGATCCGAGCGCCCGGCGGCGAGCACGGGATGGACAGGTTCGGTGTCGAACTGCGCCCTGCCTCGCGGCTGCGCAAACTCCGAAAGGTCCGCGACGCCGCACCCACCGACACCGGGGAGCAGCCGTTGGATCTGCTGGCCGCGATCATCGCCACCCGCACCCTGTTCACCGAGGACGGTGAATGATGACCGGATCGGACAAGTTGCTCACCCGTATCGGTGCGTTGATGCGCCAGGCGGAGGGCACCGACAACCCGCACGAGGCCGAGGCATTCCTGTCCCGTGCCCAGCAGCTGGCGACCCAGCATTCCATCGACCTGGCTGTCGCGCGCGCGGCGGCCGCCGACCGCGGCCGTGCCCGACCGATGCCGGGCATGCGGCGCATCGAGATCGGAGCCAAGGGCACCAAGGGGCTGGCCACCTACGTGGCGTTGTTCGCGGCCATCGCCCACGCCAACGACGTCCGCGTCGACGCCGCCCACAATTCGACCTGGGTGATCGCCTTCGGCCTCGGCACCGACATAGACACCACCCAACTGCTCTACACCCATCTGCTCGCCCAGATGGTGCGCGGCTCACGCGCCTACCTGCACTCCGCGGCCCACCAACGCCACCCGGTCGCCGGTGTCACCGCACGCCTGGCCTACCAGCGCGCCTTCGCCGCCCGCGTCGGACAACGCCTGCCCGCCGACCGCGACCGCGCCCGCGCCGACGCCCTCGCCACCGACGCACCGGCGGCACCAGGCACAGCGTTGGCGTTGCGGGACAAAGACATCGAGCTGCGCGACTACTACACCGCACACTCGGCCGCGAAAGGCACCTGGGCCGGTCACCGGCGAGCCACGGGCCACGCACCGGCCGCCGCCGACGCCGGCGACCGCGACGGACAACGCGCCCGCCTACACGACCTCGGCCACATCGACGGACCCCGTAAGGGTTTGCCGTCGTGACCGCACGGCCACGCGACAGGCAACGCCGCAAGGTCTACGACGCCGAGCACCGGCTGCGTGCGATGTTCGATCTCGCCGACCACACTGCCGGGCGCACCGTCGAACTGTTCGGCTCCCAGATCAGCGTGCCGATCGAAAGACGCATGGGCACAGTCGAATCCGTGAGCGCATACCTCGACGCCGTTCTGACGTTGGTGGCGCCCGCCGCGGCCGTTGCCCTCTATACGGGCCCGCTACCCGCACGCCGCGGTACCAGTGCGGGTGCGTGCGCGGCGTGGCAGCCGCTACGCACACTATGAGCCCGCCACCGCCACGATCGCAGTCCCGCTCCGCGAGCGTGCCGTGCGAGAACTGCTGGTGCTGCACGAGCTGGCCCACCACCTGCAACCCCGCCCCGCTGGGCACGGCCCCGAGTTCTGCCGCGTGTTCTGCGATGTCCTCGACACCGTCGTCGGCGCCGAAGCTGGATGGCTGATGCGCACCCTGCTCCACGACACCGGAGCCCGCCTCACCTAGCCCGCGACCTGTGACACGAATATTTCCAATGCGGTTCGCTCACCCACCGCCGCGACGGGACGCCGGCGTTTAGGATTCGCGATGGGATCGGGGGATCGAGGGGACACACGGGTGGCTCGCACCGTCCCCTTCCCCGATGCAACCCCTTTCGTCGTCACGGTGGACTCACACACGGTTGCTGGGACGAAAGGGGGCGAGAACGGGCGTAGTTCCACCCCTCCGGACGCGCCCGTTCTTCTCACCTCGCCTGCATCGACAGCGCCTTCCTCGACGGGGCTGACTCCCGCCCGTGCGGCGCTACTCCACATGCCTCTCCCCTCGCGAACACCCATGCGCCGGGCGGAGTCGTGTGCGCCGTCGCGGCATCGAGCCCCATCTGGCTCTCCTGCACGCCCGCGGGCGACAGAGCTACGTCTAGCGCTCGAGTCCGGCGCTGCTCGACTCCACCCTCGACTCTTTCCTCAGGAGGATCACCGTGTCGGCTTCCGACCATGTCTTTGACGAACGCTTGGCGCCGTTGACCTCGCGGCGGCGGCTCGCGTGGGCCGTCGCCGCTCGCGCCGCGTTGACCAATTCCCTTGCGGTGTCGACCCTTCTGGCCGACACCGATGTCGAGGACGTCGCTGATCGGTTGTGCATCGAACACGAACTGTTCCAGATCCCCTCAGATGTGGGCGAGCAGGCGGTGGCGGATCTCGATCGCGCCGCCGCAGTCGACGCGATGTTGGTAACGCCTGAGGATCCCGATTGGCCGACGGCCGCGGTCGCCGACCTCGAACGCGCGAATGTTCGTGCCCCGGTGGCGTTGTGGGTGCGCGGCCCGCTGCCGCTGACGGTGTCGGTTGATCGCACCGTGGCGGTGACGGGGTCGCGGGCTGCCTCCGACTACGGCATCCACGTGGCCCACGATATGGCGACCTACTTCGCCGACCGCGGCTGGCGGGTCCTCAGCAGCGCGGGGTTCGGCATCGATACCGCCGCCCACCAGGCAGCACTGCTGTTGTCGGCACCCACCATCGCGGTCGTGGCCGCCGGGATCGACCGCGCCCGCCCGGCCGGCAACACCCGGCTGTTCGATCGGCTCGCGGACCGCGGGCTGATCGTGTCGGAGTATCCGCCCGGCTCCGTGCCGACCAAAACCCGCTTCCTCGAGCGCAATCGGCTCGTGGCGGCGCTCTCCACGGGCCTGGTGATCTGCGAGGCCGGTGCGCGGTCGGGAAGCCTTGACACCGCGTCGTGGGCCCATCGACTGCACCGCCGCATCGCCGCGGTTCCCGGACCGATCTACTCGGCTACCTCCGCCGGATGCCACCAGCTACTGCGTGAACGCACCGCGCACCTGGCGGCCAGCGGACGCGAGGCACTCGACATCGTCACCGACCTCGGCGCGGGACCAGCGTCGTGACCGACGTTATCACCTCCGACCTGTTGGACCGTGCACTCGTCGCCCGCGCGCTCACCCACAACGCGCGCGGAACGCAGCCGCTGTGCCAGTCCGGACCCACCAGCGAGATAGCGGACCGGATCCGCTGCGGACACGCCGGTTTCGCGATCCCTTCCGCTCTCGAGGAGCACGCGCGCCGCGACGTCGACCGTCTCGACGAACTCGGAGCGCGGCTGATCACTCGCGACGACGCCGAATGGCCATGGCCGCGGCTGGCGCGGCTGGACCGCGCCCCACAATCCGCCCCGTTCGCGCTCTACCTGCGCGGCCCCGCCCGCCTCGACACCCTCACCGAGCGGGCCATCACCGTCACCGGCTCGCGCGCGGCGACCGGATACGGCCGCACCGTCACCGTCCGGATCGCCGCCGAACTCACCGCCTTGGGCTGGAATGCCGTGGCGGGCAGCGCATACGGCGTCGCCGCCATCGCGCACAAAGCCGCCCTGGCCGCGCACGGCAGTCCAGTCGCGGTTCTCGCGGCCGGGATCGACGTCGCTCACCCGCCCGGACATTCCGGACTACTCGACACCATCGCCACCAGCGGACTTCTGGTCTCCGAATATCCGCCCGGCACGGGTGTGACCCGGGCACGCCGCCGCGCCCAGGCTCGCCTGCTGGCCGCGCTGTCGCGGGCAGTACTCATCATCGAGTCCACACCAGGCGGTGAACCCGCCACGATCGCCGCGCACGCTGTGCGCCACCGGGTTCCGGTGTTCGCGGTGCCAGGGCCGGTGACCAGCGCGACCACCGCGCTGCCGCACGAGTTGATCGCCACCGGCCGCGCACGACTGACCATCAGCGGCCACGACATCCACCACATCCTGAGCTGACCGCGGCCCGCCGACCTGGCTGTCCGCGCCTCAGGCAGCTGTGTCGGCCGTCTCCGATTCGTTGTCCAGTGAAGGGACCTGCTCATGACTCAGCCGACGACGCTACGCATGTCTGCCCCGGGTGAATTCATTGCCGCCGTGCCGGCCCTGCTCGGCTTCTACCCCGTCGATTCATTGGTCGTGGCGCTTCTCGAACGCCGCCCTCCCGCCGACGAGGTATGCATCAAAGTCGTCGCCCGCCACGACCTCCCCATCAGCGACAGCCGGCTCACCACCGTCGTCACGCAATTGGCCGACCTCGCCGCGAACGAAAACGCGTCGGCGGTATTGGCTCTCGTCGTCGACAGCACCGCGCAACCAGCACCCGCACCGCACAGCGGGCACACCCACATCCTCGACATCCTCGACCGTGCCCTCACCACACGCGGTGTTGTTCTCGCGTCGGCGTGGGCGACCCGCGTGATCGAAGCAGGCGCGCCGTGGTGGAGCCTGCCCGATGCCACCGAGTCCGGCGTCGTACCCGACCCCGACGCATCGGCGCTCGCCGCCACCGTCGTCGTCGCGGGACATCCGATCCACCGGTCACGCGAGGAACTGGCCCGCCTGATCGAGCCCGACCCGGGGGTGGCCGACCAGGTCCGCGCACTGCTCCCTGAGGTCGCCAGCCTCCGCACGCAGCGCGCGTCCGGCGAGATCACCGACACCGTCGCCATGGTGATCGAACACATTGACACGCTGGCGGCAGGTTCGGCGCTGACTCCGGCGGATATGGCCGCGCTCGCGGTGGCCTTACGCACGGCCGCCGTGCGCCATTGCATGCTCGGGCTGGTCGGCACTGCCCGCGTCGACGCGGCTGAACGGTTGTGGGCGCTGCTCACCCGCAGCCTGCCCGATCCCGACCGCGCCCACCCCGCGGCTCTGCTGGCGTTCTCGGCCTATCACCGAGGCAATGGAGTGCTGGCCTCGATCGCGCTGGACGCGGCCCTGGCCGCCGACCCACAACACCGGTTCGCCCGCTCCCTCGACGCCGCGTTGCGAGACGGCACGTCCCCGCCCCGACTCGGCGCGGTCGTCACCTACGCGCACGACATCGCCGACGCCCTCGGCGTCGATCTCCACCACTGACCAGCATCGCTCTTTCTCGTCTCCTCGTTTCGTCCCGATCAGAAAGGTCACCGTTCATGCCGTCCGCGAACTCTGTCCCGACCCTGTCCCGCGCGGAATTCGATCGACTCGAACACCGTGGCGCCGCCGGCGCGACCGCCACCCTCGCCGAGATGGATTCCGCCGTCGCCGACCGCTGGCGCGGCGAGCACCCCGGGTGGCGGGGCCGCCACTGGGCCTACCTCGACGACGAGCACGGCGTGCTGCGCCTGCACCCGATCAACGTCACCCGCACCTCGAGCCAGGCAGCTGCCTGAACCACACCCATTCCGGTTCACCGTCCAGACCGGCGCAGCCACACCGTCATTCAACCGATGGGGCCGCGCCGTTCGTCATCTCATAGGAGGTCCCATTGAGTTCGACCGCCCTCACCGTCGTCCCCGACATCGAACCCGACGCCGACTCCACTACGTCCACCGCGACCGGCGATCAGGCTGCCGACGAGCACCCTGACTCGCAGCCCGCGCCTACCGACACCGGCGACGAGGCCACCGACGACCGGGCGCTAATTCCGCCGAACGCGACTGCGGCGTATATGGATCCGCGGGAGTTGGTGATCGCGGAAAATGTGCGCAAGGACTTCGACGTCGACCAGCACCCCAAGCAGGCCGCCTCGATCCGCGAGTTCGGCGTCACCGCACCGGTGTTGGCCGAACGCGAACCCGACGGGTCGGTGCATGTGATCGATGGCCAGGTGCGAGTGTTGATCGCCCAGGCCGTCGGTGTCACCCCGGTGCCGGTGTGGATCACCGAGGCGCCTACCGAGATCGATATCAAGCAGCGGCGCATCGATCGCACGATGGTGCAGATCAATCTCAACGAGCGACGGATCCCGTTGACGCAGGCCGACTACGCCGCCGGTGTCGCGCTCATGATGGATCTGGGTGCCTCACCCACCCGGATCGCGCGGGGGCTGCAGAAGGCCAAACGCGCCGAGGTCCGCAAGCTCGCCGCAGTCGGACGGTCGCAAGCCGGACGCACGCTGATCGACGACGGACAGTACAGCCTCGATCAGCTCGCCGTAATCGCCGAATACGACAACCTCGGCGACACCGACGCCGTCGAGAAACTGACCTCCGCCTCCCGCTACAACTTCGGCTACACGGCCAACGCGATCGCCGCGGACCGCGACGAAACCCGGCGACGTCTGCACGCGTCACTGCCGTATGCCGCTTACGGATTCGGGATCCTCACCGACGAACCCGGCGCCGACGACGGATACCTGGCCGTCACCGACCTCGTCCGCTCCGACGGCGAACCGCTCACCGACGACGACGTGTACGCCGAGCCGGCGCGGTGGCTGGTGTGGGTCGAGGTCGAGGAAAACGGGGAGCTGGTCGACACCGCCACCGGCGCGCTCGTCGATCCCGACACCGTCGACTGGGACACCCAAAACGACCCCGACACCGAACCCGGTGACGGGTTGCGCCGCTCGGACGGGCTGGCCTGGCGCGACCGCTGGATCCCGGCCTACTACCTGCCCGCCGACCAGCTCGACACCGCCGGACTACGGCTGGCTGTTGCGCAGGCCGCCGACCCGCAGGAGGCTCTGGCCGCCGCCGAACGCGCGGCGGAGGCGCGGGAACAATCGCGGCTGGCGCGGCGCCGGGTGCGGGAGCTGAACAAGCGGGGCGTGGCCGCGGCCGAGCGTCGCGAGGACTTCCTCTCCACGTACTTGCAGCGCACCAAACCACCGGCGCAGGCTGCGCATTTCGTGGCCGAATATTTGGCGCGGAATCTGGCGCCGGGTGCGTTGCAGTTGGTGACCAAGCTGCTCGGTATCGGGTTCTCGACCGAGGAACTGGTGAAAGTGATCGGTTCGGCGTCGGTGAACCGGGCCTGGGTGCTCGCACTGGGCATGGTGCTGGCGACCCGCGAGGCCACGCTGGACAAGAGCTTGTGGCGCACCCGCTCGCAGGCCACGTCCCGGTATCTGCACCTGCTGGCCGACATTGCCGGTCCCGATGATGATTTCGCGTTGGTCGAGGTCGAACAGGCCGCCGCGGGCGACATCGACTACCGCGACATCCCCATCGACAAATAACCGGAACCCGGCCCTGTCGCACTGTGGCAGGGCCGGTCCTGCATGCAATCCGCTCCCGTTCACTGATTGAGGAGAACGTCTTATGGCTGGTGACACGGTCTTGACCGTCGTAGGAAATCTGACCGAGGCGCCCGAGCTTCGGTTCACTCCCGTTTCCGGTGGGTTCATGAATTCCGAAGGGTCCTCTGCACGGAACTGAAGCGCCGGGCGCGTTCCTGCAGCTATCCGCGCCGTCGGTTCGGCGAACCGACGGATCAGGTCCGTCTGCCTAGTCAGGGATCCCCTACACGACAACGACTTTGAGGAGAATCATCATGTCCGGAGATACGGTCATCACTGTCATCGGTAATCTGGTTGCCTCGCCTGAGCTCAGATTTACGCCCTCGGGGGTGGCGGTGGCCAACTTCACCGTCGCTTCGACTCCCCGTATGTTCGACCGTAATACGAACGAATGGAAAGACGGCGGTGCACTGTTCCTGCGTTGCAATATTTGGCGAGAAGCTGCGGAAAATGCCGCGGAGAGCTTGACCAGGGGCTCGCGTGTGATTGTGAGTGGACGTCTCAAGCAGCGCTCCTTCGAGACCCGCGAGGGCGAGAAACGCACGGTCACCGAACTCGACGTCGACGAGTTGGGTCCCTCACTGCGGTACGCGACAGCTCAGGTCACTCGAGTCAACCGCAACGACCGCGGCAACGGTGGTGGCAGCAACGGTAACGGTTTCGGCAGCACTGGTGGGGACGATCCGTGGGCGGCGGGTGACGCTGGCCAGGCATTCGCTGGTGCTGCCGCAGGGTTCGGCGGCGGAAGTAGCGACGAGCCGCCGTTCTGAGTCGAGTCGGTTGCGCTGCTCCGGCCGTTGGTGGCGTGGAGCAGGTCATGGCGAGCCGGGGCTGCCGTCGAGATCGGGGTGATTGACGGTGTCGGTATAGCGTTCAGCGCCTTTCACGCTCAGTCCGAACAGGTCACACAGTCGGCGGACGTCGCCGCCGGTGGTGATGGCTTCGTAGAGGATCCGGTCCTCACGCACGGATTGACATGCCATGCCGAGGACTCCATTGATCCAGTTGCGGCTGACCGGTCCGGTCCGGACACCGCTTCTCGTGTTGATCAGCAGGTGCGGGTTCACGCTGTCGGGCCAGCGGGCAGCACGACGATCCAGCCAAGTCGCCACCCGCTCACGCACTGGCGGTGCCAGCAGGATCGTCCGATCCAGCAAATAGACGCGTCCGTCGCGGATATCGGTCAGCAGTAGCGACCGGAGTTGGGTACTGCGCAGACCATGGAAACCAACGAGCGCGGCGATAACGGCGCGCGCCGGATCCTCGGAGACGAGCGCGGCACGCAATTGTGTGACTGGGACCGGTAGCGGCACACGGGTTTCAGGTTTACCGGTGCGGAAATGCGTTGTCGGATTGGCGAACACAAGGCGGTGCGCTTTGAGCACACCGAACAGCGATCGCAAGGCCTGACCGACCAGTGCTCGCTGGCTGCCACTGTCAGGCAGGGCCGCCTTGATGTGATCGCGGGTGATCTCCCGCAGCGACTCGTGCCCGGCCGCGGCCCACCCGTGCACGGCGGGCATGGCGTGATGGATCCGCCCGCGCACCGTGGTTTCTGTTCGAGGACGGAACCGCGGCGCCGTAGTAGTGCCCACGCGCAACACCTCGAACCATAGGGACATTTCGTTGCGCATCGGTTCGGGAAGGCCCTCGATCTGGCGTGCGAACCACGCGAGCACACTGGGTTCCCGATCGTCATCGAGCATTCCCGCTGTCGCGAGAATCTCCCGAATCGGTTGCACCGCCAGCGAAATCTGATCCAGGCGAGTGACTTCGCTGGCCTTGATCGCAGCGCCGGGGGTGTCCTGCAGCGCTTGCAGGATCCGGATGCCCTTGCGGGCCTCGACCAACCGAGTCTTGCTCCACCCATGCCTGCGAGCGTGTTCCACGGCCACCTCGTCGAGTTGCTGGGCCAGCACCGGATCCGGTGGATCGGCGAACCCGTGCGCGCGCCCTGCGACCAGGTCCCGCGGCAGGTCGATCAACGCCAGTTGCCGATAGGCGACCGGGTACTGGCGACTACACAGCCGCTCAGGGGTTTTCGATGTGATCGGCCGGCGCATACCCCAGAACAGGCCAGCCAGGAACAATTGCTGGCCGTGTCGGTTCGCCTCCACGACGCTGAGCCCGATGCCATGCGGACGTTCCCCAACGGCCTGCCGAGAGCACAAGCGGCAGAACCCTTCGGCGTTCACCGCGATCACGCGTCCGCACGAACCACACGGCTTCGGCACTGGGAATCGTCGCCGCAGTGCCCGGCAGCCTTCACACAACCACCTCGAATGGCCGCTCACGCCCCAGCCGAGGCAGTCCATGCAGCTGTCGATCACCGGCGGAGCAAATCGATGGCAGCGCTGACACAGTCCGGCGGAGTAGTAGTCGCGCGTCGAGCCGCACTTGCGGCAAGGCAACGGCGCGAACGGCCCACCGGGCATGCATCGATAACAGTGCTGATCTCTGGGCGTGGCCACGGGCCGCTGCCCGCACCCGACACACGTTCTCGGTGGTTTCATGCCGGTGGCAGTGTCCGGTTCCGTCCCAGACGCGGCGTGATCGCCGTTACGCCGGCACTGTTGTCGGCGGCCTTGCGCGGTCTGCGCGCAGCCACCTTGTCCGGCTCCCGGATCAGCAGATCATTGGCCTCGCAGCCCAGCACGTGACAGATCACGTCGAGGTCGTCGAGCCTGATCGTGGTCGGGGCACCGGTCCACAACGCCGACATCTTTCCGGCACTGATCTCCAGACCCGCCTCGGCCAGCAGGCGCCGCAACTCGGTCGACTTCCAGATACCCTGCTCTGCTGCTTTCATCCGCAGGTTCCACCGCATCCGCTCACTCCGTCCCGGTGATCAGCCGCGACGCGACGCGCTCGTTCGCGTTCGCCCACGCGGTCTCGACATGCTCATCGTGAACATGGATATATCGGGTCGTCGTCGACAACCATTCGTGCCCCAGCAACTCCTGAATCGCCTTCATATCCACGCCACGCGCATACATCGACGACGCACAGAAATGCCGGAGCCCGTGCGGGGTCAACCGCCCCTCCCACGCAGGCAGCCACCGATTCACCGCGCCGGCCAAACCGCTGCGCAGAGCGTCGTCACCAACCCGACGGCAGCGCCCAAGATCTCGGTCCCGGCGCTCACTCGGCAGCAACGGCGCGTCCGGATCCATCCAGTCGTCGCCGAACTGGTGACGAATGTCGGTCAGCCACCACTCCAACAATTCGCCCGCGGCGTTGATCGTCGGCACCAGCCGCGCCTTGGGCCCACGGCCCATACTGCCCTTGCCGAACCGCACATGCAGCTTGCCGTGCTGGCCCAGATCCTGACGCCAATCACGGATATCCAGATGAACGGTCTCATTGATCCGCAGACCAACGCGCCGCCACAACGACGCCGCGAGATAGTCACGGGCAGCGGGCAGGAACTTCCGTGCCTCCGGCAACGCCTCGCGCCATCGGCGGAACAACCCATCCACCTCGTCCTCGCTGGGCGGCACTCGGATCACACCGCCGTAATCCGCCTTGATCGGACGATTGAACTCATCGACCGGCTGAACCACGAGATGACCTGTCAGACTGTGGATCTCACCCTGATACCGGCTGATCAAGAAATCGAAGAACCGCGCCAGCGTCCCCGCCTTGCTATGCACCGTGCTGCGGGCAAGGTCTTTGTCGCGGCGCTGCTGTTCCAGGAACCGATCCACATCCTGCGGCTGCGCGGTCCACACATACCGGCCCAGAGCCCAGATGAACGCGAAGATCACCGACCGTTCCTGAGCAATGTGGTCGTCGGTGACACCAGCCGCCGCGAACGCCAACGCATACTGATCCACCAGCTCCTGCTCGAAGTCATCGAGCTCCTGCGGCAACACCAACCGTTGGACCACGCCCGAATCCCGAACCGCGGCAAGTCTCACCACCCCGGCACCGCCACGGGTTCACTGACGAAGCTCACCGGTCATAAATACCAGAGAACCGTCGAGATTTCCGACCAACCATCGAACTTCGACCAGGTCCGCACGAACCCGCGCTGGCCTGGACCATCACATGAACAGCAGAAAGGAGACGCCGACCAACCCACGGCAGTTGCGATAGCCGGCGCGGCGGTCGTCAATTTCACCGTCGCCTCGACACCGCGGTACTTCGACCGCGACGCCGGTGAGTGGAAGGACGGCGATCCGCTGTTCCTGCGCTGCAATCTGTGGCGCCAGGCCGCGGAAAATCTCGCCGAATCGCTGTCGCGCGGTGCGCGTGTCATCGTCATGGGGCGACTCAAGCAGCGCTCGTTCACCACCCGCGAGGGCGACAAACGCACCGTCGTCGAACTCGACGTCGACGAGGTCGGCGCCTCCCTGCGCTACGCCACCGCGACAGTCACCCGCGCCACCGCAAACGGATCAGGCGGCCCGCGGACCCGACGCGCGGTAACCACGCACCGCGACGGATTCGGCAACCCCGACACAGACACCAGCACAGGATTCGACCAACCAACTGCTTCCGCTTCAGGTGGTGAGGATCCGTGGCGGGAGCCGGCCATGGCCGGAGCCGCCGCGGGATTCGGCGACGACGCTCCCCCGTTCTAACGCACTGCCTCTCTATTCCACTTGCTCGGCTCGCTCACCCCGTTCGGAACCGTCGGTTCCGGGCGGGGTGAGTTGCGTTGTGGGGGCGCGGGTCTGGCCGGTCGTGGTGACCAGCCATCCGAGGGCTACCAGGGCGGGCCCCGCCGCGCGTGACGGCCCGCGCCCGGCGCGCACGAATTCCCCGGCGCGCCGACCCCACGTACTCCCGCCGGGCGGGGGTGATGTGCGCGGGAATTCGCCCGCGCACGCCCCGGCGCGTTCCGCCCCAACCCGCGCGTCGCCTCCCGCCCCGGTTCTCGCGCCCTCGGCTGGTCACCGCGACCGGCCCGACACCCGCATGGTCGATCCGGGACCGTACCGGTCCCAGCGGGTGCTCGCCCACCTCTCGATTGACGACAGGACGAACTCTCGTGACCGAAATCAGCGCCTTCCTCGATGCCATCGCCCACCTCGACTACGCCATCACCAGCGACCGCCGCGCCGCGCGCCGCACCTTCACCGCCGCGCTCACACATGCCACCCCCGGTGAGCGTGACGTGCTCGACGCCATGGTCGACGCCTTTACTCTCTATCCGTACCGCAGCGCGCTGCTGCGCCTGGAAGCCGCGTTCCGCGACGACGAACCCAAACGCGCACTACTGGCGCGGCTGCTGCCCGACACCGACCCCGGCCTGTATGTGCGCGAGCGTGCCGAACGGATCGCGCTCCTCGAACAGCGCGCCCGCACAGGCGGCAGCAGCGTCGATGACGAAGCCTTCCGCGACTATGCCCCGCTCACTGCCGCTGAGACCGAGCGGACCTCGTTCCGGTTGTGGCGCAACCCTCCCGCCCAGCTCTTCCTCGCGCCGTCACGGCAGACCGACAAGTCACGCATGACACCCGAGCAGATCACCGCGCGTGTCCGTGCCCGCGGCAAGCGCCGCCCCGCCCTCATCGAACCCGACGTGGTCACCGCCTACGTCGCCGACACAATGCACCGCGACACCATGGCCGGTGAGATCGCGCGTAGCCGCGCCAGCGAGCAGCGGTTCCGCGACCTCGGGCTGCTCGCCGAAACCGCGCCGTCCTCGTCGGTGCGCGTCCAGGGCGCGCAGCCGCGCAGCGATGACGATGTGCGGGCGCGGTGGGATCTCGAGTTCGTGCACCACGTCGCCGAACAGCACACCCACGCCGCCGCGTCCGCCGAGCGCTCCCGTCGCGTCTCGCATGAGGAGGCGCTCGCCTACGCCGATACCCGCACCGGTGTGCGTGGAGATCTGCGGCCGGAGTTGCCGTTCCAGGGCAACAGTGTCGACTACACCCGCGAGGCCATGACGCCGATCTCCGGGTGGCGCTGCGTCGCCTGCTTCATCGAACGCTCCACCGTCGACCAGCACCCCATCCACAACGACGGCGCCCGGTTACGCAGCGACGACGGCCTGTGCGACTACTGCCGCAGCGACGACCGCACACCGCGCCTGCGCGAACTGCCCGCCGGGTTCACCGCCACCGACCTCGCCCGCACCTACTGCCGGTTCCTCACCACCACCTACCCGGCCGCCGCACCCGCACTGCTCGCTGAGACACGCCGACGGGCACCGCGCTGGCTGACCACCATCATCGACGAGTTCGTGTCCCACCCCGCACACGCCGAGCAGGCCGCCGGTCCGGAGGCCGACACGGAAACCGGTGCCGCCCAGGCGAAGCCTGGGACACGCCGCCGACGCGGCCCGGTGACCGGTGCGGGGCAGCGGCACGCCCGCTGCGAGGGATGCACCCGCATCCGCGCCATCCACGACGACGGGTTCTGCACCGAGTGCCGCGTCTGGCTCGGCCTCGTCACTCCACCCACCCGCCAGACCGTCGCCGCCTGACACGGGCGAGTGTCGCGCTCCGGTCCGTCACGGTGACGCCCCACCCGCGACGGACCGGCCACCACCCACCGGTCCCTGCAAGGAGTTTCGCGTGCACGACCTGCTCATTTTCATCGTCGGCCTTCTCATCGGCCTTGCACTGGCTGGCCACCCGCTCATGACGGGCCCCGGCACCCGCGAGACGCGCGACGACCAGCGCCCGCACGACTAACCCGATTGCGACGCGCGACCGCCAGGCCGTTCCGCTCGCTTGCGTCAGCATGGGGCCTGCGGCAACCAGCCCGCAGGCCCCATCACCACACCCACACCCACAGCACATCACCCCCACAGCACATCACCCCCACACCACATATCCCCTCACACCCATAACCCCATATCCCCCATATCCCCTCACCCCCCACACACTCACTCACCCATAGCAGACCTCATGCATCGAGGAATCC
>NZ_BDAV01000034.1 GCF_001612635.1 Nocardia africana NBRC 100379 | reverse complement strand
GCGGGCACATCCAACGCGTACCGATCGCAGCCCTCGCCGAATTCCAGACCGTGTGGTGACCCCCGCTGCCTGTGCCGCGCCTGGTCACACACGCCAACGGCACACCAGCGATATGGCAATCCCGCCGAAGCGTGGTATGCCGCCTGGATCGGGCTCAGCGACTACCAGCTGATCCATACACCTGCCACCGACGAGCATCCGGCGCTCGATGGAATCAAGCTGCGCGGCAACGTGGTCCGCAAGATCGACAAGATCCGCGATGCTGCCGGCCCCGACGCGGGCCAGAGAACAGCCCTCGACAACTTGGGGATGTGGCTTCGGATGAGCCGCCTGATGCACGGTCAGGGCTCATGACAGTAGCCGAACTCGATCTACCTGCGTTGGTTGCGGCGGTCGCCGATGAGCTGGGCCAGGGATGGGCTGTAGACGCCAACCGCGCCCGCTACTACGGTCACGCCACCGTGCGGCTTCGCCACACCGGGGGCGGTGTGCTGGTCGTGCATTCCGGCAACGATTCTCACCGTACGACAGACCACGGACGACTGTTCATTCGCCCGGACTACGGGCAGTTGGCCACCCACATCACCACCGGCGAGGACCGCGGCGACATCACTGTCGCCGACACAACGGCCCCGCCCACGATCGCCAGCCACATCACTCGCCGGCTGATGCCGCGCTACATCGAACTCCTCGCGCGTTGTCAACGCCGCGCCGACCTTGAACGCGAAACTGACGCTCGCAGAGAAGCATTCAGATCCCGGCTACTGGATCTGCTGCCTCACGCCGAACGCGCCAGCGACCCCGTGAGTTTCGGCAAACCGGGCGCGGCAGTGAGCGGCAACGTCGCCGGCATCAGCAGCTCCGGCACTGCGAAGTTCACCATCGACGCCCGTGGCGAGGCCGCGAACAGCATCGCCCGCACGATCGCCGACCTCCTCGACACCTGAGCACATGCCCCCTTTGTGTCCCGCCCGTGCGAGACCCCGACCTATGGAAAGACGACATGACGCGCGAAACACTGACCGCTCTCAACACCGAAACTCTGATCGGTTTCACCGACAAGCGGGGCCACGCCTGGCACTACCGCGAACAGTTGCAGGGAGGCGAACCCAACCACTACCCGGGCCCGATCCCAGCGGCCGATGTGCGGCGTCGCCTGTTCCATTGGGACGTGGTGTCCTCTCGCGAACGGTGGGCCGTGCCCGCCGATGCCGCAACCGCCACCGGAATCGACGAGGACGGCCGACCGATCCGGACCGTGGTCGGGGCCGATCAGGTCTTGTTCCGCTCCGACAAACCCGAAGTCAAGCTCGGCACCCACAGCGAGGATTACGAACCGCACCCCTACGGCGACACGCTTCTCGACGGCTTGGCCTCGATTCTTACTCCCGACGGTTTAGCGGTCACCAGTGACTCGCTGAGAATCGGGTCCGCGGGGATTCTGCGCGGCGGCCGTCAAGCCTGGGTGCAGATCGAGACCCCGGACAACATCACCACCGCCGAAGGCGTGGCCTTCCGGCCCACGATCTTGGCCGCCACTTCCCTGGACAAATCGTTGCAGACGACCTTCTGCTCCGTCGAGACGATCGTGGTGTGCGACAACACCCGAGACATCGCGCTTTCCGAAGCAGACCGCACCGGCCACCACTTCAAGATCAAACACCGCAAAGGCTCGCTCTCACGCCTGCGCGATGCCCGCCAGGTGCTGGGGATCATCACCGAGGACGCGGAAAAGTTCGCCGCTGAGATCGCCGAACTGTGCCAGATCCCGATCACCGACCGGCAATTCGACATGTTCCTCAGCGAGGTCGCCCCGTTGACCTCCGACGCCCCGGCCACCCGTACCAAGGTCGGCAACCTCCGCGACCAGCTTCGCGACCTTTACGACAACGATGAGCGCGTATCACCCTGGCGCAAAACAACATTCGGCCTCGTGCAGATGATGAATACCTACGACCAGCACTTGAGTCCGATCAAGAAGACGACCTACCGGCCGGCCCGCAACATCGACCAGGTCATCCGCGGCAAGGTCGCCGACAGTGACAACGCCACTTTCGAGGCCATCGACAAAGTGCTCGCCATGTCCTCGTAACCACGCCCACCGCTTGCTTCTTCGGCGCCGCGCAGCGCCCCGCGCCACGAGCTGCCCACGGCGCTTCGTCGTCGGACAGATGGATTCCACATGTCGCAGACATCCAGAACATTCCGCCTCGAGATCCGCACCGATTTCACCGGCACCGAGGACCAAGCACGGTTTGAGGCCCAACGCCTGGCCAACGAGTGCAACGGCGAAGTCACCGCGATTTTCGACGTCGACAACGACTACGACGAGCTCTGAATCGCCGGTGCGGGCAGTCTGAATTCCACCGGAACACAGCCAATTTGGAGACACATGGCCGACATCGTGCATGTCCCTGCCCATTTTCTGGACCGCTTCGTCGGCATCGACGACGAAGACTGCCTTGTCATCGAAGAAGATTACGGCGCACTGACAACACTGACCCCGTGCTGCGACGCCTACGGCAAAGGCTCGGACTACGAAATCATCTGCCGCGCCTGCTACGGCGCCGTCGCCGCCAAACACGCCGGCGGCGGAACCATCGCCGTGCCGCGCGCTGAACTCGAGGTCATCGCCGTGCCCGACACCGGCAGCGACGCAGGCTCGTGAGCGGCGACCAGATCAGTCTGTTCGGCCTTCCACGACAACCGGTCCCCTTCATCGCGATAACCGGGCCGAATGGTCCGTGGTGTGGTCCTACGGCATGGGCGTGGAAAGCACCGCCGGGCTGGTCCTGACCCTGACCGAGCCCCGGTTCCGGCCTTCGGCGTTGCGCGATGATCTGTCGAACCTGATCGTAATCACAGCTCAGACCGGCGATGAATGGCACAGCACCTGCGACCTCGTCGCGCACACGTTCTCCAGGCCGACCTGGTAGACCGGAGACAACGTGCGGCCGGGCAAGGCTGGCTCGGCGAGGCCGAAGGCATCGACCGTACGCTTAAGTGCCTGCGCAACAAGCGATCCGACACGTTCAGGTTTACCCGGATCGCCCGAAGCGTGCCTCTGGGTCTCCCGACCAACCGAGCTGCGCCCGTCCGATAGATCGAGTGTCCTGTAACACTGGGCACCGTGCGGGCATATTCACGGAGGTTAATGTCTCACCCGAGATCCAATCACATAGGTACCACCGAAAGGTCCTCAATGTCGGATGCTCTGCTTCTCGACACCAACTTCATCTCGCAATGGCAGCGAGGGATGGTCTCCGCACCTGCCGCTGAAACTTTACTGGTCAGCACGGCAACACTTCAAGAGCTGTATAACATGCAGGTTCCGGACAGTTGGAAGTATAGATATGCGCCACCGCCATTTAAGGATGGACCGCCCCACTTTAGGTTTCAAGTGGGTTATGATTCGAATTTGACCCCTTTTCTCAAAGAGCATGTAGGAAGCATTCGTCGAGGGCAGGCATGGATACCGAGTAGGGATAGCTTTTTGGTCAACTTCCCTTCGGAACTCTCTGGATATGGCTTCACCGATCAGCGTGAGCAAGCCCATAATCTAGTGGCTCAGTTGCATACCTGGCCAGCGAAGCCGTTCCTCAAATTCGTCGTCTCAACTATTTTCGACAAAGCGATAGCTCGATTAGTGTGCGACCACTACGAATTCGTCGTGTCCGCTCATATAGAGCCAATACCCGCAAGTCCAGCGATAGCCGAAAAGGCCGTTATCCTGCTCTCCGAACTCGTGTCTTCGGGCATTAACGTCAAGGCGAATCCGAGAAACACATTCAACGACATGCTGATCTTGGCCACGGCATTAATTTATGACCTGGAGTTGCGCACCAACGATAAATTACTCTTCCGGATGGCACTAAAGTCGGGCATGAAGAGGACCGATCGATCGGACGGATTCGTAACACTCTCGCCGGTTGAATTCGGCACAAATAAACGCCCGCCGGAAGAATCCAGAGGCTATGTCAACGCACCTTGGAGGGCGACGCGGATAGGAATGTGGGATAAATAAGAACGCCTCGGTCGATAGCCGATAGCGTTGAAGCTCTACCTAGAATGACTATTTCCGCGGTGGACGCTGCCCAAGTTTCTGCGCAAGATTATCCAGATCAGGGTCGTGGCCCGGAGGACGATTATCGTATCTAACGTCGCAGATATGGCCAGTTTCATCGATCAAGATGCACGTCGCACGGTCCGATTGCAGTTGATGTTTCTTCGCTATAGTATACTGCTCATGGATCATTAGTGCCTGGTCGGCCAGAGTGCCGAGCGGGCAAGATCCTGCAACTATCATGGGAAGACCCCAAACACCTGCGAATGCCTGCATGACTCTGTGTGGTCGATGATCGATCTGCGTCGAGCGAATAACCGATTTTATCGCTTGTTCCAACTGTCTTTGGGAATCGCCGGATATGGCGAGCAAATCTGTGGTCGTTCGCAACCACCCATTGTCGCGCAGCCGCGTCAGCTCATCGACCAGCGAAAGTACGAATGGATTCGCTATAAATTCCGGCTTGGGAGCCTCATCCGGATTAGACCCTTCCTTCCAGTACATCCATGCATCGAGAGGGTCGGTATGTGTCCCGACTCGGGTAAGCTTCTGAGACTGCCTGAACCGCCGCCTAGCTGCCTTCGTGGGTCTGGGCACCATCGGATGATCGCGTGATACCTGCTCGGGATCGGGTTCGACATAGAGTTGACCGCTCATGAATAGCATGAATAGATCGAGTTCGTCGGTAGCGCGATAGAGTCTCGCTACTCCCAAATCTGAACGCCTTCGGACGTAAAGTAGAAATTCAGCCGGCCGGACCAATACTTCTGCCAGGACCGATAGATCGTGCAGCGAGGTTATCCAGGGTAGTTTGTCGTCTTTCAGGATTTCAGCCCGACGTAGGTCATTCATTGCAATCCCCAGCGGCCCAAAATCATCCAAACAAACGGCAATCGAACGGACCTCTCGCAAGAACCGAAGATCAAGCCATGCTCGCTCCGCTGTCCAAATGCCGCCGTTCGTCTCGACGAGCGTTTCGAGTCTGCGTGCCTGATGTGCCGCAGAGCCAACGATGCTCGACAGTTCGCGCGCTAGGCGCCGTACATCACCCCGGCGGGCTTGCTCAGCCACACTTCGGCCCTTTACTTCGATGCACAACGCCACATCGTCAACAACGAAGAATCCGTCGCATTCGGTCTCATCCGCAATCTCGGTCAAGTTCGCACATTCTGAGCCCAAAGACGAAGGATCGATTTCGTCCTTGGGTGCATAGTACTTGAGTCCTTCGAATCGAGGTTCGGTCCGAAGGAGATTTGCAACCATCTTGAGGGCGAGCGACTCACTTACCGCGCAGCGCACTTTATCGTAGGTCTTCCACTTGGGCCCAGTCTTCAGCGCTTCCTCGATGATGTGTCGGAGTCCGTCGGTTCCGATAGGACTGCCCGCGATCAAGTAGTGCCCATTATCATCGCTGACAAGGCTTGCTGCCCGTAACGGATTGTCACCACGAAGGAACGCTAAAACCACATCTGCCGGATCTCTCTGAGTGAATCGGATACTGAATTTTTCCAGCATCCGCTTTATGATTTCTTCATCGCACGACGTTCGATCGGACAAATCGGCTGCCGTGAACTGCGCCCGTGCGCCCGGCAAGAACATCATGGCGACCATGGCTTGTTCAAACTGTTCGGCAACGTCATCGGGAACCGAATTTACATCATACTTTTGGACGATCTCTGCGGTTTCGTCCCGCAGAGCGATCACCCGGTCGCTGTACAGATCACCAACGGCATCCCGAACCTCGACGAACTGCAGATAATTGAATCCGAGCGCGTCCTCTAGAAGAAGATTCATTTGTTCGTTCGCGAACAGTGCAGTATTCAAATCCTCCTGTATGTGTGAGTACTGCATGGCCCGGATGTTCACAACGTTTCCTTGGTACTCTGCTGCGAGGTTCGCGAGTGGATTATCGCTGAAACGTGCGCTGGCCATCAAAAAGATTGTGGTCAGCCGAAGGAGCTGCACCGCGCTATCGTGGAGGCCGGAAATCAACTCATGCGGATACGGACTTCCGACTCGTCCGGGATCTGGCGGTTGCCGCGATCCCCGGCTGGTGAGGACGAGGGTGATCATCTCTAACGCCGCGGCACTGCCTTCGAAGTTGGGGGCCAAACCCAAGACGGGTGCGATCGGCACTTCACGCAGCCGCATCAGTTCGATCAGGTCGAACGCATCGGCTGACGCCATCTGATCAGCCAGCAGCGCGACGTCCTTCCGAACCCGCGACCGAAATGCCTCCTGGAGTTCCTCGATCGTCGTATGCGTACCCAACTGGCGCAGATCTTCGAATGCCGCCGCCGTGAGGCGCATACCGGTCGTCCCAGCGATGAACTCCATCCACCGATGGTCCCAGACGCCACCGACATAGAGGCCGTCGTCCACCACGTTCCAGACGACATTCGCGAACTCGATTGGGCAGCGACCGAATACCTCGCCTCCTGACAACAGCCCCTCGTATACCGGATAGCGCGAACCTCAGCCAGCCAGGCCATTGCGATCTTCCGGCGGCTCGCTGTCCTCCATCGGAAGCCCAGAGCTCAGCCGCGTCGAGATCGCCCTGCCCCTGCGCCGCTCGCGCCTGGGCGCCAGCGCCCAGAAAACCCCGTCGATTGGCCGAATCCGGCCGCTGCACCGCAAACATAGCCAGGAGAAATATGCCATGCCCAGCAGCATCCCCCGCCCTCTTACTCCACCCGCTCAGGCTCGCGACGATCTCGACATCCTGATCGGGGAACTGTGGCCACGCGAAGCCGACGACTTTCGCGACAATCCTTATCCCGACCATCCACTGCTGGTCATGGTCCGGCTACTGCTGTGGCAGGCCAGCCTCGACCAACCCCAGCTCCCGCCGGCACCCGCTCCTCGCCTGTGCGCAGACCTCCCCGCGGTGATGGCCATCGCCACCACCGCCGCCGTTCAGATGCCCAGCACATCCTGCTGGCCTGCAACGCTGCTCGAGGTGCTCGCGCGACTGCTGCACACACTCAACTCCCCCGATGCCAATCGCACCACGGGCCAGCCGGTGTGGCTCGCGATCGGCGACGGCGCCGTCCTCCCGGTCCACCTTCGGCACGAACTCATCAGGCCGGCAGAAGGCTTGCGCGCTCGCCACGTCGCCGTCCGTGTGCACTCACCGACGGGCGCGACCCTGGCCACCGTCGAATATCGCACCGACAACGACCTGTTGCGGCCCACCAGTGCCGACGGACCGCGAGACATCACCACCGTCGACGACTTGATCACCGCGCTGCTCGCCGATCTCAACGAGACCCTGTCCTCGGTATGGCACGCACTGCACGGCCGAACGCGATGACACAGCCCGAAACAGGCGAGATAGCGGTCGTGTCCGATACCGTGCGCCGCTGGTTTCCCGGAGACGGTCACCAGCGGCCCACGAACCGGGAATGGGCGATCGCCGAAACCATCGTCGAACGACAACTCGACCGCTTCTACCCGCCGGGCACGCGCCTGGTGTGGCCGCATCCCGCGTGGCGCAATCGCGCCTATCTGCGCACGCAAGTTACCCGGTTCCTCGTACACGCGGACATCGTCACCGCCGCAGGTCTCCGCCGCGTCCACCAACGCACCCGACACCGACTGCGCGAGAACCACACAGCCACACATCCGCGGGGCGCAGGCGGTTGCGCTCACCGTCCGGTGCCAACCACACGTCCCAGCGCCCTGCCGATTAGGCACGTTACCGGCGGAGGCCCCCAACGACCTGAAGACCAGAAAGTGACATCTCCACGATGAATGATGACAACCAATCGCCCGCGCACCACACGATCCGCTACGGCGTACAGGTGCCTATGGCCCTCACCCCAGACGAACGATGGGTGCCCGAGCTACCCCGCGATCACGGTCACCCGCTCCTTCACCCGCTGGCACCGCTCGACCTCTACCGGCTACACGGTCCCGACAACACCGACTGCCAGGCCACCTGCCCCGACCTCGAAGACTGCGGCGATGCACGCAATTTCGCGCGGGACAACCTCGTCCCGGTCACAGGTTGGGTGTTGCTGTGCGGGCTGCTCGACGCGATCGCTGCCCACAGCGCGGCCGACCCGGCGCCGGCGCCACAGGCAGGCCGCTGGGCCCTCTCGCGGGTCGAGGTGATCCATCGCCCCAACCTGCCCGTCGTCACCACCTTCCCGATCGGCCGCTACGACACCCTGCTCGCCGCCCACAGTGCGCTGCAGAACGCCGAAAACTGCTTCTCTCAACAGCATTCCGGCCTGCCCGAATCGGGCCAGGGCACCACGCAGTCACCGCGACTGTGGATCGAGCAGATCAGCCCCACCAGCGTCCGGCACATCCGCTTCAGCCTCACCATGGCAGAGCCGGCGCCTCGTGCAGGGGCTCATCGATGAGGGCCGATGACATGGGAATAGAAGACGGCGCCGGTGACACGACCGGCCCGGAGATCGATGAAATCGATCGGTTCGATCGTGAACTCGCCCGCATCCTCGATCTCTGCAGCTCATCGGATGATCATGAACTTTCCGAGCCACAGGCTCGGATCATCGCCCAGGCCTACGGGTTCGAACTCGAACTGGTTCGCTTCGGCGACGGCGGCGAACCGGCCGACACCGCGTTGGCGCTGCGCGAAGTCGAGCGCCTGCTGGACTACGCCAGCATCGTCCGTGAACCCACGGAGAACTTCGCCTACCCGCCCGGCGCCAACGGCGCGTTTCTGCGGTTGCGGGACTTCTTCCGCAAGCGCAGCGACGCCGAGATCCTTGCCGAGTTCCAGCGCGTCTTCCTCGAAGGCGTCCGCGACGAAACCTTCGGGGCTGCTGCACGATCAGGTGACAGTGGTTAAGCAGCTTGTCGAGCTGCTGGGGACATGATGGTTTCGAATTCGATAGGGGTCAACCGGCCGAGGCGTGCTTGGCGGCGTCGGCGGTGGTAGGTGCGTTCGATCCAGGTGACGATCGCGATCCGTAGTTGTTCGCGGGTGTTCCACCGCTGCCGGTCCAAGACGTTGCGTTGCAGCAGGCTGAAGAAGCTCTCCATCGCGGCATTGTCACCGGCTTATCCGGCTAATCTGGGCTGATCTTGTTCCGTTGGTGAGGGTTTCGCGTTATCCGGCTGATTTTTGGATGTCGGTGATGGTGGCGTCGAGGCGGGCGATGAGTTGGTGGTGGCGTTCGGCTTCGGTGATCCAGCCGCGGCGTTGGGCGTCGTCGGCGAGTTTGCGGGCGTCGGTGCGTTGGGCGGCGAGGATGGGCAGGTAGGTGGCGTCGGTGCGGAAGTTCGGGCAGTGTTCGCAGATGTTGGCGTAGGGGCAGGCGCCCTGGGCTGGTGCGCGGAGGCAGAATCCGCCTGCGAGACGGGATTTGAGGGCGGGGGTGTCGGTCCAGTCTGTGCCGCCGGTGATGTCGGCCAGTGGGAGGGCTTTGGTGCCTGCGGGTGTGGTCGGTAAGGCTGCGAGGTGGTCTTTTGTGAGGGTGAGGGCGCGTTCGTATTCGGTGCGGACGGTGGTGTCGAACAGTTTCCCGTAGCGCAGGCTCATCTGCGCGGACACGTGCCCGAGCAGCGCCATCAGCGATTGCAGCGAGACGCCGGCGTTGACCAGGGCGGTGGCGTAGGTGTGGCGCAACTGGTGCGGGGTGACGTGCCCGATCCCGGCGGTGGCCGCGGCGCGGTCGAGTTCGAGGCGGACGCCTTGCTGGGCGAGGCGCCCGCCGTGGTGGGTGAACAGGAACTGGGCCGGTTTCCCGGTGCGGGGATGGGTCAACGGTTTTCCGGGACTGCGGATTTCGATGATCCGGTCGACGAGTTCGACGGTTTCCTCGTCGAGCGGGACCATTCGTTCGGTGTCGAGTTTGCCGAGCGGGACCTTCAGCCAGGCTCCCTCGCCGGGGATCTCGTGGACGCAGTCGATTTCGAGGTCGAGCAGTTCCCCGATCCGCAGCCCGCAAGCCCGCGCCAGCAGCAACGCCGACGCTGCGAGTTCATGGTCGCTGGAACGCAGAGTGTCGGTGAGGTGCCGGTCGGCGTCGACTGGGATGTAGCGCGGTAACGGTTTCGGGAGGCGGGGAACATCGTTGCGGAACAACAGCTTCCGCTTGGGTGCGTCGGTCCATCCCCATTCGGTGATCTCGGTGAGGAAGGTGTTGACCGCGACGACGCGGCGGGCGTGGTCGGCGACGCCGATCGGTTCACCGGTTTTGCTGTTCACCGCGGCGGGCAGGCTGGCCAGCCAGGGCTCGATGTGGCGGCGGCGGTCCAGCTGCGCCAGCCGGGCCAGGGTGGGGTCGAGGTCGGTGAGGAACCGGCCGAACCCGGTCAGCCGGGTGGCCATGCTGGACACGGTGTGGCGGGTGCAGGTGCCGCGTTTGGCGTGCAGGTAGTCGATCATCGCCTCGGCGATGGCCGGGGTGATGCCGTCGAGGCGGACCGCGAAGTCCCAGGGCCCGCCGGGGCGTGGTGGTTCGGGCAGGACCCCGAGATGGAACAACACCAGATGGGTGTTGGCGAGGGCGGCTTTGTAGTGGTGCCAGCCCTTGCCGGTGCGGGCCCGGCGCATCCGGCAGGCGTCGGCGAACTCGTCGAGATCGGCGACGGTGAGCTGGCGCAGGCGGCGCCCGGTCTGGATCAACAGCCGCGCCGGCGCCTGGGACCCGGTCGCGGTGCGGACCCTTTGGGTGAATCCGAGTCTATGTGCGGTGGTGAGGAATTCGGCGAGATCACCTCCTATCGGTGAGGCGTCGATCTCGCGCCAGAGGCTGGAGACCTTGCGTTCGAGCAGGTAGTCATAGCCGGGCCGCAGCAGGTCGTGCAGCATCAAGAACGTGATGAACGGCCGCGTCGATGAATTCGCCGACAACCGGACCTCGAGCGGCTCGCGGGCCCAGTCCTGCGGATTCGGCCACTGCTGCAGGAATGTCCGTGCGGCGCTGTAGTAGGGCGCGCTTCCTCTGCCGGTGCGGGCCAGCTCGGCCAGATAGAGGTGGTAGATGGCGTCGGCGTCAGAGCTGGCGGCGAATACGTGCACGAGCGGCATCGAATTCCTCCTTCACCCGTTTCGGGGCCAGATGGACATAGCGGGCAGTGGTGTCGACATGGGTGTGCCCGAGCAACGCCTGCATCACCGACAGATCGACCCCGGCCTCGGCCAGCGCGGTGCCGAACGAATGCCGCAACGCGTGCGGATGCCCGGCCGTGACCCCCGACAACTGACGGTGATAACGGAAGATCGTCCGCAACCCCGCCGCAGTGAGCGGTTGTCCTCGGTTCGGGCCCTTCGCGACCAGAAACAAACGCGCCGAAGATGATTCGGGCCGCTCGACCAGCAGGTAACCCTGAATGACGCGGGCCAGATCCGCGTCGAGCGGGACGGCGCGTTCCTTGGCGCCCTTGCCCCAGACCCGGATCCAGCCGCGTCCGATATCGACATCGCCGACCTCGAGGGCCAGCACCTCGCACGACCGCAACCCGCAATACAACATCAGCCCAGCCATCGCGCGGTCACGCCAGGTCCGCAAACTCGCCAACAGCCCCGCGGCCTCCGACACCGTCAGTGGCCGCGGCAGCCGCCGCGGTTCCCGCAACCGCAACGCCGAGCGAGGGCGCGGTTTGCGCACCAGATGTGCCAGCAAGCCAGTCTTCTCGCCTGGCACGAATCGCCCAGCCTCACGGCCTTTCGGCACCGGGCTCGGCAATGACGGGTCGCGCATCGCCCGGAACGCGAACAGCCCCGACACCGCCACCAGACGCCGGTTCACCGTCGCCGCCGCATACCCGTCCAGGCGGCGACCGGCCAGGTCGACCACGTTCGGGCCCGGCCGTCCCGGCAGTCTGGTGTCTCGGCAGGCGGCCAGATAACGCAGCAGCACCCGGGTGGTCACCTCGTCGATGCCGATCGCTTCGCCGAGCAGCCAACGACCGAACATCACCAGATCGAATCCATAGGCCCGCAACGTTTTCGGTGAATAGTTGCGATCAGCCAGATAACCCAGATACTCATCGACCAGTCCAAGCCCGTCAGCACCCGAACCGGCCAGATACCACCGGTCGCCATCGTGTTCCAGGCGCAGTCGATCAGGATCGTCGGTGTGCATGGCCGACAGGTCTACCCGCGGTAAGCCGACACGCGAACACCCGAATCGCCGACGGCCCCCGAACCCCCCTTGACCAGGAGGACCAGTGGACATTAGCCGGATAAGGGGCACGCACCGACCCTGCCCATCGATCCGGACATGCCGAATCGGTTGAGCGCGTGGACAAACCGGCGGGAGCGAAATTGAGACCCGCGGTCGGTATGCAGGATGCAACCAGAGACATCACCACGACGAGCGACGGCATTGTGCAATGCCGCGACCGCGAGTCTGGATTTCATGCGTGAGTCGATCGAGTAGCCCACGATCCGCCCGGAGAACACGTCCTTGACGGCGCAGAGATACAGCTTCCCTTCATCGGTGCGATGTTCAGTAATATCGCTGAGCCACAACCGGTTTCGTTCATCGGCGGTAAAGTTCCGGCGAACAAGGTCGTCGTGAACCGGCGGGCCCGGCCGTCCACCCTTGCCGCTGCGGCGTTTGCCGAACGCGCTCCACCACCGATTATTCGAGCAGATCCGCCACGCGGTCCGCTCGGCCATCACCTCACCGGCTTCGCCGGCCTCATCGGCCAGGAACCGGTACCCGAACTCGGGGTCGTCGGTAGTGCGCGTCGAACAGCGCGTTGGCCCGATACGCCTCGGCGATCTCGCTGGCGGTGACCGGTTCGGCCAGCCACCGGTAGTAAGGCTGGCGAGCGAGCTGCAATACCCGGCACGTCACCGCCACGGGAATCCCCTCGGCGGCAAGCTCTTTCACGAGCGGGTAGAGCCTTTTCCCGGTAACTGCGCTTGCGACAAATACGCTGCGGCCCGCCGCAGGACCTCGTTCTCCTACTCCAGCAACCGGATACGACGCCGGGCATCACGCAACTCGGCCGATTCCGTGCGCGCGGTTCCCGGCTTGTTCCCGTCGTCGATATCGGATTGACGCATCCATTTCGACAACGTCACCGGGTGCACACCGAAATCGGCGGCGACCTGCTCCAGCGTCACCCCGTCCTCACGGTTGCGAGCGACCCGGACCACGTCATCGCGAAACTCTTGCGGATACGGCTTCGGCACAGTGACATCCTCTCAGGCCGACCACTCGGCCAGCCATCTCAGTTGTCACCTATCCGTGCAGCAGCCCCTTCCCTGCCACCGTGACATCCTTCGGCGATCTCCACGACCACGTCGACGCCAACCTGATCGCCGACGAACTCGTCACCCGCCGAACACAATTGACCACCCAGCCCTGGCACGAGCTCATCACGCCCATCCAGGATATGTTCACCACCTGGCTGTCGACCGCCGATGCTCGCGACGCCCTCGCAGCCATCCAGCACACGACCGGACCACCACCGATCGGCCCCGACGACCACCGAACCGAACACCTGCCATGACCCGGCGCCGCGAAACCGATCTGTTCTACGCTCAGCGCCACAACGGCGACCTGGGTTGGAATACCGGATTCCAGCACCTATCGCTGGCTGAGGCCATCGGTTCGATTCGCTCCGCCTACCGTCGCGGCGAACTCAAACGCCTCGTCCGATTTCTCCCTTCCGACGCCATCGGGATCCCCGACGCCTTGCTCATCATCTGGCAGGGCAAACGAGTGCCCGAATGGCTAGGCGAGCTGGCCGAAAGCAACCTCTGACCAGCAACCGGACACCCGCGAGCCTATCGCCACCGGCACTGTCGTCGCGCCCCGGAACCTCAATCGCTCACGCACTCGCGTGGCGCCGGCAACAGCACGCCGGAGTCACGGACACAAGGAGACCAATGTATCTGCACCCCGTGGGGAGCAACGCCACAGGAGACGTGCTGGCGTTGCCGGGACACTTCGCTGGTGAGCCCGACATCTCCCTCATCCTGCTGCCAGGCCATTCCGTAGAACCCAACCTAACGACGTATGCGGCGACCGAGATCGATCTTTCAGTCCTGCTCACCTACCCTGCCGCAGCTCTCGCCGCGACAGCCAGAATCTGCCACGGCACAGCCGTTCCCTCCGTGGTGGCGGTGATCATCACCTCCGCGGGCCGCGGCACGGATGACGTGAGGATCCATCGTGAACTGATCGGCCTCGTGTCCGCGCACCTCGCCGAGCACATGATCGGTATTCAATCCGCCTGGGTAACAGGCGATATCACCACCGAAGCCGCCTGGCAGCCCCTGACGACGGTCACACCCGATCACGTCGGCAGCCATCCATCGACCCCGACCGAGATCATCCGAGCACTCGCCGCCGGATCGATCTACTCACCCCGCGCTGCCGCTCACGAACTGATGAGCCCCGATCTGCCGCTGGCCCGCGAAGTCGCTGCGCACCTCACACACCGCGAGACAACCCACGATGACTCCGACATCGCCCCCGCGCCCCACAATCTCGCAGCCGAGTTACGGCAGCTTCTCGCAATCATCGAGGGGGCAGCCTCAGGCCAGACACTGGCGGCCGGCGACCTGGCTGCAGCCGCACGCGCCCTCCGACCCGTAGATATTGCCGAGTGCGCGGCTGGGCTGGTGCACACCAGTCTCGACGGCCCAGCTCACGCCCTATGGACGGCACTGACACAGACAGCGCCGAATCAGTATCGCGGCGCACCCGCGGTTTTGCTCGCGTATTGGGCCTGTGCCCACCAGGACTACACCACGGCCAGTGTCGCCCTCGACATCGCGCTCGAAGCGCAGCCGGGAAACAAGTTCGCGCAGTGGATCGCCGTGTTCCTCGACATCGGAATGCCCCACGCCCAATACGCGAAGTTCGCCGAATTCGGTCGTCAAAACGCGGCACGAATCGGGACAGAACTCCCCTCCTGACCCGACACAGGTTCACGAAGGAAGGTCCGGCATGCACCCTCTCATTGCCGCCCGAACACACTGGCTGACAAAGACTTTCGGTGCCGGTGCTGGCCTCTCGTGGCCACTGTGTGGCCGTTTCAGCCAGCGCTGCGCGGGCCAGCCTCACGCACACTTCGCCAATAACGCGCCGCAAGCACAACCTGTTCATGACACCGTGAACGACGACTCGACCGGCACCCTCGACATTGACTGGCCAGACGGCACACGCGCCACCTGGTTTCTCGCGACCGAGTCCCTCGACACCCTGGCCACGCTCATCGAGCGCATCACCAACCCGCCCGACAGCATCAAATGCTGAGCAGGACTGAGGTCCACACGCGAAGGATCTCACTGTGAGTAACGAAATCGACTCGGCCGCAACGGACTTTCCGCCATTGCCTTCCTGGAGCGGGAGCTGGTGGGTCGAGGATATCCCGGACTGGCGCTACCGGTCATCGTGTGCGGCCGGATTCGGGCCCGCACATCTGCGGGCGTTCGGTGCTCTCGGCACCGATCTGGTGATCGTGTCCGAGCGCGGCATCGGCGCATCGGTCACCAACAGTGCCGAACATATTTGGGCGGCAGTGGCCGACGACTTCGGCAACGGCAACGGCGACGTGCCGGTAGTGCTGGGGCACTGGCCCCCCGGCGTGGGCGTGACCGAAGTCGAGCACCTCGATCAACTGTTGGTGATCGACGGCACGCCGCGCTGGCGACGAATTTGGCCGGTCCCCGACACCAACCCCAACCATGCGGAAAATGCTGCCTGGATGCAGGCCATCGGCCATGCCCTCATCGCGGGGCTCAGCGCTTCCACCAGGAGCCGAGATGTACCGTGATTCACCCGATTCTGGGCAACGATTGCACTTGCCTCAGTTGAGACTAGGAACACCCGGCGACCTGGTCGCTGCTATCCCCGCCCTTCTCGGATTCACCCCGCACGATTCGCTCCTCTTCGTCGTCCTGGCCCCCGTCTCGCGCGCTATCGACTGCATCGGCCGTGTCAACCTGACGATGCCGGACGACAATCTGTCGGCAAAGCTCGACGACCTGGTGGGGCTGTGCCTACACGCCCAGTCGTCCGAGGTGCTGATGATCGTCGTATGCGGGCCCGCCTACACCCTCGATGAGACAGCACTGCCCACCTACCGGGAACTCGCGGGGAAGGTGTCGGCGTATCTGCACTCCCACGGGATCTGTCTTCGTTCAGCCTGGGCGACAGCGGAAATCACCCCCGCCGGCCGGTGGTGGTCGCTGTTCGACGACACCGTAGGCGACGTCAGCGACCCTCAGTCCTCGCCGGTCGCTGTTCGCAGCGTGGTCGCCGGACGACCCATCCACTCCACTCGCGACGACCTCGACGCGATCGTCGCCCCTGACGTCTCGATGAGCCACGACGTTGGTGCGGTGCTCGCGCAGTGCCGAACGAACCGCCCCGACCTCGATGACGACAGCCCGCAGGCACGGGCAGCGACAGCCCGCGACATCGAACGGCTCCTCGCGGCGATCGAAGCCGTGGCCGCCGGGGAAACGCTGACTGCCGCCGACCTCGCCGAGGCCGTCACCGCCCTGCACGTGCCGCTCGTGCGCGACTGCATGCGCGACCTGGTTCACACACCGCTCGATGCCGCCGCGAACCAACTGTGGGCAATCCTCACTCGCGCCGTGCCGGGACCCGACCGCGCCGAGCCCGCGCTGCTGCTGGCCTACTGGGCATACGTTCACGGCGAAGGGATCGTGGCAGGTATCGCACTGGATGTGGCGCTGCAAGCCGTCCCCACTCATTCGCTCGCTCAACTGCTCTCACAGGCTCTCCGGTCGGGGATACCGCCTGCAGCGATCGCGAAGCTCGGTGCCACGGCGCGGCAAACCGCCTCCGAACTCGGCATCGCACTGCCGGCATAGCCCCTCCACCGCCACACCGTCATCAGACGCCGCCACCCAGCCACCACAGGCGTCAGCACAGCCACCGACCACCCGAGCGGGGAGCCCCGTCCGGGCCATATTTACTGCACAAGGACCATCACCGATGAGCAAACCCTGCACCCACCCCGCTATCGACGACGCCATGAAAGCACTCCGCACAGCAACCTCCGCCAGCCAAGTCGTCGACATCCTGGCCCGAACAGATCACTCTGCGGGGTACCCCTTCAAGCGCGGCGAACTCCGGCATGCGTTGAGCACGGCCGGTTGGGCCATCCCGCAGCCCGCCGATGCGCCCTACTGGATCGGCTACGCCCCCGAGGGCCCGGCCTTCCTGATCTACGTCGAACCCGACGCATCGCCCCATCAGCCATAGCCCGACGCGCTGCGGCTCTGCCCTGACCCCCACACCTTCGTGTGCCCGGTCGTAGTCCACTCAGCGAAAGGAGCAACCGTCCACTAGTCCTTCCTGGCTTGCCCGTTCGGCTTTCGCCTCGCACGGCTCAAGACCTTTCCGACCGCAATCGGCCTCCGACTGCCGACGGCAGGGTCTCGACCCTGTTGCTGTGCACTTCCGCGGCGCCGATTCCGCCGCCGTTCCGCTTTCCCTCCGCCGGACACGTCGCTCATGCGGCGTGTCCGGCGGTTTTCTTTCTCTACGAAAGGTGTTCTTCCATGACCTCTGTTCTCGACTCGTCGGCGACCGAAGTCGCCGAACAGTCCGACACGGTTTCCGACGACGCGTCGATCGTCGCCACCGACGCGTCCAATCGGCCGGCCCACGGCACCCCTGCGGGGGAGTATCTGTGGCTGGACCCGCACAAACTGAAGCGAGCGCCCAATCGCGATGAGAAGCCGGCCAACGCCGACCATGACGCGTCGATCGCCCGGTTCGGCAATTTCGTGCCGTTGATCGTCGTCCGAACCGACGAGGGCGAGTATGAGGTTCACGACGGCTGGAACCGGACGGTGTCTTTGCGCAAGACCGACCACATGGCCAGTTGCGTCGTGTTGCCGTCCGACGCCAGCAAAGACGAAATCGAGCGCGAGAAGGAACGCATCGCGCGCCAATACAACACCGGCGCACACCGTTTCGATCAGAGCGCCAAGGACCGATACGACGCGGCAAAGCAGATGCTCGATCTCGGAGTACCGATCAAGGAGGCCACCAAGCTCCTGGTGGGCATGCCTCAGAAGCAGGTCTCCGCGGTGAAGAAGATCGCGAAAGCGCCATCGGTGGAGAAGGCCCACCGCGAGCACAAACTCGATCTGTTCCAGTCGCTGCGCGCGGCCGAGGAATTCGGCGACGACCCCGACGCGATCGCCGAGCTCGAGGCCGCCGCCGCCAATGGCCGATTCGAGCACCACCTCCAGCGCATGCTCGACCTGCGTGCCGAGCGCGCCGCCGCCGAACAGGCGGCCGAGGAGGCTCGCGCATTCGAAGAGCAGGCCAAAGCCGCCTACGACGCGCAAGTTGCCGACCTCACCGGTCGCGGCTACATCGTCCTCGACGACACCGACGTCCCCGCGGATTACCCGGCCTTGGTCGGCTTGGTAACCGCCTCAGGCGAACCCGCCACCGAAGACGACATCACCACCCCGGGAAACTACGCAGTCCGCCTGGTCCCGCTGTTCGTCGCCTACGACAACGACAACGAGATCATCACCCCCGACCTCATCGACTTCGACACCCGCGAAGACACCAGCCTCTACCCCGTCGAGGGCATGTACCACTGGGAGGACGTGATAGCCAAACCCGATTGGGTTCGCCACTACTACTGCCTCGACCTCGAGGCCGAAAACCTCGCCCTTGTCGAGCCGGTTGACGTCGAGGCCGACTCCCCCGTCATCGACGACGACGAGGACGAGGATCCCGCGGCAGCTGCGGCCCGCAGGGCGGCAGCCGAAGAGCAGCGGCGCCTCGCGGAGGAGCAGCACCAGCGCGCCGCCCAAGAGGCCGCCGACAAACTTCGCCGCGCCACTCAGCTCAACGCCCTGGTGCGCAGCGCAACCAAGGTACGCCGCGAATTCATCCGCGAGCACCTCTTCAGCGGCCGCAAGTCCGTCCCGGACGGCTCGTGGGAGTTGATCGGCAAGGTGATGCAGCACCCGAGCATGCTCACCCGGCTCGCCGCCGGATACCTGGTCGACTCCCTGGGTGGCGCTGTTCCGAACTCCCCGCAGAACAAGGGCCAAGGCGCACGGGACAACCATGGCGCGCTGCGCGCCCTGCTGCGCACGGCCGCTGCGCTCGAGGCCGAGATGCAGCCCAGCGACCGCGAAGCCGACACGTGGCGCCGCGTATCCTCCTTCCACGGCGAGTGGCTGAACTACCTGGAAACGGCGCTCGACTACCAGTCGGCGCCGATCGAGAAGCACTACACCGGCGAACTCACCCAAGACGAAGTCATCGCCGCCGAATACGGCGAGACGACCGCCACCAACGACCCCGGTGAAGCAGGCGACGTATCCGACCTCACCGACCTCGACACGGCCGGCCCCCAGCAGTCCGGCTCGGCCGATGCCGAGCTCGCCGAACCCGGCCACCCGGATATCGAACTCGGCGACACCGAGGACACGCACGGCGATAGCCAAGCGAATCCGGATTTCACCCTTTGATCCTCAGCGCGGCCGCCCGCACCAGGGCGGCCGCGCCCGGACCGACCCTGTCCGGGGCAGATCACTGATCCGTCCTGAGGTCATGTCGGCGCTTTCCTGTTGCGTAAGAACCCTTTTCGATGCAGAGACGGCGATGCCTTCCCCTTCGATGAAGAACTTGACACCCGAGACTGCCGCTTTTGTTGCGGACTCGATCGAACAAATGCTGTCCCACCAGCGCCTTCTCGCCGATCAGCTCGGCGCTTCCCGTGCCGTGTCCCATGTCGCCGCCGGCCGGCCGTGGGCTCAAGCCCCGGTACCACGGATTGTTCTCCCGCCCGCCGAGCTCACGCTCATCGTCCACACCGCCGCGGTCGCGAAAAGGTGGAGGGCGAATTCACAGATCGCGTGCCTGGTCGATCCCACCCTGGCCGAGCAGCTGATGACTGCAGCCTCAGATGCTCTGCCGACCGGCATTTTCCGGCAGCTGCCCTACGCCAACCCACTGATCGTCTTCGCCGCCCCTATCCCCTGTCGTACCACCGACGACCGCGCAGCTCGGCTACTCGGATTCTTCGTCCATGGCCTGAAAGACCTCAACACCGACAACGCTGCGTTCTGCGACATCCACACCGAGGCGGACACTTTGGGAGTCACCACGGTGTTGGAACTCACAGACGGCGGTCCCGGCGGCCACGAACTCAACCGCCTGGCGATCCCTCTCGACGCCGATCGGCTGACCCTGCCGGAATACGTCGCTCACGCCGCCCGCAACCATCCCATGGACCTTCTCACCGCGCTGTCGGCGACCGAGGAGTCCGTACGGTCATGCCTACAGACCGTGCTGCGGCCAGTATTGGGTGCGCTGCTGTATCTATGCAGTGCCGACGCCGACATCGACGATCAGCGCAACACGGATGCATCCACCGCCGACCCAGCCCGCCGAGCCAGTAAGAAACGCCGTGCCCGTCGGCGGACCGCCTTCGTCCCGGTCGGCTGGCGCATCGGAGCTCGGATGCGCCGCGCCGCCGCGGCCGCGCAGGCCGGTCGCCCCGCGACCCCTGGCGCGGGCACAGGCCGCACCCAACCGCCCCGGCAACGTCGCTCACATTTCAAGGTGGTCTGGACCGGTGTCGGACGCCGGATTCCCCGCACGGTGTTCGTCCTGCCCTACTTCATCCACAAACACCAAATCGGGCTGGCAGCAACCGAATCCACCCTCGTCCCCACCTCACCTCGCCGCCGCAGGACCAAGCGGTCGCGGGACCGCCATACACCCCGCCGCGACCGCTAGTCACGCCGCGTCAGCGTAGTGGTCATTCCGAAGCCGTCCGAACAGGTAGCAGAAACCGAATTTCCGCCCGGTCTTCGTGACGTCCTATTTCACCCGCGAAGCCGCGCGCGCTGAACTCTCTGTGCATATCCAACATCCGCGTCCAACACCCGCGCGCCGACTCCCGGCGCCGCTGGTTACCACTGCCCGAAAGGTCAATGCTGTGTCCTGTCCTACCGAGAAGGAACTCGCCGGATCCTTACAGGCCGCACTCTCCGTCGATATGGCCTACGGCGAAATCCCATGGGAGTACGCCACCGTCGCCGAGATCGCCGCCACCGGCGTCGACCCCACCCACTCGATCAGCCGAGACATCGACGAGCGTGTCCGTCAGACGGGACAGCCGCGCGAACAGGTCGTCGCCCGCGTTACCGAGATCGTCGATCGCCTCCTGGCCAGCCGCATCACCTTCGGCCGCCCCGACAAGCCGTACTTCTACGTCGGCTCACCGCCGCAGCAGCACATCACTGCTCGGTCACCGTTCGGCGACGGAGCCGCCGCCGACCTGTCTCCGAACGAGCTCGAGTTCTCGATCAACGAAGGCTCCGACTCTCGGTATCTTTTCCTGTCCGGCGCCGACGTCGACGCCCTCATCGTGGGACTGCTCCGCTGGCGTGCCGCTCATCCCGACCACGTCGCCGCCAACAATCACGACCACAGCAGCAGCGATAGACCTTCTCACCACTGAGCAATTTGCCTGTTGGGCAGACCGACCGGCATCGCCCCGTTCGACCCTGGCTGAAGTTCGCACTATTCACCGGCACGGTAGCCGGATACCGGTCGACGTCTGCCCCTACTGCATCCCACCGCAAGGAAACCTCGACATCCCATGCCACATCACCTCACGACCAGCGGGCTAGTGCGCAGACATCATCGGCCAAGGGCGCTCATCACCCGGCGGGCCCTTGCCGACGGCCGCGTCGGCGCGACCACGCTGCCGGCGGCCCATCGATGAGCCGGGCACAGACCGGCGCCGTCACCATGGACGACCGACACACTCACGTGGTCACCATCGACGCCGCCGTCGCCGCAGCCGCGCCCCCACCGACGAATGCCGGACATTCTCGGCCCTCCTATTCGAACCTGCATTGTGCCCGCGACCGAGTCCGCGCGGCGATCTACAACTCGGGAGCGAGCTGGCCCGACGGCCACCTCACCCTCACCTCTTCACATCCCGACATCTACCGTGGCACAGCTGATCTCGCGATCGCGGTCGCGGTCCTGGCTGCCGCCGGTACGGTGACCGTTCCCGCCAACACCGTGTTCATCGGCGAGCTCGCCCTCGACGGGCGCCTGCGCCACACCGCGCAAATACAGGATGCGGTACTGGCCGCCCACGCTGCGGGTTTCACCCGCGCCGTCATTCCCGCCGACTCGCTCGACGACGCGGCGGAGTTTCCGGAGTCGATCACCGTGCTGGAAGCCGACACCCTGGCCACCGTGATGGCGTGGTTGGCACGCGACACGCACAGATACGGCCGCTATCGCGTGGAGCGGCCCGGTCTGCACGGTTCGTCTCCGTCCCTCACGCCCCTGCCCACATCCTCCGCAGGAGCGACTGCTACTCGAAAGGCCAACCGCATGCCCAAACACACCAACAAAGACCTGGCCCTGCGCTTGATGTCGGTGATCAACCACGGCATGGAGCACGGCGAGATCGACTGGAACTGCCGTAGTTTCAGCGAGATCATCGCTACCAGTGACGATCCGACACATGCCTTGGATCCGGTGATCGAGGCGCGCGAACGCGATTCCGGCCAGCACCGCGATCAGTTCATGCCCGACGTCTACAAGATTGTCGATCGCATGCTGGCCGGACGGCTCACCGTCGGCCCGGACCACAACCCCACCTACTACATCGGGACGGTGCTCGACGGATATGTCGCCGCCGAGGCACCGCTGGTCCACCTCGACGACCCGGTGACCTCAGACAACGAGATCTCCTTGTCGATCACCGAACCCTCCCAATGCGGCACCGTTATCCTGTCCGGCAGTCAGGTCGATGCACTGATCGCCGGGTTGATCAGGTGGCGCACGGCCCATCCCGACCGCGACACCGCCCTCGGCGACGACTCCGCCAGTGGCTGAGCACGGTCCCGAAACCGCGCCGTTCCGCGCAGGGCGGGAGCTCGGGCTGTTACGAGGGGCGACCGCTGCCGCGGCCCGCGGGTTCCGCGTCTTTCCGCTGTGGCCGCTGTCGAAACATCCCGTCGACAAAGGGTGGCAACACCGGGCCACCACCGATCGAGAAATGATCACGCGCCGATGGAGCGCTTTGCCTTACAACATCGGAATCGCCTGCGGCCCACTGTATGTCCTGGACCTCGACCCCGGACGCGGGGAGACTCCACCTTCGCGATTTTCCTTCGCTCGTCACGGTCGCGACGTTCTTGCACGCCTCGCCGAAGCCGCCGGCCAGCCCTACCCAGCCCGAACGTACCGTGTCAGGACACCCTCCGGCGGGGAACACCTGTACTTCACCGGGCCCCCACACCCGCGACTGCGCAACACCGCCGCAGCGCTGGGCTGGCGCATCGACACCCGAGGCGCGGGCGGATACGTCGTCGGCGCCGGATCTGCACTGCCGACCGGCACCTACCAGCTGCTCGACGACAGAACACCTGCCCCACTGCCGGAATGGCTCATCACCATGCTGACCGCCGATCCGACATCGCCACCCCGGCGCTCACCACGCGCCGGACCGAGTCCTCGCCACCGGCAGTCCTACATCCGTACCGCCGTCGCGCGTCAATGCGCCCGCGTCCGCAATGCCGAGCGAGGCCAACGCCACCTCACGCTCGTGTCCGCCGCTGCGTCGTTGGGACGCCTCATCGGTGCCGGCCTTCTGTCTCACCTCGACGCGGAAACCGCTCTACGGTTCGCCGCCGCAACACATTTCGGCATCGACGGATTCACCGAGCACGAAGCCCGCACCGCCATCCGCGACGGCCTCT
>NZ_BDAV01000033.1 GCF_001612635.1 Nocardia africana NBRC 100379 | reverse complement strand
GGTGAGTCGGGCAAGGTGATCGGTATTCGTGTGTTCTCGCGTGAGGACGACGACGATCTGCCTCCGGGTGTCAACGAGCTGGTTCGTGTGTATGTGGCGCAGAAGCGCAAGATTCAGGATGGTGACAAGCTCGCCGGCCGTCACGGCAACAAGGGTGTGATCGGCAAGATCCTGCCCAAGGAGGACATGCCGTTCATGCCGGACGGCACGCCGGTCGACATCATCTTGAACACCCATGGTGTGCCGCGTCGTATGAACATCGGCCAGATCCTGGAAACTCACCTGGGCTGGATCGCCAAGGCCGGGTGGGATATTCGGCTCACCGACGGCGCCCGCCCCGACTGGGCACAGCGTCTGCCCGCGGAACTGCTCTCGGCACCACCGGATACGAATGTCGCCACACCGGTGTTCGACGGCGCCCACGAGGCCGAACTCGCCGGCCTGCTCACCTCGACGCTGCCGAACCGCGACGGTGAGGTCATGGTGGGCGCGGACGGTAAGTCGGTGTTGTTCGATGGTCGGTCGGGTGAGCCGTTCCCGTATCCGGTGGCGGTGGGGTACATGTACATCCTGAAGTTGCATCACTTGGTGGACGACAAGATCCACGCGCGGTCGACGGGTCCGTACTCGATGATCACTCAGCAGCCTCTGGGTGGTAAGGCGCAGTTCGGTGGTCAGCGTTTCGGTGAGATGGAGTGCTGGGCCATGCAGGCCTACGGCGCGGCCTACACCCTGCAGGAGCTGCTGACGATCAAGTCCGACGACGTGGTCGGTCGTGTGAAGGTGTACGAGGCGATCGTCAAGGGCGAGAACATTCCCGAGCCGGGCATCCCGGAATCGTTCAAGGTTCTGCTCAAGGAACTGCAGTCGCTGTGCCTCAACGTCGAAGTATTGTCGGCCGACGGCGCCACGATCGAATTGCAGCAGGGCGACGACGATATCGACCGCACCGCGGCGAATCTCGGAATCAGCCTGTCCGGCAACGAATCCGCGGCGGCGGACCTGGGCTGATCGCGACGCGGACGGCGGCCGCGACGGCGGCGGCGAGCACTCGCGCGGTGAGTCCGCCGGTGTCCCCCACTCACCGGCGTGGAACTGACCCTGATGAACCGGGGTTTCCTCCCGGGGGACAGCGCGATGGACCGTGTGGCGCACCTGTTCTCCGACGCGGGCACCCGCGGCGGCCGGATCGCGGCGGTGAGCGCCCGGCTCGACGAATTTCTGCGCGAGGCGGTCGCCGTGGTGCGGAACCGTTTCCGTGGCAAACTCACCTACTGCGCGATCCCGTTCGAGCAGATCGAGTGGACGCCTTTCGAAGACCGCCACGGCACCACCTATCCGGATATGAGGTGGGAACCCAAAGCCGCATTCGCCGCCGTCGCGGAGTTCTACGGCCGCGACGCGTAATTCCTACCCCGCGGCGAACGCACCCGCTTGCGCCGCCAGCACCGCCGCGGTGGCCGCCCGACGCGGCCCCTCGGGGTCGGCCGGGGTCCGCAACAACACCAACTGGTGATACAGCGGTGCGGTCGCGGCGACGAGCACTGCGCGCGTATCGACGTCGGCGGGAATCTCACCGCGGCGGATCGCTCGCTCGACGACGATCTCGCATTGCGCGTAGCGGTCCTCCCAGAGCTGCCGAAGCGCCCGGGCCGCATCCTCGGAGCGGAACGACACGGCGATCAACGCCGATGCGATCGACGACTGCTCGGTGAGTGAATCCTGGATCTCCCGGTTGAGCTCGGTGAGATCGCCGGCCAGCGAACCGGTGTCGCGCGGCTGCCAGTCGAGATCGCTCGCGGCCGCGAAGACGTCGGCGATCAGCCCGCCGACGTCGCGCCAGCGCCGGTACACCGTGGTGCGGTGCACACCCGCGCGGGCCGCCACCGAATCCACGGTCAGCGCGTCATATCCGTATTCGGTCAGCTCCGCCTGCACCGCGGCCAGCACTTGCGCACGGATGCGCGCGGTGCGTCCGCCCGGCCGTGATGCGGGCTGCCGGCCGGTCGCGGGCTCGTTCGCTGCAGATCTCATCGTCTTCATTCGGTTGCTCGTCGGGAGGGAGTATGCCATCATCCTAAAGCAACATTCGTCGCATTAAAGGGTGGTCGCGGTTCCCGCACTGTCCGATCAGCCACGGACAGAAGGGATTCCGCATGCCCGAACAACTTCCCGTCACCGACCCGGCCACACTGCATCCGATGCCGGGACAGCCGCGAGTCGTCCTGCTGAAACCCCTCGTCACCTCGCCGCTGATCGAGGTCGGCGAATACTCCAACTACGACGATCCGGACGATCCCACCGCGTTCGACACCCGGAACGTCCTGTACCACTACGGTCCGGAGAAGCTGATCATCGGCAGGTTCTGCGCCCTGGCCACCGGCGTGCGGTTCATCATGAACGGCGCCAACCATCGCATGGACGGGCCCTCGACCTTCCCGTTCCCCACCATGGGTGGCGCATGGTCCCGGCACGTCGATCTGCTCATGGAGCTGCCCAATCGCGGCGACACCGTGGTCGGCAACGACGTCTGGATCGGTTACGGCGCCACGGTGATGCCCGGAGTGCGAATCGGACACGGCGCCATCGTCGGCGCCGGTTCGGTGGTGACCTCCGACGTCCCGGACTACGGCATCGTCGGCGGCAATCCGGCCCGGCTCATCCGGCACCGCTACAGCGCGGCCGACATCGACCGCCTGCTGGCCCTCGCCTGGTGGGACTGGCCGCTCGCGCACATCGACGAGCATGTCCGCACGATCATGTCCGGCACCGTCGACGACCTGGAGAAAGCGGCACCCGCGCGGACGGTATAGCCACCACGTCATCGTCTTTCCCGCCCGGATCCCCGCCTCGCCGGCCGGCATCACCCCCGCAATGGAGTGACATGTCCGAATCACCCACACCTGCCCCGCTCGCCGACTGGCTTCGCGGCCACATCGTGCCGGTGACGCACCTCGACCCCGACGGCCCGCTCGACGACCTGGAACCGCTGCGCGAGATCATCGGCGCGGCCCGGGTCGTCGCGATCGGCGAGAGCTCCCACTTCATCACCGAGTTCCAGCAGATGCGGCAGCGCCTGCTGCGCTTCCTGGTGGAACGCTGCGGCTTCACCGTCCTGGCCTTCGAATACGGTTTCAGCGAGGGGATACTCCTCGACGACTGGGCGCAGGGCGCGGGCACCGACGACGAACTGGCAGCCCGGCTGGCCGGGACGATTCCGATAGGAGTCGGCGAACCGTTGCGCTGGATCCGCCGGTACAACGGCACCGCCGCCACGCCGGTGCGCTTCGCGGGTATCGACATCCCCGCCGCCGGCGGGTCCCTGCTCCCCGCATTGGGCCCGGTTGCCGACTACCTGCGCGAGGTCGATCCGCAGACGCTGCCGGCGGTCGAGAAGGCAACGCGGATCGCCGCCACCTTCGCCGGCGCCTCCGCGGCGTCTGCCGCGCCGGCGTGGTCCCGGGTCCCGGCCGCCGAGCGTGACACCCTCAGCGCGATCCTCGCGCGCCTGCTGATCCGCTTCCGAGCCGTCGAATCGATGTACGTATCCCGCAGCGATCAGCGCGGTTACGACGTCGCCCGGCACCGTCTCGAGGCCGCCTGCCACGCCGACTACGGATTCGGTGCCATGGCAGACCTTTTCGCCGGCACCGGACTCACCGCCGACACCTCGGCCCGCGACAGCTACATGGCCGAGTCGGTCCTGTGGCAGCTGCGCCGCAGCGAACCCGGGACCCGGATCGTCCTGGCCGCCCACAACGCCCACATCCAGAAGGAGCCGGTCTCGTTCGACGGGCAGAACCTGGCCGGATTTCCGATGGGACATCATCTGCACCGCACGCTCGGCGACGACTACGTCGCCCTGGGCTTGACCAGTGCCGCGGGGCAGACGGCGGACATGCTCCCCGACGAGAACGCGCCCTTCGGCTTCACCGTCGCGGCAACGCCGTTGGAGCCGGGCGAGCCCGGCAGTATCGAAGCCGCCTTCGGTCAGTCCGGCGTCGGCCCCGGGTTCGCCGATCTTCGCGGTGCGCGCCGTGCGGTCCGCCCGGAGGCACGCCCGAATCGCACCCGGTTGCAGAGCGCCTACCTCCACGTCCCGGTCCTCGACGCCTTCGACGGCATGCTCGACACCGCGATCTCCACCGTGGCCGACCTGGACGGCGGAACACACTGAGACTCAGCGGCATTCAGCCGAGTCCACCGCACGCAGCGATGCCAATCAGAAACATTGGGCGTGGAGTATTACGGTCGTGGAATCGCTCCCACCCAAACACCTCCTGCTGGAGGCATGCCGGGGTCTGACCTACGACGGTCACCCCGTACTGAAGTGCGCGTGCCGCCTCAGCGAACTGCACGAGCAGAGACTGTCCGCCGCGCCGGGGCCGACCCTGGACATCGATCGTGATCGGGCACAACTGGTTTCCGATATCGATCGCTGGGTCGCCACCGAATTACCCCGGCCACACGGCGGCGCACGCATGCACACCGAAACGGTCGGCACCGTCATCGACCGGCTCGCCCAGTTCTCCGCACTGGCGTATCTGACGCTGACGCACGAACCGGAACACGTGATGCGCGACGCCTGGCGGCGGCTGTCGGAACTGGCGGTGGCCTACGACCATCTGGCCGGTGAGGTGACCGCGGGCCTGTGCCGGTTGCCGGATCTCAGCGGGCATCGCGACGAGGAGTGAACCATCCGCCGAACGGCGGCGCGGGCGAGGGAACCGACGCCGCCGATGGCTGGGATGAGCGGATCAGGGCAGTCGATCCGCATCGGGGCGACCCGACACACCGATCCTGCGCCGACATCCTCGAGACAGCCCAGGATGTTCCTGTGAAACGGCTGGCAAGCGGGCGCCTGCGTCAGGCGGTCGCCTCCACCTCCGGTCCGGCGGGCATCAACGCGCGCACGGCGTCGATGGTGTCGGCCTGCGCGGGCTCTTTGTCCGGCCGATACCGCACCACCCGCGCGAACCGCAGGGCCACGCCGCCGGGGTAGCGCGAGCTCGTCTGCACCCCGTCGAGGGCGATTTCGACGACCAACTCGGGCCACAGATAGACGGTATGGCCGTCGCGGGCGCGCTCGTGACGCGGAAATTCCGCGGTCTGCCACTGCAGCAGCGCGTCGGTGAGCCCCTTGAAGGTCTTGCCGACCATGATCGGATCACCACCGTGCGGATCGCGCGCGCCCAGGTGCAGATTCGACAGGTATCCGGTGCGGCGGCCGTATCCCCATTCGGCGCCGAGCACTACCAGATCGAGGGTGTGCGCCGGTTTGATCTTCTGCCACGCCCGTCCGCGGCGTCCGGCCGCATACGGCGCGGACAGCGCCTTGATCATGATGCCTTCGTGCCCTGCGGCCAGCGCGCCGTCGAAGTACTCGGCGACCGCCTCCGGCTCCGGATCGATCAGCGCCGGAATCATGTGCGCGCCCGCCACTTTCGCCAACGCCACTCGCCGCTCCCGCAGCGGGGCATCGAGCAGATCCGCGCCGTCCAGGTGCAGACAGTCGAAGAAGTACGGATGCAACAGCAGTTCCCTGGTCGAATTCACCGTCAGCCGCGGCTCCTCCGAGGCCGGGTCGGCGGCGAACCGGCTCATCGTCTCCTGGAACGGACGCGGCCGGCCGGAGTCGGTGAGCGCCAGCGTCTCGCCGTCGAGAACCACACTGTCACAGGGCAATTCGGAGACCAGCTGCACCAGCTCCGGCACGCCGGAGGTGATGTCGCGCAGCGTGCGAGTGAACACCCAGACCTGAGTGCCCTTGCGGTGCACCTGAATCCGCGCGCCGTCGAGTTTGTGCTCCACGCTCACATCGCCCTCGAACTCACCGAGCACATCGTCGAGGGTGGCGCCCGGCGAGGCCAGCATCGGCTGAATCGGACGGCCGACCTCGAGCCGGAATTCCGACAGCGCCTGTGCGCCGCCGGAGATGGCCGCGACGGCGGTCACCGGCAGGCGGCCGGAGAGCATGTAGGCCCGGCGCACCAGCTCGGCCGGTACGTCGGCGGCCTTGGCCACCGCCTCGGCGACGATCGCGGTCAGCGCGCCCTGGCGTAGCTCACCGGTCAGCAGGCGAATCAGGAAGGCGCGTTCGGCATCGGTCGCCTCCGCGAGCAGGGCGGTGAGCAGTTCCCGCCGCCGCGCGACCGATCCGGATCCGGCCACCGCCGCCAATTCCGTCAGCGCCTGATCGACCGCGGCCACCGTGAGCGTCGATTCGGGGGCGGGCTCCACCTCGATGCCGGCGACCGTACGCCAGCCCGTGCCCAGCCTGCCCTGCGGTAGCTCACCGGAAATCCACGCGACGACCGGCATCAATTCATCCGATTCGGCCCGGCCCAGCAGTTCGGCCAGACCCGCGATCTTGACCTTGCGCGACGCCGATGCCCGCACCGATTCCGACGCCGCGACCACATCCGAAAGCAGCACGGACTCGACGGTAGCCGCTCGGTGTGACATATAGCTCGAGTCCACTGCTAATTCTCCATTGGCAGCTTTGCGAAAGGTCCATAGTCTGGGCATATGGCCAAGACTTACGTCGGGGCGCGATTGCGACAGCTGCGCACCGAACGGGGGCTGAGCCAGATCTCACTCGCCAAGAAGCTGGAGATCTCGGCGAGCTACCTCAACCAGATCGAACACGACGTGCGTCCGCTCACCGTACCGGTACTGCTGCGGATCAGTGAGGTGTTCGGCGTAGACACCAGTTTTTTCGCCTCCCAGGACGACACTCGCCTCATCGCCGAACTGCAAGAGGTGGTGATGGACACCGAACTCGGGATCGAGGCCGACGCGCAGGAGATCGCCGATATGGTCTCCGCCCATCCCAGCCTGGCCCGGGCGCTGGTGAACATGCACCGCCGCTACCGCAACACCACCGCACAGCTGGCCGCGGCCACCGAGGACCGCTTCTCCGACGGCAGCGGCTCGGGCGCCATCTCCCGTCCGCACGAGGAGGTGCGCGACTTCTTCTATCAGCGCCAGAACTACATTCACGAATTGGATACCGCCGCAGAGGAATTGGCGACCCGCATGCGCTTGCACGGCGGCGACCTGCGGCGCGAGCTCACCCGCCGGCTCACCACCGGATACGGCGTGCAGATCGTGGAGCGGATCGACCTGGGCGAGGGTGTGCTGCACCGCTACGACCCCGAGGCCCGCAAGCTCGAGATCGCCCCGCATCTGTCGGGCGGTCAGCGCGTCTTCAAACTGGCCGCGGAACTGGCATACCTGGAATGCGGCGATCTCATCGACAAATTGGTCGAAGAGGGCAATTTCGCCTCCGAGGACACTCGTACGCTCGCGAAACTCGGCCTCGCGAACTACTTCGCCGCGGCGACGGTGCTGCCGTACTCGCATTTCCACGAGGTCGCCGAGGATTTCCGCTACGACATCGAGCGGCTGTCGGCCTTCTTCGCGCAGAGTTACGAAACGATCTGCCACCGGCTCTCCACCCTGCAGCGGCCCAAACTGCGCGGGGTGCCCTTCTCGTTCGTCCGCGTGGATCGTGCGGGAAATATGTCGAAACGCCAGTCCGCCACCGGATTCCACTTCTCCTCCGCGGGTGGGACCTGCCCGCTGTGGAATGTGTACGAGACCTTCGCCTATCCCGGGCGGATCATGACCCAGATCGCCCAGATGCCCGACGGCCGCAAATATCTGTGGATCGCGCGCACGGTCGAGCGGCGCGCCACCCGCTACGGACAGCCGAGCAAGACCTTCGCCATCGGCCTGGGCTGCGAATTGCGGCACGCCGGACGCGTGGTCTACGCCGACGGCCTGGACCTCAACGATCCCCAGGCCACCCCGATCGGCGCCGGCTGCCGCGTCTGCGAACGCGCCAACTGCCCGCAGCGCGCGTTCCCGCCGCTGGGCAAGTCCCTGGACATCAGCGAGCACCGCAGCTCGATCTCTCCGTACGTCCTGCGCTGAGCCGCGGCTTCCGGGCGAGCGGCCACCGGGGCGCGCTTTTTTGTTAGCGTGGGGCATGGTGTCGACGGAGCCACGGATCGCACCCGGTCGCCTGCGCGAACTGGGCCCGGTGAATTGGGTTGTCTGGCAGGTGTTGTCCCGCGCGGCCGGGACCGACGACGCCCATTTGTTCAGCACGCTCGGCCGCACCGGCGGCCTGTTCCGCGGCTGGCTGCACTTCTCCGGCCGGCTGATGCCCGGCGGCAAACTGTCGCGCTACGAGACCGAACTGGTCATCCTGCGCGTCGCACATCTGCGCAACTGCGAATACGAGACCGACCACCACATCCGTCTGGGCAAACGCGCCGGTGTCACCAAGGACATCCTGGCGCGCCTGCGCACCGGGCCCGACGCCGAGGGCTGGCCGGACAAGGAACGCGCGCTGCTCACCGCGGTCGACCAACTGGTCACCACCCGTGACGTCGACGACGCGACCTGGTCGGCCCTGGCGCGGCACTACGACGAGAAGCGCCTCATCGAAATCGTGCTGCTGGCAAACCAATACGAAGGTCTGGCCAGCACCATCACCACCCTGCGCATCCAAACCGACCACTGAGCCGGTGAGCCACCGCGGCGATCGGATCGCGGCTCATGCGGTAGGCGATCCGGACCCCTCGACGAGGACGGCGAGTCCGTCCACTACCCGCGCCAGACCGAAATTCCAGGCGTGGTCGGCACTGTAGGCGCTGTCGTGCGCCTGGCCGGCGGCCGCGCCGACGCGGGCGGCCAGCGGATAGCGATCGGGATCGAAGACCTGCTCGAGGACCGGGGCGGTGCGCTCCCACCATTCGCGATCCGACAGGCCGCTGTCGGCCGCCGCGCGGTCGGTGTCGATGGCGATGCGCGCGACGGCGGTGACGAATCCGAGTAGATAGGTCAACGCCGCGTCCATCTCGACGTCGCTCAGTCCGAGACCGTCGAAAGCGCTCAGTTCGTAATCGTATTTCGCCGCCAGGCCGGGGCCCAGCGGTGGCCGAGTCGTCGGCACGTAGGCGACCCACGGGTGCCGGGCCAACAGCGCGCGGTTCTCGTCGGCGATCACCGAAACCCTTCGCCGCCAGGGCATTCCGGTCAGATCCGGGCGGGGCATCCGCGCGTAGACCGAATCGAGCATCAGGTCGAGCAGCTCGGCCTTACCGGGCACGTAGGTGTAGGTCGCCATGGGAGTCAATCCCAGTCTCGCGGCGACCGCGCGCATCGTGAGCGCCTCCAGGCCCTCGGTATCGGCGATGGCCACCGCCGCTGCCACCACGTCGTCGACACTGCTGCGCTGTTTCGGACCGCGCCCGGAGCCGCGCCCGGGCTGCCGCCAGAGCAGTTCCAACGTGCGCGCGGGATCCCCCGCACCGGATCGCTCGCCGGAGCCGCGTACCCGGCGGGACCGCGCCCCGGCCGCATTCTCTGCCACCCGACCTCCCGGTTTCGCCCGTTGTCGCCGGAGTTCGGCGCCGTGCGCATCGTATCGAGCCGTCACGGCGTACCCCGACGGGAATAATTCTCTACATAGTATAGTATACTTAGTAGAGTATTTCCGGTGACGCTCCGCGAGGCCGCGTCGAACCCCGAGGAGGACCGTGACCATCACCGCATCCGCCATCTCGCTGAACGTCGCCGATCCCGAGGCTTCGGCCGCATTCCTCAGCGACCATTTCGGCTTCGCGGTCGAGATGTCCGCCGACGGATTCGTCTCCCTGGGCCGGCCGGACGCCGGATTCACCGTGATCTTCCTGCGCACCGGACTGCCGACCTTCGAACCGGCACGCATCGCCGGCGACGCGGGGCAGGGCTTGCTGGTCGTGTTCACCGTCGACGACATCGACGCGGAATACGAGCGCGTGCGGGCCGAAGGGGTCGAGATCGTGACCCCGATCGAGACCGAGCCGTGGGGTGAGCGTTACTTCCAGGCGATCGACCCGAACGGCATCGTGATCCAACTGGTCCAGTGGGTGGGCGACCCGAGCGCCTATGACGCGAACAGCACCGAATCCTGATTCCGCGCTCGGTGCCCGACGTCGCCGGCCGACGCCGGGCACCGTTCGAGCCGGGCCGTCGGAGCCCGATCCGACGCACCCGCTCACTCACTCGGCGAGAGCACGCCTCAATACCTCGGCCGCCGGTGTCGACGGCCGGCCGATCAATTTCTGCAGATCGCCGCTGGTCACATCCAGCCAGCCCGCACGCAGTCCGGCGTCGGAATCGGCCAGCACCCGCGCGAAATCTCCAGGGACCCCGGCCTTTTCCAATCCCGCAAGGTATTCGCCCTGCGGCAGATCCTGATACCGCACCGGCTTTCCCGAGGCGTTCGAGATCACCTGCGCCACATCGGCGAGCGACAGGTGCTCGTCGCCGCCGAGCTCGTAGATCCGCCCCGCATGACCGTCGGTGGTCAGCACCACCGCGGCGGCCTCGGCGTAGTCGGCGCGTGCGGCCGCGGCGACCAGTCCGTCGCCGGCCGAGCCGTACAGCACACCCGATTCCAGGGTCGTGTCCAGGCCGTTCAGATAGTTCTCCCAGTACCAGCTGTTACGCAGGAAAACGTGCGGCACAGTGGATTTCGCGATCACCTCTTCCGTGTCGCGGTGCTCCTGGGCCAGGATCATCGGGTTCTCGCCTGCGTGCGGAATGCTGGTGTAGGCCAGCAGTTCCACGCCGGCCCGCTCGGCCGCGCGCACGACGTTGGCGTGCTGGCCCACCCGCGCACCGAATTCGTTGCCCGACACCAGCAGCAGGCGATCCACACCCGCGAGGGCGCGGTCCAGCGCTTGCGGATCGTCATAGGCGGCCTGCCGCACGTGCACACCTCGCTCGGCCAGGTCGGCGACCTTGGCCGGGTCCCGGACGACCGCGACGACGGGCCCCGCATCCCTGTTCGACAGCGCCTCGACGACGAGACGGCCCAGCTGTCCGCTTGCCCCGGTGACGGCGACGGTCATAGCCCAACCTCCAGATCTGATGTACGAAACAACCTGCACTAACTATTAGTTAGTACCTGATATTCCCGCGCCGCAGACGAAAGAGTCACTACCACTGCGATGGGTAGCATCGAGACCATGACGAGCCGGCACCTGCGATCAGCGGACGACGCCGATCCGACCCTGGAAGCCGACGTCTTCGCGCGCAACTGCCGCTCCCGGCCGGTGCTGCAGAACGTCGCGAGCCGGTGGGGCGCACTCGCCCTGGTCGCGCTGCGCGAAGGTCCCTACCGTTTCAGCGCGCTGCGCCGCCGGGTCGACGGCATCAGCGAACGCATGCTGTCACAAACCCTGCAGGCCCTCGAACGCGACGGCATGATCCACCGCGAAGTGCAGCAGACCATCCCGCCACGCGTCGAATACACCCTCACCGACCTCGGCGCACAGATCGCCGATCAGCTGTACGGACTGATCGCGATCCTCGAGGACAACATCGACACCATCCTCGCGGCCCAGTCCGCGTACCACCGCGACTGATCGAACGAAAACGGCCCGGTATCAGGCATATTCGCCGATACCGGGCCGTCCACGGGAAGATCAGAAGTTGATCATGTGTCCCGCGAGACCGTGGAACGCCTCCTGCAGCGCCTCGCTCAGCGTCGGGTGGGTGTGCACGTTGCGCGCGAGTTCGTTGACGGTGAGGTCCCACTTCTGGGCCAGCGTCAGCTCGGGCAGCAGCTCCGACACGTCGGGACCGATCAGATGGCCGCCGATCAGCTCGCCGTACTTCGCGTCGGCGACCAGCTTGACGAAACCGGTCGGATCACCCAGGCCGTGCGCCTTGCCGTTCGCGGTGAACGGGAAGGTCGCGACCTTCACGTCGTAACCCTCGTCGCGGGCCTGCTGTTCGGTGAGGCCGAAGCTGGCGACCTGCGGCTGGCAGAACGTCGCGCGCGGCATCATCCGGTAGTCGCCCAGCGGCAGCGTCTCCGCACCGCCGATCGTCTCGGCCGCCACCACACCCTGCGCCTCGGCCACGTGGGCCAGCTGCAGTTTCGCCGTGACATCGCCGATGGCGTAGATGTGCGGCACGTTGGTGCGCATGTAGTCGTCGATCGCGATGGCACCGCGCTCGGTCAGCTGCACGCCGGTGTTCTCCAGGCCGTAGCCCTTGACCCGCGGCGCGAAACCGACGGCCTGCAGCACCTTGTCGACGGTGACGGTCTCGACCGAACCGGACTTGTTGTCCTTGATCGAGACGGTGACCTTGGAACCGTTGTCCTCGATGGATTGCACCGAGGCACCGGTGGTGATGGTGATGCCGAGCTTCTTGTACGCCTTGGTGATCTCCTTGGAGACGTCGGCGTCCTCGTTCGGCAGCGCGCGGTCGAGGAACTCCACGATCCGCACGTCCACGCCGTAGTTCTTCAGGACGTACCCGAACTCCATACCGATCGCGCCCGCGCCGACGATCAGGATCGACCCCGGCAGGTCGCGGGTCAGGATCTGCTCCTCGTAGGTCACCACGTTCTGCGACAGCGAGGTGCCCGGCAGCAGCTTGGTCTCGGTGCCGGTGGCGATGATGACGTTGTCGAAGGTGACGGTTTCGGTGCCGCCGTTGCTCAGCTCGACCGAGAGAGTGTTCGCGTCGGTGAAGGTGCCCTTCCCGTCGAACTCGTCGATCTTGTTCTTCTTCATCAGGAAGTGGACGCCCTTGACCCGGCCGTCCGCGACCTTACGACTTCGGTCGAAGGCGGCACCGAAGTCGAAGCTCGCCTGTCCGGAGATACCGAACGTCTTCGCTTCCTTGGTGAAGATATGGGCCAGCTCCGCATTGCGCAGCAGTGCCTTGGACGGAATGCACCCGACGTTCAGGCACACGCCACCCCAGTATTTCTGCTCGACGATCGCTGTTCGCAGGCCGAGTTGAGCGGCGCGGATCGCGGCGACGTAACCGCCGGGACCAGCGCCGAGAACGACGACATCGTAGTGGGAAGTCACGGGAACGAGCCTAGCGCTGTTGCCGAAAGCTCACTCATCCATCCCCCGCAGGGGTGAGAGGGCGGCCACAACGTGCGCCTACCTCCAGACCTCCCGCGCGACCCGGGCGAAGTTGCCGTGAAAGATCGCCGCGCGTTCGGAGTCGGTGAAACCCCTGCGGGCCAGGACGTCGTCCAGTCCCGCGACGCGGGGCCGGGCGGCCGGGTTGTCCACATCCGTCCCGGGATGTGGTGGCAGTCCCAGCAGATCCTCGGGCGGCACCCATTGCAGCGGCCCCCACCGCGTGTAGTCCTCGGAGAAGTTCTCCGGCGCGGCCGCGATCTCCGCGTTGAACTGGTCCCCGTCGAACGAGAAGTCCGAACCGATCCCGATGTGCTCGACACCGACCAGCTCGGCCCCGTAGGCGATGTGGTCGGCCATCGCCTCGATGCGCGCGGCCCGCCCCTCGACGCGGTTGCGGCCCAGAAAGATTCCGACACCGTTGATTCCGATCACCCCGCCGGTCGCCGCACACGCTCGCGCCTGGTCGTCGCCGATATTGCGCGGATGCGGCCACAGCGCGGCGAAATTGGAGTGGCTGTAGATCATCGGCCCGCCCGCGACCTCGGCGATTTCCAGGCCGGTGCGCCGCGAACAGTGCGATCCGTCGGCGAATATCCCGGCCTCTCCCAGCATGCGAATGATCGTGCGGCCGTAGGGAGTCAGTCCGCGATCGTCCGGATCGAGGCATCCACCGCCGGCCGCGTTGGCGTGGTTGTAGGTCGGCAGCAGCGAGCGCACGCCGAGCGAGTGGAAGAGCGCGATGTTGTCCGGATCGCCGTCGAGCGGCCGCGAATCCTCGAGATCGAAGGCCAGCGCGATGCGCCTTTCGGGGCCGGATGTCTCCTCTATGTCGCGGACGGACTCGACGAGCCGGAAACGCCCGTCCGCCAGCGCGTTCCGGCGCAGCAGATGCAGCATGGCCAGCGCGTCCTCGATCGAATGCAGTGAGTAACCCACGTTCACCGACAGATACGACCCGGCCGGATAGCGCGTGAGTTCGGTGATATCGGCGGACGGAAGGATCGGCAGGCAGCAGTGCTGGTCCCAGAGCGGATGTGCCACCGCGGTCCTCCTTCCGGCCTACCCGGGGCGTCCAGCAACTGTACGGAGTCACCGGCCGCACGGGCGAGCAGACACGGCGGCGCGCACCCGGCGCCCCTCTCGCCCCTCGCCACACCGATCGGTAGGCCAGAATGTGATCCATGAGCGGTGCCGAGCAAACGACCGACCCGTACCTGTGGCTCGAGGATGTCACCGGCGAACGTGCCCTGTCCTGGGCACGGGCACACAACGAGGTGGTGATCGAGCGCTTCGCCACCTCCGATCGGTTCGACGCCCTGGACCATCGCATCCTCGCCATGCTCGACACCGACACCCGCATCCCGTACCCGACGCGACGCGGACCCTGGCTCTACAACTTCTGGCGCGACGCCGAACACCCCCGCGGGCTGTGGCGGCGCACCACCTTCGACGAATACCGCGGTGACGATCCGGCCTGGGATGTGCTCATCGATCTGGACGCCCTGGCCACGGCCGAGGACGAGAACTGGGTCTGGGGCGGGGCGGCGGTGCTGCGCCCGGACCAGGAACTGGCCTTGATCAGCCTGTCCCGCGGCGGGGCGGACGCCAAGGTGGTGCGTGAATTCGACCTCACCACGAGGCAATTCCGCCCGGCGGACGCGGGCGGCTTCCACCTGCCCGAGGCCAAATCACAGGTGCGCTGGATCGATTCCGACACCGTCTACGTCGGAACGGATTTCGGGCCCGGCACGCTCACCGACTCGGGCTATCCGCGGCTGGCCAAGCGCTGGCGCCGCGGCACCCCGCTGTTGGAGGCGGATACCGTATTCGAGGGCGAGCCGGGTGATGTGATGGTCTCGGCCGGCTACGACCGCACGCCCGGATACGAGCGCCACTACGTCGCCCGCGCCACCGACTTCTTCAACGAATCGGTCTACCTGCTGGACCGCGACGGCACGCTGCGGCATATCGACGTACCGACCGACGCGTCCGAGTCCTGGTACAAGAATTGGCTGCTGGTGCAGCTGAAATCACCGTGGGAGGTAGGCGGGCGCAGCTACCCCGCCGGCGCTCTGCTGGCCATCGACATCGACGACTTCTTCGACGGCGCGCGCGATTTCGAGGTGGTCTTCGAACCCGACGCGCACACCTCACTGCACGGCTACGGCTGGACCGAGCATCACCTGCTGCTGATCACGCTGGAGGATGTGCAGACCAAGCTGTACGTCCTGACGCCCGGCACGGCGACGCCCCCGGGCACCGGATGGACCCGCGAACCGCTCGCCGACACCCCGCCGATGGCGACCACCAACGTCATGAATCTGGATCCGCTGGAGAGCGGTGACGAATTCATGCTCACCACAAGCGGTTTCACCACTCCGGCGACGCTGCTGGCGGGTTCGGTGGGCAGCCCGGCGGTAGCCCTCAAGCGGGAACCGGCGTATTTCGACGCCTCGGGCATCGACACCGAACAGTTCTTCGCCCGCTCCGACGACGGAACCATGGTGCCGTACTTCGTCATTCGCCACCGCGACCACAAGGGCCGGCCCGGCCCGACCGTCGTCTCCGGCTACGGCGGCTTCGAGGTCTCCCGCACCCCGGGCTACAGCGGCGCCTCCGGCATGGGCTGGCTCGAGCGCGGCGGCACCTGGGTGATGGCCAACATTCGCGGCGGCGGCGAGTACGGGCCCGAATGGCACACCCAGGTGCAGAAGGCCAACCGCTACAAGGTCTACGAGGATTTCTCCTCGGTCGCGAAAGACCTCGTCGCGCGGGATATCACGACCGCGGCACAACTCGGTGCGGTCGGCGGCAGCAACGGCGGCCTGCTGATGGGCGTGATGCTGACCCGCTATCCGGAACTGTTCGGCGCCATCGTCTGCCAGGTGCCGCTGCTGGATATGAAGCGCTACCACCTGCTGCTGGCCGGCGCGTCCTGGATCGCCGAATACGGCGACCCGGACAAGCCCGAGGAGTGGGAGTACATCAGCGAGTATTCGCCCTATCAGCGGGCGATGGCGGCCGATCCGGCGCGCCCCTACCCGCCGATCCTGCTCACCACCTCCACCCGCGACGACCGGGTCCATCCCGGCCACGCCCGGAAGATGGCGGCACTGCTGGAGTCTCAGGGCCGGACCGTCTGGTACCACGAGAACATCGAGGGCGGTCACGGCGGCGCGGCCGACAACAAGCAGATGGCCTTCCAGTCCGCGCTGATCTACGAGTTCTTCACCCAGATGCTGATCGAGCGGCGCACCACCGCCTGACGTCGGGATTTCCCGGAACAGATGACCGATGGCCCGTGGAGACCAGGGCCTTTGTCCTCTGTAGCGTGATCCGTCACACTGCCATTCTCGGTTCGGGGACCGAGAACGACAGGATTCGCAATGCGCACACCGACTGCGGTCGGACCGGCCGGCACCGTAGATCGGCTCACTGCCGAACTCGGCGCGCGACTGCCACGCCGGACCATCGAGATCGCTGTCGAGCGCGCCCTCCGAGACCTGCGCGGATCACCGGTCCCGGCCCTACCGGAACTCGTCGAACGGCTTGCCCGTCAGCGACTCACCGATTCGGCCATCTCGCCGACCACACCGGTTCGGTAGCGGGTTCTCGAGAGGAGCACACATCATGGATACGTTCTGGGACTACGTCTGGTACACGATTCTGGTCTTCGCGTTCGTGGCCTACCTGATCATCCTGTTCCAGATCCTGACCGATCTGTTTCGCGATCACACGACGTCCGGCGTCGCCAAGGCCGCGTGGGTGATCTGCCTGGTGATATTCCCCTATATCACCGCTCTGGTCTATCTGATCGCCCGGGGAAAGGGCATGGCCGTGCGCTCCGAGCACGCTCACGCGGAGGCCAAGCAGGCGGCCGACGACTACATCCGGCAGGTGGCGGGCAAGTCACCTGCGGAGCAGATCGCCGACGCCAAGGCGCTCTACGACGCCGGCACGATCGACGCCTCCGAATTCGACCAACTGAAGGCCCGTGCGCTCGGTCACAACGGCGCCACCCCCGCCGGCCCCGGTACCCCGGGCACCGCCGACCGCGGCGATATGGCGGCGCGGTAGCGACGGCTACCCGGCTCCGGTCCGCTCGCCGGCGTCCGGATCGGAGCCGACGGCCCGCCGCGGTAGCCGGCCGGTGAAGAACAAGGCGATGACGGCCAGCATCGCCGTCACCGCGAAGGCCACCTGCAACGCCAGCAGCCGGGCATCGGAATTGACCGCGACGACCGCGTCGACGGTCCGCGTATCGACTCCGGCGGCGTCGAGCGACTGTCGCAGCTGAGTATTGGACAAAAACGGAACGCCGTCGGCCAGTTCGGTGCCGGCTCGCTGCGCGACCGAGGGCGGGACCGCGGGGTTGTTCTCGATCCCGCTGATCACCGAGGAGGTCAGCGTGGCGATGAGAATGGAGCCGATCAGCGCGGTACCGAGCGAGGCGCCGAGATTCGTCGCGGTGTTCTGCAGCCCGCCGACCTCCGCACTCTGCGAATCCGGTACCGCCGAGACGGTGATCGCTCCCAACTGGGAGGCCAGCGCGCCCAATCCCAGACCCATCAACAGCATGGGCACCGACACCACCCCGGCATTGGCCCCGGGATCCATGCCGCCAGCCAGCAGCAGAATTCCGATGATCATCGAACCCAGTCCCAAGCGCACCACCCGCCGCGGATTCGCATGCGGCACGAATTTCGGAATTCCCGCGGCGGCGGCGACGAGCGCGATCGACAGCGGAAGGATGCGCACCCCGGTTTCGAGCGCACTCAATTCCAGCACCACCGACAGGAACAGCGGTACCGAGAAGAACACGCCGGCCTGAATCGCGAACTGCGCGAAGAACATCGCCAATCCGCCCCCGAGCCTGCGATTGCCGAACAACCGGGGGTCGACCAGCGGCTCCCGGCCGGAACCCACCAGCCGGTTCTCCCACCGCAGGAAGGCGTACAACACCAGCAGACCCGCCAGGATCAACCAGATCACCGGCGACAAACCTGCGATCTCGGTACCGCCGGGATGCGGGCGAATCCAACCCCATTCGCTGGAGCGCAGCACCCCGAACACCACCGCACCCAGCCCGACGACCGACAACACCGAACCGAGCAGGTCCAAGTGCACCCGCTGCGCAGGTGCGTCCGCCACGCGGCGCAGCACCAGCAGAATCACGACCACGACCACGACCTCGCCGAAGAACACGTACCGCCAGGAGGCGAAGGTCGTCACCGCCCCGCCCACGAGCGGGCCCACGGCCACGGCCATCGCGCCGGCCGCGGCCACCAATCCGTATGCGGCGGCGCGGCGTTCGCGGGCGAAGTTCGCCGCCACCAGCGACACGATCGCCGGCATGATCAGCGCCGCCCCTATGCCCTCCAACAGCGACCAGCCCAGCAGCAGTACACCGAGATTCGGCGCCAATCCGGTGACCAGCGAGCCCGCGCCGTAGACGACCAAGCCGACGCCGAATGCCCGCCGCCGCCCGAGAATCGTCCCGAGCTTGCCGCCGGTGACCATCAGCGACGCCATCACCAGCGTGTACAGCGTGATGGCGGTCTGGATTCCGGTGATCGTCGTACCGACGTCGTGCGCGACCGTCGCCATCGAGACGTTCATGACCGAACTGTCGAGGGTCATGAGGAATTGACCGGAACCCAATACCGCCAAGACGAGGGTGGATCCGGATGCGGCGCCCGGACGCGTCGTCATTGCCGCCGCGCTCGTGGTCGAGCCGACGCCGGACGACGGCCGGAGCACCGGTTTCGGCGGGCGACCCACCTGCGCATTCGTCCATTGAAGCACTCGCGGGCCCGAGATCGGCGGCGTTCGGCTACAGGTCGCGCACCCACTTCTCGATGCGGTCGACGGTCGTTTCCGGATCGATGATCCAGCCGTTGTGCCCCAACGGTTTCGGCTCGTGCCAGGTGGTCACGCGCGCCTTGGGCAGCTTCTCCAGCAGATGCGCGGCCGAACTGCGGGGGGTGAGGTCGTCGCCGCCGATGGTGATCGAGAGGACCGGCAGGGTGAGCCGCGCGATGCGCTCGTCGTAGTCGATATCGGCGCCGACCGGCACGAACCGGCCGGTGCGGGCCAGCCGCGCCCAGTCGGAGATCAGCACCTTGGACTGCCGGCCGAAACCGCCCGCGGTGATTCGATCGCCCGGCCAGAAGCCGGCGAGATTCGCGGTGAGCGAGATGGCGGCCGGTCCGACCAGCATCGCGGAGCGGGCGATGCCGCCGTACCCCCGGTAGTACGGGGTGCCGGAGGCGACCAGGATCAGCCCGCCCAGCCGGCCCCGGATCCGCGCGGCGTACATGACCCCGAGCTGGCCACCCATACTGTGCCCCAGCAGCATCGGCGTGCTGTCCGGGAAGCGGGTGCGAACAGCCTCGAAGATCGCGGGAAAATCGACCGACACCAGTTCGTGGTATCCGTAGGTACTGGATGCGCTCGGCTTCGGCCGGCTGTCGCCGTTACCCCGCAATTCCCCGATCGCCGCATCGAATCCGCGCCGCGCCAGCGCCCGCGCGAAATCCCCGTAGTACTCGCCCGGCACCCCCAGCCCCGGAATGATCACGATGACCGGCCGCGGGGCATCCGCGGTGATGGCATGCCGGTGCGGACCGCTCGCGGCGACGAACCGCACCGGCACCGTCGACCCGTCCGGCATCTGGATCGGAATCGTCTCCATACGCGCACGCTACCGCGAGCCGCGCCCCGGCAAGCGCCGGCAACGCACGGTTGCCTTGGTCACCAGCTCACAAGCCGCACAGTTCTCGAGGCGCCGCGGTTCTCGAGGCGCAGGCGGTCAGCCGCGTCAGGAGTCCACCGCGTCCGGCTCCGCCGATCCGTTCGCCGCTCGCTGCCCGGTTTCCCGGCGCGCGAGCCCTTCGGCGGCGCCGGTCGGCCCCTCGACGACCCCGACGCCACCGACATCCGCGATCCCGTCGACTTCGGCTTCGACCACCCCGTCGACCTCGGCTCCGACGACCCCGTCGGCAGTGGCTCCGACGACCCCGTCGGCATTGGCAACGAATCCGTCGGCCGCGTCGCCAACCGACTCTTCCACCGCATCGGCAACCAACTCCTCCGCCGCGTCGGCAACCGGCTCTTTCACCGTATCGGCAACCAACTCCTCGGCCGCGTCGGCGACCAACTCCTCCGCCGCGGCAATGGCCTGGCGCGCCGTGTCGTCTACCGCGGGCGCGCAACTGCGCTCCAGCAGCTCGCCGAGTCCCAGCCGAGTCGCCACCACCACCAACTGGTTGCCCGCGGCGAGCACCCGCTGCGCCGAAGGCTGCCATTCCGGGGCGTCGCCGGCCGCGGGCTGCACCGCGATGACCCGGGTGTGCTCCGCCGATCCGAGGTCGGCGATCCGCAGCCCGATCAGCGCCGATCCCGGCTCCACCGGTACCTCCGCGACCAGCAGGGTGGCCTGGCCGATGGTCAGGGTGGCGATCACCCGCCGCTCCACCACCGCCGCGGCGAATCCGTCGGCGGCCAATTGGAAGACGCTGCGCACCACGGCCTTCCCGAGGCTGCGCTGTACCCGGTCGGCCAGGTCGTCGTCGGAGACGCGCAGCACCACCCGCAGATCGTCACGGTAGGACTGGCCGAGCATCGCGGCCTCCAGATTCACCGCGTCACTCGAGGTCAGCAGGACCAGCGCACGCGCCTTCGGCACACCCACCGCACGCAGCGTGTCCTCCCAGGTGGCCTGGCCGATCACGACCGGCACCCCCAGGCTGCGAGCCAGCGCGATACCGCGCGCGTTCTCGTCGTAGTCCAGTCCCACCACCGGTACACCGAGGTCGCGCAACTGTTCCACCACGCGCATTCCGACATTGCCCACACCCGCGACCACCACGTGGTTTTCCATCCGCGAGGGGTCGATCGAATACTCCGAGAGCTGCGCCCGCAGGACACCGCCCACGACCAGCGCGGTGACCACCGGCGTCATCGCCAGCCCGGTGAACACCACGCCCAGCTGCAGGATCTTGAACAGCGGGTCGCGCGCCGGCTCCGGCTGCGCCGCACCGGCCGAATCCAGCAGTGTTTCGTATACCGCTGTGCCCCAGCTGTTTCCGATCAACACCATCATGACGCACACGGCCGCGATGATGATCAGCATCACCAGCAGCAGGCGGATCAGATCGTGGCGGACCAGATAGCGCAGCTGGTTCAGCCAACGGCGGCGCGCCCCGGGCGAATACGGCACCCGCCCGGCCAGCGCCAGCACCCGGTCCGCCGGTGCGTGCGGCGAGCGCAACGCGATGCCCTCCGGCCCGCCGGCCAGTCCCGACACCACTCGATCGGGCGGCGCATCACCGACCGCGGCAACATACAGCGTGCGTTCCCCCAGCCGCAGATAGTCCTGCGCCTTCTCCCCGAGGGCCGCGGCGATGAACGACGGCGCGGCCATCTCCGAGATCGACAGCACCACACAGTCGGAGAACAACCGGCGGATGCGAAAACCCAAGCCGGTGTTGAACATTCGGATCACCAGCCGGATCCGCGGGTTGAGTTCGTGCGCACGCAGCGCGGCGTGGAAGTTCTCCACGTCCGCCTGATCCACCAGGGCCAGCGCCAGTGCCCCCTCCACCCCGGCCGCGCGCAGAACGGTTTCGTCCAGGCGCTCGGCGCACAGGATCCGGACCCGTTCCACCTTCTCCAGCTGCGGCACGTAACTACCGTTGCGGTTCGGCAGGACCGCGGTCACGGTGGCGTCGGGGAACCGGGCGGTCAGCTGCAGGGCCAGCTGATGGACGAGCGGATTGTCACCGCAGACGACGTATGTCGGGGACTGCCCGCCCCCCGGCGAAACATGCACCTCTCGATGCTAAGGCGAATTCCGTTCGGCGGCATGATGCTTCGCCGATCAGGCGCTGACCGCACCCATGATGACCCGGCGCAACACCCTGATCACCTCGTCGAGGGGCCGGCGCGGCTCGGAACCGCTCCACTCGTCGACCACGTAGTTCACCGCACCGATGATGGCGAGCATGCGCGTCTCGTAGTCGCCGCTGGGAATCTCGCCCTGCAGTGCCGCATCCTCGGCCGCTCCGGCCAGCAGCGCACCCCATGCCCGCCGCAGTTCCAACCGGAACTTCTCCACCTTCGGTCCGGCGCCGACCACCTCGACCAGCGCGACGCGGGCCTTGCGCGGATCGCGCCCGATGGACTCGATATACGCGCGCACCCCGGCGTCGATGATCTCGATGGCACTCGCGTCGGCATGCGCGTCCAGCGCGGCGACCACCGCGTCCCGGGATTCCCGGTCGATCTGTTCGTAGAGTTCCAGCAGCAACGATTCGCGGCCGGTGAACTCCTCGTAGAACTGACGCGAGGAAAGTCCGGCGTCTTTGCAAATGGCTCCGACCGAGCTATTGGCATACCCGTCTCTGGCGAACACCGTCAGGCCAGATTCCAGAAAACGCGCACGTCGCTGCCGCTGCCGGTCTTCTACGGGCTGTCCGGCGTACATCCTACCCGCGTTCGTTTCCTGTGACATTGCGCCAGACAATACCGAAGGGCCCGATTCCCTCGTCATGGATCGGGCCCTTCGCTTACACCTCCGACTGACCGCGCGTTAGCCGGAAGTTGTCTCTATGGTCGGAGCGCCAGTGCAATGACTGCGCTCTTCATGTCGCGGATGGTTTGCCAAAACGGAGGATAGTCGATAACACCTATACAACGGAAGAGTTTGAAGGAATTTTCTAGGTTTTATTTCCGCAACGATTCCGTTAGGAAATAGTCGCGTCGGAGGGGGTAGCGCGGACGGAGGGCCGAGGCACGAAGTTCTAGGCGGGCGCGAAATGAGTGAGCGCCGAAATACCGTCCGGACCGTACGTCGTCACCAGAAGTCCGGTCGCCCGAAACGATCCGTCCACCCGGCGGCAATAGCGGCCGAATGCCGGCTGCGCATTGGCACGCACCGATTGCAGCCGGATCTCCGCCCGGTCCCGAAATGCCGGAATACGGGGGAGGAATTCACCGATCGCCGCACGGCCTGGGCGCTCGTGCGACTACCGCGGCATGGTCGGCCACTCATCGGTGAGCAGCGCGACCACGGCGCCCACATCGGCGGCCTCGAAGGCCCGCGCGAAACGCTCGCCGAGCCTGCGCTCGCCGGGCGACTCCGGGACCGGCCCCGCATGCCGGCCCACGTTGCGACACAGACGTTCCCGAGCGCGCTGCAGCGCGGTCTGCGGGGCCATCGGAGTAAGCCCGGACATGCCGGCCACCTCCGCAGCACGGAACCCGAGCACGTCCCGCAGGACGAGCACGGCGGACTGGCGCGGGGGAAGTTGGTGCAGCAGTTCGATGACGGCCAATTCGAGCGAGGCACGCGCGCTCAGCACTTGCCGCCGTCGTCTTCGACCGGCTGCCGTTCGAAGCAGCACGCGGGCGCGACCACAGTTAAGTAACTACTTGACTATCAGAGCGAGGTACCTACACTTAAGTGGGTGCTTAACCAATCCGAGCGGCTGGACCTGATCTTCCGGGCGCTCACCGACCCCACCCGCCGATATCTGCTCGAGCGGCTCGGCCGAGGACCGGCGGCAGTCAGTGCCCTCGCCGAGCCGTTGGAGATGAGCCTGGCGGCCGTTGTGCAGCATCTGCAGGTGCTGCAGGACGCCGGGCTGGTGCGGTCGGAGAAAGTCGGCCGGGTGCGTACCTGTCACCTGGTACCCGATGCGCTGCGTCCCGCCGAGGACTGGCTGCACGCGCGGCAGACCCCGTGGGAACGCCGCCTCGACGCGCTCGGCACTGCTCTCGCCGAGCGCCCCAACCCCGAACCCGAGGAGTCGTCATGACGACCACGCATTCCCTGGTCCATTCCACGTTCACCCTCGAACGCGACTACCCCGTCACTCCCGCAACGGTTTTCGGCGCATGGGCCGAACCGGAACGGAAGGCGGAGTGGTTCAGCGCACCCGGCACCGAGCACGAGCTCGACTTCCGCGTCGGGGGCCGCGAGATCGCCGCCGGCATGCACGATGGCAAGCGAATGACCTTCACGACGACGTACCAGGAGATCGTTCCCGGCGAACGCATCGTCTACACCTCGACGATGGGCGTGGACGACGCCGTGGTGACGGTCTCGCTCACCACGGTCGAATTCGCCGAAACCGCGGTCGGCACCCGCCTGACCCTCACCGAACACGGCGCCTACCTCGACGACCACGAAAAGCCGGAATGGCGCGAACACGGGACGAGCGAACAGCTCGCCACCCTCGAGCAACGCCTGCAGGAAATGTCGAGCCGATAGAAAAGAGATGAAAA
>NZ_BDAV01000032.1 GCF_001612635.1 Nocardia africana NBRC 100379 | reverse complement strand
CCCCCGACAACGATGTTGAGTTGGTGTTCACTCCGACGTACTCGTCATGGTTGAACTGGATCGAGTCCGAGTTCGCGGCGCTGCGGTATTTCGCGCTCAACGGCACCGATCACCGCAGCCATGGCGAGCAGGACGCCGCGATCGGTGCCTACATCCGCTGGCGCAACCAGCGCGCCGAACCCAAACGCGAGTTCGCCGTCAACTCCAAGATCCGGCTACCTGATTACCTGGCCAACGTTGCTTGACGCGGCACTAGCACGTCCTGAGCTGGAACGAACGTGAACGACTTCGGATGGTGCGTTCGGCTTACCGTTGCACCGATTCAGCGATCGACGTCGACTCCGATCGATCCGTTCGAGTAGCGCGCTTACGCCAGGGTCGTCGCAGATGATATCGACCGCGCTGACGGATGCGCCGGAAGCTGCTGCTGCCTCCGGCACCTGGGCGTCCGGGTGACAGTGGGACGAGGATCAGCGCACCGGCAAGGCTGATTACGGCCAGTGCGAACGCCGAACGTTCCACTCCATCACAGAAGGCGGCTTTCGCATAGTCGGCGAGAGGTTTTCCCGCAGCACCCGCGCGTTCAGCGACTTCGAGTGCACCGGCCAGGGAGCTGCGGACCGGGGCACGAGCAGGCTCAGGAAGGCGATACAAGACTTCGCCGATTCTCGACGAGTAGTTCGCCGACAGGATGCTGCCAGCGACGGCGATACCGATGGCCGCGCCGATCTCCCGAGTCGCGTCATTGACAGCAGCTGACACCCCGTGCTTCTCCAGCGGCGTGTCGAGCATGATCGCGTTGGTGGCGGGGGCGGCCGACATGCCCAGGCCAGCGCTCATGATCAGCAGTGGCAAGAGCACATCGAGGTAGGACGGACCGGAGTCGAGGCGTTGGAGGGCCAACAAACCGACGGCGATGGTCATAAGCCCGGTCGTGGTCGTCACCCGGAGCCCCATCCGTGCCGCGATCGTCGGTGAGACGAGCGACATCGCGATGAGCGGAGCGACCATCGGGGCAAGTGCCAGGGCCGACTGCAGGGGCGTGAAGCCCAAGATGAGCTGGAAATGCTGTACCAGCAGGAACATCACGCCGAAAGTCACGAGGAATTGGATGGTTATCGACAACGCACCACTCGAGAAGCTCCGGCTGCGGAAGAGCCGTACGTCCAGCAACGGGTGCTCGGCACGGAGTTCAGTGACGATGAACGCGGCGACGCTCATCGCTCCGATCGCTCCCATGGCGAACACCCAGCTATCAGTCCAACCGCGCGATGGAGCCTCGATGACGGCGAATACCGCCGTACCGATGGCGAGTACCACCAAGAACATGCCGCGAACTTCCAGCTGTGGGCGTTCGATGTCACGAGAATCGGGGACGGTGAAGCTCAGAACCAACAGCAGCAGTGCGACGAGGGTCAGGCCGACGAAGATCGAGTGCCATGACCAACGAGTAAGGAGCAGACCGGATCCAACCATGCCGATCACTCCGCCCGAACCGGCGATACCCGCCCATACTCCGACCGCGTACTCCCGCTTGTTCATCGGTAGGTTGGCGGTCAGAAGCGACAGGGTCGTCGGCATGACAAGGGCGGCTCCCGCGCCCGCTACCGCTCTGGACAGCATGAGCCATACCGGGGCATCGACCAACACTGGTGCCAGCGAAGCGGCCGCGAATACGGCCAGTCCTACGGTCAGAACGCGTCGACGGCCGTATCTGTCGCCGATCGCGCCCCCGGGCAACACCAGAGAGGCAAGTGCCAACGTATATCCATCGACTATCCAGGTGAGCGCATTCTGATCAGCTCCGGTATCCAGCGCGATAGCGGGAAGCCCGGTATAGAGCGCTGCCATGGCGGCGACAACCAGAGCCACTGCGCCGCAGGTCACGGTCATCGTCCAGGCCGCGGATCTTCGGGCGGCGAGCCGGTCTCCAAGACGGATCATGTCGTTTTCGGTTCCATTCGCAAAGGTTCGTCATCGGCTTTCGCGCGAGGGCTCTGTGACTCAACCCGGTGTCGCCTCGACCTCCTCTAGCGATGACGGTATGGGATAAGGGGGGCGCCCGCGGCCTTGGATTCGGTAGCGGCCCCAGAAGTCTCGATCGCCGATGACCCCGGCGGCTTCGCCGGACCGAGTCCGGACCACCACCGAACGTCGGCGGCCCTGTAGCAACTCGTCGAGAATGTCGCTCTGACGCACCCGCCCGTACCAGCAGAAGCGGCCATCGATGGGCTGGAAGAAGCCGCGCAGTTCGACCTGCACCTCGACTTCGTTGCTCGCGATGATCACTGTCGCCGACCCGATGTAGTCGGAGTCGTCGTGCGGACTATGAGAATTCACTGTGGTTTCCTTCGCCTGATCGACAGCCGGCGCCCGCAATGGGGATCCGCCCAGCACTGCCGGAGGGGCGGACCGACGTCGGGATCCGAGGGCGTTGACCGCTTGACATTCCGGTCCGCCATTGCCAAAGTTACCTCATACCTGAAGTATCCGCTACCTGCCGTATGGGGTAATTTTGACCGGGTGCCCAGGCCAACTGTGACGGGATGTCGCTCCGCGCCGGATGCGTCGATGCCGAGTCATCAGCCGAGTCGAAAGATGGACAAATGACAACAAGTGACGTTCGGGCCCAGATCACCGGGCCGATAGCCGTAACCACCGACGGAATGGCGCGCGTGAGCGGTCGCCGACCCATTGATCTGCAACGATCGGCTGGGCGGCTGCTCAGGACCTCTGCCGAGAAGTTTTACGACGCCGAGGTCGACATCGACTGGGATAATCCGTGGTTGCCGGACAAGGCGTGGCTTCCCGAGCACCGAGTGTCGCTCTACGGCACTCGGCTGTGGAATCGACTGTCGGATGAGCAGAAGATCGAGCTGGGCAAGCACGAACTGGTCAGCATCTTGAGTTTCGGAATTTACGCCGAGAATTTGCTGAGCATGGCATTGCTGCGGCTGAACACAACGGGAGACCTCGTCGACAACAAGGCGCTGTACGCACTCGTCGAGGTTGGCGACGAGAGCCGTCACTCCACTATGTTCGCGCGCTTGATCGCCAAAACGGGCATCCCGCCCTACAAGCTTCCACCCGGGTTCCTGTCGCTGGCGAAGATCCTGCACTTCATCCCGCTGGGGCCGTCCATCCAGGGTGCGACCCTATTGATCGAGGAGATACTCGATCGCGCCCAGCGTGAAGCGATGAACGACGAACGCCTACAGCCGCAGGTCCGGCAGTTGATGAAGATCCACGTGCTCGAGGAGGCGCGCCACATCACCTTCGCGCGAACCGAACTTGTCGAGGGAATGCGTGCGCGGGGACGAGTCTCGCGGGCATGGCACCGCGGTGTGCTCGCGGTCGTGGCGAATTTGGCATATCCCATTCTGATCAACCCGAGGCTGTACCGTGTCGTGGGCGTGCACCCGCTGCGAGGGTTCCTCGCGTGCCAGTTCGGTCCGCACTACCGGGAGAACCTTCAGTTCATGTCCGAGCCGATGATCCGATTCTTCGACGAGGCCGGCATGCTGGAAGGCCGGTTCACAATGTTCCTGTGGCGTCTGTCGAGGAGCCTTCCCGGCGACATCGCCCAGCGGTGACTGGGCGCGGTCCGGCGAAACGCGGGGACCGCAGCGCAGAAAATATCGAGCGAAAGCCGATACCGCCCGCATGCGGTAAGCATCGATCGTACCTGTGACCCTGTTGGTAGAACGGTCCGATATTCGCGTACGTTGCGGGCACGATACAAATCTCTGTGGCTAACGCTGCGGCGAGCCGCACCGGTTAGAGGAAGTCGATGAAAAACAGTCATTCTGGAAATTATGTACGCAAGGCCGGTCGCTCGGGAGGTGACGAAGCACAGGTCAGAGTGCACCGGGCACAGGTCCTCATCGTGGGAGGAGGTTTTTCCGGCATGGGAATGGCAATCCAATTGCTGAAAGCCGGAATAGACGACTTCTTACTGATCGAGAAAGAGACCGAGATTGGCGGAACATGGCGTGACAACACGTATCCGGGCTGCGCATGCGACGTTCCTTCGCATATGTACTCCTACTCCTTCGAGCCCAAACCTGATTGGAGTCACCTCTGGGCTGGGCAGGATGAGATCCAGAACTATCTCAGAGGCCTCGCACGTAAGTACGATCTAGAACGGCACACTCACTTCGGCCGGACACTGCAATCCGGACATTGGGATGCCGACGATTCTACTTGGCATCTGGTCACCTCGGACGGCCACGAGTACATTGCTCGGTTCCTGGTTTCAGGAGTAGGAGCATTGCATATACCGAGCATCCCCAAGATTGAGGGGCAGAAGAACTTCGGCGGCACAGTATTTCATTCGGCGCAGTGGGATCATGACTGCTCGTTGGCGGGCAAGAAAGTTGCTGTTATCGGCACCGGGGCGAGTGCGATTCAGTTCATCCCCGAGATTGCGAAGGTCGTCAATGAACTGCACGTGTACCAGCGGACACCAGCATGGGTGCTGCCTCGGAAAAACGTCAAGTTCCCGGAGACTATTCGGGCTTTGTTCACCAGGGTGCCGATCCTCGCGAAGGGGCTCCGAACTGCTGTCTACTGGTCTGCGGAATCGTTGTCGATAGGACTCAACGGCCATCTCAATCTAATGCGGCCACTTGAGAGTATCGCCAAGTGGAATATCGCGCGGGGAATCGACGATCCCGTGTTGCGTGCTAAACTCACCCCGAGCTATCGCATCGGCTGTAAACGGATCCTCGGCTCGAGCGATTACTATCCAGCCCTGAATCGGCCCACGACAACCGTGATCACCGATGGGATCGCGGAGATAACCGAGGGTGCGATCAAGTCACGTACTGGCGAGAAGCGTCCAGCGGATGTGATCATCTACGCGACCGGCTTCCATGTGACCGATGGGTTCGAAAGCTTGCGTCTCAAGGGCGCGTCCGGCAGGGAACTCGCATCGGTCTGGTCGGACGAGGGGATTCGGACGCATCTCGGCATCACGACCGCCGGATTCCCCAACCTGTTCTTTCTGCTCGGCCCCAACACCGGGCTCGGCCACAACTCCGTGGTCTTCATGATTGAATGCCAGATCAGATACATAATCTCGGCGATCCGTCTCGCGGACGAGCGCGGCGCTGCCGCGCTCGAGGTGCGTGAGCCGGTCCAGCGGAAGTTCAACTCCGAGATCCAGCGGAAGCTGGTGAAAGGAGTCTGGAGCAGCGGTGGGTGTACAAGTTGGTACCTCGACGCAAAGGGCGTCAACCGAACGGTCTGGCCGGGTTTCACCTGGCAGTACTGGCGGCGCACTCGCAAACTCGCGGCATCGGATTTCGGGTTTCTCGGCGAATCGGCCCCTGTGCAACGTATCGCCGACGCCCCGAATTCGCTCGGGAAGGAGAACCTACCGAAATGAGAGATTTCAGCAATCGAGTCATCTCGGTAACCGGGGGGGGCTCGGGAATCGGCCGTGCGGTCGCAATCCGGCTGGCCGGCGACGGTGCACGGCTGGCTATCGCCGATATCGACAGTGAGCGTGCTCGTGAGACCGCCTCCATATGCAGGTCAATGGGCGCCGAATGCCAGCACTATGAGCTCGATGTAGCCGATCGTCGCGCATTCCAGGATTACCGGAGCCGTGTCCTCGCTGACTTTGGCTCGGTCAGCATGGTGATCAACAACGCAGGTGTTGCGCTGGGCGCCGACATACTGGAGATGGCGTGGAGTGACTTCGAATGGCTGATGGGCATCAATTTCTGGGGAGTGGTGAACGGAACGAAGCTATTTCTTCCGGATCTTATCGATTCGGGTGACGGCCACATTGTCAATGTCTCGAGCGTTTTCGGATTGATGGCTATACCAAGCCAGAGCGCGTATAACGCGTCGAAGTTCGCCGTCCGAGGATTCACCGAAGCACTGCGGCAGGAGATGAGAATTCGCCGGTTACCCATCGGTGTGACATGCGTACATCCCGGTGGTGTTCGCACTAATATCGTGCGAGACGCACGCGGGGTCGCCGTGATCGGCGATGAAGAGAAGATTGTTGCTGGATTCGATCGGATCGCGCTCACCACCCCAGACCGCGCGGCGGATGCGATCCTCAAGGGCGTTCGCCGCAACAGGCCGCGAGTGCTCGTCGGACCCGATGCCCTGGGTTTCGATTTCATCACGCGGGCGGTGGGACCCAGGTATCAGGACCTCAATGCACCTCTGGCGCGCGTCGGATACGCGATAGGGCGCCGATACGGTCTGGTGAAGTAGGGCTGTTGATGTCGGTCCGTCGGCTAGATGGACGACCGGGAGAGGCTGTCCAGCATCTATGGAGAAGGAATGTTCCCGAAAATAAGCACGCCATGCGAACTAACTGTTGCCCGCGTAGTGCAGGAGACACCGGACGCGGTGTCGATATGGTTCGACGTCCCCGAGCACCAATGGGAAATCTTTTCGTACGATCCCGGACAGTTTCTGACATTACGTATCCCCGGGAGTGGTGATGGAAAATCTGTGGCTCGTTGCTACTCGCTGTCGAGTTCCCCGCATGCCGAGGACGAGTTGGCCGTGACGGTGAAGCGCACAGCAGGTGGGTACGGATCCAACTGGCTTTGTGACAATATTGCCACTGGCGCTACCATGACTGTTCTACCGCCAAGCGGGCACTTCACACCGAAGGACTTCGACGCGGATATGGTATTGCTAGCAGCTGGCAGCGGGATCACACCTATTATTTCTATTGTCAAGTCGGCTCTACTGGAGGGGAACGGTCATCTCGTTCTCTTCTACGCGAACCAAGACGCCGAGAGCGTCATCTTCGGCGAGGATCTCCGCTATCTGGCGAAACAGTTTCCGGATCGGCTCAATCTGATCGAATGGCTGGAGAGCGAGCGTGGATTGCCAGACCGAGAAACTCTCTCGGAACTCTGCGGTGAGTATCGGAATCGGATGTACTTCGTGTGCGGCCCGGCAGCGTTCATGGATCTAGTGGTCGACGTGGCGCATCAAGTCGGTGTGCAGCACCGAAATATTCATCGAGAAGTCTTCCAATCTCTTCGTTCCGATCCGTTCGACATCGAAAATAGCGTCAAACAATCGATGACAACGGAGCAAGCTCGTCTCGTGGTCTATCTCGACGGTGAGCGCGCCGAGCTGCAGTGGCCGAAGGATCTGTCGCTCGTCGAAGTCCTGCTGAACGAAGGCTTCTCACCACCGTACTCCTGCCGAGAAGGTGGATGCGGCGCGTGTGTGTGCAAGGTCGTGGACGGCGATATCGAGATGATGGTGAACGACGTGCTCGACGAGGCCGACATCGAGGAGGGCGATCGGCTGGCTTGTCAATCGGTCCCAATCACCGACACCGTAACGGTGACGTTCGACTGACCGCCCGGTCACGACACAGCCGGTCGGCGGCTGTCTTCGTCCGTTCGACTAGCCGGTCACCGGCCTCACGCGATTGGTCGCTCACATGACCAGTAGCGTACGATCGTCCTGGTGGCAGGCACGCGACAGAGGGTTCTGGAGGTCGGTAGCTCGGTGGTTCGGCGAGTTGACGCACGATCAAGCCGTTGGGCAGAGCACCGGGTCCTAGTGCGCGCGGAGCTGGTCGATGCCGCGTATGTGGCCTTCGCCAAATATGGGCCCGACGCCAGCATGGACGATATCGCTCGGGAAGCGGGGGCGACAAAACCCAAGCTGTATCGCTACTTCAAGGACAAACAGGGCCTTCGTGCTGCGGTCGTGGAGCGCGCGAAGGATCTTATGTGGTCCAATATCTTCGGTGCGGTCGATTTCGGATCCGATCCGATCGGTAAGGTGATGAATAAGCTCGTCGAGCAATATACGCAACTGGTCGACGAGCACCGCAATGTATTCCAGTTTCTCGTTCGAAGCCATTTCAGCGAGAGTTTATCGGAATCCGATCAGGCCCTTGAGGACGCGCGCGAGTTGGCTGGGTTCATTGCTGGCCATTTCGCGGCAGTGTTGGATAACGTTGGTGCGGACACCGCGGGCATCGATTTGGTGGTGCAGTCGATCATAGGTGCGAGCCTCTCCGCGACCGATTGGTGGATCAACTCGCAATCCGACCCGACTGCGGCGATGTCCCGCTCGGCCTTCGGCGAGCATCTCAGCGCAATCATCTGGGGAATTATCGATGCCTCTGCACGGACCCGTGGAATCCGAATCGATCCGTCTGCGACGCTGCGAATCGAGAATATCGAGCTGATCGAGGCCGAAACCATCTGACGCCTTGTGGCCCGCTATCCACGGCTCGCCCTCGCCGGCGATCCACACTGGCGTACCGGGGTGTCTTTCCAGGGACTGGGACTGTCCAGCCTGAAAGTAGCGTCGTCACCCGCGGGTGGCGGCGAGTCGGCGGGCAGATCGTCGGCGGGGTGGGCGCGCTTGGCCGCCGACAGGTCGGCGAAGTAGGGAGCGTCCACAGCAAAGGGCAATGCCGATGGTGCGGTGGCGGCTGAAGGGAGTCGGATTCCTGCGGCCGGAACGAACGGACCCAGTTCTGCAGGATGGGATCGGACGGCCCGCAATATTACAGTCCTGTGTTGAGTTCCGTGGAGCCCACTTCGAGGTAGCGTAGCGCCATCTCGGAGATTCGGCGTGCCGTTTCGGTGCTGTCGCTGGCCGGTAGCACGAGGTGGCTTATCGTCAGGCGGATGAGCGCATCGACCGCGTCAGCGACGTCATCGATGTCGATGCGAGAGAAGTGTTGGCCGAACGCGGTGACCAGTCGCTCGGATGCGAGTTGGAGCATGGAAGCAGAGGTTGTCAGCAGAGGGAGGACGCCGGTTTCGTCCCGAGGGCTGCTACCCGGAGTCGTGAGGACGGCTTTGAGCAACGGGCTGGCCGCAGCCTCATCGAGGGTGTAGCGCACCATGGCGTGTATCGATTCAGACACTGCTCCGCTGTGCGATGCGAGCACATCCTCGATGCCGCTCAAGAACCGCTCCGCCTCGTGCAGTACGAGCGCATCTCCGAGGCCTTGTTTGTCGCCGAACTCTCGATAGAGGGTGGCGCGTGATACTCCGATGAGCTCGGCGACCTCGCCGAAGCGGACCCGCTCCCAGCCCTTCTCGACTGTCAGGGTGCGAGCCGCGCGGATCGCCGTCTCGCGGAGGTGCCGCCTGAACGACAGCCTCACCGACTCCTCTACCACTCAACCGATCGTAACAGAGTGCCGGTTTTGTTCATGAATCGACAATTTCCTCGCTTCGTCTCGCGTGTCTACGTGGGGCGTGATCGCCCTCGCTTGCTGTGAGCATGATGTGACAAGTGATGGAGTTCTGATCATTTGTTGACAAATTTATGCTGATTGTCTGCAATGGTAGGTGGCATCACGGTTTAGTCGAGACTCGTGTTGTGTGCGCTAGTTGACATGGAGGTCTGACCATGGACAAGGCTTCGGATGCGGTAGGTAGATCGTCCGATCCCGACATGGAGAAGTGGATACGCTCGTTCCATTTCCTGGAGTCCGGCTCGCCTGAGTTGCCACCTCACCACCCCCATTGCCTTGGTTGCGGGCCGGCGAACCCGCACGGGCATTCCCTGTCGGTGCGGCGTTGCGGAGACGGCGTCGTCGCTCACCATCTTTTCGACCAGCGTCATGTAGGAGCGCCCGGGATAGCACACGGCGGCGCGGTGGCGACCGTAATCGACGACCTGTTCGGCTTCCTGCTCTACACGGTCGGCGAACTCGCCGTGACACGCCGTCTCGACCTGGACTATCTCGCCCCGGTTCTGCTCGATACTCCCTACACCTTGCACGCCGATGTGCGGTCGCGGGATGGCCGGAAGTTGAATCTCGCGGCCGGGATGGAGGACGTAGAGGGACGCTCGGTCGCTACGGCCACCGCCCTGTTCATCGTGGTCGAGGCCGAACACTTCCTCCAGTCACGGGCGAATGTTCGGAGGCAGGCGTGACTGCACCAACAGAGAGGGAACTGCTCCTCGACGTTTTGCTCACCGATCACGGCTCAGCCGGGCCCTATGAGGCATTTCGGCGCCTGCGCGAGACGCAGCCCGTGTTTGTCACACGATCGGGGGTGTTGGTGTTGAGCCGTTACGACGACTGCGCGGCCGCGCTCCGCGACCGAAAACTCGGCAAGGCCGACGAGTCGCTGGGCTTCGGCTTGTCCGAGATTCCTGAAGAGCTGCAACATCAGGCGATGCATCGATTCCGGCGCACCATGCTGTTCCGCAACCCGCCTGACCACCACCGGCTGCGTCGGCTGGTCGCCGACGTGTTCACCCCCCGGCACATCGATGGGTTACGCGGCCGCATCGTTACGCAGATCCGTCATCTCCTCGATGTCATCGAGGACCAAGGCTCCGCCGACATCATCAGCGATCTCGCGCTCCCGCTGCCTGTGAATGTGATAGGCGATCTTCTCGGTGTGCCAGAGGCCGATCGAGCTACGGCTGCGCCTCTGGTACGTGCCCTGGTCGCCTCGCTCGAGCCCAGCGCCGACGTCGCGGCGCTGACCGCCGCCTGTGAAGCGGAAGACCAACTCGCCACATATTTCACAAACCTCTTGACAGTCAAACGCGCACTCCCGGCCGATGACTTGCTCAGCCGACTCGCCGTCGCGCACGGTGATGACGTCTTGGATGACGACGAATGCGTCGGCACCGCGATTCTGTTGTTCGCGGCGGGGTTCGAAACCACCACAAACCTCATCGGTAACGGTGTTGCCGCACTGCTCGCCCATCCCGATCAAATGGGCCTACTGCGTGCCAGGCCCGACCTGGCGAGCAATGCCGTCGAAGAATTGTTGCGTTACGACTCGCCGGTCCAGACCAACGGGCGCACGGTGCTCGAGCCGACACGCCTGGCAGGAGTCGACCTGCACCCTGGGCAGGTTGTATTGACCCTGCTCGGGGCTGCCAACCGAGACCCGGACCGATTCTGTGACCCCGATAGGCTCGACATCACCCGAACCGGGATCCCGCCGTTATCGTTTGGCTCCGGCATCCACTTCTGCCTCGGCGCGCCATTGGCCCGTCTCGAAGGAGCTGAATTTTTCCCGCTCCTCGCGGCGCGCTTTCCCGGTATGAGGCTGGTCGAACAGCCTCGCTGGCGTACGGGGTTGTCCTTCCGCGGGCTGTCGAGTCTGAAGGTGGTTACCGGATGCTAGTCCTGCCCTACCCGCACCAGAAGGGCGGCCATTGCGGGTCGGGTGCGCTGCGCGATCTTATGACCTGGGCGGGACTTGGTTGGGGTGGTCAGCTGAGCGAAGGACTCGTGTTCACCCTCGGCGGTGCGCTCGATTTCGCGTACCTGCGCGCCGATGCGCTGAACCCTCCGATATACCTGGTGGGGCGTGGTGCCGATTTGGAAGTCGACCTGTTGAAGCGCCTCGGTGCGAAGACCGAACTACGTCAGACCGACGATCCCATTCTTGGTTGGAAGTGGGTGACGACCGAACTGGACTCCGGACGGCCCGTCATGGTCTGGGCCGACATCGCTGAACTGCCGTACCTGCGGGTACGACTGCGCATGAGCCGCCACGACATCGTTATCGTTGGCTATGACGACGAGACCCGCGAGGCGTATGTTGTCGACAACGACCGCGATGAGATCCAGACGGTGCCCTACGACGCGTTGGCACGGGCCCGCGCCTCCACCGGATTCCCGACACCCACACGTCACGCCACGTACATGGTCGAATGGCCTTCCGGCGCGCCCGACCTCGCGCCCATGGCTGCCGCGGCACTCGAACAATCGGCGGCAACCCTGCGACATGGGGGACCGAGTGCCGTCGCCGCATCACCAGTGAACGGCGTGTCCGGCAACGGACTCGACGGTGTTCGCCGCTTTGCCGACGATGTCACGCGTTGGCCCGACATCTTTGGGGACGCGGACCTCGAGGCGGTGCTCGGGGCACTCGCCGCCTTCATCGAAAAAGCGGGCACCGGAGGCGGTCTGTTTCGACGCCTCATCGCTCAGGGGTGCGTCGATCTCGCCGATTACACGCGCAACCCGCATGTGGACGCGGCAGCAAGCGCGGCACGGCTGGCTGCCCATTCATGGACGAGACTCGCCCAAATCGCTACATCCGACGAGAACCCATCGCTACGTTCGGCCCGAGTAGCCCGGGAGGCAGCCTTGCTACCAGAGTTGGAAGAAACCCTGGCAGATCGTCTCACCTTCGCCGCCAATTCACTCTGAATCACCTGGACAATAGGCATATCAACTACGTCTTCGGGGATATGGTTGATGCGCGCCTGTGGAGAGAGGGTCATGCGATCTCGGCGGTTCGTTGAGGGCGAAATCGGCCCTCCGTGAACGCAGCCGCCCGATCCTGCTGAGCCTTCCGGCATCGGGCCAGTGCTCGGCCCGGAAATCTCGCCGCCATCGTCGTAGGTGCTCTACTGCGCAATAACCGCTCTGCTTAACAGCCACCAGCGGGAGTATCATCGCGGCGTTCTCGGGTGGAACCACCGCGCTGAGTCGGCGTAGTTATGGCCGTGTGGTGGGTGGCGAGGAAGTTGTCGACGAGTCGGGTGCAGTCGTCGTGGTCGATGGTGCGTAGTCCGGTGAGGCGGGCGAACATGATTGGGCCGAGGAGTTCGATGATGGCGAAGGTGGTGTCGAGTTCGCCGAGTATCGCGCGGGCGCCGGGGCTGGTGAGGACGTGGTCGAACGGTCGGCGGTATTGCTCGATGACGCGGGCGCGTAGCGAGGTGATCGCGTCCGGGTCGGGGTGGCGGTGGATGGGGTCGGTGTGGTCGTCGCCGATGGATCCCATGGCCAGCCAGGCCAGGGTGGTCATCTGTACCGGGGCCTGTTCGATGTGGTCGGCTTGGGTGGTGAGCACCGCGATGAGCTGTTCGCGCACCGGTGCGGTGCCGGTGGGGGTGTCGACGTGGGGGAGCAGCCGTTCGAAGGTCGCTGCGAGCAGTTGGGTGGTGCTGCCGAAGTGTCGGTAGAGGGTGGCGCGCGCGACCTTCGACGCGCGGGTGACCGCCTCGACGGTGACCGCCTCGACACCGCCGGTAGCCAGCAGATGGGTGGCCGCGTCGAGCAACCGGTTGCGTGAGCGTGCCAGCCGCGGATCGGCCTGCTCGTCGTCCGCGGTGAGCGGGTCGGTCGCTGCGGGGTGCGGGTCGGTCATGGCCGCGCGTTCCTCCGATTCGTATTGTTCAGCTCGGGTTTGGGTGAACTTTATCCCACACACCCCGACCACTATGATACGAATAGTCTCGCACAGAGACCGTCGGTCTCTAAAGTCGGGAGGTGCCGGTGAACACACCCGAGACGGACACGGTCGAGATCGCCCGCTGGAGCAGGGCCGAGTGGTGGATGCTGACGGTGTCGTGCCTGGCGGTGGCGTTGATCGTCGCGGCGATGGCGGCGCTGTACTCGGCGTTGCCGCAGATCGCGGTCGCGACCGGGGCGACGCAAGCCCAGCTGACCTGGATCGTCGATGGCTACACGCTGGTGCTGGCGTGTCTGGTGCTGCCGGCCGGAGCCGTCGGTGACCGCTACGGGCGGCGCGCGGTGCTGGTGGCGGGGCTGGCGGTGTTCGCTGCCGCGTCGGCGCTGCCGCTGCTGCTGGACGAGCCGGTGTGGCTGATCGCGGCGCGCGCGCTGGCCGGGGCGGGTGCGGCGCTGGTGATGCCCTCGACGCTGTCGATCCTGACCGCGGGCTTCGCCCCCGCTCTGCGCGGCCGGGCGGTGGGGGTGTGGGCCGGTGTCGCCGGGTCCGGGGCGGTGCTGGGCATCCTGGGTGCCGGGTTGCTGCTGGAGCGGTGGTCGTGGTCTTCGGTGTTCGTCGGGTTGACCGTGGCCGGGGCCGTGCTGGCGGTGCTGGCGTGCACCATCGCCGAGTCGCGCCAGCGGGAGCATCCGCCGGTGGACTGGGTGGGCGCGGCGGCGGTCGCGGCGGCGGTCGCGGCGATCGTGTTCGCCGCGATCGAGGTCCCCGCGCGCGGCTGGGCCGACCCGCTCGTCGCCGTCCCCGCCGGGGTCGGTGTGGTCGCCACGGTGGTGTTCGTGGTCGTCGAACTGCGGTCGGCGGCGCCGCTGCTGGATGTGCGGTTGTTCGCCCGCCGCGGTTTCGGTGCCGGGGCGCTGTCGGTGACCATCCAGTTCCTGGTCACATTCGGGGTGTTCCTGCTGCTGGTGCAGTACCTGCAGCTGATCCTCGGGTACGGGCCGCTGGCCTCGGCGCTGGGGTTGGCGCCGATGGCGGTGCCGCTGGTCGTGATCTCGGTGATCGCCCCGTGGCTGTCGAGCCGGGTCGGCATGCGGGCGATGACCGTCACCGGCCTGCTCACCATCGCCGCCGGGCTGGTGCTGGTGAGCCGGTTGACCCTCGCCGCGCACTACCTCGATCTGCTGTGGCCGCTGCTAATAATGAGCGCGGGCCTGGGGTTGTGCACTGCCCCGGCGACCTACGCGATCGTTGCAGACACCCCCGAGGCCAAACACGGGGTCGCCGCCGCGGTCAACGACGCCGCCCGCGAGATCGGCGCCGCGATCGGGATCGCCGTGGCCGGCAGCGTGCTGGCCGCCGGCTATTCCTACCGCATCCGGCCCGCCCTGCCCCAGCTGCCCGAGCCCGCCCGCGGCCCGGTCGCCGATTCCCTGGCCGCCGCCCTGCAGGTCGCCGACCAGGCCGGACCGGCAGCCCGGCCGCTGGCCGAGTTCGCCAAGGCAGCGTTCGTGCACGGCAGCGGCCAGGCCGCGCTCGCCCTGGCCGCCCTCACCGCAGCCGGGGCAATCGTACTCGCATTGCTCGCCCCCGGACCCACCCGCCGCGCTCGCGCACTACGCCCGCACACCTTCCGCCCCGTCCTCCTGAGATACGCCCCTTCTCATGAAAGACGCCCGTCATGACGGCCTATCGCACGATCATCGTCGACACCGACGGATCCGACCGCTCCTACCGCGTGGTCGACCACGCCGCTGAACTGGCCCACGCCACCCACGCCCGACTACTGATCATCTGCGTCCGCCACGACATCGACGAACGCGCGCTCGGCTCCGAGCTCGACCTGCTCGGCTCCGACGCCTACCGGCAACGTGGCAGCAATCCCGCCGAGTCCATCCTGCGCACCGCCCACCAGCACGCCCTCGCCCACGGCGCCACCGCCATCGAAACCCACATCCTGCCCGAACCGACCCTGCCCGCACTGCTGCGCCTGGCCGCGGCCGCCGCCGCCGACCTCATCGTCACCGCCAACCCCCACCGGTCACGACTGCTGGCCCGGCTGTTGTCCACCCCGCCGATCACGCTCGCCCGTGAAGCTCACTGCGACGTCCTCATCGCCGCCCCCCCGCTAGACACCCACAGAAAGCGCCCATGACCGAGCACACGCCCGAGACCATCGGACCCGAACCCTGTGAGGCCCCGGACTGGATCCCCGCCTTACCCGTGGTCTCACCCGATTCCGCCGACCTGCCACCCACCCCACCACCGCCACCGCCCTGTTCCTCACCGCCGAGGTCGACCACTTCCTGACCTCACAGGGCACCACCCCCTCACGCCGATAGCGCCGAAAAGATCCCGGCGCTGGCGTGGCTGCACGACCGTGCACACGACGGCACGTCGGTGTCCGGACCAGCTCTGGCCGCGGCAGCCGTCTACGCCCGATCTGCGGGCCGACGAGAATTCGCACCGATCCGCCGATTCGGGGTCGGCACTGGCCCCGAGATCGCTGAGACGATCCGGACGGCGATCACGGCCGCTCGCCCCGCTCACAAGCCGACCGGAACAGCACGGATGGGGTCGGCCGCCGGCGATTCCGCGATCGAGGCAGCCCAAGTGCTGGACCATGCCCTCGCAGGGGGCATCAGCATCCAGTTCGCCGATCCTGCTGAACCCAGTCGAATCCTCACCGTCGGCATGATCGATCAGGAATGGACGACCGTCGAGTACCGGCAAGACCACCCGCGCGGCAGCGAACTCCGCGAAGTCGGCCGTGTCGGCGTCCCGCACTACGCACGAGTGACCGACATGCTCGACGACCTCGCGATCGGCGCCCCCTACCGCAGCGCCGCGCGGGCCGGACAGCACCTGCCCGCGGTGACCGTACCGGCCGACATCGTGGAAGACCTCTGCGCGTTCCAAGCCCGCCTCGATGCGCTAGCGGCGAGGGCCCGGATTTGCGCGTGCGACCACCCGGAGATCCTGGCAGCCACGCGACTCAGCGGCTTCGTCGCGGCAGCGGAACCCGAAACGATCTCGACCAGCACCCGCCTCACCGACACTGCGCCCGGCCGGAGCAGGACGCGCGAACGCCGCCACGCGGCTGGGGCACGAGCACGACGAAAAGCACGGTTGTGAGCCGGATCCCGCTGCAGACCCTGGACTCCGCTTCGACGCGGGCACGACCTACTTCGCCGCCCGATGATGCTCCCACGCAACAACTCTGACTTCACGCGCACTTAGGCGTGAACAACCAGCAAGGAGGTCGCGATGACCGTCAAGAAGACCGTCCAAGCGCTGTTGGACTTCTCCTATATCCCCGAGGGCAGCGTTATGAGTGCCGGAACTCGCTCGGAGAGCGGCCGGTCCATCGCTTGAAGGCATGCGAAAAGTTGGTGAGGTCGCTGTATCCGAGGTCCGTGGCGATCTCGCTCACCGACATTGATCGGTCGAGTAGTCGCAGCATCGCGCGCTCGAGCAGGAATGACTCGTGCAACTCGCGAAGAGTAGTCCCCTCTTCGGAGAGGCGCCGCTTGAGTGTGCTGGTGGATATCGACAGCTCGTGCGCGAGCCACTGGCTACTTCGCTTTCCGGGATCCTTCTCCAACAACCGTCTCACCTTCTCCGAGAACGACATGGTTCCGCTCCGCTGGTCTAGAGTTCGCTGCAGATCGACGACGGCGAGTCGATACGCAAGGGGATCGGAGAACCGGCAGACCTCGTTGAGTGTGTCAGCGGGGACATGGAGGAAGGACATCGGAGCGTCGAAGAACATGCGCCCGGCCAGCACGTCCTCATGATGGGTCAGGGAGGTCGGCGCTGGCCAGCTCAGGTGGAGTGTGACGGTCGGGACGTCGTCGGCGAGCATGTCAAGCAGTCGCAGTAGCGCCGACCCGCTGTAGGTGACGACCAGGCAGTCCAGGGCCGGGTCGCGTGTGTGTGCGGTGAGCCCGACGGTGAGGCCGTGGTCACCTGGATGGAACTGGGGACTGAGGGCTGTCGAGATCAACGGCAGATAGGTGAGCAGCTCCACGATTTCGGCTACCGAGCCTGCGCTGACCAGCGGAAAACTCAATGGGCCGAAGGAAGTCAAGTGGGCCTGTTCAGCGAACGCGAGGCCGAGCAGGGTCGCCTGATCCACGTCAAGTTCAGGGTAGACCTCCCGGAACCACTGCAACGGGGCCTGGGCGTCGCGCTGGATCAGCGTCGCCTCGTCAATTCCCTCGCGAGCCATGATATTGCGAAGCCGCGCGATGGCGTCTGGGTCGAGTGCTTGGCTCTCGAGCAGTTGCACGAACACGAGCGGGGGTATTCCCGCGTCATTGGGGCACGCCCTCGTCATTGAGGTTCACCATCGTCTCGCTGAGCCAAATTCACAAGTTTCTGACTCGCTCGAACATAGTCGTAGCGGTCATCTTCGACAAGACTTTTACCAAGTATTCACATCGAGGACTGTGTATCAGGAGTTTGCTATGGCAGTGGTCACCTTTGTCTCCCATGACGGCGAGAAGCGTGAGGTGCCTCTCGAGGAAGATCAGTCGCTGATGCAGGTCGCGACCAACAATGCGGTGCCCGGCATCGACGGCGACTGCGGAGGCGAGGCCGCGTGCGGTACCTGTCATGTGATCGTCGATCCGCAATGGTCCGAGCAGGTCGGCCTCTCGGGCCCTGAGGAGGAGGAGATGCTCGCGATGAACCCCGAGCGCCAGCCGACCTCCCGACTGTCCTGCCAGATGATGGCCTGTGCGGCGTGGGACGGCTTGATCGTCCAACTGCCTGAGTTCCAGATGTGACTACGAGAGACAGCTCGAGACCGATGAAGATTCCTGAAGCAATCACCACCAAAGTTCAGTCGACCATCCCGATGGATCTGCAGATCCAGGGCGCGCATCTGTACGACAAGACCCGGCGATGGGTGACCGGGACGAACGGAGAGAAGCTCTTCGTCGAGAGTCCTATCCCGCCGGTCGACGATGTCGAGCTCGCCGACATCGACCTCAGCAACCCTTTTCTCTATCGCCAGGGGCGCTGGCAGTCCTACTTCGAGCGCTTGCGCAACGAGGCGCCGGTCCACTATCAGCCCAACAGTCCGTTCGGTCCGTTCTGGTCTGTCACGCGGCATGCCGACATCGTGGCCGTGGACAAAAACCACGAGCTCTTCTCCGCCGAGCCGTTCATCGTCATCGGGGCCCCGCCTCGCTTCCTCGATATCGCGATGTTCATCGCGATGGATCCGCCACGCCACGACGTGCAGCGGGCCGCTGTCCAAGGCGTTGTCGCGCCGAAGAACCTGCGTGAGATGGAGGGGCTGATTCGATCGCGTGTGCAGGAGGTGCTGGACGACCTGCCCGTGGATCAGCCGTTCGACTGGGTGCAGAACGTCTCGATCGAATTGACCGCTCGGATGCTTGCGACTCTCCTGGACTTTCCGTACGAGCAGCGTCGCAAGCTCGTCTACTGGTCAGATCTCGCGACGTCGCTGGAGCAAGCCAACGGCGGGCCCTCGGACAACGACGAGGTGTTCCCCGGAATGCGCGACATGGCGCGAGGTCTCAGCGCTCTCTGGCACGACAAGGCAGCCCGGATGGCCGCCGGGGAGGAACCCGGCTTCGATCTGATCACCATGTTGCAGAGCAACGAGAACACCAAGGACCTGATCGACCGCCCGATGGAGTTCTTGGGCAACCTCGTGTTGCTGATCGTCGGAGGCAACGACACGACCCGGAACTCGATGAGCGGCGGTGTTCTCGCGCTGAACCGCTTCCCCGATCAGTTCGAGAAGCTGAAGGCGAACCCCGGCCTGATTCCCAACATGGTCTCGGAGATCATCCGGTGGCAAACCCCGCTGGCGTATATGCGCCGGGTCGCCAAGGCCGACACCATGCTGAACGGGCAATTCATCCGCAAGGGCGACAAGGTAGTGATGTGGTACGCCTCGGGCAACCGCGATGAGCGCGTGTTCGAACGGCCGGATGAGTTCATCATCGACCGGGCCAACGCCCGCAACCACATCTCCTTCGGCTTCGGCGTCCACCGCTGCATGGGCAACCGGCTGGCCGAGCTCCAGCTGCGGATCCTGTGGGAGGAGTTGCTTCCCCGTTTCGACAACATCGAGGTCGTCGGCGAGCCAGAGTACGTGCAGTCCAATTTCGTCAGGGGTATCAGCAAGATGATGGTTCGCCTCACCCCGAAGTCCAGCGCATGACCTCGCAGCGGGCCCTCATCGTCGGGGCCGGCCATGCCGGGGCCCAACTCGCGGCCAGTCTGCGCCAGGAAGGGTGGACCGGTGAGATCGTCCTCATCGGCGAGGAGCCGGCGCTGCCCTATCAACGCCCTCCGCTGTCGAAGGCCTACCTGGCCGGGAAGAGCACGCTCGACCAACTCGCGATCCGCAGCGCCGAGTTCTACAGCAAGCAGGGAATCCAACTCCTGGACGCGACCGTGGAGGCGATCGACCGCTCGGCTGGTCATCTCGCACTGAGCACCGGCGACACGCTGCCCTACGACAAGCTCGCGCTGTGCACTGGGGCCCGCCCTCGGCGGCTTTCTATCCCGGGTGCCGACCTGGTCGGCGTCTACTACCTACGCACCGCTGCGGACGTCGAGATGATCCGGGAGGCCGCTACCCCCGGGTGCCGGGCAGTGATCGTCGGCGGCGGCTACATCGGGCTGGAGACGGCCGCTTCGTTGCGTGCGCTGGGTCTGGAGGTCACGGTGCTCGAGGCGACCGAGCGCGTCCTTGAACGGGTCACGGCCCGCGAGGTATCTGCGTTCTTCGAACGGATCCACCGGGAGGAGGGCGTGAACATCAGAACGGGCGCGCTGGTCGAGGCTGTGTCCGGTGACGGCAGGGTCCGCGAGGTATTCCTGTCAGGTGGCGAATCAATTCCCGCCGACCTTGTCATTGTCGGCATCGGCGTTGAGCCGAACACCGAGCTCGCCGTCGCCGCGGGTCTGGTCGTCGACAACGGCGTCGTGATCGACGACCAGACCCGGACCAGCGACCCCGACATCGTGGCCGCCGGGGACTGCGCCAGCCACGACATGGCCCGTTACGGCCGTCGCATACGCCTGGAGTCCGTGCCGAGTGCGGGTGAACAGGCCAAGGTGGCCGCCGCGACCGTCTGCGGCAAGTCCAAGATGATCGCGGCGCTTCCGTGGTTCTGGTCAGATCAATACGATCTCAAGCTCCAGATCGCCGGTCTCAACACCGGGTACGACGAAGTCGTCTGCAGCGGCGACCCGATCCGGGACCGCGCCTTCGCCTGCTTCTACCTCCGTGCCGGCGAGCTCATTGCTGCCGACTGCATCAACCGACCCCGTGACTTCGTGTTCAGCAAGCGGGTCATCGCGCAGCGACTCCCCATCGACCGGGCCGAACTGGTGCTCGCCGGCTCGGCCTGAGATGACTGGTCCCTGGAGCGGCGGTGGTAGGAAAACATCGAGTGCGGGCCCACATTTCAGAAAGGAACGTCAGTGACGAACATTCAGCTTCCGCTGTCGAAGGGTCGCGAGCGGCTCTCATCGGTACTCCTGGCGCCGCTGCCGAGTCGAGTCGACGCGACCCTGCTTGGGGTCAGCGACCAGTGGCCTGTGCGTGAGCTCACCCCGCCCCCGGCGGGGTCGGGCCTCGAGCCGGTCCGGGGGACCGCGGGCCTGCCTTTGCTCGGTCACACCCTGGACTACATCAGGTTCGGCTCCAACTTCACCCGGGCCAGGTACGAACGCTTCGGACCGGTCTGGTGGATGGGCGCCTTCGGTACGAGAATCGTGATGGTGGCCGGCGCGGATGCCACCCAGGAGGCGCTGACGACCAAGGCGAAGTCGTTCTCCCAGGACGGGTGGACCTATCTCATCGATGCCTTCTTTCACCGGGGCCTGATGCTGATGAGCTTCGACGAGCACAGGATGCATCGGCGGATCATGCAGGAAGCGTTCACCCGCGACCGGCTCGCCGGCTACGTCGACCAGCTCGGCCCGACGCTGGAGACCAGCATCCCCGGGTGGACAGCGGGCCGGTCCACGCGCATCTACCCACTGCTGAAGGCCCTGACTCTCGACGTCGCAACGGGGGTCTTCATGGCAGGTCGGGGAGGGAGCGAGGACACCGACGCCATCAACGACGCCTTCGTGGCCACCGTGCGCGCAGCCAGCTCGATCATCCGTTTCCCGCTGCCCGGCACTCGGTGGCGCGCCGGAGTCCGTGGGCGCACGCTCCTGGAGAACTACTTCACCCGGCATCTGCCGGCGGCTCGAAGTGGCCAGGGAGACGACCTCTTCACGGGGCTGTGCCATGCGCGCACGGCCGACGGTGAGGCGTTCAACGATGAGGACGTCGTCAACCACATGATCTTCTTGATGATGGCGGCCCACGACACCTCGACCATCACCACCACCGCTGCCGCCTACTTCCTCGCCAAGCACCCAGCCTGGCAGGAACGGGCTCGGGCCGAGTCCGACCGACTCGGTGAACGCCGCCCCGACATCGACGACCTGGACTCGCTGGCGACTCTCGACCTGGTGATCAAGGAGACGCTGCGCCTCGTAGCGCCCGTGCCGATCGTGATGCGCAAAACGATCGAGAACGTGGAGATTGCCGGACGCCACATCCCGGCGGACACCCTGGTGGCCGTGGCTCCTGCGGTGAACCACTTCGACGAGTCGTGCTGGACCGGCCCCGATACCTTCGACCCCGACCGTTTCAGCGAGCCGCGCCGGGAGGACCAGAATCACCGTTTCGGGTGGATCCCCTTCGGAGGAGGGGTGCACAAGTGCATTGGTCTGCACTTCGGCACTCTCGAGGTCAAGGCGATCCTGCACTACATGCTGCGCACCTACACCTGGTCGGTCCCGGACCAGTATGAAGTGAGATGGGACAACACCTCGCTCCCCATTCCTGTCGACGGGTTGCCGATCACCCTGGATCGCAGATGAATCAGGCACCGGGGGCGTCCTTGGGGGCGACCGACTTCCTCGACATCGAGCACGAGTCCGTCCGCGCATTCACCGCCGCCGCGATTGGGGATGCGAGCACCGACCGGGACAAGGCCAATCGCCTCTTCACCGCCGTCCGTGACCAGATCTGGTACGACCCCTACACGGTGTCGGACGATCCCGCCCACTATCGAGCCAGTTTCGTCCTCGAGGCCGGGCGCGCCTATTGTGTCCCGAAGGCGGTGCTCTTGACCGCGGTGTGCCGTGCGGCAGGGATTCCGGCGCTGCTGGGCTTCGCTGACGTCCGCAATCACCTGCAGACCGAAGCGCTGCGAGCGCTCATGGGCGGCACAGACCTGTTCGTCTATCACGGTTACAGCCATCTCTACATCGACGGCCAGTGGTTGAAGGCGACACCCGCGTTCAACACCGAGTTGTGTGCGCGTTTCGGTGTGCCGCCGGTGGAATTCGACGGCGATCGCGACGCCCTCCTGCACGCCTTCACCGCCGACGGAGCCCAGCATATGGAGTACGTCCGCGAGCGCGGCGTCTTCGACGACCTGCCTTTGAGCGCGATCCTGACCGAGCTTCTGCATACCTATGGACCGTTGATGTTCAAGCGCGCCCACGTGATCGCTGACGCTTTCACCGACACACCCACCAGCCGCACCCCGCCCAACGGGATCTCCTGCGGGTTCCACTCACCCCTGGAGGACCAATGAGCACGACGCGACCATAGCGGACGTCTTGGACGTGTGTAACCCAGCCGACGGCCCGGCTGAGTGGCCTGCGGCAACGCCTCGGTCTGAACAAGGAGAACAGAAATTGACGACGCATGCCCCCCGCACCGCAGCCAAGACCGTGGCGATCACCGGCGGAGCCCGCGGTATCGGATACCAGACCGCGAAGGAGTTGATTCGACGAGGCCACCGCGTCGCCATCGGCGACGTGGACGAGGAACGTGCCAAGGAGGCGGCCGCCGAGCTCGGGGTGAAAGTCGTCACCCGCCTCGACGTCACCGACCCGGAGTCGTTTCGTGACTTCCTCGATTTGGTCGAGGGTGACCTCGGCCCCCTGGACGTGCTGATCAACAACGCGGGCATCATGCCCACCGGGCACGCCCATGAGGAAGACGACGCAGTAACCCGGCGGCAGGTCGAGATCAACGTCCTAGGAGTCGTCTTTGGGACCAAGCTCGCTCTTCAGCGGATGCTGCCGCGGCGTGCCGGGCACATCATCAACACCGCATCGTTGGCCGGCGAACTCGCCGTGCCCGGTCTGGCGACCTATTGCGGCACCAAGTTCGCGGTCATCGGGTTCACTGAGGCAGCACGACAGGAATACCGCAAGTCTGGGGTCGAGCTGTCCACCGTCCGGCCCACGTTCACCAACACCGAGCTCGTCGCTGGGACGGCAGGGACTAAGGGACTGCGCAACGCCGAGCCCGAGGAGATCGCCCGAGCGACAGCCCATCTGATCGAGAACCCGCGTTCCTTCGTGCGCGTCACCCGCCTCGCGGGCGGCATTGTCGCTGCGACAAAGTTCGTCCCCGGATGGCTGGCCGCCAGGCTCGCCTCGGCGCTGGGCGTGGACTCGGTGTTCCTCGACGACGTCGATATGGGAGCCCGCCAGGCATACCTGGACAGAATTCGAGAGAACTGACTCAGGCTTCGAGCCCATGGTTCGCCCATCTACCCGAAGAGGAAGTCACATGCCCCGCAAGACCCCTCGGCCTCGACCCCAGGTAGTGGACACACGCTTGATCCCGGTCTCAGACCAGGGAAAGCGAGAAGATGAGGTTCCGCGCTGATCGGGAGAGCGGACTATCTGGTTGCGGCTGGAACCTGTTGATGGTAGCTGGCTTCGAACTCGTCTGGTGATCGCCAGCCGAGCTTCTAGTCTAGGGCACTGCGTGATAGTCAGAGAGTGTGAACTCATCCATTTGGGCACGGAATTGGCGAGCCGAGCCTGGGAACAAGGTAGGGTTGCAACCCTCTTCGGTCATATGCCAGCTGACGCATCCGGAGTTCCGGGTTGTCCTGGACAAGCGTCGCCGAATGCCCGCGTTGAATCGGTCCTGGGCTGACTTGCGCGCATCGAGGTATCGTAAGCCCCATCGCTCGAGCATCCGCACCGACTCGACGATGTAGTCGATCTGGGCTTCCAGAAAAAACAGCGCCGAATTGCGACCGGAACAGGAGTTCGGGCCGAAGGTGAAATGCAGGTTGGGGTAACCGGAAACATGGATGCTCTTGTACGCATAGGCACCCTCGGCCCATTCTTCCCAGAGGAGGCGTGCGCCACGACCACGAATGGGGAACGGCGTTCCGATCTTGCCGGGTACATCGAATCCGGTTGCGAACAAGATGGTGTCGAAGCGGCGCTCGACACCATCAACGGTGAGGATACCGCGTTCGGTGAGGCGGACTATCGGGAAGGTGAGGAGTTTGCAGTTGTCCCGATCTAGAGTCGGAAGGTATGCGTTCGAGATAAGCAATTGCTGACAGTTGGCCCGATAGTTAGGTGTGAGTTGCCGTCGTGTCCACCTGTCCTTGACCTGAAGTCTCAACTGGAGTTTGGCCACCTGTTCCAACGCAGTGGTGAGACCCGTCGGCCACGCGACACCGGACCCGATCACCTCGTGTGCCCAGAAGTAGGCAGCCCGGGTCAGATCCTCGGTGAGCGGAAGCTTCTCGAACAACGACCTGTTCCACGCTGGCACCCTGTACTGAGGGTGAGGCAGAACCCATCTCGGCGTGTGCTGAAACACGGTCACGCGACGGGCCCGGTCCACCAACTCCGGGATGATCTGAACTGCGGTGGCACCGGTGCCGACGACCGCCACCGTTAGTCCGGTCACGTCGAGACCGGCGTCCCATCGGCCGCTGTATGCCTTGTGACCGCGATAGTCGTCAATGCCGACGATGTCGGGCCTGCTCGCGTTGGATAACGGCCCAGCGGCCACCACGACCGAGCGTGCGGTGATGACCTCCTCGCCATTACTGGTCGAGGCATGCACCCGCCAGGTCCCTGCGGCCTCGTCGAAGTCGAGTCCGATCACGGTGCGGCCGTACCAGATTCGTCCATCGAGGCCATGCCGGGCGATCACGTCGTGTATGTAGGCAAGGATGTCCGCACCTGACGAATATTCATGGCTCCATCGCGGATTCCGGGCGAACGAGAACGAGTACAGCACCGACGGAATATCGCAAGGCGCACCCGGGTAGACGTTGTCGCGCCACGCGCCGCCGGGTCCGGTCGCGCGCTCGAGTACTACGACGTCCTCGATACCCGCGCACCGCAATCGAATTGCGGTACCGATTCCTGAGAACCCCGCACCTATGATCAGCACGCGTGTGACGGCGGGGATTGTTTTCCCGGGGTCATCGTGCGACTGCTGCCTCTCGTCGATCATGCTGCGGCCACCGGTTTGTAGGTAAGTTCGTTGATCCACGAGGGAGCCGGTCCGAGCCATTTTCTAGGGTAACGTTCAGTGATCGTCAGGAGAGCGTTGCCGAACAGCCGGTGGTAGGGGTGTGACCGGTCCATGACCATTTCGCCGTAATACTTGATGACGTGGTAAATCGGATTGCGGCGGGTGGCAACGCTGCGGTCTCCGATTAGGCCGAATTTTCGAATCGCATCGAAGAGTTTCTGTTCGTCAAGCCCCATCGCGATGATGCTGTCGTGCATACGCGTCAGAAGCGGCAACCCGGTGAGGATGCCGATGAGCATCGATGGGCGCAGCGCGGTGCCGGCGGCTTCGATGAACAGTCGGTGTACCGGCCCCGCTCCGATCATGTCCAGCACGTGGAAGTCTACAGCCAGATGACGGGACTCATCAGCGTTGATCTTCTGGAAGACCTTGTGACACAGTGGGTCCTTGATCTCCTCGAGGAGGAACTTCAGCAGTGCTCCGTCGAGCGCCACCTCGAGCATCGGAATGGCCGAGCCCAGAACGGACAGCGGAAGATCGTCGGCGTAGTTGTCCAGCCAGTTGATGGCAAGCCGGATATTGGTATTCGGTTCCGGTATCTCGTCGTCGTCGAGCATGCCCCATCGGCGCATCAGGGCCAGTTCGGCGTTCGCGTGTTTTTGCTCCTCGGCGTGGAAGTAGCGGTAGATCTCTTTCAGCGTGGTGTCGTGGGTTTGATGGGCGAGTGCCACGAACGCGCGCGAGCCGACCTGCTCGATCCAGACAAGATCGGACATGAACTGCTTGACCTGCGGGCGTTGCTCGGTCGTTATCGCGTCCGCCCCGGGCTCCTCCCAGTCGAAGTCGCCGAGTGCCCATTGGCGCTGTTTGATGGTGTTCAGTGTGTGTTGCAGATCGATTGGCATCGCGTTACTCCTTCGCGATTGTGGACACCATTCCGACCTGGTGTCCGGAGGTCAGTGCAACGCCGTGTGAGCCGATCCGCCCACATGGGCCATGGTCGGACAGATTTCGGAAATCCGTGTCCAGCACCGAAAACTCTCGCGGACGGGCTGGCCGTGTACAAGCCGATGGCTCGGACGGCGGCGGAGGCGAACGGCGAGTCCTTCTGAAGCCGTCCGCGCTCGCGCATCCGCTCCAATTTGAGCGTGGCATCCGTTAGTGGGGACAAGGCCAGCAAGGCCGACTGCGGAGGACAGTCACCTCCGGGGGCTCCTCGAGTAGCCGCGAGTGCCGTGGCGACCGCCAGATATCCCCCCGCTGAGTCTCCCGCGATCGCCAACCGGCCACCGTCTGCTCGCGAGGTCAACCATCGATAGGCCCGCCAGGCATCGTCGTTCGCGGCGGGAAAGCGATTCCGCAGGGACTTCCGGTATGCGACCGCGAACACGGGAAACCCGGATCGTGCGGAGAGTTCGCCCGTAAGTCTTCGGCGGATCTGCGGTGAGCAAGTCACGCGCATAGGTGATTTCTCGGTGGGCCGCGCGGTGCACCGGACGGCGATTCCAGCGATGGCTGTCGCAAGGGCATATGCGGATGAGGGCCGGTACCTATTGGTCCTCATCCGTTCATCGGTCAGCCCGGAGATGCGCCGGGTCGCCCCGTTGCGAACCACAGAGAATAATGGTACCTACCTAGTACTATTGTTTCAATGCCCACTTCAGGGTGTTTTTCGAAGTGGGCATATACGATGGGTCTGGGACACGCTCAAGGGATTGACCGGCGATCCGGCACGCTCGGCAGCCGACTAGCCGCCTGGATCGAAGGACCTGATCACGACGATGAACCACACCAGCTTGCTTCTGAAGGCAGTATCGGTGATCCGGACGCAGACGCCGACTGGAACCCCGGAACGCATCCTCGACGCCGGGCTCCGGCAGTTCGAGATTGTCGGGATCACTCGCAGCAGGATCGAGGACATCGCTCGTCGCGCACGGCTGGCCCGTGTGACGCTGTACCGATACTTCCCGAGCAAGGAACGCATTGTTGAGGCGGTGATCTTGCGAGAACTCGGCAGGTTCCTCGTGGAGTTGGAAGCCGAGGTGTCGGGCCATCGGGATCTCGAGGACAAGATCGTCGAAGGATTCGTGTTTACGCTGACAGCAGTACGTGGGCACGCTCTGCTCAATCGCCTGTTGGAGACCGAGCCGGAGTCCTTACTACCGTTTCTCACGACCGAGGGAGGCGGCCTTGTCGAGACCGCGTCGAACTTTCTGGCCGATCAACTCGCACAAGAGGTCCATGATGACCGCACAGATGCCGAACTTCGCGTGGTCTCCGAGCTGACGGTCCGCGTGATCTTGTCGTTCGTGCTCACCCCTTCGATCAGCATATCCCTCGATACCCCTGAGGGCGCCCGCCGGTTCGCGCGCCGCCATCTCCTGCCCCGGCTGCGTGACGAACCGGCCGGATAGAACTCGGAGCGAGACATATCGTTCGATATGTGTCACCAAACCCAATCGCTGAAGTGCTCACCGGGAGGTAGAAGGGGAGGTGCGTGCCCTCTTGACGGAGGAGCGGCACACTCGTTATGGCGACGACGAAATCTATACGCCGCCGTGCGCGAACTACGGCCCTACTCGATGCTGCGGAGTTCTGCCTCGAACAGATCGGACTCTCGGCGACGACGATGGAGGACATCGCTCGGCAGGCTGGCGTCTCCAGAGCCACCGTGTACCGCCACTTCGCCCACGCGACAGGGGCATCCACCCCTGTATCTTCGGGCATTGCAGTGTCTCCCTTGCGATCTCGCTGCCGTCCTTCCCCATGTGCACGGCTCTCCCGTGCTCGGAGTACTAATCGGGTAGGACCGGACAGGCCCGTTTCCGGGCATCTCGGCTCAAGCAAGCCGCGGTGGGCTTGCGCACGGAGGAGTCGGCTACCGGCCTCCGGGTTTCCTGTTGCCTTTCGGCGCACCGGCATTCGCTTCTTGGACCATCTTGTTCCCACTGAGGAGTTGGGCCTTCCTTGCGGTCGGCTTACCGAACACGTTGGGCGCCAAGCACCTTCGAGTGTTCGGACCTCAGCCGGGGTTGCCACGTTCCACACGTGTGAGACACGACCGGGGTGGGTGTCCTCTTCATCCCGGGACGGTGGTGCTCTCCCGCTCGGAGCCCGACCCCTTGCGGCACCTGCCGCTTCCCAGCGGCCAGTCCTGTTCCCCCGCTACCACATCCCATCGGCGGAGGTGACGGTGACGAGACGTCAACGAGGATTCACCATATTCACCCGTCCCGTCTTCTCCTGGTTGAGTAGTCCCCGGATGGAACGAGAACCCTTGAGCCTTCACCCTGGTGCTCCGCACCCCGCAGTTACCCGCGACGCACGCCAAGGTCGGAGACAAGCCTTCGAGCACTGGCTTGGAACTACACCTTCGACATCGAACCTCCCTTGATGCGTTCACTCACAACGTGCGACCTCGTGTCGCACCCACGGCTCCGCCCCTTCCCGGTCCGATCGGCTGACGGTGTGCCCAGCCCGATCCATTCGCGCTGGCTGCGCGAGATCGTGGGCGGGACCGGGCCCCGGCTATGCCCCCGCGGCATCGCCACGACTACGCCGCAGTTCTTCGTCGTGGCCTCCCGACCGGCCTCTCACTCACCGTCCGGGAGTTCCCCACCGGAGTGGGTGCGCACTGCGCCCTGCCCAGATCCGCCAGGTTTCGAGCTGGTGGAACCTTAGCCT
>NZ_BDAV01000031.1 GCF_001612635.1 Nocardia africana NBRC 100379 | reverse complement strand
CTTCGGCGCGAAACCCAACAGCGCGCGGCACGCGGTGTGAGCGCGAATTTCGACACCACCTGATGACCGAATCCCGCTCCAGCGGTACTCGATCTACCTTCCGCTGCTGGTTGGAAAGCTGCGGATCAGAGCGGCCGACTGGCGGTGGTGCTGTTGGATTTCGTGCACATCCCAACGGACGGTGTCGGCATTGACGCTCAGCGCGGTGTCGAGATCCGCGTTCAGAACCAGTCCGGCGCATCATCGACGGCTTCGACGCCACGGCGCTATCGTTCGCGTCCTCGGCCTCGTTCCCTTTCCTGCGATCTGACTCGGGCTTGCCGGCCTGCGCGGGTGTAACCGCGGTGCGGCTCGATGTGGCGCGTTCGCTCCTCGTCGCCGGGTGCCGGGTATGAGCGTCGCAATATGTCGGCCACATCGGGTGGTAGGCGTTCGTGCGCTTCCCGCAGGTCGCGCACTCGCCGGGCCTCGCGCTCGGCGGCCTCGCGCTCGCGCGCATGTCGCGCGGCGTCGTGACGGCCTCGCTCGCTCATCTCCCGGAAGCGACGGTGCACATCGTATAGGCCGTCGGCGCGAATATGCGCTCTGTCGACGTGGGTGAAGCCTCTCTCGGCGCCGTCGCGGAACCGCTGGTAAGTCCTGGTGAGGTGATCGGCGCGCTCGCGGGCAGCGTGTCGGGTCTTGGTTCTTTCGTTCTTCTCGCGCTCTCGTGCGTCTTTTTCCCGCTGTGCGCGTTCGCGTTCTGCCCGGTCGCGTTCCCGTTGTTTGCGGTCGCGCTCTGCCTTTTGGCGGGCCTGGCGTTGTAGCTCGGGCCGAGAGATCAATTCCAGCTGCCGCGACTGCGCGATGCGCTGGCCCTCTTTGATGGCCAGCACTGCCTCGGCGCGGGAGATTATCCGGTGCTCGAAGCGGTCGGGGAACTCGCGTTTGAGGGCATCGATCCAACGCTGGGCTTCAGCAGAAATCGGTGTGCCGGCCACCGTTTCCCAGCGGCTGCTGCCCAGCGTCCCGTCGCGGAGGGCGTCTCGTTCTTTTCGCAGCTGGGGAACGGCTTCTCGGTCGACACGTCCGGACTTGCGTTCTCGGCCTTGTTCGACTTTGCCGCGGCTGTCGAGCTTCGCCGAATCCAGGACACGGCCCCCGAGCGGTACTTGATGCTGCCACCCGGCTTCACGGGTTTCGCGCTCGAGGTATGCGCGTCCGAGTTCGAAATACCGGCCTTGCTCGTGCGGTTGCAGACCCGCCCTCAGGGCGTCGTAGGCGTCGCCCGCGTCACTCATCGCACACCGCACCCCCGCCGCTGCTCAATGCATCAGCAGGGCTTGCCGGCCTGGTCGATCTCGTACTCGGTGGTCTCGGCACTCTCGGTGATGAACAGGCTCTCGGCCATGCTCACGAGATCTTCGTCGGGACCATCGGCGAAATGCACCGCAGGCGCGAAATCCTTGTACAGCGGCCGATACCGGGTGTCGGCGGTCGTCCACGTCATGCCAGGACGGCGCCGGATGACGACCTCACCCAGGTAGCGGATGAATTGATCTGCTGCAGTGAAATTCTCCGGCGCGACGAACGCCTCCCAACTCCCGAAATGCTGTCGGACAGCCTCCAACACGCGCGTCGAGATCGGCGGCTGCCACCAGACCTCGGAGTAGTCGGCTACGCCCGGCACGGTGTCGGTCAGAAGCGCGCGGATCGCTGCCTCAATTTGCTGTGGCGCAATCCAATCCAGCCATTGTTGGCTCCTCTCATCGAAGTCGATGTCGAAACCCAGCTGGTCATCGGTCATGCCCGGCTCCCTCGTCTTGATGTGCGGTCGGTTTCCGGTCACAGTATCGGAGGCCCCGGTTGCGCCAGCACCGCCGAACAGGCTTGAACGTCCTGGTCATCAGCGCATCCAGCGCGAGCTGTTGGACGGCGGCCTCGCACGCGGGGTGGCCCGCCGACACTGCGTGAGGCGCGGTGAAATCTGCGACGGCCGGTGCTGCGCAGTCCGGCTGGGTAGTGTCATGCTCGGTCGCGTATCTCGTCTGCCAGTACGTCGAGGGCTTCGATGTCGGCGGCCAGGCTCGCAGGATCGAAGTCGGTGCAAGGCGTTTCGCGGGAGATCTGAAGCTGGACGAATCCTCGCACGACGGAAGCAGCCACCTGCCCGTACGTGCGTGACGGGACACGGGAACTGGTTGTCGGGGGGTTGCCGAGCAGGGACTGCACGTCGCGGTCGATCAGGAAGGCCCCGAACGCGATCAAGTCCTCTGCCCGACCGTCTGCGGTTCCCGCGTTCAAGGCTTGGTAGTGCCGGCGCCACCATGCGAGCATCTCGTGAACCGCCACCAGCAGCACCGTGTCCGGGGTTTCGAAGCCTGCGAGGACCAGCACGATAGTGCCGGCATCGGGCACTGGACGGTTACGGGGGTCGGCAGTGTCGATGTCAGCGGCTCCTTTCGTGGGTGTGCCTCCTGCCGGGTCGTGGATAGTCGTGGGAAACACATGGTGACGCGGCGGCATCAAGCTGGTTCCTCGTTGCGCAGTGGGTTGATGGCGAGGTGTGGGTCTCGTCGGGGTTGTCGGGCACTGTGGCGAGCGTGGGAGGCGGCGAAGCTGGCGGCGTCCCAGCCGGTGAGCTGTTCGTAGACGGCGGTGTAGTCCTGGGCGGCCAGTGGCGAGCCGGGCAACTGCGGGGTATCGAAAGCCGCGATCAGTTCGTGTAGATGATCGGCGAGCAACACGTGGTGTCGGGCCAAGTCCGTTGTCGTCGGGTGGGTGGTGTCGATGTGGTGGTCGCTGAACCAGCGGCTGTGCCGGTGCAGGCACTCGATCGCATACGCCTGCCCGATGGTGGTGAGGAGGTGTGCCGCGTCCGGGTCGTCGGTGGTGGTCGCGGCGATGAGCGGGGCCACGGCGAGGGCGCGTTCCGCGGTGGCTGTCGACAGCGCGATCGCGGCACCGCCGGGGCCCAGGACCGGGCCCGCGACGGCGTAGTCACCGCAGCGCAGCCGTTCGGCGAGGATGACTTCACGGCGAACGAGAAGCTGGATTTCCGGCGGCAGGTCGTCAGGAGTGCCCGGCAGCACCGGGTGAGGCTGGATGGACAAGGCGGTACCTGATTTGATCTGCAGGACTTGGGTTTCGCCTTCGGCGATCATTGCGCCGACGATAGTGGTGTGCCAGTCGGTGAGGCGGCTGATGTCGAGGGTGCCGTGCGCGGCGGCCCGCAACCGGCACGTCGACAGAACGCGGTGAGCGATCAGGGTGAGCGCGGGTTTGGCGAGCATCGACCACAGCGCCTGAGTGCCGTCGCTGCTGGTGGTGCCCGCCCGCATCACCCGCAGCTGCCGGACCAGCACCGACGCCGCCACCACCGAGACAACCCCGTCGACAAGGTCAGCTTCCACCGCATCGCGGTCGATCATGCGGGTACCAGCCCCCGAGACACGCTGGGCGGCGAAGTTCGCCACGCTCGCCACGGCGGCGCGAGCGGCGGCGATCGAGGCGCCGGCCAGATCGAGACGCCCGTCACCGAGAGCACCGATCGAATCATGGAACCGCCTACGCAGCGGGACCGAACAATCCAGGCGCCCCTCTTCGGTGACACGAGCCCAAGTACCGCCCAGCAAAGCATCCGCCGGCACTCGACAGCCCGAAAACCTCGTGATCGCGTTGTCCATGTCGAACCCGTTGTCGGGCAACCGGACCACCTCGACGCCCTCGGCGAGCCCGTCCCGGTCGCGCAACCGCAACACGAACAGGAACACCCCGTTGTCTTCACCGTCGACGAGCAAGCGCGCGGCCACGACCACGACCGTCGACACATCGCAGGCCGCGACGTTGGGCATGAAGCTCGTCGCCAGCATGTCCGCGCTGTGGAAGCGGATTGTTCGTGTGGCCGAGTCCATGTCGGCGATGAGGCGATGGTCGGCCCCGTTGGTGCCACCGGTCTCGGTGAGCATCAACACCCCCAGCGCGTCACCGCTACTCAGCGCGGACAAGCAGTCACGTTGATACGCCGACCCGTTGCCCAACGCCAGGATCGCGCCCATCGCCAGATCGAAATGCCCGGTCAACACCGGCAACAGGCGAGGCGCGCCGATCGCGGCCTCCTCACACAACACCCCCCGCAGCTGGACATCGGTCGCGATCCGTTCCCCCGGCCCGAGCTCGGCGAGCACGGCCCGCAGCAACCGCGGACCCGCCGCGGCGCGTTCGGCCTCGGTGAGCCCGGAGCGGGGAACATCGCCCAGTCCGGTCACCACCGCCCGGACTCGGGCGCGGGGTTCGGGATCGGGCCCGAACAATGCGATGCGCAGGCCGGTGACAAGTCGATCGCGGTCGAGGCGGTCTTCGGGGGCAGTGACAGATTGGGTAGGCATGGGCGGACTCACTTCCGATCCGTGCGGCGCGACACCGCCCCCCATCAGGCGGCCGGCGCCGGTCAAAAAGGTTGATAACCAATAACTTTCAAGACGAACGGCAAGAGATGGGTGTCAGGCGTGCTGTTCGGCGACAGGTTGGCGGTGCCACAGGCCGACCATGTGGATGGCGTCGGTCCAGCCGGCCTGCAGGGCGCGGGATCGCGTGATGGCGTCGAGGACGGCGAAAGCTTGTGCGGGAGACCAGGCTTCGCAGGTGTCGGCGAGGTCGGTGAAGGTGACACCCCAGCGTTCGTTGTGGTGAGGTTCGCGCGCGGCGGTGCGCAGCACGGTGGCCATGGCCGTGCCTGGGGTGTGGAGCCATTGGTGGTCGAGGTCTGCGAGCGGGACGGAGATGGCATCGCACAAGGTCAGGGCTTGGCGCATGGTCAAATTCACGGTGGCCAGTTGAGCGTCGAGGAACGGGTGCCCCACGGTCCGGCTCAATAGATCAACCGATGACGGTAGCTGCTCGGGTGTCATGACATACCTCATTCGTGCTGTGGAGGAGAGGGGTGAAGACGACGGGGAGTTGTGTCAGGGCGCGGTGGAACGGTCCGGGTCGCCGCGCCAGTTGGGCGGGGGTATCGACGTGTAGGTCGCCGAGCATGTCGGTCAGGAGCTCGAGGGCGGTGAGTACGGTCGTTTTGGCGATGTCGCGTGCGGAGGCGATGCAGGCGTGGGGGCCGGTGAGCCAGCCCAGATGCCACTTCCCGCCGACGTCGGTGCGTCCTTGGGTGACGGTGGGGTCGGTGTTGCAGGCGGCCATGCTGATGACTACGGGCTGATCGGCCGGGAGCCACACCCCGTCGAGGATGATCGGTTGCGGCGGGTAGCACAGGCCGTGCGCCGCCAGGGGCGGGTCGGTGATCAGCAGCTCGTCGATCGCGTCCTCGATCGGCCGAGACCATCGGCCGGGCCCGCCGATGAACCGGTCGTCGGTCAGGATCAGCAGCAGTGTGTTGGTGATCCAGTTCGCCATCGGCTCGATCGCGGCGGCGTAGAGCGTGACGAGCTGATGGCTGACCTCGGTATCCGACAGCCCCGCGGGGTCGGTGATCAGTCGGGTGGTGATGTCGTCGCCCGGCATCGCCTTCTTCAGCGCGATGAGTTCGCCCAGGGCTTGGCCCAGGGTGTCGTTGATGGTGTCGGTGTCCTCGGGGCCGGTCGACTCGAACATCGCCGCCAGCGCCCCGGCCACCCGGACCCCGATACCCTCGGGGCAGCCCAGCAGCCAGTTGATGACCGAAAAGGCCAGCGGCATCGCGTATTCGGCGAGGACGTCGGCCCGGCGGCGCTGGCTGAAACCCTCGATCAGGCGAGTGCCGATCGTGAGGACACGCGGGCGCACACTGTAGAGGTCGACGGCGTCGAGGGCTCGTGTGTTGACCGCGCGGTAGCGGGCGTGCTCGGTCCCGGTGGTGCGCAACGCGTTCGGCCGGTACTCCATCATCGGCCCCAGCGGGCAGCGAGCGGGCATCGACGGCTGCCAGCGGCGCGGATCGGCCGGGAACTGGCCGGGATTGTGGCGAATGTGGCAGGCGATCTTGTAGCCGATCACCAGCGTAGCCGGGACGCCCGGCGCGAGTTCGACCGGCGCCAGCGACCGGTGACGACGCCTCATCCGCGCATAGGCTGCGTGCGGATCGGCAGCGAACGCCGGGGCGTAGAGCCGGGTTCGTTCCCCGAGCTGCTCGATCGACAGCACGTGCTTGTCCGCGCCCGTGAGGGCGGGCTGGGTGGTGGTATGGAAGGGCTGGGACATGTGCGCGTCCTACTCGGGCGTTCGTGGCAGGGGGGTGAAGGTGACGGGCAGGCTCAGCAGCGGCCGATGCGAGGGGAACCGCCGTCGCTCGACCGCGCCTGCGGGCACGCTGAGACCGAAATCCGGGATCAGGTGCAGGATCTGGTCGAGCGCCTCGCCCGCGATGACTTTCGCGATCTGCTCGGCTGGGCACCGATGCGCCCCGCCACCCCAGGCCAGGTGCCCGCTGTTGCCGCGCCGGACACGACGGTCGGCACCGGCGACGGTGGCCGCGGTCAGGTCGACCATGATCGGGCGAGTGCTGGAAAGTTCCTCACTGGCATGTATCTGCATCTGCCGCGGGAACCGCGGAGCCGACAACCGAACCGGCGGATCGGTATGCAGGACCTCATCGATCGCGGCATGCGGGGTGAGGATTCCGCCGACCACCTCATCACCGAACTCGGCATCGACGGTCATCCGGTGCAGGGTGTGGGCGATCAGGTTCCACGTCGGCTCGGTGGCGAACCGGTACACCACCGCGAGCTGATGCGCTGCCTCGAGGTCACTTAGGCCTGCGGGGTGGGCGAGCAGCCACGACGCGACATCCTCGCCCGGCGCCTGCCTTTTCGCCTCGACCACTCGCGCCATCACCGCGACGAGCTGTCCCTGTCCGCGGTCGCTCATCGCCGGTTCCATCGACCCACGCAGCACGTTCATCGCCTGAAACGCCGCCTCGGCAACCGTGTCCGACAACCCGAGCACCCGATCGATGAGGGTGACGACCAGCGGGATCGCGAACTGCCCCACCACATCAGCGCCACCCTCGGGCCCCCAATCAGCGACCAGCGACGCCGTCACCGACTCGACAGCCTTCTGCAGACGCAGTAAATCCACCCGAGCCAGGCTGTCGGTCACGGCGCGCCGCAACCGCCGATGGGCATCACCGGTCGCGCACAGCACATCCGGAGACCACTGCAACATCGGTTGGCTTGCCACATCGGGCCCGGCCGCCCGCAGCCACGACGAGGGATCGCACGGGTAGGACTCCGAACTGTCGAGAACAGCCCGCGCCACCGAAAAGTCCGACACAACAGTCACAGCGATCCCTGGCGCGACTTCGACCATCGACCACGGTGCACGCCGACGCGGCGCGAGGAAGTCCGGCTCGACCGGCCGAGCGTGATCGACCGGACACCCACCTCGCGACGCCGGCACGGGTGCCGTCACCGCAGGCACCCCACTCGATCATCAGCAGACACCACAACGTCCAGCCGAAAGGCCAACGGACGCACCGGTCCATCCCGGAAGATCTGCTCTACCAACGCCATGAACAGTGGGTAGTCAGCCCCTTCCGACAGCCACGCCCGCGCGCCGGAGCCGTCGCGCATGCGGCCGTCGCGCCGCAGCTCGAACTCCCGCACGCCGCCGCGCACGAACCCCTGCCCCAGCACGAGACTCGCGGCGACCGCGTCGTGGAGCTTGCTGGCGGGATAGAAGCGGGCGAAGAACTGGTCGTAGTGCGCGCGCAGCAACTGCGCCCACCTCTCGGGCCGCGAGTCCAGGAGCCGATAGATCGGCGAGGACACAGATACCGCGATCTCGTCGACGAAAGTATGGTCCGACAGCACCAGCGCGACGTGCTCGACTTCGGCCAGAACCGTTTGCACCGCCGCTGGGTTCATTCGCCAGTTGTGCTCGGCCCGTCCGGGTTTTCGGTACTGGAGTGCGCCGCCCATCGCCGTGACGCGCAGTAGGCGTTGGAGGCCCAGCGGCGCGGTCCGGTGGGTGTCGGTGATCAGCAGCCGCGCGATATCGGTGAGCGGTCCCAGGCTCAGGCAACGCACCGATTTCGAACCGGCCCCGCACAGTTCGCTCATGACGTCGTAGAGGTCGACGTGCGGGAGGTCGATGTCGGCTGGGAACAGGCCATCGGCGGCCCAATACCCCGACGCGCCGAGCGAAAGCCCCGCGACCACGCGAACGTCACTGCGGCCCAGCAAGTCCAGCAGATGGCGAGCCAGCTTGGCTCGCCGGCCGTCCGGGTACTCGTCGACGGTGACCACCAGCGCCAGCTGCGGGTCGGTGATCGCCATCAACGCCAGCGCTGCGGCGTCGTCGACGTCGCCGCCGATATCGGTGAACACGGCAGTCGGGGTGTCCAGGGACGCCGGTAGGGGCTGGATGGGTGGATGGGGAGGGTTAAGCGTCATGGGTGAGCGCTCCGATCACCTCGGCGTAGGCCGGGAACTCATCGACCGTGGTGTCGGCGGTCGGCGCGGGCCCGCGCCACCGGCGCCGCGATACTCCAGCGGTCGGCAACGCGAGCTCGGCTCCCGGGCCGACCGTGACGATCGACCTGGTCTTGGCACGCCTGGCCAACGCGAGCAGGTCGTCTCCGGAGGCCGGCGGGCGGGTGAGAAACACCCACACTCCGGGGCCGGACCGGTGGACCAGGGTGATGATCGGCAGATACCCGTGCAGCCGCCCGACCGCATCCTCCGCGAGGTCTTCTGGGGCCATGATCGCCCGCACCCTGTGGGTACGGATCATCAGGGCGCGAGTACGCGACTCGTAGAAGCAAGTGCCGAACAACTCGTCGTACAGGCATCGCTCGTAGTCGCGCGTCGTTCGAAAACCGCAGGGAGAAGGCTGCGGCACTGGCGGAGCGCTCGGCTCGGTGAGAACGGTGGACATGGTGAGGGTCCTCGATCGGAAAGTAGGCAGGCACGGACTTCGACTCGGCATCGGGGCCGGGGGAGATCATTCGTGGGTGGTGATGGCGTTCCGAATGAGCGCGTGGGCGTCTGTGCCCTGGACCGCGCGCTCGGTGAGAGTGTCGAACACCGTCAGGTAATCCCCGATATCGGCAGGATCGGTGACTCGCAAACTGCCGGTCACTGTCTCCACAACCGCCTGGTCATGGTCGTAGATGACGAAATTTGTTGAGGCGGTGTGAAAGTGCGTATTCCGGGGCAGGATGCCCAGAGTCGAGTTCGACGGCAACGGGCGCAGCAGCATTTCCAATTGCGTGCGCGTAGTTTCCGCGTCACCGACGATCGTGTGCAGGGCCTGCTCACCGAGCACGAAATGCGTACGAACCTCCGACACGCGCCAGCGTCGCTGCCGCGCCAGCCGCTGCTCCAACGCAGCCCGAACGTCATCCTCGCCGACGCAGACGTCCAGGACCGCGTGGGCGTAGTCGCGGGTTTGCAACAGCCCCGGTACGACGCTCGGATCGAACCATCGCATCACGACCGCATCGGTTTCCAGTTGCCCGGTCTGCTGCTGCAATTCGCTCGACGGATTCCCACGCCACACCACGAATTCCGGGCGCGGCAATGCCATATCGACAGCCATGATTCCTCCAATAGTGTTGCCAATGAATATTTTTGAGACGCCTACGTCGGTTACGGGGCGACGATCGTGGCGATCAGTGTCCGACCGTCGACGGTCGTGGTGGTGATGAGTTGCCGGGTGACAGCGGTGGTTTCGGAGCCGACCTGCTCGGTGATCTCCACCTGCCACCGATCGATCGAGTCCGGCTCGATCCGCACGCAGTAGCGGGTATTCGCAGCGACTTTGCTGATTCCAGACTGAATGAACTCGCCGGTCAGCGGGTACCGCTCACCCCGCTGCGTATTCACGCCCTCGGCACCCGGCGCCAGGAACTCCAGCGCGTGCGTGTTCGACCGCTCGGCGTAGTACGCGTGGTTGAACGCGAGGATCACTCCAGGCCCGCTGCGGGTGTCCCCGGGGCCGGTGCCCGACACCGCCAGTCCGGCGCGCGACTGGCGGCACCCATCCGCCGCATGGGAGCTCACCACCGGGTCCACTGACGCGGTGATGGTGGGTGTGGGTGTGCGGGTGTGGTTATCGCCGCCACCGTTCACGGCCGATATCACCACCAGCACAACGACACCTACAACCACCACCACACCGGTTGCCAAGCCCGCCCCGCGGTCTCCTCGCCAACGCGCCGGTTGCCGCCGCAGCCCAGCGGGGCCCGGTTTGCTACCGGTCCGGTCGACCACGCGCGGCACCGGCGGAGTGTCGGTCGCGCCGGTGTCGATGGTCCACATCGAGTGGACACGCATCATCGGGCCGCGCTCTCGCTGCGGTTCGGCGGCCCGCAGTGGTTGATCGAGCCAGTCGTCCCAGGCACCCTCACGCGTGCCGGCCCGCCCAGATGGCCTCGGCCGTGGACTGTTTTTCCCGCGCTGCGGCTTCCGCGGCGGTGTGCACACCATCGGCAGTTCGAGGTCGAACGGATTCTCCGACATGGCATCGCCCACCGGATCACGCCCGATGACTGTCCGGCACAAAGCGATTGGCCTCGATCAGTCGGAGCTTCGCCTGTTGCTTGACCGGACAGATGCAGAACGCACAATCAATATGCACCTGCATGATCGCGTGCGCGAAATTCACAGTCATCACCGGAACGCGATCGTGATTCATCACCCCGTACATTTCGTCTCCTCCGGGCGGCTATCAGTGAACATCCGAAGCCACAGTGACCTACGACATCGACCCAAATGGGGTTCATTTGAGGTCCATTTGGCGCGACTCAGGGTTCATTCGTCGACAGGGTCTGTCGTGGTGGAGTGAAATGGCACTACGGTCAGGTGTAGGCGGGAGGGAATTATGGACAGGGATCCACGGACCCGGCTTGAGGAGCTCGCTTGGCGGCGGCGGCTATCCCTCGCTGACTTTCAAGAGCAGTTCAAAGTTCACGCCGCTGGCATCGGGGAGAACGTCGAAGTCTCTCGCAGCCAAGCGAAGCGGTGGTTGAGCGGCGAGCCGGGGCTGCCTCGGGCGGTGTCGAAGCGAGTTCTCGAATCGTGGCTCGGTGAGCCAGTCGAAGAGCTACTCGGGCCACCGCGGAGCCTATTGCGTGACCCCACCGAACAGGAGCTAGCTGTGAATGCCGGACGGGAGTCTGTGAGCCACGCTATCGCGGCGGCGTCTGTGCTGGATCCTTCAGCGATCGAGCATCTGCATGCTGCCGCAGGTAGGGCCGCCCGCGACTACTACGCGAAGCCCTCGCTGGAGATGTTGACCGATCTACTTGCCCTACGCGACACCGTGTACACGCAGCTTGACCGCACGCGCAAGCCTAAGCAGCAAGCTGAGCTGTATCTCATTGCGGGGCAGGTATGCGGACTACTGTCGAGTGTGTCCTGGGATCTCGGCTTACGTAATGCAGCTGAGGAGCAAGCGCGTGCTGCGCACACCTACGGCAACGTCATAGATCACCCGTCGCTACAGGCGTGGGCCCGTGCTCTGCAGGTGACCGTAACCTTCTGGGGTGGATATCCCCGCCGAGCGGCCTCCATCGCCGCCAACGCCCTGGAAGGCGCACCGGTTGGGACAGCTCGGGCGCGGCTTCACAGCGTGAACGCTCGCGCGCTGGCCATGATCGGTGCTCGTGGTGAAGTGCGCGCGGAACTCGACGCCGCCGTGGACGAACTGGACCGAGCAGGCGGCGACGAATTCCTCGACGGTATCGGCGGAGAGCTCGCGTTCGATCGAGCACGGCGCGGATTATGCGCGGGCGCATCCTATGTGGCGCTGGGTGACGGCGACCAAGCCGAGCACGAGGCAGCGGCCGCGATACAGCTGTTCTCCGCTAGCGCGTCCAACGAGCAGTGGGCCGCAGGGCTTCTCGGCGCGCACGTCGATCTGGGTGCGGCTCGTACCCTGAAGGGCGATTTGGCCGGCGCGAAGCACGCACTTGCTCCCGTGTTCGAACTCCCTGCGTCGCGACGAACCGAGGCCATCGCACAACGGCTGCATGCGTTGAGTCGAGTATTGGGCACGGCACGCTATCGCTGTGCCACCGAAGCCCTGGAGCTGGGTGGAGAAATCGAGGATTTCACCACCACCACTCTTGCCAGCATTACGGCGGGCGGGGCGTTGAACCAGTTGTCCTAGCGGACCTTTGACTGTCACTCGGGGTTCGTCAGGCTCCGCAACGGTCGCTCTGGTCGGCGTCCCACATGGCGAGCAACGCGGCTTCTTTGCCCGGTGACATTCCGAGTTCGCTCGCGCGCTCGTGGTCGATCGCGGTGCCCCCCTGTTGTATCCAGGACCATGTATCAGCGACAGTCTCGCGAATTGGTCTGCACGTCAGTCCCGACGCGCGGGCGCGGGCGCCGTCGACAGACCATGCGCCTTTGTAGGTGCGCCACAGAGGCAGCTCGGTCCACTGGGTCACGCCCTGGTCGGCGAGCCATGTTTCGTCGGTAATCCATTCCAGGCGACCATTTTTGCCAGTCGCGTTATGGCAGGCATCCAATAGGTCGCCCATGGTATCTCGGCCGGCCGCAACGACATCGAAGATTCCCCACAGGTCACCGGCCGCGTGCAGTGCGAAGTCCGACACGTCGCGCACATCAACGGGTTGAATCGATCGGCTCGGACTTCCGGGCGCGAGAATCCGTCCTCCCCGTTGCATCCTCCGCAACCACCACTCCAGACGGCCAACATACTCACGCGGACCAAGAATGACTCCCGGACGCAGGATCACTGATCGTTGCGGGCCGAACGTCTCCAGCACCGCACGTTCGCATCCCGCCTTGCCGAACCCGTAGGTCGACGGGCCGGGATCTCCGTCGTACCCATAGTCGGGCCCCGCATCGGAAGGACACGACAGCACGGGCGAACTTTCACTCAATGGCTTAATCGGCCAGTCCTCGTACACCGACACCGTGGAGACCAGCACATACTTGTCGGCGACTGGGTCAAGGGCTCGCGCCATCGCGAGGGTTTCCCGCGGGACATAGCTCGAGGTGTCAATCACCGCGTCGAACGGACCCGCGTCCACTAGACGAGCGAGGTCAGCAGGATTCGACCGGTCTCCTCGAATGTTGACGGTACCGGGGGCGTCGCTACCGGTCAGACCTCTGCGGAAGTTCACCACCGTGGCACCGCGTGTAACTGCGCTTTCCGCGATCGTTCGACCAAGAAACCAGGAGCCGCCGAGAAGCAGAATTCGTGTCACCTACGCCATTGTGGCCGACGACCGACTCGACGGCGAGGAGTCGATCACACGACGCACCAGACCAGCAAGAAGCGCCGCCCGCGGCCCCATCGACGCCACCTCCACTCGCTCACCACGTCCGTGAGGATGCGCGCCCACGGCACCTAAGCCATCCAGGGTAGGTATCCCGAGCGCAGCGGTGAGGTTGCCGTCCGAACCACCGGCTGAGCGAGTAGCCTCCGGTAGTGGCAGTCCCAGGTCCGCTGCTGCGGCCTCGGTCATCGCGTTCAGCGCCGCCGCAGCGGCAGGTTCGAATGGGGAACGCTCGATGCCGCCCGTCACTTCGATGCGGGCACCGTCGAGCTGTGGAGAGAGCCTGCTCATTGCCGTGTCGGCCCGCGTCAATTCCGCATGCGTCCACGCGCGAACGTCGACCGCACAGCTCGCATATTCGGGAACGGTGTTCACGGTTGTCCCTGCCGTGAGCACCGTTGGCGTCACGGTGGTCTCACCGTCTCCGATCGCAGTTATGGCGAGTATCTGGTGGGCGAGTTCGACGCTGGCATTGATGCCGAGTGCGGGCTCCAGACCTGAATGCGCGGCTCGGCCACGGATATTCACGCGATAGTTCGCGATCCCTTTCCGTCCGATCTTCACCGCCCCGCCGTCCGCGCTTGGCTCACACACCAATACGGCGCCCGCTGCGCGCGCCTGCTGCTCGATCAAGGCCCGTGACGATCGAGACCCGACCTCTTCGTCGCTGGTCAGCAGCACGCTGACTGTCGACGGATCAGGCAACAGGTTTATTGCGGCGATCATCTGAACGATCCCTGCCTTCATATCGAACACTCCGGGGCCGCTGGCGATGCCATCCGTGATGGAGAAGGGCCAGTCGGCGATAGTTCCTGTCGGCCACACGGTGTCGAAGTGCCCCAGCAGCAGAACCTGCGGTTCGGACGCCGCAGCGAGTAGGTGAGGGTTGTCTCCTTCTCGAACGACTCGGACCGGGCGCCGGAGTGCAGCCTCCAGCCAATGAGTTATCAGCTGTGCGCACGCTTCCAACCCACGTGGTGAATTCGACGGCGACTCACACTCCACAAGCATCCGCAGCCGACCCAGCATTTCGTCTGCCATCCCGGCCGCTCGCACCAACGTGTCGATTCGATCTCCCATGTATCCGATTCTGACAAGCAAGCGGCGCGCCACGCATGGTGTCGGCCCCTCATCGACAGTGGTTGGCTAGTGCGCAGTCCGGCCGTCGTGGAGGTATGCGACCTGGCCGGTTTGTCGAGCATGGAGGGCAGCGTCGACACGTTTCCATAGTGCCGGACTCACTCTTTGTTGAGCTTGGGTCGGCGGGCAGAATTCGAATGCGGTGAGTTCGTTGTCGCTGATGTGGAGGCTGGAGAGTTGTGTTTCGGTGAGTTCGATGCCGCCGAAGATGAACTTCAACCAGTCGTCCCATTTGCTGTGGGGTGATACCCAGTCCACACACAGCAAGTGTAGGTGGCTCGTTGGGAGGTCGAGGCCGAGTTCTTCGCGGAGTTCTCGTTGCGCTCCGACATCGGGCGGTTCATTGGCCTTGACGTTTCCGCCGGGAAGGTCCCAGCCGGGCTTGTAATTCGGTTCGACTAGCAGGATCTGACCGCGCTGGTCGAGTAGCAGTACATCGGCGCTGACGAGTTTGCGCGGAAGGGTCGCATTGCCTTCAGCGATGTGTGCCGCGTAAGCGTCGGGGTCGCGTTCGTACAGGGGGCGCTCCACGGCACTCATAACATCACCTTCTTGATCGATGCTGCTACGCGACGGTGTCGCGTACATTGCTGGGCTAAAGGGCTGGTCATGTCATCGCGGTCAGACGAGCGGTGGGCTGGTTGATGACCATGGCGGGAATCCAGGTGCGGGCGCGGATGGTCTCACGGAGGTGTTCGCCGAATGCGATCACGGTGGGGCTCGACCGGTAGGGCTTGAGGTGACCGGCTAGGTCGTTGAGATGACGGACGAGGACGTGGGAGGCCATGTCGGTGGTATTGGCGATGACCTCGGTGGCGATCGTGCACGCCTGTTCCGGGTGGCCCTGTTGGGCGAGGATGGCGGCCAGTGTCAGTTGGGCGAAAGCGCGAGCCCGCGCTCGTTCGGGTGGCCGGAGTTCGAGGACGTGTTGGGCGTGTTCGGCGGCGCGGGTGAGTTCGCCGAGTTGTCTGGCGCATCGTGCGGCTTCGGTGGCGAGGCTGCCCTGGTCGAATTGGCTGACCCATGGCGACAGCGGATATGCGGTGGAGGCGTGCAGCGCGTCGGCGGCGCGGTCGAGCATGGCGTGGGTTTGCCGGGTTTCGCCGAGCGCGGCGAGTCCGCGGGCTTGCATCGCGAACAGGCGGGCTTTGAGTTCGGGGCTGCTGGGTGCTTTGGAGAGGGTGGATTCGGCGTCGTAGGCGTGGCGGATGGCGCTTTTGGGTTGCCCGTTGTGGAGATCGATGTGGCTGAGGCTCGCGAGAATGTGGACGGGCAGTTGCCGGTCGGGGCCGATCTTGGCGAACTCGCGGGCGCGGGTGAACTGGCGGCGTGCTCGTTCGTCGTGGCCTGCGTCGTGAGCCATCCAGCCGGCCATTTCGACCAGGCCCGCGGCGACGACGAACAGGGCGGGGTCGGGGTCGTCCTCGCCGAAGAACAGGCGGGGGGCGAGGTCGCTGGTCAGGTAGTGGGTCAGCTCGCTGTAGAGGTGGCCGCCGCCCATGGTGAGGTCGGCCGATCGCAGTGATTGCACGACCGCCATATCGCGTTGGTCGGCTGGAAGATGGGTGTCCAGGCGCAGGAGCCGATACGGACCGGTCCCGGAGGTGGAAGCGGGTGCGCTGGTGCGTGGCGGTGCGGGTGCGGGGTAGCTGTGGCCGGGCATCTGGAACCACAGCAGGTGGTAGGGGATGCCGAGCAGCTTCGCCCAGAAGGTGAGGCTGTCCATGTGGCGGATCGGCGGCCCGGTCTCGATGCGGCTGATACGGACTTGGCTGATCCCTGCCCACCGGGCGACATCGGCTTGACGAACGGCGGCGCCGTGGGCGGGGTGGCGCCGGTAGGCGGCGATGATTCGGCCCATATGCCGCTCGGCCAGTGCCTGTTTGATCGGGGGGTGGTCCCAGAACCCTGGCAGCAGCGCGGGCGGCTCGGCGAGGTGCCGGCGGGCGTTGGAGGTGCAGGTGCCGCACAGCCGGGTGGTGTTGTCGGCGGCCAGCTCGCGTCCGCATCCGCGACAGCTCAGCGGGTTCCTGGCTGATGCTGGTGCCATGACCTCTGCCCCCGGGTCGCGACGAACGTGCCGATACTTGCGATCTGCCGAGTGTAGGCAGAGTCAAGCGGTTCGAGCTGGAGTTATAACCCGACTCGCATACCGCATAACCATTTGGGCATACGCCGGACGCTCGCGCGAGGTGAGGGTGAGGTCTATCCGAACTTGAAGGAGCGGTAATGGATCTCGACCGATCGACCATGGTGTGCCCCCGACGCTATCCCTTCGGCGCCGACCACCACACGCTGGATCTGGAGCCCGACTACGGCGATTGCGCCCCGGTGGAACAGGTGGTTCTGCCCAGCGGTCTGACGGCGTGGTTGGTGACCGAGCACGCGTTGGTGCGGCAGGTCCTGGCAGACCCGGCGTTCTCCCGGGAGCAGGCCAATCGGCCGGAGGTGGCGCGACTGTCCACGGAAGTGCTTCCGGCAGCAGCGATTCTCGCGACCGACCCACCTCGACACACCCGGCTGCGGACCCTGATCGCGAGAATGTTCGCACCCCGCCAGATCGACGCGACGGGCCCGCGTATCGCCGAACTGGCGGTCGATCTTCTCGAGGATCTGGTGGCTGCCGGGCCACCAGCGGACCTGCTTACCGAGTGGGTCGAGCCCTACGCGGCGGCGGTGGTGTGCGAAATATTCGGTGTACCAACAGATTTCCGCGACTACGTGTTCTCGCTCGGTGATGCGCTCACCGCGCGGGACGCCACCGCGCAGACACTGGCCGCTGCACGCGCTGACTGCGAGGAACTGGCGCGTGCGATGGCCGAGGAAAACCCGGGCGGGTTGTTCGGTCTGCTCGGCGATTCGGACGAGCGCGATGACGAGGTGATCAATCTGGTGATCGCGTGCCTGATCGGCGGGCGCGGATCACCGACGGTCTTCCTGTCGAGCGCAATCTTCGCGCTGTTGCGAGAGCGCCGGCACTACCAGCTGTTGGTGGATCGGCCCGAGGCGATACCTGCGGCGGTCGAGGAGCTGCTGCGGTTCGTGCCGGTCGGTGTCGGTGGCGGATTCACCCGCGTCGCCCGAGCGGATGTCCAGCTCGGGCCGGTGCTCGTGCGCGCCGGGGACGCGGTGATCCCGGCCATGCACGCGGCCGGACGCGATCCAGCGGTTTTCGACCGACCCGATCAGTTGGTGCTCGACCGCGGCGCCAAGGTGGCGCATCTGGCGTTCGGGCACGGCCCGCACTACTGCGTCGGCGCGCACCTGGCTCGTCTGCAAGCCCGCATTGCCTTGCACACCTTGACCACTCGCCTGCCCGATCTGCGGCTGACCGACTCTCCCGAGGCCGTCGGCTGGCGGCACGGGCGCGTCGTGCGGGCACTGGACCGACTGGAGGTCACATGGACACCCGCCTGATCGTCGACCGCCACCGCTGCACCGGATCCGGTGTGTGCGTATCGATCGCACCGCACCACCTACGCCTGGTCGACGGCACCGCGCACCCCGTCGACGGAACCACTCTAGGCCGCGACGACGCGCGCGCTGCCGCAGCCTGCTGCCCGAGCGAAGCACTCACGATCGAAACGAGCAATCCGGCGGTCTTCCGGGTGCGGGAGCCGATCGTCACGTTGGGGCCGGCCGGAACCGACGCCCACGCCGAGGCCGACAAGCACTCCGGCACGGTGCGGCTGGTCGAGTCGTTCACCGACACCATGGCCTGCGCGGCAGCAGACCCCGGAGTGCACGCCCTCGTCGCCGCCGGCTACCTGGCCCTCGATGAAGCGGGCGTTGCTGTCGATTCGTGGACCGATCAGCACTTCACACACTCGGGCGTGCTTCGGATGGAGCGCTGCTGGGAAAGCCGCACCAAGCCCATGTGTTTCGCAATCCACCGCACCGTGGCACGGACGTCGGTGCGGGCTGTCGCGACGCATCCGGCGACCCGGGTGTTCGCCGCGCGGTACGCGCCGTCGGCGCGACAGTTTTCCGTGCGAGCCAAGCCGCTGGCCGCCCTCGCCGCAGCGCACCGGGAGGTCGATGCGTGTATTGCCTCGACCGATGTCGTCGCGCGGTTCCCGCAACTCGAGGTGGTCGACGAATTCCAGCCGACGATGGTGTGGCTGCTGTACCGGAAGGCGGTGAGCGATGAGTGAGCAGAACGTGGTCGCCGTACTCGGCGCCGGGATCATGGCCAACACTGTCGCGAACACCCTCGCAGGCAAGGGCTTCGAGCTACGCCGCTATAACCGGACCACCAGCGCCATCGAGGGACCGGCGATCGTGTGCGCCTCCCCAGCGCAGGCCGCCGAGGATGCCACAGCGATATGGAGCTTTGTCCATGATGACGCCGCGAGCCGGGCAGTGTGGTTCGGTTCCGAGGGTGCACTTACCGCCATCGACCCGAGGGTTGTTGTAATCGAAAGCTCGACGCTCTCCGTGGAATACGCAGACCACTGGATCCGGGCGGCAGGCTCACTCGGCGCCCGCCCTGTGCTGGCCCCGGTGACCGGGAGCCGCCCTGCAGCTGCGCACGCCACGCTGGTCGCCTTCGCCGCCGGTGCTCCCGATGCTCTCGACGCGGCGGATCCGCTGCTGCGGCTGGTCACCGGTGATGTGATTCGGGTCGGCAGCGCTGTCGAGGCGGCGGGAGTGAAGCTGGTGAACAACGCGTTGGCCGCGACCATCTTGACCGGACTGGCCGAAGCCCTCACTGCGGCAGCCGCGCTCGGCCTCGACCGTGACCAGCTGACGCAGGTGTGGAGACAATACGGCTGGGCCGCCCCGGCCGCCAACGCCTACAGCGCGGCGATGCTATCGGGTGAGCACGAGTTGACCGATTGCTCACTGAAGGTGATCGCCAAAGATCTGGCCTATACCCTTGCGGGCCTCAATGCCGCGACCCCACCGGTGCTGGCAGCCGTCGCCGACCGCTTCCAGCAAGCCGTGGCCGCGAACCTCGGCAACCTCGAGATGTCGGCGATCATCGAGACCTACAAGGCACTGTCATGACCACGCTCACGATCCGCGACTGGTTCACCCACACCGCCACCGTGCCCGCCGAGGCACGCTGCCAGGTCAACCAGCAACTCGCCGCCTACATCGGCACCGTGCAACGCTGCGCGGCTGAACATCTCGGCGATCAAGTCACCGTGTGCGTGTCCGGGTCACTGGCCCGCGGCGAGCCTGCCGTGCGCCGCGAGAACAACGAATACCGGCTCGCCTCCGATGTCGATCTGGTCGCCGTCATCCACACCGCCGACACGGCTGCCCGTGTCGAGAACTTTCGCCTCACCCTGCTGCGGCGCCATCCAGAGATCGAGACCACGGTATTCACGACCGGTCACCGCGAGTTCGCTGGGGTTTCGGGCAGATTCGGTACCGATTTGCACTCGGCTGCCACACGCCCCCTGGCCGGACCCGCTCCCGGCCTGGCAGCGATGCCTCGGCTCGGCAAACGTGAAGGGCTGGAAGGAGTCACGCATCAACTGGCGACGAGATACGACCCCGGTAATGCTCCCGGGGATTCGCCGTGGCGAGTGAAGACCGTACTCGAAGCACTGCGCGCGGTGGCCGATCACGGGCCGGGGCCTCAACGCTTCAGCGACCTGCTCTCCGACCCGACCGTGGGTGAGCTGCTGGACCCGACCATCGTCGCGCAGCTAGTGCAGGCCCGCGAAAATAGCGAGGCGCTGCCGATCACCGTCGCCGAGGCGTATTGCTGCGTGATTGCGTCGGCATGTCGGTTGTTCGGGGTACCGGAATCCCACCGCGACCTGATCGACGCCCTGCACACGGTCGGGCCGGGCACGCACGTGCTCGATGGATTCCAGGCCGCCGTGCTGGCCGCGACGATCGTCGTCGACGGGCCGATCATCTACCGTCGCTCGGCGGCATCGGCCTTGCACGTCATCGCCACCGCAATCGACCCCGCCACGATCGTCAGCGCCGGCGACTCGCTCCAGGCGCTGACCGCGATCTCGCCTGTCGATATCTGCCGGGGCGTCGAGCACCCCAATCGTGTTCTGTGCCAGCACATACAGGGCCTGCGGCGCGACTACTACGCCTGGCTCGGCCCCCACAACTGCGGCACCCGCCCCGTCGCCGGATACCGAGGCCCTGTCCGCGCGAACCCCGCGCCATCAACAAGGAGCGCCGACCATGGATGACTGGCCCGACTGGATCCATCAACTCCCTACCGTCGACATCCCGTTCCCCGGCGAAGGAAAGCTACTGGCATGCAAGCACGGCCAGGTAGTGCTTTGGTCCTTCCAGACCGGGGCCCAGGTGCCCGTCCACGCCCATGGCCCGCAGCTCGGCTTCGTCGTCACCGGAAGCGTCGCTCTCATCATCGACGACCGGGAACGCGTCATAGAGGCCGGCGGGCACTTCACGATCGGCGACCGAGTCCCACACGGCGCGACCGTGGCTCCGGGCACGCTCGTGGTCGAGATATTCGCCGAACACGACCGGCACACCGCCATCACAACGACATGACGGCACGAATTCTCCACGTCGCACGCGTCGTTACCGGCCTGAGCACCGTCCACGCGCCGGGAACGGTTGTCGTCGACGACAAGCACATCGCCTGGGTCGGCACACCCGACCAACTCCCCGACACTTGGACCACCAACAAGCCTCACCAAATCCACCTCCCGCAGGCAACACTGCTCCCCGGACTCATCGATGCGCACGTGCACCTCGCCTTCGACCACAGCGCCGATCCGCATCGGGCAGCCGAGAAGTGGGGTACCGCCGTGCAGCAGCTGTTGCACGGCGGAATTACCACCGCTCGTGACCTCGGCGCACCACATCACACCGACATCAGCGCGGTAGCGGGCACCAGCGGTCCCCGTATTTTGTCCGCCGGTGTGCCGCTCACCATTCCGGGCGGGCACTGCGACGAATTCGGCGGCAGCGTCACCACAGCCGCCGACATCGACCGCATCGTTTCCCACAACGCCGAACGGGGCGCGGCCTGGATCAAGGTCATGGTCACCGGCGGCTTCACCTCGCGCGGCCCATCTTCACCGTATTCTCCCCAGTTCACCGACACTAAACTCGCGGACATCGTTGCCGCCGCCCGCGACCACGACCTGCCCGTCGCCGCCCACGCCCACGGCACAGCGGGGATCAGGCAAGCCGTCGAGGCGGGGGTCGACAGTCTCGAACACTGCACCTGGATGACCGAGAACGGCTTCCATCTCGATCACGGCATCGTCAACGCGATCGCCGAGCAGCGAATCCTGGTATGCCCCACGATCAATCACCTCGCCCGCCACGCCAGCGGGCGATTGCCGTGGCCGGTTCGCCGTGCCCAGCTGGTCGCGATGCTCAGCGCGGGTGTGCGGATAGTTCCCGGCAGCGACGCCGGAATTCCGCACACACCCCATCACCTGTACGGGCGCTCGCTGCCCGCCTACACCGATCTCGGTTTCTCGCCGGCCGAGGTCGTCGACCTGGTCACCCGCCGCGCTGCCGAAGCGCTCCGAGTCGGCCACCTCACCGGTACGCTCACCGCCGGACGGGCCGCCGACCTGATCGCCGTTCCCGGCGACCCCACCCGAGAGCTCCACGCGCTGACCACACCGATCCTGGTAATGAGCAGCGGACACCTCCATTACTTGGACATCAACGCCGAGGAGGACACCCCGCGATGAGCGGACCCACCCTGTCATCGGAATACGCCTCTCCCACACCGCTGCAGGTACGCATCGAAACCCACGCCCGCTACAGCGAACACCCCGACGACCCGATCGCTGCCGTGACCGCGCTACTCGACCTCAGCGGTGACGAATCAATTGCCGACATCGGATGCGGCGACGGACGATTTCTCGCTCACCTCGCCCAATCCGGCCACCGCGGTCGCGTGATCGGCGTCGACACCTCCCCCGCCATGGTCGAAGCTGCCCGAAAGATCCCGGGCGTGGAGGCCCTGCCCGGTGACGCCGAACGTCTGCCGTTCGCCGACCGTTCGATCTGCCGCACCACCGCCCGCCACATGCTCTACCACGTCCCTCACCCGGTGAAGGCGCTGCGCGAATTCCGCCGCATCACGCGCGAGGGCGGCATGGTCGCCGTCGCCGTCAACCACCCGCAAACCTGCCCCCGCACACGAGATCTCGTCACAAGACGCGCCCACGAATACGGCCTCGTCCCGGTCGAAGAACTCACCAACACCGTGAACTCCGACACCCTCCCGGAGATGATGGCGACGGTATTCCCGGACGTCCAGGTCCACCGGTTCGACAACGCCCTGGTCTTCGACCGGCCCGAGCCATTGATCCGGCTGGCGGAAGCGGTGTTCAGCTTCTGCGGCATCAGCACCGACAATCCGCACCGGCCCGACATCCTCGCCGCCGTCACCACCGATATCACCGACTGGTTCACCGCCCACCCCGGCCAGGTATGGCGTGACCCCAAGGGCTACGTCATCGCTACCGCTACGGTTGAATAACCCGCTCTCCGAGGAGGATTCGAACCCGTGAAGTTGCTCGTCACCGGCGGCGCCGGATATATCGGCTCCGTCGTCGCCCACGACCTCGTCAACGCCGGCCACGACGTCGAGATCATCGACAACCTCTCCACCGGACACGCGTCGAACCTGCCACCACAGGCCACCTTTCATCAGCGCTCGATCCACGACGTCGCCGACATCCTCACCCCACAAGCCGGATTCGACGGTGTCCTGCACTTCGCCGCCTCGATCGAAGTCGCCGAGTCCGTGCGCAACCCCGACAAATACTGGCACAACAACATCGAAGGCACACTCGCGCTACTGCGCGCGATACGCGCGGCAGCCGTACCGCGACTGATCTTCTCCAGCACCGGAAGCATGTACGTCGGCACCGGTGAGACTGCGTTCGACGAGAACGCCGAAGTCAAACCCCGCAACCCCTACGCGGCCACCAAGGCATTCATCGATCAGATGATCACCGGGGAATGCGGTGCCTCCACCGTGCTCGGTGCCGCGTCGCTGCGCTACTTCAACGCGGCCGGCGCCGTGCTCACCGACTCGGGAGTGCACCTGGGGGAACGACACGACCCGGAGTCACACCTGATCCCGATCCTCCTACAAGCCGCAGGCGGGCAACGCGAATCGTTCACAATGTTTGGTACCGATTATCCGACCAGCGACGGCACGGCGGTCCGTGACTATATCCACGTCAGCGATCTGTCCTCAGCACACCTGCTGGCCCTGGAAGCGGTCCAGCCCGGCCGCCACGAGATCTACAACCTCGGCAATGGCAACGGATACACCAACGCCGAAGTGCTGCGCACCGTTAAAGAAGTCACGGGCATCGACTTCCCTGTCATCTACGTCGGACGTCGCCCAGGCGACCCCGCCGTATGCATTGCATCCAGCGACCTGGCTCACCGCGAGTTGGGATGGAAGCCCCAACGGCCGCAACTGGATGCGATTATCAGCGACGCGTGGGGCTTTCACCAATTTCTTCACGGCATCGCCCATTGATCAGCGACATGGCCTGCTGCGCAACGTATACGAGCAGACCAGGCTCGACTGCACCGCAGACCGTGGCGATAGCCACAGCCTGCACTATGCCGCGAGCGCGCGCGCTCGTTCCGCAACACCAGCGTCAAGCGAACACTCAGAAGCTGCGTCGGAGCTTCAGCGGAACCGGTCTCGGTCCGGCGAGCCGAACAATTCGGGTTCGGCAGGAAGCGCCGCCAAGTCTGTCGGTAGTTGCTTCTATCGTTGGGCGCATGACCGATATCGCCCCACTGGCGGCATCCACACGCGCCGTGTTCGGCGATCCTGGTGTGCACGCCGTCGTCAGAGCCGGCCGCACCGTACACGCGGTCGTGCTCGGGCAATGGGTCGGCGACGAACAGGCACCAGAACTGCTTTGCCACACGGGGGTAGCAGGATGGTCGCCAACCGTCTTGGAGGCAACGCGCGCGGACGTCACCTGCGCGCGCTGCTTGCGCAAACTCGGCAGCCCACATTCTCCGCACCAGCGGCAACTGCACCTGTTTGGTGACGGCGGCCCGGACCGATAGCGGGGCGAATCCCGGTCAGTGGGCTTGTCAGCATCTTGGTAACAGATTGTAGGTTCGAATTACACGCGACGTGCAGGGCGAGGCCGGATCTCGATTACCGTTTGTCTCCGCCGCTGGATTCGCCGGATCGAGAATTTCTTGGTCGCAGCGATCAGCGCGATGTCGGCTTTGTACCCCCAGCGCTCGCAAGCCCAGGTATGGTCGGCCTTCATACAAGCTGCGGTGACGTCGGTCATTCTGGACCAACCGTTGGTGCCTGAGGTTGCCGCCGCCGCGTCGTACAGCAGGTTCATCAGCTTCTGGTTGGCCAGTAGCTGGTCTCGGCTGTGTTTGTCGTTGGCGGCTAGCAGAACTCGCCGATCGATGCTGCGCTGGTGGTTGATCGAGTGCGGGTCGGCCAACTCTCGCGCCATCAGTGCGGCGACCCGGCAGGCGGCCACATCGTCGTGGTCGCGGGCGTACTTGGCTCCTCGCGTGAGCAGGTCGCTGGCATGACCCCAGATCGCTTTGCAGCCGACCGCGGCGATGCGTGCCTGGATCACCACCAGCTCGACGAACTCGCCGTGGGTGAGCGGATCACTCAACTGTCCCGGGTACAGCTGTGTCGCCATATCCAGCGGCGTCAGCATCGCCACCTGCTCGTCCCGGACCTCCAGCTCCGGTAGCGACGGCGCGGTCTCGAGCCACGCCAGCGCCACCTCGAGCTTGTCCCGCAGCCGGCCCAGACCGTTGGGGCCGGGCCAGAACCGCGCGGGGTCGGCATCGAGCAGGGTCTCCTCGATCAGACGGTCGGCCGCAGTGGTCAGATCCAACGATTCGTAGGCGATCTTCAGTACCGTCGGTGTATCAGTGGCGTCTGCCGTCGTGAGCCGCGCTACTTCGGTGTGCAACACATCCAGCAGGGTCTGCGCTGACTTGGCCGACTCAGTACTGTCAGGGCGTGAGCGCTGTTCACGGGTGCCGGGGTTGCTACGTCGCAGAGCCTCGGTGTAGCGCAAATCCTCCCGCATCTTGAGTTCCCGGGCCCGCCGCTTGCGTCGTGAGCTGCCGTCCTTCGGCATCATCATCCGTTCCGGCCAAGGCTCCCACGCCGCCCCGCCATCACGAATCGTGCCGATACGGAAAAAAGGGGGTCAACTCGCGGGTCCCGGGCAGGACCTTGGCCACGTCACCGGCCGGCGTGGGCGGGGCGACTCGGGCGAGGAGCGTGCGCGTCCAGCTCTGCCACTGAGCGTAACCGATGGAAACCGCATCCCGCGTTACCCCAGCCTCGGGCGCGATTGGGTTTCTCATCAACAGTATTCGGGGCCGTCGCCGTCGCGGCCGGAATTGAACTCTGGCGCTGGTGGCTCGAAGCGCGACCATGTGCCGGATTCGTCCGAGAGCGGAGTGCGTTGTGCGTCTTCGGTGGCTGATTGTTCTGGGGTGAGGTGTGTGCGGCGTGTGAGTTCTGCTTGGAGTTCGGTGAGTTCTTCTTCCAGCCAGTGAGTGTCGATGGGGTTGGCGTCGTCGGAGGTACCGGGGGCGGGCCCGTACATGGTGGCCTCGTCGTCGGCGAGGTGGATGCGGAGTTCGACAGTGTGGACGGACTCGCGCAGTGCCGTGTAGGTGAGCAGGTGAATCGGGTTGGTTGGGTCGAAGTCGCTGCGGAGGTTCGGGTCTTCGGTGTCCGTTGAGGGTGTGTGGATGGTGCGGGCGAAGGTTTCGATGGTGGCGCGGTCGGCAGGGTTTGTGGTGTGCCGCCATGTTTTTCGTAGCAGAGACAGCGCGGCTGTCGGGGGGTGGTGGGTGGTGATGAAGGTGCAGCGGGCGTTGATGTGGTCGGCCGGGTTGTGGTCGGGTATGCCGGGTTGGTTGTCGTCGCGGCAGGTGCCGCACAGTCCGTCGTCGCAGTGCTTTTCGGGCGGTTGGGGGGTGTCGAGCAGGGCGCGTTCGAGTCCGCAGGCCAGGCAGGGTAGGCCGTGGTGGTCGGCGACTGCGTAACGGTCGTAGTCGACGGTGTAGCCGGTGCCGGCCAGGAAATTGGTGGTTTCGGCGCGTTCTGATGCTTCGCGGGTGGGTTGGTGGCGGGTGGTGCCGGTGCCTTCGGGGACGGGGAGGTGGGTGGGGTCGACGTCGAGATCGGCGGTGAAGTGGGTGTAGGCGTCGAAGGTGTCGCGGCCACGGTCGGGTCGGGGCGGGCGTCGGCGTGTGTGGTCGGTCCATTCGCGGTGATCGCGTGCTGCGGCGCGCGGGTCGCGGGTGGGTCGGGTGGTGTCTCGGCGTTGATAGAGGTGGGGATCGGTGGTGGGGATCGCGGCGAGGATGAAGGCGCGGTGGTCGGTGTAGTGGTCGGCGGCCCAGTGCAGGCGGGCGACCGCGACGGGATAGGCACGGGTGGACAGGGTTGTGAGGACTCGTCGCAGCAGGTCGCGGTCGGTGTCGTGCAGGTGTGCGGTGAGGCGCGTGAAGGCGTGTCGGGCCTCGTCGAGACGGCCGGTGGACACCAGTTCGCCGATCGCACCGACGATGGCGGCGGGCGCGGGATCGGCGTTCTCCTGGGCTGGGCGGACGGTGGTGTTTTCGTCGGGTTCGGGTGGTTTTGGACTCATGGGAGCGTCGTTTTCGGTTGTCGGCGTGGTGTTTTCGGTGGGGTGGGTGAGTATTTCGATGCGCCAGGCCAATGCGGTGGCGAGCTGATCGGCGCGCGGTGGTGTCGTGTTGTCGTCGGTGGCGGTGAGTAGAAGTTCGTGGGCGGTGGCGATGAGATCGCTGGCTGTCCAGTCGGTGGGGGCGGTGTCGATGGCGGCGACCAGCCGCGGCCATGCCGGGTGATTGATCACGTGTTCGGCGGTGTCGGGGCCGAGGATGTCGTGCAGGTGCGGTGTCCAGTCGGGACGCAGAGGTTGTCCGGTGGGGGTAGTGAGTGCGGCGGGATCGAGGCGCAGCCGCGCCCACAGTGCGGCTGCGGGCATGTCGTCGGGTAGCGGACGCCGAGTGGCGGCGTCGGTGAGCAGCGTGTCGATGTCGAGTCCGGCCGCGGCTGCGGTGTCGAGGTGGGCGGCGAGGACGGGCCACCAGGGGTCGTTGGTGATGCGGATGTCGAGGCGTTTGGCTAGCGGCTCCCAGGTGTGTGTGGCGGTGTGCAGGTCCCCGAGCGCATCGGTTACCCGGGTGGTGAGGCGTGTTTGGTGGTCGCGTTCGCGGGTGGGGAAACGGTCGGGGCCGGTGGGTCGTAGGTCGGTGTCGGGGATGTGGTTGGCGGCGCGCCACACCGCCAGCTCCGCGATCAGCTCGCGGTTGCCGAGTAGGGGGCGCGCCCATACTGGTGCGGTGGCGGCGGTCCAGGTTCGGGCGTCGGTGGTGATCTGGGTGGTGAGGTCGGCGACGATGCGTCGGCGTGCGTGTAGTTGGCTGGCGATGGCTGGTTCGGATAACCGGTGGGGCAGGCCGTGCAGCCAGGGCAGGGGGCCGGTTCCGGTGGAGTGTGCGCCGCTGGTGTCAAGGCGCCAATCCAGCACGGCGGCGACGTCTTTCGCGGTGTCGAGTTCGCGGTCGTCGATGGCCTCGCGCAGCGCGGTGGCGGGATCGTGCCCGGCGAGGGCCAGGATGGCCAAGTGCTGGCGCAGCGTGGGGTAGGCGGGTGCGTCGGTGAGTCCGGGGAGCAGGGTTTCGGCGTCGTGGTCGAGCCGGGTGAGGACGTCGGGTCCGAGGGTGTGTTCGGTGGCGACGCCGATGGCGTCGAGGTAGATGTCGACAGCGCGGCCGAGCCGGCGGTAGGGGTCGAGGGCGTCGCGTAGGGAGGTGTGGGCGCTGGTGTGGGTGGCCTCGCGGGCGAGGATGTGTTGCAGGACTTCGACGGCGGTGCGGGGAAGTATGGCGGGTTCGGTCCAGAAAGAGAGCTCGCTGCCGTCGATGGTGGTGGGGACGTAGAGGTGGTTGGCGTGGATGCCGCGGGTGATCGCGACGTAGAGCTGGTTGCGTGATTCGCTTCCGATGAGCACGGTGTGGCAGGTGTCGGCGGTGGTGCCTTGGGCGGAATCGATCGTCATCGCATACCCGAGACGCACATGCAGGCCGACGTATTCAGGCGGGAGGACGGTGGTGTTGCCGGGTCGGCCGCCGGGAGACAGGTGGGTGACGGTGAGGCTGCCGTCGGGGTGGACGGTGTCGATGTGCCAGCGGTAGCCGTTGCGCACCCAGTCGCGTTCACCGAGGGCCAGGCGGCGGTTGTTGCGGCGGGTGCAGATGATGTCACCGGCGGACGCGGACAACCCGTCTCCCAATACCGTCGTGGCCGAGGTGGTTTCGGTGGTGCGGGTGAGGCGGTCGGCGCGGGCGCGGTGGTTGAGTTCGGTGACGATGTCGTGGGTTGGGGCGAGCATGATCGCGTTGCGTCCGGCGTGGCGGTCGGCGAACCAGGCGCCGTAGGCTTTGTCGGCGATTGTGGCGGTGCTGCCGGAATGGATGCGCTGGTGGTCGAGGTAGAAGCCGAGGCCTGATGGATCGCCGTCGCGTAGTGCGAGGCCGGCGGTGGCTTCGGCGGTGTCGGCGAAGCGCACCACGTGGGTCAACGTGATCGTGTCGGGGGTGTGGGTGGTGTCGATTCCGGCGCCGCCGGTGTCGATGGCGGGCAGTTGTTTGTCGTCGCCGACACACCGGATGGTGGCGCCGCGGGCGGTGAGGAATTCGAACAGCCGCAGTCGTTCGATCCGAGAGTTTGATGTGTTCATCGACGATCACCAGCGTCCGGTCGTCGATTTCGTGGACCCACATCGGCACGGAGGCGAGGAAATCGTCGGCCGATCGCACGGTTTCAGGATCATTCCGCGGTCGGTATCGGTCGAGGATGTGGAGGAGTCGGTCGACGGTTTCGACGCGGGCGCCGGTGGCTTCGGCGAGGATCGCGGCGGGCGCAGCCTCGGGGGCCAGACCCAGGACTGTTCCGCCGGAGGCGTGCCAGGCGTCGACGAGGACGCGCATGGCGGTGGTTTTCCCGGTGCCCGCCGGGGCGGACGCGACCGCGATGCGCGCCGCAGATGTGGCGAAGTGGGTGACCATGGCGGCTTGGCCGGCGTTGAGTTTCTTGCCTTCGTGGGCGGGATCGGTGTTGTAGGCCGCGATCGCGGCGGTCACGAAACGCTCATCGATGGTGCGGGCCCCGGGTTGAATGGACAGTTCCGTGAGGCGGTATTCGATGTCGAGTTGGGCCGCGGAGGTATAGGTCTGGGTGCCGGAGCGGGTGTAGACGCTGGCGCCGTCGCGGCGCTGGAACGGCGCGGGCACGGTGGCGAGGTCGGGTTCGGCAGCGATATCGGGGTCTGTGCGGGCGAGTGAATGGCGGGGTGAGAGTGCTTCGGCGACAACCGCGTCGGCGACGCCCGCCCAGGTGTCGCGGTCGGTGAGGGCGCGGATTCGGCGTTCGGTTTCGGCGCGGATGTGGTGGTGCTGCCACACCGACCGCTGCGCCGACACCACCTCCACCACCTCACGAGCGATACCCGCGATGCGAGTTTCGCTGAGCACCGGCGAGGGAGGTGACGCGCGGTTGATGCTGGTGGCCACGACCCGGTCGAGGATGGTGTGGCTCCCGAGCACAGTGGAGGCTTGGGTGCGCCAGTCGCGGCGTTGCTCGGCCCACGACCGCGACAGGTGTTTGGCCGGGCGGGTCTGCAACGTCGCGACCTGGGAGAGATTCCACATCTCGGCCGCGGTGGGCTCGCGCCCGAGTTGGTGGTGGAACTCGACTGTCAGCTCGCCCAGCCGTGTGCGGATAGCGATGTCGCGGCGTGACCAGTACCGGATCAATACCGCGGGGATGCCGACGATCTCGCGGATGGGGCGTTTGTTCGGGTTGGTGCCGGCGCGTTCGGCGAACTCGACGCCGAGGTCGGCGCGGAGGTGGTGTTCGAGGCGGGTGTTGTAGATCTCGCTGATCGTCACGTTCAGCCGGTAGATCTGCGCCGCGTCCAGGGTCCGCCAGCGCCCATCGGCACCGCGGACGCGGTTGGCGATCACGACATGGGTGTGCAAATCCGGGTCCCCGCACCGTGATTCGCGGTGAACGAACCGGGCGGCGATGATGCCGTCGACATCGAGCTGACGCACCCCGTTGCGGCCCGCCCGGGTGAAGATCCCATGCTTCTGCAGCCAACGCAGTGCGTCGTCCACGGCGGCGTCGTGCGCTGCGGCGACGCGCTGGGAGACCTCGAGGGGGGCGATGGCCCACAGCGCGGAGACGCTTTTCACTGGAGAGAAAGTGAGGTCGAACCCGGCGACCGCCGCTGATTTCGGGCGCGACATCTTGGCGACGAACCCGGACAACTCGCGGTCATCCAACGGCGGTCGCTCGTAGTGTTCGGTGAACATTTCCGTCGCGACGTCGGTGCGAATCCGTGCGCGAACCTCGTCGGGAATCGCCGCGCGGGCGTCGACTCCGGCAGCGATATTGTGTTCAGCGAACGCCTCGCCGCAGCGTTTTCGGAACTCGTTGTCACCGGAATAGGTGCGATACGGACTACCCAACCGTGTCGCGCGTTCCGCGATTTCGGTCGCGGCTTTGAGGCTGGTTCCTTTCGCAGTCTCGGAAGCGATGACGCGGGCGGTGATCGCGTCGGTGTCGGGATGGCGGCCGTGGCCGAACAACGCCCGCATCTGCGCTTCGGTGACCTCGTCACCGGGTGAGAGGCCCAGGGCGGCAAGCCCGTTACCCCACCACACACCGGGTTGTTCACCGTGAGCGGAGTAATAATCCGACAGGGTTCCGGGGCCGCGGTCGGTGGCATCGGCCGCAGCGACCTGACGAAGGTAATACCGGTAGCTATCGCCCGCGAGAATTTTATGGAGCGTCGCGGTCATCTATTCATCACATGCCCATGGCGGCCCGTGTTTCCAGGTTTGGGAGGGAGGTAGTTTGTATCAAATCGCGTCATTTCCGC
>NZ_BDAV01000030.1 GCF_001612635.1 Nocardia africana NBRC 100379 | reverse complement strand
GACACACGCCAGGGCGGACCCGGTAGTAATTCGCCGAGCACCAGAACTGCCAGTCCGACCAACGGAATTCGGCGCCGCGGCGGTAGCCGTCCGGTTGTCGGCAGTGCCGTCGCACCCACGCCTCGGCGATATCGCCGAGGGTAGGGAAATCGACGACCCAGCCTTCCTCAGCTGCCCCCACCGGGCATCGACCTCAGCCGGCGCTGCGGCGGCGCCGAGGTCTCGGCTGGTTTGGGCTCACGCTGAGCGCGGGCCGCGGCCACCTCGTCGCTCGCGATTTCCCAACCGTTCTCCCTCAGGCCGGCCGGGGTGAGACCGATCTGATCGGCGAACCGGTGGGACGCGGCGGCGTCCGCGGCAGCGGCGTTCGGCTGCTCGGCGCGCACCTTCCACCGCACGTACATGGCGATCGTCTCGTGCCGCCAGGGCTCGCGGGCCCACTGCGCAGCCTGCGGATAGGTCCAGACCTTCGCCCACAGAGCTTTCTCGCGAGCCTTCGGCCGCGACAGCGGGAAGTCGGGCGCCGGGCCTGAGTAGCCCTCGGCCGGCAGCTGGACGAACGCCAGCCCGCGCCGATCGGTGCGGCCCGAGCGGGGATCCGGCTGCGGGCCACTGCGATTGCGGGCACCACCACGCGGCATCGGTCAACCTCCTCCCGGCAGCATCGCGCCACCCGGACAAGACACATCCCGACCGGCCTCGCGCCGGGCAGGGAGTAACAGCCACATTCCGGACACCGACATGGATCGAAACGCGCCCACGCCATCGCGGCGCGGGTCGACCAATCCCAAGGGGTCTCAGTGACTTACAAACGATTCATGGACGCGGTGATCATCACCGTCGGTCTGGCGCTTTTCCTGCTCGGCCTCACCGGCGGCGAGCCGATCGGCGTCGTGCTCGGGCTGTTCGTCGCCGTGCTCGGAATCGTCAGTCTCATCCCGCGCAACCGCGATGCACAGCGCCAGCAAGCTCCCGGTCAAGGCAACGACAGATGACCAGAACCCAACTCGCGGCGACGAGGTCGACATTCGTCATCGGCGCTATCGCACTGATCGCCGGCGTCATCCTGTTCGTGATCGACCACACCACGACCGATCAGATCTGCACGAGCGGATATGTCTCGGTCTGCCGCGACGTGCCCCCATCGAACCGCGGCGCCTGGCTCGCCGGGGTGGCCGCTCTCATCCTGATCGGCACAGCAATCGCATGGTCGACACTCACGCCCGAGAGGTCGGCCGATGCCCCGACGCCGAGCGCATCGCGCAGCGGGCGCCCGCTGGCCATCGCGATCGGCGTGCTGTTCACGGTCGTCGTGATCGCTGCGCTGATCGACGTCCTCAGCGGGTAGCCCGGAGAGTTTTGAACCCTCCGCACCACCGAGCGACCTCAGACGGGGCGAAGCGCCGTCGGGGGGTCGGGGGCACCCCCCTGGGGTGCCGGTCAACCCTCTAACCTGCGAAAATGCCCGGCTCGATCGGGTCGGAATGTCCGATTGACCAGGTCAGTGGTCGCGCTTGCGGCTGTTGCAGGACCGGCAGAGCACCTGCAGCGGACCATTGGGCCCGCCGTTGGCGACCGGGGTGATGTGATCGGCCGTCAGGTCGGCGCTGGGGTGTGGCGGCCGTTGCCAGCCGGGGCACCAGTCTCCGCGTCGGGCTCGGTGTGCCTGGACTGCGGCGGCTCGGCGTTGCTGCTCGCCGTAGTCGCGGGTCGCCTTGGTCGGGGTGGTGCGTCGTAGGTGCCGATCTCTCTCGGTCTGGTGCTCGGCGCACCGGGGGCCAGGCTGTAGCCGAGGGCACCCGGGTACCGAACATGGACGGAGACGGGCTCGGGCCATGCGGTGGGTCAGTGGCGCCAGGACCACGTGCCGTGGCCGGTGCCCTCGACTGCGAATGGAACCCAGTGTGAATCAGGTCCATTGAGTAGGACGTGCAGCCCGTAGCCACCGAGCGTCGGGACGAACACAGCGGGCATGATGTCGCCGGGCATGAGCGGCCCCGCGGCGACGAGGCCGAGAGCCTGGCGCCGACTGCCGATCTCGCTGATATCGGCGAGACTCAGTCGGTAGTGGACAGTCTGCCCGGTGAGCGCGCCAGGTATCAGCGATTCGGCCATCGGTCAGCGCTCCACTCGTGGCGGCCAGGACCAGTGCCGATCGGTCGCGTTCTCGGCGAATGGCACTGCGATCGGTTCGTTGTGCGCGTCGTTCAGCGGTGCGGGCGGATGGCCCGGCGGGCAGACGGTCAGGTACACGTCGCCGGCGGCGGTTACCGCGGTGATCAGCGCCGGGCACACGCCGACGTCGGGGTGCTGGAAGTGGACGATGCGCCCGACGCTGGGGTTCATCGCAGCGCAGCCTGAATGGCGTCGCCGATCAGACCGCCGATGGCGCAGCCGATCGCGTGCCAGGGCAGCAGCTGAGCGCCGGCGGATAGGGCGGTGAGCAGCATGATCGTTTCCTCTCGGATTGTCACCGGGCCGGGGTGGCGCGGTGAGGTCAGCGGCGCAGTAGGCGGGCGGTGTCCTTCGGGTCGCGCTCGCGGCAGTACCGGGAGAGAGCGTCGCGGTCGGCGACGTGGATCGGCGCGAACTGGATGTGCGGCCGGCGGGGCGGGTCGATGTGGTCGGCGAGGTTGCGCAGCCAGCAGGCGACGAGTCGGGTCACCACAGCCATACCCGCAGCACGGGCTCGGTATAGCCGGGGGCGACAGGGTGGCACAGCAGGGCGCGCACCAGAGAGACGAGATCCATTGCTGATACCTCGATTTCAGGGAGGGGTTGCAGCGCGGGACGCAGCAGCACCACCCGGCTCGATGTACCGGGCTTGCACGCTTGCTCTTTGGGTGCGCTTGCCGGGCCACAGCCACCCGGTTTGACGTGGTCGCGCTGCAAGTTTGGGGATACAGCTACGCCCACCGCGACGGGGTCGGGGTGGGCGTAGAGGTGGGGCCCGAGCGGGCCGATATGCTGCCGATTTCCGTTTTTGGGGTCGGCTCGTCAGCAGCGTTTTGTAGTGCCACAGTACATGATCAGCGCAAACGCTCAGCAGTAAGATCGCCGATGTCCCGCGCTGCCGGTCACCACAAGGGCGCAGCACGAGGCGCCGTGGCATGACCGAAACGCGTTGGGCGCTTTCGCTTACGGGTCCTCAACTAGCGCCACGGGCGGCATGAACGCAGCGATGATCCCGCGATTGGCCATATACCGTTGGTGGCCATCGTTAACGATCAGATCCCGTTGCCTCAGCGCATTCAAATCTCGGCTGACAGTCTTAGCCTCTTTGCCTGCGTACTCCATCGCGACACGTGTGCTGACCGAACGGATTTCGTTCCGGGTGTACCACTTGCCAGGCTCCATATCCAGCACTAGGTGACGCTGGCGAACGCGTGCAGGTGTGTCTTCATCGCGGAAGGTGTCGTGTACAAGATCTCGCCAGGTGACTTCATACTGCTGTGCCCTGACAGTCTGAATCTGCTCGCGCAACTCATCCACAAAGCCCTGCAGGGCGTACTCGATGAAACCTTCGATCGGATGCCCGTCCGCTCGACTGGTGCGGTCGAGTTCGACGTAGTAGGCATCGCGGGTCCGGTTGTAGTGGTCGGACAGCAAATGCGCGGCCGGTACCGGAGCGCCGGCCTGGATCATCAGCTGTAGTTCGATCAGGCGTGCTGTTCGTCCGTTGCCATCACCGAAGGGATGAATCCACGCGATGTACAGGTGCGCCAGGATGGCTTTGAGCACGGCGATGGGGAACCGCAGTTCGGGGCTGCCGTCCGGGGCTCTGAGGCTGTTGAGCCAGTCTGCGAGTCGGTCGAGGAGGTATGCGCAGTCCTCCGCGGGTGCACCGCGGTACCCGCCGACGGTCACCGAATGTTCCCGGATGGCGCCCGGAACGACTCCCTCCTTCAACGGGAGGCCTTGAAGCAGGCGGCGGTTGAAGTCGCAGATTCGTTCGCCGGACAAGTCCAGCTCCGGCTTGTTCACGACATCTCCGATGATGTCGTTCGACACGGAGAGGATGTTGTCGATCTCGCGACCCAGATACTCCCGCGATTTCGGAAGAGAGAGTCCAGAAGTGATGCGTTCCCGAACCTCGTCCTCGGAGAGTGTGTTTCCTTCAATCGCCGTTGTGCCGTGGATGCCCTTGCTCAGGTATACGGAATTCAGCAGCTCTGCGAAGTGCGGCTGGAGGGCTGTTCCAGCGATGTGGCTGCACTTCGACATAGCTTCCCCCAGCAGGAGCCAGATCCTATGGTTCAGCCTGCGCAGGTCAATCTCGAATGTGATCCAGGGATGAGTGGTCTCGAATTTCCTGCTGCCCATCTGCGGATACTACATTTTGAGCCCATTTTTGTCCATGTGTTGTGACCGTGTGTATGTCCATCTGGACTGTCCCGTAGCTTGTCCACATTCCTGTTGTCAGCCGGCGACGGCAGCTCCTCGTCCTCGGCGGGCCGATCGACGATGAATTCAGTCGCCATCGGTGGTTTCTTCCGCCTGGTGGCTGAGCCATGCACTCGGGTCGAGCGGATCGTCGGTCATGCTGCTGTGCCTTTCTGGTCGGCGCGGGCGATGTCGAGGACGTCGCCGAGTCGGTAGACGCGCGGGTCGCGCGGTGCGATGGGGCGGTCGGTGATTCGGGTGCCGTACTGCTTGTCGGTGTGGAGGTAGCCGCGGGCCTCGACGCGGTTTTCCTGCGCCCACCGGTGCAGGGTGCGTTTCGCGATCGGTTCGCCGAATTGCGCGCTGATACGAACGATTTCGGCGACGGTGAACAGTCGATTGCGGATGGAGTCAAGCGCATCCTGCATGACGGTGTCGACGTGCTGCTGCGCGCCGCACTCGCGGCAGCGCACCCACGCCGGTAGTCGGCCGTCCTCGTCGGGGTGCGCGAGTAGCTCGACACCGCACTCCGGGCACGGACCGATCTGCCGCGGTTCCCGCGGCCGGTCGATGGTGGCGCGGATCTGTTTCAGCGCCTTGTGGATGTCGGCAGCGAGGTCGCCGGCGGTGTCGAATCGGCGGAGGTCGAGCGGGTGGCAGGCGAGCCATATCGCGGCCTGCTCGACCGCGGTGGCCGGTGAGGTGAGCGCGTCAGCGTTGCGCCTCGATACGCGGTAGTACCGGTTGCCGTCCTTGTCGACGCGGGTCAGGGTCGCGCTGGTGGCGGTGTGGTCGCGGGCGACGCTGCGGCCAGCGGGCTGCCACGCTGCGGAGGTTTCCGGTAGGTAGGCGCGGGTGCGGCCGTTCGCGACCAGCTGCACCAGGCCGGGGGCGCCGATCGGGATGTCGACGCGGTGGTGCGCGGCCAGTAGTCGCGCCCATTCGCCGACCGCGGTGCCGAGTCGGGCGAGGGTGGTGTCGCCTTGGATCACGGTGTCGGCGGCGAACATTCCGCCGAGCATGGTGCGGCCCTTGGTGGGCCGGATCGGTAGCGGTGTCTCGGCGGATCGGCCGCCGGTGCGTTCGCCGCTGAATTGCGCCTGTCCTGCTCGGGTGACCGCGAGCTCGGCGAGCAGGGCGGGCACGGTGAGCAGATCGGCGACGATGTCGGTGCCGCACCGCTGGCACAGCGTGAGGTTGTCGGGCACGGTGGCCTTGCAGCGGGCGCACCGAACATCGGCCTTGGTCATATCCGTGACTCCGTCCTCGTCAGCTCTGCGACAGTTGCGGCGATCGCGTTCACTCGACCAGCCGATAGCCCGAGATCGTGGCTACGCGTATGCCACGCCGCCCACTCCTCGGGGCTGAGTTCCGGGGTGATCGTCGGGGGGTGCGAGTCCCATCGCGGGGCGAACGATTCGTCCCACAGCCGCACCCGTGGCCCGAGTGGGTTGTCCGGGAGATCCCAGACCCGCCACGGCAGGGACAGGAACGGGTTGTCCCCCAACAGGATTGCGCGCAGCCGGTCGTAGTCGCTGTTCACTGCGTCACCTGTTCCGCACATCGTTTCCCCCTTCGGACTGAGTGAATTCGGGTGCCCACGGGTCGCAGGTGACGAGGTGGCCGGGGTTGCTGTCGTCGGGCACCATGACGAGGTGATCACCCGGCTCGGAGAGGTAGTCGCGGATCGCGCGAGCCCGCTCGGCTGCGAGCCAATCGAGAGCCGCGGTCGGCGGCGACGGTTCGACGACGATGAGCGCGACCGGATTTCCGTCGATCTCGGCGAATCCGAACGGGCCGCCCTGGCTGCATCCGATCGTGTGCGGCGCGTTCTTCGCGATGTGGTAGTCGGTGATCCGCAGATACGTGTCGTCCCACACCACCCACGCGGGTTGCCCGGGCCGGATCGCGAGCGCGTGGATTGCGCCACTGTCCGAGGTGAGGATGCGGCCGGCGCGATACTGCCGGCTGCCTGCCCACCGCAGACCGATTTGCGGGGCCGGGTCGGTCAGGGTGCACAGGTAATCGAATTCGCCGGGGCGGCCGGTGGTCGACAGGTAGATGTCGCCGTTCTGGGTCATTGGTTATGCCTCCCAGGTGATTTCGAGCCAGAGCGAGCCGGACTTGCCGCGCTCGGCGGGGTGGATGATCGGCTCGGGGGTGGATACGTGGCGGGTGCTGTCGTCGACGACGAACCCGTACCCGGGGTGCACGTTGGTCCCGCGTTTCGTCTTGACGATCTTCTGCGGGGTGAGTCCGTCGACCACGGCCTTGAGGGTCGGGGCGAGGTTCACGCTGTCGCGGGCCCGGTTGTCGCGCGGCCGGTAGTGCAGCGTGATCGTGGCTCGGTCGATGCCCTTCGGCAGTTTCGCCTTGCGCGCGAGATTCACGACGTCGCCGCGGATCTCGGTGATCTTGCGGGCCTTCGCGAACATCGCGCCGCGGGTGGCACCACTGTCGTTCATCGACAGCGGCGGCGCGGACCACGGCAGCTTGATCGTGGCTGTGTGGGTTTCGGGCATACGGATTACTCCCTCCGGTCGGCTGTCGCCCGCCCGATATGCGTTGGGTACCTGAGACATCTCGTCACCACATCGGTCTTGGTCGTCGAGGGGCGGCTCACCGCTGCCGGCGCATCGCGTCATGCGGACATCGGTGCCCTGCCGCGAGTCCGGCGGGTAGTGCGGCGCCATCGTGCGTGCCTTCGTCAGCGCGAATTCGCCGCGGCATCGCGGGCATTGGGCGCGTTCGGGTTCGGTGCGGTCGCGCATCACTCCCCCTCGATCCACATGCCGGTGCGGCGGTCGAGGGTGCGGGTTCCAATCGCACGGCCAGTGACCCGGATCGTGGCGCCTTTGTCGATCCGGATCGGGAGCGACTGCCCGTCGAGCAGCAGTACGGGCGGCCAGATCGGTTCGCCGCGCCCGTCGTAGAGAACGATGCGGACGCCGCGGCGCCGGTGCCTGCCGCGGTCCTTCATGTGCGGGAAGTACGCGGGCCAGCGCGGTTTCTGTCCTCGGCTCATTCGGTCACCTCGATTGATCCGAGCGGCACGCGGTTGCGGTGGGATATCTCAAGGTGGTGGCGCGTCGGCACCCACGTTGTCTCGCCGCGCGCCAGCGCTTCGAGGCGGGCCGGGTCGGTGTCCGGGTCGAACTCGAATTCGCTCAGCATCCGCTCGCACTCGGCGGGCGGGTATGTGCCGTCGCCGTAGCCCCAGCCGATGAGGTTGCAGGCGCCGCGGATCCCGTTGCGCCAGTCGATCACCGTGTATTGCAGGGTGCCCTTCGGTTCGAATGGCGCCTGCTGCACCAGGACCGCGAAGTGCTCGCTCACCGCGCGGACGGTCCACCGTTTCGGCTTGCCATCGAGACGGACGCGGTTTCCGACCGCGAGAGCAATCGGCTCGACGGGCGCCTGCGGCGGTAGTCGCATGCGCGGGTCAGTAGGCATGGTCATCGTTGTCGGCTTTCTCGATGGCGGCACGGGCGCGGTCGCTGAGTCGCGTTGGGTCGTAGTCGGTGCTGGAGTCCGTGCGGGGCGGCCGGTGGATCGGGCACGGTTTCTGCACGTCGGCGTTTTCCAGGCTGAGCCAGCCGTTGCGGCAGCAGGGTTCGGCGGTCTCGTCGCCGTAGCGGTCAGGCATGGTTCATCTCCATAGGGGTCGTTTCGGGCGGGCTGGCTGTCCGCCTCCGGGGCAGCGTTTCCGGGGCATGTCGTCGGCCTGCCGGTAGACGGGCCCGTAGTGCGGCCAGAGGTTCCCGTCGTCGTTGAGGGCGAATGTGCTGAGGCAGTGCGGGCACTGGCCGCGCTTGCGCGGTGGGCGCGCGGCACGCTCGCGCACAGCGGTTTCCGCGGCAGTGAACATGTCGCTGCGGCCGTGACGTTCGGCGCACTGCCGGCACTCGGCGATCCGGACCGGATGCCCGGCAGCGTCGGCGTATCCGAGGTCGCTGCCGGGGTAGTCCTTGCTCGCGAGGTAGAGGTCGCCGGGCCGGATCAGGTTGTCGCACCCGCCGAGGCAGGGGTGCGGCGTGCGGGCGCGGCACACCTTCGTCCTAGCCACTGTCGACCCCTTCGCGGGTGTGCGTAACGATCGCGGCCAGCAGGTCGGATACGGCTCGTTCTTTCGCCAACCACTTGTCCTCGAGCCAGGCCGGCAGACTCATCCCGGAGGTGTCATCGCGGTGGTTGCGGATCAGGTGGGCGGCCTGCCGGATACCGGCGACCTCGATCGCGATGTCGCGGTCGCTGCCCTGTAGCGAATGAAAGTCCGCGGGGTTGCGTACGTACTTCTCGCGCAGCTCGGCGTAGGTGTCGAGCATGTCCGCGAGCGCAGATTCGATGCGCTCCAACGCGTCCGGGGTGCCCTCGGGTGGATCGATGACGTGGGCCGGTGGGCGCACACCTGCGTCGAGCAGGTGATCGGCGGTCTCGGTCGCGGACATGCCGTCCTCGCGGGAAGCCAGGATCAGATCGGCGAGCACGTCGCGGGGTTTCTGGTCAGACATTGCGCCCCCTCTGCATGGCCTGCCATGCGTAGACGTTGTGGACGCCGCGGTCACGCTCGGCGATCTCTTCGGCGGTCATGCGTCGCGCACCGGGAGTGATGACGAGCATGTCGCCGAATGCTGTCCGGCAGCCTTCGCAGGCGTCCCCCACGAGAGCGACTGGCGTCGTGCAGCCAGGTAGCACGCAGGCGGCGAAAAGAGACTCGGTGCCAACAGTCAGTTCAGGCATCGGCGCTCACCGCCGCGGCCCGCTCGCTGGTGAGCAGATCGATTGCGGCCTGGTAGTTCCGGCACAGGTACACGGCCCGGTTCGATGTCTCGCCGAGGTGGGCGACGATCTTCTCCCGGAGTTGTTCGACGGTGGTATCGGCGTCGGCGATGTACGTGCCGTCACGGCGCCGGATGGCACCGTTCTCGTCGCGCACCGCGGTCACGTGGAGCACTTCGTCGATCTGCTCGGGCGTCGGCGGCACGGCGTTGGCCGGGGCGTCGCCGGGCAGGTAGATGTCGACCATGCCGTCGTCGGGCTCGTCCTCGGCGCCGCCGTCGTCGTCCGGGTTCAGCCAGTCGACCCACCCGACATCGGTGGAGGCGACACGGTCGGCATCGATCGTGGCGGTGATGACGAATTCTGTGCCGACGTAGGTCGCGTGCGACCAGCCCGCGGGGCTGCGCTGGAGCGCGAAGTCGTCCGGGGTGAGTTCGCGGGCATCGAAGCCGGCCGAGACGGCGTATTCGATCGCGGCAGCGATCACATCGGCGAGCGCGGGGCGTTCGGTGTCAGGCATTGGACACCGCCTCGGCGAGCGGGAACGAGGGGGCTTTGTGGCCGTCGGGCATGACGATCGACCACGGGCCTGAGAACAGGCCGTAGGCGGCCCAGTCGCAACCGCGCGTGGCGATCGACCGGCCGCCGTCGGTCGTGGGCGGTCCCTTCAAAGCGCCGAGGTGCCGGCCGATGCATTCCTGGCCGATGAGCTCCGGTGCTGCCCCGGCATCCTTGAAGTCGCGCGCGGTTGCGATATCGCCGCAGCTCGGGCAGCGGAACGCCCAAGTCCAGTGGTCGTCGCCGAATCGGCGGCGCGCCTCGTCGACGAGTTCCTGCTGCGTCCAAGTGGTTTTGGTGTCAGGCACGGCTGGCCTCCTCGGTGGCGCGGTCGGCGCCGTAGAACTCGAGCACCGTGGCCGTGCGGAAGGTGATGCTGACCGTGGCGCTGCCGTCGTCGCCGAACTTGATGTGGGGCCCGGCGCTGCCGATGTGGTACGGGAGCTCTGGGCCGTCGCCGAATCGCACGGTCTGGTTGGTGCGGTCGATGTGGATCGCGGGGAAGTCCGGCCCGGACGGTTCGGGCGCGGTGTCGACGCGGTCGAGTTTCGCGAGCCGGTTGAGGGCCATGCTGGTGTCGCGCATCGGGGCGACGATGCGGTCGCCGATCTGTTGCGCGATCACGGTCAGGATCGCGGACTGGTCGACGATGGTGTCGACGCGCATCCAGCGGCCGCGATTGTCGCGGAAGATGGCGCCGGGCGTGATCGGGTCACTCATGGTTGCCGGCCTCCCCCGCGGTGTTCTCGGTGGCGGTGTCGCAGTCGAGGATGGCGAGGATCTCGCGGCCGGCATCACGGCGGTAGGCGGTCTGCGCGGTGATGGCATACGCGGCGACACCCTGTTCGGCCCATTGGTTTGCGAGGATGCGGATGTCGGCGAGCTTGCCCGCGCGGGCGGCTTGCTGGTCGAGTACGTCTCGCAGCAGCGGCAGGATTTCCCGGTCGTCGCGGTTGACGATGCCGAGCAGGTCGCACACCTTGCCGATGAGGTCGGCGAAGTGGGCGATCATCTCGGCGGCCTGGTCGCGGTCGGCGGTGAGTTCGTCGATGCGGGCGCGGGCGGCGTCGAGCTCGAGTTCGCGGCTGGCGATCACGGCGTGCAGATCGTGGGCGTGTGCCCGTGTCGTGCGCAGCCGCTCGTGCGCTTCGCGGCGTTGGGCGCGCAGCACGTCGACGAGTTGCCGGTCGCCGTCGGCTTCGCGGACGGCCTGGTCGCGTTCGGCTTCGGCGTCGGCGAGCCGGTCGAGGACGGCGGCTATGTTGTTCGTCGCTACCGCGGCGAGTTCGGCGACGGGTCCGGCGTTCGGGACGTCGGGGCCGACGATGGTCTCGACCTGTCCGCAGTCGCAGGTGCATTCGGCGGTGAGTCCGTGCGGGTGGGCGGTGAGCCGGTCGTGGGATGTCCACTCGGCCTTGTCCAGCGCGTCGCGGCACGCGTTGACTGGGTCGACTTCGGCAGGCCGGGGGTCGGGTTCGGCCGGCGGTTGCTGCGGTTCGAGGTCGAGTAGTTCGGTCACGGCCGCGAGGGCGGTGCCGACGAGCACCATCGCCCGGAGCTTGGGGTCGGGGTTCTGTGTGGTGTCACGCATCGGCGTGGGTCCTTTCGAGGTCTGAGTTGAGGTGCGCTGGGCCGGGTCACTCGTCGGCATGGGTGGCGGCGTTCGCGGTGCTCCCACTGCTGGGGGTGGTGTTCTCATCGGCGGGGAGGTATCCCCGTGCGTGGAAAACGTGCAGGACAATCGACGCGATGTCGTTGATGCGCCGCGCCCAGCTGTCCATTCGCCGGTGGTACTCGGCATGCAGATCGGGGTTGACGGCGTAGGCGCCGCACGTTCCGCAGACCTTGCCCGCGGATACGCCGGGAGCAGTACTCCCCGGAGCGGGAAGAGCTTTCGGGCCGGGCTCCACGGCAGCGGGCGACTCGACGATCGGGTCGACACGGCGGGCTCGGCGATGGATGGTGAACGGCTTCGGGCTCACAGTTGCTCTGCTCCTCGGTGGCCGAGAGGGGTGAGGCGATCGGCCGGTGCCAGTTGCGGTCTTCCGGTCCGTCGATGGGATGGGGTTTGTCCACAGTTCGCGGGCGCCGTAGTGAGTTGCGTTCGAGAGCCAGCCACGCGGGTAGTAGTGGTATTGGGTTGGTAAATAATGGTGGGGGGTCGTGGGTGACCCTCAGACATTCCGAAATGACCCCCAGACCCGTTCGAAATGACCCCCAGACTTTTCGGCCGGCCGCTAATCCACGGGTCATCAATGACCCCTAGACATTTCGCCTGTGGATAACTTGTCCACAGATTCCACAGGTCACCCGTGACCCCCAGACTCGTTGGGGCGCAGACATTTCCGAGGGTCGTCAGTGCCCCCCAGACATGCCCTTCTCCTCCGGGTCGAGCATCGGCCGGTCGAACAGATCGGTCGGCACGGTGAGCCGGTACGTATCGGCCTCGCCCTCGTGCCGATTGCCCTGCTTCACCCGCTCGACCATGCCGAGGGCCCGCAGTTCCGACAGCGCGCGTTTGACGGTCTTCTCCGACACGCACATCACCAGCGCCAGCTTTGCCACACCCGGAAACACGCGCGAGCCATCGAAATTGGCGTACGTCGACATCATGAGGCCGAGATACTTTGTGCCCAGCGTCATCTGGACGCGGCGCAGAATGCGAATCCACTCCTGCTGGTCGACAGGCTTTCGCGCCACGCCATCCATCGCTGCCTCCTTCCTGAGACGTCACGACCCCCCCTCAATGTCGAACAAGGGCCCGTAGTGCTGGGCCTCGACCGCGGCTTGCTCGGCCTCACGCTCGGCGCGGCGGGCGTCGGCGGGCAGCGTCTTCTCACGGCAGCGGTAGCGGCCGTGGCCGCCCACCCATTCGGTCGGACGTCTCCCGAGTGCGGAGAGCGCGATCAGCGGACATCCGGCGGCCGGATCGCGCTCGGCCTCAGCGTCGTCGACATACGCACGCTCGGGGTTGCCGCCGCCGCAGCACACGCTGAAGTACCAGATCTCCCACTCGGTCGAGTTGGAGAACGGGCGCTCGTCGCGGGCCGTGGCGTCGTATTCCTCGAATGACCTCACGCGCGCACCGCCCGGTTGATCGTCGCGGCGAGCCGGGCAGCGAGCCCGAGCTCGATGTAGGCGGCGGTGTGGCGGCCCGCGCCGAACGGGGGCGGCAGATAGTTGCGGGCGTACTCCGCGGCGCCGCCCCAGTCGCGCCAGTCCGCGAATGACCACCAGCGTTGCCAGCGGCCGGCCTTCGCGCGGTCGACGAGGTCCTGGCCCCACCGCAGCGCGTCGGCCGGTGAGGCGATCGAAAACCACTCGGTGAGGTCGGCGACCGACCGCAGCGGATTGCCCTCGGGCAGCGCGGTTATCGGGTCACCGGGCGCGGCGGCCCAGAAGGTAGGTATGGCCGGGATCGCTCGTTCGCCCTCGACGCCGTAGCCCGGTGCCGCAGCCTCGCCGGGCATGCCGGCCAGCCACGGCCGCCGCGAGTCGGCGATCAGCGCGCACGCGTCGACCTCGAGTCCGGGCCACTCGCCGCGCGCGATCTCGGCGACGATGTCCCCCGCGATCCGTGCGCCCTGGCTGTAGCCACCGCACACCACACGGTTCGGGGTTACGCGGATCGCGTTGGTCAGGGCGACACGACCGCGGGCTACGCTCTCGGCATACGACAGTCGGGTGCCGTAGTCGGCCGGGTACATGATCGCCTCGAATTCGAATCGTGCCGGGTCGAGGCAGTCGGCGAACACCTGCGATACGCCGTCGATGCGGTCGCCGAATCCGGTGCCGCACAACCAAACCACGGTGATCATTCGGCCTCGTTTTCGTTGTTGGCGTCGGTGACGGTGTCGCCGTCGCGCAGCGCGTTCACGACTTCGTCGGCGAGGTCGGCGGCGACGTGCACGTCACGGGCCTTGCTGCCCTCGGCGGGGCCGACGATGCCGCGGATCTCCATCTGCTCGAGCAGCCGCGCGGCCTTGGCGAAACCGATCCGCAATTTCCGCTGCAGCATCGACACTGATCCGAACTGCGACCGGATCACGAGCTCGACCGCGTGCAGGAACAGTTCGCGGTCGTCGCCGAGGTCGGTGCGGGCGGCGGTGCCGCGCATCGGAACGACGTTCGTGACGGTGGTCGCGTTGGTTTCCGCGGTGGCACGGTCCTTGTCGGCCGCAGCGACGATGTCGGGCAGTCGGCGCGCCCACGCTTCGGACCAGTCGCGGATCTCGGTGCGCTCGGTGTCGCCGAGCCGTGTCGGCATCATCAGCCCGAGGAATGATTCGCCGCAGCGGATGAGGATCGCCCGGCTCGCCGAGTGTGCCTCGATCACCAGCGCATGGCCGTAGGTGTTCGACGCGTGCTTGAACCGGGCCATCATTTCGCCGCTGACGGCCATGTCGGCGAGCAGAGTCGAGTCGCTGCCGCACTGCCGGGCAATCAGATTCGGCACCGTGCACAGCGAACCGCCGTCGGTGGGCAGCCGCGGCACCTTGAACGCGCGGCCATCGATCAGCCCGGAATTGTCGGTCACGGTGAGCTTGCTTGCCTCGATGTCGAGGCGCAGCGTGTGTTCGGGTTCGTCGGCCTTGTCCTTGCCGCCGGTGAAGATCGACAGCACTTTCGCCATGTCCTCGGGCAGGACATCGACGGTGCACGCGGCGCCCTCGTAGTCCCACACGGACACGAGCGCCATGCCGGCGGTGTAGGTGTCGGTCGCGGTTACAGTGACGTTCTCGCTGGCGACCGCGAGCCGAATCCGGTGCGTGGTCGGGATGTCCTTGTCGCGCTCGACATGTCGCTGCACCGCGATCAGGGCGTGACGGAAATCGTTGGTACCGACCGTGATTGTGGTCGAGATAGGCATGGGTTATTCCTCCCCGCAGTAGCAGGCGCCGTCGTCGCTGCCGCAGGCGCGGCAGGTCAGGAAATCGGCGTAGGTCGGTTCGGCGCAGTAGCACTCCCCCTCGGGGCAGCCGCGCGGGCATCCGCTAGACATCACGTCTCCGTTCGCATTCGCATTCGCATTCGTCGCACCAGGTGCAGGCGCCGCAGCAAGGACACCGATCGAGGTGTTCGCATTCGTCGAAGTCAGGGCCGCAATTGCAGCGCTGGCACAGTTCGCACCGGTTGCAGCCGTCGCAGATCGGGTGCTCGGCGCAGGGATCGACGAGGTCGGGCTCGATGCCGACCACTTCGCAGATGCAGCCCTGCCCGGTCCAGTTGCGGCACAACTCCGCACCGCAGTCGCGGCTCACGCTGCATCACCGGTGATCCGGCCGACGATGCGCAGCAGCTCGCCCGTAGTGGCGGTCTCCGGGTCGACGAACACCGCGAGTGTCATCAGCAGCTGCGCCATCCGCTCGGGGTCGCGGTGGCACTGGTAGGTGAGCGTTCGGTATGTCTGCTCGGGCGGTGATTCCCGCACTCGCGAGGACAGGGCGAGCGCGTCGGCGGCGCACTGGTCGAGTTGGTCGATTCCGTAGCGGGCCATCACGGCTCTCCTGTCTGGTCGGGCGTGACCTCGATCGCGAGCACGCGTTCCGCGGTGGTCGGGGTCACCCACTTGCGGTCTGGCCGCAGGAGGCCGGCCACCGTTCCCGTGTTCATGCACGACGCTGCCGACGCGATCTGGGCGAAGGTCCAACCGGCGTCGCGGAGTTGCTTGACCCGCGCGACGGTCGGACCGGCCGGCACCAGGCCCTGAGTGCACGGCCCGCATTTCGTGAGGGCGGGTACGCGCGCGACGAATTCGGTTCCGCACTGCGAACAGACAACGGCGTGCGGCGCGGTGCGCCGTTTAGGCGGAACTGGGCGTCCGATGTACGTGTGCAGCCGTTCCCATTCGCCGGGGTCGTCGGTGAGGAATCCACCGTGGATTCCGAACCGCTCCAGGCGGTCGGCGGCGTCCTCGGCGCAGTCCCGGCGCACGGGGCAGACGACGCACAGCGCTTTCGCGTCGAGTACACGGCGCTTGTTGCTGGGCTCCGGGTAGAACGTCTCCGGCTCGGGGTCGGCGCGGCATAGCGCCTGCAGCTGCCAATCGGCCATCACGCCGCCCTGTCGTGGTCGTAACGCTGCCGCGCGCGCCCGACTGCCGCGGCAGTGGTCGTGTTGGCGCGGGAGGTGCGACTGCGGCGGCGAGCGCGGATCTCGTTCTGCGCCAGGCCGTAAGCCACCGCGGCGAGATAGGCCAGCCCGCCGACGGTGTAGACGTGTCCGAGGATGATCATCGGACACCGCCGATCAGCCGTTCTGCGACGGCGATGTCGAGATCGTGCCGAGGCACCGCGCCGAATCGGGTTCGGATGACGTGCCGCAGCCGGTCAGCGAGCTCGAGGTGCCCGAGGAACTTCGCGTCGGCGGCGGCTTCGGTGAGCACGTTGACCGCGGCGATATCGTCAAGGTTCGGCGGTGGCAGGGTGCCGACGTCGGTGAGCGCAACGAGCAGCTGCTGTGCGAGGTGCAGAGCCGCGGCGGACGTGATGCGGAATCCCGGTCCGGACTGGAATTCGACAACAAACGTGCGGTCGCCGGCCGCGTCGAGCGGGGTGACGGTGTCGACACCGTGTTCGATCAGCATGACGGCACCTCCGGCGTGTAGACCGGGAGCTCGACCGTCGGCGGTTCGTACGGCTCGGTAGTGATGACCGGCAGCAGCCGGGTGCCGGGATCGAAGACGTGCTGCGCGGGTCGGCGGCCAGTAATGCGGCGCAGCATCCTGCGCCAGCGAGAAACGTTGTGATGTCTACCCATCGGATATGCTCCTGTTCTCGATGGCGCGCGCGAGGTACGAGCTCACGCATCGCCGGGTATCGGGGTTTGGGCGGTCTGCCCGGCGCGAGGAATCGACACCCGCGCCGGGCGACCGCATTCAGGGGTCGATTCAGCGAATTCCTTTGCGGTGGCGACGATCACGAGCGCTGCATACGCCCACATCACGACGGCGGTGGCGATCGCGACGCCGGTCATGACATGAACCAGGTGAGGCCGGCACCGATCGCGACGGCGGCGAGCATCAGCAGCGCGACCATGGCGAGATCACGCACGAAAATCAGGTCGTCGTGCTCGACGTGCGGGTGGGGGATGTGGCGGCGCATCAGTCCTCCGCCACGGCGCGGGACTTCGCGTAGCTCTCGAGCTCGCTGTGGTCGTAGTAGATGCGGCCGCCGTCGACCCGGGCAATGATCTGGCCAGCGGCGCGCAAACGGTCGAGGGAACGCTCGGAGATCGAGAGTTGCTGCGCGGCTTCTCGGCGGCTGTAGCGGATGCGCGTGATAGCGGGCGTGGTCATGCCGCCACTTCCTGCTGGATCGGGCGGCCCAACTTGCGGGCGATGAACTCGACCCCGGACGGCTGGATCCTGGTCTTGTACGAAACACCATGCGTGCCGTCTTCACGGGTGTACTCGAACGCTTTCACGTCGAAGTGGTGCATGTACTGCTGATAGGGGGTGTTCCGCAGCGCGCCCTTCGCGATGAAGATCTTCGCGTTCCGCAGCTCGGCGAACAGTTTGTTCTGCCCGGTGCCGAGCATCTTCGCGACAACGCCGACGGCATAGGTTCCGTCGCCGTCGATGAACCGGTCATAACCTTCCGCGCGCGGCTCGAGGTCCTTGACATAGGACTCCATCGCCTGCCGCGCCTTGACCTCAAGTCCGAGCTGCTTCTCGGCGGCCTCCCGAGCGTCTTCAGCGTCGATCACCATCTGCGCGAGTTCGCGGGTCGACGGCAACGCGCGCGGTGCAGCGGCGCCCTGGAAACTGCCGGTGCGGCGAATCTCTGGGAGCACAGTCCCGGTGATCCAGCGGCGGAACGCAACCGCCTCCGGCTTATCGGATCGGATGACGACCTCGTACATGCCGGACTCGTTCACCATGGCAGTCAGCTGTGCGCCGCCAGGGGTGTCCATTCGGCGGACACCCTTTTGGTCGTCGGCCAACCGCGCGTTGACATTTCGCGGGTTTGCGATGTCAAGCGCGGCGCAGAGGTCAGCGAGGACAAACCACGGCTCACCATCGATCATGACGACCCGCACCTGATTGTCCGCGTAGTTGAATGGCATCAGTTGGCCGGTATCGTTGCTCAATGACTTTCCTTTCAAGTCATGGCCCTGCACCTGTTCACCCAGGTGTTGGGCCGTTTTCATGCAGTCAGGCGTCTTTCGTCATGTGAGACATTTGACGCTTCGCGCACAAGTTCGACCTCATGAGCGATGAACAGGTCCTCCCAAGGCACGTCCAGGCGCGCGGCGATTGCGATCGCCAAATCCTCGGTGATGTTCTGCAAGCGCCCCGTTTCGAGGGCGTAAATCGTTGTGTGCGAACGCCTCACGAGCATTGCCAACTCGCGTTGCGTATAGCGCCTCTGCTTCCTCCATCGCCGAATAGCGGCAGGGTCTCGAACCTGCATCCACGTGTCCTTCCGTTGAGGCGGTCGACGCCTTCCTCGAGCCATAGTTCCTCCCGGTTGCCAGGTTGTCAATCGATTCGCGTGACACTAGACGTCCTGTTGCCAGGCTGTCAACCGTCAAACGTGCCGGTTAGTGCGACAATGTCGCCAAAGTGGTTGCCAGTGGTACTACCCGCGTGGCGTAGCGCAACAACCAGACCGGAAGGGAGAGTTCACGTTGTGACATCACTGCGTGACTTGCTGCAGCAGGCAGCGGACCGGGGACTCTCAACGCGGGTTATGGAGTCGGAGGTCGAGAGAGCGTCCGCCGCATCTAACAAAGACATGAAGTTGAGTCGAGGCACGGCCTCGCTGATTCTCAGCGGCAAATACAAGTCCAAGCCCTCAGACTCAACGATTCGGGCCGTCGCCTATCTGGCTCAAGTTCCTGAGAAGGTTGCCTTTGAGGCCGCAGGCAAACCAGCCCCCGCCCTTCCCTTTGCGGATGAGCTCCCAGACGGCGTGGATCAGCTTTCCCCGCGGCGGCGACGGACCGCGCTTGAGATGCTGCGCATGTTGGTTGAGGCCGAGCAACTGGAGCATCAAGTCGAGCTGCACCGCGATAGCCCTGACTCGCTGTTGAATGTGCTGCAATCGATGCCACCGGAGCAGCGTGATCGCGTGATCGACGCAATCGGCGAAGAACGAGTCATGAACATGACCTTGGCTAGCGTGTTGACCCTGGTCGCCGACGAGTTGATCAAGCCTTCGACGCGGAACCGAAAAGCCACGCGCATCAAACGGCACACCGAGACACCACTTCGAGAGCAGATAACCGAGCAGCTTGTAGCCATCCGCAATCAGGCTGTGCACAATCCGCCAAAACGTAGCCGTCCACAGGAGCTGCCGGCAGGGCCGCCCCCCTTCAACCCAGACCACGAGCTGGCCGCGTGGAAGCACGACAAGTCCGAAGTACCGAACGACGACTATGACGACCTTGAGCTCGACTGCCGGCCAGATGACGATGACGTCGAGGGCCGGTAAGTGGGAGCGAGTTGGCCGGCCGTGAACATAGAGAAGTTGTTGCGCATCCTCACCCACCACTGCGGTGAGCCGACCCGAATCCGAGGTTCTCACCACTATTTCCGCAGTCCGTACAACAATCGGCAGGTCCTACTCGCAATGCACAACAAAGAGATGTGGGGACCGCACGTGCGCAAGTTGCTGGTCGCGGGGCTAGGCTTGAGCGAGGAAGAGGCGCGCAGGGAGGTCAGCCGGTGAGCCAGCACGTCATCTACGCGTACGACCCCAACGCCGTCCCGCAATGGGCCTACAGTTCGTTCCCGATCGGCTGCTTCGGGGTGGCCGACGATCTCGATGAAGCTCGGGCCGAATATGGCGATGCCATGAAGCTTGTCGCGGAGGATTTCGGCGCTATTCCTAAGAGCATCGAACACGTTGAGCAGCGCCATCCCCTCGGAGTGTGGATCCGGGTACGCGCCGATGCTTCCGGGGCAGAACGCCAGAGTGCCGCGAAGGCGCTATGGGAGACCATCAGCGCGAGAGGCATCGAGGCCGCGACCGAGCTGGGCCGCTTCTCTCGGACCGGAACAGGCGAGCCGACGGTCATCGTGTGCCTACCCTCGGACTTGATTGGTTCGGTCGTAGATGAGATCGATGAAGGCGAGTCATTCACCACTGCGCTCGTGTATCCCGATCCTCAGAATCGGCGTGATTTGATCTGGGTCTCCGGCCTTGGGCGTATCGATATCGACGACGAGCCTGTGGAGCTGATCGACCAGGCCGGCCTGACACTCAAATCCACCATGGAAGACTTCATGCGCTCGAGCGGGATGACGCCCGATCGGTTGGCGTCGGGCGAGCATGTGGGCCCGACCGCCTTGCTGGTGCCCGCGTAAAGCCGGAATTCCATCAGTGAAATTCTAGCCAATCCCTGGCTATCAAGATCGAACGCATGTTCTAATCGGGCTTATGGGACATTCCGGTACTCGGTGGCATCCCTGGCGTCACGCGCGTGACCGCTATCCACACATCCCGGTCACCTGCCTCCACAAACTTCCTGGCAGGCGTGCATCCTGGACCACTGACGGCATCTACATCGACCGCACTCTCGGCCAAGCGGCCCGCCGTTGCGCTCTCACCCACGAGCTCATCCACCTCGAACGCGGCCCGCTCCCACGCGATCCGCATCTCGCGGCGATCGAGGAGCGAACGGTGAGCGCACTCGCAGCACGCCGACTCATCACATTGCGCGATCTTCTCCAACGCCTTGTCGTGGAGCGACCCCGGGAATCTGGCAGAGATCGCCGAGGAGCTCTGGGTCGACATGCCGACCTTGCGCACGCGGCTCACCAATCTCACCGCGGCCGAAATCCGGCGCGTCGACGTTGAAGTCGACCACCGACGGCCATGGCATTGCGACGCCTAGGCTGCTTCGCCGCGGTGCACGCCAGCAACGATCCAGAATGGAAGCGCTCACTCCAGCGCGAGCAGACCGTCGAGGTTGCCCAGCGCCTTGCGCGCCAGCGACAGATCCACATGGGTGTACCGGCGCTGTGCGGCCACTGTGCTCTGGCCGAGGATCTGCATTCGCACCGACTCCTCGACACCCATCTCGAGCAACAGCGTGTTCGTTGTGTGCCGTGCGTCGTGCAGCCGGACCGTCGGCACTCCGGCCGCGGTGAGGGCGGCGCTCCACGCCTCGTTGTCGGTCTTCATGTCGATCGGGTTGCCCGCCTTGCTGACCCACGTCAGGCCGAACCTGTTCGGTGGCGTGGTTTCCAAATACACCTTGAGGATCGCGGCCAGCGGCGCCGGCAGTGGAATCAGCGTCGGCCGCGCCCCTTTCCTCTTGGTCAACGCGAACTTCCGGTACAGCGGCCGGATCTCGAACCCATCCGGCACCCGAAACCGGTCGGGGTCGTCGAGATCGGCACCGGGCTTCGTCTTCAACAGCTGCAACTGCCACGACACATCGACGGTCAGCGAGTCGATGTAGATGCGGTCGCGCTCAAGGCCGAGAAGCTCGCCCTGGCGCTGGCCGAGCATGAGCGCGGCAGCCCAGCGGGTAGCCATCCTGTCCTTGTTCTGCGTCGCCGTCAGCAAGACCCGGCGGGCCTGGTCCACACTCAGTGCCTTGCCAGTCTTCTTGTCGTTCATCGGCTTCGCGACCAGCTCGGTAGGATCCGCCGGGTGGTTCGGCAGTTCCTTCTTTGCTGTCTTCATGCTGGCGCTCCACACGGCGTACGTCAGCTCTGCCGTCCGCGGCGACCACTTCTCACCCACCCATTTCAGATTGGCGCGCACAAGCATCGCCGGCACAGGGAGGCATGGAGTTTTGCTCCGGTTGTCGAGGAAGGGTTTGATCTGGTTGTCGAAAATCCCCTTGTAGCTGTCGTAGGTTCGCGGAGCCCTGTTGGGCTTGACGATATTCTCGAGCCAGTAGGTGAACCACGTCTCGACCGACATTTTCGATTTCGGCGAGAATGTGCCCGAGTCGATCGCGGTGCGCAGTGCCCGAAACTTCTCCATCGCAACGACCTTGTCGGCCGAGGATACGGTCGCGCGCCGCACCACTCCGTACTCGTCCTCGTACGGGTAGGCCCCGATCCACATGTTGTCGGACTTGCGTTTGTAGAACGACCCGTCACCGCGGCGGCCGCGACGCTTCTTCGGGGGCATGGCACTCCCTTGCCGGAGCTGTAGCTTGTCTGTAGCCTAAGTTGGGCTAGACACAGTCTAGACCACCGCCCCTGAAATATGCCTCCTACCAGCAACATTCGGAAGTTTCGCCAGGTAGATCGTTTCGCGAAAGTGCCAGCCCCACTGACTCTTAATCAGCGGGTTCGGGGTTCGAGTCCCTGATGGCGCACTTAAATACCAGGTCAGACCATAAATTCGGGACCTACATCTCTGCACCGGCGTCGATTCACCAAAAATACGCCAAGAACTCAGCACCACAACCGGCAGGCCCTGCCCTGCTCTGCCTTCGGCGCCGCTGCCAATCCGGCGCGCCGGTCCAGCGACAGGTCTTCGTACCCCTGATTCGAAGACGGCAGCAGCGATCGAATTTCTTCTTCTTGGCTGTCCAGTTCCGGAGGCCATCCTCCTGGTCTCGGCCGCCGTATGCGCCAACTTCGGCACCGCCCTACACCTGGCCCGCACCCTCGTCACCACCGGCGAAGCCGCACCGTCCTGCTGGCGACTACCGACGCCTGCACCACACCCGAACAACGCCTGCTCCGCTAAGTCAACGCCGTCGTCAGCGACGGTGCCGCATCTTGCCTCATCACTACCGAACCAGCCCGCATCGAAATCCTCACCACCGCCACCAACCAGCTCATCCGCGCCGCCACCAACCCCGACGCCATCGCCGCCCTCACCCGCCGCACCCTCATCGGCCTCGTCGACGACGTGTTATCGCGCGCGAACATCGACTGCACCCAGATTCGGCAGGTGATCACCAACAACATCAACGCCCAAGCACTACGGTTCATGACCTTGTCGGCCGGCCTCGACCACAGCCTCTCCTGCCTGGACAACATCGCCGACTTCGCTCACGTGCACACCGCGGACAATCTGGCCTATCTGCAAAGCTATCTCGAAGACGGCGCCGCGCCCGACCAGATCGTCGTCACCCTCAGTCACGCCTTCGGCACGTGGGCTCTCGCTCCCCTCCTGGTCCGATGACACGTCGAATATCAAGGTAGCTCGCAAGCCTTCCAGATGCGGTCGATGTGCAAATGGGCTGGGGCAGTTCCTCGTTCGCCCAGTTCTGGTTGATTTCCACGGCAGCGAATCCGCAGGCCAGCGCGAGTTTCAATGCGGCGGGAACGATTGAAGTCAGTCGCAACCACCGATTCGCTCGGACCGACAGAACGTCGACCTGACGGTCGCCGAATCACTGGCGATGAGAGGACCTCAGAAAGGCTAGGCGATGCGGACTCCGTCGCCCTGCCCACGACGTCGACTCCCGTACCAGTCTTGCTCCCGGCCAGATCAGATCCGGTCGTCGTCGGATGATCTTCGTCATCATGCGGACACCAGCAGGGCCGACAGTGCCCAGATCGCGTTGTCCGTGTCGGCGGCCCGGTGCCGGATCCACACAGCGGCGTGGGTAGGTCGGCAGGGATGTCAGCGGTGTTCGCGTCGTCAGTAGTCAACCATCGCTGACCGCTGGTTGCCGAAGGTGCTTCTCCAACAGGGCATGCCGGAAACGGTAGGCCGACCCTGACCGGTAAAGGACACCGCGACGGCAGGCATCCTCGATGAAGGCTTCGAAATGAGCCGGTACGAGCCCCCGCAACCGTAGCCAAACGCGACAGTAGATCAGCCAGTGCCCCCAGATATTGGTGCTGAACCCGAACATCACCCCGATCGCGGCGCCGGCGATTACCCCAGGGACCCACCCGAGCATCGCCCACAAGATCAGGCTATAGGCACCAGCGAACATCACCGAGAAATACAACGTGAAGTTGCGATTGCTGGTGATCATCTCACCCATCGACCGAGCAGGCGCGATCGGGACGGGAGCCTTCGGCACGTATGCGAGGCCGCTGAGAAGACCGAAGGCGAGACCGACGACGACCCAGGCGAGCGGAGTGCCCAGCCGTGCATGCGTTTCCAGACCGATCAGGGCAACCACCGTTGCGCCGAGAGCACCAGCGGGCGCCGTCAGCTTCACCTCCTGCAGGCGGGCGGCGCTGCCAGGAATCTCCCTTCGCAGATTCCAGACGACCAACCCGGGTCCGCAACCGGCAACAAGTCCCGCAACCGGCAACAACCACCATTCGTACTGTCTTGGCCCGAAGAGGCGTGTTGCCAACCCCGCCGTCAATAGGGTTAGTCCAGCGGCGCCGAGCCCCAGCGACGGACTGGCTCCGCACTCGCGCCAGCCTTGTCGGTGAAACCGAAACTCCGCCGGTTCTTCCCGGGGGTTTTGGTTGACGGCAATCAGCACTCCTGCGAGCACGCCGAATGACGTCGCTGCAATCGCCATCCATACTGGAGCCGACGACAGTTGCCACAGAGCGAAACCGAGCGCACCGCCGAGTAGACCACCCAGCATCCCCAGGGGCACCGCACGCCAGAACCTAGAGATGGTTCCCCATAGCTTCCACCACACGATGTCGCCGTTATGAAGGTTGGCTGCCAGGAATCGGTAGTAGCGCTCGATCTTCGCGATCGGTATGTCCGAGTCTCGGTAGACCGCCGGAATGAATCCGGCCAGCAGATGCACCTGCGCAGCGTCAGGTGTGTCGAAAGCGAGCAATTCGGCGGGGTCTGTCGGCGGTGACGCTAATGCGGCGGAGGAGGTTGGTTGGTACACCGCACGTGCCAGAAACGCCATCAGGGGCGTCGGGATCGCTGTATGGAAACGTGCGGCCGCAAGTTCGTCCTCACGGACTCGCTGCCGCACCGGCGCCCACAATCGCTCATCGCCGACGCACAAGTAGTCAACAGCATCATTCACAGGCACGTCTTCAAGCATGAACTGCGCCGCCTGGGTCAGAGGCCCCGTCGAATCGACAACTTCAGCGTATTCCTTTGGCCGGGACGCAATCACGACTGAGGAGAGCAGATTCGCATCGGCGGCAGCCGCGTTCAGCGCCTGAAGCAATCCGGACCGGAATGGAGGTTGTAAGTGATCGATCTCGTCGATGAGCGGAAGGATCATCCCGCTCGAAGCCAGATGATGCGCCAGAGTTGTCGACGGAGCGACCGCCACCTCCAGGCCGGAATTGATCCGGATCAGTTCGGACTCGATCCAGTTGACCAGCCCTGCTGCAACCGCCGGCGCTCCTCTTCCGTCATGCGCAGAGGCTACTGCCCCAGGCCATGTCGCAGCCGAAAGTAGTACGGGCACAGGCTGTTTGGGCGTTCGTGCGCCACACATAGCGAGAGCCAGTTGAGCCATCGCTACCGACTTGCCTGCTCCCGCGCCACCCAAAACGACCATGCGGCGCGACGGCATCTCGCGGTAGCTGTCGATCAGGCCGCCGGAAACGGACGGCCCGACCGGCGTCCATGCTCCCGGGCGCAGTTGCACCCGATGCCGACGTGGCGTCAGAACGGAGACGGCATCGACTTGCCGTAGAGCGAGTTCGCTCAGCCATCCTGCTTCCAAGGCGGCGATCAGCGAAGCCACACGCAACTCGACGTCTTGGTCGGACATCGTCACCGGTCCGCCAGAGCCGGGGGTAGCAAGGGCCCAAATCAGGAGCACGAGAACCGTTACCGTTGCTGCGGTGCCCAGAGGGACATACAAATCGCCCGGCAGCGGGAGGTTCAACACCAGGTAGAACCCTGTAGTCACTGCCGCGATGGTGCCGCCTACGACGATGACCGCTGTCAGGGAGACTCCACGCTTCTCTACGGATGTTCGTGGGTCGCGGGACTCGTCGGATTCCGCCGGCTCCGACGCTGCGAGCGGTCGAGGCCTCAGTCGAACCTCCATCAGGGCACCGACGACGGTCAACACCCCCACCACTACGCTAACGCGGTTCCACAGCTTGGCGTCCCCGCCGTTCGTAGCGACATTTATTGCGACACCCAACGCCGTCGTAAAGACGGAGGTCGCGATCGCTGCCGGCAGTGCACGCAGCGCGAGTCGAAGCTTCGATTTCATCCTGATCCCGAATAGCCGCCAGCGCACAGGGATTCCGCGTGTGCCTCAAGAGCGTAGCCGCGTCTCGCCGGGCCCGGGCGATTTTGGCGCCAACCGAACGCACAACTCAGTCTTCGCTTTGGATTGCGCCTGCTGCCAAAGCTCCAGCTCGGCGGATTGTATACAGCACAATGCCTCTCAGCTTCGCCCGTCAGGATCGGGGCAGCTACAGATGGATCGGCGAAGACTCGACGACAACGATCGACCGCATCCACAAGGTGATCACGAATCCTGTTCGCGCCGAGATGATCGCGCGGACGGACAGCGTCAACGCCTACCGGCCGGTCTGCATGACTTCGCCACTTCGACGGGTGCCAAGACCAAGACGTGGGAGGCAATCGCCGGGGCGTGCCAGATCTGCGCGCCGCTCGATGGCGAAACCGTTGCAATAGGCAAGACGTTCAGCGTCGGAGTTGATGCACTACTGCCCATCCACGGTGCAGATGTGGTGTGATTTACAACTACTAGCGTTTGAAAATGAGGGTGGTAGGGCATGGGTCTGCACGCAGCACCCGAGGAGGAGTCGCAACCTGAGGTCATCGAGGAGCCGACCAAGTGGTCGCAAACTTTCAGGCACTGGTCGATTACAACCACGATATCTGTTGTTGGTGTCTGCATAGGTCTTATCGGCTTGATTGTGACATTAACGGTAAACTGGGAAAAGATCTTCGATTCCGGACCATCGATATCGATGAAGCATGAAGACTTCACAAAGTTGGCCTATGGGCAGCAACTCGATCTGTGCATTCCCTATCTTAAGAAGAATCTGGACTCCAAGGTAGAAGCCTGGAGGAAAGACATCGCGAAAGCCTACAATGACCAAATCCCCGAGAGTTCGGATGGTGTAGCTGGTCTCGATGATTTGAATGCCGGAGGTCAATCAATCCTCCACCTTTACAACGCCATCCTGGAGATCGCTCATACTTCACAAGACGCAGACCTGGGATTGAATCTGGTCGCTTGCGCGGCTACTCCCAGCTCCGGTCTTCAGGCAAATGACATTGTGGGGAATGGCACTTCGGCTCCGTATACCAGCATGACGGTGGACGCGGAGTCGCGTACGTTTGAAGGTGCAGTATTCGCGGGAGTGTCGAGTGCCGGCCTGCCAAGTAAGATTATCAAGTTCGAAGCATATCCCGGCGTTAGTGTTGAGTTTCAGTTTTCGATGATGTCGGGGCTAAGCCGCCCTGACAACAAGATATGGGCATTGAGTCGATCTATTACGCAGGGGGATCCAAACTGGATAGACAACCTGAGTGCCTGGTGAATCTATGCGCCTATCGCGTTTTCGTGCAGATGCTGTACATGCCGCCAGGGGGCACGAACTTGCGATATTGTGCCCGCAGTCACAGCGGGTTGACGCGTCATTCATCAAAGGTCTTCGGCATTTCCCCAGGTCGCACGTCGCAGGTTCGAACCTTCACTCTAATGGAGGCACGAACCTGCGACACAGACATGCAGGTCAGCCGAATTGCCAAGTCGCAAGTGGAAATCAACCCTCCTACTGCATCTCAACTCATGCCACGCCGATTCACGAACCGTCGGTTTATTTGGAAAGCAGCATGAACACCAAACCCAATGCCTTAACTTACGCGCCGGTGCAGCCGGATGTCCGGCGGATGATGGTGGTTGATGTTCTTGTGCGCCAGTGTTTTCGTTTGAACTTGTGGCGTCCGGCGCGTTTGAGGACTCGCGGATAGCTGCGCCGGCGACGTGGCGAGTTGGGGCGTTCGAGGATTCGGCGACCGCTGCGGGCGAGACCGGCGGCGAGCCGATCAGGGGCAAAACCCGCCTGCCCGTGATGTGTCGCCGGACAACGCGGAGGGAGCGAATGAACGACAGTCGTAACGGGTCGTTCTCGCCCAAGTCGGCGGCGTGGTACATGAGTTCACGTATGGCGAAGTGGGTGGTCAGCAGACCCCAGATCTCCCGACGCACCATCGCATGACTCTTTGAGCGCAGCAGCCGGTAGCTGCCGCGCTGGCGGTTTCGATCTCGGCGAGGCTGGTCTCGAACTCCCAACGGCAGTGGTAGGCCGCGGCCAGCTCGGCCGCGGTCACTTCTGCGGGGTCGACCAGGGTGGTGATCAGCCGGCTCGGCGCGGGCTGATCGCTGTCGCGGTTGGTGACCTCGTACTCGACCACCCGGACGATGACGCCTTCGGGGACCGTGTCCAGGCCGCGCGCGCGGTGGCGGCGGATACGCTGGCGTTCGATGTCGGTCATCGATCGAGACAGATACGAGCCGTCGGGAGTTCTTGCACGACATGCAGTTCAGACCCGACGCTCTACTTGATACCCGAACAACGAACCCACGTCGGAATCTAGGCATTACCTGCGCATTGACCAGAATTCTCGATCAGCGGGTTCGGGGTTCGAGTCCCTGATGGCGCACTCCCAGGCCAAAGGCCCATTCCGAAGCTGGAATTCCAGTCCGAAACGGGCCTTCGACGACACTTCTGACGACAATGTGAGCCAATCGCCTCACACACTGTCGGCGCCTCTCCCCCGCAACAGTGAGTTCATCCCCGCCAGGGCATCGCGGCGTACCTCTTCGATCACCTCCATGTAGACGCCCGTCGTAACCGCGATCGAGCTGTGTCGCAGAATCCGCTGCACCGTCGCCGCGTCGGCGTCCTGAGCGAACAACAGCGTGGCGCACGAGTGCCGAAGGTCATGCAGTCGAATCTGCCGAACACCCGCGCGCCGGCACATCCGCTCGAACGAGCGATTGAGGTTCCGCGGGCAGCAGAGGAGTTCCGTTCTTCGAAGTGAACACCAAGCCGTGCTCGTTGCCGGCCGCCTCGACCGGGTTCGCCAACTGCTCAGCCCGGCGCTGCCGAAGAATGCGAACCATCTCATCGGTCAACGGAACCCAGTTCTATGACGAGTCCGTCTTCGGACGCAGGAACACCACGCGACCGTTGAGGTACTGCGCGACTGCGCCACCTCCAACCGGCCGTTTACGACGTCGATATCGGCCCATTGCAGCCCCAGCTCCTCCCCTGACGGAGCAACGCGACCGCCCACAACGCGTACAGCTGATCCTCCCGCGCCTCTTGGAGAAGCGAACCGTAAGATGATCGAATCCACACCGGAGCGGCGCAGACTAGAAGAGCGTCTGAGCCCGATCTGCCGTCGCGGTGACGCATTGCTGACTGAGAGGACAGGCCGGGCAAACTGCACTGGGAGCCTTACAGACGGTGCTGCCGATCAGTCGGAGCGCCGCTGCCCGAATTGGGGCGTCCTGTCCGGCTCCGATGAGCCTGGCGAGATCCACTCGACCGTCGCTCAGCCGGTTGATCTTATCCGAGTCCGAGCCGACAACCCGTGCTGCCACCCTGAGCGTGGTCTGCGTAGCGAGTAGCACATCCTGGCCAGCGAGGAGTCTGAACGTCTGTTCTTCCGCAGGCTTCATGTTCAATTGCTCTACGAGTAGTTCAGGATCGCTCCAGACCTTGCGCTTCGGGAGCAGCGGTCGGAAACGCTCAAGTTGGCGGCGTGCTGGCAACGTCGCAAGCTGCTGTTGCAGCCCTTCGAGTTCAGCCTTTGTCAGTCGGTCCCTTCCGCGGATGCTTTCGAGCACGTGCTCGGCACCTTTGGGCATCATGACACGGCTGGTCAGAATCGCTGCTATGGCAGCGACTGCAGGGGTCATTCCGGGGCCAGGCATGCTGTGCCAATGTTTTCCACGCTGTTGCCGGTGTGCCCATGTGGTTAGTGCGTTACGTGCTGCGCCCCAGCGTGAGGAAGTATCGTGAGGGTTCTTCTCGTGCTCCTCTTGACTGACCGGACGGAGCGCAGTCGCCACAGCTTGGCCAAGCATCGGGGGCACCGCATTACCGATCTGGCGGAACGCGTCGCTACGGGTGCCAGCAAAACGAAATCGGTCAGGAAAGGTCTGCACTCTTGCGGCTTCCCGAACGGTGAGAGTTCGCAATTGCTCTGGATGGATGTACCAGTACCCATCCTTTGCAATGTGTGCGGTAATCGACCGACTCACAGACTTCCAGTCCAGCTTCTTGTACTTGTCGTCGAAGGTTTCGACCTTGTACCGCCGGTACTCCTTCGGGATGTTCGCGTAGAGGGTGGTCGAGTCCATGAGCTCGAAGATCTTGCGGTCATCGTCACGCACTGGACGGGTCATGTGATCCCAAATCACTCCATCCGGCGCCCCGGCGCGCATCGTGTCACCGAACCATGGAAGCTCTCGTGGCCTGCGATAGGTCAGCACACGACCGCCCGTGGTGTCCTTGAGATCGGGCAGGTCACCGATCGCATCCCACAGGGTCGTCTGTACCTCCTGCTCCTCCGGCCAGGGAAAGTCCTCGATGTCACGGCGTGCCAGCAAAATGAGGCGCTTGCGGTGCTGCGGAACACCGTATCGCCATGCGTCGACGAGTCGTAGATCGGTGTAGTAACCCGCGCGCTCAAGTTCGTCGGCCATGGTGCGAACCACCGCGAAGTCGTCGCCGAGCGCCATGTCGGGAACGTTCTCCATCAGCACTGCCCGCGGGCGTACAGCCAACGCGATGTCGAGAAACGCCTGCCACAGTTCGCGTCGGTGGTCGTGTTCCTCCCGGTGCCCGGCCACCACAAGACTTCGGATTTTGCTGCGGCCTGCCCGGCTGAAAGGCTGACAGGGTGGTCCCCCAGCGACCAAGTCTATCGTTGTACGACTGAGAAGGCTGACAAGCTCCCGGCGCTGGGTTTCGTCGCCGAGGTCTCGCGCAAGCGCCAGCCCCGGGAAGTTGTGACGATGGGTCTGCAGCGCCTTGTCGTTGTTGTCAACAGAGACCGCAACTGTCCAGCCAGCCTCTTCCAAGCCAAGACTCAGGCCACCGGCGCCCGAGAACAGATCGACGGCGAGCCTCTGGTTGTCTGCGAGCTGCTGTGAGCACCATTCGTCGAAGGTGTCCTCGGTACAACCATCGGGGTGGCTGACTAGTTGCAGATCGTCACTGCGCTGCAGCTTGACCCCGTAGAACGACACCTGTCGCACCCTTTCGAACACTGCGCCAACGAGTACCAGGACCATGTAGCTGTCCCGGACAACCGCTTCCATGATCTCTGGTCTCGGTTACAGTTCGCCCCCAGGTTCATGTGCGTGGATAACATACCTGAGTGTGGAAGCCTTCGTGAACAGGCGAACCGGGGGCTCCAGCGGGCAACCCCTCGGAGGCTGACGGTGCGGGCTCAGCAACCCCAGCAGGTACATCGTCGGAAGACGAAACGGCGAGTTTCGCCGACAGCAAAACCGGTCAAAGAGTGACATGCGGTTCGGTGCGATATCGCCGCCAATACCTTTCGTGCTTTGAGGCTGCAGAGACGCAGCCCGACCCCCAGTGTTGCTGCCGTTGTCCATGCCTCTGATCCAACGTTCCTCGTATGATATTGCGTCAGAACGGCTCCTGTGCGCGCTGAATATGCTGTATTACGCGCGGTTTCAGCTCCTGCCTGTGGTTGAAGGTCTCGCTTTCACGGAGGGGCTCTGATTGTTGTCCGTTAGGACCAGAAGGAGTCATCTGTGGCAGTAGCGCCGAAGAAAGTACCCGGATGAGTTGAAGGTCCGATCGGTGCGGTTGCATCGGGAGACCGACCCGAAGCTGACGATCCGGAAGCAGGCAACGCGGCTCGGGCGGCGTTGCGGCTGAGGATCCGCCAAGCCGAGGCTGCTGTCAGCGAACACAACGACGCCGACGACCGACATGCTGCCCGAGAACCAGGCTCTGACGAAACAGATCGCGAAGCTGGAGCCAGCCAACGCCGTAATAAGCTATCAGAGTGCGTATTTCGCCCCGAAGCTGGCCGGCCTTGACGGTGATCGCGGCGTTCGTCAGCGAACACCGGCAGCGCCCGGTCGAGCTCGTAGTACGGTCCTGGGCGTCACGTCGTCGACGTATTGCGGCACGGGAGAGTTTCGAAGTGGTTGATGGAATGGCATCGCGGCGCGGTGTCACACCATCAACTGCTCACTGAAATCTGATGTCCGCGTTGGCATGTGGGTGAGTTCGCCGGTAGTTGGTCCAGCTGTCGAAGAAAAAGCCTGAATACCGGAGACCTCGTGGCCAGCATAGCGGTGGCGGGCGTGGTCCGGACCGATGCCCGATGGGTCGGCTGGAACCGTTGCCGCCTCGGAACAAGAAGGCGGGACGCCCGCCGCAATGGACTAAACGCCAACTCATTGATGGGCTCCGGGTTAGATCACGGTGGCGGGACGTGCCGGGTGTGTATGGATCCTGGCTAGCGGCGTATCGGCTTTTCCGACGTTGGCAGCGTGGCGGGGTCTGGGCGTTGATCCTGAAGGGTGCAGGCGTTCGCCGACGGGGCGGCGGAAGGTGTCGGAGGCGGGTGTGGATTCGGCTATCTTGCGAGTCATCGGCCGCCGCTGCGCCCGTCGCGACGGTGATCGGACAGGCCCAGCCGCGCGGTAGTTCTGTTCGGGAGCCGGCAGATCATCGGCTAGGCCGATCGCGGGCGGATGGTGGACCGAGTTGCATGTGACCTGCGAACGGGGCTGCCGGGTGCTGTCCTTGTAGATAACCCTGGCCACCAGTGACAGTCCGCAGTTCACGGCGGTCAACGGGATTGAGGTGCCTAAACTTGGTGGTGGCCGACCACGATCTGGCCCGGTTCGGGTGCTGGCCGACAGGGTGTATTTCAGCCGCAGGATCGAGACTGGTTGCGTCGGTATAGAATTCGGGTGACAACCCCGGTTCCGGCGGATCAGGCCGCACATTGCCGCACCCCCTGTATGGCCGATAGTAGGCCGCTGGCGTTCGATTCGGTCATCTATCGGGTCCCAGCGCTGGCGAACGTGACATCAACCAGCTCAATCAATGCTCAAGCACGAGTGAGGGCGTGCCACGGGGCCGCCTTCACAGTTCGAACACTCCCTAGTTGCAGCAAGCGCACGCGGCGGATGGTCGACCACGAGCTGCTGGCTGAGATGGTCGACATCCAAACCAGTTCCCAATGGAAACCTACGGGCACCGTGGGTCCACGCGATGCTGCGCCGGAGCGGGATTTCGTTCGGCCACAAGGTGTCGAGCGGCTGATGCGGAATACGGGGTTGCAAGGTATTCCGGCACAGGAACTGGCGGCCGGGTGTGACCCGGCAGGATCGGGATGCGACCGCGGTGTCGGCCCGGTCAACCGCAACCTCACCGCCGGCGAGCCTGACCGGTTGCGGCTCGCCGATGCTCTCCGCATCGCCTGTGGGGAGGACGTGTTCTGGCTGGCCGCGGTCCGCGATGCGTCCTCGAACCGGATCGTGGGCTGGAGGCGTTCGCACTGTTGCCACACAGATCTGGTGCTCGCCGTGCTCGAATACGCGATCTGGGCTGGTGACGTACAGGATCGGCAGCTGCCCCGCCAAGTGGACGTACTTCGACCTACACAGCGATTTTGTTCGCGAATCGTTTGGCGGACAACGGGATCACGCAAAGTCAGCTATTATCACCAGGTTCCTGCGGGAACCAGATAATCCGGTCTCCGGATTAGGGGG
>NZ_BDAV01000029.1 GCF_001612635.1 Nocardia africana NBRC 100379 | reverse complement strand
GCGTTGCACGACAAGATCGGTCACCTCGAACAGGCCGCCGCAACCGAAATCGCCGTGCACCACACCAGGCAGACTTCGGCCGTGGCGCGCATGAACGAGCACGGATGCAGCACCGACGACATCGCCGAACTACTCGAAATCAGCGTCAAGAACGCGCGGCAACTACGTGCCGCCGGGCGGGCAGAGCCCGAACCAGGCGTGCAGACGGCACATCCTGAGAGCGAGCCACCGCTCAACGAGCCGCAGCCGTCCGTGGAATCGGCAGAACAATCGCCCTAACTGGGAACCCGGAAATGCCCTGCCGCCGGGATCGCCGACCAAACGGTGCGCAAGCGAACTACGCCGGGCCTGCGGCAGTGAAGTCCTAAGAGCGTTGTTTACGGGTGATCACGCGTCGTTGAGGTAACCCCCGGCGTTCCAGACGATCCCCTGGAAACCGCCTGGGGAAACCGGATGTCGCACCGGGATTCCAGCGGCGGGCGCGAAGGGCCAAAAGCACATGCCACATCGATGGCAGTACACCCCTGCGCGCCACACCGCATAAGCCGCAGGCGCGCCGCGGCGAATCCGAGCCGACCGTCGCAGTCTCCGGAACGCGAACCACAAAATCAGCAACGACGGCAGCGCGAGGAAAAGCGCAAAACCAAAAGCCCCAATCAAAATCGAAGCAGTCGAGACGTCCGGATGTGGACGGCTAATCAGCACGCCCGCAGCGGCGAAATACACGACCGCTGGCAAGCTCAGCACCACTGCGAGGGTTGTGAGGCGACCAGCACCCCGGAAGCCAGGCTCGGGCGCGAGTGATTGGGCCAGATAACTGGATTGCGTTCGCTCAACGAGCGAGGAGCCCATGACCGGCACCAGACCCGACGAACTCACTCCGACACCTGAGTAGTAGTCGGTGTCATACACCGTCGAAGTTCCCGAAGCGCGGATCGCGGGAACGCTCTGCACGCAATCGTCGTAACCGCAAGAGGGACAAGAGATATCGACGCTCATGAGGTTTCGATCCCCTCCGACCGCCGCTGCGCCGGGAAGATCGCAGGTGCGCAACAACGTCTCTGCTCGTAGCCGGTGGCGAGATGGTTGTGTCCATCGAACACCTCCACTCTGAGCCTGTCGATAGGTAAAACGAACAGTTGTGTCACGCATCGGGCACGTACCTCCTCATCTGCGACAGAAATGTGGTGTACATCACGCGAACCGCGGTCGGGGACGCTTGTCCGTCATTTGCGCGAATCCCTGAAGTACGCGTGCGCGTCCAGCGTGCTTGATAGCGACGCCGTCTGCTGGGACCCGTCACGTGTGGTCGATCGGTCTGCTGACGCCGTCAGTAGCAGGGAGGAGATATTGACGGCGTCAGCAGAGAACGGGTATGGTTTGCGCCGGAAAATTGCGCGAAGTTTCGTGAAATTCCTGTTGCTACCGGCGGAGACGTTGCATCGAACGGCTCAGCTCGACTTTTGTGAGGCAGGGGTTAGGGGTTCGATTCCCCTAACCCCTTCTACGCTGTTCTGAACGCCCCTGCGATACATCCCTGTATGCACTTCTGCGCCCCTTCAGGCTGTCCGTCTAATTTCGAGTTTAGCCACCATTCAGCGGCTTCGCTAGGAGCAGTTCTATTGCTGGCCCCGATTTGCGAAGCGCCGATGTGAAGGCACAGGTTTCGTGCCGGGCGCCATCCTCGATGCCCTGATCGGCCGGTCAGGCGAGCGTCTGCCCGGTTCCTAGAACAGCGGAGGTGGAACAGATTTCAGCGAAGCAGTGGCGCGCAGACCCGCTCCAGCAGTCGGGTAAACGTATCTTTCGATAATTAGCAGAGTAGCGACCGAACCCGATATTGACCTCAATCGTGTATCTAGTGCGCAGACATAGGGGATTTCTTTCGCGTGTACGTGTGCCGTGCAATTGGCGAACTCGTGCTGATCATCGAAGCGATGTTTCTGCACTCACGGTTGGAGGTCGGATTGTTTCCGGTCGTACATTGTGACGGGCGGGAGGTCGAGCGCCTTCGTGTGGGTGAGGATTCTGCTCACGGTTGATCTGCTGCGGCGGGTTCGTTTTGCGATTTCGGTGGCATTGAGTCCCTCGCTGTAATGCAATTCCAGAACTTGGGCAACTTGGTCGGCATTGCGCCGGCCGGCGGGATCGCGTGCACAGATGGCCGCGGCGATGTCGCTCCATTGTGTTGTGCTCGGTGCGGACTCGACCCGCCCGTCCAACCCCTCAGCCGACGTGCGCACGGTGTCGTCGGCAAGGGCCGGTGACGGATCCGGTGGTGTAGCGGGCATCGTCGGTGTGGTGGGTGCTGCGTCTTCTGTTGGGGTGCTGGTGTTGTGGGGTGGTTGTGTGATCGAGATGAGGGCGACGGTGGCTTGGGTCATCGAGCCTTCGATGATCAGCGGCCACAGCCATGCCTGGTTGTGCGGGATGCCGGCCAGTTCGGCGAGGGACCGCAATGCGGTGAACGACAGCCAGAACGCTCCGGCCGCGATGAGGACGGTCAGTACGACGGTGAGCCGGTGGGCGGCGGTGCTGTGCACCTGCTTTCGCTGTAGAACGGTGACACCGTGCACAGCGGTCAGTAACGCGATCGGTGGGACGACCGCGACCGCACCGGCGATCGGCGGAGCCGGTGCGTGCAGAACGGCGTGCACAGCGTTGCCGGTGATGCTCACCGTCGCCGATGCGACGAGCACGCACCAGAAGAAGGCGTGCGCACGGTCGGGTCTATCCCCGTGTTCCGGGGCGCTCGACGGAGGCGGCGTGCGCACAGTGGTGTCGGGTGCGGGCATGTGGTGTGGTCCTTCGGGCGAGCGGGGTTCCGGTGTGCACGCGGCAGTGTTCATGTGGCCGTAGGTCCTTCGGCCGTGGACAGAGGGTGGGGCTCGCCGGTGAGTACGGCGAGGGCGGTGGCGACTTCGAGCAGGTTGGCTTTGACGTAGGTGGCCGTCGTGCCCGCGGTCTTGCCGTCGTGCCCGGCGTAGGCACGTGCAACGGCGTAGCTGAAGGTGCGCTCCACCCAGGTCAGGGTGGTATGCCGGAGCCAGTGCATGGTCACGCCCTGTACGGCCACCCACGGCAGCTCTTCGCCGATGCGCGCCCAGATGTGGTCATAGCGCCGCGAGGAGATGGGTTTTCCGTTCTTGTATCGGAGCAACTGTTCCGACTGCGAGGCACCACGGTCGGCGGCGTGCTGAAGCAGGTGGCGCATCAGGGTCGGTGAAACGGGCTGCCAACGGTCGGTGCCGTCTTTTTCTCGCAACCACACCAGGCACTGGGTTGCATCGAGGTCGTGCGGTCGAAGCGCCAGCGCGCCGCTGCGGCGGCACGCCGTCTCGACGTGCAGGCGCAAGATCAACGAGTCCAGTTCCGGATCATTGCCGGTAGCCGCCGCGACAGCGCAGATCTCGGCCAATCGTGGCGAGGGAATCGCATAGCGATGGGAAGGTTTGCGCGTCGGCTTGGCCATCTTGCGAGCTGGATTGTCGCTGGCCCGGATCCAGCCGTTCTTCTCGGCGAACCGGTACACGCAGCGGACCGCGCCGACGAAGTGCTCCACCGCGCTTCCCCCGCCGCGCGACGCCCGGTTGGTGCGGGCGCGTTCTTGGACGGCTCGTGCCATGTCTTCGAGGTCGGCTTGGGTGGGCTCGTCCAACCGGCGTGCCGCCCATTCGGTTTCGAGTCGCCGCAGGTGGGTGTCGTAGGTACGCAGCGTTCCGCTTTTCAAGGTGGTACGTACCTGGGGGACGATGATCGCGAAGGTCGGAACCGATGCCGGCGACTCGACGAGATCGGCGGGCGAGAGGCCCATCTGGGCCAACAGGACTCGCGCGGCGGAGACGGTCTCCGCCGACGTCATGGTGGTCATCGCTGTCACCGCTCCAGCAAGGCCAGGCCGGCGGCGAACAGTTCCTCCATCGCAGCCGGAGGGGCGATGGCGAGTCGTTGACGGGTCTGCCTGCCGAGCAGCAGCACACGGTCACCGACGAACAGATTCACCCGGCGCCGCTGCCGGTACGGAATGCGAACAAAGCCTTCGCGCACAAGAACCGAGCCTTCGGGGTCGGCGGAGGCCACGAGTACGCCGTGATCGTCGCACCGGACGGTCAGCCTGGTACCCGGTGCCCAACCGAGCCCGGCGAACACTTTCCGGTCCAAGACCCGCCCAGCTTCGCCCACCGTGCTCATCCCGTACATCACGTCCGCGCTCGGCACGCGAACCGGGGACGGGTGGGGGAACCGGGCGCCCTCGATCAACTGTTGCAGCGGGGTCTGCGGGGGGATCACCGGCGCGATCACGCGCACCACCCCCAGCCACGATCGAGCCGGAAATCGGAGACGGGATCCGGCATCCGTGCCGGAAAACACTGCAGGTCAACACACATCGACACTGGAATTCCTTCGCGTGGTCGAGTGCGCTCAACCACGCGGACGCCGAATGTGTCACCAGTGACACGAAATCGTGCGCGAGGGGGGACTTGAACCCCCACGTCCGAGGACACTGGAACCTAAATCCAGCGCGTCTGCCAATTCCGCCACTCGCGCGTGATGGTACGACCGTCCAAACTCTACCGGCCGGGGCGCGGATCGCGAAGCCGCGCGGGGGTGTCGTGTACCCACGGGTAACACGAACTGGGATTATAACGATTTGGCAACTCCCAATATGAGGAACCCTCAACTTTCTGACTTCCGAGTAACCCTGCCACCTGGGGGTTCAAACATGAGGGAGGGTCATGTTTGGGGGTGTTCTTGTACGTGCGTACCGGAATACTCGACGGTAGGGGTGCGGGGGCGGGGGAAACGTGAGGCTTTCCTCATGATTTTGTGCGAACCTGAGGCTTCGTCAGGTCCTCAGGGGTGAGGGACGCCTGTGCACGCAAGAGCGGGCCCCGCGGGGTGAGCCGCCACGAGAAGGAAGTCGATACGTCTTGACGATCAACGAACACACCGGGACCGGAACGAACGCGAAGGTCGTTGGGGGAGTTTCGGATACGGGTATCAAGTCGTCGCTGCTGGATCGCCTGCTCGATGGTGAGAAGTACGCGCTGGCCTTCGGTGGGCAGGGTGCGCAGTGGCTGCGGGAGCTGGAGGAGATCGGACGCGACAGTGCGCTCGAGCCCGAGCTGACCGCGCTCGTGCGCGAGGCGGACGCACGGCTGGAACCGGTGGCGGCGCAGCTGCTGGTGGTCCGGCCCGTCGGCTTCGATCCGATCGCGTGGATGCTCGAGGACGAGCTCGCCGACGGCGAGGAAGGGGAGGAGTCGGCGGCGCCGTCCGCGCAGGCGCTGCGCTCCGCCGCGGTCTCGATGCCGGGTGTCTTCCTCGCGCAGGTCGCCGCACTGCGGGCGCTGCGGATGCAGGGGCTCGATCCTGCCGAGCACGCGCCGACCGGCATCATCGGTCACTCCCAGGGCCTGCTGGCCGCCGAGGCCGCGACCGCGCACGGTGCGCGCGACGCGGAACTGCTCGCGCTGGCCCAGTTGATCGGCGCGGCAGCCACATTGGTCGCGCGCCGGCGCGCTCTCATTCCGGTCGGCGACAAATCGCCGATGGTCGCGGTGTCCAATGTCGACCCCGACGAGCTGCGTGCGGTCGTCGCCGAGGTGTCTGAAGGTGTGGACCCGAACGTCGCCGCGGTGGTGTCGATTCGCAACGGCCGCCGGCGGGCGGTGCTGTCGGGCACCGTGGCCCAGCTGGAGCGGGTGCGGCAGCGCTGCGCCGAGATCAACGCCGAGCAGGGCCGTGATCGCGATGCCAAGAAGCGCGGCGGCTCGGTGTTCGCCCCGGTCTTCGAGGACGTCCAGGTCGAGGTCGCTTTCCACCACCCCGCGCTGGCCGAGACCGTCGAGCTGGTGTCGGCCTGGGCCGCGCAGTGTGAGATCGACACCGACCTCGCCGCGCAGCTCGCCCGCAGCATTCTGGTCGACCCGGTGGATTGGGTGCAGATCGTCGACGACACCGTTTCCGGTGGCGCGCAATGGATTCTGGATATCGGCCCGGGTGATCTGCTGAGCCGCCTGACCCAGGGTTCGCTCAAGGGCACCGGCGTGGGCATCGTCGCCGCTGCGACCCGGCCTGGTCAGCGCAGCCTCTTCACCCCGGGCGCGGCGCCGCAGGTCGCGCCGTCCTGGGATGCGTTCGCGCCCAAGCCGATTCGTCTTCCCAACGGCCGTATCGTGGTGGAAACCGCCTTCACCCGCCTGACCGGCCGGTCGCCGATCCTGCTGGCCGGTATGACCCCGACCACCGTCGACGCGAAAATCGTTGCCGCCGCGGCGAATGCGGGCCACTGGGCCGAGCTGGCCGGTGGCGGCCAGGTGACCGAGCAGATCTTCGCCGATCGGGTCGCCGAGCTGAAGACCCTGCTGCAGCCCGGCCGGGCCGTGCAGTTCAACTCGCTGTTCCTCGACCCCTACCTGTGGAAGTTGCAGCTGGGCGGTAAGCGACTGGTGCAGCGCTCCCGCATGGCCGGCGCTCCGTTCGACGGCGTGGTCGTGACCGCGGGCATCCCCGAACTCGACGAGGCCGTGGCGCTGATCGCCGAGCTGACCGAGGCCGGTATCACCCACGTCGCGTTCAAGCCCGGTACCGTCGCGCAGATCCGCGCGGTGCTGCGCATCGCCGACGAGGTCCCGGACTACCCGGTGATCATGCACATCGAGGGCGGTCGCGCGGGCGGCCACCACTCCTGGGAGGACCTCGACGACCTGCTGCTCGAGACCTACGCCGAACTGCGCAACCGGGACAACGTCGTGGTCTGTGTCGGCGGCGGCATCGGCACCCCGGAGCGGGCCACCGAATACCTGACCGGCGAATGGTCGGTTTCCCACGGCTACCCGAAGATGCCGCTGGACGGCGTGCTGGTCGGCACCGCGGCCATGGCCACCCTGGAGGCCACCACCGCCCCCGAGGTCAAGCAGCTGCTGGTCGACACCCCCGGTACCCCCGACTGGGTCGCCGCCGGGACCGCCACCGGCGGAATGGCTTCCGGCCGTAGCCAATTGGGCGCCGATATTCACGAGATCGACAACTCCGCCTCGCGCACCGGCCGTCTGCTCGACGAGGTCGCCGGCGACGCCGAGGCCGTGGCCGCGCGCCGCGACGAGATCATCGAGGCGCTCGACCGCACCGCCAAGCCGTATTTCGGCGATGTCGCCGGTATGACCTACCTGCGCTGGCTGGAGCGCTATGTCGAGCTGGCCGCGCTGCTGCCCGAACATCAGCGCGCCGGTCGCGACGGCTTCGACTGCGGCACCGACCTCGGTGACGCGATCGCCGACGCGACCCGCTCGGTGTGGGCCGACATCACCTGGCGGGACCGGTTCGCCGAGATGGTGCGCCGCGCCGAGGGCCGCCTCAACCCCGCCGACCGCGGCCGCATCCCGACCCTGTTCGACGACGACAGCGTCTTCGAACGGCCGGTGCACGTGATCTGCACGCTGAAGGAGCACTACCCGGCCGCCGCCGACACGGTCCTGCACCCGGCCGATGTGCCGTTCTTCGTCTCGCTGTGCAAGACCCCCGGCAAGCCGGTGAACTTCGTGCCGGTCGTCGATGCCGACGTGCGCCGGTGGTGGCGCTCGGACTCGCTGTGGCAGGCTCACGACCCCCGCTACACCGCCGACCAGGTGTGCGTGATCCCCGGCACCGTGTCGGTCGCCGGCATCACCCGCGTCGACGAGCCGGTCGGTGAACTCCTCGACCGCTTCGAACAGGACACCGCGTACACGCTGATCCGCGGCGGCGTCACCCCCGCCGCCGTCGACGGCCGCCGCCGCGCCGACATCGGTTCCGGCGCCATCGACATCGTGCTGGCCGCGCCCGATGTGCAGTGGGCGGGGCGTACCACTACCAATCCGGTGCACCGGCTCGGTGATCTGCACGAGTGGACCGTCGACACCCAGGGCGCGCTGCACCGGCCGACCGGCGCCACACTGGTTCCCGCGACCGGGCCGGACGCCGACCACGCCTACGTCGAGCTGACCGTTCCGCTGTCGTCCGCGAACGAGGTCCGGATCCGCATCACCGTGCCCGGCTCGGTCTACAACGGTGGCGCACCGGTGGTGACCGAAGCCGATGCCGAGACCGCGATGTCGGCCCTGCTCGCCGTGGCCGCCGGGCAGGCGTTGCCGGAGGTCAAGTCCGCCAACGGTATTCACGTCGCGCACGTGAATCTGGCGTGGACGCCCGATATGGTCGCCGACCACGCCGGTGTGACCGGCTCGGGTCTGCCGGAGGGCCTCAGCACCATCGGCCGCCGGGTTCCCGACGTGCTGGTCGGCGCCTGCTGGCCGGCCGTGTTCGCGGTGCTGGGCGCGAGCCGCGCCCACGGCGAAAACGGAAGCGTCAGCAGTGTTATCGAGGGCATGCTGGATCTGGTGCACCTGGACCACCAGGTCGACCTCGTGCGTGAGCTGCCCGCTGATCCGGCGGTGCTCAGCGTTCGCGCGGAATCCGCGTCCGTGATCGACACCGATCTGGGCCGCGTCGTCGAGGTGCGGGTCACCGTCGGCGTCATGCGCGATCACGGTCTGGAGACGCCGACCGTCGCAACGCTGGTGGAACGCTTCGCGATTCGAGGCCGCAACGGCTCCGGCGAGCTCACCGATCCGCCGCGCGCGGCCGGGACCGTGTCCGAGGAGGCGACCGAAACCCCGCGCCGGCGTCGTCGCGACGTCACGCTCACCGCGCCGCGGGCCATGGCAGCCTTCGCCGAGGTGTCCGGCGATCACAACCCGATCCACACCAGCAGCGCCGCCGCGAAACTCGCGGGCCTGGGCAGCCCGATCGTGCACGGCATGTGGCTGTCGGCCGCGGCCCAGCACGCGGTCTCGGCGGTGGATCCCGAATCTCCGCTGCCCGCACGCACTGTCACCGCCTGGACCACCCGATTCCTCGGCATGGTCCGGCCGGGCGCGCAGATCGATGTGCGCGTCGAGCGGATCGCCGTCGACCGCGGCTGCGAGATCGTCGAGGTGTCCTGCCGGACCGGCGGTGATCTGGTGATGACCGCGACCGCCCGGCTCGCGGCCCCCAAGACCGTCTACGCCTTCCCCGGTCAGGGCATCCAGACCAAGGGGATGGGACTGGACGCCCGGTCGCGGTCGAAGGCGGCCAAGCAGGTGTGGGATCGCGCCGACAAGCACACCCGGGAAGCCCTGGGCTTCTCGATCCTCGCCGTGGTGCGCGACAACCCGACCTATCTCAAGGCCCGCGGCGTGGAATACCGCCACCCGCAGGGTGTTCTGCATCTGACCCAGTTCACCCAGGTCGCGATGGCCACCCTGGGCGTGGCGCAGGTCGCCGAGCTGCGGGAGGCCGGTGCGTTCGTCGAGGGCGCGATGCTGGCCGGCCACTCCGTCGGTGAGTACAACGCGCTGGCCGCCGTGGCCGGGGTGCTTCCGCTGGAGGCCGTGCTCGAGGTCGTATTCCAGCGTGGATCGGCCATGCACGAGCTGGTGCCCCGGGATGCGCAGGGCCGCAGCGACTATCGGATGGCCGCCATCCGCCCGTCGCAGATCGGGCTGCCCGACGCCGAGGTGATCGACTTCGTCGCCGGTGTCGGCGAGCGCGCCGGGGAATTCCTCGAGGTGGTGAACCTGAACCTGCGCGGTTCGCAGTACGCGATCGCGGGTACCGTCGCCGGTCTCGAGGAGCTGGAAGCCGAGATCGAGCGCCGCCGTGCCGAATTCGGTGGTAAGCGCGCCTTCGTGCTGGTGCCGGGCATCGACGTGCCGTTCCACTCGACGGTGCTGCGCAAGGGTGTGCCCGAGTTCCGGCACAAGCTCGAGGAGCTGCTGCCGGAGAACCTGCATCCGGAAATCCTTGCCGGGCGCTACATTCCGAACCTGGTGCCGCGGCCGTTCTCGCTGGAGCGCGACTTCATCGCCGAGATCGCCGACTACGTGCCGTCGGAGCCGCTGCGTGCCGTGCTCGACGACTTCGAGTCGTGGTCCGCGCGTCCGGAAGAACTGTGCCGGGTGGTGCTGATCGAGTTGCTGGCCTGGCAGTTCGCCAGCCCGGTGCGCTGGATCGAAACGCAGGATCTGCTGTTCTCCGACACCGGACGCGGTGGCCTCGGTGTGGAGCGGTTCGTCGAGATCGGCCTGGCGGCGACGCCGACCGTGGCGAACCTGGCGAGCAACACCCTGAAGTTGCCGCAGTACTCCGCCACCAAGGTCGAGGTGCTCAACATCGAGCGCGAGGCCGGCGTGGTCTACTCCACCGATACCGATCCGGCGCCGGTGGACGAGCCGGAAGAGACTGTGGCCGAGGCGGTTCCGGCCGCGGCGGCCGCCGCGGCCGCCCCGGCGCCGGCTCCGGCCGCCGCCTCCGGTGGTCCCCGCCCTGACGACATCACCTTCACCGCCGCCGACGCCACCCGCGTGCTGATCGCGCTGTGGACCAAGCTCCGGCTGGACCAGATCGGTCCCGTGGACACCATCGAGGCGCTGTGCGACGGTGTCTCCTCGCGGCGGAACCAGCTGCTGGTCGACCTCGGCTCCGAGCTGTCGCTGGGCGCGATCGACGGCGCCGCCGATGCCGATATGGGCGCGTTGTCGGCCACCGTCGACCGGCTGGCCCGCACCTACAAGCCGTTCGGCTCGGTGCTGTCCGACGCCATCGGCGACCACCTGCGCAAGGTGTTCGGTCCCTCGGGTAAGCGCCCGGCGGCGATCACCGATCGGGTGAAGAAGGTGTGGCAGCTCGGCGACGGCTGGGCCCACCACGTCACCGCCGAGGTGTCGCTGGGCACCCGCGAGGGCGCCAGCGTGCGCGGCGGGGATCTCGGTGGCCTGGTCTCCGGCGCGTTGAGCGACGGCGCCGCGGTGGATGCCGCGATCGACGCCGCCGTGCAGGCCGTGGCCGCGCGTCGTGGAATCAGCGTCGCGCTGCCGGCCGCGGGCGGTGGCGGTGGCGCCACGGTCGACGCGGCCGCCCTCGGTGAATTCACCGAGCAGATCACCGGTCGCGACGGTGTGCTGGCGACCGCCGCCCGGGTGGTGCTCGAGCAGCTGGGCCTCACCGACCAGGTGTCGGCGCCGGAAGCGAGCGACGAATCGCTGGTCGACCTGGTCTCGGCCGAATTGGGTTCGGACTGGCCGCGTTTGGTCGCTCCGGCCTTCGACGCCCGCAAGGCCGTGCTGATCGACGACCGCTGGGCGACCGCCCGCGAGGATCTGGCCACCCTGTGGCTGGGTGGTTCGGGCGAGGACACGGTCGACAGCTTCGTCGGAGCCGGTAAGGCCGTTGCGGCGCAGGCGCAGTGGTGGCGCAAACTCGCTATGGGCGAGGCGCGTTCGGTGCTGGCTCGTACCTATGAGCGGATCGCCGAGGCGGCCCTGAGCACCGACGAGGGTGTCTGGTCCGCCGATACCGCGGTGATCACGGGCGCGAGCAAGGGGTCCATCGCGGCCTCGATCGCGGGCCGGCTGCTCGCCGGCGGCGCGACCGTCATTCTCACCACGTCCAAGCTCGACGACGACCGCCTCGCCTTCTACAAGCAGCTCTACCGCGAGCACGCTCGCGCGGGGGCCGCGCTGTGGGTGGTGCCGGCGAATATGGCCTCCTACTCCGATATCGACGCACTGATCGACTGGGTCGGCAACGAGCAGACCGACAACGCCGGTGGCGCGAAGGTGCTCGTGAAGCCCGCGATGACCCCGACGCTGCTGCTGCCGTTCGCCGCCCCGCGGGTGGCCGGCGATCTGGCCGATGCCGGGGCGCGCGCCGAAATGGAGATGCGGGTCCTGCTGTGGTCGGTGGAACGGCTGATCGGCGGCCTGTCCGCCCTCGGCGCCGACCACGACGTGGACGCGAAACTGCATGTGGTGCTTCCGGGTTCGCCCAACCGCGGCATGTTCGGCGGCGACGGCGCCTACGGCGAGTCGAAGGCCGCGCTGGACGCGGTGATCGCCAAGTGGCGGGTGGAGAAGTCGTGGGCGCAGCGCGTCACCATGGTGCACGCGATGATCGGCTGGGTGCGCGGCACCGGCCTGATGGGTCACAACGATCCGCTGGTCGCGGCCGTGGAGAAGGCCGGCGTGCACACCTGGTCCACCCAGGAGATGGCCGACGAGCTGCTCAAGTGGTGCACGTCGCGGGCTCGTGCCGTGACCGCCACCGGACCGCAGCAGATCGACCTCACCGGCGGGCTGGCCGGTGCGAAGCTGGACCTGTCGGCACTGGCCGAGGACGTCGAGCGCGACCCGGAGGCGATCGCCGACGAGCGGGCGACCGTCCCGGCGCTGCCGGTGCCGCCGACGCTCACCTCGGCGCTGCCGACTCCCGAATGGGGCGCTGTGACCGCCGATCTCGCCGATATGGTCGTGATCGTCGGCGCCGGTGAGCTCGGGCCCTACGGTTCCGCGCGCACGCGCTTCGAGATGGAGGTCGCCGACGAGCTGTCCGCGGCCGGCGTGCTGGAGCTGGCGTGGACCACCGGTCTGGTCACCTGGGAGAACGACCCGAAGCCGGGCTGGTACGACGCCGAAAGCGGCGAATACGTCGAGGAATCGGAGTTGGCCGAGCGTTACCACGACGCGGTGGTGCAGCGCTGCGGCATCCGCCGCTACGGCGACGACGGTGCCATGACCGACAACGCGGCGCCGCTACTCACCTCGGTCTTCCTCGACCGGGATCTGAGCTTCGTGGTCAACAGCGAGGCCGAGGCACGCGCGTTCTACGCCGCCGATCCGGAGCACACCGTGATCAACCCGGTCGCCGATTCCAGCGACTGGCAGGTGATTCGCCAGGCGGGCACCGAGATTCGGGTGCCGCGCAAGGCGAAGCTGTCGCGCACCGTCGGCGGCCAGATCCCCGAGGGCTGGGATCCGACCCGCTGGGGCATCTCGCCGGATATGGCGAGTTCGGTGGACCGGGTGGCGCTGTGGAACATCGTCTGCACCGTGGACGCGTTCCTGTCCAGCGGCTTCAGCCCCGCCGAGCTGATGAGCTGGGTGCACCCGGCGATGGTGACCAACACTCAGGGCACCGGTATGGGCGGTATGTCGTCGATGCGCTCGCTCTACATCGACAACCTGCTCGGTGAGCCGCGGGCCAACGACATCCTCCAGGAGGCGTTGCCGAACGTCGCACTGGCGCATGTGGTTCAGTCCTACGTCGGCAGCTACGGCGGCATGATCCACCCGGTCGCGGCGTGTGCGACCGCGGCGGTGTCGGTCGAGGAGGGTGTGGACAAGATCCGTCTCGGCAAGGCCGAGGTCGTGGTCGCCGGCGGTTACGACGATCTCGGTATCGAGGGCATCGTCGGCTTCGGTGACATGTCGGCGACCGCGGATTCGGCGGCCATGAGCGCCAAGGGCATCAGCGACCGCTACTTCTCCCGGGCCAACGACCGGCGCCGCGGCGGGTTCGTCGAATCCCAGGGTGGCGGAACGGTTCTGCTGGCCCGCGGTGACATCGCCGCGGAGTTCGGCCTGCCGGTCCTCGGCGTGGTCGCGTTCGCGCAGTCCTTCGCCGACGGTGTGCACACCTCGATTCCCGCTCCCGGACTGGGTGCGCTCGGCGCGGGCCGCGGCGGTGCGGAATCGCGGCTGGCCGCCGAACTGCGCAAGCTCGGCGTGACCCCGGACGAGATCGCGGTGATCTCCAAGCACGACACCTCCACCGCCGCCAACGATCCCAACGAATCGGAGCTGCACGAGCGGCTGGCCGGCGCGCTGGGACGTTCCGAAGGCGCCCCGATGTTCGTGATTTCGCAGAAGTCGCTGACCGGTCACGCCAAGGGCGGTGCGGCTGCCTTCCAGCTGATCGGGCTGTGCCAGGTGCTGGAGCAGGGCGTGATTCCGCCGAACCGCAGCCTCGACTGCGTCGACGAGAAGATGGCCGAATATCCGCATCTGGTGTGGCCGCGCCGGCCGCTGCGGTTCGGGGATCGGTTCGCGCTCAAGGCCGGTCTGGTGACCTCGCTCGGGTTCGGGCACGTCTCCGGTCTGCTGGCGGTCGTGCATCCGCAGGCCTTCGTCGAGGCGCTGGATCCGGAGCGTCGCGACGACTACCTGCGCCGCGCCGAGGAACGCCGGCTCGCCGGCCGTCAGCGGCTGGTCGAGGCGATGTGCGGTGGTGAACCGCTCTACGAGCGGCCCGCCGACCGTCGTCTCGGCGGCGAGGGAACTCCGGCCAAGCAGATCCGTCAGCTCGAGGCCGACGTGCTGCTCTCGGCGGAGGCCCGCCTGGGCGCCGAGGGGCTGTATCTGGCCCACGGCTCCTGCGGCACAGGCGAACTGGCTGGTAACCGGAAGGCCGAGAAGTAGGGAGATCGGGCCCGGGAGGTAACAACTCCCGGGTAACGATCCGCCGATACCGATGATGGCTCGCCGAATCCGTAGGCTGCGGATTCATGACCATCCTCGGTATCGGCCTGGATCTGGTGACCATCTCCGATTTCGCCGAACAGCTCGAACGGGCCGGAACCACCATGCTCCGGGAGAGTTTCACCGCGGGTGAGCGGCGTTACTGTCAGAGCAAGGGCACCGATCCGGCCCGCAGCTTCGCGGCGCGGTGGGCGGCCAAGGAGGCGGTGCTCAAAGCATGGGCCACCTCCCGGTTCGCTCGCCGCCCGCAGATCGGTGACAATCCGTATCCGCTCATCGAAGTGGTGAACGACGCCTGGGGCCGGCCCAGCATCAAATTGCACGGACTGGCAGCGGAATTCCTGCCGCGGGTGCGGGTGCACCTGTCGATCACGCACGACGGCGATACGGCCGCCGCGATGGTCGTCCTCGAGGATCCGGGCGAGTTGGCGGATCTGATCGAAAACCCCTGAGGCGGTAGGGCTCCGGCAGCCCGAGTCGGCCCGTCGCTCCTGCGAAGGCCGGAACCGGCGACGTCTCGCTCACACGTCGCCGGTTCCGCCCTTCGTCGGAGCGACGGAAAGCTCCGCCGGCGAGAGGTACGACTGCGCGCGATCAGTCCGTCGAATCGCGTTGTCCGGTGCGCGATTCCTTCTCCGCGATCAACAGGTACGCGACCATCAGCCGCTTGAGTTCGGCCACGGCCGCCTCGTGGCTGAGCCCGTCCTGTACCGAGAAGTTCAGCATCGAATAGACCACGTGCACCAGCACCTGCGCCATCATCGAGCGGCGCCCGCGCGGGGTGCGTGGCATCAGCGGCCGCAGCATCTGCTGCACCGCCTCGGCGAATTCCTTCTCGTGGATGGCGCCGGTGGCGCGAGTGGACGGGGTCGACTGCATGGCCAGCCACACCTCGCGCCGCGAGGGATCGGTCATCCACAGTTCCGCGAGGTGGTCGACGAGTTTGTTCATATGCCGCAACCAGTCCATCGACGGAATTTCGCCGTGGAAGTCGGCCAGCTCCTGGGAAACGGCCACCAGGTCTTGCCGATTCAATTCGCAGACGATGACGTATTTGTTGGCGAAGAACTGATACAGCGTGCCGATCGGCACCTCGGCGCGGGCGGCGACCTCCTCGCAGGTGAACGATTCGAATCCGACCTCGACCAACAGTTCGCGCGACGATTGCAGCAGCGCATCGAATTTGCGCTTACTGCGCTCCTGGGTGGGCCGCCGGCGCGGCATCAACTCTTGCGGGTCGTCCTGCAGCTCCAACGCCGGATCAGGACGCCGGTTCGACCTCGGTGCCGTGCGCGCTTCCACCACATCCACCAGGCTAGCGGTAGCGACACGCGGATGACACACGGTGCCGACTTCCGTACCCGGGATTCGGTCCGATTCATAACCCATCCAAGCCGAATGTGGTGACGAACACATACCGAGTAGATCTACATCGGCGGGGGTGTGTCGATTTTTCGATCATTCCCGCTGCGGCGCTGAACCGCTGCTCGGCGCGGCTTCTCCGGCGCGGTTCCTGCACACGGAAGGCTTGATCTGTGGTGGTTCGACCTGTGGTGACTCTCGGAGCTTCGATCGCGCGAGACTGCGTGGACGCGGTGGCCCTGCGCGAAGGAAGCGCGAAACTGACCGACCGGGTGCTCGCGCACCACGTGGCCGAACCGGTCGCCTCGTCGCCGGCCGGATTGCCCGGATTGATCGAATCGCTGCTGGACGGACTCGCGGCGCGGGTCGGCGCGGAGTACGAGATCGCCGGGGCGGCCGTGACCTATCGCGATGCCGCGGGCCGGCGGGCGGTCGTCACCGGTTTGGCGTCCGGGCCGTGGTACGAGGCCTCGCTGGTCTCGGCCAAGTCGGCGCATCTGGCGCTGGCCCGGGCGATGACCTGGGCGAGCGAATTCGATCATCTGCTGATCTGCGAGCTGACGCCGGGATATCAAGGCTTCTCGCTGATTTCGCCGCATCGCGATCGCGTGGTCGCGGCCACCGCGACCGCCGCCGGCTTCGTCTCCGAGGATTCGGTGCGGCTGGGCATCGCGGCCGCCTGGGATCAGCTGGATGCGGCCGGCGTGCGGCCCAGCGCGGTCGTCGCGATCGGTTCGGCCGCGGAGCAGCCGGGGCTGGCCGCGGTGTTGTCGGCGGGCTTCAACGCGCCGGTGATTCCGTGCGCGGACGCGGCGGCCGGGTCGGCGATCGGTGCGGCACTCGTGGTGCAGCCCGAGGCGTTCGTCGCCGGAACGGGCGAACGCGCACGGGCATCACGCAATTCGGTCGCGGTCGTCGCCGCGGCGAGCGTGCTGGCCGGCGGTCTGACCATCGGCGGCGTACACGAGCTCACCGACCATCCGCGCGCGGACGCCACCACTCGCCTCGCCGACGCCCGCAACGCGCAGCCGAGCCGCGGGCCGCGCCACGCACGCCCGGAACCGGGCCTGCCCGCGGTGGATTCGATCCCGGAATTGCCGGTCGACGGTCCCGCCGATCAGCCGTCGCAGGGTCCGCGGCATGCCGCGCCGGATCCGTCGTCCGCCGATCCGGCCTCGGCGGGCTGGGGCCCGGACGGCTCGTCCTGGCTGGGAGTGCGCGGTTCGGACTCGGCGAGTGAGCCGAAGCGCCTGGCCAAGGAGGCGCCGCAGCCGGATTCGACACCACCGCAGACCAAGTCGGTGATCCCCGCACCGACCGACCCTGTCGGAGCGCCCAACGGCTCGCTGCTGTTTCCGGGTGAGTCGGCGCCGCCGCAGCTCGGTACCGCCGAGTTCAACGAGTGGTGGGACAACCACTGGCGGCTGACGCTGCGCTGGATGGTCGCGATGATGCCACAGCGCGACTGAACGCCACGAAGCGCCCGCGAGGGGGCCCGGGACGATCGTCCCGGGCCCCCTCGCCTCGTCTATGGCCGGTCGGCGCTACACCGACAGGTCGCGGCGCAACTTCGCCACATGCCCCGTCGCGCGCACGTTGTACTGCGCCACCTGGATGACGCCCTGCTCGTCGACCAGGAAGGTGGAGCGGATGACGCCGGTGATGCGCTTTCCGTACATCGTCTTCTCACCGTAGGCGCCCCATTCCTGGAGCACTTCGCGCTCGGGATCGGAGAGCAGCGGGAAGGTCAGCTTCTCGTTGTCCCGGAATTTCGCCAGTTTCGCGGGTTTGTCGGGCGAAATGCCGATGACGTCGAGGCCCGCCTGGTTCAGCTCGGCCAGGTTGTCGCGGAAGTCGCATGCCTGCTTGGTGCAGCCGGGCGTACTGGCGGCCGGGTAGAAGTAGACGATCACCTTGCGGCCGCGGTAGTCCGCCAGCGACACCGGCTTACCGTCGGCGTCGGGAAGCGTGAAATCCGGCGCGGGATCGCCGGGGCCGAGTTTTTTGGTATCGGTCATGCCAGCACGGTAGCCCACCGATGTGACAACGGACGCGACATCGGGGCGGCGGATAGACTCGACGGCCAGCGACCTACCGGAACGACAACAGGAGACAACGTGGCGAGGGATACCGAGCACATCGAGCGGGAGATCGAAGCCGCGCGCAATCGGCTCGCGGGCACACTCGACGAGCTCGCGGTGCGGGCGGACCCACAGCGGATCGCCGACCACACCAAGAAGGCCGTGGTGGCGAAGGTGAACGAGCCGAAGGTGAAGTACAGCCTGATCGGCGCGGGCGCTCTGGTCGGCGTGCTGGTGCTGATCAAGATCTTCCGCCGCTGACGCCGCAGAAACGACGGAACCCGGTGTGACACAGTGTCACACCGGGTTCTTTTTCGTCTGCGGCGACCGCCGCGAGGATCAGACGGTCGGGCAGGCCATACCGGTGCCGTCGGGATCCAGGTGCGGCGAATAGCCGGGCTCACCACGGAACAGCGGGGCGCGACCCGCCGCCCGGGCCTCGTCACAGTTCTTGAACGTGCCTCCCGCCGAACCCGTCTGGGTCAGCCCCGCCGAGCCGGTGGCGCCGATGGCGTCGTCGATACCCGACGATCCGGTGCCGGCGGAACCGGTGGGGATGAAACCGTCGGCCAGGGCGGACGGGGCGGTGACGACGATCGGGGCGGCGAGGGTGATCAAGCCCGCGCCGGTCACGATTAGCCTGCGAACGTTCATGTATTCCTCGATGTCAGCTGCGGTTGATACGACGGACCGGCCGCACTCCCCGCGGTGGCGGGCCGGAAACGCCGAGTCTACTGTTCTGATGGCGACCGCCGTTGTCAACCGCACGGCCGAGAGCCGCTTATTCACCCAGCCGGCGGCCCGTCATATGTTCCGCCGGAATATGTCCCATTCGCCCCGCCTCGAAATCCGTTATGGCGTCGATGATTTCCTGTTTGGAATTCATCACGAACGGCCCGTATTGCACGACCGGTTCGCGAATGGGCGCGCCGCCCAGCAGGAGTACCTCGAATTGACCGGTGGGCCCCTCCTGACGATCGTCCGCGGTCAGCGCGACGGCCTCGCCGTGGCCGAGCACCGCCAGCTGTCCCTCGGTGAGGGTACGGCCCTCGTCGCCGACGGTGCCGCTGCCGGCCAGCACGTACGCCATCGCGGTGAACTCCTGCGGCCACGGCGTTTCCAGCCGCGCGCCGGGACTGATCGAGGCGTGCGCGTAGGCGATCGGCGTATAGGTCGAGCCGGGGCCCTCGTAGCCGCCGATATTCCCGGCGATGATGCGCACGAGTGCACCGCCGTCGTGTGAGGTGACCAGCGTCAATTCGCTCGCGCGCAGATCCTGGTAGCGCGGATCCGCCATCTTCAGCGACCGCGGCAGGTTGACCCACAGCTGCACCCCGTGGAATACGCCGCCGGAGATCACCAGGTCCTCGGCGGGAAGCTCGTCGTGCAGGATGCCCGAGCCGGCGGTCATCCACTGAGTGTCGCCCTCGGCGATGGTTCCGCCGCCGCCGTTGGAATCGTGATGAACCATCGTGCCGTCGATCATGTACGTGACGGTTTCGAAACCGCGGTGCGGATGCCACGGCGCGCCTTTGGCCTGGTAGGGCTCGTAGGCGACGGGGCCCATGTGGTCGAGCAGGATGAACGGGTCGGCGGTGCGCACATCGAGGCTCGGGAATGGGCGGCGCACCTCGAAACCGGCTCCCTCGAGTTGTTTGTGGGCGGTGGTCACGGTCCGGACCGGCCGCTGCCGCATGGTCTGCTCCGGGCGGGGCAGTCGCGGCAGCACCAGGATGTCGTCGACGGTGATCGCGGGCATGATGTCCTCCTAGGCCGGTTGGTGTCCATGTCAACCAAATACTCGGTAGGATCATTCCCATGGTGCGGTGGCTGGACGAACAGGAGCAACAGACCTGGTCTGCCTACATCCGGCTGCGTCAGCGTCTCGACGCCGCGATGGCCGCCGGGCTCGCGAGCGACGGGCTGTCGGTCTCCGATTACGAAATTCTGGTAGCGCTGTCCGACGCGCGCGAGGGGAGTGTGCGCGCCCGCGACCTAGCCGCGCAGATCTGCTGGGACAAGAGCCGGCTGTCGAAGCATCTGGCGCGGATGGACAAGCGGGGGCTGGTGGTGCGAAGCCCGGCCGCCGACGATGCACGCGGCCGGCTGATCTGCCTCACCGAATCCGGTCGCCGGGCGCTGGAGCAGGCCGCGCCCCGGCATGTCGAATTGGTGCGGCGGCTGTTCGTCGATCAGTTGACCGATGCGGAGGCGCGGGCGGTGCGTTCCCTGGCGGACAAGGTGAGTGCGCGCGCCGAGGGTGACGGCGGCGACGCTGACCAAGTCGTGTCATCGGAATAAGGCGCCCGGAGCGCTCATGCCTCGTCGGTGCTGTCGAATCGTTCGAACTGCGTTCGCTTCCAATCGCCGAACGGCTCGTCGCGTTCCCGCACCGCCTCCCGGAAACCGGCAGTGGCCGAACGCAATTGGAAGGCATACCCTTCGCGGGTGTGCCGGGAGATACCGTCGAAGACGGTGCTCACCATTCCCGAGTTCGCGACGCCCTGGGCCAGCAAGGAGCTGTTGAGCGCGAGTTTCGCCATGATCAGCTGATTGATCGGCATGCGCGAAATCCGTTGCAGCAGTTGCTCGGTGCGTTCGTCGAGCTCGTCCGCCGGACAGGACTCCACGGCCAGGCCCCACTCCTCGGCCTGCTTGCCGCTGAGGCAGTCGCCGGTGAACAGCAGCCGCTTGGCCCGCTGGTCGCCGAGCCGGTGCGCCCACATCCCCGCGGCCGGAATGCCCCAAACCCGGGTGGGCGGATAGCCGATCTTGGTGTCGTCGGCGCAGATGATCTGGTCGCAGAACAGGGCGATGTCGGTGCCGCCCGCGACGGCGAATCCGTGCAGTTTGGCGACCGTCGGCTTGTTCGCGTGCAACAGGCTGGAGAAGCCGCGGTTGAACCGGCTCATCATCTGATAGTCGACCATGGGATCCCATGTGCCCCACGGGTTGTGGTTGCGCGCCTGGACCACCGGATCGAGCACGGTTCCGGTCGCAGGCTGGGCCGACACGGTGGGGGACAGGCCGTTCTCCGCGAAGATCGAGAGGTCGTAGCCGCCGCAGAATCCCTTGCCACGCCCGGAGACCACCATCACGTGCACGCGCGGATCCAGGTCGGCGCGCTCGACCGCGTGCGCGAGTTCGATCGGAGTATCGGCGGTGATGGCATTGCCGTGTTCGGGCCGGTCGAACGTGATGCGTGCGATTCGGCCGGTCACCTCGTAGGTGAGGGTGCGGTAGGCCGGGCCCTGCTCCGGTTCGGGTCTGTCGGCGAACAGCGAGTCCTCGCCGCTGGTCAGGTCCTCGCGCCAGGCCGCTGGCCGGGTGCCGGAGTGGTGCGCGTCGTCGGTCACCCAAGAAGTGAACTCCAGTTCACTTCTTGCTGTCAAGGGTGCGGGTCGGTTGCCGATCGCCGGGCTGGAGTTGAGTCGCGGCGGGGCCGGTGGGTCAGGTGGCCGGTTTTCCGTCGTCGGCGAGCCAGGGCGTCACCGGCGGCTTGATCCACAGAATCTTCTCGTCCGTGTGATCGCGTTGTGCGGCAGGATGATTCGGGTTGCGGGCGGCCCACGCATCCTTCTCGTCGAGCAGTTGCGCGACCAGTGTCCAGGTCTCGTCGGTACTGGGCGGATTCGTGTCGGCGGCCCGGGCGAGTTTGCGGCGCGTGGCGGCCGGAATTTTCGCGAGTTCGGCCCCGGAGACTCCGCGCTGCCACAGATAGGCCGCGAGCCGTCGCGCTTTCTCGGCGCGGCCCTTACTGGCGTGGTCGGTATGTGCGTAGTCGGCCATATCGGTTCCCGATCGCGAACGGATGCCCCGAGCCTAGCCACGGTCCCCGCCGACCGGGACTAGAGGATCCACTCCGGTCGATAGTCGGCATGGTCGGCCCAGCACAGCGCGACGCACCGCAGCAACCGATCCTCCCGGCCGCCCCCGTCCGGCAGCCGCGCCAGCGTGACGATGAGCCGCTTGGCCAGCACCTCCCGCCACGCCCGCCGCTCCCCGTCGACGGCCCGCGCCGCACGTTCGTCTTCACGCAACCGCGCATCGATGAACTCGATAATGCTCCCCACGGTTGTTAGGACGCCCCGCGCCGGCCAGGGGTTCCGTGGGCCGACGTACCCCCCTTGAACGGTCAGGTTCGGCGCGAGATGACCATGATGTATTCGCAGGGGGCGTCGGTTCGGTTGGCGAAGCCGTGGTCCGTGTCGGCCTGGAAGAACAGGGAGTCGCCTGTCTCCAGGGTTTCGCTGAGTCCGCCGATCGAGACGGTGAGGGTGCCGTCGAGCACCACGAGTTGCTTTTCGGTGCCCGGCGGATAGGCGGGCAGCAGCCCGGTCGAGACCTGTGCGGGGAGGTGGTGGACGATCATCTCGCCGGTTCCCGCGCCGGGGGCGGCCGACACCATATGTCGTTCGAAACCGGTTTCCGGGTCGCGGAAAACGGGGCGGTCGCTCTTGCGCAGGACGACGGCCGTGCCGGATGCGGCAGCGGCCGACCCGCCGATCAGATCCGAGAGCGACGCGTCGAGCGCGTGGGCGATCCTGGACGCCACGCCGATGGTCGGGCTCTTCTCACCGCGTTCGACCTTGGACAGCATCGCCCGGCTGACCGACGACTGTGTCGACAACTGCTCGAGGGTCAGGCCGGCCTCTTCGCGGCGTCGCCGCACGTTGCCGCCGAAGGCGCCGGCCAGGTCGTCACCGTGGTGGGGTTCGGTCTCGTGTGCCTCTTGCTCGACCACCGTGCTCCTCGATCGATGGGTATCTGGCCGTCCACAGTGAATGTTTCTTCGATAGGAGAACAAGTCTTCTATCGAAGAGTTGCGTATGCGCGACACGACGGAGGTTCCATGCGTTGGGTTTCGAGTGGCCGGCACCATGCCACGTTCGAATTCGGTGATCTGCGACTGATCTCGTTGCGAGACGGGTACATCGACATGCCGCCGACCCGGCTCCGCGGCGAGGATGGGTGCGCGCTCGAGCAACTGCCGGCCGCCGTGCCTCTGGTCGGCGGCAACTTGCGGCTGTCGGTGAACGCCTTCTTCGTCACCGACGGCACGCGGTCGCTTCTCATCGACACCGGCGCGTCCAACGCGTGGCACGACCCCACCATGGGTTTGATCTACGACGCGCTCGACGAGGCGGGAATCGATCGCGGGCAGATCACCGATGTGGCCATCACGCACAACCACGAAGACCACGTGAGCGGCCTGATCGCGCCGGACGGCTCGGAAGCGTTCACCGGACTCGAACGCGTGTGGATCGGCGCGGGCGACGCGTCGGTGTTCACGGGTCGGCTGGAGCCGATCCGCGACCGGGTCGTGCCCGTGTCGGAGAAGGTCGCGATCAACGACTGGACCACCGCGATCCCGACACCGGGCCACACCCCCGGCCACACCGTCTACGACATCCGCGCCGGCGCCGCCCACCTTCTCGTCTGGGGCGACACCGTGCACGTTCCGACGCTCCAGTTCGATCGGCCGGCCGTGTCCTGGGAGCTCGACGGCAACCAATCTCAGGCCCGCGCCGCGCGGGCGGCCCTGCTCGAACGACTGACCCAGCCACACCATTTCGTCGCCGGCGCCCACCTCGACTCACCCGGCATCGCCCGCGTAACCCCCGCCGGCGCCGATTACGCGCTGGAATACCTGGCACCGCCGATCGGCTGATCCGAGCCTGTCGGCGCCGGGCCGCACAAGCACGTGAATCCCGTTGTGACCGAGTGGAAACCGTTGATCGACCGGGTCGGCAACGCAGAAGACCCCTGACCGGCATTCCTGGTCAGGGGTCTTCGTGGGAGTGCGCCATCAGGGACTCGAACCCCGAACCCGCTGATCCTATAGTGCAAGTTAAAAATGCCTGAACAGCTGCGGAGTCCACACACCAATCAAACTGCCGTCCGGCGAGCAGCTCGATGGCGACAACCGCGCATACAACGCCCTGCTGCTGGGAACTGTGAACGCTCGGTGAGCGCGGTTTCGGGTTGTTGAGTCGCTTTGGAAGACGTTGCAGCGCATCACGACCAGTCCGGAGTGTGCCGGCGACTTGTCAAGGCCGTTCTTGTGCTCGCGGGTGCGAGCATCGGATGATCGGCTTAAGGTCACTGAGATCACTTCACTGAACGGCAGAATGCTGCTTCCATTAGCATGCTTCTATTCGGCTGGCAACCACCGGTTCACCAGACGACATGAGCAATCCCGCGACTCTATTCGGCAAGTACATCGGCCGGCGCAGTCCAGCCAACGGCACGCACGCGGTCCCAACATGCTGGTTTCTTCGCCCATTCGGTGACATTTCCGCCGCTCGGCGGCGTCGTCAGCACGCCGCGCACTATCCGGGCGACATCTGGGACCACGGTCGCGATCGCTTCTGGCAAGGCCTGCTCACCCCAAATTCGGTCGAGATCCAGACCACCGACAACGTGCACGATCAGGGAAACGACATAGGCGGCGGTCTGTCCGAGGTAGCCCCCGAAGTTCTCCTTCTGGATCAGTGATCGCGTCTGCCGGAACACGATCGCCTTTGAAACCAGCTGGCGAAAGTACGCGTCATCGGGTGTCTCCCGCTCGGAGAGTTCGGCCTCGAGAGTCCACGTCCGGAAACACTTTTCCGCGCCCAGGCATACGACGTCCGGTCGTTCGTTGTAGGCGTACTCATACTTCGCGGCGTCCGTCTTGCCGAAACGTTGCCTTACAGGGTTCTCGCGTTCGAACCGTCGCCGTGACGCCGTGGTTGTGAACTTGTTTTTGTCCACGTCGTACTGCCCGCGGACTCGTTCGTAGTACCAACGGGTCTGCAGAAGCTCGTCGCCGGGTGGTGTCACCCAGATACCGCGAGAGGAGCGCTCCAGACCGACGTGGAACCGGCTGTTGCCTTCGAAATCAGCAGCCGTAACGGCGTTCTGCGAGTTCGCATAACGGGAGATCTCCGGAACCATGTGATCAAGACGGTCATCCGGAATCAAAGTGATCTTCGCTGGGACTGTCACCTGGGACAGGTCGAGCCCTCTGCGGGCCGCATGATGCAGTGAAGCCGTCGTCTGGCCGCCGTTGACGATCTGGAGCTCTGTCAAACCTCGCAGGAGCAGTCCGTCCGGCGTCCGCTCGACCTCCGCAGCTCGAGCCGTGGCAGAGACACCGTTGTTGTACGCCAGGAATCGGCCTGGCTGGCTCTTGATCGTTTCTGCTATGCCCTTGTTGACCTTGCCGCGCGCCTGAAGGAAAGCTCGCACGTTGCGCTGAAGCAGACGGCTGTGGTGCTCATCGTAGAGATCTGCAAGAAGCTTTCCGGGGAGCATAGTGAGAAGGCAGCGATAACCATCTGCTTGTTCCGAAGACTCGAGGCATTGCACCTCATAACCTAGCTTTGCGACGTCGATGAGGATGTCCTCCTGCTGTGTGCCGGAGCTGATCAGTCGATGCAGCCGGGTGGCATCCCACACGTGAACGGCGGTCGGAAGCCCCGCAACAGTTGCTTGCTCGGCACGCCGCAGCCCGGTCGTCCCGTCTGTGAAAACGAAGATTCTGAGCGTGTGCAGATCCGGCCACACGGTGTGGATCCGTTGGACCATGTCGTAAGTCGGGCTTGATCGCTCAAGCTGTACGTGCATGCCATTCCGACAGAACTCGGCGAAGGCACCCACACGTCGGACCAGCTGAGTCAGTCGCTCGCGTTTCAGCGGCTGGGCTCCCAGCCCGTATTCGGTTGTTACGAGCTGGAGGATTGTTCCGTCGCCTGCGATGTCGTAGCCAGCGACCTCGACGCGACGATTCTGCCATGGCACAAAGAGGTAGCAGGTCTCCAGGTCGTCGAGCACACCGTCATCGATCAGGTACTCGCCGACAATGCTCACAAACGCGTCCCGCACCATCAGCTCCGGTTCTGCGTTGACGCGGTCCTCGATTCGGCGCTGCAATTCGCCGGTGAAGGTGCCCAGTTCGCCTTCCGTCACGTCGCGACTCCAGTCTGGTGTTGTTCGATTACGAGGGCAGACTTGTTTCGTGCCATCCGGGCGAGGGCAGTCAGCCGTGGCCGCAAGGGTTCCGGAGGCACGAGGTATGCACCAGGCTCGGAACCCTCCCACGCGCCGAGCTGGTCGACAGGCAACTCCACGAGCACGCGGGCGAGCGAGGTATCACTCGACATGTCGAGGCCTCCGATCCCAAGCCACCCACCGCACGACAAGAATCGGCCCTCGCAACGCACGTAGAATCCTTGCGTACTCTGCCATTCGGAAGGATCGCCCACTGAGTGGGCGTCGCCGGGCCGAAGGGAGCTCGGATGCGGGAGGACACGCGGGCTCACGAGAATCGAAAGCCCCTCAGCAGTAACGTGTTCCTCACCGAGATGCTGTCCAGCGGGGTTGTTCCAGAGGAATGGGTCGTGTGAGGTCACCTTGCTGCCGTTGACGTCGATGCTAGTGCCGGACAGCAAATCCCCGAAGATGACTCCGAGTTCACGGGTACAGCGGTCCAAGATCGCAGTCATGTCCGCTTGAGCCACCTGTGGGAGCGGTGCTCGGAACAGCATGGTCGTCCATGAGCCGGTCTCATCGTCCGCCACCACACCCGAAGGCGGGTTTTTACGTGCACGATGCAACGACCACGTGTCCGTACCTGAGGTCAGAGTCAGAACCCAGCAGTCCAGGGCCGCATTGGAGGTCCAGCTGGTGATTTCGTTGTAGAGCGATGCCGCGGTACCTAGGGTTATTGAGCCCAGCGTAGGTGAGCCGTCGCTGTAGAGGACTTGCTGCACAGCGGGTTCTGAGAACGGCTCGCCGTCGTGGAGAAACGCCAGCCTGGCAGTCATGTTGGTGCCAGCCGTTCGGATTCGGATCTTCTGAGCACCGGATCGCACTGCCTGATCTACCAGTGCAGCCAGCATCTTTGTGGCGGTGCGTTCGTCGATTGTGGCGCCGAGGCGTTCAATCAACCTCAGGCCGGTCGCGAGCTGGCGACTTACCAGTCGCTTCTCCGGCAGGGACCTGCCTACCGCGGCAGGTGTCTGTGAACGCGTGGTTTGTGCTGGAAGATACGGCTCGGAATCGTCCGCGACGATACCCACCTCAGCAAACTTGGCGACCAGACTCTTCTTTGCCTTGCTCTCGATCTGACGAGCCCTCTCGCGGGTGAAAGAGAAGTATTCACCGACCTTCTCCAGCGTGAGCTCGTCGCCGCCGTCAAAGCCGAACCTGAGCTTGAGGACCTTGGCCTCGCGCTCGTTGAGCAACGACATGGCCTTCCGTACCAGCTCCACGCTAAGTGTGCGCTCCACCACATAGTCCGGGTTAGCATGGTGTTCGAATGGAATTGGAATCAGTTCGGCAAAGGTAATCTCGCCGTCGGCACCGAGCGGCGCATCTATGCTGATAACACCAGCGGCAAGACGCAGACACTTCACCACCTGCTCTGGCGACAAGTCGGCGCGCTTGGCGATTTGCGCTATCGAGCAGTCGTCGTTCTCGCGCTGCAACTTGCTTCGGATTGCCTGAACCTTGCGAACGGTCTCATACATGTGGACCGGCAACCGGATGGTCGTACCCTCGTCGGCAATGGCTCGGCTCATTGCCTGGTTGATCCAGTTGGTGGCGTACGTCGAGAACTTGAGTCCTCGGGATCCGTCCCATTTCTCAATGGCCCGCATGAGACCGAGCACCCCATGTTGCTGCAAGTCCTCGAAATCGAGGCCAGCACCGACATACCTGCTTACACTCGATCCGACAAGGCCCATGTTGTGCAACACCATGACGTCGAAGGCCCGCGCCCGTTCATCGTTATCACGGACTGTCGACCGGAATCCTCGCGGCAGTTCGTCCGTCAGACCGATGCCGACGGAACGCATCAGTAGGGCAAGTCCGACTTCCTCGATCGTTGTCAGGACCCGCTTGGCCCGGGCGTTGCTCGTCAGCTTCGTCCCGATGAGGCTGCGGGCGGCCGACATCGCTTCGTCATTGGCTGCCGGAGGAGCAGGTTCAAACCCCGCCGGATCGTCGACAGGCACTTGAGTCACTGGGAGGGTTAGATCCAGCCACCCACTGTCAGTCTGTTTCTCGACACGGTTGTCCAAAAGGTCAGCCGGCAGGCCTCGTAGAGCCGTCGGCCGACCCGCTCCCGAATAGGAGAGAACCAGTTCGTCCCGTGCGGTTGAGCCTAGGATCTGTAGGTAGTTCTCAAACCGTTCCTGGCTTGCCAAGTTTTCGAGAGCTGCCAGTACGACGTGGTCGAACCGCATTCCAATGGCACTTGCCCACGTGAGAACCTTGATACCAGGTTCAGACGCCGTCACCCAGGCATGGCGTGGGACAACATGGTTGGCCAGGTACCACTGAGTTGCACCGTCGAAGAGCTCCTCGATTTCGGTTCTGTAAACTTGAACGAGTTCTTGCGTTAGCAGCAGTATCCCGATCTGTGCCTCAGGGTGGTTCGTCGCGTGGTCCACGATGAACCGGATCTCCTCGTCGACATCGTCGTGTCCAACCAGCATCGGCCGAGGTCCGTTCCGGCAGGGAGCGTTGATGTGGAAGTGACCTTCGAAGTGCCCGAGAAACTCGCGGATCTGCCTGGTGCTGTCGCTGCTGTCTCGCAGCGTCGTTGGTATTTGTGCGCCAAGGACCGTGACCAGTTCGTTGAGCGGCGTGCCCGACTCGTCAACCGGTTGCATGGGATCGATGAACACGGTCGCTGCGATTCCGAGCAGTCGAAGCACCGCAAAAAACTCGATCGGCAACTGTTGGCCATGGACTACGACCACGTGCCTCCGGTTCAGGGGCCGTACATAGCGAGCCCCGAGTCGTTGCCGAAACTCCCACAGGTCCACGTTGTGGTCGTCGACCTTCTGGACGGGAACGGACAATGCGGCGCGCCACGTGTCTCTGCAGTATGCAGCGAAGGTCATCACGGTGTCTCCGCGGCTCTCGAACGGCATCAGGGTGCGGATGCGGTGGGTCAGCACGCTCGATCTGGTGATGACGTGCAGTTCCTTGCCATGACCACGCAGGCGGCGATACGCAGTAGCTGCCTCGGCGGCCTGATCAACGCCGGGTGGGGCAACCAGAACTTCGTAACTGGTTGCTTCGTGAACAGACGAGCGGAGAGCGGCGCTCACACCACGCCTCCGGGAACACCTCCGATGGCGGTCACAAGTTGTGCGAAGAACCCGAACTCGGGATCGACAAGCAATCCGCGATCCAGTTGTCTATTCGTCACCTCGCAACTGGTCTCGGGGACCAACGAGCACGCATGGCACGCCGCCAGAGACAGACCGTCCGGCCCCTGACCAGGGTGTTCTCTGCACACTGGATCGAACGAGCACCACTGCGCCGACGTCACTGACATGTCAAGCAGCCTCCCCAACCGCGGGAACTCCCCCATGCGAACAAGACCGCCCAACGTTCCCTCGGAGTCACCTGCCGCGGTATAGATCAGTACGCCGGCCATGGCAGGCGAATTGGACTCGTCGGTCACGTAAAGACGCTCCCGCAACGACGACGTCGAGTAGCCCGCCTCGAATGCGGTGTTGCGGAGAAGCAGGTGTGCGAACGTGTGAAGCAGGACATGCCGTGGTGTCGGCCTCGGAAGCCATGCGGCTCCCTTTCTCTCGTGCCGTTCCAACAATTTCCGGCACTGTTCGACCACGCGAGCGCGCCGTTCCCACTCAGTAAGGGCACTCTCGTCGAACCTCAAGAAAAATCCTTCACCGAACACTTCGATGGCTGGTAGAAAGTCGGCATCCACGCTCAGGTTCGACTTCACCTTCTGCTGCATCGTGTGGCGCTCGAAGTGTGTGAGTACGCGAACTTCCCGCAGGCGGTCCACTAGGACGACATCAGCGATAACCTGACTCCACAGGCTCTCGGTGGAGGGGTTACCCCGCATCGGGTCGTCGGCGCGCCGGGTGATGAACAGATCGCGCGGGTGATGTTCCTCAACTTGAGGATTGATTAGCGCTGACCACTCGTCTGGTCGAATGTTCTCTGGTCCTCCAGCTGGCACAGACGGGTCCGCTGTCTCCTGCGCCAGCGCAGCCTCCACTTCGGACCTGGAGAGTTTGTACTGTGCTGCAGCGAGATCGATCATCTGACTGGCCAGCGCATAGCCCGGATCACTCGCCAGGAACTTGAACTCCTTGCTTCGGCGCAGTGCGTTCAGCGGGTCGCTGACCGTGCGCCAAGCTGACTCCGGCGGTATGTCGATCGCGCTTTCGACGCGCGGGAAGTACACGCTGGAAGCTCCGCGCTGCATGGCCACTAGCGGCTCGGAGCAGTTCTGCGCGTCGGAGGTGTCCTGCCACGGCTGTCTACCCGTGCAGCGTACGCCAATCTGCCTCAGGGCGATTCTGGTCGTAAGCCCGTCCAGAGATCGTTCTCCACTGCATGTCTCGCAACGCACAACGAGTGAGTTCAGGCCGCCACCGACCTTGGATCTGTTCAGGAATCTCAGGTCGTGCCGCTCGCACTGAACTTGGCCGCGGACACGTCGCGTCTCACTGTGTGCCCATTTTCCCCAGTCGACATCTGCCAGGTGCCCGGCGCCGCACACGGCCACGAACCGCATCGGTACAAGTTGTTTGTTGCCAGGGCATTGCTCGCACGCCGGCGCAGTGTTGGCAACCTCCTTCTTATACGACCACCGATACATACGTCGGCAGGATCCGCAGAAGAGCCACTGGGGAAACCTGTAATAGGGGATTGGCCAACGTGGCGATGGCGCGGCAAGCGAGTCGATCTTCAGATACGAAGCCAGTCTTGGAAAGTCGACGGGTACGAGGGGGCGTCGCCACTTCCCGGCGTCCTCGACCACAAACGACTCGCCCACGAGATCGATGATCGCGCCCGGACCGAACGGGCTGATGATCTGTGCACGTCGTACCTCGCGGGCGGTCATCTATGGGTTCCCCTCACCTGCACCTCGATCTCGACGTCCACGCTGCGCATTGAGTCGAGCGTCGCCCAACCGTCTCCTCTTTCGGTAAACCGTTTCAGCAGCCTCGGTCGCTCGTAGCCGAAGTTGCTGTAACGAAGGCCTCCTAAGGCCTGTGAGTCGATCGCCCTCTTTGACCACGTCTCGATCAGGTCGTCAAGGTGAACCTGTACACGCACGAGCTCAGTGGCATCCGCCTGCTCCACCCTCGCGAGAAACGACTCCAGCAGGGCTGCTAGGCGTTTGTCGTCCGGGTCGAACAGTGCCGCGTCCTGGTTATTGGACAGGCCGAGGGCATGACGAACCAGTACGACAAGATCGGCGTGCAGTGCGCGTTCCCGCGCTGGTACCGAGAAAGGCGTCACCGAACTCGGTTCCACATAGCGGTAAAGACTTGCGTGGTAGGGGACAAAAGACTCGTAGTGTGAGCGGTCGCGCGGTTTGGATGGCGAGTAGACCGTCACAACGAGACCTGGTCTGTCAGCGTTTCTCCCTACTCGGCTGGTTGCCTGGATGTACTCGGCTGTCGTCTTGGGTTGACCTACCACGGTCATGAGCCCAAGACGGCGCACGTCAACACCGACCGAGATCATGTTTGTGCTGGCCAGAAGGGCCACGCCCTCACCGTCGTCGTGTGGCTTCTTCAACCGTTCGAGTCGTTTCGGAATCTGGATCGAAGCGACGTTGCTCGTCAGCTCCACGACATTGTCGTCGTCGATGTGTCTGATCTCGTCCTCAGCCCGCGCGATCACCTTCAGACGCGAGGGTATGTCGTCCGAGGCGAGGTTGATCGTCTTGCCCAGTTCGCGGAGACTGTTGTGGTAAATGACGAGTGTCGAGTAGGCATCGGTGACCTGGGACGACAGCTTGAGCTCAAGTGGAGCCTGCAGCTGCGCGGCGGCGACATGGATGAGCGCTGTCAGGGAGGTGTGCCCCTGAGGCATGATTCCTACGTATGCGCGGCCAGGCCGTACGTCGTCGGTCCGGACGAAGTACGAGTCGGCCGCGTTGACCCCTGAGGGTGGGAACAGTGCTACCTCGCGTCCGAACACCCCCTGTGCCTGCTCGTCCGCGCGACGGATGGTGGCAGTCGCTGCGACGATCTTCGGCTTGTGTCCAAGGTGCTGCATGAGGACGTCGAACGCCGCCTCGTAGAGTCCGACGATAGTTCCGAGCGGACCGGAGATCAGGTGGAACTCGTCCTGGATGATAAGAGATGGTCCAGGGTCGTGGCCTGCGCCGAAGAAGGCCCCAGTGTCCTTGTTCCACGCGGCCCGAGCGAACTTGTCAACCGTGCCGACGAGCATCGTGGGCGGGTTCTCGTAGAGATCCTCGTCCACGGACGACATGGGCAGACCGGTTCGAAACCGGCACTTCTCGTTCAGGCACCTGATTCGGAACGAGCTGTTGGTTACCGAGATGCCCCACAGCTGTTCGTCCTCGGGACCGTTCGGCACAATCTTGGTCCCACACCACGGGCAAGAGTCGATTTGGAAGCCTTGGTCCTCCACAACGCCGACCTGCGCACGGGCCAACAGTTTGCGCGCATCGGAATACGTGTTGGGACTGTTCTTGCCGCCTACCCAGATCCCTATTGATATCGGCCGGCTACCCAGCACCCCGTTGGCCTGGTCGCGAAGTACCTCGCAGGCCGCGATCATGGTGGCCGCGCGTTGGAACTGCTGGGTGGTGAGCAACCTCAGCGTGTACCTGGTAATGACTGTGGTGCCGGCTCCCTCGTCGCGACGGGTCAGTCGTCGGTGGAGGATGGTGAACGCGGCGAGCCCGAGATATGCCTCTGTCTTGCCGCCTCCGGTAGGGAACCAGATCAGGTCAACAAGATCGCGGTCCTCGCCGTCATGCACGGCGCCTTTCATTGCCAGGAGCAGGAATCCGAGCTGGAACGGCCGCCACGTGGGGTCCAGCGATTCGTAGTCCACCGTGGGGTCCGGTGCCTGGGAAGGCGGATGCGGCGAACCACCGAGATCCTCACGGCTGTGCGCCATCTGCATAGCCATCGCGCGGTTCGCCAGTCCGAACGCCGTCCGTGCGTCGGGATCGTCGCGGAGGAAAGCGACCCCTGCAAGCATGCGATCCCGCGCGCGCACGGCCCGATCCTGAAGCCGCTGTACTGCGGGAAGCAGTCGGGCCGGGAAGTGCTCCGATGCTGCTTCCCAAGTCGACGCAATCCAGTCCGTATATCTGTCGACGAACCTGGTCAGTAGGCCGACAGTGCGCTCCGAGGCAGACTCAATTTCAGCCAGCCGGTTCAACCGGACGGCATCCGCCACGTTCGGCACGTCGAATCCAACGTCGGGAACTACATGTACGGGAAGATAGGACGTGCTGACCCAGTCTGGAGGTTCCGCGTTGGTGTCCCAGCATGCCGCGGTTCCGTGTCCCACGGCATAAACTGCTACGTCTCGGTAGAGAAGTTCGAGCTCCTCTGCCTCTTCGTCGCCGTGGGTGTGAACCTGCGTCGGGTAGCGGGTGATGCTGCCATCTACCACCGAGCAGCGCAGCCCGACCTGGAACAGGCAGTCCTCCGGCTGTACCGGACGGCCTTTTTCCTGTCTCCTGCGGTTGACCAGAACCACCGTGACGATGAACCCGCCGGGATGCTGACGCCAGGTCACCTCCACAGTGGCTGCATCGTCCCAAATGGGAAAACTGCGGTGCGTTCCGCTGGATTCCGGCGGAACGCACCGAACCGCGTTGCTCCCCTTGAGGTCTAGAGAGTGACGTTGCCACTCGTCCTCGGCGACGTTCAGATAGCGGGCCGAATCGACCTCGACGAGCAGCGCTGACCGGCTCGTGGTCATGAAGCTGATGCCTGCTGAGCTCGGGCGGTTCTGGCCGGCCAGTGTTACGGGGTCCTCGTCGTTGTCCTCCAGCAGAGCCCCTGGCCTATCGTCGATCTCCTCGTCGTCGTCGACCGGGCTTCCCACATCGGCTGCCGCCACGTCAAGGGATGTCGGATACAGGATGGCGGTCAGATATCTATGTTGTGGAGCCTTCTCGTACAGTACTTCGCTGGCACCGTCGATTGGCCCCACAAGTTGATTGTGGAGGTACCTCAGCATCCGGTCCCGATCGGTGAATCGGGTGGCATCCACCTTCATCACTGCCCGTCTTCCTGCCCCGTAGACTTAACGATCCACAAGGCAGCCTTGGCCCTAGTCATGCCGACGTACAGTTCAGCTCGCGCCGCCTGTTCGTCCGTCTCCTCGTCCGTTTCCAGAACGACGTACCGACTTTCGAGGCCCTTGAAGTCGGCTATCTCGGCAAAACCGACACGTCCGCGACCCGGCTTGCGCATGCGCATAAGATCCAGCGTGTCCACACGCTGGCGCCACGGGGCAGGCAGATCGACGAAGATAGACTTCGCCAGGTCGTGTGGCGACAACAGCACCACCTGCTCCAGTGGCACATCGTGTTCTTCGAGTTCCGCTAGTACGTCGGCCACGGCAACAGCAGCTTCCGGACGGCGCGCCTCAATCAAGACGACCTCCCGACCATGCCCCGCCGTCGTAACACCAAGGTCGGCGCCTGTGCGACCGCGTGTGGCTTCGACGATCTCGGTCGTGTTCCGGCAATTATCCATCAGGTCCACCACGGCCGGTCGCTGCGCCTGCAGCGTCGCCATCGCGGTTTCCTCATACCGGCCAACCAATCCACGTTGGTTGTTGGAGTCCAAGAGGAACGACCAACGCCCGTCAGCGAGACCTCCGCATAGCGCGTCCTCGATGACCTTGAGGTCCTGCTCGTTGACGATGTCCTGGGCCTCGTCCACGACGACCATGTCGAAGGCGTTGACTTCGAAGGTCGGCACCTGGTCGAACGCGACAACAGTAATATCGTCGAGATCGGGCTGCGCACGGATGAAGTTCGCAAGGATGTCACTTCGGCACGTAAGCAGGACACGATCACCGGAACTCCGTGCGCGCCGGCACATCTCGACCGCGAGCATCGTCTTACCCGTACCCGCGCCACCCTCGAAGATCAGTCGAGGATTCCGACGATGATGGTCAAGCGCCCTGTACTGACGAGTCGTGAGAGCGACCAGTTCCTTCTCGACCAAGTCGTCAAGTCGGCGCAGCGACAGCACACGATCGAAGTCCGGACGCAGGGCGCCGAGGTAGCGCTCGACTTCCTCCGAGGAAAGTCGGCTTCGTCCGTCGGACCTGCCGTCCCAGAACGAACCTAGTTTGTCGAGGTAGGCCGCCCAGCCTTCCGTCCGAAGCCGTGCAGCGTCGATCACCATCTCCGGACGCCACTCGACGCTGACCGCGTTGAAGTTGCAGTCCGGAAAGACGGCACCATACCCGAACACCGTGCGACCCACCAGTCCGGTCCCAACATCGCGTCGCAGAACGCTCTCCAGAGCGAACATGCTCGAACGTGCTTGCTCGAGCGGACTTTCCTTCAGTCGGTGCCGGATTCCACGAAGATCCTGAGTGTGCCAGACGCCGTTCCTGCGGGAAATGGCACCGCCTTTGACCTCCAGAACCATCAGACCGCGCGACCCCAGGAGCAGGAAGTCGATCTCACACACACGTTTGCGTTCGTGTTCGGGGAGGTTGAGGCTGTGTAGGGCGTACTGCCAACCGTCGACTTCAAGTTCGGACAGCTGAGCAAAGATGTCCTTTTCGGCACGGCTGGAGTTGGAACCTATTCGGTTCGGGATCATCCTCATCGAGATACGCCTGCTTCACGTCGAACGGGCATGGAATCCGAATGCATGTTCGAGATCCTCAGTGACGAACTCCTTGCTGGTCGACCTCAACAACAGTGCGAGCCCTTATCGCTACGTTGCCAGCCTCGGTTACATCGCACGAGCTTGAACTCCGATCTGAGG
>NZ_BDAV01000028.1 GCF_001612635.1 Nocardia africana NBRC 100379 | reverse complement strand
CCTCAATTCCCGCACTTCGCGACGCTTGTGGACCGAGTAGTTGTCCACGATCACATACAACTTTTGCCCCGGCCAACGGGCACGCAGCGACTTGAGGAACGCGAGAAATTCCGTCCACCGCTTACGGTCTCGGATCCGGTAATACATCTGGCCGGTCGCCAGATCCAGCGCACCGAACATGTGCCGCACACCCTGGGTGCGGTTGTAGGTGGCCCGCAACCGTTTCGGGCGGCGTGTGGGGAACCAGCCCCGGCCGGGGCGAGGCAGCAGGTTCAACGGCCCGAACTCATCAGCGCAAATCACGCGACCATCGACGGGCGGATTATCGTAGAGATCCAGGATCCGGGTCATCTTGTCAGCGAACTCGGGGTCGTTGCTGGCCTTCCATGTCTTGCTCGCTTGCCACGACACCCCTGCCGCCTTCAAAATCTGCCGTATCGTTCCCCTGCTCAGATCAGCAATACCGTTGGTACGCAAAACATCCTGAAGTTTCGACAAACTCCAGGTCGAGAACGGCCAGCCCAGGTCTCGGGGGCAGCACCGAGCGATCTGGGCGATCCGTTCACGCGTGCCCCGATCAGTCTTGCTCGGCCTGCCCCCCGCTCCATTTTGGGTCCAGGGCCGCGAACCCCTTCTCGTTGAACGCGTGGATCACCTCACGCACATAATCCTCGCTGACCTGCATCAACTTGGCTATCAACGGGACCGGTTGCCGTTGAGCCGAGGCCATCACCACGATCGCGCGCCGCATCCGGACCGGCACCTTGGCTGTCTTGGCGATCCTTGCCAGCTTCTGCCCCTCTTCCGGGGACACCGGCCGAACGAATACTCCGGGCTTCCTCGCCACCCGACACCACCTCCGCGAGCAGCATCGCTGGACCCGGACCTCAGATCAACCCGGCGCGCACGCTGCCCCGATTATGCCGCCAACTCTTCTGGACGAGGCACTAGTGCCTCGTCTGGATAGGTTGTTGTGGTAACCGGGTGTCGGCTTGCTCCGGCGTTCGGCAGCATCGATGCTGCCGGTGGAGGTGGTGTCGGTGGCTCGGAAACCGGATGTGTTCGTCAGAGCGGTGACCCCGGAGGAAGGCCGGAAGCTGCAGCAGGTCGCTCGCCGCAGCAAGCAGCCGGTGCGGGCGCGGCGCGCGATCGTGGTGATGGCCTCGGCGCAGCATCAGTCGGTGCCGTTGATCGCGAAGCTGATGCAGGTCTCGGAATCCTATGTGCGGCAAGTGATCCACGACTTCAACGAAAAGGGGTTCGACGCGCTGGACCCAAAATGGAGCGGGGGCAGGCCGGCGAAGACCGATCAGGTGACGCGTGACCGGATCTGTCAGATCGCCCGGTGCTGCCCCCGTGACCTGGGCTGGCCGTTCTCGGTGTGGAGCTTGTCGAAGCTGGTAGAAGTGTTGCGTATCAACGGGATAGCCGATATCAGCCGGGAGACGCTGCGGGCGATCCTGCACGCTGGCGCGGTGTCGTGGCAGGCCACGAAGACCTGGAAAGCCAGTAATGATCCGGAGTTTGTCGAGAAGATGACCCGGGTCCTCGACCTGTACGACCATCCGCCCGCCGATGGTCGTGTGGTCTGTGTGGACGAGTTCGGGCCGCTGAACCTGCAACCGCGGCCCGGGCGCGGTTGGTTCCCGCAACGCAGACCTGCCCGTTTGCGAGCCACCTACCATCGAACCCAGGGCGTGCGGCACATGTTCGGCGCCCTCGACCTGGCCACCGGCCGGTTGTACTACCGGATCCGGGACCGGAAACGCTGGACAGAGTTTCTGGCATTCCTGAAGTCGCTGCGGACCCGCTGGCCCCAGGGAAAGCTGTACCTGATCCTGGACAACTATTCCGTCCACAAGCGCCGCGAGGTGCGCGAATGGTGCGCCGACAACGCCGTTGAGCTGGTGTTCTTGCCGACGTCTTCGTCGTGGTTGAACCGCATCGAGTGCGAGTTCGCCGCGCTGCGATACTTCGCGCTCAACGGAACCGACCACCGCAGCCACGACGAGCAGGACGACGCTATCGCGGACTACATCCGCTGGCGCAACCAGCATGCCGGGCCGGTACGCGACTTCGCCGTCGGTTCCAAGATCCGCCATCCCGATTACCTACCGAACGTTGCCTGACGAGGCACTAGAAGACGGCTGCCTGGGCGGTTGGCCGACGGCCCATCGTATCCGACGAAGGCACCGTTCCCGTTGAGAATGTGGATGAAGCTGGATTATACGGAGTTGTCCGTTCTGGCGTTCCAGTCATCCCATCGGGCGGCACAGGTCCAGCACAGCCCCAGCGGGTTGACATTGGCGCATACACGGATGCAGTTACGGATTCACGGGATTCGACCTGCGGGAATCCTCGGAGCCGAGTGAGGGGCCCGGCGGATTCCGGACAGCGGCCTGAGGAGGTGTCATGACAACCGTGTAAGTCCGGGCGATTCATGATCGTATAGCCCTCGGACGGGCGGTTGAAGGAGTGATTTGTGAGCAAGGACACATCGTCGGCGAAGTCGGACCGGGTTGCGGCGCAGAAGCTTTCGGAGGTGTTCACCCCGCGCAGCTGGACTCGATGGTCGCCGAGGCGATGGCGTCGGACGCCGGCCCGCGGGCCGGCGTCGAGGGCCTTCTGAACGAGCTGACGAAGAAGGTGCTCGAACGCGCCTTGGATGTGGAAATGACCGCGCATCTCGGATATGAGTCCGGTGATCCGGAAGGGCGTGGTACCGGAAATTCCCGGAATGGGAAGAATTCGAAAACGGTGCAAACCCAGTCGGGGCCGGTAACGATTTCTGTTCCACGGGACCGGAACGGTGATTTCGAGCCGGTGATCGTGCCGAAGCGTGCCCGTCGGCTGGGAAATCTGAATACCACTATTTTGTCGCTGTATTCTCGGGGCATGACGACCCGGGACATCGAAGAACATTTGAAGGAGGTGTACGGTACGCAGGTCTCCCGGGAGCTGGTTTCTAATCTTAGACAGCCGGGCAGCCGTCACGAGAACCCGCGATTCGGATACAGCATCGACCGGACTGCCCGACATTCGGAATGCCGACACATGACCTCGGCGGCGCGACGGCTCGAAAGACGATGGCCGACAGGACGTTCGCGATGGTCCGGTCGGCGGAGGATCTGGCAGACTTCGAATGGTGAATACGACGCTGAACCCGGCGGCGGAGTCCGTGCTGCGCCGAATTGCCCGCCATCTCGACGGCGCGCTCGTGGTGTGCGGGTTCCCTGCCTCAGGGAAATCGACCGCCGCCCGGTTCGTCGCCGGCCTAACCGACGCAGTGGTGCTGGACAAAGACACCCATGCTCCGGAACTCGAGACGTCGATCATGTCGCGGCTGACCGAGCCACACGACCGCGACAGCGACACATACAAAACGCTGGTCGCGCCACACCTCTACCGCTCCCTCATCCGCACCGGGCTCACGGTCGCCGACAAACATCCGGTAGTGATCGACGGGCCGTTCCTCGGTGCGATTCAAGACGCAGCGCAGGCTGGCAAGCAGTTGAGCGATTACCTGTACGAGCTCGCCGGGGTGACCGAAGGGGTACCGGTGATGACGGTGTGGCTGGACTCGGCCGCCCCCGAGATCCGCACCCGCATGCGCGAACGCGGCGCCGGACGCGATATGCCGAAGCTGCGCGACTGGGACACCTATCAGTCCACTGTTCTCGACAGCGGGATCCGCCCGCTCGCGCACAAACTTCGTCGACCGCGTCATCCTCAACTGACATCCCGGCACAGCCGGGCCGCGGTTCGTGATCGACCTACCCGAACTCGGGGATGATCTCGGTTCGTAGGAAGTCCGCGATGTCGGCGGTCAAGTCTGGCGTGGCGGCGGTCAATGGTGGGCGCACGTGGGTGGGGAATCCGGGGAGCCGGGCCGCAGCAGCTGATTTCGCAAAAGCGATGTCGGGCAACGGTGTTGACTTCCTGCGGTCGGTGTAGCGGTCGAACACCGTCTGCCACCGCCGCGCGGCGCCACTGTCGCCGAGGCGGGCGGCGGCCGCGATCGCTACCGGCAGTTCCGCCACTGGTCCACCGGCGCCGGTGACCACGCCGTCGAGACCTAGCTCGCCCAGCCGAGCACCGACCCGGTCGTCACCGAGCAACACCGCAAAATGCGGGCATCGCGTCTTGTACTCGCGGGTGACCGCGACGTCCTTTCCGGAGTCCTTGACCCCGACCACCATCGGGAACCGGGCCGCCAGCCGTTCCAACAGATCGGGTGCCAACGCCACCTGGGTGTGGCGGGGAAAGTTGTAGAGCAGCACCGGTTTTCGCGCGAAGCGCAACACTCGCGTGTAGAACGCTTCCACTCCCGCCTCCGGCGGGCCGGCGAAGAAATAGGGAGCGATAACCGCAACACCGTCGGCTACATCGTTCGCGTGCACGACCAGCTCGACCACATCACCCACCGCTGACGAACCGACCTGCGCGATCAACTGCCGCGACCAACGGCCACGGCAAAACTCGAGGACCTGCTTGCGTTCGCGCACCGTCATCGACGCGAACTCACCGGTCGTGCCACCCACCAGCACACTCGGCACCCCCGCGGCCGCGAGCAAGTCCAGATAGTCCCCCAACGCGCCGTAGTCGACGCCGCCGTCGACACGAAACGGTGTCAACGCGGCCACGATCGGACACTCACCGATCACTCGACACCATCCTCCCCTGCCACGAACCACACTCTAATCAGCACCGCGCCGCAGCCCGGCGAGACCACCTCCTCGTCTCGACATCCCCCTCGGCCCGAGTGAAATTGGGCGCCGCCCGGGCCCTGAGCCCGATATGGTTGCCCAGCGCACGCAGTGGCCTTCGTGACCCGGGACGCGGTTGTGGGCGATCGGCGTCTCCGCTACCTGCGGCGGTGCGTGAGAGGGGGAATGCATGCGTTCTGTGTGGATGGACTGCGACAGCGGGTTCGACGACGCACTCGCGGTGATGGTGCTCGCGCGAGCACCGCAGATCGAACTCGTGGGAATCTCGACCGTGGTGGGCAATACCAGTCTGGACAACACCACCGCCAACACCCTGGCCGTAGCCGAGTTCTGCCGAGTGGACACACCGATCTACCGTGGGGCCGCCAAACCACTGGCCCAGGAACCGCACACCATCGAACGGCTTCTCGGCGCCGGCGCCATGGGCACCCTGGGCCGCTGCTTCCCGACCGCCCAGCGCACCGCCGAGCCTGTCGACGCGATCCAAGCGCTGACGGCCACGCTGTTAGCAGCCGCGCCGAAGTCGATCACGATCCTGGCAACCGGGCCGCTGACCAACATCGCCATCGTGCTGCTACTCCACCCCGAACTGGTCGAGGCCATCGATTCGGTGGTGTGGATGGGTGGCTCGACAACCAGCGGCAACCACACCGCCGCAGCGGAATTCAACGCCTACGCCGACCCTGAAGCACTCGACAACGTGCTGCGTTCCGGCGCCGCGCTGCGTATGTTCGGCCTCAACCTCACCCGCCAAGTCCTCATCACCCCCGACCACGAGCACCAGCTACGGGCCATCGGCACCGAACGCGCCGCCATCGTCGCCGACCACGTCGGCTTCTACCTGCGCATGTCCGACCCGACCACTCCCCGGCCCGCAGCGCTGCACGATCCCTCGGCCGCCGCCTACCTGCTGTGGCCCGACCTGTTCGAACTCGCCCCCGCGCGGGTCGACGTCGAACTCGCCCGCACTATCAGCCGCGGCGCAACCATCTGCGAGTTCCGAGTCCCCCGCAAAGCCGACCCGAACGCACTCGTCGCCACCACCGCCGACGGAGAAAAGGTCATGGCCTGCGTCATGGCCGAAATACACGCACACCTCACCTGAAACACCGGCCCCCTGAACTGCCGACAACAACTCCGCAGAAGGTAGAGCGCGACGCGAATAGCCGCAGCCGACACTGCATATGACATCGGCGAGGCAACAGGGGTTACTCGGAGGCCGGCGTCGCCGCAGGAGACCGGAAGCGGATCATAGTGCGTCCGTCCCTGCGGCGACCGTATCTAATACAGCCTGCGCCCGAGTCATACTCACCATTCGCACCCACGCCACCCGATATTCGAGGCGCCATCGGCGAATTGATGGGTACCGTACCCGCGCCGTCGCGCTATGACTCCGAGTGGGCCGGGACCCAGCAACGACCAACACTGCGGGCGGGCACCAGCGCAGGTCGCCGTCGAGCGGGTATCAGCCGACCGGCGAACAGTCGCACCACGGGCGGAGGCAACTCTCCTCCGGGCCGACGGCGGCGCCGGGTGGCTGCGTCCAGTTGATGTTCGGGCACTTTGCCCGATCATGGTGCGCGCGTAATTCTGCTGCCGGACAATATCTTTCATGCTGACAGCGGAGGGGCAATGATGGTGGATACCGCGGTGTTGATGATCGATATGCAAAACGGGTATCTCACGCAGAAGGTGCGTGCCCCTCTCGGGTGGCCACCGATCTGGCGGCTACACGAGGTCGTCGCCGAATGCGCCGAGCTTCTGGCCGCAGCGCGCGCCGCGCGTTATCCCGTTATCTACTCCCGCCAATCAGCCAGTTCTGCAGGTGAGTTGGCCGCCAACCCGCGGGCCCGCCGCCACCTGCAGTCGCGCGCACATCTGCTTCCCGAGCTCTCCGAGGCCGAACAGGAGTGGAGTCGTCAGATCATGGACGATCTCGCTCCCGCCGAGGGCGATATCGTGCTGGACAAGACCAGGCACAGCTTCTTCGCCTACACCGAACTTGCGCCCGTCCTCAGAAGCCTTGCAGTGCAACGTGTTCTGCTTGCCGGACTGCAAACCAACGTATGCGTCGAAGCGACATGCCGCGCAGCCCTGGAACACAACTTCCACGTCGCCGTCGCCGAAGACGCCGCCACCACCGACGGACCCGCCCTGCACGAAGCAGCCCTCAACGCCGTGCGCGTGCTCTACGTCGAAGTCCGCCCCTGGCGAGGACTCCTCACCCAACCCTGGGACAAGGCCTACCGAACACCCAACTACGGCCGCGACCCGAACTACTGGCGAGATCCCCACGAGCTCACCCACCCCTGAATGCCGCACAGCTGCGGGCCGACTGGAGCACGGTTCGCCACCGCCGATAAAGACGCTTCTCGACCAATGGTGCTCACGTACGAGCACGGCGCCAGAGTCGCAGGAATCATCGTCAAGTCCAGACGTAAAGTCCGGTCCGGTGTCATTCCATTCCCGCTGCTCAGCAACTTGGCGCAATCTGCGGCTGCAGTCAGCGCGACGTCGGCGCGGCGCGCTCGGCGTAAGCGGCCACCAGTGTCGCGACCTCGCTGGGCTGCAACGCGGTGGTATCGATGATGTGTGCTTCCTTCTCGTGCCAGGCACGGGCGGCCTCGTAATCGTCGAGATGTTCCAGGCGCCACGCGCAGTTCGGCATGGCGGGGTCAGACTCGATCCGGCGGCGCAGTTCGTGGCGCTCGGCATGGAGAACGACGTGACAGACCGGAACCCGGGCTTTTTCGAGCCCGGTGCGAATGTCGTTCCAGTATTGATGAACCAGAACCGCCTGCGGGATGATGACGGTCCCGCCGACGTAGTCGAGGATCTGGGTGGCTGCGGCGACGACCAGACCTCGCCACGGTCGCCAGTCCTGGAAGTCGCGCACAGGTTCGGCCGCGAGGACGTGGCGCAACATAAAGCCGACCTCTTCGGTGTCGAAGATTCGCGAGCCGGGAAGCAGCGTGGTCAGTTCCCTTGCAGCCGTCGTCTTCCCGGCGCCGAACGTGCCATTCAACCAGACAATCACGGGATCGAGCGTATAGAGGATGGGGGGCGGAGGCCGGCGCTCACCGGGAGCGCCCTTCTCGGCCGCGTTCTCTTTCCAGTGCCCGCACGCGAGCTTCCCGGCCCGCGCGGGTGGAACCGCCGTGGGGTTCGATGCCGCGGTGTCGCAACTCCTCGCCGGGGGCCGGAAACGAACGTCGGAGCGCGTCGGCGACATCCTCGGGCAAACGCTCAAGCGAGCGTTCCCTCGCTTCGCGCTGCTCACGCAGGCGCCGCGCTTCACGTTCGGCCGCTGCGCGTCGTTCGACCTCGGTTCGCGCCCGCTCGGACACGTCACGGAAACGCTCGAGGGCGTAGGTCAGCCTGCCGGCACGATGGTGTGCTCGCGCGATCGCGTCGAATCCTCGCTCGGCGCCGTCACGGAAGCGCCCGTACGTCTTCGCCAGCCGCTCACCTCGCGTGCGAGCCTGCTGCTCCCGCGATTTCCGAACGCGGTCAGCTTCTCGTTGCGCTCGCTGTCTGGCCTCCCGTTCTTGTTGGCGCTGCTTCAGTCGGTCGCGAGACAACCCGGGCAATTCCAGCTGCCGCGCCCGCGCGATGCGTTGGCCTTCCAGGATCGCCAATCGCGCGTCCTCACGCGAAACGACGCGATGTTCGAACCTGTCAGGAAACTCCCGCTTAGCCAAGTCCAGCATGATCTGGACCTCGCGCGAGATCGTCTCGCCTTCCACCGTCTCCCAGCGGCTACTGACAAGGCTGCCCTCTCGCAGTGCGTCGATCTCCTTCTCGACCTGCCGGACCGCGTCACGGCCTTCCACGCGACCCGACTTCCGCTCACGGGCCTTGTCGATCTTGCCAGTGCGTGGGTTGACCTGCGCTGAATCCAGAATGCGCCCTTCGCTACCGAGCGGAACCTGCTGTTGCCACCCGGCCTCGCGGGTCTCCTTCTCGAGATATGCCCGGCCGATCTCGAAATAGCGGCCCCGCTCGTGCGTCGGCATCCCGTTGCGAAGGGCGTCGTACCCCTCCGGGCGGCGGTCACCCATGCGACATCACAGCGTTTCCCCGGCGCTGCGCGACCGTTAAGCGGATGTGCCCGCTTCGCGAATGGCATAGTCCAAGTGCTCTGCGCTCTCGATCCGAAACAGCGTCTCGACCATGCTCACCGGCTCTTCACGATGGCCATCAGGGAAATGCACAGCAGGACGGAAACCATAGCCGGCATACAGTGGGTTGTAGGTGAGCTTGCTGGTGGTCCACACCATTCCGGGATGCTGACGACGAATGCACTCGCCCACGAATCGTATGAATTGATCTGCGTTGGAATGGTTTTCAGGCGCCAAGAACCCGTCCCAGCTCTCGAACCGCACGCGGGCCGCTTCGATGATCCGAGTCGACAGTGGTGGCTGCCACCACAGATCGGAATAGTCCGCGATACCCGGGACGGTTTCGCGCAGCAACGTACGAATCGCCGATTCCATGTGGTCGGGGTCGCTCCACTCCAGCCATGACTGTGTCTGGTCGTCGAACTCGATCTCGAAACCCAACTGGCTCTGGTCGTCGGTCATCACTGCTTCCCCTGCATATGTCGTGACGGCTCATCTCGGTGCGCTCAAGTTCGTCCGCGGTCACACTAACCGAGGGCCCGACGCGTCGTGCGGGAACGTGTGCCTGACCATGGATTACGTCATGCCCACCGATTTCCTCGAGACTGTGGCGCACCGGCCGCAACCGCATCACCTCGCCCGGGGGTCTCGGCTCCGTCCCAGGGCACCGACGGTAGCGATCGCGGCGCGCAACCCGCTGGCAGCGTCGTCCAAACTGATGATCCCGCCCGCATGGATCCCCTCGTTTCGGGATTTGCGAAGCAAATCCAGGGAGGCATGCTCCTGGTAGCCGGGGTGGCGCGCGGCGAGCCACTGTGATCGGTACTGCATCCCGCGTTGGCCTTCGAACTTTTCTCCTGTGGTGGATTCGACCAGCCGTATCTGCTCGATCAGGCAAACTTCGACGGCGGTCGCCGCATCGAGGATCGTCCTGCGAGTATCTCCACGCGAATGCGCCCTGCAAGCGTTGCACACCAACTGCCATTCAATCGGCGGGTCGACATTCTCGCCGACCCGTTCCAGGATCGCCGCGAAGAGGTCCGCGGACAACAGCGCCGGCCGAGGGGTGTCGATGGTCATCCCAGCGTCCCGCCACTTTCCGTGTTGCCACGCTAAGAGTCCGGGTCCGATGGTGTTGGCTGCGAAGAGCGGTTCGCGCGAATAGACATCCTCGCCCGTTGCCACGGCCACCCAGTCTTCGACCCGGGCGAACCAGTAGGCGATATACCGGGCCGCATGGTCGAACACCTTCTCCGCAGGCCGATCAGCATGGAAGGAGAAGCGGGGAGCCACAACTCGACCGTCCTCACGCAGTTCGATGCCTACGTGGCGCAACGCTGTGCCATCATCGGCACCAAACGCGGCGTATTGGGTTGTCCACTGTGTCGTGTGATCCCATGCGTCCTCGGGCACGCCCGGCAGCCCCGGGTGACACAGATTCACCGTCAGACCAAGTGGTACAGGCGGGGTTGTCAACGGCCAGTAGTTCGTCCCCGCAGGCGGCCAACGTTTGTCCCCGCTGGTGTGAGGGTTCAGGAGGCGTTTGACGCGGGCTGCGCATGAGGTTCTGGACGGGTTCAGCAGATGCTGGACGGGTCTGGTTTGATGTTGTGCCCGTGGTGGGCAACAGAATCGGCGAGGACGGCACGCACCGTTCCTGGGTGGTGGAGCATCGGTATCGGGCAGTCCGGGAGGTACTCGACGGCGGCGTCATTGCTGACGTCGCCCGGCAGTTCGGGACGACGCGGCAGTCGATCTACACGTGGAAGACCCGGTATCTCGCGGGCGGGCTTGAGGGCCTGGCGGATCGCTCGTCGCGGCCGCGGAACTCGCCCAGCCGTGTGCCGGTGGAGGTGGAGGCCGCGATCTGTGAGATGCGCCGGCAGCATCCGCGGTGGGGTGCGCAGCGGATCGCGTTCGAGCTGGCCGAGCGTGGTGTCCGGCCGGCGCCGAGCCGGTCGACCGCGTATCGGGTGCTGGTGCGTCACGGGCTGGTCAACGAGCAGCAGCAACAGCATCGGCGTAAGTACCGACGTTGGCAGCGCGATGCGCCGATGCAGTTGTGGCAGCTCGACATCATGGGCGGGGTGTTCCTGGCCGACGGCCGAGAATGCAAGCTGGTCACCGGAATTGACGATCACTCCCGGTTCGTGGTGATCGCTCAGGTCGTCGCCGAGCCGAGCGGACGTGCCATCTGCCAGGCGTTCACCGATGCCATGTCTCGCTATGGCGTGCCATCGGAAGTATTGACCGACAACGGTAAGCAGTTCACCGGCCGATTCAGCAAGCCGTATCCGGCGGAGGTGTTGTTCGAACGGATCTGCCGGGAGAACGGGATCACCGCGCGGCTGACGAAACCACGCACACCGACCACGACCGGCAAGATCGAGCGGTGGCACCAGAGTCTGCGTCGCGACTTCCTCGACGACGCAGGCCCTTTCGCCGATCTCGCGACCGCACAGGCAGCGATCGACGCCTGGGTGCACGGATACAACTATCGGCGCCCGCACCAGTCGCTGCAGATGGCCACGCCCTACTCGCTGTTCCGCCCGCACCCTGTCGCCTCGGCGACGCCGGAGTCGCTGCCGGTCGCGCCGGCCATGCCGGTCCGTGTCCCAGATCGGCTCGCGGCGCGGTCTATGCGCCCGGACGGGCCATCGCCGGAAAAGTTCCCGATCACCGTCGACGAGCGCGAGATCTACGCGGTCGAGCTGGAGATGATGATCTCTCCGGCCGGGCGGATCGTGCTGCCCGGCGGACAGGACCTGAAATTCAACCCGACCATGGCCGGTCGCACCGTCACCGTTTGGGCCAGCGACCGCACCATCCACGTGCTGATCGGCGGCGAGCTGCTGCGCACCCGGCCGTCCCGGTTGTCGGCGACAGACCTGGCCACCCTCGTTCTGCGCGGCGCTCGCCCCGCAGGACCCGAACCCGGGCCCTCGGCGATCCCGCGAGGGCCGCTGCCCGCGGCCATGGTCGTCGAGATCGGGCGCACTGTCGGCCGCGACGGCGATATCCAGCTCGCGGGACACCGCATACCGCTCGGCGCCCAGCTCGCCGGCAAACGAGTCGCCCTGCGCATCGACGGTCACCTCATGCACGTCATCGCAGACGGCTTGCTCGCCAGGACTCTCCCAGCGCCCGTCACCGTTGACCAGGTCACCAAGCTCCGCGGAGCCCGTGTCCCCGACCAGTCGCTCCCGCCCGCTCCGTCGCAGACGCCACGCGCGCAGCGGCGGGTGCCGAAGGACGGAATCATCATGGTCGCCAAGCAACGCCTCCGCGTCGGCGCCAGCCACGCGGGGAAGACGGTCATCGTCGTCATCGAAGACACCCTGTTCCGGGTGCTGCACAACGACATCGAGCTGTCCGTGCACACCCGCAAGAACCCCGGACCCATCCGGCAATACAAGGCCAGCGCCCGAACCCGAACAACCTGAACGAAATTCGTCCACCACGTCCTGAACCCGTCAAGAACCTGATGCGCAACCGAAGCCAAGGACCTGTTGAACCCTCACACACGGGGAGGATTCCATGGCCGCTGTCACGGGGTCACCACTGTGGCGCGAACATCACCGATGTAGGTGTCGAACCGGGTCCCCAACACCTCATTGAGAACCAACCCACAGATGGTGCGGAAGCGACAGAAGCTCATATTTTGCTGAAACGGTGACCACAACTACCCTATCGCGACAAGCAAACGGACCGAACTTTTCAGAGTAAGAGCCCCTGCAAGCGAATATTCGTGCCTGGTCCGAGCACGCCCGCACCATCGGATTCACTAACGACGCTGGCTCTGCGCACCGTGCCCTGACCGCGTGTGCAGCGTGGACCTGCTCACCCGAGACCGCCTCGCCCTCGCACACAACCGTGAAGGCGGCGCACTGCGGTCGGTGGGAAGTCGTAACGACTGCGGACCTGGACACTCCAGCACAGCAACATCCCGGATGGTCGGCGGGATCAGGTTTCATCGACTGGCCTGCCGGTAGACCCGGACACCGCGACGGGGCACAACGCGCAGGCACGGGCGCGCGATGCCAACGGAGCGGTTCGCCTCGGTCGTCTGTATCCACGGCGGGGACGGTCTGATGGCCGAAGACCGGCTCTCCCGCGGATACGCGAATGACAGCGAAGAGCCGGGCTCGGCGCGGGAGCGGCTCGACGGGCCCGGTTGGCGGGAGACCTCTGTTTACGCGATTGCCCCCAGCACACGCTTGGGGCGACGCACAGGATGTCGCGGCGGTTATGGAAGGTGTCGTTCGTACACCGCGCGGGTCTTGCCAGGCCCTTTGTAGTCGGTGGTCACCGAGACGCCGTCGATGACGTGATCACCAGGGATGTTGGTGAACCCGAGCATGGTCCATGCGCGGTGAGCTGCGTGGTTGTCGGGTTCGGAGGTCAGGTACAACCGTCGGCACTCCCAGTCGGTGCCTATGTAGGCGATTGCGTCGATCAAGGCGCGGGTGATGCCTTGTCGCCGATGGTCGGGGTGGGTGATGACGTCTTGGAGGTAGATGTCGTCGGGGTTGTCCTGGCTACGGAAGGCGATCACGGCACCTGCGAGCCGGTTGTCGACGACGGCGAGCGGGCACGTGCTGGAGAACAGTGTCGCGTATAGCCAGTAGTCCGAGCTGGTGCGGGCGGTGATGTAGGGGGCGCCGGTGCGCATGAGATCGGTGACCTCACCGATCCGGGCCACTGACAGGGGCTCGATTCTCATTCCAGTACCACGGCGGGGTCGCCGCCGGTGTAGACGATGGCGTGCTCGTCGGGCGCGGGTGGGTCGAAGCGGGCGAAGAAGTCATCGAGCGCTTCCGGGGACAAGGTGAGGGCGTTGGCATCTTCGCGCTGGTTGCGTTCGTCCAGGCGGCGCAGCAGTTCTGTCTTCTCGACCGGGAGATACACCAAACGCACCCGCCCGCCTGCGGATTCGATGAACTCGCGCCATGCATCGCGGTCTCTGCGCAGCCATAGTCCGTGATCGAGCACGACATTGTGATCGGCGGCGATGTGGCCCGCCAGTTGGTTGCGGATATCGTCGACGACGGGGCGTTCCTTGTCGAAGTAGGTGTCATGTGGGTAGTCGATGCCGTAGCGGCCGTGCCGGCGGAAGACTTCCTCGTCAACCGACAGTCGATGAAAGCCCTTGTCGGCGAGCGCTTTTGCGAGCACGGTCTTTCCGGATCCGGTGATGCCGCACAACAGGACAACGACGGATTCGCCCACGGTCAGTCCCCTCTCATCAGTGTTGGTGGCCGCCACCCGACCAGGATGTTACGGGCTTCGGCCTGCCAGCTGGCGGGGAGTCGGGCCAGAGTCACCGCCCGGTAGGCCGGGCGCGGGTCGGTGGGATCGATGCGCCCGCGCCGGCGGCCGACATGCTCGAGCAGCCGGCTGGCTTCGTCGCGGACCGCGGGGGTGTGTTCGATCCATTCTCCGCTCGAAAAGCGGGTCACCCGCTGGTGCAGATCGGCCAGGACTCCGCGGCGCCATTTGAAGTGGTGCACGCACACCAGCCGCTGCAGGTCCGGCCGGTGGCCCGGGGCGCGGTGATTGCCCGAGGCCACCACGACATCCGAGCGGACCGCAACGATCTTGCGGGGATCACCGTGCAAAATCCGGTGGGTCAGGTGCCCGCCGAGCGGGAACACCCGATCCAGATCCATGCCGGGAGCGATCGGCCGCAGTTGGCCGTCACGGCTGATCCGGTCGAGGAGTAGGCCACCGATCACCGTGGCCCCGCAGTTCTCAGCAGCGGTGATCGCGTCGGCGACGGCGGTGGGGTATTGGTGGAATTCGTCGCTGTCGGCCAGGAGGTGCCATCCTGGGCCAGCCAGGGTGCGCAGTTGCTCGCGTAGCTCGGTGTTGGTGTGTTCGTGCCAGCTGCCGGTGCTTGTCAGTGCTGGTCCGATGCCGAGATCGTTGGCGGTGGCCAGTAGCTCCTCGCGGTGCCGGGCAGTGACGTGATCGGGGAAGTGGAAGGCGATCAGGAACTTTTCGACGCCGATCCGTCGATAGTGTCTGGTCCAGGCTGTGAGCAGGGCGGGTTCGACGGGTCCGATCACCGCGATCACTGGCGGCGTCACCGTGGTCGTCCCGCCAGCAGCTGGCCGCAGGCGTCGAGCAGAAAGTCCGCCTGCTCACTCGGGGTGGCCATGTTCACGGCCTTCCCCGCCGAGATCGGTGGGCGCGGCAGCCGCTCGTCGGTAAGCCGGTCCAGTGCGGTGGCCAGGCTAACCGGGGAGCCGGACGCGAAGACCCGCACCCAGTCACACACGATGAGCTGGTGGGTCAGGTCCGGGGCGTGGTCTGACACGATCAGCGGCACCCCTAGCCGTGCCGCTCCGAGCACCAGCCCGGATTCCTTGTCCACTCCGCGATGGCGTGCGACCAGGCTTGCGTCGGCCGCGGCGTAGATCAGCCGCAGTATCTGTTCGGGGACCGGGCCGGGCTCCACGCACAGCTGGACCTGCGGCAGTCCTCGCCACCGGTCGAGTATCCGTGGTCGATCGGATGCCCGGTGACCAGCAGATGCAGCGGCTTGCGGATCCGGGACAGGGCCGCGTCGATGGTGTCGACGTCCTTGTGTGGCCACCAGCCGCCGACCAGGCACACGACCGTTGCATCCCTGGGAATGCCGAAAATGGTTCGGGCTCCGTCGATCTCGCGGTCGGTCAACCGCTGCCCGTCGTCGATGGCGTAGGTGCGCACCACGGTGGCCAGTTCGGGGAATCGAGCGTGCAGTGCCCGCTGCACGGCCTCGGTAGGGCATACCAGCCGAACAGCTCCCGCCCATCGCCGAAACAGTCGGCCTAGCAGACGCAACGGCAGGTCTTCGGTGGTGATGACCTCGTGCACGTACCTCAGGTGCGCCAGGCCGCCGAGGACCGCGGCGAGTATGTGTAGCCCCTCACTGGCGGTCAGGATCACAACCGCCGCATTTCGGCCGCCGTCGAGGCGGGCGGTGCGCAGGTAGGCGGCCTCGACCAGGCAGCGCCGTACCAGTTCGACCTGGTGCGGGAGGCGGCGCAGCCGAACCGGCCACCATCTCGGCCCCAGCAGCCAGCCGCTGCCAATGGCCAGCACCCGCACCACGGCCGCACCTGCCGCCAGGGCGTGCGCGGCCGGACCCCTCATCCAGGGCGGGGTGAGGATCAGACTGTCAGGGCGGGCGGCGGCCAGAGCATCCACTGTGTGCTGGTAGTGGCCGCCGACCCGATCGGCGTAGGGTTCGATCAGCACGAATCGTGTTGCAGGGCAGCTCATCCTGAGATCACCTGCTCGCCGTAGCGGCCGGTGAACTGTCGATGCAGCCACACCGGGTCATTGAGCGCGGTGAACTGTTCCGCGTCACGGGCGGCGTCGCGCGCGAACGCGACACCATCACGGGCACCGAGCGCGGCGTAAGAGGCGAACTCGCCGGTCCGACTCGCCCGCCATGCACCGATCCGCTGCCGCGCCGTCACGTCGTCCATGCCGTATTCGCTGCCGCGTGCCAGGATCGCGCATTCGCGAAACCCGGCTCGCCAGGCGTGATACGGGCTCTGATTGAATCGCGTATTCCCTGCCGTGGCCTCGACGAATTCGACTCGGCCGGGTAGGGCGGCCAGCACATCCACCGCGTCGCCGAGCTGCCGCAGCGCTTCGGCGCGGATCAGCTTCAGTCCGCCGTAGCCGTATGTCAGGCCGTTGAGAGGGTTCCTCGCCCGCCACACCCGCATCGACGTCCCCTCGGCGAGGGGTTGCACTGCGGCAGCGGGGAATTCCTGGTCGATGGCGAAGTCGCCGTCGGCGAGTAAGAATTGATCGGTGTCAGCCAGCTCGGCGGTGAGCCGGTAGGCGCGGCGCATCGGCCGCACCCCGTGCAGGCGTTTCACCGTGCCGCCGAACACCCGCGTCAGCCGGGAGTGCAACACATCGGCGAGGGGTTCGTCGTAGGACAGCTGGATCACGTCGAAACCGGTCATCGCGAAACCGCCTCCCAGTAGGCCCGCGCCACGACGGCCGGGGTCAGGTCAGCGGTGGCGGCGTGGGCGCGTTTTGCGTGCAACCGATAGAACTCCTCATCACCGGCCAGCCGCTGCACAATGCCGACTCCGGCATCGAGTGTGTCGAACAACAGCTCCTCGTCGATGTGCTCGGCGAACCACCCCATCCGCGGCGCGATCACCGGCAGGCCCATTGCCTGGCAGTCGATCACGCTCATAGACCACGGGCAGCCCGCCCGCAGTGGCGCGACCCCGAAATGCGCGCCTGCCAGCAGTTCCCGATACCGGAGACGGTCACCGTTGTCGGAGACGACCGTGACGCCGGGCAGGGCGGCGAGCTGGGCGCGGTGGACTTCGGGGCTGGGATCCAGCCGCACCCGCGCGGGACTGCGCCGCCCGAACAGATCGGTCACCAGCAGTTGCGCTTGCGACCCTGCAGTGAGACGGGTGGCCAGCTCAGTGAACTTCGCGGTGCCGTAATGCCGATACAAGCGGTGGTTGTAGACGCCGATCAGCGTTGCAGCCCAGGCAGCGCCGTCCTCAGCCGGATCGCGTACGAGGCGCTCGTCCCGGGGTGGCGGCACCACCGCGAGCCGGTTGCTCAGGTCGATGCCGTGGCGCTCGGCAACGGCGAGCGTCCAGGCCGACGCGGCGGCCGAGTGCACCAACACCCGATCACAAGCAGCCAGGCCAGCGGAAAACGCCAGCAGAACCGCTGAACCGAGCCCAGCATCATCGAGGGACGGATCCAGCTTCACCTCACCGACGTCGGTGACCGAAAACGGCAAGTAGTGGGCGTACCCGGCCACCACCGCATCGATGCCGGTCTCGAGCAGGGCGGCCCGGACCGCGGGGGCGTTCTCGATCTGATTGACCACCACCACATCCGGGCGAGCGCGACCCACGATCTGCGCCAGCGCCACAGCGTCGACGCCGAACCGGACCCGGTACTTCGTGCCCGGAAACTCTGTGCGCTCGAAGAAGACCCGTTCGTCGGTGACCCTGACCGGAGCAACCATGGTGATCTGGGCACCGAGATCGGCCAACGCGGGCAACAGAAGTTCGGCGACCGTGAAACCCGAATCGGCGGCCAGCCGGTCAGGATTGGAGATGTTGAGCAGATACAGCAACCGCATGATGTCCTCCACGAGCAGGGGCCTGCGGCAGGGTGTCCGCGCCGGCCTGGGGATCTAAGGAAAACGCTGGTGGCCAACGTGAGGGAATAATGAACTGAGCTCATTCACGATTCACTCCATTCACGCACGCCGCCGGGGGACGAGACTTTGAAAACACGACCGCACGATGCCGGTGACCAGGCCGCCGAGGCATTCGCCGCCGAAGTTGCCTACTGGCGCGACATCGCGGGCCTGGGCAAGAAGGCACTGGCAGTGAAGATGGGTTTCGACCCGTCCTACGTCAGCCATGTCGAAGCCGGCCGTCACAAGCCGACCGAGGACTTCGCCCGCAAGGCCGACGCCGCATTGAATTCCGGAGATGCGCTCTGGCGGCGCTGGCGTGATTACGAGACAGCCCGCTCCCGGGGCCACGGTCCTGCCGTCGCCCCGATGCCCCCGCAACTGGATCCGGCGCTGGCTACCGCCGCACTGGTGTGTGAGCACGACGCCGCCCACCTGAACTACGACGGCGCAAGCTACAGCCTGTCGATGCGCCGGCTACTACGCAACACCGGCACCGAGCCCGTCACCCGCTACCTGATCCGCATCAGCGTCGACCGCTACCCCGGCGAACCGGACACCTCCCGCGCCCACTACCGACAACACCCCCTGACCTGGGACGAACTCGCCTTGACCGCGACCTGCCGCGGCGAGCCGATGCGGTGGGAGGTCAAACACGACCACGACGCCTTCAAGGAGGTGTGGCTACTGTTCGAGAACAGCAGCGGCCGATTCCCCCTGTACCCGGGCGAAAGTGTATGGATCGAGTATGCGTATCGGGTCGGACACGACAAATGGGGCCGCTGGTTCCAGCGCGCGATCCGGCTGCCCACTGCCCGCCTTGAGGTGCAAATGGCGTTCCCGGCCGCCCTGGACCCCTTGGTGTGGGGCATCGAAACCTCCCCGACCGCCGACGCCCGCCCAATTGCCACGCCTCCCGCACGCCACGACCGCGACGGAACCGCGGTATTCACCTGGAACACCGTCAGCCCGCCGCAACACACCCGATACCGCATCGAATGGCGGTTCCGCTCACAAACGGAAAACCATTGAGCAGGAATGGAGTTCGACTATGATGGAGACTAAACCATCGGCGACGATGACGGAACTGGGCATCGTGCAGGCCGGCGCGACCATCCTCGCCGAGCCCACCCGAGCATTCACCCTGCCTGCCGAATCCGACACCGCGACCACAGTCGTCGACGAGATGTTCGCCGTCATGGACCGAGTCGCCCGCGTACATTCATTCGCGAAGGGCATGGGCCTTGCCGCACCACAGATCGGGATCGATCGCCGCGCGGCCGTCGTGCGCCCAGCCGACCCCGACGCCCCGGCGATCGTGTTGCTCAACCCCCGCATCATCGACCAGTCCACCGAGACCGACGAGCAATACGAGGGCTGCCTTAGCTTCTTCGACGTGCGCGGCCTGGTGCCCCGGCCGCTGCACATCACCGTCGAAACCACCACGCTCACTGGCGAACTCGTCACCACCAACTACGCCCACGGCCTGGCCAGGCTCGTCGGCCACGAGATCGACCATCTCGACGGGTCGCTGTACCGGGCTCGGATGCGATCCGGGATCGAACCCATCCCCATCGAACAGTACAAGCAGACCGGCCGAAAGTGGGTCTACAACAAGCAGTAACGCCCGAACACGCTTCTGGAACGCAAGGCTCGCCTCCACGAGGCGCCCCAGCACGTGAAGGCGGCGAGCCAAACGAGCCTTCTCGGTTCCAGTGGTACGCCGCCGTGGTCCTCCGGTGCGGTCATATGTTCGCATTCCCGTCGCTCTACCGGATGAGCGCGGAAATGATGTCGGCGGCCAGGATCAACTGGTCGGCGCCGATCAGGCGGGCGAGCAACAGCAGCGCAGATTCGTGGATCTCTTGCGCGCGATGGCGCGTGGTGTTGGACGCGACAGCATCGACCACCACCCAGGGAGTGAATCCTGCTTCGAAGACGTCTAACGCGGTCTTGAAAACGCAACCATCGGTAGCAATTCCGCACAGTATGAGATCGGTGACGCCGGCTCCATGCCAATGCTCGACAGCCTCAACGGTGAGCGCGGTGTATCCGGTCTTGTCGATCACCGTGGTCATCGGATGGTCGAGGAAGCCGACGAGTGCATCGATGATGTCGATGTCCGGCGCACGGTGCAGCTCACGCCAGCCGAGCAACCGCTCGTACGGGCTTCCCGAATAGTTCCGGTATCGGCTCATCAGCACAGGACGATTGTTCGTGGTCCAGCGCTCTACGAGATCGACAATCGGCGGCACCACGAGCGCCGATGACGAGTTGACGAATCCATTCTGCACGTCGATGACCATCAGCCCGGCACGTTCCGCGTCGAGGCACACACGACGCGGAGCCTTCGAAACCGAGGGAGACGGGAATTCAGTCATCGCACCATCATCGATGATGGCCGTTGCCGGTGTCTCGCCACACGCTCCGCGGCCGCAGCGCCCACGGTTGACCCAGCCCGGGCAGTTATCGAATTCCTGTGTCCTCCATCGTGTTCCCCAGAGGCGTTCCGGGCTCGGCCCGGCAGTCGGCTCGGGTAATGAAGTCGAGCAGCGCTTGCACATCCGCGCCGCGCAGGTTGGCTGCGAACCGCTGCGCCACAGCCGCTTCCAGCCATGCACACAGAATCGCGATGTGCTCGGGGCTACCGGGCACGATCTTCTCATGGTCCCATGGGCGAGCGCCCTGGAGCCGCTCACGATGATCGAGGTCTGCGGGCTGCACGCAGACCGCTCGCAGCTGTGCTGCAAGTGCTGCCGCGTCGGGGCGCGTCAAGGACGGCGAACGCGATGCGGCCAATCGCTCGACCAACTTCGCTTGCAACACTTCCCAGGATGTGGGCATCACAGCCTTCGGTGGCACATTGCGCTCTATCTGTACGCGGGCTGGCGGACTTGGCTGCTCGCGCCACGCGGCGGTTTCTCGGTCCCGCACCCAGCGTGTAGCTTCGGTCCGGGCCGCGGTTGCAGTCCGGGGAGACAGCTGCGAAGAACTGTGCTCCCGATCGGCGATGTCGCGGCGGATCCGCTCCGCATTGGTCGCGCAGTAGTGATCGATGTCGACCACGGAGTACACGGGCCAGCCTTTGTATTCGCTGACCGGCGTAAAGACGCCTTGGTGGATCAGTGCCCGAAAGTCCGCCACGGAGAAGGGCTTTCCGACGTTCCTCTCGATCCGCTCCGCCGCCCTCTTCGTCCCGACAGGGTACTCGCTCCCGACACGCTCGCGGATCTCGTCGACGCGTCGCGCGACTGAGTCCAGGACACGCTCTGACCAGTAGCCGGTCCCGCTGTGATCTGGGAGCAGTTCTATCCGGACCGCGACCTCGAATTGCCACGGCGCCAGACCGAGCTTGTAGGCCGCGCCCTCGACGTCGTACTGCAACGGCGGCTCCCACCCACGCAGCAGTGCCTCGACGAGCGCGTCCCGCGCACCGAATCCAGGCCGCGGCAGCAACTCTCGATCGCTCCACACCTGTTCACCCACGTCCTCGACGGACTCGCCTGCCGCACCAGGCGCCGGCTGCGACACGACTGCGGGCTGGTCTTCTTCATTCCTCGGTCGCAAAGGCCGCAACCTAGGTTGCCGCAACCTTCTCGAATGGTGCCTGCGCACCTTTCTCCGGGCAGACTTTTTCGGCATGACAATGATTAATACTACCAGCCCATCGATTTTAGAACCGCCACTCACCCAATTGTCCAATTCCCGCTACAAGATCGCTTCGGAGCCATCCGCTGCGCCTTTCGAGATTTCACATATCTCGAGCTCCCCACCTTGAGCCGCATGGACTGACCAGCAGTAATCATGCTGTCATGCCAACATGACAGCATGATTACTTAACGCCGATCCCCCTCATCGTCCTTAATTACTGAATTACTGCCCTACTGATCCACCTGAATACCCGCCACACCCTTATATCCCGATCCCCTTAAAGCCTTATACCCTTATATGCAGCCGACAGGTGCGTTGCAGTTTTGGGTGCCGTTGCGACGATGCGTATTTCATCAATTCAGTACTTACTGCTTCAGTGCTTCTTGCCGCCGGATCGAGGTACACCTATCGCCGCTCGTCTGCGCTTGGCGCGAGGAGCGACAGATGAACGCCCGGCAGCGCGGTGGCCGGAGAGGTTGCGGGGTCAAGTACCCTGCGTCGCTAGAGGTTTCGATCGAGTTGCCGAGCAGGGCACAGGAGATGTCTGTTAGCCATATTGGGTTGGGTTGCCCTGCCATCGCAACCAGTATCCGAGCGGTCAGCGCGAGCGCTTGCGCGCGTGCGCTTTTGACGGTCGGCACGTCCACTGCACGGTCACCGTGGCGGTGACTGGGGGCGAGTCAGCTGTACTGGCTCCAGGATGATGTCGTGTCGCCGGTGAGGATTGCGTGGACGCGTTGGCGTAGCCGTGCTGCGTTGGCTGGCGAGTCACCGGCCCTGCGGAGTGGGCCGGTGACCTGCACGAGGTCTCTCATCCGGCGCAGGGTCTCGTAGCCGGTGGCGAATTCGGAAAGGTCGTAGCCGTAGGTGGCGATGAACTCCGTTACCCAGTGCTGGTCCCGTCCGTAACGGATCGCAGCGTGCCAGGTCGGAATGAGGTCGACCTCGAATGGGCCGATGCTCACCCAGTCCCAGTCGCCGAGAATGGCGCGCGGTCGTGCCGCGTCGTCGTTCGTTCTGTCCCACAGTAGGTTTCCCGCCCAGGCGTCACCGTGGATGAGACCGTGGCCCAATGGCCAACTCATGTCGGCGAGTTCGCCAGCCACGGTCTCGATCATGTTCAGCAGAGTCGAGCGTTCGAGGTCGGTGATGTGTCCGGTGTCGGTGCGAGGGTCGTGCAGGGCGGTGCGCAGGGATTGCAGAGGAACCCAGTTCGGGAGGTCGATGTGTGCGGGCGGCGGGGTCGAATGCAGCTCCCGCAGTAGTGATCCGAGGTCGCGCGAGGTCGGAGGCAACGCGTCCGATTGTGGGTAGTAGCGCCAGAAGCTGACGTCGTGCCCGTGCACGGCGAGCGGACGCGCGCCTGCGAGTGGAGCGGTGGCTCCGAAGCCGCGTGCAGCCAGCCATGCGGTCAGCGATGTCACGGATCGGGCTCTGCGCAGGTCGGCTGCCGCTGTGGACACGCGTGCGACGGCTTGATGGTGAGGTAGGACGAAGACGGCGTTGCTCGAGTGGTGAATGAGGTGGGCCGCCTCGTCGCTGAAGCCGACTTCGCGACAGGCGGCGCGCAGGATGGCGCGCAAGCCGGTGGTGGGGTTCATCATTTCACCGGCACCATAGTCCGCGCGTACAGGTTTTCCAGAGCGAGCACGGACGGCCGATCCGGGTAACGCGCCAGTTGCCTGCGCACGGCGTTGATCGCGTCGAGTCCGCGGCTGCTGACCACGGTGCTGGCCGTGGGTAGTGCATCGGAAAGGGTCTGTGCTGCGTGGTCGATATCGCCGGCGCGGCCAGCGAGCTGGGCGCTGGCCAGCGCGGCAGAGGCCAGGACATGGCGGCGCTCCATCGCGCCGGTGGATCCCAGCACCAGCGGCGCGTGCCGCTGGACGAGTGTGTCCTGTGCGCTGTCAGCGGCGACATACATGATTTCGGCGGCGAGTTGTTCGGCGTTGAAGAACCGGACCCAGGCCGGTTCATCGTCCACAATGACCCGATCCAGATGACGGCCCGCGTCGGTCAGGGCGCGCGCGGCCGCGGCGCGGTCCCCGGCGAGGGCGTGCGCGCGGGCCAGCAGCGCGCTGCTTCGGGCGAATGTGACCGGCGATCCGGAGTGCCGGGCCGTGGTGACGGCCGCTTCGGCCAGGGCGACCGCGTCCGCCGGGCGGCGCTGGTGGTGGGCCTGCATGGCCATATCGCTGAGGATGTGCGCGCCGAGTGCGCCGTTACCGCCTGCTTTCGCCAATGCCAGTGCGGTGTGGAACCATCCAATCGCGGCCCGGTGACGGGCGGTGTCGAAGTGCATGAATCCGGCTAGGTTCGCCAGGCGGGCGCTGACGGTGTGCAACTCGCTCGCCGTCGCGGTGTCGTATACCCCGCGCAGCGCGGAGGCCACGGTGCCGGTGAGGAATGCAGTGAGACTCGCTCGCGCATAGCCGCCGCCGAGGTGATGGTCAGCGGTGGCCAGTGCATCGCCCATCGACCACATGATGTCGATGTCGACGCGGCCGACACGTCGGTGACCAATGCTGGTCAGTCCGATGGTGAATCCCGTGGTGTCGGCGTGCCATTCGCGCAACAGGTCGGGCACAGCCAGGGTGGCCCACGGATTGTGCGGGAAAACTTGGCGGGAATCTTCGGTGGTGTCGGTCCGGGTTTCGGCGGCGGCGCGTTCGAGGCGCAGTCACATCGATTCCAGTGCCCCGCCGGTGTTGAGGGCTCGGTCCGCTCGCTGCGCGAGACCGCGGCTCGCGACCCGATCGGCCTTCTCGATCATCCCGATCAGCGACCCCGAATCACGGGTGAGAGCGCCCAGTTGGGTTTGAGAGAGGCCACGCAGGGTCCGCCAATGCCGAAGTTCGGCGCCGAATACCTGATTCGGCGTCTCGATGGTCAGCTCCCGCATTCGCTGTGACATTGCAGGTCCCCCTTTGGGATTCGCTCATCCATGCGCACAAATTTCTGTGCGCATCGAAAGGCTTCGTCGATCCTAATGTCCGGCACAGACTGTTCAGGGTCCGGCGAGACGATACGGCGTCTCCGGACCTGTCTGGGCGACAACGCAGTTCGAGTCGCCACTGTCGCCGGCACCGGTGCTCGCGAAAGGGCCACTGGTCGCCCGGCACGTCGACAGCAGAAGGGAGGTGACCGATATGACCGAGTGGGTCGCGGGCGGCGCGTAAACCAGCAAGCCGGACGTCGAGGTCCGGCGCACCCTTGCCAGAGCTGTCGGCGCCCGCCTCTCCTGCTGCGGGTGCCGGCAGCCTCGGCCTCCGATCTGTTCCTGCAATCGCTTCACCGACATGAGGTTTCGATGCTGCCGTTCGAGAGCTTTTCCTATCCCTTTTTCGACCTGAGCACCGCCGCGGACCACCGAGGCGTCGTGTCGTCGTATCTGTCCGCTACCGATACACCGATTCCCAGCGATCACACGTCCGGCCACCGGGCGCTGTATGTGCACATCCCGTTCTGTGACAGCATCTGCAGTTTCTGTCCGTTCACCAAGTCCGTCGGCACACCGGAACGCATCACCGCCTACCTGGCGGCTCTGCACACCGAGCTGCGCGTCCTGGGCGGGACACCGCGGATACGCGACTGGAAGATCGACAGCATCTACATGGGCGGCGGTACCCCCTCGGTGTTGTCGGTCGAACAGATCGCCGCGCTGATGGCCGAGATCCGCGCCAACTTCGAGATCACCGACGATGCGGAGATCTCCTTCGAATTCGAGGCCAAAAGCGTCGACCACGATAAGTTCGCTGCCCTGCGCGAGCTGGGCGTGACGCGGGTGTCTTTCGGTGTACAGTCGTTCGACCCGAAGATCCGGGAGATGGTCAACCTGACCGCGTCACTGGACCAGGTCTACGACGCGATCCGCTGGGCCGGAACGTATTTCACGAACACTAACCTGGACATGATGGCCGGATTCCCGGGCCAGGACCGCGACCACGCATATCTCGATGCCCGAACCGCGGCCGACTCCGGGATCGCGTCGGTGTCGATCTACCCGGTCGACTACGTCATGACCATGCCGGGCTGGCAGGAGCGCATCCGCTCCGGGCAGCTACCGGCACCCGCGGCGCTGGACGAGCGCTCGCGGATGTTCCATGTCGCGCGCGCCGCGCTGGGTGAGTCGATGGGTGTGCAGAACATGTACTGCTACGGGCCAGCCAACGCGCCCGCAACCCGCTATATGTTCTCCACCCTCTACGGCGGCTACCGCGACGAAGCCGTGGGCGTCGGGTCCGGTGCCTACAGTTTCATCAAGGGCCTGGCGTGGATGAACGAAGCCGACGAACGCCGGTATGTGAAAACCGCGGGCACTGGAGTGCTGCCGGTGACCATGTCCTCCCCCGGCCACGCCTACGAGAAGGGCCTGGTGTTCTTCCCCAAACGCCTCACCTTCGACATGCGCGACCTACCGATCCTCGGACTCGAAAACGTCTACCGGGAACGGATCGAATCCATCATGACCGCCGGGCACGCCGAAATCGACGGCGACACCTTGCGGCTGACCACCTCGGGCGAGTCGGTCTACTCCGAGCTGATGGCGCACTTCTTCTCCGACATGCAGGCACGCGTCTATCAGCGCCTGGTGCGCCGCCTGTCGACCGAAGTTGGTGTGATCGACGAACGCGAATGGCAGGCAGGGGCGGCCCGGGTCGCGGCGATGGGCGCGGCCACCGCGCTGCCCGGTGCCTCGAGCCGCCGTCGGCTCCCACTTGTCGGATCCCGCCGGTGAGAGTCGCGGACACCGTGGTCGGGGACCCGTTCTTTGCTCGACTGCTGGAAACCTTGAACAGCCCCGACATCGGATACGCGCGGCCGCCCGGGCCTTCCGCCGGGCTCGATCTCGGGGTCGGGGAGGCGCGATACCCGTTGCCGTCCAACCTGTGTGAGGCCATCGGTCGGATCGCCGGTCAGGCCGACCGGCAGTGGTACGGCGACCCACGCGGGTACGCACCGTTGCGGGCCGCTTACCTGGCCGACCTGTGCGAGGCCGGTGGCCGCGACGCGGCGGTGCTGATCACCTGCGGCGGCAAGGAAGCCGCCGGTCTCGCGGTGCGCTACCTGCTGTACCACCACCGGGGCCCCATCCTGGCACCGTCACCAGGATGGCAGCCTTACACGCTGTGGGCCGAAGCCGCCGGGGCGCCGGTGATCGGCTACGACCCGATCGCGGCATCCCGCGATCCTGGCATCGTGACCCGGGCGCTGGTCGGTACCCAGCCGGGCGTGCTGGTGCTGAATTACCCCCACAACCCGACCGGGATCGGGATGGATCAGGCGGTGATGGACGAAATCATCGCCGCCGCAGTGCGTTCGGGCGTGGCCGTGATTTCCGACGAGGTGTATCGCGTCTTTGGAGATCCGACCGGGGTGTCGGCGGCCGCGGCGCCGGCCTGGGATCCGCACCGGCACCTGATCGTGGACTCGGTATCGAAGTCACTGACCGTGGCCGGGCTGCGAGTGGGATTCCTGGTCGCCGACCGCACAGTGGTGGAGGCGCTGGCGGCCTACCGCGGCGCGTACGCCTCGCACACTGGCGTGCTGTCTCAGCGCGTCGCCGCTGAACTACTGACCAGCGCAGTGGCGCGGTCATGGTTCGCCGAGGTGCGCCGAAACGTTGCGGCCACGCGGACCGAGACCGCGGCCGTGCTGACCGGCGCCGGTGTCAAGGTCATTTCCCACGGCGCGCTCTACCTGTGGTGCGCCGCAACCAATCCGGCGGCGCTGCTGCCCACCACGCCGGGAGCGGTACCCGCTCAGGTGAGCGACGGGTCCGGGTTCGGCGCGCCGGGCCGGGTGCGGGTGTGCACGGCCCGTGACGGTCTGGACGCTGCCGCGGCCGCGGCAGGAGTCATCGAGACACTACGGAGGCGTGGATGATCGACCACTTCCAGCCGGCCCCCACTGCTCCGGCCGGTCGATGGGCAAGACTGCTGGATGTGACATTGCGCGATGGCGGGTTCGAGGTCGACTTCCACTGGCCTGCCGACCATTTCACCCTGGTCCCGGCCACCAGCCACGCCGCCGGAGTCGAGATCGTCGAACTCGGCTATCTCGGTGGCGTTCCGCTCGACCACAGCGTGGCCCGCGCCGGTGTCGGCGCCTATGTCACCCCAGCGCAGGTCGCGGCCGCCGCACACGACGAGCACGGACTCGCCGCAATGGTGCACCCCACCGCTCTGGCCGACCCGCTGGACCTTGAGCCCTACGCCATGGCCGGGCTTGACATGGTCCGGCTCGTCTATCATCCCTCCTGGACCGCGGACATCGCCGCCGTCGCCACCCAGGCGCACCAGCTGGACCTGACCGTCGCGATCAACATCGCGATGGCTTCCCGCTACAGCACACGCGAGATCGCCCAACACGCCGCCCGGATCACCGATACCGCCGGACCGGATCTGCTATATCTGGCCGACACCTGCAGCTCACTGCGTCCCGGCCAAGTCACCGAGCTGGTCACCAGCGTGCGTGACGCGGTCGGCCCCCATTTCGAAATCGGTTTCCACGCACACGATTTCCTGAATCTGGCCTACGCCAACGCGCTCGCCGCGGTCGAAGCAGGCGCCACCTGGATCGATTGCTCACTGCTTGGGCTCGGCCGCGGCGGAGGCAACCTCGCCGCGGAACCACTGCTGCTGGCCCACCGCCTGCCCGCCGCCGATCCCGCCGCAGCCGAGCTGCTGCTGAAATGCCGCGCCGCCCTCGCGGCCACCACTGGCCAACTGGCGCCGTCTCTGGTACCCGCAGTCTGCGCCGCCCTGAACCTGACCCCGGTCGAGGAACAGGCACTGCGCACCTTCGCCGCCCACGAGCACCTACGCCCCGACCAGGCCGCACTATGGCTACTCACCCATACCCGCGGTTTGCCGACGCTGCGCACGGCGGACCTGCACACGCACTGGCACGACACGATGGCCGTAGCATGAACACGCTCAGCTGCCGCGCTCGAGGCGTCATCGCTTACGGCTACAACGACTTTCCGGTCCTCGCAGGGCAACTGGACTTGCGCGGGGACAACATGCCCGCACTCGCCCCCACCCCTTTGCAAATCCATCACGATCTCGCCGACTACGGCGACGTCGCCGGGGACGCCGCGCTGCGGGCCCGGCTCGCCGAGCTGTTCGGTGTCGGCGCAGATCAGGTACTGATCACCGCCGGAGGCAGCGAAGCACTGTCTCTGGCCCTGCTGTGCATCGCTGATCCCGGTGCGCCCGTGCACATTCCGCGACCCGCGTTCCCTGGGTTCGAGCAACTGGCCGGGCTGCTGGGACTGTCGGTGGTCTCGTATCCGGTGCCCGGGCCGGTCCCGGTCCGCGGTCGTACCCCGCTGGTCGTGTGCACGCCACATAATCCGACCGGGTTGGTCACAGCCCCTTGCGGCGCCGGGGGCGGGGACGGATGGGTGATCTGGGATCTGTCGCACACCTCACCGGCTAGCGACCTGCTCACGGCCTTCACCACCGAACTCGGCCCCGCCGACATCGTGGTGTATTCCCTGTCGAAGCTGTTGCGGCTGCCCGGTGCTCGCGTCGGCTGCCTCATCGCCACCGATCTGGACTTGATCGCCGCCGCGTCCCGCGCGAAAACCCACCTGTCCATGTCGACGAGCCAACCCGGCCAGCACGCAGCACTACGTGTGCTGCGCAATCCGGAAACTGCTGAGGAGCTAGCCCGGCGGACCGCGCGGCTGGCGGCACGGCGCAAGCGGATCATGGAAGCAATCGGCTCGAGCCAGAGTCTGCGCGCCGATCCCGCCCTCGACGGCACCCACCTGTACGTGCACACCCACGACGGCAGCGACGCCTGGCAACGGCTCCAGCAGGCAGGCGTCGTGGGAATCCCTGGTCCGGTGTTCCACGGGCAGACCAGCGCGGTCAGATTGTGCATCGCCCAGCCCAGCAACGTGATCGACCAGGCCGCCACACGAATCCAGGCGCTATGACTGTGATGATGAATGGGTGCCGCCCCAGGTAACGGGATGACCCGCGCTATGACTGGCCGCGAGTGCCTTGAGTTTGATCTGTCGACCATCACCTGGGGCGGTGCTTGCTGCCGCCGGACCGGCAGGGCGTGTCCCGATAGGGGCCTTGCCGCAAACAAGGCACCGTCACAGTCCTGACCGCCCCACCCGGCCCGGCGTCGGCCAGCTCGGTCCCCGAAAGCCGATCAGGAGACAGCCGACCCGTGTCCAGCATTCCTCGTGACGACCGCCCCAGCCAACCAGACACCAATGACGAGACCGTGATCCTAGGTATTGATACCCACAAGGACTTCCACGTCGCGTTCGTCATCAGCGTTCAGGGAAATTCGCTGGGACACAGAATCTTCGCCACTACCGCAACCGGGTACCAGCAGTTGCTGGATTGGGCCAGCGGTTTCGGAAAACTGAAGCGCGCTGGCGTCGAAGGAACCAGCTCCTACGGCATCGCCGTGACCCGCGTCCTGCGCGCCGCAGGCGTCGTAGTCCTCGAAGTCAACCGGCCCGATAAGGCGAATCGGCGGCGTCGCGGCAAAACCGACGTCATCGATGCCGAAACAGCCGCCCGAGCTGTGCTGGCCGGGCGGGCGACCGCCGTTGCCAAGACCGGTGATGGGCCAGCAGAAGTACTCCGCATGCTCGAGATGGCAAAGGATTCCGCCATAAAGTCTCGCTCGCAGGCGATCAACCAGCTCAAAGCGGTCATCGTGCGCGCGAACCCGGCCCTGCGCGAAGCACTGACCGGATTGAGCAACGCGCGGCTGGTCCGTCGCTGCGCCGACCTGGATTGCAGCGCACCCACGACCAGCGTCGGCGCCGCGGCTTACACGCTGCGCTCGCTCGCACGGCGGATCCTCGCCCTGACAGGCGAGATCGACGACCTCAAAACCCACATCGCCGCCGCCATCGCCACATCGCATCCAGCGCTGCTCGACTGCTACGGCGTCGGTCCCGATACCGCGGCCGCGTTGCTCATCGCTGCCGGCGACAATCCTGACCGTCTCCGCAGCGAAGCATCGTTCGCGGCCCTCTGCGGTGTCAGCCCGATCGAAGCCTCCTCCGGCAAGACCATCCGTCGGCGGCTCAACCGCGGCGGTGACCGCCAAGCCAACTCCGCCCTTTACACCGTCGTCATTGCCCGATTGCGCTGGGACACAGCCACAAAGAGCTACATCGCCCGCCGCGAGGCGGATGGCAAGAGCAGGCGCGAAGCTATCCGATGCCTCAAACGCTACATCGCGCGTGAGCTCTACCGAATCATCACCGAATCTCAACCCGGACCAGCGGCCACGGCACTACTCACAGCCGCTTGACATCCATAGGGGCATCAGACCGGATGCCATCTACATCAGGTCAGGGCGGCATCGAGGAGGCGCACCAGGGGCTTGGGTTCCGCGCCGGGCACCGCGGTGCGGAATTCCCTCGCGGCCTCACTACCCCGAGCCTTGAGCGCCTCCTTGATCAACCACACCGCGGCCTTGCGTACCGGTGGCAGACTCTCGGCCAGCAACGGCGCCAAACCCGGTATGTCCGCCGGGGACATGCCCTCCTTGACCGGAGTGATCAGCGACACGACATACAGCCGGCGCTGCCACGGCGACTCCGAAACCGCCAGCACAACCAACTCATCGAGCATCCCGGGATCGACAGCCATACCGATTCCCACCACTGCGCCCAGTTCGTCGACCGACAACCAGTTGTCCAGCAGGGGCGCCCACCGCAGAATCATCCCCGCTGGGAGCGTGAGCCGGGTCGACCGCACCATCTTCGCCGCGGCCAATTCCTCCTCGTGAGTCCGTCCGTGCCACAACGCATCTGCCGCCCACAGCACCACATCTCGGTCCGCGCCGGTCACCCGATCGGCCTTCAACGCGGCCTCGACTGCACCGCGCAGCAGCGGAATCCGCACGCCCAGAACAGGTTTGCCCGGATGACGTGCCGCGACGGTGCCGGCGACGTAGTCCGGGTCGGCGTGGGCATCCAAGCCCCGCTGTACCGCAGTTACCAGCGACGAAATCCGTTCTTCCCGCCCAGCGTCCATCCCCACAGCCTAGATCCGGCACCGACAGATTCCGGGAGCATCGCATGAGCGCCACAGCCCACGACATGACCGCCCCACGACCCCACAGCTCCGGCGCCGTCTATGCCCTCTACGGAGCTCTCGACCCGCGGGCGCTGACCCTCGACACCGCGCGCCGCAACGGCCTGCATTGGACGCGGATTCCCACCGACCAGCTCGCCGTCCTCGACACCGGCCGACCCGCCCTGACCGACACCACGCTCGCGGACCTCGCGACCCACCACGGCATGCCGTTGCTCGGTGCCGTCGGATTCGACGACTGGTGGAACATCGCCCTGGCCGCGTTGAATCCCGGCTCGCCGCTCGCCGGCGCGCGCGCTTTGGTCACCGACAAACCCCACTTCTATGCCCGGCTGGCACAGCACGGTGTCCCAGTTGCCGCGTTCAAATCCGGGACACTCTCACCCTCCTTCCTCCGGGTCGCCGTCGACCAGTTCGGTCCCGCCCCCATCCTCAAACCAGCCACCGGCGCGGGCTCACGCGGGGTCTACCGCTACCGGCCCGATCTCGACATCGACGACAACCTGGCCCTCTACAGCCAGATCTTGCGCCTGGGCCACATCGACAGCACCACCACCATCATCGCCGCGCAATACCTCGGCGACGACCAGCGGCCGGTGGAGATCAGCGTCGACGTGCCCGTGTGCGACAGCCGCATCAGCGCGCTGACTATCCACGAAAAACGCAGCGCCACAGCCGAACCCCCCTACATCGACAACCTGATGATCAGCCCGCCCACCGATCCCCGCATCACCAACCACCTCGCCGCTCTGACGCCCATACTCGCCGCCGTCGTGGCCACTCTCGACGTCGACGACGCAACCCTGCACATCGAACTGCGATTGCACCAGCAGCGCTGGCACGTTCTCGACGTCGGCGTACGACCCGGCGCAGGCCTGGTCGCCCACGCCGCGCTGGCCCGCACCGGAGTGGACCCACGGCTGCTGCACGCCGCCGCCAGCATCGGCCAGCCCCTGCACCCCGCGGCGGTCCACTCCGCCAAAGGTACCTATCCCGCGACCTGCATCGCCTGCTGCTACGTCCACCCGAGCCTGCGTCGCGATATCCGCATCGACCGCTACAGCCCATTCGCCGACACACTGCGTCGCGCAGATGACATCATCGGCTGGCACCTCAACATCGCCGATGTCGACGACACGATCTACGAACCCGACTCAGGACTCTCGATCGGCATCGGCGCCGCCGATGCAGCAACCGCGACCACACGGATGCACACGCTCACCGCGCCACTGCACTTCACTACCCAACACAACGACCTCGGCCTCGAAGCCCAGGTCGCCCCATGAATACACCGGAAAGGAATCCTGTGCCGTCACTGCACCACCTTGCTCTGTCTGCCACCGACCTGGCGAAGTCCGGCCCCTTCTACGACGCCGTCCTGGACTTGCTGGACTACCGATCGGGCTACACCGGCGATGCGCTGCGAACCTGGATCGGCCCGAGGGTGCACCGGAGATCCTGCTCTGGGCCGTCGAAGGCGACGACCACAGCCGCCACACCCACGGCCGCCCCGGCTGGCAGCACGCCGCGATGCGTGTCGAGGACCGCGCCACCGTCGACGCCGTGCACAACGCCGTCCTTCAAGGCGGATGGAACGTGGTGCACGACCCTCGCCACTATCCTGACTACGCCGAGGGCTACTACGCGGTCTTCATCACCGACCCCGACGGAATCCGCTGGGAAATCGCACACATTCCCACACCACCACACTGAACTCACTCCGCCACAACAGCACTCACGACCAACCACCGACATTCGTCCACAGCCGCAGCTACCACTCACGAATCAATGGCACACCCGAATCCACCGAATAGGCAAGTTCGCAGAGTAGCGCCCGTTCTCAGGATCAACAGCGCCGTCGAAGACGATTGTGTAATCGAATTGTCGAACGATCGTTCCGTCGTTGTCCAGCTCGGACAAGAGCATGTACGCCCCAACCGAACTACTCCGCTGAGCGCGCCATCCAAGAAGTCGGCGTACGCGCACCCAATCGCACGCCGCCTTGTGGTACGCGTATGGCAACCACTGGCGTTTCAGCACCATTCGAAGCGCATGGACACCACACAACGTCTCGCCGTCGCGCAGAGGTGGAATCAGTCGCGTATCCGAAATCTCCTGGCCCGCAGTTTCGGTCCGCTCCGGATCGCGCGACGGGACCGCCGGATCGCCCGCTGGCGAGCGGCGGGCTGGCTGGGCCAATGCGTGGGAGCGGTGACAGCTCTATCGTCGGGCTGTATGAGCGACGAGCAGACCGTCACCGTCACCGTGGTGTCAGCCGACGACGTCCTGACGCATATGGACGCAATCAGCCACCTCTACCAAGCGGCATTCTCCGCGCCGCCGTTCGTGTGGCCGGAAGGCGAAAAGGAACGGCAGCGCGCCATGTTGCAAAGACTCGCGGGCCGACCGACATTCGGCGCAGCGCTCGCCTTCGCCGGAACCGAACTGATCGGGTTCGTCTACGGCGACACGTTGACGGTCGGCACCAACTGGTGGGAAGGGTTCACCACCCCGGTCGGCCCCGAGGTGATGCGGGAACGTCTCGGCCGGACCTTCGCGGTGATCGACCTGGCGGTGCGTGAGGATTGGCGGAGGCGCGGGGTCGGCCGCCGTCTGATGGACACACTGCTGGACGGCCGCCCCGAGGAGCGGGCCACGCTGGCGGTGCAGCCGCAGTCCACCGGTTCGCACGCGTTCTATGCCGCAGTCGGCGGCTGGGAGGTCGTCGGCCGCCAGCATGTGCCCGACATGGGTTTTACGGCCGACGAATTCGACATCTACGTCAAGGATTTGAGGGCGGCGCAGCCGTAAGCATCCAGTTCCTCGTCGAGGGCTCGGACCGGGCTGGTGGTGCTCCACTTGTCCAGGTCGGTCCTGGCCTCGCGCACGCGATCGGTAAGCCGGTCGGAACGGCAGGAAGCGCCCAGGCGGGCGCCGTCGCGGATCGCGGCGGCGGAGGCCTCGATATCGCCTATGTCGGCGTAGGCGGTGGCGAGATCCAGATGAGCGATTGCCCGGTTCCGGACATGTGCCGGATTGATCAGGGACAGTGCGTGTTCGGCGGCCGCCAGCGCCGAGCGGCCGTCGCCCAGCTGGTGGAAGCAGTCGCTGCGGAAGGACGCCGCCAGGCCGGGGCCGTGGAAGTAGGCGTGGGAGCGGGGGGTGTCGTCATTGGCCGGCGCTGCGGCGATAACAGCGTCGGCGGCATCCAGTGCGGCGTAGGTGTCCGAGTGCAGGCCATCGGCGGCGTAGGCGTAGGCGGCTATGTCATCGGCGTAGGCGCGGAGCCGCCAGTCGTCGCAGCGACGCGCCCAGTTCTGTGCCGCCACGGCATGGTCGATCCCGACGCGGGGGTCACCGTTCCACACTTCGAGGTAGCTGAGGTTGCACAGAACAAGGGCGGCCAGCGCGTCATCATGCGCACGGTGGGCGGACTTGCGGGCGTCCGCCCAATGGCGTGCCGCCGCGGGGTGGTCCTTGAGGTCGAATCGCATCCAGCCAGCCAGCTGCGACAGGCTGCCGTGCAGCCCGTACAGGCGGGGTTCGAGCGCGGTGGGACACTGCTGCAGCAGGGCTTCGGCGATCGCGGTCTGGCCCGTCACCATCGACAGCACCACCTGCGGGCCGTAGCTGTCGTTCTGCGCGAGCAGGATCCGCAACGCGGTCTCGATGTTGTCGATCGCAGTGGCGTCGACACGGGTCGGGTTGATCAGCACTTTCTCGACTCGCACGCGCTCGTCGGCGTCGAGTCCGGCGAGGATCGCGGCGACCGCGGGCAATCCGAAGGTCGCGCCGCCAAACAACTGGAGCAACTCGCGTCGATTCATCTCAATCCACTGCCTCAAATCTGGATCCACCTGGCATTGTTCCAGAGGCAATGGAACCGGGGCATTGGTACTGATCGGCGCCACCGTGGTTGCGGCCGTCATCTGCTCGAATCGTTGCCGGGCGTCGTCCCCGGCGCGGCGTAGTACTTCGTCGAGCAGACCAGCGTTAAAGGGACGAACCCGGGCGGCGAGTCCAGCAGGTTCCGACCAGCGCGCAACGGTGCGCACGCCAGCCCCGGATGCTTCCGCGAAATCGCGGATCGAAAGGCGTAGCGCTTCGCGGAGCATGGTGGCGTCGCGCCCAGTCCATGGCCTCGACAGGACCATATTCGTCGCTCCCTTCGTCGTTACGCGCAATGGCAACGCTATGGCATTTCCGTGCATCTTGTTGCAACACAGGACGGTTCCACCGGAACAGCAATGGCGGGATGGTGGTTTCAGCGCGCGCCGCCGGGACGAAGGCCCATTACACGCAGCATCGTGATTCCCCGGCGGCGGGCGCCTTCCAAAACGAAGACGACCGTAAGGGATGTTGATGGAAACCGAGGTGACCCACCGGTCCCCGGTGTGCAGTCCTGGTCCCGGGAGAAGCCGAAACCCGGGTGACCGAGTTGCTGGCCGACCACCACAACCGCACTCGGCTACCTTGCGTGATGTGGCTGGACTCGATCCTGAAAACGTCAGCCACCGGCGGGATTCCGGGCATGCACCGTCATCTGGCACCGAACATCAACGCACTGCCGTTCGTCGACCGCACCTACCTGTGCCAGGACCCATACCTCGAAGTCGGCCGCCGGGAAGCCAGCATGGTCGGCACCCGCGGCCGCCCCTGCAACTGCTCCTTCTGCGGCGCGAGAGTAAGCACCAACCCGGACAACACCATTCGAGTCCGCGACCCGCACAACATCATCGCGTAAATGGGACGACTGCGCGAGCAGTACGACATGACCGCAATCCGGTTCAACGTGACCTGCCGACATTCGGGCCACACCGGGGTCTATCGCCAACAGTACAAACTCGCGATAGAAACATCGGCTATGACCCCGACGACTTGCTGACATTGCGCCCGGATTCCATTGCGGATTACGACCGCTTTCTTGCCTGGATCACAATGGTCGTCCGGCACTACGCACTGGACTTCGGAACGGGTTACGAGCCGTCGCCACTGGGGCACCTGTCGACCACACCCAGGTCCGCAGACACTGCCGGACCGCTCGGTGGCCAGTCATGAGCGGCCTTCAGCGTGACTATCTGGCGCCCGCCCTGCTGAGTCACGTGACATCCACGCTGCACGACTGCTTCTCCGACCCCGGCAAACTGACACTCGATCAGGCTGAACGCGCGCATCGACTACACGCCCAGTGCTCGCCGATCTGCCGGGCGCGCGCCCGCATCGACGAATTCCGCAGCGGGCGCTCCGAGCTGGACAACGGCGGTGCGTAATGAGCGGATACCGCCCCCGTCAGGGGAAAACGGCTCAAGCGTTGCCCAACCTATATGGTCTCGGTTCCATCCCGCGGCCAGATCGCGGGCTATGTCCAGTCGCGTTGAGCCCCTTGTAATCCCGTTGACACTTTCGATTCTAAGGAGATTCCGCCGTGTTCAACGGCCTGACCGATCCCATGACTGATGTGGCGCACCCGGCGCGCATCTACGACTACTTCCTCGGTGGCAAGGACAATTACGAGCTCGACCGCGAGGTCGGCCAACGATCATTGGCTGCCTTCCCCTCGGTGCGGTTGGCTGCCCGCGCCAATCGCGAATTCATGCACCGGACAACACACTTTGTCGCACGGCAGGGTCTTCGCCAGTTCCTGGACATCGGCACCGGTATCCCGACGGAACCGAACCTCCACCAGGTCGCCCAATCCGTGGCGCCGGAGTCCCGGGTGGTCTACGTCGACAACGACCCCTGCGTCCTCGCGCATGCCCGCGCACTTCTGACCGGCACGGACGAGGGGCGCACTGCCTACGTGCAGGCCGAGGCGACAGACCCAACGGCGATCCTCGCCGCTAAGGAGCTCCGCGACACCCTCGATCTGACGGAGCCGGTAGCGGTATCGCTCATCGGGTTGCTGAACTTCATTCGCGGCGATGTCGCCGAGATTGTCAGCACATTGTTGGATCCGCTGGCCTCGGGCTCAACCCTCACTGTCACGCACGTGACTACCGACCTCGACGACGGCCCCGACGACCCCAATGGCATCGGCCGGGTGATCCACGTCTACGACCAGAGCGGTATCCCCACGGCCGCGCGTACACGCATGCAGGTGGAGTCCCTCTTTGGCGGGATGGATTTGATCGATCCCGGCGTCGCGATGGTCCATCGCTGGCGGCCCCGGGGAATCGAGCCCCCGCAGAGCCTGGACAAGCAGATCTCACTGTGGGGTGGTGTCGGTGTCAAGCGATGACGTGCCCCTAGGGCGATCAGATACCGCCACGGCACAACCCACCGAACGACTACGTGCGACGCGCGCCTCCTGCCGAGAGTCCTGCGCGGCAACCGCAGGGAGGATCCGATGACTTGTATTCCTGTGCCGAGATCACTCGGCACACCACCGATGCGACAGCCGGCACGGCCAGAAGCCATCGAGCGGTTCGGGCACATGCACCAGGCGGCGGCGCCGGACAGCCCGGTTGTGCTGGTGGTCGACGACGGGAATCTGCGGGCCCGCTGGCCTTTTCTGGGCGAGCGCCTGCGCGAAGGACTGACCAGGCATGGGTGCGCCATCAAGTGGGAAACGCTTCGGCCTGGCCGAACCATTCGGCAACTTTCAGGGACCGCGTCCGTGACGGCACTGGTTGTGCTCGGCGCGGAACTGGAGGAGGCCGACCTCGCCGCGTTGCCAGAGCTGGCGATCGTCGCGGACATCGACGGCCGCAGCATGGCGATCGCGCAGGCGCTAGCCGCACGCGGCATTCCCCTCGTCGAAGGATCCCGCGGCCACGCCCACTCGAAGGCGGAGATGGCGATCATGCTGACACTGGCAGCACTACGACGGCTGCCGACCTGGCATACGGCGATGGCCATGCGCTACACGGTGGCCGTGCCGGTGCGCTGGCAGTTCTCCGACCACCTGCTATACGTCGGCGGAACGCTACGCGACAAGCGCGTGGTCGTCGTGGGCTTGGATCCGGTAGGCACGTATGTCGCCGAATTGTGCAATGCCTTCGGCGCCAAGGTATCGGTGGTCGATCCCGACGCCGAGCACACTGACTACCTCGTCTGCGGAGTCGACAGGGCCGAGATGGAGCAGGTGCCAGCCGCCGATATCGTGATCGTGGCCTACGGATCTCCCCGGCTGCAGGTGCCCGCACACGTCGTTCACGATCTGGCCCCCGGGGCATTGGTGGTTACCCTCGACAGCACCGGCATCGACATCGCAGCCCTGCGTGAGCGGGTCCTCAGCAACGAATTGGCCTGGGCCACCGACGTATACGAATCCGACCACGCGGACCCGGCCGATCCGATCCTGGGCCGCGACAACATGATCCACACACCGGGCATCGCCGGGAAGACGCGAGACGCCAACCTTGCGGTCGCAGACGTGTTGAGCGAGAACATCTTCCGTGTCGCGTGTGGGGTTCCCCCGTGGCCCTGGGACCGTGTACCGCCGGCCCGATCCACCACCCCGCAGCAGGCAACCGGACACTGCGCATCCAACTGCAGCACAGCCACTTCCGCTGGGGGCGGACGATCTCTGACCGCGGGCGGGGAAAGCGGCCACCTGCGGGGCTCGGCCGATGAAGCGATTGGGAGGTGAGGGGCATGGCCCCGAGAGGTAGAGGCCACTGCCAGCTACAAATCCTTCAGCTGATGAGCGATGGCGCGTCGCGCAGCTGCGTGCAAATCGACGCGGAGCTGCCGGCGCGCAAGCGCAGCGTCTACAGCGCAGTGAAAGCCTTGAGCGACCAAAAGCTGCTGTGCCGTACGGAGTTTCGCGACCCCTCTGGAAGACAGCAGTGGCGCATCGCCGATGGTGTCCGATCTGCCACCATCGCCCCTCGCCCCGCCGCTGCGACCACCCGAGTCGGCGCGACGCCGACGGAATCCTCGCCGCGCGGATCGGCGGAAACATCGGCCGCACCAATCGGACAATGGAGCAACCAATGATCAAACCCCTCGCCACCGCTGCACTGGTCAGCGTCGCCATCGCCACGGCGGAGGCAACAGCGCACGCCGAACCCACCACACTCCAGCCCACCGCAACAGTGATCGCCACCGACCAAAGCGTCACCTACACCGTCGCCGCCAACCCCGACGGGGGTGTGATCGCTACCATCGACCACGGCCGATTCACTGCGGCTGATGACCTCTCCGTCGTGCTCACAGATGACGCCGGCGCAGTGGTCACCACTATCCCGCTCGGTTCGCAGACCCCCTCGGATCTGGTCGAGGTCTCGGCCTCGATCGGCAACAGCGGCCGAACGCTCGCCCTCGCCCGGCAATCCGCCCCTGCGCCCACGCAAACGATTGATGAGGACGCCGACAGCCTCGCACGCAAACAGCACAACGCAGTGGTCGGAGCGCTGGTCGGCGGCGGGATCGGCGCGGTCCTCGGATTCTTCCTCGGCGGCGTCGGTGCGTTGGTCACCATTCCGATAGGCGCCGGGATCGGCGCGCTCATCGGATATTCCACACCGTAGAAACGGCCCGCAGCGTAGCCACATCGCGGCCACCCGACCACTGGAACCACCGTCCTCGAACGGCATTTCGACAGCCGCTGCGACGGCCTGCCGTCCATCCGCGGACATCAATCCATCGCCTCAGATGCCTCATCGGTCACGACGAACGACCGGACCAGAGCCTGCGACAAGGAAGGAAAACAATGTCGCTCCCAGACTCCGCCACGGTTCTGCGCGCGTTCACCGGGAGCAACGAATCACAACCCCTCCTCAAAGCAGCGCAAGACCTATTCAAGGTTTGGCACGCCCACCACCGCAACTCTCCGAATACGTCGAACTCACGCGACGTCCAACCTGCGGATCTGGTCGCACCTTTGGTGTGGTTCATCGACAACGAGGTTCTCAACACCGTCGCCGATACCATTCGCGCGCCCGACCGCGATGCACCGGTGGCGCGCCGCACCTATGGCCAGCTCATCTCCAGCCTCGCCCAACTCTATGCCAGCCTCGAGGAGGCTCACGGGCATCCCTGCTACGCCACGCTCGACTTCGAAGCGTGCAAACTACATCTCGATAGTCTTGCCGCAGACATCCAGGCCGGCCGCGTCCGCCTGCCTCCTCCAGACCTCGATCGCTCATGATCAACGGGCCCAGGTCCGCAGGTGACCGATCGAACACCGCCTCCACCAGGCACCATACTAGTGCAGGCGGAGGAACCGCCCCCCTTCCAGGCGGTGCGAGGCTACTGCAGATATTCACCGGCGAAGAGCCAGCAGATACCGTATTACTGCAGGCCATTCGCAGCCTATCCGGCCTGTGGCGCCATGTGCACAACCGGAATGGTGGGGGCCTTGATGATCGCAGCGAGCAGTTGGAGGCCATACTCGTATGGGTCATCAAGAGACAGGCGGCGCGAGCACTCGGTGAACGACCCGACACACAGTCAATTCGCCAGCAAACGATCGATGCGTACTGCGACCACGTCACCTTGCTCGCACGGCAACACGCAGCCACGCAGCGTGTCCTTGCTGAAGCAGACAGCACAGGCGGTGCTGCTCAACTGAACACACTGATCAACGAGATCGACGTGCTGGCCCAGGCTCTCGATGCTCCGGGCCGATACCGCACGACGAACTCTGCGCCTACCTAACTGAAATCCCCTTAACCTCGATCCACCGAGGGACTGTCTGAGATCTTGTGGGCGGGACGGTGATCGGAGAAGCTGAGGCGGCCTGTCTCAGCGGAAGGGATCATCGTGTCGGAGGAGTCGATGCCGACGGCCGGACAGCGGTCGGCAGTGGACGGTCTGGATGTCCGAATCGCCCAGGAGTTGGTGGACAAGGCTCGGAGAGAGGGGGTGTCGCTGGCCGGGCCGGGCAGTTTGCTGTCGCAGATTACGAAAACCGTTCTGGAGACGGCGTTGAACGCCGAAATGGACGAGCATCTCGGGTATTCCAAGGGTGATCAGCCGATCCGTGGGGACGGGAATCACCGCAACGGACGGTCGCAGAAGACGGTGCATACGGATGTCGGGTCGGTGCGTATCGATGTGCCACGGGACCGGAATTCGGAATTCGAGCCGAAGATGGTTCCGAAGCATTCCCGGCGGGTGGAGGGTTTCGACGAGTCGATCATCTCGCTCTATGCGAAGGGGTTGACAACCGGGGAAATTCAGAAGCATCTGTCGGAGATCTATGGCGTAGAGGTCTCGCGCGAATTGATTTCGAAGATCACCGATAAGGTGGTCGAGGAGATGAATGAATGGCAGTCACGTCCGCTGGAACGTGTGTATCCGGTCGTACCGATCGATGCTATTTTCGTGAAGATCCGGGATGGCCGGGTGGTGAATCGGCCGATCTACGTGGCGGTCGGTGTCACCCTGGCTGGTGAGCGTGAGGTGCTGGGCCTGTGGGTCGGCACCGGCGGCGAAGGGGCCAAGCATTGGGCCGGTGTTCTCGGTGAGCTGCGGAATCGCGGGGTCGTGGACGTCATGATCGTCTGTTGCGACGGGCTGAAAGGGCTGCCCGAGGCGATCAACGACACCTGGCCGCTGGCGGATGTCCAGCAGTGTGTGGTTCACCTCGTGCGGGCGAGCTTGAAATACTCCTCTCGGAAATATTGGAGCCGGATCACCACCGAACTGCGGGCCATCTACACCGCCCCCACGGTCGAGGCCGCCGAATCTCTTTTCGAGGAGTTCGCCGCCGAGTGGGAACCCAAGTATCCGGCGATGATTGCCGTCTGGCGTAACAGCTGGGAGCAATTCACACCGTTCCTGCGGTTCCCGGCGCCGATCCGGAAACTCGTATACACCACTAATGCGATCGAAAGCCTGAACGCCAGATTCCGGCAAGCAACCCGCCGGCGCGGGCATTTCCCCAACGAGCAGGCCGCACTCAAGGTGCTCTATCTGGTCATCAGAAACCCGCTGAAGAATCGGCAGAATATCACTGGAAAGATCAGTGGATGGAAGGATATACTCAACACGCTCGCCCTGTTCTACGGTGAGCGGATAACCGGAAACTAGCAGGATAATTCACTGTTCTGCCCACAAAAATTCCGACACT
>NZ_BDAV01000027.1 GCF_001612635.1 Nocardia africana NBRC 100379 | reverse complement strand
GTTACCTTGTTCGTGGGCCCGGCACCGGGCCCACGGTCACCGGGCCCGGTATGACTTCTTCCCCCAGTCGAACGCATGATCCGGGGGGTGGTGTCGCCGGGCGCCGGTGGCGTCGACGGACCGCTGATGGGGACAGGGCCGCTACTCAGGTCTCTTCGTAACGTGGGTGCCGGGCGTCGGCGCTTCGATCGGTGATCGTTCCGCCAGCGGTTTCTCACCTGACGAGGAAACACGAAGTGACACAGGCATATGCCGTGTACTGCGGCATCGATGTCGGCAAGGGCGAACACCACGCCGTGGGCCTGGACCCGAACGGCAAACGCCTCTTCGACAAGGCCTTGCCCAACGACGAAGCCCGCCTGCGGGCGGTGTTCGACCAGCTCGCCACCCGAGGCCGGCTGCTGATCGTGGTCGATCAACCCAACACCATCGGCGCCCTGCCGGTCACCGTCGCCCGCGCCTGCGGTCACGACATCGCCTACCTGCCCGGATTGTCGATGCGCCGCATCGCCGACCTCTACCCGGGCCAGTCCAAGACCGACGCCCGCGACGCCCACATCATCGCCGACGCCGCCCGCACCATGCCCCACACCCTGCGCCGGGTCGACACCGGCGACGAAACCCTCACCGAGCTCGGTGTCCTCGTCGGATTCGACGACGACCTCGCAGGAGAAGCGACCCGCACCACCAACCGCATCCGCGGCCTGCTCACCAGCATCCACCCAGCACTCGAACGAGTCCTCGGACCCCGCGTCGCACACCCAGCCGTCCTGGAAATCCTGTCCCGATGCGGCGGCCCCGAAGGAATCCGAGCCGCTGGCCGACGGAAACTCACCACCATCGCGGCCAAACACGCGCCCCGCATGGGCGGCCGCCTGGTCGAGGAAATACTGGCTGCGTTGCCCGCGCAGACTGTCGTAGTTCCCGGCTCTCGCTCCGCCGAAAGCGTCCTGCCCAAGCTCGCCGACTCGCTGAAAACCGTTCTGCTGCAACGACAACAGGTCGCCGTCGATATCGAGGAAATGCTGGACGATCACCCTCTTGCCCAGGTCCTGACCTCGATGCCAGGCATCGGAGTCAGGACCGGCGCTCGCATCCTGCTCGAGGTCGGCGACGGCACCGCTTTCGCCTCGGCCGGCCACCTGGCCTCCTACGCCGGAATCGCCCCGATCACCCACCGATCGGGCAGCTCCATCCGCGGCGAATTCCCCTCCCGATCGGGCAACCACAAGCTCAAACGGGCGCTGTTCTTGTCGGCCTTCGCCGCTTTGCACGATCCCACCAGCCGCGCCTACTACGACCGGAAAAGAGCCGAGGGCAAGAAACACAACGCCGCCCTCATCTGCCTCGCCCGACGACGCTGCGATGTCCTCTACGCGATGCTGAAAACCAAGCAGCCCTACCGAACTCCCCGACCCGTCGCAGCTTGACGAAATCCATAGGGACACCCCCCGATGGTCTGCGGTCATGGACCCCGCAGGTCGGTCCTGGGTTCGCCGAGGAGTTGCGAGCTCGCACCGCAGAGCCCTGGACAAGCGGCCCGCTCGCGGAGAAGGCACAGCTGGCCCTTGCCGCGCACATCGGTCCGATCCAACGCTGGACCGATCGCTACCTGGCACTGGCGCAGAAAGCACTCTCCCGACGGGACTCATGGGTGCCGACACACGGCGAACCGCACAACGACAACCAGGTCGTGACCACTGACGGAGTGCGGCTGGTCGATTGGGAGTCGCTGGCTCTCGCACCACCCGAACGGGACTACGCCGACCTACCCGCCGTCGCACACGACCTGTTGCTCCCCGACCCCGAAATGGTAGACCTGTTCGCGCTGGACTGGCGGCTCTCCGAGATCGCCGAGTACGCACGCTGGTTCACCGCAACGCACACCGGCACCCAAGACGACCGCACTGCGTTGGAAGGGTTGTACGAAGAACTGGCCAACGATGCGGAATAAGCCCGCCACTTTCCGCCAAGCACAGACGCACCCCAATCCGAGAATCACCTCCCATCAGCCCTAGTGCGTCCACGGGTGGCCAGACCTCCTCCAGGGACCGAAATCCGATGCCCCGCTGGCGTCTCCTTCACGATGTCGGAACGATCAGTCTCGACAACATCCGGGGCCCCGCAGATTTGCTCCGAACTAGCCAAGGCGGCGAAACAGGCGGACTACCCTGGTCCGCGGTCGGTGCTCGACGATTTCCTGTCGGCCGACTTCGACAGCCGCTCCGCGTTCGGCATTCAGCGCTTGATTCGCTTGCCGGACAGCTGAATCGGCTGCCGACCGATCGCACGTGACCGCCTCAATAGCGGAAGGCGCCTGAGTTCTACATTTCCTTCAGCCGGCAGCGGCGCCAAGGGCCGTCGATTGGCGAAACCGGTTGCATTACGGTCGGATTCGCGCCGTCGCGGCGTAGTTCCGGCCGCCGGGGCGCCTGCGCCGTTGCGGCGCAGCAACGGCATTCACCGATGATCGCCCACTTGCACACAGCGTGTCAAAACCACGAACCCTCGCGTCCGGTCGATGGCGCCTCCCCTATCGATGACACCTTCGAGCTCGACCAATGCGCCATGACCACCAACCCGGCGAATTCACGCTCCGCCATCGAGATGCGCTGGTGACCAGCAGCATCAGTAACCGCTCTCGGTGCAACATCAGGGTTATGGATCCGCGAGCGAACCGAGCGTCAGCCTCTGGGCGCGGCGGTCGAACGCCCCCATCCGGTGTCCTTTGCCATATCGGCGAGGGGCGGCACGGCTCGGTGTGGAACCGGAGTCGTCAGGGTGAGAGCGGTATTCGAATGAACAACTCCCGCGAAACCCACAATCCGCTCGACCAACATCTGCAGGTCCGGTTGCGTTGCAGTAGCAACGCGCACCAGGAGATCCTCACGGCCCGTTATCACGTGCACCTCGAGGACCTGCGGGATTGCCACAAGTTGCTCGATGATCTTCTTGAGGCTGTCCTGCTCGGTCTCGAGCGCAATGAAGGCCTGGACCACCAAACCTGCTTTGGTGAGGTCGAATTCCGGACGGTAGCCGGAGATAAGGCCGGACTCCTCGAGGCGCCGTATCCGGGCTTGAACCGTGTTGCGGGAGATTCCCAGGGTAGTGGACAGCTCGACCACACCAGTCCGAGCATCTCGTTCGAGAAGCCGTAGCAGTTCGACGTCCAGTTGGTCGATGTTGAGCATTTGTGTCACCTCACGACAGGCCAGATACAAGGCGACTGACCGAATGGGTCAGTTGTCGACTCTTGTGTTGACCCGATCGTAACTCAGCAACAAGATTGCCTGAACAAATCAGCACTTCAGCCTGCAGGATCGACTTCGAACGGCGCAAACAGATGACTCCCCTGACAGTCTCCGAACAAGACTCCAGTTTCGATCTCGCCACCCGGTACCGGACCTCCTCCGGCCCGGTTCTCATGACCGGCGTTCAAGCCATCCCGCGACTTCTCGTAGAACAACACGAGCGCGATCAGCGTGCGGGGAGACGCGTCGCCACCTTCGTTTCCGGATACCAGGGCAGTCCGCTGGCAACCCTCGACAAGCTGATGGCAGGCATCCCCGAACTGGCAACAGCGCATGACGTCCGCCTTGTGCCCGGCGTGAACGAAGAGCTGGCAGCAACCTCCGTTTGGGGCAGCCAACTCGAACTGCCTCAGGGGCAACGCACCCACGACGGGATAGTGGGTGTTTGGTACGGCAAAGGCCCTGGCCTCGATCGCGCCAGTGATGCTCTGCGGCATGCCGCAATGTACGGGGCGCACCCTTCGGGCGGAACACTCGCTCTGGTCGGAGACGACCCCGCTGCGAAGTCCTCGACGGTTCCCGCCGCCAGCGAAAGGTCGCTAGCAGCACTGTCGATGCCGGTCTTCTTCCCGCGCAATGCCGAAGAGATTATCGCTTTCGGCCTCTATGGAGTTGCGTTGTCACGCGCCTCCGGATGCTGGTCGGCGCTGAAGCTCGTCGCCGATGTCGCTGATGGTTTGTGGACCTTGGATCGTGACTTCTCGAATTTCGACATCGCCGTCCCAGAAATCGAGTGGGACGGGAAGCCGTGGACGTACCGTCAGCGAGTCCTCGCCGCCCCGCCGGACAGCGTTGTGGCCGAAGCCGATTTGTACGGCCCGCGATGGGCGATGGTCGAGGCGTTCACTGCCGCCAACGACATCGACCGGATCGAGATCGATACGCCGGACGCGTGGTTGGGCATCGTCGCAGTAGGTACCGCCTACGACTCGGTTCGCCAAGCGCTGAACGAGCTCGGTCTCACCGACGATGATCTCCGCTCGGCCGGGATCCGGATCTTGCGTGTCGGGATGCCGTACCCCCTTGGCGCGGAGAAGGTCCGCGGGCTTGCCGCAGGTGTCGAGACGGTCCTGGTAGTCGAGGACAAGTCGGCGTTTGTCGAGTCACAGGTCAAAGAGGTGCTCTACGGCCGGATTTCGGCGCCACAGGTGTTCGGAAAGCGCGGCAGTGACGGCCGAACGCTCATTCCGCCGCACGGCGAGCTGACCGCAGCTCGGCTGCGGGCGCCGCTACGAAAGCTCCTTGCCGGCCGGGTGATGTTGTCACCTTCGCCCGTGCCGCCGCCCCAGCTGAAACTGCTCCCTACCAAACGCACCGCGTACTTCTGCTCCGGATGCCCACACAACCGGTCCACAACGGTTCCGGAAGGCTCCTTGGCGGGCGGCGGTATCGGCTGCCACACCCTGGTCACGATGTCGTCACGGACCGACTCCCAGGTCACCGGCTTAACCCAGATGGGCGGGGAAGGGGCTCAATGGATCGGACAGTCACCGTACACCGACGTCGATCACATCTTCCAGAACGTCGGCGATGGAACCTACTTCCACTCAGGGCAACTCGCCGTGCAAGCCTGCGTTGCGGCAGGTGTCAATATTACCTACAAGATCCTGTACAACTCCGCAGTTGCGATGACCGGCGCACAGGATGCCGAAGGCGCGCTTTCTGTTTCGGATCTGACACACAAACTCGCAGCCGAAGGCGTCACCAGGATCATCGTGTGCACCGACGAGCCATCTCGTCATACGAAGCGATCAATGCCGCCCGGCGTCTTGGTGTGGGACCGCGATCGCCTCGATGAAGCACAACGACGACTGCGTGATACGAAGGGTGTAACCGTCCTCATCTATGACCAGCCCTGCGCCGCCGAGGCGCGCCGCAAACGCAAGAGAGGGACTCTTCCCGCACGGCGCACCAGAGTGATCATCAACGAAGCAGTATGCGAAGGTTGCGGTGACTGCGGGGTCAAGTCCAACTGTCTCTCGGTCCAACCGATCGAGACCGAATTCGGTCGCAAAACGCGCATCGACCAAACCACGTGCAATACCGATTACACCTGCTTGGACGGCGATTGCCCCTCGTTCGTCACAGTTGAAATGCCCAGCGAGAAGCTCGCCACTCCTCGTAGGAAGGCCCCGATTCCACCACTGGTGGCCGACCCCGCACTGCCGGCAATCGCCAGCACTCACAACGTATTTCTCGCCGGCATCGGAGGCACCGGCATTGTCACAGTGAACCAGGTCCTGGGAATGGCAGCCCTGCGCGCTGGTTTCCACGTAGAGGGATTGGATCAAACAGGTCTTTCCCAGAAGGCCGGCCCGGTAACCTCACACCTGCGTATCAGCGATCAGCGCCGAGCGGGGTCCAATCGCATCAGTCCGTCATCTGCCGACTGCATACTCGCGTTCGACTTACTGACCGCGGCGGATACCAAGTACGCCGGCTTCGGTGACCCCGAGCACACGATCACAGTGGCGTCGACAAGCATCACCGCAACTGGCGACATGGTCTATGACGCTACGGTCTCGTATCCTGCTCAGAGCAATCTTCTCGCACGGGTCGGCTCCCACGCCAAAGACGTGATCTCATTCGACGCCCTGGCATCTGCCGAGGCTCTTTTCGGACACACCGCGGCCGCCAATTTCCTACTGGTCGGCGCTGCGTATCAGGCCGGCGTTCTCCCGATCCCCGCTGCATCGATCGAAGAGGCGATCGTGATCAACGGTGTCGCAGTCCACGACAACCAAGCAGCCTTCCGCTGGGGACGGGCCATCGTTGCCGATCCCTCCGCCTTCGAAGCGAACACTCTCAGCGGTGTTCGCGCCCCACGAAGCGACACCGTGGTGCCGACGCATCTGCTCGCCGACTCGCCGATCACTGGAGTGGTGCGAAATCTGCTCGACCGTCGAGCGGCTCAGCTGGTCGCGTACTCCGGAGACCGTGACGCCGCCCGATACATCCAGTTCATCGAGTCCGTATGGCTTCGGGAGCGGGCTGTGACCGAAGAGGTGGAACTGTCCAAAGCTGTGGCCACAAACCTTCACAAGCTAATGGCATACAAGGACGAGTACGAAGTTGCGCGCATGCTCACCGACCCCTCTTTTCTCGACACCGTCCATGCCGAGCTTCCGGGATCCACAAGACTTACCTATAAGCTACATCCCCCGGCGCTACGAGCATTGGGACGTAGCAAGAAGATCGGATTCGGTCCTCGAACCCACGTCGCGCTGAAGGTGTTGGCAAAAGGAAAATTCCTGCGTGGCACACCTTTCGATCCGTTCGGCTACGCACGCGTGCGCAAGATCGAGCGCCAATTGATTCGTCACTACCGAACCATGGTGGAAGAACTCGTCGACACGCTCACCACGGAGTCGTACTCCATGGCTGTCGCAGCAGCTCAGGCACCGGAGATTATCCGCGGATACGAAGAGATCAAGCTTCGAAACATTGATCACTACTGGGCCCGGCTCGACGAACTCGGCGTCGATACCACCGTACTCACCAAATAGGGAAGGACTGATATGACCACTGCCCCGACTCGAGCCGTACCCAAACCTGCACGGGTGGAGCATCACTCGGTGTTCTCACATCCCGATTTCATAGCAGATAGCCCGCACGAACAAGTCATCTTCTGCCGCGATGCTGCCAGCGGACTGCGCGCCATCATCGCGATCCATTCCACCGCTCTCGGTCCAGCGCTGGGCGGAACGCGCTTCTATCCCTACGCCTGCGAGGCAGACGCACTCGGTGATGTCCTGCGCTTGTCTCGCGGGATGACCTTCAAGGCGGCTGCCGCCGGCCTCCGTCTGGGCGGCGGTAAGGCTGTGATCATCGGCGATCCCGCCACGGACAAGTCCGCGGAGTTACTCAGGGCGTACGGCCGCTTCGTCGATGGGCTGGCCGGCAGATACATTACGGCCGGAGACGTCGGGACGACCGCCGACGACATGGATGTCATCGCCGAGACCACAGTGCATGTTGCGGCACGCACAAAAGAACGCGGGGGCTCGGGAGATACCGCACCGATGACGGCATTGGGGGTCTTCAGCGCGTTGAGCGCTGCGGCGGAACGTGTGTGGGATTCCGGTGATCTTGCGGGCCGAGTCGTCGGTGTCGAGGGCATAGGGAAGGTCGGCGCGCAACTCACCGAGCTCCTACTCGCCGCCGGCGCCGCCGTCGTGGTCGCCGATCCGAATCCAGCTGCGACAGAGGCTATCTGTCGCAGGTTCCCTTCCGTCGTCGCTGTCGACGATGTTCGTGCCGCGGCGGTCGACATTTATGCCCCTTGCGCGTTGGGAGGGACTGTCACACCGGAGTTCGCACGGCAGACGACCGCAAGGATCATCTGCGGCGCGGCGAACAACCAATTATCCAGCGCCACAGTCGAAGACACTCTCAGGACGAGATCCGTTTTGTGGGTCCCGGACTACATCGCCAACGCCGGCGGTCTCATCCAGGCATTCGGTGAACGACAAGGCTCAACGGACGAGCAGGTCAGAAACCAAGTGCGTGCCCTTCACGCCAGCACGCAGCGAGTGCTTGACATGTCTTTCGAACAACACGTAACCGCCGGTGCGGCCGCTCGGCGACTCGCTTTCGAGCGACTTTCTCACGCCCACTGAGCAACGGGTACAGACGCCCTTCGCCGGGCTGTTGCACGATCGGGTGGCAGTGGGTCTGCGGATTGGGCGTCGTCGGCAGCGGTCGGTGCGTTCGATCGAGGTGACTATCGGATCCGCAGCTGTTCACGGTGTCCGGACCCTACCTGTCCAACACGTTGCGTTGGAGCAGGCTGAAGAAGCTCTACGCGGCGTTGTCGCCAACCACGGGGGGCCATACCCCACGTAGTATCCGCTCCGGGATGACAGATCAATGGGCACCACCGTCCGCCTCGGCGTGAGTCCTCGGCGGCATGCACGTCTGCCGCAGCATGGTCGAGGCGTCACCCGTTTCTGTCATTCCGGAGCCAGAGATCGGATAGCAAGTTGCAGCAAGAGTCGATCATCGGGGTTGCTCAAATCAGCATCCAGCAGAGCTCGGATCCGCTCCAGGCGGAGCAGTACGGTATTGCGATGGACCCCCAACTGCTCGGCGGTGTTGGTAGCCGATGATTCATGATCGAGGTAGGAGCGCAAAGTACGGAGCAACTCGCGGTTCGAGTCCGACGCCAGGAGCCGACCGAGAATTTCGGTGGCGGACTCCCGAAGCGAACTGGTGCTGGACCACCCGGCCAGTAGTACTGCTGCGCTCGATGTAGAAGTGTGCTCGACCGGATACATACCGGCGCGTCCCTTCGCGACGAGAGCCGCTTTCCGGGCCGCTGATAAGGACCGCTTTATTCCGGCGGCACCGAATTCAGTGCTGCCAATCCCGGCACAAAGCCCCCATCGGTCCTTCGGATCGACAGCGGACATTAGTTTACGAACGGATTCGAGGTATTCCGAATCGCGGGCATCCGTAGGTCGCCCACCCTGCACCTCGGTCGTAGTCCAAAACACGTATCCATCCGATTGCTCGACCACGAAGGACCCGAACTCAGCTGCGACGAGACTTTCCAAGGACGCCGCCATCGCCCGGCCGGCTATTTCCGTGAGGTCAACCCGACCTGTTATGTAGGCGACAGTGTGCCAACCTCCGAGCCGCCACTGTAATGCGCTCGTCTTTTCGAGCGTGCTGGCTGAAACTTGCTCCGAATCAATCAATTCGGCCAACAACATCGAGCGGTGTCTACTCTCCCGCTCGATGCGTGTGGCCTGCGATGCGAGATGACCAGCATAAGACAGCGCAGCCACTCCTAGCGCGTGGAGGACTGGGCGGTGGAGCCGCGACGGCAGCGGATCCGTCACCGCGGCCAACCATAGGTTTGCCGGTGCTCGGCGGTCGGTCCGGATCGGCTGCAGCAGAACGAATTTCCCCCGCTCTGCGCTGAAAACGCCTGGCGCGGGCCGCATAACTGACATCTCGCGTCGTATATCGGCCGCATTTGCCAGACTATGACATTTCGAGTCACCGGCGACGAGATGGCCTTCACTGTCGACGAGAGCCACCGGAACTCGCAGAAGCTTCCTCAGATTGTCGATCATTTCATCGGCACTGGTGGGGAGCGTAAGAAATCGATCGACGGTCTCGCCCAGCATTTTGAGCGCGTGGATCTCCGGCGCCCGAACATATGGGTCGCATCGTGCGCTGACCCTGTCCAGGTCTACAGGCGCGGCTATGATCACCGGAATCGCCAACGTGTCGGCCAAGCGCTTCGTTGCAAGCGCCGGTTCTCGTGTCGATGCTTCGGTCACCAATCCGGCGGCGCCGGCGCTGCGGGCAAGTCTGATGGCGAGATCGGTCGACAAATCGTGCAGCTCGATTGCGCCGCTCACGAACACGACTAGCGAATCGGGTTCGATGCGCGCGAGATCGTGCACGTCTGTGCACGGAAGAACCCGAGCTACGTGCCGGGTCAAGCCTGACCGCCCCCCGATGACTCGGTGCCCGGGAATCACACCGAGCTCGAGAAGTTGCTCGACGGTAATCGCTGCGGTGTTCACAGAAGAGGACCTCTCGCCATGGCACTCAGGCGAACCATGCTGCTGGTGACATACGTGAGTGGTGTATCGGTAAGTCGCGCGATCTCGACCTTCGCGGGGTCAGCGCCTGCCCTTATCGCGGCGTCAACTGCCTCGGTCTTGGCTGTTCGGACTGCCTCGTCGTATGTTGAGTCGGAGAAGTTGAATACACGATCGACGAATCCTCCTGCCTCTGCCGATGCAGCGCCCACGGCTGCCGCCCATCCGCTCAGTTCGGAGTCGGTGACCGACGCCAGCTCGGTTCTTCCGGATTCGCCGCCCGACATGCGAACTGCGGGAACGTCACCCATCCATAGTCGATGCCTTTCCAGACACCGCATAACCTGTCCTTCACTCTGGCCGTTCAACGCTACTCGTCGTAGATCCGGGGACCACTGTCGGAATACCGAAGAACCTCGTCCCGGAAGGGGTTTGGTTGGGGATCCCGTCGGAAACCGTGTACACCCATACCGGATCACCGCGGGCGTCTATGGCGATCAGGTTGGCGCGGTCGGTTTCGTGCATGACACCGTTCAGCGCGCTGGCCAGCAGCGACCGATGCAACTTCAATGGGTGGGAGACCAACTCTGCTGTGGAGAGCAGCGTTCCGGTTCCTGTAACCCAGTGAAGTTCGGTATCGACACCACCCTGGTTGAGTTCCGCGGAAATCTCGTCAACGCTGCGCATGGTTGTTTGTGCGAGCGCCGCCTCGATGACTGCAGTATTTTCACGCTCGACCAGGCCGATACCGGACATCGTGCTGCCCAGAACGAGGTTCGTTCGTTGCCCTACAATCTCGGTGACGATCTGAGCTGCTCGTTGTTCGTGACCGGCTGCCGACTGAGAATTCGTGCCTACGACCGCCACTGCACGAATCTTGTTGCGACGGCATTCCTTCGCAAACCGAGCGATGGAATCCGTGTCCAGAGGACAGCGCGGGCTGCCGTCGAAGTGGTGTCCTCCCGCCACCGTCGCAACGTAGCCGGCTACGCGCCGTGCGAGGTGTCGAGGCCACCCCGACAGAGGTGCGATAGATGTACTCGAAGGTGACGCGATCCGCAAGATCCCGACCTTCTCTGCGGGTAGCTGAAGAGGGTCGACGTCATGTAGGCCCGCCACCATGACCCTGTCAACCCTGTCAACACCGATGCGATTGAGCGTCTCGGAGATGGCCTTCGACCCCGCGGCCTCGGAGTCGGCACGGGCGACAACTGCCCCGGCACCATCGGTTGCGATGGCGCTCACCGTATGCCCGAGAGCAATCCCTATCGTAAAGCCCGGGATCATCGGGAATTCTCCGAATACGCGATCCTCGGCAATCCGAATTCTGCTGGACCGATTATGTCTCTCGCACCTGGCGTCCGCCACCTGTCGTCGCCAGGGATGGACAAGACTGTGACTCGTTGCCCTCGAACAACATCCGGGGCTGGGATGATGGCATAGGTGTCGCTATCGACCAATGTGATGATATCCGGGACCATCGCGACAATGGCCCCGTCTACCGTGGCCGCTACGTATTCGCTGCCATGGTCGAGGCGGAGAATGCTGTGGGGAGCCGAGTCGCTCAGAGCAGTAACTACACCGCGCGGGACTCCGCCGGTGATGTCGTGACGATCTTCGATGACGACCCCTTCGAACACGGCAGACCCGCAACAGAAGCGAAGACACTCGTCGAATGCGGCGTGGTCGCCCCCCTGTAGTCGTTCAACCAATTCCCCGAGAGCGATGCACCGCGATATAGATCCGACGTCGCCGAAGCGCCGGCAGATATCCGCAGTCACCGTGTAGGCGCTGACCAGCGCAACCATTCCCATCTCAGCCAATGTCGCGCGGAGAAGCCGGGCGCCGGCCTGATCGGTGCCGGCCTGAATGATGCTGTACGCACCCGATGCATCGACCATGATCATCGGTGACATCGGGATACCGTTCAGCGCCAGAGAGGTCATCTGGAGCGAGGGAAAACAATGTTGCATGATGTCGGCATCGACACACGGCAGTTCGAGTTCAGCAGCGGCTGCGACAGGAAAGACGGAGTTGACCGGACCGATTTGTATCGGAAGCACGCCCCCACAGGGCGCTTTGCTCACCTCCTCCACCACGGCGCGCAATTGGTGAAGCTGCTCTGCGCTGGGAAGTGACTCCACGACCGCGCTGGGCGGTCCGCCGATGATGATAGGTAACAGGAGTGCATCCCTGGCGAGTTCGTCGGGACGAACAAGGATGACCGCCCCGTGTCGCGAGAGGGCGTTCTGAGCCATCAAAACCGGGTGATAGGGGGCACCGCCGCCTCCTGAGGCGAGAAACGATGCCCCGAGTGCCAGCCTCTCGACGTCATTCGCTCCGATACTCTTGCTCATCGCCGATTGCACTCCCTAGCACCCGTGGCAACTACTGCATCCTTGCGTCTATTTTCTCTTCCGTCGACAGACGGTTGCCGAATGTGGTGAAGATGGAGACGAAGGATTTGGCGACTGCGGCCAGGTCGTCGGTGGCGACCCATTCATCAGGGGTGTGGGCCTGATGAATCGAACCGGGACCATAGAGCACAGTCGGTATCCCGAGGCGATTGCGCAGGAACCGCGCATCGCTTCCGAGGTAGGAGCCCTGCACATCCGCGGACCCGTTCCGTCCCCGCGCAACGTGCCGCAGATACTGCACGAAGGGCGCGTCGCTGTCGAGTTCGGAGGCCTCGACGAACAAGATCGGTTCGATGCCATAGTCGATCGTGGGCTCGAGGGCGTCGAGTTTGGATGTGATGGAGTCCAGTGCTTGTTGCAGAGAGACTCCCGGCAGGATGCGGCGATCGACGCGAAGAACACACTCGCTGGCCACCACATTCGCCGACGTCCCACCAGAGATCGTCCCGACATTGCAGGAGGGTCGACCTAGAAGCGGATGGTCGGGGTCGTTGAAGTCGGCCGAATGCAGCGCCTCGACGACACGTGCCGCATCCCTGATCGCGGAATGCCCCAGGTCCGGGTCGCTTGCATGGGCGGCACGACCGTGAACAACGATGTCCGCCACGAACGACCCACGTTCGGCCACACCGATGTGCATCTCGGTTGGCTCGGGAATGATGCAGGCATCGGCCCTGACAAGCTCAGCGTCCACAAGCGCGTTCGTTCCGTGGGTGCCGCCTGTTTCCTCATCTGCGACGAGGTGAATGACGATATCGGAGTCGAGGCTTACACCCGCCTCCTTACAGACCGTGAGAGCCTCGATGACGGCCGCGATTCCTCCCTTCATATCGCATGCGCCGCGTCCGCGGACACGGTGCTTCTCGATGACTCCCCCGAACGGGTCGATCTGCCATTCACCCTTTTTCGCCGGTACAACATCGATGTGGCCGTTGATCATCAGGGTCGGTCGATCAGGTTTTCCTGTGCCGAGCCGGGCCACCACTGAGGGCCGGCCGGGCGTCGGCTCGTAGATCTCAACACTGCATCCGATTTCGACCAGCACGTCCGTCAGAATCGGGACTATGCTCTGTTCGCCACCGGGTGGGTTCGAAGTATCACACCGGATCAACCTCGCGGTGAGTTCGGCTACACGCTGCGGTGAAATTCGCGCGTGTAGTCCTTCGATCATTACAGGATCTATTGGCATGATCATAGATACTGCTCAACTTCGTGGATAATACCCGCCGCACCTACAGATTTCAGGAACGGGCGCAGGTAGTCGGCGGATGAGAACAGCTCGGTGAAGGCATCAGCCGCCTCACCGGTTCGCCCGGCTCTGGCCAGCAATACCGCACGCCAGAACGCGGCTTCGTTGTTGTCGTCGAGAACCTTCGCGGCAGCCTCCAGCCCCTCCAGGGAGCGCTCGAGTTCGAGCTCGGAGACGTCCTGGAAGGCTCCGATCATCACTCGCGGCGCGAACATCACCGATCCGACCGAATCGAAGGCACGCGCCCGCGGCAGAAGTCGCATCAGCTCTCCGATGGGGTCTTCGTGATCGTCTACTCGGATATCGACCAGCGATTCCCGCCACGGATGTACCGACCGCACTCCCGTGACCACCCGAATGAATGCGGATTGGCTTCCGCGGGCGTCGCCACCAGCGTTCTCACCTGCCGCTAGCGCGGCCAGGATCTTATCTGCCAGTTCACCTTCGGCGTTCTCGTATGCCGACAACATCGCATCGAGCACTGCCGGCGACGCCAGCATGTTTCCTTGAACCGCAACCCCATCACCGACACGGTGAGCCGCTGCCGGCACGCATCGGTCGCCGGTGTGCACGGAAACGGTCCCGTCGGCAGCAACAAGGGCCAACTGCCGGAATCCTGCCATCTCGTCGGATCCGATAAGGCTGCGGAGGATATCGGCACACGCCTCTCCGCGGCGCAGGCCCTCGAGCGCAAACGGCCCGAAGTCGGTGTTGACGAACGCTTGCGTCGCGACGGCGCCGACGCCGGGTTCCAGCCAGCCTGCGAGGCGTCCGACGCCGAGGAAGTGAGATTGCGCGCCCACTCCAAGGTGTCCTGTTTCACCATCGCGCGCAACAATCGAGTAGGTCATTGTGGCTCCGTCAACTCTGTCGCCGTCCCCCAGAAAGCGTTCAGTGCGCGGACAACCTGATCAGGCACCTCCAGCATCGGTAGGTGGCCGGCACCTTCGATCGTTTGGTGCGCGCCGCCTGTCGCTTCGGCGAATTCGACCGACATCTCCACCGGACATGTCGGATCGAGAGTTCCTGCCACAGCCAGAACGGGACAGCCGACTTGCGGCGCGCGATCTCGGATGTCGGCGCCGAACGCACTTCTGAGGATGTCGGATACGACGGGAACCGGACGAATTCCGATCGCGTCCAGCGCACGACGCAACACGGCGGGGCTTCGATACGCCGGCCCCAGCACTTCGGGAGTGATCTTGGCGAAATACGCGGCCGACCCCGCCACCTCGAGCTCGCGAACCATCTCCTCGATCACGACGCTCCCGAGGCCGGTGCCGAGTGTGCTGCCGAACGCCGCGATGCTCAGCACTCGCTCCGGTTCTTCTGTGGCGAGAGCCGCGCTGATCATGCCGCCCGCGGACCCTCCGACGAAGTGGGCTGATCGAACACCGTGTTCGTCCATCGCCGCCTGAACGTCCGCAACCCAGTCGTCGATGGAAAATGGGCCGGACAGCGTAGACGACCCGTGCCCACGGAGGTCGAGAGCCAAGGACGGCATTCGGATACCGCCGCGTACGCCATCCCACACACGTCCCGAGGTATTGATCGGGTGAACAAAAACCACCGCGCCGCGGGAAGGCAGGCTGTCGGAAGACGGATAGGTGAAGATGGCCCCCGCAGGGCCCTCGACACGCACGGTCGACGGCCCTGAAAAGGCGGCGCTACTGTCGACCGACATCATTCGTCTCCGTACTTGGGCGTGCTGTCCTCGGGAGCGGATGGGCTGCAGTGCATGTGCCAGATCGTCCAGCGCGGGTTGCCGGCGTTGTCGTCTTTCCGGTAGATCTCCGTGTATCGGAATGGCACTACGCTCGTGTCGCCGAGGGCACCAGTCGGCGACGGCAGCACGATCTGGGCGATCGCCTCGCCCGCAATCCAGGCGATGTCTCCGGCTACGTTGACGACAACAGGGCCGGATTCCTCGATCGATGTAATGTTGCTTCCGACACGCTTGAGTCCGGCCCAGAGCTTCGCTTTGTCATGCGCGCCGCGATAGGTCAGTCCGTTGAGGTTGTACTGAAGGTACGCGTCTCCTTCGGGGAACTGCCCGATCATCTTGTCGATCTGCAGCCCGATATTGGCGGCGAACCACTCCGCGTGAACGGCCTCGATCTCTTTTGTGTCGCTGATTGCAGTAGCCATTTATTTTCTCCTTTTTATCTGATGCTGTTGCAGTATCAATATGCGGATGTCAACAAACTGAACGATGCTGCAGAAACCTTCCCGCTGTTTGCGTTCAGTGGAGCATCTGCTCGAGGACGGATAGAGTCCTTCCGGCACTGCCGGCGGGCACAGGCGAGACGACGACAGAATCCGCTCCCGCAGCGAAGTACTGAGTCATCCTGGCGCGACAATCAGCCGGAGATCCGACCAGCGCAAAGGCATCGATCCACGACTCTGGCATCTCTGCGGCAACCACCTCCGCCCCGCCACGGGACAACATGTCGCCGATCTGGTCGTTCGCGCCGATCGCGCCGAAGAGTGCGCAGGGGCCGGTCGCTGCGATATAGAAGGCGAGGAGCTCACGCATTTCCTGCCGCAACGCAGGAACTTTGGAATCATCATCGGTCAAGTTCGCCAGCAACAGAACCGACACCCCGAGCCGCTTTTCGCGGCCCGCCGCTGCAGCCGCAGAATCCAGTTTGACCCTAGCGCTGGCCACGTACTCCACCGGCGATAGAGCGCTGACCAGAAGACCGTCGGCAAGTTCACCAGTGAGCGCAATTCCCTTATCACCGAGCACGCCCGTGTACAAGGGAACATGCGATTCCGCAGAATGGGCAAGCGAGACATCACGGAAGGTGAATGCCTTGCCCTCCACAGACACCGACTGTCCACCGAGGAGCGCGCGAATCGAGGTCAGCGACTCGCGGAGGGCAGCCATCGGCGAGCGTGGCGTCAAGCCCATCTGGCCGATCCACGCGGGGATGCCGTGGCCGATGCCGGGCATGATTCTATTCGGGAAGGCGCGTGCCAGCGTCGCGATCTCCATGGCAGTCACCGCCGGGTGACGCACGGTCGATGCAACCACGCCGATCCCGACGGGAATCCGCTCCGTCGCACCCAGCGCGATCGCCGCACCCGCGACACCGCCTATGAAGAAGTAATCTTCCGGTAGCCACAGTTCGTGGAACCCCATTCGTTCCGAGCTTCGCGCGATTTCCGCGATATCTTCGGGTGCAGTACCGCTGGCAATGAGCAGTCCGATTCGTTCGCCACCGGAAAGTGCCATAATGTGTCCTTAGGTCTGATGCATTGGCCGCGATCGACGCCGGCTTGTGTTCACCTCGAAATGGCAAGACGCGACCGCAGAAGGCTGCAGTGTCACCATCTCGACCGCTGCCCAGCAGCGAGGCATCCGCGTACAAATCAGTGGAGGCTGATTTGCGACTCATTGCGGGGCTAGACCCCGATACGCAGTAATTCCACGCACAGGCTCTCAATCGGTCTGTCTATATTCTGCGCCGGTGCCTATCTCGGCTTCGGTCTATGCAATGTATGTCATCGGTCACGCCTTTGGCACTGTGGCTTCTTCACATCTTTACCGGTGTCATGTGCATAGTGCCCAGACGGCGGATCTCGTGTCCTCGGCACGGCAAGATGCACATCGCAAGGACACCGTCTGCACGTCGAGACGTTTTGGCAGCGGCCGTCAGAGGAGGTAGGTTCCCTGTATCCGATCCACCCAGATCGGCGGAACTGGGCGTTTCGCCACATGTGTCCGCACGGTGAAGTAGGTCGACGTCTACTGACAAACCGACGTTCCCGAAAATTCTTCGTTTGCCGATCTTCCATATGAACAACTACGTCTGACAGCGATCGGCAGAATCGTCAGAATGGTGCCCGAAGGCACGGATCGTCCTGCACATCAGTTTCGGCGGTTCCATTGCAGATTTCAGATTTCAAAGGTGAAAGGCACAATATGCGTGCACAACTCAAGTTCGGATACAAAGCCTCTGCGGAACAGTTCGGTGCGCGTGAACTGGTAGAGCTCGCCGTCTACGCGGAGCACCGTGGTGCTGACTCTGCCGTGGTTAGTGACCACTTCCAGCCTTGGCGTCATCGAGATGGTCATGCTCCCTTTTCGCTCGCTTGGATGATTGCTGTGGGCGAGCGCACCGAACACATTCAACTCGGCACATCCGTGCTGACACCGACATTCCGATACAACCCCGCGGTTATCGCACAAGCCTTCGCCACGATGGGCTGTCTGTACCCCGGACGCATCATGCTGGGCGTCGGTAGCGGGGAAGCCCTCAACGAGATCGCCACAGGTTTTGGCGGTGATTGGCCAGAATTCAAGGAACGCTTCGCGAGGTTGCGCGAATCTGTCCGCCTGATGCGCGAACTTTGGCTCGGTCACCGGGTCGACTTCAACGGGGAGTACTACAGCGCCCACGGCGCGTCGATCTACGACGTACCAGATCAGGGCATCCCGATCTACATCGCTGCCGGCGGTCCACTCATGGCGAGATACGTAGGCCGAGAGGGCGATGGGTTCATTTGCACCTCAGGTAAAGGGATGGCTCTGTACACCGAAAAGCTATTGCCGGCCGTCGACGAAGGCGCAGCCGGAGTCGGACGCGACGCATCGAGTATCGACAGGATGATCGAAATAAAGATCAGCTACGATCCCGACCCGGCAGCGGCATTGGAAAACACTCGGTTCTGGGCGCCTTTGTCTCTTACTCCTGAGCAGAAACACAGTATCTCCGACCCTATAGAGATGGAAGCAGCTGCCGACGCGCTCCCGATCGACCAAGTCGCCCGGCGCTGGATCGTCACCTCCGACCCCGATGATGCCGTCGAGCAAGTCAAGGCCTACGTCGATGCGGGCTTCAACCATCTCGTATTCCACGCGCCTGGTCATGATCAACGGCGCTTCCTCGACCTGTTCGAGTCCGATCTCGCGCCGCGGCTGCGTCGGCTGAGCCAGTGACGGGCAGCGTAGCGAGCATGCGCGAACCTCGTCATCGGCGGTGCGGCGCGCGAGACAGTGCCCCGTCGAATGGCGGCGACGCAGCAGTTGCCGCTCGGCGCCGAGGTGCGGATTCGGCGGAGTTGCTCGCGGCTCCCACTTGTTACGACACACTTGTCTACTGCGGCCGGCCGCCCGACGCTCTCGTGAGGTCTTCGTCCCGCTCATACGAGAGGTGCGACCGCCTCACGAGGCCAAGATCCTTCGCAGTGGATGCCGAAGAGGACGTTCTCGTATCCACCGTGGAGCCGATACTCCTGTCAGGTGATCAGGGGGAGGTAAATCGTATCGACGATCTCCTGAATGTGTTCTAACGGCATCGGTTTCAAGTCCATCAGCACTTGGTGCCGCAGCAGGTCGTAGGGCAGCCGTTCGATGCGTGGAGTGAGTTTCGCGCCGTCGACCTCTCCGCGCGCAACAGCTCGCTGAGTAACCGACTCGATCAGCTCCCACCGTGCTTCCACCAGCGAGGCGCGCAGTTCACTCGGTGTTGTTTTCGTTTCCTCGAAGTAGGCGGCCAGTTGCGCCGTCATCGCTGCGGCGAATGCGGTGAAGGCGCCGTTGAGCTGTTCGAGCAGAGCGATGGTGTCCTCACGCAACGATCCTGTGGCGGGGTCGGTGAGAGGGAACTTCTCGCTCGCATGAACGATGGCGTCGCGGACCAGGAGGTCCTTGGCCGCCCAGTGCCGATTGACGACCGGCCGGCTGGTGCCCGCCCGTTCGGCGACCGCAGCGAAGGTCAGCGCCGCATATCCGCGCTCCATCAACTCATCCCAGGCGGCGTCCAAGAGCGCAACCCGTAGTTCTGTACCGCGCCGTCGTCGGCGAGGCCCAACGTGCGCTCTTGCAAGATGCATGGTTGCATCTTATGTTGGTATCCGGGCTCGCGCCAGACGCTCACCGCCTGTACATCCGCGCGGTCTTCCGCCGCGCCCGAAAAATGGCCGCGCCTCTCCTGACGAAGGGAAACAACCCGTGAACGCCGATACCGATGTAGAGCAGCCGTCCCCGGTGACGCTCGATGTCCACACGATGGGTCGAACTTTCAATGAGGCCGAGGTCGATCGCTGGGAGCTCGACGCCGCCCGCCGCGCCCTCCGAAACTTGAAGAGCGTGGCCGCCGGCCAGGCGATGATGAACCTCCTCGCCGAGCAGATCGACGCCGGCGACAGGTACCACAAGCAGCTCATAGCATCCTCGGGCGGCACCTACCGGCAGTCGCGCACCGCATTCACCATCCACGGACTCAGCGGCACCGGCTTGGCCGACTGGTTCAAGGCGCAGGCCGGCACAGGCCGCTTCCAGGACAAAGCGCTGCTTCTCAACGCCCACCCCGAGCACTACGTCGAGCCCCCCGCGTACACGGGCGGCATGGTGGAGACGATCGGCGGCCACCTCACCCGATTCAAGGTCTCGGTGGCCGACGAACTCCCCACGGCGGTCAGCGCGTACCTCGACGCGTCCTACCCGATAACACTGATGAACGCCCTACTCTGCCTCGACGACGAAACACCCTTCGCATACTGCCTCCACCAAGCGCGCGACACCGACACCGGCGCCGATGTCGTGGTCCGAGTCATTTACCCCTCTGCCGCCCCGGACTCGATGATCGAGGGGCACTGCCAACACCTGGCAATCGAATTCCGCAGCTGGATCCGCAACGCATCAGCGACAACCCGCTGACAGACAGGCCGGAGCCCTGCACTCACACCGATTCGACGCCGACACCCGAGACCGCCGCTGACACCGGCAACGGAGTCGGGTGGATGCGCTGGGTGACCCCGCTCGGGTGGTTCGAGGAACTCGCACCACCCGCCGCACCCAGGCTGCCCACACTCGCCCTGTCACTGGGGGTGCTCACGCTCGTGCGACGAGCTCGCTGCGTCGGCTGCGTGTGTCACGGTAGAACCGAGGCATAGCCGTGATGAAGTGGCCAAGGTCATCGACTGTGGCGACGTCGGGCGCTGTTCTGTCCTGCACGGTTCCTGTGAACCTGAACGCAACACGGTGTCGAATGTTCGGAGGCCTACGGTGACGCGGGGACGACTGCGGGTGTACTTGGGTGCCGCGCCGGGGGGCGGCAAGACCTACGCGATGCTCTCGGAGGCCCACCGCCAAGCCGATCGAGGCGTCGACCGCGTCATCGGCGTAGTGGAATCGCACGGGCGGCGCCCCATCCTGCGGCTCGCCGAGGGTTTGGCGACGGTCCCGCAACGGACGGTTCCCTATCACAACGGCGCGCTGCGCGAGATGGACCTGGACGCGGTGCCGGCCCGCAATCTGCAGGTGGTGCCGGTCGATGAACTGGCTCTCTCCGGACCACCCGGGCCGCGAGCGTTTTCCACCCAACAAAACAAGCAAGCATGCTTGCTTTGTTGGGTGGACTGGCTTATGGTGACGCAGGATTGCTGGATGTGACTGCCGTCACGGCGCCTGCGTCTCTGGTGGTCGTGCGACGCTGCCCCGAATGATCGGAATGCTTGATGGACAACGGAATTGGTAACGGGTCGACGATTCCCGCGACGCTCGCTGCTCGGGTTGCGGCAGCGCCCGGGTCGACGTTCGTCCACTTCGGTGGTGAGGCAATCAGTTATGCCGAGATCGATGAGAGGTCGGACCGTCTCGCCACTGGTTGGTTGCGCCTGGGTCTGGGCCACGGTGACCGCATCGCGATCGCCGCGACGAACTCGCCCGACTGGATCGTCGCCTACCTCGCTGCGGTGAAGATCGGGGCGGTGCTGGTCACCCTCAACGTCGTCTACCGTGAACGCGAGTTCACCTACATGCTCACCCAATCCGGGGCGCGTGCCCTGGTCTGCGACGCGGAGTCGAACGGGTTCGAGTTCGGGCCCTTTCTCGACCAGCTCCGCCCCGACATCCCGACGGTCGAGCACCTGTTCTTCCTCGGCGGTGACCAGGCTCCGGGCCGGCAACAGTGGGCGGACCTCACAGCCACCGAGCCCGAACCCCTGCTCCTTTCCCGCGCCGCCGAGGCTGTCCGGCCCACGGATCCGGCGGTGATCCTCTACACCTCAGGAACGACCGGCACACCCAAGGGTGCCACGATCACTCATGCCAGCCTGCTCGCTTCGGCTGCCGCGCAAGTGGAGCGGTTCGAGCAGTCGGCTGCTGATGTGATTCTCGGCGTCATGCCGTTCAACCACGTCGGGGGGCTGACCTGCACCCTGGGCTCGACCCTTGTCACCGGGGGCGCGATCGCGCTGCTGCCGCGGTTCCATCCGGACCTCGTGGTCGCGACGATGGCCGACGTCAGCGTGACGATGTTCGTCGGCGTTCCGACCATGTACAAGATGATCCTCGGCGCGGACTCCGCTAGGGGAGCGGACATGTCGAGTGTGCGCTTGTGCGTGGTCGGCGGGTCGAACCTGGAACCGGCCCTCGCCGAGCAGGTCGCGGCGAGATTCGACGGCGTCCGGATCGCAAACCTCTACGGCATGTCCGAGACGTCGGGCGCCTGCGTCATCTCGCCGCTGGGCGATTCTCTGGAGACGGTCGCCCACACCATCGGGACTCTGACCGGCGACTTCGAGGGCCGCATCGTCGACGACCGAAATACTCCACTCGCCCCGGGCCAAGCCGGTGAACTGCAGGTCCGTGGCGGTTGTGTGGCGTCGGGCTACTGGCGGCTGCCCGTCGAATCGGCCGCGGCATTCCTCGCCGACGGCTGGCTCGCGACCGGCGATATCGCATCGATGTCCGCCGACGGGCACATCCAGCTGCTCGGTCGCCGCAAAGAGATGTACGTGCGCGGCGGATACAACGTCTACCCGGCGGAGGTCGAGAACGTCCTCTCCGAAGACCCGACGGTGGCGATGTCCGCGGTGATCGGGGTGCCGGATGAAACCTTCGGCGAGACAGGGTACGCATTCGTAGTGCCCGCGCCCGGTGCTGCGGTCGACCCCGACATGCTGCTCGAGCGGTGTCGGCGCACCCTGGCCAAGTACAAGGTGCCCGACCAGGTCGAGGTGGTCGACAGTCTGCCGATGACGCCGGCAGGCAAGATCCGCAAGGTCGCACTGAAGCCGCGGACCTGACCGGACCGGCTGAAAGGCGATGTCAGGCAAGGATGAGGCCGGTTCCTCCCATCACGTCCATCGCTTCGAGCGACCACTCGCCGGTCGGGGCCGCGATCGGTGCCGCGATCGGCTTCTCCTTCTGTGAACTGCGGAGTCCTGAGTAGTCGTGTAGGTGTGTATGGCCGCGTCGAGTTCATCGAAACCACCCCGCGCGGCCACCACTACGCGAGAAAGGACACCCACCACCCCGGCACGAGGGGTATGCGGCCTTCTGTGTTTGGACGCTGGCGGCGCTAGCGTCCAGCCCTGGCGACTGGGCCGCTACGCCTGGGCCGACGCCATCGTCGTCACCGCCCTGATGACCTGAGGCTCGCCCCCATCCCAGACCTCGTCACCGAACTCAACACCCGCGACGACGGACTCACCCGCACCACCACACCGTGGGTGCGGAAGTCGTTGTCTCCGACGGACAATGTGCGTCGGTCGGGGATGTTATCTACACCCGACGCGACAACCCGCGCATCCGTCTCGGCGACAGCCATTGGTGCACAACGGCTACCGATGGACCATCACCGCCATCCACCCCGACGGCAGCCTCACCGCCGTACACCTACGCACCGGCCGAGAACCGGCGCCACCACCGTGCTGCCCGCCGGCTACGTCGATGAACACGTGCGCCTCGCCTACGCGAGGTCTTGGCCCCCAAGTTATTCGCGACGGTCAGTAGTACCGCGCTGTCCTCGATCGCTTCGAGGCTATGGCGAGCGGGGGGTACGACCAGCGGGTCGCCTTGCCGGCCTTCCCACGACGCCTCGGCACTGCGTAGCCGCACCCGCCACGCAACACCAGCAGCGTCGCGCCTGTCGACCAGACCGCAGCCGAAGTCCCCGCCGACGCAGCCGCCAGAGAACGTCGCCAACGCCAGGTCGTCGCTGGTGCATATATGTTGCGCCGGGCCGAACGACCGGTCGTGACGCTCGTCGGCACGGGCGCGATAGATGACCGAAACTCTTTGTGCAGCCGACCGTCTCGCTGAGCAGGGGATTGCCGCCGATGTCGTTTGCTTGACCTCGCCCGGTCTGCTGTTCGAGGCGTTGCGGGCACGTCGCGGGCTCGGTGCCGGTGCGTCGTGGATTCTCGAACAGGTGTTTCCGGCCCATCGGGCCGCACCCATGGTCACAGTCCTCGATGGTCATCCGCACACGCTCGCATTCCTGGCCGGTATCAACAATGTGCCGGCGTCCATGCTCGGGGTCACCGGATCGGTCACGTCGGATCCCCAGACGATGTCTACCGATATCACGGCATCGATACCGACAGCATCGTCAGGGCCGCACTAGACCTCACTCAGTAGCCGCATTCACCGAGCGAAGAGCAAGCATCATATCCGCAAACCCGACCGGCCCGATCACGATCACCGTGACAGCCGGCAAGAAAATTCGCGAACGGCAACAACGGCCACGAGGTCTCCCGCCGTGGCCGCATCCACAAAGACATCATCGCCGCATACAACAACAAAGCCAGTTGGCGCTCTGTCCGAAACCGTCGGACTGCTGACCGGGGCCGCTTCAGCGGTCTCCCCACTTGCGAAACAGCCGACGTGACGAACCGGCCTGGGCGGATGTCGGATGGCCGGCGCACCATTGGTCGGCCGGAACGGCGGACTTGACCTGAGCGACGTGCCGACCACAACCGGACCACGTCGTCTTGCCGCACACCCTGCAGCGAACGGGACTACACATGCCGAGGACCTTTTCCGTTCGTGATCACGCCGGGCCGTCGCCGGCATCGACGGCATCGGCGAACTCGCAGAACGCTTCGTAGGCGCGAGCACCGTAGATCGTTGCCGGGCCGCCGTGCATGAGGAAGGTAACGCCGATGGCCTCCGCGGCCTCCTGACGCGTGGCCCCGGCGCGCGCTGCCGCTTGCCCGTGCGAGGCGATGCAACCGTCACAGCCCTCGACCACGCCGATGGCGAGCGCGATCAGTTCCTTCGTCTTGCGATCGATGGCTCCCGGCGCGAACGCGGCCTTGCTGAGTTCGCCGAAACCCTTGTACACCTCGGGGATCGCGTGACGTAACGCGCGATGCTGCGGCGAGAGCTCTTGGAGCACGGCGGCGCCGTGGCGGGAAGGGGTCTCACTGAGTACGGACATCCGGCATTCCTTTCATCAGCTGTGGTCCGTCGCCGGTGGTGCGGGAAGAACCACGTACGGGCTATCCCCCCGGGGGGATATTAGACAACCATAGCATCCCCCCGGGGGGATATGATTCATGGGTGCGGTCCGCGACGGGCCGGACGAGACGCTGGAGGAACAGATGCAATTCGAACCGGACGAGGTGAAGGCCGTGATCACTCGCATGAAGCGCGCACACGGCCACCTGGCGACCGTCATCCGCATGATGGAAGAAGGTGCGGAGTGCGAGGATGTGCTCACCCAGCTCGCTGCGGTCAACAAAGCGCTGAGCCGCAGCGGTTACGCCTTGGTGGCGACCGGTCTCCAGCACTGCCTGACCAACGGCAGCCCGGACGGCGCCGACATGAAGAAGATGGAGAAGCTGTTCCTCTCGCTGGCGTGACGTCACGGCACCTCCCAGGCGAATCCATTGCGAGCGCGTCGAATTCGGTCCTCACCGGCACGACGGACTCTCCGTGACCATTCGGCTCGCGGCCCCGTGGAGCGTCTTGAATTCCCCTGTGCAATACATATTCAGTGTGGCGCAGTCATCCCGATCCACGTCGTCGAGCAGGCTCGCTGCCCACCACCCACTGCCCGAAAGGGTTCGAGGCGACGAAGGCCGAATCGCCGCGCTGTTCGGCAACATCGGCAGGATGTTGTCGTCGGCGGCGATGTAGATTGGCTGACGGTGCGACAGGTGGCGACGTAGGCAGGTTCACCCGAATCCATAACATCCCGAAGCCGCCAGTACGGCGGCGCAGCCCTCCCATGAGGACGAGGGCACGTCCGAGGAGCCGAGTCCGGCCAGTACCGCGACGCCGGCGAGTCCGGCTTGGGATGGCCGCGAGCTGCCGCCGCCCGGGGCGGTGCCCGAAACGCGGTGGTCCACAGTGGGAACGCCCGCTCGGATTCCTGCATGGCGGTCGCTCTCCCTCCCCGCCGACCGTCAGCTGTCGGCACTGGCCGCCTCGGTCACCGTCGGCGAGCATCAGCTACACGTGTCGGCCAGTATCGGCGGCGTGGTCACAGCGGTCGCCGGATCACCGGCCGAGGATCTGCTGGACGCCGCGGACCGGGCACTCTACCAAGCCAAGACCAGCGGGCGGCACCACTGGATCATCCACACGCTCGACTCCCCGACCCAGCAGTGAACACGAAAAGAGCCCGTCACCCGCTGCTTCAGGTAAGGACCGCGCCAGCTATCGCCGACAGGAGACGCTCACCGCCGGTAAGGACACAGTGGCATGACGACCGCGGTCGTGGTCGGCAGCGGGCCCAACGGGCTCGCTGCCGCCATCCGCCTGGCGCAGGCTGGCCACACCGTCACTGTGTTCGAAGCGCAGGACACACCGGCGGTGGCACTCGCAGCAGTGAACTCACGGTGCCGGGCGTGATCCACGACGATTGCGCTGCATTCCACCCGACGAGGGTGGCCTCGCCGTTCTTCGCCTCGCTGGGGCTAGAACGGCACGGCCTGCGGTGGCTGTGGCCGGAGATCGACCTCGCCCATCCGCTCGACGACGGCCGCGCGGGCCTGGCCGCCCGGGACCGAAGCCACACCGAACGTTCGCTCGTCGGCGACGCCCGTCTATGGGAGCAGCTCTTCGCAAGCGCCACAAGCAATTTCGACGCGCTCATCGCCGAGGTATTCCGCCCCGTCGCGCACGTGCCGCGCCATCCGGTCGTGCTGGGACGATTCGGCCTGCACGCGCTGCAGCCCCACGGAAGACATCGGGCTTCCGATCGCCCCATGGTGCGGCACACCGAATCAACCCTCGGCCACGCAAAGGTGAGATATGTTGTGGCATAGTTGGATTCGCGTCTATATCGAGCTGAATTGCAGCGCGCTGTCGCTTGCCGGTCCGGTGGCTGCGCTCGCCTGACGACCCTCGACTGCCATGGGGCGCCGACTGCGCCGCCGCCCCATGGTCCTTCATGGGGCCACGCCGACGTCAGAGGAGGCCTGGCGCTTTTCGGTGTGTGCGTGTGCTGGGACGTTGATGGTTACTGCTGTAGTGACGGCGCTGCGGCGTGTGGGGTGTCGGGTTCATCGTCGGTGAGGGTGAAGTAGTTCTCCTCTTCCTGCAGAAAGTGCAGTAGCAGCAAGGCATGCAGGCCGTAGAGGCAGGCGAGCAGATCGTCGACTTGGTCCGCGGGGACGTGGCCGGTGGAGCGGGCCAGTTGTAGATGGGTGCCGATGCGGGTGGTCAGTCGCTGGATTTCGGCGTGGGTGCGGCTCATGGTGGCGGTGGCTTCGCTGCTGCCCAGCGGCTCGGCCAGCATCGGATACAGCTGGGTCTCCTCGGCTGTTTCGTGCGGTAGCAGCCGCTCGACCAGGAATGTGTAGGCGTCTTCGACCGCGGACAGTGCCGTGGGATCGGAATGCTGGGCGAGGCGGTCGGCGGAGGTGCGCAGCAGGCTGAGCGTCTCGCGCAGTTCGTCGTGCTCACCCGCGAAGCGATGCAGTAGCCGGCCGGTTTCGGCAGGAAGCTGGGCGCGAGCGGCGGGACTACCGCGGAGCGCGCGCAGCGCGTTGACGATGACCGCGACGTCGATGGCTTCCTGAAGCAGCGCACCGGCCGCCGGCGGGAGCCAGCCCAGCGCGGCGATGACCATGGCCACCAGCGACAGGCTCATGCCGGCCACAGCGCTTTGCACCGCGATGCGGCGTGACCAGCGCGCGGTGTCCATCGCGTCGGCGAGCCGGTCGAGGCGGTCGGTGGCCAGCACGATATCGGCGGCTTCCGACGAGGCGGTCGAGCCCCGCGCACCCATGGCCACTCCGACGGTGGCCGCGGCCAGTGCGGGGGCGTCGTTGACGCCATCGCCGACCATCACCGTGGGCGCGGCCTCGCGTTCGCGTTGTACGGCATGCACTTTGTCGGCGGGGCTCTGTCCGGCGTAGACCTCGTCGAGCCCCAGGACGGTGCCCACCTCACGGGCGGGCTCGGGCCGGTCACCGGTCAGCATCACCAGCCGGTTCAAGCCTGCCTGCCGCAGGCGTCGCATCGTGCGCGGCGCGTGGCGGCGCAGCGGGTCGCGCAGCAGTATCGCGGCGGTGAGCCGGTCGTCGACGGTGATCCACGCGATCGCCGCCGAGTCCAGACTCGCCTGGTTGACCACCGCGCGCGCCCAGTCGGCGGTAGTGGCGGTATCGGGGAGTTTCCCGACCTCGATGCGGTGACCGTCGACGACACCACGCACTCCGCGCCCGGCCTGCTCGGTGACATCCGAGGGCAACGACAGCACCAGATTACGGGCCAGCGCCTCGGTGACGATCGCTTCGGCCAGCACATGCGGTGACAGTTGGTCGAGGGAGGCGGCGAGCCGCATCGCCTCGGCGGCGTCGGCGCCTGGGGCCGCGATCACCGCGGTGACCACCGGCCTGCCCGCTGTCAGGGTGCCGGTCTTGTCCATCATCAAAGTTGTTGCGTGCCCGAGGTTTTCCAACGCGCCGCCGCTGCGGATGATCACCCCTTGCCGGGAGGCACGCGACAGCCCCGACACGATCGCCACCGGCGCGGCCAGCAACAACGGACACGGCGTCGCCACCACCAGCACCGCTACCGCCCGCACCAGCGAGCCACTGAACACCCAAGCCCCCGCCGCCACGAGCAACGTCAGAGGAAGGAACCACGCCGCATATCGGTCGGCCAGCCGAACGACCGGCGCGTTCTCCGCGCCGGCATCCTGGGCCAGTCGCACGATCCCGGCGTAGGTACTGGCCTCCGCAGTGGCGGTGGCACGCAGTTCGAAGGTCGCGCCCGCATTGACCACCCCGGAGCGCACCGGCTCCCCGACCTCGCGTTCGACCTGCAGCGGCTCCCCGGTGAGCACCGACTCGTCCAGGACAGCGGCGGGACCGATGATCCGCCCGTCGACCGGCACCACCTCGCCGGCCGCGACGACAACGACGTCGTCGACAGCGATATCGTCCAGCGCGACCGTGGTGACCTCACCCCCGACGCGGCGACGCGCAGACCGCGGTGCGTGCTCGAGCAGCGCCCGCAAATCGTGGGAGGCCCGCCGTTCCGCCGCGGCATCCAGGGTGCGGCCAGTGGCCAGCATCACCGCGATCAACGCACCCGCCAGATACTCGCCCACCACGAGCGTGCCGACCAGCGACAGCACCGCGATCAGATCGACCCCCGCTCGTCCCTTCACCACGGTGGCCACCATCCACCACACCGCCGGCACGATCGCCACCACCGTCGCCGCGATCCAGAACCCGTCCGCCACCCCGGAAAAACCCGCGGCCCAAGCGATCAGCCCACCGACCAGCGCGACGGCCACCACCACCAGCAGCGCCGGCTCGACCCACCGCCGAACCCGACCTGCCCACCCGCCAATCGCCGAGTCCTGTGCGACCATCGGCTTCTCCTCTCCCGGGCGTTCCGGACAAACGCCCAGCGCACATCTCACTCGGACGGCGCCTGCGCACCCCGCAGATGCACGGCACGCTCGTTCGCGCAGGCTGGCTGAATTTCAACGATCGAGCATCGGCGCCGCCCGCGGCAGAGGATGAGGAATCCCCGGCGGTGGGTAGAACGTCACAGAACAGACAGCCCTACCCGGCGGGGAGTACGACATGGATGGCCTCGTACTCGCGCGGCGGGGCCGTAGTGCCCTAGCAGCTGCTGGACATACGGCCGACCATGACGTCATGGCCTTCGATACCGACACCGGTGTCGCAGCAGTGCCGGTAATCGCTTGTTCGGAGTTGACCAAGGATTTCGGTGGCGGCCGCGGCGTGTTCGATCTGAACTTCACGGTGCGACGCGGTGAGACATTCGGCTTCATCGGCCCGAACGGTGCCGGGAAGACCACGACGATCCGGCTGTTGATGGATTTAGCCCGTCCCGATCGCGGAGACGCTCGCTTGTTCGGGCTCGACTCACACACCGACAGTGCCGCGATAAAGCGCCGGGTCGGCTATCTGCCGGGTGAGCTGGTGCAATGGCCGAGGGTCACCGCGGGATACGTGCTGGGAATGCTCGCCGGCCTCCGTGGCGGAGTGGACGAAAAATACCTGCACACACTGGCCGACAACCTGCATCTTGACCTCGGGCGCCGCTACCAGGACCTCTCACACGGCAACAAACAGAAACTCGGACTCATCCAGGCATTCATGCACCGCCCGGACCTGCTCATCCTCGACGAGCCCACCCTCGGACTGGACCCGTTGATGCAGCGCGTTTTCCACGACATGCTGCGCAACGCAACCGCCGCCGGCGCTACTGTGTTGTTGTCCTCGCACGTGCTGTCGGAAGTCGAATCCGTCTGTGACCGCATCGCACTCATCCGCGACGGGCGGGTACGGCGAATGGGTTCGTTGAACGAGCTGCGCGCCAAGCGAATCCACCGCGTAGAGGCCGCGATCACCGGAGGACTGGACGTCGACGCGGTGGCGGCCGTACCTGGGGTCACCCAACCACGGCTCGTGGATCACCGGCTGACCTGCTCGGTGCAGGGATCGATCGGGCCGCTTCTGCGGGTGCTGTCCGCAGCGGGAGTCGTCGAGCTCGACAGCCACGAGCAGTCACTCGAGGAGGTGTTCCTCCGTGAGTTCGACACCGCCGAGCCTGTTGCTGGTCGTTGACACCGTGCACGCGCACCGGCGCGGGATCGTGGCGTGGATCCTGGGCAGCGCCGTGGCCATGACGGCCATCGCGAGCGGATTCCGCAGTGAGACCGCACATTTCGCGGGCGGCGCGCGGGGCATGGCCGACAGCATGCAGCCCGGCGTACAGGCGATGCGGCTGCTGCGGTGGCCCGCAGACCGCCTCGACACCCTGGGCGGTTACCTGACCTACCACAATGTCACCTTGCTCGTCCTGTTCCTCACCCTCTACAGCGCCATACAAGGCGCTGGTGCAGTCCGCGGAGCGGAGGCCGGTCACTCGGTCGAGGTGCTGCTGTCCACCGGGCATTCACGGTCGCGGCTGGTCCGCGATCGCGCGCTCGGGTTCGCGGCGGTGCTGGCGGCGATCGGGCTGGGACTCGGGCTGGGTTTGGCCGCGGCGATGGTCGTCGGCGGCGACCCGAACATCGCCGGTTCGGTTTCCACCGGAATCGGCTGCGCCGCTTGCGCTTTCGCCGGATACGCGATCGGCGCACTGACAGGTCAGCTCGCTCCCACACCTCGAACCGCGAGCGCGGTGGCAGCACTGATCGTGGTAGCGCAATATCTGTACACGAACGTGTGGGAACGGTTCGGATGGCTGGCGCTGCTGCGGTACGTCTCACCCTTCTACTACTTCACAGACTTCCGCACTCTGGTCCCCGGTATCGGATTCGACCTGGCGTCTCTTGCTGTACTTGCAGCCGGGGCGGCATCGGTGACCGCAGTCGCGGCGTGGGTGTTCACCCGCCGCGACATCGGGTCCGCCTTGACGGAATGGCGAGGAAGTCCGACTCGGCGACCTACGCGGGTGCAACGACCAGTACTGGACCGCCTCTGGTCGGCGATCCTGGTACGCGAACGCGCGGGATTGGCACTGTGGGCGATGGCCGCCGCGGCAAGTGTCGGGTTGATGGCCTGGCTCGAGCCCGAAGTGACCGAGATGTGGGACAAATTCGACGTGACCCGCCGCATGCTGCAAGTGGATCCCGGGTTCAGCCCCGCCGACCAATACCTCGGATACGTCGCGGAATTCATCGCCCCGATCGCCGCCGCATTCGTGGTCACACAGGTAGCGGCCTGGGTGAGCGACCTCGACGAGGGCCGCACCGCAATACTGTTGTCGACTCCCCTCTCGCGCGCTGCCTTGATCCGCCAGCGCATCGCTGCCCTTGTCGCAGGTGTGGCTGTGGTCATTGTCGGCGCGACGGCCGGCATGCTGATCGCGATGCTCGTCGTCGGGGCCGACATCGACGCCTCGGCCACCCTGCGGGCAATGTCGACCGTGGCACTGTTCGCGCTCGGGCTCGCAGGTGTCGGCGCCTGGCTCGTCGCCTGGTGGCCCCGCTTCGCGGTGACCATGCTGGCCGCCGGGCTGGGTCTGTCCTACCTGCTCATGATGCTGGTTCCGATGTTCGCCTGGCCGGCATGGCTCACAAAATTCTCCGTGTTCGGAGCGATCGGCCACCCCTACCTGCAGAATCCACCACTGGGCGGGCTGGCCTTCCTCGTTTCTCTCGCCGCCGCCGGATATCTCCTGGCCGTCGCCGGCTCAACCCGAACCACAGCCACAGTCTGACAACCTTCACCGACCTCGGCAGCCGCCAGGCTCCGATCGGCCACCGGTCAATCGCTGCTACAGAGCAAGGGGCTGCTACACGACCGCGACAACGTCGCCGCCCAGCAAGGTCGTATCCGAGACCAAGACCAGAACTGACCCCTACCACCCTGGTCCCTGCCCGCTCACCACGGTTCGTGAGTCAGTCGTTTGCGAACCCGCTGATGCCCGCCTCATCGGCGGCCTCGGTCAACGCGGCCTAATCGGTGTCGGGACCGACACCGAAGCGGTAGCCTCGCCTGCTCGCAATACTTGTCCACGCTACGCTGGCGTGCGTCGAATACGGAAAGACGCTGTCCGCCTTCGACATCTACGCCGCCGACCGGGTATTCAACCAGACCACCCGCGCGGTCGCTGGCTTCCTCACCCGCTACGACGTGCTGCTGACGCCCACGACCAGCGCGCCGCCGATCCCGCTGGGCCACCTCGACGCCGACGCCCCCTCGCTGAGCACCCGCGAGTGGTACGACCGGATCTTCGACTACGGCAGCTTCACCGCGCTGTTCAACGTCGCCCCAGCGCGCCCTGCCTGGGCGGACCGCCGTCCGGCCGTGCACGCGGGACGGTAGCAACCACCGCGCGGGTCCGCACAGTGATAGGGCTTGCCGGTGCCCCTCGGCACGCCGTGTTCGGCCGGGCCTGTCAGATGCCGGCGACATGGACGAGTTGACCGACCAGCGCCGTGACTGCCATGGCGAGGCTGCCGCCGATGACGACCCGCAACGCCGGGCGCAGGATACTCGTCCCGGCGACCCAGGCTCCGAGAATGCCCGCGACCCCCAGTCCGAGCACGGTCACGATCACGATGAGCCCCAGCCGGGTGCCGCTGGTCGGGGCGATCAAACCGAGCAGCGGGAGCACGCCCCCGAGGAAGAAACTCGCGGCGGAGGCCATCGCGGCTTGCGTGGGGCGCGCCGCGGTGATTTCGCTGTGCCCGAGCTCATCTCGCAGATGGGCGGTGAGCGGATCGTTGTCGTGCAATGCGACGGCGACCTGCGCGGCGAGTTCGGCAGGCAGTCCGCGGTCGCGATAGATACCCGCCAGCTCGCTCAGTTCGGCATCGGGGTCGGTGGCCAATTCGCGTTCCTCTTTGGCTCGGTCGCCGCGTTCGACGTCGACTTGCGAACTGACCGAGACGTATTCACCCGCCGCCATAGCCATCGCCCCCGCTGCCAAACCCGCCAGCCCCGCGGTGAGAACCGCGCCCGCGGCGGCGCCGCTGGCCGCGACACCTACCATGAGGCTCGCGGTCGAGACCAGTCCATCGTTCGCGCCCAGCACCGCAGCCCGCAACCACCCCGCATGCTCGCCGCGATGCCGTTCAGAATGCGGACTGACCATCTCCAGAAAAGTCATGCTGCGGGCCCTTCGGGTTGCCGGGTCGATTCGGACGACCTCTGTCCCCCGATCGTTCCTCTGTACGTGGCATCGCCGGCAGGGCACAACGACTCCGAAGAGATCACCGAAGTCCCCCACCGACGAGCACAAGGCCGGAAAAACCACCTCACGTGCGCCGGCCGGCCCCGGGCGGATGGGCCTGTCCAGATAACGGTGTAACTCGGGTTGGTTGAGTTACTTCCGTCCGGCGGTGAGTCGGCCTTCGAATGCGATGTCGAAGGCGTTCAGCGCTGCTTTCCATCGGGTGAACCAGCGTTTCTGGCCTGTGCCGATCCGGTCGGTCGCGGGCGGCGATCACGGCCACAGCGAGGAAGACATCCGTTACGTGCGCCGCCGCTATCTGACCGCGGAGGCGGCCCGGCAGATCGGGATCGAGATCGCCAACGCCACCTTCCGGGTCCGTCGCGCCAGCGTGTGGGGTGAGGGCTCGACGGCGGTCGCGTCGGACTCGACGCACTTCGGGTCGTGGGACCAGAACATCTTCACCGAGTGGCACTCCCGCTACGGCGGCCGCGGTGTGCTGATCTGCTGGTCGGTGGAGAAGGGCTCGGTGGTGATCCACTCGCAGCGGATCAACTGCTCGGCCAGCGAAGTCCACGCGATGGTCGAAGGCGCGATTCATCACGGCACCGAGATGACCGTAGAGGCGAATTACGTTGATACGCACGGCCAGTCGGAATCGGGTTCGGGGTCACGAAGATGCTGGGGTTCGATCTGCTGCCGCGGATCAAGCGGATCACCAAGTGCAAGCTGTACCGCCCGGCCGCCGGGGAAGCCGACCTGTGGCCGCGGTTGCGGCCGGCGATGACGCGCCCGATCCGGTGGGAGCTGATCGCGCAGCAGTACGACCAGATGGTCAAGTGCGCCAACGCGATCCGCACCCGCACGGCGTCGACGGAGGCGATCCTGCGGCGGTTCATGAAGGCCAACGCCCACCCGACCTATCAGGCGATGATCGAACTCGGCAGAGAGGACCTTCTCGATGACCCCGACTGCGCCGGCCTGCTGGCCACACCCGCCGACAAACGCGGCGTCACGCCGCTGTTCTGGGAACACGTCCTGCCCTACGGCGAGGTGAAGCTGAATATGGCCAGCCGCCTCACCCTCACGGAATGAGCGGGTAGCTGTCGGTGGTCAGGACCCGGTAAAGGCCCCAGAATCCTGAAGCCGGCCCGAGCCGCAAAGTAGCTTCGCGCAGGTCGATTCGTCTACCGCCCGGCCCGGGAAGCTGGGACCTCATCGCTCAGCGGTACGACCAGATGGTCGAATACGCGACCGCCTGGTCGGTGTGCCGTCTCAACGAACGACGGGCCGCTTCCTCCTCGTGTCGTTGCGGCCCGTGCCTTCAGCGGTCTGCTGTCGAGCGGCCCGGTCCCGGATTCCGGCGAGCACGGTGTCGAGTAGCCGGTCGAATTCCGTCGCGGATCCGAAGTCGGTCATCTGGGGCGCGAGAGTAGCCATCGTGGGATACAGCGCGGAGTCGAATGCGGGCACGGTTGCGGCACTGTCGGATCCGCCGCTGAGGACCGCCAGCAGATATCCGTTGAGGAAGGAGAACAGGATCATCGGCGTGTCCGAGACGACCTGGTCGGGCAGACCGGCCGTGCGCATCGCGGTGACCAGCCGCTCCAGCGTGGAGAGGGCCGCGGGCGAGGTCTGCGGCCGGGTAGCCAGCAGTGCGACCACGTGGGGGTGCCGGTAGGCGGTCGCCCGGTAGCTGTGCGCTGTCCAGCGTGCGATCTCTTCCCAGGTCTCGGGAGCGTCGGCGTCGGTGGCCATCTCGGCGAGCACGACCTCGGAGACCGCGTCCAGCAGCGCCGCCTTGCCCTTGATGTGGTTGTAGATCGACATCGGGTCGACCCCGAGTTCGTCGGCGAGCCGCCGTACCCCGAAGCGCTCCAGGCCCTCGCGGTCGACGAGTGCCACGGCGGCCGCCGCGATGCGCTCACGGGTGAGCCCCGCCGATGTGCCCTGTGTGCGCCTGGCCACGTTCATTTCCTTCCCTTGTCAAACCTACACCGTAGGATATATCGTCGGCCCGAAACCTACGTCGTAGGTTTGAAGGAACGAACCCACCTCCATCCTCGAGTTCCTCCGAGCGTCCCTCGCCGAATGACGAGGCTCGGGCCGAAAGGACGAAAAGTCTTGAACCGCCGGACATTTCTTCGCGGCACGGCCGCGGCCTCCGCGTTCGCCGCCCTGGCCGCCACCGGATGCGGTGCCGGTCGCACAGCCGAATCGATCGTCGCGACACGAGCCGGGCGGGTGCGGGGCAGCGTGACCGCCGGCGTGCACGCGTTCAAGGGGGTGCCCTATGCCGCGCCACCGCAGGGCCTGAACCGCTACCTGCCACCGCGCCCGGTCCAGCCGTGGACCGGCCTGCGCGATGCGCTCACCCTCGGGCCCACACCACCGCAGCCGCCGACCCCACCGCCGCTGGACTTCTTCGCGCCGCCGATCCCCGGCGAGGACTATCTCAACGTCAACATCTGGACCCGCGAACCGGGTCCGGCGCGCCTACCGGTCATGGTGTGGATCCACGGCGGCGGTCTCGATACCGGCAGCAACGGCCTGTACGACGGCAGCGCATTCGCCCGCGACGGCGTGGTGTTCGTCGCGATGAACTACCGGCTCGGCGCCGAGGGATTCTTGTTCCTCGACGACGGCGTGGCGAATGTCGGCCTGCTGGACCAGATTTCGGCGCTGGAATGGGTGCGCGACAATATCGCCGCCTTCGGCGGTGACCCCGGCAACGTGACAATTTTCGGTCAGTCCTCGGGCGCGATGGCCGTCGGCACGCTGCTGGCGATGCCGCGCGCCAAGGGCCTGTTCCGGCGCGCGATCATGGAAAGCGGTGCGGGCAATATCTGCTACTCCACCGACACCGCCCACGAGATCGGGCAGCGCCTCATCGCGAAGCTCGGCGTGGCGCCGACCCGCGACGCCGTCGCCGCAGCCGGTGTCGAGCGCGTGCTCGCCGCCCAATCCGCGGTCATGAGCGACCTTGCGCGGCAACCGAATCCGCAACACTGGGGCGGCGAGCCGGGGTGCCGCGTCAACATGTGGCGCTCCACCCTTGACGGCACCACCCTGCCCGCCAAACCCATCGACGCCGTCACCGCCGGAGCCGCCACCGAGGTGGATGTACTGCTCGGCCACAACGGCGAGGAGGGGAGGCTGTCGCTGGTACCGTTCCGCAGCCTCGATTCGGTCACCGAGGAGGAATTGACCACCGCGATGCGCCTGTACCGGCTGCCGGTCGACCGGGCGCTACCCGCCTACCGCGCCGCCTACCCCGGCGCCAATCCCGGTGCGCTACTGGCGATCCTGCAGGCGGACTGGTTCTACACCATCCCCGGCATCCGGCTCGCCGACGCACACGCCGGTGCACCGGCGGCCACCTACATGTACGAATTCACTTGGCGCTCCCCGCAATTCGACGGACAACTCGGATCATGCCACTTCCTCGAGGTCCCGTTCGTCTTCGACCAGCTCCACGACCGCCGGATGCAATGGGTCACCGGCCCGAACCCACCACAGCAGCTGGCCGACCTGGTACACAGCACATGGGTGCAATTCGCCCGCACCGGCCGAGTGAACTGGCCGCGCTACGAACCCACTCGCAGGACCACCATGCGACTGGACCTCCACCCCACCGTCGTCGACGACCCGTCCCCGATCCGGAACCTGTGGAATGGAGTCGACCTTTACTGATGACGTCGAGATCCAGGATCACCCGTTCGGCAGGTTGTTCCTGCAGACCTTGGCGGGGAGTACAGCGTCGGCCGCTCCCACGATCCACCGCATCATCAGCGGCGACACACCACGGATCTACCAACACTCCACCTCGAACGGACCTGCACGCGAAGCTACTGTGCGGCTCGGGCCAGCTTCAGGATTCTGGGGCCTAGAAGAAGGTCTCGTTCGCCAGTGGCGCCGGTCCGCCGGGGAATCCGTCCAGCCACTGCGAGAAATTCAGCGGTGTCGCGGGCGGCATCACCGTGAAGCCCTGCCCTCGGTAGAACTCGCCCAATTCTCGGTCGTCGGTGAGGAATTGGCCGTACAGGATCTCCACCCCGCCTCGGTACGCGGCCGCGGCGGCGGCGCGCACGAGGGCCCGGCCGAGCCCGTGCCGACGGTGGTCGGCGTCGACCCCGACCAGGTGGAGCTTGGAGGTGAACAGGATGGCCTGCATGACCGCCGTGGTGCCCAGACCGCCTGGTCCGCGTCCGGGCCGCTGTCGTCAAGGCCGACGAATCCGGGCCGGCGTCCACGACACCTCCCCCTTGACGCCCGTGACACCCAGGAGGGCGAGTTGCGAGCACTGCTCACTACCATGTGAGCCATCAAGTGGGCCAAAGCCGGAGCGGATCCGGAACTGTTCGCCACCTTCGCGGTGCTGGCCACCGGCTGTCCCGGACCGGGAACCGGCAGCTCAATGCCGCGATTCACCGCATCGCGCTCACCCAGGCCCGCTGCCATCCCGACGCCCGCGAACTACTCGCACGACGCAAAGCCTCCGGCGACGGCGGCATGGAGGCGCTACGAGTCCTCAAACGCCGAATCTCCGACGCCGTCTTCCGCGCCATGGTCAACGACCACCTGGCCTCCACGGCTTGACAGAGGAGCAAGCGACACTCCCCGCACTGATCCTCGAACGCCGACGCGAAGGGACCGCCGCCGGAATATGGGTGTCGGAGTCTCATTTTCGGATTTTCGCGGCTACGCGGGCGGCATATGACTGGATGGTGGGCCTCGTTCGCCTCAACTCAACGTGCGGCGCACCGTGGCTGACAATGGCTACGCTGCGTCTGGCTCACTGGAATTGCTCGAGGACCTGCTGGCTTTCGGTCGCCACTGCGACGAGTCGGCGTCCGATTCTGTCGGCGAGCCGGCGGTTCATACGGATGGTAGGGGCGGCTACGGAGAGTCCGGCGATGGGCTGGCCGTTGCTGGTGCGAAGTGCGACTCCTATTGCGGTCAGACCTTTTTCGGTGTCGTCGGCGTTGACGGCGTAGCCGAGTCGGCGGGCGGATTCGAGGGCTCGTTGCAGGGTGGCCCATTCCTGGTCGGTGAGGTGGGCTTCGCGGTCGTCGGCAGGGATGTGGCCGCGGCGGGTGTAGAGGCGGGTGAGTTGGGCCGTGGTGAGGTCGGCGAGCAGGGCTTTGCCGGTGGAGGCGGTCCGGGCGGGCATGATGGCCCCGCGTCGATCGCCGACCCGTAGCGCCTGTTGCGATTCGACGCTGCCGATGAATCGGACCCAGCGGCCGCTGCGCACGACCAGATGCACGGTTTCGCGTGTCTCGTCGCGGAGTTTGCGCATGAGCGGGCGGGTGAGCAGATTCAGCCGGCTGGTCGCGCGATGTTCGACGGCGCCTAGGAACAGTGCGGGGCCGGGCAGATAGCGGCGGGTTGCGTCCTGTACGGCGAAGTCCCGGTACACCAGCATCGACAGCAGCCGGTGTGCGGTCGAGGAGGAGATTCCGAGGACTGCGGCGGCGTCCTTGACGGTGAGTTCCCCCTGGTCGCGGAGGATGGCGATGAGCAGTAGGGCGTTGTCGACAGAGCTCTGTGGATAGGTTGGGCGATCCCGCATAGCAGAATCCTAGTGCGTTTATGAACTGGGTCACATTAGCGTCGAATTCAGCTTCGCATCACAGATGGCTGGAAGGAAACGTGGTGGCTACGACGTCGCCGGCGCCCTCGGTGCCGCCCCCCACCGGCCGGACGGTGGAAACAGGCGGTGACTGATTTCCAGGACCGCCGTATCCCTCGCACCGCCCGGGTGCATGCCACGGCGCGCTGGTGGGCGACCTGTGGCACTGCGGTGGCATGACCGCCACCCTGCGCAACGCCTATCTGCGCGAGCAGACCCCAGCAGTTACCGCTACAGCGACTGGCTGTACGCCGACACCACCAGGAGTACTCGATGACCATCAGTCTCGACGCCGACATCCCCGCCCATATCGCACGGCACCTCGACCGCGAGTTCCGGCTGCTGATCGGTGGCCGCTCGGCCGCGGCAGCGTCCGGCCGGACCTACGACGTCAGGTCACCGGCCACCGACACCGTTATCGCGTCCGTACCGGACGGTGATGAGACCGACGTCGAAATCGCTGTCGCCGCAGCGGAATCGGCGCGACATTCCTGGCGGATGACACCGGCACCGGAACGTGCGGCGATCGTGCGCCGGCTCGCCGACGTGATCGAGGAACATGCCGAGGAATTGGCGGCCCTGGACGCCGTGGACGCCGGGTCGCCCATCGTCAACGCTCGCGCCGATGTCGCGATGGCGGTAGAACATCTGCGCCTGTTCGCCGCACTCGCTTTGGAGATGAAGGGCGCGACGATCCCGGCCAGCGCCAACCTGCACTACACGCTGCGGGAGCCGATCGGCATTTGCGCGCGGATCGTGCCGTTCAACCATCCGCTGATGTTCGCCTGTAAGTTCGCTGCTCCCTTGGTCGCCGGCAATTGTGTGCTGGTGAAACCGCCGGAGGTGGCGCCGCTGTCGTCGCTGCGACTGGGGGAGTTGCTGGCGGGCGAGCTGCCGCCGGGAGTGCTGTCGATCCTCGTCGGGGACGGTCCGGCCGTGCCCCGCGCCATCGCCCGCCATCCGCAGGTGCGACGCATCGGGTTCATCGGTAGCGAACCCACGGGCCGGGCGCTGCAGCGAGAGGCGGCCGAGCATGCGGTCAAGGACATCACACTCGAGCTCGGCGGCAAGAACGCCATGCTCGTGTTCGACGATGCTGATCTCGAAAAGGCGGCTGCCGGAGCGGTATTCGGCATGAACTTCACTTGGTCCGGGCAGTCGTGCGGATCCAACTCGCGGCTGCTGGTACACGAGAGCATCGCCGAGGAGGTCACCGCCCGGGTGGTGGCCGAGGTGGCGGCACGGACTGTGGGCAGCCCGTTCGACGAACACTGTCAGCAGGGGCCGCTGGTGTCGCAGCGGCAACTCGACCGCGCTCACCATTACATCCGTACGGCCGTCGCCGAAGGTGCCACCGTTCTCACCGGCGGTGTCCGGCCCGACGGCCTCGGTCGCGGCCACTATCTGCGGCCAACCGTTCTCGGCGGGGTAACTCCGCAGGCAACCGTCGCCCGCGAGGAGGTGTTCGGCCCGGTGCTGTCGATCCTCACCTTCGACACCGAACAGCAGGCCGTCGAAATCGCCAACAGCGTCGACTACGGGCTGACCGCCAGCGTGTGGACCCGCGACATCACCCGGGCGCATCGCGTGATCGGTGCGCTCGATGCGGGGTTCACCTGGATCAACGGCTCGTCGCGTCATTTCCCCAATGTCCCGTTCGGCGGGTACAAGGCCTCCGGTGTCGGCCGCGAGGAAAGCCTGGAAGAACTGCTCAGCTACACCCAGACCAAGGCGGTCAACGTGCTGCTGTGACACCCGAAACCGTCCGTATACCACGCTCTCTCACACTCGGAGGCTCCCATGCCCTACGTCATCGGAATCGACACGGGTGGCACGTTCACCGACGCCTTCGTCGCAGACCGCCACAACCGGCTCGCCGCCGCCAAAACACCCTCCACCCCACCGGATTTCGCCCGCGGATTCCTCACCGCCATCGACGATCTGGCCGGTGCGCTGGATATCACGACCGCGCAACTGCTGTCGGAGACCGACTACATCGTGCACGGCACCACCTCCACCCTCAACGCGATCGTCACCGGTGACGTCGCCCGGGTCGGATTCCTGACCACTCGCGGCCACGCCGACTCCATCTCGATCATGAACCTGGAAGGCCGCTACGCCGGGCTGGGCAACGACGACATCCAGCACATGGCCCGCACCGCCAAACCCGCAGCACTGGTGCCGCGCGAGCGCATCCGCGAGATCGATGAGCGCATCGACTACAAGGGCGCGGTGCTCGTCCCGCTCGATGAGCAAGCCGTGCGCGACCAGGTGCGCGCGCTGCTGGGCGACGGCGTCGAATCCATCGCGGTGAGCCTGCTGTGGTCGTTCCGGAACCCGGTACACGAGCAGCGCATCCGTGAGATCGTCCGCGAGCAGGCTCCGGATATCTATGTGGCGCTGTCCAGCGACGTGAGCCCGCGCATCCGCGAATACGGACGCAGCGTCACCACGATCATGAACACACAGGTCGGCCCCCGGCTCGCCGCCTACCTGCGGCCGCTCGAGGATGAGCTGAAGGATCGCGGCTTCACCGGCACCCTGCTGGTGATGCAGGGCTCCGGCGGCTGCGTATCGTCCAAAGACGCACCCTCACATGCGATCACCACCATCGGATCGGTCCTCACCGGCGGCGTCATCGGGTGCCGCAATCTCGCAGAGACACTCGGGCACCGCAACGTCATCTCCACCGATATGGGCGGGACCACGTTCCTGGTCGGACTGATCCGCGACGGCCAACCGGTCACCTCGACATCGACGGTGCTCAATCAGTACACCGTCAGCACGCCGATGGTCGACGTGCACACCATCGGGGCCGGGGGCGGTGCGATCGCGTGGATCGACGCGGGTGGCAACCTGCGCGTGGGCCCACGCAGCGCAGGGGCACGACCGGGTCCGGCGTGCTACGGCGCCGGCGGTACCGAGCCGACGGTGACCGACGCCGACGTCGTCCTCGGCATCGTCAACCCGGACAACTTCCTCGGCGGACGGAAACAACTGTCGGAAGAACTTGCCGCAGAGGCGATCCGGACACATATCGCCGAGCCCCTCGGCCTGTCGGTGGCTGACGCGGCACAGGCGATCTATGCGATCCAGAACGCGCAGACCGCCGATCTGGTTCGCAAGGTGGTGGTCAACACCGGCCAAGATCCGCGTGACTTCGTCCTGTATTCGTTCGGTGGCGCCGGGCCGGTGCATGCGGCCAGTTACTCCGCCGACCTCGGTGTCGCCCAGGTCGTCGTGCCGCTGGGATCGACCGCGGCGGTGTTCTCCGCCTACGGCTTGGCGGCGTCGGACATCGTGCTGACCGCCGAGCGCAGCCGCCCGCACACCTTCCCGCCGCCGGCCGCGGCAATGAACGAGGTTTACACCGAGCTGGAAGACGAACTGCGGCAACGCCTGCGAGACCAGGGGCTGCGGTTCGACGCCGTGACCTACGAGCGGGAGGCCGACATCCGCTACACCATGCAGATGGCCGAGGTCTCGACCCCGGTCCCCGGCGGCGAGCTCGCCGCGGACGATATCGCCGCCATCGGAGCCGAATTCGAACGCCGCTACGAGAGCATCTACGGTAAAGGCTCCGGCTTCGCCGACGCCGGACTGCAGGTGATCACCTACCGGGTACGCGCCGTCGGGCACCTGCCCATCCGCCCGACCCTGCCCGAACACGCTGTGCACCAAGGCGATCCAGTCTCGCGCGGTACCCGTGAGGTCTTTCTCGACGTGGTCCACGGCCGGGAAGCGGCCGCGATCTACGACTACACGGCGCTGGGTGCCGGTCATCGGCTCGAGGGGCCCGCGGTCGTGGAAGCACCGACGACCACCGTGGCACTCCCGCGCGGCACCGAGGCGACCGTCGACCGCCTCGGCAATCTCGTCATCACCTACCGGTCCGCCGACACGGACACCGACATCACGAAGGAGGGCTGACCCATGCCCGCAGTTCCCGTGGCCGGTTCGGAACGCTTTGCCGCCCAACCGGAACCACTTGCCCCCGACACCCGCGCGATCGGTGAGGTCGACTTGCACCGGGTGAACCCGGACGAGGTCGCCGCCCTCGACCCGCTGACCTACGAGGTCGTCCGGCACCGCCTGGCCGCGATCACCGAGGAGATGGGCGACGCCATCAAACGCATGAGCGGCTCGGTCGTCGTCACCGACTGCAACGACTTCGGCGCCGCCATCCTGGATGAGACCGGCGACACCGTCCAGGTCGGCCTCTACAACATGCAGCTGGCCGCCTCGGTCGACATGGCCGTGAAATGGACACTGCACCACCGCAGTTCGAACCCCGGGTTCGGCCCCGGCGATCTGTTCCTGTGCAACGACCCGTGGGTCGGCGGCGGCTTGCATCAGAACGACGTCACCGTGCTGGCTCCGCTGTTCCACGACGGCGAACTGTTCGGCTGGACCGCCGCCGTCGCGCATCAGGTCGATCTCGGCGGCGTCTCACCCGGGAGCTGGTCGGTCGACGGACGCGACGTGTTCTGGGAATCCATCCCCACCCCGCCGGTCAAGATCGTCGAAAACGGCCGCCTGCGCGCCGACGTCGAGGATGTGTATCTGCGGCGATCCCGCGTTCCCAAGCTGGTCGCGCTGGATCTGCGCGCGAAGATCGGCGCCAACAACGTCGCCCACGACCGGCTGCATGCCCTGATCGGCAAGTACGGTGCCCGCACGGTGAAGGCCGTCATGAAGCGGATGATGAACGATGCCGAGACCCGGGTGCGGGCGAAGCTCGCCGAACTCCCCGACGGCAGCTGGGGTGCGGTCGCCCACCAGGACGGCGGCCGCGCCGGCGACCGCGCGATCCACAAGATCGTGCTGACCATGACCAAATCCGGCGACCGGCTGACCTTCGACTTCACCGGCACCGACCCACAGGTCGACGGCATCATCAACTGCACCCTGGCCGGGCTGCGCGGCGGCATCATGCCGGTATTGCTGACCATGCTCTGCCCCGACATCCCCTGGGCGCCCGGCGGCATCTACCGGGCCGTCGACATAGTCAGCGAGCCGGGCACTCTCAACAACTGCACCTTCCCCGCCGGAATCGGCAAGGCCTCGGTGGCCTCGGCATGGGCGACCCAAAATGCGGTGTCGGAAACCGTTGCGGCCATGCTCGCCACCCACCCCGTGCACTCCCGCCAGCTGATGAGTGTGTGTTGTGGCACTTGGGATCTCACCCTGCTTGCCGGTGTCGACCAGCGCGGCGGAGGCTTCGTGACCATGCTGTGCGATGCCATGGCCGGTGGGCTCGGCGCCAAGATCGATGGTGACGGCGTCGACACCGGCGGCGAGAACTGCATCCCGATGGGCCGTGTCGCCGATGTAGAGATCAACGAATTCTCCTTCCCCATCTTGTATCTGTGGCGGCGCGAGGAAACCGACTCCGGCGGGCCGGGCCGCTATCGCGGCGGTGTCGGCGCCTCGAGCTGCTTCATCCCGCACGACACCGGCCCGGACGGGCTGCATCTGGTCGTCTCCGCACCGGGCAAGGCCGTGCCACAGGCCCCCGGACTGTCCGGCGGCTACCCCGCCGCCACCCAGCACGACCTCCTCATCCGCGACAGCGCTGTGCGGGCCGCCTTCGCCGCAGGACGCATACCCGCCGGTTTCGACGACATGGGCGGCCGCCGTGACGTGGTCCCACCGCACCTCGAGACCGCCCTCGGCACCGACGACGTCTACTACACCCATTGGCAAGGCGGTGGTGGCATCGGCGATCCGTTCCACCGCGAACCGGAACTCGTGGCCGCAGATGTCGTGGCGAACAAAGTCTCTCCCGACGCGGCACGCCACGTGTACGGCGTCGTGCTCGACGACCAGGCCCGCCCGGATCTAGACCGTACCGCCGCCTACCGGCAGCAGGCTCGCGTTGAACGTGCCGGCGCCACAACCACTCTCACCATTAGTCCGGGAGAACGACCGTGATCATCGACATCAATCTCGAAATCGGCGGCGAGGGCGCGGTCTGCTGCCGTCACTGTGGCACGCAGGTCGGAGAGTCGCCGCAGCAACCGATGTCGCACGCGCTGGTGCGGACCTCCGCCGCTGCCAACGCGGGCCCGGGCATCAAGGAGGACCCGGGACTGTTCACCGACCGGACCATGGCGCTGCGGCAATCGTTCTGCCCCGGCTGCCTGACAGCACTCGCTACCGAGATCGTCCCCGCCGACGAACCGAACTACCGAAAGTGGACTCTGGCATGAGTTATTCGAACATCGATCGGAAGGTCGTAGTCGTCACCGGAGCCGCGCAGGGCATCGGCGCCGGCTACGCCCAGCGGTTACACAAAGAAGGCGCCACGGTCGCCGCCGTCGATCTGGCTCCGGCCGTCCAGGAGCTCGCGGACTGCACCTCACACCACATCGTCGACGTCGCCGATCCGGACAGTTGCCGCACGCTCGCGGCCGAGCTCGGCGAACGGTACGGTCGCGTCGACGGTTTGATCAACAACGCCGCGATCTTCTCCACGATCCGGATGAAACCGTTCTGGGAGATCCCACCCGAGGAGTGGGACCGGCTCATGGCCGTCAATCTGAAGGGGCCCTGGCTGCTGACCTCGACACTGTTACCGCTGCTACGACGCTCCGACGGTGCCAGCATCGTCAACATCGGCTCCGACGCCGTGCAACTCGGCAGATCGGGATACCTGCACTACGTGGCCAGTAAGGGCGGCGTCACCGCCATGACCTTCTCGATGTCACACGAGCTGGGGCAGTACGGGATTCGCGTCAACACTCTCTCACCCGGCCCCGTCTACACCGAGGTGGCGCGGGAGACGGTATCGCCGGAACAGAAGAACGCCATGCTCGCCGCGCAGGCGCTGCACCGTAGCGCCGGACCGGACGACATGACGAGTCTCGCGGTGTTCTTGCTCAGCGACGACAGCGGTTACCTGACAGGGCAGACGATCTCGGTCAATGGCGGGCTGGTGCACCGATGAGCGACACAGACGAGGTCCGCTGGCTGGTCGCCACCTCCAGTCGCATCCTGGCCCGGTACGGGCAGGGCGACTTCATCTGGGGTCACAGCTCCGCCCGCGACCCCGAGGGCAGGGGTGTGTGGATCAAGGCCGGCGGCTGGGGCCTCGACGAAATCACTCCCGCCCGTGTGCATTTGGTCGACCGCAGCGGAAGAATCGTCGACGGTGAGGGTGCGGTGCAGTTCGAATACCCCATCCACACCGAGATCATGACCGCACGACCCGATGTCGGAGGAGTGGTGCATACCCACGCACCGCACGCGATCGCGCTGGCGGCCGCGGGAAAAGAGTTGTTGCCGGTCAGCCACGCGGCCAACTACTTCGTGCCTCCCGCGGTGCCGCGGTTCACCGCGACCGCGGACCTGATCATGACCGCCGATCTCGGCAGGGCGGTCGCCGAATGTCTCGGCGACGCGTCCGCGCTGTTCCTGGTGAACCACGGAATCATCACGGTCGGACCGGATCTGCCGACCGCGACATTCGCTGCGCTACTGCTGGAGCAGGCGGCCGAACAGCAGCTACATGCCATGGCGTTCGGGGACGCGCGGCATTGGTCGGACCCGGCGGAGTCGCTGGCCAAACGTGAGCACATCTACAACCCCACCGCGATCGGCAAGGCGTGGGACTACCTCGTACGAACCACCGCAAGCCCACCAGCCGCCGACGGCGCTTCGTCGAGGATCAGCTCACCCGGATGAACACCGCGACGACCGCGGCGGCCTGCTGCCGGGCAGGCCGCCGCGGTCGGGATCGGTTCCGGGACCGTTGGTACAGGCTGGGATCGGTCAGGCTTGACCGGTGTCGATACGGCTGATCTTGCCGTCGGCGTCGACGGTGAACGTCCAGCGGGTGCGCATCTGTCCCCAGCGGTCGTTGCGATAGTTCGCGATCACCGTGAGACCGTCGCCGGATTCGGACTCGATCTCGAAGTGGCCGTGAGTGGTGAAGATTTCGCGCTCGGCCCAGTCGGTGAGGTCGTGCGGGCGACCGTCGTCGGACAGCGAAGCGCCGGTGGCGAGGGTGTTGTAGAACCCGAGCCGGTCGCCGGCGTTCACCGCGGTCACCAGGGCACGAACGGATTTGTTGCTGAGTTGATCGGAGGTTGTCATCAGGGTGCCTTCTGTGAAAGGGGGTGGCGTGGAGGCTGTTCGGTGCTGCTGGATTTCGATGGGCGTCGGCCGGACAGGCTCGCGGTGGGTTCGAGATCTTTGCCGCTGCAGGGCGGGAAGATGTCGAGAGGCTTGTCCGGGTTGCTGCCGATGAGCATGGCCTTGGTGTTGCTGAGGGCGTCGGATCCTGCCCAACTCGAACTGCTGGCTGATCTCCTCCCGGCCGCCGGTGACCACCGCGAACAATGCCGTGTTCGAGGGAATCGTGTCGGCGGGTTCAGCACGACGGGACCGCCTGCGGCCAGGGCCGCGATCGCCGGATTTGATGGTGCCGGCGGGCACGGCGATCTCGAATTGCTGCTCGAACGGGGTCTTCCGACGTCGCTGCGCAACGCCGCACACCACTCGTCGGCGTGCCCCAGCAGCATGCGTTCCGTACGGTCGAGCTGATCGAGCCGTCACGTCGCGGTCTTGGTGACATCGGCGGAAAGTTCTCTCGCTGCGCCTCGATGAGGCCGGAGAATGCGTTGTCAGGCATGGCATATCCCGAGGTCGGTGTGAAAAGCGCACGATGTCCGCTGGTTTCGCCGGCCGTG
>NZ_BDAV01000026.1 GCF_001612635.1 Nocardia africana NBRC 100379 | reverse complement strand
GGGGAAATGACGCGATTTGATACAAACTACCTCCCTTCCAAACCTGGAAACACTGGGCGCCATGGGCATGTGATGAATAGATGACCGCGACGCTCCATAAAATTCTCGCGGGCGATAGCTACCGGTATTACCTTCGTCAGGTCGCTGCGGCCGATGCCACCGACCGCGGCCCCGGAACCCTATCCGACTATTACTCCGTCCACGGTGAGCAACCCGGCCTATGGTGGGGCAACGGGCTTGCCACCCTGGGGCTCTCGCCCGGTGAGGAGGTGACCGAAGCGCAGATGCGGGCGTTGTTCGGCCACGGCCGCCATCCCGACACCGACGCGATCACCGCACGCGTCATCGCTTCCGAGACTGCGAAAGGAACCAGCCTCAAAGCCGCGACCGAAATCGCGGAGCGCGCGACACGGTTGGGTAATCCGTATCGCACCTATTCCGGTGACAACGAGTTCCGCAAACGCTGCGGCAAGGCGTTCGCTGAACACAATATCGCTGCCGGAGTCGACGCCCGCGCGGCGATTCCCGACGAGGTTCGCGCACGGATACGTACCGACGTCGCCGCAGAAATGTTCACCGAACAGTACGAGCGACCGCCATTGGATGATCGCGAGTTGTCCGGGTTCGTCGCCAAGATGTCGCGCCCGAAATCAGCGGCGGTCGCCGGGTTCGACCTCACTTTCTCTCCGGTCAAAAGCGTCTCCGCGCTGTGGGCCATCGCACCCCTCGAGGTCTCCGGGCGCATCGCCGCAGCGCACGACGCCGCCGTGGACGACGCCCTGCGTTGGCTGCAACAGCATGGGATCTTCACCCGGGCAGGCCGCAACGGGGTACGTCAACTCGATGTCGACGGCATCATCGCCGCCCGGTTCGTTCACCGCGAATCCCGATGCGGGGACCCGGATTTGCACACCCATGTCGTCATCGCCAACCGCGTCCGCGGTGCCGACGGGCGCTGGCGGACCCTGGACGCGGCGCGAATCTACCGGCTGAACGTGACGATCAGCGAGATCTACAACACCCGCCTCGAACACCACCTACGCGCCGACCTCCGCGTCGAGTTCGCCGAACGCGCCGGCACCAACCCGAACAAACGCCCCATCCGCGAAATCGCCGGCATCCCCGCGGTACTGATCCGGTACTGGTCACGACGCGACACCGCCATCCGCACACGACTGGGAGAGCTGACCGTCGAGTTCCACCAGCAACTCGGGCGCGAGCCCACCCCGGCCGAGATGTGGAATCTCTCCCAGGTCGCGACCTTGCAGACCCGTCCAGCCAAACACCTGTCGCGGTCGTGGGCCGAGCAACGCCGCGACTGGCGCACCCAAGCCTCCACCGTGCTCGGCGGCCACACCATCCTCGACCGAGTCGTGGCCACCAGCATCAACCGCGCCTCGCCTCCCTCACCGATGCTGAGCGAGGATCGCGTCGCGGATATCGCGCGCGAGGTGGTGGAGGTGGTGTCGGGGCAGCGGTCGGTGTGGCAGCACCACCACATCCGCGCCGAAACCGAACGCCGCATCCGCGCCCTCACCGACCGCGACACCTGGGCGGACATCACCGACGCCGTTGTCGCCCAAGCACTCTCACCCCGCAATTCACTCGCCCGCACCGATCCCGATATCGCTGCCGAACCCGACCTCGCCACCGTGCCTGCGCCGTTCCAGCGCCGCGACGGCGCCAGCGTCTACACCCGCTCCGGCACCCAGACCTACACCTCCGCCCACCAACTCGACATCGAATACCGCCTCACGGTGCTATCGGTCCAGCCCGGAGCCCGCACCATCGATGAGAGTTTCGTGACCGCCGCGATCGCGGCATACAACACCGATCCCGCCCACGAAGGCAAGAAACTCAACGCCGGCCAGGCCGCCATGGTCACCCACTTCGCCACATCCGCGGCGCGCATCGCGGTCGCGTCCGCCCCGGCGGGCACCGGGAAAACCACCGCCATGCGCGTCCTCGTCGACGCCTGGCACGCCTCCGGCGGAACAGTGCTCGGCCTGGCCCCCGAGGCCGCGCCCGCCGCGATCCTCGCCGAAGCCACCGGCGCCCGCGTCGAAACCGTCGACCGACTCCTGCACATCCTTGATCGACACCGACCACGCAATGACCCCGAAACCGCGCCATCGGCCGACGATTTCCCCGCCGCCGTACCGATGTGGGTCCACCAAATCGGCGAACTCACGCTGGTGATCGTCGATGAACATGTCAAGCTGTCGGATCGAAAACGGCTGCGGCTGTTCGAATTCCTCACCGCCCAGGGGGCCACCGTCCGGTGCGTCGGCGACGACAAACAACTGCCCTCGATCGACGCCGGCGGCGCCGGGATAGACGGCACCCACGCCCCCGATACGATCACGTTGACGCACGTGGTGCGCTTCGCCGACACCGCCGAAGCCACCGCCGGACTCGCACTGCGCGACGGCGACCCATCAGGACTCGGCTTCTACCTCGACCACCAGCGCATCCATTCCGGCAGCGCCGCCACCATCGCCGACAAAGCCTACGGCGCCTGGTTCGCCGACAAACACGCCAACCGCGACGCGATCATGCTCGCCCCGACCCACGACATCGTCACCGACCTCAACCACCGCGCCCGAACCGACCGCCTCGCCCGCACCACCGAAATAGCCTCCGCTACGACGGTATTGGGCGACGGGTTGTCCGCGTCCGCCGGTGATGTCGTCTGCACCCGCCGCAACAACCGCCGCCTGGCCCTGGGTGAACGCGACTGGGTGCGCAACGGCTACCGCTGGCGCGTCGACACCGTCCACGCCGACGGCAGCCTCACCGTCACCCATCTGCGCCCCGGCGGCCGGCCCGGCGACGCCACGGTGCTTCCGCCCGAATACGTCGGCCTGCATGTGCGTCTCGGGTACGCGATGACGATCGATTCCGCCCAAGGCACCACCGCCGACGCCTGCCATACCGTGCTCACGGGCAGCGAATCACGCAACCAGCTCTACGTCGCGATCACCCGCGGAATCCACGCCAACCACCTCTACGTCCCCACCACCATCGACGGCAGCGAAGCCTCTTTCTGGACCGAACCCGCCATCCTGCCCCGCACCGCCGTCGAAGTCCTGCAACACATCCTGGCCTGCGAGGCCACCCACACCAGCGCCCACACCGCCCTGCGCGACGCCCTCGACCCCTACCGCCGGCTCGGCCGCGCTGTCGACATCTACCTCGACGCCATCGGCGTCGCCACCGAACACACCCTCGGCGCCGACGCCCTCACCCGGCTCGACCACGAGGCCGAAACCCTGCTGCCCGGACTCACCGACGCACCCGCCTACCCCACCCTGCGCCAGCACCTGGCCATCCTCGCCCTCGCCGGCCACGACCCCGTCACCGCGCTGCGCGAGGCCATCGATGAACGCGAACTCGACACCGCGAAAGACCCTGCCGCCGTGTTGGACTGGCGCCTCGACACCAGCGGCGCACACTCCACCGGAACCGGACCCCTGCCCTGGCTGCTCGGCCTGCCACACCGGTTGTCCGACCCGGAACTTGCCGGCCAGCTACACGCACGTCGACGCATCGTCGCCGACCTGACCACCCAGATCACCATCGACGCCCGAACCTGGACCGCCGCCGGCGCACCGGTCTGGGCACGGCCCCTACTCGGCAATCGCGAGCTGATCGCCGAGCTGGCGGTGTGGCGGGCCGCCAACCACGTCCCCGACACCGACCTGCGCCCCACCGGCCCCGACCGTTTTCCCGCCCGCGAACGCGACCACCAAACACGGCTGAACGCCCGGGTGACCGATGCGCTGGGGGACCTGCACACCGCCACCCATACCTGGGAGCCACTGGTCAAACGCCTCGACACCCGCATCACCAGCGACCCCTGGTGGCCCGTCCTCGCCAACTATCTCGACACCGCCGCCGCGGCCGGACTCGACATCGACACCCTGCTCACCAACGCCACCGCCACCCGTCCGCTGCCCGACGACATGCCCGCCGCCGCCCTCTGGTCACGCCTGCGCCTCGACCCCTCCGCGCTCACCACCCACCCCGGACAGCCGCTACGCCCCGACTGGACACCGCACCTGCACGACATCCTCGGCCACGACGTCGCCGACCACGTCATCGCCGATCCCGCCTGGCCACGCCTGGTCGCCGCCATCGACACCGCACCCCCCGACTGGACACCCCACGACCTCCTCGCCACCGCCCACGAACTTCTCCTCACCGCCACGGACGACGCGACAACCCTCCCCCGCGCCAACCACCTCGCCACCGCACTGGCCTGGCGCATCGAAATACTCACCCACCCCACCACCGACCCCGAAGACCCCCACCTCGCAACCGGAACCACGACCGCCATGACACAACCACCACCCGAGCCCCACGACACCACCCCAAACCACGCCGACAGTGTCGGTCCGTTGCCCACCAATATCGTTCACGCGATCGGCGACCTCGTAGCCTCCGGCAGGATCGACGATGCCCGACATGCCTTCGCCCGCCTCACCGCCCACCTCGACACCACTGAACGCGACATCCTCCAACGCGTCATCACCACCCTGACCACCCGCGCCTACCCGGTCGCGGTCGCGCGGCTCCGATGGGCCGCCGACCGCTACCCCGAACATCGCGAATTGATCCTCGCCGCAATCCCTGCCACCGACCCCCGCCTCCACCAACCACCCGACAACACCCGGCCTGCCCGCGAGCCGCGCACCGCCGCGCGCGATCACCGCGAATACGTGGATCCCACACGGCGGCGTCCAGCCCTCCACGACCTCGGCCGCGACGCGTTCGACACCTACACCCAATCCTTCGCCGACCTCGACGCCGACCCCGCCCACCTACCCGTCCCCGAAGGAACTGGCACCACGCGCCACCGGCCCGGCAAACAGGCACCAGAACGCTCCGACACCACCAGCTTCCTCGCCGGCACCGGCCACACCGTCGACTACGACCGCTACGCAGTTCCCGACCACCACGAACTCCCGTGCCTCGCCTGCGGACTCGAACGCGCCCGCACCGACACCCACCAACACCACTGCGACGACGGACTCTGCAACACCTGCCGAGACGACAACCAACCCGGCATCCCCCACCACAACCCCGCCGATCACATCACCGCCCGCTGCACCTTCATCACCGACCGACAGCCACCCGCCGCAGCGCTGGCACTCCTGCGAAAAGACTGGCGCCACACCCGCAACCCAGCCGACCGCGCGACTATCGAAGCCTTCGCAGACGCACTCCTGACAGCCGAAACCCCCGCCAGCCAGAACAATTCATCGCAAGACCTCGGCAGCGACAGCGGGTTCGATCCATCCAACCCGACTCACATGCTCACCGATACCGAACTCGTCCAAGCCATCGGCACCCTCGAACTCCGCACTCAACTCGCCGACGACGAGGCCACCATCTACGGCCCAGCACCCGGCACCACGAACACCGCCGACCCGGTCGATACCGGCTGGCTGGAAGAAGAACTCACCGAACTACACGCCGAACACACACGCCGCGCCCACCTCACACCCGAACAAACCACCACCGAACACGCACAGCGCGCCCAGCGCGAAGACGGAATCGAACACTGGTCTGCCCTCGAACACACTGGCCCGGACACCAGCACAGCTGCCGAAACCGACAGCCCTGAGCTCTAGCAACAACCGACCATACCGCTACCCGACCCCAGCACCGCTGGCAGCTCGAATCAGAGTGAGCAGGAAGGCCGCACCGCCCAGTGGATTGCCGCTTGTGCGGTCAGCCGTGAACTGCGCTGGTCCGGCTGCCCACGTGCACGAGTGAGGACCAGCTGACACAAGCAGGTTTGGATCGCCCGGTCCTCCGCCTGCCACCAGATCGACAACGGCTCGCAGCGCCTGTGAGCCGAGAGGATCACCAGTAGTCCTGGCCGCGATGCCACGGCGGCTCGGGCACCGTTCTGACCGCGAATTTGTCTTTCGCGTATTCCCGCTGGCGTTCTTCGCGCTCGCGGCGGACCTCCTCGGCGAGATCGTAGATCACATCGAGGTCGTCATCAGTGCCGCCCATAATCTCGACACTGATGTAGCCGTCTTCGACTTCGTAGTCGAAGCAGACGATTTCCTCGGCGGCGTGGCGCGCGCAACCGGGCACGGTGACGGTGGTCTCGTCGTCGAAGATCCGCACACGTACCCGGATGTCACCGCCACTGCACGGTGAGTATCCCCAGCTCAGGCGGCGGGAACGGTCGGCGCTGAGCAGGCATCCCCGGCTGTGGACTGCTTCGGCCGTCATCGACAACACACCCGCCGATTGCATCGCAGATTCGAGCCGGTCGTGCAGCGGTCCGCCGGTGATTCGATCCAGCTCTTTCAGCTTCGCGTCCACCCCGTAGTAGGCGGCGGCAACGGTTCTCCAGTCGACACAGTGGAGTTCGGCGTCCTCACGAACACGTTTGAGGTCGTTGAGCACCTGGTGGAGCGTCGTGCGGAAATCCTCGTAGACGTCGTTCTGGCTCACTGTGTCTCGCTGCCAGTAGGGCACGACCACGGTCGTCGGGTTCAGTCTGGCGGACTGAAGCGCAACGACCTTCGGCATCAGCGCATCCGCCGCGGCAACGATATCCACGCGGGACGGATCCTCCATGCCGGTCGGACCGAGCTGTTCGGCATCATCACGACGCCAATACTTTTCGATTCCACCGATGGTGACCTTCGTCGGACGTAACCGCGCGTTCCTTCGCACCTGCTCGCGTACCTGCGCAGCCAGCTCATCGCCGCGGCGGAGAGCTTCGGAATATTTCACGTTGTCTTGCGCCGCGATCCGGCGAGCCCGGCGTCGTCGCCGTGAACTGGTGTTTTTCGGCATGTCCTCGTCCATTCCCGGCTCGGGCACCCACGCCACCCTGCCGTGCGACGAAGCAAGCATGCGACCACGGATAAGGAAACGCGGGCCCCGGGAAGGACCTTGGCCCTCAACGTCACCAAAACCGGCGTGGGCGAGGCAACTCAGGCTAGAACGAGGAGCGCGTGCGCGTCCTGACACTCCACCTACAGCCTATCCTCCCCGCCCCGCACAGGAGCCAACTTCGTCGCGACTCGCCGCGACGCCGCGGTCGCTGTGCTGGTCGCCCCGATCGGCTTCCCACTTCGAGCGGGCCAGTCCCGCACCTACACATCAAGCCATCGACGCGTTTCGCAGACAGTACATCATCGCTACACTCGGCCGGGCCGAGCACCACCTGCGGCCCGGACCCACACCGTCTTCGGTCCGTAGCGCTGGCATCCAGCATGCATTCCGGATGCGACAGACCCACGCTCGGCTCGGATCTCCATTCGTTCAGCGGGAGCGTCCTTCTCGTCCTCGTTCTCTTTCCAGAGCCCGCGCGCGAGCTTCCCGGCCCGCACGGGTCGAACCCCTGTGCGGTTCGATACCGCGGTACCGCGAGTCGTCACCTGGCGCCGGAAACGAACGCCGCAGCTTGTCGGCGACATCATCGGGCAGCCGTTCCAGAAAGCGTTCCCTCGCTTCGCGCTGCTCACGCAGGCGCCGGGCTTCACGCTCGGCTGCTATGCGCCGTTCAGCCTCGGCGCGTGCCCGCTCGGTCATGTCGCGGAATCGTTCAAGGGTGTAGGTCAGCCGGCCGGCGCGATGGTGAGCTTGTGCGATCGCGTCGAATCCTCGCTCGGCGCCGTCACGAAATCGCCCGTACATCTTCGCCAGCCGCTCACCTCGCGTGCGAGCATGCTGCTCCCGCGACTTCCGAACACGATCAGCTTCCCGTTGCGATCGTTGCCGGGCCTCCCGTTCTTGTTGGCGCTGCTTCAACCGGTCGCGAGACAACCCGGGCAATTCCAGCTGCCGTGCCCGCGCGATGCGTTGGCCTTCCAGGATCGCCAGCCGCGCGTCCTCACGCGAGACGACGCGATGTTCGAACCTGTCAGGGAACTCGCGCGCGGCCAGGTTCAGCATGGTCTGGACCTCACGCGAGATCGTCTCGCCTTCCACTGTCTCCCAGCGGCTACTGACGAGGTTGCCTTCTCGCAGCGCGTCGATTTCCTTCTCGATCTGCCGGACCGCCTCACGGCCCTCAACGCGACCCGATTTCCTTTCGCGGCTCTTGTCGACCTTGCCGGTGCGGGGATTGACCTGGGCCGAATCAAGGATCCGCCCTTCACTGCCGAGCGGAACCTGCTGTCGCCATCCAGCCTCGCGGGTCTCCTTCTCGAGATACGCCCGCCCGATCTCGAAATAGCGGCCTCGCTCGTACGCCGGCATCCCGTTGCGAAGCGCGTCGTACCTGTCTGGCCGGTCACTCATGCGACATCACAGCGTTCCCCCGGCGCTGTGCGAACCGTTAGGCCGGTGTGCCTGCTACGCGAATGGCGTAGTCCAGGTGCTCGGCGCTCTCGATCCGAAACAACGTCTCGACCATGCTCACCGGCTCTTCACGATGCCCGTCCACGAAATGCACCGCAGGACGGAAACCGTCGTCCGCATACAGCGGGTTGTAGGTGAGCTTGCTCGTGGTCCACACCATCCCAGGATGTTGATGACGAATGCATTCGCCCACGAACCGAATGAATTGGTCTGCCTTGGAGTGGTTTTCAGGCGCGATGAAGCCTTCCCAGCTCGCGAAGAGCACTCGAGCTTCTTCGATGATGCGAGTCGACAGCGGTGCCTGCCACCAAGGATCCGAGTAGTCCGCGATACCCGCGACGGTCTCAGTCAGAAACGCACGGATCGCCGATTCCATGCGGTCTGGGTCGCTCCACTCCAGCCACGCCTGCGTCTGGCCGTCGAACTCGATCTCGAAGCCCAGCTGGCTCTGGTCGTCAGTCATCACTGCTTCCCCTGCAAATGTCGTGACCGCTCATATCGGTGGCTCTGAGGTTCATTCGCAGCCACACTCAGCGAGGACACCTCGCGTCAGAAGGACGAAGCTACCAGCGTCAGCCCATGAAACGCATACCCAGCTCGTCGGCCGGGCCCGTGCCGCAGGCGCCGAGGGTGGCCACCCGGAGGGCGCTGGGACATGGGAATGGATTTTACGGGCGCCCTAATCGGGGCGGTTACTCATGGTGAGGATCGGAGGCCGTCGTGGAGGTATGCGACTCGGCCGGTTTGTCGAGCATGGAGGGCAGCCTCGACCCGTTTCCATAGCCCGGGCCTGAGCCGGTGCTGGGCTTGGGCCGGCGGGCAGAATTCGTATGCGGTTAGTTCGTTGTCGCCGATGCGGATGATGGAGATTTGTGCGTCGGAGAGCTCGATGCCGCCGAAGATGAATGCGAGCCAGTCGTCCCATTTGCTGTGTGGTGATACCCAGTCCACGCACAGCAGGTGCAGTTGGTTGGTGGGGAGGTCGAGGCCGAGTTCTTCGCGGAGTTCGCGTTGTGCTCCGAGGTCGGGGGGTTCGTTGGCTTGGATGTTGCCTCCGGGGAGGTCCCATCCGGGTTTGTAGTAGGGGTCGACGAGCAGGATCTGGCCATGCTGGTCGAGTAGCAGTACGTCGGCGCTGACGAGTTTGCGCGGGAGGGTGGCGTTTCCTTCGGCGATATGCGCGGCATAGGCGGCGGGGTCGCGTTCGTACAGGGGTCGCTCCACGGCACTCATAACACCACCTTCCTGGTTGATCCTGCTACGCGCGTCGCGTCACTGCCGGGGTCGGGACGCGTCATGTGATCGTGGTGAATCGGGAGCTGGATTGGTTTAAGATCATGGCGGGGATCGGCATAATCTGGCTTGAGGTTGCGGTTCGATACGAGGGATACCCGCTCCGCACCTGCAGCTGCGCGAGCGGATATTCCCTGTCTTGAACCGTGTTCCACGCAAGACGCTGCCAATGCCCGCGATTTAACCGGCGGGGTACAGACTTTCAGGGGCCCGACAAGGCCGTGACCCTTCTGCGCTGTCCTGCACCGACCATAAGCGCCGCTGAATTTGCCGTTACAACACAAGCAGGCAACCTGCAGTAACCGTCGGCCACTACGGACGGTGCTCCCAGACTTCCGGGGTGTCGCCTTCAGTCCACCGCTCGATGGCTTCAATGATCTCACCAGCGGCACGCCGCGGGCTTAGAGAATTGGCGTCGATCACGAGATCGGCCGTATCCGCGAGCCAATCGCTGCGGGCGTTGATGTAGGTGGGTACCTGTTGTAGCCGCCAACTGGCCGCCCGGTACAACACCTCGTCTTCGCTGATGCGCTGCCGTAGCGTTTTCGGGCTGACATCGACCAGCACGTGACGCAGCGAATACTCCAGTTCCGCGATGCCGTTGGCGATCTCGGTCCAGTACCTATGGTTCAGTACCGTCTGCACGATCACCAGGTTCTGCCCGGTCTCGGTGGCGATATCGTCTGCGACGAACGGGACCAACCGCCGCCACGACGGCAGGTCCTGAAAGTCGTCGACCTCCACATCGGGGAACTGTGCCCTCAGCATGAATCCAACGAACTCCGGATCGAACAGCCGCCAGTGCTGCGGATCGGCCGCAACCAGCTCTTTCGCGATAGATGTCTTACCGGCGCCGAAACCGCCGTTCAGCCAAACAAACAAGATTTCCCCCTGGATCGGGTGTTCACAGACGATGGACGACAACGACGACCCCGCGCTGAAACGTGCGACCCGCATGCCGACACTGCGCGCCCGGCAGTTCACCGGTAGGTCGTCGACCACGAGAATCCGGGCACCGAACCCGATCGCGGAGTCCGGCGACCGTGCAGGGTGGTGAACGGGTTGGCCACAATCGTTCACCCCGGTGCTTCACAGGAAGCCCAGGTCATGTTCGTCATGCCATGTGATTGCTCCGTCGGAGTTCCACGAATTCACCGTAGCCCCAATCATTTTCACTGCGGATTGGATGGCTTCCACCGAGTCCCGTCCGCTCGCTGCATGAAGGACAGGCTCGTCGGCTGCGCCGTCGATACGGAAGGGAGCGTGCCAGTGCCGGCCCTGTTCGTAGGGCAGACCGATCGAGACGATGACCGGGCTGTTGTTGCGGAGCAGCTCACGCCGTGCGATCACCTGATGTCCCACCCACTCATCGCTGCTCCCGGTCCACCGATGCTGTTGGTCGATCCGCCGCATGACCCGGCACCCGGAGCAGACCGGCTCCCACCGGACAGTCCGCGCACCCGGTCGAAGCGGTCCTGTATTGGCGCGGAGAGCGGTTTGCGTATCCTGCTGTGCTGCATTGCATTTCCTTCTCGGCTGTTGGCTACGGCTGGACGATCATGCAGATCAGGGTCCGGCCGTCTTGGGTGGTGGTTGTGACGAGTTCGTGTGTGATGGCGGTGATTTCGTAGCCGACCTGCTCGGTGATCTCCACCTGCCAGCGGTCGGCCGAGTCGGGCTCAATACTCACGCAGTACCGGGTGTCGGCCGGGGTCTTGTTGATCCCGGCCTGGACGAAGTCGGTCGTCAGCGGGTACCGGCTGCCATCGCGATCGACTCCCTCAGCATCGGGCGCGAGAAACGCCGCCGCGTCGATGCCGGACCGAGCGACGTAATAGGCCCGGTTGAACGCCAGAACCACGCCGGGCCCGGTGCGGGTGTCGCCTGATCCGGTGCCCGACACCGACAAACCGGCGGCGGACTGCCTGCATCCCTCGGTGGCGTGCGGGTCCACGCCTGGGGCCGCCGGTGTCGAGCTGGCTGGCGGAGTGGACATGCGTGTGTGCCGGTGACCTGCATGGATCGTGGTCAGGATCACGACCACGACGACGGCCGTCACAGCGACGATGATTGCCATGCCGGCGAGTCGACCAGCGAGGCGGCTGTCTCGCTGTCTTTTCGGTCGTCGGCGCAGTCCTTGCCCGGGGTTGCTCCCGGTCCGGTCGACGATGCGCGGCGTGGCTGGTCCGTCGTCGGTGTCCTTGCTCCACAGTGAGTTGCGCTGGATCACTACGCTGGGTCGGTACTGCGGTGCGCTGGGCGGCTGTCCGTCGAGCCACTGATTCCAGCTGCCTTCGCGGTTGCCCTCGGGACAGCTGGGATCCGTGGCCGGTTGCGGCTGCGGGCGGCGGATGCGTCGTTGTGGTGGTGTGCGCCGCGGTGTGGGCACCATCGGCAGACCGGTGTCGAAGGGGTTGTCAGGCATGCTGATTCAGTCTGACCGTCCGGCTTCGCGTTCGACCAGTTCGCGGAATCGGCGGTAGGCGCTGCAAATCTGTTCCCCATCGGAGGGTTCCGGTGGCGGAGCGCCGTGGTTGCGGAGCTGGTTGGCTGTCGATTTCCGTTCGCTCTCGTTGCAGCTTCACTGCGTTGAGGTACTGCGCAAGTGGTGTGATCGGCTCGCGCCACGGCCCCATGAGGCGATGTCGTAGTCGGCCGTGTATCGGCGGAGAGTCATAGCGGGTGAGATCGTCGAGGCGCTGGCGCCATTGCGGGTCTCCGATCGCCTTCAGATATCCGATGTGAGCCTTTCTGATGTGTTGGCTGTCCCCGACGTGTGCTGCGGGGAGCAGCAGGTTGCGCTTAGCTTCTGCTGCCTGTGCGGCCGGGAGGGCGTCCGGCTCCCTGAGCTGCTGTTGGTATCGCTGGATGGGTGTCGTATCGTCCAAGCCCAATTCGTCAGCCAGTCCCATGGCGTGTGCATCCTTCTATCTGGTGAGTTCGGTCGGAAGGGGCTGGAGATCAACTAATGGTGACGTGGCCACCGCGGGTCCGTCTCCGCTTTCACGGGGTGGCATATCCGATGAGCGCACCGATGCCGGCGCCGATCGGGACCGTGACCAGTGCGCCGACGCCGCCGAGGAAGAACCCGAGCACGGCGCCGATGCCGCCGCCGATTAGTGCGCCGACGCCGGCGTTGTGCTGTTTGCGGGCGATGGTGTCAGAGGCGTCGTCGACCGGGTGCGCCGCGGCCGACGCCGGTGCGAGGGTCAGTGTCCGCCTGTCATCACTGATCGAGGCCGGCGCAGGAACCAGACCGGATTCGGTGGTGCGCAAGCCGAGAGGGATGGTGGTGACGGTGGCGTCCGCGGCATCGATCACCGCAACCGAACGTGCATCGGGGCGCGCAGCGAAGCGGCTGTTGGTCGCGCGCACGACCGCGCTATGGCCGTCCGCGCCGGTGACGGTGTAGCCGACGCCGTGATCGGTCAAATCGGTCGATGCGGTATGGGCGGGGACCGGTGCGGCGTGTGCGGTGCCCGGGGCTGCGGCGATGGCGGCGGAGGCGAGTATCGCTGCGGTGACTGTGTTGTTCTTCATCTGTTCTCCTACTTGTGATTTCGTGCGGCGATGAGTTCACCGACGTGTGGCCGGTTAGGTCGGCGAGGTTTCTGGTGCCGAGGATTTGCGTGTCCGGGGGCGGCTGCTTGGCCGGCAATGGTGATGAGCCACAGGTGTCCGCCGTGGTGATCGCGTTCGCCGATGTCGCACAGCCACTTCTGCTCGCGCAGACCACATACCGCGCTCCGCACGCTGCGGATCCGCTGCAGCTGTGGCTCGGTGTTGATTTGCCCGCAGCTGCGGGGATTGCCGTCTGTCATCAACTGCAGAATTTGTTGCTGAGCGCGGCCCCGGCCTCGAGGTTGCATCCGCTGGCTCCTGCGGTCGTTCGGGTGGTTTGCTTGACTGGTCGTGTCATGACCGGGCCAGCAAGGGGGCTGCGGCCATCGTCGGGCCGGTTGTGCTCGAGACGCGGCCGCTCAACGAGGGCTCAAGGCCGATCCCGAAGTCCAGGGCGTGCCGCACGATCCTCGTCACCCAGGCATGGAAACTCTGGTAGTTCGCGCCGGTGGACATCCGCAACTTGATGCCCTTGGGGGCCAGCCGCATTCGCGCATCGTGCTCGATGGCGACCCGTGCCCAATCAAACTGAACGCACGGCAGCCCGGCTGCGACGGTGAGCGCCAGTGGGTCGGCTGCTTTCGATCCTGTCCATTTAGCGAACCATCGGTCGTATCCAGCGGCCACCAGTCGCGCCCACGGCGGCGCGTTGTCAGCCGCGAGCAGCTGGTACACCTCGCTGACGCGGGTAATCTCCGCCTCGGGAGTGAAGGTGACATCCGAAGTCACCAGCGACATGATCAGGTCGGGTGCCGACCAGATCGCCCGTGCGCTCGCCGGGTCCAGTCGAGGGTTGTGACTGGCGCGGGACGAATCGCGGTAGCGCTCGGCCAGCCCGCCGCCCATCAGCGTGATAACCAGCCGCTGCGCCAGTTCCGGTGCGGCCCTGTACAAGTGGGCCAGGTTAGTCAGGGGGCCCTGCCCTATCCAGGCCGCACGGCCGCTGTCACCCAGCACCGCTCTGACAGCGTCGATGATCGAGCCGGTGATCGGCAGAGACGGCGGCGGGAAATCGGCGGGCACCAGCCCGTCACACACCCATCGGGCTTCAGCACCCTCGATTTCTTGGCCCGCGACGACCACGACACTGGTCCGCCCACAGCGATTGAGCAGATACCGCACCAAACGTGCCCGCTGCCCGCCGCCGAACTCATCGCTGGTCACGACGAGCCGCAGAGGCAACGCGATAGCGGCGATCACCAGCGCCAGCAGATCGTCGGGGTCGTAGCCGGCGTCGGTGCAGATGCACACGGGCAGCCGACGGCGCGTCGTCGACGCCGGCGAGAAACTGTGAATCAACGGGATCTCCTGGTGTCAGTCGGTCGCTTGGGCCGGCCGGCTTTCCGGCAGCGGGGCGCCGGCGGGGATGAAGCTGTCGTCGGCCCATCCGGTGAGCGCGCGCAAGGGGGTGGTGTAGTCCGAGCCCGACAGTGGGGATCCTGGAAGGTCGGGAACGGCGAAGGCGTCCACCAGATCCGGCAGCCGCTGCGCGAGGACGTGCCGATTCTCGGCCAGCTCGAGGGCGAGCGCGCCAGCGGCCGGGACAGCTGTGTGTAGTCGATGCTGGTGGGCGCTGAACCATCCGTGTCGCGCGTAGACGCGTCCGCCGGCGTAGGCGGCAGCGATCGTGGCGAGCACATTCCGGGTGTCGGAGTCAGTGGTTTCAGCGGCCGCGATCAGTGGCGCGGTGGCCAGCGCTCGTTCGATGGCCGCCTCGGTGAGCTCGATGGCGGCCGAGTCGGGGCCCAGGACAGGTCCCGCGGTCATGGTGTCGCCGAGGCTGATAGCTTCGGCGATCACTCGCTCACGCTCGGCGAGTGCCTGGACGAGTTCGGGAAGCTGGGCCGGGGTGCCCGGCAGGTCCAGCTGACCGGTCCGCAGCAGCGAATGACCGGCTTTGACCTGCATGGCCTGGATGACGCCTTCGGCGATCATCGCGGCCAAGGTGTTGTCGTGCCATTCGGCGAGGCGGCTGACGATCGTCGCGCCGTGGGCACCGGTGTTGAGCCGGCACATCAGCAGGTGCTGGTGAGCGAGGGTGGTGAACGAGACTTTCGCCAGCATCGCCCACACCGTCATCTCGGGATCACTCCCCTGGGCGTCTGCGCGCATGTCCCCGAGGTAGCGGACGAGGATCGTCGCCGTGTAGAGGTCGGTGACGGCGGTAACCAGATCGGTTCGCACCGGGTCGCGGTCGGCCATCCGGCGGCCAGGCTGCTGCGGATGGAACTGGTGCCCGCCTCGCTGCCCGGCGAAGGTGTGCAGCCCCGCCACTGCGGCCCGGGCCGCGGCCAGCGAGGCCCGGCCCAGATCCAGCCGGCCGTCTTGCAGTTTCGCGGTCGCCCGGTGGAACCTTTCGCGCTCCGGCACGCGGCATTCGAACTGTCCGTCAAGGGTGAAGCGCGCCCAATCACCGCCCAGCAGAGCATCTTTCGGAACCCAGCAGTCGCGGAAACGGAACGCGTAGTGGGGCAGGGTCGAGATCCCTTCCGGCAGCAACTGCGCGTCGACTCCCGGAGTGAAGTTGGTGCCGTCGTGCAGGCGGAGCAGGATCGGCAGGACCCCTTCGTCGCGGCCGTCGACGATCAGACGGGCGGTGACCACCATGACCGTGGGCAGGCCTGGGTATTTGCCGTTGGGTTTGAATTTGCACGCGCGGATATCCACGGTGCGCAGCCACAGGCCCTCGGTGGCGGGATCGTAGATCGCGAGGGTGCGGCAGTTGGCGCCGTTGGTGCCCCCGACCTCGGTGATGCCGGCCAAGCCGAGGGCCGCGCCGCGATCGAGGTCGGCGAGTATCTGCTGCTGGTAGAGCGATCCGTTGCCGAGCGTGGTGATCGCGCCGATCGCGAGGTCCAGATGACCAGTCAACGGCGTCAGCCCCTGCGGGGCAAGTACCGCGATCTCCTCGCTGAGCACACCCCGCAGCTCGGGGTCGGCAGCGATCGCGACAGCGGATCCACCGATCGCGGACATCACCGATTGCAGCTGTCCCGGCCCGCGCTCCGCTTTCTGCATATAGGTCATGCCTGGCTCGGGGACGTGGCCGACCGCGGCCGCGGCCTCGCGCACCATCGCACGGCGCGTCTGATCGGCACCGAACAATGCCACGTTCAAGGCGGCAGCCGCCAGGGGTGTGCCCGAGGCGGCTGTATCGGACGGTTCGTCGGCGGTGACTGCGGGATCGATGGTCGTCATGACGTTTCCTTTGCGGTGGTGCGGTGCGACAGCTTCGGTACGGGTGGCCGATGGCGTCGCCGAATTCCTCTGAGCGATACGGCTTTTGGCGTGGGGTCGGGCGTGGGCGGGTGGGCGGTTGCCGAAGGCTCGGCCGGCGCTTGTCAGGTGAGGAGGCGGACTTCTCGCAGCGCCTCGTCGAGGTCGGCGTGGGCGGTTCGGGCGCGGACTATGGCGTCGACAAGGGCGACTGCGTGTGCGGGAGGGAGGTTTTCGCACAGCGCGGCCAACTCGGCGTGGTCGGCTCCCCATCGCTCGGCGTGGTGCGGTTCCTCAGCCCGGGCGCGGATGGCGTCGGCGAGCTGGGTGGGTGCCTCGTACCACCACCGAGAGTCCATCTGGTCGGTCGGCGGGATGATGTCGCACAGCGTCCGCGCTTGTGCGCTGGTCAGCTCGATCGTCGCGAGGTAGAGGTTGACCTCTTCGGGTGTCATCCCGATGCCGTCGGGGTCGAGGGAGGCCGTCAGGCCTGGCACGGCGGGCATGGTGGCCTCCTTATTTGTCGGCGGGCAGGCGGGCGGGCAGAGGGGTGGTTTTGGTGAATGTGACTGGGAATTCGGCCAGGGCCCGGTGAAAGGGGCCGGGGCGCCATACGGGGTGCGGGTTGGTCGGTACGAGGTCGGGCACCGCGTCGAGCAGCATTTCGATCCCTGTTCCGGCGATGAGCTTGGCCGCGTCTCGTGCCCCAGCAGGGCAGGCGTGGCGGCCGGTGAGCCATCCCAGGTGCCAATCGGCCGCCCGCAGATCGCCCTTGTTCACCCGTGGGTCGTTGTTGCAGGCGGCGATGCTGATCACGACAGGCTGATTGGCCGGCAGCCAGATGCGCTGGCCGTTGGGTTGATCGACGACGCACGGCCGCCTGGGATAGGTGGTGCCGAAGTTGGCCATCGGCGGGTTGCAGATCAACTCCGCGTCCAACGCGTCGGGGATCGTTGCGCTGGAACTCTTTGCGCTGGAAAGAAACCGGTCATCGGTGACCATGCGCAACACTGTGTTGGCCAGCAAATTGACTGTCGGTTCAATAGCCGCGCCGAAGAGCAGCACCAGCTGATGGATGGCTTCGTTGTCGGACAGCCGAGTGTGTTCGCCGGGCTCGGTGGGGAATCGGAGAAGTCGCGTGGTGATGTCGTTTCCGGAGCGGATGCGTTTGCTGGCGACAACCCGCCCCAGGGCGTGAGCCAGGTCCTCTTCGACGGTCTCGGTGCCGGTGGTGGAGTTGAACATGCGCGCCATGGCGTCCGCGACCTGGCTGCCGGCCTCGGCCGTGCAGCCGATCAGCGCGTTGAGTACGGAGAACACCAGCGGGTTCGCGTAATCGGTGAGGACGTCTGCCCGGCCCTCACCGCAGAATCGTTCGATCAACGCTTCCGCGGTCCGCACGACCTGGTCGCGCAGACGGTGGTGATCGATGCCTGCGAGGCTGTCGTTGATCGCGGCACGCAAGCGCGTGTGAACGGCACCGTCCGCGTGCAGCACGTTGGGACGCCACTGGGTCATCGGTCTGATCGGGCATCCCGCTGGCATACTGTCCTGCCAGGCACGGGGGTCTGCGGGGAAATGCTCGTCGTCGACGAGGATTTTGCGGGCGGTGTGCCAGCCGATCACCAGGGTCGCGGGCACCTCGGGCGCCAGCAGGACCGGGATCAGCGAACTGCCGCCATAGTTGTCGCGCATGTGCTGGTAGATCGCATGCGGATTGTTCGCGAATTCCGTTGAGAACAAGCTGATTCGGGGCCCGACCTCTTCGATCGGCGTCGGCGGCGCGCCGGCAAGTGCCGCGGATGGGTGCTGCATGGTCAAGGTCTCTCCTACGGAAGCCGGAACGGCCGCGCGGGTGGGAAGCGCGCAGGCAGCTGCGTCAAAGCGCGGGCGAACGGGTCGTTCACCCACTCGAGCTGGTGCGCGGGTGTGGTGAGTTGCAGTTCGGGAAGGGCGTCCCACAGCTGGTCCAGCCCCGTCCGAGCGATCAAGGTGGCCGTCGACGCGGCCGGGCACGCGTGGGCGCCGGCACCGAAGGCCAGGTGTGCGCGGTTGCCCTTGCGGTTATCGCTGACCACCGCGGGGTCGGCATGGCACGCCGCGAGACCGACCAGCAGCGGCTGGTTTTCGTGCAGCGTGCCGACCTGGTCGAGGACTTGCATCTGCCGCGGGAACCGCGGCGCCGCGATCGACACCGGCGGATGTGCATGCAGGACCTCGTCGATTGCTTCCTGCGCCGACAGCGCTCCGCCGAGCACCTCGCCGCCGAAACGGTCGTCGGTCATCGACAACAGAATGGCGTTGCCGATCAAGGCCCACGTGGGAGCCAGGTATGTCGACAACAGCACCAACTGGTCGGCGATCTCCTCGTCGGTCAGCCCCGCTGAATGCGCCGTCAGCCACGACGCCACATCGGCGCCAGGACACCGCCGTTTCGTCTTGGCGGTGTCGAGGCCCACCTCGCGCAGCAGCGCCCGGCCCCGTTCGAGGACCGGTGGATCGGCCGTCTGCACCGCGATCAGGGCATCGAGCACGATCCGGGCAGTGTCCGGCGCGAACCCGAGCACGCGGTGCATCGTCTCGGCGACGAGAGGCCGTGCGAATTGCGCGACGAGATCGGCCTCGCCGGCCTGGCAGAACTGATTGATCAGGCGAACTGCCGCCTCGGCGACCGACGCCTCGACAGCGTAGGTGTCGATCTCTGTGAGGCTGTCGACTATCGCCTTCCGCAACCGCAGCCGCGTGTCGCCCGAGGTATGCAGTGCGTCCGCTCGTGGCCCTAGGACCACGAGCGCCCGAGATCCAGCGTCTGCATGCTCCGACCAGGCCTGCGGATCCGCCGGATAGCGGTCGTCCTGATGGAGGATATCCACCGCGAGCTGGAAGCTGGTGACCAGCGTCGCCGGCGCACCCACGTCGACCGGCACGAGGTCGCCGTGCCGATGCCTCATCTCCCGATACACAGCGTGCGGGTCGACGGCGAACTCCGGGCCGCTGATCGGCGAAAACGACACGTCCCGCCCGGGCGGTCCGTGGCTGATCGGGCACGCGGCGGGACGAGCGGACGAGGGCAGGGACACGAAAACTCCAGACGTCAGTGGTGGGGCCAGTGAAAGGCGCGCGTAACCAGTCGCGAGCTCGTCAGGGCAAGGTCGGATGCGGCTCGGCTGCATCGACGGCTTTGGTTGCGTCGCAGTGCGTGTGGCGGATCGCGGGCTGCGGTCAGCTGCAGAGTGTCGTGGATCGGTGAGATTCGGCTGCCGGGATGTGGCGCGCGCGCCAGTCGTCGTAGGCATTGCAGGCCGCGACGACGTCGTGGCAGGTGTGGGTGGTGGCGTTCACCGCCCAGTACACGACTCGCGCGGCGAGAAGGCCCGGTTGCGTCTGGCCGACAGGCAGCGTCTGGCAGGCCAGCGCGTCGAACGCGGATATGAAGCCTTGTGCCGCAGTGTCGACCTGGGACAGCCCGGCGACAGCGGAGTTGTATCCGAGCACGGCCGGCGGGGCGTCACATCGCCGCGCGGCTTCCCCGTGGTCGCGATACATCTTCGCCAGCTCACGCACCTTGCTCAACACCGGATGCTCGCACGCGCCGATATCTCCGCGCAGTGCCGCACGCACCGCACCCATCATGGCCGCCGCGTCGGGCCATGGATCGAGCGAACCAGCGCCCCCGCATCTCATCGCATTCCTCGCACGATGCAAAGCAGTTGCGCGGCATAGGTTTCCGTAGTCGGCGGAAGGTGCGGCAGTCTGGTCATTGCGTATCCCTCCTGTCAAATGGACACAAGGCATCCCCGCGCATGGTTCATCGATCGAATCGATGGGTGTCGATCGATGCTGCGCGGGCCGGTCACAGGAAGTGGAAGTGCCCGATGATCTGGGAAATGCCCTCTACGAGAACCATTTTCGGCATCTGCGCGGTGTCGGCGCAATAGCTCGCGGTGGTCAGTTGAAATGCTGACTTCTGACCACTAAATTCAGCCTTCACGGTGGGGCCGACGTTGGTATAGTGCGCGCCCGCGCATCGAGATAAGCCAGCGACAGCACGGCGAGGTCGGGTCCTTGGTCGCTCGCTCGACAAGCGCTGACAACACGGATGTGCAAACCTGTTGCGCCGGGCAGAGTTTCGTTGCCTCTGGGTCAGGCGCGGTCGAGCCCACCCGCCCGGGCCCCCGGGGCCGACGAAATAGGAGCAACGGCCGGGTCCGGTTTCAGGCGGGCGGGTAGGCCGGATCCAGCTCGGACATCACTGGCTTTGCGATGTCGTTTCCTCCCGACTACACGTGCGGGGGTTTGACCTGGTTTTTCGGCACGTCCCTTCGGCTACAGCGCGTGCCAGGGTTCGGCCGGCGTTTCGGGATGGCGCAGAGTGCGCAGGCGATGTTCGAGTTCACGTGCGGCAGGGGTGTCCCCGCGGGCGGCGCGGCGAATGTAGCCGGCGAGCGTGTGGAGGTCTCGCATGGCGAATAGGGTCGAGGCCGCAGCGCCAGAACGGAATTCGGGCACTGCGACAGTGCCGTAGGCGCGGAGGAATTCGGCGAGCTCATCGTCGGAAACGCCGAATCGGCTGTCGTGGCATGCGGTGACGAGGTCCAGTTCTCGGGGACCGATGCAGGCCTCGTCCCAATCGCCGAGCCGCACGAGATCGCCGTCCCACACGCAGTTTCCGGTGTAGGAGTCGCCGTGGATGAAGCCGACTCCCAGGCGAGAATCGAGATGCTGATAGCGGTCGAGGACCGAGCGCGCTTGCTGCTGCAGAAATTCGAGGTCGTCGTCTTTCAGCACCCGTTGCACCGCAGGTTCGGCGAGGACGGCTGTGAACCGCGCGAGAGGCGGGTAGGCGGGCAGCTCGATCGGCGGGCGGGGCAAGGCGTGCAACTGGGCCAGGATGGCGCCGAGCGCGCGCATGGGCGGCGCCGGCCGGGTGTCCTGCGGGTAGTAACGCCACACGGTGATCGTGCAAGCATCGACATCGATCGCGTGGTCGAGCATAGGTTCGGTGACCGGTACACCGCGCTCGGACAGCCATCGTGTGAGGGTCAGGGACGCGCGAGCTCGCAGGCCGTGGTCTTGCCGGCCGATGCGCACCACGGCCCGTTCACCGGGCAGCAGGTAGACCGAGTTGGAGTGCGCCCGGATCAGCTGCGCATCCGTGTAATTGAGGTTCGCCTGCGCGCACGCGGCGGCGAGGATGTCGTAGTCCGGCAGCGGCGCGGTCACCACAGGGCCAGGGCCGGGCGGGCGGTGTAGGCAGTGATGGCTGCAGCGAGGTCCTTCGCGGCCGGCGCGTCGCTGTGGCGGTGCGCCTGCAAGGTGGCGGTGATCGATCGCATGCCTTCCATGATGGGTGCAATGCGCTGTTCGGCCGAAAGTTCCAGCACAGGGGCAATGATTTCCGCGGCGCCCTCCAGTTCGCCGACGCCGAGCCGCGAGATACACAGGTCGACTCGCGCCAGGGATTCGTCTCCATAGGACCGTTGCTGTGCGGGGCCGCCACTGTAGGAGGCGATGGCTTCTGTCGCCCAGCGTTCGGTCTGCGGGTGATCGCCGAGTCGGCAAAAGGCGCGGCCCAGGTAGTAGGCGGCCTTGGCGCGGGGGAAGGTCATGACACCACCGAATGCGCTGACCTCGTCGCTGGCGACCCGGTCGGCTGCCTCCTCCGCGCGGCTGGCAGCCGCGCGGGCAAGGCGGGCGTCACCGACCCGCGCGGCGCACCGGGCCTGCAAGGCGTGCAACCGCACCCCGTGGTCGCCCGGTGGGGTTCGCCCGACAGCCGCCTCCAGAATCTCGAGCGCCTGATGTGGTCGCGGGGACCATTCGAGGACCAAGGCACGGGTTCCCGCGATCCACGCCTGTAACCCCGGGTGCCCGGCGTCTTCGGCCAAATGCTGTGCAGCCCGGAGATGTTTCAGCGCCGCGGCGGTGCTGCCCGAAATATCGTCGGTGACCTCGCCGAGCAGCTGCACGGTGACTCCACCCAGCAAGCACAGATCGCGCAGTGTGGCAGGGCGAGGGCCCAGCTCCAGCATGTGCTGGATCTGATCCCGCACGACAAGGAGTTCGTGCAGCAGCGGCAACGGCGGCTCGGACACATAATTCTGAGCGATCGACGCCACCTTGGCAGACAGCTCGCTGATGGTCGACCCATCCACCGGATCGTTGCGGACCAGACGCGACATGGCAGCGGACTCGCCTGCCGCGGTATCGAGACGATCGCGCAGAGAATCCGCGGCGGCGAGCGCGAGCAACACCCCATCAGCCTGCAGTGCAGCGTCCAGACGTTCGACGACCTGCTGAGTGGGTGGACGCTTTCCACCCAACACTCGCCCGAGATAGGACTTGTCGAAGTTCGCGCGCGCCGCCAGCTCGGCCACCGTCATCCCTCGACGCCGCCGCAGACGATATGCCTCGGAACGGAATGTACGTACCCCGCCGACCGCTTCCGCGGTGTCGCCGCCCCCTACCATCAAGGCGCTCAGCTCTCCCCGGAACCCGAACCGCAATACGATCCGCCAACAGCGGCGCGACCTCGATCCTGCGGACGCGGCCCCGGCACTGGTATCCCAGTGTCATCGCCGCCACGGCTGTCAGAGTCGGTCCTCGCTTCTCCGCTGTCATCGTCTGCGACGTCATGCGAAACCTGCTGCACAGTGGCCTCCCGATCGGCAGCGTCGGGTAGCGGTGGGCAGTCCCACAACCACGGAGGGGCGCCGTTGACAGCGCGAAAGACGTTCTCCGCCAGCACGTCCGCGACGCTGCGGTTGGCGTCGCGGGTGCGCCCGGCGATCCCGGGGGTGTGTATGACGTTGGGGCGGCCCAGGATCGGATCACCGGCGGGGACCGGATCGGTTGGGTCGATGTCGGTAGCCCAGGCCAGCTCGTCGTGCAGGACGCGCGCACGCAGCGCGGGCATATCGATTCCGGCGCCGGCCAGGGTCACGACCAGTGTCCCGTGGTTGAGCTGGTCGACCACTCGAGCGGGTATCCAATGCTGCGGTGAGCTCGCAGGCACGACGAGAATCTCTGCGTGGCAGACGATCTGATCCAGATCCACTCGCTCGACCCCGGAGGCGGTGAAATCGACGTCCGCGGCGTCGGGATGGAACACCGCGACCGATGCGTGGAAGGAGTCGCAGAGCTCGGCGATGCGGGCGCCGGCACCGTCCAGGCCGACCACCACGATCTGTTTGCCGCCGATCGTGCCGTTGACGAATCCGGGGTGATCGGCGAACTGCCACTGAGGAAGTGGCCCCACCACCGAGCCCGCGTATGCCATCTTGAGGTGCCAGCTGGGGATCTGCCGAAGCGCCGACAACATCAACCCGATCGCCATCTCCGCGATCGAGTCGCAGTGACCGCGGCCGCCGTCGACGCAGGCGATCGAGCGGCCCGCTCGTTGCGCGGCCGCGGTCCCGACACCGCCGACGCCGGCGACCACCGCCAGCTTCGGCAAAGCATCGATATCGGCCGGTTCGGGCTCGACTCCCAGCACCACCAGCGCAACCACCTCCGCTATAGACGGAAGGTCGCGCAGATGCGCGCCAGCGGGAATGCTTTCCCACCGCACCGCGATGCCGCGGACTGCCAGCGCTTCACGCAGCCGCTCAGCCAAGTACGGCCATCTCGCGGGTAGCCGGCCGTCCTCGACCACCAACACCGTGTTGCTCGACGCGGCTGCGGCGACGACGTTGTGGCGGTCCTCCCCCGCGACCGACTGTTCACCGCCGCTGCGGTCCGTCAGTGGGACGTGTAGGCAGGTCATCGGACTCTCCCGACCGCAGCCAAGCAGAGGTCTTCGTGTGTATCCGAATTGGCGCTCGGCAGCGTCGGGATCCGGTCGGTGCTTGCCGTCTCCGGCCACCAGCTCGTCGCCGCGACCAGGCCGGGGCTGAGCAATTCACATGGGGCAACGATCTCGGCGATCGTTTCCTTTGTGCGTGGGTGGAATTCGATGCCGCCCGTGCGGTATATCTCCACCGCCCGGTCGACCTCCTCACGGCGGCGTACATCGGTAGTGACGTGGCTGAGGATCCAGTAAATCGGCCCCGGCAGCGCCGCCGACACCGCCTCGACCACCATGTGCGGATCAGCGACGAACTCGGCGACGAACCCGAGACACAGCGCAATCGGCTCAGCCGTGTCCATCGTGGCGGCGATCTCGCGCGCCAAGGCGTCTGTGTCGGTCACGTCGGCGTGGGCGAAGAACGCGCCGTCGATATTGGCCAGCAGCGCCCGTCCGTGCGCGGCAATCACCGGATCGCTGTCGACGTAGAGGGTACGTGCGGTCGGCTGCTGAGCGCGGGCGACCTCATGCACGTTCAGCGCGAACGGATAGCCCGACCCCAACTCGACGAACTGCGCGATCCCATGCACATCGGCGAGATGGTGAACTGCCCGCTCGAGAAACGCTCGGGCGGCGCGCGCCGAGTACTGAACCGACGGGCAGTCGCTACTCAGGCGTCTTCCGATCTCGATGTCTTTGGGGTAGCAGTCTTTTCCGGAGTCGACCAGGTAGCTGTGAATTCCCGCGCTGCGGGCGACGGTATCGTCGACCACGGTGATCGAACTGCGCTGTCCGTGCCCGTGTTGTGCACACATCCCCGTCGTCCCTGTCTGATCGTCGGTCCTGGTCGGGCGGCGTTCGTCGGCCGACCATCTCAGCAGTACTGCGACCTTTTCGTGTCGTTCGGGGCGGTAGCCCGACAACGGTCCGTCGCTCGTGGAGGTCAATGCCGCCAGGGCCATCGCCGCCTCGGCGCCAGCGGCCAGGCCGCGGCGAAGAAGCACGGCCCGTGCGGTCTCGATCTGGGCATCGCCGACAGTGACTGCCTCCAGCTGGATACGACGGCCGTCGCCAGCCAATCCAGGAAACTGCTTGCCGTCGGCCAAGGCCTGTTGCACCGCGCTGGGGACCGCAGCACCGCGACGCGTGACGAGAACAGTTTTGATGTGGTGCCGGTGTGCGGTGACCAGGGTGCCCAGCAGCAGCGCGGCATCGTTCGCGGTGATGACCACCGTCCCTATGTCCGGCATCGCACTGTCGAGGTCGTGCAGCCACGACCCCGCTCCCGCAGCGCAGAGCAGGTCATGGGGATTTGCGACCAGCACCTGTCCCGACGCAGTGAGGGCGTCGCGGCGGTCGGCGAGATCGCCGCCGTCGACTACCTCAAGCGTTATCCCGTCGCGGTGCAGGTCTGCTACCGCGGCTTCGAGAGCAGGGGGAACAAGCAGTGTCGCCGGGGTTCTGGTGGTAGCGGCAGCAAGTACCCACGCCTGCGCAGACTCTTCCGTCGCAGCGGACACGACGATTCCTGCCGGGGGAACCTTGCCTGCCGCATGCCGAGCGCGCAGATGCCACAGGGCGGCGCGGAAGCGCGTCGACGCGCGTTGGCTGTGCTCGTAGCCGAGCACGATCCGAGTGCCGACCGTGGTCGGCAGCGCCGCGGAAGCTAGATCGATCACCTGTAACGGCGTGACGTCGCCGGCGAGGCCGCGCAGCGCGTCAACGACAGCCGGATTCCAACTGATGGTTTCGCTCACGCAGCTGCCGTCCGAGCCGAACAACTGGTCAGCGTCCGGGAACTCGCGCATGGCCTCATCCACTGCACGCCCCCAGCACCGCCTCGACGACCTCGCGATAGGGCGGCAACTCCGCGCCCTCAGGAAAGGCGGCCAACCACCACCTAGTTGGGTTTCCCGGAGTCGGTAATGCCAGCTCCGCTCCGCGGCCCACGATTGTGACACCACGGGGGAAGAAGCGGACGATGTCGTCAGCCGCAGTCGGCGGCGCGGTCATGAGAACCCGAATCCCGTGGCGCACAGCGAAGATCGGCAACGTCTGCCCGTGCAGTGCTTCGGATGCAACGTCCGCAAGGTCGCGTGTCACCATCAACGCACGGAAGGCGTGGGCACGCACCGTCAGGGCGCGGGTATTTGCGTCGTAACGTGTCGGACCGTACAGATTCTCGTAATAGCGCTGGCTGTCAGCGAAGGAATCGGCTGGAGCACCGGCTGAATACAGGGCCCGGCGCGGCGAGGCAGGAACCTCTTCGCCGATTGCGAGTTGCGGCAGCGAGACGGCTGTCGACATTAGACCTCCATGGATTGTATGAAAGTGGTTGGGGCACAGAGATATTGGGACGTCAATCCCGCAGTGGCCGGAGGTGACCGTTACGAGAATGTGGCGGCGCTCCAGGTGCGGCTAATGTCATCTCCCGGGTGTCGGATGATCCGTTCGATCGACGGCATCTGCCGCGCGTTTGGGCCCGCATTCTGGGACGATGGCATGTCCCTCTGCGACGGCCACATCGATTGCAGTCGGACCTTTGGGGTTCTCGGCGACGGTGTAGGAGACCCGTTGTCCTGCCTGCAGACACCGGTGCCCGCTGCCGGCGATGCCCTGGAAGTGGACGAACAGATCCGATGAACCGTCCTCTGCCGCAATGAATCCGTAACCGCGCTCGTCGCTGAACCACTTCACGGTGCCAAACGGCATTTTTCACCTCACGAAAATCTGTCTCTTGAAAGATGGATGGGATGTGGCATGGGCATCCCGCCTGCTCCGACGCGGCGCGTGTCGATGGCGCCGTCCGCACGGGCCACGAGCAGAAAACCGACTCTCCCGTTCGCGAGCCGGTGCGTTCGTGCCAAGCCGGAAGCGAGGGTCGTCACCGGATGTGTGCCCGGTCCGCGAACGCCGCGCACCGCTGCCCACAGCTCGTGCCAATCCGGGAGGACGTCATCACTGACGAGCGCGCGGGTGGTCATATCGCCTCCCGGGCATTACGCTCCGCGATTTCCATGCACTTCAGCATTGGCGCAACCGGGGTGAGCCGGAACTGCATTACCACTGAACTGCACTGAATCTTCACCGAATTTCGCGCCCCGGTGCTTGCTGCGCACCGGTTAGCCGGTGGGACACTAGGCCCATGATGGAACTCAACGGCGTGCCGGTCACCGTCGAGGCTCTGGCGCCGCTGGCGCTGGTCGGACTCGGCCACTTCACCTCGATGCGGGTCGAGGAAGGCGGCGCGGTTCGTGGACTCGAAATGCATCTCGATCGGCTGGTCCGCGACAGCCGTACCGTTTTCAACGCCGAGCTCGATCCCGATCGTGTCCGGGCCCACGTGCGGCACGCCATCCGCGACGCCGACGGGCCGGTAGTCGTCCGAGTGACCATCTACGATCCGGCCATTGAGCTGTCCAAGCCCGGCGCCCCCGCGGAGCCGCACGTGCTGGTCTCGATGCGCCACGCACCGGCCGGGCCGGCGGCCCCGCTGCGGCTGCAATCGGTCGTGTACGCGCGAGATCTGCCGCGGGTCAAGCACATTGGTCTGTTCGGTGCCCTTCACCAACGCGGAGTCGCGCAGCGCCAGGGATTCGATGACGTCGTGTTCACCGCCGGTAACGGCACGATCAGCGAAATCGCCACCAGCAACATCGGATTCATCACCGGCGAAGGACGTCTCATCTGGCCGCGCGCCGAAGTCCTCCCCGGCACCACCATGCGGCTGCTCAACCAGGTTCTCGACGAAGACGTGGTGAACGAGCGCATCACCCTCGCCCAGCTCAGCGACTACGCCGCCGTCGTCGCCACCAACGCCGCGACCGGCGTACGCGCCGTGTCCTGCATCGACGACACGAAATGGCCCGAGCACGAAGCGGTGACGGTCCTCCAGGAAGCTTACAAATCCATTCCGCCGCAACGGCTCTAACACAACGCCGCCCCCGGCTCCCAGTAGGCTCGGACGCCACCAGAACGAGAAAGGGCGCCGCAGTCGATGAAAAGCCTGGTTCGGCCGTGGACGGGAGCTGAAGTTGCCGCGCTGCGCGACGCCCGGCGAATGTCGTTGAACGAATTCGCCGCCCACCTCGGCGTCACCGAACGGCAGGTCTCCTATTGGGAAGCCAAGCGAGCCGCCATCACGCCGCGGCCGGCCAATCAGGCTGCTCTCGACACCTCGCTGTCCCGGCTCAAACCCGACGAGCTGACGCGATTCCTTGCCCAAGTGCCCGCCGACGCGATAGGCGACTCCCCCGACACCGACCAGCTGATCCAGCCCGACCGCATCCGCCACCCCGTCGACGGCCGCTCCATGACCTGGATCCCCGAAGGCGTCTACCTGTCCGGCCCCATGGACCAGCCGGTCTGGCTTGCCGGATTCCACATCGACACCTACCCGGTCACCAACGCCGACTACACGGTGTTCGTCACCGCCACCGGACACGCGGCGCCACGGCACTGGGACAACGGCCGGCCGCCCGCCGACCTCGCCGATCACCCCGTCGTGTGGGTGACCCACGACGACGCCACCGCCTACGCCCGCTGGGCCCACAAACAACTGCCCTCCGCGCAGCAGTGGGAGAAAGCCGCCCGCGGCTCCTCCGGCGCCACCTGGCCGTGGGGCAACCAGGTCACCCCCGCCAAAACCAACTGCAAAGTCTTCGACCAACCCGGCGCCACCACCCCAGTCGACTGCTACAAGTCCTCGGTCAGCCCCTACGGCGTGTTCGACCTCTGCGGCAACGTCTGGGAATGGCTGTCGACCGAATCCCGCCCCGGGCGCTTCGAACTCAAAGGCTCGTCCTTCAGCAGCCTCCTCGAAGCCGCCAAACCAGCGGCATTCAACGACGCCCATCACCTCATGCGCGACGACGACACCGGATTCCGTTGCGCTGCAATCGGGCTCAAACTCTGAACCGGTCGACCGCTGTTTCTGGCCATCAGTCCGCGGATCCTCCAGCGGCTGCCCCCGCCGCACCAGGGCACTCATGCCGACCCCGCTCGAACGAACTCCGCGACCGTGCCCCGGCGCGTCCAGCCGCGGCCAGCAACCCGCCGGCCTCACGATCCACACACTTGCGTCCTGCCGCACCGCATCCAGCCACCCAGTCAAATGCGCGACCGTCGGCACGATCAGCGCCATGATTTGCGAAGGCGCCAAGGTCGTCAGCAACAACCCGAAATCGACATCACCGTGCTCAATTCGCACTGCGCACAGATCGAATCCATGCCGCCCCGATAGGTCTCGAACCCGCGCGGCATCCAGCTCGGTGTCATCCCCGGACAAGTCGCTGCGCACGATCCCGTATGCCCGCACGATGGTCATGCCGGCCTCCGGATCGCGACCACCTCGAAACCGGCAGCATCGGTCAACGCCACCCAGCGGCGAGTGACTGTGCGCCTGTCGGGGGCCTCCGTCTGCTTTACGCCGTTCAGCCCCCGGATCCGCTCGCCTCCAGCGGCACACTGGCTAGACATCGTCGAGATCCGCCGACAACAGGGCAGCAGCTCGTGTCCACAGCTCCGGCGGTACATCCCCCTGTTGGTTCACGGCTTCCCGCGCCGCTGCTGGGCTCAGTGCAGGTTCATCACGAACCGCGCCGCCCGATGCTGCTGAATGGCTGGGTTCGTGGTTGATTTCGGAGACGACCACGCGGCCGATGACAATCCTGTTGCGTTGCTCGCGCCGTCGAAGCGCGGCGCCTCGTGCTACCGGCTTGCTTCTCAACCAGGACATAAGTCCAGCGTGGCGGTAATGCTGCGCGTTGGGAACGTAGCAACCCGTAGCAACCAGCAAACGAATTCGCCGTTCAGCAAACTATCGACCCGCCGGTACCGTGAGGCAATGACTGATCGCCCCCCGCGCACCACGGTTCACTCCGGAAAGCTGGTATATGACGGCCGACCATGGTTGTCGGTGGAACGCCACCACATCACGACGCCTGATGGCGTCGATCGGCATCACCACGCGGTGCGCCTGAATCCTGTCGCGATCGTCACCGCCATCGACGATCAGGGCCGAGCTCTGCTGCTACAACGCCACCGGTGGATCGTCGATACGATCGGCTACGAGTCGCCGGGCGGCATCGTGGATTCGGGTGAGGAACACGAATCGTGTGCGCGTCGAGAGCTACTGGAAGAGACTGGGTTCACCGTCGAGCGACTGACCCTCGTCGCGGAACTCGAGCCGATGCCCGGGCTGGTACAGACACCACATTACATTTTCCTCGGATACGGGCCACGACAAGTTGCAGCGCCGGCAGACGCGGAGGAGGCGGGGCAGCTCGTATGGGTACCGTTAGGTAGAACCGCCGAGTTATTGGCGACCGGGCAACTTCTCGGAACGGGCACGGCGGTCGGGATGCTGGCAGCAGCAGCAAATTTAGCTGGCGGCCAGGAGCTTTCGGGTTCGGTGCTGGAGCGAGTCGTGCCGGCGGCGGAGACGTCCTGACCCCAGGTCACCGATATGGTCGGCTGTGGCCGAGAGCAGCGACACCGCCTCTTCTCGTCGGCCGGCGTTGATTGCTGCCTGGGCAAGATCAAGCTGCTGGGCACATCGTGCCCTGACGAAGTCCTCGGGAATCACCTGCATGGAGTCGCGAGTGAGCGTTGCAGCGGCAGGATCACCGAGCCGAGCCAGAATATGACCAGCCCAGCGAGATAGATGTGTTTCGTTGTGGGCGATGAACGGCATTTCGTCGTCGTCATAAGAACCGTTGGACGGCAGTAGGGCTTCCGCAGTCGCCAGTGCCTCCCGCGCTGTCGAAGCATGGCCTGGGCAATAGGTCGCCACCTGTGCACCGGTGGCCGACAGCCACGAGCGGAGCAGCGGAGGCAGTCCAGGTATGCGTTCCGCCTGAGAAACCTGTGCCAGCGCCGCGGCGGCCTGCCCTTTTTCGGCCTGTCCCGTTTCGGCGAGCATCACCGCTTCCTCACCTATCGTGTGGGCCAACAGGATTGGATCCTCTGCGCGCAATGCAGCGGTGCGAGCTTCTTTGTAGTGCGCGGCAGCCGCAGCCGTGTCGCCCACGTCGAAATCCTGCCACGCAGCCAGTGCCGCAGCATCTGCGTGTGCACGAGCGATCACCGATCGATCCGCTCCTTTGCTGCTGTGCCACATCGCATCCAGTGCGGTGACGTGCGCAGCCGTTTGGAGACGGGCCGCAGGAGCGCCGAAGCGTCGATCGAGCATGCGCAGGCTGTTGGTGTGGTTCAGCAGGACCTCGAACAGAGTGTCGCCACGGGTGAGGTCGACGGTAGCGCTTGGCATGCCGAACACTTGCCGCAGCAAGCGGGCATACAGAGTATCCGGCGTGTGCCGGCCATTTTCCCAGCGCGACAACGCGATTCGGAGGCTATGGGACGACATGAGAGCGATTCCCTGCTGGTTCGCGTGGGCGCGCAGGGCGGCGATCAACTGGGCTTGAGACCAGCCACGCCGGGCCCGTGCTGCCCTGATCTCCTTGCCGTCGATCGTCACCACCTCCCTCGAGTCCGCCCTCGTTGCCGCGTGGGCGGCGGTGTCGCTGTTCCGATAACCATAAGCTGATAATCAGAATTCGGGAACCGAATCGGGGATATCGAAACTGCGGCTACGGTAGTAGCCATGGCAACGCGGACCGCCCGGGGACTTCTACTCGGACGCGAGATCAACTACATGATTCGCGCCTCCGGCAAGAGCCAAGCCGAGGCGGGACAGATCATCGAGGTCGGCCAATCTCGTATCAACAGCCTGATCGCGGGTACAGGTCGCATCTCGGCCGGTGACCTCCAGCTGCTGGCGAAGCAGCTGGGATTCTCCGACGAGCACTACATCCAGAGCCTGCTCGAGCTGCGGCGAGACAAATATCGACGTGGCTTCTGGACGACCGGACATCGCCGGGTCTACTGGGAGGAGCTTCGACTCCTCGTGGACCTCGAAGAACAGGCAAACCGGCTTCGGATCACAGAATCCGAGATCATCCCGGGCCTGCTGCAAAGCGAGTCCTACGTCCGAGCACTACACGCGAACATGTCGGACACCCACACCGGCGTCACCGTTGAAGACTGGGTGCAGGCACGGCTCGAGCGTCAGCGAAACCTCGTGAAGGCCGAGGCCCCGGAGTTCCACGCTGTGCTCTCCGAATCATGCTTGCGGCGCCGCCACGGCGACCCCAAGGGGCACGTAATGATCGACCAGCTCCATCACCTGAACGACCTGTCCCAGCGCCCCAACATCCTTATCCAGATCATGCCGTTCAACACCCCCGTCGAGGGCGGCGGGATGGAGGATCGCTTCACGCTCATCCGCGTCCCCTCACCCGGCGCGGCCGGCGACCTCGAACTCGCGGTCGTAGAAGCTCTCGGGGAAATCCGCTACATCCTCGACAAACCGCCGGTCGGCGCCCGCGAAGCCTTGTTCGCCCGACTCAGTGCCGCGGCACTCAGCAGCGAGGACTCGCGAGAGTTCATCGACCACATCGCACGAACCGTCCAACTCCGAACTTCATAACACCATCTACGAAGGGGAACCCATGGCCGAGTACGACTTTCGGGCCAGGGAAGTCGACACAGGCACACCGACATCGGCGCGTCTGTACCACTACTACCTCACCGGTGAGCCGGTCTACCGCAACGACCAGATCTTCGCCGACAAGGTGTACGACGAACTGCCGTTCCTGCACACCTGGGCACTGCACAACCGTGCCTTTCTCGCCCGAGCCGTCAGGTTCATGGCCGCAAAAGGCGTACGCCAGTTCCTCGACATCGGCTCAGGCTTACCGACAGGCGGCAACACACACGAAGTCGCACGAGCCATCGCTCCAGACGCTCGCGTGGTCTACGTCGACAAAGACCTTGATGCAGTGGGGCGTGCACATCAGCTTCTGCGGCGAGAGAACTCCCCGGAAAAGACGGCGATCGTCGAAGGTGATTTGAGCGACCCCGCCAGCATCATCGACCACCCGGAATCGCGCCGGCTACTCAACACCGACGAACCCCTGGGCCTGCTCATCGTCTCCGTTCTCCCCTTCGTTCCCGACGCCAGCGACCCTCACCGGCTGGTCGCCGATATCCGAGACCGACTCCCACGCGGAAGCTACTTCGCCGCCACCCACGTCTCCCTCGAAGACGCCGACGAACACACCAAGAAACAAGTCGCCGCCGCGGCAGCTCTCTACCAAGCCACATCGGATCCGGTCCACCTGCGAGACCGTGCCACCTTCACCAGATTCTTCGACGGCTTCACCGTGATATCCCCTCCAGGTGTCACCTACGCCACGGACTGGCAGCCAGACCGCCCTGTAGACAAGGACGATCCCGCGCGCCCATGCAACTTCGCCGCAGTCGGACGACGACCATAATCGCCCGAATCGCGACGATTGAGCCTATACAGGCTGGACAGAGTTACAACGAGAGGAACCGAAATGCTCCCCATCTTCACCGCCCGCGACTGCGTCAAAGCAGCGCGCAGCGCGGGTGGGAACTCATGCGTGCGGATAGGCCGGAAGAATGGCTGGACCGTAGTCTGGGACGACAAACTCGCAACGCCTGAGACCGATCGAGGCGCGCCGCTTCCCTCGGATCAGACGCTGGTCGTCTCGGACGAGCAGTTCGATGCATTTCAGGAAGCGCTCCGCGCTGGACGCACTGATGGGCAATGCATACGCATTCAGCAGTCACTGGCGGGGCGGTACACCTTCACTGCCCACAATGCGCCTCATTCCCGGAACACCGGTGTCGCTCTCCACTTCGATTGCGACGAGTTCGACGCGTTTATGAGCGGTGTCCGAAATGGCGAGTTCGATCTCGCGCAGTTCCCGACGGCAGCGTAACAACAAGCAGCAACGTCGTTGTCCTGTACTCAGACACGACGCTGTTACCGAGGCCGAAGAAGCCTGAACGTCCCGCCCGATCCGCACGACGGATCTAGCGGGACGTTCTGCAATCGGCGTTGCTGCAGCTCCTGGCCCAATCCGAATTCCAGCGCCCGCAGCCGCTGCGCGCAAATCCATCGGAGCGCGGCGCTGATCGACATCGGCAAAGTTGTCCTATAGTGCCGCTTCGAGTTTCGCTGCGTCGGCCCGCCCGGCTCCGGCTCTGCTCCCGCGGCGGCGGCCTTCACGTCGCCTCTACCGATCCGATGCGGGATACTCGACTGCGGCAGAGTCGAAATATGATGCGGGGGGGGATATTTCAATGTTCGAGCGCTCAGATTCGGGTGATTTCACCGCGCAGATCGGGGGCTGTTGCAGGTCGAGCCATCACCCGGCGTTGAGGCCTGGACACCTACACACATGACAGCCGAGTGGATGCTGACCGAGCCGGCGTCGGCCACCGCAGACGACGCGGTCTATCCCGGTGCGTTGCACAAAGCCATAGGCCTGACCGACGCCGAACTCTTCAGCGCAGCAGGGTGGTCAGACACGATCCTCGGACCCGAGAGCTACTTGCCTGTTCAGGACTATCTGCCCCGCGGCACGGCAGCGACCCGTGAGGCGAGCGGAAGAAGCTGGGCGTCTCTTCGAAACTGGTTGGCTGCCACCACGGCTGGCAGAGGGACGCCTCGGACCCAGGTGTGGCCATGAGGTCGCCGTCGATCAATCAGCCGATCCTGCCGGGATAGGGCTGGCCAGCCAGGTAGGCGTCCATGTTGGCGATGATTCCGGCGATCCGGTCGTGTCCCCACTCCGCGACGGAGGCGTTGGCCAGCGCCCCACTGACGAAGTTGAGCACGAAGGTATCCCTCAGCACCAGGTAGGACTCGAGCAGATCGTCGAGGTCATCTGGCAGCGGGAACACCGCGGCGTAGCCGTCGAGGAAATCCTGTGCGAACTGCTCGTAGGCGCCTGGAATGGTGTGGGCGATCCGGTGGATCGAGGACAGCACGGTCGCGATGTCCAGAATCGGGCTTCCCCACCCGCAGTCGTCGAAGTCAATGACCCCGACACCGCCGTCCGGCAGCGCGATCATGTTTTCGCGGTGCAGATCGCCGTGGATCCGTGTGTGCTCGGCCGGGTCGGTGGCGGCGAGCGCCTGGGTCACCCGATCGGCGACGGCACGCAAGGTCTCCCGGCCGTGGTCTCCGAGATTGACGGTGGCGTCGGGGTCGGTCAGCGCCGCGCCCTTGAGCAGGATGGTTTCGTAATCCCATGTCGGCCGGTCGAATTCAGGAAGGTCGATGGTGGCGGCGTTGCGGTGCAACTGTGCGGTGGCCGCGCCCATCCGCTCGGCGACGCCGGGCTGCTGATACGGCGGCTCGGCGGTGCCCGGCACCCAGTGCAGCAGCGCGAGCGTGGCGGGCTGGTCGTGGCCGGGAACCGCGACCGGTACGACGTGGTCGCCGCTGGACGTGGTCACCGGACCGGGGACCGCGACGCCCCCGGACGCGGCGAGGCTTTCCAGCCAGGCCATTTCGCTACGCTGCTGGTCGGCGGGTCGGCCGTCGCGGATGGACAGGCGCGCGACGTAGGAGGTCTCGCTCCCGACGGGGGTGACCCGCCAGACGGCGTTGTCCTCGTACTGCTGGAGCTCGAGCTTGGCGGTGGCCGGGATGCCGTAGTGGAGCGGCAGGGCGGCGCGGGTCAAACCGTCGAGAACATGGAGCTGGTCGCTGTGGCTGAGCTCGGAGAACGTGGTTGGTGGCACGGCTTCCTCACGGGTTGGGCTCCGGCATGGTCAGGCCGGGCGGGGGCAGAATACAGCTTGGGGGCGCGGATCGATTCAAGGTTTCGATGGCGCAGGCGCGCGTAGCGGCAGAGTCACAACGATACGGAACCTTGAGGCGGTTGAACAGGCATTTTCGTTCCGGTGGCCTGTTCGAGGATGCCCAGAAACTGGTCGCGGTAGGTGGCCCATTCGAGAGCGAGCGTGTCGAGATCCGGGTGATGGGCCGCCATGGCGGAGTCGGTGGCGGTGAGCAAGTCACGGATGCGGGCGGCGCATGCGACGATGTCGTCGACCGGGACGAACTCGGCCGGCCCGCGACCGCCCGCGCCGTCACGGTGGCCGGGAATGTCGGTCAGGATGAGCGGCAGGCCGTGCTGGCGGGCCTCGAGGACTGAGATGGGCACACCTTCGAAGCGGCTCATCGAGACGAACCCTGCCGCGCCGGCGAGCACGCTGTCGACGAGGTCGCGCTGCCAGACCGCACCGAGCCAGACTACGCGATCGCCGATGTCGAGTGTCGCGGCGAGCTGGCGCAGCGCGATGGTCTGATCGCCGTCGCCGATGATGACCAGGCGGGCACGGGTCGTGGTGTCGGCGAGCGCGTGGGCGAAGGCACGCAGGAGGCTGTCGTGGCCCTTGTGCGGGTAGAGGCTCTGCACGGCAACGATGTAGGGATCCTGCGCCCAGGCCGCGCTCGGCGGCGTGACAGCGGCGGTGCGGGGCTCGGTCGCGTTGGTCAAGGTGGTGACCTTGGCGGCCGGGATGCCGACGTCGTCGAGGAGGAACCGGGTCGAGCGTCCTCCGACCGCGATGATGTGGTCTTCGCCGAGGGAAAGGGCTCTGTCGAGCAGGTTCTTGCCGCGGCTGCGCAGGTGGGAGTAGTCGGAGTGGCAGAACCGGATGACGGTGCGCGCTCGGCGTAGGGCGGGCCGGATCGCCGGATAGAGCCGACCGTCGCCGAATTCGAGCACCACGACCTTGTCACGGACCAGTTCGGCGAGGAACAGATTGCGGCGCAGCCGGTTTCGTGGTGCGACGACCAGCTCGGCGGCGGCGGGGAGTTCAGCAACGAGGGCGTTGTCGCGGCCGGGGTCGAGCACGCAGACGGTGACCTCGTATCCGGCATCGAGCAGTGCGCGGGTGTGTGAGAGCAGGACCCGTTCCAGGCCGCCGACGGTGAAGTGGCGCAGGATCAGGACGATCCGGGTGGTGGACATCGCGATTCTCCTTGATGAGGGGCTGGGCCCGCCGCCGCGGGCGCGCCCAGCCGGGTGATCATGCGGTGCGGTGGACCTTGTGCTGGGCGGCTTGGGCCAGGGGGCGGACCTCGAGCAGATCGATGTCGACGTGCGGGGGCCGGGTGGCGCACCAGACGATGATCTCGGCGATGTCGGCGGGAACCAGTGGGTTCTCGACGCCGTGGTAGACGGCTTCGATGGCGGCTTGGTCGTGGTCGAATCGGGCGCGCATGAATTCGCCGCCGCGTTCGTCGCCGCGCATCATGCCGGGGGCGACTTCGGTGATCCGGACGGGTTCGCCGTTGAGTTCCAGGCGCAAGGTTCCCACCATCGCGGTGAGGGCGTGCTTGCTGGCGGCGTAGGCGGCGCCGCGTTCGTAGGCGACGCGGCCGACGGTGGAGCCGAGGAACACGATGTGGCCGTGGTTGTCGATGAGCTGCGGGAGCAGGGCCTGGGTGGTTCGCAGACTGCCGACGACGTTGGTGTCGTAGGTGGCGTGCCAGTCGGCGACGTCGCTGTCGGCGATGGTGGCTGCGGGCGTGGGGATTCCGGCGTTGTTGACCAGCAAGGTCAGCGAGAGGGGGTGCTCGGCGACGGTGCGGGCGAGGTCGGCGACGGAGTCGGCGTCGGTGACGTCGAGGTGATGGTGGGTGATGCCGGTGGCGGCGGGAGCCTCGGTGCTCAGGCGGCGTGATGCCGCCAGCACGGTGTAGCCGGCGGTGTGGAGGGCGTGTGCGGTGGCCGCGCCGATGCCGACGCTCGCGCCGGTGACGACGGCCAGGCCGCGCGATTCGGTGGTGGTCATGGTGTGCCTTCCTCAGGGTTCGGATGTGATCGGATCGGAGTTCTCGGGTGACCTCGCGCGGGCGCTCATTCAGGTGTCGAGCAGCCAGGCGTGGTCGGGGTCGGTGTGGAGGGCGAAGTGGTGATCTGTCTCCCCGTGTGCGGCCCACAGGTAGTAGAGGTCGTGGCCGCCGGCAGCGGCGATGGCGTGGTAGCCGTGGGTAACCGTGGTGATGCTGGTGTCGGTGACGACGGTGGAGCATGCGTCGGCGACGGTGTCGTCGTAGGTGAGCACCACACCGAAGCCGGTGGCGGGGCGGACCCGGAACGCGAAGGCTTCCTGCAGCGCTGTTTCGCGGGGCGGGTCGCTGATCGAGTGGCGATGCGGCGGGTAGGTCGACCAGCGGCCGTCGCGGGCGATGGTCTCGCCGAGCAGCAATCCGGCAGTTCGGGGCGGCGCCAGCAGCGTGGTGACCTCGCGTTCCCAGCTGCGGTGCCCGCGCGTCTCCGGTGCCACCGCGGTGACGAGGGAAGCGGCCGGCCCGGTGGTACGGTTGCCGCCGAGTGGGGCATGGACCTGGACCAGGTCGGCGCCGTCTGGTCCGGCGGTGATCGTTGCCGCGGTATCGGCGGGGAGGTACCAGCCGGTGGCGGGCGCGGTGAAGGGGTCGGCCCGCTCGGCGGTGTGGGTGTCGTCGCCGGTGTGGGTGGTGAGGTGGCCGGCGATCAGGATCAGCGCGGTCTCCTGGTCGAGGCGGGCCTCGACGGTGAGGTGCTCACCCTCGGTGAGCAGATGGCGGGTCAGTGTCAGGCCGTTGGGTGTGCGAGCCAGCGCGGTGGTCATCTCGATACTCCGAACGTCGTGGGATCTGGAATGGGCAGGGCGCGGTGGGCGAGGCTGGCGGGGTGCATGGTGGCGCCGGTGGCGACCGCCCGCGCCGCGTCGGTCGCGGTGGCAAAGGGTGTGCTGTGCTGATCGGCCAGGGCGACGGGCAGGGCGGCCAGCATCGCGGTGTCGGCGCCGGCGTGGGTGCCTGGCTCGCGCGCGATCTGGTAGCGGGTGCTGGGGCCGTTGTGCGGGTGCAGGTCGACCAGGTGGGGGCCGGTGTGGGCGTCATAGTGGATCGTGAGGGTGCCCGTCGTGCCGAACAGGTGGCAGGTGTAGCCCTCGTCGTCGGCGTTGGTGGTGAGCGTGTAGCGGGCGTGCACACCGGTGTCGTAGGCGACGTCGGCGCCGATCGAGTCGTGGATGTCGGTACCGGGCAGCCACATTGAGCCGCCTGGCTGGTAGTGCCGGTGTTGCAGGGTCGCGGTGACGGTGCACGGGTGCGCGTGCAGCCACCAGGCGATCAGATCGAGGTGATGGCAGGCCTTGGTAACCTCGAGGCCACCCGAGGCTGCGCGACGGCGGTGCCAGCGCTGGAAGTAGCTGGCCGAATGGGAAACGTTGAGCCGGTAGTGGAATTCGGCGTCGGCCACCGTGCCGATCAGACCGTCGCCGAGCATCTGGTGGACCTGGGTGTGGACGTTGGTGAAGCGCAGATTGTGCGCGACGAGCAGAGCCGTCCGGGCCTGCTGGGCGGCGTATACGAGGGCGAAGGCGTCGTCGACGGTGGTCGCCAACGGCTTCTCCACCAGCACCGCGCACCGTGCGGCGAGGGCTCGCTCGGCGACGTGGCGGTGCTCGGCATCCGGTGTCGAGATGACCACCAGGTCGGGTTCGGTGTCGCCGAGGACCCGGTCGACATCGCCGGGCGCGGCGATACTGCCCGCGAATCGGTGACCGTCATGGTCGAGCGCATGCCGATCCCGGTCGATCACGGCGACCAGTTCCGCCTCGGCGACCCGCGGCCCGAAGTCCCCGTTGATCCACGGCAAGTACAGCTTTCGGGCGCGAGCTCCGGCGCCGATCAACACGACCCGCATCAGCGCGCTCACCGCGGGCAGTCCGCTTCGTCGAGGACGAGCCGGCCGTCGAGCACCACCGAGGCCAAGGTCAGGCCGGCGCTCCAGACGGTGAGGTTCGCGCGGGCACCCGGCAGCAGTGTCCCGATCCGTGGGTAGCGGCCCAGGACCCTGGCCGGTGTCGCGGTGGCCATCGTGATGACCTCACCGACCGAGGCACCGGTCAGCGCCCGCATCCGCGGCAATGTGCTCGACAGCGCGACGACGCTGCCGCACAGGCTTTTCGCCGTGGTTGTGGTCGCGTAGCCGTCTTGCACCCGGCCGGTCGCGGCACCGGTGCGGAAGGTATGCCCCGGCCGCAGGCCCATCCCGGCGGTCGCGTCCGAAACCAGGCACAGCCGGTCCGGGCCGAGACAGCGCAGGGCGATGGTCAGCAGCTCGGCGGGTAGGTGGTGGCCGTCGGCGATGAGTTCGGCGGTGAACTCATCGGAGGCCAGCGACGCCTCGAGCAGACCGGGGATCCGGTGCACGCCGGGCCGTGTGAGCGCGGATTGCCCGCTCCACAGGTGCGCGAGGTGCGTCGCGCCCCGGTTCCGGGCGGTCTGCAGCTGAGCCGGGGTGGCCTGGCTGTGACCGACCGAGACCCGCACATCGTGGTCGACGAGGTAGGAGATCAGCGTGTCGGCGCCGGGCAGCTCGGGTGCGAGGGTCACCATCTGCAGGACCGGCGGTAGCGGCGTCAGCTCGGCGAGCAGCTCGCCAGGAGTCCGCAGATGAGCGAGATCGTGGGCTCCGCGCTGGGCGGTGGCCAGGCAGGGGCCTTCCAGGTGCACACCGGCCAGGGTCGGTGCTCTCTCGGCGGTGAGCAGATCGGCCGCTGTGGCCAGCGCTGCGGCGGTGGCCGTTGCGGTCGTGCTGGCCAGGGTGGCCAGCGCGGTGGTCGTTCCGGCGCGCAGATGAGCGGTGAGGATGTGGCGCCAGGCGGCAGGGTCGGATTCGGTGAAGTCGTGCCCGCGGGCGCCGTGCAGGTGCAGGTCGACCAGTCCGGGCCCGACCAGGTCGTCGTCGGCCTCGAGCACGCGCGGGCGGTGGCCGCACCCGGTCGGGTCGGCCGCGATGGTCCCTTCGCAGATCGCGATCTGTCCGTGGGCGGCGTGCGTGGGGTCGGCCAGCATCAGGTTGGTCGACCGCACGATCAGGCACTCGGGCGGCTTCATGCCTGCACCATGGGCGCGTGCCGAAGCGAGCTCACGCAGGCGCATCGCGTCCCGGTCTCGGTGCCGGGCAGGTGACGGTCGTAGGAGCCGCCGTCCCACAGGTAGCGGGTGCCGTCGGCGATGAGCGGATCGTGCAGGGCGCGTGCGACTTCGGTGTCGAGCGCCCCCGCCAGCGCCTCGGCGAGACCGACTTTGCGCAGGATGCCGAGCTGGTGCAGCCGCTGGGAGTGGACCTGCTGTTCGACCTCCCGGATCTGGCGCGGGATCGCGATCGTGTTGGCGGCCGTGGCGAGTACTTCGCCGAGCATGTTCGCGCCCGCGGCGCCGATGAACAGGTCCGCGGCCCGCATCCACGGCTTCAGATCCGGCTCGTAGGCGCGGACCTCGACCGTGTTGTCGTCGGCCCAATACTGGTGCAGTGCACGTAGATCCGCCGGTTCCAGGTAGGGGCCGGTGACCAGCAGTGCCCGATCGAACGCGTGACGGCGGGTGGTCAGTGCCCGCGAGAGCGCTTGCCACAGCTCGCCCGCGCCCTGGCCTCCGCCCATGGCCGCGACCACCAACCGCTCCTCGGCGGCGATGCCGAGCCGGGTGCGGGCCTGGTCGCGGGTGTAAGGGACCGGTTCGGCCAGGTAGCCGGTGTAGTGCAGCCGCTGTGCGGCTTCACCGGTGAGCCGGTAGTACTCGGCGAGGTCGAAGACCTCGGGGTGGATATGGACGTTGAACTGGCAGTAATGATCGAGCACCCACGGGCCCCGGTGCTGGGGACCGAAGTACTTGCGCATGGTCTTGTCTCGGTCGAACAACACCCCGCGCAGGCTCAGCACCGCGTGGGTGGGGTAACGGGCTTCCAGCGCGGGCACCAGCTCGTCGTCGGTGCCGCGCGGGATGTGGTCGCTGATCAAGACATCGGGTCGGTAGTGCCGCAGGAACGTGGTGATCAGGTCGGCGCGGGCCTGGTGCAAGGTCGCTTCGCTGATGGCCAGGCGCGGGCGCAGGTTCCATCCGCTCGGGTCGTCGAAGTTGGCGAACGAGGGGATCTTGATGAGGTCGACCTGGTCTGGCAGCAGGTCCAGGCCGCGGTAGGCGCCGGTGATCCCGGCGATCGAGTACATCTGCGGCGAGCGCAGCAGGTGCTGTGCGACCTTCGCCGCTCCGGAGGTGTGGCCCAGGGACCTGCCGTTGTGCCAGTACAGCGCGACGGTGCGCGGGTGGAGGGTCATCGGGATACTCCTGAGGATCGGCCGGCGGCGGTGTCGACTCGTCGGGCGTTGTGCTGGGCGGTCGCCGGGTCGGTGTCGCTGTCGAGCGCGGCCTGGAACGCGGCCAGGCTCCAGCTCGGGTCGACCTGGATGCGCGGCAGGCTGTACGGATGGCCGATGTCGACCCGGTGGTGCTCGTCGGTCGCCATCGCCAGCGGGTAGACGCGCGCCACCACACGCTGCACGCGCAGGTCGTAGGCGCCGTAGGGGTAGACGAACGTCGCCGGTGGGCCACCGAGCAGATCGGCGAGCGTTTCCCGTTCCCCCAGGACCTGCCACGCGAGGCCGAGATCCGTTGCGGTGGTGAGGCGTTGGTGGGTGTAACCGTGTGCGGCGACGCTGCGCCCGCTCGCGAGCCATCGGCGCACACCGGCCAGACCCGCCATCTGATCGACGACATGGGGTGTGGACAGCGGCCGGTCGGGGGTGAGGTAGCCGCCGCACACGGCCATGACGGCGGGCAGCCCATGCTGCTCGAGGATCGGCAGGACCGTGGTGATCGTGTTGGTGTAGCCGTCGTCGAAGGTGAGCAGCACCGACCGGGATGGCAGGCGCGCGCCGGCGGTGATCATCCGGTGCAGGTCGGTCTCGGTCAGCACCGTGTAGTGCTCGGCGAGCAGCTGCATCTGGGCGCGGAACCGGTTCAGGGGCACCGACATCGGGTCGGTGACCGCGTCGTCGACGAGGTGATACATCAGGATGTGCATCGACTCACCTCGCCCAGTTCGTGATGCCAGGCGATGGTGCGCGCCAGGCCTTCGCGCAACCCGCAGGTGGTGACGGCGGGAAACAGCGCACGCAATCGCGCCGGATCGGCGTGGGAGTGGGCGACGTCGCCGGGACGCGGCGCGGTGTGCTCGACGGTGAGTTCGCGGCCCAGGAGATCGGCGATCTCGGTGGCGACCTCGAGGACCGAGTGCTGGGTGCCGAAGGCTAGATTCACCGGCCACGGGCTGGTCACCCGGTCGACGATCGCGGCACCGATCACCTGGCACACTGTGTCGACGAAGGTCCAGTCCCGGGTCTGGGTGCCGTCACCGTGAACCTGGATCGGTTCTCCGGCCAGCATGGCGGTGATGAACCGCGGAATGACCGCGGCGTAGGGATGTCCGGCGCGCTGGCCGGGCCCGAAGACGTTGAACAACCGCAGCGGCAGGACTGGGAGCCCGAAGCTGGCGTGGTAGGCGCCCAGGTAGGCCTCGGTCGCCAGCTTGGTCACCGCGTACGGGCTCACCGGCATCGTCACGGAGTCCTCCGCGCGTGGCAGCCGAGGGTTGGCCCCGTACACCGACGACGAGGACGCCGCGATCAGCAGCGGGCCGTCGGCTCGGCGGCAGGCCTCCAAGACCTGCAGTGTGCCCGTGGCGTTGGCGTGGTGGCTGGCCAGCGGGTGTTGGATCGAGCGTGGCACCGACCCGAGCGCGGCGAGGTGGACGACCGCATCGGCACCGGCGACCGCATCGGTGACCGCGTCAGGGTCCAGGATGCTGGCGAGACGGAAGTCGATCGCCGATCGGTCGGCTGCCAAGCGCTCCACCGTGCCGGTCGAGCAATCGTCGATGACGGTGACCGCGCCGATCGCCGGGTTCCGCAGGAGCTGGTGGACCAGATTCGAACCTATGAATCCGGCGCCGCCGGTCACCGTGACCCGCACGCCCGCCTTCACAGCTGCTCCACGGTCGAGCTCGCGGCCACGCGGCCGCGGCAGTCAAAGACGAACGCGGCCTCGGCGGCGATCCGGTCATAGTCGAAGCAATCGTGATCAGTCAGCACCACGACCGCGTCGGCGGCGGCCACCTCGAGAGACAGGTCCTCGATCAGGACGATCCCCGTGGCCGCAGACGCGGGCACGAACGGGTCACACGCCACGACGCGGGCGCCGCGCGCGGTGAGCAACTGGGCGACCTCGACAGCGGGAGACTCACGGATATCGCCGCTGCCCGGTTTGTAGGACAGCCCCAACAGCAGGATCTGCGCGCCGGCGAGGTCACGGCCGCGCGCGCATAGGGAGAGGGCGAGCCGTTCGACGACCTGGGCCGGGCGACTATTGTTGATCTGGGCGGCCAGGTCGATCAGCGCGGATCGCCCTCCGGCGTGCTGTTCGGCCCACCAGGACAGGTAGATCGGGTCGACCGGCAGGCAGTGCCCGCCGACGCCGGGCCCGGGGTCGAACGCCATGAACCCGAACGGCTTGGACGCCGCCGCGGCCAGCGCCCGACGGAAGTCGACGCCAGCACGGCGAGCGATCTCGGCCAGCTCGTTGACCACGGCGATGTTGACCGCCCGGAAGGTGTTCTCCAACAGTTTGGCCAGCTCGGCTTCTTCGCACCGGTCCACCAGTACGACCCGATCGACCAGGCCGGCGTAGAACTCCGCGACCCGGGCCAGGGACACCGTGTCGATCCCAGAGACGACCTTGGGTGTCGTCGCGACGGTCCACTGCTGGTTGCCCGGGTCGATGCGCTCGGGGCTGAAACCGAGCCCGAAATCGGCGCCGCGCTTCAACCCCGATGCTGATTCGAGCACGTCGCCCAGGATCTGGGTGGTGCCCGGGTAGCTCGTGGACTCGAGCACCACGAGGGCGCCCGCGCGCAGGTGGACACCCACCAACCGTCCCGCTGCCCGGATGAACGCCAGATCAGGTTCTCCGTCTGCCAGCGGCGTGGGCACGGCGATCACCGCGATGTCGAACCCGACCAGATCGCGCGGCCGCGACGACGGCCTGTACCTGCCGCCGCTCAGGGCCGACTGCAGTGCGTTGTCGGCGACATCCTCGATCGGCGAGCGGCCGGACTTCAGGCCATCGACCTTGGCGCGGTCGGTGTCGAACCCGATGACATGGTGGCCGGCCGCTGCCGCATGCAGGGCCAGCGGGAGCCCCACGTAGCCCTGCCCTACCACCGCGACCTGCATGGGACGCACACCGACTCGTGAGGATGCTCCTCGACCGCCGATCAGGCCCTGGTCGGCCGCAGTGGGACTTCCGTGATCGGGCTCGACTTCGTGAGTAACTGGTTGGGTGCACGAGACGATCTGAACCATGGATTGCCGCCTTCCCGACGCGGGTGGCCGTGTCGTCTCCGCAGGCACATGGCTCGCACCGGGTGCTCTGCGAAACGTTCTGACCAGCCGTGGCTTTCGCTAGTTCATCGAGGATTCACCTGCTGGCCCGGCGCAGGTAAGCAGCGACGGTGGTCGGCTCGGCTCGTCACTTCGATGACTGGTAGCGCTAGTCAATTTCGTTGGCGCCAGCCGTTTCCCAGTGATCTGGCCGAGGACCTGGGAATGTGGTCGACAACAGATGGCCACCGAATGGGATGGAGCTGTCGCGTGAGTCCACAGCGAAATGAAGTCGCGCCGGAGATCTGGGAGTCACCGCAGATGCGGCGGGCGCTGGCCGCTCGCGATCTCAAGCTCGTGTTCGACCTGCTGCAGCGCGGGGGAATCGGCCAACGCCAGATCGCGCGGATGACTGGGCTGCACCAGTCCGAGGTCTACGAGGTGATCCGCAAGGGCCGTCGAATCCAAGCCTGGGACGTCCTCGTGCGCGTTGCCGACGGGATGGGCATACCGCGCGGCTACATGGGCCTGGCGTTCGACGATCCGCTGGCCCACAGCCTCGACCAGGCGGCTGCGGCCTGCACCGCCGACCCCACCGAGCGCGAACAGATCAAACAACTGCTGTCCCACGCAGCCAACGTCACGATGGGCACCGACGACGACACCGCCGCCACCTGGTGGCAACCCCTCGACGCGGACGCCGAACCTGCGCCCGCGCCTGGCAGCATCGGGCAAACCGACATCGACCGCATGACCTCGCTCACGGCGGCCATGCGCACCCTGGACTATCAGTTCGGCGGAGGCGCCTGTCGCGACGCCATCGCAGCCCAGGTGCGTTGGTCACAGCAACTACTCAATTCCGACGGCAGCGAACGCACCCACCTGCAGCTGCGTTCGGCCCTAGCCGATATGCACAACCTCGCGGCGTGGACCAGCTTCGACCTCGGGCTCTACCGATCGGCCCGCAAACACTTCCAACGTGCCCACACGATCGCTCACAAGGTCGGCGACCACTCCCTGGCGGCCAACGTGCTCTACCGTGCCGGCCGCCTGCACCTGCACCGCGGCGGGGAGGCGAGCCACCGCAACAAGCCCGATTCCGAGATGTATCGAGTGGCGCTGAAGTTCTTCCAGCTCGGCCAGTTGGAGGCGCAGAACGCCGGTTGCCCACTCACCGTGGCTATGCTGTGCGCCAACGAGGCCTGGGCCTACGCACTGCTCGACGACCGCGCACAGATGCAACGGTCCCTCGGCCGCGCCGAGGACGAATTCACCCGCTCGACCCCCGACAACGCCCAAGCCTGGATCCAGTTCTTCGGCGAGGCCGACCTCAACGCCTCGTTCGGCGTCGCTCTGACCGCTCAACCCTCGCCAACGAACGCGGACATACAGGCAGGCATCGACCACCTCACGCGCGCCATCAGCATGCGCGGGCCCGAGATGACCCGCAGCCGATGCTTCGAATCCACAGCCCTGGGATGCGCGTACCTGCGTGTCGGGGCAACCGAACTCGGATTGCAGGCAGGACGACAAGCCGTCGCTGCGGCATCTACAGTGCGGTCCGTGCGCACCATCCACCGACTCAAGCCGCTATACGACCTCGCCCTCGACGCCGCCCCGGAACCGGGTCTGCACGATCTGGCACGGTCCATCCGCACGTTGCAGGAGTCGGTATGACGCCTCCGCCCGCGCGACAGGCCGGCGAAACAGCGGACTGGACCCGCACGGTCTTGGAGTCGGCGTGCGCGGAAGTCGGCCTCGACGCCAGCGGCGCAGCGCTGGCGAAATTCACCAACAACGCGGTGTACAACCTCGCCACGAGTCCGATCACCGTCCGGATATCTGGCTCGACCGCCATCCGGCAACGGGTAGGCAAGGTCATCACCGTCGCTCGCTGGCTAGCCCGACACGAGGCCCCGGCTGTACGGCTCGTCGACGACCTCCCACAACCGCTTCACATGGGCGAGCACGCCATCACCTTCTGGCACACCGTCACCCTCGCCGCGGCGCCAGCATCTCCGCCCAACGGCGTCGACCTCGGCGAGATCCTGCGCCATCTTCACGGGCTCCCACCGCCCGCCGACCCCCTGCCCTTGTGGAACCCTCTGCAGGCGATAACTCAGCGCGTCCGGGAGGAGCAAGTCCTCGGCCCAGCCGACCATCAGTTTCTGCTCGACACCATCGAGGAGCTCTCCGAGGACCTCGCATCCATCGAGCCGACGCTCCCCCTGGGGCCGATTCACGGCGACGCTTTCACCGGCAACCTGATTAAGAGCCAAACCGGCGCGGTCATCTGCGACTTCGACGGCGCAGCATATGGCCCTCGGGAATGGGACCTTGCCCCCGTCGCCGTCGGCCATCTTCGGATGGACTACACCACCAACTTCCATCAGCAGGTCGTCGACACCTACGGGATCGACGTGACCACGTGGAGCGGGTTCCCGATTCTGCGGCGCCTACGAGAGTTTCAACTGGTCACGAGCGTTCTGCCAGTGCTGTCCGCCAATCCGTCGCTGTACGAGCAATGGCGCCACCGTTTCACCAGCTTCCAGCGCAAAGACGATACGCGCTGGTCGCCATACACCTAGGTTCGCGAGGAGGCGCGTGTCGGCGGGCTCCGAGTTTCGGGTTCCCGTACGACCGAGATCCACCACGCTCTAGTCGCGCCATATCGGTCGCACCGCTACGTTCATGCCTGGCCCGAAGTCGTCCGGCTTAACGACGGTACTGAGGCCGCAAATCGGGCTTCCCGGAATGCCGACAGAGTCAATTCCGGCAGATGACTTGCCTAGTGAACGCAGGGCAACGGGCACTTCTCGGTGATGTAGAGGAACAGGAACGGCTCGCGCATCGCAGTCGCCGCGGCGGCGAAAGGCGCTGAGTGGGTGAGGATTTCGGTCACACTTCGAACCATAGGCGAACGAGAATGGCTCCGCCCTGGCCGGCTCGGCGACCACATGCCGCGACATCCAACGACAGCACCGGCAGATCAGCTCGTTCCGTCGGTCGGTGTCCTGGGCCAGCTCGCCGCGCGTCTAGGTCTTGTCACGGACCGTAGCCGACCTCGGTGGGCCGCCGACGACCACCTGAACACGAGTCTGTAGCGTGCCCGGTGGCCAATTTCGGCTAGCGACTCTGGCTGTTTTCGACGAGCGCCATCAGTATCAGCCACGCTTTGACTCCGGATGTCGATATCACCCACGCTCTTACTCCGCATGTCGATGACGGCGGAAGTCCGGCCCAAATCCGAGTTCTTCTGTTGGGGTGGGGTTTCCGAGCGCGGCGAACCAGTTGGCGGGCACCTCTGCTGTGGGTAGTCCGGTTTCGGGTGTGTGGCGGTCAGGGGTGCAGCGGTGCAGGGGTCCGTTGGCGGCGTCGAGGATGTAACGGAAGTGCGGGTCGATGTGGGAGACGAACAGTGTCGACATGGCAGAGCCATCCTCAGCGATGCGAGCGGCTTCGAATACCGCGTGCAGGGCGGCGAAGCGCACGGCGACGCTGCGGTGGTCCCACCATCGCCGACACCACGTGTTCTGGTCCTCGCGGTGGTTGGCTGCGATGCGGACGGCGGTGACCGGCAGCAGCCATTGCTCCACGAAATCGGCGTAATGCCCGAACCGATAAGGCTTGGTATGGCCAGGTTTCGTGTCCGATTTGGTTGGGGCTTTGAACCATCCGGGCGGCACGTGCTCGTAGGAAAGCGACGGCAGGGCAACATGCTTGGTGCGCGTGCAGCGGTGCAGTGGGCCATTCGCGGCGTCGAGGATGACGCGGAAGTGGGGGTCGAGGTGGTGGAGTATGAAGGTCGACAGGCCGGCGGCGTTCTTGTCGGCGCGCATGGCTTCGAAGACTCGGTGCAGGTAAGCCACACGCACACTGACCGCGCGGTGGCGCCACCATTGATTGCACCAGGTCCAGGTGTGTTCGCGGTTGGCTTCGGCGAGGCGGACGGTGACGAACGGGAACAGCCATTGCTCGGCGAAGGTGACGAAGTCCGGATACGCAGGAACCATGGACTTCCGCTGTCGTGAAGCTGCAGGTATTGCGGGTGTGGTCATAGTTCGACTCCTGCTGCCCCACCCGTGTTGTCCGGCTGGATCGGTGGTGTGACTGGGTCGGTGTAGCGGGCGAGGGAGCGGGTGACGAGTGGTTCGAGAGCGGGGTTGTCCCACCAGAACCGCTTTTCGATCAGGATCGGTTCGTGGCCGGGGAGACGGACCAGGGCTCGGTCTTTCGGAAGGCGTGCGAGTTTGGCGATGTTGAGGATGGGTTCGGCGCGCCAGCTGGTGCTGCGGTTGGTGCCGCCCGGCCCGGTGGAGCGGGAGTGGTCGGCGACGTCGTGGTCGTCGACCAGCCGCGTCCACTGCTCCAGGTAGGAGGGGGTGGCGATGTTGCCGCCGTATATTTCGATCGATTGGGCGCGGATGACGGTCAATCCGTTTGTGCCCCAGAGGTCTTCGGCTTGTTCGAGGACTTGCACGATGGTCAGCAGGATCACCCCGCATCCGGCGGCGTAGGTGTAGTAGTTGGGCAAGGCGTCGATGAGTGCGCAGTTGGCTGCTTCGTCGAGCACCGCCAGCAGCGGCACGGCGAGGCGGCCGTCGGGGCGTGCACGCGCGGACGCCAGCGCGGATTCGAGGATTTGACCGACGAGTGCGGCGGTGAGGGCTGCGGCGGAGTCGGGTCCGGTCATCGACAGCCCGTACAGGGTGTCGTTGCTGGTGATGAACTCGGCGGGTTTGAATTCGGGCAAGTTGTGCGTTGCCGCCGCGGGGGTGGTGTCGATGACGATCGATTCGCCGGTCTCGTAGACGGTGACATGTTTGCGGGCGGGTGGGGTGATCATGGTGGCATAGCCCTCGTCGGAGAGCACATTCAAGAACCGGCGCGCCATGTCGTACAAACCGTCCCTTTGGCGCGCGTATAAACCCTGCGCGTCGAGGATGCGCTGGGCCGCCCTGTCATGATTGTGGTGGCGCAGGATCAGAATGGGGGTTTGGTCCTGGTCGCTGGACAGCCATTCGGCGACATGGAGCAAATCACCCTCGACACACGCGGCCGCCAGAAGATACAACGCCAAAAGTTCTTGAGCGCCACCATCGAAATACGAATCGACGCGAGCGTTCGCTCGCTCCGACGCCGATCCCGAAGCACCAGAGACGAAGAAGGAGGCCAGCTTTCGCGCGGCAGCCAATGTGCGCACTCGGGCGAGCAGGTCGACCCAGAACCCGCACACCGGATGCCCGGTCACCGCCTGGAGATCACACAGCCACACTCGGCCGCGCTGTTCACGACCGAACACGGTGTGACGGTAGAGGTCGGGCTTGTTGGAGGTCGCCATCACCGGACCCCACGCACTCAGCACCGCCGGGATCGCCCATGCCATTGTTTTGCCGGTGCGTTGCCCGGCCGCGATGAACACACCCATCTCGGCCGGCACGAACAACTCCACTCCCCCGACGACGGTGCGGCCCAACGGCGGCCCCGGCAGCGCCCGCACCTCCGGTGGCGCGTCTTTGAGCAGCCGCTCGCCAGCGGTCGCGTTGTCCTGCTGTCGCGCAGCAGAAATGTGTCGC
>NZ_BDAV01000025.1 GCF_001612635.1 Nocardia africana NBRC 100379 | reverse complement strand
TTTCTGGACATCGTCGCGTCGATGCGGTTGTCGCCGACCGTGTCCGCGGTGCTCGCCCGGAGGATATTCGGGCGAGTGGAATCGGTTCGGGTGGGTATTCCCGGGTTCACAGGACTTTCCTAGGTAAGCCTGACACCATTCGGGAGATCGATCGGGATCATGGATGGTGTCGACCCGGTGCAATCGGTACCGGTCTGGTAGCGGAAGGTGATCCGAATGGTTCTACTCCAGGAGCCGGCCACACAGTCAGCACTGGAGTCCGGCCCCGCGCAGGCCGGCCGTTCCCTCACGCTGCGGGATCGATTCAAGCTGCCGATGACCTACAGCTACGGCGCCCTGCTCATCGCGGTGACCGTGCTGGTGTCGGTGCTCAGCGATACCCAGCAGACCCGCGTCATCCAGCATGCAAGTACCAATCTGCACAATCTGCTGGCCGGACGGTTCGGCACCCTGTTCTCGAGTGCGCTCGTGATCGGTGACGGCACCGCGGGCGCGGTGCTCATCCCGCTACTGGTCTGTCTGCTCATTCTGGCGGAATGGCGATTCGGCGCCCTGTCGCTGCTGCGCATCTTCATCGCCGGCCATATCGGTGCCACACTCCTCGTCGCCGGCGGCCTGTGGGTGGCGGTGAGCGTGAAATGGTTGCCGACGAGCATTTCCCTCGCCGAGGACGTCGGGGTGAGCTACGGCGCGCTGGCGGTCATCGGGGCCCTGATGGTGGTTCTGCCCGCCAAGTGGCGGCCGACGTGGGCCATCTCGCTCGGCGCTGTCGCCGTCGCGGGCGTCGTCATGGGCCATACCTTCACCAATGTCGGGCATCTGATCGCCCTGACGATCGGGTTGCTCACCGGGTGGTTGCTGCTGCGCAGCGGTCATGTCCGCGCACACCGGCTCAACCGGTTCGAGACGGGTCTGCTCGTCGTCGCGGCCGCACTCGGATACATCTTGCTCGTCGGCTGATCGCCCCGCGCGCAAGCAGTCTCGGCGAGGGCCTAAACTCGACCGGTGCGCCTTGTGATTGCTCGTTGCCAGGTCGATTACGTGGGTCGGCTCACCGCACATCTCCCGATGGCCCGCCGGCTGCTGATGATGAAAGCGGACGGCTCGGTGCTGGTGCATTCCGACGGCGGTTCCTACAAGCCGCTGAACTGGATGAGCCCGCCCTGCTGGATGGAAGAGCGCGAGACCGATGTCGAGACGATGCCCGACGGCTCCCAGCTCTGGGTGGTGACCAACAAAGCCGGTGAGGAGCTGCGGATCACCGTCGAGGACATCGAACACGACTCCGCGCACGAACTGGGCGTGGACCCCGGGCTCGTGAAGGACGGTGTCGAGGCCCATCTCCAGGAGCTGCTCGCCGAACACATCGGCACGCTGGGAGACGGTTATACGCTGATCCGCCGCGAATACATGACGGCCATCGGCCCGGTGGACATCCTGTGCCGCGACGCCGACGGCGCCACCGTGGCGGTGGAGATCAAACGCCGGGGCGAGATCGACGGGGTGGAGCAGCTCACCCGGTATCTGGAGCTGCTGAACCGGGACCCGCTGCTGGCGCCGGTCACCGGTGTCTTCGCCGCACAGCAGATCAAGCCGCAGGCGCGGACCCTGGCGACCGACCGCGGGATCCGCTGCGTCACACTCGATTACGATGCCCTGCGCGGTACCGACAGCACCGAATTCCGGTTGTTCTGAGGCGCACGTGCCACGCCGGAAACCTCGTCCCACATCGTCGCGGCTCCAGCGGGATCCGCGGCCGATCGGTGACGTCTTCGGACGCACCGAGGACGGGCCCGGCGGCACGGAAACCTTTGTGGTGCGTACGATTCCGGGTTCGCGCGCGGTGAAGACCTATCGGTGTCCCGGCTGCGACCACGAGATCCCGCCCGGCACAGCCCATATCGTGGCGTGGCCGGCCGAGGGCGGCGAAAACGACCGTCGCCATTGGCATTCGGGCTGCTGGCGTGGCCGCCATACCCGCACGATCACGCGGCGCTGGTCGTAACGGTCCGGGTGCGGGCATAGGGAAGGCCGCCCCCGCAATGCGGGAGCGGCCTCGAAACGGGTGGTGAATGTGTCGCCCTGAGGGGGTGGCGCGTGTTGTCAGCTCGAGACTTCGGCGCTTTCGCGCTCTTCGTCGACGGACTCTTCGTCTTCCGCCTTGACCTCGGGGATGGCCTTCTGCCGGCCGGAACCGGACTGCTTACCGGACAGTGAACGCTGCTCCGGTGCACCGTCGAGCAGCTCGCTCTCGCGGTTGACCGCGGCCAGCATGGCCGGGACCGAATCGAGCTGGCCGCGAATACCCAACAGCTGGGCCAGAACTCGGCCGCGCAGGACCCGCATCTCCTCGGCCAGTTCCTTCGCGTGCGCGATCTTGCGCTCGGCGGACTGAGTGGCCGAGGTGACCAGGCGGTTGGCCTCGTCGGTGGCCTCTTTGATGCGCTGGGCGGCGTCGGCGCGGCTGGATGCCTCCAGCTCCTCCATGGCCTTGGTCAGCTTGGTCCGCTTCTCGGCCATGGTGGCCTCGAAGTCCTGCTGGGCGGCCTTGCGCTTGGCCTCGGCCTCCTTGGTGATGCGGGTGGCATCGGCCTGGGCGGCCTCGACGATCTTGGCCGACTCGGCGCGCGCGTTCGACAGCGTCTGCTCGAATTCGACCTCGAGCGCCTCGCGCTTCTCCTTGGTCTCGGCCAGCAGGGATTCGTACTTGCCACGCATCTCGGTGGCCTGCTGCTCCGCGATGGAGATCATCTCGGCTGCCTCGGCCTGCGCCTGCGCGCGGACTTCGGACGCCTCGTCGGATGCCAATCGCAGCATCCGGGAGATTCGATCGCTCATGCCTTCCGCGGTGGTGGGCGGAACCGACAGGCGATCGACTTCCTTGCGAAGCTCATCGATCTCGTCGCGGGCGTCCTCCAGCTGGGCGGCCAGGTTACGGGCCTGAGCGGCGGCGGCATCGCGATCTGTTGCGGTGACCCTCAGCTCGGCATCGAAGCGGTCGAAGTAATTGCGTACTTCGTCACGGTCGTAGCCTTTACGGACTACCGTGAAAGGCAACGCGACGAAGCGATTGCGATCGGGCTCAGTGGACGACATGCCCCACAAACTACAGCCTGTCGACCCACCATGGTGAGTCGACTGCGAATGTCGTTACCAACAGTTTCCGCGGCCCGATTGCGGTACTAGTGAGTAGGATTCGCGGCCGGTTCGACCAATTCCACGAGCACACCGCCAGCATCCTTGGGGTGGATGAAATTGATGCGCGAATTGGCGGTTCCGGCGCGCGGAGCGTCGTACAGCAAACGGATACCGCGGCCTCGCAGGAAGGTAGCTACCGCGTCGATATCGGTCACGCGGTAGGCCAGTTGCTGCAATCCCGGGCCGTTGCGGTCGATGAACTTGGCGATCGTGGACTCCTCGTTCAGCGGCGCCAGCAACTGCAGAGCAGTGGCGTCGTCGCCGGAACCGGGCAGCGACAGCATCGCCTCGTGCACGCCTTGAGCCTCGTTGACCTCACGGTGGGTCTCGACCATGCCGAGATTGTCCGAATACCACGCGACGGCGGTATCGAGATCGGGCACGGCGATGCCGACGTGATCGACGGCGATGACGTAATCGGCGGGAATGAAAGCGGACGTATCGGTAGTGCTCACTCTACGAAGGTAGCGCGCACCTACCTGGAGCTGCCGGGACGGGAAGGGTTACCGTTGAGTACGAGAGCGGCCCGTCGCCGAGTACGAGGGCGGCATGCCGCTGCGTCCCCGAATGTGAGAAGCGAGGTTCATCGTGGCCACCACCTCTGTCATCGTCTCCGGCGCCCGTACTCCGGTGGGTCGGCTGCTCGGTGGGTTGTCCGGGTTCTCCGGGTCGGATCTGGGTGGTTTCGCCATCAAGGCGGCGCTCGAGCGCGGTGGGGTGGCGCCCGAGCAGGTCGATTACGTGATCATGGGTCAGGTGCTGACCGCGGGCGCGGGCCAGATTCCGGCGCGTCAGGCCGCGGTGGCCGCCGGTATTCCGATGGATGTGCCGGCGCTGACGGTGAACAAGGTGTGTTTGTCGGGTATCAACGCGATCGCGTTGGCGGATCAGCTGATTCGCGCCGGTGAGTACGAGATCGTGGTGGCCGGTGGTCAGGAGTCGATGAGCCGGGCCCCGCACATGCTGGAGAAGTCCCGTGAGGGCTTCAAGTACGGCGATGTGACGCTGCGCGACCACATGGCCTACGACGGGTTGCACGACATCTTCACCGATCAGGCGATGGGTGCGTTGACCGAGTCCCGCAATGCCGGGGACGGTATCGGCCGGGCCGAGCAGGACGCCTTCGCCGCCGCCTCGCATCAGAAGGCCGCGGCCGCCTGGAAGAACGGTGTGTTCACCGACGAGGTGGTGCCGGTGTCGGTGCCGCAGCGTAAGGGTGATCCGATCGTGGTGAGCGAGGACGAGGGCGTGCGCGCGGACACGACCGCGGAGTCGCTGGGCAAGCTGCGCCCGGCCTTCGCCAAGGACGGCACCATCACCGCGGGTTCGGCGTCGCAGATCTCCGACGGCGCGGCCGCAGTGGTCGTGATGAGCAAGGCGAAGGCCCAGGAGCTGGGGTTGAGCTGGATCGCGGAGATCGGAGCCGCGGGTGTGGTGGCCGGTCCGGACTCCACGCTGCAGGACCAGCCCGCGAACGCGATCGCGAAAGCCTGCGCGAAGGAAGGTATTTCGCCGGCGGATCTGGATCTGGTGGAGATCAACGAGGCGTTCGCGGCGGTCGGGATCGCGTCGACCCGCAAGCTGGGCATCGATCCGGAGAAGGTGAACGTCAACGGCGGCGCGATCGCGATCGGTCACCCGCTGGGCATGTCGGGTGCGCGGATCGTGCTGCACCTGGCGCTGGAGTTGCAGCGGCGCGGTGGTGGGGTCGGTGCGGCCGCGCTGTGCGGTGGCGGCGGCCAGGGCGACGCCCTCATCGTCCGCGTCTGATTCTCGGTTCGCGCTGTGGCATGACCCACACCTACTACGACGCTGCGTAGTCGTTGGGCACAATGGTGGCCATGGGCGAATTCTTCGACGTGAGCACCGTGGCCAAGCGGGTGCGTCTGTTCGGACTGCTGGAAGCGCCGTCGTGGGCGCTGTTGCTGCTCGGTTCGGTGCTCAAGCGGCTGCCCGAACCCATCACCTGGCCGGTGATGGTGTTCGGCATGCTGCACGGCATCATCTTCCTGCTGTACGCGGTGAGCCTGCTGCTGGCCTGGCGCGAGTACGAATGGCCCGGCAAGACGATTCTGCTGGGTCTGGTCTCGGCGGTGGTGCCGTTCACCTCGGTGTGGTTCGAGCGCTGGGCGATTCGGACCGGACAATTGGGAGAGCTGAGCCCGGCCGCGGCCCCGGCGCCCGCCGCGTCGTGACAAACTGGATGTCGTGACTCGACCTGCTGCACGTCGTCCCTCGCCCGCCGTTGCCGCTGCCATGTCCGGCGCGGTGGATCTGTCCGCACTGAAACAGCCGGCCGCCACGGACGTTCCGGGCGATCACGCCGTCACCGAGGCCGATTTCGAGACCAAGGTGCTGCGGCGATCGCTCGAGGTGCCGGTTGTCGTCGTCCTGTATTCCCAGCGCAGCCCGGGAAGTGTCGAACTGGTCAAGCTGTTCGAGCGGCTGGTCGGCAGCGCCGGGGGCAGCTGGGAGCTGGCCACCATCGAGGCCGAGCCGAATATGCGGATCGCGCAGGCCTTCGGGGTGCAGGGCATTCCGACCGTGATCGCGGTGGCCGCCGGGCAGCCGCTGGCCGATTTCCAGGGCTCGCAGCCCGAGGAACAGGTCAAGCAGTGGCTGGCGGCGGTCGTCGACGCGGTGCGGGGCAAACTCCCCGGCGCCGGTGACGATCAGGGCCAGGCGCCCGCGCCCGAGGATCCGCGGTTCGTGGCCGCCGAAGAGGCGCTCGACCGCGGCGATATCGCCGGGGCGGAGGCGGCCTACGAGGCGATTCTGGCCGCCGAACCCGCCAACGAGGAGGCCAAGGCGGCGCTGCGCCAGGTGCGGTTCTTCGGCCGTGCCCGCGAGCTGCCGGCCGATGCGGTCGCGGTGGCCGACGCCGATCCCGGCAATATCGACGCCGCCTTCACCGCCGCCGATGCCGAACTGTTCAACCAGCAGCCCGAAGCAGCCTTCGATCGGCTGATCGGGTTGATCAAGCGGACCGCGGGCGACGACCGCAACCGCGTGCGCACCCGGCTGGTCGAACTGTTCGAGCTGTTCGACACCGCCGATCCGGTGGTGGTCGCGGCCAGGCGCAAGCTGGCGACGGCACTGTACTGAGTTACGCCCGGTCGTCGCGGCCGATCGGCCGCGACGACCGATAATCGGTGCAGCCGCCTGCGGAGTTCGCTTGCGGCGCGGGGACGGGAGGCCGATGTGAGGGCAACGATGCGTGGTCTGATCGGCGCCGCTTGCGCCGCGGCGGTGCTGATGCCGGCGAGCAGCGCCACGGCTCACGATGCGGCTACCCAACTGATCTTCACCCGCACCGAACCCGACCGCTCACCCCGCGCCGTCACGTTGACCTGCGATCCGATCGGCGGCTCACATCCCGGCGCGTCCGCGGCCTGCGCGTATCTGGCCGATGCCGAATTGGCGCTCCCCGATGCTGATTCCGGGGTTCGCTGCTTCCGGTACTACCCGGTGCAATTGCGTGCCCGCGGCACGGTTCGCGGCACTCCGGTGTCGATCGAGCACACCTATGGATGCGTGGTCCCGGACCTGCCGGCGCCCTGGAAGTTCTGAGCCCGCATGGACGTGCGCACCGACCATCCGATCGTCACCGCGGTCCTCGACCGGCACCGCGACGACCTGGGCGACGATCTGACGACATACCGCAATCACGTGCTGCGGTGTCTCAACTATCACCGGGCACTGCTCGACGAACCGCTGCCCGACGCGGCGGTGCTCGCCTGGGCCGTTCACGACCTCGGCATCTGGACCGCCGACACCTTCGACTATCTGTTTCCCTCCGCGGCACTGGCCGAGGAGTATGCGGCCGAGTTCGGAATCTCCGACCGCGAGGCCGTCCGGCGGATGGTGTTCGACCATCACCGGGTGCGCGCGGTCGACGATCCGATCGCCGAGACCTTCCGGATCGCGGACCGCATCGACGTCAGCGGCGGCCTGTTGCGCGGCGGTCTGCCGCGGAGCGAGGTGCGGGCCGTGCTCGCCGCGTTGCCGTATCACGGCTTTCACCGCTTTCTGGCCGGGAGCGCAACGCGGTGGGCGCTGCGTCACCCGTTGCGGCCGTTGCCGATGCTGCGGTGGTGATCGGGAGTCAGCCAGACGGCGCTGTTGGGCGCGACGGTGACCTCCGCCGAGTACGGCCGGCCGTGCGAGGGGCAGTCGGACGCCGATACCGCGCCGAGGTTTCCGGTGCCGCTGCCGCCGTAGGAGGTGGCATCGGTGTTGAGAATCTCGTGCCAGATGCCGGGAGCCGGCAGGCCGATGCGGTAGTCGCGGTGTTCGAGACCGGAGAAATTGAAGACGCAGGCCACGACCGAGCCGTCGGTGCCGTAGCGCAGGAAGGCGAGCAGGTTGTGCACGTGGTCGTCGGCTTCGATCCAGGCGTAGCCACCGGGCGCGGTGTCCTGGGTCCACAGCGCCGGGTGGGCGCGGTAGACGGTGTTGAGATCGGCGACGAGGGCGCGAATACCGTCGTGCAGGGGATTGGCGAGTTCGTCCCAGTCCAGTCCGCGGTCGTGTGACCACTCCCGGAACTGGCCGAACTCCTGGCCCATGAACAGCAGCTGTTTGCCCGGATGCGCCCACATGTAGGCCAGCAGCGCGCGAACACCGCAGGCCTTGGCGTAGTCGTCACCGGGCATGCGGGTCCACAGGGTGCCCTTGCCGTGCACCACCTCGTCGTGGCTGATCGGCAGCAGATAGTTCTCACTCCACGCGTACACCGCCGAGAACGTGATCTCGTTGTGGTGCCAGCTGCGATGCACCTGATCGCGCCCGAAGTAGCCGAGGGTGTCGTGCATCCAGCCCATATTCCACTTCAGGGTGAAGCCCAGCCCGCCGACCTCGGTGGACCGGGTGACCCCCGGCCAGGTGGTGGATTCCTCGGCGATGGTCACCACGCCGGGATGATCGGCGTGGACGGCGGCGTTCAGCTCGCGCAGGAAGGCGACGGCCTCCAGATTCTCCCGTCCGCCGTGCACGTTGGGCTCCCAGCCGCCGGGCGGACGCGAATAGTCCAGGTACAGCATCGAGGCGACGGCGTCGACGCGCAGCCCGTCGATATGGAATTCCTCGAGCCAGAACCGCGCGTTGGCGACCAGGAAGTTGCGCACCTCGTTGCGGCCGTAGTCGAAAATGTAGGTGCCCCACTCCAGTTGCTCGCCGCGGCGAGGATCGGGATGTTCGTAGAGGGCGGTGCCGTCGAAGCGGGCCAGGGCCCATTCGTCGCGCGGGAAATGGCCGGGCACCCAGTCGAGGACGACTCCGATCCCGTGGCCGTGCAGATGGTCGACGAAGGCGCGGAAATCGTCGGGGGAGCCGAAGCGGGCGGTCGGTGCGTAGTAGGAGGTGACCTGATAACCCCAGGAGCCCCCGAAGGGGTGTTCGGCCACGGGCAGCAGTTCGACGTGGGTGAATCCTTGGGCCCGAACGTATTCCGCGAGTTGTTCGGCGGCGGTGCGGTAGTCGAGACCGGGCCGCCACGAGCCGAGATGAACCTCGTAGACGCTCATCGGCTCGCGGGTGGGGTCGCGCCGGGCGCGGGCGGCGCACCAGTCCTGATCGGACCACCGGTAGGTGGTTTCGGCCACGACCGACGCCGTCGCGGGCGGGATTTCGGCGGCGAAGGCCAGGGGATCGGCATGGTCGACGATCCGTCCGTCGGCGCCGTGGATGCGGTATTTGTAGCGCGTGCCCACCGCGACGCCGGGCACGAACACCTCCCACACCCCGGACGATCCGAGCCGGCGCAGGGGTGTACTCGTTCCACTCCAGCTGTCGAAATCGCCGAAGACGGTGACTCCGCGCGCGTTCGGCGCCCATACCGCGAACGACGTGCCGGTGACCTCGCCGTCGAGGGTGGTGTAGCGGCGCGGATGGGCGCCGAGTACCTCCCAGAGCCGCCGATGCCGTCCCTCGCCGAGCAGGTGCAGATCGAGTTCGCCGACGGTCGGCAGGAAGCGGTATCCGTCGGCGGTCAGCACGGTCCGGCTGCCCGGATAGGACACGATCAGCCGGTAGTCCCACAGGTCCGGGAAGCCGACCACGCCCTCGAAGATCCCGTGGCCGATGTGGTGCAGCGGATGATCGACGCCGCCGATGCGTGCCGACACCGAATCCGCGTGGGGCCGCAGGGTTCTGATCACCGTCCCGTCCGGATGCGGATGCGCGCCGAGGACCGTGTGCGGGTCGGTGTGGGTGCCGGCGGCCAGCAACATCAGATCGCGCCGATTCATCGGCGCGGCCGTCGTGCCGCGATCCGGCGTGCGGTCACCGGAAGGTCCTGCGGTAGGCCAATTCGGTGCGCGCGGCCGCCGAAACGGCCGGGAGGACGAGGATGTGGGCGGGGGCGCGCACCGGGTCGAGCCGCACGTAATTGGTTTGCGCCCAATGATATTCCTCGCCGCTGATCTCGTCGTGCACCGTCGGGTGGTCGTGCCATTCCCGCCCGATGGCCGGCATGTCGAGCGAGATCATCCCGTCCTCGGCGCCGAACGGGTTGAGATTGACCACCACCAGCACCGCATCCCCGGAGCTCGGATCGACCTTCGAGTACGCCAGCAGCGCCTCGTTGTCGACGTGGTGAAAGGCGATGCAGCGCAACTGTTGTAGCGCGGGATGGGCTCGGCGAATCTCGTTCAGCCGGGTGATGAACGGTTCCAGAGACTCACCGCGCGCCGCGGCCTCGGCGAATCGTCGCGGACGCAGCTGGTACTTCTCGGAATCGAGATATTCCTCGCTGCCGGGACGCACCGCCTGATGCTCGAAGAGTTCGAACCCGGAATACATTCCCCAGCTCGGGCCCAATGTCGCCGCCAGCACGGCGCGCACGGCGAACATGCCCGGGCCGCCGTGCTGGAGGCTCTCGTGCAGGATGTCGGGAGTGTTGACGAACAGATTGGGCCGGGCCTCGTCGGCCTTGGCGGCGAGTTCGCGTCCGAATTCGGCCAGTTCGTAGGCGCCGGTGCGCCAGGTGAAATAGGTATAGGACTGGGAGAATCCGCGCCGGGCCAGGCCGTAGAGGCGGGCCGGGCGGGTGAACGCCTCGGACAGGAAGATCACCTCGGGATCGGTCCGGCGCACCTGCGCGATCAGCCATTCCCAGAAGTCGGCCGGCTTGGTGTGCGGATTGTCGACCCGGAAGATGGTGACCCCCAAGCCGATCCAGTGCCGCACGACACCCAGGACGGCGGCATACAGCCCGTCCGGATCGTTGTCGAAATCCAGCGGGTAGATGTCCTGATATTTCTTCGGCGGGTTCTCGGCGAACGCGATGGTGCCGTCGGGCAGGGTTGTGAACCATTCCGGATGGCTGCGCACCCACGGGTGGTCGGGCGCGCACTGCAGCGCCAGATCCAGTGCCACCTCCAGGCCGAGCTCGCCTGCGGCACGGACGAATTCGGCGAAATCCGCCTCGGTCCCCAGGAGCGGGTGGACGGCGTCGTGGCCGCCCTCGGCCGATCCGATCGCCCACGGGGAGCCGAAATCCTCGGGTCCGCATGTCAGAGAGTTGTTGGGCCCCTTGCGGTTCACCGTTCCGATCGGGTGGATCGGCGGCAGGTAGACGACATCGAAACCCATGGCCGCGATGCGTGGCAGTTCCTTCGTCGCGGTGGCGAAGGTGCCGTGCACCGGATTTCCCTCGGCGTCCCAGCCGCCGGTGGAGCGGGGGAAGAACTCGTACCACGAGCCGACCAGCGCTCGCCGCCGCTCGACCAGCACGGTGTGGGCCGGACCGCGCGTCACCAGGTCGCGCAGCGGCGTCTCGCGCAGGATTTCGGCCACCTCGGCGCTGAAGGCGGGCGCTACCCGCGCCGGCAGTTGCGCATCGCTGCGCAGCGCGGCCGCCGCGGCGCGCAATTTCTCCCACTGGCGCTTCGGCACCGCCTGCGCCGCCCGTTCGAACAGCCGGGCACCGATCTCGAGATCGTTGGCCAGATCCGCCGCGCTCTGCCCGACGGCGAGTTTCGCCTCGACCGCGGCCCGCCACCCGGTGATCGGATCGCCCCAGCCCTCCACGCGAAAGGTCCACAGCCCCGGCGTATTCGGGGTGAAGACCGCATTGAAGACGTCGGGTTCGAACTCCGGTGCCATCCGGATCCGCTGAGTGCGGCCGCCCGGCCCGCGCACGGCCAGGGTGGCCGCCACCGCGTCGTGACCCTCGCGCCACACCACGGCTCGCACCGGCACCACCTCGCCGACCACGGCCTTGGCCGGATATCCGCCCGCGACGGCCGGGGCGGTGTCATCGATGGCGATGCGACCGGTCACGGCACCAACCGTACCGGTAGTTCGGGGACGACCACGAACACGCGCGACGCGGGCCTGGGCGATTGCGGGCCTGAGATGCCCGTGGCAGACTTTCCGGGGCGCTGGTTCCGTTTCTGCTGGACGCCGGTGCGGACGACGGGCACGAACGAATTCGCCGAAACAGCCGAGAGAAAGGGATTGGCGCATGACCGCAGTGCAGGGGCGGACCGTGGAGATCGCGACGCCCGACGGTGTCGCCGACGCGTACGTCACCTATCCCGCGGCGGGCGGGAAACACCCCGGTGTGTTGCTGTACATGGACGCGTTCGGACTGCGTCCGCGTCTGCGCGCGCCGGCCGACGATGTCGCCGCGGCCGGATACACGGTGCTGGTCCCCAACGTCTTCTACCGGCACGGCCGGGCGCCGCTGCTCGAGCTGCCGGACTTCATCGATCTGCAACGTCCGGACCTGTTCGCCACGGTCGTCCCGATGCTGCGGGAACTCACCCCGGATCTCGTGGTCCGCGATGCCGGCGCCTACCTGGACTGGCTCACGGCGTTCGAGCACACCGCCGGCGGGCCGATCGCCACGGCCGGCTACTGCATGGGCGGCCGGTTGGCGGTGTACACGGCCGGCGCGTTCGGTGACCGGATCGCGGCCGCGGCCGGATTCCACACCGGGGGATTGGTCGTCGACGGCCCCGACAGCCCGCACCTGGCCGTCGAGACCGCCACGGCGGAAATGTATTTCGGCCACGCCGACCAGGACCACTCGCTGACGCCCGAACAGATCGAGACGTTCGACAAGGCTCTGGCCGCGGCCGGAGTGCGCTACCGCACCGAGGTCTACCCCGGCGCGCACCACGGCTACACCCAGGCCGACACCTCGGCCTACGACCGCGAAGCCGACGAGCGGCACCGGCGCGAACTGCTGGCGCTGCTCGCCCGCACGCTGCGGGGATAACACCTTTCGCAGCAGGTCAGCGCGCTGGCCCGGCCTCGGCGTGCGGGGTGCGGGCCGGTGCCGCCGTGTAGGGTCTACCCGGTGAAGGCATTGCGTCGTTTCACCGTCCGTGCCCATCTGCCGCAGCGGCTGGCCGCCCTCGGTGAGCTGGCCGCCAATCTGCGGTGGTCGTGGCACGGGCCCACTCAGGACGTGTTCGCGCAGCTGGATCCCGAGTTGTGGGTGCGGGTCGGTCGCGATCCGGTGCGGATGCTCGGCGAGGTGGACGCGGACCGGCTCGACGAGTGGGCCGCGAACCGCGAGTATCAGGCCGCCGTCGATGCTGCCGAGGCCGACCTGCGCGACTATCTGAGCAGACCCCGCTGGTTCGCCGAACATATCGCCGCGCAGCCGGAAACCCCGGCGCCGCGCGGTATCGCCTACTTCTCCATGGAATTCGGTGTGACCGAGGTGCTGCCGAATTACTCGGGCGGCCTGGGGATTCTGGCCGGTGACCATCTCAAGGCGGCCTCGGATCTGGGCTTGCCGCTGATCGGCGTCGGCCTGCTGTATCGGTCCGGCTATTTCCGGCAGTCGCTCACCGCCGACGGCTGGCAGGCCGAGCGCTATCCCGACCTCGATCCGCAAGGTCTGCCACTGCGGCTGCTGGCCGAGGAGGGCGCCCCGGTCCTCGTCCACGTGCCCATGCCCGAGAACCGGGTGCTGCGTGCGCGGGTGTGGATCGCGCAGGTGGGGCGAATCCCGTTGCTGCTGCTCGATTCCGATATCAGCGACAACGATCCGGAACTGCGCGCGGTGACCGATCGGCTCTACGGCGGTGACCAGGACCACCGCATCAAACAGGAGATTCTGGCCGGCATCGGCGGTGTGCGCGCGGTACGCGCCTACACCCGGGCGCGCGGTATGCCGGATCCGGACGTGTGGCATATGAACGAGGGCCACGCGGGTTTTCTCGGAATCGAGCGGATCCGCGAATATATGGCGGGCGGAATGGATTTCGACTCCGCGCTCGCCGCGGTCCGGGCCGCCACCGTCTTCACCACACATACTCCGGTGCCCGCCGGCATCGACCGATTCGCCGCCGGACTGGTTCGGCGCTACTTCGGCGGCGCCCACGGGGAACGGGAATCGCCACTGCTGCCGGGTATTTCGGTGGACCGGATCCTGGCGCTGGGACGGGAAGCCGATCCGTCCGTGTTCAACATGGCCCACCTCGGTTTGCGACTCGCCCAGCGCGCCAACGGTGTTTCGCGATTGCACGGCGAGGTCAGCCGCGACATGTTCGCGCCGCTGTGGCCAGGATTCGACGCGGCGGAGGTGCCGATCGGTTCGGTGACCAACGGGGTGCATGCCCCGACCTGGGCCGCTCGCGAATGGATAGACACCGCGGCGCGAGCGACGGGCCCGGAGGAGGCAGCGCGCGTAACCACGGAGGGACCCGGGAGCGTCGCAGTGGATACAGCGCGCGACCTTGTCGGCCCCGAGCTGGTGGCCGAGGCTCGCGGCTGGGAACAGCTGCGGTCGGTGGATCTGCACGAGCTGTGGGAGACGCGGGCGACGCTGCGTGCGGTGCTGGTCGCCGAGGTGCGTCGCCGGCTGCGGGAATCGTGGCTCGAACGCGGCGCGGCGCCGGCCGAATTGGGCTGGGTGGACGAGGTTTTCGATCCCGGTGTGCTGACCGTCGGCTTCGCCCGGCGGGTGCCCACCTACAAGCGGCTCACGCTGATGCTGCGCGATCCGGACCGGCTGCGCGCGCTGCTTCTCGATCCGGAGCGTCCGCTGCAACTGGTGGTCGCGGGGAAGAGCCATCCCGCCGACGACGGGGGTAAGGCGCTGATCCAGCAGGTGGTGCGGTTCGCCGACGATCCGGCGGTGCGGCACCGCATCGTATTCCTGCCCGATTACGACATGTCGATGGCCCGCTACCTGTACTGGGGTTGCGATGTGTGGTTGAACAATCCGCTGCGTCCGCTGGAAGCCTGTGGGACGTCCGGGATGAAGGCCGCACTCAACGGCGGGCTCAATCTCTCCATCCGCGACGGCTGGTGGGACGAGATGTACGACGGCGACAACGGCTGGGCCATCCCGACCGCCGACGGGGTTCGCGACGACCATCGGCGCGACGATCTCGAGGCGGCGGCGCTGTACGAGATGCTGCAGCGCTCGGTGCTGCCGCGGTTCTACGAACGCGACGAATCCGGCCTGCCGGTGCGCTGGATGGAGATGGTGCGCCACACGCTGCGCACCCTCGGCCCGAAGGTCCTCGCCTCGCGCATGGTCCGCGACTACACCACCGGCTACTACCTCCCGGCCGCCGGTTCGTATGCCGCGATCGCGGCCGGCGACTTCGCCGGGGCGCGGGAACTGGCCGACTACCGCCGCCGCCTCGAGGGGGTGTGGTCGCAGGTGAAAGTCCTCCAGGTCGACAGCTCCGGCCTGCCCGACATTCCGGTGATCGGTGCGGAACTGTCGCTGCGGGCCCGCATCGATCTCGCCGGACTGTCCGCCGGCGACGTGGTGGTGCAGGCGGTATTGGGGCGGGTGGGTTCCGACGACGAGCTGACCGATACCGAGGTCGTCGACATGGACCACAGAGGCACGGATGCCGGCACCGAGCAGTTCGCGGTCACCACGCCGGTGCCGCATTCGGGCGCCGTTGGGTATACCGTCCGCGTGTTGCCCAGACACCCTCTGCTGTCGAGCCCGGCGGAACTCGGACTGGTTGCCGCGGCGCGGCCGTAGAACGTCTGGTCAGCGCGGATATCGGGGAGCGTGATTTGCCACATGTTCGCCGATCTGAATGGCATCGAACGGTCCGGGACCGATACGGTGCCCTCGGCACAGTCCGATCGGTCCGGGGCGAGGGTGGAGAGCAGCAAATGAGCAGTGTCGACGTCCTGTCGCGGTCCAAGGGACGCCTCGATTCCTATTTCGGAGTCGCGAGGCTCGGATCGACCGTAAAGCGCGAGCTCATGGCGGGAACCGTCACCTTTCTGGCGATGTCCTATGTGCTCGCGGTCAACCCGGCGGTGCTCGGCGACCACGGTCAGCTCGGATCGCGCGGCATTCCCACCCAGGCGGTGTTCACCGCGACCGCGGTGGCCGCGGTGGTGGGCACGCTGGTGATGGGAGTGTGGGCGCGTTACCCGATCGCGCTCGCGCCCGGGATGGGGCTGAACGCCTTCTTCGCGTATTCGGTCGTGCTGGGGATGGGCATCGACTGGCAGGTTGCGCTGTCGGGCACCCTGCTGTCGGGCATCATCTTCTTCATCCTCGCGGTGACGAAGATCCGCGAGAAGATCATCGACGCGATCCCGCTACAGCTGAAACTGGCCGTCGGCGCGGGGATCGGCATGTTCGTCGCCTTCCTCGGCCTCAAGAACGCCGGGATCGTGGTCTCGGATCCGGCGACCTTCGTGCACCTGGGTAATTTCACCAAGGGAACCACGCTGCTGGCTCTGTTCGGACTGCTGGTGACGGTGGTCTTCCTGGTGCTGGGCTGGCACGGTGCGGTGCTGTACGGCATCGTCTGCACGACGGTGGTCGGCATCGTGAGCGGGCTCGTGCATCTGCCGCATCAGGTGGTGGCGATGCCGCACGGGCTGGACCAGACCTTCGGCCAGGCCATCGTGAATCTGCCGCACGCCTTCACCGGCCAGATGGCGATCGTCGTGCTGACCATGCTGTTCGTCGACTTCTTCGACGCGTCGGGCACGCTGATCGGCATCGCCAACCAGGCTGGGCTGCTCGGCCCCGACGGGAAACTGCCGCGCGCCGCGCAGGCGCTGGCCGCCGATTCGATCGGCACCGCCGCGGGCGCGATCATCGGCACCTCGACCACCACCGCCTATGTCGAATCCACGGCCGGCGTCAGTGCGGGCGGGCGAACCGGGCTCACCGCGGTGTCGACCGCAGGGTGGTTCCTGGCCGCGATGTTCTTCTTCCCGATTTTCGCGGTGGTGGCCGACGTTCCCGCCGTGACGGCGCCGGCGCTGATCGTGGTGGGTGTGCTGATGTCGCGGGCGCTCGGCGATATCGATTGGACCAGGCTCGAATTCGCGATTCCGGCGTTCATCACCGTGATCATGATGCCGCTGACCTATTCGATCGCCAACGGAATCGCGATGGGGCTGACGTTCTATCCCGTCGTGATGGTCGCGCGGCGGCGCGGGCGTGAGGTGCACCCGGTCATGTGGGTGCTGATGGCGGTATTCCTCGCGTACTTCTTCTTCCTCGCCGATTAGGCCGCCCGGCGGGCGGAATAACCCGTGAACCGGGTTCGGTTGGTCACCGTGTTATCAATCGGACCGCGGTCCGTTTTGCTTTCGCCAACTAACGAGATGAGGACTCCCGCGATCATGACCCCCAATACCGAGACCAGGACAGCCGCCCGCCCCCTCGAATTCCGGACCGCGGCCGATCCGGCCGCCGCCGACATCGGCCTCCTGCTGTTACGGCTGGTCTTCGGCGGACTGCTGTTCGTACACGGCACTCAGAAGCTTTTCGGCTGGTTCAACGGCCCGGGCCTGTCCGCGACCGCCGGCGGATTCCAGCACATGGGTTACGACCCCGGAAAATTCTTCGCCACACTCGCCGGTTTGTGCGAAGCGGTCGGCGGCGGACTGCTGTTCCTCGGGCTGGTGACGCCCCTGGCCGCCGCGATCGTGCTCGGCACCATGATCAATGCGATGCATGTGACCTGGCCGCACGGACTCGAGGGATATGAAACCGCGCTGTTGTTCGCGGTGGCCGCGGTGGCGCTGGGCTTCACCGGCCCGGGCCGGTTCTCGGTCGACCACGGGCGGCCGTGGCAGCGGCACGGCATCGTGTGGGGAGTCGGCGCGGTCGTGCTCGGTGTGGTGGCCGCGGTGATCACCCTGCTCGTGAAGTAGTTCGCGCGCCGGGCGATATGAGTGTCCCCACGTCGCGTGCAGGGTTCGCGACGCGGGGACCTCGGATACTCCGATGTGGGAATTGGGGTGCACCGGAAGTATCGCCCGCCAATTTACTTCCGAACAGAAGTAGGTTCCCAGTCAAAGTGGCGGGTGTCACATAACGGTTCGGTTCATTTTTCGGCGGCGGTCAGGTCGGCCGGCGTAGCGGTCAGGCGCCGCAGGGCCTTGGTGACGACCTCGGGGTCGGAGGTCTCCCAGTACGGCGGCAGTGAGGCGCGCAGATATCCGCCGTAGCGCGCGGTCACCAGGCGGGGATCCAGGATCGCCACCACGCCGCGGTCGTGCACGCTGCGCAGCAGCCGTCCGGTGCCCTGGGCCAGCAGCAGGGCGGCGTGGTTGGCCGCGATGGTCAGGAAGCCGTTGCCGCCGCGTGCCTGGACGGCCTGCTGCCGGGCGACCAGCAGTGGATCGTCGGGCCGGGGGAAGGGAATCCGGTCGAGAATGACCAGGCTCAGCGACGGTCCCGGAACGTCCACGCCCTGCCACAGCGAGAGCGTGCCGAACAGGGAGGTCGCGGGATCGTCGGCGAAGCGGCGGACCAGGGTGCCGGTGGCGTCCTCGCCCTGGCACAGGATCGGCGTGTCCAGGCGCTCGCGCAGGATCTCACTGGCGGCCTTGGCGGCGCGCATCGAGGAGAACAGCCCCAGCGTGCGCCCGCCGGCCGCCTCGATCAGCCGCTCGATCTCGTCCAGATAGGCCGGGGCCAGGCCGTCACGGCCGGGAGCCGGGAGGTGTTTGGCGACGTAGAGGATGCCGGATCTCGCGTGATCGAAGGGGGAGCCCACATCCAGCGAATTCCAGCGCATGGCCGAGGTGTCGGCGGGAGCTTCGGCGCCGTTGGCCATGGCCGGGTCGATGCGGCGGCTGCCCTTGTCCGCACGCTCGGTGCCCGGGACGTCGGCTCCCGCGCGATCGGGTGCCTGCGGGGGCAGCCCCCATGTGACGGCCAGTCCGTCGAAGGATCCGCCGACCTGCAGCGTGGCCGAGGTGAGAATGACGGTCGCGGTGCCGAACAACCGGCTGCGCAACAGCCCGCCCACCGAGAGCGGGGCCATGTGCAGCGTGCGCCGGGCGACGCCGCGGACCTCGTCCACGGCCAGCCACAGCACATCGCGGCGGGCCGCGGGATCGGGTTCCTCGAAGGCCGTCAGCGCCCGCACGGCCGTATCGTGTACTTCCTCGACCGCGGCCACCGCCATGTTGCGGGCCGCGGCGGCCTCCGGATCGCCTTGTGGCGCACCGGAACCGGGAGGCGCGAGGGCGGTGCGGACGGTCCAGGCGGCGTCGCGCAGCAGAGCCAGTACCTGATCGCCGCCGGCGGGTAGCTCGTCCCAGCGGCCCGCCGGCAGGTCCTCGAGCAATTCGTGCCAGGCCTCCGCCGCACCCTCGAGCCGGTCGAGATCGCCCTCGTCGACGAGTTTGGTGCAGCGCTTGGCCGCCGCGGTGATGGTGGCGGTGGACAGTTCCGCGGTCGCCACGCCGGTGACCCGGTCCACCAGTTCGTGCGCCTCGTCGATGACCACCACGTCGTGTTCGGGCAGCACCTGGATACCGCTGATGGCATCGATGGCCAGCAGCGCATGGTTGGTGACCACCACATCGGCCTGCCCGGATTCCGCGCGGGCGCGTTCGGCGAAGCAGTCGGTGCCGAACGGGCAGCGCGATTTGCCCAGGCATTCCCGTGCCGACACGCTGACCTGGCGCCATGCCCGGTCGCTGACGCCGGGGACCAGTTCGTCGCGGTCGCCGGTCTCGGTGTCGGAGGCCCAGTCGTTGAGTCGCTGCACCTCGCGCCCGAGCCGGGAGATCGCGAAGGCGTCGAACAGTTCGGTCTCCGGCGGCTCGTCCGGGATCGCGCTGTTGATCTTGTGCAGGCACAGATAGTTGTTGCGGCCCTTGAGGATCGCGAACCGCGCGCGTCGGCCGAGTAGTTTCTCCAGCGCCTGGGCCAACCGCGGCAGATCGCGGTCCACCAACTGCCGCTGCAGCGCGATGGTGGCGGTGGACACCACCACCGTCCGCCCACTCTGCACCGCGTGTCGCAGGCTCGGCACCAGATAGGCCAGCGACTTACCGGTGCCGGTTCCGGCCTGGACGGCCAGGTGTTCCTTGGTGTCGATGGAGTGCGCGACCGCGGCCGACATGGTCTGCTGACCGGTACGCGCCGTACCGCCGAGTGCTTCCACGGCGGTCGCCAGCAGGGTCGGTACGGGCGGGAGTTCGGGCACCCACGAAGACTAGCGCCCCCTGCCGACAATCGACCCGACCGGCGGCGGTCGCCCGTGCCTGCCGGCCGCCGTCCGCGCGGGGTTGTGCACAGGCCGGCGGTTGTGCACAGGTGCGTCGCGGTGCCGCCGGGTCCGGTGGCCGTGTCCGGGACGGCCAGTAGGGTTGGCGGTAATCCGCATCAGGGGGTGCGGTACGGGGAAGGAGACGCGCGTGGAGCCGGATTACCGCACCTGGATCGCCGGGGGATCGCACCTGGAACTGAGTGGCCACCGGATCTTCCACCGGCAGGACGGCCCGATCGACGGGCGGCCGGTGACGCTGCTGCACGGATATCCGACGTCCTCGCACGACTGGGTCTCGATCCTGCCCGCCCTCACCGAATCCGGTTGCCGGGTGACGACTCTGGATTTCCTCGGTTTCGGTGCCAGCGACAAACCGCGCGGCCACGACTACCGGATGACCGAACAGGCCACGCTGGTCGAACAGCTCTGGCAGCGGCTGGGAATCACCGGCACCGCGCTCGTGGCACACGATTACGGGGTCAGCGTGGCACAGGAGTTGCTGGCCCGCGACAGTACGCGGGTGCGGCGGATGGCCTGGCTCAACGGCGGCCTGTACCCGGACCTCTACCGGCCCTTGCCGATTCAGCATCTGATGACCACCCCGATCGGCAGGTTACTGAATCCGCTCATGTCGGAGACGACCTTCCGGATGACGCTGCGCAGGATCCTGGGGCGCCCGGTCCCCGATGCCGATCTGCACCAGATGTGGCTGGCGATGACCGACGGCGGCGGTAAGCATGTGCAATGGGCGCTCAATCGCTACCACGCCGAACGCCGGGCGAATGCCGGACGCTGGCAGCAAGCGCTGGAAAACTATTCCGGCCCGGTACTTTTCGTGTGGGGTCCGGCCGACCCGATCAGTGGTGGGCACCTGCTGCCGCGCTTGCGGGAACGGGTGCCGAAGGCCCGATTCGAGGTATTGGACGAGGCGCCCGCGACGGGTCATTATCCGCAGGTCGAGAACCCTGGGCCGGTGGCCGCCGCGCTCGTGGAATTCCTGGCCGCGCAGTCCTAGCCGAGACCGCCTCAGGTGTTCGTGGGCAGGACGCCCGCCAACTCCACTCCGGCGGCGCGGAGACCGTCCAGCGCGGTGGCGGTCGTCTCCGGTGACACCGCCGCGGTGAGGTTCAGCAGTACCCGGGTGGTCAGTCCTGCCGCGCGGGCATCGGCGGCGGTGGCGCGGACACAGTGGTCGGTGGCGATACCGCAGATGTCCACGGCGTCGATGCCCTTGTCGCGCAACCATTCCGCGAGCTCGACCGCGTCGTCGGTCGAACCCTCGAACCCGGAATAGGCAGCGCTGTAGGCGCCCTTGGAGAACACCGCGTCGAGGGCGGAGGTGTCGAGATTCGGATGGAAATCCGCACCCGGCGTGCCCGCCCGGCAGTGCGGCGGCCAACTGTCCACGTAGTCGGGACGATCGGAGAAATGGGCACCCGGATCGACGTGGAGATCCCGGGTGGCGGCGATCGCGGCATAGTCGCCGTGGTGTGCGGCCAGATAGTCGCTGATCTGCCGCGCCACCGCGGCGCCACCGGCCACGGCCAGGGAGCCGCCCTCGCAGAAGTCGTTCTGCACGTCGACGACGATGAGTGCTCTACCCATCTCCCGCACCTCGTTTCGCGCCGGTTGCCCTCTCCTTCATTGTAGGAACGTGGTCGTGACAGCCGGTTCGCCCGCGGACAGTTTGAGGCCTTCCCACGGCAGGCTGACCAGCCCGCGGGCCACCAACTCCCGGCTGCTCGCCAGATCCGGCACATCGGCCGCCGGCTCGCCTTTGCGGATGAGTGGAACCAGCAGGTCCCGCACCTCGTACCCGTTGCCGGTGGGCCGGGGCGCCGCGGCCGGATACACGATCTCCTCGACGATGGTGCCGGTATCGCGGGACAGTCGCACCGCGCGCTTGGTACCGCCGCGCGACTGTTTGTGGCTGCTGCGCTTGGCCACCGGTACGCCGTCGACTTCCACCAGTTTGTAGACCATTCCGGCGGTCGGCGCGCCCGACCCGGTGACCAGGGAGGTGCCCACGCCGTACGCGTCGACCGGTTCGGCGCGCAGGGCGGCGATCGCGTATTCGTCCAGATCGCCGGACACCACGATGCGGGTGTGTTTCGCGCCGAGGGCGTCGAGCTGGTCGCGCACCTGCCGCGCCAAGACGCCCAGGTCGCCGGAATCGATACGCACACCGCCCAATTCGGGCCCGGCCACCTCGATGGCGCGGGCCACGCCGGCGGTGATGTCGAAGGTGTCCACCAGCAGCGTGGTGCCGATGCCGAGCGCATCGACCTGACTGCGGAATGCCGCTGCCTCGTGCTGTCCGTCGGGGCCACTGTGCAACAGCGTGAAGGCGTGCGCGCTGGTGCCGGCGCCGGGAATTCCGTACCGTCGCACCGCCTCCAGATTCGAGGTGGCGTCGAATCCGGCCAGATAGGCGGCGCGGGCGCAGGCGGGAGCGGCCAGTTCGTGGGTGCGACGCGAACCCATCTCGATCATCCGGCGCCCCGCGGCCGCGCTGACCATGCGGGCCGCCGCGGCGGCGATCGCGCTGTCGTGGTTGAGGATCGACAGAATCAGCGTTTCCAGCACCACGCACTCGGCGAAACTGCCGCGCACCGACACGATCGGCGAGCCCGGGAAGTAGAGATCACCTTCCAGATAGCCGTCGATATCGCCGGTGAAGCGGAAATCGCGCAGCCACTCCAGGGTTCGCGGGTCCAGGAATCGCGCCGCCACAGCGAGTTCGGCTTCGCCGAAACGGAAGTCCCGCAACGCGGTGAGCAACCGGTCGGTACCCGCGACGACGCCGTATCGGCGGCCATGTGGCAACCGTCTAGCGAATACCTCGAAGGTGCATTGCCGCTGTGCCGAACCGTCGGCCAGGGCAGCCGCGAGCATGGTCAGCTCGTACTGGTCGGTCAGTAGGGCGGTGCTCGCGGCGGCGGCCGATGTGTCCACGCGGCCACTGTAGACATACCGGACGCGCGGCGGCGTGGATGGCCTTCGAGACCTGCTCGGCGCGGGTGTTGTTTATCCGGAGGCGCGTCGTACTCTGAGGGTATGGGTCTGTGCATGAGAGACGCCGTCCGGATCGCCGCCGGTCCGGTCGGCGCGAACCAGGCAGCGGCGCGATCGACGGGCCCGCAGGACACGGCGTGGCCGGGGCAGTCGTGGGCGGGACGGAGTAGCCGGGTGTGCGTCGTCGCCGGACAGTTGTCGGCGGCTCAGGCCACACCGGAAACGGTCGAGGTCACCGAGATCCTGGAGGCCGAGGACCGGCCGTGGGTCACAGTGGTCTGGGACGACCCGGTGAACCTGATGCACTACGTCACCTACATCTTCCAAAAGCTGTTCGGTTACAGCAAAGCCAAGGCAACCGAGCTGATGCTGCAGGTACACAACGAGGGCAAGGCGGTGGTGTCGTCGGGGTCCCGGGACAGGATGGAGCACGACGTCCAGCGTCTGCATGCCGCCGGACTCTGGGCGACCATGCAACGTGACCAGTGACCGCGACGGCTACGGTAGCCCCGTGCGCAAGTGGAGCAGGAAGAACTCGCTGAGCGGGCTCAAGCTGCGGTCGGAAATGGACCCCAGGGAAGCGGACGTCCTGCGTTCGCTGGTGGGGGCGGTCACCGGACTGCTCACCGATCGGGCCCAATCCTCGCCCGAGGACGATCTGGCGGAGCTGACCGGACTTCGCACCGGCAACAGCGTTCCGCCGGAGGATCCGCGGCTGGCGCGGCTGCTACCCGACTTCCATCGCAAGGAACCCGGTTCTCCCGACGCCGACCGCGCCGATCTCAACAGCGCCCTGCGTAGCCTGCACGAACCCGAGATCATCGACGCGAAGGTTGCCGCCGGCACGGTGGTCCTGGAAACCCTGCCCGAGCGCGGCGGCAAGATCGTGCTCACCCCCGAACAGGCCGACGCCTGGCTGAACGCGCTCAACGACGTGCGGCTGGCGCTCGGTACCGCACTGGGCATCGACGCCGACACGCCGGACCAGCTCGACCCGGACGATCCGCGCGCTCCGCATCTGGACGTCTACCACTGGCTCACCTGGATGCAGGATTCGCTGCTGCACGCCCTCGCTCCCTGACCTCCGCTCTCGTGCGCGGATGCCCACCTCTGCAGGAGGACATGTGACTTCGGTGCCGGGACCTCGGGATTCGATCACCGATGTGGCGGGTGTGCTCGTCGGCCACCACCACGAACTCGATCCGGACGCGACGCTCGGGTCCGGCGCCGCGACCGGCTGCACCGTGGTGCGCGTGCCCGGCGGCGCCACCGCCTCGGTCGACGTGCGGGGCGGGGGACCGGGCACCCGGGAAACCGATCTGCTCGATCCCGGACAGACGGTGCGGCAGGTGAATGCGGTGCTGCTCACCGGCGGCAGTGCCTACGGGCTGGCGGCCGCCGACGGGGTGATGCGCCGGCTGGAGGAGGACGGTGAGGGCATTCCGATGGATCCGGCCGATCCCTCGCGGGTGGTGCCGATCGTCCCGGCCGCGGTGATCTTCGATCTCCCGGTGGGAGCGTGGGATATCCGGCCGACCGCGGAATTCGGTTATCGCGCAACGCAATCGGCGAGTGAGGTGTTCGAGCGCGGCAGTGTGGGCGCCGGTACCGGTGCGCGTGCCGGCTCCCTCAAAGGCGGAATCGGCACGGCCAGTGTGCATTTCACCGCGGGCGCGGCCGCCGGGCACACCGTCGGGGCGCTGGTGGTCGCCAATCCGGTCGGCTCGGTATTCGATCCGCGTACCGGTCTGCCGTGGGGCGCCGGTACCGACGGACCGGAGCATTTCGGTATGGCACCCGCGTCCGCCGAAGCGCTGGCCCGCGCCAATGCTCTGCCGGTGAAGGGAACGGTGCTCAACACCACCATCGGTGTGGTGGCCACCGATGCCGCGCTGGATCCGGCGGGATGCCGCCGCCTCGCCGTCACCGCGCACGACGGGCTGGCGCGCGCGATCCGCCCCGCTCATTCCCCACTCGACGGCGACACGCTGTTCGCGCTGGCGACCGGCGCGGTGACCGCGGAATCGAATATCGCACTGCCACCCGCGTTTCCGGCGGATCTACTGCTGCTCGACGAGCTGTGCACCGCGGCCGCGGTCTGCGTGGAACGGGCGATCGTGGACGCGGTCCTGCGGGCGAGCCCGGTGGCGGGCATTCCGACCTACCGCGAGTTGTTCGGCTGAGTGGCGACCGGCCCCGCCCGGGGTATTCCGCGGCCGTAGGACGCGCTATATCAGGCCCGCCCGCGCGGTGGGTGGGAATAGCCGAATATCCTCGGCCGTTGACGGCAGCGATACGACCCGCGCGGGCGGGCGCGTCGAGGGCGTGAGCGGAAGGATTCGAACTGTGCTGGTGATCAGGGCCGATCTCGTGGATGCGATGGTGGCGCACGCCCGCGCCGATCATCCCGACGAGGCCTGCGGTGTGATCGCCGGCGCGGAGGGCTCCGACCGCCCCGAGCGATTCGTGGCGATGATCAACGCCGAGCGCTCGCCGACCTTCTACCGGTTCGACTCCGGCGAACAGCTGCGGGTCTGGCGGGAGATGGACGACCGCGACGAGGAGCCGGTGGTGATCTATCACTCGCACACCGCCACGGAGGCCTATCCCAGCCGGACGGACATCTCGTACGCCTCCGAGCCGAACGCCCACTACGTGCTGGTGTCCACGCGGGACCCGCAGGAGCACGAACTGCGCAGCTACCGGATCCTCGACGGTGTGGTCACCGAGGAGCCGGTGAAGATCGTGACCGAATACCCCCGGGCCTGAGCCCGACGCGTCCGCGACCCAGGCGACCAGAAGAAACAGGAGCACCCATGTCGGTAACCGTGTCCATCCCGACCATCATGCGCACCCTCACCGGAGGTGAGAAGCGGGTCCAGGCGACCGGTTCCACCCTCGCCGAGGTGATCGGCGACCTCGAGGCCAACTACCCCGGACTCGAACAGCGCCTGCTGTCCGACGGCAAGCTCAACCGCTACGTCAACATCTACGTCGACGACGAGGACGTGCGCTTCGCCGGCGGGCTGGAGGCCGAGGTGCCGGCCAACGGGTCGGTGACTATTCTGCCTGCCGTCGCCGGCGGCGCGCTCGGCCGCTGATTTCCGTGGCACGCTACGAATCGCTGATCGAGACCCTCGGCAACACCCCGCTGGTGGGTCTGAAGACGCTGTCGCCCCGATGGGACGGTGACGACCACGTCCGGCTGTGGGCCAAACTCGAGGACCGCAACCCGACCGGGTCGATCAAGGACCGCCCCGCCCTGCGCATGATCGAACAGGCCGAGGCCGACGGCACGCTGCGGCCCGGCTGCACGATTCTGGAGCCGACCAGTGGCAATACCGGTATCTCGCTGGCCATGGCCGCCAAGCTCAAGGGCTATCGCCTGATCTGTGTGATGCCGGAGAACACCTCGGTCGAGCGACGCCAGCTGCTGACCATGTTCGGCGCCGAGATCATCGACTCCCCGGCCGCCGGTGGCTCCAACCAAGCCGTCGCCAAGGCCAAGCAGATCGCCGCCGAACATCCCGACTGGGTGATGCTGTATCAGTACGGCAATCCGGCCAACGCCGATGCGCACTACCGGGGCACGGGCCCGGAGATCCTGGCGGACCTGCCGGAGATCACCCATTTCGTCGCCGGTCTGGGCACCACCGGGACTCTGATGGGAACCGGCCGCTACCTGCGTGAAAACGTCGCGGAGATCGATATCGTGGCCGCCGAGCCGCGGTACGGCGAACTGGTCTACGGCTTGCGCAACATCGACGAGGGCTTCATTCCGGAGCTCTACGACGAATCGGTACTGACCTCGCGGTTCTCCGTCGGGCCCTACGACGCGGTGCGGCGCACCCGGGAGCTGGTGCTGGAGGAGGGCATCTTCGCCGGCATCTCGACCGGTGCGATCCTGCACGCCGCTCTCGGCGTGGGTAACAAGGCGTTGCGCGCGGGTACGCGGGCCGATATCGCGTTCGTGGTGGCCGACGGCGGATGGAAGTACCTGTCGACCGGCGCGTACGACGGCACGCTCGAGGAAGCCGAGGAACGGCTCGAGGGTCAGCTCTGGGCCTAGCAGTCCCGGCTGGTTCCGGTCGACCGGTCGCCCCGCGGCCGAATCGCCGGTCCGGGTACCGGTCCTCGCCGCAGCGGTACCGTTGAGGGCGAGCGACCGGACGGCCGGTCTCGCGAGGAGGTGATGGCGGTGGCCGAGCAGATGGGTCCGTCCTTCGACCCGGATCGGATTGCCGCGCTGCGGGCCGAACTGCAGAAGTCCGCGGGATCGCCCGCCGGTGCCGCACCGCCCGGTTCGCCATTCCCCTCGCCCCGGCCCGCTCCCGCCGCGCCGGCCTCCGAGTCCGGGCGTACCGCCGCGCTGAAGTTGTTGTGGCAGCGCGCGATTGCGATGACCCTCGGCTTCGTGGCGCTGCTGTACGCGGTCGAAGGGGTCGATACCGTCTCCCATCACGACCTCGACGGTGCGGGGGTGCGGCCCCGGACGGCCGAGGGGCTGGAGGGCATCGTCTTCGCCCCCGTCCTGCACGCTAACTGGGCGCATCTGGTCGGCAACACGCTGCCGGTGATCGTGCTCGGACTGCTGACGCTGCTCACCGGCATCGGTCGCGGTCTGGCCGCCACCGCCATCGTCTGGGTGGTGGCCGGGGTCGGCACCTGGCTCACCGGGGCGAGCGGTTCGGTGCATATCGGCGCCTCGGTCCTGGTGTTCGGCTGGCTCACCTATCTGATCTCGCGCGGCCTGTTCACCCGCCACCTGTGGCAGATCCTGGTGGGTGTCGTCGTGGGTCTGCTCTACGGCTCGATTCTGTGGGGTGTGCTGCCCGGCCAGGCCGGAATCTCTTGGCAAGGGCATCTTTTCGGTGCGTTGGGTGGACTACTGGCCGGCTGGGTACTCTCATCGAATGAACGTCGTCATCGTCGCGGGGAGAGTGCCGGCCGCCCCGCATCGTCGGGGTGACTGCGGAACTCGGCCGGCGATTTGGGGGATCCCCAGTTGAGTGAGAATGCAGCGTGGCAGCATGGGGGAATGCGACTCACCGTCCTCGGGTGTTCGGGCAGTGTGTCCGGCCCGGATTCCCCTGCGTCGGGCTATTTGCTGACCGGTCCGGATATGACCCCCACCGTGATCGATTTCGGTCCCGGCGTGCTGGGTGCGTTGCAGCGCTACCTGGATCCCGGTGAGGTCGACATCTTCCTTACTCATCTGCACGCCGATCACTGCCTGGACCTGCCCGGATTGCTGGTGTGGCGGCGGTACCACCCGAACCCGCCGACCGGCAAGGCGATCGTGCAGGGCCCCTCGGATTCGGCCTTGCGGATCGGCAATGCCTCGGCCGAGATCGGCGGCGAATGCGACGACTGGTCCGACGTGATCGATATGCGCGCCTGGGAAGAGGGCGCCGAGGTGCCCTTCGGTCCCGGCCACACGGTGGTCGCCCGCCGTATGTACCACCCGCCGGAGTCCTACGGCCTGCGTATCACCACCGCCACCGGCCGCGTCCTGGTCTACACCGGTGACACCGCACTGTGCCCCGCCGTGTTCGAATTGGCGGAGGGTGCCGACATCCTGTTGTCGGAGGCCTCGTGGACGCACGATCCGGCCAATCGTCCACCGGGCATTCACCTTTCGGGTACCGAGGCCGGAATGATCGCCGCCCGTGCGGGTGTCGGCGAGCTGCTGCTCACCCACATTCCGCCGTGGACCTCGCGCGAGGACGTCATCGCCGAGGCCAAGGCGCAGTTCAGCGGCCCCGTGCACGCGGTGTCACCCGGTGAGGTCATCGAAATCTGAGCACCCACCCCGCCGGGGTAGAGGCGTCGTACCCATCCCTTAGGCTGGCGTGGTGTCTAGACGAGCCGATGGCAGAGCGGACGACGAACTCCGCGAGGTAAGGATCACCCGGGGATTCACCACGCATCCGGCGGGTTCGGTACTGGTCGAATTCGGTCAGACGCGGGTCATGTGCACCGCGAGCGTCACCGAGGGCGTGCCCCCGTGGCGGCGCGACTCCGGATTGGGCTGGCTCACAGCCGAATACGCGATGTTACCGGCCGCCACCCACACCCGCAGCGGGCGTGAGTCGGTGAAGGGCAAGGTCGGCGGGCGCACCCAGGAGATCAGCCGTCTGGTCGGCCGGTCGCTGCGGGCGTGCATCGACCTGGCCGCGATCGGCGAGAACACCATCGCCCTGGACTGCGATGTTCTGCAGGCCGACGGCGGCACCCGCACCGCGGCGATCACCGGCGCCTACGTGGCGCTGGCGGACGCGATCACCTACCTGGGCGCCGCCGGCCGCCTGGCCGACCCGCAGCCGATTTCGTGCATGATCGCCGCGGTCAGCGTCGGTGTGGTGGACGGGCGGGTGCGCCTGGACCTGCCGTACGAGGAGGACTCGCGCGCCGAGGTCGACATGAACGTCGTCGCGACCGACACCGGCACCCTGGTCGAGATCCAGGGCACCGGCGAGGGCGCCACCTTCCCGCGCTCGACCCTGGACAAGCTGCTGGATTCCGCGCTTGCCGGTTGCGAGCAGCTGTTCGAGGTCCAGAAGCAGGCGCTCGCGCTTCCGTATCCGGGGCAGCTGCCCGAGCCGGGGGAGAAGAGGAAGTAATGGCGCGCCGGGTACTGGTGGCCAGCCGCAACGCCAAGAAGCTCGACGAATTGCGCCGCATCCTCGACGAGGCGGGAGTCGCGGGTCTCGAGATCATCGGCCTGGACGAGGTGCCGCCGTTCCCGGAGGCCCCCGAAACGGGCGCGACGTTCGAGGAGAACGCTCTCGCCAAGGCTCGCGACGGTGCGGCGGCGACCGGATTGCCTTGTGTGGCAGACGATTCCGGCCTCGCGGTGGACGCCCTCAACGGTATGCCGGGCGTGCTGTCCGCGCGCTGGGCGGGCCGCCATGGCGACGATGCGGCGAACAACGACCTGCTGCTGGCCCAGCTGGGCGACGTCCCCGACGAACGCCGCGGCGCCCGCTTCGTCTCGGCCTGTGCCCTGGTCGCCGACGGCCGCGAGGTCGTCACAATCGGCGAATGGCCGGGAACGATCGCGCGAAAGCCGGTCGGCGACGGCGGTTTCGGCTACGACCCGCTGTTCGTCCCGGACGGCGGAACGGTCTCTGCGGCCCAGCTCACCCCGGCGGACAAGGACGCCGCATCACACCGCGGCCGAGCCCTGCGCGCCCTGCTCCCGGCCTTGGCCGACCTGGCGAAGTCCTCACCGGGTACGGGCTGACTGGCTACCGGCCTGACCGCCGGCCGCCAACGCGCGTCTCCCCGCGCCTAGGTCTGGCCCAAAACCCCGGAGAGGCGGCTCAGCGGCTCAGCTCAAAAATTCGGCGCGGACCTGGCGGGTGCGGTAGTGCTCGCAGACGAAGGACAGGAACGGGATGGTACCGGCGAGCGCGGTGATCACCAGCGTCAGCGGCTTCCAGCGCGTCTTGATGCCCAGGTCGATGGTGAACACCAGATACAGCATGTAGAAGATGCCATGGATCTGGCCGATGTAGAACAGCCAGTGCGGCGCCTTGCTGCTGTCGTCGAGCAGCAGGTATTTGTACACCATCTCCGCGCACAACAGCAGTAGCCAGACACCGGTGATGTAGGCGAGCACGCGGTAGCGGGTCAGCGCCGACCGGATGCGGCCGGTGTCGCGGGCCGCGGGGGCGGGCGCGGCGGCCGGTGCCGGTGTGGTGGTGGCGGCCGGGGTGGTGGGGTGGTCGGCGCTCAACCGGCTCTCCTCTCGGTGTCGGGGCCGTCGAGCCCCACGGCGTGCATCCGCTCGCGCACATCCTGTGCGTGCAGATCGGCAAGATATTTGTTGTATTCGGCCAGCACCGGATCGTCGTCGCGGGGGGCGGTGGGCCGTTCGGGCAGGATGCCGGCCGGAATCTCGCGCGGGGCAGCCCGTCCGGCCTTCCGTCGAACCGGGGTCGCGGGTTCGGCCGGGCTCGATGCCTCGGCCGACTCCGTCGCCTCGGTGTGCTGGGCGGCGGTATCGCGTTCCAGTCGCACGAACCGGAAATAGGCGAAGATCACGAATCCGGCGAACAGCGGCCATTGCAATGCGTAACCGAGGTTCTGCGCGGTTCCGGACGAGGATTCGAATCGTCCCCACTGCCACCAGCCCAGCCCCAGGCAGGCCAGCGCGGCCACGATCACCAAGATGATCAGAGCCGGGCGACGATGTGGAGCGGACACGCCTACCACGGTACCCGGTCTACTACACGGGCCGTAGTGTGAGGTGCCCGGCGATCACCGCTGGTCAGAATTTGTAGGTCACACCGGTCAGGCGCTCGGATTCCTCCCACAGCCGCCGCTGCAGATCGGTGTTCTTCGACAGCGCGCTCGACGGTGACGGCCGGACCGGACCGCGGGAACCGAACAGCAGCGTCGGTCCCCAGTAGATGTTCGGATCGGCGTCCGGAACGGTGGCCGCGTAGAGGCTCGACTCCGCGGCCTTGCGCGGGGAGTGCCCGGCCAAGGCGATGAAGGGCTTGGCGACCTTGTCGAGGGGGGTCTCGGTCCGGGTGAACAGATCGGTGGGCGAGACGCCGGGATGGACGGCATAGGACCGTATGGCGGATCCGGATTCGGCCAGGCGCCGCTGCAGCTCCCGGGCGAACATCAGATTCGACAACTTCGACTGCGCGTAGGCGAGGTTGCGCTGGTAGCGGCGGTTCTCGTAGTTGAGGTCGTCGATCCACAGCTTCGGTGTCTGCCGGTGCGCGATGCTGGCGAGACTGATCACCCGGTCGCCGATGCGGTCCAGCAGCAGTCCGGTCAGCGCGAAGTGGCCGAGATGGTTGACCCCCCACTGGGTTTCGAATCCGTCCTTGGTCCGCGAGAAGGGGATGTTCATCAGCCCCGCGTTGTTGATCAGCACATCGAATTCCCCGGTGCGCTCGGCGAATTCGCGAATCGAGGCGAGGTCGGCCAGATCCAGTGCGGATACCCGGACGTCTCCGTCGATACCGTCGGCGACCTGCTGTGCGGTCGTGGTGTTGCGGCAGGCCATGATCACGGTCGCCCCCTTGGCGGCCAGTGCCCGGGTGGTGTGCTTGCCGATACCGCCGTTGGCCCCGGTGATCACGAACGTGCGTCCGTGCTGCGCCGGGATCTCGCTGGGATTCCACGCCATGGTGAGACCTCACTGTTTACGTTCGGGGAAGGAGCCTCGTCGCGTCCTCACCGCCAGACCTTACTCTAGAGTAAGTTCTGGCGGTAGGGTTCGGTCACAGTGTCATCAGGGTATCGATCGTGGCCTCTGTGTGCTCGATGTGAATGCCGGAGATTTGCGGTAAAGAGAAGCGAGCTGGCGTATTGCCGTGTTGCGCCGACCGAATCGGGCCAAGGGCACATACTGAGCTAATGTCCGGTGTTGCCGCAGTCGCCGAATCGCCCGCACCCGTGAGTCATACCCGCGCCAACGTCGTTTTCATCACCGTCGTGCTGGGGATGTTGATGGCCGCGCTCGATCAGACCATCGTGTCGACCGCGTTGCCGACCATCGTCGCCGACCTGGGTGGCGCGGGACATATGGCCTGGGTGGTGACGGCGTATCTGCTGGCCGAGGCGGTCGCCACCGCACTGGCCGGCAAATTCGGCGACCTGTTCGGCCGCAAACTGATCTTCCAGCTCAGCGGCCTGATCTTCATCATCGGGTCGATGGTGGCGGGGCTCGCCCACGGTATGACGCTGCTGATCGTCGCGCGCGGCATCCAGGGCGTCGGCGCGGGCGGGTTGATGGTGACCTCGATGGCGTTGATCGCCGATGTGATCCCGCTGCGTGACCGGGGCAAGTACCAGGGTGCGCTGGGTGCGGTCTTCGGCATCACCACCGTGGTCGGCCCGACGCTGGGTGGGCTGTTCACCGACCACGCCAGCTGGCGCTGGTGCTTCTATGTGAACGTGCCGCTGGCGATTCTGATGATCGCCGTTGCCGCACGGGCGATTCCGTCGATCCGCGCGGCGGTGCGGCCGGTGGTCGACTATGCCGGTATCGCACTGGTCGCGATCGGTGTCAGCTGTCTGATTCTCGGACTGGAATGGGGCGGTCAGGAGTATCCGTGGGGTTCGGCGACCATCATCGGACTGTTCGCGGCCGCGGTGATAGTGCTGGCCGCATTCGTCTTCGTCGAGACTCGCGCGGCCGAGCCGATGCTGCCGATGCATCTGTTCCGCAGCAACGTCTTCACCGTCTGCTCGATCCTCAGCTTCATCGTCGGCTTCGCGATGCTCGGCGCGATGACCTATCTGCCGGCCTATCTGCAATACGTCAACGGTGTCTCGGCCACCGCGTCCGGGCTGCGCACGCTGCCGTTGGTGGTCGGCCTGTTCACCACCTCGATCATCTCCGGGCAGGTGGTCGGCCGGACCGGCTACTACAAGTACTTCCCGGTCGCGGGCACCGCGGTCATGGCGGTGGGGCTGTATCTGATGTCGACCATGGGCCGGACCACCGGCTTCTGGCTGCAATCGCTGTACATGCTGATCCTCGGTCTGGGTATCGGCCTGGCGATGCAGGTGCTGACGATCGTCGTGCAGAACACCGTCCCGTACCAGGACCTGGGCACCGCCACATCGGGTGTCACCTTCTTCCGGACCGTCGGATCCACCTTCGGCACTGCGATCTTCGGCACGCTCTACAGCAATCAGCTGGAACCCAATCTGCGCCGGGCGCTCAGCGAGGTGCCCGGGGTGCCGCCCGTGGTGGCGCAGAGTCCCCAACTGCTGCACCAGCTTCCGTACGCCCAGGCGATCCCCGTCATCGACGCCTACGCCGACACCATCGACTACGTCTTCCGCTGGGTGGTGCCGGTGGCCGTGGTCGGCTTCGTCGTGTCGTGGTTCCTGAAGCAGGTGCCGCTGCGCGACAGCGTGCGTGCGGAGGCGGCCGATGTGGGCGGCGGCTTCTCGGTGCCCGACTCCCCGGATCGCACTGTGCGCCTGGAACATTCACTGGCGAACGTGCTGCGCAAACTGCGCGACGACGAGCTGCCCGATCCGCGCATCCTGGCGGCCGCGGACAGTCCGCTCAGCCGCGATCAGGCCTGGGCCATCGGGCAGGTGAAGATGTTGCAGCGGGCCCGGGGGTCGGCCGAGCTGGCGGCGGTGGCGCGAGCGCACTGGATGCCGCCGGAGGTGCTGGAACCTGTGTACGACAAGGCGGTGCGATCCGGCTACATCGAATTCGACGGTGACCGAATGGATCTGACCGCCACCGGCCAGGCGGAGTACGACCGCATTCTCGCCGCCTGGCGCACGTGGCTGTGCGGCTATCTCGACGACTGGGATTGCGCCGACCCGGACGATCGCGCCCTCTTCGACCGGGCCCTGGACAATATCGCGGTGAAACTGCTGGAGGAAGTGGAACGGCCGGAGGCGCTGCGGCTGACGGTGTGATCACCGCCGGCCGCAGCGCATTATTCGGCAATCCGAGGAAATACGCTCACACGGCAGCGAGTTCGGCGCGCTCGTCGACCGGTGCGTCCCAGTCGATGGTGTAGCTCTGTTCGCGGGCCATGAGCTCGTCCATCTTGAAGAGTTTGGTCGCCAGCGGCATGACCAGCGGCATCATCCGGCGCATCACCGGGCCGACGGTCTTCGACTGGTTGATCTTGGCTCCCCGGGCCGCGACCTTCTCCACCCGGGGACGCCGAATCCGTTCGTAGGCGGCGAAAGCCGTTGCCGGTGAATCGAAATCCCGTAGGCACCGGGCGAGCTGGACCGCGCTCTCGATGGCCAGCGACGCCCCCTGCCCGGTGCTGTTGGACGGTGCGTGCACCGCGTCGCCGACCAGGACCATGCGGTCGCGATACCAGTGCGGCACCGGCGGCATGATGTGCAGGCCGCCGGTGACGACCAGCTCTTCCGGCGGGGTGTTGCGCATCAGGTCGGCGCCGGGGGTGTCCTCGGCGTAGACCTCGCGCAATGTCCGCAACCACTGTTCGGCCGGAACCTCCCGCGCCTCGGTCAGCGAAAGGTACTGCTTCTGCGGCAGATTCGCGCCCCAGGCGATCCGGCCGTCGGGCATGGACCAGTACAGGTAGTAGGCGTTGCGGCCGTAGGCGAACACCATGGTCTCCGGGGGGACCGGATACGAGCATTCGGTGTAGGCGCCGAATCCGAGCATGCCGGTGTAGTCGGCTCCCGGGGCGTTCGGATCGATGAGCGTGCGCACGCGCGATTTGATGCCGTCGGCCCCGATGATGATGTCGGCGGTGGCGGTGGATCCGTCGGCGAACCGAGCGGTCACGCCGTCGCGATGTTCCTCGACGCCGACCAGGCGCTTGGAGTATTCGACGGCCACGCCGGCGCCGACGGCATGATCGTGCAGGACCTGATGCAGATCGCTGCGATCGATCGCCTGCAGCGGTTCCAGGCCGGTGGCGGTGGGCAGCTCGATGTCCTTGTGGCCCACCGACATCACCGTGCGAGTCATCGGTAGTGCGATCGCGCGCACGGCATCGCCGGCGCCGATGATGTCCAGGGCGGCCAGGCCGTTGGGTGCGAAGCCCAGGGCGCTGCCGATGTTGTAGGCCGGGCCGGGGTATGCCTCGTAGACGGTGGCCTCGATCCCCGCCGCGCGCAGGGCGGTGGCGGCGACGGGGCCGGCGACGCCGCCCCCGATGACGAGGGCGGATGTGACTGCGGACATGGGAATTCTCCTCGAGTGGATGAACCCGATCCGATTCGCGCACGCGCTGCCCAGTTATCCTGAAGTTGCCATACTCGGGCTGGGTTCGCCTGCGTGAATGCGGTTCGAGAGGTAGGTGGATCGGGCTCGGCGCGGTGTTGCCGCACTTCGCCGGGCCCGGTTCGTATCGTGGTTGTCGTCCTGCCGATATCAGTCGTCGGTCGGCTGTCGGAACGTCCCTCCTTCCACCATCGCGGCGATCTCGGCGGGCGGAATCTGCTCGGAGTGGGCGCGCCGCCAGAAATCGATGTCGGGGAAGGTGCCGGCGGCGAGTTCGGTGCGCAGCGCGGCGACCCATGCCGCCTCGGCCTCGAGCATCGCCACGCCGAATTCGGCCTCGACCAGGAAGAGCCGGGGCAGAAACTGGGTCTGCTCCTCGATTTCGCGGCGCCGCACGGCGATCTCCGCGGCGAGCAGCCGGGTGCGCTCGTCGAGCAGTGGGATCACCTCGTCCGGCGGCAGCAGGGCCACGACGGACAGGCCCGCCACGAACCGATGGGGTTCGGGTTCGGGGGTCGAGATCAGTTCGCGGATCCAGTCCTCCGCCTCGGCGCGGCCGGCGTCGGTGAGCCGATAGATCGTCCGCTCGGGCCGCGCGCCGTCGCGCTCGCTGCCGATGACCTCGACGAATCCGTGCTTCTCGAGATTCTGCACGACCGTGTAGAGCGAACCCCATTTGATGTCCATATCGCGGTCCTTGCCGCGCTCACGCATCTGGGCCGCGATCTCGTAGCGGTGCATGGGACGTTCGATCAGCGTCGCCAGGACCGCCAGGGCCAGCAGATTGGCGACCTTTCGCTTCTTGGGCATCGCCTGCACCTCCTTACTCGTCTACGAATATACGTCCACGAGTATCGGCTCTGCAAGAGGAGACGCAAAGGTGTGGACACGACAGGCCCTCCGGACGGTGGCGTGCTGCCGCGCGGGGGATCGTCACGAGCGACGCGACCGCCGAGGGCGGACTGCCGACGTGCGGCGACGACCGCGGCCGACGAGGTGAGCCGGTCGAGAGTGTCGAACCGGCCGACCGGAGCCGGGCGGTTATCGTGGTTCGTCGTGCGAATCTTTGTGGCGGGCGCGACCGGAGTGCTGGGCGCCAGACTGACACCTCTGCTGGTCTCGGCCGGATTCGAGGTCGCCGGGCTCACGCGCTCGGAGTCGAAGACGTCGATGTTGACCGGTTTCGGCGCCCGGCCGGTCGTCTGCGATGTCTACGACGCGGCGGCGCTGGAACAGGCGGTGCGCGACTTCGCGCCCGATCTGGTGATGCATCAGCTCACCGACCTGCCCGACGATCCCGCCGATCTGCCCGCCGGACGGACGGCGAATGCGCGGATGCGCCGCGAGGGCACCGCGAACCTGATCGCCGCGGCCCAGGCCGCGGGCGCGAAACGCTTTCTCGCCCAGAGCGTCGCGTGGGAGATGACCGGAGAGGGACAGGCCGCCAAGCAGTTCCTCGAGGACGCGGTGCTCGGGATCGGTGGCGTCGTGCTGCGCTACGGCCAGTTCTACGGTCCCGGAACCTACTATCCGGACAACGCCGACCGGCCCGATCCGCCGCGCATTCATATCGCCGAGGCCGCGGCGCGGACCGTGGTCGCGCTGGATCTGGCCTCGGGCATCTACGCGGTGACCGAAGACGGACGCGTGGATTTCGAACCGGTGCAATAGGTGTCGAAGCCGGCCCGTCGAGCGTGATCGGTCACCCGGCTCGCTGCCGGAGCAGTTCGGCGGTGGATTCGTCGGCGGGCAGGAAGGCCTCGAGATGCAGTTCCGCCAGCGAGACATCGGTGGCGGTGGCGAACGAGGTCAGCGTGGTGATCAAACGCAACTCGCCGGCCTCGCTGCGCAGCCGCAGTGGCACGGCGAAGCCCAGATACCCGGGCCCGGGGTCGGTGTCCGGGAGATAACTCTCGAATTCGGCGACCAGTTCCTCGGCGCGCGGATCCGGTGAGCGGCGGTTGCGCGCCCGCATGGATTCGGTGACGTGCCGGCCCCATTCGGGGAAGTTGATCACCCGCGGCGCCAGCCCGTCCGGATGTAATGCCAAGCGGCGCACATTGATCGGCGCGGTGAGAAGGTCGGGCGCACAGCCGTCGGTGAAGACGTCGAACGCGGCGTTCGCTTCGATCAAGCACCCGTAGCGGTCGGCGATCAGCGCCGGATAGGGCATATGCCCCGACAGGATCGTGCGCAGGGCATCGCGCACCGGAGCCAATTGCGGTGCGTCCATACCGGATTCGTCGTAGGCGGGGGCATAACCGGCCGTCGCCAGCAGCGCATTGCGTTCGCGTAGCGACAGTTCCAGTGACTCCGCCAGCCGCAGCACGATGGCCCGGCCCGGCCGGGAGCGGCCCTGTTCGAGATAACTGAGATGGCGCTGCGTGGTATCGGCGCGGATGGCCAGGTCGAGCTGGCTCCACCGCCGCAGCCCTCGCCAGCGCCGCAGTTCCTGCGCGAAGGGTCCCGGTTGCGCGACTGTCGTCATGGGATCATCGTCGGCCCCGGCGTGGCGCTTCGCCATACCCTGGAGGGAATCGCGCGAGTGCGGGCCGGCGGACAGACTCGGCGGCATGAGCTACGAACCCACCGATATCGAATTGAAGAATCTGCTCGACCGCTGGGTCGGCCAGTGGAACGAACCCGATGCCGACCGGCGTCGCGACCTGATCCGCGAGGTCTGGGCCGAGGACGGCTATCAGATCCTGGTCAACCCGCCCGAGGCGATTCGTGACACCGCCCGTCACTACGGGCTTTCGGCACCGGCGATCGAGGTCCGTGGCTACGACGCGATGTTCGCTCGCGTCACCCGGGCATACGAGATGTTCGTCGCCGACGGTGAGCATGTCTTCGAGCCCGAGGGTGAGCCGGTGCGCCACGCCGGGGCCGCCGTGGCGCTGACCTGGGTGATGCGTTCGCGCGCGGACGGCACGGTCGCCGGATCCGGACTCGAGGTGCTGACCTTCGATGCCGACGGGAGGGTGCGCACCGACCACCAATTCGTGAACTGAGCCGCCGCGGGCCTGTCGGTGCGCATGTCTAGGGTGCAGGAATGCCTCGCGACCTCGCCGATCTGCCCTACGCCCGGAGTCTGACGCCGCTGCGGGAACCGCTCGCACCCGACACCGAGTACGAGCGGATCCACCTCGACGCCACGTCCCTCGACGAGGTGTCGGCGGGTGGCTCCTGGTTCAGCGAGTCGGCGCTGACCGGTGTGGTCCTCGGCGGCGGCAGCCTGAATCAGTGCCGATTCGACGACGTCTGGCTGCGCGGGGTGCGGTGGATCGGGGTCGACGCCTGCGAAACACGATGGCTGGATGCCGAATTCGTCGACTCCGCGTGGTCGGGAGTGATCGCCGTCGACGCGCAGCTGCGCCGCATCCGGTTCGAGGGCTGCAAATTCGAATCGGTGAACTTCCGCGCGGCCACACTGCAGAGCGTCACCTTCGCCGAATGCGTCTTTCGCGATACCGACTTCTCCGCCGCCACACTGCGGAAGGTCGATTTTCCCGGATCGCGGCTCGAAGGCGTCGCCCTGCACGGGGCCACCCTGAAGGATGTGGATGTGCGGGGCGCGGCCGCGCTCGACCTCATCGCGGATATCGGAACGCTGAAGGGCGCGATCATCACCACACCGCAGCTGATGGAGATGGCGCCCGCCTTCGCGCGTGCGGCGGGAATCATCGTGCGCGACAATCGAATCCGCGACTAGCCGCTGGAAACCCCGGGGATCTGGCCGATGCCGTAGGTCACCACCATGGCCAGCGCGCCACCGATCACCACTCGGAGGACGGCTCGGCGCCGATTACCGCCGCCCAGTCGCGCGCTCAGCGATCCGGTCGCCGCCAGCGCCACCAGCACCGCGGCGAAGGTCACCGGGATGCGCCAGGTCGGCGGCGGCAGCAGAATCGCCAGCAGCGGCAGCAGGGCGCCGCAGGTGAACGCCAGCGCCGAGGAGAATGCGGCCTGCCACGGGTTGGTCAGCTCGTTCGGGTCCAGGCCCAATTCCGCCTCGGCGTGGGCGGCGAAGGCATCGTGGGCGGTCAATTCCTGCGCGACCTGCCGCGCGGTCGCCTCCGAGAGTCCTTTGTTCCGATAGATCTCGGTCAGCTCGGTGAGTTCGTAATCGGGATCTTCGGCGAGCTCCCGCTTCTCCAGCGACAGCAGGGCACGTTCGCTGTCGCGCTGGGTGCTCACCGAGACGTATTCGCCGGCCGCCATCGACAGCGCACCCGCGACCAGCCCGGCCACACCGGCGGTGAGAATGGGCGTGGTCGCCGCGGTGGCCGAGGCGACGCCCACCACCAGGCCCGCGGTCGACACGATGCCGTCGTTGGCGCCCAGCACTCCGGCCCGCAACCAGTTCAGCCGGGATGTGAAACCGCCGCCGTGTGGTTCGTGCGGATGTTTCCAGCTTCCGGAGTCGCGCACATTGTTGGAGTCGTCCACGGATGCAGAGTAGGCCGCCGACCGGGCCGGGTGGTGGACCCGCGCGCAGGCGAGCCGCGGCCGCCGCTGAGACGAGTCCGGATCGGTAGCATGCGTGACATGAATTCCCTTGTCACCCGCGCTATGTCCACGGTCGCCGAACAGCTGGGCAATCCGCACGGGGTGCTGGGCAAGGTGGTGGCGCGGATGCTGAACCGGGCCAATCGCTTCGCCATCGACGCCGCGGTCGAGGCGGCCGAGGTGAGCGCGGGACAGGCCGCGGCCGATATCGGCTTCGGCGGCGGTGTGGGGCTGTCGATTCTGCTGCGCGATGTCGGTGCGGCGGGGACCGTGCACGGCGTGGAGATCTCTCCGGATATGTCGGCGCGCGCCCGTTCTTGCTTCGCCCGGGACATCGGCACCGGCCGGTTGCGGATCGTGGAGGGCGCACTCACCGAGCTGCCGCTCGCCTCGGCGAGCCTGGACGCGGTGATCACGGTGAATTCCGTGTATTTCGTCGACGATCTGGACCGGGCCTGCGCGGATTTGGCGCGGGTGCTGCGCCCGGGCGGCCGGGTGGTGATCGGCATCGGGGATCCGGCGGCGATGGCGAAGATGCCGTTCACCGCGCACGGCTTCCGGTTGCGGCCGGTCGACGAGGTATCGGGCGCGCTGGAACGAGCCGGGCTGGCGGTCGAACATCGGCGGATCGATCGGCAGCCGATTCCGGCTCATCTGCTCATCGGCCGCCGGGGGAACGAGGACTGAGCAGCGGCAGGGCGACCACGTCGACAGCGCGACTCACGGCGCCGATCTCGTCGGGCACCGCGGCCAGGGCGATATCGACGGTGAAGCCCATCGGCGCGTCCAGCGGCCGGAGGAAATCGTCGTAGTGCATCGGCACGACGGTGGCGGGGCGCAGCCGGGTCAGGATCCGGTGCCAGTAGTCCGGGGTCACCGACCGTCCGGCCACTCCGGCGAGGAAGATGTCGACGTCGCGGTGCCGGATCGCCTCGTCGATGAGATCGGCGCTGCCTTGGTGATAGATCTCGATACCGGCCACCGCGATGTGGATGCCCCAGGTCTGCCCGCAGCCGTACGCCATCGGCGCCAGCGCGGCCAGGGATTCGCAACTGGTGTCGCCGGGGGAGGGAATCCGGGTGCCGAAGGGGATCTTCGAATGCACGCTCGGCACGAAGGTCACGGTGAACGGCCCGAGTTCGTAGCGGCGATACGGCTCCACCTCCACACCGCGCTCGCCGAGTCCGTGCAGAGCCATGAGGTTGCGCACCGATCGCGAGCCGTAGACCGGGCAGCCGCAGCGGCGCGCGAGCTCGGGAGCGTCCAGCGCGTGATCCCAATGACCATGTCCGACAACGATTCCCGATACGTTGTCGAGGCCGGGCAGGAAGCGGTCGATCGATGCGGGATCGGGAAGTGCGGTGCGGCGGCGCACCACCGTCGACAGCGGCACCCGGGTGAGGAACGGGTCGACGAGCAGCGTCGCGCCCTCGTAGGTCATCCGGTACCCGGCGGTGCCCAGCCATTCGAGTTCGAGACCGGCGGGCAGTGTGAGCGGGCGGGCCTCGAGCGCGCGCAATGCCTGCGCATCCTCCCGGTCGCGAGCGCTCTTGTTCAGGAAGTACCGGGCATAGCCGGCGGTGTGCCGAAGCGGATCGAGCACCGTCGAGAGAGCGGACATCGGTCCATTCTGCATCGGGTCACGGACGATCGTCGGCGAGCACCTTGTGCAGGGCGGTGGCGAGAGCGCCGAGCTCGTCGGCGGCCAGATCGGCGAAATGCTGCTCGACGACCGCGTGATGATGGGGGGTGGCCTCGTGCAACCGCTGCCGCCCGGCCGAGGTGATGGCGACGTACGCCGATCGGCCGTCCGCGGGATTGGTTTCGCGGGTGACCAGGCCGCGCGCCTCCAATTCGGTGACCAGGCGGCTCACCCGGGTGCGGCTGAGCACCATGGTCGCGCCGAGATCGCTCATGCGCAGCCGCGGCGTCCCCGCGAGTTCCACGAGCATGTCGTACCAGCTGGCGGGCATGCCGTAGCCGCGGCGCAGTTGCGCGTCCAGCTCCGGGCGCAGGTCGACGTACACCCGCTGCAACGCCCGCCACACCTGGACCGAGGCGGGGACCGAGCTCCCGGATTCCGGCACGCCGCCGATCTTAGACGGCGCCCGCCCCGGCCGCCCGGCGTGCGCGCCCGGCCGCCCGGCGAAAACCGGTGGACACCGGTTCTACGATGCGGATATGGATATGCGCGCGAGCGTGCAACTTCCGCCGGACTGGCAGGAGCGGGTACGCGGTGCCCTCGCGGACTCGCCCCTGCCGGAGTTGGCGGGCGGTTCCCTGCGTCTGCTGGGTGCCGGATTGGACAGCGTTGCGCTCCAGCTGGATTCGGCCGGCAAGCTCTACGTGCTGCGCCTGCCGCAGGACCCGCACGGCGCGGAAGGGATCGCGCGCGAGGCCGGTCTGCTTCCGGAATTGGCGCCGTTGCTGCCGGTGCCGATTCCGCAATTCCTGTTCACCGCGCCGAATCCGCTGGGGCCGGGGGAGTACTGCGTGTATCCGCTTGTGCCGGGCGAATCGCTCAACGAAGCGGATTGGGCCGGGCGGGGACTGCTGCACTCCGATACGGCACGCACGATCGCGGAATTGATCGAACGGATCCACTCGTTTCCGGTGGACCGCGCCCGGGACTTCGGTGTCGAGGTCACCGATCTGCGGGGTGATTTCGCCGCGGATCTGAAGTCCGTTCGTGCCGAGGTGCTTCCGTTGCTGGATGAGGCCGAGGCCGCGGAGCTGTCCGGGGCGTGGCACCGATATCTCGACGACGACGCCAACTTCGACTTCGAACCGACGCTCATCCATGCCGATATGAGCCTGGATCATCTGTTGATCAGCGGCGGCAGGATCAGCGGACTGATCGACTTCGGCGATGTGGAGATCGGTGACCCCGACTACGACCTCTGCTACCTCTACCCGGAGGCGGGGCACGAGTTCGTGCGCGAGATCCAGCGATGTCGCGCCCGGGATCTCGGAGCCGTCACCGAGAACAAGCTGCGCTTCTGGGCGTGTGCCGATCCCGCGCTCGACGTGCTGGACGCTGTCGAACAGGGCCGGACGGACTTTCGCGAACAGCGACTGACGGTCCTGCGGCAGGCGCTGCGCAGCTATCGGCCGAACGGCATGTCCTGAGCCTCTGAGCCCTGCGCCTCAGGGGCGTTCGTAGAATCCGTCGATTCGCGCCCGGCCCACCGCCTGTGCGGCCGCCAGCACCTCCCGAGGCTTCGCACTCTCGACGGATTTCCCCGCGGCCATGGTGAGGGGCGCGCCCAGGGCGAACAACTCGAAGACGTACCGGTGCGGTCCGTGTCCCTTGATCGGCGCGGGGCCCATGTACCCGCGGCCGAATCCGGACCGCAGTACCCGCACACCCGCTTCGTCGGTATCGGCGCGTAACGCGTTGCGGGACAAGCTCCGCACCGCCGGATCGAGGAGCGCGACGCAATGGACGAACGGTTTCCGCATCGGAGCGTCGGGATCCTCGAGCACCAGCAGATAGCCCGCCGCGGTGTCCGGCGCGCCGCTCCAGCTCAAGGCGGGAGACTCGTCGGCGCCACCGATCCGGTGGGAGGCGTGCCGGATGTCGAGAGTGGTCTCCGGCTCGAAGTCCGGACTCGTGAGTCGAAAAACTGTGTCGCCGAGCAGGTTCGGCTGATTCCATGCCAGTTCGGATTCACCGGCGCGGCGATTGGCGAGTAGCTTGCCGAGGATACTCATCGGTTCTCCTTCTCCGACCGGGGTGGAAGTAGCCGCCGCGCCGCCGGTCGCACGAGCGGGCGGGCGAAGTGATGGATTTCTACCGTGGCATCGAATTCCAGGGTGGATGCCGCGCCGGGAGTGCTTGCCCATTCCTCCGGCACGGCGACGCCCGGCCAGGTGTGGCCGCCGCCGAACACCGTCCATGTCGTGACCGCGGTGTCGCCGATGCCGTGGGCCGCGGTGACACGTCGCGAGCCGGTGGTCGTGACGGTGGTTCGTTCGCCCGTGTACCGGTCGAGGCTCGCCCAGTGTTCGGCGGTCGCGGCGGCGCCGAGAATCCGCCCGCGCGGTTCGCCGTTCGGCCCGCGGTGGCGGGAGTGGCCGCCGGCGAGCGGAACCAGGGGATCGGCATCGCCGTTGATCAGCATCGCCGACACCGCGTGGGTCGGCCGCACCGCGGTCGGATCGGCGGGCAGCGCCCCCGCCACCGCGGCGAAGACCGCGATCCGTTCGCTGCATTCGAGCGCGAGCCGGTGAGACATGAAGGCGCCGTTGGATATTCCGGCTACCAGCGTGCGATCGGATGCGGTCCGATACCGCCGCGCGCACCAGTCGATCAGGGTGCGCAGGAACCCCACATCGTCCACGCCGTTCGTGCATGAGCAGACCGCCGCCTCCGGCCTGCGGTCCCATATTCCCGTGCAACGCGACGATCAGCGGACTGTCCGGCTCCCGGGGCGGTCGCAGGTGAAAGCTTCGCGGGCGGCCGTCGTGGGTCAGCTCGCCCGGAATCAGTTCGGCGGTCATCGGCTTCCCTCCACGCGGCATGCCCGTTCGCCGTCGGAGCTGCTGATGCGCACACCCGATCCGGACGACCAGCGGCGCAAGCGGTTGCACATCACCGACGCCGGGCGGGACCTGTTGTCCGAACGGCGCGAGGCCGGGTACGGCCATCTGGCAGAATTGATCGCCGCTCGTCTGACGCCCGCCGAACAGCGGCGATTGGCGGCGTCCCTTCCGATTCTGGGCAAACTCCTGGATTGAATCGGGGGGAGATCTCCGGGACCTTCCCGATGTGCCGGACGGTGCCGCGTTGTTTTATTCGGTATCGGCGGCCGTGCGGCATCGCGACGACTTTCTCCCGGTCGAGGCGACCGAGGTCGACGAGCACGATCTCCGCCCGGCCGCTCGCACCGCGGCGAGTCCGTAAGGGCGAATCGTTGTGGCCGATCACACGTGACGCGGGTCATAGCGATAGCAGATCGGTGCTGATAACAGGTTTCAGAACTGGCGTTTACTTAGAAAAACATGCACGTGAGCTGGATTAATCGCCGCACGTCGTGCGGGTCTCCGAGCGGTCACCCTCACACCGTGATCAGCTTTACTGTAACTAGTTGTAACCGTTAGCTTCGTGTTGGCAGTGTTGCCGATCACGGAGAGACGATTGTGAAATTCGAGCCACACCGCCCGGACCCGGCCCGCCGCTCATGGCGCCGGTGACCCGGGCTTCCTCGGGCGCGTCCGCTGTTCGTATCGTTCGCGAGAATTTCTCGGACACCGTCGTGTCCGCGCTGCGAACCTTCGGCAGGGCAGTGGATATCGCCCGGGAATCGGTGACCGGCACGGCGACCGACGTCGTCCGGCGCGAATTCCAATGGCGCGAAGCGATTCTGCAGGCGTGGCGGCTGGTGACGGTGACCGCGATCCCGGCGATTCTGATCGCCATCCCGTTCGGGGTGATCGTCTCGGTGCAGGTCGGCAACCTCATCCACACCCTGGGCGCGGATTCGCTGCTCGGCGCGACCGGCGGCCTCGGGGTGATCAAGCAGGGCGCGCCGCTGGCCACCGGCTTCCTCCTCGGCGGCGCGGGGGCGGCCGCGATCGCCGCCGATCTGGGCGCCCGCACCATCCGCGAGGAAATCGACGCGCTCAACACGATGGGCATCTCGCCGATTCACCGGCTGGTGATCCCGCGACTGGTGGCGATGATCCTCGTCGCGCCGCTGCTGAACATCCTCATCATCTTCGTCGGCATCGTCGCCGGCTACGCCGTGGCCGTCGGCGGTCAGAACGTGACCCCCGGAAGCTATTGGGCCACTTTCGGATCCTTCACCACCGTCGCCGATGTGTGGGTCTCGCTGCTCAAGGCCGTGCTGTTCGGCTTCCTCGTGGTGATCATCGCGTGCCAGCGCGGACTGGAGGCCAAGGGCGGCCCGCGCGGGGTGGCCGATGCGGTGAACGCGGCGGTGGTGCTGTCGGTGGTGTCGATCGCGATCGTCAATCTCGGCGTGACCCAGGTTGTCGAGATGTTCCTGCCGACGAGGCTGGTCTGACGTGGCGATTTCGACCTATATGCCCAAGGGGTTCGGCCACTTCGTGCGTTTCTATCGCCGCCGCGGTCTGCTCCTGGCGCGCGTGGAGGGCTTGGGCTTCGTCCTGGCCTTCATCTGGCAGGTGCTGTCGTCGATTCCCTTGACGCTCAGGCGGTATCGCGACGAGACGCTGCGCATCATCTCGGATATGACATGGGGACGCGGGTCGGTGATCGTCGGCGGCGGCACGGTGCCGATGATGATCGTGCTGGGCCTGGTGATGGGCGCCTCGGTGGCCGTCGAGTCCTTCACCATGCTGAACATCCTGGGCATGGGCCCGGTGTCGGGCATCGTCTCGGCCTACGCCACCACCCGCGAGCTGGCCCCGATCGTGGCCGCCATCGGATTCGCCGCCCAGGCGGGCTGTCGCATGACCGCCGAAATCGGCTCGATGCGCATCTCGGAGGAGATCGACGCGATCGAGGCACTGGGCCTGCGGTCGGTCCCGTTCGTGGTGACCACCCGCGTCATCGCCGGCGCCGTCTCGATCGTGCCGACCTTCCTGATCGGGCTGATCCTGTCGTATCTGGCCTGCCGCGGACTCATCACACTGGTCCACGGTCAGTCCGCCGGTGTGTACGACCACTACTTCTTCCAGTTCGTGTCCGGATTCGACGTGATCGCCGCGGTGATCAAGGTGGCGATCTTCGCGACCGTCGTGATCCTCATCCACAGCTACTACGGCTTTTTCGCCACCGGTGGACCCGAAGGGGTGGGCATCGCGTCCGGCCGCGCGGTGCGTGCGTCCTCGGTCGCGATCGTGGCCATCGACATGGTGCTGACACTGATGCTGTGGGGTTTCAACGCGTCGATCGACTTCACGGGGTAGTGCAGGTGCCGAATTACGGAATGCCCGGAGTGGCGGTGGACAAGCGGCGCTCGCTGCTGGTCGGCGGCGTGGCGATCGCGCTCGCGGCCGTGGTCGCGATCGGCTCGCTGGCCTACCGCGGCCTGCGTACCGACGACAGCCTGCGCATCGCCCTGCACACCGAGCAGATCGGGGACGGGGTACTGACCGGCACGCCGGTGCGGGTGGACGGTGTGCAGGTCGGCGAGGTCGCGGCGATCGTGCCCGCCGACGGCGGCACCCAGCGAATCACCCTGCGGCTGGACCGATCTCAGCTGCACGGCATCGACGACAGCCTGCGGGTGGACTACGCGCCGGCGAACCTGTTCGGCATCAGCGAGATCGAGCTGCGGCCGGGCTCCGGCGGTGCCCCGCTGCGCGGCGGGTCCACGATCGACCTGACCGGGCAGCACGCCGCCGCGGTCTACGACGCGACCATGGGCGGTTTGCTGCGCGGGCTGTCGCAGACCGGCAACGCTCTGCTGACTCCGCAGATGGCCACGGTGATCGCCCAGGTCTCCAACGACGTGCGCGGCTTCACGCCGCTGGCCCAGGCGTTGATCTCGGTGGCGCAGACCATCACCGACAACCAGACGATGCCCAGTTCCGAACTGGTGGGACGGCTCGGCCCGGCCTTCGACGGCGGCGGACGCTTCGCGGGCGCGACCATCCAGGTGCTCGATCTGCTGCGCAATATCCCACGGCTGCAGGACGATCGGGGCTCCTACGACGCCGGAACGTCGGCGCTGACCGGTTCGGTCCTGCCCGCGCTGGCCGGTCTCGGCACGCGTGCGGGATCCGAATTGTCCGGCGCCACAGACACTCTCGCGCCGATGCTCGCGGTGCTGGCGCAGATGGTTCCCCGTCCGCAGCAATCCGGCGCCGATCTGGCCGAACTCGTGCGCCGCCTGCGCGCCGGCCTGCACGACACACCGAACGGCCCGGTGCTAGACACGGAAATCGATGTGCGGGGCGTGCCGGTGCTGGCACCGCTGCTGGGAGGGATCCGATGAAGGTGGGGGCCGCCGCCTGGCGGCTGGGTCTGTTCGCGGTGGTGATGATCGTCGTGCTGTCGGTCGTGTTCACCGCGATCAAGCGGCCCGTCGCCGGCGACACCGAGACGCATCAGGCGTTGTTCACCGATGCCAACGGACTCAAGGTGGGCGACGACGTACGCCAGTTCGGCGTACAGGTCGGCAAGGTCGACACCATTTCCCTCGACGGGGCGCTGGCGCGAGTCCGGTTGTCGCTGAAGACCGATGCGCCGATTTTCGACAATTCGAAGCTCGCCATCCGCTATCAGAATCTCACCGGTCAGCGCTACATCGATCTGCAGCAGCAGCCGAAGCCGGGGACGCGACTGCCGGCCGGGCGCACGATCGGCACCGACCACACCGTGCCGTCGTTCGATGTCACGAGCATGTTCAACGGCCTGAAACCGGTGCTGGCCACCATTTCCCCGGAGGCGATCAACCAGTTCAGCGCCAGTATGGTCGCGCTGATCGAGGGCGACGGCAGCAACGTCGAACCGGTGCTGGCCGCGATCGGCCGGCTCGCCTCCTACGTGGACAACCGCCAGCAGGTGATCGGCGCCCTGATCCGCAACATGTCCGATCTGTCGCAGCGCGTCGGCGGGCGGGTGCACTACCTCGTGCCGCTGCTGGCCCGGCTGACCGACATCTTCCAGGCCCTGCAGACGAACATCGGCGGGCTGGCGCAGTTCGCGATGGCCGCGCCGTCGGTGCTGGGACCGTTGGACAGCCTGTTCGACGCGCTCGGCCTGCAGTCCGGCACCGATGTCGACGCGCTCATCCGGCGGCTGTTCCCCGACCCGAAAGAAGCCGTGGACGTCTTCGGCAAGTTGCCGGCCCTGCTCGGCGGACTGGACGCGGCCACACCGAAGCCGGTGGCGGGCTGGAAACCGCAGTGCTCCAAGGGAAATGCCGAACTGCCGCAGGTGGTGCGGGTGCTCGTCGCGGGACAGCAGGTGGCGATATGCAACGGCTGAATCGGTTCGGGTCCGGCCTGTTCCGGCCGCGGGATCGGCGCGTCGCGGATGCGGCGACCACCCGCCGCCGCGAAATCCGGCTCGGCATCGTCGGCGTCGCGCTCGTCGTGGTCTGCGCGGCCGCCGCGGGCATCCTGTACGTGGTGCCGTTCGGCAAGAAGACCTACACCGCGGAACTGTCCGAAGCGCAGTCGGTGAAGGTCGGTGACGATATTCGCGTCGCCGGTATCCCGGTCGGCAAGGTGGAAGCGCTCGAGCTGCATCCGGATCGGGTGCGGATGCGGTTCACCGTCGATTCGGACGTCTTCGTCGGCGATCGGTCCACGCTGGACATCCGGATGCTGACCATCGTCGGCGGCAACTACGTCGCGCTGTTTCCCGCGGGTGACAAGCCGCTGGGCGACAAGGCGATTCCGATGGATCGCGTGCGGCTGCCCTACAGTCTCGTGCAGACCTTCCAGGATGCGGCGCAACCGCTGCGGCAGATCGACGGCGACACATTACGCCGCAATCTCGCCGCCTTGGACACCTCGATCGAGGCCGCACCGGAGGCGCTGCGCACCACCCTCGATACGCTCGGCACCTACGTCGACGCGCTCAACCGGCAGCGCACCCAGGTCACCGATGCGATCGCGGTGGCCGACGAATACGTCACCATGTACGACGGGGCCAAACACGATCTCGGGCGTTTGATGGTCAACGTCAACCAGATGGAGACGTTGCTGGTCGACAAGCGCGCCGAACTGCGTGAGGGCGTGCGGTTGCTGCGCGCGGTGATCGAGCGGGTCGCGGCGCTGGCGCCCACCTACGATTCGGCGCTGAAACCGAAACTCCAGCAGCTCGGTGACGCACTGCCGCAGCTGGAAAAGCTCGGTGGCGAACTCGAGCCGGTGATCGGCACGGTGCAGAGTCTGCAGCAGAAATTCTCCCAGCTCGCCGGGACCGACGGGCCGGTGACCGTCGATCAGTCGGGGCAGACGGTCAGCGCACCGGCCGCCCACCTGTGTATCCCGGTACCGGGGAAGGACTGCTGATGCTGCACAAGCTGCTCGGTTCGCGGGCCTTCATGTCGATCGCCGGGACGGTGGCCGTCGTCGCGGTCGCGGTGGTCGGCTATCTCGTCGCCTTCCAGCCGCTGAAGGCGACCACGGCCTACTGCGCGATCATGCCCGACAGCGTCGGGCTCTACCCCGGCAACCAGGTCACCATGCGCGGCATCACGGTCGGGACGGTGAAATCCGTTGCGCCGCAGGGCACTTCGGTCAAGGTCGATTTCGACGTCGACACGGATCATCCGATCCTCGCCGACGCCGGTGCGACGACGCTGTCGGACAGTATCGTCGCCTCCCGCGAACTCGCCGTGGTCTCCAGCGGCACCGAGGCCGCGCGCTGGGACCCCACCCACTGCCTCACCAAAACTCTGACCCCCAAGAGCATCAGCGACACGCTGAACGCGCTGGCCCAGCTGTCGTCGCAGATCCAGGGCCCGGACGCCGCGCACCCCGACGCGCTGGCGCGCGGACTCACCTCGTTGAACGACGCCACGGCGGGCACCGGACCGCAGATCAACGCGCTGGTGCAGAAACTCGGCGCCGCGCTGTCCGCGCCCGATGCCGATATCGCCCATCTGGCAGGCATTTTCGACGCGTTCGCCTCGGTCTCCAAGGATGTGGAGGCGCACTGGGGTGAATTGAAGACCATGCTCACCCGGCTGGGGCCGGTCCTGGACCAGGCCACCGAGGATCTGCTGAAGCCGGGTGCGGCCCTGTTCGACGGCCTCGGCCAGGTGCTGCCGATGCTCAACGACATCACCACCCTGTTCGGCGATCCGATCATGCGCGCCCTCGACGACACCGTCCCGCTGGTGACATTCCTGCGCGCGAACGTCGGCTCGCTGGCCCAGATGATTTCCCTGACACCGGTTCTCGCCCAGGCCGTGCACACGGTCGGTGCCTCCGGCATCGGCTACGCCCCGCCGAAGGTGGCGATTCCGCAGGAACACGCCGACCAGGTGTGCGCCGCGATCGACGCGCTCGCCCCGGGGCGCTGCACCGCGGCCGGCGGTGCGGCGATAGTGGACATGGCGGCCCTGATATTCGGATTGGCAGGTGCGCGATGAGATTTCGGCGATTCACGCTCGGCTCGGCGATCGTCGTGGCGGCCGCGCTGCCGGCCGCCGGATGCGCATTCGACCCCTCGTCGGTACCGGTGCCGGGAACCACGGTGTCCGGCCCGACCTACCACGTGCGCATCGAATTCTCGAACGTGCTGAACCTGCCGGCCCGCGCCAAGATCATGGCCAACGGCGCGCAGGTCGGCACGGTCTCCGGGGTGACCGTGATGAATCCGGCCGCCGCGGGTGGCCGCGGCGGCTACGTCGTGGTCGACGCCGACATCTCGAAGTCGGTGCGACTGCCCACGACCACCGTCGCCGAACTGCGGCAGAACACGGTGCTCGGCGATATCCACGTCGCGCTGACCACGCCGCCGGACGGTTTCGGCACCCTGCTGCACGACGGGTCCACCATTCCGATGGCACAGTCGAAACCGCCGGTGCAACTGGAGGACACGATGGCGTTGATCGCCGCCTTCACCCAGGGCGGCGCGGTGACCCAGCTGCAGGACGTCATCGAGCAGTTCAATCGCACCCTGCCACAGGATCCGGCGCAGACCGCCCGGATCTCGCACACCATGGCCGCCGATGCCACCGATCTGGCGAACAACCTGGACAGCGTCGACGCGCTGCTCGACGGTCTGGGCACGAATGCCCAAGTACTGCATGATATTCAGCCGGAACTCGACGACATTCTCAGCCGAACCTCGGTCGAACAGATGAACGGTATCACCGACTCCATCGTGGGCGTGACGAAGATCTTCGGTGGGCTGGGGCCGGTGGGTGCGTCGCTGACCTGGCTCGGGCCGGTGCTGCGCGGTGCCGACGGGGCCGCCCAGGCGTTCGCGCCGTTGCTGCTCTCGGCCGGACCGGTGGACCTGAGCCGTCCGTCGAATCTGCAGGCCGTCATGGAACTGCTGCGCGACAAGGTGATTCCGTTCGTCGAACGCGGGCCGAAGGTGAACATCGTCGGGGTGCGCTCGGACGCCTCCGCGGACGTGCCGCCCGATCAGCAGACCGACCGCATCCTGGCCTCCCTGCGGATGATCGGAGTGGTGCGATGAGGTGGGGTGCGCTGACCTCGCTGGGCGGTATCGTCGCGATCACCGTCCTGGGGGCGAGCTATCTGACCTTCGGAGTCGTCCGCGCCGACCCTTTCGCCGACTACAACCGAACCACCATGGTGCTGACCGATTCCGGTGGTCTGGGCGTCGGGTCGCCGGTGCTGCTCACCGGACTCGAGGTCGGCCGCGTCACCGCCGTGCGGCATACCGCCGCGGGTGTCGAGGTCGCGATGCGGCTGGCCGCGGACAAGCGGGTGCCGGCCGACAGCACGGTGACCATCGAACATCTGTCGGCCCTCGGCGAACCGTACGTCGAATTCCGGCCCACCTCGGGCAACGGGCCCTACCTGCACGACGGCCAGCGCCTGGAAACAGCGAATGTGCGCATGCCGCTGTCGATTCCGGACGTCGCGCGGCTGGTCACCAAGACCATGAACCAGCTCGATCCCGAGGTGGTGGGCTCGCTGGTCGCCACCGCGAGCTCGGCGCTGGACGGCACCGACGCCGCGATTCCGAATCTGACCCGATCCGGAGATCTGCTGGCGGCCGCGATCATGAGCCGCAGCCCGCGAATCGCGGACCTGCTCAACAGCTTTCAGGCCGCCGCGGCCGATATCGACTGGGCCGGTCCGGCCACCAGTACGGCGGCACCGGCATTCGTCCGGTTCACCCACGCCCTGAACGATCTGGTAGCGGCGGTGGGCCGGATGGTGGACGCCCGTCCCGCCGGAAGCTACACCGAGGGCAACGGCCTGGCGCCGTTCCTGGCGAAGCTCAGCGACCGGCTGGCGCAGCTCGGCCCGGAGCTGAAATCCCTGGGTCCGGCGCTCGCGCCGCTGGCCGAGGCGACCACCGCTTCCGCGCCGCGCATCGACATCTCCGATCTGATCACGCAGGCCCTCGACGATGTGGGCGCCGACGGGACCGTGCGGGTGCGCATCAATGTCAAGTAGTACCACCGAGAAGGAGGACACCATGTCGAACGACACTGGTACCGAACCGAAGCGGGCAGTCGACGCGGAGGCCGAGTCCTCCCTGGCCGCCCCCGCCGAGAACACCCGCGCCGAGACCACCGCACAGACCGCGAAAGCTCCTCGCACACTGTCGATCCGGCTGTCGACCGTGGCCACCGCGGCGGCCGGAGTGGCGTTGATCGCGGCGGCCGCGGTCTTCGGATCACTATGGCTGTCGGCGCGCGGCGATCTGCACGACCGCGACGATCGGGCGGCCGCGCAGCAGCGTGCCGAGCAGGTCGCCACCGAGTACGCGGTCGGCGCCTCGAATATCGACTATCAGAACGTGGGCGCGTGGATCGGCAAGCTGAAGGCCGGCACCACGTCGCAACTGGCACAGAAATTCGACGCCACCGCACCGAAACTGCAGGAGATCCTGGTCCCGCTGAAGTGGACGTCGTCGGCGACCCCGATCGCGGCCAAGGTGATGAGCACCGAGAACGGCGTCTACAAGGTCGACGTCTTCCTGAACGTCAACTCCACCAGCGCGCAGACGCCGCAGGGCGCGCAGACCACCGTCACCTACACCGTCGACGTCGATCCCGGCAGCGGCTGGAAGGTGACCGACGTCGGCGGGATGGCCGGGGCCCTGCCCAAGCAGTAGCAGCCCTGCTCGAGCAGTAGCAGCGGTCAGTGGCCCGGCAGCACGCACACGGTGTCGAGTCCGAGGACGCGATTGAGCCGGCCGAACGCCAGCCACGAACCGATGCACATACTCAGCTCGACGATCTCGGCCTGGCTGTAGTGCGCGCGCATCCGGGTCCAGAAGTCCTCGTCCAGATTGTGGTGGTCGAGCACGTAGCGTTCGGCGTATTCGGCGGCCAGCCGGGTCCGCTCGTCGAAGGAATCGGTGGTGCGCCACTCGGCGACGGCCTGGTCGAAGCCGATCTCCACCTTCTGTCCGTCGCGTTCGGTGCGCCAGTCCTGACAGAACAGGCAGCCGTTGATCTGGGCGATCCGCAGCCGGGCGGCCTCGAACTCTCGCAGGCCGAGGGTGCTGTGCGAGTAGACCGCCAGCGACAGTTTCGAGGCGGCCGGCCCGATCCCCGGCACCATCTCACCCCAGACGTAGCCGATCGGATCCTTCCCCTCGGGGATATCGATGTTCATTGCGGTGTCCTTTCGGATGGGGCGCTCGCGAATCTGCCGACGGCGGGACGCAAGGGGACGTCGAGGGCGTCGTAGAGGCCGGGTTCGGCCGCGGCCAGCCAGTCGATGGCATTGACCAATCTGCCGACGGCAGTGGCGTTTCCGCCGGCGGCGCGGTTACCGCCCTCGGTCTCGGCCTCGACGGTCACCTCGATGCGCGGATCGCCCTCCACGATGATGCGATGCGCGCCCGCACCGTCGGGCGGCAGCGGCCAGTCCGGTGCGCAGTCGGAATGGATGCGGGTGACGTGTTCGATCACGATGCGCGGCCGGCCGCCGACGATGCCCTGCACCTCGAACCGCACCGCGCCCTGGGTGCCCGCCTCGAAGTCACCCATCGCCGCGGTGGTCACCGTGGCGTCGAGGGCGCGGCGGTCCAGCGTCTCGCGGATGCCGTCGAGTTCGGCGCCCAGGGCGCGCGCCATCAGCCGAATCTGCCCGCCCCACACCATGGTCGGGATGCCGGGTGCGGTCATCGGCGGTTCGTAGTCCATCGGCTGGCCCATGCCGACCAGGTAGCGCACCGAATCCGGCTGGTCGTAGGTGGAATAGTCGAAGATCTCCTGGCAGCGGATCGTGTCCACGCGGTGACCCAGCCCGCTCACCAGCAACGGCAGCACATCGTTGCCCCACCCGGGATCGATACCGGAGACGAACAGGGAACCGCCGCCCGCCGCGATCGCCGCCCGCACCGGCTCGCGCACCTCGGCGGGAGCGTTGCGGGGATCGTAGAGCGCGTACAGCGCGGGCGTGACGACCACCGCGCCGGCCCGGATCGCGGTGACGATATCGCGCAGCGCGTCGTCGGGCCGGATATCGCCGGACGCGGCGTACACGACCGCTCGGGGATGGCGTGCCAGCAGGGCGTCGGCATCGGACGAGGCCGTGACGCCGAGGTCGTGGGCGAGTCCGGCCAGCCGGCCGGCATCGCGCCCGACCTTGGCCGGATCGTGCACCAGCACCCCGGTCAATTCCAGTCCGGGGTGCGCGTGCACGGCGCGGATCGCGGCACGGCCGACATTGCCCGTGCCCCAGACGATCGTCGAGATCATCCCTCCGACACTAGCAATCGCTTGGTTTGCTGTGGGCGTTTTGCCGGGGTCGGCCGACGGTCGCGTGCCCCGACATGAGGCCGTCGGCTCGGCTCGGCGCGCCGTGCCGTTCGGTACCCTGATCGGCATGGTGATGCGGATCCGTTCGGCGGCGCTGATGCTGTGCGCTCTCGTGCTGTCCGTGGTCGCCGCCACGATCATGCCTGCGGGCGAACCGAATTCGCTGCTGGCCGTGGGAGCCGCGGCGATTCTCGCCTTGGCGGTGGTCGCCGCCTGTTCCGGCCGGATGCGGCCGGTGCCGGTCGCGGTCCACAGTGGACCTCCCGGCTCCGCGCAGCAGCGGCGACGGGGATCCTTTCTCCGACAGAGCAATCCGGATACGGCGGGCCGGGTGCGGCCCACGGCACCGGGGCGCCGGAGCTGATCGCGCGTCACCACGCCGGTGCTCTCGCCGGCCGAAGTGAACGCGCGGCTGCTCGGCCGGCCCTGTTCACTCGCCCGTACCTTCACGGGTGCCTCGAAGTGAGGTGATATCCCATGCTCGATTTCGTGTACTACCCGGTCGCCGCCGTTCTCTGGCTCTGGCACACCGGATTCGCCGTCCTCTTCGGCGCCGCGAGTGGCCTGTCCTGGGCTCTGGCGATCGTCATGCTGGTGGTGACCCTGCGCGCCGCCCTGTATCGGCCGTTCCTGGCTCAGGTCCGGTTCTCCCGCACCATGGCCGTGCTGCAACCGAAGATGCGGCAACTGCGCGCCGAATGCGGTGACGACCGCGAGCGATTGGCCGTCGAAACCCGGAAACTGCAGCAGCAGCACAACTTCAGTGTGCTCAGCGGCTGCCTGCCGGTGCTCGTGCAGCTGGTGATGTTCCTGGGACTGCTGCACGTGCTGCATTCCTTCGACCGCACCGGCGCGGTCTCGTACGTTCCGTTCCTCGGCAACACCACCACGATGACGGCGGCGCAGAACGCCGACACCGCGAATTACGTGTTCGCGCCGGAGCAGGTGCGCTCGTTCCTGCACGCCGAGCTGTTCGGCGCGCCGCTGTCGGCGACGCTGACCTCCACCGACTCCGTCGCGTCGGTGGCCGCCGTGGCGGTCCCGCTGGTGGTGATCGCGGCCGTCGCGACCCACTGCACCGCGCGGGCGTCGATCGCCCGCCAGCTCGAGACCACCCCGCAGACGCGGCTGATCAACGCGATGACGCTGTGGCTGTTTCCGCTGGGCACGCTGGTCGCCGGTCTGGTGATGCCGGTCGGCATCCTGGTCTACTTCGCGACCAGCAATACCTGGACCTTCGTGCAGCAGCATGTGGTCCATCGCCGGCTCGGCCCACTGGAACCCCTGCCGCCACCGTCGGTTCCGATGCTCTAGGCCCGTTCCTGTTCGGCCGCCGCGGTCTCGTGCACGTCCGCATGCGGTGCGCCCCAGCCGATGTGCGATTCCGCGCGCAGGCGATCGATCATGTGCGGATAGTGCAACTCGAATGCCGGTCGCTCCGAACGGATTCGGGGCAGTTCGTAGAAGTTGTGCCGCGGCGGCGGGCAGGTGGTCGCCCATTCCAGCGAGTTGCCGTACCCCCACGGGTCGTCGACGGTGACGACTTCCCCGTAGCGGTAGCTGCGGAACACGTTCCAGACGAAGGTGATCATCGAGAAGGCCAGGATGAACGAGCCGATGGTGGAGACGGTGTTGAGCGTGGTGAATCCGTCGGAGGGCAGATAGTCGGCGTAGCGGCGCGGCATGCCCTCGTTACCGAGCCAGTGCTGCACCAGGAAGGTGGTGTGGAAGCCGAGAAAGGTGGTCCAGAAGTGGATCTTGCCGAGCCGCTCGTCGAGTAGCCGGCCGGTCATTTTCGGGAACCAGAAATAGATGCCGCCGAAGGTCGCGAACACGATGGTGCCGAACAGCACGTAATGGAAGTGGGCCACGACGAAATACGTGTCGGTGACGTGGAAGTCCAGCGGCGGGCTGGCGAGAATGACGCCCGACAGGCCGCCGAACAGGAAGGTGACCAGGAATCCGAGCGCCCACAGCATCGGCGTTTCGAACGTCAGCTGCCCCTTCCACATGGTGCCGATCCAGTTGAAGAACTTCACACCGGTCGGGACGGCGATCATGAAGGTCATGAACGAGAAGTAGGGCAGTAGTACCGCTCCGGTGGCGAACATGTGGTGTGCCCACACCGCCACCGACAGCGCCCCGATGCTCATCGTGGCGTAGACCAGCGCGGTGTAGCCGAAGACCGGTTTGCGGCTGAACACCGGGAAGATCTCGGTGACGATGCCGAAGAACGGCAGCGCGATGATGTAGACCTCGGGATGGCCGAAGTACCAGAACAGGTGCTGATACAGCAGATTGCCACCGGTGGCGGGATCGTAGATGTGGCCGCCGAGATGACGGTCGAAGGCAAGCGCCATCAGCGCCGCGGTGAGAATCGGGAAGGCCAGCAGGACCAGCACGCTGGTGACCACGATGTTCCAGGTGAACAGCGGCATCCGGAACAGGGTCATCCCCGGCGCGCGCAGCACGACCACGGTGGTGAGCATATTGACCGCCCCGAGGATGGTGCCCAGACCGGAGACGGCCAGACCCAGAATCCACATATCGCAGCCCACGCCGGGGGAGTGCACCACATCCGACAGCGGCGTGTAGGCGGTCCAGCCGAAGTCCGCGGCGCCGCCGGGAGTGACGAATCCGGCGGTGGCGATCGAGGCGCCGAAGAGATAGAGCCAGTAGCTGAGCGCGTTGAGTCGCGGGAACGCCACATCGGGCGCGCCGATCTGCAACGGCAGGATGCAGTTGGCGAAGCCGAACACGATGGGCGTGGCATAGAACAGCAGCATCAGGGTGCCGTGCATGGTGAACAGCTGATTGAACTGCTCCGGAGACAGGAACTGCAGGCCCGGGCGGGCGAGCTCGGCCCGCATCAGCAGCGCCATCAGCCCACCGACGAGGAAGAACGCCATCGAACTGACGATGTACATCATGCCGAGCAGCTTCGGATCGGTCGTCGTGACGATCGTCCAGATCTGCGAACCCTTCGGGGCGATCCGCCGGGGATAAGGCCTTACGGCTTCGATCTCGGCGGCGCCGCGAGATGGTGCTGTAGTCACAGTTCCTCCTCGAGCCCAACCATCTTCGAGTGTGGCACCGCGGCAAGATCAACGTGCTCGAATCCCGCCGGGCATCCGTGTGCGATCGGTCGTGATCTTCGCTGGACGGGCCCCATGCTCCCATCGATACCCACTTCCCGGCAGTTGGATCGCCGGTAAGTCCACGCGAATCGCTGGGAAGTAACGGATGCGTCGGTGACGCCCACGGAAACGACGGCCGGGAGTACGGTGGGACCCGACCGTTTCGGAGTGGTTCTGAGGTGAGTGCGGCGACGTGGACCGTAGCTGTCCGTTCGCTCGCCGCTGCGACGACGAAATTCCGAGATACGAGGTGTGGACATGACCGCTGCCTGGCCCAGTTCGTTCAACTCCTTCGACGATCTGTTCAATCGCTTCTTCGGCCCCGGTATGGCCGCGCAGCCACCGGTACAGCGCATCGATCTGGGGCGGCTGCTCAGCGACAGCGCCAAGGAGCTGATCGCGATCGCCCGCTCGGCCGCACAGGACTGGGGTAATCCGGAGGTCACCGCCGAACATCTGCTCTATGCCGCCACTCAGGTGGAACCGTCGCGAGGGATCATCGGCCGGCTGGGCCGGGATCCGGACAAGGTCGCCGCGCAGATGCGCGGTGCGGCCGGCAGCGGAGAGGCCACAGCGACCGCGGCCGGCCAGGTGGTGCTCGGACCCGGCGCCAAACTGGCCCTGCGCACCGCCCAGCGCAACGCCGCCGAGGCGGGATCGAGCTACATCGGCCCGGAGCATATTCTGCTGGGCATCGCCGATAACCTGGAAAGCCCTGCCGCGCAGTCCCTTTCGGGCGCCAAACTGCCCGTCGCCGAGGGGCAGAAGAAGCCCACCGACACACCGACACTCGACGAATACGGCCGGGATCTGACCGCCGAGGCCCGCGCGGGCAAGGTCGACCCGGTCGTCGGCCGCGCCGAGGAGATCGAGCAGACCGTGGAAATCCTGTCCCGGCGGCGCAAGAACAATCCGGTGCTGATCGGTGATCCCGGTGTCGGCAAGACCGCGATCGTCGAGGGTCTGGCGCAGCGCATCGTCAACGGCGATGTGCCCAGCACCCTGGCCGACCGGCGGGTGGTGGCCCTCGATGTGGGCTCGCTGGTGGCGGGCAGCAAATATCGCGGCGAATTCGAGGAGCGGCTGACCAAGATTCTCGACGAGGTCCGCGAGCACTCCGACGAACTGGTGCTGTTCATCGACGAGTTGCACACGATCGTGGGCGCCGGCACCGGCGGCGAGGGTTCGATGGATGCGGGCAACCTGCTCAAGCCCGCGCTGGCCCGCGGTGAACTCCATGCCATCGGCGCCACCACCGTCGACGAATACCGGCGCTACATCGAAAAGGACGCCGCCCTGGAACGCCGCTTCCAGCCGGTGCTGGTCCCGGAACCGTCGGTCGCCGACACCATCGAAATCCTGCGCGGACTCGCCGACGTCTACGAAGAGCACCATCAGGTGCACTACGACGACGAGGCGCTGGTCGCCGCGGCGGAGCTCTCCGATCGCTACATCACCGACCGGTTCATGCCCGACAAGGCGATCGACCTGGTCGACCAGGCCGGCGCCCGGGTCCGGTTGCGCACCCGCATGCCGGGCCCGGATCTGCGTGCGGCACAGGAGGAATTGTCGCGCCTGGAACGGGAGAAGGATGCCGCCGTCGCGGGCGAGGACTACGCCCGCGCGGACGAACTCAAGGGCGAGATCTCCGCCGCCGAGGAGCGGGTCGGCCACATCACCGCCGAGGAGGCGCCGACGGTCACTCTCGACGATATCGCCGAGGTGGTGTCCAAGCAGACCGGAATTCCGGTGTCGGAGTTGACCGTCGAGGAACGACAGCGCCTGCTGCAGCTGGAGGACGTGCTGCACAAGCGGGTGATCGGGCAGGAGGAGGCGATCGTGGCCGTCGCCGAGGCAGTGCGCCGCGCCCGCGCCGGGATGAAGGATCCGAACCGCCCGATCGGCTCGTTCCTGTTCCTCGGCCCGACCGGTGTCGGCAAGACGGAATTGGCGAAAGCACTGGCGGAGGCGGTATTCGGTGACGAGGACCGGCTGATCCGATTCGATATGAGCGAATTCCAGGAGAAGCACACGGTGTCCCGGCTGGTCGGCGCACCGCCCGGATATGTGGGCTACGAGGATGCCGCACAGCTCACCGACAAGGTTCGCCGCCAGCCGTATTCGGTGATCCTGTTCGACGAGGTGGAGAAGGCGCATCCGGACGTGTTCAATGTGCTGCTGCAGTTGCTCGATGACGGCCGCGTCACCGACGCCAAGGGCCGCACGGTCGATTTCAAGAACACCATCGTCATCATGACCAGCAATATCGGTTCGGATCTGATTCTGAAGGCCACCTCGGCGGAGCTCGATGCCATCACCCCGCGCCTGATGGAGCGGCTGCAACAGCATTTCCGGCCGGAATTCCTCAACCGCATCGACGAGACCATCGTGTTCCACCGGCTCGACCAGGAGCAGTTGCGCCGCATCGTAGATCTGGTTCTGGACGGCCCCCGGCGCCGCCTGCGCGCTCAGGACATCGAACTCGACGTCACCGACGCGGCACGGGATTGGTTGTCCGAGAACGGGTATCAGCCCGAGTTCGGCGCTCGTCCGCTACGGCGGATGGTGCAGAAGCAGCTGGAGAATCAGGTGTCCCGGCTGGTGCTCGGCGGCGAGCTGAACCCGGGCGACACCGTGCGCGTGGATGCCGACGAGTCCGGGCTGATCGTCGCCGCGGTGACCGGATCCGGGGCCGAACGCTCGCTCGACACCGCCGTGAACGGCCAGAAGCCGAAGGGCAAGAAGGCGAACGGCAAGACCGAGGCCAAGTCGGAGGCCAAGTCCGAGAAGAAGTCCGGCGCGAAATCCGGGAAGAGCTGATCGGGGAGAGGCCGGTGGTGAGCTACGTCGCCGACCCGCGCGTCGACGCCTACATCGACGCGCTCCCGGCCTGGCAGCGCGACATCTGCCGCGAGGTGCGCGAACTCGTCCACGCTGCCGACCCGGACGTGGCCGAAACCGTAAAGCGCAGGGTACGACCGTATTTCGTCCTCGACGGCAACATCTGCGCACTGCTCGCCACGAAGACGCACGTCGACGTCTTCCTCTACGACGGTGCGATCGTGCCCGACCCGGAGGGCATCATCACCGGCGGCCACGACAACACGACAGCACGTACCGTGGCGATTCACGAGGGTGAGAGGGTCAACGCCCCCGCGCTGTCGGCGATGCTGCGGCAGATCATCGCGAACAATCGGGCAGGCGGTTGGCGCAAGCTGAAACAGGATGGGACACAGGCGAATTGACAGGGTGCACTCCGGCCGACGGGCAGTGCTGCCAATTCCCGGTGTTCATGGATCCATCACGCGGCGTTCGGCGTAGGTCCGCGCGTCAGCCCGCCGCCGTCGTGCCCGGGGGTGTGTGCCCATAGAAGCCTGCGGTGAGTTCGCGCATACATCTGACCACGAGGGGAGCCGGCCCGGCCGATCGCGTACCGGTGCCCGTTGCGGCCGAAGGGATGTCGCCGGATCCGCTCGTGTGCGCCGGGCCGTCGTCGTCGGCCCATTGCTCGAGTCCGATCCGGATGGCGCCGGCGGCGGCCGCGGCCAGGGTGCGCAGGCGCAGCGGATCGGTGTCCGGGGACAGTTTCGTCAGCAGTTCCAGCAGGGCGTGCTCACCGGTGAGGTTGACCCGGAACCAGACCGCGCGCAGAGCCGGATCGTCGGCCATCGCGCGCAACAGACCGCGGGTGATGTCGAGTTCGTCGAGGTCCACCACGTTCAGCGCCCGGATCGCGGCGGTCTCCAACTCCGCGATGGTAGGCAACCGGTCCGGTCCGTCACCGAGGATGTCCAGCCACCGAGACGCACCCGCCGACAGCATCGGTTCCACGGCATCCTCTTTGGTACGGCAATAGCGATAGAAGGTGCGCAGGCCGACGCCGGAGGCCGCGGCGATCTGCTCGGCGGTGACCGCCGCGGTGCCACGCTCGGCGAACATGCGGGCGGCGGTGTGGGCGATCTCCATCCGGGTCGCCGACTTGCGTCGCTGGGCCAGGTTCGGGCGCGGCGATGCGGTGGCGGACGGGCCGGTTCTCGACTCGGGCATGAGTCACCTCCTGTGCGCACATTCTAAGCGTGAATTGTCAGTCTGGCACAACGTGCCACTGAGGCGTACTGTGTCAATCGAACGAGAAAATCGCAGTTGAGGAGAGTTTCGCAATGGAGCGTTTCGCAGACCGCCGGGTTCTGATCACCGGCGCCGGATCCGGTATCGGCCGCGCCACCGTGCATCGCATCCTGTCCGAGGGCGGCACCGTCGTAGCCGCCGACGTCAACGAGGCGGGGCTGGCCGAAACCGCGAAGCAGGCCGCCGAGCAGGGCAGCGCCGACCGGCTGACCACCGTCACGATCGACATCTCCGACGAATCCTCGGTGCAGGCCGGGGTCGCCAAGGCCGTGGAAACCCTGGGCGGGCTGGACGCGCTGGTCAACGCGGCCGGCATTCTCCGCTCGGCGCACACCCACGAGATGCCGCTGGCCGACTGGAACCGCATCATCACCACCAACCTCACCGGCACCTTCCTGATGATCCGCGAAGCGCTGCCGGCGCTGCTGGACAGCGGTCGCGGCGTCATCGTGAACTTCGCGTCCACCTCCACCTACTTCGCGCACCCGTACATGGCCGCCTATGCCGCGTCGAAGGGCGGCATCATGTCGATGACCCATGCGCTGGCCTCGGAGTACTCCAAGCAGAACCTGCGCGCGGTGGCCGTGGCGCCCGGCTCGATCTCGAGCGATATGACCGACGGGCGTGGCCCGGGCCTGCCCGAGGACGCCGATTTCACGCTGTTCACCAAGCTCATGCCGATGCTCGGCCAAGGTTTCGCCTCGCCCGATACGGTCGCCGGCGTGGTGGCCATGCTCGCCTCCGACGACGGCGCCTTCATCACCGGCACCGAGGTGCGCATCGACGGCGGTACCCACGCCTGATCCGCCGCATCGGTCCGGGCGGTCCCGGTGAACGGGAAAGCCCGGACCGAAACAGAAACCTGTTCTATTGTGCTGGCGGGGCCGATACCAGGAGGTGACCGCGATGGATCTGGTTGCGTTGGAAGAGATTCGTGCGTTGAAATACCGCTATCTGCGGACGCTGGATCTGCGGGAGTGGGACGAGTTCGCCGACACCCTCGCCGCGGACGCGGTGGCCGATTACGGCTCGCCCTCGGGCGGTAAGCCGCTGCAGTTCGAGGGGCGCGACGCCATCGTCGGGTACCTCAGCGGCGCGATGACCGGCACCATGATCACCTCGCACGTGTGCAGTCATCCCGAGATCGCGGTGGACGGGGATTCCGCCTCCGGGAGTTGGTGCCTGGAGGATACGGTCATCGTTCCCGAGCACGGGATCATGATTCGCGGCGCCGCGTACTACCACGACACCTATCGTCGTGAATCCGACGGCCGCTGGCGCATCACGAAAACCGGCTATCAGCGCAACTACGAGGCGATGATTCCGCTCTCCTCGATCCAGGGGTTCACCATCACCGCCAGCCGCTGGGACGCCGGCGTCACGCACTGAGCCGACCGGCCACTCACGCGCGGGCGGTGCGCCGGATCGCGGTGGGAGTGCTGTCCCACCAGCGGCGCGCGCACCGGGTCAGGGTGGCCTGTTCCGCGAGGCCGAGCAGTGAGGCGATCTGGCTCATCGGCAGATCCGTCGTGGTCAGGTAGCGTCGCGCCTCACTGCGTCGCACGTCGTCGACGATGGCCGCGAAGGTGGTGTGCTCGGCCGCCAGGCGGCGCTGCAGGGTGCGCGGATGGATCGTCAACAGTCGTGCCACCGAATCGATCTGCGGTGCGGTGGTACCCAGCAACTGTTGCACGGCGGCCCGCACCCCCGGCACCGTGGAGGCGCCGGTGTCGCCGGCCTGTTCGGCCAGGAATGCCACCGCCAGCCGGCGCAGATTCGCATCGCCACCCGCGATCGCCCGGCTGGTGAGGTTGCTCGGCAGCCGCAGCATGGCCGCCGGTCGCTCGAAGCGCACCGGAACGCCGAAGAAATTCTCGTAGGCCGCGCGCGGGCCCGGCGGGCGGTACGGCAGCTCCACCGAGCGCAGGCCGTAGGGGCCGTCCACCAGCCGGATCAGCGTGCGATGCAGAAATCCCAGGCCGAGGTCGGTGCCCTGGACGGGTTGGGGAAACCCCGGTTCGACGCCGTAGCGCAGGGCCGTCACACCGCGGTCGCCGTAGGGGTCCGGTTCGATGGTCAGACTCAGCGAGCGCGCGTGCACGAACAGGTAGCGCGAAGTGCACTCCAGTGCGTCGGCCAGGGTCGGGGAGCTGCGGATGGCCAGCGCGAGCGGTCCCAGCATGCCGAGGTCCTGCCGCGCGGCGATCCGCAGGCCAAGATCGGGACACCGCAGCCGATCGGCGGCGATCTCCAGCACCAACGCCATCGCCTCGTCGGACACCAGCAGATCGTCGGCGTCCAGGGCGGCGATCGGGTAACCGGCGGCTGCCGCGTATTCCTCCGCATTGCCCCCGAGTTCGGCCACGGTCGCGCGGAAACCGCGCAAACCGGCCGAGCGGATCACCGACATGTCGTCCAGAATCAAATACTTGTCGTACAAAGTCAAGAATGCCGCGCGGGGAACCAGCACACTGGAACCATGACCGCAGCTGGTGAATATGTCGACGTCGTCATCGTGGGCGCTGGTCTGTCCGGAATCGGCGCCGGTTATCGCGTGCAGACGGAACTGCCCGGAAAGTCCTATGCGATTCTCGAGGCGCGCGAGACGTTGGGCGGCACCTGGGACCTGTTCCGGTACCCCGGTATCCGCTCGGATTCGGATATGTTCACCCTCGGCTACCCGTTCGAGCCGTGGCGCGATGCCAAATCGATCGCCGACGGTCCCTCGATTCTGCGCTACATCACCGAGACGGCCCGCCGCCACGGGATCGACAAGCATATTCGTTACGGCACGAAAGTCGTTGCGGCACAATGGTCCAGCGCCGACTCGCGCTGGACGCTGACCCTGCGGCAGGGCGATGCGGAGCGCACACTGAGCTGCCGCTTCCTCTACTCGTGCGCCGGCTACTACGACTACGACCAGGGGCACGCACCCGACTTCCCCGGCGTGGAGACATTTTCCGGCACCATGGTGCATCCGCAGTTCTGGCCGGAGGATCTCGACTACGCCGGCAAGAAGGTCGTGGTCATCGGCAGCGGGGCCACCGCCGTGACGCTGGTTCCGGCGATGGCCGAGGAGGCCGAGCTGGTGACCATGCTGCAGCGGTCACCGACCTGGATCTCCGCGGTGCCGGGCCGCGACAAGCAGGCCGACAAGATTCGGGAACTGCTCCCGGCGGGCCTGGCGCACCGGGTGATCCGCACGAAGAACATCCTGTTCAACGTCGGCTTCTACCAGTACTGCCGGCGTCGTCCGCAGGCCGCGCGCAAGCTGCTCACCGGGCTGACCACTCGCATTCTCAAGGACGAGAAGCTGGTCGCCGAACACTTCACCCCGGAGTACAACCCGTGGGATCAGCGCCTGTGCGCGGTGCCGGACGCCGACTTCTTCAAGGCGATGCGCAAGGGTAAGGCCGAGGTGGTCACCGATCACATCGACACCTTCGTGCCCGAGGGAATCCGGCTGAAGTCCGGCCGGGTATTGCCCGCCGACATCGTCATCTCGGCGACCGGTCTGAAACTGCTCGCCTTCGGTGGTATCACGCTGGAGGTCGACGGTGAGCCGGTGAACCTGTCCGACCGCTTCGTCTGGCAGGGCACGATGCTCACCGGCGTCCCGAACTTCGCGGTCTGCATCGGCTACACCAACGCCTCCTGGACGTTGCGCGCCGACCTGACCTCACGGCTGGTGTGCAAGGTGATCGCCCATATGGACCGGCGCGGCTACGAGGCGGTGGTGCCGCAGCCGCAGGCCGAGCTCACCGAACATCCGCTGCTCGACCTCGCCTCCGGCTATATCCAGCGGTCCATCGGCGATTTCCCGCGGCAGGGCGATCGGCATCCGTGGAAGGTGCGCCAGAACTACCTGCTGGATTCGGCCACGACGATGCGCACGAATCTGGACAAGACCCTGCAGCCGGTCCGGCGCACGGCGGTGCTGTCGAACGCCTGAACGCCGATCCGTTCAGTTCGTCCAGGGACCGATCCCGCCGATCCGGTCGATCCGGATGCGGGTCAGCAGGCCCGGCGGTGCGTCGGCGGGTGGGAATTTCGATGTGGGCGAGGACAATACCGCGGCCAATTCCCGCAACAACTCCGGTGCCCCGCCCTCGACGATGCGCGCGGTGCCGGTGACCGACAGATACGGCCGCATGAACTCGCTCGGCTGATCCGAGACGATGGTCAACGCCACCCGCGGATCGCGGCGCACGTTGCGCACCTTCAGATATTCGCCGAGGTGTGCGCTGACCAGCTCGTCGCCCTCGGGTGTCGACTGCAACGCCACCCAGACGACGGAGACCTGCGGGCTGCCGTCGGCATTCAGGGTGACCAGGGTCGCGTTGGCGCCGGCGCCGACGAATTCGCGCGCGGAATCGGGAAGTCGCATATCCGGTCCGACGCCTGTGCGAATCGATTCATTCCCGCGGTGCGCGCACCCGGCGCCCGGCGGGATGCGATGTCTGATTTCCGCCGGTATTCGATCCGGAGCTCCGGCAGATTGGGGAGCGTACGGATCGCATACCGAAAGGATCAGCAATGACGGTCTACACGACGACGGCCAGTCCGCTCGGTGAGCTGATGCTCGTCGGCGAGGTGCGCCCGGGTGGTGTCGCCCTCACCGCTCTGTCCATCGCGGGCGGGAAAGATATTGTAGCGCAATCGGATTGGATCGAGGAACGCGCGCCGTTCGAATCGGTCACCGCCCAGCTCGACAGCTACTTCGCCGGACGGCGCACCCGCTTCGAACTCGACTACGCGGTCGAGGGCAGCGAATTCCGGCGGCGGGTGTGGCAGGCGCTCGACGACATCCCGTACGGCCGCACGGTGACCTACGGCGACATCGCCGCCCGGGTCGGTGCGCCGCGGGCAGCGGTGCGGGCCGTCGGCGCCGCGATCGGCGCCAATCCGGTTCTGATCGTGCGGCCGTGCCATCGGGTGATCGGTGCGAACGGCCGCCTGACCGGCTACGCGGGCGGCCTCGACCGCAAGCGCCAACTGCTGGAGCTCGAACATGCCGCGTGAAAACGGTCCGGGAGCGACCGGATCGGGGCCTGCCGCGCCGTCGTTCGGCGCTCGGGTGGATGCGCAGGACTGGACGCGGATCGCGGACGACCTCGACGAGCACGGGTACGCGCTCAGCGGCTGCCTGCTGAGCGCGGACGAGTGCCACTCGCTCGCGGCACTCTACGTCGAGGACGACCGGTTCCGCTCCACCATCGAGATGTCGCGCCACCGCTTCGGGTCCGGCGAATATCGCTACTTCACCCACGATCTGCCTCCGGTGGTCTCCGAGTTGCGCGCCGCGCTGTATCCGAAACTGCTGCCCATCGCGCGGATGTGGGCGCAACGACTGGGCCGCCCCGGCTCGTGGCCGGATGGCCTGGACGACTGGATCTCCCAGTGCCACCGGGCCGGTCAGAACCGCGCGGCGCAGATCCTGCTGCGCTACGGCCCGGGCGACTGGAATGCGCTACATCGAGACCTGTTCGGGGACATGATCTTTCCACTGCAGGTGGTGATCGGACTGGATGCCGCCGGCTCGGACTACACCGGCGGTGAATTCCTGATGGTCGAACAGCGTCCGCGCACCCAATCCCGCGGCGCGGCAGTCACTCTGCCGCAGGGGCACGGGCTGGTCTTCACCACCCGCGAGCGCCCGGTGCGGTCCACCCGCGGCTGGTCGGCCGCGCCCGTGCGCCACGGAGTGAGCGTGGTGCGCAGCGGGCGCCGCCACACCCTCGGCCTGGTTTTCCACGATGCGTGACGGTGCTGTCGATGGTGATGAGGACGGTGCTCCGGAGCGGTATTACGTGTTGCTCGACTCCGACGCCGTGCCGTACCGCAGCCCGACCGCGGGAACGGTCGGAGGCCATCGCCGTCAGCGCATCTACGGGCGGCTCGACTGCCCGGCGGCCCTGCGCGCACTGCGCCTCGGCAACTACGCCGCATACCGGGTGTTCTTCGCCGACGAGGCCACCGCCGTCGCCGCCGGATACCGGCCGTGCGCACGATGTCTGCCGGAGGCGTATCGGCGCTGGAAGTCCGAGCGCTCAGAGGCTGCGCTGCCGCCGCCGGATCGGCGGCCGCGGCGGACCGATGTGCCGGTGCACCAATTGCAGGGCGGCCAGCAGGATGAGTGAGAATCCGGTGGACAGGTAGTCCCCGGTCAGCACGCCCAGGACGGCGAGGCCGCCGAAGACGGGTAGTTCCAGCCAGGAGCACCAGGCCAGTAGCCGTAGCCGGGAGGCATGGGAATCGAGCCAGGCCAGGCCGTCGTCGACGATGTCGGCGGCCGTGTCGAACTCGACCAACCCGTCCCCGACCTGCACGAACCGATGTACCGCCTGCTCGCGACTGATCCGCCCCAGCCACACCTCGTCGATGAGCCGCTTACCTTCGACCGCAACTTCCGTGACGACCGCGTCCATTCTGCGCCAGTCCCTTTCCAGTTGGTCTCGCAAAGTGTAAGCGCCGAGAGCCGCAATCACCCCGCAATCCGGCCCTCCCATCGCTGGGTGGCGCCGCACCGCCCCGCCGGGCCCGTCCGCGCCCCGGGCGATCGACGAGAATCGGACAGCGCCGCGGCCCGTGGGCTCCCTCCGGGAGGTGCCGCCGAAAGGCTTGGTGACGAACGCGATTCGATACCGGACGCAATCATCTGATGAGCATTCCCGCTTTTCGAAATAAGGTTTGGGATACCTTCCTGTGCAATGGTTTACCTAAATTCGGGAAGCCTTTCTTTGCTGGCGGGGAAATTGCGGCCGGGTTATTTTGGTCCGGTGCAAGCGGATACGGCGGTAATGGAGAGTGCGGTCCGGCCGGAAACTCACGGGCCGGGTTTGTCGGTACGACTGAATTGGCTGCGGGCCGGCGTGCTGGGTGCCAACGACGGAATCGTCTCCGTCGCAGGGATTGTCGTCGGTGTGGCGGCGGCCACCACGTCGACGTCGGCGATCGTCACCGCGGGCGTCGCGGGACTCGCGGCGGGCGCGGTCTCGATGGCGCTGGGGGAGTATGTGTCGGTGAGCACACAGCGCGACAGCGAGCGTGCGGTGCTGGCCGTGGAACGGCGCGAGCTCGCCGAGGACCCGGCGGGTGAACTCGCCGAGCTGGCCGCCATCTACGAGGGCAAGGGCCTGACGCCGGCCACCGCGTGGAAGGTCGCCGAGGAGTTGACGGCCAAGGACGCGTTCGCCGCCCATGCCGAGGCCGAATTGGGAATCGACCCGGACGAACTGACCAACCCCTGGCATGCCGCGCTGTCGTCGGCGTCGGCGTTCACCGTCGGGGCTCTGCTGCCGCTGCTGGCGATGCTGGTACCGGCGGCGATCCGGATTCCCGTCACCGCGGCGGCGGTTCTGGTCGCACTGGCCGTGACCGGCGCCGTCGGTGCCCGGCTGGGGCAGGCGCCGGTGCTGCGCGCGACGATTCGCGTGCTGGCGGGCGGTGCGCTGGCGATGGCGACGACCTATGTGGTCGGCCATCTGGTCGGTATCGCGGTCTAGCGGGCGGTCGGGGCGGCAGGCGAAATCAGCGGTTCCGGAACCGGTTTCCCACGCGCAGCCGGTCCATGACCGCGCGCATCTTGGCTTGCCGGTGCGGATCGCCGATCCGGAATTCGACGTGCACGACGGGATGGGATGCGTCGATCAGCGCCACGGTTTCGCGGTCCGTGGAGTGAGCAGCGCGGGGTGAAGCGGTCATAACGTCCAGTGTGCACCCGCGGCTATTTTCTGGCAATGTGTTCTGCCGCTCTGTCGCTTTCGAAACCCAATCGAAATGCTCGGGGATGCAGTCGCTTACACCGCCGCGCCACGGCCGCTCACGGCCGGGAGCCGACCAGCTCCCGTTTGCGGGCCTCCCGCGCCAGCGCCCGGTCCCGCTGTTCTTCGAAACGCGCACAATCGTTTCGCAGTTTCTCCAGGAATTCTCCGAGGGTATTGCGCGCCCGGTCGCCGCGTGCGGTGAAGTCGTTGCGATCGAACACATTCCACTTGCGCAACACCGGCATCACCACTTCCTCCAGATGCTGGCGCAGATCGTAGATTCCATGCTTTGCCATCAGCACGCCGTTGCGCCGCCAATCCGGCATTCCGGCGCCCGGCATCCGGAAATTGCACACGATATCGGTAATCGCCTCCAGCGCCTGGTCGGGCGCCAGATCCAAAGCTGCCGCGCACATATTGCGGTAGAAGATCATGTGCAGGTTCTCGTCCGTGGAGATGCGGGCCAGCATGCGGTCGGCGACCGGATCGTCACAGACCTTCCCGGTGTTGCGGTGGGAGACCCGGGTGGCCAGTTCCTGGAAGGTCACATAGGCGACCGTGTGCAGGAATCCGGTGTCGGCCAGGTCCACCACGCTGGCCTTGTCGCTCTCGCGCACCAGTTTCATCGCGTCGTAGCCGGTGGTCATATGGACCATGCGGGCTCGTTCCAGGGCCACCGGGTCGACCGCGCGGGTGACGACCAGATAGTCGCGAATCACGATGCCGTGCCGGTTCTCCTCGGCCGTCCAGCGCCCGACCCAGGTCCCCCAGGCGCCGTCGGCGGAGAAGTTCTCGGCGATCTCGCGATGGTAGGACGGCAGATTGTCCTCGGTGAGCAGATTCGTGACCATCGCGGCGCGGGCTACCTCGCTCAGCCGTGACTGGGCGGGGTCCCAATCGGTTCCGCCGAGAGCGGCGAAATTGCGTCCCGCATCCCACGGGACGTAGTCGTGCGGATGCCACGTCTTCGCCATCGACAGATGCCGATGCACGTTGCTCTCCGCCACGGGCTCGAGTTCCAGCAGCAACTCGAGTTGGGTGAGATTCCTGACCACGGTGTTGCCCTTCCTCGTTGTGGATCGCCGTGCGACGCTGCGGGAAGAAACCGGTACAGTGCAGTCACGACCGGGTTGCCGGGTGGCACTCAGGGCTCCGCCGGTCGTGTTCGCCTCGCTAATGTAGCCGCTCCACCGCCACCGTTGTCGCTCCAGCTTGTATTCGCCGCAGTGTTGCCCCTGTTCCGCAGTGTTGCCTGTCGAAAGTGAGCCGAGAATGACGGTTTCCAGCCGTATGCGCTACCGCGATGTCGTCGTCACCAGCCTGGCCGCGACGACGTCCATCGCCGGTGATGTCGACTCCACGTGGAAGGGACTGTTGAACGGTGAGAGCGGAATCGACGTACTCGACGACGGTTTCATCGACCAGTTCGAACTTCCGGTCCGCATCGGCGGTCACCTCAAGGTCGTTCCGTCCACCGTCTTGAGCCGTGAGGAGACCCGCCGGCTGTCCTATGTCGAGCAGATGGCGCTGGTGCTGGGACGCGAGGTGTGGCGCAACGCCGGTGCGCCCGAGGTCGATCCGGAGCGGCTCGGCGTCTCCATCGGCACCGGGCTCGGTGGTGCGGAGGCGCTCATCGACGTCAAGGACAAGATGGCCAACGGCGGATATCGCCGGGTCAGCCCGCTCGCGGTGCAGATGATCATGCCCAACGGCGCGGCGGCGGTGGTCGGGCTGGAATTGGGCGCCAAAGCCGGTATCGCGACTCCCGTTTCGGCGTGTTCCTCGGGGTCGGAGGCCATCGCCAACGCGTGGAAGATGATCGTGATGGGCGATGCCGATGTGGTCGTGACCGGCGGTGTGGAGGGATCGATCCAGGCCGTGCCGATCGCCGCGTTCACCATGATGCGCGCGATGAGTACGCGCAACGACGACCCGAAACGCGCCTCGCGCCCGTTCGACACCGATCGCGACGGATTCGTCTTCGGTGAGGCCGGCGCGATGATGGTGCTCGAATCCGAGGAACACGCCCGCGCGCGGGGCGCCACCGTGCATGCCCGGCTGCTCGGCGCCGGTCTGACCTCCGACGGCTTCCACCTGGTGGCGCCGGATCCTGAGGGCATGGGCGCGGCGCGAGCCATCACCCGCGCGCTGCAGACCGCCGGATTGTCGAAAACCGATGTGGCACATGTGAACGCGCACGCCACCGCCACCCCGATCGGCGATACCGCGGAGGCGCGTGCCATCGCCGCGGCGGTCGGCAGTCACGCCTCGGTCTACGCGCCGAAATCGGCGCTGGGACATTCCATCGGCGCCGTCGGCGCATTGGAATCGGTGCTCACGGTGCTGTCGATTCGTGACAGCATCATCCCGCCCACGCTCAACCTGGACAACCAGGATCCGGATGTCGATCTGGACATCGTCAAGGGCCAGGCCCGGCCGGGCCGGATCGACTACGCGGTCAACAATTCCTTCGGATTCGGCGGCCACAACGTGTCGTTGTCGTTCGGTCGGTATTGAGC
>NZ_BDAV01000024.1 GCF_001612635.1 Nocardia africana NBRC 100379 | reverse complement strand
TCTGCGCGCACTCTGAGCCGGCGCCGGCTACTCCTCGGATGTCACGCTCGGCGAGTCGAGCGTGACATTGCGAAACCTCACGCTTTGGTCAGGGCGAACAAGCGCAGGTCGCGGGTGGTCCGGTTGCGGTAGGCGGCGTAGGCCTCGGTCGTCTCCACGAACCGGTCGAAGATCCGCTGTTTGCGCACCGGATCCTCGACCAGCTCTGCGCGCACCGGAATGCTCTGTCCCGCAAGGGTTACCGTCGCCTCGGGACCGGCCAGCAGATTGGCGGTCCAGGCGGGATGGCGGGACTGGCCGAAGTTGCTGCCGATCACGTACAGCGTGTCGCCGTCGTGGACGTACAACAGCGGTGAGGTGCGCGGCTGCCCGGACTTGCGACCGGTGGTGGTGAGCAGAACGATCGGCGCGCCGATCGGGCCGAGCACGGTGTAGCGAGCGCCGGTGCGCTGCAACACTTTCCGGTCCAGCGGGGTGAGGGTGCGGACGACGAGCGATCCGAATTTCGTCGCGGCGAACGCGCTCGCTGTCCGCCCGAGCAGACCGGTCCGCGAACCCCATTGCCGATCCGGAAACTGTGCCGTCATGGACAGTGATCCTAAGGCTCCGGCCGGCGTCGCGCGGGTGGGTGAGAGCGTTTACCGCCGGATCGCGGCCGCGAATTCGTAGCCCTGGCGCCAGTCACCGTCGCGCGGTGCGGTGAGCAGGTGGTCGACGCCCGCCTCGGTGTAGGCGTCGAACAGTTCCCGGGCTTCGCCGAGCTCCGCGGGCAATGCCGTGACGACGGAGACGGTGGGTGCGTTCCGCCCGAACTCCGTGGCGAATTCGGTCAATTCCCTTCTGGCGGTGGCGATGTCCTGCGGTGCGAGCCCGATCGCGAGCCAGCCGTCGGCGAACTCGGCCGCCCGGCGCCGGGCGCGCGGACCGTCCCCGGCCACCAGGATCGGCGGAACCGTCGCACCGGGTGCGAGCGTGACCTCGGTGCCGTCCGGCAGGACGGCGGGCCGGCCCGCGATCAGGTCGGGCAGCACGCGCAGATTCTCGTCGGTGCGCCGGCCCCGGTCGCCGAACGACAGCCCGGCCGCTCGCCAGCCGATATCGCCGTGGGCGGGATTGCCGGTGCCGACACCCAGTAGCAGCCGATCCGCGGAGACGTACTGCAGCGCGGCGATCTGCTTGGCCGCCCATGCGGCCGGGCGCAGTGCGAGCAGCAGCACGCCGTAGCCGATGTGAATCCGTTCGGTCACCGCCGCCGCGGTCGCCAGCGTGACCGAACTCTCCAGAATCGGCGCGCTGGCTACGAGGTGGTCGGTCGACCACACCGAATCGAGCCCTACCTCCTCGGCGAACCGCGCCGCGGCGCCGACATCGCCGAGGATCGGCCGCCGGGGATCGGGAGTGGAGGTGGGAAGGAAGGTACCGAGTCGCATGGATACGACACTACGGATGAGCCGTGAGCCGATGAATGGTCGAAAAGCGCAGCTGTATGTCCGGAACACTCAGGTCTCGGTGGCGGTCGCATTCCGCCGACCGCCCGAATGTGATTTCACCGGCACCGGTCGTGGGTTCGACCGCCGGCGCTCACCCGCTCACTAAGCTCGGGACCATGGCCGAACCCGCACCCTCCACCGTGTACATCGCGTCACTGGAAGGTGACACCGGCAAATCCACCGTGGCACTGGGCATGTTGCAGATGCTCTCGGCGACGACGCCGCGGGTGGGCGTCTTCCGGCCGATCACCCGGTCCAACCGGGGCCGCGACTACATTCTCGAGCTGCTGCTCGAACACTGCACCGCCGATATCGACTACGAACAGGCGGTCGGTGTCACCTACGAGCAGGTGCACGCCGACCCCGACGCCGCGATCAGTGAGATCGTGATGCGGTTCCACGAGGTCGCCAAGGTATGCGACGCCGTGGTGGTGGTCGGCAGCGACTACACCGATGTCGCCGGGCCCAGCGAACTGCGCTACAACGCCCGGATCGCGGTCAACCTCGGCGCACCGGTCCTGCTGGTCCTGCGCGGGTCCGGTCGCAGTCCCGAGGAGGTCGTGCAGGTCGCCCGGGTCTGCGAGGCCGAACTCGAACACGAGCACGCGCAGCTCATGGCGATCATCGTCAACCGCTGCGATCCCGAGCGGCTCGAAGACGTGCGGGAGGCGATGGCGGTGCTGCCCTGTCCGTCGTGGACGATGCCGGAGGTGCCGCTGCTGACGGCGCCGACCATGAACGAACTCTGCGAGGCCATCGACGGCACCGTCTATTCGGGCGATCCGGAACTGCTGCAGCGCGAGGCGCTGAAGGTGATGGTCGGCGGGATGACCGCCGAGCACATCCTCGAGCGGCTCAGCGACGGCGTCGCGGTGATCGTGCCGGGCGACCGTTCCGACGTCCTGCTGTCGCTGGTGAACGCGCACGAGGCGGAGGGGTTCCCGTCGCTGTCGGGCATCATCATGAACGGGGGCATGCTGCCGGATCCGGCGATCGCCCGCCTGATGGAGGGCCTCAAGCCGAAACTGCCCATCCTCACCACGCAGCTGGGCACCTTCGACACCGCCAGCGCCGCCGCGCGCACCCGCGGGCGGGTCTCGCTCAGCAGTATGCGCAAGGTCGACACCGCGCTGGCGCTGATGGAGCAGCGGGTGGACAGCCGGAAGCTGTTGAATCTCATCGAAATTCCGGTGCCCTCGGTGGTCACGCCGCAGATGTTCGAATACCAGCTGGTGGAACGGGCTCGTGCCGATCCGCGCCGGATCGTGTTGCCGGAGGGCGACGACGATCGCATCCTGCGAGCGGCCGGACGCGTGCTGCAACGCAAGATCGCGGAGCTGACCATCCTCGGCGACGAGGCCACCGTGCGGGCCCGCGCGGCCGAACTCGGTGTGGACATCGACGCCGCCCAGGTACTCGATCCACGCACCAGCGAGCTGCGCGGAGAATTCGCCGAAGAATTCGCGCGGCTGCGCGCGCACAAGGGGATGACGGTCGAGCGGGCCCGCGAATTCATGGCCGACATCTCGTATTTCGGCACCATGATGGTGTACCGGGGCATCGCCGACGGCATGGTCTCCGGCGCCGCGCACACCACCGCGCATACGATCCGGCCCTCGTTCGAGATCATCAAGACCGAACCCGGCGTTTCGACGGTGTCGAGTGTCTTCCTGATGTGCCTGGCCGATCGGGTGCTGGCCTACGGCGACTGCGCGGTGGTGCCGGATCCGACCTCCGAACAGCTCTCCGATATCGCGATCTCCTCAGCCCGCACCGCGCAGCAGTTCGGGATCGAGCCCCGGGTGGCGATGCTGTCGTATTCGACGGGCGAGTCCGGATCCGGCGCGGATGTCGACAAGGTCAGGGCCGCAACCGAACTGGTGCACCGGCGCGCGCCGCACCTGCCGGTGGAGGGCCCGATCCAGTACGACGCCGCGATCGAACCGACGGTCGCGAGCACCAAACTTCCGCATTCCGATGTCGCCGGGCGCGCGACGGTGTTCATCTTCCCGGACCTCAATACCGGGAACAACACCTACAAGGCCGTGCAACGCAGCGCGGGCGCGGTGGCGATCGGACCGGTGCTGCAGGGATTGCGCAAACCGGTCAACGACCTGTCGCGCGGCGCCCTGGTGGCCGACATCGTGAACACCGTGGCCATCACGGCGATCCAGGCGCAGAAGCAGGAGGCACGGTGAGCGACAATCGCGCAGCGGCTCGCTGTGCCGACCGGGTGCGGGTGCCCCGCAGGACACTGGAGGCACGGTGAGCGACAATCGCGCAGCGGCTCGCTGTGCCGACCGGGTGCGGGTGCCCCGCAAGTCACAGGAGGGCTGATGCAGGTATTGGTGATCAACTCGGGGTCGTCGTCGATCAAATATCAACTGCTGGACCCGGTTTCGGCGCACGTGGCGGCGTCCGGGCTGGTGTCGCGCATCGGGGAGCCCGTCTCCGAGGACGAGGTCACCGTCGAACATCACAGTGACGGAAAGGATTTCGAGCACGCGGGACCGATTCCCGATCACGCGGCGGGGCTGCGAGTCGCGTTCGACCTGTTCTCGCGCAGCGGTCAGGATCTGAGCGGGGCGGGGCTCTCGGCGGTCGGACATCGGGTCGTGCACGGTGGCGAGGTCTTCTACGAACCGACCCTGATCACCGACGCCGTGGTGGAATCGATCGACAAACTCTCGACCCTGGCGCCACTGCACAATCCGGCCAACGTCACCGGCATCCGCTCCGCGCGCGCACTGCTGCCCGATCTCCCGCAGGTCGCGGTCTTCGACACCGCCTTCTTCCACGGACTGCCCGACGCCGCGAAGACCTACGCCATCGACGCCGGTGTCGCGGCCGCGCACGGCGTCCGGCGCTACGGATTTCACGGCACCTCGCACGAGTACGTCTCCGGGCGGGTGTCCGAACTGCTCGGCGGCGACCCGGCCGCGCACAACCAGATCGTCCTGCATCTGGGTAACGGCGCCTCGGCCTCGGCGATTCGCGGCGGCCGGGCCGTCGACACCAGCATGGGACTGACGCCGCTGGAGGGGTTGGTGATGGGCACCCGGTCCGGCGATATCGATCCGGGCATTCCACTGCATCTGGCGCGGACCGCGGGTCTGGACATCGACGACATCGACGAACTGCTCAACCGCCGGTCGGGCATCAAGGGGTTGTCCGGGGTCAACGACTTCCGGCGGTTGTTCGAGCTGATCGAATCCGGCGATGCCGCGGCGCGGTTGGCCTATGACGTCTACGTGCATCGGTTGCGTCACTACATCGGCGCCTACCTGGTGGAGCTGGGCCGCGTCGACGCGATCACCTTCACCGCCGGCGTCGGGGAGAACAACGCGCAGGTGCGCGCCGACGCGCTGGCCGGGCTGGAACGCTTCGGCATCGCGGTGGATCCGGTGCGCAACGCCGCGAAAGACCGCGCGGCGCGCCATATTTCACCTCCGGACGCGGAGGTGGCCGTGCTCGTGGTGCCGACCGACGAGGAACTGGCGATCGCCCGTGCGGCGGCCGCGCTGGTGGGCTGAAGGAAACTCAGAACCAGCTCTTGGCGCGGATCGCGTTCGCCAGATCCACCAGGGCGTAGCGGTGTGTCCGGCCGGGGGCGGTGCGGGCGAGCGCGCGCAGTCCCGATTCGATCCCCCGGCGCAGCCCGCGTTCGGTGAACGGTTGTCCGAGCAGGGTCCGGTCCGATGCCTGCGGACGATGTCCGGCCTGCAGCCACGCCAGAGCGGTGCCGAGAACCAGGATCCGCAGCTGCGCGACCCGGCGTTCCGTCGCGGGCAGTGCCTGCAGCCGCGCCGCGGCGACGTGCAGGGTGGACTCCTCCAGCCGGTCGGTGGCGGCGTGCGTCCGCTGTGTCTCACCGGCCTCGGGCTCCGAGTCGGCGGGTTCGGCGGGCTGTGCGGTGAGCAGGAGCAGGACCGCGGTCAGCCGCGCCTCGGTGTAGTGCCGGGAGGCGGAGGGAACCTCGTCGAGGGCCGCGACCGCCGCGCCGACCCGGCCGTCGGCGGCCAATTGCCGGGCGAGCCCGAACGCGGCACTGACCACGCCGCGGTCGGTCCGCCACACCGTCGCGTAGAACTTCTCGGCGCACCGCCGCCACTGCGCGGGATCCGGCGAATCCCAATGTTGCAGAACCAGTTCCGCGGTCGCGGCGAGGGCGAGTTTGGGTGCGATCTCACCGGGCAGCGCGCACAGCACCGTGTCGAAGCAGTCGTAGGCGCGTTCGTAATCCTGCTCGCGCAGCGCGATCAGGCCCTGGAACCAGTCGGTGCGCCAATCGTGTTCGCCCAGAGACCCCAGCAGCTCCCGGGCCGCGCCCGGTTGGTCGAGATCGAGGTGGATGCGCACCTCGGCCAGGGTGGCCTCGGCGGCGAAACCGTCCGGCGCACCACCCGGCGCGGTCTCGGCTCGCCGCCGCGCGGCCCGCACCGCGTCGAGGGCATGTTCCGGTTCGGAGTGCACGGTTCCGGCGAGCAGCGCGGCCGAGGGATCGGCCGGATCGATCAGCGGCACCGGCAGGGCGGCGGCGATATCGCGGGCGGCGAGGTTCTTACCGCGGACCACGCCGTCGGCGTAGACGTCGGTCTGCGCGATCAACTCGTCGGTGCCGAAACTGGTACGCGGTGGACTGAACAGTGTCGACAGCTGCGGATGTTCGGTACCGGTGTCGGTGGCCAGGATTTCGCGTAGCACGCCCGCGAGCTGTGTGGTCATCACCCGGGCCGAGGGGAAGCGGCGGGCCGGATCGGGATCGGTCGCGGTCAGCAACAGCCGATGCAGGAATTCGTAGCGAGCCAGGACCGGTTCGACGTCAGGGTGCGGTATGCCGTCGGTGTAGCGGCCGGCGACCATCGGGATATTCACGGTCAGCACCGCCAGGGTGCGGCCGACGGTGTAGATGTCGGTGGCCGCGGTGGGGCCGGTGGTGGCGATCTCCGGCGCTTGGAACCCCTTGGTGCCGTACAGATTTCCGTAGGAGTCGAACGGTGCCGTGGCGCCCAGGTCGATCAGTTTCACCTGGTCTTCGGTGACCATGATGTTGTCGGGCTTGAGGTCGTTGTAGGCCAGCTCCAGCGCGTGCAGGTATTCCAGCGCGGGCAGGATCTCCAGGATGTAGGCGATCGCCTCCGGAACCGGCATTCGTTCCGGCCGTGGATGCGTGTCGAGCAGATCGCGCAGCGAACGACCGCCCACGTACTCCATGACGATGTAGCCGATCGGCGAGCCGTCGGGCCCCGGATGTTCGACGAAGTTGTGGATCTTGACGATGCTCGGATGGGCAAGTTCGGCCAGATACCGACGTTCGGCGACCGCGACCGCCTGAGCCTCGGCATCGCCGCCGTGCAGCAGGCCCTTCAATACGACCCAGCGGTCGCTGACGTTGCGATCGATCGCGAGATAGATCCAGCCGAGTCCGCCGTGCGCGATACAGCCCTGGATCTCGTACTGCCCGGCGACGCGATCGCCGGCCCGCAGGTACGGACGGAAATCGTAAGGGGCGCCGCAATTGTCGCAGATTCCGACGGCCGTGGCGGCGTGGGCGGGCGTGCTACGCCCGACCGGCCGGCCGCAGCGCCAGCAGTACCGCCGGCCCTCGGCCACCACCGGATCGGCGAGTACCGCCACCATCGGATCCATCTGTGGCACAGCGGGAATCGGCACCAGACCGGCGCCCAGGCGGCGCACGGTGGGGCGGGAGCGCACGGTGCGCCCGCTGCGCCCGGTGGGGCGGCTCGGCTCGCTCGGATACGACGCGGTGTCCGGCCCGCCGGTGCCGGTCGGGGTAGCGGCGGTGGCGGGACCGGTGAACGAGGCTGCGGCCGTGGGCATGTCGGCGCGCTGGGTCCCCTGGATGTGCTGCGCACCGGGGATCTGCTGTTGCCCGGGTGTTTGCCGAGTTCCGGGTGTCTGCCGGGTCCCCGGCGGTTCCGGGGCGCGGCGGTGCTGCGGTGTCGTCGGGGCCTCACCGGTTTCCGGTGTGGACGTGAGAGACGTCGGCGGAACGGATGCCGGCGGATCGGATTCGGAGAACTGCTGGTGTTCGGACATCGATCAGTCCCGATAGGTCGGTTCCGGCGGTCCGGCCGCGGGACCCAGCGCGGGCGCCAGCCAATGCTGATAGAGCCGATCCCAGGTGCCGTCGGTGCGCAATCGCTGCAGGGTGGCATTGACGAACCGGACCATGTCGTCGTTCCCCTTCGGAACGCCGACGCCGTAGGGTTCGTCGCTGAGGGCGGGGCCCACCACCTCGGCGTACGGATCCTGGGCTGCCAGCCCGGCGAGCAGCGCGTCGTCGGTGCTGACCGCGTCGACCTGGCGCTGCTGCAACACCACCAGGCAGTCCGCCCAGGTCGGGACCGTCATGATCGCGGCCGTCGGCTGGATGTGGCGGATCCGGTCGAGCGAGGTGGTGCCGCCCACCGCGCACACGCGCTTACCGGCCAGATCCGCCATCGAGGTGATGCCGGATCCCTTCACGGCCAGCACGCGCTGATGCGACATCAGATAGGTGGTGGAGAAGTCCACGCGCTGACGTCGATCGCAGGTGATGGTCATGGTCTTCACCACGACGTCGACGGTGTGATCCTGCAGTGCCCGTTCGCGATCCGCCGAGCCGAGGATCCGGTATTCGATGCGGCGCGGATCGCCGAACAGGTCGCGCGCGATCTCGGCGGCGACGTCGACGTCGAAGCCGGCCAGGGTGCCGCTGATCGGGTCGCGGAAGCTGAACAGATTGCTGCCCGGGTCCAGGCCGACCAGCAATCGCCCGCGCGCGCGGACGGCATCGAGGGCCGGTCCGTGGTCGGCGCCGGGGCGCAGGCTGGCGGTGGGATTGCCGCATTGTGGTTCGAGATCGGGCGCGGGAGCCGACTGTGGTTGTGTCACCACGGCATTGGCGGGCAGTGGTGGCTCGGTGTAATTGCCGCTGCCGCCGGTGCGCGGGGCGCTCGGCGCACCGCCGCAGCCCCCGGCCAGGAGCGTCGATGCCGCCAATGCCGCTGCCGCGACCCGCCTCGCCCTCATCGGTACTCCCTCAAACGCGGCCACAGGCCGGCCACCACGAACACCGCCGCCAGCGCGGCCAGGGTGAGTGCGCCCGGAGCCAGGAAATCCAGCGAACGCGCGGCATCGGATATCTCCCCGCGCAACGTATTTCGGGTGGCCCCCATGCCGGCGGCGAGCGCGTTGTCGAGGGTGTCGACCGCGGCGCTGGCCTGCGCCGGATCCGCGCCGATCGCCACCACGGTGGCCGCCGGGAAATCGCCGCGGCCCAGCGCGTCGTTCATCCGCTGATGCGCGGAGCGCCAACGGCCCAGTGCCGCATGCGCATTGCGCACATCGTCGGCGCCCGGTGCGTCGCCGGGATAGTGGGTGAGCAGATCGTCGAGCCGCGCGGTGGCGGTGTCGTATGTGTGGTCGTAGTCGCCGCTGGCATCGCGGCGCACCAGTTTCAGCGTCTCCGCCGCTCGCGCCTGCTGGGCGAGGATGCGGCTCTCGGTCAGCTGTGCGCCCGGTAGCGCGCCGTCGTCGCGTCCCGAGGTGGTCGCCACCGCCGAGAACGACCCGGCGATCACCGTCCAGGCCAGCAGGATCAGCAGAACGCCGGAGGCCGCCAGCAGACCCGGATTGAGCACTCGATGCCACCGCCGGGCCAGATAGAACTGCGCCGCCACCAGCGCGGCGAGGGTCAGGATCGGCAGCACGATCGCCGCCCAGGGCGGGCGTACATGCTGGCGCTGGGTGGCCGCGATCGCCGCGGACCGGTGTTCCTGCAACTCCTGCGCGGTCGGGAGCATGGTGGTCTGCATGAGATTCGACGCCTCGCTCAGATACGCGGCGCCGACGGGATGGCCTTCGCGATTGTTGGCGCGTGCGGTTTCGATCAGCCCGGTGTAGACCGGCAGTTCCGTGGCCACGCCGGTGCGCAGGCGGGTGTCGGCATCGGGCGTGGCCGAGCCGGGCGTACCGGCGTTGTCGGACTGGGCCACCAGTTCCGCCGCTGCCTCACCGACCGCCTGGTCGTAGCGGTCGCGCACCGGTTTCGGCTCCAGCCCGCCCGAGATGAAGGCGGTGCCGGCGGCGGCGTCGGCCACCGACAGCGAGGTGTAGAGATGCTGGGCGGAATTGGCGTCGGGTTCGGCCTGGTCGAGGAGATTGTCCAGGGCGTGCTGGCGGTGGCCCACCTCTCCCGAGGTGACGGCGCCGGCGACCAGGCACAGCCCGAGCAGCAGCAGGCCCAGCGCGATCAGCCGGGCGGGGGACGAGCGCGCGAACGCGCGGACTTCGGTCGCGTCGAGCCGGCTGCGCACGGCGGCAGCCGCGGCCCGCGGGGACAGCTCGTCGAGCTGCGAATGCCCGATTCGAGCCATGCCCACCTCCGTTCGTTCAGCGGGTTGCATTGTGCGGACTGAGCTTATTGTGGTCGTACCGGTACCGCCCGATATGTGTCGGTCATGACGGCGGTGCCCGGAGGCCGGCGATCAGGACGCCGGCGCGGATCGGGACGAGGCGGAGCATGCGCGGTGACGGAGACGGCTTCTTGGAGAGCCCCGATGGGACGCGGCAGTGGGGCCTGTTCGGGGCCGCCGGACTGCTGCTGCGGGCACCTCGGCAGGGCGGCGGCGCGCTGGTGCTGCTGCAACATCGGGCGCCGTGGAGCCATCAGGGCGGAACGTGGGCGCTGCCCGGTGGTGCACGCGACAGTCATGAGACCAGCGTGCACGCTGCGGTGCGTGAGGCGCAGGAAGAAGCCGGAATCGATCCGGATGCGGTGCGGGTGCGCGGCAGCCGGGTGACGAGTACCGCGGACTCCGGCTGGACCTACACCACCGTGGTGGCCGATGTGTCGGAAACCTTGGCTACCACCGCGAATCGCGAAAGTGCCGAGCTGGCGTGGGTTCCCGAGGAGGAGGTCGACGCCAGGCCGCTGCATCCCGGATTCGCCGCCGCATGGCCCGGTTTGCGGGCGGCCGCGGCCCGGCTGGAACTGGAGGGTCTCGCCGAGGCGGCCGCCATCGCGGCGGTGCTGCCGCGCACGATCGACCTCGCCGATCGCGGATTCCTGTGGCTGGACGCCCACGACTCCGCCGCGCCGACCGCCCGGATCGCGCAGCGCGAGAACGGATCCGGTGGGTGCGCGCGGTACGAGGAAACGCTGCTGCTGACCCTGGACCAGGTGCTGGGCTGAACGCCGTGTGTGAATAGCCGTGTCCTCCCCATGTGTACGGCTGTGGATCAGTTCGCCGCGTTCTCCAGCAGCCGCTGTTTGAGTTCGCGGGCGGCGGCCTGGGGGTCGCGCGCCGCGGTGATGGCACGCACCACCACCACTCGGTCGGCGCCGGCCGCGAGCACCTCCGGCAGGCGGTCGCGATCGATACCGCCGATCGCGAACCACGGCCGGGTCGGATGCGACTCCGCGGTCGAGCGCACCAGCTCGATTCCCGCCGCGGCGCGGCCCGGTTTGGTCGGCGTATCCCACACCGGCCCGGTGCAGAAGTAGTCGATGTGCTCGTCGACGATCGCGAGACCGGCCTGATTGCGATTGTGGGTGGACCGGCCGATCACCACATCGGGCCCGACGATCCGGCGGGCGTACCAGGGCGGTAGGTCGCCCTGGCCCAGATGCAGCACGTCGGCGCCGGCCGCCAGCGCGATATCGGCGCGATCGTTGACGGCGACCAGCGCGCCGTGGCGGCGGGCGGCGGCCTTCAGTTCGGCCAGCGCGCCGAGTTCGGCACCGGCCTCGAGCGGCCCGAACTTCGCCTCGCCGGCCGAACCCTTGTCACGTAGCTGGATGATGTCGACGCCGCCGGACAGCGCCGCCTCGGCGAACGCGGCCAGATCACCGGTATCGCGCCGGGCGTCGGTGCACAGGTAGAGCCGGGCCGAGGCCAGGCGTTCGCGCGGTGCCATCGGGCGTTGCGATTGGGACGGTTGCACGGCTTCGACCGTAGCCGCGCTACCGTGGAGAGGCGAAACAAGAGGGCATTCCCGCAGCGATGGCGGCCGCGCGGGAACGCCGATTTCCCGGTGTCGGCCGTGCACGGCGCGGTGCGTGCGAGTCCGGGACCCGAGCGAGGTGGAGTGATGCGAAGTCTGGCCGTCGTGGGTGGGGGCGTGATCGGTCTGGCGGTGGCCTGGCGGGCCGCCGAACAGGGCTGGTCGGTGACGATGTTCGATCCCGCCGTGGGCTCCGGCGCGTCCTGGGTCGCGGGCGGCATGCTCGCCCCGCTCTCGGAGGGCTGGCCCGGCGAGGACGACCTGCTCGAATTCGGCGCGGCATCGCTGCGGCGCTGGCCGGAATTCGGCGCGCGGCTGCGGGACGCCACCGGGGTGGACGTCTTCGTGGCCGAACAGACCCTCACCCTCGCGCTGGACGCGGCCGATGCCGCCGACCTGCGCACGATCGCCGACTTCTGCGGCACCCACGGATATCCGATGCGCGTGCTCGACCGGGCCGGGGTCCGCGCGACCGAGGCCGGGCTGTCGCGTACCGTCCGGGCCGGCCTGCTCGCCGTGGACGAACCGGCGGTGGACAACCGTCTGCTCCTCGACGCCCTGCGTCGCGGTTGTGAACAGGCCGGTGTGCACATCGAGCCCGTGCCGGTGGCGGCTGTGGACGAACTCGACCACGACCGGGTCGTGCTGGCCGCGGGTTCGGCGAGTGCCCGGCTGTGGGATCTGCCGGTGCGGCCGGTCAAGGGCGAGATCCTGCGGTTGCGCCGGCGCCCGGGCACTCCGCCGCCGCCCTCCTCGGTGATCCGCGCGCGGGTGCACGGCCGGCCGGTCTATCTGGTCCCGCGGGCCGACGGCCTGGTGGTCGGCGCAACCCAGTACGAGGCCGGATTCGACACCACCGTGACCGTCGCGGGGGTCCGGGACCTGATCGCCGACGCGGAGGCGGTGTGGCCGGCCCTCGGCGACTACGAACTGGCTGAGGCCGCCGCGGGCGGGCGTCCCGGCACCCCCGACAATCTGCCGCTGATCGGGTGGCTCTCGGATCGGGTGATCGCCGCCACCGGGCACGGCCGCAACGGCATCCTCGGCGTACCCATCACCGTCGACGCGGTGGCGGCGCTGCTGGCCGGGGACGTCCTCACCGAGGCGAAGGCCGCCGATCCACACCGCTTCGACCTCGCCGAAACCGCTACTCCCGCATCATCATCAGGAGGTAACCAGTGACCGCGCAACCGAGTTCCGCGTCCCCATCGATCCCCATCGGCGTCACGGTGAACGGCACCGAACACGTCTTCGCGGAGCCGCTCACCGTCCGGGACCTGCTCGAGCGTCTCGAACTGCCGTGCCGCGGTATCGCGCTGGCGGTCGACGGCGCGCTGTTCCCGAAGTCGCGGTGGGACGAGCCGGTGGGCCGGGGCTGGGAGATCGAGGTCCTGACGGCGGTGCAGGGTGGCTGACATGCCGGGTATCGAACCGTTACCGGCCGAGCCGCTGCGGATCGCCGATCGGGAATTCGGCTCCCGGCTGATCATGGGCACCGGCGGGGCGGAGAATCTGGCGGTGCTCGAGGAGGCGCTGGTCGCCTCCGGCACCGAATTGACCACGGTCGCCATGCGCCGCATCGACGCCGCGGGCGGAACGGGCGTGCTCGACCTGCTCAAACGCCTCGACATCGCCCCGCTGCCCAATACCGCCGGTTGCCGTACCGCGGCCGAGGCGGTGCTCACCGCACAGCTGGCCCGCGAGGCGCTGGAGACCGATTGGGTGAAACTCGAGGTCATCGCCGACGAACGCACGCTGCTGCCGGACGCCATCGAATTGGTCTCGGCCGCAGAGCAATTGGTCGACGACGGCTTCGTGGTGCTGCCCTACACCACCGACGATCCGGTCCTCGCGCGACGCTTGGAGGACGCCGGTTGCGCCGCGGTGATGCCGCTCGGTTCGCCGATCGGCACCGGCCTGGGCATCGGCAATCCGCACAATATCGAGATGATCGTCGAGGCCGCCGGGGTTCCGGTCGTGCTCGACGCCGGGATCGGCACGGCGAGCGACGCGGCGCTGGCGATGGAACTCGGCTGTTCTGCCGTGTTGCTGGCCACCGCCGTCACCCGTGCCCGGCATCCGGCCCGGATGGCGAGGGCGATGGCCGCCGCCGTGCAGGCCGGTCATCTGGCCCGCCACGCCGGGCGCATCCCCAAGCGGTTCTGGGCTCAGGCCTCCTCGCCCGCGGTGTGAACACGGGGATGTCCCCAGGTCGCGGCTGGGGGACCCCACCGGGACCCTAGGGGTCCCCCTCATCCTCGAGGATGACCGGACTCGCGACCTCTGAGCGATGGTCGCGTGCCGATTTCTCGGGAAGACTGGTGCCCATGATCGAATGCAGAGGTCTTACCAAGCGCTTCGGTGCGACCGTTGCCGTCGAGAACCTGTCGTTCACGGTCACACCCGGCAAGGTGACCGGGTTCCTCGGCCCGAACGGCGCCGGGAAGTCGACCACCATGCGGATGATCCTCGGTCTGGATCAGCCCACGGCCGGGACGGCGTTCATCCAGGGCAAGCGCTACCGCGAGCTGGATCATCCGCTGCGCACGGTCGGAGCCCTGCTGGATGCCAAGTGGGTCCATCCGAACCGGTCGGCTCGTTCGCATCTGCGCTGGATGGCCGCCACCAACGACATTCCGGTCAGCCGGGTGGAAGAGGTGCTGCGGCTGGTGGGCCTGACCGAGGTCGCCAACAAGAAGGCCGGCGGCTTCTCGCTCGGCATGTCGCAGCGGCTCGGCCTGGCCGGGGCGCTGCTCGGTGATCCGCCGGTACTGCTGTTCGATGAACCGGTCAACGGCCTGGACCCCGAGGGCATTCTGTGGATCCGGCGGTTCATGCAGCGGCTGGCCGCCGAGGGGCGCACCGTGCTGGTGTCGAGCCATCTGCTGTCGGAAATGGCGCAGACCGCCGACCATCTGGTCGTGATCGGGCGCGGCAGGCTGATCGCCGACACCGACACCAAGGATTTCATCGCGAAGTCGTCGGAATCGACCGTCCGGGTGCGCAGTCCGCAACTGGACGAGCTGCGCAGCCTGCTCACCTCGAACGGGATGACCGTGCGCGAGGACGGCAGCGCGGCCGACCGGGAAGGGGCGATCGACACCGCCCCCGCACTGGTGGTGGTCGGGGAAACCAGCGACGCGATCGGCAAATTGGCGGGCGCGAACGGCATCACGCTGTATGAGCTTGCGCCGCAACAGGCTTCGCTCGAGGAGGCGTTCATGCGGATGACCGGAGGTGCGGTGCAGTACCACGGTGCGGGCATCGAACAGGCGATGGGAGGTGCGCTCTGATGGGTGTCGTCACCGCGGAGCGGATCAAACTCACCTCGACTCGGTCGCCATGGTGGTGTTCGGCGATCGTCGTGGCGCTGGGCCTGGGCATGGCCGCGCTGTTCGCGGCCGTTTCGCGGGCGAGTATGGGCCACGAGAACCAAACCACCCTGACCACCGCCGGCGCCACGGTCGGTGTCTCCGGATTCGGCGTGATGGTCCTGATGATCATGGCCGCCCTCACCGTGACCAGTGAATACCGCTTCGGCATCATCCGGACCACCTTCCAGGCGACCCCGAACCGATGGCTGGTCCTCACCACCAAAGCCCTGCTGACCGGCGCCTACGCGGCGGTGCTGACCTTCGTGCTGGGCCTGCTGGCCTATCTCATCGCGAAACCGCTGGCCGGCGATGCGGGGCGGCAGATGAGCCTGAGTTCGGACGCCGATTGGCGCGCGCTCTACGGACTGGCGATCTACGCCTTCCTGGCGGTGGTCCTGTCGGTCGGCATCGGCGCCCTGGTGCGGCAGTCCGCCGCGGCGATCTCGCTGATCGTGTTGTGGCCCTTGCTGATCGAGACGCTGCTCGGTAGTTTCGGCAGCTTCGGCCGCAGCGTGCAGCCGTTCCTGCCCTTCGCCAACATCAACCGATTCCTCGGCGACGACAACTCCTCCGCGGCGCACTGGCACTGGGGGCCGTGGGGCGGACTGATCTACTTCGTCGTCTTCGTGGCGATCGTCTTCGGCGCCGCGCTGATCGTGGTCGACCGCCGCGACGCCTGATCCACAATTTCATACCTGCCCGCTCCCGGGCGTTCACCCTCGCGAAGCCCGGGAACGGGAGGGCGGTCCTGTCGGGGGACTGCTATCTCGGTCACAGCCGCCACTGCCCGGCGAATGTGACGATCACCGGCCCGATGTGCAGCCGTTTCGCGCTGTGCATCGGGCCGGTGTGCTGTGTGCAACGCCTTCGTTAACAGCGCCGCCGGACCTTCCGCGTGGAAGAGCCGATGGGTAACATCGGCCGGGCAACCAGCACGTTATCCATCGGCGGACCCAGCGCTGTGCCCGCTCCGTCCGATAGAGAGGTGGCAGGTGGCGATCATTGGCTACGCTCGGGATGTGAGCGAAAGACCTTCCGGTGACGGCGAAAACGCGTCCCGCGCAGCCCGTCCCGGAAATGCGCGAAACCGGACGGGTGGTTCGGGGTCGCGTCGCAACGGCACCGCCGGTCGGCGGGGAACAAGGGGGGCCGATGCCGACACGGTGCTGCCGGTCGACGCGCCCGAGGCCGGCGCCGAATCCGATCTCGACTCGGAGGTCGAGATCGTGATTCCGCTCACGCCGGCCGGCGAGGCGCAATCTCGGCTACGGTCGTTCGGCCGGCGCCGAACCGATCAGCTGTCCTCGCTGATGGCCGCGGCCAATCAGCGGGCCGACGTCATCGGTGTGATTCGCAAGGCGCGCGAGAGCTTGCCCGGCGATCCGGCATTCGGTGACCCGCTGTCGCTGTCCGGCCCCGGCGGCGCGCGGGCGGTGGCCCGCGCGGCCGACAAGATCGTGGGCGACAACCCCAGCGCCGCCAAGGAGCTGGGTCTGGGCGCGCTGCAGGTCTGGCAGGCGATGCTGGAGCGGGTCGGCCGCGGTAAGGGCAGTGCGGAGATCACGGTGGTGTTCACCGACCTGGTGGCATTCTCCCGATGGTCGCTGTCGGCCGGTGACGAGGCGACGCTGGAGTTGTTGCGGCGGGTGGCGCGAGCCATCGAACCGCCGATCGTCGATCGCGGCGGTCAGGTCGTCAAGCGCATGGGTGACGGGGTGATGGCGGTATTCGCCTCCCCGGACAGCGCGGTGCGTGCGGTCCTGACCGCGAAGAAGAATCTGGACCGGGTCGAGGTGGCGGGATATCGCCCGCGCATGCGGGCGGGCCTGCACACGGGTACGCCGCGCGAGATAGGCGGCGACTGGCTGGGGGTGGACGTCACCATCGCCGCGCGGGTGATGGAGGCCGGCGGCAACGGCAACACGATGATCTCGGAGACCACGCTCGAAGCGCTGGAGCCGAGCACCCTGAAGGAGCTCGAGGTCGCGGCCAAGCCCTATCGGCGCAGCATGTTCGCCGCACCGCTCAACGGCGTTCCGGAGGGGATGCGCATCTTCCGCCTCGCCGGCGACTAGGCGCCGGGCGGTCTACCACCAGGTGACCACGCCGACGACCGCGAGGACCGCGCAGGCGCCCAGCATCACCGACAGCACCCGGGAGTTCTTCCACATGGTGAAGGCGCCGCCGACCAGGAATCCGGCCACGGCCAGCAGGAGTACGACGATCACGGAATTGGACACCCTGCCATCTTGCCCGGCGGCTCGCGAGCACCGGACACCGGCCGGTTCCCTCGGTTCGCGATAGCGGCCGGGTGGGCCGGTGGACCGGCTCGCGGTAGCCCGATCGGCCCTGTTCGGACGGGTCGAGGCGCGGCGCGCCGCTTCTACCTGCGGCTTTCGCAATTAACAAGCACGCAGGCTTGATTTTTTCTGGACCCGATGTGACGCTGGAACCCGACGCAGCGGAGCCGCTGCGGCAGGCACGTCGCATGAGGAGGCGCCGCGCAGATGACGAGTCTCGGCGCCGACCCGGAGGTCCTCCAGGTCGGCAACTGTTCCGGCTTCTACGGCGACCGGTTGAGCGCGATGCGCGAGATGCTCGAGGGCGGGCAACTCGACGTGCTCACCGGTGACTATCTCGCCGAACTGACCATGCTGATCCTCGGCCGCGACCGGATGAAGGATCCGGCCCTCGGCTATGCCAAGACCTTCGTGCGCCAACTCGAGGACTGCCTCGGCCTGGCCCTCGACCGCGGCGTGCGCATCGTCGCGAACGCGGGCGGACTCAATCCGGCCGGATTGGCGCAGCGGGTCGCCGAGGTGGCCGACAAGCTCGGCGTCACACCGAAGATCGCCTACGTCGAGGGTGACGACCTGCTTCCGCGCGCGCAGGAACTGGGCTTGGGCGCACCGCTCACCGCCAACGCCTACCTCGGCGCGTGGGGTATCGCCGAGGCGCTGAACGCAGGGGCCGATATCGTCGTCACCGGACGGGTGACCGACGCCTCCGTGGTGGTCGGGCCGGCGGCCGCCCACTTCGGCTGGGCCCGAGACGATTTCGACGCACTGGCGGGTGCGGTGGTCGCCGGGCACGTCATCGAATGCGGCACCCAGGCCACCGGCGGCAACTTCGCGTTCTTCACCGAGATCGAGAATCTCGACCGTCCCGGCTTCCCGATCGCCGAGGTACGCCGCGACGGCAGCAGCGTCATCACCAAACACGCGAACACCGGTGGCGCGGTCACCGTCGACACCGTCGAAGCGCAGCTGATGTACGAGATCCAGAGCGCGCGCTACGCCGGTCCCGATGTCACCGCCCGCCTCGACAGCATCCGGCTCGCCGCCGACGGCGCCGACCGCGTGCTGATCAGCGGCGTGACCGGTGAGGCGCCGCCGCCGCGGCTGAAGGTCTCGCTGAACACCCTGGGCGGCTTCCGCAACGAGATGACCTTCGTCCTCACCGGACTCGACATCGAGGCCAAAGCCGCACTGGCGCAGCGGCAATTGGAGAGCTGGCTGCCGGTGCGCCCGGCCGAACTCGACTGGTCGCTGTCACGGCTGGACCGTCCCGATGCCGAGACCGAGGAACAGGCCAGCGCCCTGCTGCGCTGCGTGGTCCGCGACCCCGATCCCAACAAGGTGGGACGCGCATTCTCCAGTGTCGCAGTCGAATTGGCGCTGGCCAGCTATCCCGGTTTCACCATGACCACGCCGCCCGGAAACGGTGCGCCCTACGGCGTCTACACCGCGGGCTACGTCGATGCTGCCGAGGTCGCGCACACCGCCGTACTGCCCGACGGCTCGCGCGTGGCGATCGCCCCGCCCGCGCAGAGCCGGGAACTGGACGAGGTGGCCGAACCGGAGCTGCCGCAGCCCCTGCCGGCCGGTGAAACCCGCCGTGTCCCACTCGGTTCCATCGCTCTCGCCCGCAGCGGCGACAAGGGTGGAAACGCCAATATCGGGGTCTGGGTGCGCACCGACGACCAGTGGCGCTGGCTGGTGCACACCCTCACCGTCGACACGCTGCGGGCGCTGCTGCCGGAGACCGCGAAGCTCACCGTCACCCGGCACGTCCTGCCGAATCTGCGAGCGGTGAACTTCATCGTCGAGGACCTGCTCGGCCTCGGCGTCGCCTACCAGGCCAGATTCGATCCACAAGCCAAGGGACTCGGCGAATGGCTGCGATCCCGCCACCTCGACATACCCGTGGAGTTACTACCGTGACCAGTGTCTGGGAGACGCCCGAGCGGCGTGAATTACGCGCTACCGTACGAGGTTTCGCCGAGCGTGAGGTGCTGCCCTTTCTGGACGAGTGGGAGCGCGCCGGCGAGATCCCCCGCGAACTGCACAAGAAGGCGGGTGCGCTCGGACTGCTCGGCATCCAGTTTCCGGAGGCGGTCGGCGGCGCGGGCGGAGACGGAATCGACGCCGCCATCGTGGCCGAGGAGATGCACTACGCCGGCTGCTCGGGCGGACTGTTCGCTTCCCTGTTCACCTGCGGTATCGCGGTGCCGCACATGGCCGCGTCCGGCAATGCGGAGCTGATCGAACGCTGGGTGAAGCCCACCCTGGCGGGGGAGAAGATCGGCTCACTGGCCATCACCGAACCCGGCGGCGGTTCCGACGTCGGCCACCTCACCACCAGCGCGGTGCGCGACGGCGACGACTACGTGGTCAACGGATCGAAGACCTTCATCACCTCCGGGGTGCGAGCCGACTACGTGGTGACCGCTGTGCGCACGGGCGGCCCCGGCGCTTCCGGTGTCTCGCTGCTGCTGGTCGAGAAGGACCGGCCGGGATTCACGGTCAGCCGCAAACTGGAGAAGATGGGCTGGCTGGCCTCCGATACCGCCGAACTGTCCTATGTCGACGTGCGGGTGCCGGTGTCGAATCTGGTGGGCGCCGAGAATTCCGGATTCGCCCAGATCGCACAGGCTTTCGTGAGCGAGCGGGTGGGGCTGGCGGTGCAGGCCTACGGGCATGCGCAGCGCTGCCTGGATCTGACCCTGCAGTGGTGCCGCGACCGCGAGACCTTCGGACGTCCGCTCATCAGCCGGCAGGCGGTGCAGAACACGCTGTCGGAGATGGCCCGCCGAATCGACGTCGCTCGCGTGTACACCCGGCACGTGGCCGAACGCGCGGCGGCCGGGGAAACCGATCTGATCGCCGAGGTCTGCTTCGCCAAGAACACCGCGGTGGAGACCGCGGAATGGGTTGCCCACCAAGCGGTTCAGCTGTTCGGCGGCCTGGGCTACATGCGCGAATCCGAGGTGGAGCGCCACTACCGCGACGTGCGCATCCTCGGTATCGGCGGCGGCACCAACGAAATCCTGACCAGCCTCGCGGCCAAGCGATTGGGGTACCAATCTTGAGCACTCTCCGTACAGCCATCGACCCGAATTCGGCGGACTACCGCGCCGCCGCCGACGCCATGACCGAGAAACTGGCCGAGGTCGAGGACGAATACGCCAAGAACATCGCGGGCGGTGGCCCGGACAAGATGGCGCGGCACCGCAAGCGCGGCAAGCTCACCGCGCGCGAGCGCATCGAACTGCTCATCGACGAGGATTCGCCGTTCCTCGAGCTGGCGCCGCTGGCCGCCTGGGGCAGCGAATTCCATGTGGGCGCCTCGGTGATCGCGGGCATCGGCATCGTCGAGGGCGTCGAATGCATGATCGTGGCCCCCGATCCGACCGTGCGCGGCGGCACGTCGAATCCGTGGACGCTGCGCAAGAACCTGCGCATGAACGACATCGCGCTGGAGAACCGGCTCCCGGTGATCGGCCTGGTGGAGTCCGGCGGCGCCGACCTGCCGACGCAGAAGGAGGTGTTCGTCCCGGGCGGTCGCATGTTCCGCGACCTCACCCGGCTCTCGGCGGCCGGAATCCCCACCATCGCTCTGGTTTTCGGCAACTCCACCGCGGGCGGCGCCTACATTCCCGGCATGTCCGACTACACCGTCATGATCAAGGAACGCTCCAAGGTGTTCCTCGGCGGTCCGCCGCTGGTCAAGATGGCGACGGGTGAGGAGTCCGACGACGAATCGCTCGGTGGCGCCGACATGCACGCCCGCACGTCGGGCCTGGCCGACTATCTCGCCGCCGACGAACAGGACGCCATCCGGATCGGCCGGTCGATCGTGCGCCGGCTGAACTGGCGCAAGACCGGTCCCGCCCCGCGTCCGCCCGCCGAGGTGATCGAACCGCTCTACGATTCCGAGGAACTGCTCGGCATCGTGCCCACCGACCTGAAGATTCCGTTCGACCCGCGCGAGGTCATCGCCCGGGTGGTGGACGGATCCGACTTCGACGAATTCAAACCGCTCTACGGCTCCAGCCTGGTGACGGGCTGGGCGGAGCTGCACGGCTATCCGGTCGGCATTCTCGCCAACGCCCGCGGTGTGCTCTTCTCCGAGGAGGCGCAGAAGGCCGCGCAGTTCATCCAGCTGGCCAATCAGTCGAACACCCCACTGCTGTTCCTGCACAACACCACCGGCTACATGGTGGGTAAGGAATACGAGCAGAAGGGCATCATCAAACACGGCGCGATGATGATCAACGCCGTCTCCAATTCGAAGGTGCCGCACATCTCGCTGCTGATGGGCGCCTCCTACGGGGCCGGGCACTACGGCATGTGCGGGCGCGCCTACGATCCGCGCTTCGTCTTCGCCTGGCCCAGCGCCAAATCCGCGGTGATGGGCGGTGCGCAGCTGGCGGGCGTGATCTCCATCGTGGGCCGGGCCGCCGCCGAGGCGCGCGGCCAGGCCTTCAACGAAGAGGCCGACAAGGGCATGCGCGCGATGATCGAGGCCCAGATCGAGGCCGAATCGCTGCCGATGTTCATGTCGGGCCGGCTCTACGACGACGGCGTGATCGACCCCCGCGACACCCGCACGGTATTGGGAATGGCGTTGTCGGCCATCCACAATGCCCCGATCAAGGGCGCCGAGGGCTTCGGCGTCTTCCGGATGTGAGGTCTGAGATGACAGTAGGGCCGATCACGAACGTTCTGGTCGCCAACCGCGGGGAGATCGCCCGGCGCGTCTTCGCGACGTGCCGGCGCATGGGTATCGCCACGACCGCGGTGTATTCCGACGCCGATGCGAACGCGCCGCATGTGGCCGAGGCCGACGCGGCGATCCGGCTGCCCGGCAACACCCCCGCCGAGACCTACCTGCGCGGCGATCTGATCATCGAGGCCGCCCGTGCCGCGGGTGCCGATGCGATTCATCCCGGCTACGGATTCCTCTCCGAGAACGCGGACTTCGCTCGCCGGGTGATCGATGCCGGCTTGGCGTGGGTGGGCCCGCCGGTCGCGGCCATCGAGCAGATGGGTTCGAAGGTCGAATCCAAGAAGATGATGGACGCCGCGGGTGTCCCGGTACTGGCCGAACTGGATCCGGACGAGGTCACCGAGGACCTGCTGCCCGTGCTGATCAAGGCCTCCGCCGGTGGTGGCGGGCGCGGTATGCGGGTGGTGCGTTCCCTGGCGGAACTTCCGGATCAGCTCGAGGCCGCGCGGCGCGAGGCGGAATCGGCCTTCGGCGATCCGACGGTGTTCTGCGAGCGCTACCTGGAAACCGGCCGCCATATCGAGGTGCAGGTGATGGCCGATACCCACGGCCGGGTCTGGGCGGTGGGCGAGCGCGAATGCTCGATTCAGCGCCGGCACCAGAAGGTGGTGGAGGAAGCACCGTCGCCGCTGGTGGAGCGAATCGCGCCCATGCGGGAGCGGTTGTTCGAGGCGGCTCGGCTCGCCTCCGAGGCGATCGGCTACGAGGGGGCGGGCACGGTCGAATTCCTCGCCGACGAACAGGGCGATTTCTTCTTCCTGGAGATGAACACCCGCCTGCAGGTGGAACATCCGGTCACCGAATGCACCACCGGCCTGGATCTGGTCCGGCTGCAATTGCAGGTGGCGCAGGGCCACCGGCTGCCGCCGGAACCGCCGCCGATGCGCGGCCACTCCATCGAGGTGCGGCTGTACGCGGAGGATCCGGCGCACGATTGGCAGCCGCAGAGCGGTGCGGTGCATCGCATCGAATTCGCGCCCGGCACAGCAGAATTCACCGTCCTGACCGAGCCCGGTCTGCGGCTGGACTCCGGTGTGGTGGACGGTTCGGCGGTCGGGGTGTTCTACGACCCGATGCTGGCCAAGGTCATCTCCTACGCCGACACCCGCGAGGAGGCGGCGCATCTGCTGGCGACCGCGTTGCAGCGGGCCCGCATTCACGGTCTGGTCACCAACCGTGACCTGCTGGTGCGGGTGCTGCGGCATCCGGCCTTCCTCGCCGGTGACACCGATACCGCGTTCTTCGCCACCCACGGACTGGACAACCTCGCGGCACCGCTGGTTTCGGCCGGCGACGAGGCGCTGTCCATCGTCGCCGCGGCGCTGGCGGACGCGGCCGCCAATCGAGCGCGAGCGCGCGTCGGCGCGGCGCTGCCCAGCGGATGGCGCAATCTGCCCTCGCAGCCGCAGAGCAAGTCCTATGAGAGCCGGGTGACGGGCACGCACGAGGTGCGCTACCGCCTCGGCCGCACCGGACTCGAGGTCGAGGGCCACGAGGGGCTCGAACTGATCGAGGCCACACCGGAGGTCGTGGTGCTCGGTGTGCCCGGCGAGCGTGGCTCGGTGCGGCGGCGGTTCGAGGTCGCGCGCTACGGCGATCTGGTGGCCGTCGATTCGCCGCTGGGCCCGGTCGCGGTGCGCCGGCTTCCGCGCTTCTCCGACCCGGCCGACCAGGTCGCCGAGGGCTCGTTGCTGGCGCCGATGCCGGGTTCGGTGATCCGGCTGGGCGCCGAGGTCGGCGCCGCCGTCGAGAAGGGACAGCCGATTCTCTGGCTCGAGGCCATGAAGATGGAACACACCATCGCCGCCCCGGCGGCCGGTGTGCTCACCGAGCTGAATGTCGTTGCGGGACAACAGGTCGACGTCGGCGCCGTGCTCGCGGTCGTCCATTCCGAAGCCACCGCCGCACCGGCCGACGTCAGCGCCGGATAGCCGCCCACTACAGGAGAATGTCCATGAGTTTCATCGAAACCGACGAACAGAAGCAGCTGCGGGCGGCCGTCGCCAAGCTCGCCGCGAAGTACAACTACCGCGACTACGTCTCCGCGAAGGCGCGCCGCAACGAACCGCTGGACGAATTGTGGGACGAGGCGGGCAAACTCGGCTTCCTCGGCGTGAACCTGCCGGAGGAGTACGGCGGCGGTGGCGCCGGAATCTACGAGCTGGCGCTGGTGATGGAGGAACTGGCCGCCCAGGGCGCGGGCCTGCTGCTGATGGTGGTCTCGCCCGCGATCTGCGGCACCATCATCACCAAATACGGCACCGAGGAGCAGAAGCGGTACTGGCTGACCCGGCTGGCCGACGGCTCGTCGAAGATGGTGTTCGGCATCACCGAACCCGATGCCGGCTCCAACTCGCACAACATCACGACCACCGCGCGCCGCGACGGCGGCGACTGGATCCTGAACGGCCGCAAGATCTTCATCTCCGGTGTGGATCAGGCCGAGGCGGTGCTGATCGTCTCGCGCACCGAGGATTCCAAGACCGGCAAGCTGAAGCCGGCGCTGTTCATCGTCCCGACCGATACTCCCGGCTTCGAGAAGAACCGCCAGGAGATGGACATCATCGAGCCGGACAACCAGTTCACGCTGTTCCTCGACGATGTGCGACTGCCCGGTAGCGCGCTGGTGGGCCAGGAGGATGCGGCGATCGCGCAGCTGTTCGCCGGCCTGAACCCCGAGCGCATCATGGGTGCGGCGATGGCGGTCGGCATGGGCCGCTACGCCATCGACCGGGCGGTCGAATACGCCCGCGAGCGCCAGGTCTGGAAGACGCCGATCGCGGCGCACCAGGGCATTTCGCATCCGCTGGCCCAGGTGAAGATCGAACTCGAACTGGCCAAGCTGATGATGCAGAAGGCCGCCGTCCTCTACGATTCCGGCGACGACTTCGGTGCCGCGGAGGCAGCCAATATGGCGAAATACGCTGCGGCGGAGGCGAGTATCAAGGCCCTGGATCAGTCCATCCAGACACACGGTGGCTCGGGCCTGACCGCGGATATCGGTCTCGCGGGCATGCTCGGCGCGGCCCGGATCGCGCGGGTGGCGCCGGTGAGCCGGGAGATGATCCTGAACTTCGTCTCCCAGCACTCGCTGGGCCTGCCGAAGTCGTACTGAGTCCCGACCGGCCGGGCCGCCCGTGCGCGGCCCGGCCGGCGGAAAACCGATCCCGCACCGGACGAGGAGGAATGCACGTGAGCGAAACCACCGGCACCGATACCGGTTCCGAAACCGGCGGCACCGAAACGCCTTTCGTGCGCTACGACGTGCGCGACGGCTTCGCGGTGCTCACGCTGGATTCACCGCACAATCGGAATGCGTTGTCCTCGAAGCTGGTCCGGGAACTGCTCGACGGACTGCGCAAGGCCGGCGCCGACGAGCAGGCCCGCGGGGTGATCCTCACCCACACCGGCAATACCTTCTGCGCCGGCGCGGACCTCAAGGAGGCGCTCGACGCCGATCCGGCCGCGGCCGCCGATATCCGCACCCGGTGGATGATCGACGTGCTGCGCGGCATCGTGGAACTGCACAAGCCGGTGGTCGCGCAGGTCGACGGCAATGTGCGCGCGGGTGGAATGGGCATCGTCGGCGCCTGCGATATCGCGGTCGCCGGACCGTCGAGCAGTTTCGCGCTCACCGAGGCGCGGCTGGGCCTGGCGCCGTTCATGATCTCGCTCACACTGCTGCCGCGGATGACCTCCCGCGCCGCCGCTCGCTACTACCAGACGGGGGAAACCTTCGACGCGGCCGAGGCGGAGCGGATCGGATTGATCACCGTCGCCGCCGCCGATGCCGCCGCCGAGGTGGCCCGCCTGTGCGGGGAACTGCGCAAGGGGTCCCCGCAGGGGCTGGCCGAAAGTAAGCGGCTGGTGAATGCGTCCCTCGTGGCAGAATTCGATCGCACCGCCGATGAGCTGGCCAAACGCTCGGGAAGTTTCTTCGGCACGCCCGAGGTGATCGAGGGGATGACGGCCTTCTTCCAGCGCCGCCCACCCAGCTGGGCAGAATGAACCGATCATGACCGCATCGCACGAACCCAAGCAGGACCGCAGCCGGGCCACCCGTCAGCGATTGCTCGAGGCGACCATCGACTGTCTGGCCGAAATGGGCTGGGCGGCGGCCACTGTCGCGGTGGTCGCCGAACGGGCCGGGGTCTCGCGCGGGGCGGCCCAACATCACTTCCCCACCCGGGAGGATCTGATCACCGCCGCCCTCGAGTACATGTTCGACACCCGGATGGCGCAGTCCAAGGCCGAGGCGGCGGCCGTGACCGAGGTGGCGCAGGGCGTCGGCCGCACCGAGGCGGTGGTGGCGCAGCTGGTCGAGTCCTATACGACTCCGCTGTTCAAGGCGGCGCTGCAGGTGTGGACGCACGCCGCGGCGGATCCGGTGTTGCGCGAACGCATCGTGCCGCTCGAGGCGCACTTCGGCCGGGTTTCGCATCGCCTGGCCGTCGAGGCGCTCGGCGTCGACGACTCCGACCCGGTGGCCCACCACCTCGTGCAGGCCACCCTCGACATGGCACGCGGCCTGGGCCTGGCCGACGTCCTCACCGACGACTCGGTCCGTCGCAAGCAGATCGTGCACCAATGGGCGGTGACCCTGCACATGGGCCTGCACACCCCGCACTGACACACGCCGCACGACACACCGCCCGCCGGTGGGAACAGCGGTTCGCCGCGTTACCGTAAGCGGGCACATGCACCAGATATCGAGCGAGGGGAATCGATCATGGATTCGGGTTCTGCGGCAGCTCTGGAAGGTATTCGGCAGGGGTATCTCAACGGCGACCCGGTGGCGACCGCGCTGTTCATCCCGCTGTTCTTCATCGCCGGAATCTTCGGACTCATCCAGGGCAAGCCGTTCTGAGACCGACGGTAGGTGAACACCGGATTTGGTGCCGCCGCCCGGGACCGATAAGCTGACCGGGCTCCGGTTCCCGGAGCGAAGTTCTCGGCCCCGTCGTCTAGCGGCCTAGGACGCCGCCCTCTCAAGGCGGTAGCGCGGGTTCAAATCCCGTCGGGGCTACAACCACGCCATGCCCGCCCTCTTCGAGGGCGGGCATCGTCGTTTCCGAGGGCAACTGTCGCCGGCGCGCTCACCGCGGGGCGGTCAGGTCGTAGATCGTCACCCCGTCCACGTTCTGTGCGGTGAAGTGATTACGCACCCAGGCGGTGATCCGCACGGCCGTCGAATCCTCCGCACCGTCGCCCGGTCCGCGATCCGCACCGTCGACGAAGTAGTGGATGTCGAGCGCCGCCACGTGGTCGCGGAACTGATCCAGGGTCGGGGAGGGATCGCTGCCGTTGAATCCGCCGATCGCCATCACCGGCAATTGGGTGGCGAGCTGATATCCGGCCGCCCGATTCGAGCTCACGGTCGCCGCGACCCATTCGTAGGCTTCGCCGTCGCGGTCCAGCAGGGCGGTCAACGTCTCGCTCGGCGTGCTGACCTGCATCGCGTTGCCGCCGGGGTTGTCGCGACCCCAGGGGCCCACAGCGAGACCGCCCGCCCGGCCGCCGTGGTCGCCGGCCCGTCCGAAACCCTCGGCGCCCGAGCTCTGCTCCCACGGCATCCGCATACCCGCGGGAAATCGCATGGGCATCCTGGGCCCGGCACTGGGAATGGGCCCGGTATGCGCGGTCGCGAGGGTGTCGACGGTATAGGCGAGCGGCCCCGCGGCACCGGCCAGGCCCGCGGCGATCGCCAGCGCGACAGCGATCCGCCGCGGCGCCGGAAACAGCAGTGCGACGGTCACCGCGATCCCACCGGCGAGCACCGGCCATCGCAGCCACGGCACGAAGTCGAGGTTGCGCGACAACAACATCCACGCCGTGGCGGTCGTCGTCGCCATCGTCACCGCCGCGACCATACGGACCCAGAACCGTTCCCGATGCCGCCACAGCATCGTGACGCCCGCGCCGACGAGTGCCGCGATCGCCGGGGCCAGCGCCACCGTGTAGTACTGGTGGAAGATGCCCCGCATGAAGCTGAACACCAGGGCGGTCACCACCAGCCAGCCGCCCCACAGCACGAGCGCGGCGCGCTGGTGATCGGTGCGAGATGCTCTGCCGCGCAGCACTATTGCCGCGACGAGCAGGATCAGCGCGGCCGGGAGCAGCCAGGCGATCTGTCCGCCCTGGGCCGGCTGGAACAACCGGGTCATCCCGCTTTCACCCCGGAACCCGCCGCCGGGCGGACCGAGGCTGCCGACCTCGTCGCCGTTCAGCCGGCCCAGGCCGTTGTATCCGAAGGTCAGCTCCAGCACCGAATTATGCTGGGACCCACCGAAATACGGCCGAGAATCGACCGGCCACACTTCGGCGAGCAGAATCCACCAGCCGGCGGCGGCGACCATGGCCGCCGCCGCGGCGCCCAGCTGCGCGACCCGCGTGCCCAAGCGCGGCGGGCCGGCGATCAGGTAGGTGGCCGCGAGCGCGGGCACCACCAGCAGCACCTGCAATTGCTTCGCCAGGAAGCCGAATCCGACGAAGGCGCCGCACAGGACGAGCCACCGCAGCCGCCCGTCCTCGAGGGCGCGCGTCATCGCCCAGCATGCCGCCACCATCAGCAGGACCAGCAGCGCATCCGGATTGTCGAACCGGAACATCAGTGCCGCCACCGGTGTCACGCCCAGCACCGTGCCCGCGAGCAGTCCGGCCACCGGCCCGAACGGCCGGCGCAGGGTCGCCCACAGCAACGCGACCGCGCCCACGCCCATCAGCACCTGCGGCACCAGCAGGCTCCAACTGGACAGCCCGAACGCCCGGACCGCCAGATCCATCGGCCACAGGGCGGCCGGGGTCTTGTCCACGGTGATCGCGTTCGCGGCATCCGAGGAACCGAAGAGAAACGCCTTCCACGACACCGAACCTGCCTGTGCCGCAGCGGCGTAGAAGGCGTTCGCCCACCCGTTGGCACTCAGATTGCACAGGTAGGCGATGGTTGTCGTGAGCAGGAGGACGGTCAGCGCCGGCCGCTCCCACCGGTGCCGGTCCGCGGCCGGTGGTGCGGCCGATGCGGTCGGAGACATCGGCCGGAGGAGGGTTGTGGTCACCGCGTTTCCGTCGGGGCCGGTGCCGTCGCGATGTCCTCGACGCCGCTGCCGGCGACCGCGTTGCGAAAGACCCAGCGCAGTCCCACGAATCGGGTCAGCGTCGCCACCAGATTCGCGACCACCAGCACCAGCAGTTCCACGTGCACGGACGCGTCCGGCGCCCAGCGGTGCAGGGCGAACAGCGAACCACTGGTCAGCACCCAGGCGAAGGCGAAGATCAGCAGGCCCTGGAAGTGGTGGGAGACCGCGTTGCCCGAGCCGCGCACGCCGAAGGTGAAGGCGCGGTTCGCCGCGGTGTTGGCGACCGCGGTGAGCAGCAGGGCGGCGAAGTTCGCGGGCTGGGCGCCCACCACGGCCTGCAACATCACGTACAGGAGCATGTAGGCCAGGGTGGAGAGCACACCGATGATGCCGAAGCGCACCAGCTGCCCGACCATGCCCAGCGGCACCCCGTCCACCAGCGGTTCCCGCCCGATGGCGGCGCGCAGTTCGTTGATCGGCAGGGCGCCGGTGGCCAGGCCCCGGCCCACCCGCCACACACCGAGCAGATCCTTGCGGGCGGTGTCGACGATGTCCACGCGGCTGTCCGGATCGTCGATCCAGTCCACCGGCACCTCGTGGATGCGCAGCCCGGCGCGTTCGGCGATCACCAGCAGTTCGGTGTCGAAGAACCATTCCCCGTCCTCGACCAGTGGCAGGATCCGGCGCGCCACATCGGTGCGCATCGCCTTGAATCCGCACTGGGCGTCGGAGAACCGGGCCTGCAGCGAGGCCCGCAGAATCAGGTTGTAGCAGCGGGAGATGATCTCGCGCTTGGGCCCGCGCACCACGCGCGAGGATTTCGCCAGCCGGGTGCCGATCGCCAGATCGGAATGTCCGGAGACCAGCGGGGCGACCAGCGGCAGCAGCGCGTTGAGGTCGGTGGACAGGTCGACGTCCATATACGCGACGACCTGCGCCTTCGAGGCCTCCCACACCGCGCGCAGCGCGCGCCCGCGGCCCTTGCGGTCGAGGTGTACGACCTCGACCTCGGGCAGTTCGTCGGCGAGTCGGTGCGCCACGGCGAGCGTGGAGTCGGTGGACGCGTTGTCCGCCACCGTGATTCGGGTCGAGAACGGAAATCCGTCACGCAGGAAGGCGTGCAGCCGGCGGACGCATCCGGCGAGATCGCGCTCCTCGTTGTACACCGGGATCACGACCTCGAGCACCGGTGTGCGCGTCGGGTCGGGGGTGGTGGCCGCCTGGGACGCCATCGCTGTCTCGGTCATGATCCCAATCTCGGGGATCAGCCTTGGGCAGCGCTGCGTCCGACCTGTGAGCTTCCTGGGAGCGCGCCGGTCCGTCCGGCCTGGTCGTCAGGCGAATTCAGTGCTCGCGCAGCCGCCATAGCGGTGAGACCGGACCGTGGCCGGCGCCGAGGTCGTAGGCATCCTTCAGACAGCGCGTGGTCCATTCCTTGGCGAAGGCCACCGCCTCGGGCACCTGGTAGCCGTGGGCCAGGGCGCACGCGGAGGCGGCGGCCAGGGTGTCGCCGCCGCCGTGATCGTTACCGGTCGTGATGCGGGGCGCGGTGAGCTCATGGAAGCGGTCGCCGTCGAACAGCAGGTCGGTGCTGAATTCGGAGGAGCGCAGATGCCCGCCCTTGACGACGGCCCAGCGCGGGCCGAGTGCGATCAGCGCCTCGGCCGCCTTGCGGGCGGTGCGGTCGTCGGTGACGGCGATGCCCGTGAGCAGCCGCACCTCGTCCAGATTCGGGGTCACCAGCGTGGCGTGCGGAATGAGGACCGAGCGCAGCGCGTCCAGGGCTTCCGCGTGCAGCAGCGGGTCGCCGTGCATGGAGGCAGCCACCGGGTCGACCACCAGCGGTACCGTGCCGTCGCGTCCGATCCCCACCTCGTCGCAGACCTGCGCCACCGCCTCGATGATGGCGGTCGAGGCCAGCATCCCGGTCTTGGCCGCCGCGACCCCGATATCGCCCGTCACCGCCCGCACCTGATCGGCGACGGTCTGCGGCGGAATCTCGTGAAATCCGCTGACACCCACCGAGTTCTGCACTGTCACCGCGGCCACCGCCACGCAGGCGTGCACCCCCAGCAGCGCCATGGTCCGCGAATCGGCTTGAATTCCGGCCCCGCCTCCGGAGTCGGTTCCGGCGATCGTCAGGACCCGGACCGGCGTAGCGCCCGGCTCCGGTAACGGCAGCAGTTTCACGCCACGACCCTACGACGCGGCGGTCGCGGGGTCGTGGCGCGGGCTCACCGCACCTGCGCGAAGAACTGCCGGATATCGCCGACCAGCACCTCCGGCGCCTCGTGCGCGGCGTAATGTCCGGCCGCGTCGTTGGGGCCGCCGATCACCGAGCCCGAATCGTAGGAATTCCAGCTCACGATGTTCTTGTGGTCGCGCTCGGCGAATCGGCGGATCGACCGGAAATCGCCGGCGAACATGGCCAGCGCGGTCGGGGTGGTGGTCGGCTCGGCGGGATGCGCGGTGGCGTGGGCGTTCTCGTAGTAGAAGCGGATCGAGGAGGCCGCGGTGCCCGTCAACCAGTACAGCGCGATATTGCCGATCACGAATTCCGGATCGAGGCTTTCGCCGAAAAGCTGTGCGTTCCAGCCCAACAGCCCCAGCGGAGAGTCGCTGAGCGCATAGGCCAGTGTCTGCGGTTGCTGGCTGCACAGGATGTTGAACGCCATCTTGTTGTCCTGGAACCACTGCAGGTGGGCCAGCGCACCCAGGTCCTCCTCGGACAGTCCCTCGAATTCCGCCGGATCGCCGGAGGGGAAGGAGAACAACTGGGTCACGTGGACCCCCACGACGCGATCACCGGCCAGCCGGCCGATCTCCGGGGAGATCATCGATCCGCCGTCGTTGCCGATCGCGCCGAAGCGCTGGTAGCCGAGCCGGTCCATCAACTCCACCCAGGCGCGGGCCGTGCGCTGGGTGTCCCAGCCGGTGCTGCGGGTGGGGCCGGAGAAGCCGAAACCCGGCAGGGAGGGCACGACCACGTGAAAGGCCGGATGGTCGGTCGATTCCGGTTCGGTGAGGGCCTCGATCACGTCCACGTACTCCAGCACCGAACCGGGCCAGCCGTGGGTGAGGATCACCGGCAGAGCGTCCGGCCGCGACGAGCGGACGTGCAGGAAGTGAATATCCTCGCCGTCGATGTCGATGCGGAACTGCGGATAGGCATTCAACCGCGCTTCCGTTGCCCGCCAATCGAATTCGTTCAGCCAGTACTCGGCCAGCGCGCGCACCCGATCGCCCGGCACACCGTAGGCGTCGCCGACGCCGGGCAGCTCGTCCGGCCACAGCGCCCGGCGCAGCCGATCGGTGAGGTCGTCGAGGCGGTCCTGCGGAATGTCGATGCGGAACGGGCGGATGGTCATGATCGTCTCCCTCTGGAACGGAATGTTTCGTTCTGTTAGAACCGTATCAGAACGGATCATTCCGTTTCAAGTGCTACGCTGAATCCATGCCGAAATCAGCCGACGCCCCAGCTCACCAGGCGCTTCCCGGCCGCAAGGCGCAGGCCGCGCGCAACGACGGGATCATCCTCGACGCCGCCCGAGCGGTCTTCCTCGCCGATGCGACCGCGCCGATCTCGGCCGTCGCCGAACGGGCCGGGGTGGGGATCAGCGCGCTGTATCGCCGCTATCCGAGCAAGGAAGCGCTGCTGCGCACGCTCTGCTACCAGGGGCTGTGCCGCTACAACGCCGAGGGCGAGGCCGCGCTGGAGTTGCCGGCGGAGGCGGACGTGCTGGCCGAATTCCTGCGCCGGGTCGTCGACGCCGATGTGCATTCACTGACCGTGCGACTGGCCGGCACATTCACACCGGACGAATCGTTCGCGCCTCAGGTGCGGCGCTCCGCGGAACTGAACGAGGAAATCCTTCGCCGGGCACGGGTTTCCGGCAGCGTGCGCGACGGCGTGACGATCGCCGACCTCGCCCTGGTGCTGGAGGCCTGCGCGGCGATCGTCCTCCCCGATCCCGCTCGAACGACCCAACTGCGCCACCGCATGCTCGCCCTGCTGCTCGACGGTCTGCGCACTCCCGGCGAACTCCCGGGCCCCGCACCGCAACCCGACGATTTCGCCGCGCGCTGGCAGCCCCGGAAGTAGCGGCGGCGCTGCGGCCTTGTGACCGGCTCCCGGGACATCTGCGGCGCCGACGCGCGCCCTGGCGGCGGGCGGGCGTCGGCGCGCGCAGCGCAACGGCCTAACCGTTACGGCACAACAGCTTTCGCTGTCAGGACACGACCGGCAGGTAGACCTTGCCACCGGCCTCGGCGAATTCGGCCGACTTCTCGGCCATACCGGCCTCGATCGCCTCCACGTCGGTGAGCCCCTGCTTCTCCGCGTACTCGCGTACGTCGGCGGAGATCCGCATCGAGCAGAACTTCGGGCCGCACATCGAGCAGAAGTGCGCGGTCTTGGCCGGTTCGGCGGGCAGCGTTTCGTCGTGGTACTCCCGCGCGGTGTCGGGATCCAGCGACAGCGCGAACTGGTCGTGCCAGCGGAATTCGAAGCGCGCCTTGGACAATGCGTCGTCGCGTTCCTGCGCCCGCGGATGCCCCTTGGCGAGATCGGCCGAATGCGCGGCGATCTTGTAGGTGATCACGCCGGTCTTCACATCGTCGCGATCGGGCAGCCCCAGATGTTCCTTCGGGGTGACGTAGCAGAGCATCGCGGTGCCGGCCTGCGCGATGATCGCCGCGCCGATCGCCGAGGTGATGTGGTCGTAGGCCGGTGCGATATCGGTGGCGAGCGGGCCCAGGGTGTAGAAGGGCGCCTCCTCGCACAGCTCCTCCTCCAGCCGCACGTTCTCCACGATCTTGTGCATCGGGACGTGGCCGGGGCCCTCGATCATCACCTGCACGCCATGGGATTTCGCGATCTTGGTCAGTTCGCCGAGCGTGCGCAGTTCGGCGAACTGCGCCTCGTCGTTGGCGTCGGCGATGGAACCGGGCCGCAACCCGTCGCCGAGGGAGAAGGTGATGTCGTACTTCGCGAGGATCTCGCACAGCTCCGCGAAGTTCGTGTACAGGAACGATTCCTGGTGATGGGCCAGACACCACGCCGCCATGATCGAACCGCCGCGCGAGACGATGCCGGTGACGCGCTTGGCGGTCAGCGGGACGTACCGCAGCAGTACCCCGGCATGTACGGTCATGTAGTCCACGCCCTGCTCGGCCTGCTCGATCACGGTGTCGCGATAGATTTCCCAGGTCAGCTTGGTCGGATCGCCGTTCACCTTCTCCAGCGCCTGATAGATCGGCACGGTGCCGACCGGTACCGGCGAATTCCGCAGGATCCACTCGCGGGTCTCGTGGATGTTCTTACCGGTGGACAGATCCATGATGGTGTCGGCGCCCCAGCGGGTGGCCCACACCATCTTCTCCACCTCTTCGGCGATCGAGGAGGTGACCGCGGAGTTGCCGATGTTGGCGTTGATCTTCACCGCGAACTTCTTGCCGATGATCATCGGCTCGCATTCGGGGTGGTTGTGGTTGGCGGGGATCACGGCGCGGCCGGCGGCCACCTCGTCGCGAACCAGTTCCGGCGAAACACCTTCGCGCGCAGCGATATAGCGCATCTCGGCGGTGATCGCCCCGGCTCTGGCCCAGGCCAGCTGCGTACGAGGGCCCGGCACGTCCGGCGTGGTCCAGCCGGCGCGGAGCTTCGGCAGTCCGGCCTCCAGGTCGATCGTCGCCGAATCGTCGGTGTACGGGCCGGAGGTGTCGTAGACGTCGAAGTGTTCGCCGTTGGTCAGGTTGATCCGGCGGACCGGGATGCGCAACGTCGTCCCGTCGGCGTCGATTTCCTCGTAGTGCTTTGCGCTGCCCGCAATGGGGCCGGTGGTGACATGGTTCGACGACATGTGAGCTCAATCCTCCCTACGCCGGCATTACCCGGTCAGGTTCGTACGGTCGACGGCCCTGAACCGCCCGAATGGGCTAGCCGTCCTCTCAGCCCGCTGGTGCGAGCCCCCGTTGGCACGATGTGGTACCCGGCCGAGGGTACCGCGCGACGGTGGGGCGCGTCACTCGGCCGGGTCTTGTACTAGGACTTGTACAGCTCTTCGATCTCGTCGGCGAAATCGCGGAGGACCAGGTTGCGTTTGAGCTTCAGCGACGGCGTGATGTAGCCGTTGGCCTCGCTGAATTCGATCCGCAGGAGCCGGAACTTGCGGACCGATTCGGCCTGCGAGACGGCCCGGTTTCCTTCGTCGATCGCCTCCTGGACAGAGCTCAGCAGGTCGGGGTCGGAGTAGAGATCGGCGAGTGTGGCTTCGGCGGGCTTGCCGTGCAACTGCTTCCAGGTCGGGAGGTGCTCGGTGTCGATGGTCACCAGACAACTGACGAACGGCTTGCCGTCGCCCACGACCATGGCCTCGCCGATGATGGCGTGGGATCGGATGCGATCCTCGAGCACCGCGGGCGCGACGTTCTTGCCCCCCGCGGTCACGATGAGCTCCTTCTTACGGCCGGTGATCGTGAGGTAGCCCTCCGCATCGAGCGAGCCGACATCGCCGGTGGCGAACCAGCCGTCGCGGAAGGTGGCCTCGGTGGCGGCGGGATTGTGCCAGTAACCGGTGAACACGCTGGGTCCGCGGAGCAGGATCTCTCCGTCGTCGTCGATGCGCACCGCGCAGCCCGGCGCCGGCTGGCCGACGGTTCCGATCTTGGGCTGGTCGTCCGGGTTGAAGGTGATGGCTCCGGAGGTTTCGGTCAGGCCGTAGCCCTCCAGCACCGTGAAGCCGACTCCGCGGAAGAAGTGCCCCAGCCGTGCGCCGAGCGGAGCCCCGCCGGACAGGGCGTGCGTGGCCCGGCCCCCGAGGGCGGCACGCAACTTGCTGTAGAGCAGGCGGTCGAACAGCGCGTGTCGCACGCGCAGATGCCACGGGACGTGGCCCCGGTCGAGGGCGCGGCTGTAGGAGATCGCCGTCGCGGCGGCGACTTCGAAAATCCTGCCGCGGTGGGTCAATTGGGCCTGGCTGCGAGCACCGTTGTAGACCTTTTCGAAGACTCTGGGCACGCCGAGGATCAGCGTCGGCCGGAAAGTGCCCAGTTCGGCGGTGACGTCCTTGACATCGGCCACGTAGCCGATCTTGATGGGAACGAGTGTGGCGGCGATCTCCGCGATCCGGCCGAGCACGTGAGCCAGCGGCAGGAACAACAGGATCGACGACTCGCCGGTGCGGAACAGCTGCGGCAGCCGAGCGGTCGTGTTGCCCAGTTCGGCGAGCAGATTGCCATGGGTCAGCCCGCAGCCCTTCGGCCGGCCCGTGGTGCCGGAGGTGTAGACGATGGTGGCGAGTGAATCCGGGCCGACAGCGGACCGGCGCCGGTCCGGTTCGGCGTCGTCGATCTCGGTCCCGGCTCGAGTGAGAACGTCGACCGCGCCCGCCTCGATCTCCCAGATGTGGGCGAGATCGGGCACCTGTTCGTGGACCTTGTTCACGACCGCCGTATGCGCGTTCGTTTCGGTGACCACAGCGACGGCGCCTGAATCGGAGAGGATCCACTGCACCTGTTCCGCGGAGGATGTCGGATAGATCGGAACGCTGACCGCGCCCGCGCACCAGACCGCGAAATCGAACAGTGTCCACTCGTAGCGGGTGCTGGACATGATCGCTACGCGATCGCCGAGGCCGACACCTTCGGCGATCAGTCCTCGGGCGGTCGCTCGCACCTCGGCGAGGAATTGCGCGGCGGTCATGTCGTGCCACCGGCCGTCGCGTTTCAGGCCGATCACCCCGAGGTCGGGATGGAGTTCGGCATTGCGGTACACGAGGTCTCCGAGAGAGGCCTCGGCCGGCACGTCGTAGAGAGCCGGCAGGCTGAATTCGTGCATAACTGCTCCTGGTGGGCCGCGCTGCCGTTGGCTTGACCTGGCTGGATGAGATCGCACGTCTTGTGTTGTAGATCACATTCTACGATCACTGGTTCGCGGGAAAAATGCGGCCGCCGACCTCGCCTAACGCGATACGCGCCCCGCCGGGGCCAGGGGCCGTCGCGGTGAGCAGGACCGTATCCCCGTCGGCAAGGAAGGTCCGCTCGCAGCCGCCGACGTCGACCGGGTGGGCGCCGTTGCCGGAGAGTTCGATGAACGATCCGCTCTGGTCCTGCCGGGGTCCCGAGATCGTGCCGGAGGCGAACAGATCGCCGGGCCGGGTGCCGGCGCCGTTGACGGTCAGATGGGCCAGCATCTGCGCCGCCGACCAGTACATCGCGCGATAGGGTGGCGCGCTGACCGGGACGCCGTTCCAGTACACCCGCACGTCGATGTCGAAGCCCCAATCCTGGTGTCCTCGTAGATAGGAAAGCGGTTCGGGTCTTTGTTCCGGCACCGCGATCCGGGCGGATTCCAGCGCGGCGAGCGGAGTGATCCACGCCGCCAGCGAGGTGGCGAACGATTTGCCGAGAAACGGGCCGAGCGGCTGTCCCTCCCACGCCTGGATGTCGCGGGCCGACCAGTCGTTGACCAGCGCCACGCCGAAGACGTGGCCGGCGAAGTCGTCCACCGCGATCGAGGTGCCGATCTCGGAACCGACGCCGACGACGAAGCCGAGTTCCGCCTCGATGTCCAGCCGCGTGGAGGGCGCGAATTCCGGTGCGCCCGAGGCGGTCCGGCGCTGCCCGCACGGGCGTCGCACCGGCGTGCCCGAGACCACCACGCTGCCCGCCCGCCCGTGATAGCCGACCGGCAGATGACGCCAATTCGGAAGCAGCGGTTCGCCGTTCGGCCGCAGGAAGCCGCCCAGCCGGGTGGCGTGGTCGATACTGGCGTAGAAGTCCACGTAGTCGCCGACGGATATCGGCAGGGACAGCCGCACCGACTCCAGTGGATGGATCGCGGCCGCGGGCAGCGGAGCGCGCACGGCGTCCCGTAATCGTTCGCGCACGCTGTGCCAGCGGGCCGGGCCCTGCGCGAGGAAGCCGTTCAGAGTCGGACGCGCGAAGATCGAATCATCCAGCAGCGCGGCGATATCCAGCACCTGCGCGCCGAACCGGACGCCGGCGCGGAACGGACCGCCGGGCGGTGCGAACACCCCGTAGGGCAGGTTGTCCGGCCCGAACGGGTCGTCGTCGGCGACGTTCAGCCGCACCGTCGCGGTCACGCCCGCCCCGAACTCGGCCCGCGCCCCGACCAGGTCCACGCATAGTCCGGATCCTCGCAGGCCAGCGCGCCCTCACCGAGGCCCAGCGGGCGGAAGGTGTCGACCATCACCGCCAGTTCGTCGAAATACTCCACGCCGATACTGCGTTCGTAGGCGCCCGGCTGCGGGCCGTGCGCATATCCGCCCGGATGCACCGAGACCGACCCCGGCCCGATGCCGGAACCGCGCCGAGCCTCGTAGTTTCCGCCGCAATAGAACAGGATCTCGTCGGAGTCGACGTTGGAGTGGTAGTAGGGCACCGGAATCGACAGCGGGTGATAGTCGACCTTGCGCGGTACGAAGTCGCAGATCACGAAGTTCGTACCCGCGAAGGCCTGATGCACCGGGGGCGGCTGATGAATGCGGCCGGTGATCGGCTCGAAATCGCCGATATTGAACCGATACGGGTACAGGCAGCCGTCCCAGCCCACCACGTCGAACGGATGATCGGCGTAAACCATTCGGGTGCCGAGTATTTCGGCGCCGGGCCGATGTTTCACCAGGACCTCGACCTCGGTGCCGGACTCCTGCAGCGGCTCGGCCGGACCGTGCAGATCCCGCTCGCAATACGGCGAATTCTCCAGGAACTGGCCGAATGCCGACAGATACCGCTTGGGTGCGGTGATATGCCCGGTCGCCTCGACGATATAGCCGCGCAGCGGTTCCGGGCCGTCCGGCCGCCAGCGATGCGTGGTCGCGCGCGGCAGCAGCACATGATCGCCGGTGCGCACCGGCAGCCGCCCGAAGACGGTATCCACCACGCCCGATCCGGACTCGACGTAGACGAGCTCGTCACCGATCGCGTTGCGGTACAACGGGGATTCGCGCAGCGCCGCCACATAGGAGATGCGCACGTCGTCGTTGCCGAGGATCAGGCGGCGGCCGGTCACGACGTCGGTCTGCGCGAGCACGGACTCGGGGAACAGTTCGTGCAACCGCAGGTGCCGGTGCCGCAGCGGATGGTTCGGCACGGTCCGGGAATTCGGCGGCCGCCAGGCCGAGGAATCGATGATCGCCGGTGGCAGGCCACGGTGATACAGCAGCGACGAATCGCCGGAGAAGCCTTCCTCGCCCATCAGCTCCTCGTAGAGCAGCCGCCCCCGTTCGTCACGATGCTGGGTGTGCCGCTTCGGCGGTAGGGAACCCAGTTGCCGATAGAACGCCATACCGCTCTCCCGCCGGGTCGCTGGTCGAATGGACGCCGATTTCCATTTTAGCTAGCACAATTGCCGGAGAGTGCGAACTTTGATCGGCAGAAATACCAGTCGAGGGGCGGTTTCGCGACAGCGCTCAGGCCGAGCGCAGCGCCCGGTAGACCGCGGCGCCGACGAAGGCGCCCAGATCCTGCGGGGTCCACTTGTCGCCCTCGGTCACCAGCGTGCGGACCGCGCCCTCACCGGCCGAGACCCACAACTCGACCAGTGCGGGCAGTTTGCGTTCCGCGTCGACCGTTCCCCAGGCCTCCAGGGTGGGCCGCAGCCGGCGGGTGCAGCGCTCGACCGCGAAGCTGCGCCCGCGTCCGAACGAACTCGCCACCGCCGGATCGGGGTTGCCGTGCAGCAGTTTCCAGGTGTCGGGGCGTTTGGAGACCGTCTCCAGCAGGGCGCGGAAGCCTTCGACGAAGACCTCTTCGTCGGCCTCGACCCGGCGCGGTGGCAGGGCGTCCATGATGCCGGCCAGCAGCAGCCCCTCCTCACGCTGGATGAGGGCGTTGATGAGTTCGACGCGGTCGGCGAAGCAGGCGTAGACCACCGGCCGGGTCACGGTGAGGCGTTCGGCCACGGCGGCGATGGTGACGGCCGCGATCCCCTCGTCCGCCGCGATGCGCAGCGCCGCATCCAGAACCTGCGGGCGTCGGCGTTCGGGGCCGAGATGCTGGGCCCGTTGACGCGGTCGCACCGCGGATTCCGAAGCCATGGCGAACAAGATAGCAGTGGTAGAGGCCGGTTATGGCGGTCGCGTCGCGCCGGCGGAGGGCGGGCGGACGGGCGGGGCTCGGCCGAGCGCGGATATCGAATGCGAGCACATTCCGAGCAAATTGCCGCGAGGTGGCGCGCGATTGAGGAAAGTGAATCGCGGATGGACTGTTCCGTCCGCATAAGTTACCCCGAATTCTCTAGTCTCGGCCGGTTACGGTTGCGTAAGTGAACCCGGGTACGGCAACCTCCGACGGAGAACATCCCACGATGGCGAGGAGGCCCTGAGCGTGTCGCACTACAAGGCGAACCTTCGGGATATCGAGTTCAACTTGTTCGAGGTGCTGGGGATCGGTGCGTTGCTGGAAGCCGGCGCGTACGGCGATCTGGATACCGAAACCGCGCGCGGAATGCTCACCGAGGTGCAGCGGTTGGCGGAGGGACCGGTAGCCGAATCGTTCGTCGACGCCGACCGCAATCCGATCTCGTTCGACGCCGCCAGGCACGAGGTCACCGTGCCGGACCCCCTGCGCAAGACGGTCGCGGCGGTCAACGAGGCCGGCTGGTCCGGGCTGGGTATGCCCGAGGACATGGGCGGTGTCGAAGCCCCGTCGCCGCTGATCTGGGCCATCCAGGAAATGATCGTCGCGGCGAACAATTCGGCCAGCTTCTTCAATATGGGCCCGCTCATGCACCAGGTGCTGTACCGCGAGGGCACCGAGGAACAGCGGCGGTGGGCCGAGCACGCCTGGGAAAACCGCTGGGGCGGAACGATGGTCCTCACCGAACCGGATGCCGGATCGGATGTCGGCATGGGCCGCACCAAGGCCGTCCAGCAGCCCGACGGCACCTGGCACATCGAAGGCGTGAAGCGCTTCATCTCCGGCGGCGACGTCGGCGATACCGCCGACAACATCTTCCACCTCACCCTGGCGCGGCCCGAGGGCGCCGGCCCGGGGACCAAGGGCCTGTCGCTGTTCGTGGTGCCGAAGTATCTGTTCGATTCGCAGACAATGGAATTGGGCGAGCGCAACGGCGTGCTGGTGACCAATCTCGAACACAAGATGGGCATCAAGTCCTCGCCCACCTGTGAGCTGACCTACGGTGGCGACAAGCCCGCGATCGGTTATCTGGTCGGCGACGTGCACAACGGCATCGCCCAGATGTTCAAGGTCATCGAGAACGCGCGCATGATGGTCGGCGTGCTGTCGGCGGGAACGCTGTCCACCGGCTACCTGAACGCGCTGGAGTACGCGAAGTCCCGTGTCCAGGGCGCCGACCTGACCCAGATGGCCGACAAGACCGCCCCGCGCGTCACCATCACCCACCACCCGGACGTCCGGCGCAGCCTGGCGCTGCAGAAGTCCTATGCGGAGGGTCTGCGGGCGCTGTACCTGTACTGCGCGGCCTATCAGAACGACGATGTGGCACAGGCGAACTTCGGCGCCGACCCCGATACCGCGGCGCGGGTCAACGACCTGCTGCTGCCGATCGTCAAGGGTGTGGGCTCGGAACGCGCGTACGAAACCCTCACCGAGTCGCTGCAGACCTTCGGTGGATCGGGATACCTGCAGGACTACCCGATCGAGCAGTACATCCGCGACGTGAAGATCGACTCGCTGTACGAGGGCACGACCGCGATCCAGGCGCAGGACTTCTTCTTCCGCAAGATCGTTCGCGACAAGGGCGTGGCCCTGGCACACGTGGCCGGACTGGTGCAGCAGTTCGTCGAGAGCGAGCCCGACACCTTGAAGGCGGAGAAGACCCTGCTGGGCGCCGCCCTCGCGGATGTGCAGGCGATGGCGACCGCGCTCACCGGCTATCTGGTGGCCGCGGCGCAGACGCCGGAGGAGATCTACAAGGTCGGACTCGGTTCGGTGCGTTTCCTGCATGCCGTGGGTGATCTCGTCATCGGCTGGCGGCTCCTGGCGCAGGCGCAGGTCGCGCAGGCCGCGCTGGCCGGACAGCCCTCGGAGAAGGATCGGCTGTTCTACACCGGAAAGGTCGGTGTCGCATCGTGGTTCGCCAAGAACCAGCTGCCGCTGCTGAGTGGTGTGCGGGCCGTCGTGGAGAACCTCGACACCGACATCATGGCGCTGGAGGAGGGCGCCTTCTGAGCCGGAGGCGACCGTAGCGCTGAGTTCGCCACCCCCATCGCGCACACGGCCGGCCGGGAAATCCCGGCCGGCCGTGGCGTATTCGTGTCCGACTCGCCCGCGTGCGGTACCCGAATGCGGGTACAACTGTCGGCATGGTGTTCCCGATGGCCTTCGGCTGGATCCAGGCATTGCTGGCGATGCTCTTCGTCGTCGCGATCGCGCTGCTGGTCACGGCCGTCCTCCGCGCCCGGAAAGCGGGCTGGCGCAGGCATATCGGGCGCGGCGCGAGCGGGCTGGTGGTGCTGCTGGTGGCGGTCGTCCTGCTGTGGGCGGTGACACTGCTGCAGACCTACCTCGGCCTGACCGGAGAGGTGAAGGCCGCGCACGTCGTCGCGAAAAGCGTTGCGGGCAGCGACCATACCCTCGATGTGGAGCTCACCCTCTACGGCGACGGACATCACGACGAGACCCGTCGGACCTACCGGATCGAGGGCGATCTGTGGGTGCTACAGGCCGATATCGTGGAATTGGAGCCGTGGGTCAACGCACTCGGTTTCCATTCCGGCTACAAGGTGACCCGGCTCTACGGCCAGCGGCTCGACGGTGCCGCGGTGAGCCAGCACCAGACCATGCTCAACGGCGGCGACGGTGACTTCTTCACCGATATGCGCGATCACAGCTGGTACACCGAACCGTTCATCCGCTCGGCATACGGCAACGCGGTGATCGCGATGCCCGGCAGCTACGACGTCTACATCTCCCACGACGCCATCAAGACCCGGCAGAGCTGACCTCCGGCCCGCCCTGCTCCGGAAGCGCCGGCGACTCCGAGAATTCGACCACCACGGGCGCATGATCGCTGGCGCCCTTACCTTTTCGTTCCTCGCGATCGACCCCGGCATCGACGGCGCGGGCGCACAGCGCGGGTGAGGCGAGGACGAAATCGATGCGCATACCCTCCTTACGCGGAAAGCGCAGCTGGGTGTAGTCCCAGTAGGTGTAGACACCCGGGCCGGGGGCGAACGGGCGCATCACATCGGTGAATCCCGCCGCCACGACGGCCTCGAACGCGGCCCGCTCCGGTGCCGAGGTGTGCGTCTTGTGCGCGAAGAACTCCGGCGACCATACGTCGTCGTCGGTGGGGGCGATATTCCAGTCGCCGCACAGCGCGATCTGCGCCGACGGATCGGACCGCAACCAGGCCGCTCCGGAATCACGCAGGGCCGCAAGCCATTCCAGCTTGTAGGTGTAGTGCGGATCGGTCAGGGTACGTCCGTTGGGTACGTACAGACTCCACACCCGCACGCCGCCGCAGGTGGCGCCGATCGCCCGCGCCTCCACCACCGGGGCGCTCAGCAGCGAGGCCTCGGCGTCCTTGTCGAATCCGGGCTGGCCGGGGAAGGTGACCTCGACCTCGTCGATGCCCACCCGGGAGGCGATCGCCACCCCGTTCCACTGGCTGAATCCGGTGTGCACGATCTCGTAGCCGGCCTCTTCGAACCGCTCGGCCGGGAACTGGTCGTCGCGGCATTTGGTTTCCTGGATGGCCAGCACATCGATATCGGCGCGGTCCAGCCACGACACGACCCGATCCACGCGAGATCGAATCGAATTCACATTCCAGGTGGCCAACCGCATGAGACGAGATTAGTCGGCGGGTTCACTCCCGGCGGTGGCGGCCGGCGTCGGGGTCCGGGGCGGCGTAGCGGTAGGTGTGGTGGTCGACGAAGCCCATCTCCCGGTACATCGCGAGGGCGGCGGCGTTGTCCGCCTCCACCTGGACGTAGGCGTGGGTGGCGCCGCGTTTGTAACCCCAATTGATCAGTTCGGCGCAGACGAGGGTGCCCAGGCCGTGGCGGCGGTGGGGTGCGGCGACCGCGAGACAGCTCAGGCCGATCCAGCGGCGGCCGTCGGGGGCGGTGGTGAGGGCGCCGCGGCCGATCGCCAGCGGAGTCGGCAGGCCCAACGCGGCGAAACCGAGTTCACCGTCGCGGACCGCGGTCAGCACGTCGGTGTCGGGCAGCGGCGCGGCCACGTCGACGGTGTCCTCCCCGCGGTGCCGGTGCAATTCCAGCCATGCCGGGTGCGGACGATCGTCGATGCGGACCATCGACGGACCCTGCGGCAGGACGAAAGTGGCGATGTCGATGCCGAGCACCATCGTCTCGCCCCAAGTGCGCCAGCCCGGCGGCACCGGCGCCAGGCGATCGGGAAGCCGAAGTTGCAGCGGCAGACCGTGTTCGGTGTACCACTCGCCGATGCGATGCAGCGTGCGCATGTCGAGCGCGGCGTTGCGGCCCGACTCACCCAGTGGCACAGCGGAATTCGCGCGATGGGTGTATCCGTTGCCGGTGCTGCACAGCCAGCCGTCGAACCAGGCCCGCTCGAGCCCGGGCCAGCCGTCGATCGCGGCCGCTTCCAGCGCGCGGATCTCACCGATCCGGATCGGGCGGGGCCCCAGGGCTTTCATCGCCACCACCCGATCGGGGGCGATCGTCACGGTGGTGCCGTCGGCGGTGCGGACCTGCACCGGATCCGGTGCGACCAGCTCGCCGATCACATCCGTGAACTGCTGTGGATCCCCCTCGGGCAGGCGGTACCGCACCACCACACGGCGCCCGAGCGGGATATCGGGACGGTCAGTCGTCATGCCCGAACGGATCCGGCACCTCGCCCGGCACCCAGCTCAAACCCGGTGTGCCCCAGCCGTTGCGCTTGATCGCCTTCTTCGCGGCGCGGGCATTGCGGCCGATCAGCACGTCCACATAGAGGAATCCGTCGAGGTGACCGACCTCGTGCTGGAGCATGCGGGCGAAGAAACCCTTGCCCTCGATCGTGACCGGCTCGCCGTGTTCGTCGGTGCCGGTGACCCGCGCCCAGTCCGCGCGGCCGGTGGGGAACTGCTCACCCGGAACCGAGAGGCAGCCTTCCTCGTCGTCGTCGGGATCGGGCATGGTCTCGGGGATCTCGGAGGTCTCCAGCACCGGATTGATCACCGCGCCGCGCCGCCGCCGTACCGAGCCGTCGGGCTGCACGTCCGGGCAGTCGTAGACGAACAGCCGCAGCGATTCACCGACCTGATTGGCGGCCAGCCCGACTCCGTTGGCGGCGTCGAGGGTTTCGTACATGTCCGCGATCAGGCCGGCGAGTTCGGCCGGCGACTGCGACACCTGCCGGGTCGGGTTGTGCAGAACCGGATCGCCGACGATGCGGATCGGGAGAATCGCCATGGTGGCACACTTTACGCGGCGCCGCGTGTACGGCCCGACACGCCGTACGACGCCTCGGTGAAGGGGTGTGCCGCGTGGTTGAATGACGACGACTGTCGTCCGTTGTTGATTCGGCGAGGGAGCAATATGGACAGCGCAGCGGCCCGGAATCTATCCGCAAGCGAGGACAGCTCCGCGAGCGAAGAGATCGTGGCAGTGGTCGAGGGCGCCTCCGGCGCGGCGGTCGAGGGCGCCTCCGGCGCGGTGGTCGAGGGCGCCTCCGAGGGGGCCGCGGTAGACGGTCTCACCCGCCGCGAACTCGACATCCTCGATTTCGAGCGCAAGTGGTGGAAGTACGCCGGCGCCAAGGAAGAAGCCATCCGGGAGCTGTTCGCCATGTCCGCCACCCGCTACTACCAGGTCTTGAACGCCGTCGTCGACAAGCCCGAGGCGCTGGCCGCCGATCCGATGCTGGTGAAACGGCTGCGCCGGTTGCGGGCCAGCCGGCAGAAATCGCGGGCGGCGCGGCGGCTGGGCTTCCAGGTCTGATCGGCCGATGTCCGATGCACGCGCCCGCTCATCCCTGCGACTAGGGTCGACACCGTGAGCAACCCGAATCCGCCCTCCGGTGGACCGCCGCTGCGAGCACTCGCGATGGTGCTGATCGCGCTGGCCATCGTCTTCGCGGGCCTCGGCGCGATGGCGCTGTCGAACTCGACTTCCGATTCCGCTGCCGCGGAGACCTCGTCGGATACCGAGACCACGACCGCCCCGGTCACCACCACCCGGGCCGCCGCCACGGCCCCCTCGACGACGGCGGCCACCTCCACCGCGGCGCCGGCGACCACGCTCACCACGACCACCGCGGCGCCGACCAGCACCGCGGCCGGTGTGGACAAGACGGTCCCGGTCCGGGTGCTGAACAACAGCACCGTCGCCGGCCTGGCCTCCAAGACCGGGAGCCAGCTCACCGCGGCGGGCTTCGACGTCACCGAGACCGGCAACTACCCCGGCGGTGTGATCGCGAAAACAACTGTCTACTACGGAAATTCCCCGCACGAACGGGAGACCGCCCAGGCGATCGCGAACGAACTGGGAGTATCGGCCGAGCCGCGTTTCGCCGGAATCGCGGACTCGCCGCCGGGCGTGATCGTCATCGTCACCGGTAACTAGAACCCAACCGAGCCCCACCAGTGCGGTGCATAACGCCTCTGGCATCATCTTGTCCGGTAAGGAATCTGTTCAACCAGCACTACTCGTAAACTCGGTACTCGTAAAGGAGTTCTCCGATGGCCCCCTCCGCAACCCGTCGCCCCTCCTGGCGGACTGTGACACCGATGCTGGCGATCGCGGCTTTCGGCCTGGTCGCATGCAGCAACAGCCAGGAGTCGAGCGACGTCAAGGGGACCACCCCCGCGGTGTGGACCGGTACCGCCGGCCCGGCGGAGAACTCCGGCACCACCGCCGCGCAGAACGCGCCCTCCGGCGATTCGGTCTCGGTGCAGTTGAAGGACCCCTCCGGCGCGCAGGTCGGCACCGCCACCATCGCCAAGTCCGGCGACAAGCTGCAGATCACCGTCGACGCGCACGGCCTGCAGCCGGGCTTCCACGGCCTGCACATCCACCAGAACGGCAAGTGTGAGCCGAACTCCACCGCCCCGGCCGGCGGCGCGCCGGGCAACTTCCTCTCCGCCGGTGGCCACCTCCAGGTGGGCGAATCGAACGCCCATCCGTCCAGCGGCGATCTGACCTCGCTCGAGGTCGGCAAGGACGGCACCGCGAAGCTGGTGACCACCACCGACTCCGTGACGCTGGACCAGATCAAGGGCAAGGCGCTGATGATCCACGCCGGCGCCGACAACTTCGGCAACATCCCGAACCGCTACCAGCAGGCCAACGGTGGCGCGCCCGGGCCCGATGCCGAGACTCTGGCAACCGGCGACGCGGGCGGCCGGGTCGCCTGCGGCGTCATCGGGTAAGAGCGGATTCGTCATGGGTGGGGCTGGCTCTCGAACGGTTCCCTGGAACGGCTCGCCCCGCCCGACGCTGGGCGTCGAATGGGAGATCGCGCTCGTCGACAAGCAGACGCGCAATCTCTCCAATACGGCCGCCGCGGTCTTCGATCAGGTCGGTGATCTGCGGGCGCCCAACGGCCCGCCGCATGTCACCAAGGAACTGCTGAAGAACACGGTCGAACTCGTCAGCGGTGTCCACGACACCGTCGGCGAGGTGGTCGATGAGATGCACGCCACGATGGACACCGTGCGCGCGGCCGCCGACCGGGTCGGTGTGGACCTGTTCTGCGCGGGCACCCATCCGTTCGCCCAGTGGTCGACGCAACAGCTGACCCGCTCCGAGCATTACGACGAACTGATCAGCCGCACCCAGTGGTGGGGCCGCCAGATGCTGATCTGGGGCGTGCACGTGCACGTGGGAGTCTCGCACCCGGAGAAGGTCTTTCCGATTCTCAACACGCTGCTGCTCTCGTATCCTCATCTGCTGGCGCTGTCGGCGTCCTCGCCGATGTGGGCCGGCATCGATACCGGGTACGCGAGCAATCGCGCCCTGATGTTCCAGCAGTTGCCGACCGCCGGATTGCCGTTCCAGTTCGAGAACTGGTCGCAGTTCGAGTCTTTCGTGCACGACCAGATGAAAACCGGTGTGTTCGAACAGCTCGGCGGCATGCACTGGGATATCCGTCCCGCGCCGAAGTGGGGGACCATCGAGGTCCGCGTCTGCGACGGAATCCCCAGCCGCTTCGAACTTTCCGCACTCGTCGCACTCATCCACTGCCTGATCGTGGATCTGGATCGCCGGGTGGAGGCGGGGGAGACCATGCCCACCCTGCCGCCGTGGCACGTGCAGGAGAACAAGTGGCGCGCGGCGCGTTACGGCCTGGACGCGATCATCATCACCGACTCCGACAGCAACGAGCGGCTGGTCACCGACGATCTGATGGATCTGCTGGATCGATTGCAGCCCACCGCGAAACTGTTGCAGTGCGAGAACGAACTGGCGCGGGTGCCCGATATCGTCGACCGCGGGGCGTCGTATCAACGCCAGCGGCGAGTGGCGGCGGCCGCGCAGGGCGATCTGGTCGCGGTGGTGGACGCCCTGGTCAAGGAATTGAACAGCTGAGTCGATTCGGTGAGACGGCCCCGGGTGGCGCCGACTATCGGTGTTGTCCGGCGCGCTGGAATTCGCGCCAGGCCTTCTGAGTTTCGGTGAGCTTCGGGCGGGGCGTCCGGTTGCGGAAGAAGTTCACCACCATCGTCACCGGAACGATGAACGCGTGGAAAAAGATCAGGTACGAGCCGCCGTCGAAGAGAACGGCGAGATAGAAGGCGTAGCCGAGGAAGATGCCGCCGAAGATGCCGTTGAAGGATCGTGACGCGCTGCTCTGCCCCTGCTTCACCGACGCCATGGCGATCATGACGATTCCGCTGATCGCGAGCAGTGCGACATACCAAGTGAACATGGCTCGAACTCTGGCAGCGCGACCCTAATGATCGCTTAGGGAAAGGTTGTCGCGGCGAGCGCGGAGCGACCATGGCGCAGATCACATCCGTCGCCGACGTTTCCGCTGTGCGAGGGGCGGCGTTCATCGCCTGTTTACGATGATCGGGTGCTGCTCGATGATCCGCGTTCCGACTTCGGTAACGCTCGCCGTGGACGGTTCCGGAAATGGTCGTCGCAGCACGCGGTCTGGGTGCTGGTCACGGCGGTGCCGGCGTTGCTGGTCGCATTGCAGATCGTGGCCGTGCGCAACAACTTCGAGGGCCCGCTGCACAGCCTCTGGGAGGATTTCGCCGGTACGCCCAAATCGGTCTCCGTGCCGTGGGCGGGGCTGGCACTGGCGCTGGTCGGATTGTCGTGGCGATGGCGGTTCACCGCCGTCGGCGTGGCGGTGATCGTCGATGCCGTCTGCGCGTCGATTCGCGTGCTGCTCGGCGGTCCCCTGACCATCGGCAACGGTGCGGTCATCGCACTCACCGCGGTGGTGCTGATCGCCTGGCTCGGCTGGGAGGGCGCCCCCAAACGCAATGCCCTGCACGCGGCGGCGCTGGGATCGCTGCTGATCATCGCCACCAAGGTCGGAGATGTATGGCTGCACTTCACGGTGGTGGCCGGCCCGAACGTCCGCGACCGCTATCTGGTGCTGGCCGATCACGCCTTCGGTGAGCCCGCATGGGTGATGGGCCGGGTGATCGACGCCCTGGGGTCGGTGGTCTACGGCGTATTGCACTGGGTCTACATCGAATTGCCGGTGGCCGCGATGGTGGTGGCGGTCTGGCAGCTGCGCAAGGTCGTGCCCACCGGGGTGTGGCCCCGGCACTATCTGGTGCGCACCTTCCTGGTGCTGGGACTGGTCGGCCCCGTGATCTATCTGATCTTTCCCGTGGTCGGGCCGATGTTCGCCTACGGACCGGACGGACATGGTCTGCAGGTCGGCGACTATTGGCCACACCTCGTACCGCCCATCGACTATCACCCGAAACCGATGCCGTTCGACCGGTACACGCCGCGCAACTGCATGCCCTCGATGCACACCGCCTGGGCGACCGCGGTTTTCCTGCACACCCGCCGCGACAACGACGGTGCGCCGGCGCCGCGCTGGGTGCGCTGGGGCGGAGCGTTCTGGCTGCTGGCGACGGTGTCGGCCACTCTGGGGTTCGGCTACCACTACGGCGCCGACCTGCTGGCGGGTGCGGTGCTCGCCCTGACCGTGGAATCGGTGTTGCGCGCCCCCGAGCGCGGCTGGGATCGAGCGCGCGCACTGCTGGTCGCCGCCGGATTCACCCTGCTGGCCGGCTTGCTGCTCGCCTATCGGTATCTGGCGGTGTGGATGGCCGACTATCCGCTGCCCGCCGGGATCATCGCGCTCGGCCTGTTCGCCGGATTCGTATCGGCGTTCTATCGCACCTGGTTCGCGCGCACGGTCGCGGACGTGGCGGAACCGGTCGCGGCGTAGGGCTTTCAGTCGTCGGGAAGGTCCTCGTCGCCCATCTCGTTGATCAGCAGCAGTCCGTCGCGGTGGCGCTGCTCCCGATAGGCCGTCCGGCCGACCAGGTGGGCGATGGCCGGTGCGGTGACGAGTGTGAACAAGCCGACGAGCACCAACATCCAGACGTTGGGATGGCCGCGCAGCTGGATCGCCGAACCGACCAGCATCAGAATCAGGCCGACGACTTGAGGTTTCGTCGCGGCGTGCATGCGCGAGAGGGTGTCGGGGAAGCGCACGATCGCGATCGCCGCGGTGGCGGCGAGGAACGCCCCGACCAGGATGGTCGCGTACGACAACCAGATCAGCGCGGTATGGAACATGCCGCTCATTTGTCGTCCCGAACCCGGAAACGCGTGACCGCGGCCGATCCCAGGAAGCCGACCAGCGACAGCGCGACGATGCCCGGCACCACCGTGGTGTCGTCGCTGTAGGCGGCCCACACCGCCAATCCGGCCGCGGCGATGCCGACCAGCGAATCGATGCCGACGACCCGGTCCAGGGTGCCGGGACCGGCCAGCACCCGGAAGGACGTGAAAGCCGCGGCGATAGCCAGGAGTATGCCCGCCACGATCGCGACGAAGGTCATGGATTTGCCTCCTGTAATTTGCGGGACACCCGCACCCGGCCGGCAGCGCGAGCCGCTGCGCAATGGTCGCTCACGCTGCCTCCTGTGGTCTGCCTTCGAAGGCCCTGATCAGCAGGCCTTCCAACCGGCGGGTGATGTAGTAGAACTTCTCGACCGCGTCGTCGCTGCCGACATCGAGGACGTGCACCCACGCGACCCCGGCCACCCGGTCCAGTTCGAGCACCATGGTGCCGGGGATCAGATTGAGCACATCGGCGCACAGCACCAGCACCAGATCCGAGTCGATCGCGAGCCGCACCCGCAGCACGCCCGACACCGGCGCACCGGCGGGTCGCACCGCGAACCACGCGATCTGAAAACTGGATTCGATCGCGTAGTAGGCGGTGAGCACGACCAATTCGATCAGCGGCAGCACCCGTAGCCCGCCGTTCACCGGAACCCGCGGCAGCGGCAGCAGCACCATGATCAGAATGCCGACCACCAGCCCGGCGAGCAGATTGGCCACGCTGGCATTACCCCACAGCGCGGTGTAGACGACGGCCAGCCAGATCAGCACGCCGATGCGAACCAGTCGTTCCCGCGTCATCGGTTCCCTCCCGACTGCCACGTCTCCGGCGGGCCGAGCACGGTGTCCAGATATCGGTGCGGATCGTTGAGATCTTCGGCCGCGCGCTGACAGATGCCCAGGATCGGCCCGGCGAACACCGTGAGTGCGAGCGCGACCACGATCAACGCCGCTGTCGGAGCCACCATCAGCCGGGGCATGCGGCCGGGGTCGACGCGGTCGTCGAACAGCACATCGGTGGATTCGTCGATCAGCGCCGAGGGGGCGGCATCGGCCAGTTCACCCTCCGGGGCCTGGACGCGCGGGCGCCAGAACGCTTTACTCCACACCCGCGCCATGACGTACAGCGTGAGCAGGCTGGTCGTCACCGCGCCGGCGATCAGCATCCAGGCCAGCACGCTCCCGTCGGCGGCACCCGCCTGCAACAGCCGCACCTTGCCGATATATCCGGAAAAGGGCGGAATACCACCGAGATTGAGCGCCGGGATGCCGAACAGCAGGGCCAGCGCCGGACTCGCCGCCAGCAATCCGCCCAACCGGCTCAGCGACGCCGATCCGGCCTGCCGCTCGATCAGGCCCACCACCAGGAACAGCGTGGTCTGGACCAGAATGTGGTGCACCACATAGAAGACCGTGCCGGTGGTGCCGCCGACGGAGTTCAGCCCCACCCCGAACATCAGATAACCGATATGGCTGACCAGGGTGAACGACAGCAGACGTTTGATGTCGCTCTGCGCGATCGCGCCCAGGATGCCGATCACCATGGTGAGCAGACCGCACACCAGCAGCACGTTGTCGAAGGTGCCAGCCGGCAGCAGCAGGGCATGCACCCGGATGATGGCGTAGACACCGACTTTCGTCAGCAAACCCGCGAAGACCGCCGTCACGGGTGCGGGCGCGGTCGGATACGAATCCGGCAGCCAGTTCGACAGCGGGAACACCGCGGCCTTGATGCCGAACGCCACCAGCAGCACCGCGCAGATCGCGCTGCGCACACCCAGCGGCACCGTGCCCATTCGCACCGACATATCGGCCAGATTCAGGGTGCCCGTCGCCGCGTACGCCAGTGCGATGCCGGTGAGGAAGATCAGCGACGACACCATCGACACCATCACATACGACACCCCGGCCCGGACCCGGTCGGCGCTCGCGCCCAGCGTCAGCAGGACGAAGGACGCGGCCAGCAGCACCTCGAACCCGACGAACAGATTGAACAGGTCACCGGCCAGGAAGGCGAGCGAAACACCCGCGCTCAGAATCAGATACGTCGGCTGGAAGATCGAGGTGGGCTGGCGTTCGGTGCCGTCGCTGATACCCTGCCCGACCGCGAAGACCAACACCGCGAGCAGCACGATCGACGACACCAGCAGCATGCCCGCCGAGAGTCGGTCGACCACCAGCGTGATACCGATCGGCGTCTCCCAGCGGCCGACCTGCACCGCACCCATGCCGTCACGGTCGGCCAGATACAGCAGCACCCCGGAGATCGCGACCACCACCGTCAGCGCCGCGACCGAAATCGCCTGCTGTACGCGTGCTTTGCGACCCACGATCAGGGTCGCGGCCGCGGTGAGCAGCGGAATCAGCACCGGCAGCGGGCAGAGGGCGGGGAGCAGACCGGGGGACAGGCTCATCGTTCGGGATCCTCGCCCCCGCGTTGCGCGGCGACCTTCACGTCCTCGGGGTCGTCCTCGACCTGTTCCGTGGTGGTCAGCGCGAAGGCCCGATAGGCCAGGGCGAGAACGAATGCCGCCAAACCCATGGTGATGACGATCGAGGTGAGAATCATCGCCTGCGCGAGCGGATCGGCCGGATCGTGATGTCGCCGGTCCGACTCGCCGAGTATCGGCGGCCGTCCGTCCGGGCCGCTCATGGTGAGGATCAGCAGGTTCACCGCATTGCCGAACAGGATCAGCCCCAGCAGCATCTTCGACACCGCGCGTTCGAGCACCAGGTACACCCCGCAGGCGACCATGATCCCGATCAGGGCCAGCATGGTGATGTTCGCGCTCATCGCATCCCTCCCTTCGTCGAAGACGTTGTGCCGTCCAGGAATTCGATATCGAGGCGAGCGCCGAGACTGCGCAGCACGTCCAGGACCAGACCCACCACGATCAGGTACACGCCCAGGTCGAACAGCATCGCCGTGACGAATTTGACGTGCCCGAGCACCGGCAGGGTGACCTCGACGATGGCCGAGGACAGCGGCGGCGCGCCCAGCAGCAGCGATCCGGTCGCGGTGCCCGCCGACAGCACCAGCCCGGCGCCCAGCACATGTCCCGCGTCGACCGGCAGCGCCTCGGCCAGTTCGTAGCGGCCACCGGCCAGATAGCGCAGGACCAGGGCCAATCCGGCGGTGAGACCGCCGGCGAAGCCGCCGCCCGGCGCGTTGTGCCCGGCGAAGAAGAAATACGCCGACAGCACCATGATGGTGGGGAACAGCATCCGGGTGGTCATCGCCATCACCATCGACCGGTGCCGCGGGGCGACCAGTGGACTGGCCCGCAACCAGTAGGCCCGATCCGGATCGGGGGTGTAGCCGGGGGCGTCGGAGACACGCGGCAGGGTGCCGAACCGGCGGCTGCGGAACATCAGCGAGGCGACGCCGGTCGCCGCGACCACCAGCACCGAGATCTCACCGAGGGTGTCCCACGCCCGGATGTCGACGAGCAGGACGTTCACCGCGTTCTTCCCGCCGCCGAAACTGTATGCGGCGGGCGGGATTCGATGCCAGATCGGTTCCGTGCTGCGGGCCGCGGTGGCGAAGGCCGCCACGATCACCACCGCCGCGCCGACCGCCGCGGACAGCACGGCGCGGCGTACCTTCAGGGCGGCGGTGCGGCTGGGTTCGATCTCGGCGGAGAACTTGCGCAGCACCAGCACGAAGATCACCAAAGTCAGTGTCTCGACCAGGAATTGGGTGAGCGCGAGATCCGGCGCGCCGTGCAGGGCGAAGATCACACCGCAGCCGTAGCCGGTGACCCCGACGAGCAGCACGCTGGCGAGCCGGTTGCGCATGATGGTGGCGCCCAGCGCCATCGCGGCCATCACCACCGCGATCACCAGCTGTAGTGAGGAATCCCACGCCCGCACCGAGATGCGCGAACGCGCGCCGATGAACAGCAGGACCAACGGAAGTGCCACGACCGTAATCAGGATCAGGCCCTGATTCAGCGGCAGCGAACCGCGCTGGGTGGCACCGGTCATCCGCAGGGACAGTTGATCCATCCTGCGCAGCACGGCGTCGTAGACCCGGTCGGCATTGCCGAGACGCGGATTCACCGATTCGCCGATCCGGTCGCGGATCTCGAACAGCACCAGACCGCAGGCGATGGCGATCAGGGTGAGGGTGAGCGGGGTGCCCCAGCCGTGCCACAGCGCCAGATGCGTCTCCAGCGGTCCCAGTGTGCGGGCGTACGGCGAGAGCAGCCGGTCCATCCAGGGCGAGGCGAGACCGGCGGCCAGCGAGGCCACGGCCAGTACGGCCGGCGGCGCGACGAACAGCGCACTCGGGCGATGCCAGGACCGCTCCGGCTCGGGCACGCCCTCGGCGGCGCGTTTCGTACCGAACGCTCCCCAGACCATGCGCGCGCTGTAGCCGACGGTGAACATCGACCCGAGCACGATGCCGATCGTGACGGCGATCCGAACCGCTGCGCTCAGATTGCCCGCGTCGAGTTCGGCGGCGAAAGCACTTTCCTTGCCGACGAATCCGAACAACGGTGGAATCGCGGCCATGCTCAGCGCGGCGACCGCCGCGACCGCGCACAGGACCGGCGCGCGGCGCCCGATGCCGGAGAGCCGGCGCAGATCGCGGGTGCCGGCACTGTGGTCGATGATGCCGACCACCATGAACAGGCATCCCTTGAACAGCGCGTGCGCGACCAGCAACGCCGCACCGGCCAGCGCCGCCTCCGGGGTTCCGGTGCCGACCAGGACCAGCAGGAATCCGAGCTGACTCACCGTGCCGAAGGCGAGCACCAGTTTGAGGTCGTAGACCTGCAGTGATCGGAGTCCGGCCAGCAGCATCGACAGGATGCCGAGGGTCAGCACGATCGGATGCCACACCGGGGCCTCGGACAGGCCCGGGGCAAGACGCGCCACCAGGTAGATACCGGCCTTCACCATCGCGGCGGCGTGCAGATAGGCGCTCACCGGGGTGGGCGCGATCATCGCGCCGGGCAGCCAGAAGTGCAGGGGCACGATCGCCGATTTGCTCAACGCGCCGATCAGGATCAGCACGACCGCGACATTGGCCGACCAGTCGTGCGGATCGGCCCGGGCCACCACATCCGACAGCAGGTAGCTGCCGCAGCGCTGGGCGAGCAGCACCAGGCCGACCAGCATCGCCAACCCGCCCGCGGCCGTGACCAGCAGCGCCTGCAGCGCCGCGCGGCGGCCGGTGCTCTGTTCCGCGTGATGGCCCACCAGCAGGAACGACAGCACCGTGGTGAGCTCCCAGAAGGTGAACAGCACCAGCATGTTGTCGCTGACCACCAGCCCGAACATGGCCCCGGCGAAGGCCACCAGATATCCGGCGAAGATGCCCAGGCGGGCTCGGTCGTCGTCGTCGAAATATTCGGCGCAGTAAACCAGGACCAGGGCCCCCACGCCGAGGACCAGCACCGACATGATGGAGGCGAGGCTGTCCAGCCGCAGATCCCAATTCATGTGGATCTCCGGCGCCCAGGCGATCCGGACCTCGGTGTCGCTGTTCCAGTTCGCGATCACCCACACCAGTCCCGCCAGTGGTGCCAGCGCGATCGGGTAGAATCCGCGCCTTCCCCATACGCGCACAGCGGGCGGTGCGAGCAGGGCGGCCGAAGCATGGGCTAGCAGGATGGCGAGCAAACGTCACTCCGTCGGTCGGCGGCGGGGTGGTGGCGCCCCGATCCTACTGCTGACTCCGGGCTTCAGTGGTCACGGCCGGATCCGGCGCGGCCCGGAGCGAGACCTTCCAGAGGCGATGGCTATATATCGGCTACCGATTCGGTGGTGGTCGGCTTGCGCCAATAGCGCACGGCGAGCAGGCCCGCCGTGCAGCCCACTGTGATCCCCAATGCGGTCCAATAGGGCGCCGCCGAACTCATCGCCGGGGCCGGGCACAGGTACCACTGGCCGGGGTCGGAGACGCACTGTGGCCGGTCGAGGTGATCGCGCAGGGCGGTTACCACCGAGGGCACGAACACGATCGCCATACCGAGCACCCGAGTCGGGTTGTAGCGCGGTGCGGCACTGCCGAAACAGTAACCGGCCACCGCCGCCAGCAGCCCGCTCAGCATCGCGGTCTGCAGGCCGCCGGCGATCCGGTGCCCGGTGACCAGCGCACAGTACAACGCCATCCCCGCCAACGCCGCGGCGGCGAGCATCGGCATCGGGCGCCGGAATCCTGCGACCAGCCCGAGGGCGATCAACAACACCAGGGGTGCGACCGACCACCACGGCAGCCGGGCCGGTAGCAGCGCTCCGCCCACCGCCGACAATGCGACCGCGAGCAAGATCAATACACCGTCGCGCCGCGGCAGCAGAAAAGCCGCCACTACGGCCGCGGTCAGCGCCAAGGACGCGGCGAAGACGATATTCCCGGTACTGGCGGAGTGCCGAGCAAGCCATTCCGCACTGAACACCCGACTGATCACGAAGACCAGGCCCGCGACGATCGGCGCCATGGGCAATTCGACCGAGCGGCGTTCCACGGTGTCCTGGTGGCGATTGACAACCATGCCGACGATCACGAGGACGAGTGTGATCATGATCAGCCACAGCGGCGGCAGCGTGGTGGTCGACCAGCCCGGCGCGCTCATCGTTCCGCGCCGCACGGTGCCCGTGGAGGTCGAACCGACCTGGCCGAAGACCACCGCCGCGAGCCCGCCCAGGGTCCAGCCGAACACCTGCAACCAGCCGCGCAGCACCGCGACCGCGATCCCGCCCAGCAGAATCCCGCCCGCCAGCGCCTCCAGATAATTCAGTGTGGCCGGCGCGATGCTCTGGTCGCCGCTCTCGGCGAGCAGATGCGCCAGGAGCATGGTCACCACTCCGCACAGCGCCGTGCCCCAGGCGACCAGCGCATGGTTGACGGTGGTGGCGAAGACCGCGACGATCAGCGCCACGATGGCGCCCACGGCGATGGCCCGCGGTTGACTGGCGGCGAGCATATCCAGTTGCAGCACCGAGGTCTGCGAGGCCCAGCGGAAGCCTTTGGGCAACAGCAACGACAGCCCGGCGACCAGGGTGGCCAAGGCCGCCGTGATCATCTCCAGAACCGCGTGGCGCATGCGCACCAGCCGAAAATACCTGCGAACCGGGTGGAACCGGGGCAGACCTGCCGGATCGGGCGCGCCGGTCGGAGGTGCGCCGAGGGATCAGAGGGTCGCGCGCTTGTCGGCGTAGCGCCGCAGCGCGTCGACCTGATCGGCGTCGAGGGAGGGCCGCACACTGCCGCGGGCCGTCGCCAGATCCGCGGCGCCGATCGCGGCGGCATCCACATCGCGGCGCATCGCTGCCATCGCGGCCTCGCGCAGCAGTGCCGCACAGTCGGCCGCCGAATAGCCGTCCAGATCGGCGGCCAGTGCGGCGAGGTCCACGTCGTCGCTCAGCGGCACGGAACGGCTTGCGGTGCGCAGGATTTCGGCGCGGGCCGCGGCGTCCGGCGGCGGGACGAAGACCAGCCGCTCCAGCCGGCCGGGACGCAGCAGCGCCGGGTCGATCAACTCGGGCCGGTTGGTGGCGCCGACCACCACCACATCGCGCAGCGGCTCCACCCCGTCCAGTTCGGTGAGCAGGGCCGCGACCACACGGTCGCCGACGCCGGAGTCGGTGCTCTGGCCGCGCCGCGGGGCGAGGGCGTCGATCTCGTCGAGGAAGATCAGCGAGGGGGCGGAATCGCGCGCTCGCTGGAACAGTTCGCGGACCGCGCGCTCGGAGGAGCCGACCCATTTGTCCATCAGTTCGGCGCCCTTGACCGTGTGCACGCTGAGCTGCCCACTTCCGGCGAGCGCGCGCACCAGGAAGGTCTTACCGCAGCCCGGCGGCCCGTACAGCAGTACTCCCCGCGGCGGGTCGATACCCAGGCGCGCGAACGAATCCGGATGCCGCAGTGGCCACAGCACCGCCTCGGTGAGCGCCTGTTTCGTGTCGGTCATATCGCCGACGTCCTCGAGGCTCAGGCTGCCGATCGCGAGTTCCTCCGTCCCCGAACGCGAGAGCGGCCGGATCACCTCCAGCGCGCCGACCAGATCCGCCTGGGTCAACATCGGATCGGCGTGATCGCGGCTGGCCCGCGAGGCCGCCCGCAACGCCGCCTCCCGGCACAGCGCCGCCAGATCCGAGACCACGAACCCCGGTGTGCGAGAGGCGATCTCGTCGAGGTCGAGGTCTGCGGTGGGCACCTTGCGCAGCAGTTGTTGCAGCAGTTCGACGCGGACCGCGGCGGTCGGCAGCGTCAACGCCACTTCGCGATCGCAGAGATCCGGTGCGCGCAGCCGGCTGTCGACGGCGGTGGGATGCGACGTGGTGGCCAGGAAGGCCACTCCGGCAGTGGCCACCGCGGCTCGCAGCTGATCGAGAATGAGCGTCGCCACCGGCTCCGGCTGCTCCGGAAGCAGGGCGTCGATATCGGTGATCAGCAGGACTCCACCCGCGCCGGAACAGATTTCCGAGACCGCGAGCCCTACCTCGCGTAGCCGGGTGCCGCTCTCGGACGCGCCGACGGTCGGTCCGTCCAGTTCCACGATGCGCCGCGGTGTGGACACCGCGCGCGCCAGTGTGGCCTTGCCCGCGCCGGCGGGCCCGGTGATGAGCACGCCCAGATGCGGCGGGGCGCCGAGGGTCCGCAGGAGTTCCGGTTCGTCGAGCGCCAGGCTCAGCCATTCCGACAGTTTCGCCGCCGGCGCGCGCACCCCGGCCAGATCCGCCACCGGAACGGCCGAGGGACGCTCCCGCACCAGCATCCGGCTGCCGGGACGATTCGGCTCCAGCAGGCCCCGGGGATCGTGCGAGGCGTCCGCCGCCGGGGCCGCGGCGCCCCACACCACCGCGCTGTTGGGCTGCACGCTGACCGGGCCGCCGGTGGGATCGGTACTGGTCACGGTCAGCAGTTCGGAGGTCCACGCGATCGCGAAGGTGCGCGAGAGCGCTTGTGTCGCGGCGGCCGAGCTGGTGCCCGGCCCCAGATCGCGGGGCAGCAGCGACACCGCGTCACCCACGGTGACGACCTTGCCGAGCAGCGCCTGCCGCAGCGTGGATTCCGCGATCGCGCCCATCGCCGCGACCGAGCCGGTCACCGAGATGTGCCGGGCCCCGTACACCGTCACCGGGGCCACGACGACCGCGCCGTCCTCACGCACCCCGGCATTGGACAGCGTCACATCGTCGAGCAGGGCGATTCCGGCGGGTGTATCGGCGGGCGCCCGGCCGACCACCGCGGCCGTGCGCCGGGAGCCGATCACGCTGATCCCGTCCCACTCCCGTAATCCGAGGGCCGCGAGCGCTTCGGAATGCAAGCGGACCACACCCCGGCGCGCATCGGCAGCCGAGCGGTTGAGTCGGGCGGTCAGCGACAATTCAGGCACGTCTGCCATTGTGCCCGCGGCCGACAGCGGCCGCGTGTGCCCGCGGCGCGGCATCGGCCGGGTGCCCGCGGTCGGCAGCCGTGCGGATCGAAATCCTCGGCTCAGCGCCCGCCCGGCCGGCGCAGCCGCAGCCGCGCCGACGATTCGCGAATGCCCGGGGGCCGCCGCAGCCGCAGCCGCGCGCCCTCGCCGATCGGCGGCATCCGCCGGGCCGCACGCCGCTGCGCGCGGCGTTCGGCCGGTTTGTGATGCCAGGTCTCCGGCCGTGCCGCCACCCAGCGCTGCGAGCGCCACGCGAACGGGATGTGCACCAGGTACAGCCCGATCAGCACCATCAGCAGGATCAGCGGATAGGTGACCAGTGCCGCCGCGGCCAGCGCGACCAGCACCAGCAGCAGGGCCGCCGCCTGCGGCGCCACCGACACCGATTTCATCGCCAGCGTCGGGATCGTGCTCACGGCGAGCAGCGCCGCGAAGACGGTCCACGTCGCCACCACCGGGAAGTTGTTCCACCACCCCTCGCCGAACTGGCTGTGCAGTGCGATCGGCAGCAGCGCGATCAACGCCGCCGCCGGCGCCGGGACGCCGGTGAAGTACTCGCGCTCCCAGTCGGGCCGGGTGTCGTCGTCCATGATCGTGTTGAACCGCGCCAGCCGCAGCACGATGCTCACCGCGTAGATCAGCGCGATGATCCAGCCCGCGCTGTCCTGGCGCAGGAAGGTCACGTACAGCACCAGGGCCGGTGCGACGCCGAAGGAGATGGCGTCGGCCAGCGAATCCAGTTCGGCGCCGATCTTGGTGGTGGCCGACAGCATCCGGGCCAGCCGGCCGTCGAGGGTGTCGAGGACGGCGGCGGCGCCGATCATCGCCAGGGCGATGTCGAGCGCGCCGTCGAGTGCGAATTTCACCGCCGACAGTCCGGCACACAGCGCCAGGATCGTCACGATGCTCGGGAGCAGGCGGATCGTGCGGCGGCGGCGACCCGGTTCGGTCACGGTGTTCTCGATCATGGCACCAGTTCGGCCAGCACCGTTTCCGCGCCGATCGTGCGCTGTCCGGGCTCGACCAGCAGCCGGGTACCGACCGGGAAGTAGGTGTCCACCCGCGACCCGAACCGGATCAGACCGTAGGTTTCGCCGATGCTCAGCGCGTCGCCGACCTTGGCCTCGCAGACGATGCGCCGCGCCAGCAGCCCGGCGATCTGCACGACCGTCACCAGCTGACCGGAGGCGGTCTCGAGCACCATGCTGTTGCGCTCGTTGACCGAACTGGCCTCCGGCAGGTCCGCCGAGCGGAATTGGCCGCGCTGGTAGGCGATGGTTCGCACGGTGCCCGAGACCGGAGTGCGCTGCACGTGCACGTCGAGCACCGACAGGAAGATGCTCACCCGGGGCAGCGGGGTGTCGCCGAGGTTCAACTCGGCCGGCGGCACCGCGGTGTCGACGAGGGCGATCTCACCGTCGGCCGGGGCGACGACGATATTCGCCCGATTCGGCGGCACCCGGTGCGGATGCCGGAAGAAGGCGGCCGAGGCCGCGGCCGCGGTCAGCCCGGTGCGGCGCAGCCAGCGCCGGCGTCGCCCGCCGAGGACCGCCACCGCCAGCGGCGCGGCCACGAAGGGCAGGCCGGCGGGATGCAGCGGCGGAATCGCTGCTTTGACCAGGTCGGCGACATGACCGAGCCCGGTACGTTCGGGCGTACCGGGCGGGGTGGGGCGGCGGGCCACGGACTCCTCTTTCGTGCGCGGATGACATTCGGTCCGCAGAGCTTCCGCCGACCGCGCTCACACCTTACGGGACACCGCATCACCGTGGCATGGTCCCGATCGGCCGCACCCGCCGCCGGGTGCCGATCAGTGCGCGGCTCTGCGCCCCGTGACCAGTCGCACCAGCCACAGCAGGATCACCGCTCCACCCAGGCAGGTGAGGAAGCTGAAGAAGAATCCGCCGCTGTGTACGTCGACGCCGAACAGCCGCAGGATGAAACCGCCGATCAGGCCGCCGACCACACCCACGACGATATTGAGCAGGATGCCCTGCTGGGCGTCGGTGCCCATGATCTTGCTGGCGATCCAGCCCGCCAGGCCGCCGATGATGATCCAGCCGATGATTCCGAGACCGAGCATGGTGTCCTCCAGGGAAACTCGTCGGAAACTGCCGTATCCGCCTCGCCACGGTTCGGTATCGGAACCCGTCTGCGAGCCGGTTCTAGACGAATCGATTGTGACAATACCCACCCTGGGGATTAGCATTCCTACTAATATGAGGGGGCCTCATGTCTACGCGCACGTAGCACTCACAGCGCGTCGGCTCCCGAGGCTCGATGTAGGAACGTTCGATACGCGGGTGGCGCCCGGACCGGGACCAGTTTCCGGTTCTCCGGCCCGCCGGCAGGTACATAGGAGATGCGCGATGGCTGCTCGACTCGCCCAAGTCACCGGGGTGGAGCACACGGCGATGCTCGGGCTCGGTGTGTACCGCCCCGCCCGGGTCGTGACCAATGAGGAAGTCGCCGGACCGATCGATTCCAGCGACGAATGGATTCGCACCCGCTCGGGCATCCGGACCCGGCGGTTCGCCTCCGAATCCGAAACCATCATCGGCATGAGCGCCGCCGCGGCGCGCGATGCCATCGCGGCCGCGGGAATCACCGCCGAGCAGGTCGACTGCGTCATCGTCGCGACCTCGACCTGGCTGCTGCTCACTCCGGCGGCCGCTCCGCAGATCGCCACCGAGCTGGGGATGAACAATCCCGCCGCGTTCGACATCTCCGCCGGGTGCGCGGGCTTCTGCCACGCGCTGGGCCTCGCCTCGGATCTGGTCAAGGGTGGGACCGCGGGCCACGTGCTGGTGATCGGCGTCGAGCGGCTCACGGACACCTTCAACCCCGCCGACCGCGGCACCGCCTTCCTGTTCGCCGACGGCGCGGGTGCCGTGATCGTCGGCCCGTCCGACGAGCCCGGCATCGGCCCCACCGTCTGGGGTTCCGACGGCGAACAGCATCGCGCCATCCGCCAGGACAAGGACTGGATGGAGTTCTTCCGCGAGATCGACGAGAAGGGCACCGACGCGGTTCGCCCGTACCTGGCGATGGAGGGCACCGCGGTCTTCCGCTGGGCCGCGCATTCGCTGAAGAAGGTCTGCCTGGACGCGATCGAGCGCGCCGGCCTGACCCCCGGCGATATCGATGCGATGGTTCCGCACCAGGCCAATGGCCGCATCATCGAGATCATGGCGCGCGAGCTGAAGCTGTCGGCCAATTGCGCGCTGGCCAACGACATCGAGGAGACCGGCAACACCTCGGCCGCCTCGGTTCCGCTGGCCATGGAGGCCATGCTGCGGTCGGGTGAGAGCAAGCCGGGTGCGGCGGCGTTGCTGGTCGCCTTCGGCGCGGGCCTGTCCTACGCCGCGCAGGTGGCGAAACTGCCCAACTGGCAGTAGGCGTCCGGCGGGCGGGCGCGCGTCAGCCCATGATCCAGGTGACTGTCACCGTGAAGGTCACCGTCTGCTGACCGGGTTCCAACGGTACGTCCGGACCGGCGAATTGGGTCTTGGCCTGCGGCGGTGTCGATTCCCCGCTGCTGGTCTCGTTGATGGTCTTGACGTCCTTCAACTTCAGGCCCGACAGCACCGCGTACTGGTCGGCGCGCGCCTTGGCATCGGCGAAGGCGCCGGCCCGGGCGTCGGCCAGCAGTTTCGAATTGTCGTCGAGCGCGAACGAGACGCCGCGGATGCGGGTGTCGTTCCCGCCGGCCTGCACCGCCGACGCCAGGACGGCCGAGGCCTTGGGCAGATCGCGGACCACGACGTGCACGGTGTTGGTCGCGGTGTAGCCGGTGACGGTGTGGTCGGGACCGTACTGCGGCTGCACCGACACATCGGTCGTGCGGATGTCCTCGCGTTTCGCGCCCGCGTTCACCATCGCGTCGGTGATCGCCTTCGCCTTGCCGTTCGCGTTCGCGATGGCGGCGGACACATCGGGCGCGGTGACTTCGACACCCACGTCGGCGTTCAGGGTGTCCGGCGCTCCGCGCACCTGACCGGTGCCGACCACCGTCACCTCGCGTGAGATCCCCGAATCCGAACTGCCACAACCGCTCAGCAGCACGGCGGTGCCCGCGAACACCGCCAGACCGCCCGTCATCCGTCGCATACCGGGCAAATTACGCGGTCCAACCCGCCCGCGCGCGAAGGGCGCGCCGGATCAGCGCTCGGCCGCGACCTTGATCTTGCCGAGGGTTTCGTTCATCCCCGCGACCAGATCGGCCTCGAACTGCTGCTCGCCGCCGAGGAACGCCTCGATCATCAGCCGCACCGGTTTGCGCACCCCGTTCGGAATGTCGCGGCGCTCGGTCACCCGGGTGCCGGTCGGCGTGGGTTCGAGCGTGTAGCTCCACACCGTGCCGTTCTCGTTCATCCGGAATGCGAAGGCCCGATTGGGCTCGTAACGCACGATGCGCGCGGTGGTCGGGTAGTACTTGCGGCCGACCTTGTTGAGATGCACGGTCCACGTGCCGGCGCGCGGCGTGCCCAGCGGAATCATCTTCAGCGTGGTGGGGCTGAATTCCGGCATCCGCCCGAGATCGGAGACGACCGCCCACACCTTGTCCGGCGCGGCGGAGATGTCGATGGTGGCTTCCAGGGTGTTCGGCAACGCTGCCTCCGAGATCGTGACGGGCGTGGTTATGACGGTCGGTAACGGTAATCCTAAACGCGGCAACCGGACGCGCGACCCTGTGAGGGAGACCGCTTTTCCGTTGAAGATCAACTAGGTCACATTCTGATGTGATCCGTTTCGCCGGCTGTAATAACCGACGCACAATGGCGGATAGGCAACTACGGCAGGCAACGAAGCAACCGACCGGAGCACACGCTTCTACGTCCCTGTGAGGTGATCGGCCGTGAACATTCGAACCATCCTCCATCGTCGGCAGGCGGATTCTGTTCCGTTACTTCCCGATTCGGAAGCCGGGCCGTCGGTGGCCGCCCCCTTTCGCAATCACGGCCGGCGATCGCGCCGTAACCTGGCCGAGCGGGAGGAAAGGCTCGAACGACTGCTGACGCCGAGCGAACTCGATCTCGTCGAGCACCGCCTGGTGTGACCGATGTGGTGCCCGTAGCGAACATCCTCGGCAACCCGTCCGCCGGGCGCTCATACTTTTCGATGTGACTTCACCAGCTGCCGTCAAACCGGTAATTCTCAGTGTCGACGACGACCCCGGCGTGTCCCGTGCCGTGGTGCGCGACCTGCGGCGGCGATACGGAGCCGACTATCGCATCATGCGCGCGGAATCGGGTGCCTCGGCACTCGACGTCCTGCGTGAACTCAAACTGCGCGGCCAGCCGGTCGCCGTCCTGATCGCCGATTACCGAATGCCGGGTATGGACGGCATCCAATTTCTGGAGAACGCGATCGATCTGCACCCCTATGCGCGCCGGGTGCTGCTGACCGCGTATGCCGACACCAACGCCGCCATCGACGCGATCAATGTCGTCGATCTCGACCACTATCTGCTCAAACCCTGGGATCCGCCGGAGGAGAAGCTGTATCCGGTGGTCGACGCGCTGCTGGAATCGTGGCGCGGGGACGACCGCCGCCCGGTGCACGAGACGAAGGTGATCGGCCACCGCTGGTCGGCTCGCAGTTCCGAGGTGCGGGAATTCCTGGCTCGCAATCAGCTGCCGTACCGGTGGTACCTCGCCGACGATCCCGAGGGGCAACGCCTGCTCGAGGCCGCCGGCGCCGATGCCGAGCAGTGTCCCGTGGTGATCGATTCCAGCGGCAATGTGCTGCTGTCCCCGTCGGACAGCGAACTCGCCGGCTGCGTCGGCCTGAGCACCGATCCGAGTGGAGAGTTCTACGACCTGATCGTGGTCGGCGGCGGCCCCGCCGGACTCGGTGCGGCCGTATACGGCGCCTCCGAGGGGCTGCGCACGGTTCTGGTCGAGCGGACCGCCACCGGCGGACAGGCCGGGCAGAGTTCCCGGATCGAGAATTATCTCGGGTTCCCCGACGGGCTTTCGGGCGCCCAGCTGGCCGATCGGGCGCGGCGCCAGGCGGTGAAATTCGGCGCCGAGCTGATCACGGCCCGCGAGGTGGTCGGCTTGGAGGCGTGCGGTTCCGCGCGGCGGGTGCTCTTCTCCGACGGCTCCTGCGTCAGCGCCCACTCCGTGCTCATCGCCACCGGCGTCAACTACCGCCACCACCCCGCGCCGGGCGTGGACGATTTCACCGGTCGCGGCGTCTACTACGGGTCCGCGATGACCGAGGCGGCCGACTGCGCCGAACGCGAGGTCTACATCGTCGGTGGGGCGAATTCGGCCGGGCAGGCCGCGGTCTTCCTGTCCCGGCACGCCTGCACGGTGCACATCCTGGTGCGCGGCAGTTCGCTGGACCAGTCGATGTCGCACTACCTGATCCAGCAGATCGAGGCCGTGCCGAATATCAAGGTGCACACCAACACCGAGGTGGTGGCCGCCGACGGCAGCGATCACCTGGAACGAATCGTGTTGCGCAACAACGCGACCGGCGCCGAGGACAAGGTCGACGCCGAACGGCTGTTCCTGTTCATCGGCGCGGCGCCCGAAACGGAGTGGCTGGACGGACTCGTCGTCCGCGACGAATTCGGTTATGTGCTGGCCGGACCGGACCTGATGGTCGACGGGTCCCGGCCGGCGGGCTGGGAACTGCCCCGCCCGCCCCATCATCTCGAAACCAGCATCCCGGGCGTCTTCGTCGCCGGCGATGTGCGCTCCGAATCGGCGAAGCGGGTCGCGTCCGCGGTCGGTGAGGGTGCGATGGCGGTCATGCTGGTCCACCGATACCTCGCGAAACAATAGGAGGCGCACGTGAGCGACAGCGGCGAAAACCGTACCGTCACCGGCTCCCGGACTCTGTGCGATCCCGCGGAATTGCGCACCCTGTTCCTGTTCGAGAAGCTCGACGACGAGCAACTCGCCTGGCTCTGCCGCGAGGGGCGGGTCGAATACTTCGAGCCGGGCCCGGTCTACCGCGAGGGCGAACCCGCGACCTGCTTCTACGTCCTGATGGACGGTGAGGTCGTGCTCTCGAAGCTGTCGGCCGGCGAGGATCTCGAACTCGTCCGCACCGACCACCGCGGCTCGTACGCGGGCGCGTGGACGGCGTATATGGGTGAGCGGGCCGACCGCAACTACACCGGCTCGCTGACGGTGACGAAACCGTCGAAATTCTTCGTCCTGGACGCGGAAACCTTCGCGCGGATGATGCAGGAATGGTTCCCCATGGCCCTGCATCTGCTGGAGGGCGTGTTCTTCGGCAACCGCAATACCAACGAGATCATCGGCCGGCGGGAACGACTGCTGGCGCTGGGTTCGCTGTCGGCCGGTCTCACCCACGAGCTGAACAATCCGGCGGCGGCAGCGGTGCGGGCCACCTCCTCGCTGCGGGATCGGGTCGCCGGTATGCGGCACAAGCTGAAGATGATGGCGCACGGCAAGTTCGACTCCGCCGCGCTCGAGGCACTCGTGCAGCTCCAGGAGGAGGCCGCCACCCAGGTGGCCAAGGCCCCCACCCTCACCGCGATGGAGGCCGCCGACCGCGAGGACGAACTCGGCGACTGGCTGGCCGATCACGGCATCGCCAACGGATGGGATCTGGCCCCGAATTTCGTCCAGGCCGGCTTCGACATCGACTGGCTGGAGAAGGTCGCGGGCACGCTCGAACACTGTGACGACGGAGTGTTCGAGGGTGCGATCCGCTGGCTGAACTACACCGTCGAAACCGAATTGCTGATGAACGAGATCACCGATTCGACCGGGCGCATCTCCTCGCTCGTCCATGCGGCCAAACAGTATTCGCAGATGGACCGCGCTCCGTTCCAGGTGGTCGACATCCACGAACTGCTCGACAGCACGCTGGTGATGCTGGCCCGCAAGATCGGTGACGATATCTCCGTGGTCAAGGAGTACGACCGCGCGCTGCCCGAGGTTCCTTGCTACGCAGCGGAATTGAATCAGGTGTGGACGAATCTGATCGACAACGCGGTGGCGGCGATGAACGGGTCCGGTACGCTGACGGTTCGTACCTATCGGGAAAACGACTGTGCCGCAGTGGAAATCGGTGATACCGGTCCGGGCGTGCCGGAGGAATTGCGGGATCGGATCTTCGAGCCCTTCTTCACCACGAAACCGGTCGGTGAGGGCACCGGACTCGGCCTCGACATCTCGTTCCGCATCGTGGTGAACAAACACGGCGGTGATATCCGGGTCGAGTCCACCCCGGGCGACACCCGATTCGTCGTGCGATTGCCGCTGGAGGCGGCCTCCGCGCGGGGATCGGCCGCCGCTGCGACCGAAACGTAAAGGGTCGCAATCTCATCCGGTTTCCACCGCGAGGCCGGGGTTTTCAAGGGCCGATGTGGCCGGTACGCTGCGAGCCGCGCCGGAGGCATCCGGCGCGCGCCGGAGGAGATTCGGCGTTGCCGGACCACTCGGGGGTTACGCACGAGATGAAACGACTGACCGTGACGGCCGTCGCGCTGGGCGCACTGACGATCGGCCTCACAGGCTGCGGTGGCGACGACCATTCGTCCACCGATGCCAACGGCCTGCGCCGAAACGGCTCGGCCGTGGCGACCTCGGCCGGGGTCCCCGCGTCGTCCACCGCCCCGGCGACGCCCACCGAGACGCCCGCCCCCACCGCGCATCCGGAGAACTCCGGACTGGGCCCGGCCTCACAGACCACCTGCGACGAGTTCCGCAAGCTCGATATCGAGGGTGAAAAGTCGCTGATGGACCGCATTTTGGCGGAGAACCCCGGCTCGAAGTTCGACGGCAGCCCGAATGTGGCGCTGGGGACGGCGAAACTGGTGTGCCTGTCCAAGAGTGAGGCCGGCAAGCCCGTCGCGGTCGCCATCGGGATAGTCACGCAATAGCACCCGGGCCCGGCTGTGCCGGGCTTTTCAGCCGTCCATACGAGATCGGCACGTGCTGTGCCGCAGCCGGCGAGTAATCTCGCCCTCGATCACCGGGCCGGCACTGGAGGGCGGAGCGGATGGACGACACGGGTCTGGCCGAATTCCAACGCCATCGTTCCCGCCTGTTCGCGATCGCCTATCGCATGCTCGGCTCGGCGAGCGAGGCCGAGGACGCCGTCCAGGAGACCTATCTGCGCTGGGAGGCCACCGAGCGCGCCGAGATCCGGTCCCCGGAGGCCTGGCTGACCACGGTCGTGGTGAATCTGTGCCGCAGCTGGCTGGAGTCGGCGCGCACCCGTCGCGAAACCTATGTCGGCCCCTGGCTGCCGGAACCGGTGCCGACCGGCGGTGGTGAACTCGGTCCGATGGAATCCGCGGAACAACGCGAACTCGTCTCGCTGGCGATGCTGACGCTGCTGGAACGGTTGTCACCCGCTGAACGCGCCGTTTTCGTCATGCGCGAGGCCTTCGGGTACACCCACCGCGAGATCGCCGGCATGCTCGAGTTGACGGAGGCGAATTCGCAGCAGCTCTACCGCCGTGCCCGCATGCACGTCCGCAGCGAACACACCCGGTTCGACGCCGAACCCGCCCGAGCCCGGGAACTGTTCCAGCGCTTCCTGGTGGCCGCCCGGGCCGGCGATGTCGCGGCCCTGGAGCAGATGTTCACCGCCGATATCGTGTCGGTCGCCGACGGTGGCGGCAAGATGAGCGCGGCCCGCCGGCCCGTGGTCGGAGCGGCCCGGGTGGCGCGCTATCTGGCCGGTCTGTTCCACCGCGAGGTCGACAATCTCGAACTGAGCATCGAGGAAGTCAACGGTGCACCGGCCGCCGTGGCCCGGGTCGACGGCGCCCCGCTGTTGATCGGTGCGGCCGATGTGGTCGACGAGCGGATCTCGGCGATCCGGATCCTGGTGAATCCCGACAAACTCGCATACTTCGGCCGCTTCCCGGCCCCGGTGGACGCCGACCGCCTGGTTTGGTGACGCGGAACACAATCGTTGGTTGTCAGGGATCGGCAAGCTGTCCGGTCTGAAGGGTGTCGGCCTCGAGAAGGAGTCACCCATGAGTGCACATCACACCGCATCCCACCGAATCCTCGTGCTGGGCGCCGGCTACGCCGGCCTGGCCGCGGCGGGCAGGCTCTGCAAGTCCCGCGGCGCGCAGATCACGGTCGTGGACAGCCGGGCGGAAATGGTCGAGCGAGTGCGGCTGCATCAGCTCGCCGCCGGGCAGACGATCGCGCGCCGGGATCTGCGGACAATGCTGGAACGCAAGGGCGCCCACTTCGTCCGCGGCTGGGTCACCGCGATAGATACCGCGGCACAGGAGGTTTCGCTGTCCGACGGTTCGGTGCTGGGGTACGACACGCTGGTGTACACCCTCGGCAGCGCCGCGGATACCGACAGCGTCGCGGGCGTCCGGGATCACGCTCATCCGGTCGCGACACCGGAGGACATCGCCGCGCTGCCGCCGCTGCACGGCCGCGTCGCGGTGGTCGGCGGCGGTGCGACCGGCATCGAGACCGCGGCCGAACTCGCCGAATCGCATCCGGAACTGTCGGTGGCGCTGGTGAGTTCCGAGCAGCCGGGCTACTGGCTCTCCGACCGCGCACAGCGGCATATCGCCGCCACCCTGGAGCGGCTCGGTGTCGAGGTGCACGCCGGCGCCAAGGTCGTGGAGGTCGCGGCGGACGGCGTACGGCTCGCCGGCGGTGGCCGCGTCGATGCCGAAACAGTCTTGTGGACAACGGGTTTCACCACCAGCGACCTGGCCGCCCGGGCCGGGCTGGCGGTCGATGCGCGCGGTCGTGTCCTGGTGGATGCCACGTTGCGCACCTCCGACCCGCATGTCTATGCCGCCGGCGATTGCGCCGCGATCACCGGGCCGGACGGCCGCGAATTGCGGATGGCCTGTGCGACCGCGTTGCCGACCGGATCCCACGCCGCGCGTTCGGCGCTCGCGCGGATGCGCGGTGCGGAACCGGACGATCTGCGTTTCCGCTACGTCCTGCAGTGCATCAGCCTCGGGCGTCGCGACGGGGTGGTGCAATTCGTCCGCGCCGACGACGCCCCGACGCCGCGGGCGCTGACCGGCCGCCCGGCAGCGGTGGTGAAGGAGATGATCGTGCGCGGTGCGGCGATGCAGGCGCGTCCATGACCTGACGTCAACCATTGGTTGACTGCTTGCGGTGAGTCAACCTAGTGTTGACGTATGACGGAACGTATCCGCCTCGACGATCTGATCGAGGGCATCAAACGCGCCCGCCCCGACGACGTCCTGGAGCAACTCTCCGACGCCGTCGTGGTCGCCGGGCATATGAGCGAGGTGGCCGATCATCTGATCGGCCACTTCGTCGACCAGGCTCGCCGCTCGGGCGCCTCCTGGACCGATATCGGCCAGAGCATGGGCGTCTCCAAACAAGCCGCGCAGAAGCGTTTCGTGCCGAAACCGGGTGATCCCGCGATGGATCCGAATGCCGGGTTCGCGCGCTTCACGCCCCGGGCACGCAATGTGGTGATGGCGTCCATGGAGGAGGCCAGGCGCGCGGGCAACGCGGAAATCCAGCCCGAACATCTGGTGCTCGGACTGCTCAGCGAGCCGGGCGCGCTGGCAGCGCACGCCATCGTCGCCACGGGAGTCTCGCTGGAGGCGGTGCGCCGGGTGGCGACGGCGGCGCTGCCGGCGGCGGTGGACGAGGTCCCCGCCCTCATCCCGTATACCGCGAGCGCCCGCAAGACGCTGGAGCTGACCTTCCGCGAGGCACTTCGGCTCGGCCACAACTACATCGGCACCGAGCACCTGCTGCTCGCGCTGCTCGAGCAGGAGGACGGACGTGGCGTGCTGTCGGGGCTCGGTTTGACCAAGGCGGATATCGAACGCGATCTCGTCGCCCAGCTCGCCCAGTTCATGCCGCCGAATCCGCCCGCCCCGCCGATTGCCTGATCGATGCTCGCCGGCGCACGCATTCGGCACGCCGGTCGTCGTCGCGGCATCCGGCCAGGGGCGACTCGCCGGGTCGTGGCCGCTTCGTCGGCCTCCGAATCCGCCCAGGCCGTGCACCGATTTCCGGGGTGGCCACGGCATATGGGAGCACGCGCCGATACGGCTGTGCAGTTGTGGGGCTGATGAGGTGATCGGTGGTCCGGATACGATATTGCTATGGCGGATGGATCGGATTCCGACCTGATCGCGGGGGAACTACGCGCAGACCTGCTGCGCGCGCTGTCCTATGTCGAAACCGAGGACGGCCCGGACGGCAGCTACATCGTCAACGGCGATCTGCCGCCCGAGGTGGCGCCTCCGTTCATCCGGGCGATCATGCGCATCGAGGCGGAACTGCTGCTTCACGATGCCGAGCAGGTGACCGTGGAACGCGGCGAACCGCGCAGTCCGGAGGAGCGCCGCACCGACGCTTTCGTCGCCCTGGCGCTGCGGGTCACCGACGATACGTGAGCGTGTCCGGCCGATATCGCACCGTGCAGCGGATATCGCCGATTACGAACGAGGCGGCCATCGGATCCGTAACCTTGCACTCAGTACCCTCGAGTGCTAAAAAGGTCCTGGCACTCTCGACCAGTGAGTGCTAGGTCGGGCAGGTGAGACCGGGTTCCCAGACACCCTCGGTCGTCCGTCGCGGGCACCGTACCTGGCCAGCGTAATGGGGCGATCCAACCTGCGGTCGCTCTGTGTGTCAGCCCCATATACATGTGGAGGATCTCAACGCAATGGCCAAGACAATTGCGTACGACGAAGAGGCCCGTCGCGGTCTCGAGCGGGGACTGAACAGCCTCGCCGACGCGGTCAAGGTGACGCTGGGCCCCAAGGGTCGCAACGTTGTCCTGGAGAAGAAGTGGGGCGCCCCCACGATCACCAACGATGGTGTGTCCATCGCCAAGGAGATCGAGCTGGAGGACCCCTACGAGAAGATCGGCGCCGAGCTGGTCAAAGAGGTCGCCAAGAAGACCGACGATGTCGCCGGTGACGGCACCACCACCGCTACGGTGCTCGCCCAGGCGCTGGTGCGCGAGGGCCTGCGCAACGTCGCGGCCGGTGCGAACCCGCTGGGCCTGAAGCGCGGCATCGAGAAGGCCGTCGAGGCCGTCACCGCCAAGCTGCTCGACACCGCCAAGGAGGTCGAGACCAAGGAGCAGATCGCTGCCACCGCGGCCATCTCCGCCGGCGACGCGTCCATCGGTGAGCTGATCGCCGAGGCCATGGACAAGGTCGGCAAGGAAGGCGTCATCACCGTCGAGGAGAGCAACACCTTCGGCCTCCAGCTGGAGCTGACCGAGGGTATGCGCTTCGACAAGGGCTACATCTCGGGCTACTTCGTCACCGACGCCGAGCGTCAGGAAGCGGTCCTCGAGGACCCCTACATCCTGCTGGTCGGCTCCAAGGTGTCGACCGTCAAGGACCTGCTGCCGCTGCTGGAGAAGGTCATCCAGGCCGGTAAGCCGCTGCTGATCATCGCCGAGGACGTCGAGGGCGAGGCCCTGTCGACCCTGGTCGTGAACAAGATCCGCGGCACCTTCAAGTCCGTCGCCGTCAAGGCCCCGGGCTTCGGCGACCGCCGCAAGGCGCAGCTGGCCGACATCGCCATCCTCACCGGTGGCGAGGTCATCAGCGAAGAGGTCGGCCTGAACCTGGAGACCGCCACCGTCGACCTGCTGGGCACCGCCCGCAAGGTCGTGGTGACCAAGGACGAGACCACCATCGTCGACGGTGCCGGTGATGCCGACGCCATCGCGGGTCGCGTCGCCCAGATCCGCACCGAGATCGAGAACTCGGACTCGGATTACGACCGCGAGAAGCTGCAGGAGCGCCTGGCCAAGCTGGCCGGCGGTGTTGCGGTGATCAAGGCCGGCGCCGCCACCGAGGTGGAGCTCAAGGAGCGCAAGCACCGCATCGAGGACGCGGTGCGTAACGCCAAGGCCGCCGTCGAAGAGGGCATCGTCCCCGGTGGTGGTGTGGCGCTGCTGCAGGCCGGCCCGGCGCTGGACGACCTGAAGCTGACCGGTGACGAGGCCACCGGTGCGAACATCGTGAAGGTGGCGCTTGCCGCGCCGCTGAAGCAGATCGCCTTCAACGCCGGCCTCGAGCCCGGCGTGGTCGCCGAGAAGGTCGCCAACCTGCCGACCGGCCAGGGCCTGAACGCCGACTCCGGCGAGTACGAGGACCTGCTGGCCGCCGGTGTCGCCGACCCGGTCAAGGTCACCCGTTCGGCGCTGCAGAACGCCGCGTCGATCGCCGCGCTGTTCCTCACCACCGAGGCCGTCGTGGCCGACAAGCCGGAGAAGGCCGCCGCTCCCGTCGGCGACCCGACCGGTGGCATGGGCGGCATGGACTTCTGAGTTCAGCCTCCAGGCAACACCTTTCGAACCGGTAGCCGGTCCGCCTTCGGGCGGGCCGGCTACCGGCGTTTCGGCGCACGTGCCGGACATCCGGACGGCACGCGGATCGAACGCGGAGCTGCCGAACCCGCCGAGTCTGGCGACTTTCGGTCATATTTCCCCTAACTTGCCGTCCTGCAAGGGCTTTCGAAGCGCCCGGCCTGGACAACGTCAGTTGTAAAACGCATTCTTTTCGGTTGGCTTCAACCGGAAGCCTTCGATAGGGGAAAGAGACATGTTCTCAACGGGCAAGCTTGCCCTGAGTTTCGTTGCGGCTTCCGCGGCTGTGTTCGTCGTCGCCGGAACCGGTTCGGCCGCCGCGGAGCGCGGACCGGACGGCCACTACTACGGCGCGATGGCCATCTCCGCCGCGGACGACGACGGCTGGTCCATCGGGATCGCGCTCAACGCACCCGACCAGGCGACGGCCGACGCGGGCGCCATGGAGCAGTGCTCCTCGCACGGCGAGCGGGGTTGCGCGACCATCGTGCGCTTCGTCGACGGGTGTGGTGCCATCGCCCGGCGCGACGACATCCACACCGGTGGTACCGGAGCCACCCTCCAGGACGCCGAGCGCAACGCGATCGCCGCTCTCGGTCCCGGACATCCCCCGACCCTGAGCTCGGACGGTTCCGGCCCCGCGGTCGTTTCCGTCTCCCGCTGCAACGGCTGACCCGCAGCCGGAATCCCGCGTATCCCGACGCGCACGAATTGCGAACGGAAGCCGGCCCCGCACCCACGGCGGGCCGGCTTTCGGCATTTCGGGGCCGGCTTCGGCCGGCGGCCGGAATTTCTCGCCGCGCACCGATGTTGTGAATGGTGTTGCGAACGCATCCGATGTGCGTCGTTAGGCCGGATGACCAGGCGATTTGACTTCGAATGCGGTTGGCACGTAACTTATTCCAGGTCAGAGCGACACGGACACCGACCCGGAGCCGAGAGGCCCGGGACAACGAGGTCGGACGAGGAGCGCCTGACAATCACACTGGTTCGGTAAGAGGGACCCCGATTTGGTCGGGAACTTCTGGCTGAGCTAAGCTGTAAAAGTTGCCCAACCGATCGACCGGGAAGATTCCCACGAGATTGCTGG
>NZ_BDAV01000023.1 GCF_001612635.1 Nocardia africana NBRC 100379 | reverse complement strand
CCACGGCGGGCGCGAGCAGGGCGCATCGTGGTGGCTATGTCAACGAATTCTGGCGTCGTAAATCGGTCAATCCTGGCGTCACTTCGATGACGCGGAGCCGTAGCAGATCGGCCGACTCGCTACGGCTCCGCGTCATGTTTGCGCTGGCGGTACGCCTTGGAGCGACAGGCTTGAGAGCAGTAGCGGGCGTCAATTCGCCGATCGGCCCCGGCGTACAAAACCCGGCCGCAGACCGGGCATTGAACGTTCGGCGCCTTCCAGCCCCATGGCAGTTCGCCCCGCATTTGGAGGCGAGTTGCCTTGCCCATCAGCGCGATGGATACCCGGTGGATCTCGGCTCGCTCCGCGGATCGGCGGCGGGCTCGATAGGCGCGGGCCGCACACGCCGGGCCGCAATACCGCCGGCGCGGATCAGCATTACGAGGGAGCCGGGCCTTGCAGGCCGCACAGCGACGGGCACGCCGTCTCGTGGCCATGCGCCTACTCTGCACGCCGTAAGTCGGCGACGTCGGAATTCGCCAACATTCGACGTCGGAATTCGCCGATCCGACCATCGTGGGAGGCGGCCGACCAGGCTTGCGGGGATTGGCCCATCAGTCCGCCTATGAGCGGTGGGCGAAGGTTCTGGGCTGATTCAATGCCGCTGCCTCCAAGTAGGCTGTGCCCCCATGCCTTTCGAGATCCCCGACTGGGCGGCTGCCCGGTTGCGCGATGTGACGGTCGCCGAGGTCTTTCAGGTGCTCAGAGCGCGCCGGCGGTGGGCGCGCCCATCGACGGGAAGCGAATTGACCGTCACGCTCATTGCCGGTAGGACCGACGCCGGACGGCCGATCCTGGTGGCGGTCCACCTGGATGCGCCGTTTCACGGGGTCGTAATCGCCGCTGGGCCGCTGCAGGGCGATAATCTGGACGCATACACCCGATGGGAGGCCGAGACCGATGAGCCGTTCGAAGGATGACACGGCCGCGCTGCACGACGCGCTGGTCCAGGCCTACGGGCCCGATTTCGATATCGATAGCTTCACCCCCGACCTCGAGGCCGCACCGGTCGAGGTCGAGCAGCTCACCGACCCGACCGAGTTGATGATGACGCGGACGGTGACGCTGCAACTGCCATGGCCGGTGATGCAGCGCCTCGAGGCGCGTGCCGCTCAGGCCGGGGAGAGTATCGACGCGCTTGTCTCCGAATGGGTTGCCGTCGAAGCGGCGGCCGACGACACCGTGCCCCGCGACGCGATTCTTCATGTGCTCGCGCAGCGGTTCCGCCGCACCGCCTAGTCGGCGGCGTATCGCACGCGACATTCGGCACCGCGACACAAGATCCTGTGGTGTCTTGAGATGTCGCCTACCAGATATAGACTTAGCCCGACGGCCTGCCTGGCACAGTGCCGCCGAACGGAACACCTGCAAATGAACGCCGAGGCCCTGGCCGGAAGCGGAACTCCCAGCAGGGCCTCGGGTATGTCTTGGTAGGACTCCCCGATGCTACGTCACCCCGTGATCCGCGGCAGGCGGAACCGGGGTGATCTTCAGCGGAGTTGCGCTCACCGGTTGTCAGCCGTCTCGTCGGCGTCCCGGAAACGGCCCTGAGCGGCCGGAATGGAGTCGAGCGTGAATCCCGACGACAACCAGGGCGAGGAACCCCTCGCCGCTTCCGTAATCGTTCTGCCGACCTCGCCGGTCGCCTCGTACGCGGATTTGCCACGCTCGCAGGTGGCTCGTGCGCTGCAAACGCTGCCGCCGGGCGTTCAACAGCTCCTCGGCATCGACCACTTCCTACTGGGCGCTCTGGACATCATGCTGTGCTCAGCGCATACCCTCCTCGATCGCGACGATCCGCGACCTGTGCTCGACCGGTTCGGCTGGTTCGATGAGGCGATGGCCGAACTCGGGCTCGAGCCGGGCCCGCAGGCCGGGCACGCGCTGGCCGAATGGATCACCGACTTCGCCACCGAAGACCGTCTGCAGCAAGTCACCAAGGTCAACAGCAGCACGTGGCGTAGGTTTCTGCGCCGGCTGATCGGCGCCGCCGCCTTCGACCGGATCGCGGTCGCGGTCCGCGAGGACATGAGGGTGATTTCGGATGTGGTGGACTGGGGCACGGTCCGGCTGCAGCCGTTCGCGGTGGCGTTCGACGACTGCATGTCCGTGATCGGATCTGAGCGGATCTGCGACATGTTCGGTCTCGAGGAGACAGTGACCGCGTTGGAGCTGGTCCGGCGTCTGCACACCGCATCGACGAAACTGCGCACCGAGAAGTTCGGTGAGGGTCTGGACTCGACGGCGCTGGAACCCATTACGGATGCCGCGCAGCTGATCGACGAGCTGCGGGCGATGGCATCTGGGCCGACACGTCAGGCGCTAGGCGAACTCAGCGGTGATCTCAGCCGCAAGCTGGAGGGCGCGCGATTCGCTCTTGATCAGTCGGTCGACGGGGTGTCGCAGGCCGCCAATTCGCTCGTCGAGCTGATCGATCGGATGCTGCGCACAGCGTTCCCCCACGGCGAGGTCTTGGAGTGGCTCGAAGCCACTGGCCGGAGCGGTGCTGAATACGTGCATTTTCGATCCAGCACGCCCTGGCCGACCAAGCGCGCGGAAGCGTTGTGCTTCATCTATGGTGGCGCGGTTCCCGAAGGTGGTGCCAACCCGATTCTTGATGCCTTCGCCGATGTCGTGGTGAAGATCCGCAAGCAACTGGAGGCGATCAAGCACGCCGATAAGGCCACCGCTGATGAAGCCGACCAGGTCCGAGCGCTGATTCACAGCATCGAAGGATTCATCACCATCATCATCCGTCTCGGGTGGGGCGCGATGGCGGCCGACCGTGTCGCCGAGATCCGGCGCCGCTTCACTGCCTGACGTCCGTCCAACCCACTTCAGTCGGGCAGGCCGAGTGCGGATCTTGGTCGGCGCGTAGGCCTGCCCAGCTGGGGTGGCGCAGACTGGTGGTGAATTCGCGGTAGTAGACGGTGGCGACGAGAGTGGGGGCTACCCAGGACGGGGCGGCGTTCGCGCCGAGCCGCGGTATGGTCTCGAACGGACTCGACTCCTGGGCGATCTCGTCTAGCCGGGCCTGCAAAACGCGCCGCTGCGCCATGCTGAATCCGGTACCCACGTTCCCGACATGGATGAAAACGCCCTCGGCAGTGTGCCCACCGAGAATCAGCGAGCCGAACAGTCCCGACGGTCGCCTACTGGATGAGAAGTAGCCTGCGACAACAACATCCGTAGTTCTTCGGAGTGCCGATTTGATCCAGAGTCGGGAGCGTTGGCCCGGCAGGTAGGCCGAGTCGAGCCTTTTGACCACGATTCCCTCGAGCCCGTGTTCTTCCGCCACGTCGAGCATCTGGGCGGGGGCGATGTCGGTCCAGTAGGGCGGTACACGGACCAGAGCGCTGCTCAGCTCCAGACCGTCCAGCAGGTCCCGGCGCTGGACGTAGGGCAGGTTCGTGACGTCATCGGCCTCGATCGAGAGAGCGTCGAAGGCGAACAGTTGTGTGGGCACTGACGCAATGAGTCCGGCCGGGGGCCGGACTGTGTGCATCCGGTGCTGAAGACGGCTGAACGATGGAATGCCGCTAGGCAACTGCGGGGCAATAATTTCGCCGTCGATGATGAACTGGCGACCGCGCGCAGTTTCGTTAAGTGCCGCAACAAGTTCCGGAAATGAACTCGTCGCCTCTCGACCATTACGCGAGTACAGTCGCACCTGGTCACCGAGGCTGACGGCGATGATGCGCATCCCGTCCCACTTCATCTCGGTGGCCCATAGGTCCGAGGCGGTAGGCGGCCGCCCGGCGGTCGCCAGCATCGGTGCTGGCACGCTTCCCACAGATCGCAGCGTACTTGCAGCAATCGATAGGTCCGAACGCTACTTTGGCGGGTGGTGCAGAGTTCGGGCGGGATCGCCCTTCGCCGCGGTGGCCACCGAGTGGGGAGTGAGCTCTTGGGTTCCGGCGTGTCAGCGGCAGCGTGAAAACGGATCGCCACAGCGCTCGTCAAGCGTCAAGCTTTCTTGTCGAACTCGATAGCGTCAAGTAAACTTGTCGTATGGGGATTCAGTATTTCGAGACCGACAGTCTGGGCTATCTTCCTGCGGGAACAGACATTTCAGCCGTCCTCGCCGACGGCGATGTACGCGCACTGATAGCGGTGTGGCACACCTACAGCTCTATCAAGCTGTATCGGTCCGGCCTCGCCAAGATCGATCAGGGGGAGTCCCGTGGCGACGATCCGGAGGGGACCCGAGCCGTGTTGGAGTCCGGCCTCGCCAAGATCGCCGAGGTGACCCCGGTCCAGGCGCTGGAGGCCAACCGCCGTCTGGTCGACCTGCTCACTGGCTACCGGTGGTTCGTGATGCGTGATGCTCGCGAGGCCGGGGACAGCTGGACGAGCATCGGTGAGGCGCTGGACATGTCGAAGCAGGGCGCGCTGGACTGGTACAAGCGCAAGATCGCCTTCCAGGAGGAATTCGTTCCAGATTTCCACGACACCGATCGGGCCCGCGCAGTCCTGGGCGAGGGCTAGCAGGGCGCGAGGCCGAAAGTATTCCGGCCTGAGCCATCTGTGATCAGAGTTCGGGGCCGTGGTCACGGTGATGCTGACGGTTGAGCTCGGCTTGGGCGGCGGCGCGTTGCTCCTGTGTGAGCTCGGAGCGGGTCGTCTCGGTGGGGGAGTGCGCGGCGCGGATGCGGTGTTCAGCGGCCGCGTCGACCGGTGAGAGCTCGGTTCGGCGTTGCCGTTCGGCAAGCGCGGCTTCCAAGTCACGGGCTGCTTGGGCGGCGCGTTGAGCGGTCCGTTCCCGGATCTCCTCGTCCCGGGCGTCGCCGCGTTCGGCCTCTGCCAGTTCGGCGGCCCGTGCGGTGCGGTCGTCGGCGCGGGCCAGCAGGGCGGCCCATTGCGGTTGGGGGGCGCCGGCGTCGCGGGCGGCCTCGATCGCGGCGCGGGCGGTGGCTTTGGCGGCAGCGGCTTGTTCTTTTGCACGCTCCTCGGTGGCGGCGCATCGCTCGACATGCGCCTGGGCTTCGCGGCGCGCTCCTGGTCGCAGCGCCGAGATCGCGGCCAGGTTCTGCCGTGCGGCGTGGGTTTCCGCGGTGGCGGTTCCGAGTTCGCGACCTGCGTCCTCGGCGGCGGCCTGCGCGGCTTGAGCGGCCCGGATTGCGTCGGCCTGTTCGAGTAGTCGGGCGTGGGCGGCGCGGACTTGCTCGGTGCGTGTTTGGGCGTTGGCGAACCCTTGCCAGGTGGTCGGGTCGTCGCGGCGGGTCGCGGCGCGGCGCAGGTTCCGGATCAGGTTGTCCAACTCGGTGTCGCTGCGCATCCGCAGCGGCTCGGCCTGCATCTGCTCGAGGATCTGCTGTTCTCGGGCGGCCGACGGATCCGCAGGTTCGTGCTCGACGTCCGGGGCTGTGTCCTGGTCGATGTCGACAGCGGCTTCGCTGTCCATGGTGTTTTCGGTGTCGATGTCGTGAGTGATCGGCTCGGTCGGTGCCGTTGGGGCGATGTGGGGTTCGTCGTCGCCGCCGATCCCGGTGTCGGCCTCGCGGATGGTCTCGCTCTCTCGCCGGCGGTTGTCCAGCTCCCACGCTGCCTGGCTGTCGGAGATCGCCGAACTGGTGTGCTGCTCGTCGGTGGTCTGCTCGGTGCTGGCCTGCTGGGGTGTGTCGGCGTGCAGGTAGCGGTCTTCCAGCTCCCGCACTGCTTGGTTGAACGGGATTCCGGTGGAAGCGTGTTGCTCGTTGGCGGCCTGGCGTGTGGCATGGAACAGCAGGGTGTCCAGTCGCCGCATCTCGGCGCGCGCGGCGTTGAGTTCGTCGGTGGCCAGGGTTTCGGCCATGTCGCGCCAGGTGTGGACCTCGTCCTCGGTGGGAACGGGCTCCCCGCCGGCCGCAGTGTCGAGTTCGTGGTGGGCGTTGCGCAGCTGCTCGCGGAGTTCATCGGCGTGAGCGCGCGCGGCTTCGGCGTCGGCTTTGGTCCGTGCGATATTCACGGTGACCGCGTCGGCGGCGTTCTCGGTGGCGGCGGAGCGGTAGGTCTCGAGCTGCTCGGTCAGCCGGGCCCGCAGCGCGGCCTGGTCGTCGCCCAGGGCATCGATGTGCTGCTGGACCGACGCGATCAGTTCCTCGTCGGCGCTTTCGGGGTGCGCCTGGAGCGCGCTCTGGTAGGTGTCTTCGGCGGTGATGGCATCGAATTCGGCTTCTTCCCACTGCTGTTGGGCGTCGCGTACCGCGAGCACCAACGGCCGAAGCGCATCCATCCGCAGCCGCATTTGCGCGATTCTGGGTTCGATTGCGAGCTGATGCGGATGGGTTTGGGTGATCACTTGCTCGAACAGTTCCGCGACCCGCGCGCGGGCCTCATCCAGTTCGGCGTGAAGACGCAGGACGCGATCAGTCGGCGACAAATCCGGGTACGGCAGTTCGACCGGCCGCCCCTGCTCGGGCGTGAACTCTTCGGTCCATTCCTGGCCCGGATCCGGTTCCTCGGTAGCGTGATCGATGCCGGTTGCGGCGTCGATATCGGTATCTGACCCGGCTTCCGACGTTGTGGCGTCGGTTTCGTGTTCGGTGGCGGTGCTGAGGTCGAGATGGTCCACGCGCCAGACCAGGACGGCGGCGGTGTCGTCGACTCCCTCGAGGTCGCGCATCGCAACGGCCTCGGCGAGCTCGTCGACTGGGTCGCGGCCGTCCAGATCGATCGCGGCCAAGCGCTCACGCAGCGCTGGCCAGGCCGGGGCCTGCGTGACTCCTGGCGCGAGTTGTTCGGCTGCGTCGGTGAGTTCTGCGACTCGCTCGCCGCCGATCTGATCGGTCGCGCTCTGGGTGATATCTGCGGCGAGGTCTTCGTCCAGGTCGGTGACGTCGGTGAGGTGTGTGATCTGGGCGGCACGGGCTCGCCAGTCCGGTGCGTCGGCGGGCAGGTCGAGCAGCAGGCGCCGCAGTTCGTCGGCGTAGTCGGCCATCGCCAGATCCATGCCCGGGTGCTGAGGCGGGATGGGTGCCAGGCCACGCGGCGGCGCCACATTGTCCAGGGCCCGCCACCGTGGCGGCCGCGCCGTGAGAGCAAGGACGTCGGCGCTGATGCTGCGGTCGATCGCGAGCTGGGTCAACTCATCGGCATGGGTGTCGAGCTCGCCGGTGAGCGTATCGAGTTGCGCTGTGGCGGTTGCGTCGATGGTGGTGACGGCGTGTTCGCCGATCCATTCGTCGGCGCCGGCCCGCAGGACCGCGGCCGCGTCACGGGCGGTGATCAGCGCGCTGCCGCCGTCTGTTCTGTCGACGAGTGCGCTCATGAGGGCGCCTGTGTCGAGTCTGTGGGCGTCGGCCAGGGCGAGGGTGTCGAGCAGGCTCGCGTAGCTGCGGGAGCGTTCGATCTGATGCACCAGCGCAACGGGGAACGCGCGGTCGAGCAACCAGCGGCCGCGTTCGTGAGCGAGCTCGTGGATGTAGTGGTCGTAGTCGCGTTGGATCTTCGCGCGCCGGTCGATCGGGCTGGCGGCGTCGGCGTAGGCGTCGAGCACGGCGAGCTTGTCGGCGGCGGAGGCCGGGACGGTGGGCCGGTTGTCGGCCAGTCGTGCGATGTCGGTGCCGGTCAGCCGCGCGTAGAGGCCTTCGGCGAATTCGGCGAGTTCGACATCCACGCCTGGGTAGCGGGGGGGCATCGGGCGCACCGCTGGGAGTTGCGCGTCCCGCAGGGCGACGAAGCGGCCCCCGCGCTGGGTGGTCGCCAAGGTGTCTTCGGTGTTGGTTGCCGCGATGGCGGCGGTGACCGCCTCGGTGTCGAGCGTGGGGGAGTAGGCCAGCGTTTCGACCCCTGCCGCTGCTGTCGCCGGCACGGTGGAGTTCTGTATGTAGGCGCCGATGCGGATATCGGCGCGGGTGCGCAGGACGGCGGCGACATCGCGGGCGCTGATCAGGCTTTCGCCCAGGTCTTCCCCGTCTCGGGTGGCGATGTCGGTGACCAGCTCGGCGCTGTCCATGCCGAGTGACTCGGCGATGCCGATCGTGTCGAGCAGCTGATGGAAGTTTTCCGAGCGGCGGGCTTCGGAGAACAGCATCACCGGCAGTGCTCGATCGAGTAGATATTCCGCGCGGGCCCGCGACAGCAACTCGGTTGCGTGCTCGTACATGGCGCGGGTGCGGGCCGGGTCGCTGATGCGCGCCTGTTCGGCGCGCATCACCTCGGTGGCAGTGAGGTTGTCGTCCTCGCGGGCGAGCACGCGCATGAACACGTCGTGTTCGTTGTCTGGTTCTTCCGGGATCCGGTCGAGCGAGGGATCGGGCAGGGCGTCGGTGGCGACGTAGATGGCATTGCGTTCCCGCCCGCGACTCAGACCCACGTAGGCGAGTGAGCGGCCGAGGACCGCATTCATCAGCAGATGTGCGCGGTCGACGGTCATGCCTTGGGCTCGATGCACCGTGGAGGCGTAGCCGAGTTCGGTGTGGTCGCGCACGTATCGGGCGGGGAGGGTGACCCGCCCGCGGTGGCGGGCGCCGACCACGGTGAGTGCGCCGTCTGCGTGCACAGCGTGCACTTTCCACAGATCGCCGTTGTCGACAGGTGTGCGAGCGCGTGAGCCGCCGGTGATGCGCAGGCGGTGGTTGTTTTTGCGGGTGACCACGGTGTCACCGATGTGGGCGTTGTGGCCGTCGGCCAGCGTGGCGCGTGCGCTGCTGGTGTCGATGGTGCCACGCAGGGCGTGCGCTGCTTGGGCAGCACCGTTGAGGGCGTACACGTCGGCGACGGATCCGGCCATCATGAGGCTGGTCTTTCCTGCGGCGACGTCGTCCAGGTGAGCGGTGAGGATCTTCTCGCGCAGCTCGTCGACCATGCCTGAGGTGACGCGGTCGTGGCGAGCGTAGAAGTCCCATGCGCGTTCGGCGTCGCCGCTGCGCACATCCAAGGTGGCGGCGGCCTCGTCGGGATCGTTGAAGCGGACGACTTCGGTGAGTTCGGGGGCTTTGGTGTCGGTGGCGATCAGGCGCAGCGCACCGCCGGATTCGACGGCCGACAGCTGGGCGGGGTCGCCGATCCAGCGCACAACTGCGCCGTGTTCGTCGGCGATGCGCTGCAGCGCATCCAGGTTGTGTGTGGACGCCATCCCAGCCTCGTCGACCAGGATCATGGTGCCGCGCTGCAGACCGAGATCTGCCCCGATGCGAGCGCGGGCGATGAAGCTGTCGATTGTTCGTGCAGGGACGCCGATGTCCTCGCTGAGCACTCGGGCCGCACTCATCTGCGGGCTCAGTGCGATCACGGTGCGGCCGTTGTTGTGCCAGGCTCGCACCACCGCTCGCATTGCCGTCGTCTTGCCGGTGCCGGCAGGCCCCACGGCGACTGCGAGCCTCGCACCGGACGTGCAGAAGTGCTCCACGATGCGTCGCTGCCCAGGCAGGAGACGCCGGGCCTTGCCCGTTCGCACGCCCAGGGTGCGACCACGAGTCTCCTTCTCGACTTGGGCGATCGCGCGGGTGACGTCGGCGCGGGTGAGTAGCTCCGCAGTAGGTTCCTGCGCGGCCTGCTGCAGTCGCTGCTCCGCAGCTAGGACGTCCTCGTTGGTGTAGAGAATCGACGTTGATGCCGGGCCGCTGAAGATATTCTCGCCTGTGGCGCGTGCCATGGCCTTCGGCGCCGCAGCATCTGGATCCACCGTCAGCAGGATGCTCAGTTCGCGCACCCTGCTGACCACGTGTTCCACCGCAGCTCGATGCTCGTTGTCGGTGGCGAAGTTGCAGACCGCGAGGCGGTCTTCGGCGGCAGCCCTGATGTGAGTCTCAGCCCAGGTGGCGCGGCGTCGCGACACCTTTTCTATGACATCGACGGCAATCTTCTCGGGGTTGTACTCGGCGCGTTCACGGGCAGCGATGGCGGCGTCCAGGTCGTCGAGCAGATGATTCTCGTTGGACGGAGTCAGCAGCTGGCGGACCTCGTGAGCAGCATCGGCACGTGTGATCTGCTCTCCGAGAATGCAGCGATCAAGAGCCTGATCGATGGTGTCGAGTAGCACCATCTCGTCGGTAGCCAGGACTGCCGATTTGCCACCCAGAGCTGTGCCGATCTCGATGGCGACTCTCGTCGCTTCATAGGGACGTGGCGCTTCGGGATTGCGGCTGAGGTGGACGATATCGGCGGCGTATTGGCGCCCGGTTCGGCCGTCGCCGAGAAGCTGGGCGGCGCGCTGATCCCACTCGGAAATCATCTCCCGCAGCGTCTTGGGCAGCGGCTTGTCTTCGCGGGTGTCGAGGGTGGCTTGCTGGGCAAGTTTGATCTGCACGGCCTTGCTCGGATCGTGCCCGTGGGTCTGGCGGTACTGCCGGACGAGCTCCTCTGTGCGGGCCATGATGTTGGCGCGCCGGCTGAAGTGATTGATCATGTCGTCGCTGACGCCCACGACTTCCAGTACTGGCTCCTTGCCGCGCCCACGGCTTCTCTCTTCGAACCGGAGTCCGAGTTCGCGCTTGAGTTTTCCGGTCAGTGCGGCGTTGTACTCGCAGCTCAGCGACACGGCGGCCTTGGTCAGGTGTCGCGCGTCTAAGCAGGTCCACTTGTTGTCCTTGATGCCTTTCACCATCGCGGAGACCACGACGTGGGTATGGGGATTCATATCGCCGGTGCGGTTGTCGTAGTGCTGGAACTTGGCGAAGGTCAGTCCAGCTGTGTCGACGATCTGCTGCCCGCCACGCCCGCGGCGTGCAAGCGCGTAGGTGTCCTCCATGCGCGTGAGTACTTCGTGCACCGCTTCTTCGTGGCACTTCCAGATCGCCCGGCGTAGTTCGTCGTCGCCCAACCCCCACAGGATCGAGACGGATTTCTGTGGCGTGAACGTGCAGTCCCAGCCGACGACCGCCTCTCGCGCCTTACGCTTTTCGTCGCCGAGAGCCTTGGTGATTTCGTCGCGCGAGGGCTTCCGGCCCAGCTCGCTGGTCAGATGCTCACGCGCCGCTTCGGTCCGTAGTTCGAGCCACTCATCGCGGGTCGGCGGCCGGTCCTCGGAAACGACGAACTCGGCTTTCCGCCGTTCGTAGATCGTCTGTATTTCGGTTGTGCCGCCCTTGAACCGGTACAGGCCTGTCCCGAGTTTGGCGGCCTTGATCGCGGCTGCTGGATCTTCGCCCTGCGCGATCTGGTCGGCGATGATCTTGTCGGCATTCGGGTTCATGCCCTCGCCGTAGAGGGCGCGCATCTGCGCTTCGCTGACTTCGCCCGAGACGCCCATGATCTCGGCACCTCGTCCGGCCCAGACACCCGGCGGCGTGCCGTGCTCGTTGTAGTAGTCGGTCAAGCCCTGGCCGCGTGCGAGTTCGCGGTCCGCGGTAGCTACTTGACGTGTCAGATACTCATAGCCATCCCCGCCGTGCAGCGCGTGGATGGTCATCATGAGAACCAAGAATAGCGACCATTTTCTAATTAGGGCACCCTAAGATTCACAATGGTGCAAGAGGTGTGTCCGAGTTTTCGGTCTCCACAGTGCCCGTGGAGGGTACTAATCGGTCCGGCTCCTCCGGACTGGATCCGGGATTCGGACTTGAACGCGTGGGCGCGTCGTGACCGGATCAGGACTTGCGAGATCGGCTACCGTTGTCGTAACGACCGGCCGCGAACTCGCCAACTGCGGCGGTCTTCGCCCGACAGGGGTCGGGAAGCGCTAGGCCGATTGGGAGGATTTCGGGACATGGCAGACAAGAAGCACGGCGCCGGGGCCGTTGGGGCGCGCAAGCTCGCGCGCGAGCGGATGGCGGCCGCGCTGGAAGCTCGGCGGCGACGCGAAGAACAGAACACGAAGGACCTCGAAGAGTTCTACGTGCTCGGCAGCAAGATCGACGCGGCGGCCGCCAAACGCGACGCGGCGATCGCAGCGGCACACAAGGCGTACACGGAAGCAGAAGCCTCTGCCCTGGATGAACAAGGCGCGGCCCTGCGGCGCATCCGGGACCGCAATACGCCGCAAGCGGAGCTGCTCGAAATGACCGGCCTGGGAACTGGCGAGCTCCAACGTCTACTCCGGCGCGCCGCGCCTTCGCCGGCCACGACGTCATCGAGCTCGGCCGCGAGGACTACGCCCGCGGCGGCGGCCGACGAGAGCACGGTCCCGGCGTCGGTGACACCGATCGGCGCGCGGGGCGATGGCAAAGCACAGCACGATGAGTCAGCGAAAAGCGCTCCGGCCCCGGGATCCGGGGAGGATCGGCAAACGCTAGGCACGCCCGCGGCGGCTGCGGCTGCGGCTGCGCCTGGCTCGGCGTCGTAGTGCGGTGGCACCCGGATGGGGCCACGAGTGGTGCCGCGCAACGCTCCACAGCGTCTCGAGGTCGGCGACGCGGCCGAGATCGCGCGATTCGAGGCCAAGGTGGTTCGAGGCCCGGCCCCCGATGACTGCTGGATCTGGACCGGTGCCATCGGTGACGATGGCTATGGGCGGTTCGCGGTACGTCGCGACGACTCTGGGCGCTTCCCGCTGATGCCGGGCACGGGCCGGGAGGTGATGGTGCGGCCGCCGCGCTACGCGGTGGCGCTGTACGTGGGCCCGGTCGCTGCTGGGTGGTACGCGCTGCATGATCGTTGCGACAACCCGATTTGCGTGCGCGCGGCGACCGTCGGCGGTCGGCGCCCGCACGTGGTCCTCGGCACGCAACAGGAGAATCTGACCACCATGGGTGCGCGGGGGCGCTCCTACGGCGGGCGGCCGGTCTGGCAGCACGACGGCCTCACTCGGGCCCAGCGCGTCGCGCGGTCGCGGGCGCTGCGCGCGGCCGTGACCGGGGGGTGGAATGCCAGCGCGGTGCGACAGGCACTGTTGATCGGCGGGCAACCGTCGTTGTTCGATCCTTCCGGCGGCCCGTAGGGTGCACCCCGGGCCTGTCGGAACCGCTAGGTACAACTATGAGATCGTCCGCGTCTTGTCGGGCGCTGAGTGGAGAGAGGGGAGGGCGGTTGCCGTGTTACTCGTCTTCGGTGCCGTCGTGCTCTGTGTGTCGCTGCTGGCTGCCGTGGCACTGCTCGGCCTGTTCGTGTGGACGTTCGGGGCAGGATTGGCGCGGGGGCTCGGTGCGCTGCTGATTGTGTGCGATCTGTGGCGGCTGATGCTGGGCTTGTTCGTGCCGTGGGTGCTCGGCTCGGCGGCGCTGTGGCTCGCGGTCGGGGTCGCGCTGTGGCTGGTCGGGCATTGGGTGCATATTCAGCGCTGCGGCTGGGCGCGTTCTGCGCTGGCCGATCGCGTGTTCGCACTGCCGGGACTGCGCGCGTTGGTGCCATCGCCGGCCGGGTACGAGCCTGAGTCTCGCACCGGTGGGACCGGAGTGGGAAGCGGCGGCGGTGCAGGGGCGGCCCCGCATCGTGGGCGCGGGTGGTGATGCGTGGGCGTCGCAGTGGAGTTCGCACCGTTCGCACCGGCACTCGCGCTGCGGTGATGCGGTCCCGGCTCGCCGTCGTCTTCGCACCGCAAGCGCTAGGCTGCTCGCTTCGGACGGTGCGACCGGTGCGGCTACTGGCACCGGCACGCCCCGTCGCGTAACCATCCGCACTCCTCGCACGGGGTGTCGAGGGAGAGTAGTTCGCCGGACGCGAGCCACTGGTTCACGGTGCGGCCGGGGGTCTTGACGGTCGGCGGTCGCGGTGCGTCGACAGCGATTGTGCGATCGGTGTCGCCGCGTCGGCGGGCGCCTTCGGCGAAATGCGGGATAGCGGTGATCGGTGTCGGGATCGGTGGCGGTGTGTCAGACATTGCGGCGGGCTCACTTTCCAGGAGTGTTCACCTGCGGCAGCGTGGGGGCGGTGTGTGCCGCGCGCTGGTGCGGCGGTGGTTTGCGGCGATGAATTGGAGGATTCGCCGATGGTGGGTGTTCTTGTCCTCACCGTCCCATCGGGCGCGGGGATCGTCGGGGGCGACGGTTTCGACATGGCTGAACAGCGGCAGCTGTGCAGGGGTGAGGTGGTAGCAGATTTGACCGGCCCCGGGCAGCTCCAGATAGATCAGCGGCCAGTCGGGCGGGCAGGTCTCGGGGTCGGCGTCACTGTTGTAGGCCAGCACAGCCGGGCGGCCGTCGGGGCGGTCGGCGATCAGCTGCGCGACCAAGGCGGTGAGGTAGGCACGTTGGAAGTAGACGCCGGTGATCGCTGCCTCGGCGCGCTCGGCCCGTTGCCGCTGTTGCGCGAGTGCGGCGCGCAACCGGGCGAGGGTCTCGGCCGGTTCGTCGCCGGGGCTCGATTCGGCGAGCTCGTGGCGGTCCTCGTCGACTGCGACCGGCGACGCCTGGGCCCGGGTGAGGTTATCCGGCACGGCGGGTCTCCAAGGCTGGTGTGGGCGGTAGGGCGATGAGGTCGCCTGCGCTCACCGTGCGCTCGGTCGGCCCCAACCATGGGCCGTCCTCGATTTCGACCACATACCAGGGCTCGTGTATGGGCGTGGCATCGTCGGCGGGGTCTGGGTGAGCCTCGGTGATTACCCTCGCTGCCAGGATGGGCAGCGGCTCGCCGACCGCGACCGCGGCGGTGTGCAGCCACAGCACAGGGTCACCGGGCGCCAGACGTCGGGCGGCGGCCGCGTCAGGGTCGGCCCGCAAAAGGGCTGCAGCGGCCGCTGAGGCGTGATTCCAGCGTTCGCCGGCCTCGGCCTCGATCGCAGGATCTGGACCGTCTACGGCGCGTTGATAGGCGGCCGCGGCCGCCTCAAGCTCGGTCGCGACAAGATGGCGAATGGTGGCGGTAGTCATGGGGTGCTCCTTGGGCACACATCGAACTCAAAACGGCGGATCATCCGTAAGCGGGATCGGCGGCGAGATCTCGCCGGCGGGCATGCGGAGAATTTCCGCGATCGTGTAGCGGGCGTGCACGATGAACGCTCGGCCCACATGCACCCCGGCGGCATCGATCAGGCGGTACTCGTAGCTGTGCTCGTCGTCGCTGGCGACGTCCACTGGCTGCAGCGTGAGGCCGTGGGCACGCAGTGACTGTGTGAGATCGGCGTGCACGGCCTCAAACGACTCAAATCCGCCTTTGTCGTAGAACGGCGGCCAACTGTGGACCGGCCTCGTAGCGGCGGCCCACCATCCGACCTCCTCCTCCGTCGCGCTGTACTCGTGCTCGTGCATCACGCGCGCCCTCGGTGAGCGGAATGATGCAACCGGGCCGGAAACCTGATCCAGGTGTGGTGAGGTATCCGAACCCCGGTGACGGCACGTAGGGCACGGGTGGACATTTCGTGCCAGCTCGCGTGGTGGGCTGGCTGGGGCTCGTCGAATTCGACGTCGGACAGATCGACGGCGTCCGCGACGGTACGGATTGCGTGGGCGGCCGAGATCGGCTCGCGCTCGGTGCTGGCGTATAGGCCGTCGAGCGGTCCGAACATCGGCCCGCGCATATCGATCGGCGGATCGATGCGCACCGCGTGGGCGGCGTCCCAGTCGATATGGGGGCTCTGTCGCGGCACGATGATCGGGTAGGCACGTTCGAGCCCTTCGGCGACCAGGCCGTACGCGGCGGCGCTGACTTCACGGGTGCACAGTGCGGCGTGAATGCCGTAGACGACAGGGCCGGAGTCGTCGTGGCCGCTGCCCAGGGCCTCGTAGTCACCTACGGCCTCGCGCACGGCGGGTTCGGTCGGGCCGTCGGTCCAGGTCACCATGACCCAATGCCGCCACTGCCCGCGGCCGCTGCGCACGGTGAAGGCCACTCCCGGCCATCGTCGGTCGAGTTCCTGGCGGATGCGAGCCGCGACCTCCTCGGCGGACAGCACCCGCACCGGTGCCACGGTCATCGTTCGCCTCCAGCTACCACGGCGAGCACCGGTGCGGCGGCCTCGTCGATCTTGCGGCGGTAGCCGTCGACGTTGCGGCACGGGTCGATCATTTCCGCGTCGTCGACCAGGCGCCGGGCGTGCTCGAAGTCTGCGGCCTGGAACGCACGCCCGGCGGCCGTGATCAGACGTTGCCATTTCTCGGCGCGCAGTTGCGCGCCGCGCTCGCGGTCGGCCTTGCTGAGGGTGAGCAATTCCGGGTGCTGGTGCAGGTGCTCGACTACGGCGGCCGCGACCGGGGACAAACCATGTGCGGAGACCAGGGTCCGCAAGTGGCCTTCGGCGACGTAGCGGGCGGCGTCGTCGGCGCCGAATGCGAACGGGCCGCCGTAGTACTGGGCCGCGTAGTCGGCGGCCGCGTACTCGATCAGCTTGCGTTCGACGGGGGTGAATTCGGCAGGCATGACAGTCCTTTCAACACTATGGGCACATACCACTATGGCGACATAGCGCTATACGGTGGGCGGTGGTCACCGTGGTGACCGTGACGGGGATGGGTTGGCCGGGCGCGCTGCGGTGGTCAGTCCTCGGCGGCCGCGCGGCGCTTGTCGGCGATCTGCTGATGCGTGACGACGCGCACCGCTCCGGCGGTCACCGGCGGCCATTCGTTGCCGTTGTTCTTCTCGCGTTCGAGCTTGTCGACGGCCTCGATGATGACGCTTTTGAGGAAGTCGGAGAAGCTACCGGAGTTGTCCTGCAGCCAACCGTTCTGGTACGCGGCGCGCACCCGGCTGGCCTCCTCGGGCGTCATGTACGCGCCGATTCGACCCTTATTCACCGAGGGCTTCTTGTCCTCGGCCTGCTTCTGTGTCGGCATACCTGCCGCCTTTCCCGTTCGCCCATAGTGCTGTGGGGCCATAGTACGGGGAACGGGGAGGGTCGGCGGGTGCGCCGGCGGCCGGGGCGCGGCCGGGGCGGGTGTGGCGGCGGACATGGGTTCGGCTCCTTCGAAGTGGTGACGGTGGATCGGATGGGGCTCCGGGGGAGCGTCGTTGCTCCTCGCGGCGTGTCGTGGGGGCTGGGGCTACTGCAGTGCGGCGGCGGGTTCGTCGCTGCGGCGGCCCTCGGCGTCGAAACTGACCCGCTGGCCGGTGCTGTTGGTGATTCCGGTGATCTTGTTGATGGGGAGTTTGTTGTTCCATCCGGGCTCGACGTCGAGGGTCACGGTGGTCTTGTTGACCTTCACCACGGGCTCGGGGCGCACGGTGCGCCCGGTGTGCACACGGTCGCCGGGCCGGATCATGGAGGCGGTGATGACGACAGCACCGGCGGCGCGCGCGGCGTCGAGCTGCTCGCGCTGGTGGGCGAGCTCGTCGGCGCGCTGGGCGATGGCGGCGTCGAGCTGCTCGCGGTAGGCGCCGGTCGCGGGCCGGTGTACCTCGGTGATCGTCTGCCCGGTCTGGGCGTTGACTCCCAGATTTCGCGTGTAGCCGTCGCGGGCGCGCTCGTCGGCGCGCTGGGCGGCTTCGAGGCGCTCGATGCGCCGACGAATGGTCGCGGGGTTGTCCGGGACGGTCGCGGCGTGCTCCGCGGCACGTGCCCGGCGCTCGGCCTCGGCGGCGTCGGCGCGCGCCTGCCGGGCCTTGCGGGCGGTCTGCTCGGCACGTGCGTGCGCTCGCTCGTGGCGGCACTGCGAGTGGTGACCGATCTTGATCGGTTCGCCGCCGGGGGGCAGCGACTGCTGCGCTCGGTCGGCGGCCGCGTCGGCGGCCTCGGCCCGGCGCTGGTGGCGGTCAGCCTTGTCGCGCAAGGCTCCCGCGCGGGCGTGGCGCCGGTCGGCCTGGTCGGCGGCTGCCTCGGCGGCGGCGCGATGGCGGCGGTCGATGCGGATGGCGACCTCGTGTCCGGCCTCGCGCAGCGCCTCGGCGGCCCCGTTTATGGCCATCATGTTGGGTTGGCGGTCACGCGAGTTGCGAACCACCCAGCAATCGAGGCCGTGGGCCCATATCCAGTACCGCCGGCCGATGCGCCGCTCGACCGTGCCCATGGTCTCGTAGGTGCCATCACCTCGGCTGGTTCCTTCGATGCGAGTGCCTTCGGCGGCGGTGTGCGTGATGGTCAACTCGACCATGTCCTGTCCTCCTAAACGATACCGTAGCGCTATGTCCTCATAGTACTACGGTACCGCTGTTTGATCAAGCGTGATTCAGATCTCGGAGACGTCGGCGCTGGCGACGCGCCATATCCGCGCCGACACGGTGACGGTCCTCGGCGTGCGGTCCGGGCCGAATACCCATGCCTCGGTGTCGGCGCGCTGGCCGGTGTCGACCAGGGCGGCGATCATCGGCGCGGACAGGCCGCCGGAGTGCTGGGGGATTCCGTCCTCGGCCAGGTAGAACCGCCCGTTCTCGTGGGCGAGTTGGAATCCGCCGCTGAACAGTCGCCCGATCCGATGGGGGCCGCCCGGGGTCTGGAGCAGGTCGCCGACGGTAGGGCCGGTCAGCTCGGCGTGACGGGCGATGCGGATCAGTACGGGCACATCGCTTTTGGTTCCGGCGTTGCGGGTGACGGTGATGTGGGCGCGACTCATGGCAGGTAACCCTCCTCGTCGTGGTGATTTGCTCTCGATTCCAGCGCGAGCGGTTCGGGCTCCTCCTGCCCCGGTGCGGTAAACCGCACGACGCTGAACGCGATCGGCCCGGTGTCCTGCCCGCGCCGAATCGCCGCGCGCACTCCGAACCTGGCCATGGTCAGCACGTCCCATGTGCGCCCGGTCTCGTCCTGGCACAGGTCCTCGTGCGGCCAGGCGATCGCCTCGGCCCAGGCGTGCGCCGCGACGTGCACGGGGTGGCGGAATCCGGCTTCGCGAGCCAGGTCGCTGATGTCGTGGAGGACTCCGTCCTCGAGCGCCTGCGCGCGGGTGTAGGCGTGGATCGGCTCGCCGTAGATGGCGGTCAGCTCGTCGGCATCCATATTCGTGTTCCCTGTCATGAGTCCATAGTACTATGGACTCATGACACTATGCAACTCCTACGGCTGACCGGATCGGCCGGTATCGGCGGCGGTCTCGTAGACGGGCACGACGTCGGCGCGGTGGCCGAACGTGCGCCAATTGGCGACGGTGACGTAGGCATGGGCCTGCGGGTCGCGGCAGGGGACACCGGTGCGGTACATGGGGTCGTAGGTGGGGTCGCAATCGATGCAGTTCCGGCCGAAGCGGTAGGTGTTGCCGCTTCCGTCCTCGTTCTGCGCGCGCCAGCCCACCAGAACGGGGGCGGGGTCTGCGGTCGCGGCGGCCTGTTCGGGCGCGGGTTCGGCCGGGTGCGCCTCAAGGTTGACCACCTCGGCGTCGGGCTGGTGATCGACCTCGGCAACGGTGACCGCCTCGACATGCCCGGCGTCGTAGCTGTCGGCGTCGTCGGGGATTTCCGATACCGCGATTGTGAGTGCGGTAGGGGTGGCGGTCGCGGGGTCGAAGCTGTCGGGCACGTTCACAACGGCGCTGTGATCGGAGATCTCACGCCACCGGAAAATAACGGTCTTCATCGGATTTCCTTTCTCGGCTTCCAGTTGCCAACCCCGGGCACGGGCGCGCCGTGCCCGAGGCAAGTGACTGGCCTCGGCCGGAGCCGGTCAGTCGTGATGCGGGCACTCGCACCCGACGCGCGGGCACGCCCCGGGATGGGACCGGTACCGGTGGGCTGCGGGGTGGCCGCACTCCTGGCACACCGGGGCCCGCTCGCCGGTGTCGGTGACCGACGCGCGGCGCACCCGGTCGAGCCGGATCTCGGGGTAGTCGTAGTGACGCAAGGTCAGCCGCCCGTTGATGGAGTCGATGCCGACCACGACGTATTCGCCGTACTCGCTGGTCAACGAGCCGTGGTAGTCGACCACGGCGCCGACGCACAGCGGCGCCGGCTGCTCCTCGACCGGCGCCCACCGCATCGCGTCGGGACCGTGTTCCCACGAGTCATCGGCGAGCGCGTCGTCGATGATCTCGATGATCCGGTCGGCAGCGGCGGCGTTGGTCATGGCGTCCTCCTCGGGTGGTGACCTCTTCTCGGTATACATTCATAGCACTATGCGACCATAGTACTATGCAACCAGAAGGGGTGTGACCGCTGTCACTATCAGAGCGTGGCGGGGGGCCCGGGGGCGGGCCGGACCGTGTTCTGGTGGCGGACCGCCCCCGGTAGTGGTTACTGCTCGCTGCCCTCGGATTCGCGGATCGCCTCGTCGGCGCTGAGCTCACCCAGTGGCACCCGCTCGATCGGGGCGGCCACGTATCCCTGCTCGCGCAGAACCTGCAAGTAGGTGGCGACCAGAGATTGCGTGCGGGTGCTGTAGTGGCCGCTGCTCCCGGCCTGATCCGCCATGCGCCAGTAGTTCGGTGCTTCGTCTTCCGGGCGGGCCTTCTTCGCCTGCATCCGGCCTTCTACTGCCCCGGCGGCCAGCGCGAACGCGATCACCTGCGCGCGGTTGTCGCTGCCCTTCTCGGCGACCTCCGCGCCTGTGCTGGCGAGCTTTCCGGCCGGGTCGATGCCGGTCAGTCCGAGCAGGTCGGCGGCCAGATCACGCGCGCTGTGCTCGCTGATGATGGTTGCATCGGCGGTGAGCACCTGGGCGGTGAACTTCGCCGCGCCCTTGAACGGCTTTGCGCCGCTGAGCCGTTCGCGCAGCCAGTCGCGGCGCACGATCGTTGCCGCGCGTGCCAACCGGTTGGCCGCGATCACGCGGCGGCGGGCGGCGCGTTCGGCCTGCTTGCGTTCAGCTTCGGCCTTGGCGGCGGCCTCGGCGTCGACCGGCCCGGCGCTGGCGGCGTTGCCACCTCCGAACAGCGATGTCAGACCGGCCCCGGCCAGATCGGTGCAGTAGTACAGCGGTTTCCACGTTGTCACCCACCGCACCTGGCTGGCGTGCATCAGCCCTTCGGCGGGCTCGCGTTCGGGGTCCTCGTCGGTGTCCCAATCGACCGCCGTCTCCTCGACCGGTTCGCCGGTCTCGGCGTGACGCAACTCCTCGTCGTCATCGAGCTGCACCACCCAGTGCGCGGGGTCGCTCACGTGCTCCTCGGTGGCTTGGGCACCGTCGGCGGTGCGCAGATACCGCATCGGGGTGCATGTCGAATACTCCTGATACGGCACCCATTGCTCGCGGACGGTGAATCCGCGGTCGCGGTACTCGGCGGCGGCTCGCGCCCAAGCAGCCTGGGCCTCGCGCTCGCTACGCACCTGCGCGGCCACGTGCTCGAACTGGCCGCTTTCGGCGGCGTTGACCAGTCGCTCCACGGTGGCCGGATCGTCGCTGCCCAATTCCTCGACCACGGCAATCTGCATCAGGTCCAGGTCTGTGGCCTCGGCCAGCGTCTGGGCGGCGGTCGAGCGGGCCACAGTGCGCGCGGCGCGCACTCGCTCCGGTGCGACGGCGAACCGCTTCGCCACCTCCTCGACGTCTAACCCCAGGTCCAGCGCCTCGGCGGTGAACTGGGCCTCGGCGGCCGCCGACAACGGGTTGACGTGCTTGCCAGTGTTGAACTGCCGATCCAGCCGCGCCAGCTCGGCGGCCTTCTCGTCCAGATCGGTTTCGGCGCTGACGATTTCGGCCTTCATCAGCTGCACTTTGGCCTTGCGGGCGGCCTGGACGCGGTGTGCACCGTCGCGCACGTCGTAGCGGCCGTCGCTGCGGGGAATCACTTGCACCGCAACGAAGTTGCCGTGCTGCTTGATCGACGGGGCCAGTGTTCGCACCTTCTCCGCGTCGGTCTTGCGATTCTTGGCTATGACCAGGTCCTCGGTCTTGAGCCACACCACCTGCGCGGCCACATCTCCGGCCTGGGGCACGGGCGCGGCGGCCTGCGCCTGCGCCTCGCTGGTCTTCTCGGTCGTTGTCATCCGTAGTGCCTTTCGCGTACGATCCTGGGTTGAAAGGCACCGGGTAGCTACTACCTACCCGGTGCCTTTTGTGTTGGCTGGGTGGGGGATTCACGCGGGGGCGCTCGCGCCTCCGGCCCTCGCGTGAGGTTCACGCCAGGATTGCCGCTGCCGGGCGTCCGAGCGGGTCGACGCCGAGCACCAGTTCCAGCGGAACGGCCTCGATCACTCCGGCCTCGACGCTGACGATCCGGAACGGCACTCGGCGCACGGGCGCGCTGATGTCGGCGGCCGCCGCGCGGGCGGCCTCGAGTACCTGAGCGACGTCTGCCGGCGCGATCGCGCTGTCGACGCGGACCGTGCACCGGAAGCCCATCGCCGCTGCCGTGTCGGTCACGTCCACCAGAACCAAGCTCATAACCTTTGCCCTTTCCCTCGGCGGCCCTTCCGCCGATACATTCATAGTACTACGTCACCATAGTACTATGCAAATGTGGAGCGTGTGACCTGCATCACAAGTGGCAGGTCACGCGCGGTTTCTCGACGCGGTGGGGGATGCCGCCTCGGGGGACAGACCCAGCGCGTACCGGCGGGCGGCCTCGGCGGCCAGGGCGTCGCGGTGACCGCTCCACAATTGCAGCGATTCCGGGTCGGCGCGGTCGAACGGCAGCCTTCGTGCCCGCTCGGCCGCGCGATGGGCGCGCTGATACTCGGCCAGCAAGTCGGATTCGTCGATGTCCTCGAGGCGTTCGCAGTGCGACCGCAGCAACTCCGGCCGGAATTGGGCCCGGATCGCGCTGCGTGACCGGGGCGTGTGCTGCGCGCGCGGATGTGCGGGCGGGGCGGTGCGCTGCGGGCGGCGAGCCAGCAGATACGCCGCGAGAGCGACGGCGGCGGCCGCCACGACAGCGACGGCGAGTGCGCCCGCCCGGCGGGCGCTGCTCGGTCGAGCCGGGATACGCATCACGCCTCCCACGCGCCGTGGCCGGTCAGCTCGCGGGCCTGCATGATGCTGCGCCGCTGGGTCGGGGAGAGCGGGCGGGCTCCTTCGTCCTCGTCGTGGGCGATCTGCTCGACCAACCGGGCCATACTCGCCGGAGCCTGCTCCCAGTCATGCACAGCATCGGCGAGATAGTCCCAATCGGCGCGGCCTTCGGGCCCGGACTGCTCGCGCCAGCGCCATTCGATCGCGTCGGCAACTGCCTTCATCGGCTCGTCACCGATGCCGCCGTTGGCCCAGTACGCGGCGTTGAACCGACAGGCCAGCGCGAACTGCGCCCGGAAAATCTGCTCGGAATCACCCGCCGCTCGCCGGGCGTAATACTGCGCGCACAGTTCCTGCGGGTTCTGAGACACATCGAATTGCCCGGCCAGCTCTGCCAATCGGTCCAGCAGCTGCCACTGAGCGCTCCGGTGTTCGGCGGCGAACCGCTCGATCAGATCGGCGTCCACGTCGTGGATGCGCTGGCGGCGCATCTCGGTGCGACGCATCGCGTCCGGCAGCGTGGCGATGCGGCGCAGCTCGGCCGTCCACGCCCGGTCCGCGGCCAGGCTCTGCGCACCGTCGAGCACATGGCACACCCACTGTTCGTGGCGGTGATAGGCGTGACATTCCAGCACCGCCCCCGGTGCCGGCGGTCGCAAAGTCCGGTACTTCTGCGGGCACCGGGTGCTGAAATCGATCTCGCTCATGGTGTCGGCTCCTTCCGCCGGTCTCTCGGGCTTACAGTTCCATAGTACTATGACACCGTAGTGTCGTGCAATGCGCTTGCGTGTGATACAGATCACGCCCCGTCCGGCTGGATGGGGCGTGATCGCTGCGGGCCCTGGCACGGTGGGGCCGGGCGGCTACTACCCGCCCGGCCGATGCCGTTACGCCGTCAGATCCAGCAGTCGGCCTCGCGCACGCAGCGAGATCAGCAGCAACCCGCGCGACCGGGCGTAGATCTCCTGGTGGGAGGCACTGCCGACACTGGCTCGGGCAAGCTGCATCCCCTCGGCGGCCGCCTGCTCGCAATACCGCACGCGCTCGGCCAGGTGCTCAGCTTCGCTGTGTTCGGCACGCGGCTCGGGCAACGTGTCGAGCTCGGGCAGGATCGGCGGGATCGTGTCGCCATACATCGCCGCGAATGCCGCCTCACGAATACGCGCAGCCTCGACGTCGTCACCGAACGCGCGCACCATCGGCGTGGACGCATTGCGTCGAATCGCTGTGCGGTGCAACTTTTCCGCCCATTCGACCCCGGCCGCGAGCAACTGCGCGACGGTGTCGCACTCGAGCATGGTCAGCCACTCCGGCCGACCAACGGGCCGGTGCCGATAGCAGTAGGAGAATTCGCCGTTCGCGGTCACCGAGAGTATGTACATGTGCAGCGCGCCAGCGCTTTCGGCGTCGTAGCCGACCCGCTCGACGGCGACATCGTGATCCTCGTCGGCCGCCCACGCCTCCCACGACTCGATCGTGAGCTCGCGGCCCTGCTCGGCCATGTCCACAACCCATTTGCCGTGCATAGGCACCTGGTATTGCGGCGACCCCCACGCCAGGTTGTAGTTGGCGGTCTCGCCGCCGATGCTGATCGTGGTGATGGAGCGTTCGCCCATGAGAGCCTCCTGATTTTCGGTTCCGACGGCCTCTCCGTCGGTACACTAATAGTACTACGTCACCATAGTACTATTCAACCCTTTGGTGAGACCTCCGGCGAGCTTTTCCCGGACGTTCCCCCTCGCCGGCGAGGGGGAGTGGTGCGCTGGCGACAGCAAACGCAAAGCGGGCCGGGTAGCCACTACCTACCCGGCCCGCTCGGTGATCGGTTAGCCGTTGGTCTTCAGATTGCGCATTCCCTCGGCGAGAATCCACAACGCCCGGTTCAGCTTCACATTCTGGTCAATGCCTTTGACCTCGCGTGTTTTGGTGCGGCGTCCGGTCCGGGTGCTGCTGGGCAATCCGCCCCGGATGACGTTTTCCTGTACCCGGTTGAACGTCGACCACAGATCCACCGGGGCATCCTCGATCCGACGCGGCCGCAGCAACTGCCGCGCGGCGATCGGCGCGGGCTTGCCGTCTTCGGGGTCGTAGCGCAGGGCGAGCGCGGCGTCGGCGAAAACCTGCTGCTCGGCCTCGTCCAGCGGCACCGCCTTCATGCCATCTCGCTGGTTCTCGACAAGCTCGAACTGGCCGAGAACCTGGTATGCGCCCTCGATGACATCCTCGACCGCCCGGCCCGAGTGGCGGATTCGAATGTCTTCGATGGTTTCTCCACACACCATGCCGTTGGCGCAAACGAAGCGGAACATTCCCGCGAGCATCTGATAGCTCGAACTGCCGTCATGGGAGTTCAGCAACACGACCTCGTTGGCCTCGTCGGCGGCGATCGTGTTGGCGTGACGCAAACGGATCATGTGCTTGGTGAATTCGCGGCGGCCTTCGTCCCGGACTCGGGTCTGAGCGACCGCGAACGGCCGGAATCCCTCCTTTTCGAGGCCTCGCAGCACCTCGATGGTCGGGATGTGGGTGTAGCGCTCGCTTCGGGTTTCGTGCGCCTCGTCGGCGAAGATCGACGGTGCGACCGCGCGCATCTCGACTTCGCTCAGGGGCTCGTCGGTCGAGCGGATCGCGACGGGGTTACGGAACTTCGATGCCAGAGCCATAGCGCCTCCTTGGTAGTGCCTCGGGGCCTTCCCCCTTGGCATACCTATATAGTACTACGTCACCATAGTACTATGCAAGCCTTTCGGTGTTTGACCAGCACTTTTCTCGGCGACCTGGAGCGGCGCACACGTCCCGAGTGAACGGCTTGCCCTCCTCCTCGCCTGCTTTATCGGCGTGCGCAGCGCCCCCCCGCCGGCAGTTGGAGGAGGCCGCGGAATCGGCCGCCGACCCTGCGGCCAGCAGACGAGTCACCGTCGAAGCTGCATCTCCGGATCCGGGTGTAGCGCCCGGTGCGACACCGGCGCGCATCCACGCCCCGGACCTGCCTGACACCGAGAGACACGCAGCGCGCCCGTGAGGGCAAGGCTGGGGCCTCGGGATCCATACGGCTTGCGCGGGCTGAGAGTATCCACGTGGATATCTTTTCGCTGCCTCTCGGGTCCGGTGCAGATGGAAAGGACAGGGTCCGCACCGGACCGCGAGAGCCCGCGGGCTTGGGGTCAGCGTCGGCGGCGACTCGCTGTCCGGCCTCGTTGCCGGGCACCCGGCGGAGTGGGGGCCGGAGCCCCCGAGCCCGCTCAGCCGAGCAGGGTCTTGGAGATGCCGCATTCGTGGCAGATTCCGTGGTCGCAGTACTCGCATTCGAGGACGGTCTGGGCGTAGCAGCCTTCGCCGCTGTTGCAGATCGGGCAATCCTGGGGAACGGATGGCCAGTCGATGCCGGGGATGACGGCGCGCTCGAGCGTGAGCGGCTGGCCGTAGACGGTGACCGTGGTGGGTTCCCAGCGGCCGCCGCCAAAACGGGAGAGGCTGGCCGGTGCGGGAGCGGGGTTGGTGGTCATGGTGGAGTGTCCTTTCCGTGTTCTGGAATCTGGGCTTGCCCAGATCGCGGCGGGCGGCCGGTGTGCTGGGGGTGGGCGGATGCCAATCACGCAGTGACGCGGCAGCGCCCTTGAACATCGGCTGTTCGCTGCGGTATGCCGTCGGCAGATTCCGGGATGCGAGAAGGGCCCACCACGATGCGCCGATCCCGCTCCGCACCGGCCAGCTTCGGGAGTGAAGGTGCTCGGGCGCCGGGGCCGGCGACCGTCTACGGCCAGCCGCTCACGCTCGAACGGGAGCGGGACCGGCATCGACTGGCCATCCGTTCCCCAGGATTGCCCGGCGGCGGCAGCTGCGAAGCGGCTACACGCAGCCCGTTCTCGAATGTATTTGCAGGACTGCGGAATTCGTTTGGCGCGCGGCTACTGTCGGCCCATATCGGTGCGGGCGCGGTGGTGCTGGAGGTGGTAGGTCGCCGAGTGTTTGGCGGCGGCCGCGACGACGGCCCGCGGAGCACGGGGAGCCCATCGGTCGATGGCCATCCGTGCCAGCGTGCCCATCGGCAACCGGCGAGGCACAGTGGGCGTGAGCTGCTGGTCAGCGAGCGTGCCGAGCATGAACTGAGACCGCTCCTCGGCCTGGTAGCGGCCTGGAAACCGGCGCCTGGCCGCTGTGCGGGCATCGTCGATGGCCGCGCTGTGGGCGGCGCGGGCATCGATGAGCAGACTCTCGGCCGGACCGGCGTAGAGCTCGGGCAGATAGAAGGTCACGTGCGTGTCGCCGGGGAAGCGGTCGGGGCGGCCGTCGCGCTGCGCTGAACGGATCCGGGCCGCGTACCGGGCCACCTCCGTAGGCGTGGGTGGGGCGGCATCGAGTAGATCGATGACAGCGGCTGCGAGGCAGTCCGAACTCGAGGCGGGTGGCCGTCCGTCGTCGGTGAGGTAGGTGCGCCGGCGGGGGCGGTGGAGTTCGCCGCGCCACGCGTTGACCGTCTTGGCCTGGCTGGCTGTCAACTTGCCCGTGGAATACTGGCGTGCTCTGTCGGTCTCGGCCGTCCTGGCGGCGCCCTGGCCTCCGGGGGTTTCGGCGGCCTCCTCGCCGCCGCCTGCGTCCGGATCGGCAGTCATATCCACGTGGATACATTACTGAGCGGGGCAGGGGGCGCCACTGTAGCCGCAGGGACCGACAGTTTTGTCCCGTGCGAAAAGGTCTGCGCCGGTGAACGAGTCAGCAGCAGCCCGGAGTCAGCGTTTGCGGCCGACTCCGGCGTAGAAACTCACGCGCTCGTCGGCACCGGCGGTGGCTTTGAGGGTGTCGGTCGGCCAGCGGTGTGGGGGCACGAGTCCAGGCGCGACCAGTTCGAACCCTGTCGCGGTGAAGAATTCGGTGATCTCGTCGCGCGAGCGGACTTGCGGGTCCAGGCCACTTTCACGGTAGATCCGCACCGCTTCGGCAACGGTATCGGGCGCGAAGTCGCCGGTGGCCTGGCTGATCACCAACCAGGATCCGGGTGCCAGGGCCGCAGCGATCGTCTGCAGCGCCTCCAGTGGTCGCCGGGAATCGGGCAGGAAGTGCAGCAGCGCGACCAAGCTGAGTGCGACCGGTTGAGCGAGGTCGAGCGTGGCACGCAGCTCAGGGGATTGGAGGATGGCCTCGGCGTCGCAGGCGTCGGCGGCCACGAACGCGGTCCGGCCTTCGGGTGTGCCCTGCATGAGAGCGCGGGCGTGGGTGAGGACCAGGGGGTCGTTGTCGACATAGACCACCCGTGCCGCAGGGTCGACGGCCTGAGCGGTCTGGTGCAGATTGGGCTCGGTCGGGATGCCAGTACCGATATCGAGAAACTGGCTTATCCCTTGGCGGGCAAGGTATTCCACGGCCCGGCCCATGAAGTCGCGGTTGGCACGCGCCATCTCCGGCGCGGTCGGGAACACCTTGAGTACGCGCGCGGCCGCCGCACGGTCGGCCTCGTAGTTGTCGTGGCCGCCCAGATAGAAGTCGTACATGCGAGCACTGTGCGCCTGGTCCGTCCGCAACTCGTCCACCATGAATCCCGACTGCCTTTCACCACCGGTTACACGCTCGATCGAACACTAGTCCTGCCCAACAGCTTTCGCTGCGCGCCCCGGGTGCTGATGTCATTCCGCGGCGTTCATGCGTGTTCGGGGCAGACCAGTCCGGCAGCGGTGTCGCGCCAGCCTCGGCGTGCGAGCCACCAGTAGACCAGTTCGGGCAGCTGGGCGCCGGGCGCGGCGGCGTCGATAGCGAGCTGGCCGCCGAGAATGGGGCCGTTGTCGCAGTGCGGATCGGCGCAGGTGATCGGAAATCGTTGCGCGGGCTGGCATTCGGTGCAGTGGTGGGCGACGACCATGCCGCCGGGGTTGTCGTCGGAGGGGTCCGGTTCGAGCCAGCTGATCTGCAGATCCTGGTGTTGGGCGAGGCGCCCGCCGCGGTGGCCGGGATCGTGGCCGCAGGACGGGCATGGTGCGGGTTCGTCCCACCGGTTCTCGCGTCGGCGGCCGCGCTGCAGGGCGGCCAGGGCCCGCGCGGCGCGGTTGTCCTCGGGGGGAACGATCGGGCCGATCTCGCCGATGGGCGGGGTCGTGGCTTCGGGACTCGTCGGCGCTGCGGGTGCGGTCGCTGCGGTGGCCGCAACGGTCTGCACTGTGGGGGGATTCGTGCCGGTTCGGGTTTCGGTGGTCGCCGGTGCTGACATGCGGGTGGTGCGTCGGGCGCGGGGGCGTTTTCCGACGGTGGTCTTGTCCAGGTGGCCGTAGAGGGTGGTGCGGCCGACGCTGAAGATCTTGGCGATCTGGTCGAGCGATTTCTCGCCCTCGTCGTAGAGCTGCTGGGCGTGGGCGATCTGTTCGGGTGTGAGTTTGGCGGGGCGTCCGCCCTTGCGGCCTCGGGCACGGGCGGCGGCGAGTCCGGCGCGGGTTCCGGTGCTGATGGTGCGGCGGTGCAGGCGGTCGAGCCGGGCTAATAGATCGAGCTGGGCGCGGCCCGCGACGGTGGTGGTGTCGATGCCGTCGTCAAGCACGCGCAGATCGGCCCCGGCGGCGGCGAGTCCGGCGCCGAGGGCGACCAGCGGCTGCACGCCGGGTGCGAGGCGGTCCAGCGCGGTGACGGTAACGGTCGTCCCGGCGCCGGCGGAAGCGCGCACGCGGTCGAGCGCCGGACGGGGAGCGGCCCGGTCTACGGCGGTCACTGTGTCGACGTGAATATCGGCGGTGTCGACCCCCGCGGCGCGCAGGGCCGCGATCTGCGGGCCCGGATCCTCGTCCGGCGCCACGGACACATACCCGATCAGCATGTGTCGAGTATATGCGCTAGGCCGTTTTCTGAACATAGATTCCCGACATCGAACATGTTTCCGACAGTTGAATTCTGACCGCCGATAAGTGGGCATTATCGGTGGTTGAATCCGCGCGCTGCGGCGAAGCGTCCGCTTGGTGCCAGACTGTCGAAATCGCGGCCGTTTTCCGACATACAGCGCAAATACATTTACGCCCTTGCGGGCACAGGGGACGTAAGTACATTTACCTCCTGTGAATGATGAAGCAAGTGAGCCGGACGGTTGGCTGATCGATGCAATCGCTGGATTACGGTCGTCGGCCCGGGGCGCGCTGCGCCGTCACTCTCGTTGCGCACAAGGGCCGGCACCGTTTCTCGCCGAATTGGGCGCGCTCGAAGCGGAACTGCGGCCAGCCGTCGATGACATGATGGCCGATTGTGCGGCGCTGGCACTGGCCCACGGCGCCACCTTCGAAGATCTCGGCGCGGCGGTAGGAATCACCCGGCAAGCTGCGAGCCATCGGTGGGGGCATCTCCGCGGCGATCGGATCGTGGTGGTGATATCTCGACGCGACCGTAGTCACCGTGCGCCGGAAGATGATTCGCGGCCACGAGTTGGCGAGGTCGGCGGATCCGGGCAGTACGACGCGGATCGCGGATGGTGGCCGATCGGCGCCGAGGTGCGCGCGGTGGCCGCACATGCCGTGATCGCCGTCGACGGCGAGGTCCGCCGGGTCTACGCGATCGACACCGGCGGCTGGGAAAACGACGGGCGAAAGTGGCGGTTCCGCGCCGTGGACGACCGCCCGCTGCCAGCCCAGGAGATCGACCGACTCCACACCGCAGGTGATCTGCCGTATCGCCTCGGCGACCCTTGCCCGACGAAGGCGGGCGGCGCGTACCGGCCTGAGCGTTTCTGACGGTCCTGGCTCAGTATCCGTGCCGATGAGCTCGCCCGATCCATCGCCGTTGGACTCTGTGGAACTCTCGTCACTGGAGGGATCGCCGCGCTGATGTGGAGCTCAGGTCATACTGCCTACATGCTGACCGCCAGCGTGATCATGGCAGTCCAGCTGGCCAACCTCGCGATCTCGGTGTCGCCGCGAGACGTTAGGCCGGACGACTTGCCACGGTGACCGCCAAATGGCCTCAGCCGAGTAGGTCCCCCGTCAGAATGCCTGACAGTAGACGAAGGGCGCGCATCTTCTGATGCGCGCCCTTCGTGCCCTTCCACCGGCTCGAGCTAGATCCGGGAGCTGATGATCGGGCCAGATGTCCGTTCAGTTGTTGCCGATGCTGCCCTGAGGATCGCTCAGTAGCCTTCCCCGCCGTTCGGCAGCTGCCCGCTGGAGTCGACGTTGTTGGGGTCGTACGGGGTTGTGACACCAGGCTGGATCGGGGGGGCCGGGATCGAATGTCCTTCCAGGTACGGCGGCCGCTCCCCGTAGCCGTCCCAGGCTCCGGTTTCCGGGTCCACGCCGGTGTGGACCCCGCCCGCAGTGACTGCGGCGTTGGCCGCGCCGGCGCCGAGCGCGGCGATCGCCAGGCCGAAAGTAGCTGCTGCTACGGCCTTTTTCAGTGTCATCGGTGCTCCTTCGTGTCGCGGCGGCGCCGGTGTGCGCGCCGGCGGCGCATGGATACGCGCCCTGCTGCCGGGGCCCGGGCAAGGACAAGATGCAGGGGTGTTGACTGTCCCGCCCGGGAGTCGAAATCAGTTGTTGGGGAAGGGGATACTGCCCTGCGGGTCTACAGTCGGGTTCGTCACGCCGGGCTGGACGGGAGTCGACCGCCACTGATCGTTGTTTCGATCCCAAGTCCAGTTGCCCGAGTTGTCCGGCGGCGCCGGAACCGAGCAGCCCGCCATCGGATCGTCACCACATCCGGTATGCAATCCGCTACCGGCGCCGAGCGCGGCGTTGGCCGCGCCGGCGCCGAGCGCGGCGATCGCCAGGCCGAAAGTAGCTGCTGCTACGGCCTTTTTCAGTGTCATCGGTGCTCCTTCGTGTCGCGGCGGCGCCGGTGCGCGCGCCGTATCTCCAGCGGCCACCAGTGGTGGTTGCTGTGGATTACGTGGAGTGGAAACCCGAGCATTTCCCCCCGGCGGTCTCTGTAATTACCGGACGTTAGCAGATGGCGTAGCGCGGAACAATGATTGTGAACTAGCCAATAGGCTGGAACTCGGCTCGTTCGTGGTGCGTCCCAAGTTATCGATCCCTTGGAAAGTGGCATTTGGACGGCCCGGTTAGACTGCGGTTCATACCGGCATGCAAGTCGTTTCTGTGCTTATTTGTCGGGGGATTTAGCAGTTGCGGTTCCATGCTGCCGAGTGGTGTGGACAGACTTTCGAAGGGGATCCATGAAGCACGTGAAAACGGTGATGACTGGCGCTGCGCTGGCAGCGGCGGCGTGTGTCGGCCTGCCGAGCGTGGCACAGGCGGAGGTCATCACGTTGGCGCCGCACGAGCGGACCATCACCACCGAGGACGGCTGGAACGTCAAGATCCGGCTCGAGGATGAGTCGTGGAACAAGGTTCCGACCACCAACATGACGGGGACCAGTCGCGAGGGGTACGGCTCGCTGCGCGCCGTGGTGGAGATCTCGGGCAAGGGGGACACGCCGTTGAAGGGCGCGCAGGTCTCGGTCGGGTACGTGATGGGCTGCTTTGCCACGCTGAACAGCGTGAACCCCGGCATCCAGCTCAATGTCGGCCCTAACATCGGTTTCAATGTGGGCCCGATCGACCCGGGTGTCCGCGCCGGCGTGGGGGCGTTCGTGCAGCCGTCGGTGAACGCCTCGATCTCGCCCGGCCAGATTCAGACCGTGCCGGTGAGCTCGAAGAACGCCGAGAAGACTAAGACGGTCGTGCAGGTGCGTGAAGCCCACATGAGCATGGACGGCTGCCTGGGGCCGCTGCAGGTGCGGGCGTACGCGAGTGTCGGGATCGATACCAAAGAGGTCAAGGACGGCACGGTTGTCTATGGCGACACTTTCCCCATCTGAGCTGCGGAGATAGCACCATGAGCAGACGTCACCCCAGCAAGTATCTGCGCCGCGCGGGCCTTGTCGCGGCCACCGCGGCTGTCGTCGTCTCCGGGGGGCTGAGCATCGCGTCCGGTGCGGCGGCCCCGGAGCTCGACCCCGGCCCCGAGATCGGGAATCTCCCGACAGTGACGCCGGACAGAAACGGCAGCTCGGACTCCGGCAAGACCGACCCCGGGCATAGCGGGCCCGGTCCCACCGTGCAGCCAACCGGCGGCGGTAAACCGACCCCTCCGCCACCAGGCGACGGCGGCCGCACACAGCCCTGGGTACCGCATGTGCTGGTGCCCACCGTCAGCTCCGCTGTACCGACTACGACGACTCCTCGGCCACGGTCGAGGAGTGTTCTTCCGGGAATTGCAACTGATCCCGGCGGGTCGCAAGTTCCGGATGCACCGTGGTCCCCGTAGCGGGAATCAGAGGGTCGAATTAGAACAGTTTTCGAGTCCGCCGAGAGTCACGATTCTCGGCGGACTCGCCGTTTATTCGACATTTCTTGCTGTGCGAAATAACGGATTGTTGTTACAGCACAAAATTCGCCCGCAACATGACGTTATGTTCTACCTGCGAAAATAAGCTCCAGCGACCACGCATTGCGGTTGCGAAGAGTTTGCTAACGGGTCCTTGTTGCTGCGGGAGTCTCGCCACTGTGGTGATGGGATACTGACGCGGTGCGTGGAAGCAAGGCGGGGGTGGGCCCCGCACATTCAGTGCAGAGAGCCACATGGCGTGTTACGGGGGTTTCGGCGGCGATCGGAATGGCTGCGCTGTCAGCTCTGATCGGCGCACCGGCGGCAGGTGCGTCCGGTCCACCCGCGATCGATCCGGGGCAACTGCCCGCGGCGGCCGCTCCGGCGCCCCCGTTCCCAGTCGAGCCTGCCAACGCGTGCATCAACACGTTCACGGTGCCGTCGCCCGCTCATCCGCCCGCACAGGCGTTCCTCGATGTTGAGGCCGCGTGGCGGTGGAGTCGGGGCGCCGGCCAGACGGTCGCGGTGATCGACACCGGCGTCGCCCGGCATCCACGGCTACCTCAGCTGATCGGCGGCGGTGACTACGTCGCGACATCCGATGGCACCGAGGACTGCGATTCGCACGGCACGGTCGTGGCCGGATTGATCGGCGCGCAACCCTCGCCGTCGGACGGCTTCGCCGGGATGGCACCGGACGCGCGGATCATCTCGATCCGCCAGAGCTCTGAGATCTACCGCCCCAAGGGAACTCAGCCCAATCCCAACGACCCGAAGAACGGCGGCGGTGTCGGCACAACGACCACGTTGGCTCAGGCTGTGCGCACAGCAGCTGACAGCGGAGCTACCGTCATCAACATTTCCGAGGTGGCGTGCGGGCCGGGCGGCACCGTAGCCGATTTGGCGCTGGGTGCTGCGGTCCAGTACGCGGTGCAGGTACGGGACGTGGTGATCGTGGCGTCCGCTGGAAACAACGACAACCCGGCCTGTAAAGCGGGGAACGCGGATATCGACCCGCTGCATCCAGCCGCAGATCCGTGGGACGGCCTGCGTACGGCCGTGACCCCGGCCTGGTACGACTCCTACGTTCTGGCTGTCGGCGCAACGGATTTGAACGGACAGCCGTCGAAGTTCACGGTCCCCGGGCCGTGGGTGGGAGTGGCCGCGCCGGGTGAGGAGATCGTGTCTCTGGATCCGCACTCGGCGGGATTGATCAACGCCACTCAGCCGCCCAACGGCCAGCGAAACGCATTGGCAGGTACGTCATTCGCCGCTCCGTACGTCGCTGGGCTGGCCGCGCTCGTGCGGTCACGGTATCCACAGCTGAGCGCGACGGAGGTCATCAAGCGGATCGAGGCGACCGCACACAGACCGCCTGAGGGGTGGAATGAATGGGTGGGGTTCGGCAGTATCGATCCGATGGCCGCGCTGACCCATGAGGTGCCACCGGACCTGGCATTGGAGAAGAAACCGACCGCACTCGCGCCCGCGGCGCGGGCGCTGCCGGTGCCGCAATCAGCGCCGGAGCCTGACCACACCTCTCGCAACGTGGCACTGATCGGATCTGGCATCGTGGGTGTCCTTTTGGTCTTGGGAGTTCTGGCGTCCTTCCCATTGCGGCATGCGCTGCGACGGGATGACGAGTGATGGGCGACATCGGGCCGATCCGCCGCCGCATCGAAGTGGTTCCAGCCACGCGGCCGGTACTTCCTGTGCCTGCCGAGCCGGATCGGTCGCCGGCTGAGCCTGAGCCGATCCGGCCTGAGCCGGAACCATCGCGATGACCGAGCCGGTCGTAGGTCTCTACGCGCTGCGGACCTTTCGGGTGGAATCGGCGTCCGGGAGGCTGCTCCCGGTCACTACCTACACCGCGGCGCGTGGGAACAGCGCGTGGGACGGCGGCGTGTGCGTGGCCGAATGCGTCGAGCCGACCTCCGATCCACATCGGCCACCTTCTGAGCAATGCGGCTGCGGCATATACGGTTTCGGGGACCTGCAGACGTTGCGCACCGAATACCGCCAAGCGCACGCGATAGTCGCGGTGATCGCGCTTGAGGGCACGGTCCTCGAGGGTGAGCGCGGATATCGGGCGGAAGCGGCGCGGATCGTGGCGTTGTGGGCCGACAGCACGATTCTCGGCGCCGAGCTGGTCGCCCGCATCCGCGGCCACCTACCTGACGTCGCGCACTTCGACGACGTCGAGGAGTTGATCGCCGCGCATCCTGGCCTACGCCATACCCGGCCCCCTCGGCCCGCCGGCGACACGAGCGGTGCCCTTCGCACGGGTCGCAGGCGTGGTCTGCTCGTCGGCCGCTGGCCGGTCCAGCGGGCCCACGCGGTGGCCGTCGGGCGATGGTGGATCCGGGTCGGAATGTGGGTCTCGGTGTTGGGCTGGCACGGGTTCGTCGGCGCCGATGCCCTCCTGGGGCTGGGGCGGCTCACTGATGCCCTGATCGATGTGGGGCGATCGGCGACGGCGGCCGCGCTCACCCTTGGAGCTCCCGACGAGATGTGGTGGGGCCTGCTGCCGCTGGCTGTGGTCGCCGGGCTCTACATCATCGCGCCGACACGAACGCTTGCACGGCGTTTCATGTATCCGGCGGCGGTAGCTGCTCGGGTCACCTCGGCGTCATCGATCGTTGCGGCGTTGCTCGACCATCCCTCGGTCGCTCGGGCGCCGGTGGTGTGGCTGACTGCGGTCACCGTCTCGGTTCTCATTGTGATCGTCCGGTCAGATCCGAGTCGAAATGGTCTGGGCGGCACACTGATTCGGCGCAGCACGCTCGGCTGATCCGTTCGCATCCCGCGTGAGAAGTCGTTCCCGGCCGCAGGCCGGGCCAGGCGCGGTGGGCGCGCCTGGCCCGGTGGGTCAGGCCGCGGGGATGCGCGGGGCGCGGGTGATCGCGACGGTTTGGGTGCCGAGGTCGACGCGGATACTGTCGGCCCGCAACTCGAGCGTCGCGCGGGCGGTGCCCTCACGATCGGTCCATGCGTCGGCCGTCAGACGTCCGCCAGAAACGGTGACCAGGGCGCCTCGGGTCAGGGAGTCGACGGCGTGGACGGCGAGGGTGTTCCATGCGGTGACGCGGATCGCGGTGGTGTGGGCGTCAACCCATTCCCGCCGGTCTTCGTCGTATCGGCGTGCATTGGCCATCACCGTGAACGAGGTGACGGGGACTCCGTTGTTCGTGACGCGGAGGTCGGGGGTTTCGGCGAGGTGGCCGGTGATTTCGACAGCGACGCTGGTCATGGTGTGCTCCTGGGGATTGCTGAGCCGGTGGCCCTGATTGGTCCCGGATCCGGGTTGGTCACGACTTCGCGGGCCCCGACGGACGGTGCAGTGCCAGGCTCGGCGCGCCACGCCGACACGCCTAGGCCTGGCGGTGACCGGCCGTCGGGGTCATCGTGGTGTTGGGCCCTGCACGGAGATGGGGTGAGCGGGGCGCCGGGCGGAATCCATAGGCGCACAACAAGAGAACTGCGCTGACATCCTGTCCCCTGTCCGGTCGGCTGCCCGGCCTCCCCTCGCGGCCGCCGGGCTCCCGCTTCACGGCGATAGCCGACAGTGCGCTGTCGGACGGAGAGTTGGGGGCGGGGTGCACCCTACCAGCGGGAACCGTGCCATAGTAGAACACATGTTCGAGTCGAATCCGGGACGCAGTGCGGGTGCGCGGCTCGATCCGGCGCTGGCGGCGATGCCGATGGGACGGCGCCTGGACGAGCTACGACGGCGGATGGCCGCTATCCCGGGGAAGGTCGGGGCCGACGCCCCGGCGACGGTCGCCGCACACGACCTTCTGCCGATTCCAGGTCCGCTCGGCGAGCTACTTCCCTCTGGCGGCCTGATGCTAGGCACCGTCGTGGCATGCCCGCGGGGCGCGATTACCTCCGCGATCCTGGCGGCCGCTACTAGCTCCGGGCACCAAACAGCCATCGTCGGCGAGCAGTTCGACCGGCGGCGCCCGAGCTTGATCGACATATGGGAGATGGGCGGGACGCTCGAGCGGGTGGCGCTGGTCGACGCGGCCGGAGCCGATCCGGCCGAGATTGTGTCGGTGCTGGTCGACGGCGTGCCGGTGGTGGTGCTGGCGATCCCCGGCCTGCGACTGACACCGACTCAGGTGGAGACGCTGCGTGCCCGGGTACGCGGCAACCGAGGTCTATTGGTGGTCACGGAGGGCTCGTGGGTCCGTCAGCCGCACCTAACGATCGGCTGCCGCCTGCGAGGCGTCGGCGGGATCGGCCGGGGCCTGGGGCGGCTCAGTCGGATCGAAATGGACGTCGATGTCACCTCCGGTCAGTACGCACGGAGCGGGCGATTGGTGTTGGCGGCCAGCAAGGACGGACGTAGCCGGTGGATTCCCGCGCCTACGCCGGCGGGTCTCTTGCGTCTAGCGCACACCGGGTGATCGAAGTGGAGAAGGATCGGGAGCCGCAGATGATGCGGTGGTTGCCAGCTCCGCGTCCGGTGTTGGTGGATCCGCGGGCCGTATTCGTGTTGCCTCGTCGATGGCCCGCCCCTGGCGAGACAGCGTTGGGGGTGCTGTCGGGCGCGGTGGATCCGATGCTGAGCGAACGGTGGGTTCCGGCTCTCCTGCACCGGTGGTTGCGGACCAATTTGGGCGGCCTCTGGATGGGTGAGGTGGAGATCGTCCTGCAGAGCCGCAACCGGATGCTGCGGGTGCCGATCCGGCAGTGGATAAACCAATCTGCCATCCGGATACCTGACGACTCTGACTAAGGCACTCGAGATTGTCCGTTCGGATCGCTATCGTGGAGTCGAATGTCCTGCACGCGTGGGGTTTTCGGGTTCGGGGAGGCGCAATGAGTTTTCAGACCTGGGTGCGGCTGGCTGGCCGCCGGCTGCCCTATGCAGAGCTGCGGGCTGAGCCTGATCGTTTCTCCGGCCTCTTGTCCCGGGCCTGGGCCGACAAGGACGCCGAGTGCCTGTGCCGGACTCCTGCGTTGCCGTTGGTGACGCGCTGCCGGTCCGGCCACTACTCGCTCGCTGTCTGGCCCCACGGCGGCCCTCGGCATAATCCGATGTGCGCGTTCTTCAAGGTCGACGGCGAGCTGAGCGGCCAGAAGCCATACACCGGAGCAGCGATCCGTGAAGGCGATGACGGCGGCGTGGCGATCAGTTTTGCGGGCCCGCTCGCTGCGAGCACGCGATCGGATGCGCTGTCGCGTGAGCCGGTCGAACGCTCGGTGTACCCGGGAATCGGGCGCTCCCGGATCGGCCTGCTAGGCATTTTGCACTGGCTGTGGGAAGAATCCAGGCTCACTACCTGGCATCCGACCGTGCGCGACCGATCGTGGGCCGACGTGGTCCAGGCGCTGCGCAGTCAGGCCGAGATATGCACGATCAATTCCCAGCCGGGTTCCGACGTCCTGTACGTCGTACCACCATGGAGCCGTGGCAGCCTTCCGGCCTTCGATAGATTTCTCAGCAACCTCGATGGACGCTCCGCGTTGCGGCGAGGCTTCGTCGTCGGCGAGCTCGCGCATCGCCACGAAGCAGAGTTCGGGTACCGATATGAGCTCGTTGACCAGCGAGCGCGGCAGGTGATGGTCCGAAAAACACTGCACGAGAGGCTGACCCGCTCCTATCGACATGCGGTGTCGAGAGCGGCAACCGAGGCCGGCGGCCGCCGAGTTCTGCTCGCCTACGTCGAGCGTTCCCGCACGGGTTACGCCGTGGCGGTCGACGCCGCGATCATGTTGACCAATCAACAGTGGATACCGGCCGATTCATCGTATGAGGTGCTCGCCACCGACGCCTTGGTCCGTGCGGGCCGGGCCTTCCTCAAGCCCTGCCGCTACGACGGCGATGCGGTCTTCCCGGACTATGTCTTCCTCGACCAGCCGCAATCGTTCATGGAGGTCTGGGGTCGGGAAGACGATGCCGAATATCGCCGCAGGAAGCTGGAGAAGTTGCGGCATTACCGCGAATCGGGGGCACGCCTTTTGGAGTGGAGCGCGCCGGGCCCGATGCCGTCGCTGGCGCTGGCTGGGTGACCCAGCTCGGCGATCGATTCGCCGGACGGGCGGCTCACCACCTGGAGATCAGGCTGCATGGACGTACGCGCGCAGCGTTTGACGTTCTTCTTCTGCCTCTCGTGATCCTGGAAAATGTTGTGCTAGAAGCCCATCCAACTGGTTTAGGCGCTTCCTGACCCAACTGAAATGGTGCTCGATCGGCTGTTCGAGCACCGGCGAAACAGCGGCCAGACTGGCGTCCAAATCGCCGACACGAGCATTGGCCATGGCCAAATAGATCGTGGTCAGCATCTCGTCGCCTGGCGACCGCTGGACCCGCCAAGCCTGCAGAGCCTCCTCTGACGCCTTAATGGAGCGATTCAAAGTCTTCAGGTCATCGGCCCACATCAGCGAAAACCCGTGGTAGTACACCTGTTTAGCCGGGGTGAAAGTGAATAGGCCCGCGATCTCGTCGCTGTTGGCGCCTTGTGCCCGAGCGCGGTCTGCCTGTTTCAGCAATTCGAGCGCTCGCTCGCTTTGGCCGAGATTCGCGACCGACGCGGCGAGCCCGCACAGGAGCCGCGGTTCGGTGGTGCCAGTCGACTTACCCACATAGGTCAGACCGTCCTCAGCTGCGGCGGCCGCCAGCTCGAAGTCCTTCGTGAAACGGTGGGCGAGTGCCTGTGTGCCACGTGACCACGCGCGCAGCTGATCGTGGCCGGCGCGCTCGCCGAGCTGAAACGCTGCTTGGGCGTGGACCTTGGCATGATCAGCCTGACCGAGGTCGAGCGTCAGATACGCCAGCACGCCACAAACACGGCCCAGTGCTACGTAGAGATCGCGAATCGCGTTCGGACTATATGCGCCCACCTGTAGCCGACGAGTGAGCTCAGCGCGCAAGCCGAGGGCTCGCTCCAGCGTTAGGTCGTAGGACTCAAGCCTTGCCTTGGTCGCGATATCGACGATTCGCTGCTCAATTTCATCGAGTGAAGCACCGTCCGGAGCTAACAGCAGTTGCTCCGACCCGCGGCGGGCATCTTCAAGCAGTCGCATGGTGTCCGCCGCTGCTGCGCGCTCAGCCTGGTCAGCGTCCCAAGCAGCGACCAGTTCACCTCCCGCATCCAACGCCAGATCCGCTTCTTCGACCCAGCCACGATTGCCGGGCCACCGGCGGCCTTTCTCGACGCTCGTGATGTAGGAACGATCGCAGAACAGGACCGCCGCCAGCTCCCGTTGGCTCATCGGCTGGGCGAGGCGGAATCGGCGAAGTGCTTGTCCGATTCGGTTCGCGTTCATATTCGGCAATCGTGCAGTCGACGGGGTCATCTCTCATCATCCCAGGTGGTGACAGATCACGGATACGCGTTTTGTCACCACCGTAGTCCTACGGACACGAGCAGGTCAGTGGTGAGCTGAATTCACCGCTCGGCCAGGGAAATACCGCTTCGCCGAACGGGTCGAAAACCACGATCAGGAGGCAGAGTGCCAACCATCGACATGGAGCGGGATGTGACGCACGGCGACTGCGATGCGGACCTCAATGGGTTCAGCAGTCTGGCCTCAGCCTCGGCCGTCATGAGGTCACACGCTTCCCACGGGCCGTTTTGCATGCCGTATCTGGCAGCGCATGCCTACGTATCCGCTGGGGTTGAGGACTGATCCCGGCCTCGAGGCCGATGGGAGACGAACGGTGCAGATGCATTTGGTTATCGAGTTCCCGGAACTGCCGCCATTGCATTTTCGCGCCGATGCGGGGGCCGCCCGTGCATTCCGTGCGGAAATGGCGCGCTGGCACCGACATGTGTCGATCCGCCTGGACGACGCCGTACTTCCGACCATGAGGCCTTTGCCCTGTCATCGATTGTTCGAGAAGACGTGATGCCCACTGTGACCACAACCGACGGGGACGAGTTGCCTCAACGCGTCGCGCGACCGGTTCCCGGCCCTTTCAGACCGATTTGGACCGAAACGGACGCCGAGCTTATGCGCAGGGTCGCTCACGGCCTAACCAACCTCCAGCTGTGCGGCCAGGCACACAACCCCGAAAGCCTTTGTCCTATATGCCAATTGGAACAGGAGTAAGTTCATGCACACCGTGATTACGGGTGGCGCCGGCCTCATCGGCAGTCACCTCGCGGCCCGGCTGCTCGACGACGGCCACCGCGTAACCGTGATCGACAATCTGAGCACCGGCCACAGAGCAAACCTCGATGAGGTCGAGCAGCATCCAGCATTCACGTTTCGTGACGCCGACATCACCGATCGCCGGGCCTTTGCCCGGCTAGACGAAGTGAGCGGGATCGTGCATCTCGCGTGCCCAGCCGCACCTGCGATGTATCAGCAGCGGCCGATAGAAACCCTGTGGGCCGGATCCGCTGGAACACTCAATGCGCTGGAAGCTGCGGCCGCTCATGGTGCACGGATAGTGCTCGCCTCATCCAGCGACGTGTACGGCGACACCCCGATACATCCTCAACTCGAGACCTGTCTGGGCGCTGTCGACCCGCTAGGCCCGCGCTCGGCGTACCAAGTGGCGAAGGTCTTCACCGAGGCTGCTGCATTCGCATATCACCGCGGCGAGGGCGCCTTGGTGGGCGTGATTCGACCGTTCAATGTCTACGGGCCACACATGTGGCATAGCGACAGCCGGGCAGTCCCGGCCTTCTGTGCCGCCGCGTTGGCGGGGCGAACCTTGACCCTGCACGGCGGCGCTCAAACCCGCAGCCTGCTGTACGTCTCCGACGCCGTGGACGCGATATCCGCCATGCTCGACTCGCAGGAGTTCGGCCCGGTCAATATCGGCGCTACAGAGGAGGTGAGCGTCAAAGAGTTGGCGATGATGATCATCGCTGCGGCTGGCTCAGGGCAGCTCGATATCGCCGAGGCTCGTGAGCAGGAGGCGCCGGCTCGATGCCCGGACCTGAGCCGGGCCCGCGAGCTGCTGGATTGGGCCCCCCGTGTCTCGCTGGCCGAAGGCATCGCACTCACGATCGGATGGATGCGGGAGCACCGCAACGGGTATGAGGTGGCCAAAGCATGAGCCAGGTCCGGTTCATCCTGCCTGCGAACTGGGCAACCCTCACCGGCAGGGACATGTCGAACATCTGGTGCCCCGAGGTGGCCACCCTCGGTGAAGCGCTGCGGTGGCTGACCGTCGAATATCCGGCCGTCGCCGAACGGGTACTCACCGCTGATGGGACAATCCCGCGGTTCGCAACGGTGGCTCTCGACGATGAGCGTGTCGTGTCCGCCGACGGAATTGATATCCCGCTGACCAAGCCGCATCACGAGGTCTGTGTACTGTCGGCCTTCATGGGCGGGTGAGTATGTCCCACAAGACCGATGGCATGGTCTGGATTCCGCCTGGGCGCGCCGAAATCGGCTCACCGGAAACGCACTTAGCGTTTCTCGAGGAACTGCAGCACTACTCTCGGAAGTGGTTCGAGGATGAGGCTCCCCAGCACACAGTGATGCTGGATGGGTACTGGATCGATCGGCATCCGGTCACCAATGCGCAGTTCGCCGAGTTCGCCGACGAGACTGGGTGGGTCACCACTGCGGAGCGACTCGGCGCTGGCCTTGTCTATGGGCCGGACTATTGGGAACCGATCCCCGGCATATCGTGGCGACGGCCGCATCCGGATCTGAGTGCGGTCGACGATCGTCCCAACCATCCGGTCGTGCACGTCTCCCACGACGACGCCACGGCTTACGCCACGTGGGCGGGTAAGCGTCTGCCGACCGAGGACGAGTGGGAGTACGCGGCTCACGGCCCGAGCTGGCGAGCTTGGCCGTGGGGGTCGATGTGGTCACGCTCGGCGGCCAACAGCGCTGAGTACTGGGCTGGCTTCGCGATGCGCGACCTCGACGACTGGAAGCGCTGGTACGCCGGTCATTGGCGTTACCACGGGCCTGCGCCGGCCACTACGCCGGTGGGATCGTTCGCCGAATTCGTATCTCCGTTTGGTGTGCACGACATGGCAGGAAATGTCACCGAATGGACGTCGAGTAAGTACCGTCTCTACGGATTCGGAACCTACGACGATGGGTTCGGCGCGGCCGCTCGCCTCGGTTTCCGCGTCGCCCGCGGCGGGTCTTGGAAGATGATGCGATTGCAGACCCGCACAAGCGAACGTATTTGTGGCACACCGGAGTACGAAGCTTTCGACCTCGGATTCCGGTGCGCCGCCACTTTGGCCGCGCCCCACCCCCTCTCCACGGCCGGGCGTTCATCCATCACCATTGAGGAGAAGTTGCATGGCGATCACCGCTGAAGGTTCGAACATCATCATCCGCAACTCCGCCGACCAGATTTTGCTGTTCTTGCGCGACGACAAGCCGGACATTCCTTGTCCTGGCATGTGGGCCCTCCTCGGCGGCTACCGGGAACCGGGGGAAACTCCGCTCGAAAATGTAATCCGTGAGATCTCCGAGGAAATCGGGGTGGAGTTGGACCCCGCGACCGTCGAACATCACTGCACTCGCGAGAGGCATTGGGGACTTCTCGAGCACACCTTCAAGACCCAGATGGACCTCGATCTTGATTCCGTCACACTGACGGAAGGTCAGCGCCTCGGGTGGTTTACGGAGGCCGATGTTGCTGCCATCGTTCTCGGGTTCGAAGAGAACGAAATGTTGGCCGCATACTTCCAACAGACCCGAGGACAGCAACAACCTGTCGCATAGTGCAAGGAGTTGGCGGGAGCGGGGAGCCGGGATGCGCCGCCCCGCCAACACCGCATAGATGATCTGGTCGGCAGCGGTCTCTAGGTCTTTAGCTTCTCAAGCTGCCTGCGAAGCAGTTCCCAGACCCTGAAATCGCATGTCGCCTCTGCAGATATGCCAGTGCCGCCGGGACTAAGGGGGAGAAAGTTCTCGGCGGCACTGGTCTGTATCGGCGACCCCACTGGACCGCCCCCTGAGTAGCCACCTGGGGGGGAATGGGGTGGCTACCCTGTGGCTGATCATACGTGGCGAGCCACCGGAACCGGTTGTCCGCCACAACCTACCGGTTCCCGGGATCGTCGGAGCGGCACGGGTAATCAGCGCACTACCCGGACGGGCACCCGGACCGTCTCGGCGGCTGCTGCGATGGTCTTGATGGTCTTGTGGTGAACTCCCCCGCTGGTGGGAGTTGCGGTGGCCTTGTTGATTTCGTTGTGCGAGCACCCTTCGTCGAGCATTCGCAGGACGGTCGCGATCAGTTCGGGAGACTTCCGTGTGACGAGTCCTCGTTCCACGATGCGCTCTGCGAGGGTCGTGAACTGGTCGGGCCCTTCGTCGGTGCGAGGGACGGGCAGCGCTCGCACTACTGCACCGGATCCGGCAGTTGCGTTCGCACCGAGGTCCGCCTGATTCGCACTGGTGATGCGAGGTGCGAACGACGCCCGCACTTGATCGTCGTGGCGCTGGGCCGCGTCAGCGTCGCCATCGGCGGCCCCGGCGTGGTGCGGGTCTGTGCTCGCACTTGGGGCCGTCGCGGTCCGCGCCTCCTGCGCAGTTGGTGCGGGATCAGACGCGGCCGCTGTGGGGGTCAGGATCGTGGTGGGGCCTGCGTCGTCACTGGGACCGGTGACCCCCGCACCGGCGGCCGCACTACCTGGTGCGGCGCGCATTTCGGCGCGCTCCGCGGAGGACGGGGCCGGGAGGCTCTCGGCAGTCCGTGCCATGGTCCGGTGGGCTTCTAGTACGGCCAGGACCTGGGATCCGAACAGGCCGACGCGCTGGCCGATGGCCGCCGGAGTCCAGTTGTCGGAGGCGAGTGCCAGGATCGCGGCGATCTGCTCAACAGGCAGGGTGGTCAGTTCGCGCGTCGCCATCGCCTCTGCTGTTGCGAGGTCTGTCGGACCGAACTCCATCACCGCATGGTCGGGGTCGGGCACGATGCGCGCGGGGTCCGCACTTCCGCTGTGTGCGTGCAGCTGGTTGGGGGCAGTGTCTGCATCGGTGTTCGCACTGGCGCATGCAATGCCCGCTGCTGCGATGGTGCGACCGTCCTCGGCGGCCGGTGCGGGCCTGTCCTCACACGGTGCGGGAGTGGTTTTCGCATCGGCGTCCGCATCCGCCGGTGCGGCGCTCGCAGTGCGAGTCTGAGTGTTTTCCAGTGCGAGGGTTGCATTTCCATCGTGGTGTTCGTGGTCTGGTGCGAGCTCGTGCGAGTCGGTGTGCCCAAGTGCGGGTGCGTGAGCAAGTGCCTCGTCGATCAGCACGCTGTAGCGGTTGGCGACCCAGGCGTGAAGCCAGATGATGGATCCGACCATGATGGGCGCGACAGCGAATTCTGCGGCCTTTCCCGGATCGCCGGCGAACAGACGTGGTCCGGCATTGAGCCCGATTGTGGCGCTCAGGAGAGCGAGCTCGAAGAAGAGCACTCGCCCTCGTTCGATTTCGCGACCTTGGCGCGCGGCGGTGGTGGCGACAACCATGATGACGATGATCGGGATCGAGATCATCGCCTCGAAGCCATAGCTGAGCCAGTAGAGCGGGTTGGTCATGTCCCCGTCTGGGACAAGGTTGTGCTGGACATTCACTCCCGCCCACAGCATCCCGAGCACCACGACGGAAATCAGCGCTCGCGACGACCATTCGGACCGTCGGAAAAGGGTGGCGAGGTTGGCGTCAGCGGAGACCACACGCTGCCGCGCAGCGAGAGCCTTGCGATGCCACCGTTGATCGGCGTGATCGGCGCGCGCGATCGCATCCGCGGCGCGCCGGTTCCGCTTCTGCGTGGTCAACTCCGCGCTGACTGCCCGGCGCTCCTGTCGCCTCCGCTTCCGGCGAGTCCACTCAGCCAACCGCCGCTCCGCGGCGAGTTCTTTGGGGGACAATGCTTCTCGCAGCGCTGGATCTGTCTGCAGTGGGAGCATGCCTCGTGCGGCGTCCACTTGCTGCTGGAGTTGCTCCACAGACACCGGGGCGGCGGCGGAGCGGAGGATGTTCGGTTTCGTTCGCAGCATGATATGTCCTGTTCGAGGCAGGTGCCAGGTTCGGTCAGTCGTCCGATATCGCGGCGCGCACTGCCGCCGGAATGTCGTTGTAGCTGGTGCCGTTCTTGCGTGCGATGCTTCGTAGGGTGTCCTCGAGGTGCTCGCCGTCCACGCCCGCTGCCTTGGCATCTGCCACTGCGAGTACGGCCTCGTCGACGTACGCGCGAAGCTTGGCGAACCGGGAAACCAGCGGGAGGAACGTCTGCTCGACGGTGCGAAGGGCGAGCCTCGCGCGCGGTGCGGGGACAGCCGCGCCGGCCTCTGCGGGGGCGGCGATCGTCGCGCGGACGGTTTCGGGAATGTCGCCGTACCTGACGTCGGTCTTCCGTGCGATCCCCCGCAAGGTGTCTTCGAGTTGCTCGGCGGTCACTCCCACCGCTTTGGCGTCTTGGATCGCGAGTCCTGACTCGTCCACGTATTGCCGAAGTTTGGCAATGCGCGAGATCAGCGGGAGGAACGTCTGCTCGGCCGTGCGGAGCGCCAACCGCGCACGGGCGGGACTTGGCGCTGGGGCCGACTGGCTCGGTGCACTCTTCGTCTGCGACTTCTGCGAAGACGGTTGGGCAGCTGCAGATTTCGGCTCAGGGCCAGGGGCCGGGCGAGCATCTACAGGCGGCGCCGGATCTTCGACTGAAGCGTCCGGCGTCGGCGCGGTCGGACTGGTGTCTGTCGCTGTTGTAAGCGCGGCTTCTGCAACGCTCGCATCGTGGATTTTTGGAGCTGCCGCAGCGGTAGCGGGCGCATCCTCAGCTACCGCTACCGACGACTGCTGAGCGCTCTGCTGGGGCAGTTTCTCGCGGTTCACCCGAGTTCGGCCACGCTGGGACGGTGCAGCCACTGCTGCTGCGACCTTGTTGGGGTCGATAGCCATGCTTGGTGTCTCCCTTGAATACGAAAGTCGTTGTGTTGGTTGCCCTTACGAAGCTTCGAGTTCTTCGACGACCTTTTCGTAGCCGAAGCATCGCAGAGGGACAGTGTGTGCCGCTCGGGCGATATTCCCGTCCTGGCGGATCATCGACTCCATCACCGGGATATTGACGGTAGTCAGTGCCTCACGAACGTCTTTCGTGAGAGCTAACGAAGGGTTAACGCGAACGAGCAGGACTCGTGCATCGATCTGTCGATTCTGTTCCTCCTCGATCTCCCCCACCAGTTCGAACGCTGCTGTGACTTGTTCGATGGTCAGGTAGCTCGGTTCGGTGGGGAGAATGACGGTATCCGACAGTCGTACAACCTTTTTGAAGCTCTCAGGGTCGGCCGGTCCCCCATCGATGATTCGCCTGGAAGCTGCGCTCCCGTGAATCAGGGACCACAGGTCATCGTCTGTGTCCGCGGGCTCGACATTGTAGTTCTTGGGCCATGGTCGATGAGCGGCCTTACCGAGTCCTAGGCCTTCATGAGCCTTATCCGCCCAGCTGACTGCTGAGTGGAAGTAGTCGAAGGAGATGACATCAACGGTCTCCCCTCGTGCAATGTAGGCGTGCCCGGTGAGGATCGCTGCCGTGGTCTTGGTGGTACCTCCACCTTTGACGTGAGCGCTGCCGATGGTCTTACCGGTAGCAGGAGGTCGCCATGCGGAGTACGGGTCGGTCATGGGCAGAGACGGTACCGGATCGTTACCAAATCTGCTGCGCTACAACCGAAACACACTAGTGGATCGGCGTGTCGTTCGTGCGCGCGTGTGCGCTTGGGCGCACACGCGCGGTACGCGCGTACCGCGCGCGAATACCATTCGAATCGCCAGTTGTCTATAGCTTCTGAAAAGTTCGCTATTTATGTCACGTGACACAATGGCTCTCCTTCAAGGGGGACGAAACATGGGCGAATTGGCTACTGGCGGCCGCGCTGGGCGGTCGAAATCGTGGTCTCTGACACCGCGCGAAACGGGGCTGCGGCGGGGGAGTTGAAGGGGTTGGGCAGCCATCGCGGCCCCCGGCGGGGATGGGGATGGCGTGGAACTTACTCCCGTCGGCGGCACGATGACGGTCCTTCGGCGGCGCGGGGCACTGCGCGCCGTAGTCTCGGAGGCGTGGCGGGTGTTGTGGATTTGGTGAACGAGACGGCTGAGCGACTCGAGGCCATGCCGTCGGACGTCACTGCACCCATGGCTCTGGCATACGCCCACACGGGATTCGGTGCACTGACCCTCGCGGCCGCGGTTCTCAGCGGACAGGCGTCGAGCGCCCGTGCGAGCGAACTGGCCGCGATCAATCTTGCCGTCGTGGCCGCGCATGAGGACATCGCCGCCGTGGTGGACGAACAGTTGCTCGACGACGTGATCGATACGCGGGTGATCGAGCTACTCGAGGATGCCGAAAGTCTTCCCCGTATCCGTGCGTCTGCTCGGTATCTGCGCGAGGCAGCAATGCGGACCGTGACGGCAACTCGTGCAGTTCTGACAGATCTAGCGGCCGCGCAGGGGATTTCAGCTCCATTGCGGGAAGCGATCGCAGAGGCGGGAAGCATCGTGGACGACATCCATATCCTTCTGGATGGGCCTGCGCATCTCCGTTCTGCTCTCGCCGAGGACTACTACGAACGAGTGATCGTTCAGTCCGGCGAATAGCGCCTATTGCCCCAACAGTGTGCTCGCGCCGAACTGAGTCCCAGGCAGGGAGTGCGACGCCGGCGGAGGGGCGTGAGTTGGGTACATGCTTCGCGGGATTTCGGCGTTTCTGGGTTTCCGGTAGAACTCGCCGAATTTTTGGGCGGATATGCAGCAGCGCCGAACCACCCAGCTGGGGTGAATGGTTCGGCGTTGCTGGGCGCGTGTCAGCCTTCTGCGCGGGCGGGGTCGGTGGTGGCGTGGGCGGCCTGGTCGTAGGTGGTGGCGCCGGTGGCGTGCATCCAGGCCAGGATGCGGGCCAGGGCGTCGGCGCGGGTGTAGTTCGGGGCGGTCACCTTGCCGATGTGCCGGTTGACGAACACTTCTTCGCCCAGCGCGTTCCGGATCTGGGCGTTGGTGCGGCCGTGCATCGTGCGGGCCAGCGCGTCGGATACGCGTCCGCCGCGCGGTTTCGGCAGCTCGGCGCGGGCACCTGTGATCGCCGCGCGCGCCGATCGCAGGGCGGAGCGCAGTTTGCCGAGCTTGTTGAAGTCGGTCACCGCGCGGGCCTGGTCGATGGCGGCGCGGTCGACGCCGGTCAGGGTGCCTTCGTCGTCGCGGCGCGCGATCTCGTCCAGCACGGTGGCGATAGTGCCGATCAGGTCGTCGAACAGCCGGTTGCAGCCGTCGAGCGCGGCGGCCAGGTCCGCCGGTGAGTCGCCAGCGCGGTACATCCAGTCGCAGCCGTAGCGGTTGAGGACGCGCTGAGCTTCCCAGATCGACTCCGCGGGCGTGCCGGGCACGATATCGGTGGCCTTGGCCGTGTTCATGCCGCTGACCCCCGCCGGTACCAGCTGGGTCGTGGACACCGGTCCCGGCAGCAGGTGCCGCACTCGGTCGCCGGCCTCGGCCTCGGCCGCGCCGGGATCTTGTCCGGGCTGGGGCAGGGTGTGGCCCCGACCGCTCGCGCACCACAGATGGGGTCGCCGTAGTATCGGCCGAATTTCGGGCGGATTTGGCGGAGTGGGCTGGTAGAGAACGGTTTTGGCGTTCGGGGTGCGGGGCCGGGTGGTTGATGCTTGGCTTGGCTGCTGATGAGGGTTGATCGGCGTGCTGGAGGTTGGGGTTCGTGGCGACGCGGGTGTTCGCGGACGAGGAGTTGGAGCGTCTGCGGGGGTTCCCGGAAATCAGCCGGGAGGAGTTGTTCCGGTATTTCACGCTGACTCCGGCGGATCTGGCGTTCGTGGATCCGGGCCGTGGCCGGGGTCCGGCGGATCGGTTGGGTTTGGCGGTCGCGTTGTGCACGTTGCCGTGGCTGGGGTTCGTGCCGGACCGGGTGGCGATGGCGCCGGCGGTGGCGGTGGCCCGGCTCGCTGAGCAGCTTCGGGTGGACCCGGTCCAGATCGGCTCGTATGGCAAGCGTGTCAAGACCCGCACCGAGCATGTGCGGCTGGCCGCTCAGTATCTGGGTTGGCGGCCGGCCGGGCCGTTGGAGTTCAAGGAGTTGGATGAGTTCTTGCTGGCGCGGGCGATGGAGCATGATTCCCCGACGCTGTTGTTCCGGCTGGGCTGTGAGTATCTGATCTCGGCTCGGGTGATCCGGCCGGGCCCGGTTACGGTGGTGGAACGAGTCGCGCACGCCCGCCATCAGGCGCAGACCGAGACCTATGACCGGCTCGCGGACGAGTTCACACCTGAGCGGTGCGCGGAGCTGGACGCGTTGCTGGTCACCGATGCTTCGCTCGGGGTTTCGCGGTTGCGGTGGCTGTCGACGCCTCCGGTGGAGGCGTCGGCGCAGGCGGTGAAGGCCGAGGTCGAGAAGCTGGGTTTCCTGCGCGGGATGGGCGCGGATCGGCTCGATATGTCGGTGTTGCCCGCCGAGCGGCGCCGGTTCCTGGCCACGATGGGCCGACGTTTGACCCCGCAGGCCCTCGAACGTCGTGACCCGCAGCGCCGGTATCCGATCTTGTTGACGGTGCTGGCGCAGTCGGGCACCGACGTGCTCGATGAGGTGGTGGCGCTGTTCGATCAGGCGATCTCGGCGAAGTTCGGGCAGGCGGAGCGGCGCATGCAGCAGCAGCTGGCCGAGCGCGGCAAAACCGGTGAGGACCGCCAAGCCCTCCTCGATGAGTTGCTGGCTATCGTCACCGATCCGCAGATCGGCGATGAGGAAATCGGTGGTTTGATCCGGGGTGATGCGATCGGGTGGGAGCGGTTGCGGGCTGCGATCGCGCAGGCCAAACCGCGGCTTCCGCGGGATCACGGGCATCTGGCCGCGCTGGACTTGTCCTACAACTATTTGCGGCAGTTCACCCCGGCGGTGCTCTCGGCGGTGCGGTTCGCCGGTGGGACCGCGGCGACCGAACTGTTGCTCGCGGTGGACATGCTGCGCGAGCTGAACGCGACCGGCCGCCGCAAGGTGTTCGACGAGGCCCCGGACGGGTTCGTGCCGGCCAAGTGGCGCGGCTATCTCGAGGAGGCCCGGAAGTCGGGCAGCGCCACCGGGTATCGGCACTACTGGGAGTTGTGCGTGCTGCTGGGGCTGCGGGACGGTTTGCGCAGCGGGGACGTGTACGTGCCGGGCTCGCGCCGCTACGCCGATCCGGCCGCCTACCTGCTCACCACCGACCAATGGGGCCCGCAGCGGGCCGAGTTCTGCCGCCTGGTCGGCAAACCCGCCGACCCCGGCGAAGCCCTGGCCGCGGTGACCGACGAGCTGCACGAGGCGGTCGAAGGGCTGGAGGCGGTGCTGTCCGGCGGGGACGGCCCGGTGCGTGTGGACGAGGGCGGGGATCTGGTGATCTCGCCGTTGACCGCCGAAGACGTTCCCGCGGAGGCGGTTTCGCTCAAGGCGGAGCTGACCGAGATGCTGCCGTTCGCGCCGATCGTGTCGCTGCTGATCGAGCTGGACAAACGCACCGGCTACCTGGACTGCTTCACTCACGCCTCGGGCAAACAGACCCGTACCCCGGAGCTCAAACGCAACCTCATCGCGGTGCTGCTGGCCTATTCGACGAACCTCGGTGTGACCCGGATGGCCGAAGCGTGCGGGATCTCCTACGACATCCTCGCGTGGACGGCGGAATGGTATGTGCGGGAAGAGACCCTGCGTGCGGCGAATCTGGCGATCATCGACTACCACCAAAGGTTGCCGCTGACTGCGGTGTTCGGTGCGGGCACACTGTCCTCGAGTGATGGGCAGCGGTTCCCGGTGCGGGGCAAGTCGACGACGGCGCGGGAGATGGTCATCCACGGCGGCCGGGTGCTGTCGACCTACACCCATGTCACCGATCAGCACGCCACCTACGGCACGAAGATCATCGTCGCCACGAAACGCGAAGCACACTACGTGCTCGATGAAATCCTCGGCAACGCCACGGATCTGCCGATCACCGAACACGCCACCGACACCCACGGCGTGACCCTGGTCAATTTCGGGCTGTTCGATCTGCTCGGGATGCAGCTCTCGCCCCGGATCCGGGACCTCGGGCGCATCACGCTGTACCGTCCCGGCGCCCGCCGCGACACCGAGGCCCGGTTCCCGCACGCCGGGCCGCTGATGACACGGCGGGCCAATCTCGAGCTGATCGCCGAGCACTGGGACGACCTGCTCCGGTTGGCCGGGTCGCTGAAGTTCGGGCACGCCACCGCCTCGCTGCTGGTCGGCAAGCTGTCCGCGTCCGGACGGCAGAACACCCTGGCCACCGCGCTCAAGGAGTACGGCGCGGTGCGCCGCACCGTCTACGCCGCCCGCTACCTGTCCGATCCGGACTACCGGCGCAAGATCTCCCGCCAGCTCAACAAGGGCGAATCCCTGCACGCCCTGCGCCGCGACCTGCTGTATGCGCACGAGGGCACGATCCGGGCGCGGCAGCTCGACGACCAAACCGGGCAAGCCTGGTGCCTCACGTTGGCCACCAACGCCGTGATCGCCTGGACCACGGAGTATTACGGGCTCGCGGTCGAGCAGCTGCGCCGGGCCGGGCGCCGCATCGATGACGAGGTGCTGGCCCATATCAGCCCGGCACACAGCGAGAACATCAACTTCTTCGGCGCGATCGAGGTCGACATCGACGCCGAGCTGGCCCAGCTCGGGCCGACCGGCTACCGGCCGCTGCGTGTGCGCGACACCCTGTTCTGATCTGACCGGGGCCGGCAGCCCGCCGGGCGTCACTGTGACGTGATCGCCCCGTGGACCAATCCTTATTTTGAGATATCATCGGATTATGTCGATTAAACCCGGCCCGGTCGATGGATCGGTGCGTGACGACCTCGCCGGTGCGGTGGCGTTGTTCCACAGCCTGTCCGACCCCACCCGGCTGGCGATCGCGCGGCACCTCGCCTGCGGGGAGGCGCGGGTGGTGGACCTGACTCGGGCGCTGGGGCTGCCGCAGTCCACGGTGTCCTCGCATCTGGCGTGCCTGCGGGACTGCCGGTTGATCACCGGCCGCCCCGAGGGCCGGCAGATGTTCTACGCTTTGGCCCGCCCGGAGCTCCTGGATCTGTTCGCGGCCGCGGAGACGCTGCTGGCCGCGACCGGCAACGCGGTCGCGCTGTGCCCCAACTACGGCACCGGCACCGGCACTGCATTCGACACCGCCGAGGAGACCATCCGATGAGCGATGCGTGCGGCTGCGGCCACGACGAACCCGCCACCGGCGACGGCGAGCAACGTGAGCCCGAGAAGCTGTGGGAGGTCGGCGAATTGCGCTGGGCCGCGGTGTCGGGTGTGTTCCTGGTGGCCGCGTGGATCACGAGTTGGACCGGCGGGCCCGATATCGCTGTGCGGGTGCTGGAGTGGGTGGCGTTGCTGGCCGGCGCGTATACGTTCGTCCCTTCCACGGTGAAACGCTTGGTGCAGGGGAAGATCGGTGTCGGCACGCTGATGACCATCGCCGCTATCGGCGCGGTCACGCTCGGCGAGGTCGGCGAGGCCGCGATGCTGGCGTTCCTGTTCTCCATCAGCGAAGGGCTGGAAGAGTATTCGATCGCCCGCACCCGCCACGGTCTGCGCGCGCTGCTGTCGCTGGCGCCCGACACCGCGACCGTGCTGCGCGACGGTACCGAAACCGTCGTCGCCCCCACCGACTTGCGGGTCGGGGACCGCATGATCGTCAAACCGGGTGAGCGGGTCGCCACCGACGGCATCATCCGCACGGGCCGCACCGCCCTGGACACCTCCGCCATCACCGGCGAATCCGTGCCGGTCGAGGCCGGTCCGGGCGGCGAGGTGTTCGCCGGATCGATCAACGGCGCCGGTGTGCTGGAGGTCGAGGTCACCACCACCGCCGAAGACAACTCCCTGGCGCGGATCGTGGCGATCGTCGAGGCCGAGCAGTCCCGCAAGGGCGCGGGCCAGCGCCTGGCCGACCGCATCGCCACACCCCTCGTCCCGGGAATCATGGTCGCCGCCGCGCTCATCGCCGGAATCGGTGCCCTGGCAGGTGATCCCGTGGTGTGGATCGACCGCGCGCTGGTCGTGCTGGTCGCCGCGTCGCCGTGTGCGCTGGCCATCGCGATCCCGGTCACCGTGGTCGCCGCGATCGGCGCGGCCAGCAAACTCGGCGTCCTCATCAAGGGCGGCGCCGCCCTCGAAGCGCTCGGCGCGATTCGCGGGGTCGCGCTGGACAAGACCGGCACCCTGACCGCCAACCGTCCCGCCGTCATCGACGTCGCCACCATCGACGGGGTGACCCGTGAGCAGGTGCTGGCCGTGGCCGCCGCGCTGGAGGCTCGCAGCGAACATCCCCTTGCGGCGGCGATTCTCGCCGCCGTCGACCACGCCGACCCGGCCACTGAGGTCGAGGCGGTCACCGGCGCCGGGCTCACCGGGCATCTCGACGGCCGCCGCGTGCGGCTCGGCCGTCCCGGCTGGCTCGACACCGGTGTGCTGGCCGCCGATGTGGCGCGGATGCAGGAAGCCGGGGCGACCGCTGTGCTGGTCGAGGATGACGGGCGGGTCATCGGCGCGATCGCCGTGCGCGACGAACTGCGCCCCGAAGCCGCCGAAGTCATCGCGCGGTTGCATGCCGACGGCTTCCACGTCGCCATGCTCACCGGCGACAACGACGCCACCGCAACAGCTTTGGCGAACGACGTCGGGATCGATGACGTGTATGCCGAGTTGCGGCCCGAGGACAAGGCCCGCCTGGTCGAGAAGCTGCGCGGCCAACGCCGGACCGCGATGGTCGGCGACGGCGTCAACGACGCCCCCGCGCTGGCCACCGCCGACCTCGGTATCGCCATGGGCGCCATGGGAACCGACGTCGCCATCGAAACCGCCGACATCGCGCTCATGGGCGAAGACCTGCGGCATCTGCCGCAGGCATTCGGGCACGCCCGACGTGCCCGCCGCATCATGTTCCAGAATGTCGGACTGTCCCTCGGATTGATCACGATCCTGATCCCCTTGGCGTTGTTCGGGATCCTCGGTCTCGCCGCCGTCGTTGCCGTCCACGAGCTCGCCGAAATCGTGGTCATTGCCAACGGTGTCCGCGCAGGACGCACCGCACCGCTGGCTCCCGCCCCCGGCCGGTCGGTGGCACCGCTGCCGCAGACCGCGACAGCGGGGACCTCGGCATGAGGACTACCGATCGCGCCTCGGCCGCGCGAGCCCGTCTCGCGGCGGTCGCTGTCGTGGCGGTGCTGGCCGCGCTCGATCTGGGGCTGAAAGCCTGGGCCGAGCGCGGCCTGACCGCGGGCCGCATCGTGGAGCTGCCCGTGGTCGGGCTGCGGCTGGCCCACAACCCCGGCATCGCGTTCAGCCTCGGCGACACGCTGCCCGCCGCCGTGTTGCTCACCGGCATCGGGGCGATCATCACCGGCATCACGGTGCTCACCTGGCGGGCCACCGGGCCCGGGTCCTCGATGGCGTGGCCGCCGCTGGCGGTCATCCTCGCCGGCGCGATCGCCAACTTCGCCGACCGTGTCGGCGACGGCGTGGTCACCGACTACCTGCACACCGGCTGGTGGCCCACCTTCAACCTCGCCGACACCTACATCACCTGTGGTGCCCTCGCCCTGGCCGTGCTCGCCCTGCGCCCGGCCCGCACCGGGGCGAGCGCCGGCAGCCAAACCGAGTACGACGCCCGGTAGTATCGCGGTTGTGATCGCTGCCCCGCCCGCTGTGCGACGAGCCGGTATCGCCCGGCTGCTCGTCGTGCTGGCCGTGCTGGCGGGCATCGTGGCGATCCAGAACGCGCACTGTGCCACGGGTTCGGCGATGACCATGAGTCCGACCATGACCGCCACCCCTGTCGCTGCCGTCGGCAGCGACAGCGGCGGGGACATGCCGCACCACGGGATCGACCCCGTGACGCATTCGGGCCCGCGCGACACCGTCACCGCCGCCGCGCTGACACCGCGCACGAATGCCGATCCCGGCACTCCCGCGCTGGCCTGCGATATCGCGATGGCCTGCCTGGCGGTGTCGCTGGCGCTGCTGGTCGCCCTGGCCCTCGTTCACCCCGCACTGATCCGGTCCCCGCATCGGCTCCCGCTGCCACTGCGGGCCCGGCGCCCGGCATCGGCGCCGCCACGCCCACCCAGCCTCTCCGCGCTCTGCGTCCTGCGGACATAAACCCGGCATGCACCGGTTCGTCGCCCATGACGAACCGGCAGCCCGTGCTACGCACCGCCTCACCGTTGTGGCGCGCCCCCCGGAAAACCATCCGCGCCCGGCAGCACCCAGTGCCCGCCCACGCCACCGGAGGGTTTTCCCGCTGCGCCGCCGTCCGGTAGCGGCGTCGGATCCCCGGCGACCACCGTCCGCGTGAGCTGACGGTCGCCCATCGCTGCGTCGCACACCCGCGGTGTTCTCACCGGATGGCCTGCCGCTTCCGGCGCCCGTGTCCCCGGGCCCGGCCGATCCGGTGACCGCACGGCTGCCATCTGCCCTGTCACTGTTGTGCTCCGACCGAAAGGCCCTTGCTGGGTATGACCGTCGAATCCGCTGAAGACCACGCCACCACGACCCGCACCGTCGCGTCGGCCGCGTTCACGGCCGAGGCGTTGACCGGCCGCTGCCGTGCGCTCGCCGACGCCGGTGATCACGCATGCATCGGGATCAGCCCGTTCAACAGCTACTTCACCACCGACCGCATCACCGCCCTGGCCCGCTGGGCACGCCCACGGTTCGCCTCGGTGCACTTCTACGTGCCCGACGGCCCGTCGGCCTACACCCTGCAAGCCCTCGGCTACACCCCGCAACAGGCCGCGCACAAGGCCCGCCGCCAGGGCCGCTGGCTCGGCAACAAGATCCGGCGGGCGCTCACCGATATCGGCGTACCCGACCCCGAGCCGCTGGTACTGGACTCGGCCGCCCTGCGCACCAACACCGCCTATCACCGCCTGCACACCGAGGTGTCCGGACAGTTCACCCGCGACCCGGACTTCGCCGCCGCGTGCCTGAGCGCGTCGGGATGGGTGCTGGGCCAGCGACTACCCGACACCGCGGCCCCCACCGACGCGCAGACACACGCGGCCGTGCGGTATCTGCTCGCCGAGCTGCCGCTGTTCACCGACACCGCCGCCATCGTCGGCACCACCGCCTCGGTGTTCTGCTACCACCAGCCACCGGCATTCCTGCACGCCCTCTACCACCACCGCCTGGCCTGGAAACCCGCACCGCACCAAGGATTCCTCGTCCTGGCCCCCACCGGCGAGCGCGCCGACCCGACCACCCGGCCCGACCATCCGAACCGATAACAGAAAGGAGGACCGATGAACCCGCTCCAGATGATCTGCGACTGGCTGTGCAAAGCCATGGGCCCCTGCTGCCCGATGTAACCGACACCTGCGAGGCGGTGCCCGTCGCCGACCGGCACCGCCCCGCAGGCCGACACCTTCCCAGGGCGAGCCGACACCCGCCCACACGTCACACCACCACCCAGGGCAGCGCGAGCCGGCCCCATCAGCAACCGGGCATCACCGACATCGACGCCGGCATGTGCGCTGGCAGCTCGACTGCCGCAGCGATCCCCCCGCCCATCAGTGCTACTGCCGCGGCGGTCGCGACGGCCACGATCACCGGACGCCACCGCGATCGACGCGCGGTAGGAGGCACCGGGACCGGTAGGTCATCGGTGAGAGCGGCGAGCTCGCCGAGGGTACGGGCAGCGAGCGCCCGCTGAACCCGCTCGGAATATTCGTCCACGCTCAGCCGCCCGGTACCGACTTCGTACTCGAGCTGCCGGGCAACACGTTCCCGGTCGGAGTCGGCTGCCCGAAACGATGCAGGAAGCCCGTTCATGATCCCAGCGTAAGCACGAACCAGTGCGATTCACACACCCGGATACCCCGGATAACGAGCCCTGGAATACAGAGCATCACCGGCTCGCCGTCGAGCAGACGCGCAGGGCGGGACCGCCGCATCGATGACGAGGTGCTCGCGTAGCGGCCGCTGCGGGTCCGCGACACCTGTTCTGACCAGTCCGCGAGAGCGCACGTCCGCAGGGGGCCGGCGGCGGCTTGACTCGGTACCCCGGTACAGGGTGGACGCTGGAGGGACCACGCGGAAGCATCGTGAAGGGACACGACGATGACCGACGATCTGCACACGAGCCTGACCGAGTTCCTGCGCCACGACGATATGCCGCGCTTCCTCGGGCCGCTGGTCCGGCTCGTCGCTGCGGGCCGACCCGTCGAGCTGGCGCGGATCGCCGAGGCCGGCGACATTCCTGTCGAGCAGCTGCGGACGTGGCTGCGCGATCAGCCCGGCACCGACTGGGACGAACAGGGCCGGCTGGTGGGATTCGGCCTGACCCAACGGGAGACCGTCCACCGGTTCACCGTCGATGCCCGGGTGCTCTACACGTTCTGCGCCGCCGACACACTGTTGTTCCCGCCGATCCTGGGCCGTCCGGCCCTGGTGGAGTCGCCGTGCGCGGCGACCGGCCGACCGATCCGCATCGAGGTCGGCCCCGACGCGGTGGGCGCCACGGACCCCGAGACCGCGGTCGTGGCACAGCCCGCACTGTGCGGCACCGCCGACATCCGCGCCACGTTCTGCGACCACGGCCACTTCTTCGTCACCTCCGACGCGGCACGGGAATGGCAGGCCCGGCATCCCGGCGGAGATGTGCGCCCGGTCGCCGAATTCTTCGACATCGCCCTGGCCACGTGTCGTGAGCTCGGATGGGCCAGCAGCTGACCGCCTCGCGCGAGTTGACCCTGTACTCGGGTACCGGGTTTACCGTGGGTCATGAGAACCGCACAGGTCGCCCACCAGGCCGGGGTGAATGCCCAGACGCTGCGCTACTACGAGCGACGTGGCCTGTTGCCCGAGCCACCCCGCACCGAGAGCGGTTACCGCCGATACGGACCCGAGGCCGTGCGCATCGTGCGGTTCGTCAAGCGCGCGCAGGAACTCGGATTCGACCTCGCCGAGATCGACACACTGCTGCACCTGGCCGAAGGCGGGCCGCAGTCGTGCGACGACACCCGCCACCTGGCCCAGAACAAGATCGCCGACCTGAACGCCAGGATCGCCGCGTTGGCAGCGATGCGAACCTCGCTGACGCGCCTGGTTGCCACCTGCGACCAACCGCCGACCGACCGAGACTGCCCGCTGCTGCACAGCCTGCACCCCGACCCCGAACAGGACACCCCGTGAACCAGGACACCGACGCCGGCCCGCACGTCCAGCTGCTGCACGTCCCCGACTGCCCACTGCTGGGCCGCGTGCGCGACACCCTCGCAGAAGCCCTGCGCCGCACACCCATTCAGGTGGTGCGGGTCGACGAAATCGAAGGCAACTACCCGTCCCCATCGCTTCTGATCGACGGCATCGACGTGATCACCGGCGAACCACCCCAGCAGACCGCGTGCTGCCGATTCGACCTGCCCACACCCGAGCAGATCACCACCGCACTCGACAACGCCACCCACATCCGGGCATCCGACCCCGAGAGCGAATAACCCCGGATAACGGGCTGTTATCCGGGGTAACATCGGATCCGGCCTGCGGCGATCCCGCCGCGGCGACGACACGAAGCGGCCCCGTTATCCGGGGCAAGCCAGGAGAGGTGGGCCGATGGCGGCGACCGTGACCCGGATCCACACCGCCGCGCCCCGCACACTGCGCGGATCCGCCGAAGCGTTCCTGGACACCATCAGGCCCGGCAACACCCGCCGCGCCTACACCGTCGCGGTCGTCAAGACCGTCGACCAGCTCGACGGCCGCGACCGCGACGGGCTGCCCGGTCCCAGCCGGGTCCTGGACTCGGTCTCCGACGACGAGATCGGCGCAGCCCTCGAATCCCTCTGGGGCCACGCCGCGGTCAACACATGGAACGCGCGCCGCGCCGCGGTCTCGAAATGGCTGTCCTGGTGCCGTGAGCAAGGCTGGAACGCACCGGCAGTCCCGGCATCGGCCGCGCGCTCGACGCCGCCGGACTCCGAGACACCGGTGCGCTCGCGGACCGCGATCGACCGGCTCATCTCCCGCCGCGACATCCACCTGCGGGAGAAGACGCTGTGGCGGATGCTGTATGAGACCTGCGCTCGCACAGAGGAACTGCTCCAGCTCAACATCGAAGACCTCGACCTGGCCGGCCGGTGCGCCCGGGTGAAGTCCAAAGGCGCCAAACCCCGCACCCGCCGCCGCGGCGCCACCCACCACGAACACGCTCTGGAAACCGTGTACTGGGACGCCGGCACCGCCCGGCTGCTACCGCGATTGATCCGCGGCCGTACCCGCGGACCGGTATTCGTGACCCACCGCCGTCCCGGACCGGGCAAATACCTCGCCGACCGCGACCTGTGCCCCGACACCGGACTCGCACGGCTGTCCTACGATCAGGCCCGCGATCTACTCGACGCCGCCACCGCCACCGACGGGCCCGGAACCGGATGGGACCTACACGAACTCCGCCACTCCGGGCTGACACACCTCGGCGAATCCGGCGCGAGCCTGCTCGAACTCATGGCCAAATCCCGGCACCGCAAGGCCGAAAACCTGCGCCGCTACTTCAAACCCTCACCCCAAGCGATGCGCGAACTCACCAGCCTCATCGGCCCCGGCACATCCCGCACCCACTGACCAGCAACTACGCCCAAATCCGCCCGAAATTCGGCCGATACTACGGCGACCCCCAGATGCATGCTCGGATACAGCGCCTGATCGGCTGGGTCGTTCGGTTTCATCAGCTCGGGCAGAGCAACGATCGCCCCGGATGCCAGCGCGCTGCGTTCGGCGTATTGCTGCAGATCCCACAAGGGTTCGTGGATCCGCGCGTAGGCGGTATCGAGCGCCCCTCTCTCGGTGTGGCGGGTGTGGCGCTCCGCGGTGCCGGGTGCCCCGTGGTCGGCGGCGAGACCGTGCGCGGACGCCAGATGCATGCGAGCGGCGGCGATATGGCGGGCCTGCATCACCGCGACCGGTGCGGGCAGCACCGCCGCGGTGAGACTCTTCAGGTCGTCGGGGGCGGTGGACTGGTCGAGCTGTCGGGCGGCCTCGCTGTAGGGCTCACCGGTGCGGGCCATCCGCGCCCGAACCTTTGCCTTGCGCGCTTTGTCGCTGGTCATGACCGATTCCTTTCCGCGGCGAAGTCCCCACGCGACTTCGCCGGTACTCGCGAATCAGCAAGAGGTGGAAGCGAAGTCGATTCGTTCGCGCGAGGCCGAGCCCCTTGTCCTCGTCCACACCCGGCGGCGTGGGCGCTCGGGCGGTCGGAAGCGGGCAGGCGCGAGACTGCCACTACGACAACGGTAAACCCACCCACCGACACACAACGTGTGACCATATCCGCCCAAAAATCCGGCGAGTTCTACCGGAACGCCCTTTTCCGACACTCCGCAGACCACGAGGGTGATAGGCGCCGACCGCGTCGCCGCGATCCGCGCCTCGCAGCCCAATCGAAGCAAGGGTGAATTAACCAGCAGCTGTCGGGAAATCATCCCGGAAGCAGGCCGACGCGGCATCATGCAGACGACGAAGACTGAGTCAAGCGAGCAGACCCGGCCCGCCGGCCGGGTCTCTGTTCGCTCGGCTCGTCATCAACAAGCGCCTGACTGTCCGCGACCGTCTCCTCCAAGACGCAACTCGCGGCGTAGTCGTCAACCGCAGCCAAGCCCACCGTCGCGCTGGTCATCGGCCGTGAGCCAACCGACGCCAATGGGCCCGGTGATCGAATTGCTCCCCAGCCTTTCTACGATTCTCGCTCGCTTCACCGATCGCAGAGGCCTGGGCCAGTGCGGACCGGCGGCCCTCGCCACCGAGCGCTTCATCCGCCCGAGCGCGAACGGCCTGTTTGACCTCTGTGACAGCTTCCTCAACAGCAGCATCGATCGTCGCTTGCGCTTGGACGGCCCGCTGCACCTCGATTTCGCGGACGATATGGCGAGGGAACGGCAGATCAACCTTGGCCAGCATCCCCCGGACATATGCCAAAGGGTGACGTACTTCGACGGCGCGCAGCTCGTCGTTGAGATCGTCTGCCGTCCAGCCATGTTCGGCAGCAGGCGCTAGCACCACTGCCCAGGCGTCGGCCCGGTTACGTTGCGCCCACAGCGGGGTTCGTGCGTCAGCGAGCCATTTGAGGGCCAAAATGAGGGCTTTCTGAGGCGCCGCCCCAGCTTTTCGGCGAGCCGCCTGCTTCTCATTGCGGCGCGAAGCGCCTCGTTTTCCACAACCTGTCGCCAAGTTAGAACCACTAGAAGTCACTTTTCTCAAAGAAAAGTGACCCCTAGCGGGATGGGTAGCCATCTTGTCTTGACCAGGGTAAACACCATCACGACGGACCACCGAGTTATCCACAGCTTCACGAGCTGGGTGCAGCGCCCACACCGACGCCCATCCGCGGGCCCGGTCTCCTACACGCCAGCTCGCCATCCGCTCGGCGTAGGTCCGCTGCCGTCCACGGAGCACCTCGGTCGCGACCCCCATCAGCAGCATCGCCAGACGCACACGGGTGACCTGAGTGACCGATACACCGGATCGCTCGGCGATAGAGGCATTCGTGAGCCTGCACTCGCGACCGGTGCCACTGTTCGCGGCGGCCGCCATTACGGTTGCGACCTTCAGAAACGTCTTCTTCGTGACGCCGCCGCCTGAGTTCTTGGCCCCTGCACGCTTCTTGACCAAAATCGGCCGGATTGAGCGGTACCGCCGATCGAATGTGCTGCCGATACTTTCGAGCCATGCCTCACGAGTGATCCAGCACTGCACGCCTGCGTACGGGGAATCATTGTCGTCCCGACGCGGATCGAGCTGTACCCGGCACAGACGGCGGCAGGCGGCTTGCTTGCCACCCCAGATTGCAAGTAGGCGGGGGGAAATCGCGGTGCATTGATGGCCACAGACGTGACCTCGGACCAGGCTCGTCGGGCACTTGGCTCGCCCGCGACGCCGGCGGGCGGGGCTGGATCCGCGATAGGGGCCGACGATCGCGGCCTCGATGGTTTTGGTCCATTCATCATCCACAGGCCGCAACGGGCGGTAGGGGAGCACGTCGGTAAACGAATTGCCGCGAGGAGAGACACGCTGCCGATCGGTTGTTTCGGTCTGCGGGCGTGCGATATCCTGGGACCAGTGGTTCGTCATCAAGAGGAGTCCAATCCTGGTTCTTGGTGAGGGGCCCGGTGGGGGCGAGGTGACGCTCGCCTCCCCACAATCTTTCGAGGGCTCCCGGTTGTCCGGCCGGGGGCCCTCGGTCCGTTTGGGGGTCCAAACGGGCCCTGGGGGTCATATTCAGTTGCTGAGTCGTTCGGTAGGTCCTTGCTTTCCGTTCCTCCGGAGTCGATGCCCTACAGCGGCAAGCGGGTTCAGCTCGCTCGACGAGAAGCCTGCGGCACCTCGAGCAACGTAGGGTCGGCCAGCTCGATCTCGCTCTCGTCGGGGAGTTGCGATCGCAATGCGTCCTCGACGACCTCCCAGACATGGACGTTCTTCAACGCGGCGACTTTCCGTGCACGCGCCGCCACCGACTTGTCGATCGTCACGAACAAGTCGTCAATCTCGCTCTCATCGCGTCTCACACGGCGCGGGCCGATGCGTTCTCTCCGGCGGGGCATAGTCATATGACTATCACCCTTGGGCCGGTATTGCACCCGCGCCACGCCGGAAATTGTTTACGCCGTGGGATATACGTCACGACTCGCCGGATCCTGATCTCCCCGGGCCGGTCGATTTCACCGCAGCCGACGACGGTTGAGCGGTCCGGCGAGTACCTCACGCATCGGGCATGCAGTACTTTTAAACGGCAGCGTCTTGGACAGCAGTACCAGCCGGAGGAGGACCGCCGCGCACCCGAAGTAGCAGCTAGCGACTCGGATGGGGAGTTGTAGTGGACGACGACCTGAGCACGGCACTCGCCCAGCAATGGGAGCGGGCGCTTTCGACGATCACCGCCGATCCTTCCTGCGCCACGGTAGAAGTCACCTTCCTGCGTGACCTCCTACGAGACCTTCACGTCGGTCTCACAGCAGACACCTTCGATGCCGCCGCCGGTTCCCGAGCGGGAGCGGCGTTGGCGGGTGCCCGGCTCACCGATCCCGCGCTGCCGGTTCTTTCCGCCCCGGTCCTCCACCGGCTCACCGAGTTCAGCGATCACCCCGACACCGGCTCGCGCATGGCGGCCCTGCTCGTCGCGTTCGGCCACGGCCACCACTTCCTCGCCGAAGCCATCCGGGCCGACGATGTCGAGGAAGGCCAGCGCCGGTTCCGGCTCGTCTTCGACCACGCGTCCATCGCCATCGCGATCGGCGACACCAACGGTGTTCTGCTGGAAGCCAACCCGCATCTGGCCGACATGATCGGGGTACCGGTCGAGTCGCTGCGCGGAATCAGCGTCTACGACTTCGCCCACCCCGACGATCAGGCCGCGATCCGCCAGATGGTCTACGACGACCTCGTACCGGCTCGGGCGGGCACCGCGAAGATCGAACGGCGCCTGCAACGCGCGGACGGCAGCACCGGATGGGCCACATTCGCGATCACCTATGTCCGGAGCGCCTTCGGGCCGGACTACCTGCTGGCCATCGGCGAAGACGTCACCGAACGCCACCAACTGCAGGAACAGCTCCACTATCAGGCACGCCACGACGCGCTCACCGAGCTACCCAACCGCCGCCACCTCCTCGACACCCTCAAATCGGTGATCGCTCAGGCCGGCGAGAACGATCTGATGGGGCTGTGCTTCACCGACCTGGACCACTTCAAAGAGGTCAACGACCGATACGGTCACGGTGTCGGCGACCAAGTGCTGGCCACCGTCGCCCGTCGCCTGCACGACAGCCTGCAAGACGACGGATGCCTGGTCGCGCGAATCGGCGGCGACGAATTCGTCATCCTCATCCCGCCCCCGGCCGACACCCGGAGAGTCGCGGCTGTGGCAGACCGCCTGCGCGGCGCCCTCTCGCATCCCCTCATCGTCGGCGGGCACCGGCTCCACATCTCCGCCAGCATCGGAGCCGTGGTCACACCGGTCGCCGGCAAGGAAGCGGAGTGGCTACTCGACGCGGCCGACACCTCCCTGTACGACGCGAAATCCGGCGCCCGAGGCAACTGGATCCTGCACACCGTCCGTGGTCTTGACGCGGAGGGTGAGGGTGGCTCTGCCAGGTACGGAAACGTCTGACAGCCTCACTGACCAGGCAGTATCTCGCGGATCCGCGGCTGTTGTGCGACGATCATGACCAAGAAATTGGGGAACGGCCCGTCTGTGGTGCTCTGTCACCGGCGTCGATGCGCCAGCACGGTGATCAGGGGCAGTTGAACGGATTGGAAGGCTATGACATCGGAGATCGAAGCGGAGTTCCGACCAGACCTGTCACCTGATCATTTGCGGCGTTTTGTGCGGCAGATCCAGGCAGGAATGCCGCGATCCCTGTGGCAGCTGATCGAACCGTGGTCCCGCACTCCACGGCTGTGGGTCGGGGACGCTGACGGCGGCAAGGCCTATGGCTTGGACCTGCCAGCGCACAGCGATGAGGCGGTCTGTGAACTTCACGCACCGATTCGTTGGCACGAGATTGTGCGTGGATCGCGCGACATTCACCTACTTCACCCCGCGCCGACCGCAGAGCAATTGGGGGAAATGTGGGACAGGCTCGTAACACTCGGCCTGCAACCGGCCATGCGCGCTCATCTCGGGCCTTGGCGGGACCGGTGGGTGCGCGACGACTTCGCCCCGGCGCCTGGTGCATGGGCTGTGGATGTGATCGGCATATCCGCAATCGGTGCCATCGACAAGGCGACGGCCGATGAGCTGGCTAGCCTGATCGACGGCCGGACCGAATGCGTGGTTGGCTTCGGCGAGTGGGCGTACTGGTCGACCACCTGATACCCGACATTTCAGGCGCGACACAAAGTTTGCAGTTCCGTTGCCTTTTCGCGCGGGCTGCGGATATGCTGCCTCGTGCACCGGCCGGTGAGTGACTCCCGAGCCCGAGTCGCAGTTCCACCTTGCGGTAGAGGCGCTCTCGCTGCGCCAAGCACCCGGAGTCACGTCTATGCGTTCCCCTGACATCACTCGAGACGAGTACGACGGCGCCCGATATACCCCTGCGCTGTTGGCCGCCTACGATCTGGGCGTCCTCGGAATCAACAATCGCTTCGTCTGGCGTTGTCCCACAAAGCATTTAATTGCCCTCTACAATCGGAATGCATCAGCTGACCATCTTGATATCGGCCCAGGCACCGGATGGCATCTCGTGCACACCACCTGGCCAACCAGACTGCCCCGGATCGCTCTGCTCGACCTGAGTGAGGACTCCCTGGCGTTCTCGGCGCGCCGGCTGCGTGACCGTGGAATCACGCCCGACATCTATGTCGGGTCCGTCCTCCAGAGTTTGCCGACAGATCGCCAATACACTTCGGTTGCTGCGAATCTGCTGATGCACTGTGTGCCGGGGCATGGCTGGGGCAGCAAGGGGATCGCCTTCGAACACATCGCCGCCGCCACCGCCGACGACGGCGTGTTTTTCGGGTCTACGGTGCTGACGGGCGGTGTGTCGCACACACTCCTGAGCCGTGGTGTCGCCGAGGCCTTCAATCGCATTCGCGTATTTCACAACCAGGCCGACGACCTGCCCGGCCTGCGCCAGGCGTTGGAAGCGGCGTTCGAGGACGTCTCCATCGACACAGTCGGATCCATGGCATTGTGGTCGGCTCGCCGGCCACGGCGTGAAGGACACGGCGCCGCGTGATAGGGCAATTCCGCTGTCGCCCAACACCCGCGTGTCAGGCGGCCGCGTTGTCGTCGATGTGCGGGACGAGCAGGATCGCGACCGGCAGAACGGGCGACTGATGGGCGCCGGGCATCAAGAATGCGGCTACACGGAACGGCGCCCCGTCGATGTCGATGATTTCTTCGGCCATCGTGTCGGCGGCTGCATCGATGATGCGGTCGAAATCGATCTGCTCGAGGATCTCGGCCAGTCTCGCATCGCTTATCTTGTCGGCCAAGGCGCCGGTGGTAGCGACGACAACCTTCTTGGCGGGATCCACCATGACCAGAGTGGCCGACGTGTAGCGAACCATGTTGCGCGAGCGCGTATCCAGTTGGGTCCGCTCGCGCAGCTGCACCGTCAGACCGTAGACGCTGCGACGTTCGTCCAGCTCGGTGTCGACATTGGCCGCCGACCAGAAGTGCTTCCAGGGTCCCTGGTCTCCACGCCTGATGGACCAGTACGCATGTGCGAGAACACCTTTCTTCCCAGTGAGCGCGTCGTAGTAGAGACTCAGGAAGTGCGGGGCGTCATCGAAATTGACCAGTGTGAGCAGATCTCGAATCGGCCGCTCCTCGCCGGGCCGACGTCCGTCACCGAGACTGGCAAGGTCGTCGCCGCCGCTGCGAGTGGTCACGCTTTCCAGATCCAGAACCCACGAGTTGTAGGTAGGACGCTCGGGCACGGGGCCAGGCGCGAGGTAAACGATCAGACCCACCGGAACATCGTCCGGCGCGGTGATCCAATGCTGATGGCACTCGATCCGGCCCTCGGTCGCCGACTTGTCCTCGGTCCGCCCGGATGACAAGGCTTCGTTGACTATTGAGGTGAACAGCTGCTCACCTTCACGGTCGAATCCGAGCTTGGATGCTGCGCGCCGTAGGGAACGGGCGACTCTCTCCCCGCCGGCGGAATGCACCATGATCTCGTTGTGGAGGCGCGTGCCAATCACGTCGATCCCCACCCAGCACCGCGGCAAATGCATGACAAACGAGCCTACTCAGTCTCATGAATTCGTGTCGATCCAGGTCAGCGCCCTCGGCGCCACGAAAAAAGGTGATTGCCGCAACACAATCGGCCGTGTTACGCTGCCCACGCACCAGCCGGTGAGCGACTCCCGCGACTGGAAGCAGTACCTGACAAGAGGTCTGTTTTCGGTTGCGATCAGCAGGGGGTCACCGGAATGGATGCACTTCGCGGATACCATCTTCCGCCAACTCACCAGATCAACCCGCGGCTTATTGTTGCGCGCGGTGAGCATTCAGGCCCTGGTGCCAGGCGGTCGATTCCGCGCCCGTTCCCAAGCTGCCTGAGCTTCCTCGGCCGAGATGGACAGCGCATTCGCAAGTCGCTCAGCGTAATCCGGCGACAAAGCGACGTTCGCGCTCTCGACGCGGGCGATAGTGGAGATACTCAGTCCGGTCGCGCCGGCTACCTCGTCCTGAGTCATGCCGCGCAGCACGCGCCAATCCCCGAGAAACCGTTCATCGACCGGAATGTCGATCAGCCGATCCATGCTCACGCCCAGGGCGATGGCCACGCGCTCCAACAGCTTGACCGAGGGCGACTTCAGGCCACGTTCCCACTGATCGATCGTCGACTCGCCGACCCCAGCGACTCGTGCCAACTCCGCACGCCGAGAGAGCGTGGGGTGGTTCTCGCGCAGCTGGCGGAGTCGAGCGCCATCGAATCCGCGGGTGACCTTCCTGGTCATCGCGGCTCGATCCATTTGCGCTGGTCGGTCATCGGAACAAACCATGCCACACCCCTCACCAGTTTCCGCCATCGTATGAAAATACGAGTGCGGGAATAGGGTATACTCGCACGTAGCACGACACGTGAGATCGAAAAGCAACGAAGGCGAGGCAGATCACCGCAGGTGCGGACGACGAGCATTTCCGCTGCTCAAAGTCGCTGGCTAGAGCTTCGAAATGAAGAACCTTTCCCCCCGGTGGCACGGGGGGAAAGGCCCGGTAACTGGATCCGGATCCACGGGTGGCACCGCTCCGGAACCAAATGCAGAAACAGGAGAGTCTGCATGTCCACAGTAAAACGCATCGTGGTCAGTTCGCGCGGTACAACCGCAGAACTGGGCCCGGTGACTGAGACAGCTGCTGGCCGGCACCGGTCGCGCAGCGCGGGCACCACAGCACGGGCAGGTTTGGCGTTGCAAGCAGTGGCGGCTGCCATGGTCGCCGCTGCGGGTGTCGCTCATGCGGCACCGGAAGCGCAGCCCGGCGTCACATCACCTCCCACCGATCAGCAGGCCGGGGTGACCCCGTCCCCCAAGAGCAACGAGCAGGCCGGGGTGACCCCGCCGCCTGCGCCGCCGCAACGGCCGCAGGAACATTCGCCGCTGGGGCAGGTCGTTCCGACCCCGGATCTGCCGAGCGATCCGAGCGAATACCGGACCCCGCCATCGCGCAGCCAAGGCACCGGACAGCAGGGTTCGACCACCCCGAGCAAACCCGCACCCGGCCTGCAGCAAGACATTCCGAACTTGCATGCGCCCGAACCGGTGACTCCGCCGAAGATCATCGTCCCCGCGCCGGTGGACCGCATCGGGCTCGGTGATGCCACCTGGGCGAACCCGGGTCTGCCTGCCGACGTCGTCTACGACATCAACGGCCATATCGCCCTTATGCAGCGCAATACGAACGCGTTCCTGCAGTCGGTGGGCGTCAATGCCTCCCGCTCGGACATCATGTCCACCGCGATGGTTCTCGGTGGGGTCACAGGATTCACCGCCGGTGCGGTCGCAGCTGGAGTCCCCGCCGCGATCGGCGGCGGGGTGGTCGGCGGGCTGGTCGGCGGCACCATTGGCGGCGTCGCCGGTGCGGCCGCAGGAACGCTGATCCCGGTGCCCGGCATCGGGACCGTGACCTCGGGTGTAGCCGGGACCGCCATCGGCGCGGCCGCTGGCGCCGCGATCGGCGCAGCTGCCGCCGGTGTGCCTGCCGCCCTCGCGGGCGGCGCCGTGGGCGCAACAATCGGCGCGGTCACCGGGGCGGTCGCCACGGCCGGAGACGGCAGCGACTACACGCCGCCGCCCCCCGAGGAGGGGCGCACCGCGCCGTCGCTGCACGATCAGGCGCGAGTAGCTGCCGACACCGCGATCCACGCGGGAGAGCAGGCCGTCGGCTGGGCACAGTCGCAGCCCGGCGGCACGCAGGCTCTCGAGGGCGCCGTCGCTGTCGGTGCAGCGGCTGGTGAGGCTGTGCAGTCGCAGCCGTGGGCGCCCCAGCTCGCCGAGCAGGCCACCCAGATCACAAGTTCGGTGGTGTCCGCGGCGAAGGCCGGTCCCGCGACCGCCGACACGGTGACTGCCGCCGCGCAGGTCGCAGCCGAGCAGGCACCATTCACCCCGGAGCAGTTCGGCCCCCTGACCGGCGCGGCCAACGGCGCGTTATCGGCATTGCAGGAGGCTCTGCGATGAAGCCCGTGATTCGCACGGCCGCAACCGCTGTCGCTGTGACCGGCCTCGGCGTCGCGGTTGCCACCGGATCTGGTGTCGCATCGGCCGATCCCAGCTCGAACAGTGATTGCCCAGTGTTGTTCGCCCTGGGGGTGCAGGGCACGGGGGAGACGACCCCCGGCGCGGCCCCCAACGACAACACCGGCATGTTGTCCGACGTATTCGGCCCCTTCATGGCCGACTCCGCCGCCGCAGGGGTCGACGTGAAGCACGAGAACACGCCCTACGACGCATCCTTCGGCGGCTTCACGCTGACGGGCGGCACTGCCTCCTATCAGCAGTCGGTCACCAACGCGACATCCAAACTGTCGCAACGCATTTCCGATATCGCGAAACAGTGCCCCGCCACCAAGTTCGCGCTGGCCGGATACAGCCAGGGCGCGCACGCGGTGTCGATGCTGGCACAGCAGGAGGGCCAGGGCCACGGCCCGGTACCCGCCCAGCGCATCGCAGCTGTCGCGCTGTTCGGTGACCCGACCCGCAATCCCGGCGCGGCCCCGTTCCCTGGTGCTGACGGCCGCACCTCGCCGGAGGCCGCGCCGGGATTGCAGGGCAAGGAGATCGCAGCTCTGGCGCATGTCACCCCGGCGGCGCTGTCGGGCGGCGGGATCGGGCCCGAGCGCGATATCGCCACCAACTTCGGCACGCTGACCGGGCGCGTCGCATCGTTCTGCGCTGGCGGCGATTTGGCCTGCGACGCGCCCGACCACGCTGCTTTGTTGCGTGCAGTAGCCAACGTGGCCGGACAGGCCGATTTCGGTGGTGACCCGCTGCGGGCGCTCGGTTCCATCACGCAGTCGCTGGCGCTGACCGGCATCAAAACCGTGACCAACGTGGTCAACAAGGACGTCTCTGGCAACTCCCTTGCGTCGTTGTCGTTGAATCCGCGCAAGTCGATCTCCGAGCGGATCGCCGAAGCCTCGGATCCGCGGACGCCGCTGGATCCGGGCCAGGTCATGCAGGCGGCGTTCAAGGTCGCAACCATCGGCATCAACAGCGCAGTCACGGTGGCGCGGGCGATTCTGACCCCGACGAATATCGCCGAGATCGCGGCGGCCGGGCTGACCGATCCCATTGCCGGCCTAGCGGTTTTCGGTACCAAGCTGCTGGGTGCTCTGCCGCAACTGATTCCGCCGTCGACGGGATCGCGGTTGATTCAGCAGACCTTCAACGCCGTCGTGCAGAACCTCACCGACAACCAGGACATGCTGCAGGCGGCCACCTGGGTCAAGTACTCCGACGTGATCCAGCGGCATGGCTCCTATCAGCACGATCCGGTCACCGATAACGGGCAATCCGCCACGCGATATGTGGCCGATTGGTTCACCGCGACGGCAAAGGACTTGGCCGCGTCCGGCGCGGCAGAGGTGCCCGCACCTCGCAACGGCGTCCCGGCCTCGCCGACACCTGTGCCCCCGACGACCGGATTCCGTTTCCCGCTTACCGATTCGGGCTCTACGGGCACCGCGTCCAGCAACAGCCTCGGCGACCTCGGCCTGCCCGGTACCGGGTCGGACAGGTCGAACTAGGAGGAGGGGGCCGGGGTCTCTACCTCTCCTTCCGGCCCCCTCCTCCTCTCTTCTCTTCATCGCGCACACGCTCCCTAGGAGGTGAGCAATGTTGTTCCAGCACAATGGGTCCAGGGCCCAGGCTCCGAAAGAACCCGAATGGTCGCAGTGGCTGCAGCCGGAATTGAGCCCGGACGCGGCGCCTGTCGTCGCCTCGCCGGGCTCGGCGGCCCATGAAACTCAGCAGCAACAGGCCGCTTGGCCCCAGCCTCCGGCATCCGCGAGCTGGTCGGACTGGCTTCCCGGCGACGCCGGTCCTGCCACGCCCGCACCGGCCACTGTGGCGGGTGATCAGCCGATCATCGCTGAGCACGTTGTTCCGCCGTCGACACCCGAGGCGCGCCGTCGCCGGCGTGGCCCGGCTGTTGTGGCGGTGGCAGGCGGCGTCCTTGCAGCTGGTGCGGTCGCAGCGGGCGGCTTCGCTGTGATGGGACACGACTCGGCACCAGCACCGGCCCGCCCGGCAGTACCTAGCCAGGTGGCCACCAGTGCCGCCGACCCGGTGCTCGGCGGTGGTCCCGGATGCGACGCGGTCCGGACCCCGAACACGGTGCGAGGCAACGGGACAGGGAACAAACGCACTGCGGAGAACGTGATCCTCGCGTTCCAGAACGCCTACTACCACGACAGATCCGGAGCTGCGGCGCGGGCCTTCGTCACTCCCGACGCCTCGGTGTCGCCCGCGGAGGTGATCGACGCCGGAATCGCGACCGTGCCCCAGGGCACCCACTACTGCGTCCAAATCTCGCCCAGCAGTGACGAGCACTGGTCGGTCGTGATCGTGGAAAACCGCCCCGACCAGTCCGTGCATACCTACCGCCAGCTCGTCACTGTGGCTCGGCAGGCAAATGGCGACTACCTCATCAACGGCATCGGGGGAGCGCAATGACCGGCCTGCTCAACCACGGTCGTGTGCGCGCCGATGCGGCACCACCCCACACCCCACGACCGTCGGAAAACGGTGTGATGTCGCATATTCCGTTGAGGCCGCTGCCTCCGCGGGGACGGCACTTGTCAGTAGCCCACGCGGTGGCTCCGCCGATGAACCAGCGCGCACCGATCTGGGATCGTCCAGTGCCGCATGAGGAATCACGGCCTCCGCTGGTGTGGCTGATGGGAGCGCACGGAGGAGCCGGGGTGTCGACCCTGTCGCGAATGCTGGCGCCGACGGCCGACTGCGGCCGCCAGTGGCCCGCAGTCCTCGGTGGCGAATCGCCGTTCATCGTGCTGGTCGCCCGCGAAACTATCGAAGGTCTCTCCCGAGCCCACCACCTGCTCCGCCAGTGGCACAGCGGACTAGCAGGAGATCGCTCGGTGCTGCTGGGCCTCGTCACCTGCGCCTATCAATCCGGCCGCCAGCCTAAGCAGATCCGGCAGTACCTCGATGTCATGTGGGACCTGGTCCCCGAAGACGGCCGCTGGCGCATCGAGTGGCAGCCCACATGGCCGCTGACCGAGATGAAAGAGCTTCCCGTCTGGACTCCCGGGAGCATTGCCCCCACCAAAGGCCCCGACCCGCTCGCAGCTGTGCGGAACGTCGGCGAATCACTGATCAAAACCGTCACCGCTGCTATGCGGCCCACCTCCGAAGGAGACCTCAAATGATCCACGATGTCGCACTCCAGGCAACCCACGTGCTCGCTCAGGTCGACACGATCACGCCTGACGCCCCTCCCGGAAGCAAGGGCGTCGTGAAGATCCTGCAATACGCGCTCTGGGGCGTGTTCATCGCCGGAATCCTGGCCATCATCATCGGCGGCGGCGTCCTGGCCTGGGAGAAGTTCAACGGAGGCGTCCACACCGCGCCGAAAATGGTCGTCGGCGCGCTGATCGGCGGCATCGTCGCCGCGTCAGCGAGCGGTCTGTTCAACGGCGTCCTCGCCGCACTGTAGGCGCCTCCTCATGATCACCACCATCGCCAAGCCGCTGCCGCCCGAGGTGTATCAGCCACTGCTCACGATCGCGAGCTTCGCGTTGTGGACGGCGCTGATGCTGTGCCTCGGCTGGTTCCTCATCGCCGCCGGTCGGTTTCATGCCGCCTGGCGCAACGGCGGCGGATTCGAAGCAGCGATGGACTCGCTCGGGCGACCGCTGCTCGGCTCCATCATCTGCTCCTCGTCGCTCGGCATCGCTACAGCCGTAATCAACTCGATCCAGCAGTAGACGACGCCCGCTTTCGAATCTTCGCTCTCACAAGGAGATTGACATGCCACGCACAGCACGCGCGATCGGCGCTCTGCTCGCGGCGGCCGCCCTGCTGTCCGGTTGTGGCGGCAGCGACCATGACACCCGCCCAGCCGGTGCGCCGACGGCGGACCCGAATCGCCCACCATCCGGACTGCATTGGGAGAAATGGCAAGAAGCGCTGCTGCCCTACGGCGACGACGGCCCGAAACATGTCGAAAACGATGCTGCGACAGGATTTTCTGACACCCCGCAGGGTGCAGCTCTGGCCGCCATGCAGCACGCCTACCGGTCCACGAACGCGCCGGATAGCACCTGGTACACCGTCGCTGCGAGGGTCCTCGTAGCCAATCCGGGAAAAGACGCCTGGGTCACCACACGGGCTCTGTTCTCGGTCAAGGCGGTCGACCCCTCCGCGGTTCAACGCTATATCGGCTATCAGATCACCTCCTGGACCAAAGACCGCGCCGCGATCACCCTCTACACCAGCTACCCCGACGGCAGCCTGCTCGCGACGGACACGGTCGTGACCTGGATCGGTGGCGACTGGCGTCTGCAGCTGCCTGACCCTGCCGACAAGACGCCCACCAAGCACGCGGTCCTGCAAGTCCCGGCCGCCATGGTGAAGGTGGAGGCCCGGTCGTGACGTCCGAACCTGAAAACACCGACAGCCGGGGCAGTCTGCGGCGACCGGCGACGTTCGCAGCGGCCTTGGTGGCCATCGTCTTGATCGTCGTAACCGGAGCGATCGTTTTGATCGGCCGCCACAGCGGATCGGATCCGGAGGCCGCGAAAACGAGCTCGCCGACCACGGCCGCGCCCACCACAGCTCCGGCGAGCTCGGCCACCGGCTTCACCACACCCGACGTGGACCCGTTCGGCCGCCGTGTCGACGTGCCCGCCAACCCCGCCGGCCAGCCCCTGGAACAGACTGCCCCGCAGCGACGTCCGGATGACCCGCAGTGGCTCACTGCCGCCCCCGCCGGCACCCGCGGCCCCGATGCCAAGGGCGGCTGGCAGCGGGTGCACGGCGCAGTCGTGCCGTTCTCGACCTCCGACGGCCCGACCCACATCCAGGACGGTGTGCCTGTCGGCTACGCACACACCCCGCAGGGCGCAGCGCTGGCGGCCGCCTTCGTGATGTGGCAGACCCGCGCCCGCCTCGGCGATCGCCCGCTGCGCGAGCACATGGTGGTCATGAGCGCGGCCGACTTCGCGCAATTCGACCGGCTGAAAGCCCAAGGTAAAGCACCGGACACCCAACCGGAACAGGTGACCCGCTACATGGTGGCGCCGGACGCCTTCCGGATCACCTCATGGTCCGACGACATGTGCCAAGTCGCCCTGGCGGTGCGCCAGGGCTCCGACACCGGTGCCCCGCGGTGGACCGGTCTCACCCTGGCCATGGTTTGGGACCAAAACGAATGGAAGCTGCGACTTCCGGCCGACAAGATGATCCCTCAGCAGACGGTGACCTCCATCGGGGGGTGGACCGCATGGTGAGCACCGGTACCGCCGTCCTGCGCGCGGTCGCGCATCGGGGCCGCCTTCTGCTGATCGCCATGACCGTCGTGGCCGCCGTGTTCGGCCCGGCTGCCGTCGCATCCGCGCAGCCCGCCGATTCCGGCGGTGGCACATACGGATTCAACGACACGTGCGAAGAGATCCACGACGACCTCGACAACGTCGGGATCCCGGGGACTCCGTTCAACCTGGGCAACGCTGTCGGCGGCGCATGCAAGGCGGGCAACGCCGCAACACACCCGGGCGACGCCGCACAGGCCGTCAAGGACAAGGCCTGGGACTCCACCTTCGGCAAGGTAGTCGATTCCCTGCTCAACGGATTGGGCCAGGCGGTCAGCCTCGGCCTCACCTTCTGGGCCAAGGTCCCCAACTCCGCGGTCGACGATCTGGACGGCCTGATCGCCAAGGTGCGTGACTACACCTCCGATATCCAGATCATCATCCTCGCTTTCAGCCTCATGTGGTGCGGGGTGAGATTAGCGGCCGCGCGGCGCAACGCAGCGGCATCCGAAGCTGTCGACGCCTACAGGGTGCTGCTGCGCACGGTCATCATCTCCGGCGGCTGGAGCACCGTGCTGGTCCTCGGCACTCATGCCTCGGATGCATTCGCGTCGTGGGTGATCGACGACGCAACCGGCGGCAACGCCAAGGGCATCGCAGAAGCGATGATCGAAACCCAAGCGCTGTCGGCATTTTCGCCGGGCCTGGTGCTGATCTTCGCGATCGTCGGGCTGTTGTCGGCGCTGCTGCAGATCGTGCTGGCAATCGTGCGGCAGGGACTGCTGTGCGTGGTCGCGGGCATCCTCCCGCTCGCCGCATCAGCCAGCGGGGGCCGGACCGGGCAACAATTTTTCGAAAAGCTGCTGATGTGGAGCGTTGCGTTCGTGCTGTACAAGCCGATCGCCGCGATCGCCTACATGGTCGCGTTCACCGTCGCCGGCACCAATCAGATCGACCCGAACACCAAGCCCGACACCGACACCGCCGTTCGGATGCTGGTCGGGATCGCGCTGCTGTGCAGCGTGGCGTTCGTGCTGCCTGCGCTGATGCGGCTGCTCTCACCGGTCAGCTCTCTCAGTGGCGGCGGGTCCAGCGCGATGGTTGTCGGCGGACTGATGGCTGGTGGCGCAAACGTCGGAGGAGCGTTCAGCCGCATGGCCACCGGCGCAGCCGATTCCCGTGGTGGGGGTGTGGTCCGGGCCGGTAACGGCGGCGGTGGCGGCAACCCGCCGACGGGTGCCGCTGGAGGCGGCGGCCGGGGCCCGAGCGGACCGTCCGGCCCGAGCGGACCCTCGGGCGGCGGCCGGACCGGCGGAGGCGGCGGAGCAGCGGCCGCGGGGAAGGCAGGCGGCCCGGTGGGCGCGGCCGCTGCAGCCGGAGCACAGGTGGCCGGTGCCGGTCTGCGCGGGGCGAACTCAGTGATCAACGACGCCGCCGGTCAAGGAACACCCTCCACCACATCGGCACGTCCCACAGGCACTAGTAGCAGTAAGGCGGTTCCGCGATGACAACGCACGCTCCAGCTCAGCCGATCGAACGTACCTACGGGCTGTGGACACGCCCCCGGAGTGAAGGCCTGTGGGGCTTCGGGTGGGCAGTGACCATGGCGGCCTTCGGGGCGATCGTCATCGCCATGGTGATCGGCCTGGTCGCTGGCTTTCTGGTCGGCCTGATCGTGGCCGCCGTCGAGCTTGTCGTGTTGGCACCAATGGCCTGGCGCGTGGACGGCCGCACCGGATACGAGCGAGGAATTCTCATGATGCAGTGGTTCCGCACCGTCCTTCGTCGTGAACACATCAACGCGGGCGGCGTCTTCTCCCGGCGCGGCAGCTGCTCGCTGCCGGGCCTGATGGCAACGTCACAGCTCTACAAATTCCGCGACTCGGCTGGCTACGAGTTCGGCATGGTCCACATTCCCGAGCACAACCTGTACACCGTTGCCCTGCGCTGCTTCCCGCAAGGTGCTCGCGCCGTGGATCAGGAAATGATCGATTCCTGGGTCGGCAGCTGGGGGCAGATGTTGGCAAGCCTCGGCGGCGCTGCCGACGTCGAAGCGATCACGGTGGTCGTCGACACAGTCCCGGAAACGGGAAACCGGCTCGCCACCGAGATCGAAGCGATCACCTCGCCCACCGCGCCGGCCATGGCGCGGGAAGTGATGTTCGAACTCGCAGACGCATTGCCTCACAACAGCGTTCGCCAGGAAATCTGGTGCAGCATCACGTTTCGCGCAATGACGGCCGAGCGACGCAAGGATCCTGCCGAGCAAGCCGTCGAAATTGCCCACCGCCTGCCCGCGATCGTTGCTGCTCTCGGCGATGCGGGGGTTGGTGCCCGGCCGATGGATGACCAGGAGATCATCGCGATCGTACGCCGCGCGTGGGATCCTGCCGCCGAAGCAGATCTCGAGGCCGCCCATGAAGGCGACCAGCCGCACGGCATCGAATGGTCCGAGGCTGGACCGGTGTCGTATCACGAGCATGCCGATCGTCTGTGGCACGACGGCGTGAACTCGGTGAGCTGGGAAATGACAGGCGCACCCCAGGGTGTCGTGCGCGAACGCGTCCTCGAGCCGCTACTCAAACCCAATAGCGACCTCCCGCGCAAACGAGTCACCATCGTCTACCGGCCGCATTCGGCCGATGCCGCTACCAAGATCGTCGACGACGATCACCGTGATTCCTTGATCGCCAATGACACCGCACGCGGAATCGGCTCCGCGCAAGCGGCTTTGCGGGTGGAGGCTACCGGGCAGGCGCGTGAAGAACAGGCCCGTGGCCACGGTGTTACCCGGTTCGGCGTCCTGATCACCATCACCGAGCCGGAAAAGGCGGAGCTCCCCCGCATCGACGCTCTGATCAAAGCGTTGTCGACCCAATCACGGCTGAAAATCCGTCGCAGCTACCGGTATCAGGCTGCCGCGTTCGCGGCGAGCCTCGGAATGGGCGTCCTGCTGCCGGAGATGGCGACGATCCCGCGGACGGTGGCCGAATGAGCCGCCGCGTCGTGTCGAATGAGCCGATTGCCTCGAGCCGCGACAAACCGGGACTGGGGCAGAAGGTGCTGGCTCCGGACGCACGCGCCAAGCTGGAACGTCGAGTCGCGAACAGCAACCCGCTCCTCGCCGCCCCTGCCCGGCTCCGTCTGCACGTCGACGACAATCGGCGGCTGGCGCAGCGGATCCGCGCCGACGAGTCCAGCGGCGGGCAGGCCTCGGTGGTGCGGGTGACCAAAAGCGGGATCGTCGGCCCCGGCGGCGGACGGTCGCGCTCGGTCGGACGGCCTGCCGAGTATCGCGGCACCACAGCGCAGGTCGCGGGCCTGTGGCCGTGGTGCGTGGGTGCGAGCGCGCCGCTGATCGGCACCCCGCTCGGTCCTCACCTCGATACCGGTGAGCCGGTCTGCTTCGCTCCCATGAACTACTTCACTCGCGGCATCATCACGGCCCCGAGCCTGTTCGTGCTGGGCCTCAACGGCTTTGGGAAGTCGTCCCTTGTTCGGCGGCTCGTACTGGGCGCCGTCGCACAGGGAATCACACCGCTGATTCTGGCCGATGTGAAGCCGGATTACCGCGACACCGTCGCGGCCGTCGGCGGTCAAATCGTCGACCTCGGGTACGGCCACGGCAAACTCAACCCCCTCGACGGGGGCGTGATGGCCCTGGCGCTGCGGCGATTGGATCAGTTGCAGATGCCGGAGGCCGCCGAAAGCCTGCGAACCGAACTGCGGGCCCGCCAAACCACCCTCATCGCCGGCCTGGTGGAACTGTCGCGGGGCCGGAAGGTCGCCGACTTCGAAGAGACACTCATCTCCACAACCTTGCGCCTGCTGTTCACGCCGAAACATTCTGGTGGCCACGGCTTCACCCTGGAATCGCCACCGATCATGCAGGACCTGGCCGACGTCATCTCGGCAGGAGGCGCCGAGCTGCACGAGGACGCTGGCGCGTACACCGAGGACGAATACCAGAGCGCCACCATTCACCTGCGGCGGTCGCTTCGGGCGCTGACTCGAGGCAACTTCGGGCAGGTGTTCAACGGGCACACGACGACCCCGTTGGATCTGGACTCGGTCGCCATCTGCGTCGACGTCTCCCACATCCCGAAAAACGACAAGAAGCTGAAAGCGGCGGTCATGCTGGCCAGCTGGTCGGCCGGATTCGGTGCGGTGGAGTCGCTGAACCTCCTCGCGGAGGTCGGCGTCGAAAAGCAGCGTTATTTCCAGGTCGTGATGGACGAACTGTGGCAGGTTCTCGGTCTCGGCGACTTCATGATCGAGCGTGTCGATGAACTCACCCGGCTGCAGCGTGGACTCGCCACAGAGCTGATCATGATCAGCCACACGATCAAAGACCTGCAGGCACTCGATTCCGCGGCGGCGTCGCGGGCCCTCGGTTTTCTCGAACGTGCGCGCGCCAAGGTGTTCGGCGCCCTGCCTCCGGAAGAGATTCGCCGCCTCGATTCGATCGTCCCGTTCACCGAGGCCGAGGCGGCGATGGTGACGAGTTGGTCGGCTCCGCAAGCCCTTACAGGCGAGTCGGCTCGCCGCAGCGGCCCGCGGCCGCTGCCGCCCGGGCTGGGCAAGTTCCTGCTGAAGATCGGTGAGGACCGCAGCCCCGGCATTCCCTTCCGGGTGCGCCTTGCCGAGGCAGAGCAGCGGTACGGGATCCACGAGACCAGCCGCATGTTCGAGAGGTTCGGCCGCCGCGACGTCGACGACGAACAGGAGGCAGCATCGTGACCACCTCCATGCGGGGCGGCTTCCGTCAATACGGCGAGGTCGACGCTGAGCTGCGAGCACTGGCGGTCGCGGCTGCGCAGGGGCTCATAGCCCAGGGCAGGACTCGGACCGCGGCGGCCCGCACACTCGCGCCAACCTTCGGCGTGCACTGGAACACGATCTGCAACTGGGTCCGAGCGGCGGAAGAACAAGAGATGCCGACCACGGTGGCGGCCCTGCAAGCTCGGGTGCGGGAGCTGACCGACGAGCTCGCCCAGACGCGAGCCGTGATCCAGAAGCTGACGGCCGCCGGCGGCCACGCGCGGCTGCAGGAGTACACCGACATCGGGCGGGCCGGGTGAACAAGATCGTAGCCGCGCTGGTCGGGCTCGCCGTGGCCATGTCGTCGGTGTTGTTCGTCGTGCTGTTCGCCCTCGACGACGACACCGCGTGCGCGCCCGGCGGGCCGGTGCTCGGGCAAGGCCTACCGAGCGTGGACGGCGTGACCATGGCGGGCCTGAATCAGAACCAGCTGCAGATCGCGAAGCTCACCGTTCAGGTCGGTGAGCAGCGCGGCATTTCCGAAACCGGGATCATGGCGGCGCTGATGGCCGCAGCCCAGGAATCGACGTTTCAGAACTACGCCAATTCCAATGTGCCCGAAAGCCTTTCGCTCCCACACGACGCCGTCGGCTCCGACTACGACTCGGTCGGCCCGTGGCAGATGAGAGCCTCGATCCACGGCAAAGACGGCATCGCCGCGTTGATGGACCCCACCTATCAGGCGAACTGGTTCTACGACACCCTCAACGGCATCGACGGCTGGCAGACGCAGGACCCTGCCCAGCTGGCCGCAATCGTGGAAAACCCGCGCGGTGATCTGCGAGGACTCTACGCAGCGCACTCCGACATGGCCGCACAGCTCTATGCCGCATTCAAGGGATCCGGCGGCGGCCCGGCACCCGCGGCGCCGTCCGGGCCTGCGACATGCGCGCCGGGAACCGGAACCCAGCCCCCACCAGGTGACTTCAACGCACGCGTGCTCGCGGCGGCCCAGAAATGGCTCGGCACCGACTACGTATGGGGCGGCGGCGACCAGACCGGCCCGACCGCAGGCGGATTCGATTGCTCCGGCCTGGTGCTCTACGCGGTGGCGCAGGCCTCCAACGGAACAATTGTGCTGCCGCACTACACCCAATCTCAGCAGGACGATCCGAGAGCGCAGGTCATCACCCGCGACCAGATGGCGCCGGGCGACGTCGTGTTCTTCACCTCGCCCGGTGAGTCCGACTCGCACCATGTCGGCATCTACGCCGGAGACGGCAAGCTCCTGCACGCCCCAGAAACCGGGGACGTCGTCAAATACTCGCCGATCAGCGCATTCGACGGCGAGCGATGGGACATCCGCCGCTACGGCTCCGGAAGTTCGGCCACCACCGACCCCAACACCCCCATAAACGCAGGAGCCACACCATGATCCAGCACATCCACCGGCCGCGCGCGGCCGCGTACGCCGCCACGATTGCTACCGCGATAGTGATCGCGGCGGGCGGGTGCGGCAGCCACAACGAGCCGACGCCCCCTCCCGCGACGTCGGCGACACCGTCGCCCGCGCCGGCGGGTGTGGACGATCGTGACCCGGACCAGGTCATGCTCTGGACCGCCAACCAGCTCTACAGCTGGCGGCCCGCCCAAGATGCCAGCGCCGCAGCGGGTTTCGACCGTGCCCGGCCGCTGCTGGATCCGACCTACATCCAACAGGTGGGCGCGAGCGCCGCAGGCCTCGCCCGCGTCACCGGCGCGAGCTGGGCGCGGTGGGCGGCCGACAACGCCACCATCACGGCCTCTTCTCGCATCACGGGCGACGACCACCCGGCCGACACCGGCAGCAAACACCAGCGAGTCGTCGAGATCACGCAGCGAATCAGCGCGCCTGGCGCCACCGAACCCGATCGGAGAGTGATCGCCTACATGATGGCTGCCCGCCAACCAGGAACCGACCAATGGCGCGTGTCGATGATCTCGCCTCGCTGACCAAACCATCCGTATCGCTGGGAGGACGAAACATGATGCAGATCAGCGAGTTAGCAGACGAGATTGTCACCGACTGGGTTGTCCGGGAGCTTCCAGCCGCCGCGCTCCGGGGTGTAGCGCGGCACGATCTCGCCGGAGAAATCCAGGCTCAGCCGCCTATCACCGCAGAGACCCTCGAGGCCGACAACGGGCTGCGACGGTACCAACACGAGCTGCAGCGCGCGGTGTTCGCGCTTCCGGCCAAGCGGTCCGCCGCGGTGCCGAGCGACGACGAGATAGACGCGTTCATATACGCGGAGGTCGGCGCCGAGATATTCGATCTCGTGCACGAGCTGGCCGCAGACCTGGCATTCACCAGCGGCGACGCAACGGGCGCGTGGGCGCTGCAACTGCTGCGCAAGGCCTACCGCATCAATCCCCGCGCTACCGCCGAGGCCATCCGCTGCCGCTACCACGAATTGTTCGAAACGGCAGTCATCGACGGCGTCGGCCGCCTCGATATGTGCAGCTAGCCGCCGTCATCCCTGGCCCGCTCTCACCGACGCGAAACGGAGACACACGATGCATCCTCAGCAAGAAGACGAACAGATCCTGGCCGAACACTTCGCCCTCATGCAGATCGCAGCTCAAACACTGCTCGCTGCCCGCCGCGCGCTCGCCGCGCAAATCCGCCAACGCGAATCGCGAGCTCAGCAGATCGCACGGGCACACTGGCAGACTCGACAAGCAGCCGCGACCGCCGCGACCGCCCGCGACCAGGCCCAACACAATCGAGAGTTGGCACAGACACACACCCGCGAGACGCTCATCGCACGATGGGCGGCGGCGGAGGCCACGCGCGCCGAAGCGGAGGCCGTGGCCGAGGCATGGTCGGAGCGGATGCAAGAGGCCGGGATCGATCCGGCGGAGGTCAAGACGCTCGCCGACGACATCGAATCCGGCCGGATCACACCCGAACAGGCGACGAACCAGACCCGAGACATCGTCAGCGAACAGCTGGCCGAGCAGTACGTCGCAGAGCAGTTCATGATGACCACTGCTGCCCAAATCGCCGCCAAAGCACAAGAGCCTCAAATGCATCCGGATTGGGGCGACGAGAAGCTCGTCCGAGCCGCGTACCTGGTGGTCAATTCCCAGTTCGGATCGACGTCGATGCTGCAGCGTCAAATGCGTCTCAGCTACCGCGAGGCTGAGCAACTGATGGACAGACTCGAACGGTGCGGCATCGTCGGCCCCAGGGACGGAAGCCACGCCCGCGAGGTCCTCGTGGGCGATACCTCAGAACTCGATCGACTCATCGACACGCAGACCACAGATGGCATGTACGTCCGGAACTCCGCGGCGCGGGAAGAACGGACAATTGAGTCCGCCGCCGCCGTCGCGGATCCTGACGAAGGCAAGTCGCTGACCGATCGGCTGCGCGGAACGGTGGCGGATTCGGCGCTGGATTCCCCCGATGCGGAGTGGACGTCGGCCGATGCCCGGTTCGCCACACTGGTCGAGCAAGGAATGGATGCGCGCGAGCTGGTCGAGGCCGTAGCCGATTGCCAAACCGGCCGGGAGGCGGTCCTACACATGGACGACGTGGTCGAGCGTCACAAAGAGCAGGCCGAGTCCGCCGAGATCCGGCGACTGATTTCTGTCAGCGAGGTCAACCGTGGGACCAGCACTCCAGGCCCGCAGCCGGGCCCGGAGATACAGCCTGCAACCGCAGGCATGCAGCGCGACACGAGTGTGGCGGTGGAACTGTGACGAGCAGAACGCAGGCACCAAGTCATCGGGTCTCGGGTTGGACCGCCCTGGGAGTACTGGCGGCCATCATGCTGGTGCTGTTGCTGGTCGCCTACGGCGCCTGGTGGCTGGCAGCACAATTCACCGGCGACACTATCCCGGGTAATCCGCTCGTCGCGTTCGGATTTCGCCGCTACCGTGCCTTGTGGACGCCACTGGCGACGGTCTTCACCGTGATCGCTGAGAGCGCGCTCGTCGGTATTGCGGTCTTGGCGCTGGTGCGCCGTTTGCGGCGGTCCGAGATCGACAAGCGCGCGACGACTATTGCTGATCACCGTGAGCTGTCGGAGGTGACCGGCCGCAGCGCTCTTGAGAAGGCGAAGCGGTTGCGGCCCGGGGTCGATATGACCGAGCCTGGCGCGATCGGGCTCATGGTCGGCACCACGGTTCCCGGGGATGCGCCAATCCTGCAATCCTATGAAGACACCATGGTCGTGGTCGCGGGCCCGCGCACCGGCAAGACCGCCGGGCAGGCGATTCCTTCGGTGCTTGATGCACCTGGACCGGTCATCGCGACGTCGAACAAGTCCGACCTGCGTGACCATACCCGCGGCGCGCGTGAGCTCATCCCCGGAAGCAGGGTGTGGGAGTCGGATCTGCAAGGGGTTACCGGCGAAGCGCATCAGAACTTCTGGTGGAACCCACTGGGCAACATCACCAGCCTCAAAGACGCCCGCCGGCTCGCGTCACGGTTCATTGCCGCCGAAAAGATCGACGGTGCCCGCGTCGACGGATACTTCGACGGTGGCGCGGCGGAACTGCTCGCGATCTACTTCCTCGCCGCTGCCATAGCCGAGGGTGACATCATGCACGCTTACGCGTGGTTGTCCGACGAAGCCAACGATTTTGCCAGGAAGCTCCTCGCGGCCAGTGGTCACACCATCGCGGCGACGAAACTTCGCACAGCACAAGGGCTTTACCCGAAACAGCGCGACGGCCTTTACGATGTTGCGCGCCGCAATCTCAACGTGCTGACCGATCCCGACTACGCGCGCACCGTGCTGCCGCAGCGCCGCCGCCGCATCGCTGGCGATGACACCGATCTGGCGGAATGGTCACCGACACACTCTCTGCCGGAGTTCGATCCACAGGCGTTCGTCGTATCCCGCGACACGCTATACGCGATGTCCATGGAAGGAGCGGACGCCGCCACCGCGCTGGTCACCACGCTGGTCGGCCGGATCTTTGACGAGGCCTTGAAGGTAGCGCGTGTCAGCCCAGGCAGGCGACTGGCCGTGCCGTTACTACCGGCGCTCGATGAAGCCGCCAACGTGTGCCCGCTGCCGGAACTGCCGAAGTGGTACAGCCACTTCGGATCTCAGGGCATCGTCTGTCAAACCTATGTCCAATCTCCCGCACAAGCCATCCAGGTCTGGGGGGAGGAGGGGTGGGAGCAGATGCTCGCGGCCGCCAACGTCCACTACTACGGCGGCGGTGTCAAAGACACCGACTACCTCGGGCAAATATCGGAAACCATCGGGCTTATCGACGTGTCTCGCTGGTCGACGTCCCACAATCCGCACGGCGTTGCCCACTCCCAGGGCTGGAGCAGCGAGGCAGCCATGCCCGTTTCCATGCTGGCCAAGCTCCCCAAAGACCGCGCCATCGTCATGACCACTGGTAACCCGCCGGTCCTGGTGCGGAAAGCATTTTGGTCCGACCGGCACGACGCCGGTTCGGTGACCGCATCCCTGGCCAAATACGGCCCCGACGGCCATATTGCACTCGCGAAGGAGATCCTGTGACCACCGCCAAGAGCACCGACGACAAGCAGCCCGATATCTACCTCGACGCCGGCGAATGGGTCGACAGCTGGCTCGCACCGGCCCTCGAAGGGAAGTTCGAGGGCGGCGGCAAAGGCCAAGTCGTGTGCCCGGAGTGGTTCCGGCACCGCATGGTCGCCCTCCGCATGCACGCCCTGTGGCGTGAGTGGGAGAAGGCCAACCGCGAAGACACGATGTCGAGCTGGTGGGTCTATCACTTCGACGCTCACGCGCGCGCTCTCTTCGACGCGGAGCGCGGCCCGATGCACAACTGCACGCCGGAGAAGCATCGGACCCCCGGCCGGGTCAACCCAAACCAGGCCCCCGCCGGTTGGTTCGACCAAAACGAATCCGGTCCGGATTACCGCGTCCTCAGCAACTAACTGTCGGGAAACGGCCTTCACTGAAATTCTGACAGTGCGCAGCTGTCAGAATTTCCTGACACAGGATAGAATGTAAGGAGTTCCTGACAGGCGCGAAAGGGTGCGGGACATGGGGAGACAGACCGACGACGGACGTCATGAGGGCCATGTGGCGCACATCTTCGCGGACGGCATGTCCGGTGGGGGCTGGGGCGGTGGCCGGCCGATCGCGACCACCGCAGCCGACGGCACGCGCTTGGACAACTGGGAGTATCGGCGCGGTGCTGATGTCGTTGCGTGGCAGGTGATCTGCACCGACAACTCGACATACCGCTATCCCGAGTGCTGGCGCGGTCCGGTATGGAGCCGGGTAGCGACCGAAGCCGAGCACGACCCCGCGCAATACCGGATCTACTGCGGCGATGAGCGCGCCATGTTGCCGGAGGATGTGGAAGACCTGCTGATGGAGGACTGGGACCGGCATGTCGCGCCGATCCAGGGCTGCTACGCCATCGAGGTCGCAGCTGAGGCGGTCGCCCAGGCGCAGGAGGAACTCACCAATGCGGTGCGGGCCGCGCGCGAGCAGGGCGCATCATGGGAGGCGATTGGCCGCGCCGCGGGAATGACTCGGCAGTCCGCGCATGAGCGCTGGGCGAAACTCATCCCTGCTGGATCTTGACCGGCTGGAACGAGAAACCAGATCGGACGAACGATGAACGACGATTCCCGTACCGGGATCCCCGAAGTTGACGCGCTGATCGATGCCGCCGACCGGGAACATGGCGAGTTCTGGTCCCTGACAGCAGTCAGCGATGCCGAAGGGACGGTTGCAGCGGTACGCCAGTCCGATCTCGCCGAGCGGCTGGCTCTATCGGTGGATCACGAGACCGTTGATCGGTGAATTTCGAGCCGCCCCGCGTTGGGCATCGGTGAATTCCGAGGTCACCCCGGCCAGTCGACCCGCCGGCCACCTCCAGCGCACAGACCAGCGGCGGAAGGTCGGTCGGGTACGACACCCGGCGGTACCATGGTGCCAGGATTCGCCGATGCCGACCGCGGCCGGTGGTTCGAAATTGACCGATGTGTGGTCTCGAAATTCGCCCTTACGGCCAAGCGGCAGACCGCGGCGCGGCGGCGGTGGTCGGCGGCCAAGGGCAGACTCACCAGAGCGCAGAAGGATGGAAGCGCCGAAAAGATCGCGGAGGCCCGGCAGCGCTGCGACGCTGCCTATGCCGAGTTCGACGCGATCTCCAAGGCCGTCATCACCGAGATGCAGAGCATCGTAGGTGCAGGTCTGGAACGAAACGAGCGATTACTTGGCCAGGCCCGCCGGTCGTGGGATGCCGGATCGGCGGTCATCGAGGCTCTGCGCCCGAAGCCTGGTCCTGGATCTCATCTCGTCTGATTCACCGATCGACGTCGAGACCACCACCAC
>NZ_BDAV01000022.1 GCF_001612635.1 Nocardia africana NBRC 100379 | reverse complement strand
GTCACGGCTGCTGGTTTATCGCATTGCGAGGGCGAACCACACGCAGGCGGCGAGGAGTACGGCGGTGATCACCCAGACGGCGCGGGTGGTGTAGGTGTGTCGCACGGTCGGGCTCCCGGGTCAGACGAAACTGAAGCGTTCGGTGTGAACGCGGTCGGCAGGTATGTCGAGGGCCGCCAAAGCGTCCTCGACCGCGGTGACCATCGGCATCGGCCCGCAGATGAAGTACTGCTGCCGCGAGTGCCGGTCGGGTAGGTGTCGCTGGAGCAGGGTCCGATCGACGAATCCGCTCTCGCCGTCCCAGCCGGGGGCGGGGTCCTGCACGACCGGCACCACGGTGAGGTCCAGGCGCCGGGTCAGCGTCGTGATCTCGTCGGCGAAGGTTCGGTCGGCGGTGGTGCGCATCGCGTAGATCAGGAGGAACGGTCGGCGGTCGCCGCGGTCGGCCATGGTGCGCAGGATCGAGACCATCGGCGTGATGCCGACGCCGCCGGCGATCAGCACGAATCCCGGCCCTTCGTTGCGGTCGGGGGTGAACACTCCGTGCGGACCGTCGAGGTAGGCGCGGGTGCCGGGGGTGATGTCGGCGACGGTGGAGGTGAAATCACCGAGGGCCTTGATCGTGATCTGGACGCGGTCGTGGTCTTCGGCGCTGGAGGAGAACGAGAACGGGTGCGCGGTGACGGCGAAGGGCGACCGATCGACGGTCAGCCACCCGAATTGTCCAGGAGCGAAACGTAATCCGTCGTGACCGACCGGGACCAGGCTCAGGGTCCAGGCGTCACCACGCTCGGCGGTGACCCGGTCGACGCGCCACGGCCGCCGCAACCGCCGGATCGGTGCGACCACTCGCACCCATACCAGCAGACCCACCAGCGCGACCGTCATCACCGACCACAACCAGACCTTCCAAGCCGAGTCGAGGTAGTAGCCGACCAGCGCCATATGGGCCAGCGCCAGCCCGACCACGGCCACCGACAGCACACCGTGTGCCAATTGCCATGTCTCGTAGCGGATCCGCAGTCGTTGCCGCCACACCGAGGTCGCGACGACGATCAGCAGCAACACGGTGGATGCGACGGCGCAGCGGGCACGCCAGGGTGCCTCGGCGAGGTTCAGCAATGCCGCGATGTCGATGCCTCCGATCTGCAGCAGGATCGGATGAGCCAGGATGAATGCCAGTGCCACATAGGAGATCTGGCGGTGGAACTGCACGAGGGCGTCCTCGCCGAAGGGCGCCGCGACAGCGCGGAACCGGGCGACGAGTGCGAATTGCGCACCGAGCATCGACATTCCGACGAATCCCAGCGCCACCGAGAACTCCACCCAGAAACCTCGCCCGCCCGCGACCGGGCCGACCACGGCGAACACCAGGGGTACTACGGCCACTGCCACATACAGGGCGATCCATCCGACGCCACGAACCACCACAGACACCGCTACCTCCCGATCGGTGGGATGTTCGGCTGTGCCCGCAAGGCACCCGGTCCACGCTAATCCACCGCGAACGGCCACTGACGGTCTCGCGCCGGAGTGTCGATCGGCTACCCCTGGGGGCGGCGCCTCACGCATTATGAAAATGATTATCATTAGCGGTATGAAAGCTTCGATAGGTGAGCGTTTGCCGGTGACCGTGTTGTCCGGGTTCCTGGGGGCGGGCAAGACGACGTTGCTGAATCACATCCTGGCCAACCGGGAGGGCAGGAGGGTCGCGGTGATCGTGAACGACATGAGTGAGGTGAACATCGATGCGGCGTTGGTAGCGGGGCAGGGGCATCTGGACCGTACGCAGGAGAAGTTGGTCGAGCTGACCAATGGTTGTATCTGCTGCACGTTGCGAGAGGATCTGATCGAGGCGGTGGGCCGACTCGCCCGGGACGGACGGTTCGATCAGTTGGTGATCGAGTCCAGCGGGATCTCGGAGCCGATGCCGGTGGCGGCGACCTTCGAGTGGGAGTTCGACAACGGTTTCAAGCTCGGGGACTACGCGCGTGTGGACACCATGGTCACCGTGGTCGACGCGAGCACCTTCTTGGCCGAGATCGTGCGCGGCGAGTCGTTGGCGGAGCGAAAACTCCAAGCAGGAGAAGGTGACTCGCGTTCCATCGCCGACCTGCTGGTGGATCAGGTGGAATTCGCCGATGTGGTGATCATCGGCAAGACGGATTTGGTGAGCGCCAATGCTGTGGGCACCGTCGAGGCTACGGTGCGCCGGATGAATCCTTCCGCACGGATCATCCGCGCCCAGCACGGTCGGGTCCAGCTGTCCGAAGTGCTCGACACCGGCCTCTACGATCCGTCCGCGGCCGCTGAAACCGCGGGGTGGGAAGAAGAGCTCGCCGGCGGTCATACTCCCGAAACCGAGGAGTACGGCATCGGCAGTCTCACCTACATCGCCGATCGTCCGTTTCATCCCGAACGTCTGGACGCGGCGTTGAATCAACTCCGAGGGCTTCTGCGCAGCAAGGGTTTCTGCTGGTTCGCCACCCGGCCGGAGCTGGCCGCGATCTGGTCGCAGGCCGGCCCCAACCTGACGTTCGAACCCGCGGCGTGGTGGTCGTCGCTGGACACTCCGCCGGGGCAGGAGATCGTGCTGATCGGCGTGAAGCTCGACCGGGACCGGGTACGGAAGTTGCTGGATGACGCCTTGCTGACCGAGGCCGAATTTGCTGCGGGGCCGCCGATGTGGGCAAGCTACCCCGATCCGTTCCCGTCGTGGGAAGCTGTCCATCGGCACGGGTGATCGTACGAAGCGCAAACCGGTGCGTCAGCACGTGCTGTCCGAAGGCCCCGCTTACCCCTGCTCTCCGGGAACGGAAGGGCTGGGGCTATTTCGGCAGTTCCCGCAGATTCCGTAGATGTCGAAGCGGCATTCGATGTCGGTGTAGCCGAATTGCCGGCCGAGTCGGACGGCCTGTTGGTCGAGAGTTTCGAGCGTGAACCGCTCGGCATGACCGCATCGCCGGCAGACGAGATTGTGGTGGCGTTCTTCGCGACCGCCTATGCGATACAGTAATTCACCGTCTTCGGAGCGCATGGATTCCACCTGCTGCAGCTCATCGAGCTTATGCAGAATGCGGTACACGGTGGACGGTGCTATCGGCACGGTCTCGGTGCGTAGTTCAGCGTAAATCTGCTGGGGCGTCCAGAAGCGGTCCTCGCGGCTCAGGAGTGCCAACACCGTTCGAGTTCGCCTACTCTCCCGGCGGGACGACTCGAATTCGGACTCTCCGGCTGTGGTCGGCACTTCAGTTCTCGCTCGCGTCGGAGTGTCGGGCGAGGTGGTGGTGGGTGCCGACCTCGCGGATCGGCGGCCACTGTGCTCCCCGCCATGCCTGCGCCGAGGATCGCGACATCGTAGGTGGGGTCGGTCTGCGTCGAGTTTCGGCACTCCTGCTCGGCCCTGGATCGCGGTCCTGAGGGCGTGGCCGCGCATTATTGATAATGAAAATCACTGTCAGTTATGATAGGCCGCAGCCGGTGGCTTTCCAACAATGGGGAGAGTTGTCGATAGCGGCATCCGATGTAACCGTCTCGGTCGCACGGTTTCTCGGCGTCGCAGGGGAGTGATGCCCTCGGCGGCTGCTGCTGGGAATTGTGATTACAGAACATGTCGACGCCCCAGCCGTCGACTGCCGGCGGGGGCGGTGTGTGCCAATGGCGCAGCGCGGCGAGGTGGAGCCGACGGGTGCGCTCGTGGTGTGCGGCTTCTTACTCGGATGCTTGCCTGAGATTAGCCGCCTCGGCCCTGGGGCGTGGTCTGTCAGTGTTCGTCGTAGTGACCGTTGTGTGCGGCGTGCCGGTGTCCGTCGTGGACGTAGTCGACGTGGTCGCCGTGCGGGACGGCGACGTGACCGCACCCCTCGCCATGGACATGGTCGTGTTCACCGGTGTGTGCGGCGTGCCCCGAGGGATCGCATTCGTCGACATGGTCGTCGTGGACACGGTGAAGGTGTCCGTCGTGGACGTAGTCGACGTGGTCGCCGTGCGGGACGGCGACATGGCCGCACGCTTCGCCGTGGATGTGCTCGTGGCTCGGATGGGGATTGTGGACGCTGTCCGTCATCGGATTCGTTCCTTCCTGAAGACATCTGTTCCATCCAATAATTCGTATCCTCGCATATCCTCGGTGCGTTGCCTAGAGATTGCTGACCCCGGCCGACCTACCGGTTTCCATGCGATATGTGGCCGGGAATCGGCAATCGTTATCGCTTAAGGTTGTGGGGGCATGGAACCGGTAGGGAGGGGTGGTGATGGTCGACCATCGCGTTCGGCAGTCGATGCGGTCCAGGGTGTCGTCGACGTATGTTCTCGTCGCGGTGGTATGTGCCGGATTGATCGTTCAGGGGTGGCTTACCGCGACCGTCGATCGCCACGTGCGATTGCAGACCGCTACCACGGTGTTCGTCGGCGTCTTTGTTCAGGCTGTGCCGTTTCTGGTGTTCGGTGTGCTGGTCAGCGGCGGTATCGCCGCTTTCGTTTCCCCGGCGCTGCTGCGAAAGATTCTGCCGCGCAACGAATCCGCCGCGATCGGCGTGGCCGGGGTGGCGGGTATGGCCCTGCCGGGGTGCGAGTGCGGTGTGGTGCCGGTGGCCCGGCGTCTGATCGATCAGGGCGCGCCCAGTTCGGTGGCATTGGCGTTCCTGCTGTCGGCGCCGGCCACGAATCCGGTGGTGCTGGTGGCGACGGCGGTAGCGTTCCCCGGTGAGCCCGGCATGGTCGGCGCACGGTTCAGCGGTTCTCTTGCCACCGCTGTCGTGATGGGCTTGCTGTGGTCGCGGATCGGACGCCCGGCGTGGATGCTGCCTACGGTCGATCGCCACGATCACTGCGCCGGCGGGCGAACCAAGTGGGAGGTATTCACCGAAGCCGCACGACATGATCTGCTGCAGGCCGGTTCGTTTCTGGTCCTCGGTGCGGCGGCCGCGGCGGCGCTGCACGTGCTCGTTCCCCCTGGCTGGTACGAGCAGTTGGGCGGGCGCATGGTGGTGGCGATCGTGGTGATGGCTCTGCTGGCCGTCGTCCTTGCGCTCTGCTCGGAGGCCGACGCATTCGTCGCGTCGAGTATGTCGGCTCTGCCGCTGCTGCCGCGGTTGGTGTTCCTGGTCGTGGGGCCTGCGGTCGACGTCAAGCTCTTCGCGATGCAGGCGGGCAGTTTCGGGCGGCGGTTCGCGGTTCGCTTCTCGCCGTTGACTTTTGTGGTGGCGATCGGCTGCGGCACAGTCGCGGGATATCTGTTTCTCGGGGGTGCGCGGTGAAGCGGGAAACCCAGAACCTGTTGTTGGTGCTGGTCGGTGTCGCGATCCTGCGCACCGCGATGGACGGCAGCTACCTCCGTTACGTCAAACCCGGTCTGCATCCGTTTCTGCTCGTCAGTGGAACCGGATTCGTTGTGTTCGCCGTGATCTCGATCGTGCGTGACATCCGGCGCTCCGGACTCTCCCCTGATCACGATCACGGACGCGAGCAGTGGTTGTTGCTCGCACCCGCCGCGGCGCTGTTGTTGATCACCCCGCCCGCGCTGGGGGCGGACGCGGTTGCGACCTCCTCGCGCGTGCAGGTGTCCGCCCCGGTCGCCGATGAACCCGAGTTACGACCGTTTCCGCCGCTACCGGACGAGCCCGCTCCGACCCTCACGATCTACGATCTGGCCAACAGAGCGGTGTACGACTCCACTCATTCGCTCGATGGACGCGAGATCACCATCAGCGGTTTCGTCCTCGCCCCGGAAGGGGAGAGCTCACCGCGCCAGAATGTTTCGACGATCGACCTCGCGCGTGTGCTGATCACCTGCTGTGTGGCCGACGCGCGATACATTTCGGTTCACCTGTCCGGAATCGGCGAACCGATCGCCGCCGACACCTGGCTTCAGGTTCAGGGCACCGTCGAACCCGGCAGTGCCGGCCGCGACCCCGACAAGATCCCCACCCTCCGCGTCACCGATGTCCAGCGCATCCCGGCACCCGACCATGGATACGAACATCCCTACTGAGGGCTGCTGATCGTGTCGCCTATGAACTCCGATCGCCTGGTCCTCGGTGGTGCCCCGAGGGTCAGCGGTATTCCTGGCCTGGATGTTGTTCGGCTTCCTCGTCGGTGACGGTGGGGAAATCCGCGGCGTGGACTGCGGTGGCGAGTTGGAAGACGCCGTCGATGCGACCGACACGGACGTCCTGGAACCCCGCGGAGTCGAGTAACGCGCGTAGCTCGTCGTCGGTGTGGAATCGCAGACGACGCGCGACCGGGGCGGGCATGGTCGTGCGCGGAGGTTGCGGTGCGACGGTGTGGATGACGAGCCGTCCGCCCGGTTCCAGGACTCGCCGCAGCTCGGCGAGAACATTCGCGGCGTCGGTGAAGAAGAGAGTGTTCATTGTTGTGGCGCAGCTGAAATGCGCGTCGGGCAACGGCAGTGTCTCCGCGTCGGCTTCGAGGACCCGCAGGCGGCCCTCGCGCACGGCGTCGGGGTTGGCGGCCGCGGTGAGCGCCACCATGTCGGCGCTGTGGTCCACGGCGGTGACGCGGCATCCGGTGGCAAGGGCCCGGGTGGCGAATGCACCTCCGCCGCAGCCGATTTCGAGCAGCCGGTCGTCGGGGGAGAGGTTCAGGGTGGCGAGGGTATCGGCGAAGATGCTGTGATGGGCCTTCATGTCCTTCCACATGAGGCGTGCGAGGCGGCCGCGGGGGCGGCGCAGCATGCGGTCGGTGAAAGTGTCGGCGAGGGACATCGGAATGCGCTTCCTGTCGGAGGTGGGAGCTGTCAGGCGCTGGTGCGGTGCTGTATCCGCATGTCACCGAACATGCTCTGGCGGGCCATGGGCCGGGTCAGGACGTTGTGGGGATAGCCCGGTGCGGCGGCGGAGACCGTGTCGAGGCGGTGCAGGTGGTCCTCGTCGAGGGTGAGGTTCAGGGCCGCGAGGTTGTCGATGAGCTGCGCGTGGGTGCGGGCGCCGAGAGTGGGAGTGATGACGCCGGGCTGATGGAGGATCCATGCCAGGGCGACCTGGGCGGGGGTGCCGCCGAGTTGCGCTGCGATGTCTCGCACGGTGTCGGCGATGGTCAAGGATCGATCGGTCAGTGAGCCGTTCGCGTGGATCAGGTGCGCACGGGAACTGCCGGTCGCCGGTGTGCGGCCGGTGCCGGGCAGATCGGCGCGGGTGTACTTGCCGGTGAGCACGCCGCCCGCGAGCGGCGACCAGCCGATGACGCCGAGTCCCAGTGTGTCGGCCATGGGGAGCAGGTCGGGTTCGGCGCTGCGTTCGGCCAGATGGTATTCCAGCTGCAGGGCGATGAGCGGGGACCAGCCGCGCAGGTCGGCGATGGTCTGCAGGCGGGCGATCTGCCAGACCGGGGTGTTGGAGATTCCCAGGTAGAGCACCTTGCCGGCGCGCACGAGATCGTCCATGGCACGCAGGATTTCGTCCACCGGCGTCAGGCCGTCCCACATGTGCAGATACAGCAGATCCAGGTAGTCGGTGCGCAACCGCCGCAGGCTCGACTCGACGGAGGCCACCATGCTTTTGCGGTGATTGCCGCCGGAGTTCGGGTCGCCGGGGCGTCGCAGCATGGTGTATTTCGTTGCCAGCACCAGTGATTCGCGGTCGGAGGCGGCGAACTCGCCGAGCCATTCCTCGGCGGTGCCGCCTGCGTACTGGTTGGCGGTGTCGATGAAGTTCCCGCCGCGCGATACGTAGGCGTCGAAGACGCGCCGGGCTTCCGGCTTGTCGGTGCCCCAGCCCCAGTCGTTGCCGAAGGTCATGGTGCCCAATGCCATAGGGGACACGCGCAGCCCCGACCGGCCCAGCAGCCGGTAGTCGTCGAGGTCGAGCGGGCGGTGGTGCGGGACCGCGGATCGCGAGGTGGTCCGCGCCTGGTCGCTCATCGGGCAATGCTCCTCTCACGCTCGATCGCGGTGGCCGCCGTCGAGCGCTTATTGAAAACCGTTGTCAATATCGTTTACTGTAGGCGCGTTGGTACTGCCGAGCAAGGGCTGGAGATGGCGACAACAGCAGAAGAGGTCCGGCGTTGTGTCGGAACGGTTCTCGGCATCACGCCGGGCGAACTGGTAGCAGACCGCCGATTGCAGGAAGTGGGCCTGGATTCGTTCCTCGCCGTGCGCCTGCATCTGCGACTGGCCGAGCGCACCGGCATTCGCGTGCCCATGGAGTCGTTCGTCGGCGCGACCCTGGCGACGCTGCTCTCCGAGGTCGAGAAGCGCAGCGGTACAACGGAATCCGAATCGGAAGCGCGCACGCACGCCGCAGCGCCGTCCGCGCCGCCGGTGCTGGAGGAGGAGTTGACGCCGATCCAGGCGTCGTATTGGGTCGGGCGGGAGCCCGGCATGCCGCTGGGCGGCGTGTCGACCTTCTACTACTTCGAATTCGACCGTGCCGCAGCGCTGTTCGCACACTCCGATCCGCTGGCCGAAGTGCGGGCGCTGGAGGTGGCGTGGAACCGGGTGGTCGATCGGCACGACATGTTGCGCGCGACGATCACCGACGAGGGCCGCCAGCGGGTGCATCCGCCCGGACAGCGGTATTCGATCGGCATCACCGACCTGCGTGAGCGCCCCGACGCCGAGGCCGTGCTGGCAGAGCTGCGGGAACGGAAATCGCACCAGGTCCTCGACGCCGCGACCTGGCCGTTGTTCGATATTCACGCCGCACTGCTGCCCGAGGGCGGACTGCGGCTGTTCGCGGGCTTCGACATCATCGTGCTGGATATGGCCGGCTGGATCCAGCTCATGCGGGAATGGGGCCGGTTCGTCGCCGATCCCGCCGCCGACCTGCCGGCGCCGAGGTCGTCGTTCCTGCGCATCCTCCGCGATCGGCGCACTGCCGAGAGCGAACGCCGCGAGACCGACCGGGCCTACTGGCAAACCCGCGCGACGACCTTGCCGCCGGGCCCCCGGTTGCCGTATGCCGTTGTCCCGGAGAAGATTCCGGCGGCCAGATTTCACCGCCATCAAGACCGGCTCACCCCGGCCGAGTGGTCGGCGCTGGCCCGTCGGGCTGCGGCGCGCGGTCTCAGCCCGACGGCCGTCCTGCTGGGGGCCTTCGCGGTGACGCTGTCGCGCTGGGGTGCGACCGACCCGTTCTGCCTCAACACGACGCTGTTCGACCGCCCCGATGCCGAAGCCGACGGTGTCATCGGTGATTTCAGCACCACGGCACTGGTCGAACTGCCCGCCCTGGACCCGCTGGCATGGCGCGGATTCACCGACTTCGCGACCCGGGTCAACACCCGCTTCTGGGCTGATCTCGAACACCGCTCCTACAGCGGGGTGGAAGTCCAGCGCGACCGAGTCGGCGACCTGACTCCGCGCTATCCGGTCGTCTTCACCAGCGGTATCGGCCTCGGCCAGGCCGAGGCGGGCGCGGCGGCATGGCTGGGCGTAGAGGCCTTCGGCGTCTCGCAGACGCCGCAGGTGGCGCTGGACCATATCGTCTGGGACGAAGACGGCGGCTTGCGCCTGGCCTGGGATGCCGTCGAGCAGGCGTTCCCGGCCGGATTCGTGGCGCACATGCTCGGCGCGCACATGCGGCTGCTGCGCACCCTCGCCGACGACGACACGGCATGGGACAGCCCGGAATTGGGCTGGAACCCGCATTTCGAGTCGATAGCCGAACTGCCCGCCGGTCGTCGAGGCCACGGCGAACTGCTCATCGACCCACAGCGCCGGGCGGCGCGATCACATCCCGACGCACCTGCCGTCTTCGCCTTCTGGGGCATGCTGACCCACGACGACCTGCAGCGGCGCGCGCGGGCGCTGGCGGCCAAGCTCACCGCGGCGGGCATCGGCCCGAAGGATCGCGTGGCCGTCGTGCTGCCCAAATCGGCTGACCAGGTCATCGCGGCGTACGGAATCCTCTGGGCCGGAGCGGCTTTCGTGCCGATCGAGCCGGATTGGCCGGAACCGCGGATCGCATCGGTGTGCCGACGCGCCGAGATCGCCCACGCGGTGACCTCCACGACCGCCGCCGCGCGCCTGCCCGGCACCGTCACCACGCATCACCTCGGCGCCGGATCGGAAGCCGACCGTGCCCCCGACGCGGGCGAGGTGCCCGACAATGCCGTCGACGATCTCGCCTACGTGATCTTCACCTCGGGATCGACCGGTGAGCCGAAGGGCGTGGCCATCGAGCATCGAGCCGCACGGACCACCCTCGACGACATCAACGACCGCTTCGCCATCGGGCCGCGGGATCGCGTTCTGGCATTGTCGGCGTTGAGTTTCGACCTGTCGATCTACGACCTGTTCGGTGTGCTCGGCGTCGGCGGCGGTGTGGTCGTGCCCGACGCCGACCGGCTGCGCGATCCCGGGCACTGGTGCGATCTGGTTGCGGCGCACCAGGTCACCGTGTGGAACACCGCACCGGCGCTGGCGGAGATGCTCGTCGAATACGCCGAATCCGACCCGGTGGCGGCCGCGAAACTGCGCTCGCTGCGGCTGATGCTGCTGTCGGGCGACTGGATTCCGCTGTCGCTGCCCGACCGGCTGCGCGCGGTGATCGGCGATGTCCGTGTGATCGGTCTCGGCGGCGCGACCGAGGCCGCGATCTGGTCCATTGCCCATCCCATCGACGGCGTCGACCCCCAGTGGACCAGCATTCCCTACGGTCGGGCGCTGCGGGAGCAGCAGTTCCTCGTGCTCGACGACGACGGCCGGCCCTGTCCGGTCGGCGAGCCCGGGGAGCTGTACATCGGCGGGGCGGGGCTGGCGCGTGGCTACGTCGGCGACGAGGAGCAGACTGCGCAACGCTTCGCCTGGAACGCCCGCCTGGGCCGCAGGCTCTACCGCACGGGGGATCTGGGGCGTTGGCGTCCCGACGGTGAGATCGAGTTCCTCGGTCGCGTCGACCGACAGGTCAAGATTCGCGGTCACCGTATCGAATTGGGCGAGATCGAGACCGTGATCGCGCGATTTCCGGGCGTGCGGCGCGGTGTCGCCGCAGCGGTGCCGGGCGCGGATGAGCGACCACGTCTGGTGGCCTATCTCGTCACCGGTGAGGCCGCCCTCGACACCACCGAACTCGCCGCCCACGCGGCGCGGCATCTGCCGCCCTACATGGTGCCGACGAGATGGCTGACCGTCGATTCGATCCCGCTGACGCCGAACGGCAAGGTCGACCACGCTCGCCTGCCGAATCCGTTTCGCCGCAGCGGCATCGACGCTGCCGTGCCCGAAGCGGATGACGGCGAAGCGGTGAACCCCGCTGCCGAGGATGTGTCCGCGGGCTGGCTGGTCGAGGCGGCACGCCATGCCGCCGACCGCGGGCTCGCACTCACGGTGCGAGTCGAACCGGCCGACTCGCACGCGGCGGATCCCGCCACCGGAGCGGAATGGCTGGCCCTGCTGCGCGACAACGCGCGAGCACACGGGTTGACGGTGACCGCGTCCGAGGGCGCGCCGGAACTGACCATCACCCCACCGGCCCCGGTTGCGGGGCGGCAGCACATCGAATCCCTTGTGGCGCAGGTATTCACCGAACTGCTCGGTCCGTCCGTCACCCCGATCACCCCCTTCTACGACCTCGGCGCGACCTCTCTCACGCTGGTGCGCGCCCACCGCAGGCTGCGGCACCTGACCCCGGCGCTGACGGTCCCCGACCTCTTCCGGCACGGCACCGTCCGCCGCCTGGCGGCCTGGATCGCCGCGAACACCGACTCCGCCGATGCCGCGCCCGCGCACCGACCGCCCGGCGTGCGCATCGACCTCACAGCGGCCGTCGCCCGCGGACAACGCCGGCGCGGCCACCGATCGAAAGAGAGGCTCACAGCGCATGGCGCTCACTGACACCGTGCACCGGCTGCGCGCCGCCCTGCTGCGCGGCACCGAACGCCGCCGGCGGTTCGCCGCTCACACTCGGCATCGGCCCGGAACGGCCACCGAAATGAGCGTGCGCGTCGGCGGCCACCGGTTCACCGTCGATGAACCGGTCGCCGCCGGAGGCGGGGACGCCGGTCCCGATCCGATCGGGCTCGCGCTCGCCGCGCTGGGCACCTGCCAGGCGGTCACCTACCGATTCCACGCCGCCCGTCTGGGGATCGCCATCGACACGCTCGCCGTGGACGTGACCGCGGACCTGGACCTGGGGCCGATCTTCGGCGTCGGCGACCCCGTCCAGCCCGGCCGGATCCCGGTGCGCGCGAACCTGAACGGGCCTGCCGCGCCCGCCCGTTACGAGGAACTGCGGCGTCTGGTCGAGCAGTCATGTCCCGTGCTGGCCATGCTGCGCGGACAGGTGGCCATCGAGTCGGAAATGGAGATCGCGGCGTGACCGACGACAACGCCATCGCCATCGTCGGCATGGCCTGCCGCTTCCCGGGCGCACCGGACCTGGCGTCGTTCTGGGAACTGCTCTCATCCGGCCGCGAGGGTCTGACCCACTTCGACGACGCCCACCTGGCGGCCCGCGGCGTCCCGGAAGACGTTCGCCGCCATCGCCATTATGTGCCCGTCGGCGCGATCATCGCCGGACAGGAGCAGTTCGACCCGGCCCACTTCGGTCTGACGGGCCACGATGCCGCCCTGCTGGATCCGCAGCTGCGACTCCTGCTGGAATGCGCCTGGGATGCTCTCGGCGACGCCGGCCACCGCGCCGGTGGTGGTCTCGGTGAGATCGGCGTGTTCACCGGTGCCTCGCACAGCGACTATCGAGAAGCCAACCTCGCCGCGTATCGCCGAGGCGCGCAACAAGATCCGCTGGGCCTGCTGCAGGCCGACATGGGAACACTCACCGACTATTTCCCGCAACAGATCTCCTACCGGCTGAACCTGACCGGTCCCGCGGTGGCCGTACAGGCCACCTGCGCGACCTCCCTGGTCGCGGTGCACATGGCCGTGCAGTCGCTGCTGCACGAGGAATGTGACGCCGCCCTCGCCGGCGGCGCATCTCTGATCGTGCCGCAGGGGCGCGGCTATCTGCATGTGCCGGAGGCCATCTTCTCCGCCGACGGGCACACCCGCTCATTCGCCGCCGACGGCACCGGGATGGTGCACAGCCAGGGTGCGGGCATCGTGGTGCTGCGGCGGCTCGCCGACGCCCTGGCCGACGACGATCCGATCTACGCGGTGATCCGCGGGACGGCGGTCAACCACGACGGCGCCGGGAAGGCCGGATTCACCGCGCCCTCGGCGGCCGGGCAGGCGCGGGTGATCGCCGAAGCCCTTGCCGTCGCCGATATCGACGCGGACGCCGTCGACCTCATCGAGGCTCACGGCACCGCGACGGTACTCGGTGATCAGATCGAATTGGCGGCGCTGGCAGCCGTTTTCGGCGAGCGCACGGTGCCCGATCCGATCCAGGTGGGGTCGGTCAAGAGCAACATCGGCCACACCAACAGCGCCGCCGGCATCGCCTCGCTCATCAAGACCGCCCTGGCACTACACCACCGATGCATCCCCGCCACCCTGCACGCCGACACCGCGCACCCCGAACTGGACAGACATCAGGGAGTGTTCGAGCTGCCCGCACATACCCGAGAATGGCCGGAGCGCAAGGGGACTCGCATCGCAGGAGTGAGCTCGTTCGGCATCGGCGGCACCAATTGCCATGCGGTGCTGGAGCAAGCGCCCACAGCCGTCCCCCGCGAGGCGACGGACGCCGCCGCGCAGCTGCTGCTGGTGTCGGCGGCCTCGGAATCCAGTTGTCGTGCCCAGCTGGACATCTCCCTCCCCGACGGTAGCCACGCCGACTACGCCTTCACCGCCGGCGGTGGACCGCACGCCGAAAGCGGCTGGCGCGCTGCGGCTCTGCTGCGCACCGGCGACGCCGCTGCGCGTGTGATCACCCTGCGGGAAGTACCGCGAGAACGCTCACGAATCGTCTTCGCCTTCCCGGGAGCGGGGGCGCAATACGACGGTATGGGGGCCGGGCTCTACCGCGACGAACCGGTGTTCGCCGGTGTCGTCGACGAATGCGCGAAAATACTGGAACCCCTGCTCGGCTACGACATTCGCGACATCGTGTCCGGCCACGCGGCCCCCGGTGAGGTCGACGACATCCGGCTCGGCCAACCCGCACTGTTCGCCGTCTCCCTCGCGACGGCGAGCACCCTGCGCGCACACGGCGTCGAACCCGACGCCGTTCTCGGCCACAGCCTCGGCGAATACGCCGCGGCCGTCGTCGCGGGCATGCTGACCCTGCCCGACGCCGCCCGGCTGGTCGCGGTACGCTCGCGGGCCCTGGCCGCCACGGCGCCCGGCGGCATGCTCGCCGTCGAGCTCAGCGAAGCCGATACCCAGCGGGAACTCACCACCCATCCGGACCTGACCCTCGCCGCGGTGAACGCCGCAGACTCCTGCGTGGTCTCCGGCCCGGAACCCGCGCTCGACGCCCTGGCCGCACGCCTGACCAGCACGGGAATCCGGACCAGCCGACTCCGCGTGACGGCCGCCCTGCATTCACCGAGCGTCGCCGCCGCGGCGGCACCCCTACGCGCGGCCGCGACCGACATCCCCACCGTCCCCGGCGCTCTGCCGCTCTACAGCACGCTCACCGGCGGGGCCGTGCGAACTCTCGATACCGACCACTGGGCACGGCACCTGGTCGAGCCCGTCCGCTTCAGCGCGGCACTATCGGCCGCCACCGCCGAACCGACCACCATCGTCCAGGTCGGACCCGGCAGCACACTGGCCACGATCGCGCGCCGTGTTCCGTCCGCGCGCCCGATCACAGCCCTCACCACCCTGCCGGACGCCGCCGAATCCGCCGCGGCCGGGGACCGCGAATCCGGCGAAGACCGCTCCACTCTGCTCACCACGCTCGGCGAATTCTGGTGCGGCGGTGTGGATATCGACGTCGAGGCACTGTTCGGGCGGCGTCGCCGGGTCCGCCTGCCCGGCTACCCGTTCGACCGCCGCCGGACGTGGATCGATCCGCCCGGCGAACCCCTTACCCCACCGGCCACCTCGATCCCGGAGCGGGCAGTCGCCACGACCTCGACTGCAGCGGCCGTCGAATCGGTGGCCGCTCCGACCGCGGAGCAACTCTTTCCGGCCACGGACTCGGAGCGGATCGTCGTGACGCTGTGGGAAGAGTTGCTGGGGGAGAGGGTGATGGGGTCGGAGGCCGACTTCTTCGCGCTCGGCGGCACCTCGATGACCGCGACGCGGATGCTCGAGCTGGTCAACGAGAAGGCAGACACCGATCTGCGGATGCGTGAACTGCTCTCGCATTCCACGGTTTCGGCGTTCGCGGCCCTGCTGGACAGTCGCCGCGGCGCGTCCCGTTCGGGCGCGGCCAGGGAGGTGCCGGACGCGGTGTTCCCGGCGGGTACGACGCCGGCGGATTCGGCACCGGCGTCGCCGGCATCGGAATCCCTGGGACCTGCCACCCCGGCCGGTGTGGCGTCGCCGGCCGATTCCGCGCCGTTTCCGCTGACCAGGGTGCAGCACGCGTACTGGGTCGGCCGGTCGGGAGCCTTCGGTCTCAGCGACGTCGCCTGCCACATCTATCTCGAATACGACTGCACCGACCTGGATCTCGACCGATACGAGCGCGCCTGGAACGCGGTGATCGGGCGGCACGACATGCTGCGGGCCGTGATCACCGAAGACGGGTACAACCAGGTGCTCGCGCAGGTGCCCGACTACCGGATACGGCGGCACGATCTGGCGACGATGTCGGCCGACCAGCGGGAGCAGACGCTGGCCGATCTGAGACGCAGGCTTTCCCACCGGGTCCACCGCCCGGACCGATGGCCGCTGTTCGACGTACGGGCCGCGAAGCTCGACGAGCACACGACGCGGCTGTTCGTCGGCATCGACGCACTGATCTGCGACGCGGGCAGCTTCGTGATCCTCGACCGCGATCTGCGCGACCACTACCTGAACCCGGCCGCCGAGAAGGCACCGGTGCGGATTCGGTTCGCCGACTACGTGGCACACGCCGGCAGCCGGGCCGACAGCATGGAATCCCTGCGCGCGCTGAACTATTGGCAGCAGCGGTTGCCCGAACTACCCGCGCCGCCGAACCTGCCGACCCGGACTCGGACCCAGACGCAGCCCTGGTTCGCCCGTCGCGCCGACCGGCTCGTGCCCGGCGAATGGCAGGCCCTGCGGCAGAGGGCAGCCGCTCACGGCGTCACCCCGTCGGCGGTGCTGCTCACCGCCTACGCCGATGTGCTGGCGGCCTGGTCCGGAGACGACCGGTTCACGCTGTCGCTGACCCTGGTGGACCGCCCGGCGGCGCTGCCCGGAATCGAGGATGTGGTGGGTGATTTCACCACCCTGCTCGCTCACGAGGTGGACCGCGCGGGCGGGGGTTCGTTCGCCGAGCGGGTGGCGCGCACCCAGCGGCAACTCTTCGACGACATCGACCACCGTGCCTATTCCGCGCTCGACGTGCTCGCCGACCTGTCCAGCCGCACCGGGCAGCGGCAGCTGCTGCCGGTGGTGTTCACCAGCGCTCTGGATGTGGCCGAGCTGGTCGGCGGTGACCCCGATCTGGAGTGGGCGGGCCGAATCACCCACGGTGTCAGCCAGACTCCGCAAGTGTGGCTCGACCATCAGGCCTTCGTCCAGGCCGGGGGATTGCAGGTGCAGTGGGATGTGCTCGAGACCGTCCTCGACCCGCAGGCCGCCGACGCCGCTTTCGCCGCCTATGTGGCCCGGCTACGCCGGCTGGCCGGCGAGCCCGACGCCTGGACCGCACAAGAAGGCCCGGGATCCGGTGCCGCCGACGACATCTCCGAGGGTGTGAGGCAGATTTGGGAGCGGGTGCTGTCGCTCGAACCCGGAGTGCTACAGCCTGACTCGACCTTCATCGGTTTGGGGGGCGACTCGGTGCTGGCGGTGCGGATGGCGACGCTGGTGCGCGGCCGGTTCGGCGTGGCCGTGCCGGTGGTCGACCTGGTCGGCGATATCACCGTCGCCGACCTGATCGCGGTCGTCACCGAGCGTCGCTCCGAATCCGCGCTGCCCGCCGTCGAATTGGCGCGCCAGGCTGATCCGGACGCCCCGTTCCCACTGACCCCCTTGCAGCAGGCCTACTGGGTGGGTCAGCAGCACGGCTACGCGCTGAGCTACGACTCCGCCCACAACTACGTCGACTTCCGGCTGCGCGGGATCGATCCGGGCGCGGTCGAGCAGGCGGTGCGGCGGCAGGTGGAACGCCAGCCCATGCTGCGCGCGATCTTCCTGCCCGACGGTACCCAGCAGGTACTCGCCGTCACCGATCCACGACTGACGGCCCTGCCCGTCACCACCATCGACCTGCGCTCGGCGCCGGAGGAGGTCCCGCGCGTGCTCGCCGGCATCCGCACCGAGATGCAGCTTGCAGGACCGGGGATGGACCCGTGGCCGTTCCGCATCACCGCGGTCCAGCTGCCCGGCGACGAACTCGGCCTGCACATCGTGTGCAGCCTGCTCGTCGCCGACGGCTGGTCGGTACAGCTCATGTTCACCGAGTTGTTCACCTACCTCGACGATCCCAACACCGTGCTGCCGCCCCTGACCGCCCACTTCGGCGACTATGTGGAAACCATCAACCGCCAGCGCCTCGAACCCGAATGGCAGGCGCAGCGTGACTGGTGGTGGGACCGCCTCGACGAACTGCCCACCGCACCGGCCCTGCCCTCGACGGTCTCGTTCGACACGGTGCGCCCGGACACCCTCGAGCGCAGGGAGTTCCGGGTCACCGGGGACCGGATGGCGATGCTGCGCGCACACTGCGCGTCGTACAACATCACTCCCACGACCGCGTTCGCCACCTGCTACGCCCTGGCGCTGGCCGAGCTGGCCGGGCATCGGCGGTTCCTGCTGAACGTGCTCTACCTCAACCGCCTGCACCTGCCCCGCGACCTCGACTACGCCATCGGCCCGTACGCGGGCACCGTGCTGCTGGATGTGGCGCTGCCCCGGGAGGCCACCTTCGCCGCCATGGCTCAGCACCTGCAGGCGGCCATGGCGACCATGCTCGACCACGGTCAGGTGACGGGCGTGGAGGTGGTGCGCGAGCTGAGCCGTCGGCGTCGCGACACCGCGCCCCAGGCGCCGGTCGTCTTCCACAGCACGCTGGGCCTGCACCCACCGGGCGGCACCCCGGAGACGGTGGATGTGCGCGACTTCTACCAGCGCGTGCGCACACCACAGGTGGCGCTGGATATGCAAGTGTTCCAATGGGATTGGGACGACTCGGTGGCGGTCAACCTCGACGCGGTCGCCGAACTGTTCCCACCGGGCGTCCTCGATGAACTGTTCGCCTCGGTCTGCGACCGCGTCACCGATCTGGTCCACCGCCCCGAGGCATGGACCCGGACCCTCGTGTTGCCGACCGCCGAACAACCGGCCGGGCGCATCGACGCACCGGTGCGCGTCACAGCCGACGGCCCGCCGGTAACCCACACCGAGAAGGCGATCGCCCAGCTGTGGGCTCGGCTGCTGGAACCGGTCACCGAGATCGACCGCGGCACCGACTTCTTCAGCGCCGGCGGCGATTCGGTGATGGCGATCCGGATGCTCGGCCGGTTGCGCGCGGAATTCGGGCTGACGCTCACCGCGCGGGAATTCCTCGCCGATCCCACTCTCGCCGCCGTCGCCGCGGCCGCCGAGCACGTTGTCGCCGAGAGCCCGCGTGACTGTCTGGTGCCGCTGCGCGACGGTACGGGGCGGCCGTTGTTCCTGGTGCACCCGACCGGCGGTGATGTGCTGTGCTACCTCGATCTGGCTCGCGCCCTCACCACCGGCGGACCCGTGATCGGCATCCAGGATCCCGAATTGGCCGGGGTCGCCGGGCCGCAGACCATCGCCGGGCTGGCCGAGGTCTACGAGCGGGTCGTGCGCGAGCGGCAGCCTTCGGGGCCGTATCGCCTCGGCGGCTGGTCCATGGGCGGCATCATCGCCCATGAACTGGCCCGACGGCTGCGCGCGGCCGGGGAAACGGTCGAGTTGCTCGTCCTGGTGGACGCCAACATCGCCGATCGCATCCACCATGTCGACGGCGGTGCGTTCTGGTCGCGGTATCTCGGGTCGCTGGAAGCCTTCCTCGATATCGACCTCGGCACCGATTCGCTCGGCATCGATGTCGACTCCCTCTCCGAAACGGAGCAGCGCGCCGAAGCCGAGTCTCGCTTGGCGGCGGCCGGACTCGCCGAGCGTGGCACGCCGGAGGATGCGCGCCTGCGGGAGAACATCTTCCGTCGCCATTTGCGCGCGCTGGGCGAGCACGCCACCGGCCCGCTCGACGGAGACGGGCTCGAGGTCCTCCTGATCCGCGCCGAACTGCCGGCACCGCGTAATTCCGGTGTCGGAATGGGTGTCGACGACTGCGCCGACCTGCAGGATCTGGGGTGGGCGGCCTACACCGGCGCCGCCATCGACTCGCGGCCGATCGCGGCGCACCATTACGCGCTGCTGCGGCCACCGGCGGTCGGCCTTGTCGCGCAGGCGATGTCGGAGCTGCTGGCACGGGTGAGCGGGGCGGTGAGGTGAGCGAGGAGTACGCGGCCGCCGCCGAGTTCTACGACCTGATGGCCACCCCGTACGTGGCGAGCGTGGAGCCCGCGCTCGCCGCGCTGCTGGCCGAGGTGGACACCATCGCCGGGCCCGTGCTCGACATCGGTGCGGGCACCGGTCTGTCCACCATGCTGGTGGCCGACGCCGTGCCCGACGCGCGGATCATCGCGGTGGAACCGGCCCCGGCCATGCGCGCGGTGCTGCTGTCCCGGCTGGCCGCCCGCAAGGATTTGCGCGAGCGAATCACGGTGCTGCCCAGTGGATTCCTCGACACCGAGCTGCCGGCACAGTGCTCTGCTGTGGTGGGGCTGGGGGTGATCGGCCACTTCGACGCCGCCACCCGGCCCCGGGTCTGGCATGCCCTGGCCACCGCGCTGGTACCCGACGGCACGGCCGTCGTGGAAATACAGCGGCCCGGACGAGTCGAGGTCTCACCCGATCGCCGCTACACCACCGCGCGCGCCGGACTGCTGCGCTATGAGGGCTGGAGCCGGGCCGAGCCGGTGGACGCCGAATCCCTGGTCTGGCACATGACCTACCGCACCTATCGCGACGACCGCCTGCTGCAGGAAGTCACCGCCCGACACCGCGTGTGGCCCGCCGGCGCCGACCGGCTCGCCGGCGAAGCCCGCGCCGCGGGCCTGACCCTGGCGTCCGCCGACTCCGCGACCGGGCTGCTGCGATTCACCAAACATCCCTGAGACGAAGGAATTTCGCCATGTCCGAGACCCATGCCGGTGTCACCGATCACCCGGCAACCGTGCCCGGCGGAGCTGTCGCGTCGGCCGCCGGCAGCGCCACTGTGCTCGCCGCCCTGCGCGCGGTGCTGCCCGCGCTGCGCGAACGCGCGGCCGGAACCGAGCAGGCGCGCCGGATTCCGGTGGAGTCCATCGACGAACTGACCGAAACCGGCATCCTGCGGCTGCTGCAACCCCGCCGTCACGGCGGATACGAGGCGCACCCGGCCGAGTTCTACACCGCCGTCGCGGAAGTGGCCGAGGCGTGTGGTTCCACCGGCTGGGTGGCCGCCGTGCTCGGCATCTCACCGTGGAATCTCGCGCTGTTCGACGCCGCGGCCCAGGACGAGGTGTGGGGCAGCGATCGGGACGCTCGCCTCTGCTCGTCCTACGCCCTGACCGGCACCGCCACACCGGTCGAGGGCGGGTACCGGCTCAGCGGCCGTTGGGGTTTCGCCTCCGGCTGCGACCACGCACAGTGGGCCCTGCTGGGCGCACGCGTCATGGACGGCGACACCGCCGCCGACTCCTGCACCTTCCTGGTCCCGGCCGCGGACTACACCGTTGTCGACGTGTGGCAGGCCGTCGGTCTGCGCGGCACCGGCAGCAACGACATCGTGGCCGAGGACGTGTTCGTCCCCGCCCACCGGGTGCTGGACTCCGGCTCGGTCGGCGCGTGTGAGACTCCTGGGAACGCGGTCAACGACGGCCCGCTGTATCGAATCCCGTTCGGCTGCGTCCACACCAGCGCCATCACCGCCGCCATCATCGGCATGGCCCGCGGCGGCTACCACGCCCACCTCGACCAACAGCGCGATCGGATCCGGGTCGCGCTGCCGGGCGACGCCACCAAGGACAGCGGCTTCACCGGCAGCGCCTTCCGTGAGGACCCGGCCACCCTCACCCGCATCGCCGAAGCCGCCGGTGAGCTCGATGCCGCATGGGTGCTGCTCACCCATAACATCGGCCGCCTCCACCACCTCGCCACGACGGGCGCGCCGATCCCGCCACCGGAACGACTGCGGCTGCGCCGCGACCAGGTGCGCGGCACCGAACGCGCCGTCTACGCGATGGACCGGCTGTTCGAGAACTCCGGCGGCCGGGCCTTGCGCCCGGACAGCGTGATCCAGCGCTGCTGGCGCGACGCCCACGCCGGACGGGCCCACGCCGCCAACGACCCGGAGCGGGTGTACCGCATGTTCGGCTCCGCGGAACTGGGCGCCGCGCTACCGGCTCCGACGGCTGCTTCGCCGGCAGATGCCGCTTCCGAGGCGAAGGCGCGGCGCTCGTGACCGCCCACCTGGCTTCTCTTGCCGCCGCGCATCCGTGGGTTCGGTCCGCCCACTGGGACCCGAACCGGGAGGCGATCATCGTGTATCCGGCCGACAGTGCGCTCGCGGTGCGGCCCGCGCCCGGGCCGCTGCTGAGCGAGCATCTCGAACATTGGCGCCACGTCTACTCCTACGTGTACGCCGCCGCCGAGCAGCGCTACGGCGACAACCTGGACCTGTCCGGGTGGCGCGCCTCCGACACCGGTGCGCCGTTCGATCGTGCGCACATGCTCGAATGGATCGATCACGCGGTGCGGCTCGTGCTGCGGGGCGAACCCGCGACGGTGCTCGAAGTCGGTTGTGGCAGTGGGTTGCTCGCGCATCGCATTCATCCGCGCACCCGAGGCTATGTGGGACTCGATCCGGCCGAGCCCGCGGTGGAGCGGCTGCGTGCACAGGCGCTGCCGGGGGTGCGGGTGGTGCACGCCGCCGCACATCAGCTCACCACCGCACCCGTGGTGGAGGCGCTGCGCTCGGTGGGGGCGACCGCGCCGGACCGCATCGTGTTCAACAGTGTCACCCAGTGCTTTCCCGACTCCGCGTATCTCACGGCGGTGCTCGAGGACGCACTCGATGTGGTGGCTCCCGGCGGAGCGGTCGTCGTGGGGGATATCCGCAATCTGGCGAGCGCTGCCGCGTTCGCGCACTGGATCGAAGCCGCCCGGCATCCCGAGTCCACCGCGGCAGACCTGGCACGGCGGGCCGCGGCGCGCCTCGCGGCGGAAGAGGAATTGCTCTGCGATCCACGGTTCTTCGCGCGCCTGGCCGACAAACACGCTCGGGCGGTTCGCGTCGCCTGCCATGCGAAACCCATCGGCGCGGACACCGAGCTCACCCGATATCGCTATGACGTCGTCATGACCGTGGACGGGCCCGCCCCGGCGACGACCCGCACCGTGGTGTGGGACCAACTGCCCGGCAGCGCGAGCGGGACGTGGCCGACCGCGCTGGCTACCGCCCTGCGCGACCCCGCTGTCCTGGTCACGGGCATCCCGAACGCCCTGCTGGACACACAGAATCCGGCGGCGGTGACGCCCGCGCAACTCGTCACGGCGCTACCGCCCGAGGCGGCAGTGCTCCTCGACTCCGCGGATGCGCGGGTCCTCGCCGCCGGCCGGCCGGAACAGCACGCCGGTGTCGAAGCCGTGAACGACAGCGGAGCCGTCGAGCTGTGCACCGACCCGCTCGCCCGGTTCGTACGTCTGCGCCTGCCCGAAGTCCTGGCCGACCATCTGGAGCAGCAGTCGCGGAACGCGTCGGTGCCCGCCATCGTCGTCGCCGAGGAGTCCGTCACCCGATGACCACCACATCCGATCTCGACATGCTGTCCGCGCTGCGCGCCGCCTGCCGAGGCCCGGTCCACGTACCGGGCGATCCAAGTTACGACAGCGCGCGCCGCCGCTGGAACACGGCCGTGGACCAGCATCCCGCAGCCGTCGTCGGCTGTACCGGGGTGCCCGATATCCGTGCGGCCGTGGCGCTCGCGCACAGGCACGGCGTGGCGGTCTCGGTGCGCGGCGGCGGTCACGAGGTCGCCAACCATGCCACCGCCGACGGCTCTCTGCTGCTGGACCTGTCGGCGTTGCGCACGGTGACCGTCGACCCAGCCGCCCGCCGGGCTGTCGTCTCGGCCGGAGTGACCTGGTCGGAGTTCGACGAAGTATGTCACCGGCACGGGCTCGCGGTGACCGGGGCCGACGTGTCCACCGTCGGGGTGATCGGCACCGCGGTCTGCGGCGGCACCGGCTGGCTGCAACGATCGTTCGGATTCACCTGCGACAACGTGTGTTCGGCACAGGTGGTGCTCGCTGACGGTCGCCTGGTGCACGCCACTGCCGATCACCACGCCGAGCTGTTGTGGGCGCTGCGCGGCGGCAACGGCAACTTCGGAATCGTGGTCGCCCTCGAACTCCAGCTGCACCCGATCACCACCCTGCACGCCGGAACGTTGCTGTTCCGGCTCGACCAGGCGCGCGATGTCTTTCGGCGCTTCCGGGAACTGTGCGCGGAGTCTCCCGACGAGCTGGCGTTGCGCGCCACCTTGCTGCACTGGCCGCCCACCGCGCCCGAGGGCCCGCCCATGGCGGCGATCACCGCCGCCTACCTCGGCCCCCAACGGCAGGCACGCGACGTGCTGGGACGTCTGCGCCGGATCGGCGAGCCGGAACTGGATCTCATCCGGCCGTTGGAATATCCCGAGCTGCAACGCAATACCGAACAGGCATTCCACGACGGGCACGGCACCGCGACGGGCTCGGAGTGGCTGAGCGCCTTCGACGACACCGCCATCGACGCGCTGGTCGATCTGGCCGCACGCATGCCCACCCGGTACTCGCTGATCTCGGTACACCAACTCGGCGGAGCGATTCGGCGAATGCCCGCGCACGCCACGGCCTTCGGGTTCCACGACGCGTCCTATCACATGGTGCTGTTCTCCGGCGGACCGCCGGGCACCGACCTGCGCGCCTCACGGCAGTGGATCACCGAGGTCACCGCGGCCGTGCAACAGTGCTCGGCGGGCGGCCCCTACATCGGAATTCTCGACGACGCCGCGTCGCCGGATCGAGTGCGCAGCGCCTATCCGCCCGCCACCTACGAGCGGCTGCGCCGGATCAAAGCCGAATACGACCCGGACAACGCCTTCCGCTGCAATCACAACATCCCGCCCGCCGACCCGAACGACACTGCGACTGCGTCGACCCCGACGGGCTCGGATCAGCCAGGGCGGCAGTTGCTCTCCGCACGCGACGATCTCGATCTGTTCGGCCTGCGCGCCATGACCGCGGTAGTGAGCTCGGCACTGCCGGAGGGCACGGCCCGCACGGAGGAGCAGATCGTGACCGCGTTGGGCGTCCACCCGCGCCACCGCTGGCTGGTGCGCCGCTGGCTGGCCGAGCTCACCGACCGCCGATGGATCCGTCACGATCCCGCGAGCGGCTACACCGCACTGCGCGAAGCCGACACCCCCGAACGCGCAACCCTCGCTCAGGTCTGCGCGGACTTCGGCTTCCCCGCGCGACTGGCACGGTTCTTCGACGAGGCGAACCGGCGGCTGCCCGAACTGCTGCAGGACCGAATCCTGGCTCAGGAATTGCTGTTCCCCGATGCCGATCTGCTCACCGCCGACGCGGCTTACCGGGACAATCCGATCAACCGCCACTTGAACAACATTGCGGCCGAGCTGATTTCGCGTGCCGTCGACCGGCTGGCGCACCACCGGCAGCCGATCCGGATCCTGGAACTCGGTGCAGGCGTGGGCGGTACGACCGCCGACCTGCTCCCGGTTCTGGACGGCCGGGGCGTCGACTACCACTTCACCGACGTCTCGTCGTTCTTTCTCGCCGCTGCCCGCGATCGCTTCGGTGCCTACCCGTGGGTGCGCTACGGCGAAGTCGATCTCAACAGCGAGCTGTCCGCCCAGCCGCCCTACGACGTCATCGTCGCCGCGAACGTCCTACACAACGCCCACGACTGCGCCCGGACGCTGCGGCAGCTGCACGACCTCCTGAACCCCGGCGGCGAGCTGGTCTTCATCGAGTCCTGTCGCGAACATGCCCAACTCTTGACCTCGATGCACTTCCTCATGTCCGCGCGCCCCGGCCGGACCCGCGCGGGAGAGAATGATTTCCGCGCGGGAACGAACCGGATTTTCCTCACCGAATCAGAATGGCGGCAGCAGCTCACCGCCGCGGGACTGCCGCCCCACGCGGTCTTCCCCGAGCCGAACGAGGCGCCGGCCGTACACGGCCAGCGCGTGTTCGCGGCCGGGAAACCGTCATGACGCACGAGGAGACGATGCGCCCGCCCCCGACGATCGGGCACATCTTCCGCAGCCGCGATCACTATGAGGTCGGGCGCGAGAAGATCCGCGAATTCGCCCGCGCGGTACAGGATTTCCACCCGGCGCACTGGGACGACGCGGACACGCTCGGCTATCCCGGGCTGATCGCGCCGGTCACCTTCGCCTCCGCGACCATATCTGCAGTACAGCGGGATCTGTTGCGCATGGCATTGGGTGGCTACGATCCGGCCCGGCTGGTGCAGGTGGAGCAGGAGATCCACTGCCACCGCCCGGTCGTCGCCGGCGACCGGCTCACCCACGAGGTCACCGTGGACTCGTGGCGGACCGTCGCCGGCGGTGACATCATCGCGCTCACCACCGTGATCGGCGATCTCGGCACCGGACCGGTGCAGACCGTGCACACCACTCTTGCCGGACGCGGCGGAATCGAAGGTCGCCGAGTCGGTGGGATCGCGAAAAACATTGCCTTGCAGGAGCTTCCGATACCGCAGCGGGAGCCACGCCACACCTCGCCGGGCAATCGGCCCTTCCCGGCGAGCCCGGCGAGTGGATTGTCGGGCAAGACCCCTGCGGGATATCGCTTCCCGTCACGGACCTTTCGGCTGACGCGCGGCGAGCTCGTCAACTACGCGGGCGTGTGCGGCGACCTCAACCCGATCCACTGGAGCGACGACATCGCCCGCGTCACAGGGGCTCCCGGCGTCGTGACCCATGGCATGCTCACCATGGGCCTGGGCGCCGCCGCCCTGACCTCCTGGGTAGGCCATCCCGCGGCGATACTCGACTTCTCCACGGTTTTCACCCACCCCGTCCATGTCGTCACCGGCCGGGCCGCAGAGATCGAATTCACCGGAACGGTCACGGCCGTCGATCTCGACGCGTGCCGTGCGACGGTAGCGCTGGCCGCGCAGTGCGACGGGACATCGGTAATCGGCCGGGCCGCAGCCACAGTGGCTCTGGATGATCAGTCCATCATGGTCTGAATACGGAAACTTCGGAACTGTGTGCCGCTGTTGCCCTCGAGGGAGCGGCGGGAGGCGTCACGGCGCGCGGTGTCGAGCGGCGTATCAATGGGATTCCAGTGGAAATTGGTTGCCAATTGGAAACCTGGTCGCATATGGTCGGACCATGCACGATCCGCAGACGCCGCAGCAGGCACTGGCCATCGCTACCGCTACTACCCGGCAGGCGCATGCGGCCGCCGCGCTGCCCCGGTGGCATCCTGTCGCCGCCGCCGTGACGGGAGCTCTGGCTGCGTTGCTGCTGTGCACGGTGATCAGCGACGGTGTCGGCGGCCCAGTCGGTTGGATCGTTCTGCTCGGTGGAATCGGCTCGGGCTGTGTGTATTTCAGACTCGTGCAGCAACAGCGCGGTATCCAGCGCGCCCGCGGCGTCGTCGCCCTTCCGATGGCGGAGTGGAAGGAGTTCGCGGCGCTGCTGGCCGTGCTTCTGGTGGTGCCGTTGGTCGGCTACGCGGTTTCCGGCTCGGACGGATGGGTTCGTGTCGTGTCCAGCGTCGTCATGGGCGGGTGGATCTGGTTCGCGCAGGCACGGCCGCGCATCCTGTCCCGGGAATGGCGACCGTGGAAGCGCTGAACGAGCTGTTCGCGTCCCTGCCGCGCCTGAAACTCGTCGCCTTTCTCGACGGTTGCGGCGAAGCGGAATTTCTCGTCGTCGCCGAGATGTGCGACCTCAGCAAACCCACCCTGTCCAAAGCGGTGACAACGCTGGAGAACGCGGGATATCTGGACGTCACCAAGGGTTATGTAGGCCGCAGACCGAGAACGTGGCTCGCTCTCAACCGGCGGGGCCGCGCGGCCTACCACGATCATCTCGCCGCCCTCGCCGCGCTCACTCGAAAAAGCATGGAGATTGCCCGCGAGTCCTGACCGAAAATTCCCAGTGCGGTTGCCCCTGCCGTCGCGTGAGGGCGGCACTCGAGGAGTCATGTTCGGCATCGGAGATTTCCCCAGGCACGGACATATTTCTGTCCGCATGCTCCGGCGCGACGACGCCATCGGTCTGCCGCCGCCCGGTGGCAGCCTATTCTTTGGCGTCTTCGATGCGGAAACCGACTTTCATGGTGACCTGGTAGTAGGCGACGGTTCCTTCCTCGAGGTAGCCGCGGATCGACTGGACCTCGAACCAGTCGAGGTGGTGTGTTGTCTGCGCGGCGCGCGACAGGCCGCTGCGGATGGCGGCATCGACGCCATCGGGGGAGGTGCCGACGATTTCGATTACTCGGTAGGTGTGATCGGTCATGTCGATGCCTTCCGGTGCAGCGGAGGTGGACGGTTCGACTATGCCACCGGTGCAATCGTCGACGGCGTAATCGAGGCCGGGAGAGTGGCGTCGAGCTCGCTACCGTTACTGCTTGGTTAAATGGTGCTCACGGACCGTTTCACACACCTGTGAGATCGGTAGTCTCAGGTCCGGATGCCACCCGACTTAGGGCACCCCATCCGTCCGATCGATGACTCGCGGAGTTCCGAGGGGCGGTTCGACTTCAGCTTTACGGCGGGAGGGCACCGATACCGACACGATTCGGCCTGCCCGCAAGGAAGACCCGCACGATGACCGGTTACGCCCCCGCCGACCGTCGAATACCGTCCCGCGATCAGCTACCCGACGAGTTCTTCGCGCAGTTCCTCGACCGGACTCGCACCTACAGTTGCGCGTACTGGACTCGCCCGGACGAGACCCTGGAACAGGCCCAGTCCGCCAAGATCGACCTTGCATTGGCCAAATGTGATCTGCGACCGGGGATGACCTTGCTCGACGTCGGCTGCGGCTGGGGTTCGACGATGCTGCGCGCGATGGACACGCACGGTGTCAATGCCATCGGGCTGACGCCGCACCGCAACCAGCACCGGTACGTACGAGACCGCCTCGTCGACCGGCTCGTGCGCGGCTGCCCCTACGGCGGGGTGCGACGGCAAGGCTGGCACCAGTTCGACCGCCCCGTCGACCGCATCGTCTGCATCGGCGTACTCGAACACCTGCCCCCGCAGCGATACCCGGACTTCTTCGACTTCGCCTACCGCGTCATGCCCGACGACGGGGTGCTGCTGGTGCAAACCGTCGTCGCCCACGACCCGCACGCGGCGCAAACGCACCGGGAATCCGGCCCGGCGACCGACACCGACACCGACGTCGCGTTCCTCCGCGGCACCGTCTTCCCGGCCAGCCGGCTCCCGCGTTCAACCGGCCACAATCCCAAGGGAATCACCGAGTACGCGCAGGACGCCGGATTCACCCTCACCCGCATCCAGGAGCTCGGCTCGCACTACACCACCACCCTGGACAGGTGGGCCATCGCTCTGCGTGAGCACCGTGAGCGGGCGATCGAACTGGCCGGGCCACACACCTACGACGCCTACAGCAGCTATCTGACCGAGTCCGCCGACAACTTCCGCCGCGGACACCTCGACGTCATGCAGTTCACCTGCAGCAAACCCGGCGCGGTGCAACCCTCACCGCATTGATCCTGCCAGCACTCGATCGAGTGCCCTTGCCACGCCGGTGTCGATGCGAAAAATTAGCTGTGCCATCATCGCTCTAGCCGCAATTCCTGAAATTCCCTGACATCTGCCCGTCAGTGCCATTGCTGCAAATTTGCCAGACGAATCACCCGCTGTACCCGTGATCCGATCACGACGAGGTGTCCTCGAATCACTACTCCGAGCTATGGGCTCCATGCTCCGCACGTTGCGGGCACGTCCGGCGACGACCGGTCGCGAGGTTCGCATTCGTGGAGTCGCGCAGAGTCCGGTCGCGGTGAGCAGTACGGCCAAGGCTGTGATCGACGAGACGTTCCCCCATTACGTGGGCGTTTACAACGGCGAGGCAAGTGCGCCGTCGACACTCGACGCGATCCAGGCCAGCGCGTGCGGCGTGACCGGGGGCGTAGGCAGGCCATCCACAGCTACATCCGGCCCGGGGATGTGCTCCTGGTCGACAACGGAACCTCCTACGCCCTGTTCGGATTGCAGCTTCCGCCGGGATGCACCTTCGTCGGATCGGTGAATTGGGGTTCGATCGGCTACGCGGTCGCGGCACTGCTCGGCACGCTCACGGCGGCACCGGAGCGGCGTCATCTGCTGTTCGTGGGCGACGGCTCTTTCCAGCTCACCGTCCAGGAGCTGTCCACAATCCTGCGCCGCGATCACAAGCCGGTGATATTCCTGATCAACAACGGGGGATACACCATGCGCCCGGACACCACGGCCCGCTCGTTCGTCGCCGAGACTCCAGCGGACCTGCACAACGCCCTCGCGGCACCCAACGACAGATTGATCTTCGTCGAATCGATCATGGACCGCTTCGATTCCCCCGCCGCGGTCACCTCCAGCAGCAACAGAGGCGCCGAACTCGACTACGGGCCCCGCGGCCCGCAGCACCAGGAAGGCGCCCAACTGCGGCCCGCGTGATCCACGAACGAGCAGTGGGGTTCGAACTGTTTCCTGGCCCGAGGACCACGCTCACGTAGTGGACTACTCGTCTCGGTATGCGGGCCTACCTGTCTTGCGACGATCGCCGCCGGGGCGTGTAATCGATGTGGGTCGGTGGCAAGCACAATGTGGTTGAGCGGGACAGTCCGGCATCGGCGCCGCGGCTGTTCGGACGGCAGATGACCGCTGGGTGCGGTCGAGCCTATGTCATCGGCAGTCGTTCAGATCGGGTCCGCTTCGGTTGGTGTGGGGTTCGCGATCTGGGAACACCTCTGGTCCATATTCGCTGCCATCGGCGTATGTACACCGATCGGCTGAGATAGAGGTTCGTTCCGTAACAAGGGTCGAGAATATGGTGGCGTGGAAGTGGCCGTTGGTCGGAAGGGATGCCGAATTGGCATTCATCTCGGCGGCCATGCGGGACCGAAAGCGTTCGCCACCCGGAGTGGTGATTGCCGGGGCGCCAGGAGTCGGTAAGACCCGGTTGGCGCGCGAGGCCCTGGCCAAGGCCGTCCGCAGCGGTGCCCGGGAGCGTTGGGTGGTCGGCACCAAGTCCGGTCGATCGGTACCGCTCGGCGCGCTGTCCAGACATCTGCAGGAAGACGGCGCGGCGAGTGAATCCGGGCGGCCGGCGATTCCCGCCGCACGCGCACTGGCCGCGCCCATCGATGGTCGCCGCGTAGTGGTCGGCGTCGATGACGCGCATCTGCTCGACGACCAATCCGCCATGGCGGTGCATCAGCTGGTCCTGACGGGCACGACGCCCGTGGTCATGACCGTAGGGGCCACCGACAGCGCTCCGGATGCGATCACGTCGCTGTGGAAGGACGGGTACCTCGAGCGACTCGATCTGCGACCACTCTCGCTGCGGGAGGTCACGGCTCTGCTGGAAACCGCGCTGGGCGGTGAACTGGAGCGTTCGAGCGCCGAGCGCCTGTGGCGACTCGCCGGCGGCACCGTCTTGTTTCTCCGGCTGCTCGTCACCGCCGAACGTGAGGCCGGCCGGCTGCGGCTCGAGTCCGGTGTGTGGCGATGGTTCGGTGACGACATGGGGTTACCCACCACCCTGACCTCGTTGATCGAAGCGCAAATGGGCGCCCTCGACCCGCTCGTCCGCGAGGTCGTCGACATTCTTGCGATCGAGGAACCGCTCACAGTGCGGGCGTTGGAAGAACTCGCGGGACGTCGAGCGATCGAACAGGCCGAGGAACGTGGGCTGGTGACGGTGCAACTCCGGGATGAGCAGGGCATGTCCGTGCGGCTTGCCCATCCGCTGTACGGCGAGGTCCGGCGCGATCGGACGGGGACACTGCATGCCATTCGCCTGCGCGGAAGAATCGCGCGAGCACTCACCCGGCCGCCGTGCACCTCCGCCGCCCGGTTGCGGGCGGCCGTACTGACCATGCAGTCCGACCTCCCACCCGAACCGAGGCTGTTCATGGACGGCGCGCGCATCGCCCTGGGGCGCGGGGATGCGAAACTGTGTGCGCAACTCGCCGGTGCGGCAGCCAACGCGGGAAGCGGTCTTCCGGCGCGATGGTTGCGCGCACACGCGTTGGCGATGAACGGCGACGGCACACAGGCAGAGCACGAGCTGGCGGCGTTGGCGGACGTGGGAGACGACGCTCAGCGGGCGCGGGTCGCGATCGACCGCGTGACGAACATGTTCTGGAGCCTGGGCCGGGTCGGTGACGCGGAGCGGATCCAGGCGCAGGCGCGGTCGTCGATCACCGATCGTGACGCACAGCAGAGCTTGATCGCACTCGGCGCTGTCCTCGATCTGTGCCGTGCCCATCCACGGGTCGCGGCCCGGACGGCGCAAGGTGTTCTCGACAGCGGCTGCGCGGACCCCGTCGCCGTGGCGCCGGCGTGCTATGCCCTCGTCGGCGCACTCGGGGTCCTCGGTAAAACGGACCGGATCGGTCCCTTCGCCGACCGCGGTGCCACCGCAGCGCGCAGTCACGAGACGAGTATTTTGCCGATCGCGGTCCATATGGAGCATGTCCATGCTCTGGTCAACGCCGGATATCTGCATCGCGCCCAGGCATTGGCCGCCGATGTCCGTGCGATGGCCGCCGACGCTCCGGCCCCGATCCGGACCGCGGCGATGTTCGTGGACGGGCGGGTCGCGCTGCGCTGCGGTCGCCTCGCCGAGGCGCTGCGCGCGCTTCGCGAGGCGACCTCCGGCCTGGGTGGGCGCGACGCGTTCGGCATGCGATATGCTTGCCGCGTTGCGCTCGCACAGGCCCTCGCATTCACCGGTGACGCCGAGAAGGCGGCGGAGGCGATGGCGGCAGCGGAGGCCGCCCGGCACCCGGGATTCGCGTTCCTCGACCCCGATTTGATCCGGGTACGGGCATGGGTGGTGGCGACGGGGCAGCGGGCCAGCGCCGAGGCGATCGCCATCGCGCACGAGGCAGCGGACTTGGCCGCGAAGAATGCCCAGCTCTCCCTGGAAGTCCTCGCGCTGCACACCGCAGTCCAGTTCGGCGATGTCTCCTGTGCCGAGCGGCTGTCGCGCCTGGCGTCCTCGGTGGACGGTCCGCGGGCTCCCGCCGCGGCTCATCAGGCCGCGGCGCTCACCGACCGCGACGGGGCCGCGCTGGATGAGGTCGCCGCGGAATTCGAAGGATTCGGCGACCTGCTGGCCGCGGCAGATTGTGCCGCGCAGGCAGCAAGCGCCCACGCGTATCGCGGGATGCGGGTTTCCGCGCTCGCATCGGCGGCACGCGCTCGGCGGATCGCCACCGAGTGCGGGGCGCACACGCCCGCCATCCAGGCGATCACCGCGATCGACGCCCGGCTCACCGAGCGGCAGCGCGAAATCGCGACCCTCATCGGACAGGGCCTGACGAATCAGCAGATCGCGGATCGCCTGATCGTGTCGGTCCGCACCGTGGAAGGCCACATCTATCGCGCCGGGCGGCAACTCGGAGTCAATACCCGTGAGGCGCTCGCCGCGATCGTCTGCGGACGGTGACCGGCCGGCCGGGAAACGGGCGGCTCACGGGCGCGGATCGACGTCGCGTACTCCACTGCCGTCGCTGAGGTAGTCCACTACGTGCGCCATCGTGGTCGGCCGGGCCGAAGATCGATGGTGGCACCCGTGGCGGACGAAGGTCGGGGGATCGGTTCCTCCGCCACCCGCAATGGAGCGCGGGGTCGTCAGCGTCCCCTCGTTCAGCGTCCGGAGTGATCCCCTTGCCCGACAGGTTCATATCGCGTTACCGGTGTGGCTCCTCGCCGCGCTGTGACTCACTGCTGCGCTTCGGCACGAGCGAACTGCGCATGCGTCGTGGTCGGCCGCACGAGCGAACCGAGCGGAATACGGTAGGCGATAGCGAAAGGGATCGGACCGCACAGGCCGCGGCCGGCCGGCAGCCGCAACTCGGTCACCGCGCTGATCGACGGGTTGTGGCGTGGCAGTCGCGCGGCCTGACGGGCCGTCAGGTGGAACGGCATCGGCGGTCGCGGGGAGTCCGTGGCCTGGTGGGAGCGCCTGCGCAACCAGCCCGGAATCGTATCGAAGACCATTTCCCCGCCCGGGAAGGCGTGCGCACACACATCGATCAGGCCGAGCGCCTCCGCGGGCTGCAAATACCCCAGCAGTCCCTGCGCGGTGACCAAGACCCCGTCGTCGGCATCGACGCGCCCGATCCAGCGGGTGTCGACCACCGAGCACCCCATGACCTCGGCCCGAGGGTCCTGCGGCATGACCTGCTCACGGACCCCGATGACGCCGGGCAGATCCACCGACAGCCAGCGCAGCGAATCGGAGTCGCTACGCCAGAATCCGGTTTCGAGTCCGTCGCCCAGCGCCACGACGACACCGCGCGGATGCCGGCGGGCGAAGTCGGCGACGGCACGATCGAAGCACAGCGGCCGAAGCACGTGCGATTGCCGTATGCGCCCGAACTCACCGAAGTCGTAGTCGATTCGCCGATACGCCTCGATCGCCACCGGATCGACGATCAGTGGTCGCGGCCGCATCGCCTCATGTGCGCGGTCGCGCAACGTCCACAGGGTCGTCGCCGAGAGCTGATCGAGTGTCACCGTCACCTTGCGTTCGGACATGAGTTCCTCGCTGGTGCAATCGGGCCGTCGGATATGTCGCGAATTCAGGTGAGACACAACGCCCGGAACAGTGGGGCCCGCGCCGGTACTTCCGTCGGCGTGTTCCGGAGTATTCCACATTCGCTGAACGCGCGACCTCGCGACGGTGCCCGTTCCGACGCGAAGGAATGAGCGCATGACCTGCGAGGATTCGACTGCGAACGCGGTGACCGCATCCGCTCTGCCGCCGGGAGCCTTCGAGCTGTCACCGGCCCAGGCAGGGCTGTGGCATGCCCAGCAACTCCTGCCGTCGGTGCCGCTGTGCGTGGCTCACGTTCTCGATATCGACGCCGAACTCGATGTGGCCCTCCTGCAACGGTGCGCCCTGGTCGCCGGGCACGAACTGGAGTCGCCGTTCCTCACTTTCCTGCGCCACGACGGCCGGGTCGTCCAGCGAGTGGACCACAGCCTGCAGCGCACGATTCAGATCGACGATTTTACCGACCGTCCCGACCCCACGGCAGCCGCCCGGGAATGGATCGACGCCGATCTCCGCGCGCCCATCGACCTCCTCGTCGACGAGCCGGGGTGCTCGCACCTGATCCGAGTCGGCCGCCATCGTTACTGGTGGTATTCGCGTGCCCATCACGTGGGCATCGACGGCATCGGCGCGATGATCTTGTTGCGCCGCACAGATGAGCTGTATTCCGCGGCGTGCACCGGAATCGACGCTCGGCCATCGGGCGCCCTCGCGCTGCCGGACATCGTCGACCGCGAGTGCGCCTACCGTCGCTCCGCACGCGCCGAGCGCGACCGCACCTACTGGCAGGAGTGCCTCACCGGCCTTCGTACGGTGCCCTCGCTCAGCGGCCGGGTGGCCCCGCCGTGCGCCGTCCCGCTCGCCGCGCGCGGCGTACTGCCCCCCGATTCCGTTGCCGCGTTGGCGGCGGCCGCCGGTCGCTTCGATGTGCAGACTCCCGTGCTCATCGTGGCGACGGCGCTGGCGTATCTCGCCCGGATGACGGGGGCGCGCGACGTCGTCGTCTCGCTTCCGGTCGCTGCCCGGACCACCGCGGCATTGCGTCGCTCGGCGGGCATGGTGGCGAATACCGTCCCCCTGCGCGCACACATCGGTTCGGACACGACGGTCGGAGATCTGGTCCGGCAGGTGCGTCTGGCGGTGACCGGGGCACTCCGCCACCAGCACTACCGGCTCGAGGACATCCGGCGCGACCTGGGGCCGGCAGTCGGCGGCCGTGGTGCTCTCGGGCCGGTGATCAACCTGATGCTCGGCGATGAATCGCTGCGGTTCGGTGGCGAGCCCGTCAGTGTGAAGGTGCTGCCTGCAGGTGGTGTCGAAGACGTGGCATTGCATGTCTACCGATTCGGCGCACACGCCCCCTTGGGCATCGACCTGTCGGGGAATCCGGCCCTCTACACCGACGCCGTCGTGACCGACCACCATGCGCGGCTCCTGACCCTGTTGAATGCGGTCGTGGCCGCCGAGCCCGATACGCTGGTGTGCGCCCTGCCGTTGCTGACGCCCACGGACGAGGCGAATCTCCTCGATCGCGCGATCGAGCACGACGAAACATCCTCTGCTGCGGTACTTCCCGACATTCTCGCGGAAGGCGCGGCACACGCACGCGCGACCGCGGTCGAGGAAGACGGGGTCCGGTGCTCCTACGCCGAACTCGATGCCCGGTCCTCGCAATGGGCCCGTGAACTCATCGCCGCGGGGGCGGGCCCCGAAACTGTGGTGGCGGTGCTCATCGATCGGTCGCTCGCTTCGGTGCTCGCGTTCTGGGCCGTCGCCAAGACCGGCGCGACGTGGATGCCGATCGACCCCGCCACCCCGGATGAACGGGTCGCGCGGATGCTCGCCGACGCTCGTCCGGTAGCCGGGCTCACCGTCGGCGACGACGCCGGTAGGCGATCCGGCGGGCTCCGGTGGCTCGTCGTGGACGACCCGGAAACGCGCACCCGGGTAAGCGCGCGTCCGGCCTCGCCGGTTCTCGATTCGGAGCGGACCCGTCCGTTGCACAGCGCACACCCCGCCTACCTGATCTACACATCCGGGACCACCGGCTCGCCCAAAGGCGTGCCGGTCACCCACCGCGGACTGGCGAATCTGACGCGCTACGTGGTGGCGCACTATCGGGTGCGGCCGAGTTCCCGCGTGCTGCTGGCGCACGCTCCCGGCTTCGACGCGGCACTGCTGGAACTGCTCGCCGCGTTCGGCGCCGGTGCCACCATGGTCGTCTGCCCGCCCGGCGTCATCGGCGGCAGCGCGCTCACCCGGCTGCTCTCGGACCGGCGGATAACCCATTACCTGTCCACCCCGGCGGTCCTCGCCACACTGGATCCGGCCGCGCTGCCCGAGTTGGAGACGGTCGTCACCGGCGCCGAAGCGTGCCCGCGAACCATCGCGGCGGCGTGGAGCGCACGCCACCGGCTGATCAACAGCTACGGCCCGACCGAAACCACCGTGATCGCCACCCAGACCGAACCGCTCGGCGTCGAGGGGCCGATCACGATCGGCACCCCGGCCGCCGGTGCGGAAGTGGTCGTGCTGGACCGGCGGCTGCGGCGGCAGCCGCGCGAAGCAAGCGGTGAACTGTATGTGTCCGGTCCGGGCATCGCCCGTGGCTATCACCGCTCCCCGGCCCTGACCGCCATCCATTTCGTCGCCGATCCCTATGGTCCCGCCGGTAGCCGGATGTATCGCACGGGCGATCTGGCACGGCGGCGCCTCGACGGGGCTTTCGACTACCTCGGCCGTGGTGACAGCCAGATCAGCCTGCGGGGTATCCGGGTGGAGCCGCACGAGATCGAATCCGCGTTGGCGGACGATCCCCAGGTCGCCCGCGCGGCGGTGGCGATCCATCCCGGTCCCTCGGGTGACGTGCTCGTCGCCTACCTCGTTCCCGCCGGCGCCGAACTCGCCGCCGATTCGGTGCTCTCGCGCGTACGGCGGGTGTTGCCGCAACCGCTCGTACCGACCACAGCGATCGTGCTGCCGGAACTGCCGCGGACCGCCAACGGCAAACTCGATCGCGCGGCGCTGCCCGCTCCGGCGCTGACCCCGGCGCGCCACCGGGCGCCACAAACCCCCACCGAGGAGGTGGTCGCGTCCACGGTCGCGCAGCTACTCGGCATCGCACGGGCAGGTCTCGACGACGATTTCTTCGCCCTGGGCGGCCACTCACTGGCCGCTACGCAACTCGCGTCCCGGCTGTCCGAATCCACCGGTGCGGTGATCGGGGTGCGTGACGTTTTCGAGCATCCGACCGTCGCTGCCTTGGCACGTCGTATCGATGAGGGATCCGAGGGCTCTGCGCTCGTACAACTCACCCGGCGAGATGATCCACGCCCGGGACGCATCCCGCTCGCGCCCGCGCAGCGACGATTGTGGATCGCCAACCAACTGGATCCGGACAGCCCCGCGTACAACATGCCGTTCGCGGTCCGGCTGGACGGCCCGCTCGACACCGGCGCGCTGACCGATGCGCTGCGCGATGTGCTGGAACGACACGAACCGCTACGAACGGTGTTCCCCGCCGATGCGCACGGGCCGACCCAACGTGTCCTGCCGGTAGACGAGATTCAGCTCGACCTGTCTGCTCAGCCGATCGAACCGGAGGCACTCGACGCACGGCTCGAGGCCCTGGCGTCGGCGGGTTTCCACGCTGACGTCGAGCCGTGTTTCCGGGTCGGGCTGCTGCGGTCGGCGCCCTCCGCGCACGTGCTGGTGCTCGTCCTGCATCACCTGGTGGCCGACGGTTGGTCGATGGGACCGCTGGCCCGCGATCTCTGCGCCGCATACGCCGCTCGCAGTGCCGGGAACCCGCCCGGATGGTCTCCGCTACCGGTCACCTATGCCGACTACGCCCTATGGCACACAGATGTCCTCGGCGATACGGCGAACCCCGATTCCTCTGGCGCGGAGCAGATCCGGGGCTGGCAGCAGCGGCTGGCGGACCTGACCCCGGAGCGCGTGCCGGTGTCCCGTCCCGGGGCGATCCGCCGCACCGCTCGCGGTGATCACATCACGGTCCCGGTGGACCCGGTGTCGTGTCAGCGACTGTGCCGCATCGCGCACGCCGTCGGCGCGACAGATTTCATGGCCTACCAGGCATTGACCGCGGTGTGGCTGCAGCGCCTGTCCGGCGGCGGGGACACCGTCGTGGCCACACCGACCAGCGGTCGTGGCGATCGCCGGCTCGACGCACTGGTGGGCATGTTCGTCAACACGATTCTGTTGCGCGCGCAGGTGAATCCCTCCGATAGTTTTCGCCGAATACTGTCGCGAGTCCGGGATTTCGACGTCGCCGCATTCGCGCAATCCGACGTTCCGTACGAACAAGTCGTCGCGGCGATCGGCGCGTCCGATGTGCCGCCGGCGCAGACGATGCTGATCGTGGAAACGGCCGTCGGCGAGCACCCCACGCTTCCCGGGCTGCGGCTCACGGAGGTTCCCCTCGAATTGTCCGTCGCGCGGTTCGACCTCGACGTCACCCTGACCCAGCGGCGCGACTCCGCCGGGACTCTCATCGGCGTCGACGCCCGATTCGGCTACGCCACAGACCTTTTCAGCCGACGCACCGCCGAGGCGTACGCCCGTGTGTTCTCGACGCTGGCCACGACGCTGGCCGAAGACCCGGACACGGAGCTCAGCCACCTCGCACCGGCCGCGCCGCCGGTCACACCACCCGATCCGCCGCCTCCCGTCCGAACGCTGCCCGAACTGCTCGCCGCCGGCGCCCACCGAAACCCCGACGGACTCGCGATTCGAGATGGCGACCGCGCTCTGTCCTACCGCGCCCTGGAATCGCGGGCAGCCCGCTTGGCGCGCGAGCTGATCGAACTCGGCGTGGGGCCCGAGCAGATCGCCGCCATCGCGATCCCCCGCAGCCTCGAATCGGTCCTCGCCTGGTGGGCCGTCACGATGACGGGGGCCGCAACGCTGATGATCGACCCCGGCCAGCCCCGCGGACGGATCGCGACGGTGATGGGCGACGCCCGACCGGTATCCGGGGTCACGTTCGCGCGCCATGCCGCGGTTCTGCCGCAACCCGTCGGCGGCTGGGTGGTTCTCGACGATCCCGAGACCAGCGCGCGTATCGCCGTCCGGTCCTCGGGCGTGGTGACCGACGCCGAACGCACGGTGCCACTGCACGCCGATCATCCCGCCTACGTGACATTCACGTCGGGCACCACCGGACGACCGAAGGGGGTCACCGTCACCCACCGCGGGCTCGCGGCCCTGACCGCACACCTGATCGACCGCTATCGCGTCGGAGCCGAGGCACGGATAGCGCACGCGCACGCACCCGTCTTCGACGCCTCGTTGCTCGAGCTGTTCGCCGGATTCAGTTGCGGCGCAACCCTGATCGTCGTTCCGCCCGGCATGGTCGGCGGCGCCGAGCTGACCCGGCTCCTCGCGCGCGAACGCGTGACCCACTACCTGTCCTCGCCTGTCGTGCTGTCCAGTCTCGACGCCGGACAACTGACAGATCTCCGAACGGTGGTCACCGGCGGCGAGCCGGTCGACACACGGATGATCACCCGGTGGGCACACCCGCGACGCCGACTGATCAACAGCTATGGACCGACGGAAGCGACCGTGGTGTCCACACAGACCGATCCGCTCACACCGGGCGGGCCGGTGTCCATCGGGGCACCCATACCCGGCGTCAGCGTCCTGCCACTGGACAGGTGGCTCGCTCTGCGCCCGCCCGATGTGCCCGGAGAGCTGTATCTGGCCGGCCCCAGCCTCGCCCGCGGCTACCACGGCGACGCCGCCGCCACGGCCGCACGCTTCGTCGCCAATCCCTACGGCCCGCCGGGCAGCCGCATGTATCGAACGGGTGATCTCGTATGCCGGTGGCAGGACGGGAGATTGGAGTACCACGGACGGGTCGACAATCAGATCAACCTGCGCGGGCACCGCATCGAGCCGGGAGAGATCGAATCCCTCCTCGCCGACCACCCGCAGGTTTCGCGCGCGGCGGTCGCGGTGTACCACCAGGGGCTCCCCGACGCGCGAATGGTCGCGTATCTGGTCCCCGAAAACGGCGCGGTCGATACGGACGACGTGCTCGCCCGGGTCCGCGAGTTGCTACCGAGCCACCTCGTTCCCGCCAATGCGTGCGTGGTTTCCGCCTTGCCGACCAATCAGGCCGGCAAATTGGACCGCGCTGCCTTGCCCGCACCCGCACCCGCGTCGGCGCGCCGGCCCGCCGCCGGCGATTCCGAGAAACTTGTCGTGCGGACCGTCACCGAGCTGCTCGGCGTCGACGACGTCGCCGCGAACGACAACCTCTTCGCGCTCGGCTTACATTCGCTCACCGCCGCCGAACTCGCCGGGCGCCTACGCGCGCGAACCGCGACGCCGATCACCGTGCGGGATATCTACACCCATTCCACACCCGAAACGCTTGCCGCACTTCTCGATCGAGGTGTGGCCGCACCGGACGCGACCGACCCGGATGCCGCACTGCGGACCGTCCTGCCGATCCGTGCGACCGGGACACAACCGGCGTTGTGGTGTATCCACTCCGCGATCGGTCTCTCGTGGTCGTTCGCCGGCTTGACCGCTCACCTCGACCCCGAGACACCGATCTACGGACTGCAACTGCCCCACATCGCCGATCCTGCTGCGGAATTCGACTCCATCGAACAGCTCGCCGACCATTATCTGACCGAGATTCGGGCACACCAGCCCCGTGGGCCGTACAGCGTGCTGGGCTGGTCGGTCGGCGGTTCGATAGCCCATGCGATCGCCGTCCGGTTACGGGCCGAGGGCCAACCCGTTGCGCTCCTCGCGATGTTGGACAGTGCGGTGCTGACCGACGAGGCCTTCGCGGACGACGCAGCGGACGCCGCGCGAATACGGCGCCTGCTGAACCGGTTCGCACTACCGGCCGAATCGCTGGATGACCGCCATCGTGCAAGGCTGTGTCGCGCCGGTGTGCGCGCGATCGAGATGGCCCGGCGCTACAGTCCGGCGCGTTTCCCCGGCGATCTTCTGTATTTCGGTGCCGCAAGGGGATCGGACGCAGATCTCGGCGTGAATTCGTGGCGGCCCTTCATCGAAGGAACCATCACCACACTGCGCGTCCCCGCCGACCACGACGAAATGACAAGTGCCGCAGCCTTGGAATTCATCGGGCCGCGGCTACGGATGCACATGCCGCGCCACGCACATCGTCCAGATGGCCTCGACCCCGGGGAGGCACCATGACCACGCCGATCACCACACTGACCGGACCGCGTTCCGGCGCCGAATGGCTCAACCTGTTCGACCCGGAACGGCCGGAGCCCCGCGCGGCGCGGTTGACGCAATGGTCTCGCGAGTATCTCACTCAACCGCACGACGACCTCGGCAGACCGGGCGCCGTGTGCCCGTTCATCAGCCAGGCAATCACCAAGTGCCTGTTATGGGCGACCTTCGTGGACGGTGATGTCGACGCACCGGCACTCGACCTTCTGGTCAACGATATGTACGACCTGTTCGTCCACCTCACCACGATCTCGGATTGGAAGCGCCCGCACGCACTGATCACGGTCGTCGAGGAGCTTTCCGATCACACCGTCATCGACGAGGTCCACGCTGCCCGCAAGACCCAGTTCGTCGAGCAGGGGTTCATGCTGGGGCAGTTCTACCCCGGCTGCACACATCCCGGGCTGTGGAATCACGACTTTCACCCCCTGGACACGCCCTGGCCGATGATCGTGGCCCGCAACATGATGACAACAGATCTGCCATTCCTGATCGCTCGACCCGACTGGCTGCGGGCCTATTTCAAAACCTTCGCCCCCGCGCTGCCCACTGCCCTCCGATGCCGTCTGGCCGATGATCTGTGCGACCGTGGCGACGCGATAGCGGACATCACCGCCAATCACGCCCTTATCGGATCCGAGCACGCCCGCTGACGGTGCGGAGGTCGAGTCCGGCGGTTTCAGGAGAGTCAGGTCCAGTGCCACAACTGTGCGTAGGTGACGAATGATTCGCCGGGAGGTCCGGGGGTAGGCGGGGGTCATGGGTGTCATCGACGAGGACATGCGCTCGATCGTGGACAGCGCCAAACTGGGGTTCGTCGCCACGGTGTGCGCGGACGGATCACCGAACCTTTCCCCGAAGGGGACCGTGCGGGTGTACGACGACGATCATCTGGTGTTCCTGAATCAGGCATCGCCGGGCACGGTCGCCAACTTGCGGCGTGATCCCCGACTGGAGATCAACGTCGTCGACTTCCTCAAACGACGCGGGTACCGGTTCAAGGGAACCGCCGAATTCCACGGTCCCGGCAGCGCGGTGTTCGAGTGGATTCACGACTGGTTGCTCGCCACCCAGGGGCCGGGATATCCCGCGATCGAAGCAGTACTGGTGACCGTCGACCGCGCCCTGCCGGTGGATTCGCCGGCCTACCAGTTCGGGCATGCCACGGAGTCCGAGCTGCGGGCGGCCTGGGCCGCAACATACGGGATCGAGTAAGTCCGGAGGCCGTGACCGGCGTGGCGGCGCCTGATCGGCCGAAAGGAGGCAGGCGCGATGGCCGGGATACCGGAGGTGATGGACGCGGCCTACGTGGAGGCGCTCGGCCCGGCCGATGCGATCCACTACGGACCGTTGCCCGTTCCGCGGATCGGACCCACCGATGTGCTGGTGGCCGTCCACACGGTCACGGTCGACCCGGTGGACACGTACGTGCGGTCGGGGGCGTATGCGACGCCGACACCCTTCCCGTTCATCGTCGGCCGCGACCTGGTCGGCAACGTCGCGGCGGTCGGCGAGGGTGTCGCTGGTCATGTGGTCGGGGACGCGGTGTGGCGCAACAGTCTGGGCCACGGTGGCCGGCAGGGCTCGTTCGCGCAGTACGCGGTTGTCCCGGCCGACCGGCTGTACCCCCTGCCCGACGGGGTGGATCCGGTTCGGGTGGTCGGCGTCGCGCATCCGGCCGCCACTGCATGGCTGGGGCTGTTCCGGCACGCTCGGCTCGGGCTCGGAGACGCCGTATATATCGGCGGCGGCGCCGGAAACGTCGGCGATGCCGCGGTCCGCCTCGCGTGCGCGGCCGGCGCCCGGGTGATCGCGTCCGCCTCCGGGAACGGGCTCGCGCGTGCCCGGGAGGCGGGGGCCGCCGTGGTGGTCGACTACCGGGACCCCGGCATGGTCGAGCAGATCCGGGCGGCGGCGCCCGACGGGCTGGACGTGTACTGGGACACCTCGGGCCACCACGACATCGACGTCGCGGTCGCCTTGCTGGCCCGCGGGGGCCGGCTCCTGCTGACCGCAGCCGGCCCACAGGCGCGGGTGCCGCTCCCCGTCGCCCGCGTCTACACCCACGACGTCACCGTGGCCGGGTTCGCGATCAGCAACGCCGCCGTCACCGACCTGGCCGCCGCCGCGACCGTGCTCAACCAGAAGCTCGCCGACCGAACACTGACCGCACGGATCGCCGACACGATGCCCCTGGCGCGAGCAGCCGAAGCACACCATCGTGTCGAAAAGGGCGGCGTCCGTGGGCGTCTCATCCTGATGCCATGACGACAAACCAGGACGGTGTGGACCTGCGGTGGGCAAGGGGCGGTCGGGCGGCCGCGTCGTTTCCGCGGCACGATGCCACGGTGTCGCCGCAGCCCTGATCGACGACAGCGCCCGCGGTGCCGGCCGTCGTCGCGTTCCACGGGTGGGATCCATGATCCGAGACGGCGTCGAAACACGTTCGCACGAAACGAACCCCACCCGTGGACGGTGTCAAGCGGATTCGGCGATGTGCCGCCGAGTCATTCGGCTGCGCCCGCGGGTGCCATCGACTGCTGGGCTTTGATGATCGAATCCATCAGCGACGGCTTGTCGGTGGCGAAGGCGAGTTTCTCCATTCCGCCGTACGGGTTCTCGAAACTGGCGACTTCCTCGGGGGAGTTGTCCGCGTACACTTCGAGCTCGTTGCCGTCGGGGTCGAGGAAGTAGACGCTCTTGGTCACCCCGTGATTGACCGTGTAGGCGATCTCGACGTTCTCCCGCACCAGGGTTTCATACGCTTCGATCAGATCGGCTTCGTTGCGAAGCTTGAACGCGAAATGCTCCATTCCGACCTGATAGAAGGTCCCGCCGGGAGCTTCGGTGCCGAGTTCGGCGATGCCGAGTTCGTGGTGGTCGCGTCCCGTGGACAGAAAGACGACACTCGGATCGATTCTGCCCATGACCTTCAGCCCGAGGATCCGCGTGTAGAAGTCGAGCGACTTCTCCAGGCTGCGGACCTTGATGACGACGTGCGCGACCCGCTCGATTTTGATCATTCTGGTTGGCCTTTCAACTTCCGGCTTCGCGTATCTGACGATGTGCCGAGGATACTAGATCAATCTATCTAGAGCTAGGGCGGTCCACGTCCGGATCACGCCGACCGGCTTCCGGTGCTTCGGGGTAACAAGGTGCGGCGGCGACAGGAGGTACCCAGCCGCGAAAAACAGGTACGGGTGTAGGTAGATTTCCCGTCGCCGATCGCGCGTTCTCGAACGAGGCTGGGTGGGACAAATCGACCACTACCGCTCGGGGACGCCATGAATGCACAGCAGCGACAGCGCAGTCGTTCCGTCGGGATCCGCGGTGCGCGCGGGTCCCATCCGCCCCAACCGCCGCGAGCGGGGGCCCGGGAGGCGACGTCGCGAGCGAACAGGGATTACGACTCGTTCTGGGTCCGCTCGGCGCTGAGTCAATGGGATTTTCTCGCCTCCGGCCGCGCTATCGGCGCGGATACGAAGGCGACGATCGAATTCGCGATTCGCTGGGCGCCGTTCGGGGGTGCGAGTTCGGAGGATCTTCTCGTGACGTTCGGTGTCGACAGGCGGCGGTTCCTCGAGCTGGTGATCGAAGGGCTGAAGTCCGGACGATCCGGCAACTCGGAGGAGCGCCGGCTCGAGCGGAGGTTGGCGGACGCGCTGTTGTCGGCGTGGCGTGTCGATGGTGACGTCGCGAGCGGGACCGGGCGTTGCTGACCCTCGCCGAGCACCCTCGGCTGTTGCCCCGGGGTGACGTGCATGTGCGAATCTGGTTGGGCAGAACGGCCTTCGACTACCGCGCAACACTCGCGGCGGCGGTCAACTTGATTCATGATTGCCGCCGGAAGCGGTGGTGTGCGGTCGAAGTGTTCCCGCACAGAATCGATGAAGCGCTGCCCGACAAGCGCTTACCGAACGAACGATTGTTCCTGGATCCGCAACCTCTCCGGCGGCAGGCGTAACGGCGGGGCGAGGTCAGAATTCGGGATGTGCGGCGACCCATGTCGCGATCTGCAGACGCGAGGTGAAGCCGAGCTTGGCGAGAATATGTTCCACATGCCCCTCCGCGGTGCGCTGCGAAATGACCAACCGCGCGGCGATCGCCTTGTTGGACAGACCCTGGGCCACGAGTTCGGCGACCTGGATCTCACGTTTGGTCAGGGTTCCGACGCCACGTCGAGGCGTGCGGACCTCGGACTGTTCACGCAGGGCGAAGGCCACGGCCGAATCGAACGTCATCGCAGCGCCTTCGCCGAGCGCAGTCTCGAATGCCCGCTCACCGAGCGCCTCTCGGCTGTCCCGGACGCAATCCGTGCGGTGCGTGAGCAGATCGGGAAAGACGAAAGCTGCGCTGCCGGCCACGCTGACCAGCGAATCGGCGGCGCCCATCAACACGGCGGCGCGCCGGTGATCGTGGTGTTCGCACACCACCCACGCCAAGGTTTCCGTGCAGGCCGCGGAGACGAGGGGGTCCGGAACCAGCCGGGCCGAGCGGATGCCGTCCTCGAGCAAGCGCGTAGCGCGGTCGGGCTCGCCGCCGCGCCACGCGACATATCCCTCGCCCCACAGGGCCCAGGACCGCAGCATCGTCTCGCCGGCCGCTTCGGTGATGGCCACCACCTGTTCGAAGCATTCGGTCGCGAGGCTTGTGGCACCGAGCAGTGCGCACGACCAGCCGAGGGAGATCAGGGCGTCCAACCGCAGGCTCAGCTCACCGAATTCCTCGTAGCGGTCGATGGCCTCGGTCATGAGGTGGTGGGCGCGGTCCAGATCGCCGTCGCTGGTCATGAGCACCATGGCGCCTCGAGCATGCGCGAGAATCGCGTCGACGACGGGGCTGTCGGTCTGTTCGGCAAGGTGCTCGAGCTGCGTCACTTTGTCTGTGGCGTCGCCGAAGTCGCGTTGTATGACGGCGAGCGACCCGGCGGTATAGAGGGCCTTGGCCCGATCGACGGCCGACGCTGCTCCGGCATGGGTGAGTGCGCGAGCGGTCCAGCGGCGCCCCTCGTCGAGCCGGCCACGCATCATCCAGAACAAATGGAGGGCGATGACCATCCGGATGGCGACGTCGGTCGATTCCGACACGGCGAACTCCAGTGCGGTGCGGAGATTCGGCAGTTCTCGCTCCAGCCGGGCAACCCACCGCAGCTGTTGCGGACCGATCCATTCGCGTTCCGCGTGCTGCGCCAGCGCGAGACACCAATCCCGGTGTCGCCGAGCGAAATCGACGTATTCGCCGCTCTCTTCCGCCTCGTGCCGACCGTATTCCTGAACGGTCTCGAGCATCCGGAAGCGGACGGTGTGATCGACGTCCTCCCGGATCAGAATCGATTTGTCCACCAGAACGGACAGCGCATCGAGCAATTGCGGCCGAGTCGGGCCGTCGCCACACACCTGCTCGACGGCGTCGAGCTCGAAACCGCCTGCGAACACGGATAGTCGGGCCCACAGCCGTTGCTCGTCCGGCGTGCACAGGTCATAGCTCCAGCCGATACACCACGCCAGCGTCTGCTGCCGCATCGGTGCACCGCGCCGGCCTCGGGTCAGCAAACCGTAGCGGTCGTCGAGCCCGGACAGAATCTGCTGAGGTGACATCGCGCGCAGCCGCGCGGCAGCGAGTTCGATCGCCAGCGGCAGCCCGTCCAGCCGAGCGCAGATCCGCGTCACGTCGGCCCGGTTGTCCTCGGTGACTTCGAACCCGGGCACCACCGCGGCGCCTCGTTCGGCGAACAACGCCACGGCGTTGTCGTGGACGACGCGCGGTGCCGGCTCGGCCACCGGATCCGGGATCGTCAGCGGCGGTACGGCGAACACCGATTCTCCGCCGACGTCGAGGGGCTCCCGGCTGGTCGCCAGAATCCGTACGCCCGGACATGTTCGCAACAGTGACTCGGTCAGTGCCGTGGCCGCATCGATCACCTGCTCGCAGTTGTCCAGCACCACCAGCAGTTCACGCGTGGACAGATAACCGATCAGGACATCGAGTATCGGTCCGGCGCCCCTGCTGCGCAGACCGAGTGCGTTGGCCACGACGTCGACCAGGAGGGTCGGATCCCGGGTATCGCCCAACTCGACCAGCCACACGCCGTCGGCGAATTCGTCCTTCAGCTTGTGCGCCACCCGCAGCGCCAGCCTCGACTTACCCACACCCCCGATACCGGTCAAGGTCACCAGACGCGACATCGCGAGCAAATTCTTGACCTCCGCCACCTGAACGCGCCGGCCCACGAAACTCGTCAGCTCGGGCGGTAGGTTTCCCTCGCCTGCCGCAGTGGGGGCCGATGTCGCCCATCTCGACAGTGGGGCTTCGAGTTCATCCCGCAGGGGCATCCGGTCCACGAGCAAACCGTGCCCACGTTGGACTTGCCTGAGCCGGTCCCCGAAGACCGCGGCAGTGGGACGCTGGGCCGGATCATGCGACATCGCCTCTTCGATCACCCGGGCTACGTCGTCGGGAATGCCGTTGTCGCGCAGATCCGGAATCGGCTGTTCGGTGATCCGCAGGAACTGGGCGACCACCTGTTCACCGGCGCGGCGCTCATAGGCGGCATGACCGGTCAGCGCGCAGAAGAGTGTGGAGCCCAACCCGTAGACGTCCGAGGCTTCGCTCGGCGCCTCGCCACGAAGCACCTCGGGCGCGGTGAAGGCCGGCGAACCGGTGACGGTGCCGGTGGCGGTTTCGAAGCCACCGGTGATGTGGGCGATGCCGAAATCCGTCAACGCCGGCTCACCGTAGTCGGTCAGTAATATATTCGCCGGCTTGATATCCCGGTGCAGGACGCCCGCACGGTGTGCCGTTTCGAGCGCTCCCGCGATCATCACTCCGATGTGGAGAATCTCCGGCAGTGGCAACGGCCCGTCGCGGAGGATGCGGTCATGCAGTGAACCATGCGAGTGATACGGCATCACCAGATACGGGTGACCGTTGTCGGTGGCGCCGACCTCCAGCATGTCGACGATGTTCGGATGTCCGGTCAAACGCCCCATCGCCCGCTGCTCGCGCAGGAATCGCTCGCGGTTGTCGTCGAATTCCTCAGTGAGCACCTTCACCGCCACCGTGCGTTCCACGCCGATCTGGCGACATCGATACACCTCTCCGAATCCACCCCTGCCGATCTCCTGCGCGTCCTCGAAACCCGCAGTACGCAGCTCCGTGATGACATCGATCCCGACATCACGCTGGGTCTTGCACAGATCGTTCTCGGCCATCGGCTACTCGTGATCCGTCAGCAGGTACCAGCCAGAGTATCCCCGTCCGCGCGCTCGAGCCGGTGAGGTCAGGGCAGGACGGCCGCGCCGGCGGCACAGCCGTTTCCACGGAGATATTCCATGGAACCCTTTTCCTGTCAGCGTTCCAGTGCGCGCCGGAAGAACGCGGTCCGTGTCGAGAACGACGCCCGAGCGACAGCCGCCTGCGGGATGTTCTCGTACCCGTGGAAACCACCTGCCCAGACGTGCAGATCCACACTCACTCCGGCCCGGCTCAGGTTTCTGGCGTAGTCGATGGCTTCGTCGCGAAAGCCTTCCGCGTCACCGACATCGATGAAGGTGCGAGGTAGCCCGGACAGGTCCTTCGCCCGCGCGGGCGCCGCGTAGTAGGAGACGTCATCGGTCCCGCGCCGATCACCGAGTAACGCCGTCCAGCCGTACAGGTTGCCGTTGCGGTCCCAGCTGCCGTCGTTGTCGAGCATGCGGGAGCTGTGGGTTTCGAATCGGTCGTCGAGCATCGGGCACACGAGCACTTGATGGCTCACCTGCGGGAAGCCCATGTCGCGGGCCATGAGGGTGATGCCCGCGGCCAGGCCGCCGCCCGCACTGGTTCCGGTGACGATGATGTGCGAGGGGTCCGCGCGCAGGTGCGCCGCGTTCTCCGCGCACCAGCGCAGACCGTCGTAGCAGTCGGTGACCGGGATGGGATCGGGGTGTTCGGGGGCAAGGCGGTAGTCGAGCGACGCGACGACCGCGGTGCCATCGGCCACGTGCGACAGCAGATCGTCCAGACCCAGGTGGCGTCCGCCGGCGACCATCCCGCCGCCGTGCACGTAGTAGATCAGCGGCCACGGGCCCCGACCTTCGGCGGGAGTGAGCACGGTGAGCGGCAGCTCGGCCGACGGCGTCGCGACGGTGAGTTCGTCGACTCGAACCCGGCCGCCCGCGGTCAGATCGACGGGATCGCGCCCGGGCACGGTGGCGACGGTGATCTCGCGCATCAGTTCCAGTGTTTCGTCACTCAGCGGTGGCGTGGCCGACCGGATGGCCGCGAGGCCGGGAAGCAATTCGGGATCGTAGGGCGGCCGTACCGGCGCTGGGCCGAAGTCGATTGCGTTCTGGGTCATGAGAACCTCCTTCGGCACTCAGTGAACAGGCCGTATGAGGCGGGACACAGCCGCCAAGTCGACGTGACTCGCGCCGTCGTCCCCGACAAACGGCGGTCAGGACCCCGCAGGCAGGTGCCGTCGTGCGTGGCTACCGGTACACCGCGTGGGCGGGCGTGAGGGACGTGTGCCTGCGTTCGGCCGCCATAGCGATCCGCCAGAGCATCAGCGTCGTGCTCGCGCGCGCATAGCCGCCGCCGCTCAGCGGGGTGTACCCGAGCTGGCGTTCGAGCCAGTCGATGCGCTGGCGCATGGTCGAGTGGTGCAGGTTCTGCAGCCGGGCGACTTCGCGAATACTGCTGTGGCTCAACACGGCCTCGAGCGTGGGAGCGACCCACGGCCGCTGTGCCTGCAGTTCGACGACCCGCCGGACATCGGGTGCCTGCGCGGCCGTCTCCGCATCGATGCTCTCGACGATCGTGGCGATGCTGCCGAGCTGGTCGTAGCGCACGTGCGTAGGTGCGCCCGTGGCGAGATCGACCGCGATGCGCAATGCCGTCAGCGCGTACTCCCGGCCCCGGTGCGCCTCGGCACCTGCGCAGACATGGATGCCGGCCGCGATGGTGCGGGGGATGGTCAGCGAGGGGGGTGATCCGGGGAAGAGGTGGATCTGGTGCTCGTCGACGACGAGCCCCGGCGGCATGTGCTCGGCATCGGCCCGATGGGTGGCCACCACGGTGACGGTCGGTCCCAAGCCCAGCCGCCGCAGCGCGTTCTCCCGATCCACCGAGGCGGCGTCGGGGTCGCAGGCGATGCGGATCGCCGCCGCGGTCGGTGAGCTCTCGCGCGTCTTCTTGACCGCATGCAGGCTGCGGGCGAAGCGTTCGAGGATCAGGTGGTCCAGGGGCCACGGCGTGCCGTCGCGATCGAGCCAGACCGTGATCTCCTCGAAGCGCTGTATCTGTCGCGTTCCGATCTTCGTGTCGAGATCTGTCAACGTCCGCCCGGCGGCGTCGACACCGACTCGAAGGCCACGTTCCGGGTCCTCCAGTCCGACACGGCACTCGGCGAGGACCGCGGCCGCACGCAGCATGGCCAATGCCGAGGACCGCTGGTCGACCAGCATGTCGAAATGTTCGATCACCCGCAGCGCCTCGGCCGCGCCACCGTCGATGGTATTGAGCTTGACTATCCACTCGCGCACGAACGAACTCCTCGATCCTCACGCACAGCCGCCGGGGTCGTGCCATCGGTGCCAGAACTTGTGGGGCGCGTGCCGCCGGCCGCCGGAAACAGGCCGGCTACGGCCGCGACGATCGCGGCGCGGCGCGCGGCGGGGGAGGGGTCGCGAACCTGTCCCTCCGCGAGGTGCACGAGATCGGGGCCCGAAGCCCACGCCAGTGCGAGCTGAGTAACCACGACCATGATGTCGATCGGGTCCCACGACGGATCCAGATGCCCGTCCACCTGGGCCTGCCGCAACTGTTCGACGCCGTTGCGCACCGTCTCCCGCACAGAGTCCTGAAAAGGATCGTCGGACGTCTCGGCGCCGACGACATCCAATCGGCCCCATTGCAGCAGGCGCAGGTGGTCGGGGTGGGCCATGAAATGGTCGTGGACGCGGCCGGCGTAGGCGGGGAGATCGGTAGCGTCCAGGTGGGTGGCCTCCGTCATCGCGGCGAGTTCGCGCTCTGCGACGTACCGGTAGAGCTGTTGTTTGCTGCGAAAGTGCGCATACAGCCGTTCCTTGCTCGTCTTCGCCCGGCTGGCGATCCGATCGATGCGAGCGCCCGCGACTCCGTACTGCGCGAACTCGTCCGTCGCGGCGGTGAGTATGCGTTCGCGGGTGCTATCGGCGTCGTAGGAAGTGGCCACGGTCACAGCCTACCAAACCAAACTGTTTGGTGTGGTCAATGAGCGAAAAAATAGCTGAGCATGGTTCGAGGCGGAGCGCGCCTCTGGGGCCCACCGGTCGGTAGGTGGACCCCAGGGCGATCTCTACGCCGACGGGGGCGCGGCGACGAAACCGCTCGGCCGCCGGGTCAGTGGTTCGAATTCGCCGCGTGCGCGGCGGCCCGATCCAGTCGCGGGACCGGCGGCGGCACCACGTCGGCGAGCCGCGAGACCCCGGGGACCTCGCCGAAATCGGGACCGAGGATTTCCTCCATCACCTGCGCGAAAGTCGTGTCCATGTACATGCGTTCGCCGGCGATCTTATCGCCCTCGAACTCCATCACGACGAAATACTGCCCGGTGACGCGTTTGCCGTCCGCAGTGTCGATGTACACGTATGCCTCTCGGCTGAGGCTGTTTTCGGAAATCGCGTGCACTCGCTTATCGGCCCACATGTTCCGTTCATCGCCGCCCCGCAAAAGTCGTTCGTAGGTTTCCCGCACGGCATCTTTTCCCTCGATGTGCCATCCGAGGGCGGGGAGCTCGTACACGGGATTGTCGACGAGTGTTTCGAGCGTGGCATCCAGATCGAGTTCGAACTCCGCCTTTTCGTGAAGGGCGAGCAACTCTTCCATCTGCTCCCGGGTGAATTGAGACATTTTCAGCACCTCTCCATTGAGGTCGGGCCGGACCGGAGGTTCCGGGCCGGTCGGTGGAATCTGTGCCGACGGCGGTGTCGTGTCGGCGATGTGTAATCGGGCGGCGAAGGAGTTTTACAGACGGACGACGGTCCGGCCCCGGATGGCGCCGGCGAGGATGCCGGACGCGACCGTGGGCACACCGTCCAGGCCGACTTCGTGAGAGATGCTCTCCAGCAGGTTCTTCGGTTTGAGGTCCGTCCCGAGACGCAGCCACACCGCAGCGCGCACATCCTCCGGGCACATGACGGAATCGATCCCCAGCAGGTTGACGCCGCGCAGAATGAACGGCAGCACCGTGGTGTTCACCGCCGGACCGCCGGTGAGGCCGCAGTTGGCTACGGAACCGCCGTAGCGCGTGGTGCGCAGCAAGTAGGCGAGGGTGTCGCCACCCACCGGGTCCACCCCGCCGGCCCACAGTTCTGCCTCGATGGGGGCTGGGCTCTGTGCGGAGACTTCCTCGCGCCCGAGGACCTCGGAGGCGCCCAGTTCCCGCAAGTAGTCGTGCTCGTCGGTCTTGCCGGTGCTTGCGACGACTTCGTAGCCGAGACCGGCGAGCATGCTCACCGCGGTACTGCCCACTCCGCCCGTCGCACCGGTCACCAGCACGCGGCCCTTGCTCGGGTCGAGCCCGTTCTGTTCGAGCCGCTGAATCGACAGCGCCGCAGTGAAACCCGCGGTGCCCAGCGCCATGGCCTCTTTCAGCGTCAACCCCTCGGGCAACGGCTCGAGCACGTCGCCGGACAGTCGCGCGTATTCGGCGTATCCGCCGAAGCGATCGGTGCCCAGCCCACGGCCGATGGCCACGACCTCCTGGCCGACGGTGAAGCGCGGGTCGCTCGACTCGGCCACGGTTCCGGCGATGTCGATACCCGGCACCATCGGGTACGCGGTCACCACGGGGCTCTCCGGGAGGCAGGCGAGGCCGTCCTTGTAGTTGACGCTCGAGAACTGGACGCGCACGGTGACGTTACCTGCGGGCAGGTCGTCGAGGGTGAGTTGCTGTACACCGGCGCTGAAGCCGGCCTCGCTCTTGTTGACAACGAAAGCGTTGAAGGACTTGGACATAACACCTTCCTGGATCGGGTCCCGGTCTCGAGTGCCGCGGCCATGGGGCCTGCAGCGGAGGGATGTCGGGCGAGCTCTCCGATGGCTCGGTTCTGCGATGTCAAACCAGATCTATCGCCGGCACGGGAACCCGTTTCGCTGGGGCGCGGGGAGGAGCCGAGCGAGTAGATAGATTGATCTAATAGAGAATAATCACCTGTCCTGCGCCGCGTCAACGGCTGGAAGCGAGAGGCCGCTCCGATCCCGAGGAGATGGACACCGATGGGCCGCACCGAACACCGGTGCCGCCCATCGGTTTTCAGCGGCGAACCCAGGATCGGCCACGCGGACCGTCGAGATGACGGACCGCGTGGCAGTCTCCCGGAGCTATCCGGTCGCGACCGGAACCTCGTAATCGATTGCGGCGTGGTCGAGTACGATCTCGGCGATCCGGTCGCGGTGTTCTTCCACACTGCCCAGCAGAGCGGCATCGGTGAATGCCCGCTTGAAGTACAGGTGCGTCCGGTGTTCCCAGGTGAAGCCGATGCCGCCGTGCACTTGGACCGTATCGGCCGCGATGCGGGTGTAGGCCGCCGAGCAGGTCGCCTGTGCGATCGACGTCGCGAGCGCAGGGTCGTCGGCGCCGTCCTGCAGGGCCCAGGCGGCGTGGTAGGCGGCGGAGCGGGCGTGTTCCTGTTCGACGAGCATGTCGGCGAGCCGGTGTTTGACGGCCTGGAACGAGCCGATGGGCCGGCCGAACTGCAGCCGCTCCTGGGCGTAGGCGACGCTGCGGTCGAGTAGATGCTGGGCCCCGCCGACCTGCTCGGCGGCAAGCAGCACGGTACCGACATGCAGCGCGTGCCGGCAGACTCGCTCCACCTCGTCCGGGCCGGCGAGGAGCCGAGCCGGAGCGTCGTGGAACCGGATCGTGGCCTGCGGCCGTGTCGAATCCATCGTGGACAGCGCGGTACGTTCCACCCCGGACCCGGCGGCGTCGACGACGAACAAGGCCACCCCGTCCGAGCCCTTCGCCGTCAGGAGCAGGTCGTCGGCCGCACCCGCGTCCACGACGCGTTCGATCGTGCCGGATACGGTCCATGCGCCGCCGGATTCGGTGGCCTCCACGGTTACAGCATCGCCGGCGAAGCGTCCGGCCCGGTCCGGCACCGCGAACGCGGCCGTGCGGGCGCCGGTGACCAGCGGACTCAGTACCTCCCGGCGCACCGGCGTGTGGGGTGCGGCGACCAGCGCCGGGATCGACAACGCGATGGTGCCGAAGACGGGTCCGCAGAACAGGGCGGCCCCGAGTTCTTCGACGGCGATCGCGGCATCGACGATGCCGCCGCCCGAGCCGTCGAGCTCCTCGGGCACGCCGAGCCCGAGTACCCCGAGCTCGGAACCCAGTCGCGCCCAGGCCTTTTCGTCGAACGGGGGAGTGGACTCCATCAGTCGCCGGACGGTCGCCTCGTCGGAATTGTCGGCACAGAAGCCACGGACCGCCATGCGCAGTTCCTGCTGCTCCGGCGTGAACGCGAATTCCTCGGTCTTGTCGTCAGCCACGGGGCACCTCACGCCAGGGTCGTCCGGAGTCGGCGCGCAGGTCACCGGGCAGACCCAGGATCCGCTCGCCGAGAATGTTTCGCAGCACCTCGGAGGTGCCGCCTTCGATGGTGTTGGCCCGCGAGCGCAGGAAGCGCTGCTGCACCGGGCCGAGTTCGTCCTCTCCGGCACCGATGTCGCGCATGGTGTAGTCGCCGTAGAGCAGCCCCTCCGGTCCCAGCAGGTCCATGCAGAACTCGTAGACCTGCTTGTTCAATTCGGCGCCGACGAGCTTGCCGATCGAACCCTCCGGGCCGGGGCCACGGACGGTGGCGGTGGCGCGGGAGCGGTCGGCGGTCAGCCGCTGCACCTCCGAGCGCAGCCAGAGCTGAGTGAGGCGGTCACGCAGCACGGGGGTGTGGCGGTCGGGGCGCTGCGCCCACAGTGCTACGGCGTCGGCGATCGTCCCGTCGCCGCGCCGGGTGCCGCTCGCACCGATCGAGCTGCGTTCGTTCATCAGAGTGGTCATCGCCACCTGCCAGCCCGCGCCGACCGCACCCAGCCGGTGGGCGTCGGGAATCCGGACCTGGGTCAGATAGACCTCGTTGAACTCCGCCTGGCCGGTCATCTGGCGCAACGGGCGGGTCTCGACGCCGGGTGCGCGCATGTCGACCACGAAATAGCTGAGGCCCTTGTGTTTCGGCAGGTCGGGATCGGTGCGGGCCAGCAGCAACGCCCAGCTCGCCCGGTGGGCCAGGGTGGTCCACACCTTCTGCCCGTTCACCAGCCAGTCGTCACCGTCGCGGACCGCCGAGGTCGCGAGCCCGGCCAGGTCCGACCCGGCGCCCGGCTCGGAGAACAGCTGGCACCAGATGTTCTCGTTCGTCGCGAGCGGGCGCAGCCAGGCGCGCTTCAGCTCGTCGGTCTGCGCGTGCTCCTGCACCGTCGGCGCGGCCATGCCGTAGCCGATGGGATTGAGGCTGAACGGATTCGGGGCGCCCGCTTCCTGGAAGATCGCGTCCGCGACGGCTTGCAGTCCGCGCGATACGCCCAATCCGCCCTGGCCCTCGGGGAAATGCACCCACGCCAGGCCGGCGTCGTAACTCGCCCCGAAGAACTCGGTCAGGGGAACGGATCGGGGGTCGTGTTCGGCCACGACCGTGCGCGCGGCCTCCGCGACCCGCGCGGCGTCGGCATCAATACTCACCTTCGGCTCCAGTGATCACGGCGCGCCTGCCGGAAAACTGCATCGGGCCTCCTTCGTTGTCGGCAACACGTAGCCCCTGCGAGCCGCGCGCGGGACCTCGGTCGACATCGTCGAGCTCGGGGTGCCGGGAGCGGCGGTGATCGGCCGGGGCATAATAGATCGCTGTAAATAGAACGATCTAATTGTTCGACGGTAAGGTGCGCGTTCCGCCCTGTCAACGCCGAGGCAACTGCGCCGGTTTTCTCCCCGGCGATCACGGCCCTCGATCGGAACGACGGGTGGGTCGCGGCCGGAGTCGATGCCCAAGCGGGGCCACCCTGGTCTGGGGGCGCTACAACGTCACCGTGAACAGCGTGGCGTTCGGGCTGATCAAGACCCGGCTCACCGAGGCTCCCGCGGGCGGTGACGCCACCATCGAGGTCGCCGGCAACCGGGTCGAGGTCGGCGTCAATCCCGATGTGCTGTCGGCCATGGAGAGCGGGATCCCGCTCGGCCGGGCCGGCACTCCGGACGCGGCCGGATCGGTGTACCTGTTGTGCATCCCGGAATCCGACTACGTCAGCGGCCAAACCCTTGTCTGCGGTGGCGGATTCATGATGTGAACGACGCGGGCCGAGGCGGCTGTCTCCGCCTCGGCCCGAGCGACGGATCGGCCGCCAGGTGGATCGGTTCAGGCTGCGCTGCGAACTACGGTGTGATCGGGTTGCCTCCGGCTACCAGCATCTGCGCCGTCCGATCGGGTCCGTGACGGCCGTCGAATTCGGTGAATGCCTGTTCGACCTCGCGATGTACCTCGTCGACGAGCGGTCCCCATTCGCGATGGGTGATGATCAGGAACTGCCCGTCCTGCATCGCTTGGACGACCTGCTCGCCGACGCGGTCGGGATCGGCGCCCTGGGCGAGCATCGCGCCCGACTGTGCTACGGCGGCGGCATCGGGCGCGTGGCCGAGTACCTTCGTCTCCGCTTGTGCGGCAGTCACATTCAGCCGGGTGGCTACGGTGCCGGGGCACAGCAGCGAGACTCCGATGCCGGTGCCGTGAAGCTCTTTCCGCAACACCATGGTGAAGCCGACGCTGGCGAACTTCGACGAGACGTAAGCGCCCACGTTGGCCATCGGCACCAGACCCGCCATGGAGGCCGTGTTCATGATGTGTGCGCGCCCGCCGCGCTCCTTGAACCGGGGGAGGAAGGTCGAGACCCCGACGAACTGGGCCTCGATATTGATCCGCTGGACCCAGCGCCAGGCTTCGAGCGGTGTCTCGTCGATCGCTCCGCCACCGTTGACGCCGGCGTTGTTGCACAGGATCGAGATCGGGCCGAGCGCTTGCTCGGCACGATCGGCGGCGGCGGTCCACTGATCGGCGTCTGGGACGTCGAGTTCGATCGTGGTGACCACCCCGCCGGCGGCGGTCAGTTCCGCGGCGACGTCGGTGAGTCGCGGGCCGTCGATGTCGGCGAGTGCGACTTTCGCTCCCGCCGCGACGAGTGCTCGTGCGATCCCGAGCCCGATGCCGGACGCGGCACCGGTCACGAAGGCTGCTTCACCGGAGGGCCATACCATGATGTGCTCCTGTCTCCGTCGAATGACGGTGGGGTATAAGGGGATTCGACCTGGACTATCGCGAGGGGATTGTGCCCCGGATGGTTTCGAGGACGGTGGGGTCGAGGAGTGTGGAGGTGTCGCCGAGTTCGCGGCCCTCGGCGGCGTCTCTGAGCAGTCGCCGCATGATCTTGCCCGAGCGAGTCTTGGGTAACTCGGGCACGACGGTGATCGCGCTGGGTTTCGCGATCGGGGAGATCTCCAGCGACACCAGGTCGCGCAGCTCGCCGACGAGGTCGTCCCCGGCGAGTGTGGCGCCGGTGCGGAGGACGACGAAGGCGGCGATCGCCTGCCCGGTGGTCGCGTCGGTGGTGCCGACGACCGCTGCTTCGGCGACGACCGGGTGGCCGACCAACGCGGATTCGACTTCGGCCGTGGAGATCCGGTGTCCGGAGACGTTCATGACGTCGTCGATACGCCCGAGGACGTGCAGTGCGTGGTCGCTGTCGTAGCGGGCACCGTCGCCGGCGAAATACCAGCCCCGATCGGCGAACCGTGACCAGTAGGTCTCGCGGTATCGGTCCGGATCACCCCAGATGCCTCGGAGCATGGCCGGCCACGGCTGGTCGAGGACGAGATAGCCCGCTTCTCCGTCGGTCACAGGATCGCCGTGGTCGTCGACGATGGCGGCGCCGATCCCGGGCAGGGGTGCCATCGCGGCGCCCGGCGTGGTCGCGGTGACGCCGGGTAGGGGAGAGATCATGATGGCGCCGGTCTCGGTCTGCCACCAGGTGTCGACGATGGGGCAGCGGCCACCACCGATGACCTCGTGATACCACCGCCACGCCTCGGGATTGATCGGTTCACCGACCGAGCCCAGCAGACGCAACGAGCTCAAATCGTGACCGTCGGGAATCTCGCGGCCCCACTTCATGAAGGTGCGGATCAACGTGGGCGCGATGTAATAGGTTGTGACGCCGTACTTTTCGATGATCTCGAAGTGGCGGTGTTCGTCGGGAGTGTTGGGTGTGCCTTCGTAGACGACCGTGGTGGCGCCGTTGGACAGCGGCCCGTAGACGAGGTAGGAGTGGCCGGTGATCCAGCCGATGTCCGCCCCGCACCAGAAGACGTCGTGACCCTCCTTGTGGTCGAACACGTAATGGAACGTGTACGACGCCTGGGTCAGGTAGCCGCCGGAGGAGTGCACGATGCCCTTGGGTGTGCCCGTAGTACCCGAGGTGTACAGCAGGAACAACGGGTGCTCGGCGCCGAAGGGCGCCGGTTCGTGCGTACTACTCGCCGCTGCCACGGTGTTGTCCCACCAGACGTCGCGGCCCGCAACCCAATTCGCATCCGAGTCATGGCCGGTACGGCGGACGACCAGGACCTTGTCCACGGAGGTGTCGCCGCTGTCCAGTGCGAGGTCGACATTCGCCTTCAACCCGACGGGACGGCCGCGGCGATACTGACCGTCGGTGGTGATGACGAGTTTCGCCCCGGCGTCGTCGATCCGGGAGCGCAGCGCGCCCGCGGAGAAGCCGGCGAACACCACCGAATGGACCAGCCCCAGCCGGGCACAGGCGAGCATCGAGATGATCGCCTCGGGCACCATCGGCATGTAGATCGCGACGCGGTCGCCTGCCGTCAGGCCGAGGGAGGTGAAGTAGTTCGCGGCCCGGCACACGTCGGCGAGCAATTGCCGATAGGTGAGGTCGCGGGTGTCGCCGGGCTCGCCGGCCCAGTGGATCGCGACCCGATCACCCTTGCCGGCGGCGACGTGCCGATCGAGACAGTTGACCGCGACGTTCAGCGTGCCGTCGGCGAACCATGTCGCGAACGGGGCATCCGACCAGTCCAGCACCTCGGTGAAATCGGTGGCCCAGTCCAGGCGCCGGGCCTGTTCGGCCCAGAACCCGAGCCGGTCGGCCGCGGCTCGGTCGTACAGCTCCGCGCGGGCATTCGCCTGCGCGGCAAAATCTTCGGACGGTGGGTACACCGTCGGTGACGAATTGACGGTCATCCTTACCGTTCCAATGCCCGGCGGATGTATTCGTCGCGCGCCGCGAGCGAAGCCTGGGAGACCGCCGGCTGGCTGATGCCGATGTCGAATCCGTGGAAGCCGCCACCCCACATGTGCAGGTCGACGTTGACCCCGGCCTGGCACAGGCGCTGGGCGTAGTCGAGGGCTTCGTCGCGGAAGCTTTCGACCGACCCGATATCGATGAAGGTGCGCGGCAGCCCGGCCAGATCGTCCGCCCGAGCCGGCGCCGCATACGGGCTGACGTCGTCGGTACCGCGGCGGTCACCGAGCAGCGCGGTCCAGGCCCACAGGTTCTCGTTGCGATCCCACATCCCTTCCCTGTCGAGCATCTGGGCGCTGTGGGTCTCCAGGCGGTCGTCGAGCATGGGGCAGCCGAGGATCTGATGGGTGAGCGCCGGGAAGCCGCGATCACGTGCCAGCAGCGAGACACCCGCCGCGAGGTTGCCGCCACCGCTGAACCCGATGGCGATGATGTGGTCGGCGTCGATGTTCAGCAGGTCGGCGTTCTCGGCGGCCCAGCACAGGCCGGCGTAGCAGTCCTCGACCGGTGCTGGATGGGGATGTTCGGGGGCGAGCCGATACTCGATCGAGGCGACCACGGCGCTGCCGTCGGCAACATAGGCCAGCATTTCGGAGAGCGCGCCGTACCGGTTGCCTGCGACGATGCCGCCGCCGTGGATGTAGTAGAGCAGCGGCCACGGGCCGGTCCCGGTCGCCGGTGTCAGCACCGTCAGCTGCAGCTCCTGATCGGGACCGGGGATCGTCCGTTCATCGACACGTACCTTGCCGCCGGCGGTCCAGTCGGGCATGGGCTGGCCGGGGATGCCGGTGGTCGACAGTTCCCGAACCCGGTCGAGGGTCTCGTCGGTGAGCCAGGGCACGAGGGAACGGAACGCCTGCAACACCGGGACCAATTCGGCGTCGAACGGCGGCCGGGCCGGGGTGGTGCTGGTGAACGGGGTTGTTTGCGTCATGGAAACCAGTCAATCCCTCGATCGCGCGGGGGCGTAGCCACCAAACGACGTTATTGCCGAGCGGAACATCCGCCATCTGGCGGTCCGCGCACCGGCCGGTCGACGTCGTCTGTCAGCCTATTGACGCGCTGGAGACGTACCCCTAGTCTCATGTCTAGATCAATCTATCTAGTGCCGTGGATCACTCTGGGTCGCGGCACCGACGAGGGAGCGGCGCATCGTCGTTCTCGCGGCCGAAATGTTGGGAGAGACTCCGTGAAAACACCAGCTCCCGTTTCCGTCATGGCGAGTTCCGCATCCGGTCCGAACGGAGGGTCCACCGCAACGATGATTGCTTTCGAGGCGATGACCGCCGACTCTGTTGTGCTGCGCCGGGCGTTCGGGTGCTTTCCGTCGGGTGTCACCGCGGTGTGCGCGATGGTCGACAACGAGCCGATCGGCATGGCGGCCAGCGCGTTCACCTCGGTCTCGGTCACGCCTCCGTTGGTCTCGGTGTGCTTCCAGACATCCTCGTCCACCTGGCCACGGCTGCGCGGCTGTGCCCGGCTGGGGATCAGCGTCCTGGCGGAGGGCCACGACGAGATCTGTATGAGCCTGTCCCGCAAGAAGTCCGATCGCTTCGCGGATATCGCCTGGGACCGCACTTCCGCGGGAGGTGTTTTCGTGCACGGCGCTACGGCGTGGCTGGATTGTTCGCTCTACAGCGAGGTCCCGGCAGGCGACCATACCGTCGCACTCTTCGAGATCCATGGTCTGCGAGCCGATCCCGAAGCGGCGCCGCTCGTGTTCCACGGCAGCCGGTTCCGCCGCCTCGCAGCCATCTGATCGGTTCACCATGTGATCGGTCCACGCGGGAATTGCCGCCCGCGTGAACGTCATCGGGCCGGGCCGCCATCGCGGTCGCCCGGTCGTCGGCACCAAGGGCGACGGGTCGGTCGCCGTCGACCCGTCGTCGATGCTCGTGGAGCGGACGTAGGGCCATGAATTGTCTTGCAGCACAGGATAAGTCCAGGAGATGGACAAAACAGCCGGGTGCCGAGGTCCGGCTCGCGGACCTCGGCACCCGGCGGGGGGTGTCAGAAAATGGAGTATCCGCCGTCGACGACGATTTCGTCGCCGGTCTGGAATCCGCCGACACCGCCGGCCAGATAGACGGCCAGCCGCGCGAAATCGTTCGGCTCGCCCCAGCGCCGATGCGGCATCCGCTTCATGACAGCCTCCTCCCACGCTTGATTGTTGAGCTCTCGGGAGATCAAGGGCGTCTCGGTCCAGCCGACGATCAGTGAGTGCGCATTGATTCCGTACCGGGCCAGCTCGACCGCGCAGCCCCGGATGATCGCGGACAGTCCGGCCTTGCTCGCCGCGTACGCCTGACCGCGCGGAGTGCCGTGGATCGAGGAGACGCTCGAGGTGCCCACGAGCACGCCACCGCCCCCGCGCTCTACCATGTGCTTGGCCGCCGTGCGCAGTGTGAGGAACGCACCCTCGAGGTTCACCCGGGTGACCGAGCGGAAATCCGCGAGCGTGGTATCGACGAACCGGATATCGGGAGCGTGGGTGCCGGCGTTGGCGAAGCAGGAGTCGACCCTGCCGAAGTAGTCCAGCGTTTCGGTGAAACTCGCCGCGACGGCGTCCTCGTCACCCACGTCGCAGCGGACCGCGCGGACTCGAGTCCCGTGTTTCGAAAGCTCTTGTGCGGCAGCCTCGTTACGCTCGGCATTGGTGCCCCAGATGCACACATCGGCACCGGACTGTGCCAGCCCGTGCGCCATACCGAGCCCGATCCCGGAATTACCCCCGGTCACCAGGGCAACATGCCCGGTCAGGTCGAACAACGAATTCATGCAAAATCCTCCGAATGGCCCGGCGAGGCCGGGGCAGATGTCGAGATGGCCCGGCGCGTCGCCGGGGAAGCCCCGCGAGGGGGCGGCAGCGTGTCAGCGCAGTTCGGAGAAACCCGTGGGGTCGAGGAACATCGATGACGCACTGGCCGTGACCTGTTCGCCGTCGGACCTGGCGGCGAGCCACTCGGGATCCGCCCAGAAGGCCTCCCACGACTTCTTGGCGGCCTCCCGGCTTTCGTGAGCGACGAGATAGACCAGGGTTTCGGTGGGTTTGCCCTCGTCGTCGCTCGCGACCCAGAAACCGATGTTGGTCATTCCGTGCTTCTCGAACAGTGCCGCCGCGTGCTCACGGAACCGCGTCAGAAGTGCGTCGATTTTGCCTGGTACAGCATCGTATGTGCGGAGTTCGAAGACTCGTTGATTATCATCCATTAGATCAATCTATCAAGAATCCGGTGGGGGCAACAGCCCCGCTATGGCTCCGAAAAAGCCGGAGTCCGCCGGGTTTTGTGTGAGAGGATTCGTGGCCGAGGGGGCGGGATCGGGCCGTTGATCGGACGCTTGACCGACATTGATGCCGGAGAGGATCCCACTAGGTCGAAGGTCACATATCGACAGATTGATCTAGTGGCGTAATCTAGACACATGTCACCCACCTCGTCAACCCTCGGTAAGCGGCCTGAAACACGAGAGCGCCTCGTGGAGTCTGCGACGGAGCTGTTCAGCCGTCAGGGCTTCGGGGCTACCGGCATCAAGGCTGTGCTCGCCGCCGCCGAAGCGCCCTACGGGTCGCTTTATCACTTCTTCCCCGGCGGTAAGCAGGAACTCGGCGCCGCCGCTCTGGCTCACGGCGGCGCCCGGTACCGGGAACTGCTGGAATCGGTGTACCCGCCCGGCGCCGACGTTGTCGAGGCGACGGCCGATTCCTTCGTCCAAGCCGCCGGCATGCTGGAGCAAACCGATTACGGCTATGCCTGCCCCATCGCGACGATCGCGTTGGAGGTCGCCAACAACGACGAACTGATGCGGACCGCTGCCGCGGAGGCGTTCGAGTCGTGGCTGGAGGTGTTGCAGGAACGTTTCACCACGGCCGGTATGACCGCCGAACGCGCGCGCGAAGTCGCCGTCGAAATCTTCTGCCTGATCGAAGGATCGGTGCTGCTCGCGCGCACGACACGGTCCTCGGCACCGCTGCACACCGCCGGCCGCGCCGCGACCAACGCCGTGGCGGCGGGTCTGGCCGCCGGGCGCTACGACCGCCCGGCTCGCGGCGGCCGCGACTGATCCGGCGGTTACACCTCCGGTCCCGCCCATACCCCGCGCCCCGCTCGCCTCCAGCAGGCGAGCGGGGCTTTTTCATGCGCCGTTGGTGGCGTGGGTGTGCAGGTCGTCCTCGACCCGGCAATCGGCGGGTAAGAAGCCTCCACCGCCCGATGCTTGGCGGGTACTGGGCTCGGGCCACGCGGAACAGACTTCTCGTATACGTCGAATCGTCCGCGAGGTGACCAGATGACGCACTCGGCCCCTGTTCGCAGAGCTGTCTCCCGGTCGCGCGTCCGGTTCTGGCGGCGACTCGTCCGGTGGGAGTCGTCAGGGAGGTATCCGCCGCCCGGATGTTCTTCCGAGGGTTGACGGGGTCGGAGAAACCCGTCTACTCTGACCGCACTAGATCAATCTATCTAGTACGACGGACCGGCGGTCGACGGCTCTCGGAAGCCGATCGACGTCGAGGCTCCAGCCCACCGATCTTCTCGTTCCCGTATCGAATCCAGAGAGGCTGCAATGAAGCTGCTTGCGCACGACGTGGACAGTCACGAGATGATTCCCAGTCACCTGCTCGAGGACGTCCTGGGGCAGCCCGGGCGAATCATGGGCAAGGTTTTCGAATCGGCCGACCGTCTCCGGCCGGATCCGACCGACACCAATATGCACCAGCTCGACGTGCTGGGCGATACGAAGGAGATCGACCCCGAGGGCATCTGGAAGATCAAGGGCCCCTCGGCTCCGAGCGCGATCGACCTCGGACGGCGCGCGGAGGTCCTCGATGTCATGGGGATCGACCGCCAGCTGGTCTTTCCGACCACGGCGATCGCCGCGATGATCATCGGGGAGATGACGGACCTCGCTTACGAGATGCGCTTCGGCGGTGACCTTTCGGTGTTCGAGGGCGTGTCGCGGCCCGATTTCGCGAAGAGCTACGTGCGGTCCTACAACGAGTGGGTCAAGGCCAATGCGGTCCTGGCCGACGGCCGGATCCGGATGGTGGGGATTCTCAATACGAGTCCCGATGTGAACGAAATGATCGCCACGGCAAAGGATTTGATCGATGCCGGTGTTCGCGCGGTATACCTGCAGGCGGACGTTCCGCCCGGTGGGGTCTCGCCGGCGCACTCGGCGCTCGACCCGCTGTGGCGGCTGCTCGAGGCCAACGATATCGCCGTAACTCTGCATATCGGAACCGAATTCGCGTTCCTGGACCCGGGATGGATGATCGCCGAAACCTTCGCGGATCTGTTCCAGTCCCCGGAGATTCCGAACACCAATATTCAGCTGTTCTCGACCGTCCACATGGCCATCGACAACTACCTGTCCGCCATGGTTCTCGGTGGCGTGTTCGAACGGTTCCCCCGGCTGCGTTTGGGCCTGTTCGAAGTCGGTGCGCATTGGGTCGGGAATGCTGCCCGGCGAATGGATATGTACATCAAGGTTTTTCCGGGATCGGCCGCCGCCAAATTCCCGCTGAAGCCCTCCGAGTACATCGCGCGCAACGTGCGGGTGTCGCCCTTCAATTTCGAGCCGGTCGACCGCTACTTCCAGGACGACCCGGCGCTGGCCGACGTGTTCTGCTATTCGACCGACTATCCGCACGTCGAAGGCACCAAGGACTCGATGAGGAACATGCTCGCGAAGGTCGAGCCCTTGGGCGAGGAGATCACGACGAAGTTCTTCCGGACGAATGCCGAGTGGCTGCTGCCGTGATCGACACAGCGAGCGCCTGCCGGGCGCTCGCTTCCGACCACCCCGGTCTCGGATCGGTTGATTCAGAACACCAGAGGTTGCAATGAAGCTCCTTGCACATGACGTCGACAGCCACGAAATGATCCCCGGTCACCTCCTCGGAGAGGTGTTCGGCCCCGCCGGGCGGATGCTGGGCGATCTTTTCGAGGTCGCGGACCGGCTGCATCCCGATCCGAGCGCCACCAATATGCACCAGCCCGGCGTGCAGGACACGATGGCCGTGGACCCGGACAATATCTGGGACATCAAGGGGCCGCCGGCGCCGAGCGCGATCGATCTCGATCGGCGCGCGGAGGTGCTGGACACGATGGGTATCGACCGCCAGCTGGTCTTTCCGACCTCGGCGCTCGCGGCGCTGCTGGTCGGCGGCATGAGCGATATGGCGTATGCCGGGCGCTTCGGAGGCGACGTGTCGATGTTCGGCGACCTGTCGCGGCCGGAATTCGCCAAGCGCTTCATGCGTGAATACAACGACTGGGCTCTCGACAGCGCACGACCCGACACCGACCGTATCCGCATGGTCGGGGTCGTCCCCACCAGCCAGGATCTCGGCGAAATGCTCGATACCGCCAAGAGGTTGGTCGACGGCGGGGCGCGTGCGGTGTACCTGCAGGCCGACGAGCCGCCGGGCGGTTTCTCGCCGGCGCATTCGGCGCTCGACCCGATGTGGGATCTGTTCGAATCCGCGAATGTGGCGGTGACGCTGCACATCGGCACCGAGTTCTTCTTCCTGGATCCGCGCTGGACTTTCGCCGAGACCTTTTCCGCGCTCTTCCAGTCCGCCGAGATCCCGAACGCCAATCTGCAGATCTTCTCGACGGTCCACATGGCCATCGACAACTACCTGTCGACCATGGTTCTCGGTGGGGTGTTCGAGCGGTTCCCCCGTCTGCGAGTGGGTCTTCTCGAAGTGGGAGCGCATTGGATCGGTAACGCCGCTCGCCGGATGAACATGTATGTGGACGTGTTCCCGGGGGCCGCGGCGGGCAAATTCCCGTTGAAGCCGTCGGAATACATCGCCCGGAACGTGCGGATCTCGCCGTTCAATTTCGAGCCCATCGATCGCTACTTCCGCGACGACCCGGATCTCGCCGACGTCTTCTGCTATTCGACCGATTACCCGCACGTCGAAGGCACGAAAGACTCGATGAACACGATGCTCGCCAAGCTCGAACCGCTGGGCGAGGAAATCACCACCAAGTTCTTCCGCACGAACGCCGAGTGGCTGTTGCCATGAAATCCGTTGTCACAGCTTCCATCCCACACCTCGGCCCGCTGGGAATCTGGTCCTACCAGCTCGATGTGCAGCCGATGTCCCGTGCCCAGGACGCGGCCGCCGAGCTCGATGACATGGGTTTCGGCGCGCTGTGGGTGCCCGAGGCGATTGCCCGGGAGCCGTTCGCCAACGCCGCGCTGCTGTTGTCGGCCACCGCTCGCATGACGGTGGCCACCGGTATCGCCAGCCTGCACGCTCGCACCGCCATGACGATGAATGCGGGCTGGCAGACCCTCGGCGAGGCGTTTCCGGAACGGTTCCTGCTGGGTGTCGGGGTCAGTCATCAGCCGTTGGTCGAAGGGAACCACCACCGCCGCTACGGTGGCAAACCCTTCAGCACGATGGTCGACTACCTCGACAGGATGGATGCCGGCACCTTCTGGGGGGCGCCCGCGCCGGTCGCCCCCCAGCGGGTGTTGGCAGCGCTCGGGCCCCGGATGCTCGGGCTCGCCGCGCAACGCGGCGTGGGCGCGCACACCTACTTCGTTCCGGTCGAGCACACCGCCGCCGCGCGCGAGGCTATCGGGCGCGAACCGCTGCTGGCGCCCGCCCAGACCGTCGTCTTCGACACCGATGTGACCGCGGCCCGCGAGGTCGCCCGCCGGTTCATGCAGCGGTATCTGGCGCTACCGAACTACACCAACAACCTGCGCCGATTGGGTTGGGGTGACGACGATTTGGGCGGTGGCGGAAGCGATCGTCTGGTCGACGCCATCGTCGCCCGTGGTTCGCTCGAGCAGATCGTCGAGCGGATACAGGCCCACCTCGACGCCGGCGCCGATCACGTCTGCGTACAGGTGCTGACCACGGATCTGCAGACCCTGCCGATGACCGAGTGGCGCGAACTGGCGTCGGTCATCCCGTCCCTGCGCGGCCGACCGGCCACCTGATCTCCGTCTCCGCCTCCAACAGAAAGCTTTCCATGCCGCACACCGCTGCTACCCGTTACCTCACCGCACTTGCCGAGCAAGGCATCGAGTGGTTCTTCGTCAACGCGGGGACCGACTTCGCGCCGATCGTCGAGGCCTACGCCGACAACAAGGCCGAAGGCGGCCCGACGCTGCCGACGCCCGTCCTGTGCGCCCACGAGAACCTCGCCGGCGGTATGGCCCACGGCGCCGCCCTCGTGACGGGTCGTCCGCAGGCACTCATGCTGCACGTCAACGTCGGTACGGGTAACGCGGTGTGCTCCGTCGCCAACGCCGCCCGTGACCGGGTGCCGTTGCTGGTCACGGCCGGACGTTCGCCGATCCTCGAATTCGGCGCGACCGGCGCGCGGGACCTGCCGATCCATTGGTCGCAGGAGATGTTCGACCAGGCGAGCATGGTGCGCGAATTCGTCAAGTGGGACTACGAATTACGGGATCCGCGTCAGGTGGAGGCCGTTGTCGACCGCGCCTTGAGCGTCGCCTCCGCGCACCCCCGCGGCCCGGTGTACCTGTCGCTTCCCCGTGAGGTACTCGCCGAGGCGGCCGACGAACCGGTGCACGCGCAACCGCCGATGCCCGTGCCGGCCACCCTGCAGCCCGATCCGGCAGCCATCGACGCGCTCGCCGACCGACTGGTCGCAGCCGAATTCCCGGTGATCGTGGCGGCGGCGGCCGGCGCCGAAACCGAGTCCGTCGCCGTGCTCGCCGACCTCAGCACGCGGTTCGCGGTCGGCGTCGCCGACCCGTGGGCACGCTATCTGAACATCCCCTTCGACCATCCGCACCGCATCGGGGCCGACGTGGCAACTGTGCTCGAGCGGGCCGACGTGGTGGTATTCCTCGAGTGCGACGTGCCGTGGATTCAGGCCCGTACGGCGCCGGCCGCGAACTGCTTCATCACCCAGGTCGGCGTCGACCCGCTGTTCACCAGCTACCCGATGCGATCGCACCGTTCGGACCTCACCATCAGTGCCACGCCGACCGCGTTCCTGGCCCGGTTGGCCGAGGCTCTGGAGGTCCGGGCCGAGCGCATCGATCAGGCCCGCGCCGAGCAGATCCGTACCCTCGCCACAGCGAATCGTGCTGCAGCGGAAGGACTTCGGCAGACCGAACTCGCCCGTGACGACGATGACGTGATCAGCACGGCGGCCATCTCCGCGGTGCTGGGGGATCTGCTCGACGACGACGACATCGTGTTCAACGAGTACGTGTCGTATCCCGACCTGCTCGGCCGGACGAAGCCCGGCACCTACTACTTCCTGCCCGCCTCGGGTGGTCTCGGCTGGGGACTGCCGGCCGCGCTCGGCGCCAAATACGCCGCGCGGGACCGTACCGTGGTCGCCACGCTCGGCGACGGCGCCTACATGTTCGCCAACCCGGCGGCCTGCCACCACGCGGCGGCGAAACACGAACTGCCGGTGCTGACGATCATCGCCAACAACAGCAACTGGACCGCCGTCGACTCGGCGACCTACCTCGTCTATCCCGACGGCACCGCCGCTACCACCGGCGAGGACCGCTTCTCGAACCTCGCCCCCTCACCGGATCTGGCGGCGTACTGCATCGCGTCGGGCGGCCACGGTGCGACGGTGCACCGCCGCAGCGAACTCGAGGGCGCGATCAAGGAGGCGCTGCGAGTCGTGCGCGACGAGGGACGTCAGGCACTGCTCGACATCCGCTGCAAATGACCGCGTCCCCACCCTTGCCGACCGTTCACCTGATGGAGATCTGATGCGTTACAACCACGCCGAGCTGTTCGCCGGTGTCGCCGCGGCGGCACCGGAGCGCGACTGCATCGTGTTCCGGGATCGGCGGCTCACCTACCGCGAGGTGGCGGGTCGGGTCAACCGGCTGGCCAATCTTCTTCTGGCGCACGGGATTACTGTGCATCGCTCGCGTTCCGAGCTGCAGCCGTGGGAGTCGGGTCAGGATCATGTCGCGTTGTACCTGCTCAACGGCAACGAGTACCTGGAGGGGATGCTCGGTGCGGCGGCCGCTCGCGCGGCATCACTGAACGTCAACTATCGCTACGTCGAAGCCGAGCTGACCTATCTGCTCGACGACTCCGCGCCGCGCGCGATCATCTACCACGCCCGCTTCGCGCCGACTCTCGGAGCGGTTCTCGGCTCGCTGCGTAATCCGCCGGCGCTCCTGCTCCAGGTCGCCGACGAATCCGGCAACGCGTTGCTCCCCGGAGCTCTCGACTACGAGATCGCTCTGGCTGCCTCGAGTGCCGAGACGCCCGGGGCGGCGCCGGACCCCGACGACCTCTACATGGTCTACACCGGCGGCACGACCGGAATGCCCAAGGGAACGTTGTGGTCGCAGGCCGCCATCCTCGAAAGTGCTTTGGCCGCTTTCCTTCCCGAGGGGTTCTTCGAGGTGGCCTCGCTCGCGGAGGGCGTCGATCTGGCCGTCGCGAGCGATCGGCGAGTCGTGCTGCCGTTGCCGCCGCTGATGCACGCCGCGGCGCAATGGATCGCGCTGGCCGGGCTGCTCAGCGGAGGTGCTGTGGTGTTCCCCGATGTGGTCGACCGGCTCGACCCCGCTTCGGTGTGGAAGGTGATCGACGGCGAGGGCGTGCAATTGATGAACCTCGTCGGGAATTCGTTCGCGACTCCCTTGTGCGACGAGTTCGAGCGCGGCGGCTACCACGGGCGGTCGCTGCAGCTGGTCGGCACCGGCGGCGCGGTGGCGAGCGCATCGGTCAAGGACCGCATCCTGCGGCTGCTGCCGCATGTCGCCATCGCGGATGTGGCAGGCTCCTCGGAGACCGGTTCCCAGTTGTCGAACCTGAGTACCAGTGCGGCGCCGGCGGTTTCGGGCGTATTCACACCCGCGGCCGGCACCTGCGTGGTGGACGAGGACCATCGCCGGATTCTCGCACCGGGCGATCCGGAGACAGGATGGTTGGGCCGATACGGCGCCATCCCGTTCGGATACCTCGGCGACCGCGCGAAAACCGAACGCACATTCCCCGTCGTCGAGGGCCGGCGCGTGGCGCTGCCCGGCGATCGGGCGCGACACCTGGCCGACGGCAGTATCGAGCTGCTGGGCCGCGACTCGGTGACCATCAACTCCGGCGGCGAAAAGATCTTCGCCGAGGAGGTCGAAGAGGCGCTGATCGTCCACCCCGCGGTCGCCGACGTCATCGTCGTGGGCCGGCCGAGCGAGCGGTGGGGCAACGAGGTCGTCGCGGTCGTGCAGCTGCGTCCCGGATTCGAACCGACCGACGAGGAACTGCTGGCCGACGCCGCGACGCGGCTCGCTCGCTACAAGTTGCCGAAAGCCGTCGTCCGCGTGAGCTCGGTGGTCCGCAGCCCGGCGGGCAAGGTCGACTACCGATGGGCCGGCGAGATCGCCGCGCAGGACGCGTCCGCACAGAAGGAACTGATCAAATGACTCTCACCACCGAATCGATCGTCGACGTCGCCCCCGAGGAATTGCAGCGTCTGCTCGACGCCCAGCGGGCCGCGCAAGCTCTCGATCCGATCCCTGACGCCGCGACTCGGCGCGACCGTATCGACCGCCTCGTCGCCGCGGTCCTGGAACACCGGGACGAACTCGCCGAGGCCCTGAACGCCGATTTCGGCAACCGTCCGGCGACCACCTCGATGGAGGTCGACATCCTCGGCGGCCTGCCGGAGATCGCCGACACCCGGGAGCAGCTCGAGGCGTGGATGGCTCCCACCGACGTGCCCGCGGCGATGGGCGGCGTCATTCCCGCTTTCGTGCAGAACCGCCCGAAAGGCGTTGTGGGAGTTATCGGTCCGTGGAATTTCCCGCTCGTTCTCGTTTTCGTGCCGGCCGTCGAGGCGCTGGCGGCCGGTAACCGGGTGATGATCAAGTTCTCCGATATGACCCCGCGCACCGGTGCGGTCTTCGCCCGTGCGGTGGCGTCGCGGATGAGCCCGGAGGAGGTCACGGTCGTCAACGGCGGGCTGAAGACCGCGGCCGCGTTCTCCGAGCTGCGTTTCGATCACCTCTTCTTCACCGGCTCACCGAAGGTCGGGCGCCTCGTCGCCACGGCCGCGGGCAGGAATCTGGTGCCGGTGACGCTCGAGCTCGGCGGCAAGAACCCGGCGATCGTCGCACCCGATGCGGATGTCGCCGACGCGGCCGGCCGGATCGCGGCCGCGCGGCTGTTCAACAACGGCCAGGTGTGCCTGTCGCCGGACTACGCCTTCGTGCCCGAAGCGAGCCGGGACGCGTTCGTCGCGGCCTACCGCCAGGCGGTCCTGACCCACTTCCCGACCTTCGCCGACAACCCCGACGTCGTGTCGATCGTCAACGACGCGAACTACGCCCGCGTCACCGGGCTCGTGGCGGACGCGAAAGCCAAGGGCGCCACCGAGATCGTGATCGTGCCGGAAGCGGAGCGGGACCGGGTGCCCGACCCGGACACTCGCCGGCTCCCCCCGACGCTGCTGCTCGACACCACCCCCGACGCGGAGATCAACAACGAGGAGATCTTCGGCCCGGTGCTGGTGGTGCACACCTACTCCGACGTCGACGAGGCCATCGCCTACGTCGCGGCCGGTGAACATCCGCTGTCGGCCTATTGGTACGGCGGTGACACCGACGATTTCCGCCGGTTCCTGGTGCGAACCACGTCGGGTGGGGTGTCGCGCAACGACTTCGGTCTGGCGTACAGCAATCCCGCGGTGCCGTTCGGCGGTGTCGGGATGAGCGGTTCGGGCGCCTACCACGGCAAGGCCGGCTTCGACACGTTCTCCCACCAGCGACCCGTCGCCTCCCACGATCTGCCGAGCGGGTTGGCCGGCACGCTCGTCCCGCCGCTGACACCGGAGCGTGTGGAGGCCGTCGCCGCCGCTGCCGCCGCCGCGGCAGCCGAGGTCATCGCCCGGCTGCGTGGTTCCGAGGGGCAGGGCTGATCGTGAGCGAATTCGACACCATCCGCTACGAGCGGCCGGCCGACAAGGTCGCCCGGATCGTCCTCGATCGCCCCGAGGCGAGGAATGCGCAGAGCATGCGCATGCTGTACGAGCTCAACGACGCGTTCGACCGTGCGGCACAGGATGATTCGATCAGCGTGATCGTCCTCGCCGCGAACGGCCCGCACTTCTCCGCCGGCCACGACCTGCGCGAAACCGACGCACTGCAGGTGGTCACCGATCACCGCCGCGTCGGTACCTGGTGCGGATTCGGTTGCGCCGGAGCGGAATCGCAGATGGCGGTCGAGAAGGAGATGTATCTCGGACTGTCGGAGCGGTGGCGCAACCTGCCGAAGCCGACCATCGCGGCGGTACAGGGGAAGGTGATCGCCGGTGGCCTCATGCTCGTGTGGCCCTGCGATCTGATCGTCGCCGCCGACGACGCGCTGTTCCAGGACAACACGGTATCGATGGGTGTTTCCGGCGCCGAATTCTTCAACCACCCGTTCGAGGTCGGTGTGCGCAAGGCCAAGGAAATGTTGTTCACCTCCGATTTCCTCACCGCGGCCGAGGTACATCGGCTCGGCATGGTCAATCACGTCGTGCCGCTCGACGAGCTGGAAGCGTTCACGCTGCAGCTGGCGACGCGCATCGCCGAAAAGCCGCTCTTCGCTTTGAAACTCGCGAAGGAGGCCGTGAACGTCGCCCAGGACAACCAGGGCCGGGCCACTGCGATGCAGACGTCGTTCGCCTACCACCAGCTGTGTCACAGCCACAACCAACAGGTGCACGGCATGCTGATCGATCCGGGATTCATGGAACGGACGTTCACGGCGAAGACCGGGACGGGGGCGTGAACGATGCGCCGATGATCCGCGGGCGCCCGAGCGCCCCGAACGCTGCCCTCGACTGACTCCCAGTCGTCCCCCCAGTGCTGAAGAAGGCCAAGATGACCAGCGTCGTGCTCATCGATGCAGGCCGGTCAGCAGTCATCCCGGATGATCCAGACCTGCCCGAAACGCCCACAGGGCTCACCGAGGACGTGATCGCGGCTCTGCTGCGAAGAACCTGCCTCGACCGATCCGAAATCGCGGAGTTGTTCCTCTCCGACCCCCGCTGCCTGTCGACGGGCTGCACCGCCGACCAGGTCGGCTGGGTCTTCGACACGCCACCCCTCGGCCTGCGGACCACGGTCGGCACGACCAGCGCGACGAGTCTGGCGCAGGCGGTGCGGGCGATCGAGCGAGATCCGGAAGTCGTCGCCGTCGTCGCGGCTGCCGACTTCGGAACCGGTTCGTGGAACGGGGACGGCGGCGCCGAACTCCAGCGGCGACGGCATACCGCACGTGTCGTCGCCGCCTGGTGGGAGATCACCCCGGACGAGATGGCGGACTGGGCGCGCTCGTCGTACACCCGCGCCGCCGAGTGCGCCGCGGCCGGCGACTTCGCAGCCGAAATCGTTTCGACCACGCCCGGATACGTCGACGACTGCTTCCGTAAGCCGGACGCGATCGACTCCTTCAGCGGCAGGGCGCGCGAAGGAGCCGGTAAGGCGCACGGCTTCGTCGACGAGGAAGCGATCATCACAGCCCGCTGCGCCCGCGGTGCGAGCGCGATCATCCTCACCAGTGAGGCGAACGCGGTCGGACTGGGTCTGCGATTCCGCGCCCGTGTCCGGATCACGCCACCCGTCCCTGCGTCCACCGAGTTCGGCATCGCGCCGCTCGGCACACGCGCGATGAACGAACTGCTCGCGCCCTGCGGCTTCGATGCCGACGGTCTCGACCAACTCGAGGTGCCGGAACAGTGTGCCGTGACGCCGCCGGCCTGGATCAAGGAAACGGGAATCAGTGAGTACCTGGTGAATCCGCGCGGCGGTGACCTCGCCTTCGGCCACCTCCCGCGGTCCGGTCAGCTGCGATCGCTGGTCACGATGCTGAATTCGCTCGAGGACACCGGCGGCCGTGCCGGTGCGCTGGTCGCTGCCGATGCCCACCGAACCACCGCTGTCCTGCTCACCCTCGCCGACTCGATCGCACCGAAGGGGTGGAAGGACACCGTCTCTCCGGCTCCGCCGGCCACCGTGAAAAAGGAGAAAATATGAAGGCCGCTCTGTTCTTCGGCAAGGAAGACATTCGTGTCGAAGAGATTCCGGACCCCGGCCGCCCCGGCCCCGGCCAGGTGAAACTACGCAACGCCTACTCCGGCATTTGCGGCTCCGACCTGCATTTCTATTACTACCCCGAGGCATTGCCCTGGGATGTGCATCAGGCGCATCCCCTGACGGGAGCCACGTTGCCCCAGGTGCTCGGCCACGAATTCTCCGGGACCGTCGTCGACATCGGTGCGGGCGTCACGGATGTGAAGATCGGCGACCGCGCCGCGGTATTTCCGCTCGCGGTGTCCTGTGGTGAGTGCGTGGCGTGCCGGCGCGGCCTGCCGTTCTCGTGCCGGATGATGGCCTCGGTCGGTGCGAGTGCGCCCGGCGGTGGCCTGTCGGAATTCACCACGGTCGACGCGTCGGCGCTGCACCTGCTGCCCGACAACGTCGACCTGCGGATGGGCGCACTCGTCGAGCCGATGTCGGTCGGCTGGCACGCTGTCGCGCGGACCGGCGTCGACAGCGGAGGTACTGCTCTCATCGCGGGAGCCGGGCCGATCGGCATCGGGGCATGGTTCGCGTTCAAGGCGCGCGGCGTCGAGAAGGTGCTCGTGTCCGAGCCGAGCGCGGACCGCCGCGCGATCATCACCGCGCTGGGTGCCACCGTCGTGGACCCGGTGAACGAGGATCTGGCCGCCGCCGTCGCCGAATTCACCGGAGGCGCCGGGGTCGACGTCGCCGTGGAGGCTGCTGGAGCCGGGCCCGCGATCACCGCGGCGCTGGCGAGTCTGGCACCCGGCGGCCGTGTCGTGGTGGTCTCCCTGCACGAGCATCCGATGGAATTCAATCCGACTCTCCTCATGATGGGCGAGACCGAGATCGTCGGTGCCGTCGGCTACAAGCCCGAGGAGTTCGATGCCGTTATCGCCGCGATGGCCAACGGCATCTACGACACCACCGGATGGGTCGAGGAGATTCCACTGACCGGCGTTGTCGATGCGATTCACGCGCTGCGCAACGGAACCGGCGCGAAGGTTCTCATCCGCTCGAATTGATTGCGGAGCAACACAACGCCGAGTGCGTTTCACGAAAGGATCGATGACATGGCTGAATTGACCAAGAAGGAAATGGAAGAAATCCTGCTTGCCCACGAGATCGCGGAGCTGGAGCAGGATGTCGAGGCCACCATGGCGACGTTGGCGCCCAACCCGCACTACGAACTCGCGTTCGTCGGGTTGGCGGTCGACGGCGAAGACGCTGTGCGCGAAACGTATCGGCGCATCCTGGGAGGCAACGAGGGCCGCGATGTCGCCGCCGAGCGGCGCGTCCACGGAATCGCCACCAACACGTTGCTGCGTGAGGCACACATGACGTACACCACGCGGCAAGGGGAACGGGTCAACGGCCTGTACCTGGTGGTGATGTCGTTCGACCCCGAAGCCAAGTTGATCTCCGGGGAGCGGATGTACACCGATCCGGTCTTCGGGGAGATGATGATCGAACAGCTCGGCCCCGACTTCGAGAGCCTGCCCGGGGTCACGCGAATTCGGGACAGCGCGCCGACCATCGCCAAGCACGACGCCTTCCAAGTGGCCGCTTCGCGCGGACTGACCATCAACGCACCCAAGTAGGTCCCCGCGACGCGTGCGGTGTTCGGGCCCGTGATGCCGCCGGCGGCGCGCGCCGGCGGCATCGGCCGAATTCACTCGATTGCACTTCTCGACGAAAGCGATTGACATTTCCCATGACTGAAAACGGACCCTCGGTGTGAGTAACGAGGCGTATATCTACGAGGCGATTCGCACACCGCGAGGCAAGAACAAGGGCGGTTCCCTGCACGGGACCAAGCCGATCGATCTGGTGGTCGGGCTGCTCGACGAACTCCTGGCGCGCCACCCCGGTCTCGATCCCGCCGCGATCAACGACATCATCCTGGGCGTGGTCTCGCCGATCGGGGACCAGGGCGGCAATATCGCCCGCGCCGCCGCGATGGGTGCGGGCTTGCCCGACACGGTCGCTGGCGTCCAGCTCAACCGGTTCTGCTCATCCGGTCTCGAAGCGGTCAATCAGGCTGCGGCGCGGGTGCGTTCGGGCTGGGAGAACCTGATCATCGCCGGCGGTGTGGAGTCGATGTCGCGGGTGCCGATGGGCTCCGACGGTGGCCCGATGTTCAACGACCCGGTGCTGACCTACGACAGCTACACCGCGCCGCAGGGCATCGGCGCGGACCTGATCGCGACCATCGAGGGGTTCTCGCGAGAGGATGTCGACCGTTTCGCGGTACGGTCGCAGGACCGGGCCGAGGCCGCGTGGTCGGGCGGATACTTCGCGAAATCCGTTGTGCCCGTGAAGGATATCAACGGGATCACGATCCTCGACCACGACGAGCACCGCCGGCCAGGCAGCACCGTCGAGTCGCTCGGCAAGCTCCGGCCGGCCTTCGCGGGCCTGGGTGATGTGGGTGGTTTCGACGCGGTGGCGCTGCAGAAGTACCACTGGGTCGAGAAGATCGACCACGTGCACACCGGCGGGAACTCCTCCGGCATCGTCGACGGCGCCGCACTGGTGCTGATCGGCAACGAACAGGTCGGTAAGGACCTCGGACTCACCCCGCGTGCCCGCATCACGGCCGCCGCGATCACCGGGTCGGATCCGACGATCATGCTGACCGGTCCCACTCCGGCCACCCGCAAGGTCCTCGATCTCGCCGGTCTGACCACCGACGACATCGATCTCTTCGAGCTCAACGAGGCCTTCGCCTCGGTTGTCATGAAGTGGATGAAGGACCTGAAGCTGCCCGACGAGAAGGTCAACGTCAACGGCGGCGCGATCGCGATGGGGCACCCGCTCGGAGCCACCGGCGCGATGATCCTCGGCACCATGGTCGACGAGCTGGAGCGGCGACAGGCCCGGCGCGCACTGGTGTCGTTGTGCGTGGGCGGCGGCATGGGTATCGCGACGATCATCGAACGGGTGTGAGGGAAATGACCGACACGATTCGCTGGGACCAGGACGCCGACGGCATCGTCGTCCTGACTCTGGACGATCCGAACCAGTCCGCCAACACGATGAACTCCGACTTCCAGGAGTCGTTCGCGAAGGTCGTGGAAAGGCTTGTGGCCGCGAAGGATTCGATCACCGGCGTGGTGATCACCTCCGCCAAGAAGACCTTCTTCGCCGGCGGTGATCTCCGGGATCTGATCCGCGCCCGGCCCGAGCACGCCGAGGTCGTCACCCGCAAGAGCGAGGCGACGAAGGCATCCATGCGCCGCCTGGAAACCCTGGGCAAACCGGTGGTGGCGGCGATCAACGGCGCCGCGCTCGGTGGCGGGCTGGAGATCGCGCTCACGACCCATCACCGCATCGCCGCCGATGTGCCGGGTACTGTCGTCGGGCTGCCCGAGGTGACGCTGGGCCTGCTGCCCGGCGCGGGTGGCGTCGTGCGCACCACACGACTGCTCGGAATCCACAGCGCGCTGCACGATGTGCTGTTGCAGGGGCAGCGGTACGAACCATTGCGGGCCAAGGAAATCGGGCTCGTCGACGAGGTGGTGTCGTCGGTGGACGAACTGCTGCCCAAGGCCAAGGAATGGATCAAAGCCCACCCCGACGCCGTGCAGCCGTGGGATGTCCAGGGCTACCGGATGCCCGGTGGTTCACCCTCGGACCCGGAGTTCGCGGCACTGCTGGGCAGCCTGCCGGCGAATCTGCGCAAGCAGTTGAAGGGCGCGCCGATGCCGGCCCCGCGGGCGATTCTGGCCGCTGCGACCGAAGGCGCACAGGTCGATTTCGATACCGCGATCACGATCGAGACCCGCTACTTCGTCAGCGTCGTCACCAGCCAGGTCGCGAAGAACATGACCAAGGCGTATTTCTTCGACCTGCAGCGGATCAACGCGGGCGGCTCCCGGCCCGATGGGTTCGAGAAGTACACCGCGCGCAAGGTCGGCGTGCTCGGCGCCGGGATGATGGGTGCGGCGATCGCGTACGTGTCGGCCATGGCGGGCATCGACGTGGTGCTGAAGGATGTATCGCTGGAGAATGCCGAGAAGGGCAAGGGTTACGCGGTCGAGCTCGAGCAGAAGGCGCTCGCCCGGGGCGCGACCATGCAGGCGGCCTCGGAGGCGCTGCTTTCCCGGATCACGCCGACGGCCGACCCCGCGGACTTCGCGGGCGTCGACTTCGTGATCGAGGCGGTGTTCGAAAGTCCGGAACTCAAGAACAAAGTCTTCGGCGAAATCGAGAACATCGTCGAACCGGACGCGGTGCTCGGCTCCAACACCTCCACGCTGCCGATCACCGAACTGGCCCAGGGCGTGCGGCGGCAGGAAGACTTCATCGGCATCCACTTCTTCTCGCCGGTGGACAAGATGCCGCTCGTGGAGATCATCCGCGGCGCGAAGACCTCCGATGCGACACTGGCGAAGGTCTTCGACTTCGTGCTGCAGATCCGGAAGACGCCCATCGTCGTCAACGACAGCCGCGGCTTCTTCACCTCGCGCGTGATCAGCACCTTCCTCAACGAGGCCGTGGCCGCGGTCGGGGAGGGCGTCGAGCCGGCGTCGGTCGAGCGGGCCGGTGCGCTGGCGGGCTATCCCGCTCCGCCGCTGCAATTGTGGGACGAGCTGACCCTGACGCTGCCGCGCAAGGTCCGGCAGGAGTCCCGCGCGGCGCTGGAAGCCGCTGGGGGACAGTGGGTCTCGCACAGTTCGGAAGCCGTCATCGACCGGATGCTCGACGAATTCGATCGCCGGGGCCGCTCCACCGGCGGCGGGTTCTACGAATACGTCGACGGCGCACGCACCCGCATCTGGCCGGGGCTTCGCACGGCGTTCCAGAGCGGCAGCAGGCAGATCCCGCTCGAGGATCTGCGCGACCGCATGCTGTTCGCCGAGGCGCTGGAAACGGTCAAATGTTTCGACGAGGGCGTGCTGAACTCCGTGCAGGACGCCAATATCGGCTCGCTGTTCGGGATCGGCTTCCCCGCCTGGACCGGCGGGGTCATTCAGTACATCAACCAGTACGAGGGTGGCTTGGCCGGGTTCGTCGCCCGGGCACGAGAGCTGGCCGAACGCTACGGTGACCACTTCCTGCCGCCGGATTCGTTGGTGGAGAAGGCCGAAAAGGGCGAGATCTACGAGTAGACGCCTGGATACCCCGCAGGCACCACCGGTGTGCCGGGCCCGGCCGCTACCGGCCGGGCCGCGGGGTCTCCATCCCGAATGCGAGGAAACGTGATCATCTCCGGGTTCATCTGGTCCTTCGTCAACAACCGGAGCCGAAGCACCGAGACGCCGGACCAAGTGCCCGCACCGGCGACCGGATGCGGGCCGCGAATTCGTCCGGACGTCGGGCTCCACGAGGCCGCCGGGGGAGCGCGGGCTGTTGCCGATGACCCGCGTAATCCTTTGGGCACGTAGCTATTTCACTGTCGATCGGCACAACCACACGGAGGCACCGCAGGTGGGCCACTACAAGAGCAACGTCCGCGATCTCGAGTTCACTCTGTTCGAGGTCCTGGGTATCGACCGGGTTCTGGACTCGGGAGCGTTCGGTGACCTGGACGCGCCCACGGTGTGCGCGATGCTCGAAGAAGCGGCGCGACTGGCCGAAGGCCCGGTGGCGGAATCGTTCGCCGACGCGGACCGCAACCCGCCGGCCTACGACCCGGCCACACATGCGGTGTCGCTGCCCGCCTCGTTCATTCGGTCGACGCGCGCCTGGCAAGACGCCGGCTGGCACAAGGTCGGCCTGAAAGCGGAAGTCGGCGGCACACCGGCGCCGTCGGTCGTCAAATGGGCGATCTGGGAACTCGTCCTCGGTGCCCAGCCCGCGGCCTTCGTCTACACGAGCGGACCGCAGAACGCGGAGATCCTGCACGACCTCGGTAACCCCACCCAGAAGCGGTGGGCCGAGATCGCGGCCGAGCGCGAGTGGAGCGGAACCATGGTGCTGACCGAGGCCGATGCCGGCTCCGACGTCGGCGCCGCCCGGACCACGGCGATTCCGCAGGCCGACGGCAGCTGGCACCTCGAGGGTGTGAAGCGGTTCATCACCGGCGGTGACTCGAACGTCGCGGAGAACATCCTGCATCTCGTACTGGCCCGTCCGCGGGGTGCTGGACCCGGAACGAAAGGGCTGTCGCTGTTCGTGGTGCCGAAATTCCATTTCGACTCCGCCACAGGTGAACTCGGCTCGCGCAACGGCGTCTTCGTCACCGGCCTGGAGACCAAGATGGGACTCAAGGCCTCGGCGACCTGTGAGCTGACCTTCGGCGGCCACGGCATTCCCGCCGTCGGCTGGCTCGTCGGCGACTCGCACGCCGGCATCACGCAGATGTTCAAGGTCATCGAGTACGCGCGAATGATGGTCGGTACCAAGGCGATTGCCACGTTGTCGACCGGCTACCTCAATGCGCTCGCATATGCGAAGGTCCGTGTCCAAGGCGCCGATATGACGAAGACGGCCGACAAGGACGCGCCTCGGGTGACGATCGTTCACCACCCCGATGTGCGGCGCAGCCTGATGCTGCAGAAGGCCTACGCCGAGGGGCTGCGCGCCTTGTACCTGTACGTCGCCGCGCATCAGGACGCCGAAACCGCCCGGGCCGTCTCGGGCGCCGACGCCGAATTGGCCTTTCGCATCAACCATCTGCTGTTGCCCGTCGTCAAAGGCGTCGGATCCGAACGTGCGTATCAATACCTGAGCGAATCGCTGCAGACATTCGGCGGATCCGGGTTTTTGCAGGACTATCCGGTCGAGCAGTACATCCGCGATACCAGGATCGACTCGATATACGAGGGCACGACAGCCATCCAGGCGCAGGATTTCTTCTTCCGGAAGATCGCCCGTGACGGTGGTGCGACATTCGCGCACATTACAGGCCAGATCTCGAAATTCCTGGCAGACGGTGGCGACCGTTTGACAGTCGAGCGCACTTTACTGGGTGTCGCTCTCGAGGACGTCGAGGCGATGGTCGCGACTCTGAACGGCTATCTTTCCGCCGCGCAGCGGGATCCGGCACAGCTCTACCGCATCGGGCTGGTCTCGGTGCGGTTCCTTCTGGCCGTCGGCGATGTGCTGATCGGCTGGCTGCTGCTGCGCCAAGCCGACATCGCGCTCGCCGCGATCGATGCCCGGGGTAGTACGCCGTTCTACGAGGGAAAAATCGCTGCCGCGTCGTTTTTCGCCAGAAATGTGCTTCCCGAAATCGGTGTGGTACGCAGGGTCGTCGCCGAAATGGATCCGCACATCATGGATCTCGACGAGTCGGCATTGTGAGGGAAATATCGGTCGTCGTACAGATTTGGAATGCGTTCACTTGCGGAACCATTCGACGTGAAATACGCTCGGCGCCATGACAATTCACGAATTTTCCGTCACTACGGCCGACGGTGGACGTCGCTCCCTGGGCACCTACGCGGGCCGGGTGGTGCTCGTTGTCAACGTGGCCAGCAAATGCGGTTTCACGCCCCAGTACGAAGGTCTCGAGGCGCTGTACCAGAAGGGCCGGGATCGAGGACTGGAAATTCTCGGTTTTCCGTGCAACCAATTCGGCGATCAAGAGCCCGGTTCCGACGCCGAGATTCAGGAATTCTGTTCGGCGAACTACGGTGTCACCTTTCCGGTCTTCGGCAAGATCGAGGTCAACGGCCCGAACGCGGACCCACTGTTCACCTACTTGCGTGCGGAGGCGCCGGGTGGCTTCGGGCCCGCCGCGGGTCCTTTGTACGACCACATCAAGGCCACCCGTCCGGAGTCGCTCGGCGCCGATGAGGTGAAGTGGAACTTCACCAAATTCCTCGTCGGCCGCGACGGCACGGTTGTTCGCCGCTTCGAGTCGATGGTGACGCCCGAGCAGATCGAGGCCGAGATCGACGATCTGCTGGACTGACACCTGTTCGCCGAATCCGGTGGCGCTGATGCCCGATGCTCGGGGTGCCGGATGCTCGGGGTGAACGAATGTCGAGCTGACCCGCTTCCGATCGGCTGCCGCAACACCTCGGCGGTGCTGCGGCAGCCCGGCCGACGCGATCAGCGCAGTTGTGCCCGCCCGCGCTCGATCACTGCCTGTGCGTCCGTGGCGACACCGGCGGCCGCGTCGCCGGCCAGCCAGGCCGCTCCGGTCGCGGCCTCGATCGCGGCCTGCGGCGCCGACACATGGTTCTGGATGCGCCGGTAGGAGCCGAGGAGCGTGGCGACCGCGGCCTGGTTGTTGGACGCGATATCGAGGGCGAGCCGCCGCGCCGCCGGAAGTAGCTCGTCGTGCGGTACGACTTCGGTGACCAGTCCGTGCGCGAGCGCGGTGTGGGCATCGATGAAGTTGCCGGACAAACTCATTCGGCGCGCGAACCCGAAACCGACGGCTTCCGGCAGCCGGACGGTCAGCCCCCACAGTGGCATGACGCCGACACGTGCGTGGGTGTCGGCGAAGCGGGCCCTGTCCGAGGCGACGAGTATGTCGCAGGCCAAGGCGAGCTCGAGGCCGCCGGTCACCGTGGCGCCGTTGATCGCACCGATGATCGGCTTACCGATCGGCGTCCACGGGTCTCCGGCCGGAGCGTCACCCGCGCCGCCGCCCCCACCCATGTTGTCCCAGCCACCTTCGGCACCGATCACGCGCAAGTCGACTCCGGCGCAGAAGGCAGGGTCGGCGCCGGTCAGGATGACCACGGAGACGTCGGGATCGGAGTCGGCCGCGGCGATCTGCGCTTGCAGCTCCCTGATCAACTGCGGCGACAACGCGTTTCGCGCTTCGGGTCGATCGAGGGTCAGCGTCAGGACGGAGTCGGCTTTGTCGACGAGGAGCATAGTCGGATAGTAGGCGACGGAAGCGCGGGTGGCTATAGAGCGATCTACTATGCCGGGCTTTCCGGTTGCCGCAGCCCTTCAGCCTTGGGCCACCACGCGGGTCGGGACGAGCCGCAGGACGACACGGTCGCCGCCGGCGGCGGGAAAGGTGTCGGGATCGTGGCCGTAGTGGCGCACGACCCGTTCGAACACGGCCAGGCCGGGATCGGGCTCGGTGGTTGTCGTCGCGCGAATCTCCAGGGTGCGGAACGGGTTTGCGGGGTCGATGATGAACAGGGTTGCCTTCGGGTGCGCGACCACGTTCTTGTACTTCTGGCGATCGGCCGGCACCGAGATGGCGATCGAATTCTCTTCCGCGAGGTACCACAGCGCGGTGACCTGAGGGGTGCCCTCGGCGCCGACGGTGCTCAGCGTCGCGGTGTGCGGGCTGTCGATGAGGTCGCGATGGGTATCGGGGATCGTGTTCATGATTTCCTTCGGGTCGTATTCCCAGCCGACGGGTCGGAGTCTCGGACCGACCAAGCCTAATAGACCGATCTATTGACCTAGATGTGGCTCCGTGAGACTTCTCCGCACTTCGTCAACGGCTGGTTCGGCATCGCAAGCACCGCGGCCGGGCGGTGTGCGGACCGTGAGACCTGGACCGCTACAGCGGCAGCCCCTGCTCGAGGAGGTCGACGGCGTCGAGCAATGTGGCCAAGGCCTGTGGGTCCTTCGGATCGGCGATGTCGTCGGCGAGGTGCATCAGGACGCCGCGGGATGCGGCGACGAAGACGCGCAGACGCGGATTATCCGGTTCGAGTCCGAGATAGTCGGCGAAGAAGGCGACGCCGCCGAAGAGGGCGCGGTCGGATTCGACCTGAAAGGCGGTCAACAGCACGGGTTCTGCCCGGATCAGCCGCAGCCGTGCGGGGTCGGAGGCCCACGGATCGGAACTGCTGATCCGGAACAGTTCGCGCAGCAGCGCCCGCAGCAGATCGAAGTGGCTGAGCCCAGGAGGGAGGGCGGCGATCGCGGCCTCGCGTTCGGCGGCCAGGTCGTCGCTGATGACGACCTGTTCTTTCGAGGTGAAGTAGCGGAAGAAGGTGGTGTGGGAGACGTCGGCCTCCTTGGCGATCTGTTCGACGGTGGTGGGTGTGTAGCCCTGTTCGGCGAACAGTCGCATCGCGGCCTCGCGGATGGCGTTGCGGGTCCGGATCTTGTGCTTTTCGCGTAGACCGACCCGCCGCCCCGGGCTCTCACCCGGGGCGGTCGTCGACGTCATTCCGGCTCCTTCGTTCGATGCCTTCGTCAGCTCCTCGCGCCGACGGCTTCGGCAGCGGGGGTGGCCTCCGCCTCGACGTCGATGCCCCGGTTGCGCACGGCGCCGCCTTCGATGTCGAAGTTGGGCACGAGCCTATCGAGCCATCGCGGCAGGCCCCAGGCACGGTCGCCGAGCAGTGCGATCACCGCCGGCACGACGATCATGCGAATGATGAAGGCGTCGAAGAACACTGCGATCGCCAGCGCGAAGCCGAGCATCTTCGAGGTGGTGTCGGGGGCGAGCATGAATGCCGCGAAGACGCTGATCATGATGACCGCGGCCGAGGTCACCACGCGGGCCCCGTGCCGGTAGCCGGCGATGATGGCGTCGGTGGCGCTCATGCCGTGGATGTATTCCTCGCGCATCCGGGTCACCAGGAATACCTGGTAGTCCATCGCGAGTCCGAATACCACGCCGATGAGGAAGATCGGCAGGAACGACAGGATCGGCTGGGTGTTGTCGATCAGGCCGAGCGCGCCTTCCTGGAAGATCGCGACGGTGACACCGAAGGTGGCCAGTACCGAGAACACGAATCCGACGGTGCCGATCAGCGGAACCCAGATCGACCGGAACACCGCGATCATGATCAGGAACGCCAGGCCGACCACGACGATCAGGTAGGGGAGCAGTGCCTTGTCGAGTTTGGCCGACAGATCCGACATGATCGCCGTCTGCCCGCCGACGTGTAGTTCCGCACCGCCGTGAGCCGCGGTGGGTGCGTAGTCGCGGATCCGTTCCATCAGGTCATGGGTAGCCTGTTCGGCCGGGCCGCTGTTGGGCGTGACCATGATCAACGCGGTGTCCGCGCCGGTATTCGGTTGCTGGGTGCCGTTGCCCATCCAGGTCAACGTGTCGGCGTTTGCTACGTCCGGGAGCGTTTTGATGTGTGTGACGGTGGCCTCGGCGGCTGCACTCACGTCTCCGTGGTCGGTGTGAACCACGGCCAGCAGCGGGCCGTTGACGCCCTTGCCGAATCCGCGCTGCAGCAACGTCATCGCGCGTGCTTCGTCCGGGCTCGACATCGACAGGCCGAGTTCGAGTTTGCTCATCGGCAGCGCGGCGAGCACCAGCACGGCCAGTCCGGCGACGATGAACGGCAGCGGCCGGCGCACCACCGTCCGGCCGAACCGCACGCCGTTGGTGTCGGCGGTCTCGGACTGCTCGGCGTGCCTGATCCACGGGATGCGCGGGGCGAACGCGAACCGTCCGACCGCGCCGAGCAGCGCCGGAATCAGCGTCAGCGCGGCGAGGACCGCGATCGCGACCGCCACGGCCGCGCCGGCGCCCATCTGGGTGATCAGCGGGATCCCGATCACCATCAACGCCACCACGGCGATGATCACGGTCAGTCCGGCGAACACCACCGCCGAACCCGCGGTGCCGACCGCGCGTCCGGCGGCCTCCGCGCGTGTGCCGCCGCGTTTCACCTCACTGCGGTAGCGAGAGACGATGAACAGTGCGTAGTCGATCGAGACGGCGATGCCGAGCATGGTCACGATGCCGGTCGCGGTCTCGTTGACGCTCAGGAATTTCGCGCTCAGGGTGACGAGCAGGATCGTGATCAACACTCCGACCAACCCGGTCACGAGCGGGATGAAGGCGGCTACCAGCGCGCCGAAGGCGACGATCATCACCACGAAAGCGATGGCGAAGCCGATCATTTCGGCCTTGCCGCCGGTCTCCATGACCTGCATCAGCGAGCCGGTCGCCTCCACCTGCAATCCGTGCCCGTTGTGCTTGGCCAGGATGTCCTGCAGCTGGTGTTTCTGATCCGCCTTCAGGTCCATGATCTCGATGTTCTGGCGCACCTGGATCAATCCGACCTTGCCGTTGTCGCCCAGCACCGATGCGGCGATCGCCGGATCGACCTGGGCCGCGAGCACCGGATCGACCACCGTCTGCGGATCCGACACCTTCGGGAGCGTCTTCAAATCGGCCACCAGCGCATCGATCTGGGCCGTGTGGTTGGCGATCCCGTCGTCGGCGGCGACCAGGATGCTGGTCGATGCATGCTTCTGCTGCTCCATGACCTGGGGGAAGTACTTCTCCACCTGGTTGGTCGCCGTGCCCGAATCCGTGCCGGGCAGATCGAAATCCTTCGCGAACTTCGGATTCAGCGCCCCCACCAGCCCGGCCACCGTCACCGCGGCGATCACCCAGGTGGCGATCACCCACCACTTGTGACGAAACGAGAACCGGCCGAGCCGGTACAACCACGCCGCCATCACACACTCCAATCCGTATTCGTCTCATCGAAGGAGGTCATCGAAACTGTTAGTGACTAACAGTTGTTATTCGATAACACGGTATCGCGGGCGAAAAGCATCGGACCAGGGATGTAACGAGGATCGCGGTCCACCGCTCGGAGTGACGTCGGTCATGACGTGTGCGGTCGCCTGCCGCATCGACCGTCTCCGAAACCGGAGAAGGCCGGGCCTCGGGTCGCCTTCGGTGGTCAGGCCGGGACCTGGTCGGCGGCGAGGAAATCGTCGACGAACCTCAGCGCCCGGTCTTCGAAACCGGCATAGTGGGCCTCGCGAACCGCACCGGTGAGCGCATCGTCGAGCAGCAGATTTCCCGCGGCATCCAGGCGCTGTCGCTTTTCCTCCGCGCCCGGCAACAGCCCCACCGACGACTGGGTGAGGCCGCAGTAGTAGGCGATACCGTCGTCGAGTTGCGTGCTGAGCGCCTCCTGCATGGGTTCGACGACCGCGTCGTCGTCTGCTACGCCCGCCAGGCCCAGCCACAGCATCCGCTTGCCTGCGAGTCGCGGTGTGCTTCGACCGTAAGCGAATCCGTAGTTCCATACCCGATCGATCCAGCCCTTGAGAATCGCCGGAACCTGCATCCAGTACACCGGGAACACCGCGACGATCACATCGGCGGCGAGGATGCGTCGCATATGGTCCTCGACTTCGGGTGAGTAGGGCTTCTCGCGGTTGCCCCACTCCGGGAGGTCGGCGGGGGTCATCCGGGGATCGAAGTTCTCGGCGTGCAGGTCCAGCAGGTCGATTCGGTAACCGGCGGCGGTGAGCCGTCGGGTCGCCAGGTCGGCGATATGGGCGGTCAGCGACTCGGGCCGGGGGTGGGCGACGACGACCAGTGCGGTGCGGGCGGTCTCGGTGTCCACGGTCGGGTCGTGCTGCACGGGGTCTCCTGAATGTGGGGTGTTCGACGCTCGGTTGTGCGTTCCGGGATCAATTCCACACCCAGGCCCATGGACGATCTATGGGTAGAAGTCCATATTCGATAGGAGTTCGTCTACGCTCGATCGGGTGGACCCACTGAGCAAACTGCTGGGCGGTATTCGTGCCGAGGGAGCCGTGCTCACCACCGCGGTGCTGGAAGCGCCGTGGCGCATCCGGTTCGCCGACCAGGCGCCGTTGACGATGGTCACCGTGCTGCGGGGTGGGGGCACACTGCTGCTGCCGGACGGTCCCGAACGTCGAATCACGGTGGGGGACACCGCCGTCGTGCGCGGCCCGGAAACGTTCGTCCTCGTCGACACTGGTGATAACGCCGCCCTGCCGCACGAGGAATACGAGGTCGCCTGCTTCGCGCCGGACGCGAAATGCGATCCCGAACTGGACGGCGTTCGCTGGGACGCGGACCCCGCCGACGAGACCGCTCTGATCGTCGGCGCCTACCGGGCGTCCGGCCGTCGCCACGAACGGCTGCTGCGAGCGGTGCCCCCGGTCCTGGTCGTCAACGATGACGTGGAGGTGTGCGCGTGGATGGAGTCGATGGCCGCGGACGCGGCCCGGCGTCCGGCCGGAGCGCAAGCGATGATGGACCGGCTACTCGACTGGGCCCTGGTGTGCACACTGCGTGACTGGTTCGACGGGCTGGACGCGGCCGCGCCGGGGTGGTATCGCGGGCCGGCCGATCCGGTCGTGGGCCCAGCGTTGGAGGCCATGCACGGAAAGCCGGCCGCCGGTTGGACGGTCGCGACTCTGGCTGCCGAGGCCGGGGTCTCGCGGGCGCTGTTCGCGCGACGGTTTTCCGAGGTCATGGGCCAGTCGCCGATGGCGTATCTCACCGAATGCCGCATGGATGAGGCGGACGAACTACTGGCCGACCGAAGTCTCACCGTGGCGCAGGTAGCGAAGGCCGTCGGCTATGCGGACGCTTTCGGTTTCAGCGCGGCGTTCAAGCGCCATCGCGGCATCCGCCCCAGCGATTTCCGCGCCACCGCCGATATCGGAGCGTGAGCCGGTTCCCCGGGTTACCTGGTCTTCACCATTCGGAAGGGCCTTCTGCCGCGGGGAAGAGGATGGGGCTGATCAGGTAGCGGGAGCGTTCCGGGGTGGGCTCGTTGGCCATGTGGGGGAGCAAAGCCTCGCGCAGGTCGCCGATGAGGGTCTCGAGTTCGGCGGGATCGAGCCAGAGGGCGTGTTGGCGGTAGCCGACGGGGTCGTGTGCCGGATCGGCGTCGTCGCGGGACAAGTAGGCGTTGAATTCGGCGATCAAGACGGTCATGGCGGTGGCGAAGACGCGGCGGTGATCGTCGATGGTCGCGGCTGCGGCGGTGTCACCGTCGATGACGGCGCGTTCGGGGCGCAGGCGGTAGTGGCGCTCGACCGCGCCGCGGACCCGCCGTTCGTCGGCGACCTCGAGGACTCCGGCGCCGACGAGAGCGTCGACGTGCCGGTACACCGACGCTTTCGACAGGTCGGGCAGCACGCGGCAGAGGTCGGTGGTGGTCAGCGTGCGGTCGCCACGCAGTGCGTGGATGATCCGGATTCGGGCGGGGTGGGCCAGGACCTCGAGAGTTTCCACTGGTCAATGATCGCACAGGCTGCTACCGTTCTCACCAAACGATAACAATCGCAAAATTAGAGAACGGTAGAGGGCGATGGCGACAGTGACCGATCCGACCCAAGTTGCGACGGCTGTGCTGGAGTTGTTGCGAGAAGACCGATTCGACGAGCTCGCGTCACTGTTCGGTTCCGCGTTGGCGGCGGCGGTATCCGCCGATACCGTTCGCGTCGCGTGGACCGCGGAGACTGCCAAGATCGGCGGGGTCCGGGCGGTCGGGCAGACCGTTCTCGAGCCGGCCGACGAGGGAATGGTGCGGGCCAAGGTGCCGGTCACCGGCAGCGCCGGCGGACTGGTGGTTCGAATGGTCGTCGACTCGAGTGGTCTACTGCAGGGCTTCCGGCTCGCGCCGGCGGAGGAATCGGCGTGGACACCGCCGCGTTATGCCTCCCCGCGCCGCTTCACCGAACGCGAGGTGAGCCTGGAGGCCGGGGCGTACACCCTGCCAGGGACCCTGACCATGCCGAAGGGGCGCGGGAGGAAACCGGCGGTGGTGCTCGTGTCCTCCGGTGCGATGGATCGGGATGTCACGACCGGGCCGAACAAGCCGTTCAAAGATCTCGCGTGGGGATTGGCGAGCCGGGGAATCGCGGTCTTGCGATTCGACAAGGTCAACCACGTGCATCCCGAGGTGAATCACGAACACGGCTTCACCATGGTCGAGGAGTACCTGCCTTCGGCGACGGCCGCGGTGCGGTTGTTGCGGCAGGAGCCGGAGATCGACCCGGAGCGGGTGTATGTCGCCGGGCACAGCGGCGGCGGCAAGGCCGCTCCGCGGATCGCGGCGGCCGAGCCGGGCGTCGCGGGAGTCGTCATCCTCGCCGGCGACACCGTTCCGATGACGCGTGCCGCACTTCGCGTTACCGACTACGTCGCCGGTCTGGACCCGCGGCGGGACTCCAGTGCGCAGGTGGCGGCGGTGTCTCGAGCGGTGGCGATGACCGAGAGCCCCGCGCTCTCGCCGGAGACACCCGCGGCCGCGTTGTTGTTCGGAATGCCGGCGTCGTACTGGCTGGATATGCGCGCCTACGACCAGGTCGCGACGGCCGCGGCGCTGAACAAGCCGATCTTGATCCTGCAGGGCGGGCGCGACTATCAGGTGACCGTCGCCGACGATCTGCCCAAGTGGGAGCAGGGCCTGGCGGGTCGCGCCGATGTCACTATCCGGGTCCTCGACGCCGACGACCACATGTTCTTTCCGGGTACCGGACGGTCGGTGCCGTCGGATGTCGAGCGGCCGAACCATGTCGACGCGGCGGCCGTCGCTGCCATCGCGCAATGGATCGCGCCGGAACACAAGCGCGGCCTGCTGTCCGGACTCCTGAACCGTGGCTGACCCATCCGGCGACTCTTGCGGCCCGGTCCCAGGCGGTGTCGTTAGCGGGCCGGCCGCCGAGAACACACACGTTGCCGCAGCCGACCCGGCCTCGAAACACGGCCCCGCGCCGCGCGCGATCATGTCGACAAGCCTCCATCGGTCCGGCGTGCGGGTCCGGCACCTCTCGCGGACCCGCACGGTGGTCGCTACCGCCCCGCGTGCACGGCCGGACGGCGGCCCGCCCACGGCATGGCGCGCTCGAGATCCCCGGCCAGCGCCAGCAGCGTGGCCTCGTCGCCATGGCGTCCGGCGAACTGGATGCCGATCGGCAGCTCGGCGGCGGATTCGGCCAGCGGCAGGGAGATGGCGGGCATGCCGGTGACGTTGAACAGCGCGGTGAAGCTGCCGTAGTCGAAGATCCGGTCGTACCACTCGCGGGCGCTCAGCGAGGCGTCGTCGGCGTCGAGGTGGCCCAGCGGGATCGGCGGCGCGCTGGTCGTGGGCGTCAGCAGCACGTCGTAGCGGGTGAGGAAGCCCGCGACCGCGCGGGTCGTCTGGTTGAACACCCGGTCGGCGGCGTAGATGTCGAAGGCGGACAGCGTCTTTCCGTATTCGACGCACGCCAGTGTGGTCGCCTCCAGGTACTCCCGGCCGGGCTCCACGCCCAGCTGCGCCGAGGCCCCCAGCACGGCGTCGGCGAGGAAACTGCACCACGCGTCGAGGTTGGCCTTGTCGAAGGCCGCCACATCGAGCTCGGGCGCGGCTTCCTCGACGATGTGCCCCATCTCCGCCAACCGCTCGGCCACCTGGTTCACCGCGGCCACGCACTCCGGGTCGACGACGCGGGCGGCATCCATCGGGGTGGCGGAGAGAGCGATCCGCAGCGGCCGGGATCCGGCGGCGGCGTGCTCGGCGTAGCTGCGCACCGGACCGGGCAGCAGGTAGCGGTCGCCGGGCTCGGCGCCGTGCACCGCGTCGAGCAGTCGCGCGCAGTCGCGCACGGTGCGGGTGACGGCGAATTCGATACCGAGTCCCAGCAGCGGATCGGCGAAGTCCGGGCCGGGTGTGGTCCGCCCACGGCTCGGCTTGAGGCCGACCGCACCGCATGCGGCGGCGGGGATGCGGATCGAGCCGCCGCCGTCGTTGGCGTGCGCCATCGGCAGCGCGCCGCTGGCGACCAGCGCCGCCGAGGCGCCGCTGGAACCGCCGGGGCTGCGGTCGGTGGCCCAGGGGTTGCGGCTCGGTGCGCCGTAGGCGAGGGCTTCGGTGGTCGCGTTGAACCCGAACTCCGGGCTGCGGGTGATCGCGCCGATCGCCAGGCCCGCGCGGCGGAACCGCGCCACCAGATGGGTGTCCTCCGGGTAGGCCACCCCCGCACCGAACAGCCTGCTGCCGCTGCGGCTCGGCACGCCGCCCGCGTGCGCGATGAGGTCCTTGAGCGCGAACGGCACACCGGCGAACGGACCGGACTCGTCGTAGTCGAGCGGCTTGTCGAAGCGCTCGCCCGCCACGGCGGCCAGTTCGGGCTCGACCGCGTCCAGGGCGGTCGCGGCGGCCGTCCACACCTCGGCCGCGCTGACCTGACCGTCGCGGATCAGCTCCGCCAGACCGGTGGCGTCGTGGGCGGCGTATTCGGCGACATCCATGTGATTTCTCCTCGTGCTTCGCGGGCAGATGGGCGAAGGGTAGGAGCGAACATCACGGCGCGTATCGGCAGAATTGCGGAGGCGGAATCGCGGATAAGTCGCTAGCCGCGCACCTACCATGACCGCATGAGCGAGTCGGCGGTACGTGCACGTCTCGCCGCCGCGCTCGAACTCCGGGACGCGGCGGCCGGATCACCCGGCGGCGAACCGCTCAAACAGCAGGCCGCCCGTCTGCTGTTCGCGCTGCGCCGGGTGGTGGCCTACGACCATGCCGCGCTGTCGATCCCGGACCCGGTGACCGGCGAGCACACCACCTACACCAACTTCGGCTACAGCACCCCGACGCTGGATCTGATCAACGACGCCATGCCGGATATGGAGCTGTACGACGAACTCCGCGAGACCAGGCTCCCGGTACTGCTGCACGACGTGGACCGGCGGCGACGGCGCGGTGTCGTCTTCGACATCATCCGGCGCAACGGCTTCCGCGACGGGCTCAGCCACTGCCTCTACTCGCCGCACGGCCGCTACCTCGGCTTGCTGAACCTGAGCACCTACACCCCGCTCGACGAGCACACCCTGCCGCTGGTGACCCTGGTCTCCGACGCACTCGCCGCCGCTATCGACCCGCTGCGCCCGGCCGCCGGCGGCGCCATCGCGATCGGCGCGGGGGAGCAGGCCCTGCTCATCGATCACGACGGCACACCGCGCCCGTTGACCGCGGGCGCCCGCACGGACCTGGCCGCCCTGATCGGTCGCGCCCGGCCTGCAGCGCCGGTGACGGTGATCCACGGCGGGCAGGTGTACGAGGTCCGCGTGGACGAGGTGCGCGGTGGCACCCTCGTGCGGCACCGCCCCGTGCCGCCGCCCGCGGGACTGACACTGCGAGAACTCGAGGTCCTGGAACTGCTTTCGCACGGTGCCGCCAACACCGAGATCGCCCGCACCTTGCGGATCGGCGCGTCGACGGTCGCCACCCACGTGGAGGCGATCCTGCGCCGCACCGGATCGGCCAACCGGACCGCCGCGGCCGTCTACGCGACGCGCCTCGGACTGTGCCGTTCGGCGTGATTCGATGTCCGCGTGGCGATCTCACCTCGGCTTGCATGTGCGAAGGTGGGCGCTGTCACGGCCGAAGTGACGACCGAATCTGAATCTGTTCGGGCGCAGATGTTTTCGATTCACCGCTGGGCAGGCCGCAGTTGCAGGAATGTGGTAGTCGTGCGAGCCTGTTCATCCGTGGAGATCGGACCGCGGCTTCGCCGGCAGACACCGAGGGTAGAGCCGCAATCGAACGCGTCTGCGTCGGTGACGGATGCGCCTGTGGCATGGCACGACGTGATCGGTGCCCTCGATCGCCTCGCGCCCGAAATTGCGGCGACCTGCCGCGCGCGGCAGGTCCCGTCCCTCGAGCGTTCACTGCTGACCGGACGGGGATGGCTGCTCGACTTCTATCCCGGCGCGCGCCTGCAGGTCCGCATCGATTGGACCGGCGGCTGGGCGTTCATGCACCGCCCCATCCCGCAACCCGGCGCATACCGGGCCCTTCCCGGTCACGGCGCGAAGAGGATCTCCAAGAACGACGCTCGTCTCCACTGGGAGAGCCGGGTGGCCCGAGAGCCCAGCGACCGTTCGCAGTTCACGGAAACCGCTCTCCGGGAGAGCTTCCGGAATCAGCTCGCACGTCTGTGACTCGGGTACGAGCGGGTTGCCGCTCGCGAATCAGGGAAGCGACGGGGCGGCTTCGGCGCGGATGACCAGCTCGCCGAACCGGCGGGAGAGGTCGGGGTCCAGGCCGGAATCGGTGATGGCTCCGCTGATTTCGTCGAATCCGGCGACTTTGGCGAGCGCCCGCCTGCCGAATTTCGAGCTGTCGGCGACGACGAGGGCGTGTGCGGCGGCGGCGATCATGGCGCGCTTGAGGGGCACTTCGAGGGTGTTCATGTTGGTGATGCCGGCCTCGAGATCGACCGCGTCGGCGCCGAGGAAGGCCCAGTCGGCGGTGTAGTCGGACAGGAAGGCTATCGCGCGCTCGCCGACGAGGGTGAAAACCGAACCCAGCAGCTCGCCTCCGGTGACCAGCAGGCGCACGCCCGGCGTTTCGGCCATGTATTTGGCGATGCGCAGATCGTTGGTGATCACCGTCAGATCCGTGTGGTTCCGCAGGGCTCGCGCGATCTCGTAGGTCGTGGAACCGCTGTCGAGGATGACGGTCTGGCCGTCGCGCACGCGTGCGGCGGCCGCGATGCCGATCGCGGCCTTCTGATCGAGGTGCTCGCCTTCTTTCATGGCGTAGGGCAGCTTCGCGGTGGCTCCGGGAGCCGGGCGTGCGCCGCCGTGGGTGCGCTGTGCCTGGCCGGCTCGTTCGAGCGCGTCGAGGTCACGGCGGATCGTCGACGCGTCGACGCCGAGCTCGTCGGCGAGCGTCTTGGCCTCGACATAGCCGTCGGTGACCAGCCGGTGCATGATTTCGCGCCGTCGGGTGCTCGCGAGCAACGGTGCCTCCCGGAACTTCTGGTCGGTGCATCGGCGAAGTGTCGTGCGGTTTCTGCATCGTAGTCAAGCATGGTGTTGACTTGTTCGCGCATGCATGTGCATGATTCCGAGCATCAAATGCGCGATTTCGCGCGAACCGAGTTCGAGGGATCGATGAACCTCACACTGAAGCGCTCGACCGACGAGGAGATGCCGGCGAGCCCGTCCGCCTTGCCGGTGTGGCACGAATTGGCAACTCACCGTGCGGAGTTGGCCGCGACCTCGATGAGGGAGCTGTTCGATCGCGATCCCCGGCGCGGAACCGAGTTGTCCGCCGAACACGACGGCGTGGTGCTCGACTATTCGAAGAACCTGGTCACCGACCGCACCATGGGCCTGCTGATGCGTCTGGCTCGCGATCGTGGCCTGGCGGCGGGCATCGAGGCGATGTTCGGTGGCGCGCGGATCAACACGACCGAGGATCGGGCGGTACTGCACACCGTGTTGCGAACGCCCGCAGCGGAATCCGTTCTGCTGGACGGTGCCGATGTCGTCGGTCCGGTGCACGAGGTGCTGGATCGGATGAGTGATCTCGCCGAGGCGATCCGGTCGGGGCGGTGGTGTGGCGCGACCGGTCGCCGTGTGCGCACGGTGGTCAACATCGGTATCGGCGGTTCCGATCTGGGGCCCGCGATGGCCTGCCACGCGTTGCGCGAATTCGCGCAGCCCGGGCTCGAGGCGCGGTTCGTGTCGAACGTCGACGGTCACGACATCGACCGGGTCCTGGATGAGCTGGACGCCGAGACGACCTTGTTCGTCGTCTCGTCGAAGACGTTCACCACGATCGAGACGTTGACCAACGCCCGCACCGCCCGCCGGTGGCTGGTGGATCGCCTCGGCGCCGAAGCGGTGGGAAAGCACTTCGTCGCGGTGTCGACCAATGCCGACGAGGTGGCTGCCTTCGGGATCGATCCGGCCAATATGTTCGAGTTCTGGGACTGGGTCGGCGGGCGGTATTCGCTGCCGTCGGCGATCGGTCTGTCGCTCATGATCGCCATCGGCCCCGGACAATTCCGGGAACTCCTGGCCGGAGCCCACAGCGTAGATCAGCACTTCCGCACGGCCCCGTTCGAGGAGAACCTGCCGGTGCTGCTGGGCCTGTTGGGTATCTGGCACCGAAACTTCTGCGGCGCACAGGCTTTCGCGGTGCTGCCCTACGATCAGCGGCTGGCGTTGCTGCCGGCATATCTGCAGCAGCTCGACATGGAGAGCAACGGCAAATCCGTCGACCGGCACGGACGTCCGGCCGGTGTCGATACCGCGCCGGTTCTGTGGGGCGCGCCGGGCACCAACGGGCAGCACGCGTTCTTTCAGATGCTGCATCAGGGAACGACTGTGGTGCCGAGCGACTTCATCGGTGTGCTCGAGCCCGCCCATACCCATCGGGACCATCACGACCTGCTGATGGCGAATCTGTTCGCCCAGACCCGGGCGCTGGCGTTCGGGGATCTCGAGAGCTCGGGTGAGCGGCCGCCGCATCGTTGGTTCCCGGGCGGTCGGCCGAGCAACACGATCCTGCTGCCGCGTCTGAGTCCCTATACGCTGGGGCAGTTGATCGCGTTGTACGAGCACAAGGTGTTCGTGCAGGGCTGGATCTGGGGAGTGAACTCGTTCGACCAGTGGGGTGTCGAACTCGGCAAGAAGCTCGCGACCGGTATCCATGACGATCTCGAATCCGAGCGTGCGCCCGGCTGGGACAGCTCCACGAACGCGCTGATGATGCGCTACCGACGCGTCCGTCACGCGGGTGGGGCCGACACTGCCACCGCTACTACTGATGAAATGATCTGAAATATGACTTCCTCCTCTGCAATCGCTCAGATCGGTGTGACCGGCCTTGCCGTGATGGGCAGCAACATCGCCCGCAACTTCGCCCGGCACGGCTACACCGTGGCCCTGCACAACCGCAGCGTCGCCAAGACCGATGCGCTGCTCGACGCTCACGGGGACGAGGGTGAGTTCGTCCGCACCGAGACCATCGAGGAATTCGTCGGCGCGTTGGAGAAGCCCCGGCGGGTGCTGATCATGGTCAAGGCGGGCGAGGCCACCGACGCGGTGATCGAGGAACTGGCCGCCGTCATGGAGCCCGGCGACATCATCATCGACGGTGGCAACGCCCTCTACACCGACACCATCCGCCGCGAGGCGGCGATGAAGGCGCGGGGACTGAACTTCGTGGGGGCGGGCATCTCCGGTGGTGAGGAGGGCGCGCTGAACGGTCCGGCGATCATGCCGGGCGGGCCGACGGAGTCCTACGAGTCGCTGGGCCCGTTGCTGGAGTCGATTTCGGCGAAGGTCGACGGCGTTCCGTGCTGCACTCACATCGGCCCCGACGGCTCCGGTCACTTCGTGAAGATGGTGCACAACGGCATCGAGTACGCCGATATGCAGCTCATCGGCGAGGCCTACCACCTGCTGCGCGATGCCCTCGGTTTCGACGCGGCCCGCGTCGCCGGGGTGTTCACCGAATGGAACTCCGGTGACCTCGAGAGCTACCTGGTCGAAATCACCGCGCAGGTGCTCCAGCAGGTCGACGCCACCACCGGCAAGCCGCTCGTCGATGTCATCGTGGATGCCGCCGAGCAGAAGGGCACCGGCCGATGGACGGTCAAGTCCGCGCTCGATCTCGGCGTCCCCGTCACCGGGATCGCCGAGGCCGTCTTCGCCCGCGCCCTGTCCGGATCCCGTGACCAACGCAAGGCGGCACAGGGCCTGGCCTCGGGAACGCTCGCCGAAAAGCCCACCGACGCAGCACAATTCACCGAGGATATCCGCAGGGCTCTGTACGCGTCCAAGATCGTCGCCTACGCGCAGGGCTTCGATCAGATCGCGGCCGGCAGCGCCGAATACGACTGGAACCTGCGCCCCGGTGACCTGGCCACCATCTGGCGCGGGGGCTGCATCATCCGGGCCCGCTTCCTCAACCGCATCAAGGACGCCTACGAGGAGAATCCGGAGCTGCCCAGCCTGATCCTGGCCCCCTACTTCCGCGAGGCGATCGAGCAGGCCGTGGACAGCTGGCGTCGCGTCGTCTCCACCGCGGTCCAGCTGGGGATCCCGGTGCCGGCCTTCGCGTCCTCGCTGTCCTACTACGACGCCCTGCGCGCCGAGCGCCTGCCGGCGGCTCTGACGCAGGCGCAGCGGGACTTCTTCGGCGCCCACACCTACGAGCGTGTCGACGCCGACGGCAAGTACCACACCCTGTGGAGCGGGGACCGCAGGGAAATCTCCGCGTAATTCAGGGCGCGTGCCGAACGTCGCCGCGTGAGACCATGCGGCGAACGCGCGCTGCCTGCATCAACCTCAACTGAAAGGTGTTCGCCCACAGTGG
>NZ_BDAV01000021.1 GCF_001612635.1 Nocardia africana NBRC 100379 | reverse complement strand
CACTCACTGCGCCACTCCTGTTCGCCGTCACGTGCGTGCTTGGGCCGTCTCCCGGGCGGGAGACGACCGCGTCGACCGAGTGCAGCGCCGGACGGGTGTCCCGAATTCCTGTCCCGGCATTCCACAGCGCGGCAAGCTGCGGTCGCATTCGACCATAACCAGAGCGGATCCCGCGCCCGCCGCGCGTAGGCACCTACCGGAACGTCACATCACCACCGGCGATAGCCCACAATTGGCACGTGACTGCCGACAGTGAACCGATTCTGTCCTACCTGACCGATATGGACGGCGTGCTGGTGCACGAGGACCACCTCATTCCCGGCGCCGATGCGTTCCTGACGGAGCTGACCGAGCGTGAGATTCCGTATCTGGTCCTGACCAACAATTCCATCCGCACCCCGCGCGATCTCCAGGCCCGCCTGCGCCGGATCGGGCTCGATATCCCGGCATCCTCGATCTGGACCTCGGCGACCGCGACGGCCACCTTCCTGAACGAGCAGCGTCCCGGCGGGACGGCGTACGTGGTGGGCGAATCGGGGTTGACGACCGCCCTGCACGAGATCGGTTATGTACTCACCGACAGCGATCCGGATTACGTCGTCCTCGGTGAGACGCGGACCTATTCGTTCGAGGCGATCACCACCGCGATCCGGCTGGTCGAGCGGGGTGCCCGGTTCATCGCCACCAATCCCGACCCGACCGGGCCCTCCCGCGAAGGAGTGCTGCCCGCGACCGGTTCGGTGGCCGCGCTGATCACCCGGGCCACCGGACGCGACCCCTACTACGTCGGGAAACCGAATCCGCTGATGATGCGCTCGGCGCTGCGGCAGATCGGCGCGCATTCACAGTCGGCGGTGATGATCGGCGACCGGATGGACACCGACGTGATCGCCGGACTCGAAGCGGGCATGCGCACGGTACTGGTGACCTCGGGGATCTCCACGCGGGCGTCGGTCGAACAGTTCCCCTACCGGCCGACGCTGGTGATCGATTCGGTGGCCGATCTGGTGAGCCGCACCGAGAATCCGTTCGCGGTCTGAGCGGAAACGTCCGGCCGGCGCACCGTCCGCGCCGGCACGGTCATTTCCGCGTCCCTCAGTCCGGACGTGTACCGCGATCCCCGGATTCCAGCGCTTCCAGCGCGGCCGACAGCTCGCCCAGCGCGTCCACCACTTCGGCGAAGCGCTGCGGACCCAGTTGTCGCGCAAGCTGTTTCGCCATGACGGCATGGTTCGGAGTGATCCGGCGGATCGCGGCGGAGCCCGCGTCCGTGATCGCCACCAGCTTCGCGCGGCGATGCGACGGATTGGGCCGGTATTCGGCTAATCCCTTGCCCACCAGCAGGTCTGCGATGCGCTGCACACTCTGGCGGGTGATACCCATCTCCCGCGCGATCCCGGAGACGGGCAGCGGTTCGTGCAGCACGGCCCCCAGCACCTGCCACCAGGCCGCCGTGATCTCCGCCGGTTTCGCCAATTCCTCTGCGATCGTGAGGAATTGACCGTTCAACTTGAAGGTCGTGATCGCCGCCGCGGAGAACAGTTCGGCGTCACCGCGGCTCATGCCGGCTCGCCCGCCGCGGCCTGCAGGGCGAAGAACCCGCTCGGATCCCGGTCCGCGTAGAGCCGATACCACGCATCCAGCACGGCCGGCGCGAACAGATCCAGCCGCGCGAAGATATGGCGTGCGAACTCGATCGGCGCGATGCCGCTCGCGGTGATCAGATCGCCATCGGTCACCGCCGGTTCGTCCACATAGTGTCCCGCTCCCGCATATCCGGTCGAGGCGAGATTGTCCGCCGCATTGCCGGTGTGCGGACGAGCATCGAGCAGGCCCTGTTTCGCCAGGCCATAGGTCGCGCCGCAGATCGCCGCCACCGGCACGCCGGCCGTCAGGAAGTCCTCTGCCGCCCGGGCGAACGGCGCCAGTTGCCCGTCTTCCCAGGTGTCGGCGCCGGGCAGGATCAGCATCGCGCTGTCGGCCGGGGAGAGCTGGTCGAGGGTGAGATCGGGAACCACGCGCAGCCCGCCCATCGACGTGACCGGCGTGGAGGTGGCGCCGACCGTGCGAATCTGCCAGCTTCCCGGCTCGCGCTGCATCAGCGGGCGATTGATGCCGGCCGTGACGAAGCTCGGCTCCCAATCCGCGAACGTGTCGTACACCGCTACATGAACCGTATGAGTCATGACAGTATGCTGTCATAGTTGACAGCATACTGTCAATGCTTCGACGGTCAGCTCAGCGCCTGCTCCAGATCACCGAGCAGATCCTCCACATCCTCGAGACCGATCGAAATGCGCAGCACCCCGTCGGTGAGCCCCACGGCCGCACGGCCTTCGGGCCCCATCGCGCGGTGCGTGGTGGTCGCCGGATGCGTGATCAGGGACTTGGCGTCGCCGAGGTTGTTGGAGATATCGACGATGCGTAGCCGGTTCAGCACCTCGAAGGCCCGCTTCTTGCCCTCGTCGGCGCCCGCCGCGAGTTCGAAGGTCACCACGGTGCCGCCGCCGGACATCTGCGAGGTCGCCAGCTCGTGCTGCGGATGTGAGGTGAGGAACGGGTACTTCGTCCAGGCCACGCCCGGATGCCGTTCCAGGAACTCGGCGACGGCCAGCGCGGACTGCGTCGACTGCCGCACCCGCAGCGGCATCGTCTCGAGCCCCTTCAACAGGGTCCAGGCGTTGAACGGGCTCAGCGCCGGCCCGGTGTGGCGCATCAGATTCTTGACCGGCCCGTTGATGTAGTCGCTCGTGCCGAGGATCGCACCGCCGAGCACGCGACCCTGCCCGTCGATGTGCTTGGTGCCCGAGTAAACCACCACATCGGCGCCGAGGTCGAGGCTGCGCTGCAGCAGCGGCGTCGCGAAGACGTTGTCCAGCACGACCTTCGCGCCGGCGGCGTGGGCCAGCTCGCTCACCCGCCGCACGTCGACGAGGGTCTGCATCGGATTCGACGGGGTCTCGAAGAACACCGCGGCCGTCGGCCGCGAGAGCGCCTGCTCCCACTGGCCGAGATCCTCACCGTCGACGAAGACGGTCTCCACGCCCCAGCGCGGCAGAATCTCGTTGCACACCACGAAACAGGAACCGAACAGGCTGCGCGCGGCCACCAGCCGATCACCCTGCCCGAGCAGCGCGGCCAGTGCGGTGAACACCGCGGACATGCCGCTGGCGGTGGCGAAGCACGCCTCGGCGCCCTCGAGCAGCCGCATCCGCTCCTCGAACATCGCGACCGTCGGATTGCCGTAGCGCGAATAGACGAAATGCTCGATATCGCCGGTGAAGGCCGCCTCGGCCGCCTCGGCGCTCTCGTAGACGAATCCGGACGACAGATACAGCGCCTCGGATGTCTCCTCGAACCCGGAGCGCCGCAGGCCGCCGCGCACACCCAGGGTCGCCGGTCCCACGCCCTCGGGCAGCGGCCGATCGAATGCACCGCCGGTGATCATGACTGCCTCCACGAAAAGAATTGCCGCACAACAGATCCACTCACGACTGCCGCCACGGCAGGCCGAGCGCGCGCCAACCGGCGCCGCCGCGATGCCCCTCGGCATCCAGCGGGCCCTCGAAACCCTCGAGCACGTTGTAGGAGGGCGCGAAGCCGGCCGCCGTCGCCGCCGTCGCCGCGCCGATCGAACGCTGTCCGGACCGGCACAGGAAGATCACCGGGGCATCGCTGTCGCCCGGGCGATCGGCCAGCACCTGCTTCAACTGCTCCACGAACACGGGATTGGGCGCGCCGGTGCCGTCGACCCATTCGATGAGGGCGGTCGGCCGCTCGATCGAGGTGGTGTCGGGCACTCCGACGAATCGCCATTCGGCCTCGGTGCGCACATCCACCAGGACCGCATCCGAATTGTCGCGCAACATCTCCCACGCCTGCCCAGGCGTGATGTCACCGGCGTAGCTCATGTGTCGAACCTCCTACGGAATCCGCACTTGCCGGGTCCGGTCGGACCGCGGCCAGGTCGTCACCCGGAGCACCCCACCGCGGAGGAGGGTTGCCGACCAGCGAGCCGGGGCTTGGCGCTGGTACTCATGACCTGAACCGAGAATGCCTGGTCACAGGCCCGATTGTCAAACATGGACAGCGGCGGCTCAGGGGTTGCCGCACACCAGCCAGGTGCCGTTCTCGCGGCTGAAATTCCAGTTCGCCGCGCTCTTGCGGCCGTCGACCTGGCTGGTCACCGAGGCCGTCGCGTGGTCGCCGTCGATGTGCACCGCGTCGACTCCGGCGATCTCCGCCTTCTTGCCGGCCGAGTCGGCGCCCAGCGGCGACTTCTTCTCGTCGAAGCCCGCGCATTCGGTGGTCTTGCGCCGGTCGGCGTCGGAATCGCTTCTCGCCGTGGCGAAGTTGCGCGCGGCGATGGCGACGCGGTCCGGATCTGTGAGATTGTTCTCAACCGGGCGGGTGACTCCGAGGATCACGACGGCGAGTACCGCGAGCACGGCGATGGCCGCGGCGATCAGGAACGGCTTCGCCGACCGCGTGGTGTCGCGCTGATCGATCGAGGTAGCCGGATCATTCATGCGTCGCATCATCCTCGGCGGGTCGAAGTGTCGAAGATCACGCCCGCATTTTCGCGCGGATACCGGGAATAGCGGTGGTGTGTGCCACCGATAGAATCACCAGAACTCCGGCCACATCCGGTGCACGGATCGGGAGAGCTCCGCGCGGCAACGAGGCAGCATCGGCGGAGCAGTCGGGTAGGTGCCCGGCCCGTACGTCAACTTAGCCTAAGCTAAGAAGGACGGCTGACAAGACGAGAGTTTTCGACCAAAAGGTGCGCGTAGAAATGACCGAACACGCTGGAACGAAGAGCGGCGCGGGCGACCGCCCACTGCGCATCGCGATCGTCGGTGCCGGACCGGCCGGAATCTACGCCGCCGACGCGCTGATGAAGTCCGATGTCGAGGCGAGTATCGACCTCTACGAGCGCATGCCGGCCCCGTTCGGTCTGATTCGCTACGGTGTCGCCCCCGACCACCCGCGCATCAAGGGCATCATCACCGCGCTGCACAAGGTGCTCGACAAGCCGCAGGTCCGCCTGCTCGGCAATATCGACTACGGCAGCGACATCGACCTCGAGGACCTGCGTCGCTTCTACGACGCGGTGATCTTCTCCACCGGCGCCAACGCCGACCGCGCCTTGAGCGTGCCGGGTATCGATCTGGACGGCAGCTACGGCGCCGCCGATTTCGTCTCCTGGTACGACGGCCACCCGGATGTGCCGCGCACCTGGCCGCTGGACGCGGAGAAGGTCGCCGTCCTGGGCGTGGGCAACGTGGCGCTCGACGTGGCACGCGTTCTCGCCAAGACCGGCGACGAACTGCTGCCGACCGAGATTCCGCCGAACGTCTACGAGGGCCTGCGCAACAACAAGGCGCTCGAGGTGCACGTCTTCGGCCGCCGCGGTCCCGCTCAGGCCAAGTTCACCCCGCTGGAACTGCGCGAACTCGACCACTCGCCGACCATCGAGGTGATCGTCGATCCCGAGGACATCGACTACGACGAGGGCTCGGAGGCCGCGCGCCGCCACTCCAAGCAGGTCGACATGGTCTGCAACACCCTCGAGCAGTGGGCCATCCGCGACGTCGGCGACCGCCCGCACAAGCTGTTCCTGCACTTCTTCGAATCCCCGGCCGAGCTGATCGGTGAGAACGGCAAGGTGGTCGGTCTGCGCACCGAGCGCACCACCCTCGACGGCACCGGCAACGTCAAGGGCACCGGAACCTACAAGGACTGGGACGTCCAGGCCGTGTACCGTGCCGTCGGCTACCTGTCGCAGAACATCCCGCAGCTGCCGTTCGACGACCAGGCCGGCACCGTGCCCAACGAGGCCGGGCGCGTCCTGGTCGACGAGGGCGCCGACGGCGCCGCCCGCTACCTGCCGCAGACCTACGTCACCGGCTGGATCAAGCGCGGCCCGGTCGGCCTGATCGGCCACACCAAGGGCGATGCCAACGAGACCATCGCCTGCCTGCTCGACGACGCCGCCTCCTTCACCCCGGCCGCCGAACCCGATCCCGAGGCCGTGACGAAGTTCCTCGAGGACAAGGGCATTCCGTTCACCACCTGGGCCGGCTGGTACCGCCTCGACGCCCACGAGCGCTCGCTCGGCGAGCCCGAGGGCCGCGAGCGGGTCAAGGTCGTCGAACGCGAGGACATGCTGCGCGCGAGCGAGCCGCACAAGGTCTGAACACCACGCCGGATCCGCATTCGTCACCGACCTGAGGCATGCTGATCACGTGTTCGATTCACACGTTCACATCATCGACCCGCGGTATCCGCTGGTCGAGAATCAGGGCTACCTGCCGGAGCCTTACACCATCGCCGACTATCGAAAGCGCATGGCGCACTTCGATGTCGACGGTGGTGCGGTGGTGAGTGCGTCCTTCCAGGGCACCGACTCCACGTTCATGGTCGCCGCGCTGGCCGAACTCGGGCCGAACTGGGTCGGCGTGATCAATCTGCCCCCGGACGTCACCGACGAGCAGATCGTCGAGCTGGACCGGGCCGGGGTGCGGGCGATCCGGTTCAACCTCAAGCGCGCCGCGGTCGACATCGTCACGCTGACCATGCAGGCCGTGCGCGCCTATGAACTCGCCGGGTGGCACGCCGAGCTCTACATCGACGGGTCCATGCTGGGCTCGCTGGAACCGGTCATCTCCAAACTGCCGGCGCTGAGCATCGACCACATGGGCATGTCGGACGAATGCCTGCCCTATCTGCTCAATCTGGTCGATCGCGGGGCCCGGGTGAAAGCCTCCGGGTTCGGGCGGGTGTCGATGGATGTGGAATCGGCGATGCGGCGGGTGCACGCGGTCAATCCCGGTGCGCTGATGTTCGGATCCGATCTGCCCGGCAACCGGGCCGGGCGGCCGTTCCGCGATGCCGACATCGAGATCATCGGCCGGGCCGTCGGCGCCGATATGTACCGGGTGCTCGAGGACAACGCCCGCGCCTGCTACCGGCTGCCGGTGAAAGTCCGTTCGGCCGAGGATCCCGTGCCGACGCTCCCGATTCCGCGGGCCGAACCGCCGACGCTGCGGCTGCGCCGCTCCGAACTGCCCCAGCCGCCGAACCGCAACCAGCCACCGGACCGGACGCGGCCGCTGCGGATCATCGAATAGCCGCTTACACCGCACCCGGATGTCGTGCGTCACATCCACCGCTTATTGTCGTAGTGTCAACACCGGCGCGCGCCGCCGGTCGCAGGATCGACGACGAACCGAGGTAGGGCGTGAGCACTTCATCCACCACCACCGGACAGGGCCCACTCGCGGGCATCAAGGTTCTCGAGCTGGCCGGAATCGGCCCCGGCCCGCACGCGGCACTGCTGCTGGCCGATCTGGGCGCCGATGTGGTGCGCGTGCAGCGTCCCGGCCAGCTGCCGGGATTCATGGAACGGCCGCAGTGGCGGGGACGCACCATCGTGGAGGCGAATCTCAAGGATCCCGCCGACATCGAGAAGGTGCTCGGCCTGATCGACAAGGCCGACGTGCTGCTGGAGGGTTTCCGGCCCGGTGTCACCGAGCGGATGGGCCTGGGCCCGGACGTCACGCTCGAGCGCAACCCGCGCCTGATCTACGGACGGATGACCGGGTGGGGACAGTACGGCCCGCTCGCCGACCGTGCCGGCCACGACATCAACTACATCTCGCTCACCGGCGTGCTCAACGCCATCGGCCGCAAGGGTGAGCGCCCGGTCCCGCCGCTGAACATGGTCGGTGACTTCGGCGGCGGCTCGATGTTCCTGGTGATGGGTGTGCTCTCCGCGCTGGTGGAGCGGTCGGTCTCCGGTAAGGGCCAGGTGATCGACGCCGCGATGATCGACGGTGCGCTCTCGCTCTCGCACATGATCTGGGGTATGCGCGGGATGGGCCTGTGGTCGGACGAGCGCGGCACCAACCTGCTCGACACCGGTATGGCCTTCTACGACACCTACGAGACCTCCGACGGCAAGTACATGGCCGTCGGCTGCATCGAACCGCAGTTCTACGCCGAATTCCTGAAGGGTCTCGAGATCGACCCCGAGGGCCTGCCGATGCAGATCGACCCCAACGGCCAGGATCAGCTGCGCAAACTGTTCGCGGAGAAGTTCAAGACGAAGACCCGCGACGAATGGGCCGCGATCTTCGACGGCACCGATGCCTGCTGCACCCCGGTCCTCACCTTCACCGAGGCCACCGCGAACGGCCATATCGCCGCCCGCGAATCCCTGGTCGAGATCGACGGCGTGATCCAGCACGCCCCGGCCCCGCGCTTCTCCCGCACCCAGGGCGGCACCCCCACCCCGCCGCCCTCGGCGGCCACCGCCATCGACGAGGTCTGGACGAACTGAAACCGGTGCCCCGGTGGCGAGCGCCGCCACCGGGGCTTTCCCGGCGCGCCGCATCCGCGCTTCCACGGGGCGATTTCACGACCTGCCGGTATTCCCCCGGATCAGGTTGCGGCCGTTCGGTCTTCACCGCGTCCCGCCCTGATACGCGAGGCACTACAGTAATTTCATGGCTCGGAACTGGCCGATGATCGAGCGCGGTCGCGAATTGGAGTCGATTCGCGCCGCGTTGACCGGCACCGAATTCGTCGGCGCGATCCTGACCGGCGATGCGGGGGTGGGGAAGACGACCCTCGCGCGGCAGGCGACGGCCGCGGTGGGCGGGAGTGTGCGCTGGGTGGCGGGCACCGAGTCCGCACGCAGCATTCCGCTCGGAGTGTTCGCGCATATGGTCGGTGTGTACACCGCACACGACCCGGTCACGTTCATGGCCGCCGCGCGGGAGGCGCTGCTGGCCGACGGCGACACCATCATCGGCGTGGACGACGCCCACCTGCTCGATCAGCTGTCGGCAACACTGTTGCTGCAGTTGGCCATCGACAAGGCCGCGCGGATCATCTGCACGGTACGCAGCGGTGTGCAGGTACCGGACGCGGTGACCTCGCTGTGGAAGGACGGGCATCTGCTGCGGATCGACCTCACGCCGTTCACCGAACCGCAGAGCGTCGAACTGGTCGAATCCATGCTCGGCGGGCAGCTGGAGGGGTTCACCGCCAATCTGATGTGGGAATCCTCGGGCGGCAACGCCCTGTTCCTGCGCCATCTCGTGGAGGGTGCGCTGGAGGCGGGCACGCTGCGCCAGGTCAACGGGGTATGGCAGCTGCGCGGGCGGGCGGCGGTGACCTCGGAACTGGCGGCGCTGCTGGAGGACCGCGTCGAGCAGCTGCCGGAATCGGTGCTGCGCGTGCTGGAACTGCTCACCTTCTGCGAGCCCATCGATCTCGACGTGCTGGCCGAACTGGCCGGCGAGGATGCGGTCGAACAGGCCGAAACTCGCGGCGTGATACGGATCGTCGAGAACGGCCACCAGTTGCTGGTGCGCTACAACCATCCGCTGTTCGGCGAGGTGATCCGGCGGCGGCTCGGTATCGCCTCGGCCCGCCGGCTCCGGGGCCGGTTGTATTCGTCGCTGCGCGAGCGGCCCATCAAATCCGCCTCCGATCGCATCCGGCTCGCCGAATTGGCCTTGGACAGTGACAAATCCGCGGATCTGGAGTTGTTCGAGGCGGCCGCCGCCGATGCCATCGGGCTGGCGAACATCCCCCTCGGCGAACGGTTCGCGCGGGCGGCCGTGGAGCGCCGCGGCGGAGTCGAGTCGGCGGATCTGCTGGCGCGCGCACTGCTGTGGCAGGGTCATCGCATCGAGGCCGAACGCACCCTGGCCAGTTTCGATCCGGATCAGCTGAACGAGGTGCAGCTGGCCCGCTGGGGCAGCACCCGCGTCTCGAATCTGTTGTGGGCCATGGGCGATGCCGACCGCGCCGACGAGGTGCTGTCCCTGGTCCGCAGCCGGGTGCGGCATCCGAAGATCGTCTTGACGTTGCAGGGCTTGGCTTCCGCGTGCGAGGTGAACGAGAACCGCTTGGAGGAGGCCTTCACCGACGCCGAGGCGGTGATGTCCACACCGGACGCGCCGGCCTGGGCGGTGTGGTGGGCATCGTTCGGCGGCGGTCTGGCACTGGCGCTGATGGGACGCAGCGCCGCCGCGCGCGAATACACCCTGCGCGGCCATCAGGTCGAGGAGCAGGTCGACGGGCCGACGCGCTTCATGTCCGCGCACGCGGAAGTACTGGCACTCACCTTCACCGGTGAATTGGAGGCCGCACGCCGCTGCGCCTCCGGCTATTTCGGATATTCGGCGCCGGGACAGTACCTGGCCTGGGGGCTGTCGAAAATCCTGCAGGGCACCGTCGACGTGGCACAGGGGCACTTCCCGGAGGGCGTCGAAAATCTCGAACAGGCGCTCGCGGCGCTGACCGCCGAGGGTGCCGCCGCGTGGATGTTCCCGGCGAGAATCCGTCTGGCCGAAGCCTATTCGGCCCTGGGGCGCGCGGCGGAGGCCGCCGAGACGATCGCCGAGGCCCGGCTGCGCGGCGGCCGGCACAGCGCGGTCTACGAACCGCAGCTCGAGATCGCGCGCGCGTGGCAGGCCGCCGCGGAAGGCACCGTCGCCCCGGCCGTCCGGCTGGCGATCGGCGCCGCGGACGCCGCGGCCCGTTCCCACCAGCATGCGATCGAGGCCATGGCCCTGCATACCGCGGCCCGCTTCGGCGACCGCAACGTCGCCGGGCGACTCGCCGATATCGCGGCGCGGATCGACGGCGCGCTGGTACAGGTGCAGGCTCGCCACGCCGTGGCGGTCGCCTCCCAGGACGGGCCCGGATTGGATGCGGCCGCAGCGGAATTCGAGCGGATGGGCGCGCTGCTCTCGGCCGCCGACGCCGCCGCGCAGGCCGCCTCGGTGCACGAGCGGCACGGCGATCGGCGCCGATTGCTCGAATCCGCCGCGACCGCCAATCGCCTGGCCGCGGCCTGCGGCGGCGCGAGCACACCGGCGCTTCGGCAATCGGCCCAACCACTTCCGCTCACCGCGCGAGAACGCGAAATCGCCAATCTGGTCGCGGCCGGACTCAGCAATCGGCAGATCGCCGATCGGCTGACGGTGTCGGTGCGCACCGTCGAGGGACATCTCTATCGGGCCTGTATGAAGCTCGATGTCACCGATCGTGAGGCGCTCGCCGATCTGATGCGCGGCGAGCCACCACGAGGCAAACAGCGCTGAATCGTCCGCCCCCGTCGGTCCGGATCAGTCCAGATCGATGCGGATCGTCAGCAGATTCGAGCCGACGGTGCGCACCACCGAACTGTTGAGGCGATTCAGCGTGCGCAGACGTGCCCGCGCATCGTCGTCGTCGAGCAGGACCGCCGTCCCGTCGCGCCACACGCCGCGAATCTGCAAGCGCACCTTCGGATTCGCGATGATATTGCGCACATACTGCGAATCGCGCCCGAATTCCGAGACGAACCAGTAGGAGGAACCGACAAGCCTGCCCCCGATCGGCGTCCGCCGCGGCTGACCGCTGCGCCGCCCGATCGTCTCCAGAACGGCGAGGCCGCCGAAGTAGCGTGCGACCCGGCTGCCCACGGGAATCGCGACATAGCGCTGCACCGGCACCGCGAGCCGGCGGCGGATATCGCGCCGTGCACGTGGCGACCTTCCCTCGTGTCCGATGCTGCTGTCCCCGGCCCTCGGCTTGGTCATGACGTCAACGGTAGGTGCCGGTTCCGGGGTCCGCATCGTTCGGCGGGATACGCCGCGTGTCCGACCACGGAAGGAGGCCGTCGCTGTGCGGAATTCGACACCGCATCGCCGCTACCCGTCGATTACGATGCTGGCGGCGGCCGCGGTCGCCGCACAGGCAGGCTGCTGACGAGGGTGGTGCTCGGCGTGATCCGTCGAAATCGGTATCTGATGACGGGTATTCGGGTCGCGATGGCGGCGGTGCCGCTCGCGGTGGTCCTCGGTTTCGCCGGTACGGCCGCGGCGACCGGCCCCGTTCAGCCCGGCGTCACCGTTCCGGACGCTCCGGCTCCTTCCGACGAACCGGTCGAATTGCGTTCCGCCTCACCGCAACACGTGCCGGCCCCGCAGTCCGCGCCCCGTGCCGCGCCGAAGCCGGAACCGAAGCCGACCGAACCGCCCGCCCCTCGCGAAGTGCGCGTGGGCGGCTTCAGCGCCCCGGTGCCGGATGCCGTGCCGGACGCGGTGGTCGACGGCGTCAACCGCGCCAACGACGGCCTCCAAGGCGCGATCAACCCGGACCCCGAACACAAGTAGTCCGGTCCTTCGACCTGACGCCTAGAACAGGGTCGGTTCGCCGAATCCCGAGGTGCGTTCGATTTCGAGCAGCCGGGCCTTGGTCACGATGCCGCCGGGCGCGGAGAAGCCGTGCAGTCCGTGGTCGGCCGCCAGCACACGGTGGCAGGGCACGATCAACGGAACGGGGTTGCGGCCCAACGCTTGTCCGACGGCCTGAGCCGCGCCGGGCGCGCCGGCCCGGGCCGCGACCTCGCCGTAGGTGAGTGTGCGTCCGGGGGCGATGGTGCGCGTGATGTCGTACACCGCGCGATGGAATTCCGGTTGCGCGCGGTAGTCCACCGGGATCCACCGCAGATCGTCGAGTTCCCCGGTCAGATGCGCGCGAACGGCCCGGATCGCCTCGGCCATCGCGCCGGACGGTTCGACCACCCGAACCCGCTCGGCGGCGATCGGGTCCACACCTCGTCGCAACATACCGGCCGTGAGAGCATCGGCGTCCGAGGTCTGCGCGGATGCCGAGGATCGAGTGGCCTCGGCGGCACGGACGACTTCCGGTAGTTGGAACCGCACGACGCCGTCGTCGGTCCACCCCATCGCGCAGCGGCCGATGACGGTATCGAATTCGGTCACCGCGACCGAGGACAACTTGCCCGCAGACATACCCACAGTGTGCACCGAGGGTCCGACATCTCCGGCAGTTGCAGTCCAGTACCGCCCTACTGGACTGATATGCGCCGGGACGTCAGGGCGTCGCCGGCGGTCGAGTCGCCGATTGGTCCGATGCCACACAGGTCTGCCGGCCACGCAACGCCGCGAGATCTTCGCGCGGTTCGCGGCACTCACGCGGACCGCTGGACGGCCCCTCTCGCAGCGACCAATCCGCCATCGGCGCGTGCGGCCGATACCGGTCGAAGAGCGCGACGACCCGGCGGCCGGATCCGGTGGCATAGCGATAGCTCGCCACGAGAACGACCGCGACGACCAGCAGTGCGGCGAGATCGGAGAACATGAGGTCCACCCTGCCCGTATCTGGACTTGAATCAAATAGCCACTACCCGGATACTGGCCTCTATGGCGATACGCGTGATCAGTGCGGCCACCCTCACCCGCGACCTGGGCCGCTGGCGGCACGACGAACCCGGCGCCGCCCGCCGGGGTGCGCGCCCGGCATATCTGGCACTCGCGGAGAGCATTCGCCTGCTGATCCACGACGGCCGAGCCCCGCTGGGTATCGCCCTGCCGAGCGAACGCGATCTGGCGACCGCACTGGGTGTCAGCCGCACCACGGTCACCTCCGCCTACGCGCTGCTGCGCGAGCACGGCTATCTGATCAGCCGGCAGGGCTCGCGCAGCACGGTCGCCCTGCCCTCGGACGTCGCGCACGACGGCACCAAACCGGCCCGCAGCATTCTGGCGGTGATGTCACCGACGGCACAGCCCACCATCGACCTCACCTATGCCGCGATGTCGGCGCCCCCGCAGATGAACGACGCATATTCCGCTGCGCTGCAGGGCCTTCCGATCTACCTCGGCACCCACGGCATGGATCCGGTGGGAGTGCTGCCACTGCGGGAGATGCTCGCGCGCCGCTACACCGAGCGCGGCCTGCCCACCGAACCGGATCAGATTCTGGTGACTCTCGGTGCGCAGCACGGACTTCGGCTGTTGCTCAATGTGCTCACCGCTCCCGCCGAGCGCGTCCTGATCGACCACCCGACCTATCCCAACGCGATCGAGGCGATCCGCGACGTCGGCGCCCGGCCGGTCCCGGTGCCGCTGCGCCCCGAACAGCCGGATGCGGCCTGGGATCTCGACGGAATCCGCAGTGCCGCACGGCAAACCGCCGCCAGCACCGCTTACCTGGTGCCGGATTTCAACAATCCGACCGGCCTGCTGATGAGCGCCGACGCCCGGGCGGAACTGGCCGCGATCGCCCGCGAGACCCGCATGACGGTGATCGTCGACGAGTCCATGGTCGACCAGCAGCTCGACGGCGAAAACCCCCCTCCGGCGGCAGCTTTCGCACGCGGATCGGAGATCGTGACGATCGGCTCCGCGTCCAAGTCGTTCTGGGGCGGCCTGCGCGTGGGCTGGATTCGCGCCAACCAGTCGCTCATCGCGAAACTCCTCGGCACCCGGTCCACGGTGGACCTCGGCACACCCGTGATGGATCAACTGGCCACCGGCTATCTGCTCGACCATGCCGACGTCATCCTCGAACAACGCCGCGAACAGCTACGCAGCCGGCGCGCGGCCCTCCTGGACGCCCTGTCCGAGGAATTGCCCGAGTGGCAGGTGAGTCCCGGCTGCGGCGGGATGTCGATCTGGGTGCAACTGCCGGCTCCCGTCTCGACCGCCCTCGCCGCGACCGCACCCAATCACGGCGTGCTGCTGGCCGCCGGACCGCGCTTCGGGGTCCAGGGCGCCTTCGAGCGGTTCCTGCGAATCCCGTTCACCCACGCCGAATCCGATCTTCGCGTGGCGGTGAAGTCGATCGCCGCGACCTACGCGTCGCTGACCCCGCACGCCACTGAACCCCTGGCGCCACTCACCTGCTATTGAGTCGCTAGTTCAGGACGTCGTGACGCACGATCGTCTCGTCGCGGCCGGGGCCGACACCGATGCACGACACACGGGCGCCGGACAGCTCCTCCAGCCGTTCGACGTAGGCGCGGGCGTTGGCCGGCAGGTCGTCGAAGCTGCGCGCCCCGGAGATGTCCTCCCACCAGCCCGGCATCTCCTCGTAGATGGGCTTGGCGTGGTGGAATTCGGTTTGGGTGGTGGGCATCTGCTCCACCCGCTCGCCGTCGATCTCGTAGGCCACGCAGATCGGCACGCGGTCCAGGCTGGAGAGCACATCCAGTTTGGTGAGGAAGTAGTCGGTGATGCCGTTGACCCGGGTGGCGTAGCGCGCGATCACCGCGTCGAACCAGCCGGTGCGGCGGGCGCGGCCGGTGGTCACGCCGACCTCACCGCCGGTCTTGGCGAGATATTCGCCGGACTGGTCGAACAGTTCGGTCGGGAACGGGCCGGAGCCGACACGCGTGGTGTAGGCCTTCAGGATGCCGAGCACCGTGGTGATCTTGTTGGGCCCGACGCCCGCGCCCACCGCGGCGCCGCCGGAGGTCGGATTCGACGACGTCACATAGGGATAGGTGCCGTGGTCGACGTCGAGCAGGGTGCCCTGCGAACCCTCCAGCAGGACGGTCTCGCCGTTCTCCAGCGCCTGGTTGAGCAGTAGCCGGGTATCGCTGATGCGGTGCTTGAAGCCCTCGGCCTGATTCAGCACCTCGTCGACCACCTGCTGCGGGTCGAGCGCACGGCGGTTGTAGATCTTCACCAGCACCTGGTTCTTGAATTCCAGTGCGGCCTCGACCTTCTGGGTGAGGATCTTCTCGTCCAGCACATCGGCGACGCGCACGCCCACGCGGGCGACCTTGTCCTGATAGCAGGGGCCGATGCCGCGGCCGGTGGTGCCGATCTTCTTGTTGCCGAGGAAGCGTTCGGTGACCTTATCGATGGCCACGTGGTACGGCATGATCAGATGCGCGTCCGCCGACAGCAGCAGCCGGGAGGTGTCCACGGAGCGCTGTTCCAGTCCGGCGAGTTCGTCGAGCAGCACACCCGGATCGATGACGACACCGTTGCCGATGACGTTGGTGACGCCCGGCGTCAGGATGCCGGACGGGATCAGGTGCAGTGCGAAATTGTCGCCGTTCGGCAGGACCACGGTGTGACCTGCGTTGTTGCCACCCTGGTAGCGGACCACCCACTGGACGCGGCCACCGAGCAGATCGGTAGCTTTGCCCTTACCCTCGTCGCCCCACTGGGCGCCGATCAGCACGATTGCCGGCATGGGAGTCTCCTACGGTTTCGACACGCAGCATCGGCGACGCTGCAGCTACCTGCCGTTGCAGAGCCCGATGACGGCGCTCCCGAGGCCCGTCGCTCGCGCCAAGTGGCGGTGGCCGGAGGGACAGTCTAGTGGACCCGATTCGTGCCGTAGCCGGCCACCTGCTCCCCCGCGTGGCGCAGCGGAGAGCGCGCCGACCGCCCGAGCCGATTACAGTGGCCTGCGGAGGCGTCCCGGCAGGGGTGCGCCCGGTAGGCAGCGAGGGCGATGGCGTTGGCAGGTCCGAGGAGGGTGTTCGGCAGTTGAGTACTCATGTTCTCCGCTGCAACGGCGCTCCCGTGCCCATCGCGCTCGCGTCGCTGCCCACCACCCAGACCACGGCGATTCCCGACACCGCCGAACTGGACGAACTGCTTCCGGTCCTGGCTGCCGACAACCAGCCACGGCTGATCGTGCTGGGTGAGGACGCCGGTCTGGCCGCGGTGCTCACCCATCTGCTGCGCACCGAACGGCTGACCGTCGAAATCGGCTACGTGCCGGTGGATCGCACCTACGGTTCCCGGGCGTATCAGACCGGGACGGGCTCGCACGCGGCCAAACGCGCGCTGGAGGGCCGCCCCGAACCGACCCCCCTGATCCGCGACGAGACCGGCACCGTCCTGGTCGGCCGGGCCACGGTCACCGGCCGCGACGGCGGCAAACTCGAGGGCGAGGCCTACGTCGACGAAGTCCGGTTGTTCACCGGAAAGGTTGCGGCGCTGCATGTTTCGCCGACTCTGGAGATGCCGGGCGTCCGCGCCACAGTGCAGCGCGGCTGGGGTAAGAAGCGCTGGGTGGCCGGGCGCGCCGTACAGCTGGGTTCACCGGGGGCCGCGGTGACTCGCGATGGCATCGCCGCCGATCGCACGGTGCCGCGGTCGAGTTTCTACCGTCATCACGAGCCGTGGCTGCTGGTGCGATGACCTATTCCTTCCCGGCTCGGCGGGTGGTGCGCCCGAGCCCCATCTTCTTGCTGATCGTCGTGATCACGGCTCTGGGCGGAGCGCTGGCCTGGGATGCCGATCCGCTGTCCACCCGGGCCAAGGCCGGCGTGTTCGTCTTCGTGGTGGCGGGCTGGATTCTCAGCGTGTGCCTGCACGAATTCGGCCATGCCTACACGGCGTATCGAGCCGGGGACCGCGAAGTGCAGATGCGCGGTTACCTCACGCTGAATCCGGTGAAGTACAGCCATCCGCTGCTGTCGATCGCGCTGCCGATCTTCTTCATCGCGCTGGGCGGGTTCGCACTGCCCGGTGGCGCGGTGTATCTGAATACGCGGAACTTCTCGACGCGCACCCAGCGCGCGATCAGCGCGGCCGGCCCGGCGGTCAACGCGTTGTGCGCGGTGGTGCTGCTGGTGATCGTCCGCTTCGCCGGCTCCACCCACGACCACGCCGCCTTCTGGTTCGGCCTGAGTTTCCTGGCGTTCCTGCAGATCACCGCGACGATTCTGAATCTGCTGCCGATTCCGGGAACCGACGGCTACGCGATCGTGGAGCCGTCGCTGAGTTATCAGACGCGGCGGTCGCTGGATCAGGTGAAGCCGTTCGGACTGCTGCTGTTGCTGGCGATCCTGTGGGTGCCGGAGCTCAATCGCGTGTTCTTCGATGCCGTCTACTGGGTGTTCGAGCTGTCCGGCGTGCCGTCGGAATGGGCGGCCATCGGTAGTTATCTGACCCGCTTCTGGACCTGACGCGCGCTGTCGGCGGGCGCGCCCGATTCCGGTTCGATTCGCCGGCGAACAGGAACCGGGCGGCCCTCTTCGCGACGGAGCGCCCGCCCCCTACGCGGTCGGCCGCACACCATCGGCCGCACGTCGCATCCGTCGCGAAGTTTTCCGACCGCGCCACCCCTCGTCGACGCGGTCGAGACAAACGTACGATCCACGCCGGTACGCGACACGAGTAGTCGACTACCCGATTCGTCGGCGGTGGCCGTGCGCAGCCGGACCCGGTGACCTCGCGGACCGCTCGATGACTACTGGTACCGGCCCGGGCGCACACCCGGGAATCCTCGGGTCCCGGAGACGCTACCGAACACACCCTGGCGCAAGGCTTCCCACGGGTGGCGGCACGTCCGGTCAATCCTCGGGCGCCACATAGGGGTTCTGCACGGTGGGCGGCAGCAGCGCGATCGCCGACAGGCGTTTGATCCCGCACACCTGCATCAGATCGACCACGATGGAACGCAATTGGGCGAAGACCACGTGGGAGGACAGACCGGCGCCCTCGACCAGATCCTTGGTCGCGCCCTTCGCCACCCGCCGCAGGACGCGCGTCGCCTCGGCGGCATCGGGCTGTTCGCCGGGTTCGGCAACCATGTAGCGGCGCACCACTTCCACCGCCTGCCCCAGCTCTTCGACCTCGGCGATCATTCGGGGATCGAGGATTTCGTCGTCGCGCACCAGAGTCAGGGCGCGCCGCAACAGCACTCGGGTGTTGCGCACGGCATTGTCGAGCGGGTCGACCGCCGCGCGGATCGCCTCGAGACGCGGCCGGGAATTCCAGTACAGCGGCGAGATCCGGCTGACCTCGCGGCCGCCTTCGACCGCATTGCGCAGACCGTCGATCTGCGGTTGCGTGCCGCGCACGGAATGCAATGCGGCGCGGACCTTCTCCGCATCCTGCTCGTGCAGGCCGTCGGCGCATTCGGTCAGCGCCGCGCCCAGGACGGCGAGGATGTCGGCGGCCTGCTGCCGCGCCCGGCGCACAGGATGCAGCGGAATCGCTGCCACCACCACGACGCCGACCAACCCACCGACCAGCGCGTCGACCATGCGATTGAGACCCCCGCCGGTATGCGGCGGCATCAGTGTGGCGACCAGGACCGCCGAACTGGCGGCCTGCATCGGGATGACCGCACCCCGGTCGAGAAATACCGCGATCGCCATCGCCACCCCGACGACGAGCGCGATCTGCCACGCGCCGGTTCCGACCTGTCCGATGAAGAAGTCGCCGATCCCGATCCCGACGGCCACACCGCCGACGAGTTCCACCGATCGGCGCAGCCGCGCACCGAACGAGACCCCGATCGAGATGACCGCGGCCATCGGCGCGAAGAAGGGTTGTGGATGCCCCACCAACCGGTGGGCGACGAACCAGGACAGGGCCGCGCCCACCGCACACTGGAAGATCGGAAGCGCGGATCGGCGCAGGCGCACCCACCCGTTACGCATGCGTTGCTTACCGCTGTCGCGAACCGCATCGACGGTGATGGTGGTCGCGAACCGTTCCGTGCCGGCCAGTCTCAGTCCAATCCGAGTTCGGCGGCGGCGCGGGGATCGCAATCCTCGAGCAGATCCAGGCAGCGGGCATATTCGTCGCTCTCGCCGATGGCCTGGGCGGCGCGGGCGAGGGCGCCGACCGCACGGAGGAAGCCCTGGTTGGGCTCGTGGCTCCACGGCACCGGGCCGAAGCCCTTCCACCCGTTGCGACGCAACAGGTCCAGGCCGCGGTGGTAACCCGTGCGGGCGAAGGCGTAGGCCGCCACCACATCGAGGCTCACCTCGGCCCGGCCCTCGGGTGCGCCCACGACGCCGGCGCGCTCGAGCGCGTCCTCGGCCAGCTGCGCCCAGGCCACGGAGGCCGTCGGATGCGCGGCGGCGACCTGGACCGGGTCCTGGTTGTCCAGCAGAGCCTGTTCGGCTTCCGTGTTTTCGGGAAGCAATACCGGCTGCGGTCCGAGCAGATCACCGAAGGAGGTCATGGGCTTCATTGTGCACCGCCACCGCACCGGCTCGCCGGGCAGCGGGTGCGTGGGTCCCGATGCCGAGGCCCCCTCCTGATGGCGAGGCCTTATATGGTTGCGCGTCTGCCGCGTCCTACGCGCCCCGACCCCATTAGGCTGGCCGTCTGAGACCGACAGTCGACGACCGACAGCCGATATCGAGCAAGGGGTAGCGCGTGTCCGACCCGAACGACGACCAGAAGCCGCACCAGGGCGCCTCCGGCGACCGCCCGCGTCAGGCTGCATCCGGTGCGGGTCCGGACGGACCGGCGAAATCCGGTGCCCAGGGCGGGCCCACCTCCGGTCGCGAACCGGACACCGGCGCCCCGGACCGCACCCAGCGCATCTCCCGGGATCAACTTCCCGGCGCCGACCCGACCGCTCCCATGCCGTCACCCTCGGCGCAAACCCAGGTCATTCGCACCCCGGGCGCGAAAGGGGCATCGGCACAGGCGAACTCCGGTGCGGGCGGCAAGTCCGGCGGCTCCGGCGCTACCGGCTCCGGCGCGTCGCCCGCCGGAGCGCCCGGCTCGAAGCCGAGCGGCGGTGGCGCGGCGGCCGGCGAACCCGCCGCGGCGGCCGGCGCCGAGAAGGGCGCCACCGAAAAGGAGGGCACCGCACCCGGCGGCGGGGCGGCGGGGGAAGCGGAGACCGTCGCCATCCCCAGACGCGAGGAATCCGGCAAGCAGCCCTCGGCTCCCGGCAAGGCTGCCACCTCCCAGAATTCCGGCGAATCCGACGCCGCGGGCGGCGCTGCCGGATCCGCCGCCGCGAGCGGCCCGGCGAAGACGAACGGCCCCGACGCCGACGGCGCGCAGGCCGTGAAGGGTGCGAAGGCCGCCGGCGCCGGGAATGCCGCGGCCGCTCAGGGCTCCGCCGATTCCGCACCTGCCGCCGCGCCGGACTCGAAGGGACCGGGCTCGAATGCGCAGGGTGCCGCCGACGCGAAGGAGAACGGGACCGTCGGCGGCTCCGACGAAACGAAAACCGTTGCCCTCCCCAAGGTCTCGTCCGGAAAGGGCGGCGAGAAGACCGCGAAGTCCGGTCCGGCGCGGCAGTCCGGCGGCGCGGAGGCCGGAAGAGGCGCCACGCCGCCGGACGCGAAAGACACAGCGGCGCAAGATGTTCCCGCGGTGTCGAACCCGTCGGATGATGCCACGACGATCCTGCCGATCCAGAAACCCGATCCGGCCGCCACCGAGAAACTTCGGGCCACGCCGCCCGGAGCCGGACAGGGCGGCCCGAAACGCCCTGGGACACAAGGCGCCCCGGGTGGCGAGCAGGGACAAGGCACGCCCGGCGCTCCGGGATCGCGTGGGCCCGGCGGCCCCGCGGCCGGCGGACCGGGACCGAAGGGCCGCATCGGTGGCCCGGCCGCGGCCGCCGGTGCCGCGGGGCTCGGCGCGGCCGCCGCCGGTTCCCAGCGCGGCCCGGCGGGCGGCACACCGGGACAGGGCCCGGCGGGAGGGCCCGGGGGGCCAGGGCAGCAGGGTCCTGGCACGCAGGGTCGGGGACAGAATCCCCCACGTCTCGGTGGGCAGAGCCCCCAGGGACCGGGTACGCAGGGACCGGGTACGCAGGGACCCGGACGCCCCGGTCCGCAAGGCCCGGGCTCGCAGGGTCCGAAGGGTCCGGGTACACAGGGTCCGCAAGGCCCGGGTGGACCGGGGCGGGGGGCGCAAGGCCCGGGTGGACAGGGGCCGAATGCTCCGGGTGCACAAGGCCAGGGCCCGCACGGACCGCAGGGGCAGGGTGCACCCGGACGTCCGGGTGGGCCCGGGCTGCCCGCAGCAGCCGCAGCGCTCGGCGCCCAGGGACCGAAAGGCCCTGGCGCGCAAGGTGATCAAGGCCCGCGCCCCGGTGGCGCGCCGTCGCCGGCCGATACCAAGATGACCGCGCCGACGCTGTCCGCACAACCGAACGGGCCGGGTGGACCGAACCAGCCGGGCGGCCCGCGCCCGGTGGCACAGCCGCAGCGGGTACCAGCGGCGGAACCGGATGGGGCGCCGGGGCAGCCCGCGCGCAGTAAGCGCTGGCTGCTGCTGGCCGGCGGGGCGGTCGTGGTGGTGATCGTCGCGATCGTGGCGGTGGTCGCGCTGGCCACCGGCAGTTCCGACAATTCGCCGGAGGCGAAGGTCAAGGGCGCGGTCAACACCTACACCAATGCGCTCGCGTCCGGGAATCTCAGCCAGCTGCAATCCGCGACGTGCGGCAAACTGCACGACTTCTACCAGAACATCGCGCCCGATCAGTACGCCGGCGTGCACAAGCTCGCGGTGGATCAGAAGAAGATCCCGAAGGTCGCGGGTGTGGACGGCGTGCAGATCACCGGGGACAAGGCCGTCGCTCAGGTCGACATCTACACCGATGCCGATCCGAGCCGCTCGACCTCCCGCACCTTCGATCTGCAGCAGACCGACGGCGGCTGGAAGGTGTGCGATCCCGCCGGCGCCGCGCAGTAGCCGCGCCGGAGTCGATGACGTGCGTCACCTTGGTGTCACATCGCGCCGCTTCCCGGCGATGCACGTCACAGACACCTGGTCAGCGGTCCGGTACGCCGATAGCATGGCTCGGATTGTCACGCCGCCGACCCTCCGCTGATCCGTTCCGAAGCGGTCGGCCGGTGCTGTCGTTTACGCAGTAAGAATCGAGCAGGGAGCAAGGGACATGCCGGAGCTGGCACCCGACGCGCCGGCATCCACGGCACTAGCCGGTCGGCACTACCGGATTCGGGACCGCTACGAGGTGGGCAGGGAGAAGGTCCGCGAATTCGCGCGGGCCGTGCAGAACCATCACCCCGCCCACCACTTCGAGGCCGATGCCGCCAAGCTCGGATGGGATGCCGTCGTGGCGCCACCGACCTTCGCCTCGGTGCTCGGCATGGCGACCACGCAAGCCCTGCTCGACAGCGTGCTCAGCGAATACGACCTGTCCCAGGTTCTGCAGACCGACCAGGTTTTCCGCATCCACCGCCCGATCCTGGCCGGCGACGTCCTGCGCAGCGAGGCGGAGATCGAATCGATTCGCCACCTGCGCGGAAACGATTTCATCACCGTGAAGGCCACCGTCCTCGACGCCGAGGACACCGTCGTCCAGGTGGGCATCACCACCATCGTGGCGCGGCTGGGCGCCGAGGTCGACGCCGATATCGTGCGACTGGTGGAAGGTGTGGTCATGCATCGCCGGGAGGTCGGCGCGACCACCCCCGAGGTGCTGATCCCGATCGACGCCGAGGAGGCCACCCCCGAACCCTCGCGGGCCGAATCGCGCAAGGACGTCACCGTCGAGACCCAGCCGATTTTCGATGATCTCGCGGTGGGTGACCAACTGACCCCGGCCACGATGCGGCTCACCCGCGGCGATCTGGTCAACTACGCCGGTGTGGCGGGCGACCCCAACCCCATCCACTTCAGCGACCGCGCCGCCGAACTGGCCGGCCTGCCCACCGTGGTCGCGCACGGCATGCTCACCATGGGTCTGGGTGCGCAGTATCTGACCTCGTGGCTCGGGGATCCGGGCGCGATCGAAAGCTACAGCGTGCGCTTCTCGGGATACGTTCCGGTGGAACGCTGTGCGCCGGCGCAGATCGAATTCTCCGCCAGGATCAAGTCGCTGGACCCGGAGCGCCGGGTCGCGACGATTCTGCTGAGCGCCACCTCCGCGGGGAAGAAGCTGTTCGGCCGCGCGCTGGCCGAGGTCCAGTTGTCCTGAGCCTGTCCTGAGCCGACGGAGCGGGCTCAATCCAGCCGGGCGTGCATCAGGTAGACGTTGTAGTCGCTCCAGGTGCTGATGGTGAAGTAGAGATCCGAGGACGTCGACCACGGGTGGATGAATCCGCCGTACAGTTCCGGATAGTCGGCCGAGACGTGCACCAGCGGCGAACTCGGCGACCATCCACCCTGCGGCGCATTCGATTCGCGCACCACGACCGCCGCCTTCGCGGTGTCGAGATAACTCATCTGCCAGACACCGCGGGCGCTGTCGTAGCGCACCGACAGTTCGCCGGCCGGTCCGTCGACGATCGGTGTGGCGGAAGCGGCTCCGCCGACCGGAGTCCAGGTGCCGTCGCGCCAGTACTGGTAGGCGGAGGTGTCGAGTACCTGCTCCTTGGGCACCCGGGCGAGGCCGACCGAGCCGAGCCGCGTATTCGGTGTCCCGAACAGGTAGACGTAGTCGCCCTGCGGAACCATCGCCGACACTTGGAAATTCGCGAGGCCGAAGATGTTGTCCCAGTGCGCGTGCGGGTCCTTGGTCCAGGTCTGTCCGTGGTCGTCGGAGTACGCGATACCGCCGTAGTTGGTGTAGAAGGTGCCCGGCAGGCTGTTCCAGGTCCGAACCGACATGTAGCTCATGAACTGCCGGATGCCGTCGGCCGAACCCTGGTGCGGCAGAGCGAAACCGGAGGTCGGGATCGTGGTGATCTCGATATTGTCCTTCTTGCGACTGGCGAGCACCTCGGCGGCGTGACAGCGATCGTCGGTGACCATGCGGTCGATGATCATGCCCTTGCCGAGGTCGCGATTCGTGCTGAAGGCGAGCAGATTGCTGCGCCAATCCTCGCCCATCCCGCCCGGTGGGTGGAAGCCGTGCCCGACGGTGTCGCCGAAGGCCGTCGCGATCTCCCCCGGCGCGCTCTCCCACATGATGCCCAGGTCGGTCCCCTCGACCTGCCAGCGCTTGTCGGTGCGGTTCACCGAATTCGCGCCGGTCTCCTTGGCCACCTCGCGGACCTGACTCACTGCCGGCGCCGGCCGCGCGGCCACCGCCGGCCCCGGTTCGGTCGGCGGTTGGGCTCGCGGCGGCGGAGGCGGATCGGGTTCGGGCGAGGGCCCGGGCGGCAGCGCGAAGAAGAACGGCTTCGGCTTCAGCAGCAGCTCCGGCACGCCGAGCCGGTTCAGCAGGCCGGGCGGGGGCGGCGGACCGTCGGTGAGATCCGGGCACGGGCTGACGCACGGATCGGCCGGCAGGGGCACGCTCGTGCGCTGCGGCATCGCGGGCGGCGGTGGTTGATCGACGGTCACCACCGGATAAGGAATCGGCACCTCGAGCGTCTTCGGCACCACCGGCTCGTGCACGGGAACGGGGTCGGTGGCGCACGGCCCCGCGCCGGGAACCGTTGCCGCCGAACCTGTCCCGGGTTCGGCGACGGCAGATCCGGGCAGCCCGACCAGCAGTCCGGCGCCCAGCAGCACCACTGCGGCCGAAGCCGGTACGCGCACACGCATCAGCAACCCCTCGGAAAACCCTCGGAAAACCCTCGGACCGATCGAATTCCCTTACCCGCGTGATCCTCACGCGGACAGAACCCGCGCCGACCGACCCTACCGGGCGACGCCGCGCAGCGGCGGTTATCGCGCAGACACGGGTGTGTCCGGTGCGGCCTACTCGCTGTCCGCCTCGAAACTCAGCACCGTCGAGCCGATCCGGATGAGTTCCCCGCCGAGCAACATGGTGCCGCTGTCGACGACCTCGTCGTCGACGTAGATGCCGTTGGCGGAGGCCAGATCCTTGATCAGCATCCCGGCCCGGCTGGGCAGGACGTGCGCGTGATAGCGGCTGACCTTCGGATCGTCGAGGATCAGGTCGTTGTCGGTCATGCGGCCGATCTTCAAGCCGCCCTTGGCGATCGGTATCACCCGGCCGTCCGCCAACCGCAGCCGTCCGGCGCGGGCGCTGCGCGGGGTTTCGGTGACGGTTTCGGTCATCGCCTTGGCCATTCGCTCGACCTGGGCGATGGCCATCGTATTGAGCGGTTCCTGCCGCAGGACGCGCTTCTCCAGTTCGGCCAGCGCCGGCCCGGGATCGATGCCGAGTTCGTCGGCGAGGACCGCTCGGACCCGGCGGCATGCCTCCAGCGCATCGGCCTGGCGGCCGGACAGGTACAGCGCGGTGATGAGCTGCACCCACAGCGGCTCCCGCATCGGATGCTCGTTCGTCATCGCCATCAGTTCACCGACCACCGAAGAGGCACGGCCGCAGGCGATTTCGGCGTCGATGCGGGCGGAGGCGACGAGCAGGCGTTCCTCGTCCATCGCGGTGGCGAAGGTGTCGGCGAAGCGAGTGCCGGACAGATCGTCGAGGGCTTTACCGCTCCACTGTTCCAATGCCGCACCGTACAACCGCGACGCGCTCTCGTGGTCGCCCGCCGCGGCGGCCTCGATCGCGGCCTTGTGGGTGGCCTCGAAGCGGCCCAGATCGCATTCGTCGTCGGTGATTTCGAGCCGATAGCCCGAGGACTCGGTCCGCAGTACCGCGGCCGGATCGACGCCCGAATTGCGCAGCGCCTTACGAATATTGGAGACGAACACCTGCAGGCTCGCCTGATAGGAATCCGGCGGCTCCTCGTTCCAGACGATATCGGCCAGTGCCTGCGACGAGACGGCCCGCCGACGGTTGACCGCCAGCGCGGCCAGCAGCGTCCGCGGCTTGGGTCCGCCCACGGGAACAACCGTGCCGCCGACCGAGAGTTGCACGGGCCCGAGCACGCGGACGTCGAGGCCGGTGGGCGGAATGGATTGGGGGCCGGTCGGATTGCTCACCGGTCTCGCGCCTCGTGTCGTCCGGATTCTCGGCACAGTGTCCCTCTGCTCACGCTGATGATCATCTCGTGCCCTTCCGGCTGGGACAACCCACCGTCACGATGGCGGCCGCGAACGCCGAGGGTGCGCCACCCACGGGCGACGCACCCTCGATTCGTTCCGCTGCGGGAACTACTACTTCGCGCTGACCGACTTACCGGCCGAACGCAGGTCGTTGCAGGCCTCGATGACCCGCTCGGCCATGGAGGTCTCGGCCTTCTTGAGGTAGCTGCGCGGGTCGTAGGTCTTCTTGTTGCCGACCTCGCCGTCGATCTTCAGCACACCGTCGTAGTTGGTGAACATGTGCGCCGCGATCGGACGGGTGAAGGCGTACTGGGTGTCGGTGTCGACGTTCATCTTCACCACGCCGTACTTCAGCGAGTCGTCGATCTCCGACTTCAGCGAGCCGGAGCCGCCGTGGAAGACGAAGTCGAACGGCTTGGCGCCGTCGCCCAGGCCGAGCTTGGCCGCGGCCACGCGCTGCCCCTCGGCCAGCACCTCGGGCTTGAGGACCACGTTGCCCGGCTTGTAGACGCCGTGCACGTTGCCGAAGGTGGCGGCGAGCAGATACTTGCCGTTCTCACCGGCGCCGAGGGCGTCGATGGTCTTGGCGAAGTCCTCGGACGAGGTGTAGAGCTTCTCGTTGATCTCGGCCTCGACGCCGTCCTCTTCACCGCCGACGACGCCGATCTCGACCTCGAGAATGATGTTCGCCGCCGCGGCCTGCTTCAGCAGTTCCTTGGCGATCTCGAGGTTCTCGTCGATCGGGATGGCCGAGCCGTCCCACATGTGGGACTGGAACAGCGGGTTCTGTCCGGCCTTGACCCGCTCCTGCGAGATGGCCAGCAGCGGCCGGACGAATCCGTCCAGCTTGTCCTTGGGGCAGTGGTCGGTGTGCAGCGCGATCGTCACGTCGTACTTGGCTGCCACCACATGAGCGAACTCCGCCAGCGCGACCGCACCGGTGACCATGTCCTTCACACCCTGGCCGGAACCGAATTCGGCGCCGCCGGTGGAGAACTGGATGATGCCGTCACTGCCGGCCTCGGCGAACCCGCGGATGGCCGCGTTGATGGTCTCCGAGGAGGTGCAGTTGATCGCGGGGAAGGCGAAGGAGTTCTCTTTGGCCCGACCGAGCATCTCGGCGTAGACCTCCGGAGTCGCGATGGGCACTGAGTGACCTCCGTATGTGTGCTGCGAACAACAATTCTGTCAGCCCATACCCTAAGTTCATCGCCCGTTGTCGCGAAAGGCGGGCCGGGATCGGAACAGCTTGCGGCGGACTTGCCGGGCCGGGCGCGCACCCGCGTCGACCGCCGGGAGCGGTCCGAAACTCGGTTGACCGAAATTCGCCAACGCCTGAGAGGTTCCCGTGAGGTTCGGTGAGATCGCACGGTGACCGGTACTGTGGGGCCCGTGACCATGCTGGCCATCACGAACACCCTCGCCGACGGATTCTCCGTCCACAAGCTGCTCGACCCCATGTATCTGCTGACCGATACGTGGATGTCGAATGCGGTGCTGCCGGCCATTCTGGTCATCGTCTTCATCGAGACAGGGTTGTTGTTCCCGATCCTGCCGGGCGATTCGCTGCTGTTCACGGGCGGTCTGCTCGCGGCGGTCGAACATCCCCCGGTGTCCATCTGGGTGCTCGTCCCGGCGGTGGCGGTGACCGCGATCGCCGGCGATCAATGCGCCTATTGGATCGGCCGGGCCATCGGGCCCGCGCTGTTCCACAAGGAGGACGGGCGCTTCTTCAAACAGCGCTACATCACCGAGACACACGCCTTCTTCGAGAAGTACGGCCCGAAGACCATCATCCTGGCGCGATTCGTGCCGGTGGTGCGGACCTTCATGCCGGTGCTCGCGGGCGTGTCGAAAATGGATTACCGCAAATTCCTCACGTTCGACATCATCGGTGGCATTCTGTGGGCCGGCGGCATCACGGTCCTCGGGTACTTCCTGGGGAACGTCGGGTTCATTCGCGATCACGTCGAGGCCATCTTCCTGCTGATCGTGTTCGTCTCGATCCTGCCCGCCATCATCTCCGTGGCGAAGAAGCTGCGTAACCACGAGCCGGTGCTCGAGATCGAGGAGCCCACGATGTCCGTATCGACGAACGAACCCACGCACTGACACCATTGCCTGCTACGCCGTTACCCCTTGCACTGGGCGGATTCGATCCGCTGCAGTCCGCCGGGCCGGCACTCGTCTGGACCGTCGTCCTGGTCTTCGTCTTCCTCGAGTGCGCGGTGATCATCGGTCTGTTCCTGCCCGGCGATTCGATGCTGCTGACCGCCGGCATCATCTTCGCCTCGCACGAGACCGGGCACACGCAGGTGTGGGCGCTGGTGGTGGCGACCATGGTGGCGGCGATCGCCGGTAACCAGGTGGGGTATGTGATCGGCACGCGCACCGGCCATCGCCTGATCGCCCGCAAGAACGGTAAATACGTCAACGCCGAGAATCTGGCCCGGGTATCGGATCTGCTGCACCGGCACGGGTTCGCGGCGGTCCTTATCGCGCGCTGGATTCCGTGGGTGCGCACGCTGTGCCCGCTGGTCGCCGGGGCGGCCGGGATGAACCATCGCCGCTACACCGTCGCCAGTTCGATCGGCGCGGTGATCTGGGCGCCGATTCTGCTGCTGCTCGGCTACTACACCGGCGGATATCTGAACAAGGTGTCCTGGCTGATGCCGGCGGTGAGCGGCTCGCTGGTCGTGGTGCTGATCATCGGCACGATCATCGGTCTGCGGCAGTATCGCGCGGAGATGTCACGTCCGGCCGAGGACTTCGATGTCGAACTCGAGTCCGACGGCCACACCTTCGACTCCCCGGGCTTCGACCGGCAGGCTTTCGATTCGGAGGCCCTCGACACGCTGCCCCTCGAGATCCGGACCGCCGACTATCCGGACACCGTGCCGCTGCGCACCGTCCGCCCAGAGCGCACGGCCGCCGCAGGGCCCGCGCGCATCGTCTGGACCGATCCCCGGCACTGATCGGCCGGTTGCCGGCGCAGGCTAGAGTCCGGCCGCGGTCACCATCTGGGCAGCCTCCATCAACATCCAGCCCGACAGCTGCACCGACAGATCTCGTTCCGGAGTCCGGGACGAGATGACCGAACCACCCGAGGTCGCCCGTCCGGCCCCGGCGGTGCCGCCCGGCAGCCGTGCCGGTTCGTTCCAGTCGTGGCCGAACAACGGGTCGCCCTCGACCTCGAGCCGGTGGTCCCAGGCAGCCCGGGCCGAGGCCTTCACGATCGCGGCGGCCGAGCGGCGGGCCGCCCGGTGCGCTACCTCGTCTCCGGGCAGCATGATCGCCACCAGCGCGAGATAGCGGGCCAGGATCCCGTTGAACAGACCACCGTCCCCGCCGCCCCCGCCGGTGACGACGTTGCGTTCCGTCATATGGTCCTCGACCGCCCGGAGCAATCGCTGGACGCGGTCGAGGTGACGATCGTCTCCGGTCCGGACGGCCAGTTCGGTTTCCAGACTCAGGACCACACCCTGGCAGTAGCTGAACGTCGGCCGCTCGATCCGGCCGGAGGGCAGATGGATGCCGTCGAGGATCAGACCCGTTTCCGGATCGCGCAGGGTGGCATCGATCCAGTCGGCGATCTGCGCGGCGCGCTCGTGATGCCCCAGGCGCGCGAGTGCGATGGCGACCGGGCCGTTGGCGGGAGCGTTGAAGTAGTCGGAGCCCTTACGCCACGGCACCGCGCCGATCTCCGGCTGCCATCCCGCCATGAGCTGCTGCTCCAGCGCGATCAGGCCGCCGCGCACCTCCGTGATCCCCCGAGTGCGCTCGGCCCGTTCCAGAGCGATGGCGAGCCACGCCATGTCGTCGTAGTAGTTGTTGGTCCAGCCGGTGATGTTGCGCAGGCGGTGACCACGCGCGAGGGCGGCGATGCGTCCGGTCCGGGCCGGAGTGGCCTCCCGGTTGGCGGCATCGATCGCGCAGTCGACGAGATGGGCCTGCCACCAGTAGTTCCAGCTGAAGAACAACCGCTCCGCCCGGGTAGCGGGCCAGCCCACCACACCCAGCTCGGCCCCCGGCAGCAGCCACAGCCGCCGCAGATGCCGGGACACGATGGCCGATTCGGCCGCGTCGGCTCGCTGTGCCCAGATATCGGCGCCCGGCTCGGCAGCGGATTCGACTCGTGCGCGCCCCCGCCGCAGATGCGGACGCGGTTGCACGTCGTCGCTCCGCGAGTTCATGGGTACATCGTGCCAGTCCCAGCCCCGATTTCGCGCCCGATTTGTTACGCGATCGACTCGTGTCCGCGACGTGCCGAACCGGCCCGGCGCGCGCGGCGCGTCAGCCCGGTTCCGCGGTAGCGGCCGCGCGGTCCAGACGTGCTGCGAGAGCGCGGCAGCGGTCGCGGAACTCGGCCGGCTCCTCGATTACGAAATCGGCATCGAGGAGGGCGAGATTGAGCACCAGCCATTCGAACGAATCCACCCATGTGGTGATCCGGCAGCGCCGCGGTCCGCGCGACTCGATATCGCAGTCCTGGAATTTCAGGATGTCGGCGACCGCGGTGGCCGCGGCGGCGACGGTGACGACCGCGCGATGCCGGCCGGCGGTGAGTTCCCGCCGGAGGTAGCCCGCCGCCGTCTCGGCGGGTAGCGGACGCGGCTCGAAAAATGTTCCGGTGGCGGCGATCTCGGCGATGCGATCCAGGCGGAAGGTGCGCCAATCTCCTCGATCGCGGTCCCAGGCGAGCAGATACCAGCGCAGATGCTGATACACCTGCCGGTACGGTTCGACGCGGCGCCGCGCAAGCACGCCGGCGCGGATGCGGTAGTCGAAGTCGAGATGTTCGTGCCCGGCCGCGGCCCTGGCCACCAGCGCCAGCACCGCCGCGTCCACCGCGGGCGCCGCCACCGCCGCCGTCTCCACCGTCGCCCGCACCGCGTTCGCCCGGCCCCGCAACCGCTTCGGCAGCAACTGGTCGATCTTGCCGAAGGCCCGCAGGGCGGCGGCGCCGATATCCGACGAGCGCTGGGTTTCCGACGACCGCTGGGCTTCCTCTCCGCCTCGAGGTTCCGACGTCGCCGCGAGCATGCCCAGGGCGACGACGGTGGCGACGGCCTCGTCGTCGTCGAAGACCAGCGGCGGCAGGATGCGGCCGGCCGTGAGTTGGTAGAAGCCGCCCGGGCCGGGCTGGGTCGCGACCGGATAGCCGTACTCGCGCAGCCGCTCCACATCGCGGCGGACCGTGCGCGGGCTGGTCTCCAGGCGGGCGGCCAGTTCGGCGCCGGTATAGCGGCGACCGGTCTGCAGATAGGCGAGCAGATCGAGCAGGCGGCGAGTGGCGCTCATGACTCCATCCTCCGCGAATTGCGGTCACAATATGTCCACATCTGTCCCTAGCGTCGAGAGATGACTTCGATCCACATTCGCGCAGCGCGTACCAACAACCTGAAAAGTGTGGATATCGATGTGCCGCGGGGCCGGCTGGTGGTGTTCGCCGGGGTCTCCGGCTCGGGCAAATCGTCGCTGGTGTTCGACACCATCGCGGCCGAGGCGGGATATCAGGTCAACGAGACCTATCCGCCGTTCGTGCGCAATCGGCTGCCGCGGTGGACACGGCCGGACGTGGACCTGATCGACGGGCTCTCGCCGGTGGTGGTGATCGATCAGAAGCGGCTCGGCGGCAACGCCCGTTCGACGGTCGGCACCATCACCGATGCGTACACCTATCTGCGCCTGTTGTTCTCGCGCATCGGGCAGCCGTACGTCGGGGAATCCAATCACTTCTCGTTCAACGATCCGGCCGGAATGTGCCCGGCCTGTTCCGGTCTCGGCGAAACCCTCGTTCCCGATATGGAACAGGTGCTCGACCCGGATCTCTCGCTGGAACAGGGCGCGATCCGGTTGCCCGGCTTCGCCGCCGGCCAGTACTGGTACCGCCGCTACGCCGAACTCGCGGCCTTCGATCCCACCGTGCCGCTGCGGGAATGGTCGCCCGCCGAACGCGACGCACTCCTGCACGGCGGGCCCGCCGCCGCTGCCCTGCGCCCGCGCCCGCCGAAGGATTACGAAGGCGTGATCGAGTTGTTCGAGCGGGTGTATCTGCACACCTCCGACCACCTGTCCGAACGCAAACAGGCTGTGCTGCAGCGGTTCACTCGCTCGGGACCGTGTCCGGAATGTGACGGGCAACGGTTGAATCCGGCGGCTCGCTCGGCGCGGGTACTCGACCGCACCATCGTCGAGATGAGCCGGATGGAGATCGGCGAACTCGCCGAGCTGATCACCGAGGTGCGCGCTCCCGAGATGGCGTCGGTGGTGTCCGCGCTGCACGAGCGGCTCCGGGCCCTGACGCACATCGGCCTCGGCTACCTCTCGCTGTCGCGTCCGACGACGACGCTGTCCGGCGGAGAATCACAGCGCATCAAGACCGTTCGCCATCTCGGCAGCAGCCTGACCGAAATGCTGTACGTCTTCGACGAACCCACCGTCGGATTACATCCGCACGATGTGCGGCCGATGACCGAATTGCTGAAATCGTTGCGGGACAAGGGCAACAGCGTTCTGGTGGTCGAACACGATCCGGATGTGATGCGGGTCGCCGACCATATCGTCGAGGTCGGCCCGGGAGCCGGGGCGGAGGGCGGGCGGATCGTGTTCACCGGCGGCTTCGAGCGGTTGACGACGGCGGACACCCCTACCGGTCAGGCATTGCGCATCCGGCGGACCGGCCGCACCCCGCGGGTGCCGACCGGAAAACTGCGCATCGACAACGCGACTCGCAACAATCTGCGCGATATCTCGGTCGACATCGCGACCGGTGTGCTGACCGTCCTCACCGGCGTCGCCGGTTCGGGCAAGTCGAGTCTGGCCGCGGAACTGGTGCAGCGGCATCCGGCCACCGTGGTCGATCAGCGCGCGGTCGGCACCAACCGGCGGTCCACGCCGCTCACCTACGCCGGGATCGCCGGCGCGGTACGCACCATGTTCGCCGAGCGCAACGGGGTCGGTGCCGCCCTGTTCAGCGCGAACTCCGAGGGCGCCTGCCCGGTGTGCGAGGGCGCCGGCGTGATCTACACCGACCTCGCGTTCATGGACGGTCAGGAAACGGTGTGTTCGGCATGCGACGGACGCCGGTTCGCCGATCGGGTGCTCGGTTACACCGTCGACGGGCTGAGCATCGCCGATATCGACGATCTCACCGTCGCCGAGGCCATCCGGCGACTGCCCGCGCTCGCTCGCGGCCTCCGGCGTCTCGACGAGGTCGGACTCGGTTATCTGCGGCTCGGACAGTCGCTGACCACGCTGTCCGGCGGGGAATGTCAGCGGCTGAAGATCGCCAAGGAACTCGCGCGCGGTGACCGGCACACCCTCTACGTCCTGGACGAGCCGACGACCGGACTGCATCTGCGCGATATCGATACGCTGATCCAGCTGTTCGACCATCTGATCGACCGGGGCAACACCGTGGTGGTCATCGAACACAATCTCGATGTGATCCGCGCGGCCGACCGGGTGATCGACCTCGGGCCGGGGCCCGGCCGGCACGGCGGCCGGATCGTCTTCGAGGGAACTCCGGGGGAACTGCTGCGCTGCCGCGAATCCGCGACGGCCGCGGCACTGCGTGATGCGCGGTGATCACCAGGAACGTTCGAGGTCGGCGTGCTGGGTTATCCACGCGTGCATGGCGATTCCGGCGGCGACACCGGCGTTGATACTGCGGGTGGAGCCGAACTGCGCGATCGACACCGTCATGACCGCGGCCCGTTTGGCGGCCTCGGTGACACCCGGACCCTCCTGACCGAACAGCAGCAGGCAGTCACGCGGCAGCGCAGCGGTTTCCAGCGGCACCGATCCCGGCACGTTGTCGACGGCCACCACGGTCAGATGCTCGCGCTCGGCGAACTCCAGCAGTTCGGCGATATCGCTGTGGTGCACGATGTGCTGATAGCGGTCGGTCACCATGGCGCCGCGGCGATTCCAGCGCCGCCGTCCGACGATGTGGACCGCCGCGGCGGCGAAGGCATTCGCGGTGCGCACCACCGTGCCGATATTGGCGTCGTGCCCGAAATTCTCGATCGCGATGTGGAACGGATGCCGACGGGCATCGATATCGGCGACGATCGCCGCGCGCGACCAGTACCGGTAGGCGTCGACCACGTTGCGGCGGTCGCCGTGGGCGAGCAGTTCCGGATCGAGGCGCGGGTCGTCGGGCGGTTCGGTGCCGAATTCGTCGCGCCAGGGGCCGACGCCGTGCGGATGCTCACCCCATTCGGTCGGACCCGGCACATCGCCGTCCGATGGGTCGGGCAGCGGCTGGAGCGGGTGATTCACGCCGGTCATCGTAGCCGCGCCCGGTACCGTCGAATCCGATGGTGGTGCTGTCCACACCGTCGATCCGCCGGTCTGCTCCCTCGTTCCGCGGATCGGCTCCGACCAGCATGGAAGCTATGACCGAGACACTCGCCGAACCGACGCTCGCACTCGACCGTCCCTACTCGCGCCCGACCGCCGGGGCGGTGCTGCGGGCGATCCTGCGCGCCCCGTTCCAGGCACGCACCTGGAAAGAGCTGGCCTACCTGGTCGTCGCCGCGATTCTGGGCTGTCTGGTGCTGGCCTATCTGTTCGTCGGCTACGGCGTCGGGCTCTACAGTTCGATCCTGATCATCGGCGCTCCGCTGCTGGCCGGGGTTCTGCTGGGCGGCCGGATCTGGGGACGGGTCTACCGGGCGGTGGGTGCGGCGCTGCTGTCCGCCGATCTGCCGGCGCCGCCGGACTTCGCCGCCCGGCCGGGACTGGTGGGCTGGTTCCGCAGCGTGTTCACCGATCGCACCGCCTGGCGGGCCTTGGCCTTCCTGGTCGCCGAGGCGGTCCTCGGTGTGTTCGTCGGATACGTGGTGCTGACCGTGATCGCGGTGACGGTCTTCACCGCGATCTCCCCCGTCCCATGGGCGGTTTTCCATCCCGTCAACGTGGATCAACAAGGGCGCGAACATCATTCGCTGGCGCAATTCGGCGACTACTACATCGACACCTGGCCGCGGGTGCTCGGTCTGGCGGCACTGGGCGTCATCGGCTGCTTCCTGCTGCCGTGGCTCGTGCGCGCGGTGTGCTGGGCGCATCGCGGACTGATGCTGGTGCTGCTGACACCGACCGCACGCGATCGGCGGATGGTCGAGTTGCAGGAGAGCCGGCGGGTCGCGGTCGAGGATTCCGCGGCGACGCTGCGGCGGCTGGAACGCGATCTGCACGACGGCACCCAGGCCCGGCTGGTGAGTATCGCGATGACGCTGGGGCGTGCCGAGGAACGACTCGCCGCGGGCGCCGACCCGGCCGCGCTCATCGCCGACGCCCGGGCGAGCTCGAAGGATGCCATCGCCGAGCTGCGGGAACTGGTGCGCGGCATCCATCCGCCCGCACTCGAACTGGGGCTGGAACCGGCGCTGGAGACGCTGACCGCGCGCTGTGCGATACCGGTCGAACTGCGTGTCCACCTGCCGCAGCGGCCCAGTCCGGCGATCGAGGCGATCGCGTACTTCTCGGTCGCGGAACTGCTCACCAACGTGGTGAAACATTCGGGGGCGACCGCGGCGTGGGTGTCGGTCGCGCCGGCGGGCGCCGCGACGATGATGGTGAGCGTGCGCGACAACGGTCACGGTGGGGTGCGACAGCCCGGTCCGGTCGACGGCGCAGCCGAGGCCGGAGCCGATGCGCCGACCGAGCGCCTGGTCGGCGGGGGTCTGGCCGGTCTCGCCGCACGGGCGCGCTCGGTCGACGGCAACCTGACCGTCGACAGCCCGGCCGGCGGACCCACCAACATCACCGTCACCCTGCCGATCGCGGGGCCCCGATGAGCTCGGCCGAGGCCGCGACCGGCCGCAACGCCGACTCCCTGCGCATCGTGATCGCCGAGGACAGCGCGATCCTGCGCGACGGTCTGGCCGGACTGCTCACCGATCGCGGGCACGAGATCGTGGCCATGGTCGGCGATGCGATCCGGCTGAGCGAGATCGTGGCCGAGACCCGTCCCGATGTCGCCGTGGTCGACGTGCGGATGCCGCCCTCGTTCACCGACGAAGGTCTGCTCGCCGCCATCGAGCTGCGCCGGAAATTCCCCGGGACCGGAGTCCTGGTGTTCTCGCAATGGGTCGAAACCCGGTATGCCACCGAACTTCTCGCCGGTGGCGCGGGTGGTGTCGGCTACCTCCTCAAGGACCGGGTAGCCGACGTCCGCGAATTCGTCGACGCCCTGCAGCGCGTCGCCACCGGCGGCACCGCCCTCGACCCCGAGGTGGTGAGCCAGCTGTTCGGCGCTGCCCGGCAACAGGATTCGCTCGCCCGCCTCACCCCGCGCGAACGCGAAGTCCTGGAGCTGATGGCCCAGGGCCTCACCAACGCCTCCATCGCCACCACCCTCACCGTGACCGAACGCGCGGTGGAAAAACACATCGGCAACATCTTCCTGAAGTTGGATCTGCCCCCGTCGGACACCCACCACCGCCGGGTCATGGCCGTGCTGCGCCTGCGGGGATAGCGTGGCGGCCGAGGCTCGCCGCTGGACGAATAGACAAGATCGGCGAGGGACCGGGCGGCTGCCGTACGCGGCGAGCGCGCACGGCTGGGGACCGTCTCGGCCGGTCGGCCGAAACGTATCTGTCCGTTATGCGCTATCCGGGCGGGGTGGGAGTGGTGGGGCTTATTCTTGAGGTATCCGCGGGGTGGTGGAGGCGGTTATGGACCACGTACGCATTCTTCGGACCGTGCTCGGGGTCACGGTCGGGTATGTGATTGTGCTCGGGGTCTGGTTGGGGTGGGTGCATCAGCACACGCCGCCGGGGACCGAGCCGTATCAGATCATGGCGATGGTCGGGGCGTTCGGGTCGTGTGTGGGGATCGGGATGTTGCTGGCGCAGCGGCCGTCGCGGTCGGATCGGCGGCTGTTGCGGCACGGGCTGGAGGGGTGGGCGACCATCGAGCGGGTGCATCCGCTGCAGTACACCGATCACCACACGGAACTGACCGAGCTCGATCTGGAGCTGACCGTACCCGGATCGGAAACCTATCGGGGCACGGTCGTTTTCGACGTCGCACCGATCGACCGGCCGAGAATGCATGTGGGTGAGACGATTTCGATCCGGGTGGATCCGGCCGACCGCGATCGGATCATGCTCTGCCTCTGAGCCGCCGCCCGCTCGGCCGCGCAATGGCGATAAGACTCAGTCGAAGTGGGTCGGCGCGGTCAGCAGGTATTGGGCACCGGCATAGGTCGCGAGGATGACGGCCTCGCTCGCGCGGCGGGAGCGGGGCGTCCGCGCGAACAGGCGACGCAGCACGATCAGGCCGTCGGAGAGCGTGAACAGCAGGGCGCCCAGGGCCAGGCGGCTGCGTGGGTCGCGTCCCGGAACCACGGTTCCGGCAACCACTTTCGCGCCGGGCGCCAGAGCCGGGTCGGACGCGAGGGTCGCGGCCGTGCCCAGCGTCGCGCCGTAGGCGGTCAGCGGCGCGGCAATACGAGGCGCGCGCGCCCGCAACAGCGTGGCCGCGCCGAGCCACGCGACCACCCGGGGCGCCGCGACCGCCGGCCGCGGCCGCGCACCGCGCCGCCACCAGAGCGCCGAATATCCGCACTGCATCACCGCGAAGGCGGACGCGCCCGCGACCAGCCGGCGGTCGTCGTCGGGGTCGATCAGAAGGATGTCGCCGACGGTGGCCGCCGCCAGCGACCCGAGCAGCAGAGCCCGGTCGGACTGCGACCGCCCCCGCTCACCCGTCGCGCGGCCGGCCTGCACAGCATCGGCCGCCAAAAGGGGCATGAGCAGCGGTTTCGTCGCCCACTGCCACCGATCCCGCCCGGTTGCCGCACCGAGCACGGTGATCACCGCGGCACCGGCATACGCCGCGCGGAACGGTCGCGCCATTCGGAATCCATCCTTCTCATTCGTCGCGACCACTGGGAACCGGGTCGCGACGGCCTGCTCAGAAACTGGGTTCGATCGGCTTGGGCGGGAGGGTGACCACCTGCCCGGCGTAGCTGAGTCCGGCGCCGAAGCCGAGCAGCAGGGCCAGCTGTCCGCCCTTGGCCTTACCGGTCACCAGCATCTCCTCCATGGCCAGGGGGATGGACGCGGCGGACGTGTTGCCGGTGTTCTCGATGTCGTTGGCCATCGGGATGTCGTCGGCGAGGCCGAGGTTCTTCTTCATCAGCTCGTTGATGCGCGCGTTGGCCTGATGCGGGACGAAGACCTCGATATCCTCCTTGGCCACGCCCGACACCTCCAGCGCGGTGGACAGGGCGCGGGGCAGAGTGACCGCGGCCCAACGGAATACCCGCGGTCCCTCCATCCGCAGCGCCATCCGGCCGACCGGCTCCACCTCGGGATCGGTGCCCTGCAGTCGCTCCGCCCGGTCCATGTAGTCGAAGAAGTTGACGTCCTGGGAGATCGCCTCGGCGCTCTCCCCGTCGCTGCCCCACACCGTCGGCGAGATGCCGTTGACGTCGCTGGGACCGACCACGACCGCGCCGGCGCCGTCGCCGAAGATCATGGCGGTGCCGCGGTCGGTCGGGTCGAGGCCGACCGTCATGGTTTCCGCGCCGATCACCAGCACGTATTCGGCGGAACCGGCCCGGATCAGATCGGCCGCCACACCGAGGGCGTAGCCGAATCCGCCGCAACCGGAGGTGAGGTCGAAGGCCGGGATGCCGTTCATCCCGAGATCGAAGGCCACCGACGGTGCGCCGTGCGGGGTGAGCTTGAGCCAGCTGGAGGTAGCCAGAATCAGCGCGCTGATCTTGCCGCGATCGATACCGCTGTTGACGATCGCCCGCTCCCCGGCGGCCGCCGACATGGTGCGCAGCGTCTCGTCACCGCTGATCCAGCGACGATTGCGGATGCCGGTGCGCTCGAAGATCCACTCCGGGGTGGAATCGAGAACCTCGCAGACGTCGGCGTTGCTGACTATTCGCTTCGGCCGGTATGCCCCGATGCCGAGCATCGCAACATTCTTGCGACCCTCGTTGACTGCAATGCTCACCACAGGAGACTCACTCGACCCTTCACGCTGTCGTACATAAGACCAGCGTCCAGGCTAACCCAGGCCCAAATGTCACCCCAGAGCCAGATCCTTCAGGCCCAGAATGGAGCGGTACTCCAGTCCCTCCTCGGCAATCACCTGGTCGGCGCCGGTCTCACGATCGACCACGGTGGCGACGCCGACCACGGTCGCACCGGCCTCGCGCAGCGCCCGGACCGCGGTCAGCGGCGAATTGCCGGTGGTCGTGGTGTCCTCGACGACCAGCACGCGCTTGCCGGAGATCTCCGGTCCCTCGATCTGCCGCTGCATGCCGTGCGTCTTGGCGGCCTTGCGCACCACGAACGCGTCCAGCGGGCGTCCGGGGGCGTGCAGCATGGCCAGCGCCACCGGATCCGCGCCCATGGTGAGCCCGCCGACGGCGTCGAATTCCCAGTCCGACACCAACTCTCGCAGCAGGGTGCCGATCAGCGGCGCCGCCTGATGATGCAGGGTCGCCCGGCGCAGATCGACGTAGTAGTCGGCCTCCTTACCGGAGGACAGGGTCACCCGGCCGTGCACGACGGCGAGCTCCCGGACCAGCTCGGCCAATCTGTCGCGGTCGGTGGTGGATTCGATCATGTGGGTTTATGTCCTTCCACGTGCGTTGAACATGCCTCGGTTGAGCCGGGTCACCAGATTCCGCGGGATCAGCCCGGCGACGGTGGTGAGCGCCTTGTACTGCACCCCGGGCACGCTGATCACCCGGTCCTTCTCCAAATCCTGCAGCGAACCGGACACCACCTGTTCGACGTCGAGCCACAGGGGTTTCGGTAGCGACGACATCTCGATTCCGGCGCGCTCGTGAAATTCCGTGTGCACGAATCCCGGGCACAGCGCCTGCACCCGGACCCCGGTCCCGGCCAGTCCGCCGGCCAGACCCTCGGTCAAGGATATGACGTAGGCCTTGGAGGCCGAATAGGTCGAGCCGCGGCCCGGTACCAGCCCGGCCACACTGGCGACATTGACCACCGAACCCTTGGCGGCGGCGATCATCGGCGGCAGTGCGGCACGTGTCAATTGCAGCACCGCGGTGACATTGACATCCAGTTGGGCCTGCAATTGCTGCGGTTCCACGGTCCAGAACTCACCCGAGATACCGAATCCGGCGTTGTTGACCAGGAAGTCCACGCCCTCGCCGAGCCGGTCGGCGACGGTGGCGCGGTCCTCGGCGCGCGCCAGATCCGCGGCCAGGATCTCGCTGCGGGTAGCGAAGCGGCGCTGCAATTCCTCGGCGAGTGCGGTCAGGCGTTGCTCGTCGCGCGCCACCAGCACCAGGTCGTAGCCGAGGGAGGCCAGCCGGGTGGCGTAACCCTGGCCGATACCGGAGGTCGGTCCGGTCACCAGGGCGACCGGACGGATGGCGCCGGGGAGGCGGGCGGCCCCCGAGTCTGCGGGGCTATCGGTCATGGGTCGTCAACCACCTAGTGTCGGGCGGATAATCCCGGTGCCCGGACACCGGTTCGCGAACCGGACCGGTCACCGCGGTGCGGGGCCCTGATAGGGACGGAACCCCGGATGGAACGGGCCGCCCGGCCGCTGCGGCAGCTCGTCCTCGGCCTGCGGTTCGTCGAAATCCTCTGCGGCGGAATCGTTTTCCTCGCCCTCGAGGAATTCCTCGGCGGGCGGCCAGTTGCGGCGGACCCGGTTGCGGGGATCGGGCACCACCGCGAGCGCCGGGCGGCGCGGCGGCTGCTGCTCGGCCTCGCCCGCGAGATCGCCGACCGGCGGGGCGATCACGCCGCCCTCGCTGTCCACCGCGTCGGACGCCGGACGCTCACCGGAGTCACGAGTCTCGCCGGGCCGGGGGCCGGCCGGCGCGTCGGTGCCGCCGCGCCGGGTGTCCGCGTGGTCGATGCCGTCCACCTCGTCGTGCGCGAATCGGCCCTGGCCGCCGCGTCCTTCGCCGTCCCGGGGCCGGGGTGCGCGGTCGTCGCGGAAATCACGGTCGTCGTATCGGTCGTCACCGAACCGGTCTTCTCGGCCGTGCTCGTCCTCGAACTCTTCCTCGAATTCGTCGTCGAAGCGCTCGAACCGGTCACCGCGCGGATCGTCGTAGTCGTCGACGGGTTCGCCGCGGGCCGGGACCATCGCCTCGTCGCGGTAGCGGGCCTCGTCGCGGTAGCGGTCGCTGTAACCCCGATCGGCGTCACCGGGTTCGTCGGCGGCATTCGGGCGGGGACGGCCGGGATCGTACTGATCGGATTCCAGGCGGCCGCGGTCGCCACCGGCCACCGGCGGCAGCACATGCAACAGACCCGAGAGCCGCAGCACGGCATCGATCGCGGCCTCCCAATCCTTGGCCGCGGTGCCGACCGGCAACATGCCCAGCGTCCAGTTGCCCTCACTCCACAACTGCTGCACGGTGTGCGGCAGCGTTTCGATGAAGTGGACCATCCGCTGGTCGACGGCGTGGCGAGCGACATCCGGATTGGTCGCGAAGACCACGCGGTCGCCGATCGCGCCGAGCAGTTCCAGATCGGCGTCCTTGGGCGGGGAAGCGGTTTTGAGGCGCAGGTCGATATCGATGTCCGAGCCGATCTGGCGGCGCACGGCGACCAGTGTCGCGGCATCCTCCAGATCGAACAGAACGAACTTCTCGCCCTTGCGATTACCGGAAACCACATCGATCGCGGACAGATACCCCAGTTTGGCCATCGCGCCCCGCCGCCATGTCGATGCCAGCGACGGTTCGACCGAAACGTAGGTGTATCCCTGGGATTTGGCCCAGACCTGCCGTACGTGTCCGGTCCGCTGTCGCTGCACGCGATCGAAATACAGCAATACGATCGCACCCACCAGTGCGATCGCCGCGAGGCCGAACCAGATTGCTGCTGTCATCGCACCCGAGTCTAGTGGGTACGGGCTGTAACATGGCCTCCGCTTCGCTCCGGCGGGTTTTCGGCCCCTATCGCGGCAGTTGCGTGCTGATGATGATCTTCGCCTTGATGGATCCGTCCGGGTTCTTGTCCCCCTGCACGACCACCATGTCGCCCTGTTTCAGATCGGAGACCTTCCCGGATCCCATCGAGATCACCTGGGTCTGCGCATCCGTGTGCACGGTGACCGAGTTGCCCAGCAGCGATTGCAGCATGATGGTCGTTCCGTCGTTGCTGTTCACGGTGCCCATGGTCGCCCCGAGGCCGTCGATGTCGCCGAGGCCCGGGAGCTGCGGGAGGCTGGGTTGCGCGCCGCCGGACGGGTTGGGCGGGACGACCGGTACGCGCGTCGGCGCGGGCCGGCCGGTCGCGGCCGCATCGGAGGACGAGGAGTCGTTGCCGGCGAGCAGCAGGCCCGCGGCGATGCCGCCGAGCACGACCAGGACGAACACGGCCGCGGTCAGCGCGATCCACAGGCCGGTGCGGCGGCGGTGTGGCGGTTCGACGGGCAGTCCGGTTGGCCCGACCGCTCCCTGCGGGCTGTTGGAACCGGGTGCGCCGGAACCGTAAGGGGGGTATTCACCGGGTTCGCTGTACCCGGACTCGTAGGCGCCCCATTGGCCGTCGTAGGGCGGAAGTTCGCGGGTCGCGTTCGGCCCGGGTGATTGTTCGAAGTACTGGCCCTGATATTCCGGGTGGGACGGGAATTCGTAGGGCGCAGTGTGTTCGTAGGGCCCGGGATGTCCGTACGGGCGAGTGCTCTCGTACGGCTCGGGACCCCGACCGTAGGCTTCCGAGTATTCCGTCGTGTGGCTCGCGCCGTCGTCCGGATGCCGGTCCGATGCGCCGAGCTTCTCGGTCGGCGTATCGGGTGAATCCGGACGCTGCGCCCACGGGTCGCTCGGATTCGTCATGTTCACCAGGGTAGGTGCAGATCGGCGTTGCTTCAGCGAAGTGCGGCAACCCGGGAATCGGGGCGGGCGTAATCCGGCCGATACGCCGGGGCGCGGTGTGCGATTCATTCACACACCGCGCCCCGGAACCGAGCCCGATCATCGGATCCGGACGGCTCGGTCGTCACCGTCCGACGATCAGCCCGTCGCCGTCGGGTGCGACGTTGACCTTCACCAGGTCGCCGTCGGTGACCTCACCGGCCAGCAGTTCCTTGGCCAGCGAATCGCCGATGGCCTGCTGGATCAGCCGCCGCAGCGGCCGGGCGCCGTAGACCGGGTCGTAGCCGCGCACGGCCAGCCAGAACCGCGCCGAATCGCTGACGTCCAGCTTCAGCCGCCGCTGCGAGAGCCGCTTCTGCAGCTGCGCGAGCTGGATGTCGACGATGTTCTCGAGCTGCTCCTCGTTCAGAGTGGAGAACATCACCACGTCGTCGAGGCGGTTGAGGAATTCCGGTTTGAACGCCGAGCGCACGGCGTTCATCACGAATTCCTTCTCGCCACCGGCACCCAGGTTGGAGGTGAGGATGAGGATGGTGTTGCGGAAGTCCACCGTGCGACCTTGGCCGTCGGTGAGCCGCCCCTCGTCCAGTACCTGCAGCAGGATGTCGAAGACGTCGGGGTGCGCCTTCTCGATCTCGTCGAACAGCACCACCGTGTACGGCCGTCGCCGGACCGCCTCGGTGAGCTGGCCGCCCTGGTCGTAGCCGACGTATCCGGGCGGGGCGCCGACGAGGCGAGCCACCGCGTGCTTCTCGGAGTACTCGCTCATATCGATGCGGGTCATCGCCCGTTCGTCGTCGAACAGGAAGTCCGCCAGGGCCTTCGCCAGCTCGGTCTTACCGACACCGGTGGGTCCGACGAACATGAACGAGCCGGTGGGCCGGTTGGGGTCGGCGACCCCGGCCCGGGCGCGGCGCACGGCGTCGGAGACCGCGGTGACGGCCTCGGCCTGTCCGACCACTCGATGCCCGAGTTCCTCCTCCATCCGCAGCAGCTTCTGAGTCTCGCCCTCGAGCATGCGGCCGACCGGGATGCCGGTCCACGAGGAGACCACTTCGGCGATATCGTCCGGACCGACCTCCTCCTTGAGCATCACCTCGTCCTCGATGCTGCCGCTGCCCGCCTTGCCGGCGTTCTTCTCGGCCTCCGCGAGCTGCTTCTCCAGCTGCGGGATGCGGCCGTAGCGCAGTTCGGCGGCCTTGCCGAGATCGCCGTCGCGTTCGGCGCGCTCGGATGCGCCGCGCAGCGACTCCAACTCCTCTTTGATGGTGCGGACCGAGTCGATGGCCTGCTTCTCGTTCTGCCAGCGCGCCATCAGCTGGTTCAGCTTCTCGCGGTCGTCGGCCAGTTCCTGGCGCAACTTCTCGAGCCGCTGCTTGGACGCCTCGTCGGTTTCCTTGGCGAGGGCGACCTCCTCGATCTCGAGGCGGCGCACCGCCCGTTCGACCTCGTCGATCTCGACCGGCCGCGAGTCGATCTCCATGCGCAGCCGCGAGGCCGACTCGTCGACCAGGTCGATCGCCTTGTCGGGCAGGAACCGCGAGGTGATGTAGCGATCGCTGAGGGTCGCGGCCGCCACCAGCGCGGAGTCGGTGATCCGCACACCGTGGTGCACCTCGTAGCGCTCCTTGAGCCCGCGCAGGATGCCGATGGTGTCCTCCACCGACGGCTCGCCGACCAGCACCTGCTGGAACCGCCGCTCCAGGGCGGCGTCCTTCTCGATGTGCTGGCGGTATTCGTCGAGCGTGGTCGCACCGACCAGGCGCAGTTCACCGCGCGCCAGCATCGGCTTGATCATGTTGCCGGCGTCCATCGCCGATTCGCCGGTCGCGCCGGCGCCGACGATGGTGTGCAGCTCGTCGATGAACGTAATGATCTGCCCGGCACTGGATTTGATCTCCTCCAGCACCGCCTTGAGCCGTTCTTCGAACTCACCGCGGTACTTCGCGCCGGCCACCATCGCGCCGAGGTCGAGGGCTACCAGCGTCTTCCCGCGCAGCGATTCCGGAACGTCCCCGGCGACGATGCGCTGGGCCAGCCCCTCGACGATGGCGGTCTTGCCGACACCGGGTTCGCCGATGAGCACCGGATTGTTCTTGGTGCGCCGGCTCAGCACCTGCACCACACGCCGGATCTCGGTGTCGCGGCCGATGACCGGATCGAGCTTGCCCTCGCGCGCGGCGGCGGTCAGATCCGTGGAGTACTTCTCCAGCGCCTGATAGGTGCCCTCGGGGTCCGGGCTGGTCACGCGGGTGTTGCCGCGGACGGTGGTGAACGCCTCGCGCAGCGCGTCGGCGGTGGCCCCGTATTTGAGCAACAGCTGGGAGACGTCGGAGTCACCGTCGGCGAGCCCCACCACGACATGCTCGGTGGAGACGTACTCGTCGCCGAGTTCGGTGGCGAGTCGCTGTCCGGCGGTGAGCGCGGCGAGCGCTTCCCGGCCGAGCTGCGGCTGGGTGGTCGCGCCGGTCGCGCGGGGCAGCCGGTCGACGATGTCCTGGGCCTCGCGTCGCACCGTGGCCGGGTCGACCGCGACGGCTTTGAGCAGGGGGGCGGCGATGCCGTCGGTTTGATCCAGCAGCGCCACCAGCAAGTGAGCCGGACGAATCTCCGGATTTCCGGCGGCCGAGGCCGCCTGCAGGGCAGCCGTCAGGGCAGCCTGAGTCTTGGTGGTGGGGTTGAACGAGTCCACGATCACCTTCCTACGGTCGTCTCGCGTTGTAGTCGGTCGGGCACCGGGCGGTCCGACTCTTCTGGACATTTCAACGCGGTAGGAGTTGAGTCTGTTCCGCTCAAGTTTGACATATTTTCGGAACCTTCGGCCAATCGTTTCACCCTTGGCGGATCTGGGTAAAGTGATCCGCTCATCACCGCACGACCACGGTTTTTTCGGGGATACTGGTCCGCGGGGGCCGACGACACGGCAGCTGTGGTCGGACACATTGAAGGAAAGGAAGCTCGACGTCGTGGATGCGCGTTCGGCAGCGCTGGTCCGCGCCAACTTCCGGTCGATCGTCGAGGCGCCGCAAGGGCCCGAGCGATTGATCGGCGCGTTTTACAGGCATCTGTTCGCGGAGACTCCCGGCCTGCGCGAACTGTTCCCGCACACGATGGATATGCAGCCCAAGCGGGTGTGTACCGCCATCCAGTTCGTGCTGGATCATCTGGAGAACTGGGATCGCGCGCAGCGGTTCCTGGAACAGTTGGCCATCGACCACCGCAAATACGGTGTCGAGGCGGCACATTACGATGCCGCCGGACGCGCGTTGCTCGCCGCCTTCGTCACCTACAACGGTCCGCTCTGGACACCCGATCTGGAGGACGGCTGGCGCGATATCGCCATCCTGATCTCGGCCTCGATGGCGATCGGCGCCAATTCCGACACCTCGCGACCGTATTGGGAAGCGACGGTGGTCGGCCATCGGCGCGTCCTCGACGACCTGGCGATCGTGCGCCTGCAGTCCGACGAGCCGATCCCCTATCAGGCGGGGCAGTACGTACCGGTCTCGATCCCGCAGCGGCCGAAGATGTGGCGGTATCTGTCACCGGCCATTCCCACGAACCCGTACGGCGAGATCGAATTCCACGTCCGCAAGATTCGCACCGGCTGGGTCAGTCCCGCGATCGTCGGAGAAACCGAGGTCGGCGACACCTGGATGATCGCCGGGCCGCTGGGCGGCCTGCACATCGACACCGAATCCCAGCGCGACGTGCTGATGATCGGCTCCGGTACCGGAATCGCGCCGCTGCGCGCCCAATTGATCGAAATGGGCCGGCGCGGCGTCAATCCGCGCGTGCACTTCTTCATCGGCGGCCGCTATCCGTGCGATCTGTACGACGTGGAGAACATGTGGCAGCTGTCGCTGAGCAATCCGTGGCTGACGGTCGTGCCGGTCTGCGAGAGCGACTCGAATCCGTGGTGGCATCCGCATCCGCCCGCGGACCCGCCGTACGGCATGCATCGGCGGCTGATCGGGAATCTGGGTGCGGTCGTGGCCAGCTTCGGCTCCTGGTCGGATCGGCAGATCCAGATCGCAGGATCGGCGCGGATGATCGCCGACACCAAGCGCGCGCTGCTGGCGGTCGGCACCCCCGAACACATCATCAGCGCCGACCCGGTGTGAGCGGCAATCGGTAGGCAACCGGGCGTGCACGGCGTACCTTGGTGGGCGGACGCGAGCGCACGGGACCGCGCCCGGCACAAGACTTTTCGGGGGCGGCAGGTATCCCCCGGAGCACAGGAGGAACGGTGACGTTGGGTCCGGATGAGACCGGGGAGATTCGGCTGGATGCGCCGACGGAATGGTCGTCGACCGTCGTCGGACATCATCGGCTGCGCCACGATCTCGCGGTGGTCCGGTTGATCGGCGAATTCGTCCCGTTCGAACCGGGTCAATCGGTCGAGGTCCAGATTCCGCAGCATCCCGGCATGCGAAGGCGGTTGTCGCCCGCGCTGCCGCCCTCGCTGGACGGCAAGCTCGAATTCCACGTCCGCACCGTCCCGGGCGGATGGTGCAGCGGATCGATCGTCACCGAAACGGCCCCCGGCGACGAATGGCGGATCAGCGCCCCCGCGGGATGGCTCAGCGTCGACCCCGGCACCACGGATCTCGTGATGATCGCCGGCGGAACGGGTCTGGCGCCGATGCGCTCGCTACTGCTGGATCTGTCCCGTCGCCCGGAGCCGCCGCGCACCCATCTGTTCATCGGCGGACGCAGCCCGCGCGACCTCTACGCCTCCGATATGCTCTACCTGCTCGCCGGCGAAATGCCTTGGCTCACGGTGATTCCCGTGGTCGAGAAGGCGGAGGACCCGAACTGGGTCGACCAGTGGTACGAGAGCTGCCGCGTGGACGTCGGATTCGATGTCGACGAGATGCTGGAGGGCACGCTCGCCGATGTGGTGGGCGATATGGGCCCGCTGCTGCACCACCAGGTCCTGGTGTGCGGCTCGCCCGGAATGACCCAGGCCACGCTGGAAGTGCTGGTCAATACGGGTACGCCGCCGGAGGCGATCCGGTTCGACGGGCTGTGATCCGCGTCGGCGCTGTCTAGAACAGCGGATCGTGGCGGATGTTCTCGGTGGGCGTGCCCGCCGCCATCAACCGGAATTTGGTGGTCTGCACGGTACTCGGTGATCCGGCGATCTGGACATCGCAGTCCGACCAGTCGCCGCTGCGGGCGACGACGGCTCCGATCGGTCCCGTTTCGCGCGGCGCTATGCCCGGAAGATCGGGCTCGACCCGTTCCGGATGGTAATACCACCAGGGGTTTTCGTCGCTTTCGGTGACCGGAACGACGGTGAGCCAGCTGTTCGCGACGGCCAGTTCACTCAGCGTCGCCAGATCGTAGAGATCGCACGGATGGTGTCCGCCGACGAACAGGTGGACCTTCGGATTGGACCGGCGTTGCGACATCGCCAGCACTTGCGCCCGCAGCGGCGCGATTCCGGTGCCGCAGCCGACCATCAGCATGGTGCGACGGGTGTTGCGCGGCACCCCGAGTCCGCCCAGCGGCGCCCCCAGCAGCCACTGGTCGCCGATCGCGGTGTGGCCGACCATGGCCGGACTGACCCAGCCGCCACTGACGCTGCGGATATGGAATTCGATCTCGCCCTGGGGATTCGCCGGAATCGCCGGGGACAGATACCGCCACATCCGCGGGCGGGCCGGGATCTGCACGCTCACATATTGTCCGGCCGCATAGGTCATGGGCTGGTCGAGCTGCAGCCGGACGACGACCAGATTGCACAGCACCTCGCGGTGTTCGACAACGGTTCCGGTCCAGACCGGCGGTGTCGTCTCCTGTTCGGCGGCGCCGATCATCGTCTCGGTGATCAGTGCGAGGCCGGTGTCCCAGGCCTGTTCCACCTCATCGGTCCACAGTTCGGTTCCGGCATGTGCGCGCAGGGCGCTCTTCAGCGAATTGCCCACGGCCGCATAATGTTCGGCCACTACGCCGTATTTGCGATGGTCGCGGCCGAGCTGGGCCAGGAAGGGCAGCAGCTGTTCGGGCTCCTCCAGCCGGTCCACGGCATATCCGATGGCCTTGACCAGCCGGTCGCGCTGCACCTCGAGCGCGGCGGGGAAGAAGTCCCGGAGCTGCGGATATTCGGTGAACAGCAGGGCGTAGAAGGAGCGGGCGAGTTGTTCGGGGCCACCCTCCTCCGCGGCAACCGCCTTGAACGTCGTTCTGATCAACGCGACGGTCCGCGAATCCATCTGTCCACAACCCCATTTCGCACGTCGAACACGGGCCGGTCCGGTGAGCGCGGTGCCGCCGGACACGCGGCGCAGCCGATGGAAATCGAGTGTAGGTGAGGTTTGCCGGGCGCGGGCCGCACTGATGGAACAACAGGGAGGTAATTCGGCCGAAGCGAGGCCCCGGAGTGTGTAGCCCCGTGGAAACCGACCCAAAGACCGTGACACGCCATGAATTTCGGCGTGTACAGGAGTGGTTGTACACGACTCGATATGCGATTTTCAGATTTGCCGGGCGCACGCTGAAGGTCGGCGCGAGTCCCCGATACGCGAACAGCGCCCCATGTCGGGGGCGCTGTCGCACGGTGTGTTCGGTCGCGGAACGGCGCCGCGCCGGACCCGCCTACCGCCGTTTGTTGCGCGGCTGCCACACCACCAGTGCGGTACTGCGTTGCGGCGGAGCCATATCGGGCCGGTGCCCGGCCCGCAGGCGTTCGACCTCGGCGGTCAATTCACCCACCCGCTGCTGCAGTGCCTCGACCTGATTGGTGAGTTCGATGATCCGCTTGATCCCGGCCAGGTTGACGCCCTCGTCCTGGGACAGGCGCTGCACCTCGCGGAGCAGTTCCACGTCCCGGGACGAATACCGTCGTCCGCCGCCGGAAGTGCGTTGCGGCGTAACCAATCCCAGCCTGTCGTAGGTCCGCAGCGTCTGCGCGTGCATTCCCGCCAGCTGAGCCGCCACCGAGATCATGAAGTACTCGGTGCCGGTTGCCCGATTCTTCGGATCACCGTCCATTAAGCACCTGCCCAACCTGCGCGCGGGTCGAACCCGCCGGCCTTCTCCGCCTCCGCGTAGCGCCGCAGCGCCTCGGTGGCTTCGTCGTCCAGCTTCTGGGGTACGGCGACCTTCACCGTGACCAGCAGGTCACCGGCACCGCCGCCGCGCTTGGGCACACCGCGCCCGCGCACCCGCAGCGTCCGGCCGTCGGCGGTGCCGGGTGGCACCTTCACCCCGACTCTGCCTTCCAGTGTAGGCACGGAAACCGTTGTGCCGAGCACCAATTCGCTGTAGCTGACCGGCAGCACCAGGGTCAGATCGTCGCCGTTGCGGCCGAAGACCTTGTCCTGGCTGACGTGCACGGTGACGTACAGGTCACCCGCGGGCGCGCCACGCAGGCCCGCCTCGCCCTGACCGGCCAGCCGGATCCGCTGCCCGTCGCGCACCCCGGGCGGGATGCGCACGGTGATGGTGCGGGTCCGGTTCTGGATACCGGTGCCGTGGCAATCGGTGCAGGGGTCGTCGATGATCGAGCCGGTGCCACGGCAGTCGTCGCAGGGTTCGCTGAACCCGAACGCACCCTGGTTGCGGCTGATCACGCCGGTTCCGTTGCAGTGCGGGCACACTCGCGGGCTGGTGCCCGGCTTGGCGCCGCTGCCGTGACAGGTCGTACACGGCGACGGACTGGTCATCCGCAGCGGAACGGTCACGCCCTGGGCCGCCTCGCGGAACCCGAGAGTCGTCTCGGTCTCCACGTCGCTGCCCCGTCGCGGGCGCGACGTGGTCCGTGTGCCACCACGGTTGAACAGGCCGCCGAGGATATCTCCCAGACCGCCGTCACCCGCGCCGGCGGCCGCCCCGCCGAAGATGTCACCCAGGTTGAATTCGTTGGAGAAGCCGCCACCGCCGGTGTAGCCGCCACCCGGGGCGTAGCCGCCGCGGCCGAAACCGCCGCTGGCGAACAACCGCCGGGCCTCGTCGTACTCCTTGCGCTTCTCCGGATCGGACAGCACGGCGTGCGCCTCGCTGACCGCTTTGAAGCGCTCCTCGGCCTTGGTATCTCCCGGATTCTTGTCCGGATGCAGATCCCGGGCCAGTTTCCGGTAGGCCTTCTTGATCTCGTCCTGGGTCGCGCTGGAGGAAATACCCAGCTCTTTGTAGAAGTCCTTTTCCAGCCACTCCCGATTCACCGGGCATCTCCTCCTTCCGTCACGTTGCGCGACTGTGTGTTACTCGGCACCGTCGGCATCTCGGCCGGCATTCGCAGTGTCCGACGAGTCGGACAGATCCGCTACTCCATCGGTGACTCCGACCAGCGCATGGCGCAGGACGCGATCACCGAAGCGGTAACCCTTACGCATGACCACCCCGATCACCGGGTTGTGTCCCTCACCCTCGTGCTGCACGGCCTCGTGCAGGGTCGGGTCGAAAGGTTCACCCTCGACACCGAATTCCTCGAGGCCCTGCTTCTGCAGCGCGTCGGCGAGCTTGTCCGCGACCGACTTCAGCGGTCCGGATTCGAGATCGCCGTGGGCACGGGCACGATCCAGATCATCGAGCACACCGAGCAATTCGGTGACCACCGCGGCCTTGGCCGAATCGATGGCGGCCTTGCGGTCGCGATCGACGCGGCGGCGATAGTTCGCGTACTCCGCGGTCAGCCGCTGCAGATCGGCAGTGCGCTCCGACAATTCGGCGCTGATGCTGTCGGCGAGGGCGTCACCCTCGGCGGCGGGGGCCGCGGCGGAATTCGCCGCGGCCTCGCTCACATCACCCTGCGGAGCGGACGGTTTCCCGTCCTGGTCGATCTTGCGGTTGTCGACGATGGTGACCGGCTCCTCTTTCGGGCCGTGGTTATCGAGCGGCCCGCCGCTGTGTTCCGTCACTTCTTCTCCGGCTCTTCCACGACCTCTGCGTCGACTACGGTGTCGTCACCGGCGGACGCGTTGCCCGCACCGTCGGTGGCGGCGCCACCCTCTGCGGCCGAAGCCTCGTAGATCGCCTGGCCCAGCGCCTGCGATTCGGTGGCCAGCTTCTCCACCGCGGACTTCACCGCGGCGATGTCGCTGCCCTGCAGGGCCTGCTTGGCCTCGGCGATGGCCGCTTCGACCTTCTCCTTCGTCTCGGCCGGCACCTTGTCGGAGTTGTCCGCGATGAACTTCTCGGTCTGGTGGACCAGCGACTCCGCCTGGTTGCGGGTCTCCGCCTCCTCGCGACGCGCCTTGTCCTCGGCCGCGTGCGCTTCGGCGTCCTTGATCATCCGGTCGATCTCCTCCTTGGACAGGCCGGAGCCGTCCTGGATCTTGATCGTGTTCTCCTTACCGGTGCCCTTGTCCTTCGCGGTGACGTGGACGATGCCGTTGGCGTCGATGTCGAAGGTGACCTCGATCTGCGGCACGCCACGCGGGGCCGGCGGGATGCCGGTCAGCTCGAAGGAACCGAGCAGCTTGTTGTGCGAGGCGATTTCGCGCTCACCCTGGAAGACCTGGATCTGCACGGACGGCTGGTTGTCGTCGGCCGTGGTGAAGGTCTCCGACCGCTTGGTCGGGATGGTGGTGTTGCGCTCGATGAGCTTGGTCATCACGCCACCCTTGGTCTCGATACCCAGCGACAGCGGGGTGACATCGAGCAGCAGGACGTCCTTGACCTCACCCTTGAGCACACCGGCCTGCAGGGCGGCGCCGACGGCGACGACCTCGTCCGGGTTCACACCCTTGTTGGGCTCCTTGCCGCCGGTCAGTTCCTTGACCAGCTCGGAGACCGCGGGCATACGGGTGGAGCCACCGACGAGCACGACGTGGTCGATGTCCTTGACCGAGATACCGGCGTCCTTGATCACCGACTGGAACGGCGCGCGGGTGCGGTCCAGCAGATCGGAAGTGATCTTCTGGAACTCGGCGCGAGTCAGCTGCTCGTCGAGGAACAGCGGGTTCTTCTCCGCGTCCACGGTGATGTAGGGCAGGTTGATCGAGGTGCTCTGCGAGGAGCTCAGCTCGATCTTGGCCTTCTCCGCGGCCTCGCGCAGACGCTGCAGGGCCATCTTGTCCTTGGTCAGGTCGATGCCCGAGCTGGCCTTGAACTTGTCGACCAGCCAGGTGACGATCCGGTTGTCCCAGTCGTCGCCACCGAGGTGGTTGTCACCGGAGGTGGCGCGAACCTCGACGACGCCCTCGCCGATTTCCAGCAGCGAGACGTCGAAGGTGCCGCCACCGAGGTCGAAGACCAGGATGGTCTGCTCTTTGTCGCCCTTGTCCAGGCCGTACGCCAGCGCGGCGGCGGTCGGCTCGTTGACGATGCGCAGGACGTTCAGACCCGCGATCTGGCCGGCCTCCTTGGTGGCCTGGCGCTGCGCGTCCTCGAAGTAGGCGGGCACGGTGATCACCGCGTCGGTGATCTCCTCGCCCAGGTAGGCCTCGGCGTCGCGCTTGAGCTTCATGAGAGTACGGGCGCTGATCTCCTGCGCCGTGTACTTCTTGTCGTCGATCTCCACGGTCCAGTCCTCGCCCATGTGGCGCTTGACGGACTTGATGGTGCGATCGACGTTGGTCACCGCCTGGTTCTTCGCCGGCTGCCCGACGAGAACCTCTCCGTTCTTGGCGAACGCGACGACCGACGGGGTGGTGCGCGAACCTTCCGAGTTGGCGACGACGACCGGCTCACCGCCTTCGAGAACAGCGATGACCGAGTTCGTGGTCCCGAGGTCGATACCGACCGCACGAGCCATAGTGGTTCCTCCTAGGTGATGTAACTGTGTGTGGTGCAGGAGCGACCCTGCGCGCGGCACTGTTCGTGCCGGTCGGACCTCGCCCCTGACACCGCACGGAGCACGGTCCTCAGCAACACTGAGCGTGGTCGGCTCAATCCTGCCCCCCGATCCCGTCGGAGTCAACCAGAGACTTGAGTCGCTTTCACTCAACCTTGCATCGATCAGCTCAACGAGCGGGGCGGACGGTTCATTCCCGGCCGGACGAAAAATTTCTCCGGCCTCGCGACGGGCACGCGGCGCTCACCGGGCCGCGTCCCGGAGTACGCGGATGACCAGGCGTTTCGACCTTTCCAGGCTCAGCCCGCGGCCGCGAGTACCCGGTCGGCGAGATCCTTGTCGAGGCTCACCCGGACCAGCGCGGCGGCCAATTCCGCATCGTGACCGGAACGGCCGAGGCGGTCGAGGCGCTTCGGATCGGTCGACAGATGCAGCAGATCGGCACCCTTGCGGGCCCGGTCGTCGAAATGCGGGCGCACCCAGGTCCAGACATCCTGCACTTCACGCAGGAAGATCTCGGCGCCGGTCGGGCCGATGCCGTTGAACTGCTGCAGCAATTCGGCCAGCCGATCCGGATCCCCATCGGCTTCGGCGGCCAGTTTCCGCAGATCACCGTGGTAGCGATCGAGCAGGATGGTGGCGTTCTCACCGAGCCGGGTGGCGGTGGATTCGTCGTAGCGGCGGTAGTGCCCGCGGCCCAGCGCGTCGACGAGGTCCTGCCAGTCGGCCTCGGCGACGCGCTGCGGGGTGCGGTAGCCGCTCGATCTCAGTTCGCGCGCGGCGGCGACCGCGATATCGGCGGTGATCCGGGCGCTCATGAGCTGGGCCAGCACCAGAAGCTGGAACAGCGGAGCGGGCTTGTCGGCGAGGGTGATTCCCGCCTCGGCCGCATAGGTGGTCCCCGCTCGGTCGAGCAGTTCCCGGGCGATCCGATCCTCGTTCGCGCTCATCTGCGACACCCCACTTTCGTCGGCCCGGCGATTCACTACCCGGCTAACCCGAGACGCGCAGGTGAAACCCGCGGAGGCGGACGGACGACGTCTCCTGCCTCACGGCTGGGATTTGTAGACCACCAGCGGTTCACCGGACGGCGCAACCACCAGATGCCCGCTGCGAGCGCCCTCGGTGAAGATCGTGACCGTCGGCGGGTGGTCGGGTGCGGAGCTATCGCGGCCGATGATCAGATGGCTGACCTTCGTCTGCGGTGACCCGACGGTTCGCGGCGCCCCGGCCAGCAGAGCCGCCAATTTCGGCACATCGATCGTGCCGAGGTCGATCGGCTCGAGTTTCGGATCCCGGCTGCTGGTCGTCCGGGTATCGAATTCGCCCTTGTAGGAAGCTCTTTCGGAGGTCGACCGGTCCCCCGGCCGGGGCCGCTCGATCGAGGCGTTCTCCGGCATCAGTGTCACGCCGTCGGCAAGCAGATCGCCGTAGTGCTGACGGTAATCGGAGAGAAACGCCGCGATACCGGCGGCGGTCGTCATATCCGGCGGCGCATGATCGGCGAGCGGACCGTCCTCGCTGCTCACCCAGCCGCAGAACATGCCGATCAGTGCCGCGGCGGCCACCGCGCCGCCCGCCGCCACCCATCGACCGGCACGCCGGCGTCGCGCCGGGCGCACGACGGGGGCATCGACGAGATTGGCCGGAATCTGCAGATCGCCGATGACCTTCTCCACGTCGGCGAAGGTGCGCGCCCGCATCGCCGCGGCGGTGCGCCGCCCATGCTCGGAAACGGAGAGCTGACCGTCGTCGCGGGCGGCGTCCAAGAGGGCGCAGGCGTCGACGCGATCCGAATCGCGCACGCGCAGACCACTGTTCGCGGAACCGGGCGAGGCGCCGGTGTTGCGGGATGTGGCGAAGGTTCCCATCGGCTGCACCTAGGTGTGGAACGGGTAGACGCGGATCGGATCGCCCGCGGGCGTGGCTTCCAGGTATGCGTTCTCGTTGAACGAATTCCCGACGTAGATGCTGATCGTGGGCACCTTGGTGATCGTGTCGATACCCATGCCGATATGACTCACCGCGCCGCCGGGGACCTTCAGCAGTGGTACCGCCCGCGCGATCAGATCGCCCAGCGCGGAGGTGTTCACCGCGGCGAGGTCGAAGATCGGTTTGTCGGCCGAACGGGACGTGACCGCGGTCGAGGCCATGAACCCGCCGCGATACAGATAGTCGGCCACTCGATTCGGCTGGCCCGCCGAGGTGCGGTCGACCGAAGCATGATCCGGGAAGAGCGACAGGTTATCGACGGTGGTGTCCCCGAATTTCGCCTGGTAGTCGCTGCGGAACTTTTCGAACCCGGCCACCGTGGTCAGGTCGGGCGTCTCGATCACCATGGGCCGCACCACCTGTGGCGCCGCGGCCACCACCGGGTCAGGCGCGGGGGCGACCCGATGGGTCAGCAGATATCCCCCCACCGCCGCGGCCGTCACGGCCACCGCCACCGCGCCCGCGAACCAGGCCGTCCGGCTCCGCCTCCCCGCCCGCGGATCGATCGGCGCCTCGGCCGGGCGCTGCAGGTCCGCGGTCAATTCGGCCAGATCGCCCAGAGTTTCGGCGGCCGTGGTCAGGTCGGTGAGGGTCTGATGTTCCTCCGCCGAGAGCTGACCGTCGGCCAAGGCGGTGTCGAGGGCGCGGCAGGTTTCGGCCCGGTCGGCGTCGCGGGCACGGATATGCGCCGGATACCGCCCCACTCGCCGGGGCGGGCCCGGCGGCGGCTTCCACTGCGCACCACCGGCGGGCGGTTGCAGGTCGTCGACGAGATTCCGCAGTTCGCCGACGGTCTTCGCGGTGGCCGCACGGTCGGACCGGTCGTGATATTCGTGCGCGCCCAGTTGGCCCTCGTCGAATGCCGCATCGAGCAGGGTGCGCGCTTGAACTCGGTCCATATCGCGGGCCCGCATGCTGCCGGGTGCGGGCATACCCGGCATTCCGGACCCAGAAGAGCTCACCCCTGGATGGTAGCGACTCGGCATCCGCATCTCGGCGTGTCGGAACGGGTTAGCGTCGACCCCCGACCTCTGGGGTCTTTCCGGCAGGTGGCGGCCGCCCATACAGTCGCGACGATGTGGTCGGGGACCGAGCGACTCTGGAGGAATCGATGAAACGCAGTCTCACCGCCGGTATCGCCGCCGTGCTCATGACGGGTGGACTGTTCGCCGCCGGGAACGCGGCCGCCGCGCAACCGGCCTTCACCGACGGCCCGATGCTGGGCTCCTCGGATGTGGGCTGCACCGCACAGGGCTGCACCTCGCCGCTGGTGAAATTCCTCCTGGTCGACCTGCTGGGAAATCTGGACAGTTTGTCCGCGGGTGTTCCTCCGCAATCCCGCTGATTCGGCCCATCCCGCGCGGTACCGTGCGGATATGAAGGCCGTGGTGTGTTCGGAAGGCAAGCTGGAAATCGCTGATATCCCGGCGCCGAAACCCGGGCCCGGCCAGTTGGTGATCGCGGTGTCGCGATGCGGGATCTGCGGCTCCGATCTGCATGCCCGCCTGCATTGTGACGAACTGGCCGAGCTGGCGGCCGCGACCGGTTACCGGAATTTCATGCGCTCCCATCAGCGTGTGGTGCTCGGCCACGAATTCGTCGGAGAGATAGTCGAATACGGTCCCGGCTGCCGCAAACGCTGGCAGCCGGGCACCCGCGTGGTGGCTCTGCCGATCGTGCGCAACGGGCGCGAACCGGAGCTGACCGGATTGTCGGAGCAGGCGCCCGGCGGCTACGCCGAACAGGTCGTGGTGCAGGAATCCATGACGTTCCCGGTGCCCAACGGGCTGGCCACCGACCACGCGGCGCTGACCGAGCCGATGGCCGTCGCCTGGCATGCGGTGCGCAAGGGGCGGGTGGGTCGCAACCAGCCCGCGTTCGTGGTGGGGTGCGGGCCGATCGGCCTGGCGGTCATCAGCATGCTGCGTGCCGCCGGTGTGAAAAACATTGTCGCCAGCGACTTCTCATCGCGACGCCGCGATCTGGCGCGCAGGTGCGGCGCGAATGTGGTGGTGGATCCGAATCTGGAATCACCGTGGACGGCCAACCCCGCCAAGGGCCGCATCTCCGGCGTCACCGATATCCTCAATCTGGGTTTCGACACCATGACGCGACTGCGCAGCATCCCGAAACTGCCCTGGTGGTATCTGTTTCGTCTCGCGCACAGCCTGGACGCGGCGCCGGGCGGGCCGGTGGTGTTCGAATGTGTGGGCGTACCGGGCATCATCGACCAATTGCTCACCGAGGCACCGCCTCTGACCCGCATCGTGGTGGTCGGGGTGTGCATGGAGACCGATCGTTTCCGGCCCGCGATGGCGATCAACAAGGAGATCGAACTGCGCTTCGCCTTCGGCTACGACCCGGGCGAATTCCGCGACACCCTGCACATGATCGCCGACGGCAAGGTGGACCCGGCCCCGCTGATCACCGGAACCGTGGGGTTGGCGGGTGTCGACAACGCCTTCTCCGCCCTGAGCAGTCCCGAACACCACGCGAAAATCCTTGTGGACCCGTCCAGTTCACTGGTCCAGGTGTGATCGTTCAGCGGTCGAGCAGCGGGAAGCGTCCGGAATCCAGCAGTTTCGCGATCGCGTCCAGCCGCGCCGGGGGCATCGCGTAGTCCGGGTGGGCCCGCAGGATCGACGCGGCGTCGTGCAGGCCGATCATCTGCTCCTCGGCAGCGGCCGCGCTGCGGCCACCGGGTGACACCGGATGACCGCCCAGGCCGGGTTCACCGGGCCGCACCCGGCCCTGCTCGACGGCGGTCCGCACGCGGCGCGAGCATCGGCACGGCGCCGCCGGATTCGCCACCCCGCAGGTGTCGTTCAGGAAGTTGCCGAGCCGAACTCTCGCCCGTTCCAGCCGCTTTCGATAGGCCGGCGCGCCGATGCCGAGAATCCACGCGGCCTCGGCCGAGCTCAGTTCGAACACATCGGCGAGCACGAACGCGACCCGCTCGTCACGGGCGAGGCATTGCAGCATCGCCTGGCTGCAGACGAGCCGGACCTCCCGGGTGAGCACCGTCGCCTCGGGGCCCCGGTACTCCTGTTCGGCCAGCCCGTCGAGCAGATTGGCGCCGAAGCCGTCCAGGTTTAGCCGCGCCGCTTCCTGCGGGCTGCGGCGGCGCTGGTTCAGCAGGTAGTTGACGCCGATGCGGTAGGCCCAGGTCGTCAGCTTCGCCTCGCCACGCCAGCTCGCGAGATTGCCGACGGCGCGCAGCAGGATCTCCTGCACCGCGTCCTCGGCATCGGGCGGATTACCGGTCATCCGTAACGCCAAGCGGTACAACGGATCCTGCAGCATGCGCACCACGTCGGCGATGGCCGTCCGGTCACCGGCCACGGCGCGATCGACCAGGGCGGTCTCGGCCGCCCGCTCGTCGGGCCCGTCATCGCTCATCGACCTATCGTGCGGTGCCGCGGGCGGCACCGCAACGGCGCAGGTCACCGGGACGTGGTGTCGACCGCGGTCCGGGGTTGCGTGAGCCGCGAGTCGCGCAGCCAGGTCGCGACCGCCGCTCCGATCGCGTCGGGGCGATCCTCGGGCGCGTGATGGCCGGCCGCGCCGATCCCGACGACCTCGACCGCGGCGAAGGTCCGTCGCGCCCACTCCACCGCATCCGACGATCCGAGGCCGACACCGGCATCCACAGCCATCACCAGCTTGGGGATATCCGGTGTGGACGCCATCCAGCGGCCGTAGTTCTCCATGACCGCGGCGACATCGGCGGGCTCGCCGTCGAACGGAATCTCCCTCGGCCACACCAACATCGGCCGCCGCGACTCCGGCGTCGGATACGGCGCCCGGTACACGTCCAGATCGGCCGGAGTCAGGCTGCGAGCGCCGAACGGGAGATTGAATTCGATGAACATGTTGTCGTGCAGGATCATCTGCTCGCCCTCCGGTGAGCGGAACCGCCGGAACAGCTCCGCCCCCTGCTCGGGCATCTCGGACCAGCGCGGCGGCCGCAGGAATGTCTCCAGCACCGCGACGCCGCGAACCCGGTCGGCATGACGCGCGGCCCAGTCCATGCCCAGCGCACCGCCCCAGTCGTGCCCCACGAGCACGACCTCGTCCAGTTCCAGGGCGTCGAACCAGGCGTCGAGGTAGCGGGCGTGATCGGCGAATCGATAGGCGATATCGGGCTTGCCCGAATCCCCCATTCCGATCAGATCCGGTGCGAGCACCCGGGTCAGCGGATCGACGTGCGGAATCACGTTGCGCCACAGATACGACGAGGTCGGGTTGCCGTGCAGGAAGACCACCGGCACCAGTCCGGTGCCGCTTTCGCGGTAGTTGACGAAGGAATCGAGAGTCACGACGGTCGGCATGATGTGTCCTCGGATCGGTGCCCGGCCGAGTTTTCGGCCCTTACATCCGGTTTCGACACAGGCCGGACGAGGTTGTGACCGGGCGTCGCTATGATCTAGGACACATCACTGTGAGGTTCAGCGGGCGCGAGGCGGACGCACGCGGCTCATCGGCGTGGTTTCCGGTTCCCGCAACTGGTCGACGATTCCCTCCGCGCTCCGCGCCGCGGTCAGACAGGCCTCGGTGGTGAATCGGTCGGCCAGCGGATGGCGCGCGCGACCGCGCCACTTCCGCACCGCCGCCACCGCGTGTGCCTGCAGTTCGCCACCCGGAGCGTCGGGCGGCAGTCCCAGGCGCAGGTGCGGCGCCACACCGGAACCGCCGATCAGCCGATACAACTCGGTGACATCGTCGGCGGGCAACGGCAATTCGTCGGTGCGCAACCGCCCGAGCAGACGCAGCTCGGCGAATCCGTGCACATCCGCCAACAGGCTGTTGATATGCGGCAGCAGGTCGTCGGCGCGCGTACCCGGATGGGCGGCCACGATCCGCGCCACCGCCGTCAACGCCGAATGCGCCTTCAGCTGATCGGCTCGCTGGGCGAACTGCACGTCGAGCACCGTGCGCAGTTCCTCCACACCGCTGCGCTCGGCGAGTTCGCGTGCCAGCGTGGCGGAATCGCGCACACCCAGGCGGATCAGCGTCACCGCCATGCGAATGCCGAACAGGCCGAACCGGGCCGCGAGATGCGCCCGCAGATCCGCCGGCACGGGCAGGGGCAACTCCGGATGGGCGAATCGGTCCGCGGACAGCAGCGCGACGCTCAGGTCGTCCACCGACATCCGCGCCAGCGCCTCGAAGGCATCGAATTCACGCTGTCGCAGCGTCGCACCGGCGAAGGCGAGCAGCCCGGCGACCGGAATGACCGCCTGGCACAACCCGGTTCGCTCCAATTCGGTGGCGAACCGGGCCGACACCTCGCGGGCCGAATGCAGGGCATCGATGCGGCCCGCGCCGATCTCGTCGGCGCGGGAGGCGACCCCGATCACGCCGAGCGGACCCGAAACACCCTGCCGGCCACCACCTCCGGCGCCGATGCGTTCCAGGAAGCCGATATCGGAGGCGTCCAGCCGGCGCAGCAGATAGACGACCGCGTCGGCCTCCGGCACGGTCACCGCCGCATTCTCGTCGGGTGTGAGCAGACGTGAGGTGCGCAGCGACACCTCCCGCGACAGCGACGAGGTGCCCGGGGTGTCGATGATGGTGGTGCGAGCCAGAGTGGCGGCCGGCCACTGCACATCCAGATGGTCGACCTCGTGCTCGCCGTCGGCGTTCCAGCGCAGCGCCGACAGGTCGAAGCTCAGTCCGTGCGCCCCGGGCAGGCCGTCGGCGCCGGGGGTGCGCCGCACCACCACATCGGCGCTCGCGCCGTCGGTGGCCAGGGCACTCACGCGCGGTGCCGGGCCGTGGCGGTACCAGGTCACCATCCGGGTGCATTCGGTGGCATCGGTCGGTGCGATGTCCTGCCCGACCAGCGCGTTGAGCAGTGTGGATTTACCAGCCTTGAGCTGGCCGGCCAGCGCGACCCGCAGCGGTTGGTCGAGCCGGCGCGCACAGTCACCGAGCATCGCGGCGGGGCGCGAACGCGGCGCATAGGCCTGGCGGGCCGCCGAAACCAACCGGCGCGCCTCCCCCACGATCCCCGGCGTCTGGTCGCTGACCTGGTAACTCACGCGTAGACCGTACCCGAGTAACCTGGGAATCCCGGTGCCGTGGGTTACGACTGTGCCCCGCGCGCATGACGTCCGGACGGACCCGCCGGCGGCAGCATCACGTCGGCATGACGTCGTAGCTCGGCCACCACTCGCAATTGCCGCTCCAACTCCGCGCACCGCTGCGTGCGCTGGGCGTCGGCCACTCCGGCGGCATCCTGTGCGGCCTGCAGCGAATCGTTGATCGAACGCAGACTGCGGTCGGCGATGCCGGTGAAGTGATCGCGCAGAATGCGATGGATGCGATGCAGCCGGTCGCGCGACTCCTTGCCCGCCTCGAAACTCACATCGTCGAGGTAGCGGCGCACCGCCATCTTCGCCTCGCTGCGCTTGCGCGCCAGCCGTTCTCGTTTGTCGTCGCGAAACGCCTTGCCGCCCAACAGCACACCGGCGCCCAGCGACACCGGATTGATCAGAGCCAGACCCGCGACGGTACTGGCCAGGCCGATCATCACCATACCGCCGTAGGAGCCACGCATACCGACGAGCAGTTTGTGACCGATACCGAGATCCGGCTCGAGATCGGCCAGCGTCACCGCCGCCACGCGCGATTCCTCCAACTCCGAACCCGACCGCACCGCGGGCAGATCCACCGCGCCGAATTCGAGAAAGTGCTCGGCCACCCGCTCGGCCAAGTGGATGGCGCGATGATGCGTCCACAGCAGATTGTCGCCGATGGCGGTATCGGTCGTGTGCATCAGCCACTGTTCCAGCTGATCCCACAACCGGCCGGGATCGTTCTCGTCGATCCATTCCTCGGCGGTTCGGCCGATGGCCCGCAACCGATCTCGCAGGTCGTGGTCGATATCGCCGGCCAGATCGGTGATGCCGTCGCCCAGCGTCTGCTGCCAGGCCGCCGTCCGGCGATGCAGCTCCTCGGCCTGCGCCTTGGCGGTGCGCAGTTCGCGGATGGCCGCCGCGCCACGTTCGGGGTCGCGCAGGGCGACCAGTTCACTGCTCAGCGCCAGCGCGAGATGTTCTGCGGCAGAGGAGATATCGAGCGCCACCGCGCGTTGCGCCGCGGCCTTGTCCCGGGCGACCACCTGCTCGCGCAGAAAGTCGAACAGGACACCGAAACCCGATTCCCGGCCCAGCTGCTGATCCTGCAGCCGCATGGCGTGGCTGCGCAGCAGCGCCGAGACCGGAATGATCGGCAGTGCCAGGCTATTGCGCTCCAGATGCGCCTGGTCGGCCTGCAGAACCTGACGCCAATGCGGGTACAGATCGATCTTGCTGAGTATCAGCGCCACGGCCGGGCACAGTTCGCGCACCTGCCGCAGGAAGTCGACCTCCGGTTCGGTCAGTTCGGTGGAGGCGTCCGAGAGCACCAGCACCGCATCGGCGGCCGGGGCCAGGGCGAGAACCGCGGCGGCCGTGGCGGTGGCGTGGCCCCCGACCGGCGGGGTGTCGATGACGACGATCCCGTCGGCCAGTAGCGGATTCGGCAGCTCGATCTCCACCCGCGCCACGCGGCCGTGCGGGGACTGCGGCGTGACGGTGTGAATATCGCCGAGCGGCAGCGGAATCCGCCGGTTGTCCCGCTCGTCACCGGACGGTGTGGTGACCACGGTCTCGGCCCGCGCCTGCGAGCCGTGGGAGAGCACGATCGGCACCCCGGTGGTCGCATCGTCACCGACCGGGCTGATGTCGAGATTCAGCAGCGCGTTGACGAATTGACTCTTGCCCTGGTTGCCCAGGCCCACCACCACGATGCGGCGGCGGGGGTCGCGGATCCGGTCGGCCAGCACCTCCAGCCGGCCGACCAGATCGTCGCGATCGGCGGTGCGCGCGGCGGTGATGGTTTCGGCGAGAATCCGCGACAGCGGTGAGGCAGGCGCCTCCGGGGCGGTATTCGCCACGACCACACTGCTCATTTTCGTTGCACCCCAACCTGTTTCGTTACTCGGTCCGATTCCGCGCCGCTACCCTCAGTGCAGCAGCCCGCCGGTGATGTCACCGGAGGCGTGCGTATCGGTCACGGTCGAAGCGTGGCCGGAGGTGTCACCGAACAGGCTCGAATCCGTGTGCGCGCCGCTATCGAGCCCGCCGGACAGCGAGCTGTGGCCGCCCGCCGCCAGGGTGCTGTCGATCCCGCTGTGCGCGCCGAGGGCGCTGTCCACGCCACCGCCGATGCCCGAGGTGCCGACGCCGGAGATATCGGTGCCGACGCCGCTGCCGAACGCGTGCGACACATCGACACCGGACCACGTGCCGGCGGCCGTACCCGAGAGCGACGAGGACGCATCCGTGCCCGCGTGCAGCCCCGAGTCGACCGAACCGGCCAGACCCGAGCTCGCCTCGGCGCCCGTGTGCAACCCCGAATCCGCCGCGCCCGACAGCGAGGTCGACAGGCCGCCCGCACCGTGCAGACCGGACTCCGCGGTGCCGGACAACGAGGTTCCGAGGTCGCCCGCGCCGTGCGCACCCGACGCGGCGGTGCCGGACAACGATGTGCCCAGGTCACCGGCACTGTGGACACCCGACGCGGCGGTCCCGGACAACGAGGTCCCCAGGTCACCCGCGCTGTGGACGGCCCCGGCGCCCGCGCCGGACAACGATGTGCCCAGGTCACCGGCACTGTGGACACCCGACGCGGCGGTCCCGGACAACGAGGTCCCCAAGTCGCCCGCACTGTGCACGGCCCCGGCGCCGGCCCCCGAGAGCGAGGTCGCCAGGTCGCCGGCCGCGTGGACGCCCGCATCGGCGGATCCGGACAGGGAGGTTCCCAGGCCCGTCGCGCTGTTCACACCGGACGTCGCCGCACCCGACAGCGAGGACGACAGATCCCCGGCCGCGTGCACACCCGAGGCCGCGGCCCCGGACAGATCCGCGCCGGTGTGCACTCCGCTGCCGAGACCACCGGACAACCCGGTCTCCAACCCGGTCGCACCCTGCGCCCCCGAAGCCACGGCCCCGCCGAGCCCCGCTCCGATACTCGTGGCACCCCCGAGCCCCGCGGCCGCATTCGCCGCACCACCCAGCGCCCCACCGAGACCGGCACCAGCGCTCGCGGCACCACCCAGCGCACCACCGAGCCCGGCACCAGCATTCGCCGCACCACCCAGCGCGCCCCCCAGTCCTGCACCAGCATTGGCCGCACCGTTCAGGGCACCACCCAGTCCGGCACCAGCATTCGCCGCACCGTTCACGGCACCACCCAATCCGCCACCGGCATTCGCCGCACCGTCCAGAGCACCACCCAGTCCGGCACCGGCATTCGCCGCACCGTTGAGAGCACCACCCAGACCCGCACCGGCATTCGCCGCACCGTTCACGGCACCACCCAGTCCGGCACCGGCATTCGCCGCACCACCGAGACCAGCCTGCGCAGCACCGCTCATCGCGCCTCCCACATCCCCGGCCGCATGTGTCGCATCCGAGAGATCGCCTCCGATCCCGGCACCGGCGTCGGACACACCGCTCAGCGAACCACCAAGGCCCGCAGCCGCATTCGTCGCTCCGCCGAGCGCGCCACCGAGTCCAGCGCCGGCATCCCCGGCCCCCGCGAGTTCTCCACCGAGCCCGGCACCCGCCTGGGCCGCACCCCCGAGACCGGCACCGGCCTGCGTCGCACCACCGAACGCACCACCCAGGTCTCCACCCGCGTGGACCGCATTTCCGAGCGAACCCTCCAGTCCCGCACCGGCATTGGCGGCACCGCCGAGCGCACCACCCAGCCCGGCGCCCGCCTCGGCAGCACCACCCAGCGCGCCACCGAGACCCGCACCCGCCTGCGCGCCTGTGTCGAGAGCGCCCCCGAGATGACCGCCGAGACCCGCACCCGCATCAGCAGCGCCTCCCAAGGCACCGCCCAGTCCCGCGCCGGCATTGGCGACACCTCCGAGCGCACCGCCGAGTTCAGAGCCCGCCCCGGTCGCGGCACCCGCGGCACCGGACAGACCCGCACCCAGATCACCCGCCGTATTCAGCGCACCACCAAGTCCGGCACCCGCGTCGGCGGCACCACTCAGTGCACCTCCGAGCCCCGCCCCAGCATTGGCCGCGCCCCCCAACGCGCCACCGAGTTCGGAACCCACTCCGGTCGCCGCACCCGCCGCACCGGACAGACCCGCACCCAGATCACCGGCCGCGTTCAGCGCACCACCGAGACCGCCTCCCGCATCGGCGACCCCGCCCAGCGCACCACCAAGCCCCGCCCCGGCCTCCGCCGCACCACCCAGCGCACCACCCAGGTCTCCACCCGCGTGGACCGCGTTGCCGAGCGAACCCTCCAGTCCCGCACCGGCATTGGCGGTACCGCCAAGCGCACCACCGAGTCCGGCGCCGGCGTTGGCCGCACCACCCAGCGCACCACCGAGCCCGGCGCCGGCGTTGGCCGCCGCACCCGCAGCACCGGACAGACCCGCACCCAGATCACCGGCCGCATCCAGCGCGCCACCGAGGCCGGCACCCGCTTCGGCCGCACCACTCAGCGCACCACCGAGCCCGGCCCCAGCGTTGGCAACACCGCCGAGCGCACCACCCAGGCCGGCCCCAGCGTTGGCGGCGCCGCCCAAGGCACCACCCAGCTCGGAACCCACGCCGGTCGCGGCACCCGCAGCGCCGGACAGACCGGCACCCAGATCACCGGCCGCGTTCAGGGCGCCACCCAGCGCACCGCCGAGACCGGCGCCCGCTGCTGCCGCACCGCCCAGGGCGGCCCCGAGGCCCGCACCGGCTGCTGCCGCGCCACCCAGGGCACCGCCGAGGCCCGCGCCGAGGCCGGTTTCGAGTCCGGCGCCGAGTTCACCTCCGGCGTTCAGGGCGCCGCCGAGCGCTCCGTTGAGTTCGGTGCCCAAGCCCGCTCCGGCTTCGGCCGCGCCGCTCAGCGCTCCGCCGAGCCCGGCGCCGAGCCCTGCGGTGGCTTCGGTCAAACCGGTTGCCGCAGAGGAGATTCCGGCCTGAATACCGGTTCCGATTTCGGTGGAGAGGTCGGCGCCCGCGTGCGCGATGGTGTCGGCGGCGCCTTCGATTCCGGCGGAGAGGCCGAGGTCGGTGCCGGCGGTACCGGTGCCCGAGAGCGCGCCGCCGAGGCCGACCGCGACCCCGGTCAAGGCACCCAGTCCGGCGGTGAGCCCGGCCGCGGCGCCCGCGCCGACCGATGCGGCGGCGCCCAGACCGGCGGACAGCCCCGCCCCCAGATCGCCGCCGAGGCCCGCACCGGCCTCGATTCCGGTTTCACCGCCGAGCGCGGCCCCGGCCCCCAGGTTGGCCTCGCTGATCGCACCCGCTTCGCCGGCCAGGCCGCCGGCGAGCCCACCGCTGCCGCCCGCCGCCGCGCCCAGACCACCGTTGGCCGCCGCGCCGCCCCCGGCCGCCACGATGGCGGCGAGCTGCGAGCCGCCCGTGACCAGGGCGGATTCGGCGACCATCGGCGCCACGGCGGCGATATCCTCCGGCGTCACCGCCTCCAGTCCGGCCGCGCACAGCGATTCGGTCGGGTTGGTGCAGTAGCCGACGGCGGCCTCGTGGTCGCGCAGCAGGTTGAGGATGAATTCGAGAATGGCGTTGGGGGTCATCGCAGATCGTCTCCTGGATCGGCGGACCATCGTCGATCCGCTGCAGTCGAATTGCCTTTCACGCTAAGAAGCCCCGGCGTTACGCGAAACGGGGCGAATCCCCTGATTTCCGTATCGGCCCCGATAGGGGAATCGGACGCATTAGGGGACTTTCCCCGAACCTTCCGGATCAGGGGTAACGACGGCCCCCCGGCAACCGACAGTGGGATAGATCGTGACGACCGCACATATTCGTGACGACCGCAAATACCAACGACAGGGGTTCTCGAATGACTCAGGGCCTGACGCTCGGCATCACGGTCGGGTCGTCGCGCACAGTCGCCGCGACCGGCTCCACTTCCGCGAGCGCCGACCCGGAAAATGTCTCTGTTCACATTCGTCGCCACCGTTTCGGATCGGCGCCCGAATTGTCGGAGAATCTATTGTCCCGCGTGGGCGATCCGGTCGACATTCTCCTGCCCGACGGATCCTCGGTCGCCGCCGCCGATCTGGTCGCCGAAACGATCTCCCAGGTCGTCGCGGATTTCGATCCGGATTCCGTGGTCGCGACCGTACCGGCGTGGTGGCCGGCACACATCGTCGAGGCACAGCGCCGCGCGCTCGACCGGGCCGGCGCCGAGGCGGTGGTACTGGTCGCGGAACCGCTCGCCGCGCTGCGCCGGCTCGAGGCGAGCACTCCCTTCCCACCCGACACCCCCGTCGTGGTCTACGACTCCGGCGCCACCGGTACCACGGTGTCGGTCGTGGGTTCGGGCCCGCACTCGGGACTGCTGGGCGAACCGGTTCGCTCCACCGAGGTCTCCGGCGCGGAATTCGATCTGCTGACGATGCGCTACGTGCTGGCAAATGCATTGGGAGAAACGGATTTCGACCCGTTCGACCCGGTTGTCGAACGCGAATTGTCGATACTGCGAAACCGTTGCGCCGACGCGAAACACCGGCTTTCGACCGATACCGCCACGATGGTCCCGGTCCGGCTGGCCGGTATCGCGCGCGATGTGCGCCTGGTCCGTGATGATCTGGAGGATCTGTTCCGCGGACCGCTCACGGATTCGCTGAACCTCGTGCACGAGGCGGTGCGGCGCGCGGGAGTGGACATCGACCGGGTGGGCCGGATCCTGCTCACCGGTGGCGGCGCGTCGATCGGCCTGCTCACCGAGCTGATCTCGGGCGAGTTCGCGATCCCGATCGCTCCCGTCGCCGATCCCGGTTCGCTCAGCGCCCGGGGAGCGGCGCTGCTCGCCGCCGACCTCTACACCGAAGCGCAGCAGCACGCCGCGGCCCTGGCCGTACCCGATTTCGAGCTCGATACCGAGCCGCACGCTGTTTCCGACGACGCGACGACCACGGCCCTGCCGGCGATCGGCGACCGGACCGTTGTCGAACCGCCGCCCTCCGATACCGCGCCGCCGGCCGGCACCAGCCGGTGGCGTCGCGTCGCCTTCATCGCCGGCGCCGCGATCGCCGTGGGCGCGGTGGCCACCGGCACCCTGGCCCTGGGCACCGCGGGAAGTCCGTCGAATTCGTCGCCCTCCCCCGCGGCGGCGACGTCCGCGGCGCACGCGGCGGCGACCTCGGCCGGGGTCGCCCCGGCCGGCGCCACCGACCCCGCGCATCCGACGGCCGGGAGCCCGGTGACGGTCGCGAACAACACCGGCACCGCACGGGCCGGCACGACCGCCGCCGAGAACTCGGCGGGTGCCCCGGCTCCCGGTACGGCCGCACCGAATTCCGCCGACCCGAACTCCCCGGCGCCGAATTCACCGGCCCCTGCCTCCGCCGCGGCCCCGAACGCACCGGCACAGAACTCCCCGGCGCCCAATTCCCCTGCCCCGCAGGCACCCCCGCAGACGCCCGTCCAGACGCCGTCCGCACCCTCGGTGCCCTCCCAGCCCACCACTCCGAGCTCCCCCGGCGGTGGTTCGCTGGGCAACACGCTGGGCAACACGCTGAACGACGGTCTCGACCAGACAGGCAACACCCTCGGCACGGTGCTGCAGGCGCCGGGCAAGGTGCTGCCCCACGAAGGCAACTGAGGATCGGTGACAGTGGTCGGCAACCTCGCGGTCGCATTCGGCGCCCTTCCGGGCGCGCGGGAGATTCTTCGGGAACTGGATTCGGACTCGCCGGATCCGCTCGTCTACCTGATCCGGGGACGGTGCGGGACCGGGAAGTCCGCGCTGCTCGCGGCCATCCGGAATCGCCTGCGCGGCAGCGGCATCGGCTGTTTCGACGATGTGAGTGCCACGACCACGCCGCCGGACACCCGCGCCGCGGTGGTCGTCGACGACGCCCACACCCTCGACCAGCTACAGCTGGAGAAGCTGTGCGCCGCCGTGGAATCGGATTCGCGCACGATCATCGTCGCGACCCGGCCGCAACCGCACGACACCGCCCTGCGCGCCCTGGCGGACGCGGTGTCGCGGCGCGGCCGGGTGATCGAACTCCGGCCGCTGGGCACCGCCGATATCGCCCCGTTCGCCCGCGAATTGGGGATGACCGTGCCGCGCCCGGTCGCCGACCATATTCACCGGCACACCGGCGGCATCCCCGGTGGCGTGGTGGCTGCCCTCACCGCGGCCTGCGCCACCCGGCTGGAGGGCGGAATCGAGGCGGTCGACAAGGCCGTAACCTCGTGGGCGCGAACGCTTCTCGACGACACCGAACCACAGTTGCTCGAGGTGCTGACGGTCGCCACCACCGGCGCCGGCCTCGATCCCGGTGAGCTGGCCGAGGTGCTCGGCACCGACGAGACGACGGCGGTCGGACTCGTCGACCGGGCCCGCGCCGGGGCCCTGATCACCGACGCCGACCTGGTGCTGAGTTCGGCCATCGAGCCGCTGCGCACCCTGGTCGGCGAACGCCGGTTCGTTTCGATTCAGCGCCGCCTGCTCACCGCCCGCCTCGACGCCGGGCTCCTGCGCGACCACACGGCCTTGCAGCTCGCGGAATCCGGAGTCCGTGACGAGCGGCTGGCCGAATTCCTCTGCGCGGCAGCCACACACGCGGGCACCGAGGCCGGTCGCTACTACACCGCCGCCGTGGCCAGCGGTTACGAGGCGCAGCGGATCGCCGTCCCGCGGGCCACCGCGGCCGCACTCGCCGGTGACGACGAATCCGCCTTGCGCCTGGCCGAACCCGTACTCGCGCGCACCGATGCCGAACCCGCGGAGCTTGCCGCCGCCGTCCGGATCTGCGCGAGTGTCCAAGCCCGCCGGGGGCTGATCGGCCGGGCGGTGCAGCTGTACGCCTGGCTCGGCACCGCCCGCACCGGCGCCGACTGGGCGACCGCCGCGGCGGTCTTCCATCTCGCCGGAGCGGTCGGCGACGCGCAGGCGGTGTCGGGTTCGGCGGCACAGTGGCCGCCCACGGAATCCAATGCCCGCACCGGACGCTTCGCCACCGCACTGGCGCAGAGCATCACCGGCGAATCCCGCAGTGCCGCAACGTCGGCCGCGGCCGCGCTGATCCAGCTGACCCGCACCGCGGCACCGGAGGATCGCATGCTGCCGTGCGCGCCGGTCGCGCTCGCGACCCTGCTGTGCCTGAGCATGGGCGAACCCCGCCGCGCCGCCGACGCCCTGCGCGGCACCGATCCCCACGATCCGCAGATCCGGGTGCTGACGGCATGGACGGCGATGCTCGGCGGCGACGAACAGACCGCCGCCAAAACGGTCGCGTCCGTCGACACCACCGCCCTGCCCCCGCGGGATCGCCTGCTCGCGCACGGTGTCCTGGTCGGCCTGGCCCGCCGCGCGGGTGACCACGGCGTCCTGTTGCGCGCCTGGGAGGCCGCGTACCCGACGTTCGACGAGGTCGACGCCGATCTGCCCGCGCTGCTGCCGATCGGTGAGCTGTGGCTGGCCGCCATCCGCCTCGGCGAGCAGGAACGGATAACCCGCTTGGTCGAAGCGGCACGAGATGTGTTGCGCAGTGCGGGAAATCCCCCCGCCTGGGCGAATGTGTTCCACTGGTACGAGATTCAGGCCGCGATCGCGCACGAGCGCCCCGACGAACTGATGCCGCCCGCACGACTGCTGAAAACCGCCGCGCAGGCGGGTGATCCGCATGCCGCGATTCTCGCCGACGCGGGACGCACCTGGGTGCTGGTGCTGCGCGGCGAGGTCGCCGAGGATCAGGTGACGGCCGCGGTGCGACGGCTGGCCGCGATCGGCATGGTCTGGGACGCCGCCCGGCTGGCCAGTGAGGCGGCGTTGAGCGCCGGCGATCCCGCCACCGCGACGGCCCTGCTGAAACTGGCCCGTACGGTCCGCACCGGCTCCCGGCCCTCGGCCGCGCCCGAGCGGACGCCGGCCGCCCCGCGCACCGCGACCCCCGAACCCGCGGCCGCCTCGGTGCTCAGTGAACGCGAGCGCGAGGTGGCCGAACTGGTGCTGCTGGGCCTGACCTATCGTGAAATCGGCGCTCGGCTGTACATCTCCGCGAAGACGGTGGAGCATCATGTCGCGCGGATCCGGCGTCGAATCGGAGCCGGATCGCGCTCGGAGTTATTGTCGATGCTCCGCGCAATGGGACACGGTTCGCTACTCGTGTGATCGGCGCGCTCGAGACACCGAAGCGAGGTATGGGAATGGCCACAGGGGTGGGCCTGCGGATCGCCGAGGACGAATGCATCGCGGCGATCGTCACCAGCGGTGGCGAAGCCGACGAGACGCCCGAACCCCTGTACATCACGCGCGAGTCGGTGCTGCACATGTCCGACGAGGGTGATACCGCGCTCGGTGGTGAGGCGCCACCCGGACATACCCACTCGATCACCGCGTTCGTCCGCGCGGTCGGCGATCCCGCCGGCATCACCGTCGACGACGGGGAGGCCTACCGCGCCGAGGATCTGGTGGCGACCGCGATCTTCTGCCTGATCAACCTGGCCGCCGAACATCTGAGCGGCCCGGCCGAGTTCTACGCCACCCATCCCGGCGACTGGCCGGCCGACTATGTGCGCGGTTTGCGCGAGGCCCTCGACTACCTGGGCCTGCGCTCGGTGGTCCTGGTCAGCGAGGCGGACCTGCCCGCGTCCGACGACAACCGCGGTCATGCTCGCGATGCGGCCCGCGCGGCCCTGGCAGCTGTGCTCGCCACCCCGGCCGGGACCACCCCGCCCGATCCGGCCGGCGCCGAGAACGCGCTGGTGGTCACCGACGTGCTGCCCGCGGTCCAGGCCTCCGACAGTACGGTCCAGGCCTATTCGGCGGCGATGCCCACCGCCGAATCCGCGCCCGAGCCGGAGCCCGCCGCCATGACCGTCGCGGCCACCGTCGCCGCCCCCGCGGAAACACCACCGGGCGAAACCAAGCGCAATCGACGCACCCCGCTGCTCATCGCCGCGGCCGCGGCTACCGCCGGTCTGGTCCTCGGTGGGATCGTGGCCGCGCTGCTGCTGCGCGACGACGCCGCCACTCCGGCCCCCACGACCGGGGTTTCCGGCCGGGCGGACGCCCCCACGCTGCCGGTGACGACGACGGTCGCACCACCCCCGCCGTCCGCCGTCGCGCCGGAACCCGCGCCGCGGGAGTACACCGAGACACCGACGGAGACGACCACCACCCCGCCTCCGCCACCACCGCCGCCGACCGTGACTCCGGCCCCGACCCCGACGCCGGGGACCACCACGTGGCAACGGCCCACGACCACCCCGCGCACCACCACGACCACGCCCAACGGTCTGGAACCGGTGCCGGGATTGCCGCTGCCGCCGGCCCTGCAGTTCTCCTAGTCCCCAACTCCGTGATGATTTCGTAGCGAAACTCGCGCCGTTGTGCCCTAAAGTGATGCGCTGACCGGTCGTACCGGACCTCACACCGGGCGAGCGGTCTGTTTGATGGTCGAGGGCTGTTGCCACCCAATGGTTTACCGCCCACGGGTGGCCGGCACATATGTGCCTGACGAAGGGACTCCATGCGCAAGTTGGCGGCGCGTCGCGCCACGGTCGGACGCGCCTCGGTGGCACGCGCGTCGGTGAAAACTGCTGCTGTCGCCCTCGCTTCGGCTCTCCTTCTCGGCCCGTGGATCGCCACATCGCCCGCGCTCGCCGATCCGGCGCCGGTCCAGTCGGCGGCCGACAAGCTACCCCCCGAACTGGTGCAGGCCATCGGCCGCGATCTGAAGATGTCGCCCTCGGAGTATCTGGACCGCGCCGCCCGTGCTCAGCAGTTGCGCGACTACGCCCGCGAATTCCGCTCCTCACACCCGGAGGCCTTCGCCGGGGCGTGGCTCGGCGCCGACGGCAAGCCGGTGATGGCGGTGACCTCGATCGACGCCGCGCGCATCGCCAACTCCGCCGGCTATCAGACGCGCCTGGCGCCGATTTCGGCGGACAACTTGGAGAGCTCGCTGGACCAGCTGGTCAAGTGGATCGGCGGGCTGCCGCGGGAACTGTCGGCCGGAATCAATTCGGTCGCCATCGATTTCCTGAACAGCCAGCTGGTGCTGAGCGTCGCGAACACCCCGGCCGGTCACCTGCTGAACCTTCCGACGCTGATCGCCAACATCAAGGTCGTGCTCTCACCCGACGGCGGCGGCCCGGTCGAGCACCGCCCGATGGCCGGTGACACCTACATCAGCGCTCCCACCTCCCTCGACGATTCCGCGCTGAAGTCGGTCGACGTCTGCTCCTTCGGCTTCAACAGCATCGACGCCGCCGGCAACGCGCTGAATATCAGTGCCGGACACTGTGATCCGAATGTGGGCAAGGACAACTCCGAGGCCGGGGTCTACCTGCCGAACGTGCGCAACCTGAAGGCCAGCCCGCAGTTCGGCACCTTCGTGAAGGCGCAGCTGGGCGGCAGCACCGGACTGGACTACTCGGTGATCAAGCTCAACGAGCGGGCGATCACCGCCGGCATGGATCAGCCCCTGGTGCGCGGCGCCAACGGCACCACCCTCACGCTGACCGGAATCGCCGAGCCGATCACCGGCGCCCCGATCTGTAAGTCGGGGCAGTCGTCCACCTTCACCTGCGGATTCGTGGTGGCCGACCGGGTCGAGACGGCGCTGTTCACCGCCGCGGGCGAATCCAAGACCGTGCGCGGCTTCGCCAGCTCGGCGTGCACCCTCGGTGGCGACAGCGGCGGGGCGATCGTCTCGGGCACCCTGGCCCTGGGTATCACCAGCGGCTCCAACGCCGCCGACGCACCCGATTGCAAGGCCGCCAACATGGATCTGGCGCAGTACGGCGGCACCGCCACGCTGGGCATCCCGATCCGGCAGATCCTCAGCGATATCGACGCCAATTCGGGTGGCGGCCTGGGCGCTGGCATCACCGTGCGTACCCGCCCGAACGTGGGCTGACGATCCTTCCACTGCGCCGAGGGGCACGTTCGCCGGAGCGAACGTGCCCCTCGGCGCGATACGGACCGGGTGAACAGCGGGTATCGATTTCCGGTATGCCGGGTGTGAGTTCGGCCAAAGTCCGCGACAAGTAGGCATAGTCGCGCAAACCCCATATAGTCGCCTCATGCTCCTGCCACGCATCCGACTTTCGTCCGCCGCGGGACGTGCCCCGCGCACCCGTCTCCGCAGCGCGGCCGTCGCCGCCTCGGCGGCGGTTCTGGTTCTCGGGCCGCTCGCGGCGACCTCGTCCGCGGACCCCGCGCCCGCCCCGGCCCCGAACCTGCCTGCCGATCTGGTCGCGGCCGTGCAGCGCGATCTGAAGATCTCGCCGGAGGAGTACCTGCACCGCGCCGATGTGGCGCAGCACGTGGCGGCCTTCACGGCCACCGCGCAGCGTCAGTTCCCGCAGGCGTTCGCGGGCGCGTGGCTCGACGACGCCGGCAAGGCCGTGGTGGCGCTGGCTCCGGGCCAGGGCCTCGACGAGGCGAAGAAGGCCGCTCAGGACGCCGGATTCGGCGTGAAGGACGTGGCCAAGAGCCAGACCGTCCTGCGCAGCGAGAAGAACGCCTTCCAGCAGTGGCTCTCGGGCCAGCCCGAGGCCGTCGTGCAGGCCGTGCGCGGCGTCGTGATCGATACCGTCAACAACAGCATCGCGGTGCGCGTGGACAAGGCCGGCGTGCCGATGCCGGGCTTCGTCGACCCGGCGCACGTGATCGTGATGGCCGCTCCGCCGGTCGGCCCGCCGGAGTCGGACCCGCAGGTGAAGCCGGTTGCCGCCGAGCAGCCGAACGCGCCCCGCGCGGGCGGCGATTCCTACGCCTCGGTGGCGGGCAAGATGCAGCTGGTCTGCTCCACCGGGTTCAACGGTGAGGACCGCAACGGCAACCCGGTGAACATCACTGCCGGACACTGCGATCCGAACATTCCGGCCGCCGGTACCGCGAACGCGCCGGGCATGTTCGAACTGCTGCCGGGCAACCACATCGGCGCCCAGCTGGGCTCGTTCCAGAAGTCGATTCTGGGCAACCAGGACTACTCGATCGTCTCGATCGATGCCGGCAGCCGGGATCGCTTCGCCAACAACCTGGTCCGGGTCCCCGGTGCCGCGCCGATCGCGATCACCGGTGTGGCCGATCCCGTCGTCGGCGCCCCGGTCTGCAAGTCGGGTTCGCGCACCGGCTTCAGCTGCGGCGTGGTCAACGCGGTGGATCAGACCGTGCAGGTCGGTGACCGCGACCTGACCCAGGCCTTCTCGGCGAACATCTGTGCGCTGCCGGGTGATTCGGGCGGCCCGATCGTCACCGGCACCATGGCCCTGGGCATCTCCAGCGCCTCCTCGGTGGCCGACTATCCGATCTGCGAGATCCCGAACCTGATCGGCGCCCTGACCGGTGACGCGCCCCAGCTGTTCGCGCAGCCGGTGAACCAGGTGCTCTCCGACAACCCGGGGCTGCGGGTTCGCACCAACTGAGCACTTCGAGCATCGTCGAAGGCCCGGCAGCGATGCCGGGCCTTCGTCGTCTCCGCGCCGGGAACCGGTGTGCCCCGAGCGCGCGGGGCAGCGCAATTGGGGGATCCTTCTCCGAACTGCCTGCTGGAAGGATCGCACGCATGTTCACCACGAAGCCCTTCACCGCCGGTTTGCTCTGCGCCAGTTCACTTCTCGTCGCCGTCCCCATCGCATCGGCGACGACCGCCCCGGCAGCCGATACAGTGGCCGCGTCCGATACCGCGGGTCTTTCCTCCGGCAGCAGTCAGATCAACCTGGGCTGCATTCTCCAGTCGCTGTCGGGCGGCCCGAAGACCGCGGATTGCTACCCGCCCAGCATTCCGGCCTGATCCGCGAGCGGCCGCCGCACGCGACGCCGCCTCCGATGTCGCCTGGGGCATGCTGGAGTCATGTGTCTGGTGTTGATCGGGTGGCGCGCGCATCCGGAGTATCGGCTGATCGTCGCGGCCAATCGGGACGAGTTCTACACGCGCCCAACCGAATCGATGCGCTGGTGGCCGGAGCGGCCGAACCTGCTGGCCGGGCGTGATCTCGGAGCGCCGAACGGCGTGCCGGGCACCTGGCTGGGGATCGTCCCCGAGGCCGCTCGATTCGCGACCGTCACCAACGTGCGGGGCCCGGCCGAGAAGCGCACCGACGCCCGCTCCCGTGGCGCCCTGCTGATGGACTATCTGACCGGCTCCGCTGCCCCGGAGAAGTTCGTTCGCACCACCGCGGCCGATCCGGACGACTACAACGGCTACAACCTGATCGTCTCCGACCTGGAGACGCTGTGGTGGCACAGCAATCGCAGCGGCGCCACTCCGCTGGCTCTTGCGCCCGGAGTGCACGGGCTGTCCAATGCCGCCCTGCTCGGCTCGGCCACACCCGGCTCCGAACGACCTACCGGCATCACGGATCGTCGCACGGCCGGCGCCGAGGGCGCCGCAGACGGCGGCGTGCACACCGACACCGGTGCCACAGCGTGGCCGAAGGTGCGCGACGGCGTGCGCGCGCTGGGCGCGGTGGTCGGATCACCGGCGGTGGCCGACTACTTCGACGTTCTGGCCGACCGCACCATCGCGCCCGATGCCGAACTCCCGCACACCGGATTGTCGCCGGATCAGGAACGCTCGGTATCGGCCCGCTTCGTCGCCAACGACTGGCACGGAACCCGCTGCAGCACAGTGCTTCTGGTCCGCGAGGACGGACGTTTCGAGATCGCCGAACGGTCCTTCGCCGAATTCGGAACACCGCTCGGCGAGGTGAGCTACACCGGGCAGCTACGCATGCACACGAACTGACCCCGCAACGACAACGGCCCGCCTTCCGTGAGGAAGGCGGGCCGTACGCGTCTCGGAGCCGGCCGATCACCGGCTCCGCGCCGCGAACTACTTCGGCTGGTTGGCCTGCTGCGCCTGGCCGCTGGCCGCCGCCATGGCCGCATCCGACCACTGGGTGGTGCCGTCGGCAGCCTGCATGGTGTTGACGAGCTCGACGCCCGCAGCGACCAGAGCAGGGCCGCCCACCGCGACGGTGCCCACGATGCCGCCGACGCCGGCGCCGGTGACCAGACCCGGGATGCAGCCGGCGACGATCGTCACGACGCAACCGATCGCGGCGCCGATGGCGGTGCCGACGAAGCCACCGATCGCGGTCGCCAGACCGAACTTGGTGGCGAAGTCGCTCATCGCGCGCTGGTTCTCGATCGGCGAGGCGACATCCTTGGCGACCAGCACCGGCTTATCGGCCTGGATCGGCGCCTGCTGGTCGACCTTGGTGTCGGCGACCGCGGCCACGGGGGCGGCGGCAACCGGCTTGGTCAGGTCGACGTCGGCGGGCTTGTCCGGCGTCAGCTCGAGTACCGTGCCGTTGTCCTTGAGCACCGGCTTGATCGGAATCTGAACGCCCGCGATCCGGTAGTCGATCGGCATCTCCAGGGCGACATTGCCGGCCTGGTCCTTGATGTCGACGACCTGCTGCTTCTGGTCGGGAGTCGCGCCGTGCTTCTCCACGAGCTCGAACGTGCCGTTCTTGAGCTTGGTGACGACCGTCTTGTCGACCAGTTTGGTGGAGTAGTCGATCCCCGGCTTGGCGTCGGCGGCCGGAGCCGGGGCTGGTGCAGGGTCGGCGTTGGCAGTTCCCAACGCCACGGTCATCGCGCCGATGACCATAGCGGCGACCGCAGTACCTCTGCGGAGCTTCATTCGGTTTTCCAATCCGTCATCAGGGTTTGCCGCACGCAACTTCTCCGCGAGAGCCCACGCATCCGTCAGGTCATCAACCCCGACTTCAAACCTGACGGACCTCCCCGAGCAGTGTGAAGGTGCACACAGCAAGCAGGACGAGGTGAGCTTAGTCGAATACCCCGACTGAAAGCGAGAATTGTTATGTCCCCTAACAATTAACGCGGAATTTCACAACGGTTCGCCTTCGGAGCAAGTAAGCCTGTCCTGGCTTAAGCACCGGTTTTGCCGGGATTTACCGTGTCAGACGACCGCGCCTACGCCAAAACCGCAGGACAACGCGTGAGAACGGTCACACCCCCAGTACGGTTGGACCCCACAACCTGGGATAGACCACTCGTGCATCATACGATGGACAGATAAGTTACCGGCGGGTAACTTACTGCCCGTTACGATACGAGCAACCGACGGCGACCCCAGCCCGGTCGCCGGAATGCTCGTGGAACCGAAGGAAGGTCGCGACATGAATGCCCTGACAGTGACGCTGGGCACGATTGGAGCGGTGCTCAGCCTGGTGTGCTGGGCGTCGTTCATCGGCGGCGCGTGGAAGATCTTCAGCGCGATCAGGGTCGGTCAGCCGGCGCCGGATCGATGGCGGCCGTTCTTCCCACGCCTCAAGACGATGCTGGTCGAGTTCATCGCGCATACCCGCATGAACAAATTCCGCACCGTCGGCTGGGCGCACTGGCTGGTGATGATCGGCTTCATCACCGGCGCCATCCTGTGGTTCGAGGCGTACGGGCAGACGTTCGATCCCGAATTCCACTGGCCGATCATCGGCAACTGGGGTGTGTACCACTTCTGGGACGAGCTGATGGGCATCGGAACCGTGGTCGGCATTTTGACGCTGATCACGATTCGCCAGCTCAACCACCCGCGGGTACCGCAGCGCCTGTCGCGCTTCAGCGGTTCGAAGTTCGGGCCTGCCTATGTGATCGAAGCGATCGTGCTGATGGAAGGCCTCGGCATGATCTTCGTCAAGGCCGGCAAGATCGCGCTGAACGGTGAGGGCAATCCGGCGACCGACTTCTTCACCATGCGGGTCGCCGAATTGCTGCCCGCGAACGCGACCATGGTGTCGATCTTCGCCTTCATCAAGCTGATGTCGGGTATGGCGTTCCTCTACTACGTCGGCCGCAACATCACCTGGGGTGTGGCCTGGCACCGGTTCTCCGCCTTCTTCAACATCTACTTCAAGCGTGAGGACGACGGCGGCGTCGCCCTGGGTGCGGCCAAGCCGATGATGTCCAAGGGCCGCGCCCTGGATATGGAGAACGTCGACCCCGATACCGACACGCTGGGCGCCGGGCGGATCGAGGACTTCTCCTGGAAGGGCTGGCTGGACTTCACCACCTGCACCGAATGTGGTCGCTGCCAGAGCCAGTGCCCGGCGTGGAACACCGGTAAGCCGCTCTCGCCGAAGCTGCTGATCATGTCCCTGCGTGACCACGGTGCCGCCAAGGCTCCCTACCTGCTCGCCGGTGGCCGTAAGGATATGGGCGGCGACGAGGTCGGCCTGGTCGACGCCGAGGGCAAGCCGAACGAGGCCGCGCTGGCGAAGATCTCGGAGGCGGCCAAGGCCGAGGCCGAGCGTCCGCTGGTCGGCGGCGAGGATGTCAACGGCATCATCGATCCCGAGGTGCTGTGGTCCTGCACCACCTGTGGCGCCTGTGTCGAACAGTGCCCGGTGGATATCGAGCACGTCGACCACATCATCGACATGCGTCGCTACCAGGTGCTGATCGAATCGGAATTCCCCTCCGAGCTGGCCGGCCTGTTCAAGAACCTGGAGAACAAGGGCAACCCCTGGGGTCAGAACGCCAAGGATCGCCTGAACTGGATGTCGGAGCTGGACTTCGATATTCCGGTATTCGGCCAGGACGCCGAGAGTTTCGACGGATACGAATATCTGTTCTGGGTCGGCTGTGCCGGTGCTTACGAGGACCGTGCCAAGAAGACCACCAAGGCCGTCGCCGAACTGCTCGCCACGGCCGGTGTGAAATTCATGGTGCTGGGTGCCGAGGAAACCTGCACCGGTGACTCGGCTCGCCGCGCGGGTAACGAATTCCTGTTCCAGCAGTTGGCGATGCAGAACATCGAGACGCTGAATTCGGTCTTCGAGGGTGTGGAGCCGTCGAAGAAGAAGATCGTCGTCACCTGTGCGCACTGCTTCAACGCGCTCAACAACGAGTACCCGCAGGTGGGCGGGACCTACGAGGTCGTGCACCACACTCAGCTGCTCAACCGGCTGGTGCGGCAGAAGAAGCTCGTGCAGGTGAAGCCGGTGTCGGAGAAGGTCACCTACCACGACCCCTGCTACCTGGGCCGGCACAACAAGATCTACAACGCGCCGCGTGAGCTGATGGCCGCCTCGGGCGCGAAGGTCAGCGAGATGCCGCGCCACGGCGAGCGTTCGATGTGCTGTGGCGCCGGTGGCGCCCGCATGTGGATGGAGGAACAACTCGGTAAGCGAGTCAACCTCGACCGGACCGACGAGGCACTGGCCACCCTGGACGGCGGTAACTCGCCGTCACTGATCGCCACCGGCTGCCCCTTCTGCCGCGTGATGCTCACCGACGGTGTGACCGCGCGCAAGGATTCGGGCGAGGTCGGTCAGGGCGTCGAGGTCGTCGACGTGGCACAGCTGATGCTGCAGTCGATCGACCGGGTCGAGCCCGCGGCGCTGTCGGAGAACCTGAAGGTGGTCCAGCAGCCCAAGGCTCCGGAACCGGTCGCCGAAGCCGCGGCCGCGCCGGCCGCCGAGACCGCAGTGGCCGAGGCCGCGGTCACCGAGGCGGAGGCGCCTGCCGAGCAGGCCGCCCCGGCCGCCGGTAAGGGTCTGGCCATGAAGGGCGGTGGCAAGGCGCCCGGCGGTGGCGGTCTGGCCATGAAGGGTGGCGGTAAGGCACCCGGCGGCAAGGGTCTCGCCATGAAGGGTGCGGCGAAAGCACCGGGCGCCAAGGCGACTCCGGAGCCGGAGGCAGCCGAGGCGAGCGCGGAAGCTCCCGCGGAGACTCCGGCGGCCAAGCCGGGCGGTCTGGCCATGAAGGGCGCCGCCAAGGCACCCGGCGGCAAGGGCCTGGCCATGAAGGGCGCCGCGAAAGCACCGGGCGCCAAGGCGACTCCGAAGCCCGCCGAAGCCCCCGCGGCCGAGGCGTCCGCTGCCGAAGCTCCGGCAGCAGAGAGCACCGAGGCCCCGGCGGCGCCGACCGCCAAGCCCGGCGGTCTGGCCATGAAGGGCGCCGCCAAGGCACCCGGCGGCAAGGGTCTCGCGATGAAGGGCAAGGCCAAGGCTCCGGGCGCCAAGCCCGCGAGCGAAGCTCCGGCCGAAGCCGAGGCCGACGCTGCCGAGGCATCTGCCGCCGAGGCCACGCCTGCGGAGGCCCCTGCGGAAAGCGCACCGGCTGCCACCGGCCCCACCGAAACCAAACCGACGGTGGCGCCGAAGGGTCTGGCGATGAAGTCCGGCTTCAAGCGCCCCGGCCCCAAGGCTCCGGGTGCGGCGAAGCCCGCCGCTTCCGAATCCGCCCCGGCGGCAACGGAATCCGGTAACGGTGCGGCTCCGGCCGATGCGGCCGGTAGCGAAGCAGCCGAGCCCGAGGTTCCGGCCACCGAGTCGGCTTCCGCATCGGAGGCACCGGAGTCGACCCCCACGGCAGCCACCGAATCCGCCGGCGGCGGCAACGGTGAGGTCCAGCCCCCGACCGCCAAGCCGGGTGGCCTGGGCTTCAAGTCCGGAGCGAAGGCCCCGGGCCGCAAGAAGTAAGTTCGCACCATCACGACGGGGCGCTGCCGAAACCGGCAGCGCCCCGTCGCGTTTCCGGTACCTGGAACGCCGAAGGCCGGCCGCTGCTCGAGCGACCGGCCTTCGATGGCGTAACTCCCTAGTTGCCCGCGGAGTCCTTGGCCCACTTGCTGGTTCCGGGGGCGGCCTGCAGGGTGTTGATCAGGTCCAGACCCGCGATGCCGAGTGCCGGGCCACCGACGACGATGGTGCCGAGGATGCCGCCGACACCGGCGCCGGCGATCGCGGCGGGAATGCAGCCCACACCGAGCAGCGGCAGGCCCAGGATGCAGCCGGTGATTCCGCCGACCACGACGCCGATCGCGGTGCCGACGAATCCGCCCACGGCCGTGGCGAGTCCGAACTGGGTGGAGAAGTCGTTCATCGCGCGCTGGTTCTCGAGCGGCGACGCGATCGGCTGGACGGCGACCGGATGGTCGGTGGTCATCGTCTTCTGCGGCGTCAGTTCGAGGACGGTGCCGTCGTTCTTCACCACGGGCTTCACCGGAACGGCGACGTCGTCGACGCGCACATCGGTGGGCAGCGAGACGACGGTGACACCGTGGGAATCGGTGACGGAGTAGGACTTCTCGTCCTGCGCCAGCCGGAAGGTCCCCCCTTGCAAGGTCGTCACGACCGTTTTGTCCACGAGTTTGACCGAGTACCTGACCCCGGTCTGCTCCGGCGTGGGAGCCGGGTCGGCGTGGGCGGTGGTCAGCCCGGCGGTCAGTGCGCCGATGGTCAGCGCGGAGGCCGCGGTGAGGCTGCGGAGATTCATCGATAGTTCCATTCCGTCATCGGATCTCGGCGCCCGCCCCCTCGACGAGCGCCGTCACGCCTGCGGGTTTGCGGTGAATTCGCTTCGAGCTCACCACTTTCGGCCACACAAGCGGGTCGATGTTACGCGCAGTCCCACCGGCGCAGGAGCCCCCAGTGCTGGGGGCTCCCACAATGCGCTGTGCCGCGAATCGAGTTGCGGCACAGCTCGACCGCGGTCCTCCGGAGCCGGACCTACTTGTCGTCGGCCCACTTGGTCGTGCCCGGCGCGGCCGAGAGCGTGCCGATCATGTCCAATCCGGTGATCGCCAGCGCGGGGCCGCCGATCGCGATCGTGCCCAGGATGCCGCCGATGCCGGCGCCGGCGACCGCGGCCGGAATGCATCCCACACCCAGCAGCGGCAACCCCAGGATGCAGCCGGTGACACCGCCGACGATGGCGCCGACAGCGGTACCCAGGAAGGTGCCGACGGCGGTCGCGACACCGAAATTGGTTTCGAAATCGTTCATCGCGCGATGGTTCTCCAGCGGCGAGGCGATCGGCTGGACGGTGACCGGCTTATCGACGGTGACGGTGCGCTGCGGCGTCAACTCGAGGACGGTCCCGTCGCTGTTGACCACCGGTTTCACCGGCACCTCGGTCCCGGCGACGCGCACCTCGGTCGGCAGTGAGACCACGGTCGCGCCGTGCGGATCGGTGATGGCGTAGGACTTGCCGTCCGCGGCGATCCGGAAGGTGCCCCCCTGCAGGGTGGTCACCACGGTCTTGTCGACGAGCCTCATGGAGTACTTGATCACCGCCGGCTGGGGCGCGGCGGCCGGGTCGGCGTGCGCGGCAGTGGTTCCGGCGGTGACGGCGCCGACGACCAATGCGGATATCGCGGTAAGGCGCTGGAGCTTCATCCGGCAATCTTAAACGTCTTCATGTCACAAATGGGCCAAATCTGAAGAAGGTACGTTCCGGATCTGATTTTCGCATCCGCGTCCCGAATCCGGGTCCGCCCCCGACAGGCAAACGAGGCGGACCCGGATCGGCAGCGGCGAGGACCGGTCTGCGGGTTCAGTCCTCGCCGCCTCTTCCCACCGCCAGCGCCGTCGTGACGACTATCGAAAGGGGTGGAAGTTCCAGGCCGGACCCCGGCGCCACAATCCAGTGACACCCCTCGCGGGTCCATCGGCCCAGGCTGGTGGGCATCATGATCTCGCCGCCGACGGCCGGGATGCCGATATCGAGACGCTGCAGAATCTCCGCGACCTGCGCATCGGGCCGGCCGTCGGGGGATACGAGGAAGCTCCAGCGCACGCGCCGGGCCAGCACCGGCCCGCACCCGCCGTGTTCGGTCAGGGATCGGCACACCGCTTCGGCGCGGTCGGCCGGCATGTGCACGACACCGACGGCGCCGGTCACCGGCAGCGTGACGAATCCTCCACGCTGGATACATGTCAGACCGGCGTGATGCCGATAGAACATCACCCAGTCGTCGGCGGTTCTGAGCTTCTCGACGTTCACAGTTTCCCGACCTTCACGGCGACTCCCTCGATATCTTCAAGGCTCCCGCCACTGCGACGTCTCCGAAACGCCCCCACGCGCGCCCTGCACTGCCCTTTCACTGCCCAAACCGCCGGGACCAGCCAATTCCCCTGTACCAGCTCGATTTCGGATGTGGCCGTGGTCACCGTCCGCTCGTACTCTGGAGACCAGTTCGCGCGGAAGGGATGACATCGTGGTCCGGCAGTGGTCAGGTAAGGAAGCCCGTGCCCTCCGCGATGCCAAACGCATGAGCATCAGGGAGTTCGCGGCCCATCTCGGTGTGCACGAACGCCTGGTGTCGAAATGGGAGGCAGGCGGTGCCCGGGTGCATCCGCGCCCGGTCAACCAGGCCGCGCTGGACACATCACTCGCCAGGTCCGACGAAGTCGTGCGGGCACGGTTCGCGGCCATGATCGATCAGCCCGTCATCGATCGGCCGGAACCGGAATTCGGGGTGCGTCAAGGCCATTCGACGCACAGCAAATATTCGAGCGACGCGGAACTTTTGGCCCTCGTAGACGCAGGTGCGATGAGAGGTGATGCGTTAGCCGAGATTTCGGAGAGGGATCTGATCATGGCGGCTGCCCACGAAGCCAGCGAGCACGCCGGTCGCGCCGAGGCGAGTAATGTCGGCGCCTCCGCCCTGGAACAGCTCGACGCCGATGCCACCCGCATCGCCAGAGAGTATGTCCACGTGCCGCCGGTTCCGATGATGGTGGAGATGCTGCGGGTGCGCCGGCGGGTGTACCGGCTGCTCGAAGGCCACCAGAAGCCCGCGGACACAAGCCATTTGTATCTGCTGGCCGGAACGCTGTCGGGTCTGCTGGCCAACGCCAGTACCGATCTCGGACATCTCGACGCCGCCGGGGAACAGGCCCGCGCGGCCTGGGCCTATGCGGAACTGTGCGGCCACAACGGATTACGCGCGTGGACGCGCGGTATGCAGGCGCTGATCGAATACTGGTCCGAGCGGCCGCGCCGGGCGGTGGCACTGGCCCAGAACGGTCAGCAGTACGCGGATTCCGTGACCGCGAAGGTGCGGCTGCACAACATCGAGGCGCGCATCTGGTCCAAACTCGGCAGCGCCGCGGACGCCGAACGCTGCATCCGCGCCGCCGAGGCCGCACGCGCGGGCACCGGCACCGACGAACTGCACGACGAAACCGGCGGTGTCTTCGGCTTTCCGGAGGCCAAGAGTCATTACTACGCGGGCGCCACCTACATCCATCTCGGCCAGGCCGAGCCGGCACTGGCGGAAACCCAGCGCACCATCGAGTTGTACAGCGGTGGCCCGCGCGAACAGCGGTCGTACGGAGCCGAGGCACTCGCGCGGGTCGACAACGCGGCGGCCCAGCTGATCAACGGCAGTCTCGACGGCGCCGGCGACGCACTGAGCCCGGTACTCGAACTCTCCGAGGATCGCCGCATCGCGCAACTCGAGGAACGACTCACCGGATTACGCCGTCGCATCGCCACCCCTCGCTTCCGCGACGCGGTCGAGGCGCGCCGCCTGGACGAACGGATCGAGGAGTTCTGCGGTACCACGGTCGCCACCGGGATGCTGCCGGTCAATCCGTCCACCTGAACGGCGGGCGCACCGGCCCGGGTGTGACCGGCACAACGCTGTTACGGCGGGGTGGCGATGCCTCGGATATGTGGTTGCGGGGCGGTGGCACCATTGAACAGGTGAGCCCTACCAGTCAGTCACCGCATCAGCCGCCCAGGATTCTGGAACAGTCCCTGAAGCTCCAGAACGTTCTCTACGAAATCCGTGGGCCGGTGCACGCACATGCGGCACGACTGGAGGCCGAGGGCCATCGCATCCTGAAGCTGAACATCGGCAACCCGGCGCCGTTCGGTTTCGACGCGCCCGATGTGATCATGCGCGACATGATCGCCGCGCTGCCGTACGCGCAGGGCTACTCCGAATCCAAGGGCATTCTGCCCGCGCGCCGCGCGATCGTGACCCGGTACGAACTGGTCCCCGGCTTCCCCGAGTTCGATGTGGACGACGTCTATCTGGGCAACGGCGTCTCCGAACTGATCACGATGACGATGCAGGCGCTGCTCGACAGCGGCGACGAGGTGCTCATCCCCGCACCGGACTATCCGCTGTGGACCGCCATGACCAGCCTGGCCGGCGGCACCGCCGTGCATTACCTGTGCGACGAGTCCAACGGCTGGCAGCCCGACGTGGCCGATATCGAATCCAAGATCACCGACAAGACCAAGGCCCTGCTGGTGATCAACCCGAACAATCCCACCGGCGCGGTGTACTCGTCGGAGGTGTTGCAGCAGCTGGTGGACCTCGCTCGCAAACATCAGCTGCTGCTGCTCGCCGACGAGATCTACGACAAGATCCTCTACGACGACACCAAGCACATCTCGCTCGCCAGCCTGGCTCCCGACCTGCTGTGCCTCACCTTCAACGGGCTCTCCAAGGCGTATCGCGTCGCCGGATACCGGTCCGGCTGGCTGGTCATCACCGGTCCCAAGGAACACGCGGCCGGATTCCTCGAGGGCATCGACCTGCTGGCCTCCACCCGGCTGTGCCCGAACGTGCCCGCTCAGCACGCGATTCAGGTGGCGCTCGGCGGCTACCAGAGCATCGAGGATCTGATCCTGCCCGGCGGGCGGCTGCTCGAGCAGCGCGATGTGGCCTGGGAGAAGCTCAATATGATCCCCGGCGTCTCGTGCGTGAAGCCGAAGGGCGCGCTGTACGCGTTCCCGCGGCTGGACCCCGAGGTCCACGAAATCCACGACGACGGGAAATTGGTGCTCGACCTGTTGCTTCAGGAGAAGATCCTGATGGTGCAGGGCACCGGTTTCAACTGGCCGCAGCACGACCACCTGCGCATCGTGACGCTGCCGTGGGCCCGGGATCTGGCCGTGGCGATCGAGCGCTTCGGCAACTTCCTCTCCAGCTATCGCCAGTAGCCGGGGACGGCGCGAGGCAAAACAAACCGGGAGTTTGGAAAAGTAGGTTTTTGAAGACTTTACTGGCGCAAACTTCGAACTTTTGTGTACAGTAGTCCTCGGCACTCACAGTGCCCGGCCGAGCCGCCTACCCCCCCTGGGCCGCTCGGCCCTGGATTCGACCGCCTACCCCCCTGGGCCGTCGGATCCCTTTCGGGCGGCGGAGACATCCCCCTGCTCTCCGCCGCCCGCACTCCCCCGCCTCTCCGGGTATTTTGGCCTGGCTCGAGTGCGGGGTTCTTTGCGTTGGCGGGCGGCGGGGAGTCGATTGGTCCCGTTGGCCCGTGCCCGGTGAGTTACCCATGTTCTTGCGTGATCAGGCGTACGGCCGCACCACTGGTTTCTGGTGAACATGGGTAACTCGTGGGGGACGGGCTAACTCGCCTCGATCCTTGCTGACGGCCGCCGACGCTCCTGTACACGCGCCTGAATCCGGCCAAAATACGCGGAGAGGCGGTACAGGCTGCTGTTGAAAATAAGTTCCTTTAAGCTCGCTGCGGTGAGCGAGCATCATCATCACCACCATGACCATTCCGGGCCTCTTGCCATCGGGGCTACGGCGGCTCGGGTGGTGGTGGGGGTGCTCACCGCGATCGGGGTGATCGTCGTCATCGCCATGATCTGGTTGTGGCCCAGCCGGCAGCATGTGGATATTCCGTTGCCGATGCAGAACGGTGGCGGTGGGGCGGTGCAGACCGAGGCCGGCACGGTGGCGATGCAGGATATGGGGCCGTGCGGGAGTCCGTCGAACGGGCGCGCGTTTCCCGATACCCCGCAACCGCCGCCGACGAATTCCTACACCTGCCAGCGCAGCCTGGTCTCGATCGAGTCGGGACCGAACAAGGGCAGCCGTACGCTGCTCGAAATCGCGCCGGGACCGGGACAACCGGATTTGCACGCCGGAGACCGTATTCGGCTGGTTCGCCAGGACGATCCGAGCGGAACCACCATCTATTCCTTCGACGACTATTCGCGCGGAATGCCGCTGTTGCTGATCACCCTCGCCTTCGTGGCGGTGATCGTGGTGGTGGCGCGGTGGCGCGGATTGCGGGCGGTGCTCGGCCTGGTGTTCGCGTTCGGGGTGCTGGTCGTATTCCTGCTGCCCGCGCTGCTCGACGGGAAACCGGCGCTGCCGGTCGCCCTCGTATCGGGGGCTCTGATCCTCTACGCGGTCCTGTATCTGGCGCACGGCGTCAACCTGCGAACCAGTTCGGCGCTGCTCGGCACGCTCAGCGCGATGGTGCTCGCGGCGGTGCTGTCCTGGGTCGCGCTGGAGGTGACGAATCTGACCGGATTGTCCGAGGAGCAGAACACCAACGTCGCGACCTACATCCAGCACGTCAGCATCACCGGCCTGCTGCTCGCCGGCTTCATCATCGGTTCCCTCGGTGTGCTCAACGACGTCACCATCACCCAGGCCTCGGCCGCCTTCGAACTCGCCGCACTCGACGAAGAGGCGACGCGGCGTGAGGTTTTCGCGGCCGCCATGCGCGTCGGCCGCGACCACATCGCCAGTACGGTGTACACGCTGGTCCTGGCCTACGCCGGCGGGGCGCTCCCGCTGCTGCTGATGTTCTCCGTGGCCGGTCGCTCCATTCGCGACGTGCTGACCGGTGACGCGGTGGCCATCGAGATCACCCGCTCCGCGGTCGGCGGCATCTGCCTCGCCCTGTCGGTTCCCCTGACCACCGCCATCGCGGTCCTGCTGGCCCGCCCCTTCGGCCGGGGCGCCGACTTCGACGACTACGAGCCCGAAGCCGAACCCCGCCGCGTCTCTGCCGGCCGCCGCGCCGAGAGCGCCACCGAAACGACCGGCAGCCACCGCCGCGTCGCCGCGCGGGGCGAGAACGCGGGGAGCCGCCGGCGCGCAGACGGCCGGGAGACCAGGGCCGGTCACGACCACACCGACCACCGCGGCGGACCGAATACGGGCAGTCATCGCCGCGTCGAAGGACGTCCGGGCGAGCCGCCCACCCGTCGCCGCACCGCCCCTTCGCCCGATGCGACCGGGGGCCAACGCCGCGTCGACGACCGCCGGACCGACACCGGCAGCCACCGTCGCATCGACGATCGCCGAACCGACACCGGCAGCCACCGGCGCATCGACGGCCGAACCGGAGAGCCCACCGGCGGCCACCGGCGCGTGCCGTCCGGCCGCCCCCACGACGATCCCCGGCCGAGCTGGCCCACCCGTCCGCCGCGACCGGAAGCGGACCGCCACCCGCGGAACGACCCCCAGCCTCGAAACCGATCTGCCTGGCCCACAACAGGTTACGAGGAATGAGCGAGTGAACGGTGCCGTTTCCCGATCCGACGGAAATGACCGGATAGCCGAATAACGCTGCGCCGCATGAGGTTCCCACTCGGTGCACGGTGGGCCCGTTCGCAGCATCGGCAGTGATCGCCGCCTGCCGGCTCGCCTCTTCCTTCAGGGGCTACCGGTCCGACGAACGTTCGACGGCGCCCGCTGCTTCGCCCCGGCCGTGCCCACGACGCCGAACGGTTTCGCTCGCCGATGATCGCCGGTGGTCATCACGCCCGCGACCACGATCGCGAGGGCCGCGATCACCGCGGTGGCGGCCCAGCCGAACCAGCTCACCGCGGCCGCGCCGAAGGCGGTGCCGGCGCTGCCCCCGACGAAGTACACCACCATGTAGGCGCTGTTGAACCGCGCGGGTGAGCCCGGGTCGATGGCCAGCACCGCGCTCTGATTGGCGACCTGCGCCGCGAACAGGCCCGCGTCGAACAGCCCGAGGCAGACGAGGGCGAGCACCGTATGCGGCAGTGCCACAGCGAGTATCACCGCGGCCGTCCCGGCGAGGACGAGACCCACCAGGATCACGCGACGCGCCCCGACCCGATCCGTCCACGCTCCCGCGATGCGGGTCGCGGCGACACCGGCCAGTCCGACGAACGCGTACAAGCCGATTCGCTCGGACGAGTAGGAGAACGGCGGCTGCGACAACGCCGCCGCGAGACCGGCCCACACCGTGCAGAACGCGAAGAACCACAACGTGCCGCGTGCGGCCGCCGACCGAAGCAACGGATACCGGGTGAACAGTCCCGGCAGCCCCCGCAGCATCGTCAGATACCCGGAGCCGGCCGTGGCGGTCGCGGCGGGCAACACCACACGGGTCGCCGCCGCGAGCACCACGCACGCCGCCGCGAAGACGAGCAGCATGCCCCGCCAGCCGATGAGGTCGGTGAGCCAACCGCCGACGATTCGTCCGGCCAGGATTCCGGCCGAGATCCCGGCCGTGACCGTCCCGAGCACCGTCGCACGACGGCTCGGGTCCGCGAAACGTCCTGCTACGGAACTCATCTGGGCTCCCACCGAGGATGCGGCACCGATCAGGCCGATCACCGGGCCGAGCAACCACACCGCGCCGACCACGGCGCCGATCGCCGATGCCGCGGCGAGCGCGGCGAACTGCAGCGAAACCACCGTCCGAGGTGGGTGCCGGTCCACCAGCGGAACCAGGAGGGCGAGCCCGAGCAGATAGCCGACCGGCCCACACGCCAGCGCGGTTCCCATTTCCGCGACCGACGCGTGCAGCGATCCCGCCACCGCGGCGATCCCCGGCTGCAGGACGTACATGGTCGCGGTGCCGAGCCCGGCCGCCACCGTCATCAATCCGACGACGGCTGGGCGCAGAATCGGATCACGGGTGTGAATCAGCAGGTCGTTGTCCATGAAGACGACGCTAGGAATCGGTTCCGGACGGTGCTGGCGCTAATCGGACGCGACCGTCGGCGCTCACATCGAAGCGCGGACCACGAATTCGCCTACGGTCCGTCAGTCCGGAAGCAGCCCCATGGCGGTGAGAATTCGGTCCGCATAGCCGGCGTCGACGCTCTCCCCGCTGACCAGCAGCCGGTAGTAGAGAGCGCCGTAGATCAGATCGATGGCAGTGTCCGGGTCGAAGCCGGCGGGAAGGCGGCCGGTGGATCGGGCCTCGGCGAAGAGCTCACCCACCTCCGCTCGCCGCCCGGCGATGAACCGATCCCGCAGCGCCGCAGCCAATTCCGGATCGTGCTGCGCGGCGGCGACCAGGGCCACGAACGGACGCCGGGCATCGGGATCGCTCATCAGAGTCGCCACCCGGCGGACCGTGGTGCGCAGACGAGTCAGGGCGTCGCCCTCGGCGGGAACGCTCATCCGGTCGGCGAAGGCGTCGGTGAACGCGTCCATCAGCACGGCCGCCTTGGTGGGCCACCAGCGGTAGATGGTGTTCTTGCTGACCCCCGCGTGGGTGGCGATCTCGTCGACACTCAGGCCCGGCAGACCGCGGTCGGTCAGCAGGTCGCGGGCCGCCGTGAGCACCGCGCGCCTCGATCGCTCACTGCGCGGCCGGCCCGGACCGCGCGACTGTTTCACCTCGACCATGGCGCAAGTCTACCGTTTTGGATACGATACGAGCAGTATCCTAATTAATCGCAGATGAGGGCATACAAATGGCAACAGACAAGGTGTGGCTGATAACAGGGGCCTCCTCCGGATTCGGATTCGCGCTGACTCGCGCCCTCGCGTCCGCCGGGGTCCGGGTCGCAGCGACGGCCCGCGCCCCGGAGCGGGCACACGGCTTGCGCGAATTGGCGGCCGAACATCCCGGGCAGATCGTGATCACTCCGCTGGACGTCACCGACGCCGATCAGTCCCGGCAGGCGATCGCGCAGGCGAAGCAGACCTTCGGGCGGATCGACGTGGTGGTGAACAACGCCGGCTACGGGGTTTTCGGTGCGCTGGAGGAGATTCCGGACAGCGAAGTGCGCGCGGTCTTCGAGACGAACGTCTTCGGGTCGCTCAACGTGGTGCGCGCCGCGTTGCCGGTATTGCGCGAGCAGAAGGGTGGCCACCTCGTGCAGATCTCGTCGGTAGCCGGTGTGGCCGCACCATCGCCGGGGTTGGGGCTTTATGCCGCAACGAAATTCGCGGTCGAAGGCATGAACGAAGGACTGCTCCGGGAGGTCGCCCATCTCGGCATCGATGTGACCATCGTCGAGCCCGGTATGTTCGGGACCGGTTTCGTTGCGTCGCTGGGGTTTACGCCTGTAGACCATCCCGACTACGGCGCCAGCGTCGCAGCGACCTACGACCGTCTGTCCACCCTGGACCCCAGCGTCTACGGCGATCCCGACGATGCCGCGCGACAGATCATCGCGGCGGTCGACTCGCCCACACCGCCGCTGCGGCTGCCGATCGGCCGGGACGCGATCGCCGCGATCCGCGCCAAACTGACCGCGGAACTCGCCGCCCTCGATGCACTCGACAACGCCACGGCGGTCAGCTGCTGAAGGCTCACCGGATCGCGGCGGGTTCGATCACGGGGTAGCAGGCGCGAGTACCAAGCACGGCCATGTTCATGGAGATGAAGATCAACCCGCTCTGGTCGAAGGTGTACTACCGCATGCCGCACACCGGAGCTCCCGAACGCCTCAACGTGCATCGTCGCTGGCGCGAGGAACTCGACGCGCTGGTGTCGCGACTTCCGCAGCTGGCCGATCTGGCTGCCTGAGAGCAGGCGGGTTCATCGCCGCCGCTTCCGCGTATCGGACTGCAGGGAGATGATCTTCGCGTCCTCGCCGGCGGTTGTGGCGGGGTCCGAATCCGTCGCGGTACGTCCGTGGTCCCCGGGTCCCACTCCGCGCGTCCAGAACGGAACGACGTGCGGGTTGTGACTCGGGGCGATGGTCGTGACCACGTACTCCGCTTCACGCAGCGGATAGGGCCCCCACACGCCGCTCGGGCACGCCCCCGCATGGATACTGCAGGACGCACCGGTGGTGACGATCGCCCAGTGCGAGAACAACTCTCGATCGTCGCGCTCCGTCGTCATCGACTCCGCCCGGGCTCGTCGCGGACCACGCGGGCGGTGAGATAGTGATCCCAGAATTCGCGGCGAACCACATCCCACAGGTCCCCCAGATCCGGACGCAGCTCCCGCGCGGCGGCGAGATCGGTGCCCGGCGGGAGAGAATCCTCGGCATCGCTGAATGCGCCGCGTAAGTCGATAATTTCGATGCCGTCGCGTCCGTGCCGCCACGTCGCGCGTAACCCGCGCACATCGGTGATGCGGGTCGTCATCCGGCACCGCACCGATCCTGGCACCACCGCAACCCGAGTTCTTCGAGATCCAGGCGCTCCCTGATGTCGCGAACATCCACCGGCAACGGAACGGTGTCGGATTGCCTGGCCGGCAACGGCATCCGGCGCGGACACGTTTCCGGAAGCCGCACGCCGACCGCAACCCGAACCAGGCATACGATCCCGAAGCACAACCCGACCATCAGCATCAGGTCCATGTCACCGCATCCCCTGTGCGGCAACGCATTCCCGAACGGCCGCGAGTACGTCGCCCGCCAGCGGGCGGTAATCGCCGACGGGAGCGTCGGTCCACAATCGGTACACATCCGACTGCAGAAATCCCGGAGAGGGCAGCGCGATCTCGGCATTCACACCGGCGATGTCGACGTAGTGCCGAAACATCTCGGCGTGCAGCAACGGATCCGTCAGATCGGCATCGGCGGGAAGCGTGAGAAAGGTCCACCGCATCGAACGCGGATGACCGACGATCGGCCCGGCCGACCCGGTCATACCGACCAGCCGCCCCCGCACCTGCTGCCCCAGGGTGCTGGGCATCGTGAAGGCGGACACGGTCTTTCCCGCACGTACGAACAGTCGTCCCGAGCCTGGTTGCACCTGGGCATCCAACCCGAACGCACGCCGGTAGATCATCGCCCAAGCCTCCGGGGCGCCCCCGCCGCCCGCGGGAACGTCTCTGAGCACAGGTTGCATCGCTACCTCATTTCCAAATCTTGTCGCCGTGGGCCTCAGACAGGCTGTGACACAAAGGTCCTGACGTTCAGAGGGCTTGGACGAGCGTCGGAGCGCGTAGATGCCCATCCGGGTGAAGTCGCCCGTCGCCTGTCGAACGCTGAAAACCAGTGCACCACTTCGGCTCCGGTTGTGGAACGTTCCGGATTAGGATTCAGCTAGTTCATCGGGCAAGTTCCAGGATGAGCATCTCGATCGGGTTCCAAAATCGGCCCACAGGTTCCAGAGTGGGCGCCGAGGTTCCAAAACGTCCCCAAGTCGTTACCGACCCTTCGGAGTAGCCAAGATGGCAACTGGCTCCACACTTCCCCGCCGCTTGCTGGCCCGGCAGCTCCGCGAGCTGCGCGCCGCGGCCGGGGTGTCAGCAGAGAACGCCCGCAATGAGATCGGCGTGAGCAAGCAAACGTTCTGGAGGATGGAGAACGGCTTACCGGTCAAACTCAACCCGCTGTTCATCCGCCGACTGTGCGAGATCTACAACGCCACAGCGGATCTCTCCAACGTCTTGCTGACACTTGCGGAAGAATGCAAAGCGAAAGGCTGGTGGCATGCGTTCAGTGACGCGTTGCCGAAGTCCTTCGGCTTGTATGTCGGACTCGAAGATGCCGCACACCGCATCATGAGCTACCAGACCACCTTCATCCCGGGCCTGCTTCACACCGCCGAATACCGACGAGAATTGATCTGGTCCGAGTACCCGAACATGCCGAGGGAGGATGTGGAGCGCGCCGTCGCGATCGCAACGCAGCGCCAGACGCGTTTGACGAGTACCGACAATCCGCTGACAATGGAAATCCTTCTAGACGAGTCGGCCTTGCGTCGCGAAACCGGCAGTCGCAGCTTGATGTCGGACCAGCTATGCCATCTCGCCGATGTCGCACAGTTGCCCAATGTTTCGATGCGAGTCGTCCCGTCCTCGGCCGGCACGTATCGAGGTCTGTTCGTCGGCTCGTTCGTGATGCTGGAGTTTCCACCGCACCCCACGGCGTACCTGACAGAACCGCCCGTGGTGTATGTCGAAGGCTTCGCAGGCGACCTTTATTTGGAGGCTCCGGAAGAGGTCAAGTTGTATCGTGGGGCGAGCGTGGACATCCTGCGTGTAGCGCTGGACGTCACCGAGAGCCGGGCTCTCGTTCTGAAGATTGCAGAGGAGTATGCAGGGTGAAGGTTGACCTATCGGGAGCGCGTTGGTTCAAGAGCACTCGCAGCACGGGAACCAAGGAATGCGTCGAGGTCGCCTTCCTCGACCACGACATGGTCGGCGTCCGCGACAGCAAGAACCCCACCGGCCCCGCATTGATCTTCACCCCCGGCGAATGGAATGCCTTCGTCGGCGGGGCGAGAAGCGGCGCGTTCGACCGAGCCTGAGCGTTTTTGCGCGCAGCATGTGTCAGGACTCTGCGACCTCGACCAGTTGCTTGCCGAGATTGCGGCCCTCGAAGACGGCGCGCAATGCGCTCGGCGCGGATTCCAGTCCCTTGCTGACGGTTTCGGCAATGGTGATCGCTCCCTGAGCCTGCCAGTCGCGCAATGCCGTGAAGGCTTCCGGAAAACGGTCGAGGACTTGAGCATCGCCAACCGGCGTGTTTCTTAATGTCGTTCTTGTACAACTTGTTTCGGCGCTCGGCGTGTTACGCCAATTGGGCGCATGGTCTACAAAGGAACCCCCTCCGGCTGTCGTAGCCTCGAGGTAGCTTCGCGTCCATGCCCGCCGACCCGTCGAATCCGCACGACGCCTACTTCCGGCGCGTACTGAGCCGCCCCGCCGATGCCGCGTGCGAACTCCGCGCAGCGCTTCCGGCGGCCATTGTCGACCGGATCGACTGGGACACACTACGTTTGCAGTCCGGCAGCTTCGTCTCCGCAGACCTGCGCTCCCGCTACAGCGACCTGCTCTACCGCACTCGCCTCGACGGCCGTACCGCCTACATCTACCTGCTGATCGAACATCAAAGCCGCAGTGACCATTTCATGGCTCTCCGCATCTTGGAATACGTCGTCAACATTTGGAACCAGCACCGGAATCATCGGCCCGAGGAGCGCACTTTGCCCGTCGTCATTCCCCTGGTCGTGCACAACAACCACAGCGGCCGCCGCTGGAACGCTCCGACAGAAGTCGCCGAACTCGTCCACCTCGAGCCATCCACCCGGGAAGCGTTGCAACCTTATGTACCGCAGCTGCGATTCTTGTTGGACGACGTCGCTGCCCTCGACCTGCCGGCACTTCTGGCTCGCGACCTCACACCCGCGACCAGAGTGATGCTCACGCTGCACAAGATCGCGCCACGAGAGACAGGCGTCGGTACCGATATAATTTTCCTGATCGACGATCTGCACGCGCTACTGTCCGGCCCGGACGGAAAAGTTGAGTTCCAGGCCGCGATGACGTACGTGATGACAGTCGGCGACACCGCCGAAGCCGATCTGGTGCCCGTGATCGATCAACTCGGACCACCAGCGAAGGAGATAATCGTGACCACAGCAGAACGACTCCGCGCAGAGGGCGAAGCTCGCGGCGAAGCTCGCGGCGAAGCTCGCGGGGAGGCACGCGGCCGCGCCGAAGCACTGATCGAACTGCTCACCCTCAAATTCCGCCCGCTGCCCACTCACATCATCGAGACCGTCCACGCGGGCACCCCAGAGCAAGTACGCACCTGGACAGCTCGCATCCTCACCGCGACCACTCTGGACGAAATCTTCGCCTGAGCCGGTCTCCTCGCGGGGCGCTCCGGGTCCGGATCTACATCGTTCGGCCCCGAGGGGAAGGCGCAGTTCCAGGCCGTCATCGCCTACGTGATGACCGTCAGCGACACCTCGGAAGCTGATCTGCTCCCCTTGGTCGATCAGCTCGGACCGCCAGCCAAGGAGGCAATCGTGACGACCGCCGAACGGCTCCGCGCCGAAGGAGAAGCCCGCGGGGAGGCACGCGGGAAGGCACGCGGACGCGCCGAAGCACTGATCGAACTGCTCACGGTCAAATTCGACTCACTGCCCACCCACATCATCGAGACCGTCCACGCGGGCACCCCAGAGCAAGTACGCACCTGGACAGCTCGCATCCTCACCGCGACCACACTGGACGAAATCTTCGCCTGAGCCGGGCGTCAGACGCCGGGGCGAGCACCGGCCACGGCGAAGGCGACCGCGTCGGCCGCATTCGCCGCCCGGTGACTTCCCTCGACCGCTCGGCCCTCGGCATCGAGGATCTGCCATCCGCCGATCGACACCACCGGCACGCCCCCGCGGCGATTGGCGAGCGCCAGCTCCGACAGCGTTCCCCAGGAGCCGCCCACCACGATCACGGCATCCGCCGACGAGACCAGAATCGCGTTGCGCGCTTCTCCCATATTCGTGAACACGACGGCGGAGAGTGCCTCACATACATCCGCTCGGTCGGTGTCCGGCCGTATGCCGATCACCAGGCCGCCTTCGGCCGACGCGCCCTCGGCGACCGCCGCCATCACCCCGGTTCCGCCGCCGCACAACACGACCGCCCCGGCCCGAGCCAGTAGCCGGCCGACCTCCCGCGCGGTGTCGGCCTCGGCATCCGTGCAGTCGCGCGGCCCGCAGACCGCGACCTGAACTGGGGGCATCTCGCACACTCCTCGGACCTGCCGACAGGTGATGAACAGGCTAATCCCGTCGGCGACACGGCCTACTGCCGCGGCGGGAACGGTGGCAGCAGTGGCGGAATGGTCGGCACGACGATCGGCGGCAGGCCCGGGACGACGATGGTCGGCGGGCCCGGCGGCGGGGCCGTGGTCGTGGTGGTCGGCGCCTGCCAGTTCGGCGCGGGTGCGGCCACCGAGGCATTGGTGGCATCGGTGGTCGGCGCGACCGAGGGGCCCGCGGAGGCGCTGGGCGGCGCGGCGGGCACCGAACTCGAGGCGGAGGTGTTGCTCTGGGAATCACCGCGGAGAACCGATCGGCCCCAGCCGAGCCCGATCCCGAGCGCGGCGACCACGACCAGCGCACCGACCGCCACCCCGGCCACGCTCAACTCCCGGCGCCGACCGGCGCCGACGGCACCGACCTTGCCGCCCAGTGCGTTCTTGCCGCGCGCCTTGTTCCGTTTGCGGGCGCGTCGCAACGCGTCCTCGGACAACCACACCGGCGCCAATTGCACGGTGTCATCGGCGGATCCGGGCCCGGGCGCCTGCGGAACCGGCGCGGGTGCGGCGACCTGGGCCGGGCGAGCGAGCAGTGCCGCGCCGCGCACGATCACGGTCTCCGGATCGGCGGGCACCAGCACCGGCATGCCCATCCACCGCTCCAGAATGCGCGCGATCAGCGGGATCCGGGCACAGCCACCGATCACGAAAACCGCCTGCACGGCCTGCTCGGAGCGCATCATTACATCGCGGGTCATGCGGGCCGAGGATTCGACGGCGAGCATGATCAGCGCTTCGAAGTTCTCCTGCGACAACAACACCAGGCCGTGCTCGGACGGAACCGCGACCGCCGTGGTGCTCGACAGCTGTTCCTTGGCCTGCCGGCACACGCCGTCCAGGGCCGCCAAACCCTGTGCGGTAGGCGGATGTTCGATGCGGCCGGAGGCGATCTGCTGTTCGCGGATCAGCGAATCCAGATAGTCGCCGCTGATGTCGCTGGTGCGCTCGCTGTGGCTCACCTTTCCGGATTCGACGTCGATCACGCTGACCGAGAGCCCGGAACTGCCGAGGTCGTAGAGCGCGACCGTGCGGTAACCCTGCAGTTCACCGGTGGCGCGCAGGAATTCCCGCGCCGCCGCGACCTCGGGCACGAGTTCGTAGTTGGTGAGCTGACGGCGCGCGAGGGCGCCGCGCAGCGTGCGCGCATGCTGTTCGTTGCGATAGGCCAGCGCGGTCGCGGCGATCCCGGGCGCGGAACCGAAGACGGCGCCGACGGTTTCGGCGGCCACTTCGTCCATGGCCTGCTGTTCGGTGACAGGCATCGCCTGCACGTCGAAGGCGGTGGAGACGAAGCGTTCGGCGGAGTTACCGGGATGTGGGATCGCGACGCGAATGGCGCCGGCCCCCACCGAAACTCCCAGTACCGAACTCATCTGCCGCCCATCTCGTTTCACGCTTCACGACCGGTATGCCCCGGCCGCCGCCCCCGACGGCCTGCGCTGGGCCGTACGAGCGTCCCCAGGCCGACGTGAGCGGGCCCGATGCGCATGCCGCAGGGCGCCGCCACTCTACCTGGCTCCCGCCACCCTACGACGTGCCGAGTCCCGCGTACACCCATCCCGCGGCGGTCCACTCGGCGCGCTCGAGACAATTGCGTCCGTCGATGATGGAACGCCCGCGCACCACCGGCTCGAGGTCACGCGGCGAGAGTGCGGTGAACTCGTCCCATTCCGTGAGAACCAGCACCACATCCGCTCGATCACACGCCTCCGCCACCGAGGTCGCGTAGTTCAGGGTGGGGAAGACGCGGCGGGAATTCTCCAGCGCTTTCGGGTCGTAGACCGTGACCACGGCGCCGTGCAGCTGGATCATTCCGGCCACGTTCAGCGCGGGCGAATCGCGCACATCGTCGGATTCCGGTTTGAAGGCCGCACCCAGCACCGCCACGTTGGCGCCCAGCAGCGAACCGCCGCACGCCTTGGCGGCCATATCGACCACCTTGGTGCGCCGGCGCATATTGATGTTGTCGACCTCACGCAGGAACGCGACCGCGTGATCGGCGCCGAGCTCCCCCGCGCGGGCCATGAACGCGCGAATGTCCTTGGGCAGGCAGCCGCCGCCGAAGCCGAGCCCGGCGTTGAGGAAACGCCGGCCGATACGGGCGTCGTGGCCCAGCGCGTCGGCCAGCATCGTGACATCGGCGCCGGTCGCCTCGCAGACCTCGGAGACGGCGTTGATGAACGAGATCTTCGTGGCCAGAAACGCGTTGGCCGACACCTTGACCAGTTCCGCGGTGGCCAGGTCGGTGAGCAGGAACGGCACCTGCGCCGCGATCAGGTCGGCGTAGATCTCGCGCACCTGCGCACGCACCCATTCGGCGCGCTCGCGTTCGGCGTCGACGCCGAGGACCAGCCGGTCGGGCCGCAGGGTGTCGCGCACCGCGAACCCCTCCCGGAGGAATTCCGGATTCCAGGCGACCTCGACGTCGGTGCGGGCCCGGGCGCGCATCCGCCGGCCCAGTTCCGCGGCCGTGCCGACGGGCACCGTCGACTTGCCGATCAGCACCGACGGCCGCTCCAGCAGCGGCGCCAGCGAATCGGCCACGGCATGCACATATTTCAGGTCCGCGCCGTATTCGCCCTTCTTCTGCGGGGTGCCGACACCGAGGAAATGGGCGTCGGCGTGTGCGGCCGCCTCCTCGTAGGAGGTGGTGAAGCGCAGTCGCCCGGCATCGAGGTTGCGGCGCAGCACCGCCTCCAGACCGGGTTCGTAGAACGGCACGACGCCGTCGGACAATTTGGCCACCTTGCCGGGGTCGATATCCACCCCCAGCACCTCGTGACCGAGCTCGGCCATGCAGGCGGCATGGGTGGCTCCCAGATATCCCGTCCCGAATACCGTCAGACGCATAGTCGATTGATACGCGGCGGGTATGGCCGGTCCGCGTCCACGAGGCGAGGGCGCAGGCAACAGTGGGTGTACAGGGAGAAACCGGCGCCGATCAGCGCATTCGCCGACCACCTACCATCGCAGGGTGCGAAAACGATGGTGGGTGCGCGGTGCGGTGGGGGTGGTGCTCGTGCTCGCCGTCGCGGTGGCGGCGCTCTGGCCGGTGTACGTGCGCCCGCGGACCGACGCCCCGCGCGCGGCCGATGCCATCCTGGTCCTCGGCGGCGCCCACGACGGCCGCGAGGAGCTGGCGCTGCGCTTGGCCCACGACGGTTACGCACCGCAGGTCGTGTTCTCCGATCCCTACGACCACTCCCCGCTGATCAATCGAATCTGTCACGGCGGCTACAGCTTCCGCGTGAGCTGCTTCGACCCGGAACCGCGCACCACGCGCGGCGAGGGACGCGAACTGGCCGCCCGCGCCGCCCGGGAGAACTGGCGGCGCGTGATCGTGGTGACCTTCACTCCGCACATCTCCCGCGCGCGGTATGTACTCGGCCGGTGCTGGGGCGGTGAGATTCTCCTCGTCGACGCGCATCCGCACATCGGTGTCGCGCGGTGGGCCTACCAGTACCTGTATCAGTCCTCGGGATATGTCAAAGCCGCATTCGAGGACTGCTGAACCGGTCGATCCCTGCATCGGCTCCACAGCCAGGGCCTCGCCGCCCGGCGAAGATCTCACCGGCCGGTCCGCCATCTCACCGATCGGAGCCCGGAAATCTCTGTGCCGCACCACTTTCCGGAAGCACCGGCCCCGAGTAACCGGCGATGCGCACCCGCTCGTCCATGCGGTCGCGGATGTGGCGAACGCGCTCGTCCACCGCGGTCCGCGGCGCGTAGGCCGACACCGAGAGTGCGTACAGCGCCGCCGCGTCGTCGGATTCCGCCCGCCGTTCCCGCAGTGCCACACCGAGGTCCGTGCCGTAACCCAGGTCGACGGCGGCGCGGTCGGCCCGGTAGTCGATGCGGCGCACGACCGGCACGAGTGCGCATGCCGCCACCTCCGGAGCGATGCGCAGCAGCAGCGCGGCCGGAAGTCCCACGATGACGGTGGTGGCCGCGATCACCGGGCAGGCGACCAGCACCCGGCTGACCGCACTCCAGCCGATACCGAAGATCCTCGCCGCCGGTGGCGCCATCCGCCGCGTCAGCCATGCTCCGAGCGCGGCCGGGCCCGAGAGCAACACCCGCTCCAGCCACACCAGCGGCAGGTTGAAATATCGGAAGACGAACTGGCACACCGCCACTCGGCCCTCGGACCGATAGCCGAGTTCACGCGCCAGCACCGCTTCGAGTTGCCGTGGGGGCGCACCGAGCACGGCGGCGGGGACCGCGATCATCCGCCGGGGCAGCAGCAGTTCACGCTCGCTCTCCCGGATCCACAGCGAATGCGCGGAGGAGGCGATGCCGGACCGCCGGGCCACCCGCTCCCACGCCGTCGTCAGCGCGGGACGCTCGGCGGAGGTCGGCGCGCGCACCCCGAAACGTGCCGACAACCACCGCCGCTCGGCGCCCAGGTAGCACACCACCGCGGCGAGAGCACACACCGCCAGCCACGCGATGGCGAGGATGCCGAGGGTGCCGAAGCCCATCGCCAGACCGAGCCCGTACAGCAGCACCGTGAGGATCGCCGCGGTGGGTGCGGCGGCCAGTACCAGCGCCGTCCAGGAGCGGATCCGGTCGGTCGCGGAGGGCCGGATCGCCGCGCCCGCACCGGGGTCGTTCGCCTTCGCTGTCGAGTCAAAGGTCATGCACCACGGTAAAGGGGGAGCGCAAAACCGCATGTCGCGGGGCGTTACACGGCGGTAACCGAGCGGCAAAACGGCCACCACATCGGCCCTGCACCCTCGAAAGGCCGCGCCGAGCGCGGGAACGATGAGGAGTAGATCGTGGTTGATGTGCAAACCCGTCCGGCGACCGCTGCCGCCGCGACGAAGGAAACCCTCGAGGACTACACGCTGCGCTTCGCGCCCCGCAGCTATCGCAAATGGAGTCCGGCCGTGGTCGGCGTCTCCGCGCTGGGCGGCATCGCCTATCTCGCGGATTTCTCCATCGGCGCGAATATCGGCATCGCGAACGGCACCGGAAACGCGTTGCTGGGCATCGGAATCTTCGCGGTCATCATCATGATCACGGGATTTCCGCTGGCCTACTACGCCGCGCGCTACAACATCGATCTGGACCTGATCACCCGCGGCAGTGGGTTCGGTTACTACGGTTCGGTGATCACCAACCTGGTGTTCGCCTCGTTCACCTTCATCTTCTTCGCCACCGAGGGTTCGATCATGGCGCAGGGCCTGAATCTGGGCCTGCACATCCCGCTGTGGCTGGGTTATCTGCTCTCCACGGTGCTGATCTTCCCGCTGGTCGTCTACGGCATGAATACGCTGGCCAAGCTGCAGGTGTGGACGACGCCGCTGTGGCTGCTGCTGATGGTGTTGCCGTTCGCGTTCCTGCTGATCCGCCACCCCGAATCGATCGATTCGTTCTTCGCCTACGGCGGTAAGGACGGTGCGGGCGTGAGCCTTTCCGGTGCGCTGCTGGCCGCCGGTGTCTGCCTGTCACTGATCGCCCAGATCGCCGAGCAGATCGATTATCTGCGGTTCATGCCGCCGAAAACCCCGGAGAACGCGCGCACATGGTGGGGCTGGATGCTGCTGGCGGGGCCGGGCTGGGTGATCTTCGGCGCCGTCAAACAGGTCGTCGGCCTGTTCCTCGCGGTCTATCTGATCGCGAATCTGCCGGGGGCACAGGACATCGCGAACCAGCCGGTGCATCAGTTCCTGGAAATCTACCGCGATATGGTTCCGTCCTGGCTGGCGATGACGCTCGCGGTGGTGCTGGTGGTCATCTCACAGATCAAAATCAATGTGACCAACGCCTATTCGGGTTCGCTGGCGTGGACCAACTCGTTCACCCGCGTGACGAAGACCTATCCGGGCCGGCTGGTATTCCTCGGGGTGAATCTGGCGATCGCGCTGATCCTGATGGAAGCCAATATGTTCGACTTCCTCAACGACATCCTCGGCTTCTACGCCAACTGCGGTATCGCGTGGATCGTCACCGTCGCAACGGATATCGCGGTCAACAAGTATCTGTTGAAGCTCTCGCCCAAACAGCCCGAATTCCGGCGCGGCATGCTCTACAACTTCAATCCCGTCGGCCTGGCCGGCTTCGGGCTGTCGGCGGTGTTGTCGATCATGACCTTCTTCGGCGTGTTCGGCGCGGCGTTGAAGCCGTATTCGCCGATCGTCGCCGTGGTGATCGCCTTCGTCGCCACCCCGCTCACCGCCGTCCTCACCAAGGGCAAGTACTACCTGCGCCGCGGCGACGACGGAATCGAGCTGGACATGTTCGACGAACACGGCAACCCCTCCGGTGAAACCCTCACCTGCCACGTCACCGGAATGGACTTCGAACGGCCCGACATGATCGCCTCCGCGGTTCCGGGGCCGGAGGGCGAAATCCAATACATCAGCTCACTGGCGCTGTCGACGGACAAGTCGGGCGCGCACGTGCTGCCTCCGAGCTGACCGGATGCCGAGCCGGCGCGGCCTTCTGCGGCCCGCGCCGGCTTCGACGTGCCGATCAGGACTCCGCGGGCTGCGGGATCGAATCCTGCGGCAGCGGAAAATTCATATATGCCCGCGAGGGCGTCGGTCCACGCTGACCCTGATATTTCGAGCCGGCCGCCGCGCTGCCGTACGGGTGTTCCGAGGGGCTGCTCAGGCGGAACAGGCACAACTGGCCGATCTTCATCCCCGGCCACAGCGTGATCGGCAGATTCGCCACATTCGACAACTCCAGCGTGATGTGACCGCTGAAACCCGGGTCGATGAATCCCGCCGTGGAATGGGTGAGCAGGCCGAGCCGACCGAGGCTCGATTTACCCTCCAGGCGTCCGGCCAGATCGTCGGGCAGGGTGCAGACCTCGAGCGTCGAACCGAGGACGAATTCGCCCGGATGCAGCACGAACGGCTCACCCTGGTCGGGTTCGACCAGAGTGGTCAGCTCGTCCTGGCGTTGCGCGGGATCGATATGGGTGTATCGAGTGTTGTTGAACACCCGGAACATTCGATCCAGCCGCACATCGATACTCGACGGCTGAACCAATTTCTCGTCGAACGGTTCCAGCCCGAGCCGCCCGGCGGCCAGCTCGGCACGAATGTCGCGATCGGAAAGCAGCACGGCGGTCAGCCTAGTAACCCGTGTTCGCGCGCTCGCAGCCGCACAGCGAGCCGGGACGATATTCGTCCCATCCGCAGGTCCGGACAACGCGAACTTCTCATCGCCCACGACGAGATATGCGACCGCCGTGTCGTCCGAAAAGAAAGCGATGAACGATGAGAAGTATGAAGCGCGCCGTCGTCACCGCGGCGCTGGTTTCGACCGCGGCGCTGCTGGGGGTGTCGGCCTGTTCTTCGGCCTCGGCTGCAAGGCTTATGCCGAGCAGGTGCCCACGGGCCCGGGGTCGGTCGAGGGGATGGCACAGGATCCGGTGGCGACCGCCGCCGCACACAATCCGATGCTGACCACGCTCACGGCAGCGGTGTCCGGGAAGCTGAACCCGCAGGTCAACCTGGTCGACACCCTGAACGGCGGCCAGTTCACCGTCTTCGCGCCCACCGACGACGCGTTCGCGAAACTGCCGCCGGCCACGGTCGACAGCCTGAAGACCGACAGCGCCACCCTCACCAAGATCCTGACCTACCACGTGGTGCCGGGGCAGATCGCACCCGACGCCATCGCCAGTGAGCACAAGACGGTCGAGGGCGGCACGGTGACGGTGACCCGTTCCGGTGACACCCTCAAGGTCGGCGACGCGTCGGTCGTCTGCGGTGGGGTGAAGACCGCGAATGCGACGGTCTACCTGATCGACACCGTGCTGATGCCGCCCGCCTGAGCGCTCCGGAAAGCACCGCGCAAGTCACACCCATCCGGCACGCTGGGCATGTCGAACCTCTTCCCATGCATGCAGGAACGCGCTGATGCGGCGCCGTCCGCGCGGTCCGGCGTCACGAATTCCTCATCCCACGGGAATCGAGGAGATCATGACCGATACGGGGACGCGCGAGCTCACCGCGCGGTGCGGCACGCTCGGATTCGCCGCCGCCGCGCTCGCCGGGATACTGGCCGGTGCGGCGGTGCTGGGCATCGGCGAACTCGTGGGCGCGATCCTCGACCCACGCCCCTCGCCGTTCTTCGCCGCCGGAGCGACGGTCGTCGACCACACACCGCAGCACCTGCGCGAAGAGGCGATCCGGCGGTTCGGCAGTCACGACAAGGACGTGCTGTTCGCTGCCATGGGCGCGGCGATGGTGGTGCTTGCCGCGCTCTGCGGCGTGCTGGAACGTCGCCGTCGCATCGGCAGTGCGGTATTCGTCGTGCTGGGTATCGCGATCAGCGCCGCGGCACTGCGTCGTCCGGATGCGCAGTGGTGGTGCGCGATTCCGACCGCCGCCGGTGTGCTGGCGGGGCTGATCGTCCTGCGGCTAATGCTCCCCCACGGAGGACGCGATACGCAGGGCCAACGGGAGGCGCCGGAGCGTCACGACGTAGACAGTGCGGAATCACCCAGCAGCGCAAAGGTTCCGGTTGATCCAAATCTCTCGGGTGCTACTCGATTGGCGCGGCGGAGGTTTCTGGCGATCCAGGTCGACGACGGCCCCTGGCACGCCGCCGACCTGACCACCGAATACTCCCCGACACCTGGCGCCAATGGACCTACCGCTGGCAGGCCACCCCGGGCACCCACACCCTCCGCGTCCGCGCCACCGACACCACCGCAACCACCCAGCCCGCTCAACGCCGCCCACCGATGCCGGACGGCGCGACGGGGTGGCATTCCCGCACGGTCAGCGTGCGATGAGCGGCGGCAGCTGCACTGGGACGCCGGCAGCGGCTCGATTCGGCCTACATCCCAAACGTGGGAAGTCCGTGAAGTTCGGACGAACGGGCGCGATGCCGGGAAAGATCGATAAAACGCAGCGCCACAGCACTTTTCACCCACACTGGTCGACGGGACCATCAGCGTCCCGCAACGCGCGACCGACCGAAAACCTCGCTCCGGGTGCACTTCTCGCGCCGAGGAAGCCGCCCCCGGCCGGGCCGGGCAGTATCGTTCTACATGAACAGTGAGTTAACGAACTCGGGACGGCGATGAACACTGAGGCAAACGAACCTGGCGCGCACCGGACTGCTTCGCGCGACCGAGCATGCGTACGCGGTAGTGAGCCGCGAGCCTCGTTCAGCCCTTAGCTCGTAACGGTCACCGGCCGAGCCGGCAATGGCACCACGACGCTATTCAACCGGAAGTTGACGACCCCCAACGATGAGCATCGTTTGTATTTCTGCCGCTGTTCGAAATATCCGAGCCCCCCGACGGTGCACGCCGGCGACAGCCCGTCGATGTGTTCTCGTATTATTCGCTTTCATTGCACTGGTCGTACTGGCGCCCGCGGGCGTCATCGGCATCGCGGGTGCGGCGACCAACACCGATACGGTGGACGACACATCCTCCGTCGACGCCGTCAGCTGGATGCAAATTCGTGATTCCATGGGCGCGCCGTTGGCCAACTATCAATTCGCCTCGAACGATCCCGGAATTCTCCATCCCGGAGCCACGCTGCTGTGGGCGATCCTCGAGCTCGAATTGACAACCTACGTCGTCGTCATGACGGGAGCCATATGGATCATGGGGATGGGGCTGAGTTTCAAATGGCTCGATATTCTCGCCGTCCCACTACGCAATCTGGCGGCAGCGCTCACCGATGAGATCGCGACGCCCATAATGCTCATCACCGCCGCGACGATCGGTGCGTTCTTCGTCGCCTGGTTCATGCTGCGCGGATTCCGATCGAAGGCCGTCTCACAGTCGCTGACAATGATTCTGGTCGGCATTGCCGGACCCCTCTTCCTGGCGAACCCCCTGTCCGACGTCCTCTCGTCCGACGGACTGTTGGCGCAGGGCCGAAATCTGGGGATAGCGGTGGTTGCCGGGCTGCACGACAAAACCTCCCCCGCCCCTGCCGATTTCGTGAAGAGTTTTCAAAGCAATCTCGCCGACAACTTGGTTCGCAAGCCGGTACAGGTCTGGAATTTCGGTCATGTCGTCGACGCCAGACCCGCCTGCCGGGCCGCCTGGACCGCCGCCGTCAATGCGGGAAGCAAGGCCATGCTTCGATCAGGACTGCAGAACTGCCGGGACACCGAGGCGGTCCATCACATCGACCATCCATCCATGGCCCAAGTAGGTACCGGCATGGTGCTCCTACTCTGCGGAATAATGACGATCATTTTCGGCGTCTTCATGGCGGTCAAGGTCATGAAAACAACTTTCGACGCCATCTATCACGCATTCATGGCGATATTCGGGTTCGCTGCCGGCGGCTTCATCTACGGACCGACACAGACACATCTCGTTCGAAGTGTGGTGCACTCTTTCGTATCCGGCTTCAAGATGGTTGCTTTCATCATATTTCTCGGCATATATCTGGCCGTGCTGGGCGACTTGTTCGACGCGGCCCGAGGCCAAATATTCACCGTGCTGGTCATATTCACGTGTGTCGAAGTGATCGCCGTGTCCCAACTTCGCCGGCTCGACGCGAATCTCGACAGAGGAAACGATTGGATCGCCAACCGCTTCGCGTTGGCAGCCCAAGGCGGATCCGGCTCGTCGACTGCTGGGAAGCTCGCTATCGGCATGGCGGGCGCGTCTTCCGGGTCACACTCCAGTCCCAGCCTGCTCACCACACTCGCGGCATTCAACACCATGAACTCGTCTCCGATAGTCGCATGGGCGGCCGGACGCACCATGGGGCCGTTGAATCCGTTCGCCAAGCGGCGCAAGCTCGCCGAGCTGGCAAATATGGACAGCGCTCCCATGAACCGCGAGACAGCGACCTGGAGCCGCATGGCCAGGCAGAACTGGGTGAAGAAAGCATTGGACCGAGCCGGCGACGACGGCATAGCGTCGGAGATCGGGGTGGCGAACGCGTTGGACGGATTGGGCGACAGCCGGGTCCCCGACGCCTTTCTCGCATCGACCCTCCTGGCGGCGGGAGCCACCCACCAAGGCGCGATCGACGGGCAGCGCGCGGTGGCTGTCCAGAAGGCCAGCATGCGGGGTGAATCACCGTACGGGTTCGCGCCGCTGCAAAAGGCGATGGCAGCGACGATGGCGATCGAAAATCACGTCGGCGACCGCGCACACGCCGCCTTTTCCGCGCAGGCCTGGGTGGCGGCCAGCAATTTCAAGAGACACGCCAACGCTCCGGAAGACGGGGCACACCTCGACCACGCATTCATCCGGCGTGTCGAAGCGGCCTGGGACTCACCGAGCCGATTGCGCAGGATCACACCAGATGAATGGAACAACGTCGATCGCAATACCTTGAATCACATCGGCCACAAGTTGGCGGTCGAGCATCTGTCGCTGGCACAGCGATATCACCAGGCGGTGAAGAGCGGCGACAACACTGCCCAACTGCAGCTCCGCGGGGAACTGAGAAAGTACCGCAACCGAATCATGAATCTTCACCACACCAGACCCGAGCAGGGGGCCGATCCGTGGGAGCACTGACAGCGAGCCGTCACACTCGGGTGTTCGTGCGGGCGCCGAAGCCCTCCGCTGCGACGGCGAGCGGATCGGCGTAGAGACGATGCAGCAGCACCGCCGCGGCGGCTGTCTCCAGCGGGCGGTGGGGAAACGAGGTGCCGATGATGCGGTGCCGGGCCGAACGCACCTGCGCTCGCGCGGCGATCGCGTCGAAGTAGGTGGCGCGCACGGCCGGCAGGCCGGTGAATGCCCGGTCGGTGATGATCAGCGTCTCCGGATTCAGCACATCGAGCAGTGCGGCGGCCACCGTGGCGAGTCCGCGCGCCCGATCCTCGAACAGGGCGTGGGCCCGCGGATCGGTTTCGGCGGCGGCGATGAGCGCCGGAATCGTGGGCTCCGCGAGAAGCCCCGATCCGGCCGCGCGCCTTTCGAGCGCGCGGTCGGAATAGGCGTCGAGCGGGCCCGGGCCACCCGGGCCGAGGTCGGACGGAACGAGCGTGGCCAGCGAGCCGGCCGAGGAACCGGGGCCGTAGTGGACGCGCCCGTCGACGGCGAAGGCCGCATCGATCACATTGCCGACGAACAGCACGGCGGCCGAGGCGTCGAAATCCAGAGCGCCGAACAGTTGTTCCGCGTGCACCATCGCACGGGCGTGGCTGTCGAGTTCCACCGGCAGGCCGGTGAGCCGCACCAGCACGTCCCGGACGAGCGTGTCCTCCAGGCGCAGCAGCGGATGGGACAGCACCACGCCGGCTTCCGGGTCGACCCAGCCGCCGGTGGCGACCCCGACCCCGGACAAGCGGGTGTCGTCCGGGAGGTCGCGGCGCAGCGCGGCGAGTGCGGCGGCCGCGTCGGCTACCAGATCCGCCCCCTCGAGGGTGCGGTGCGGAATCAGCGCACTCGAGACGATCGTGCCGGCGATGTCGACCACCGCCACCCTGGTCTGGATGGCCGCGAAATGGATGGCCGCCACCGCGTTCCGGCGATCGAGTTCGAGCGGCGAATGCGGCCGGCCCACCCGCTGCGAGCGGTCCACCGGGGGCGCTTCGCGCAGCAGACCCACTTCGAGCAGCGCCCGGGTCCGACTCGTCACCGTCGCCGGTGACAGCCCCGCGTGGGCGGCGACCACCGAACGCGATGCGCCACCCAATGTCAAGATCGCGCGAAGTACCGCACCCGCGGCCGTCGGCCACCCTCTCGCCGGTCTCATAGGCCTCGGTCCCCGTCTGGTCCCCGGATGTCTCCGGCCGAGACTACGAGACCGGGCGACGTTCGGCACCGTTCCGCATCAGCGTGATCCGAACTCGGGCACATCGGCCGAGCGGCGCGCCGGGATGCCATTGTAGAACCGCCCGGAATTTCTTTGCCGGGAAAAATAAATAACGCGGATATTTGAAATCACGACGACGGCAACAAGTGCGGCGGAAGAGGTTCCGAAATTATCATCGAAACCGCCGTGGGACCGAAAGATATTGTGCCCCACGGTATCTCCGCACCAATGGCGACTCTCGGCCCGGGTGCATTCGAATGCGATGGAGTGTAGTGAAATGACACTGGCTGTCGAAAAGAACGAAACGACCGAAGGTAATGACGGCGCTTTCACCGTGCATCGGGTGGCCGGGCATATCGGCGCGGAAATCGGTGGACTGGATCTGAGCAAGCCACTCGACGACGAGACCGTCGCGCGGCTGCGCCGCAAGCTGCTGAAGTACAAGGTGCTGTTCTTCCGCGACCAGCACCTCGGCCACGCCGAGCAGATCGAGTTCGGCCGCCGCTTCGGCGAACTCACCCACGCGCACCCGCACGAGGACGCGCCGCCCAGCGATGCCCCGCAGATCCTGACCATCGATCCCCAGGTTTACGAGCGGCGCTACGGCTCGGCACGACCGGACTCCCAGGAGCGCCAGTACAGCTACTACAGCGGCTGGCACACCGATGTGACCGCCTCGGTGAACCCGCCCGCCATCTCCATTCTCCGCTCGGAGGTGGTCCCCGAATTCGGCGGCGACACCACATGGACGAATCTCGTTGCGGCATACGAGGGTTTGTCCGAGCCGTTGCGTGCGTTCGCCGACGGGCTCACCGCGGTGCACCGGTTCTCGGCGGGCCGCAGGTTCGACGACAACGAGGCCTACGCCCGCCGGATCAACGACAATCTGCTGATCTCGGAACATCCGGTGGTGCGGGTGCATCCCGAAACCGGTGAGCGGGCACTGTTCGTCAACCCCGGCTTCACCGATCACATCGCCGGGCTGTCTCCCGTCGAGAGCGCCAAGATCCTCGACCTGTTCTTCGGCCACCTCAGCAGCCCCCGGTACACGGTCCGGTTCCGCTGGGACGCCCACAGCGTCGCCGTCTGGGACAACCGCTCGACCGCCCACCTCGGCCCCCAGGACCTCGGCCACCTCGACGTGACCCGGACCCTGCACCGGGTCACCGTGGTCGGCGACCGCCCGGTGGGCCCGGACGGCTTCGTCTCGCAGATCATCGCGGGCGAGGAGTTCACCACCGACGCCCACGTCAAGGTCTCCTGAGGGATCGGCGGCCCACCCCGGCCGGTGGGCCGCCGCAGCCTCGGGGATCCCGGCGGATGTTTCGTGCGCCGTGGGCGGGTAGCCACCCCTCGAGACCGACCGACACCGACCGAGTCGGATTCCGTCGTACGAGGAGTGGTGACCGATGACCTCGACCAATGTCCAGCCGATGAGCGCCTCGGGTCCCGACGCCGAACCGTTCGAGACGGTCGACGCCTATACCGGCGAAACCCTTGCCGAACTGCCCTATCTGGCGACCGAGCAACTCGATGCCCTGCTCGAACGCGCGGACGACGCCTATCGGTCGTGGCGCGCGACACCGATCGAGCAGCGTGCACGAGTGGTGTCCGCCGCGGCCGATCTGATGCGCGAACGCAAGGACGACCTCGCCCGGCTGATCACCCGCGAAATGGGCAAACGCATTTCCGAGAGCGAATTCGAAGTCGACCTCGCGGCGAGTATTCTGCAGTACTACGGCGAGAACGGACCGCGCATCCTGGAGCCCACCGCACTGCCGGTCGAGGAGGGCGAAGCACAGATCGTCAACGCACCGCTGGGGGTGCTGCTGGGCATCGAGCCGTGGAACTTCCCGCTCTATCAGGTGGTGCGGTTCGCGGCGCCGAATCTGGTGCTGGGCAACACGATTCTGCTCAAACACGCGAAGATCTGCGCGCTCACCGCGCTCGAACTGCAGAAGATCTTCACCGACGCCGGCGCGCCCGAAGGTGTCTACACCAACGTCTTCCTGCGGATCTCGGACGTCGAGCACGTCCTCGCCCACCCTGCTGTCCAGGGCGTATCCCTCACCGGCAGCGATGCGGCCGGGGCCTCGGTGGCCGAGATCGCCGGGCGGCACGTGAAGAAGTGCGTGCTCGAACTGGGCGGCAGCGACCCCTTCATCGTGCTCGACGCCGACGATCTGGACGACACGATCGATGCGGCGACCACCGGGCGGCTGGCGAACACCGGTCAAAGTTGTGTTGCCGCAAAGCGCTTCATCGTCCCGGACGAGCTGTGCGACCGCTTCGTGGCCGGTCTGGCCGAGCGGTTCGGCGCACTGCGACCGGGCGACCCGTCGGATCCGGAGACCACACTCGGACCGCTGTCCTCCCCGAAGGCCGCCGAGGACCTGCTGGAACAGGTTCAGGATGCCCGCGAGAAGGGCGCCACGGTGGTCACCGGCGGCGGCCGCCCCGACGTACCGACGCCGGGACGCCGGGACGCGTTCGTCGACGCGACGGTGCTGACCGATGTCACGCCCGATATGCGGGCCTATTCCGAGGAGCTGTTCGGGCCGGTCGCGGTGGTGTACCGCGTCGGTGACGAACGCGAGGCGATCGAGCTGGCGAACACCTCGAAGTTCGGGCTCGGCGCCACCGTGTACAGCAGTGACCCGGACCGCGCGCGAGCGGTGGCCGAGCAGATCGACAGCGGCATGGTGTGGATCAACCATCCGACCTCCTCGCAGGCCGATCTGCCCTTCGGCGGGGTGAAGCAGTCCGGCTTCGGTCGCGAACTGTCCGAACTCGGCATGTTCGGCTTCGCCAATCGCAAACTGATTCGCTCCCTGCCCCGCAAGACCGCATCCGCCGGTGTCGCGGGCTGACCATTCGAAGGAGGAGATGCGCATGCGTGCAGCGGTGCTGCGGGAATTCGGTGGTCCGGAAGCACTCACGGTTCGAGACGTCGACACACCACGGCCGGGACCGGGTGAGGTGCTGGTGCGAGTCCGGGCGTCGAGCGCGAACCCGGTGGACGGGATCATCCGCCGGGGACTGGCGAATCCGAACTTGCCACTGCCCGCCGTGCTCGGCAGCGATGTCGCCGGAGAGGTGGAGCGGGTCGGCGACGGCGTCACCGACGTGGCGGTCGGCGACGCCGTGTACTACACCTCGGAACTGGCCTCGGGTGGCGGCGCCTATGCCCAGTACCACGTGGCGGCCGCGTCGATCGTGGCGCCGAAACCCACCAGCCTGTCGTTCGCGGAGGCCGCCGCGATCCCGCTGGCCGGGGGAACCGCCTGGGAGGCGATCGTGCGCCGGCTCGCCGTGCGTCCGGGGCAGACCGTGCTGGTACACGGTGGATCCGGCGGTGTCGGCACGTTCGCGGTGCAGTTCGCCCGCGTTGCCGGCGCCGCGGTGCTGGCTACCGCGGGGGCCGACCATCACCAGTTGCTGCGGGATCTCGGCGCGACCCCGATCGACTACAAGAGCGAGGACTTCGTCCAGGTGGCCCGGGCGCACACCGACGGCGCCGGCGTCGACGCGGTGCTCGACACGGTGGGCGGCGAGAACGTCGGCCGCAGCTGCGCGGCTACTCGTGACGGCGGACGCATCGCCACCATTCTCGGGCCGGAGGGCCGGCTCGACGATCTCTACCAGCGCAACCAGACGCTCTACGGCATCTTCCTCAGCCGGGAACGCCGCCGGCTCACCGAGATGACTCCGCTGTTCGAGCGCGGCCTCGTCCATCCGCGGATCGCGAAGGCGATGCCGCTCGACGACATCGTCGCGATCCACGAACGGCTGGACGAGGGGCACAACGCGGGCAAGCTCGTCATCGACGTGCCCTGATGCCTTCCGGCCCTGCGCACGGCTTCGCCCGGACCGTCCTCAGTTCTGACGCGGCAGTAGTTCGCTGACGAACCGGTCCACGAATTCCGCCGATATCGTGCCGTCGGCCGGCACCACCACGAATTTGCTCAGTCCGACCGCGAGGTACCCGTCCACGAGCCGGTGCAGGTCCGCCCAGCTTCCGGCGATCACATCGCCCGGATCGGTGCCCGACCGCTGCGCGCCGATCCGTGCCGCCAGGTCGGCCGGGATGCCGTTCTCCGCGAGCAGCAGCGTGATGCCGAAGTGATCGGCTTCGATCTCCCGGCCCGCCGCGGCCGCCGCCGCGTTGATCGCCGTGACCCCTGCGGCGGCCTCGGCCGGGGTCACGAAGCTACCGAGCCAGCCGTCGCCGTATCGGCCGATGCGGCGGAAGGCGCCCGGCGCGCGACCACCGAGCCAGATGTCGAGTGGGCGGACCGGCCGCTTACCCACCGTCGCCCCGCGAACGGTGAAATAGTCGCCGTCGAAATCGACATCGTCGGCACGCAACACCGCTCGCAGCAGGCGCAGCGATTCGTCGAAGACCGCGCCGCGCGGCCCCGGCACCGGGAACAGATCCTGCTCGCCGGGCCCCGCCGGTCGCAGACCGAAGACCGGCAGCACCCGCTTCGGAGCCAAGGCGGCCAAGGACGCCAACTGCTTGGCGACGAGCACGGGATGGCGCCCCGGGAGAATCGCGACCGAGGTGCCGACCTTCAGGCGGCTCGTGCGCGCCAGCGCGAACGCCATCCCCACCGTCGGATCCACGGCCGGCGCGAAGACCAGTTCGGAGAACCACAGCGAATCGACTCGCGCGGCCTCGAGACGATCCACCAGCGCCGCCAGATCGTCCGGATCGGCTGCCGAACCCGTACCCACCCCGAACCGGATCTTCACCTCGCCATTGCTCACAAGCCTGCACAACAGCCGGCCCGGGATCGATATTTCGGCCGACCCCGGTGCCCTCATCTCGGCGCGGATCCCTGTCCTGGGCGCTGAATCGCCGGGTTCAGTTCTTGTCGTCGAGGCTGTCCAGGGTGGTCAGGATCGCCTCGACCGGGATGCGGCCGGCGGCGACGGTTTCGGCGCCGTTGCGCCGCAAGGCCTCCGACAGTGGTGCGGCCCAGGTGTTTTCGTAGATCAGAACGGCCGCCGAACGGCCGGGGTGCAGCGCGGCGCCCGCCTCGCGCAGATCGCCGTCGTCGAGTACACCCGTCGTCTCCTCGGCGAACAAGGCCACGCTCGCTTCGCACTCGAGCCCGATATCGGCGATATCGATGCCCGTCAGCGACCCGTCGCCCTCCTTCCGGAGGAACGCCAGATTCAGCACGCGGATGATGCCCCGGCCGACCAGATCGCGCAGCACCGGCAAGGCCGAGCCGTCCGGTGGGCGGCCCGCGGGAAACTCGATGACGAGATAGTCGATCGGTCCCATCTCATCGATACCGGCAGCACTGGTCATCCGAGCACCTCATCCCTGGCCGGATCACCGGTGTGATTCGGCGAGACAGCAGCTGACGCCACGCGGTCGACGACGAGCACATCGGCCACCGGCGTGACACCTAATGATTCGAAGCCGGGCCGCTCGCGGATAAACCGGAATCGATTCCGGCGCGAATGCCGTCGGACAGGGTGTCTCACGCGGGTACCCGAATCGTGTCATACCCCTGCGCCACAATCGCTTCCAGCAGTGCGGCGCTTCGTACCACGCGTCGTGCGGAGCCGGCTTCACAGAGTCCGAATCACACAGGGTTCGAATCACACACAGGAACCGAATCAGGGGGACCGACGGATGACGACCGAACTGGATCGGGTGCTGGAGACCGTGTCTTCCCTCGCCCACGAACGCGGGTACACCTGCAGACTCGTGCGTCCCGACCGCGTCCTGCTCTCGGGGCCGACCGTATTCACGCTGCCGCTCAACGAGATTCGGCGCCGGGTACGCACGCATCCCGTGGCCGCCTGGCCCGGGGTGGTGGCCGAGTGCATCGACGCCATCGCGGTCACCCTCGAGACGGACCGCGACGATCCGCTCGACTATTCCGATTTCGGTGTCATGCGACACCTGATCCGCACCCGGCTCTACGGCACCGCATCGGTGGGTTCCGACGGCGTGCGGCGGGTGGTCGCGCCCGGCCTGATCCAGCGCGTGCTGATCGACCGTGTGCACATGGTCGTGCCGGTCACCTACGCCATGCTGGCGCGCTGGCCGATCGGCGAATGGGAACTATTCCAGCTCGCCGAGGACAACGTACGGGGTGACGGCGGCGTCCACATCGACTCGGTCCATACCGCGACACTCGACACCGACGGTCTCGACCCGCCGACCGGCCCCGACTACCTCTTGCCGATCGCCCGGCTCAGGGGTCCGGAGTATCTGACCGCCCATGCCCGGTGGCTCGGCGACCACCCGGTGACCGGCCCGGAAGGCGCGGTGCTCACCATGCCCGCCAAGGAGTCGATCTACGCCTGCCCGGTCGCCGGTCCCGGACTCGCCACCTCGGTGGACGCACTCGCCGTACTCGCCACCATGCACGCCGACGACCCCTGGCCCGTCAACTCGAACGTGTACTGGTGGCGCGACGGTTGCCTCGATCTCGCCGCGACGACCTTCCGCCGCGACACCACCATCCACGTCGGCTACACCGACACCTACGTCCGCCACTGCACGCGCCTGGGCCTCGACGTACCACCCCGCACGGACATCCGCCGCGAGCATCCCTGACGCGAACCGAGTGCCCCCGCCCGGCGGCGCGCTCGGGCCCGAATCGCCAGTGTGACTTGGGAATCCGACCGGGCGTACCGACGCTCGGGCACCGACGCGGCGACACCACGGAATTTCGCTCACGGTGAGTCTGGATGGTGGCAAACCGCGTGTGGCGGCGAAGAATTCGCGTGACCGCGGTGTGGAAGGGGTAGTGGTGACGACGTCCGTGCCTGTGCGACTCGAGCACGCGAAAGACATTCATCCGGGCGTCGACGTGCCGCTGCTCCGCGATGCCGTGGTGGCGGAGCGCACGCTGTGGACACCCGCCGAACTGCACGAGCTCACCGCCGTGGTGGCGAGCGAACTGGCGACACCGCTGCTGGATATCGTGCGGTTCGACACCACCCGCCGCTGGTGGACCCGGCTCGCGCTGACGATGGGCGTGGAACTGTGGCTGCTGTCGTGGGCGCCCGGACAAGGCACCGAACCGCACGACCACGGGGGCGCGTCGGGATCGTTCACCGTCTCGATCGGTGAACTCGACGAGGACTACCGCTACCCCACCGGTCCCGTACGCTCGGCCGGCCGCCGGGCCGGCGACACGATCGCGTTCGGCCCCGAACGCGCCCACCAGCTGCACAACCGCAGCGCACGGCCGGCCACCACGGTGCACGCCTACTCGCCACCCCTGCGACCGGTCCGCGAATACCGGTCGCTGCGGGATTTCACCGGTGTGTGACCATGCCGGTAGCCCCCATCGCCCGATCGCCGAGGAGTGACGGTATGAGCGCCGAGGATCTGCTCGCCCAGGCACGCGCCGGATTGACCCGCGTCGAGCCCGTCACCGCCGCGCACCGGTTGGCCGGGGGCGCGCTCGTGGTCGACATCCGCCCGCACGCCGACCGCCTCGCCGAGGGCGAGATCCCCGGCGCGGTCGTCGTCGAGCGCATCGTGCTGGAATGGCGGCTCGACCCCGGCGGTTCGCATCGGCTCCCGGACCTGACGTCCGACACCGAAGTGATCATCGTCTGCAACGAGGGGTACGCCTCCAGTCTGGCCGCCGCCGACGCACAGCGTCTCGGACTGGCTCGGGCCACCGATCTGATCGGCGGGTTCCGGGCTTGGAAGGCGGCCGGCCTGCCGGTGGTCCCCGGTGGCACTCCCGCCGTCCCGTAGCAGCACCCGAAACCTCCTCCGCCGCATCACGTCTACCTCCCGATTCCCGGAATTCTTTCACCTGCAAACGATCTGGCTGAGAATGTAGAGGGGGAAACGGAATGACGAGGAGTGCGATGACCAGGTGTGCGCATTATGTCGGAAGTGTTCCAGCCGAGTTGATGACCGGGGATGCTGCGGTGCTGCAGTGGTTCGCCGATCGCAGTGCGGGCCATCCCGTGACCGGATTGCCTTGTGATCTGGATCCGGACTGGATCCTCGACTACCTTCGCCGGCGCAGAGAACACGAGGACGTCTTCGATGTCGTCCGCACCGGCGATTACTCCGACTACAGCGATTTCCCTAGCTACGGCCTGCGTCCGGGGGTGAAGCTGGAACCGCGGCACGTGGCGATGGACCGGCTCGATCGCATCGGCGCCGTGGTCGCCGCGTTCGACGAAGTACGTGCCGGGCGGCCCGAACTGGACGGGACGAGATTACAACTGAGCCAACCCAATCCGCTGGATCTGGCGATGTTCGTCTTCGCCGGTGCGGCGGTGTCGAACGGATTCCCGCTCGGTCCGGCCCTGCGCCGCTCCAATCTCATCGCGGCCGCGTTGCGGCATCTGCCGGTGTTCACCGAGGCCGCACTGCAAGAGATCGCGGAGGTGAACGCGCGCTACGGCGATCGCGTGGTCTGGCAGGTCGAATCACCGTTCGCGCTGCTGGGCATGGTCAAGGCCGACCAGTTGGGCGCCAAATGGGCGGCGGCGCCGCTGCTGGCTCGCCAGCTGGCCGGGGTACTCACCGGCATCCACGAGATCGGGGCACAGGCCGTGGTACACCTGTGCTACGGCGACTACCAGCACAAGGCGCTGCTCAGCCCGCGTTCGCTGGCGCCTGCGGTCACCCTGCTGAAACACACCGCACGTAAGCTGCGCGCAGACGGAACTCCCTTTCCGCCGGTGCACATTCCGTGCGCGTTCGGTGCCGAACCCGCGCCGCAGGACGCCGCGTTCTACGCACCCCTGCGCGGGCTGGACCCGGACTGGAACGTCATCGCGGGGGTGGTGTCACCGGATTCCGCCGACGACAGCGCGCAGGCCCTGCGACTGTTCGAACAGGCGGCCGGGCGCACCGCGTACGGCGTCGCGACCGCGTGCGGTCTCGGCCGCTGCAGTGTTGCGGACGCACAGCGCGCTGCCGAGACGACCGCGGCACTGACCGCCGAGACGACCACCGGATAGCACGACGGCGCGGTCCGCGGTGCCATGCGTCAGCGCCCTGACGCCGGCCCCGCGGCCCGGCCCGGGCATTTCCGTACCTCGTGCGCGTACCGCAAACTCGTTCGGCCGCAAGGATTCTGCGTCGCGCACCTTGCGACCAGGGCATACCCCGGAGGAGCCGCTGGAATCCGGCGGATGCCACGCGAGAACCGGACAAAGGCCTTACTCTGGATCAGTCGGTGGAAGTGGGGTGATGCCGGATGTGACCAACCGGGACCGCAACCCCGCCTTGGGCCGTCGTCACCGTCTCTTCCGCTCTGCTCGCCGAAAACCGGCACTCACCTCACGCAACGTCGCGTCGCCTGTCGTGACCCTAGCCGCGCATCACAGACAGCGGCATTCTCACACCTTCAACAGCTATCTTTTAGCTATCCACTCTCTGCATGAACTTGCATCCAAACTTGCTGTTTCCCTTGATGATTCAAGTACGACTGTTAAACTGATTTCCCGTGCGCCGAGTTCGAGTTAACAAGCGGCTACGGAGGTTTCGGAGTTTGTCGTAGGACATGCCATCCGGACTCGGTCCGGCAGCCGATCAGGCGCACCGTCCGTTCGTACGCAGTTCCAGGGAGTTGCTATGGGGAACAACGAAATTCCGCGCGTTCTGGTGGTAGGTGGAGGCCCGGCGGGGTCGACCGCCGCCGCACTGCTCGCACGGTCCGGAGTACAGGTGACCCTCCTGGAGCGGGATACGTTCCCGCGCTACCACATCGGAGAATCACTGCTCGCCTCGTGCCTGTCCACCCTGCGGATATCCGGCGCCTACGACAAGGTCGCCGCGCACGGCTTCCAGATCAAACGCGGCGGCTACTTCCAATGGCAGAACGACACCTGGTTGCTGGACTGGTCCAAGCTCGTCGATGCCGAGGCATGGTCCTGGCAGGTCGACCGGGCAGCTTTCGACGATTTGCTGCTGCGCAACGCCGCCGACCAGGGCGCCGAGGTCATCGAACAGGCGACCGTCAAGAACATCCTGTTCGACGGTGAGCGTCCGACCGCGGCGGAATGGGTCAAGGCCGGTGACGACACCGTCCACACCGCCGAATTCGACTTCCTCGTCGACGCCACCGGCCGAGACGGGTTGCTGGCCAAACACTTCGGCATGCGCCGCCAGCATCCGGCCTTCCGCAACGTCGCGATCTGGTCGTATTGGAAGGGCGCACACCTGCACCCGGACAGCCCGGAGGGCGCGATCAACGTGGTGTCGACCCAGGAGGGCGGCTGGTTCTGGAACATTCCGCTCGCCGACGGTCGTACCAGCGTCGGCTATGTGGTCTCGGCGCGGCTGGCCGCGGAAAAGCTGCGCGCGCACGATTCACGCCAGTCGTACTACCTGGAGACCATCCGGGAGAGCAAGCCGATGTGCGAGATGCTCGAGGGTGCGGAGCAGATCGCCGACGTGCGGGCCGAACAGGACTACTCCTATGTCGCCGACCGGTTCTGTGGCCCCGGCTACGTCCTCGTCGGCGATGCGGCGTGCTTCCTGGATCCATTGCTGTCCACCGGTGTTCACCTGGCGACCTATTCCGGGCTCGTGTCCGCGGCGGCGATCGCGACCACGTTGCGCGGTGAGATGTCCGAATCCGATGCGCTGGCGTACTACGAATACACCTATCGCCGCGGCTACACCCGGTTCCTCTCGCTGGTCTCGCGTATGTACGAGCACTACATCGGTTCCGAGGAGTACTTCGCGCACGCGCACAAGCTCACCGACGTCCACGACGGCGATTCGCCCGAGCAGTCGTTCACCCGGATCATGGCCGGCCTCACCGATGTCAGCGAGACCACGGGCGATCAGGACCGCACCGGCACCGAGGTCATCGTCGCCGAGGCGGAGCGCCTGCACACCGCCCCGGACACCGACGGGGTCAACATCAAGTACATGGGCGGCCTGGATATGTCGCCGGTCTGGGACCACTGGCGCGATCCGCTGTCCGACACCACGATGGGCGAGATCCGCATCACCACGGAACCGGTGTTCGGCCTGACCACCCGCCCGCGCTCGGACGCCGAGCGCGAGGCCGTGACGCTCCCGGTCCAACCGCCCCGCAAGGGCGCCGGCGCCGCCCTGTAGCGGTGACGTCACCAGGACTCCCGGTGCGAACCGAGACGTGGAGTCGACAGTGACCGTCACAGGATCCGTGCCCGGCCCGCTGAGCGAACCGACGCCCAGCGGGCCGGGCCCCCGGACGAATCCGGCCACGCAGATCGAGCGATTCCACCACCCCACAACCCGAAACCTGCTGTCGGGCACCGGCTTCACGACCACGGCGCTCGAGCACATCCTCGAGACGACGTTGAGCGTGCACGTCCTGCGCCAGCACCAGGTTCCGCCCCGAACACTGCCCACATTCATCGTCGAGGAACTCCGGCTGCGGGATGCCGACGGCGCGCTGGTCCGGCGCTCCCGTCTGGTCACCCCCGCGCTGGCGACCGTCTCGATCAATTACGTCGTGGCCGTGCCACAACCGGCGGCCGCCAGCGGCATCGACGATGTCCGGATGCCGATCGGCCACGGCTTGCTCACCCGCGGCCTGCCGCAGCGCCGCCGCCTGCTCTGGGCGGGCATCAGGCCGTGGCCGGACGGCCGGCCCAGCGCGGCCAGGGCGTACATCATGACGCTCGGCCGCCGTCCCGTGTGTTATATCCGCGAAGTTTTCCATCCCGCGGTCGTCCCACCCGCACACACGACCGGTCCAGTGCCGGAACCGGCTCTGCGAGACGATGTCTTCGAGGAGAATTGAGTGCCCGTTCCCACCATCACGGTCCTACTCGACGTGGTTCTCATCATGGCGGCCGCCCACCTGCTCGGCCGGCTCGCCGAAAAGATCGGGCAGCCACCGGTCATCGGCGAGATCGCGGCCGGAATCCTCGCCGGTCCCACCGTCATCGGACATCACCTGTCCGCCACCCTGTTTCCCGAAGCGGGACGCTCGTATCTGACGCTGCTCGCCAATATCGGGGTGGCCGTGTTCATGTTCGTCGCCGGTCTGGAACTCGATCGGGAGATCTTCCGCGGTGCCCGGCGTTCGATACCCGCGGTGTCGGCGGCGGCCTATGCGATTCCCTTCGCGCTGGGCAGCGTCGTCGCGATCACCGTGCTGGCACGCCACACCACCGGTAACCGGCTTCACTTCGCCCTGTTCGTCGGCTGTGCGATGGCGGTGACAGCTTTCCCGGTTCTGGCGCGAATCCTGCACGACCGCAAACTGGTTCGCACCGAGATCGGACAGCTCAGCCTGGCCTGCGCGGCGTTGGTCGACGTCGTGGCGTGGTCGGTCCTCGCCGTCGTGCTCGCACTCGCGCACCCGGGTGGCGTCCAGTGGCGGCTCGTCCTGCTCCTCCCGCTGGTCGGCCTGCTGTGGTGGTGCGTGCGACCGTTGCTGGCCCGGCTCTCGGAATCGGGCACCCAGCAGACGATGATCGTGCTCGGTGTGGGTGGTGCGCTCGGGCTCGCCGCGATCACCGAATGGATCGGATTGCACCTGATCTTCGGCGCTTTCGCCTTCGGTGTCGTGTTCCCGCGCGAACGCCGCCGGACGGTCGAGTCCGGTGTGCGAATTCTGTGCCTGCTGCTGATGCCCGGCTTCTTCGTGATCGCCGGGCTGGCCGTCGATCTCGGCTCGGTCGACGCGACGTCGATCGGTGAACTGATCGCGGTCATCGGTGTCGCGGTGGTGGGAAAGATCGGCAGCGTCTATGTCGCAGGCCGGCTGACCGGGATGCGGTCGCGAGCGGCCGCGGCCGTGGCAGCGTTGCTCAACACCCGAGGTCTGACCGAACTGGTGATTCTGAACGTGGGCTTGACGACGGGTCTCATCGGCACCCAGTTGTATTCGCTGCTGGTGATCATGGCCCTGGTGACGACCGCGTCGACGGCGCCGATGCTCCGTCTGCTCGGCATATCACGCGGCGACGACCTGTCGGCCCGTCCGCCGCACGCACCGGCTTCGGAGCACGACCCGAACCCGGGCCCCGTGACCGCCGCGGCACCGTCGCCCGATATGAGCGGAAAGCTCTGACCCCCAAGCACATCCGATCGACTCCCGACGCGGGTGGCCGCACCCCTACTCCCACGTTCGCAGACACCGTCGCCGCGTCGCTGCTATGTTGCTTGCGTGGGCGAACTGCCAGGCACCGCACGACAGGTCATCGAAGTCCGCAGATCTGTGGGCGTCGAGACGGTCCGGCACACAGTCTTCCTCGTACCGCCCATGTGAGTGCGACACGTGCCGCACCCGCCGAGCTCTCGTCGAATTCCTGTTCCACCCGTCTGGAGTCCCGTCTTTGACCACACCACCGTCCCCCCTCCCCGAGCCCTACACCACGGCAACCGGAATGTGCCCGGTCCAGCACGGCTCGCCCTTCGATGCCGACGACGACCGATTCCCGATGTACACAGCCGAATTCGTCGCCGATCCACACGCCGCCTATCGCGAGATGCGACGGCAGTACCCCTCTCTCGTTCCCGTCGAGCTCGCCCCCGGTGTGCCGGCCACCCTGGTCATCGACTATGCCGTCGCGGTTCGCATCCTCAACGACCCCGACCACTTCCCCTCCGATCCGCGCACCTGGCAGAAGACCATTCCGCAGGATTCACCCGTGCGCCCCATGATGGAGTGGTATCCGGCGGCCCGGTACAACACCGGTGCGCCCCACGCCCGCTACCGCGCTCCGTCGGTCGCCGCTATCGACCACATCGACCTCCACAGCGTGCCCGCGATCGTCGAAAGGGTTGCCGTTCCACTGGTCAACTCGTTCTGTGAGCAGGGATCCGCCGACCTCGTCATGCAGTACTCGTTCCCGCTCGTCCTCGAGGTCCTCAACCGGATGGTCGGCTGTCCCGCCGACATCGGGACCCGAGTCGCCAACGGCATGGCCGCCCGCTTCGACACCGTCCGGGGTCAGCAGGGAATGGACATGCTCAAGGAAGCGCTGATGGAACTCATCGCGTTCCGGCGCGAGCAGCCCGGCGACGACGTCACCTCACACCTGGCCCATCACCCGAACGGCCTCAACGATGTCGAGGTGTTCGCCCAGCTCATGTCCTTCTACGGCGCGGGCTTCGAGGCCCAGCGCAACCTCATCAACAATGCGCTGATGCTCATCCTCACCGATGAGCGATTCCGGTTCGGCGACATCCTCGGCCGCAATCTGTCCACCACCGACGCCCTCGACGAAATCCTGTTCAACGACCCGCCGATGGCCAACTTCTGCACGACCTATCCCCGGCAGCCGATCATGATCGACGGCGTGTGGCTGCCCGCCAACCAGCCGGTCCTGATCAGCCTCGCGGCATGCAACAACGATCCGAAGATCCGCGGCGAAGCGGCGAGCAGTATCGGCAACCGTTCGCATCTGGCCTGGAGCACCGGACCGCACGCCTGCCCCGCCAAATCGGTGGCCTACCTGACGGTCCAGAACGCCATCGACCAACTCTTCGACGCGCTCCCGGAGATTCAGTTGGCCGTCCCGGCCGCACAACTGGAATGGCGGCCCGGTCCGTTCCACCGCGCACTGGCCTCGTTGCCGGTCGTCTTCCCGAAGTCGCCGCCGCTGCCCGTGATGTAGCAACCACATCGCCCGGCCCGGGCGACCGCCGCGACGGTCGCCCGGCCGGGTGGCGACCGGCCCCATCCGGGTCGGGCCGTTCTGGGTGGGAAGTTGTGACCTCGGGGACGGCCTCTGCTATCTTCTCTGCAGTGCCTCACGCACCGGCCGGTGTAGTTTAGTGGTACAAAACCGTTCACATGCTCTGCGCCCCAACATCTTTCACTGTTTCCCCAGGTCAGCTGCCACGTTTGTGCCTGTGCCGCAACGAATGTTCCCCGTGAAATAGGCTTGGGGAACATCGGGGAACGTTCGGGGAACTCGCTCGCACCCCAGCTCACCCCATTCCGTGCCAGGTTTCGTTCGTGTGCGCGTCCCGATCTCGCGGGACAGCACCCGACACCGAGATTGCCGGAAGTTCACGAGATATTTTTTCGTCACCCTCGTTCTTCCGGCGTGTCGCAGAGTGCCAACGGTTGCCATATTCGGAGTCGAACCGGCCCGAACGACGCCTGCAACGAGTGGCGAGGCCGGCGGCCTGAGCGGCCGAACGCGCTTCGCTCCACTGAATAGCCTGGCAGCAACAGGTTTCAGCAATTCTGGACGATGGCTCGTGACGGTTGATGCGGGCGCCCAGCAGTGGCGGGCGGGCGTTTGTTGCGTGGCGGTGGGAGTCGTGGTTAAGCTGCGTTCGAGCCTGCGAGTGGTCCACCGCAGGGGCGTCGGAGGACGGGTACATCGGCGTGAATCGGCAGTAGCCGTGGAGTTTTCGCGCGTCGCGAAACCCGGCATTGCCTGTCCCCCATCACTCATGCGCGAACAGCGCTCGCGACGCCAGGAGGGCCACAGCCTCATGGGCCACGCCAATCCACGCAACGGATACTTCGAAGCCCGCTACCGCACCGCCCCGCGGCAGTTCCAGACACTGAAGGACCCCGTATCGGGTCGCGCGGTCAAGTTCAAGACCGCGGAGGAAGCCAAGCGCGCCGCTGATCGCGCGGAAATCGAATACGAACTACGCGAACGGCATTCGATCCCCGACACGCCATCGACGGCGATGGCGCCGGTGTCGCGAGTGCGGGTGCGGAACAGCGGTGGTGATCCGGGTGGCGAGTTGTTCTTCGACTACGCCGATCGCTGGTATCAGCGCCAGGACTTGGCCGAATCGACAATGCAGAACTACCGCTCGTACCTGGAATGCCACCTGCTGCCACACTTCGGCACCACCGCGCTGAATCGCATCGATGCCGACGCCATCGCGCGCTGGCAGCGTGATGAGCTTGAAGCCGGTCACGAACGCTCCTCCATCAACCAATGGCGCGGATTGCTGCACACGATCCTCGAAGACGCACGCACCGTCGACAAGTTGATCAACACCAACCACGCCAGTAAGAAGAGCGGTCGGGGACGACGCACGGCCCGCGCGGTCAGCCGACGCCCCGCAGGCGCCCTCATCACCGGACTGCAAGCCTTGCTTATCGCCGAGCGGATGGCACTGCTGTCCGGCCGCGACGACGAATTCGTCTGGCTGATCACCAAGCGCTACACCGGTATGCGCTCCGGAGAAATCCATGGCCTCGAAACCCGTTACCTCATCGACACTGGCCACCCCACCCGCCGCCAGCTTCGGGTGGAATGGCAACTCGCCGAAGTCCGATCCACCCTGATCCGCTGCCCACCCAAAGACGAATCACGCCGCGACATCGACCTGCCCCTTTTTCTGTGGGAGCTGCTCACCAACCACCTCACCCGCACCCAACCGCAACGCTGCGAGTGCCACGACAAGGTCTACGTCTTCCGTGGGAACACACGCCGGCGAGCCGTCGGAAACGCCAAAGGCGTCAATCTGGTCACTGTCGCCGGTATCGCCGGAGTCTCGGTGCGCAAAGCCCAACAGGCTTTCCAAGGCGCCGAAACCGTCGACGACGAAACGCGTGACCGTGTGTGGGCAGTCGCGGCCGACCTCGGTTACACCCCACGCCTGCCAGGCCAGGTCGCACCGCATTGGTCACGCAGCAGCTTCCGCGAATGGATCTACGCTCCGGCCGTCAGCGGCAAATACCCCCGTAACACCGGCCATCCGGAACGGCCCGTCCCGATCGCCGGAGTCCCATTCCCCGGCCTGCCGGTCAAAGGCCCCCACGCGGCCGAACGCGCCGACGCCTGCTGGACGCCGCTGATCAACGACATCCGCCCGCACCGCAACCGACACTCCATCCGTACCGACCTCGAAGAAGCCGGTGTTCCCAAAGTGCTGATCGATGAACGCATCGGTCACACCGACTCCAGCGTCCAAGCCAACTACACCCACGCCACCGACACCATGCGCGACCGCCTCTGTGACCACCTCACCACCATGTGGACCACCTCTCTCGACGCACGCCTCGCGTTGAGCCCGGCATCCCCGGTCACCGTCCTCAACGACCTCCTTCACACCCGCGCCCGCGCCCTCGGAGTACGAGCAGCGTGACCACTCATAGCCGAGGAAGGAGGTAATCGAGCAGACACGACACACAACCGAACCCGCGGTGCTGCTGCATGAACAGAGGGCTGCGGGTGAATGGGCAACGAAACAGAAAGGCCCCCAGCGGTAACTGAGGGCCCACACAACCCGAAGGCTGCTAGTGCATAGCGAGTCCCAGGGTAGCTCACCCATGCCCGCAACAACAACTGCGAACTCTCAGATTCGCAGAAGCAATGGTGCGCGCACGGAGACGGCGCTATCCACCCAAACCTCCTTTCCCGCTCCAGGTTTGCCTACCGGCGAGGTAGCTGTGCCGACGCATGCGCAGGCGCAGGCAGTGTTCGCGAGTCTGGCCCCGCTGCTGGCAGCGAAGCGGTCGATGCGCCTGTGGGATCCCCAACGGCGCCGGTTCAGCGATCACGCCCGTGCGCTCACCCTGCGCCTGCCCGCCCAGCCCGCAGCAGTGCCGCTATACCAGCGGCGGCGGACGCGGCTGCTGGGCTTAGACTTCGACACCAAACATCACCACAGCGCTGCCGTCGACGCCGACGTGGAGCTGTGTCTGAGCTGGATCAGCGAATGTGGCGGGCGTGCGATCACCGACCGCTCCACCAGCGGTGGCCGCCACATCCTGATTCCTCTGCCTCACGGCGTCGCACTCACCAAAAACAATGTCGAACCGATCGTGAGGTTGTTGGCCCAGCGGCTGCCCACCCTCGACATCACCCCCATGCTCAACGACGTCACCGGAGCGCTGACTCCGCCAGGATCTCGCTGCAAAGAAGGCGGCTACCGCCAACTCGACGGAGACCTCGACGAGGCCGTGACGGCCCTGTACACCCGCGCCGACCACGGCTTCCTCGGCCACCTCACACAGCTACTCGGCGCCACACCCCTGGCCCACTCCACGCCACCCCATCCCCGACCGCCGGCAGTCGTGGCCCGCGGTGCGGAGCTCTGGGAAGGCCAGGCAGACAACGCACGGCTACGCGCTGAATACCGCCGCCGTACACCCATGCCCACAGCGGTTGCTGCATTCGCAGAATATGGACAAGCTTCTGGCGATTCTCGGTGGCGAACCCCTGACGGTCGACTCGATCGCTCCGCCGCCCGCCAATCCGTACTCACTGCCGCAGTACTGCAAGGTATGTCACTCACCGACGTTCATGCCCAACTACCCGCTCAGGGTGGGACATGGGCTGGATTCGCGCGCGCTTACAGCCGGTACGGCCGCGCCGCCGCGGCGGCGCTACGCCGGGACTGGGACAGCGCTTGCCGGTGGGCGGCGGCAAACGCGCCAGAATTCCTGCCACCCACGCACAAGTATTCAGAGCACACAGGGGGGTCCAGGGGGGATCACCGACTTCACGCGAAAATCCACACCCGCTGGCTTGCGGCCGCGATCGCCTGGGCCGACCACGAACTGGCCCACTCGCCCCGGCGAGCCAACGCGGTGGCTGTCATGCAGGGCCTCGCCTACGCCTCAGCGGTGGGCGACGAAATCGTCCACGAGGTTCCCGTGGTTGAAGTGGGCGGGCGATCGCTGTCATTGATGGCGGGATCCATACCCGAGTCCACCGTATGGCAAATCCTGCGCGACATCCGCGAGGTACCCGGCGCCCCACTGCTACGGGTGAGACGGGGCGCTGGACTGCTCGCTGATCGCTACGCGCTGATAACCCCCCGAACTGGCGGCCGTCCCCTCCTTCCCAGCAACGCGCAGATCGCGCGAGCCAGAGTTGAGCCTGTCCACCCGGCGTGGACTGTCATTGGGATGCATCACCGTCGTCTTTACGAGGAAATCGTCCATCATGAGGTGACCGTCCCAGCCGACGCACTCATCGCCGCCCGCATGAGCCGTAGTGCTGGTTACAACGCTCTAGCCACCCTGGCCACCACCGGACTGATTGCCCGTTCCCGCAACTTCATCCGGCGTGGGTCCACCAGCCTCGACGACATCGCCCACGCCCACGCGATGCCCACCGCGCGCAGCGAACGTATCGCACGCCATCGGCGAGAGCGCGAGATCTGGTCTCGCTGGCTCGCTGCTCGATTCGGTACCGCCCCAGCGGAGCGCCACACACACCGCGCGTCGCGGGGCGATCGCGACATCGACGGCCACGACGTGCCCTCCTTCGTTGCCGCGGGCCCACCACCGCAAAATGGCGCTATCGCCACTATCCCGTGCCAACGGCGCCGAATATCGTGCGTCCACCGGGCTCGGGTCTCGCACACACTGGCTTCGGTGAACTGTTCGCACCAGTGCCTGATGCGGTTACAGCGTCGAACTCAGGCCGGCAACGCAGAACTTCCTCCTTGAACGATCCCAATCGTCGCCGCCTTCCTGCATCGCGAGGGCAGCTGGCAGCGCGCAATACCCTTGTTGCGCAGAGACGCTCGCCGTTAGCCCAAAGACGGCTACCGGCTACAGCACCGTCGCGGCGGCGACAATCACAACAACCATCAGCGGCGCCGTGCCGACGCGGTCCTTCCGGAATTCGACCTTGCAAACGCCATGGCCAACCTACTCAACTGAATGCACCCCCGTGGCTCGAAATCGGCGGCAAGAATGTAGTGTCTCGGCCTGATCTCACCGGGGCGCGAGTGTGGAACCGACCTCCTAACCGCCGCCCCTGCACGTGCCGAGGGGCATGGTGTCAACTTTCCGATTAGCAGCTGCCACCACCCTGCCCGATCCCCTCCGGCTGGGACGTCGGCGATGCATGCGCAGCGACTTCTTCGGATGCGGGCGCCGACTTAACAGCACGCGTGTTCACGGTGACCTCGGCCGGATCTTCCACGAGTGAGGCCGCCGATTTCATCGGGGCGACAACCGTTGACCGCCACCATGTGAGAATCCGGGTGGCCTGAAGGAGGCTGCGATTGTAGGTAAACAGTCGATGTGCCTTGGCGGTCCATGTTTTGTTGCACCAGTCGTCGAGAGCCATTCGTATCTGGTCGACTTGGTCGGTGGTGACGGTTTCGATGGACACCAGGTCGTCCCCCAAGACACGTGCCATCAGCCGCTTGAGGTGACGCGGACTGGGAATACGCGGCTGACCAGGCTTCTGTC
>NZ_BDAV01000020.1 GCF_001612635.1 Nocardia africana NBRC 100379 | reverse complement strand
GGGGAGCAGCACGATGCAGCGCATCCAACGCGCGAACGACTTCGCGGACATGCCGGGGCTCGCGGGCCTGTTCCTCGGTGGGGCTGCGACCCTGCAGTCATGGCGTCACGCTGAGCGCACCCGGCCCGATATCGACGCTGAACTGTCCTGACCGGGCTGGTAGCGGTGCGCACACGATGTTCAACCCAGCGGCGGCCAGGGCAGCAGCTCCGGCGTAGGCAGCCTCCAGCGTCGTCGCGGTGTGCCGGGGCTCCAACTGATCCAATGTCACGAACACGGTGACGCCCCCACCGGTCACCCGCCAATAGTGCGCTCCGAAGCCCCACGGCAGATAGCTGATATCGGTGATCTCGGGCAACCAGTGCGTAGCGACCGCGTGCACGATTGCCTCATCACTGATGAACGAAGGTCGGGAAAGCACGAGACCGAATCCTAGAAGGCATGCGGACAGGCGAGCACGGGCTTTTCCCGCTGCACCGCCGCTGTCGGCCGGGGCGATTGAATTCGGTGGTCGACGCGCGAATCGGTCGATCGCGAATGTGAGCGTCGCGTCGAGCTACTTGCTCTCCCCGTTCCGATCGTGAACCCACACCCCTGAGGCCCCACGAAAGGCGTTCGGTCATCCGACCGCCCGAGTCCCAGGCGGAGCCAGTCCACGAGTCCGGTGTGACCTGTGGGTTTGCTGTTGTTGCTGAGTGTTGTCGTTGCTGTTCGAACGTGCGACGTCCTGACGGCCGGAACGACTGACATAGCCGACGAAGTGGGGGCAATTTCCGCCTCACGAGTGTGCTTGACTGCGGTCGAATCGGGCACCACGCTTGAACGCAGAGGTTATAATCCAGCGCTCTACTCGAGGAGACGATGGAGCTATGTCCAGCGAACATCTGTCCGAAGAGCCTCAATCACAACGAGGAGCCAAAGGCTCGCGAGACACCGGGGCGAATACCCCGGGCGGCGGCTCGGCCGATCGCCCGGCCGGCACATTCGACCACGAAGAAGTCGTTTCAGCCCGTGATCAGAACCAGTCCGAAGACGATATCGCCACGACCGGGACGCTCCCACCCGGCGACGCCGAACCGGCCGTCCCGCCCTATGAAGGCCGCCGAACAAGCGCGGAGGTCACCGGCACCCCCGGAGGAGACAGCGGCGCCAGAACAGCGGGTGCGACACATCCGGTGACCGACCCGAACTTCAAGTCCCCCGCTCCTGGTGAGACTGCCGGCGGGACCACCGCCTCCCCGGCCGAAGAGCAATCGGCGTCGCACGCACCTGAAACCGAGTCCAGCGCCGAAGCAGCCGAGGAAGGACATCACGGCGGCGTGCGCAGAGGCGAGGACCAGCCTCGGGAATCGCGGCCGAAGTAATCGCGTTTCGGCGAACGCGCGAAGGTGTCGAGCTGCTGAAGTTCTGGGTCGGGTGAGTCCATACTTCGGCGGCTCGCCGAACGCTGCGCCCTGATCCCGCACAGTAGCGTCTGCTGTCTCCGGCCACGACCCGTGGCAGGCGGTGGCGAAGGTCTGGGCAACGCGATGACGGAATCGTTCTGGTCTCCGCCGCAGATCGGACTCCTCGACCGCCAGAAAAGGACGAACCGCCCTAAACTCGCGAACCCAATTATCGGCTCTAACCGAGTTCGAGCTATCTCCTGGCATATACCCCATGGCTGCTGTCGGTCAGCGACCGAAGTTGAATCCAGCGAGGACTAGCGCAGCCTGTTATCCAATCGTGCAGCAGTCCCTGAGTTACGCCGCCTTTCGCGCGTTGGTTTCCGCTCGGAGCGCTGATATTCGAGCGCGCTCGAATTGTGTACCGTTTTGCCGCCCGGTTTCTCGGCCAGGAACGCAGACGCTTGCTAAAGTCGCTCGCGCGACCCCTGAGGGGACACTCCCGGCATTTTCGTCCGAACAAAGGATGTGGCTTGTGAGAGGGTTTCTGGCAGTTGTGGTAACAGTTCTCGTCGCCGGTACGTTGTCGGGCGAACAGGCCGCTCGGGCGGACGAGGGACCGGTCAACGGGCCGACACCGCAGTGGTCGCCCGGAAATAACCAGCCCTCCCCGCTGCAGACCTGGATCGACGAGAACATCAAGCCGCCGCAGTTGACTGCCGGCCCCGAGGAGGATCAGCAGGCCGCATTGTGGCGGGGGATATTGTCGTCGCCGACCGGGGACCAGACCTTCGATGCCTGGCCTGCGAATCTCGGCGCGCTGGAGCCGGGGCAGATCATCGAGTCACGGGACGTGACGGCGACGACAGCTCAGCATATGGCGGCACCGATCGAGCGGGCGGTGCTGTTGAAGTTCCGCTCCACCTCGGCGACGGGCACGCCCTCCTTCGGCACCGCCACATTGATCATCCCGGCGGCGTCGTGGAACGGGCCGGGGCCCCGTCCGGTGGAGGTCGACGCGATGCCGATCAACGCACTCGGGCTGCACTGCACGCCGGGCTACCAGTTGTCGCACGGCATCCTCGATCGAACCAACACCGATCTCGTCTGGTTCCTGCCGGCTATCTGGTCTGCCCTGAACAAGGGGCACGCGGTTCTCCTGCCCGACCATGAGGGCCCGCTGATGGCGTACGGCGAGACGAATGTGGCCGCGCACATGATGCTCGATTCCATTCGCGCCGTGCGCAATGCCCTGCCGGAGTTCGGTAACAGTCGTTACGTGGTCGACGGCTACTCGGGCGGAGCGATCGCCTCGTACGCCACTGCGATGGTGCAGAGTGAGTACGCGCCGGAGCTGTCGGACGTTCTGATGGGCGTGTCCACGGGGGGACTGGCAGCCGACTACCGGGATATCGCCCACCGTTTCAACGGCGGGATCGCCTCCGGCATTCTGTTGTCGGTGTCGACGGCGATAGCGCGTGAACACCCGGAGGTGCTCCAGTACATGAATCATCTCGCGCAGTGGGTGACGACTTCCCCGACGCGCGATCTGTGTGGTGACGCCGATGGACCGCTCGGCGTCGTCGGTATCCCGATGGATGTGGCGACGAATATCAGCAACCCACTCGACAGTCCGATGGCCGACAATCTGTTCCGCCAACTGGATGTGTCCGACCGGAGGTCGAGTGTGCCGCTGTATATCTACCACGGCGCCTGGGATCCTTGGATTCCTCTCGAAGACGCTCAGCGTATGTACGGCGAACAATGCAGCCGGGGCGTTCCGGCTATTTTCCGCACAGTGCCCGGTGAGCATCTGAGCAGTTACGTCACCAGCTATCCCGGCCTCAGCGAGTGGATCGACGCGCGATTGCGCGGCGAACCGGCGCCGAGCGAATGCCCCGGGAGGTAGCTCGGTAGCCGTATGCGAGGCGGTTCGGGAGGTCGCATCCCGGCCGTCATTGTGAGATACCACTATCGCCTGAGGGCCGCCGATCCCAAACATCACGTGACGCGGAGTAATCCTTCCTCCCGAATCTTGTGCTGGTTACGCTGGTGCAATCGCACAAGTCGACGGGGAGGGAAGGAAGTCCGACCATGTCTGTCACCTCTCCATACCAGCAAGGCCTCACCATATCCGGTCGTCCGATGTCGTCGCCGTTGAAGGACGTGCGGGCCCTGTCACGGCAGATGGTCAGGCATTTCGTCGAAACCGTCGCCCCCTGCGGCACCTTGCCGGGCGATGCGATCCACGGCGACATCACCACCATCACCCGCGTGTGCTTGGAGCTGGCGGTCAGCATGCTGGACGGCAGCAACATTCCGGAAAAGACCGGACAGCTCGAGAACGCCGCGGCTCAATGGGCTCGCGAAGGCGTGCCCATTGGGACAATTCACCACGCCATCCACGAAGGCTTCAAGATCGGCTTCGACCTGGTGGTGTCCACCGCCTTGGCCAAACAGCGTGCCTCCGGCTCGGCCGACGCCGATCCGATGCGCGCGCTGAGCACGGCCGACTATCAGAGCATCCTCGATGCCGCCAAACTCGTCGTCGAGATGCTCGACACCATGACCACGGCGGTCTCGGTGGCCTATGTGCGCGAACTGCGCGCGGTCGTGTCGGAACACCACACCGCGGTGCACACGCTCACCTCGGCACTGCTCGGCGGGCACCCCACCTCCACGATGGCCCGCGAGTGTGGCATCGACATCGCCGACCGCTATCGCGTATTGGCCCTCGCCATTCCTGCCCACCCGGACGAATCCAACCCGATGCTGGACGCGAAAGTCGTTGCGCGCCGCAAACTCCGGCGTCTGCAGGCAGAGCTGGCCACCCGCTGCGACGACGCCGTGCTGTCATTGCTGTCGATCGACGGCGGCACCTTGCTCATCCCCGCCGATTACATCACCGAGGGCGCCCTCGAGGATCTCATCGGGCATCTGTCACGGGCGGCGCGCGTGCCCATCACCGCCACCATGGTCACCGCCTCTACCGACACCCTGCCCTCGGCCGCGGATCAAGCTCACGAATTGCTCGACGTCGTCTCCCGGCTGGGATCGGCGCCGGGCCTGTATCACTTCGACGACCTGGCTCTGGAATACCAGCTCACCCGCCCCGGCCCCGGCCGCGAACATCTCGGGTCACTGCTCGATCCACTGGATGAGCATCCGGAACTGCTGGAGACATTGCAGGTCCACATCACGCACAACATGAACCGCCAACGCACTGCGCGGCTGCTGAACGTGCACATCAACACCGTGGATTACCGGCTCAAGCGGATCGGGCAGCTCACCGGGTTCGATACCACCCAGGCGAGCGGGCTGTGGCACTTGCGTTCGGCGTTGGTTGCCCACACTTACCGCACGTGAGCGCACTGGGAACGACAGATGGACGACGCCCGCAGAACCGAAGCCGATGGATTACGCGCGACATGGTTGCTGTTTCCGTTCGCCACGATTTCTGGACCAAACTCATTCCGCCACAACCACTGTCGACAATGGCGTTGGACGTGACCCTCGAGGGCCGCACCCACGTTGGGCCGAACAGGCCCACATGCCGACGACCCTCCTCCCGAATGCCCGTTTCGAGCGCGGGGTGCTCGACACCCGCCGTCCGGCAACGACGCCGATGACGGTCCACAATGGCGTGGAACCTCGAAACGGGTGGCTGTAGTTCCCCCGTCGGGGCCGGTCGCACGCGGCCTTGTGCCATGGCTGTTCGCCGCTGGGGTCCGCTCGCGGACCGGGGCAGAATGGGGAGCATGGCAAAGGCAACGGTCAACGGCGTCACCATCGCGGAGTCCGACCACTACGAAACGGTGGAAGGCAATATCTACTTCCCGCCGGAATCGCTCGAGAAGGAGTACTTCACGCCCACGGAGACGCACACCATCTGCCCATGGAAGGGTCGTGCGAGCTACTACACGGTGGATGTCGGTGACGGAAACCCTCTCGTCGACGCCGCGTGGTATTACCCCGAGACGAAACAGGCAGCAGCCAACATCGAGGGCTACGTCGCCTTCTACAAGAACAAGGTCTCCATCCAGGAGTGATCGGCTCCCCACGGTGAGTTCCGGGCAGGCGCAGAGTCGCTCCCGAATCGGTAGCGGCATAGGCCGATGCTCAGCGAAGGCCTGAGTTCACCTGGGCAGCGACTTCGACAGGAATTCCGCCAGGTGCGGTTCTACGGCGTCCGCGTCGGTCAGCGACAGGAAGTGCGCGCCTCCGTCGATGATCACCGGCGGCCCGGCGTTCGGCAAGGCCGCGGCCAGCTCGACGGCCCGGTCGACCGGATAGGCGGCGTCGGCCGAGCCGTGCAGAACCAGAGCGGGGCAGTCGATCTCGGAAGCGCGGTCGAGGACGCTGTCCCGCTCGACCAGGGGAGTGAGGACCCGGTCGATGTGATCTCCGGAAAGCTTGCGCCACTTGGCCTGCCACTCGGTCGCGTCGTGCTGACCCAGGCAGATGGCGGCGTTCATGTCGAGCAACTCCTGCGTCGGACCGAATTCCCGCCACGCCGCAGCAGCTTGCCGGTAGGCGTCGGCGACCTGCGGGTCCTCGGCGGCGCCCGACGTTCCGAGCAATGCGAGCGCGGCCACCCGGTTCGGTTCCAGCAGGGCCATTCGCAGACCGATGAATCCGCCCTGGCTCGTACCCACCACCGCGCATCGCTCGACCCCGAGGTGGTCGAGCAATCCGAGTGCGTCGCGGGCCACGTCCCAGTAGGTGAAGGGGTTGTCGGCAGGCGTTTCACCGTGGCCGCGTTCGTCCATGGTGATCAACCGGTAGGTCGAGCCGAGTGAACGTACCTGCGGGGCGAACATGTCGGCGTCCATCAGGTAGCTGTGCAACAGCAGTACGGCCGGGCCGGAACCGCCGTGGTCGACGTAACCGACGACTTGGCCGCTGTCGAGCGTCATCGCTGTCCGCATGCGGCGCAGTCTATTCGGGGCCGGCGAGACCGCTGTCGTTCACCGATGGGGATAGTGCCGGCGATTCCGTTGTTCGTCGCGGGCCGATCCGGTAGTGATCGAACATCGCCGCCCCTCCGTGCGATTCGTGACCGAGGCCGGGGTGATCATGACCGGATTTCCGCCGCCCGCGCGTCGTCGTCATCTACCGTGGATGGGATTCTCGACGCGGATGTTCAGTGTCCTACGCCTGATCGGCTGGAGTTCGCACGAGGCTGCACACGGATCCGGTCCCAGCGGCATCCTCGCGAGCCAGCGCCGGTGCGGCGAACGCGAGGGAGGAGAGCGGTGCCAGATGACCGACCCCGAGATCGTAGTGCGAGGCGGGCCGGCGACCGACCGATCCGGTCTTCGTGACCCATCGGCGGACCGCGCGGTGAGCGTTCGAGCCGGGCGCTTCCACACGATCTACGACCCGAGCGCCGGCGAGTCGCAACGGTGGTATATCAACGACCACACCATCATTCGCGACGGATCGGGCCGCTGGCACCTGTTCGGCATCACCCATCCCGAACCCGCTGATCCGTTCGACGAAATCGAATTCGCCCATGCGAGCGCCGACGACCTGCACGGCCCGTGGACCAAACACCCTCCGGCACTGGTCGTGGACCGCGACCACGGCGAGACGCATCTGTGGGCGCCGTACGTGATCCGCGCCGACGGTCGCTACCACATGTTCTATGCGGGCGGCGGCGACGACCGTACCGCCGCGGCGATCTGCGTGGCCACCTCCGACGACCTGTTCGAATGGACCCGCGAACCGGCCGGGCCGGTGTTTCGCGACGGATACGACGCCCGCGATCCCATGGTCGCGTGGATCGACGGCCGCTGGGTGATGTACTACGCCGCGACGAGTTCGCCGTCGGGCGGCAACTATGTGGTGGCGTACCGCACGAGCACCGACCTGCGCACCTGGAGTGAGCGGCGCATCGCGTTCACCGACCCGACGTCGGGAACCGAGGCCGGCAATACCGAGTCCCCGTTCGTGTTGCGCTACAACGGTTCCTGGTATCTGTTCATCGGTCCGAGGCCCGATTACGTCGGCACCGACGTGTTCGCGGGCGACGATCCCTACCACTTCGGGATCGACGACCGTGTCGGCCACATCGCCGCACACGCCGCCGAGGTGATCGACGACGGCGACCTGTGGATCACCAGTTGCGGCTGGGGACAGGGCGGAGTGTCGCTGGCACCCCTCGAGATCGGCAGAACCCCGCCGAAAACCGTGCTCTGAGTGATATCTCTAGTGTGCGAGCGCGGCCCGGAGGCGGCAGCCTGCGTTACCACCGAGGACCGTGCGGACCGCCATCGGGCACAGCGAGTGGTCCGACCGTTCGTCTCTTGAAGGGATCCGGCGTGGCACGTATCGGTGTGATCAGCATTTCCGACGGACGCGACTATGTGCACGACGGCATAGCCGAGTTCATCCGTACCAACGAGGACCGGCTCGTCGGCGAGCTCACCGCCGCCGGGCACGAGGTGGTGCGCGGCTCCGCGCCGGTCAGTACCAACACCCTCGCCGTCTCCGTGGCTCGCGAAGTCGCCTCGGCCGGGGTCGATCTGACCGTACTGCACTACGCGGTATGGGCGTTCCCGCACTTCACGATGCTCGTCCAAGGGGCCACGCCGGGAGCGTTGCTGCTGTTGTCCAATATCGACCCGGTGCAACCCGGAATGGTCGGGATGCTGGCGGCCGGCGGAGCGCTGGATCAGATCGGCCGCACGCACACTCGACTGTGGGGCGACCCGGCCGATCCGGACCTGATCGAGAAGATCGGTGTGCGGGCTTGCGCCGCAGCGGCGGTGTCGAGCTTGCGCGGCTCGACGTTCGGCCGGTTCGGTGGCCGGCCGATGGGAATGAACACCGCCGTCGCGAATACCGATCAGTGGCAACGCATTTTCGGTGTCGACGTCGAGGAGATCGACCAGTGGGAGATCGTGCGCCGCGCCGAGCTGGCCGACGCCACGGAGGTCTCGAAGGCCCGGACCTGGCTGGAGGAGACCACCGCGGGCGTGCACTACGACGGGGACAAACTCACTCCGGAGCTGCTGGAGCGCCAGATCCGCTCCTACCTCGCGGTGCGCGAGCTGATCGACGAATGGAACATCGACTTCTCCGGCATCAAGGGCCAGCCCGAACTCACCCAGTACTTCGCCACGATGGATGTCACCGAGGCGTTCCTCAACGACCCGTACGACTGGAACGGCCCGAAGCCGACGCATGTGTGCGCGACCGAGGCGGACATGGACGGCGCGCTGACCATGCAACTGCTCAAACAGATCTCGCGGACACCGGTCTTGTTCGCCGACGTCCGCCACTACCACGCCGATCGCGACATCTGGGATCTGTGCAACTCCGGCCAGCACGCCACCTGGTTCGCGGCCCGCAGCGACGATCCGGCGGAGAACCTGTCCCGGGTGCATCTGTTCCCCGAGGTGTTCTTCTTCCCCGCGGGCGGTGCGTCCGTCCATCATCTCGCGGCGCCGGGGCAGATGACCCTGGCCCGGCTGACGCGCAACGACGGCAACTACCGAATGCAGTTGATGCTCGGCGACTTCGAGTCCTACGACGAGGCCACCAACGACGAGTTGATGCGCCAGTCGACCCGCGAATGGCCGCACGCGTTCGCGCGGCTCGACGCTCGCGCCGAGGATTTCCTGTCCCGGTTCGGCGCCAACCATATCCACGCTGTGCCCGGTGACCATCGCGCGACCGTGCGGGCCGCGTGTGATCTGCTGGGTGTCACCGTGGACGAATTCACTCGGTGACCATGTTCATCGGAATCGACATCGGCACTTCCGGTTCCAAAGGTGTTCTGACCGACGCCGACGGCAAGATCCTCGCTCGTTCCGAGCGTCCGCACGCGGTATCGATGCCGCGACCGGGCTGGGTCGAGCACGACGCGGAGTCGGTGTGGTGGGCGGACTTCGTCGCTATCGCTCGCGAATTGGTGCAAGCCGCCGCCGGCGCACGGCTGGAGGGGCTGGGCATCAGCGGAATCGGCCCGTGCTTGCTGCCCGCCGATGCGCAGGGAAATCCGCTGCGACCGGCCATCCTGTACGGCGTCGACACCCGGGCAACCGTCGAAATCGATGAGCTGACAGGCGAATTGGGTGAGGCTGCGGTGCTCGAACGGGCCGGATCGCCGCTCACCAGCCAGGCCGTCGGGCCGAAGCTGCGGTGGCTGGCGCGGCACGAGCCGGATGTCTCTGCGCGCACCCGCATGCTGCTGATGGCGAGTTCCTTTCTCGTGCACCGGTTGACCGGACGCTACGTGCTCGACCACCAGTCGGCGAGCCAGTGCGTGCCCATGTACGACCTGCGCAAACGTGAGTGGGCCGGTGACTGGGCCGAGCGCTGCGCCCCCGGCCTGCCGTTGCCCGAACTCGCCTGGCCCACAGCGGTAGTGGGCCGGGTGACCGCGGAAGGTGCTGCCGCGACCGGGCTTCCGCAGGGACTACCGGTCACCACGGGCACCGTCGACGCGTGGGCCGAAGCGGCCAGCGTCGGCGTGCGCGCACCCGGCGATGCGATGGTCATGTACGGCACCACGATGTTCCTCGTCCAGATCCTCACCCAGCCGCGTCCGCACCCCGGCCTGTGGGGCACATGCGGCGCGTGGCCCGAAACCTATTCGCTGGCAGCGGGAATGGCCACCTCGGGTGCGGTCACCGATTGGCTGCGCCGCCTGGTCGGGGGAGAGTTCGGCGACCTGATCGAGGAGGCGGGCAAGGTTCCGGCCGGCAGCCGGGGACTGTTGATGCTGCCGTATTTCGCCGGCGAACGAACACCGCTGTTCGATCCCGACGCTCGCGGCATCGTCGCCGGACTCACCACCAGCCACGGCCGAGCCGAGCTGTATCGGGCCGCGCTGGAAGCCACCGGATACGGGGTGCGGCACAACCTGGAGGCCATGTCCGACGCCGGTGGTCGTGCTCGACGCCTGGTCGCCGTCGGTGGCGGCACCAAAGGCGGGCTGTGGACCCAGATCGTGTCCGACGTAACCGGTCTGCCGCAGGAGTTGCCGGCGGAGACCGTCGGGGCCTGCCTCGGCGACGCCCTGCTGGCCGCGGAGGCCGCCGGCGTCGACACATCCAGTTGGAACCCGGTGACGTCGATCATCGAGCCGGATGTCCGGCGACAAGAGATCTACGACCAGTACTACCGGCGCTACCGCGAGCTGTACGAGTCGACCATGGATATCGCGCATTTCCTTGCTACGGAACAACATCGGGCGGCGAACCATGGGTGAAATCCGGCGTTTCGGCAGCGCACGCGCCCACTCCGTCAGCCTCGCACAACACCGTCGGACCGGGATGGACAATGTCTGAACTCTGGCGCCTCGACCGGGCGCGTACCCGCTCGATCAGCCCCGAGAACCCGACCGGCGCGCCCGGCGCGGGTGGGCGGGCGGAGACCGGGACCGGCGCGGGCGCGGCACGTGATCTCGGTGTGGGGTGGAAGGTGTCCCCGTCGATCGACCTGGCCCCCGGTACCACCGCGACGCTGGCCGACGTGTCGGGGCCTGGCGTGATCCGGCACTTCTGGCTGACCACCGACCGCACGGTGCTGCGCCGGTTGACTCTGAACTTCACCTGGGACGACGACTCGCACCCGTCGATCGACGTGCCGCTGGGCGACTTCTTCTGCAACGGCTGGGACGAACTGGCGCTGGTGAGCTCGGAAATGGTGGTGGTCGCACCCGCCGGTGGCTTGAACACCTACTGGCCCATGCCGTTTCTCCAGCGCGCCCGTGTCACCCTGCACAACCCCACCGAGCGTTCGGTGCCGGTCTACTATCAGCTCACCTACGACGAGACCGAGGTAGGCGAGGACGTCGGCTACCTGCATTGCCAACGGCGCCACAGCAATCCGCTGGGCACTCCCGCGGTGCACACGATTGTCGATGACGTCCGGGGCCGCGGACGCTACGTCGGCACCTATCTGGCGATCGCACCGAATGCGCCCGGCTGGTGGGGCGAGGGCGAGGTCAAGTTCCACCTCGACGGAGACGACGACTTCCCGACGATCTGCGGCACCGGCACCGAGGACTATTTCGGCGGCGCCTGGAACTTCGACCTCGACGGCGCCTACCGCGACTACTCCAGCCCCTATCTCGGTCTGCACCAAGTACTGCCGCACGACGAGATCTACACGCCGGCACAGCGATTCGGCATGTATCGCTGGCATGTGCGCGACCCGATCCGCTTCCACGAGGAGCTGCGCGTCACGCTGCAAGCGCTGGGCTGGCAGGATGGCGGGCGGTATCTCCCGTTGGCCGACGCCGAAATCGCGACCACCGCATGGTGGTATCAGGAAAGGGGACGGTAGATGCGCGCGCTCGTGATCGAAAAACCCGGCGAATACTCGGTGCAGACGATTCCCGACCCCACTCCCGGCCCGGGGGAGGTGGTGGTCCAGGTGGCCGCGGTGGGGATCTGCGGGACCGACATCCACATCGTCGAAGGGGAATTCCCGCCCACGCCGTACCCGATCGTGCCCGGTCACGAGTTCTGCGGCCTGATCGTCGACGGCCCCAGGTCCGGCGAGAAGGTAGCCGTAGACCCGTCGCTGTTCTGCGGCGCCTGCCACTATTGCCGCATCGGCCGCGGCAACCTCTGCGAGCGCTGGGGTGCGATCGGCGACACGGTGAACGGCGCGATGGCCGAATACGTCGCGGTGCCGGAGGCGAACTGCTTCACGGTGCCCGACGATCTGCCCGCCTCGCACGGCGCGCTCGTGGAACCGCTGTCGTGTGCCGTCCACGGATTCGACGGGCTACCAAGGATGCTGGGCTCGCACTACCTGATCTACGGCGCCGGCACGATGGGCCTGATGATGCTGCAACTCGCGGTCGCGGCGGGCGCGGCCACGGTCTCGGTGGTCGACCTCAACACCGACCGCCTGCAGGTCGCCTGCGCCCTCGGCGCGGACGCGGTCGCCACGAACGCCGACGAGTTCGACCGCCCGCACGGGTGGGAAGTCGTCATCGACTGCACCGGCGCGATCCCAGCGATCGAAGACGGCCTCACCCGAGTCCGCCGCGGCGGCACCTACCAGCAGTTCGGCGTCGCCCCCGGCGACGCGACGGCCTCCGTCTCACCGTTCCGTATCTACAACGACGAGATCACCATCGTCGGCTCGATGGCGGTGGTCCACAGTTTCGGCCGCGCCGTCGACCTCGTCCGCAAGGGGGCGATCGACGCCGACACCATGGTCACCCACACCTTCGCCCTCGACCAATTCTCGGAGGCGCTACAGACGTTCCGCGACGGCGTCGGCCGCAAGATCCAGATCGCGCCACGCGGATAGATGGCCACCGTCGCCGGAGTGGACAGCTCCACCCAGTCCTGCAAGGTCGTCGTGTGCGACGCCGACACCGGCGAGGTTCTGGCACGAGGACACGCACCGCACCCCGACGGCACCGAGGTCCCGCCCGAGGCATGGTGGACCGCGCTGCAGCAGGCGGGGGAGGGGCTGCTCGACCACGTCGACGCGGTCTCCATCGCCGGACAGCAACATGGCCTGGTGGCACTCGGCGAGTCGCACAAGCCGGTGCGAGATGCCTTGTTGTGGAACGACGTTCGCTCCGCCGAGGCCGCCGACGACCTCGTCGCGGAACTGGGCGGCCCGCGGGCGTGGCTGGACGCGGTCGGCAGCGTCCCGGTCGCCGCATTCACTGTGGCGAAACTGCGTTGGATGGCCGACCATGAGCCCGAGCTCGCGGACCGAGTCGCCCGGGTGATGTTGCCGCATGACTACCTGACCTGGCGGTTGTGCGGCGGTGGTGACACTGCGCCGACGACCGACCGGAGCGACGCGTCGGGTACAGGGTACTGGTCCGCGGCGGAGGGCCGGTATCGAGAAGACTTGTTGGCCAAGGGTTTCCACGGCCGTAGCCCTGAGCTTCCGACCGTACTCGAACCTTCCCAGAGTGCGGGACACACCGCTGCGGGCGTGCTCGTCGCCGCGGGCGCCGGGGACAACGCGGCGGCGGCGCTCGGACTCGGGATCGGCGACGGCGACGTGGTGATCTCGCTGGGCACCAGCGGCACAGCGTTCGCGCGTACCCCGCAGCTGAACACCGATCCCTTCGTCAACGGATTCGCCGACGCGACAGGACAATTCCTGCCGTTGGTGTGCACGCTGAACGCCGCCCGGGTGCTCGAGGCGACGGCCACAGCCCTGGGAATCGGCCTCGGCGAACTCGACGCACTGGCCTGCCAGGCCCCACCGGGCGCCGACGGCCTCGTCCTGCTGCCGTACCTGTCCGGCGAACGCACCCCGAACCTGCCCCAGGCGACGGGCAGTCTGCACGGATTGCGTTTGGAGACAATGCGACCCGCTCACCTGGCCCGCGCCGCAGTCGAAGGAATGGTGTGCAACATGGCCGATGCGCTCGACCGGCTCCGCGCGGCCGGCGCGACACCTCGGCGAGTGCTGCTGATCGGCGGCGCATCGCGTTCGCAGTTCGTTGCCGAGACCGCCGCGCAGATCTTCGGTGCGGCAGTGACTGTGCCGGAGCCGGAGGAGTACGTCGCGCTCGGCGCCGCACGGCAGGCCGCGTGGGCTTTGCGCCGTGGCGCTGAACCGCCGCAGTGGCCGGCGGTGTCGACCGTCGAGATTCCAGCGCCCGACGACCGTGCGGCGGGCACGGAGATCCGCAGTGCCTATGGCCGGGCGCGAGAATCCTTGTACGGCAGCTGACTCCGTCATGCCGAACACCGAGCCCGGATATGGCTTCAGGTCACCTCGGTCACTCGATACTGAACCCCCCGCTCCCTCCGGAGCCCCACCGTCACAGGTCTACCGACACGCTGCCGACGGCGGTGGTGATCGCTATCCCACCGGGTTCAGACACCACTTGCGGTTGGTGGTTCTCCATCGACATGTGAACTTCCGTCCCCCGAAAGACTGCAGATACTGCTTCGTCGGTGGTCATATGGAATACCGAACACCGGTGAGGTCCTCGGACATCTCCCATAATCTGCGCTGAAGCAGGGCATTGCGGGAGGTGGCAGACGAGCTGACGATCCGGGGATGGCCTCGTAGTTCGCCCAGTCCTCTGGGACCGAAGTATTGGCCGCCTACAACTGCGGGATCCGTTGCGGCGCGCAATATCGGCAGTGCTCCCATCGCAGCGCCTTGACGCAAGCTGCCGAGCAGTCTGTTCTGCAGCCGTATGGATATCGGGGCGTCCCTGACGAGGTGTGTCTTCGTCGTGCCCGGGTGCGCTGCCACGGCGATGGCGTTCGTACCTGAGGCCGCAGCCAGCCGACGTTGGAGTTCGTATGTGAAGAGCAGGTTGGCGAGCTTGGCCTGGCCGTAGGCGTGTACCCACTTGTAGGGACGCCGTTGCCAGTGTGGGTCGGCGAAGTCGATGCCGTCACCAGCCATGCGGTGACCGAAACTGCTTACGGTCACGATTCGGGCTCCGGGTGTGTTCATCAGCGTATCCAAGAGCAAGCCTGTCAGCGCGAAGTGTCCGAGGTGACACACGCCGAAGTGGAGTTCGAAGCCCTCCTCGGTGGATCCCTTCGTAAACGCGACCAGCCCCGCGTTGTTGATCAACAGGTCAATGCGGGGGTAGCTTGCGCGCAGTTCGGCGGCCGCGGATCTGACAGATCGCATGGATGCGAGATCGAGCTGCTGCACGCTGACGGTAGCGCCGAGTTGAGAGTCGGCGATTCTGGCGGCAGCTTCGGTTCCCGCGCCGATGTCTCGCACGGCGAGCACGGTGCGGGCTCCGCGACGCGCAAGAGCAGCGGCGATCTCGTACCCGATACCCGAATTAGCGCCTGTTACAACGACAGTGCGCCCCGATTGATCCGGTATCGCGTCAGCCGTCCAACGCTGACGCCGGTTCATTTTCATTTCACCTCGCTCACGTCGGGGACCGGATACTTCTCCAGTAGGGCGGTAGCGGTTGGTCAGGCATCCGGAGTCGGCCGACCCTGCGAATCGCAGCGCCGCCCAAAAGATCTGAGTCGATCTCATCGCCACGCGTGGTAAAAGGCCGGTTCCGGATACTCCCCATACTCGACGAGCTTTCCGTTGTCGATACGGTACACCTGGGCCAGGACGTAGCTCAGCTTCTCGCCGTCACGTTCGATTGAGTTCTTCGGTTCAGGCGATCGGACCGCGAATGACGCTGCGGCGCTGGTGACTTGCCTGAGCAGACGAAAGATCCGCGGCAGCGACGAGTTTCGCGACCAGACTCGATCAGATGCCCGGCGCTACAGGAGTCTCCTCCCGCTCCCGCGCAGCGTGGCGGGGCAGGAACATGGCCGGAACGATGATCACCGCGGTGAGCCCGAACGCCACCCAGAACGCGAAGCCGAAGGAGTCGGCGAGCAACGGTCCGACGACCGGCATCAGTTGGGGCGGGACGGAGCTGATCTGCCCGGAACCGCCGCTGCCGGAGGGCATTCCGTGCTCGGTCAGCAGTCTCGAGAGGTGCTGCGTCAGCGCCGTCACGAGCAAGGCGCTGCCGAGCGACGCGCCGACCTGCTGAATGGCGGAGAGTGTGGGTGCCGCGCGTGTCACGGCGTCCTTGCCGAGTTCCGTGTAGGCAGCCGAGATGGTCGGCATCATCACCGCACCGAGGCCCATGCCGCGCACGAACAGGGCCACACAGAGCCAGACGTAGGAGGTGTCGGTGCCCACGTGCGTGAACGGGAGGGTGCCGATGAGGCCGAGCACGACGCCGACGGGAACCACGTAGCCGGCGCCGATACGGTCGGTGAGCCGGCCACCGATCACGACCGCCACGATCGCGCCCAGCCCCTGGGGTGCGAGCAGCAGGCCGGCGCCGAGCGGGCCCTGTCCGCGCACGGTCTGGTAATACAGCGGGAGCAGCAGCATGCCGCCGAACAGTCCGATGGCGACGAGGAAGACCGCGATGGTTCCGCCGGCGAACAGCCGGTTGGTGAGCAGGCGGACGTCGACGATCGAGTCGGCTCCCTTGCGCAGGCTGTGCCAGGTGTACAGCGCCAGGCCCGCGACGCCGCCGATGAGCCAGCCGAGCACACCCCAGTCGGTGAAACCGCCGTGTGAGCTGGCTTCGGAAAGCCCATAGAGCAGGCACACGAGGCTACCGGACAGCAGGATCAGTCCCCGCAGGTCGAGACGCCCGTGTTCGGGCACGGTGTCACCGCGCGGGAGCTTCCAGACCGCGAGCGCGAGGGCGAAGGCGCCGACCGGGACGTTGACGAGGAAGATCCAGTGCCAGCTCGCGTACTGGACCAGCAGGCCCCCGATCACCGGGCCGAATACCGGTCCCAGCAGCATCGGGACACCGAGGATGGCCATGGCCCGGCCGAGGCGTTGCGGGCCCGCGGCTCGTGTGATGATCGCCTGACCGGCGGGCAACAGCATGCCGCCGCCGAGTCCCTGCAGGACGCGGAAGGCGATCAGGCTTTCGATGGACCAGGCGGCCGCGCACAGAGCCGAGCCCGCCACGAACAGACTCACCGCGGTGAGCCAGACCGGTTTGGGTCCGAACCGGTCCATCGCCCATCCGGTGACCGGGATGACCAGCGCCACCGCGAGCAGGTAACCGGTGACCACCCACTGCGTTGTGGACAGGGTCGCGCCGAGTTCGGTGCTCAACGAATCCAGGGCGACGTTCACGATGGTGGTGTCGAGAACCACCATGATCATGCCGGACACGATGACGAGTCCCGTGACGATGACACTGCGGTCGAGCTTGCCCGACTGCTGCGCGGTGGTGGATGCCATATCAGCTCCCTCGTTGAAGGTGCCAGGACTCGACCGGGCGACAACACCCTGCGACTACCCGCCGTGAGGCCGATTATCGCGGCGCTGTCATTCCACGGGTGCCCGTCGGCGCGGGGCGCGAGCACGATTGGCGGCTGATTGTGTACCGGGCAGCGGATAAATCCCGCCTTCGGCTACTTCCGTGCCGGAATGTCCTTCGAGAGCACGCTCGCCATCTTCGTGGCCTCGGCACAGATATCCCCTTTTTGATCGGCGGAGAGCTTGGCCGCCGCGGCGAAATAGATAGGGTTGTTCGGTATGTCGAATCCGATCGTGCAGTAGTCCGGGCTTTCCGGGCGATAGAAGAGTACGGCGGGGCGTCCGCCCACGGTCACGTCCTTCGGGTTCGACAGGTTTTCCAGATCGAAGGATTTGGCAAACGTCTGGGCGGCGATGGAGTCGATCTGCAGCATGTACCAGCTGTCACTCAGCCAGGTGCACGTCGCCTTTCCGACGCTTTTGTCTGCACTGACGTCGGGCGTCTTCTTCGCCGGATTCAGCCCGGCTGCTCTCGCGTCGGGATCGGAAATGGAACACGGATCCCACGCGACGTCGGCAGCGGCCGGCTTCGGCGCGGCGGGCGGCGTGCTCACCGCCGATTCGGACGAACCCGAGTCCGCGAATACTGCGACGACAACTCCGATTCCGATCCCGAGCGCGACCACCAGTGCCGTGCAGATACCCACGACCCGCTTGCGTGAAGTGGCACGCACCGTTCGGTTGCCGGCTCCGACGACCGGGGCGGCAGGTCGACTCGCGACTGGATTCGGAACAGTCAGTGCTTGCCACGCGGCCATCGCGAACTCCGAACAGGACGCGAAACGTTCCTCGGGCCGTTTGGCCAATCCCCGCGCGAGTACCAACTCGAGAGCCGACGGCAAGTCCGGGCGGATCGCCCGGATCGGTGGCGGCTGCTGCTGCAAGTGACCTGCGATGACCGCAGCGGTATTCGTCGATTGGAACGGCGTCCGGCCGGTCAGCAACCAGAACAGCGTGCACGCCAGCGAATACTGATCCGCGCGCCCGTCGAGGGCGATACCGGACAGCTGCTCAGGCGCGGCATAGGCGATCGTTGCGTTGACCGAACCTGTCCGCGTCAGGTGGCTGGCGTCGTCGCGCAGCCGGGCAATGCCGAAATCGGTCAGGAATACCCGCTCTCCGCCGGTGGGGTCGGCCAGCAGGATGTTCGCTGGTTTGACGTCGCGGTGCAGTACACCGTTTGCGTGGGCATAGTCGAGCGCGGCCGCGATGTGCCCGACGATCCGCACCGCACGCTGCGGCGGGTAGCCGGCCGGGGGTACCGACGCGGCATCGACACCGTCGATGTAGGGCATGGAAATCCACGGCTGCGCGGTCTCGACACCACGGTCGAACACCGTGACGATGCTCGGATGGTCCAGGCACGCAACAACATCGGCTTCGCGTTCGAAGCGGGCGCGCATCTCGTCGTCGGCGAACAGTTCCCGATTCAACAGTTTGAGTGCAACCAGCCGCGGTAGTCGCGGGTGCTGGGCCAGATACACCGAACCCATGCCGCCGCGGCCCAGCACACCCCGAATGGTGTAGCCCGCGAAGACATCACCCTCGTTCAACATCGAGTAATCCCATCATGTTTGCCCCCGGTGTTCGGGCCCACGCCTGTGGGTGCCCCACCTGGAACGCCTCCCGCCCTTGCGAACGCGAACACGATACTGGAGCTGCGCGATCCCCGTACCGTCCACTGGGCCGGACGTAGCTCGCGGATACGGGTGCTGCGTAACCGTTTCCGAGCAAGCACCTCGGATCCGACGCACGCGGTCGCGGGGATCTTCTCGACCGAGAAGGAAGACGGCCCAGCGAGAGCGTTCCGATGCGGAATACCTCTGGCGACCTACCTGTCAGCGACGGAGGGACAGGCGCCGGACCCGAATGCGGCTGTTCTGAACGGCTACGAGAATTCGCCGACGCCGCAGGGGATTTGACGGTGGCTGGATCATGGCGGAGACGACCATCCTCCCGCCGTGATCTGGCCGGAACCACGGCTACCGAGCGTCGCACCGCCCTATCGATTGGCCGAGAGCGTGGGGCCAGCGACCTCAGATGTGATTGTGGCCGGACAGGCGTTCGTGGTCGATCTCGGCGTCGCGTTCGCGGTCGCGCTCGTGATCGCTCTTGGCGTTGACGTTCCACGAGATCGGGTGGGCGCCGGGGCCGCAGTCCTGGCTCACCTCGATTGTGGATTCGGGGCGAATTCGTACCTCTTGGACCAGCGGGCGGAGGTCGCTGCACATGACGAATATTCCGGCGGTTGCCGGGCCCACGTCGGTATTCGTGCATTTGATATCGACGCGGCTGTCGACCGGAGCCGCGGAGCAGAACGCTTCACGAGGGCGCAGCGCCTGAGCGGATCCCGCTCCGACGGTTGTCGATACGGTCACGGCCGCGAGGCCGGATATCGCCGCGCCCATGATCGACAGCCGACGGGTTCTTCTCTTGGGGAGGGACACCACGTTCTCACTTTCGCTGTACCGCAGAACAATTCCCGAAATCGTATGTATACCCGAAAGTACTTCCCAATGGAAGGAAGTTTCGACGGTGCTCATCGGCGCCACTCGGCTGCACTTCTCCGGGATTGTCACGGCCCAGCCTCGACGTGGCCGACAGCCGCCTGAGGTACCGGCATCGGCGAACTCGCAACCGCATGAGCAGTCACCAGGGTGGTGCTGTCGGAGCCGAGATGCTTGTTCGCCGACCGATCGTCTCGGAATTCCGAAAACTCCTGCGCCTCAATTGTTGTCCGGTGCCGCCCGGGATACCGACTCGAGCAGACGCTCCCGCTCCCTGTTCGATACCCCCGTCCCGCATACCGGCTCGGCGAGCACACACAGCAGCAGCGCCACGCCCACCGCACCCGGGTCGGGGTGCCCGACGGCGCGCTCGCCGAGGTAACTCGCGCGACCGCGCCGTGCCCGTAGGGTCGCGGTGGACAGCGCCCCGTCCACGGCGCCGTTCACCATCGCGGCGACATCGTCGCCACTCAGCGCCTCGGCGGCGGGAGCGAGCGCGTCGACCATGGTGCGGTCGCCGACTTCCGCCTCGCCGACGCGCTGGATGGCGGCCAGCCCATCGCCGATGCCGACCCTGAGGGCGTCGAGGTAGGAATCCGACTGGGCCGCACGGGTACCGAGTGATTGGAACAGCAGTCCGAACAGCGGGCCGCTGGTGCCTCCGACCTCGTCGAGGAAGACCGCTCGCACCGTATCCCAGGGGGCGGGGGAGTCCGGTGCGGCGAGGCGATCGGCGACCTCGGCGAAACCCTCGCGCAGATTGACACCGAAATCTCCGTCGCCGGTGATCTCGTCCAGCGTTGTCAGTGCGGGCTCGGCCGCGACGAACACCTCCTGCAGCCGGGCAACGAGGCTGTCGAGTGTCTTCATCGCCTCACTGGTCATCGTGCGACGTCCTTCCACGCGGGTGCGCCGGTCGGGGCATGCCAGAGATCGAGCCAGCCGTCGGCGAGTCGGGTGAGGGTGATCGAGAAGCCGCGCATGTCCAGTGCGGCGACAAAGGTGCCGACCTGGATGGACGAGACTTCGTGACCTCGGGCGGTGAGGGTGCGTGCCGCGAGTTCGAGAACTGTGCAGAGCTCGAGTTCCGTTGTCGCGCCGAGCCCATTGATCAACAGGAGCAACGGCTTTCGATGATCACCGGGCAACGATGTGAGGATGTCGGTGAGCATCCGGTCGACAAGTTCCGCGAGCGGCGGCCTGGTGATCGAGGTCGAGGCGCGTTCGCCGTGAATTCCCACCCCGTATTCGAGCTGATCCGCTGCGAGTTCGAAGGCGCGCGTCCCGCTGTTCGGTGAGGTGAGCGCCTCGGTGGCCACCGCGATACTGCGGCTGTGCTCGGCCACCTCGCGGCCGAGCGCGGCCAGCGAGGTGAGGCTGTCACCGCGGTCCGCGGCGGCACCGAGGATCTTCTCGACGACGATCGTCGCGGCCGTCCCGCGTCGTCCTGTCGCCGTCTCGTCGGATTCGGTGGCGACGTCGTCGTCGACGAGTACCCGGTCGACCTCGATACCATCGGCGGCGAGCCGCTCTGCCGCGATACCGAAATTGATCTTGTCTCCGGTGTAGTTCTTGACGATATGCAGCACCCCGCCGTCACGAGCGACGGCCTTGCTCGCCTCGTAGACCTGGCGATTGTGCGGCGAGGCGAAGATCTTGCCCGGTACGGCCGCGTCGAGCATGCCCATTCCGACGAATCCGACGTGCATCGGCTCGTGGCCGGAACCGCCGCCGGAGACGAGGGCGACCCGCCGTGTCGGCGCACCGCGATCGTGGTGCACGAACAGCGGGTCGGTAGTCAGCCGCAGCCACGGGTTTCGGCGCACCAGACCCTGCAGTGAAACCTCGGGGCCCTGGCCTGGTTCGAGTAAGAACAGTGCGGGCACAGATCTCCTCCTCGTCGATCGACTGCGTGATGTCCAGTATCACGGGGTCGCGGTTCTCCCCGACGTCGGCCGACGATCGCGCGGCCTCGGTGCTAGGCCTCGACCGTGTTGTTCTGCGCCGGGGGATGGATGACCCCGTTCACATAGCTGCTGCCCGGCTGGTAGGTGTGCTCGCGCACCGCGTCACCCGAATTGCCCTCGATGGTGTGGATGGTGCCGTTGGCGTCGACCTTCTCGACCAGTCCGATGTGACCGACGCCGTTCAGGACGATGAGATCGCCCACCCGGGCGCGGGAGGCGTTGTCGGCGAGTCCGTGGCGCTGTGCGTCCGCCCAGATCGTGGGCACGCTGACGGCCAGCCCCTGGCTGTTGGTGGCGGTCCAATTCAGCGGGATGTGCGCCTGCTTCCAGGCCCAGGTGGCAAAAGCCGCGCACCACGGCCCGTCGATGTTGTAGGGCTTGCCCGGGAGGTGGTTGTCTCCGATTTCGTGGACGTTGAGCTGGCTCAGGGCAGCCTGTATGGCGCCGGGTGCGCCGGGCGCCAACGCAAGGGGGACAATGCTTCCCGGCCCTGCCGGCGTGCCGAGCGTCGACCACGGCGTCGCACCTCCGCCCGCACTGCCGCCGGTCGGATATGTCGCGGCGGGACGGTAGGTGGGCACCGAACTCTCGATAATTCGCTTCTGGTGCTGAATCTGCCTCGCGGCAGAGTCGACCTTGTTGTGCACATAGCTGACGGCGTGGAGGGCGGCGCCGATCAGGTCCTGTTCTTCACTCGGTGGCAACGGTTGGTGGCTCGTGTTTCTCTTCGACGCGGATTCGAGCGTGCTTTGGAGCCGGTGCACCTTTGTCATGCAGGCCGTGAAGGTTCCGTTCGACGTGTCGAAGGTCGAGTAGGAGGCCATGCTGACATCCTCGTCGTGGCGGCTGATCGCCAACTTGGCGGCGCGTAGCTTCTCCAGCGTCGAGGCGTGGGCGTCGACCATGACAGCGAAATCGTGTGTGTCGTCTAGTCCGTCGTGGAGCAGCCCCAGCCTTTCCATTTTGTGCAGCAGGTCGGGCTGTTCCGACGGCCTGCCCGAGGCCAGCAACCCGATCGATTGGCGGAGCGCCTTCTCTACCGCATGGAGAACGGCGATGAGGCCCTTGTGCGCGCCGACCGGCGGGACCAGGGTGATGTCGCTGAGGTGAAATGTGCTCGGGCTCAACGGAATACCTGCTCACGAATGACGGGCGGGGTCGGGATGAGCGGCGCGCCATCTGAGCAACCCGGCGATCAGCGCGTCGACTTGTCTGCCGGACAGGATAACCGTGCCGCATCGCGCGGGCTCGGTGATCGACAGTTCGAGTTCGTCCTCCGATATCGCCGGGTCCGCGCAGTGGAGCAGCGGCGCTTCGGCCGCGATGTACCCGTCGAGCATCGTCCCGATGTAGTAGGTCGGGTTGTCGTCCGGGCCGAAGGTGAGCCGACTGCCCAGCATGCGATCGACGATCGCGTAGATCCGGGGCATGAACTGTTCCGGCGGCCGGCCGCAATCCTGTGCGCGTTCGGCGATCATCGCGGCGAGCGGACCGATCGGATCGCCACCGCTGGAGACGATTTCATCGACGCTGCTGCAGTTCCAGTCGATGTCGCCGTGCTCCATCCGGTCGACGATGACCGACATCAAGCGGACTGCCAGGTCCTTGTCGGTGTGTCGAGACATGCGGTCTGCCTTTCGTGCGAGGAGCTACGGTTGCGACGGCTGGGTTACTCCGCCGCCGGCGGTGTTCACAGTTCGGCGGTATCGCTGATGGACCAGCCCCGCGCAGATCGCCGCCGCGGTCACGGTCATGGTCAGTGCCAGGGAGTTTCGCGTCGCGGTGGTGAAAGCCATGGCCGCCACGATGGTGACCAGCGCCGTGCCCACCAGGTACGACAGGTAGGGATGCCACCACATCCGGACTCCACGCCCGTGATCGACGTCGGGCCGCTCGTTGCGACGCGAGACGATCTGCGTGGCACAGATGCAGAGATAGACCACGACAGCGACCGAACCCGACGAGTTCAGCAGGAACGTGAACACCGCGCCGGTCGGCAGGAAGTAGTTGGCGCCGACCGCGACGAACCCCGCACTGGCGGCCGCGAGCACCGCTGCCACGGGCACGGCGGACGCTCCTGGGCGGCCGAGTAGCGCAGGCGCCTCCCCGCGCTGGGCCAGCGAGAACAACATCCGCGAGGACGAGTAGATGCCGGAATTCAGGCATGACAGCACCGAAGTGAGCACGACGAGATTCATGACCGTCCGGGCGCCGGGCAGGCCGAGCGTGGACAGCACTGCGGTATAAGGACTTTCGGTGACCACGGCGGCATCCCAGGGCAGCAGCGTGACAACGACGAGTATCGAGCCCACGTAGAAGATCACGATGCGCCATGCGACGCTGCGCATGCTGCGCCGGACCGCGCGGCCGGGATCGGCCGCCTCACCTGCCGCGATGGTCACCAGTTCGGTGCCGAAGTAGGAGAAGAAGACGGTCAGCACGGCCACCAGGACGACGCGGCCGCCGCGAGGAAACAGCCCACCGTGTCCGAGCAGGTTCGTGGTGCCCGGCGGATGGTGATAGGGCAGCAGCCCCAGGATCGCGGCACCGCCGATGCCGATGAACAAGACGATCGCGGTCACCTTGATCATCGCGAACCAGAACTCGAACCGTGCGAACGAGGTGACGGCGGCCAAGTTCACCGTGGTGAGTGCGGTCATGAAACCCAGAGCGGCGAGCCAGGTGGGCACCGCGGGCGTCAGCTGGTGCGCGATCGCGGCGCCGGCGATCGCTTCGAAAGCCACTGTGACACACCAGTGATAGGCGTAGAGCCATCCCACAGCGAGGCCCGCCCACGACCCCAGCTCACGGGAGGCGTAGGCGGAGAACGAACCGGTGACCGGGTGGGCGGTGGCGAGCTCGGCGAGCATTCGCATGACCAGCACGACCAATAGTCCGGTGGCCAGATACACCAGCACGATCCCCGGGCCGACCGACGCGATCGTCGTGCCACTGCCGACGAACAGTCCGGCGCCGATGACGCCGCCGATACCGATCATCGTCATCTGGCGGGTGCTGATGGCGCGTTGCAGAGTGTCCGACGTGGACAACGAGGTGGGCACGGTGGCGCCTTCTTCCTGAACCGCTGGGCTGTGACCCGGGTAATCCCTTGGCCTCCTATGAAACACACCATTCCCACGGGATGCAAGAGAAGTTGCACAAAATAAGTTCTGTGCAAATATTGGTTGCAGCCGGCGCAGCCGTGCCCGAGCAGACGAAGGGACACACCGACCGTGACGACAGTGCTGACGACTCCTTCCGAGCATCTGATGACGCTGACCTTGAACCGCCCGGATCGCCTCAACGCGGTCAGCGAGACGATGTACGAATCGCTGATCGAGCAACTGGCGCTTGCCGATTCGGCACCCGAGATCCGCGCCGTCGTCATCACGGGCGCGGGACGCGCCTTCTGTGTCGGCGCCGACATGAAAGCCCACAGCTCCGGCGCGCGCGACCGCTCCGAACGTGAGCGCTACCTGCTGCTGGCCCAGAGAGTGTGTGAGCAGATACAGATCATGAATACTCCGGTGGTCGCCGCCGTCAACGGATACGCGCTCGGTGCCGGCGCCGAAATCGCAGTCAGCGCAGACTTTCTCGTCGTCGCCTCGGATGCTCGGATGGGCTTCCCGGAGGTCGGTCTCGGCACCTTCGTGGGCGGCGGAGTCACCCACCGGCTGCCGCGCCTCGTGGGTCTGCGCCGCGCCACCGAGCTGCTGTTGCTCGGTGAGCGATTCAGCGGCGCGGACGCGCACGCGTGGGGTCTGGCCTACCTGGCGGTAGACGGCGACAGCGTCGTCGCGGCGGCTCGGGCGCTGGCCACCACGGTGGCCACCAAGGCCCCGCTGTCTGTGGGCCGGATGAAAGAGGCGTTGCGCCGCACCGACTCTCTCGAGGCGGCGCTCGAATCGGAACCGCGACAGATTCTCGCTCTGATGGACACGCAGGACTGGGCCGAGGGGGTCGCGGCCTTCACCGAGCGGCGCGCCCCCCGCTTCGAGGGAAAGTAGAAACGCTGTGGCACAGGCATATTCCGCATCGCCCGTCTTGGAGCCCGCTGCCGCGCGCTCGGCTGTCACCCGGCTGTTCGACCCGCATTCGATCGCGGTCGTCGGCGCCTCGGCCGATCCCGGCAAACGCGGCTACCAGGCTGTGCGAGCCCTTCACGAGGCCGGCTTCGACTATCCGGTGTATCCGGTGAATCCCCGGGGCGGCCGCATTCTCGGTCTCGAGGTCGCTACGTCGATCGCGCAGCTGCCCTACGGCGTGGACGTGGCCCTCATCGCCCTGCCCGCGGCGGCCGTTCCGGACGCGCTACGGCACTGCGCGGCGGTGGGGATCCCCGCGGCGGTGGTGCTGGCCAACGGATTCGAGGAGACCGGCGCAGCGGGCGCGCAGGTCCAGGACGCGTTGGCTCGGGCGATCGCCGACACCGGCATCCGCGTCGTCGGGCCCAACACGTCGGGGCTGCTCAATCTCGCCACCGGTGCGAATCTTGTTGGTATACAGACTGTTCCGGCCGGAGCGATCAGCGCGATCACGCAGAGCGGCAACATGCTGCTGTCGCTGATCAACGACCTACGGGTGGTGCGGGGCACCGGAATCCACGCGTATGTCGGACTCGGCAACCAGGTCGATGTCAGCTACGACGAATGCCTCGCCGAACTGGCGCGCCATCCCGAAACCGGGGTGATCGCCATCCATATCGAAGGATTCACCGACGGGCGTGCGTTCCTCCGGTCCGCCGCGCGGGCGATCCGGGAGACCCCGGTGGTGGTCCTGCGTGGGGGACGGTCGGCGGCTGGGCGGGCCACCGCGCTGTCCCACACCGCGTCCGTGGCCGGATCCGACGCTGTCGCCGCCGCCGTGCTGCGCCAGGCGGGCGTGGAATCGGTCGACCGATCCGACGAATTCGCTGTGCTCGCCAATGCGTTGGCCTCCACCGACCCCATGCCCGCCGGCCGCGGTGTCGTCGTTCTGTCCGACGGCGGTGGCCACGCCGCGCTGGCGGCCGACGCGCTGGCCGCCGCCGGTGTCGAACTCGCTTCGCTCGCCGACGACACCCGCGACGCCCTGCGACGGCTGCTCGGTCCCGCGGCGGCGGTGTTGAATCCCGTCGATGTCGCCGGCGCCACCGACACCGATCCCGCTCTCTTCGCCGAGGCGGTCGAGATCCTGACCGATGACCCCGCGGTCGGGCTGGTGTTGATCGTCGGGATGTACGGGGGCTACCACCTGCGCTTCGACGCCGCGCTGGCCGAACAGGAGGCGCCCGCCTCGGCGCGTTTGCTGGAACGCACTGCCGCCCAGGGGATTCCGCTGGTCGTGCACAGTTGTTACGCCGGTGAAACGATTGCGAATCACGACATGTTGCGTGTCCGAGGCGTCACGGTGACGGGTTCCATCGACCACGCCGCGCGGATTGTCGCGGCCCTGCACCGACGCGGCAGAATAGTGGCCACCGCGGCACAGCGTTCCTCGTTCGACTTACCAGCCCCCGCACCGCGGCTGGTCTCCGATCGGCCGGTGCTCGACGAACCCGCCGCCCGAACCTTCCTGAGCCGGCAGGGCATCGATGTCGGAGATTGGACGGTGGCGCCGACGGTCGCCGATGCCGTCACCGCCGTCCGCGCATACCGGCGGCCGTGCGCGTTGCGCATCGTGTCGCCCGGCGTCGTGCACAAATCCGATGTCGGTGGTGTGCGGTTGAACGTGACGGCCGAGACTGTGGAGGCGACTGCCGCGGCCATGATCAGCTCGGTGACCTCCGGTGTGCCCGGTGCGCGGATCGACGGGATCATCGTCACCCCGATGGCCGAGCCGGGGGTCGAGGTACTCGTCGGGGCGATGCGCGACCCGGTGTTCGGCCCCGTCGTCGCCTTCGGCAGCGGCGGCGTACTGGTGGAAGCATGGGACGACGTCACCTTCCGCGCCGCGCCGCTCACCGAATTCGAAGCCCTCGAGATGATCGAGGAGACCAGGGCGTCGCGTCTGCTCGACGGCCACCGCCACCTGGGATCAGTAGACCGAAACGAGCTGGCGCGCTTGCTGGTTCGCGTCGGCGCGATCGCCGCGGCGCATCCGGAGATCGCCGAACTCGACCTCAATCCGGTGATCGCCTCCAGCACTGCGATCGTTCCCGTGGATGTTCGAATCATTCTGTCCGGCAACGACACCGAGGAGCCCGAACAGTGAGTGGTCCCGTGCGGATCGACCGCAGCGGTCACGTCGTGGTGTGGACTCTGGACAACCCGGGCGCACGCAACCCGATCTCCGACCCCGAAACCATCGCGGCAGTGGAAGACGCCGTCGCCGAGGCCGACCGTGACCTCACCGTTCGCGTTGCCATCCTCAGCGCGACCGGCCCGGCCTTCTCCTCGGGAGGCAACATCGAACACATGCGCGACCGGGCGGGCATGTTCGGCGGCAGTCCGGCCGAGCTGTATCGCAATTACCGGCACGGCATTCAGCGCATACCCAAAGCCCTGTATTACTGCGAAGTTCCGACGATCGCGGCCGTGAACGGGCCTGCGGTGGGTGCCGGCTGCGATCTCGCGATGATGTGCGACATTCGGCTCGCCTCCACGGCCGCCACCTTCGCCGAGAGCTTCGTGCGAGTCGGCATCGTTCCCGGCGACGGCGGGGCGTGGCTGCTGTCCCGGGCGATCGGCACCGCTCGTGCCGCGGAGATGGCCTTCACGGGCGAGCCGGTCGACGCCGCCACCGCGCTCGAGTGGGGCCTGATCTCCGCGGTCGTCGAGCCCGCGCGGCTGCTCGAGTCGGCGCACGATCTCGCGACGCGGATCGCGCGGCAACCGCCGCATGCGCTGCGGATGACCAAACGCCTGCTGCGTTCGGCCGAAAACCACAGCCTGGACAGCGTTTTGGAGCTTTCGGCAGCGATGCAGGCCGCGGTCCACCACACCGCCGACCACGCCGAAGCCGTCGCGGCGATGCTGGCCCGCCGAGAGCCGCGGTTCACCGGCGCATAGCCGGCGATGTCACCCGCGTGCTGATGCGGCTGGTCGTGCCTCCGCGGGAAACGCACGTCGCCCTCATCGGCGTCGGCAACGTCGGCGTCGCACTGAGTCTGATAGCCGAATTGCGGCGTGCGGGACTGACTTTGGAGGCTGCCGAACTGATGACGCGGGCGGGTATCCACCTGGTTTGCAAACATTGCGCTCTTCGAGCACCGCTCGCTGCCGACCCGGCGTTCTACCTGCTGGAGGAGGTGTAGGGCCCACCGGACACCCAGACAGTGCTGTTCGACGTGCTGGAAGCCGCCGGGCCGATGGTGCTCGACGCAGCCGTGGAGCCGGGGCCGGCGCCTCGCCTCCGGCGGTACCGGGAAGGCCATACCGAATCGGTGAGCGCCGAATCATCCACTCCGCCGGTGAAACTCGATCTGTCCACGCCGTTGCGTGAGATCGAGCCGTTCCTGGTGGCCCTCGGCGAGGCGCTCGCCGAATCGGCTCCTGCCGTGCGGGCGATGTGTTTCGGTCATCTGGGCGACGGCAACATCCACGTGAATCTCCTCGATATCGCCGACGACGACCGCGATGCGGTGACCGACACGGTGCTGCGGCGAGTCGCCCCCCACGACGGCAGCATCAGCGCCGAGCACGGAATCGGGCGGGCCAAGGCTCGATGGATCGGGCTCGGTCGCAGCGACGTCGACCTCGACATCATGCGATCCATCCGGGCTGCCCTGGATCCGGCGCGACTGCTCAACCCGCACATTCTTCCCGCGAAATGACGTCAGGGACCAGTCGTCCCACGGCTGTAGATACCGAAACTGCCGAGCAGTTTCTCCTCCTCCAGCAGGGTCGATCGGACGCTGTGTCCGAGGGTTTGGGCGACACCGGCGGCCAACGCCTGTGCCAAGGAGGTGAACGCGGTCATCGACCGGAGAACCGAGGCACTGGACGCGTCGACGAGAAAACAATCGTGCGCGGAAGCCGCGAGCGGGGACCCGGCGTTATCGGTCAGCGCCACCACATGCGCACCGCGCTCGCGTGCCCACTGCGCAGCGCGCACAGTGTCGGTGCTGTAGCGGTGAATGGAGATCGCGACGAAGCAGTCGCCCGCGTGCACACGGCGCAGTTCGTCGGTGAGCGAGCCGGCGCCGCCGTTGATCGTGTGCACATCCTCGCGCAGCATGCCGAGTAGATATCCGAGCAGGTAGGCCGGGGCATGAGATTTGCGGAGCCCCAGCACGTGAACGTGGGCATCGCGCGCGAGGTGCTCGACAACGCGGTGCCAGGCCGACTCCTCGATACGGGCGAAAGTGCGAGCGATGTTGGCCTGATCCAGCGCTGCGGCTCGTTCGAGCACTCCGTTTGCGGCGGTTCCGAGTTGCTCCAGGTTGTCGAAGCGGCGCAGTAGTTGCGCCTGCTCCTGCAGATGTTCACGACACAGGCGGATCAGCCCCGGGTAGCCCTGCAATCCCAGGCCATTGGCGAACCGGACGACGGTGGCCTGGTTCACCCCGGCCGCGGAGGCGAGCTCCGAGACGGTCATGAACGCGACGGTCTCGGGGTCCGACATCACGCGCTCGGCGAGCTTGCGATGCGAAGGTGACATCGAATCGAGACGCCGGCGCAGTTCGGTCAAAAGCTCGTCGAAGCTCGCAGGGCCCGGCGTCGACTGCTCATTCGTGGCGGCCATGGTCGCTCCACTCTCCGAACTGCCCGGAGGGTCGGGGCGGATCCGGACACCTGAACTCTAATCGGCAACGGAGGCCGGTGAACCCTGGCACGGCCGTTGGTCTCGTGGCGGTCGACCGGTACCAGCGCTGGCGAGAAATGTCCGGCCTTCCGACGATTTCCGCGATTGGTGCGAAACGAAGCGGCGAAGCGACCAAGCCGCCGCGGCGCCGAGCTGTCTCACCGGCACATCAATGGAGTACTCGGAATTCGTCCGCTACGGAAACTCGACGCTGAGACCCGAAGGGGGCGAATATGGCGAATTCGCGGCAATGGACCGCTATTCCGCACGGGGTGCGGTGCCGGCGGAGGCCGGTCCGCGGGCCGGCAAGAGTGGAGTAGTCGTCTGTCGGCGCGGGATCAGGATGCCTACTTGGGCTGGGACAGGTCCCTGATACCGGTGATCGCCGTGATGATGTTGTCGATGGTGGAGGTGCCCTCGTCGAGGGCGGAGCTACCGGAGTCGAGCGTCGCCGAGCCCGACGACAATCCGGCGGAACCGGAGGATGAGCCGGTATCGGACGATCCCGAGCTCAACTGGGCGGGGGCGGTGGTGCCCGAGTCGGCGGAGGGCGCGGCCGAGGCCATGGCGACCGGGCCGAGGAACAGGGCGCCGGCGGAGAGGGTGGCGGCAGCGACGATCTTGCGAGAGACCATGTGCGGGGCATTCCTTTCACAGTTCGATAACGACGCCATCACGGCGTGTCACCCAATATATGGAAAGTGAAATCGGTGAATCCAGTTTCGTTACTGTGTGAATGGTCACGGTTAACGACTGGCGAACGAGATATTTTGCCGAATGGCGCTATTTGATCTTGCATTTCTCTCGATAACCGAATGATCGAACTTCCAGGTTCTCCGTCGGTGCCGCGGATGGCGTGCATCGGCCTGGTAGAAGAGGCCCCGTGCGGCGTAATCTACCTCACAGGTCCGGCGGTAGATTGTCGGCTTCGCCGGGCGCCGGCCGGTCGTGGCGCCGGCCACAGCGGCATCGCCCGCTCGCAGATCGCCCATTCGAACATCGCCCATTCGAACAAGGAATCGTGATGGTCCTCTTCATCGACGTGCACGAACATCTGCCCGAGGGCACGACGGCCCAGGATGTGGCCGCCGCCCATGCCGCCGACCTGGCGATCCAGGGAGATTACGGCGTGACGTACCAGCGCTACTGGGTCGACGAATCGAGCCACACGGCGTTCTGCCTGGTCGATGCCCCGGACGCTGATACCGCAATCACCGTGCACCGCGAGGCGCACGGCCTCGTGCCCGACAAGATCTACCCGGTCGTCGAGGGCACCTGATCATCGCCGCTCGAAACGAGGCGCCGATGGCCACGACCCCGCCCGGCTCCCCGGGCATCCGACGCGATCGGCCCGCTACGGCCGCCATACCGATGGCAGCGTACGGAGTGGTCGCCTACCTGCTCTTCCTCCCGATGCTCGTCCCCCATCCGCATCACCGGGGTCGCGCGGATCCGGTCGATCTGTGACGCGGACCGCGATCCGTGCGTCAGCGTCCGAAAACGTTCACCGCGATTTCCCCGCCGAGGTGGTAGCCGGTGGACAGATGAAGATTGTCGCCACTCCAAAATCTGCCCGGGTCATACCAATTCGGACGCTTCTCGGGTAGCAATCCCATCGCCTGGTAGGTCATGGCGACGATTTCGGCGCAGTATGCGTTCTCCAGACCCGCCTGGGTCTCGCGGGATGTCGAACGCTTCGGCAGCGGTATCCGGCCCCGGAACCACCGTCCGGCCAGCGCGCTGGTCGAGGGAAAGGGCATGCCGTCCAGTCGCGCGACCGTCCGCAGTGCCGCGTCCTCCATCTCGCGCGTCACCGGCCGATCCAGCTGGCGCAGCCACGCTTGCTGCCCGTATTCGTTGGTCCAACGCAGAACCGCGGCCTGCAGGTCGTGCAGCTGGGCACCACGGTGATGGTTGCCCGACCAGACATCGGGCAGCGCCCGGCCGAGTTCGGCATGCCAGATCAGAGCCGGCAGGTCGTCGACGACGACCGCCATCCCGACGTGGTTGACCGGGCTGTTGGTCAGCCCCCGGATCGCGCGGTCGGCGCCGGAATGTCCACGGAACAGCCACAAATCGCCCGTCCGCGTGAGTTCGACCGCTTCATCCAAACCGATACTCGAGGGCGCTTCGCGTGGCACGACGACTAGCCTAGGCCGTATGCGGTGGTGGAAAGTACTCGGCTTGGCAGGGGCCGCGGGTGTCGCGGCGACCGGAGTGGTCATCGTGCGATCGGAGCGCAAACGCCGCGCCTATACGCCGGATCAGGTCCGGGACCGGTTACACGCCCGCCTCGGTGAGCAATCCGAGGTCGACGGCGACGGCGAGCACTGATCCGGCGCGGAAAGCATTCGCCCACAATAGTTTCGAAGCGAGCAGGCCGTCCTGTCCAAGGGAAAGCCGGAGCGCTCGTCAGTAGTTTCCGCCGGGTGGGTATTCGGAGAAGAACTGTTGTAGCAGAGGAGTGGCGGCGTCGAGCCCCCACCGAACGACGCCGAGTATGGCGTTGCCCGTATTGATGACCACGAAGCCGATGACATCGCGATTCTGTTCGGCGAGTTGCTGAAGTGGCTGGATGATATTCGTGAACATGATGTGTCCTTCGCATCCGGGAGGATGGATACGTTCCAGGCTGCCACAGTGGTCACCGGGTGACCAGGTCTTCACCGCCGCCACTCACGGCGCTGTCGACATCACCGGAGAGGGCGTCGAGGCGTGCCCGCTCGACCGCTGCGTTCCAGCTGTCGCGGGTTTCGCCCTCGGGCCCGGTGGCAGTGACCGGCCGATCCGCGCCGCGGCCCGCGTCGACGGCGTCGCGGAGCAAACCCGAGCCAGCGATCGCGCATCACCTGCGTATCCAGCTCGTCTTCGGTTCGGTCGGGGTCGAACGCCTCACCGTCCACCCATCCCGGACATCGCGATTCCCCGCACGAACGACTTCTGGGCGAACGCGTAGATCAGCAGCATCGGCGCCACCATCAGGATGGAGGTCGCCATCAAGATCGGCCAGTTGGTTTCGTACTGGCCCTGCAGACGCACCAAACCCAGTGTGAGCGTGGAGATCTCGTTGCGCTGGATCATCACCAGCGGCCACAGGAAGTCGTTCCACACCGTCACCCAGGTGAGTACCGCGAGGACCATGACCGCCGGTCGGGCGTGCGGTAGCAGCACGCGCCAGTACGTTTGCCACACCGAGCAGCCGTCGAGAATGGCCGCCTCTTCCAATTCGACCGGCAGGGTGATGAAGAACTGGCGCATCAGATAGGTGCCGAAGGCGCTGCCGAACAGGCCCGGCACGATCATGGCCAGGGGGCTGTCCACCCAGCCGAAGGTCCGCATGAGGATGAACTGGGGGACGACCGTGACGGTCGCCGGGACCATCAGGGTGGCGAGGTAGGCGACGAACAGGACGTCGCGGCCCTTGAACGGCAAGCGGGCGAAGGCGTATCCGGCCAGTGAGCAGAAGAACACCTGGCCCGCGGTGACGCAGCCAGCATAGAGAACGGTGTTGAAGAAGATCCGTCCGAACGGCATCAGGTCGAAGATGTCGCGGTAGTTCGACCACGCCGGGCGGGCCGGGACGATGCTGGTGTCGGAGATGTTGCCCTGCTTCTTCAACGAACTCGACAGGGCCCACAGCAGCGGGAACAGTGCGCACCAGGCCATCGCGACCAGCACCAGATACAGCAGCACCCCGCGCCCGGTGCGGCGGAGAACGGCTCGATTCGCGGTCGCTGTCGCCACCTAGGCCTCGCTTTCGTAGGCATCGCCGCCACGGGTGAATCGCAATTGGAGCAATGTCAGCACCAGCAGGATCGCGAAGATCACCCAGGCGAGTGCGCAGGCGTAGCCGATGTCGTCGAAGGAGAAAGCGTTCTGGTACAGCATGATTCCGAGCACGTACGTGCCGGTTTCGGGGCCGCCCTTGCCGCCGGTCAGAACGTAGGCCTGATCGAACACCTGGAACGAATTGATGACCGTGATGACGAACGCGAACGCCAGCGCGGGCCGGATCAGTGGGACGGTGATCGAGCCGAACCGGCGCACAGCCCCGGCGCCGTCGATCCTGGCGGCCTCGTACACGTCGTCCGGGATGCCCTGCATGGCCGCGAGCAGGACGACGGTGACGAAGGGGACGCTCTTCCACACACTGACCAGGCACAGCGAGACCATCGCCCACCCGGGATCGGTCAGCCACGGGACCGGACCGATCCCGATCCAGCCGAGGGCCGTGTTGAGCACCCCGTAGTCGGTGCTGAAGGTGAGCCGCCAGACCACCGCCATCGCCACGGTCGAGGCGACCAGCGGCATGAACATGATGCTGCGAAAGATGCCTATGCCCTTGAGCTTTCGGTTCAGAGCCGCAGCGACGGCGAGACCGATGACGATGGTCGGGATCAGCGTGCCGACGGTGAAGATCACCGTGTTGCGCAAGGCCACCCAGAACAGTGGGTCGTGCGCGACGAGGCGGCGGAAGTTACCGATGCCGACGAACGTCGGCGAACTGAACAGATCCCAGCGGTGCAGGCTCAGGTACAGCGTGAACACCAAGGGGAACGCCATGAACACCGCGACCGCGAACAGGTTGGGGGCGATGAACATTCGGCCCGCGGCGGCCTTGCGGCGGCTCAGCGCTGAGCGTCGTGGTGTCGTCATACGGCCCCCAGTGCGATGCCGGGCACCCGGTCGGCACAGCGAGCCGCTGCGCGATTGTCGCTCACTGTGCCCCGTGATATGCGGGACACCCGCACCCGGTCGGCACAGCGAGCCGCTGCGCGATTGTCGCTCACTGTGCCTCCAGGAGGTCGTTGATCTGGCCGGCGAGGCCCTGCTTGAACCACTCCGCGGGCGCGGCCCCGCGGAACACGTGGTCGTATCCCTGCTGGATCACCGCGTCGACGCGTGGCCATGCGGGCGTGACCGGCAGGTTGCTGGCGTGATCGCCGCCGTGGAACACCTCGAGGTTGTGCACTCTCGTGTGGGCCTGCGCGAATCCGTCGGAGGCGAGCGCCGATTTCAAGGCGGGGACGAACAGTCCCGATTTCGCGATGACCGCCTGACCGACCGGTCCGGTGGCGAATTTGACGAATTCCCAGGCCTGCTCCTTGCGCGGGCTGTCGGCCGCGATCGACAGGCCGGTAGTGCCGATGTCGGAGCGAGCGGCGGTACCGCGCGGGCCGACCGGCAGCACCGTGACGTCGAAGTCCAGGTCCGGCTGTCCGGTGTAGGCGCTGTACATCCAGTGTCCCGACAGTGCCATCGCGGCTTTGCCCTGGGCGAACATGTCCGACGACGAAAGCGATTGCTGGAATTCGATTTTCGGCATCACCCGATGCCGAGTGGACAGGTCGGTATAGAACTGGACGCCCTCGATGAAGGCGTCCTTATCGATATTGGTGCGGGTCGGGTCGATGGACGGGGTGAACCATTCCACGCCGTTGTTCATGCCGAAGCAGCTGGCGGAATAGTAGACGGTCCAGGGATCCACGAATCCCCACTGGGTGACGTCGCCGGAGCTGTCGCGTTTGGTCAGCGCCTGTGCGGCGTCGAGGAATTCGTCGAAACTCCAGGCGTCCTCCCACCGTGCGGGTGGAGGGGAGAGTTTGGCGTCGGCGAAGAGCTTCTTGTTGTAGTACAGGAAGATTCCGGCCCATTGCTCGGGTAGTGCGTACTGCGCGTTCTTGTAGCGGAACGTGTTGTACAGGGCGGTCGAACTGTCCTTCTTCAGCTCGGCGGCATACGCCGGGTCCTTGTCCAGGATCGTGTCGAGGTTTTCGAATATGCCGCGTTCGGCGAGGAAGGAATAGGACAGGTCCCACGACATCAGCACGTCCGGGCATTTACCGCCCGCGCAGTAGGTGAGGATCTGGGTCTGCGGATCGGGTCCCGACATCTGGGTTCGCACCTTGATCTCGGGATGTAGCTTGCGGAACTCGTCGATGATCGCCAGCCGGACCTTCGCCTCGTCGGGTTTGGCCTGGAAGAAGAAGGTGAGCGCGTCGTCGTTGTCGCCGCAGCCGGTCATCGAGGACGCGGCCGCTGCCGCCCCGGCCGCCGCAGCACCTCGCAGGAGCGTGCGCCGGTCGAACCTCCGAGTCGATGCCACCCGCGCCCCCGTTCGGCTGCAACAAGCGAACTTCATTGCAGAAGAACGTAATACCGCAGTGGCGGATTCGTCTGGAAATCCACACGAGACCGGCCGAACGAATGCTCCGGCTCGTGAGCGGGCGGGAGCAGCCCATAGATACGCGGCAGATTCCCGGCAATCGCTCGTGAACCGCCCGGTGTCGGCCTCGAGGGAGACGGACCTCATGATCGGCGCTGGTCGTGGTGAATCGCGCGGCCACCTCACGGGCTGGCATCGGCGCCTGGTACTCCCATCCGCCTGCGGAGCAAACATTGATCAACCCACTCGACGCCCGAGCGCGGCATACTGGACACATAGCGCCGACGTCGTCCTCGGGAGGATCGAGATGGCAAACAACGGGCCTTTCGGGATCGATCCGGAAGAATTCGAGCGCGCTCTGCGCGAGGCCGAAGTCGAGTTCCGCGACCTGCTCGGGAAGGCCGCCGGATACCTCGACCGCACCACCGCCAACTCGCTGACGTCGCTGTTCGGCCAGTTCGTGCAGCCGGAACGCGCGCGGTCGCCGGAACCGGACGACACGACGACCGGCGAGACCGGCAGCGGAGTGTGGGCCATCTACAGCGTCGACGACGCGGGTGAGGCCCGGGTCGAGCAGGTCTTCGCGACCGAACTCGAGGCCCTCCGCGCACATCGCGACAACACCGACGAACGCCGTAGGGTGCGTTTCCTGCCCTACGGCGTCCCCACCAGCGTGCTCGACCGGACCTGAGGCGCCCGGCCGGGCAGTTTCGGTGGTCCACCGGCGGCCGGTGGGGTTACCGTCAGGCGATGCTGAATTGCCGGATCTTGCGGTACATGGTGGCGCGGGAGATGCCGAGGTCGGCCGCGGCCGCTTGTTTGTCGCCGTTGTGATCGAGAAGGCTGCGGATGATGGCGTCGCGTTCGAGGGCTTCCATGGCGGTGAGGGTACGGCGGCTGAGCGAATGACATTCGGGTGGAAGTTTGTCCGCCGCAATGACTCCCGAGCGTTGCCGCGCCAAGGTGTCGACGAGGACCTGCCGTAGCTGCGCGACGTTGCCCGGCCAGGGAAGTTTCGTCAGCTGGCGGTGCGCGGCAGGAGAGAGCTGGACGTCGGTTCCTTTGGTCAGTTCGCGGAGCAGATGAGGCACCAGCTCGTCGAGATCCTCGATGCGGTGGCGCAGTGCGGGGACTGGAACGGTGTGCATGAACAGCGGAAGCAGCTGGGACTCGACATCGGGCGACTGGGTCGAGGAGCAGATGGTCGCGGCGATCCAGCCGCGCCCCGCACACGACTGCAGAATGCTCGACATCGGTTCGATGACGTCGCGGGGCAATTCATCGATGTCGGTGAGGACGATATCGAAGTCGTCCTTGGCGACTTGGTACTCGAGGATGTTCAGAAAGTCGTCGTCTGCGTGATCTCCATCGATGCTCAGTACCCGGACCGCGCGGCCGGGGCGGACGTGACGAGCGACCATTTCCGCGAGTTTGGCGCGCCCGGAGCCGGGTTCTCCGTCGAGAACCACCCAGCTGCGGTCGGCGCAGCACCGCTCGACCTGCCGGCAGCTGCGCTGCCATGAACTGCTTCGTCCGGCCAGTCCCGGAATCGTCGGCCTGCGTGCGGCGAGAGCGGAGGTGCTCGGCGTGCTGCCCGTCAGCGCGACGTGAGCCACGATGTCGGTCCGGCCGTTGCACGAGCCGATCCGTTCGGCGATGGTGAGTTTGGCGGAGTGTCCACTGGGCAGCACCGCTCCGACGGTGTGCGACAAGGAACGTTGAAGGTCGGTCGCGTGTTCGAGAACAGCATGCTGATCCAATGCGTCGAGTGATTGGCGCAGGTAGCGATTCATCAACATCACGTCGTCACCGACCGCCAGCACGCCTCCCGGGTAACGGCGGCACTGCCGCACATAGGCCTCCATCAAGGCGGCTTCGCTCTCGGTGGCCTGCGCGCGCAGCCGGTCTTCGATCTGCGCGCCCGCGCTCTTCGCGAGGGCGACCAGCACCGAATCGGATCGACGCGCCCAGCAGGTGAGGTCGAGTATCCCGACCACGCGTCCCGACAGGGGATCGCGGATCGGCGCGCCGGCACAGGCGAGTTGGCCGAGTGCCCCGAGGTAGTGCTCGCCGCCGCGGATGAACGTCGGCCGTCCGGTCTCGAGGGCCGTGCCGATCCCGTTGGTACCCACGAACTTCTCGGCGTAGCTGTAACCGGAAGCCAGCTGAACAGAGTCGAGGGTACGACGTATTCGCGCGTCGGCGGCGACGCGATCGAGAATCAAACCGTCCGCGGAGCTCAATATGACGCTGACGGCCTGGGTGGCCAGATCGTCGGCAAGTCGGTGGATTACCGGGCCGGCCGCGGTGACGAGTGGAGATTCCAGATCCGGTTCCCGCACGAAAGGCAAGTCCACGCGATCGGGATGCACCCGAAGCTCGCGGGACCGTTGCCAGGAATTTCGCACCGTGCCCGAAACGAGTACGTCGTCGACAGATCCGGAGTTCAGGAACTGATCCCGTGCCAGCAACAGCCGAGTGCTGGTGTCTTCGTCGCTCACCATCGATCTACCTCATCTTCGAGTCCGCGCACAATTACGCTACCCGGCGTCAGTGTGAGCCAGATCTCATTTTGAGACGTCGGGGTATCTCGGCCCACCTCACCATCTCTTCGTCGGTGCGCGGTGATTCCGGGGCGATGTCTGTGGCTCGGCCGCGACCGGCGCTTCGAACGATCCCGGTTGTCGCCGGGATCGGCACCCGACCTACCCCTGTCCGAAAGGAAGAGCTGTGCCTGAGGAATATCCGTCCATCGGCGAGGCCGAGACCGTACCCGCAGTATCCGGCTGCCCCGTCATGTCCGGTCGCCTCACGCACCCGGTCCAGGGTGGCGGCAGCAACCGCGCGTGGTGGCCGAACCAGGTCAACCTGAAGATTCTGCAGAAGAACCCGGCCGAGATCAGTCCCTTCGACTCCGACTACGACTACGGTGCGGAGTTCCGGTTGCTGGATCTGTCCGCGGTGAAGGCGGACATCGTCGAGGTGATGCACACATCACAGGAGTGGTGGCCCGCCGACTACGGCCACTACGGTCCGTTCTTCGTCCGGATGGCCTGGCATGCGGCGGGCACCTACCGCATCCACGACGGCCGCGGCGGCGCCGGCGCCGGAATGCAACGATTCGCGCCGCTGAACAGCTGGCCCGACAACGCGAACCTCGACAAGGCGCGTCGGCTGTTGTGGCCGGTGAAGCAGAAGTACGGCAACAAGCTGTCGTGGGCCGACCTCATCGTCTACGCGGGCAATGTGGCGCTCGAGGATATGGGCCTGCGGACCGCCGGGTTCGGAGGCGGTCGCGTGGACCGGTGGGAGCCGGAGGAAGACGTCTACTGGGGGCCGGAGCAGACGTGGCTCGCCGATGAGCGCTATTCCGGTGACCGCGAGCTGGAAAACCCGCTCGCCGCCGTGCAGATGGGCTTGATCTACGTCAATCCCGAAGGGCCCCAAGGCAATCCGGATCCGCTGCTGGCCGCCGACGACATTCGCGAAACCTTCCGGCGGATGGCCATGAACGATGTCGAGACCGCGGCGCTGATCGTCGGTGGTCACACCTTCGGCAAGACCCACGGCGCGGGCCCGGCCGGCGACGTCGGACCCGAGCCGGAGGCGGCACCGCTCGAAGAGCAGGGGCTCGGATGGCGTTCGTCCTTCGGCACCGGCGCCGGCGAGGATGCCATCACCAGTGGGTTGGAGGGTGCCTGGACGCCGACCCCGACGACGTGGGACAACTCCTTCCTGGAGACCTTGTACGGCTACGAGTGGGAGCTGAGCACGTCGCCGGCCGGGGCCAAGCAATGGGTTCCGAAGGATGGAGCCGGGACGGGGACAGTCCCCGACGCACACGTGCCCGGGAAAACACACACCCCCGTCATGCTCACCACCGATCTGGCCCTGCGATTCGACCCGAGCTATGAACAGATCACGCGTCGTTGGCTGCAGAACCCGCAGGAACTGGCCGACGAGTTCGCCAAGGCGTGGTACAAGCTGACCCACCGCGATATGGGACCTCTCATCTGCCACCTGGGACCGCAGGTGCCCAGCACGCCTCAGCTGTGGCAGGACCCCATCCCCGCCCCGGACCACGACGTGATCGACGCCGCCGGTATCGCCGAGCTGAAGCGCCGTGTGCTCGCCTCCGGGTTGAGCGTCGCGCAGCTGGTCGAGACGGCGTGGGCGGCAGCGTCGTCGTTCCGGGGTAGTGACAAGCGCGGCGGGGCCAACGGTGGTCGCATCCGCCTGCAACCTCAGGTCGGCTGGGAGGTCAACGAGCCCGACGAGCTGGCCCGGGTGATCGCCGTACTCGAGGGCATCCAGGAGGAGTTCAACGCCGAACAGACTGGGAGAGTGGCGGTTTCCTTCGCGGATATGGTTGTGCTCGCCGGATGCGCCGGTGTCGAGCGGGCGGCGGAGAACGCCGGGTTCCACATCGAGGTTCCCTTCGTACCGGGACGGACCGACGCTACGCAGGACCAGACCGACGTGGAGTCGTTCGCCGCGCTCGAGCCGACCGCCGACGGCTTCCGCAACTATGTCGGCAAGGGCGGCCGCCTGCCGGCGGAGTTCCAGCTGGTGGACCGAGCCAATCTCTTGACTCTGACGATTCCGGAGCTGGTGGTTCTGGTCGGCGGGCTGCGGGTATTGGGCGCCACCCACAACGGGACACCTCACGGGGTCTTCACGGACACCCCTGGGGCGCTGAGCAACGACTTCTTCGTGAATCTGCTTGATATGGGCACTGTTTGGAGTCCGTCCACGACGGAGGAGGGCATCTACACCGGGAACGATCGCTCGACCGGAAAAACGGTGTGGACCGCCAGCCGTGTCGATCTGGTGTTCGGTTCGAACTCGCAGCTGCGTGCGCTCGTGGAGGTGTACGCGCAGGACGACAACGAACGCAAGTTCGTCGAGGACTTCGTCGCCGCGTGGGTCAAGGTGATGAACCTGGATCGTTTCGACCTGGCCTGATCCCCATTCTCACTGTCCGGTGCCGCGAGCGGGTCTCGCGGCACCGGACAGCTGCGTTTCCGGGGATCCCAGCCACTGTGACCCTCGTCTCAGACTGAGACGCTCCGGCCGGACATTCTCGGCTGCAATGGATTTCGCAACGTCCCCCACTGCCGGCATACCGGCCGGCTGTTGTGACCCAGGAGGCGAACATTGAGTAGGCAAAGCCTGACGAAGGCCCACGCGAAGATCACGGAGTTGTCGTGGGAACCGACCTTCGCGACCCCGGCGACGCGCTTCGGCACCGATTACACCTTCGAGAAGGCTCCGAAGAAGGATCCCCTCAAGCAGATCATGCGGTCCTACTTCCCCATGGAGGAGGAGAAGGACAACCGCGTCTACGGTGCGATGGACGGCGCGATCCGCGGCAATATGTTCCGCCAGGTACAGCAGCGGTGGCTGGAATGGCAGAAGCTGTTCCTGTCGATCATTCCGTTCCCCGAGATCTCGGCCGCGCGCGCGATGCCGATGGCGATCGACGCGGTGCCGAATCCCGAGATCCACAATGGTCTCGCGGTGCAGATGATCGACGAGGTGCGGCACTCGACGATCCAGATGAACCTCAAGAAGCTGTACATGAACAACTACATCGACCCCGCCGGGTTCGATATGACCGAAAAGGCGTTCGCGAACAACTACGCGGGCACCATCGGCCGCCAGTTCGGTGAAGGCTTCATCACCGGCGACGCGATCACCGCGGCCAACATCTACTTGACCGTCGTCGCCGAAACCGCTTTCACCAACACGCTTTTCGTCGCCATGCCCGACGAGGCCGCCGCCAACGGCGACTACTTGCTGCCGACGGTGTTCCACTCGGTGCAGTCCGACGAATCGCGCCACATCTCCAACGGCTACTCCATCCTGCTGATGGCGCTGGCCGACGAGCGCAACCGCCCGCTGCTCGAACGAGATCTGCGCTACGCCTGGTGGAACAACCACTGTGTGGTCGATGCCGCCATCGGCACCTTCATCGAGTACGGCACCAAGGACCGCCGCAAGGATCGCGAGAGCTACGCCGAGATGTGGCGGCGCTGGATCTACGACGACTACTACCGCAGCTACCTGATCCCGCTCGAGAAGTACGGCCTGACGATTCCGCACGACCTGGTGGAGGAGGCGTGGAAGCGCATCGTCGACAAGGGCTACGTCCACGAGGTGGCCCGGTTCTTCGCCACCGGCTGGCCGGTCAACTACTGGCGCATCGACGCCATGACCGACAAGGACTTCGAGTGGTTCGAGCACAAGTACCCGGGCTGGTACTCGAAGTACGGCAAGTGGTGGGAAGAGTACAACCGCCTGGCCTACCCCGGCCGCAACAAGCCGATCGCGTTCGAGGAGGTCGGCTACCAGTACCCGCACCGCTGCTGGACCTGCATGGTGCCCGCCCTCATCCGTGAGGACATGGTCGTGGAGAAGGTGGACGACCAGTGGCGGACCTACTGCTCGGAAACCTGCTACTGGACCGACGCGGTCGCCTTCCGCGGCGAGTACGACGGTCGCCCGACCCCGAATATGGGGCGGCTCACCGGTTTCCGGGAGTGGGAGACCTTGCACCACGGCAAGGATCTGGCCGACATCGTCTCCGATCTGGGCTACGTGCGCGACGACGGTCGGACCCTCGTCGGCCAGCCGCACCTCGACCTGGACGACCCGAAGAAGCTGTGGACCCTCGACGACGTGCGAGGCAACACCTTCCAGAGTCCGAATGTGCTGCTGAACGAGATGTCCGACGCCGAACGCGAGGCGCACGTCGCCGCGTACCGGGCCGGTAGCGCCGTTCCCGCCTGATTCCGGGCCCGGTGGGTGGTGCCGGCCGCTATCCGGCGCCACCCACCGGCTCACCATTCGTTCACCAGCCCAGGAGACACCCCGTGGCCGACAAACACCGTATCAACTTCGAGCCCGTCGACATCGAGATGGAAGTCGGTGAAGACGAGTACATTCTCGACGCCGCGTTCCGGCAGGGAATCCATCTGATGCACGGATGCCGTGAGGGGCGGTGCTCGGCCTGCAAGTCGTTCGTCCTCGACGGCGACATCCAGATGGACGACTACTCGACCTTCGCCTGCAACGACGCGGAGGTCGACGAGGGGCACGTATTGCTCTGCCGCTCAACGGCATACAGCGACTGCACGATCGAACTGCTGAATTTCGACGAGGACGAATTGCTCAGTGGTGTGCCCATCCAGAATGTGCGCACCCGCGTCGTCGCGATCGAACCGAAGACCAGGGACATCGTGTCGCTGCGACTGCGAGCGGTGGAACCGGCCGGATACGAGTTCAAACCCGGTCAGTACTCCGACCTGCACATCCCCGGAACCGACGAACACCGCTCGTTCTCCATGGCCACCACCGCCTCGGAAACCGATCATGTCGAATTCCTGATCAAGAAGTATCCCGGCGGCAAGTTCGCCGGTCTGCTCGACGACGGGATCGGCGTGGGCGACGAGATCGCGCTGACCGGACCCTACGGGTCGTTCACGATCAAGGACGGGCACGTCCTGCCGCTGGTTTTCATCGGCGGCGGCGCGGGCATGGCGCCGCTGCTGTCGTTGCTGCGGCACATGAACGAGACGGGCAACAGCCGGCCGGTGCACTTCTACTACGGCGCCCGCACTCCCGAGGACCTGTTCTACCTCGACGAAATTCGCGAACTCGGCAGCACTCTGACCGACTTCGTCTTCGTCGCCTGCCTGTCGGAATCGATGGATCCGCAGCCCATGCGCTCCATCGAGGTCGAACAGGGCAACGTCACCGACGTGGTCGGCCGGCGGGAGGCGGATCTGGGCCGGACCGAGGTCTATCTGTGCGGGCCGCCGCCGATGGTCGACGCGGCGCTGGAACTGCTCGCGGCCGGCGGTACCCCGCACGACCAGATCTTCTACGACAAGTTCACCAGCCCCGCCTTCGACTAGTCCCGCAGGAACCGACAGCACCCCACATCGACAAGAACTGAGAAAGAGATGACGACAAGCACAGGGACCAAGCAACGTAGCTTTCCCACAATCGAATTCACCGATGCCGAGGCCGGCGCACTGGAGTTTCCGAGCTCCCGCAGTCGCACCTTCACCTACTACACGCCGGCCAAGAAGCGGTCGACGATGTACGAGGACGTGACCGTCGACGTGCAGCCCGACCCCGAGCGCCACCTCTCGCAGGGCTGGATCTACGGCTTCGGCGACGGCCCCGGTGGATACCCCAAGGAGTGGACGGCCGCGCGATCGTCGAACTGGCACGCGTTCCTCGACCCGAACGAGGAATGGGACCAGACGATCTATCGCAACAACTCCAAGGTGGTCCACCAGGTGGAGTTGTGCCTGTCGAACGCCAAGCGCGCCCGCGTCTACGACGCCTGGAACACCCCGTGGCTCACCTTCGTCAGCCGCAACCTGGGCGCCTGGATGCATGCCGAGAACGGTCTGGCCCTGCATGTTTTCACCTCGATCCAGCGGTCGTGCCCGACGAACATGATCAACACCGCGGTGGCGGTGAACGCCGCACACAAGCTGCGTTTCGCTCAGGACCTGGCGCTGTTCAATTTGGACTTGTCCGAGGCCGGCGTCGACTTCGACGGCTCACTGCACAAGCAGGTGTGGCAATCCGCGCCCGAATGGCAACCCACCCGCGAGGTCGTCGAGCGGCTGACCGCGGTGCCGGACTGGTGTGAGCTGCTGTTCGGCTCCAACGTCGTTTTCGAGCAGCTGGTCGGCACCCTGTTCCGCAGTGAGCTGGTCATGCAGATCGCCGCGGGCAACGGCGACTACATCACTCCGACCATCGTCGGCACCGGCGAGCACGACTACGACCGCGATCTCGCCTACACCCGCAACCTGTTCCGGTTGCTCACCCGTGATCCGGAATACGGCGCCGCGAACAAGGAACTGTTCGGCACCTGGCTCGAAACCTGGGTTCCGCGTTGCCTCGCGGCCGCACGGGCGTTGCAGCCGATCTGGTCGCAACCCGCTCAGCAGGCGGTCACCTTCGCCACCAGCATGGACGCCGCCATCGCCAAGTTCTGTTCGCTGCTCGAGGACATCGACCTCGACGTTCCCAAGGAGTTGAAGAAGTGAGCATGCAATTCGGATCGTCCACCGAGTTCTCCAATATGTGCGGTGTCACGTTGATGAACACCCCGATCGGCCGCGTCGTCGCCGAAGTGATGGGCGCCAAGGACGGTGTGGAGCTCACCGAGTACCCGTCGATGATCCGGGTCGACGGTCAGCGGTTGCTGGACTTCGACTACGCCGAACTCAGCGAAGCGCTCGGCGAGGAATTCGACGGTTCGATCTTCGAGGAGATCAGTTCCACCCACTACGGCCGGATGGTTCACCTCGACGACAAGACCTTGCTGTTCGCGAGCCCGGAGGACGCCGCCGAGTACATCGGCTTCGACCTCACCGTGCAGTAGCGGCGCCGGGGCGCAGCCCGGCCGCTCGCCGGCGCCGTCGTACCTGCCCGGCGGCGCCGGCGACGTCCCCACCGCCTGCGGCCTCGGTTCACCGTTCGTCCGCCTCGAGGTCGTCCTCAGCCGGTGATCGACCGGCATTCACCTGCAGTGATCAACAGAAGAAACCGGAGCATCCGCCATGTATGAGAAGAACGGCGAGAAGTACTTCATCGTCGATGGTCACGTCCATATCTGGGACGGCCGCGAGTCCAATCACAAGAACGTGCACGGCAGGGAGTTCATCGACTGCTTCTACGACTATCACAAGAATCTCAGTCCCGCGGAGGCCGTGTGGGACTACGACACCTACACCTACTACGGCAGCGAACGCTTCGAGCGCGACATTTTCGGCGAGGGATACGTCGACCACGCGATTTTCCAGGCGACGCTGCTCAGCGACTTCTACCGCAACGGATTCGGGCAGACCGAGGAAGCGCTCGCGCTGGTCGCCAAGCATCCCGGAAAACTGACCTACAACCACGCCTACGACCCGCGCTACGGCGAAGCCGGACTCGACCAGCTGCGCCGTGACGCCGAGCGGATGAATTTGCAGGGCGTCAAGCTCTACACCGCCGAGTGGTACGGCGACTCCCGCGGCTACAAACTCGACGACCGCTGGTCGCGTCGCTACCTCGAAGAGTGCATTTCGTTGGGTATCAAGAACATTCACGTTCACAAGGGCCCCACTATCCGGCCACTCGACCGCGACGCGTTCGACGTGTCCGATGTGGACAAGGTGGCCACCGACTACCTCGAGCTCAACTTCGTCGTCGAGCATGTCGGGCTGCCGCGGCTCGAGGACTTCTGCTGGATCGGTACTCAGGAATCCAATGTCTACGGCGGACTCGCGGTGGCGCTGCCGTTCATCCACACCCGCCCTCGCTACTTCGCCCAGATCATCGGTGAGCTGCTGTATTGGATCAAGGAGGACAAGATTCTGTTCGGCAGCGACTACGCCCTGTGGACTCCCAAGTGGTTGATCGAGCAATTCGTGGACTTCCAGATCCCCGAGGACATGCAGACCGACTACCCGCCGATCACCGTCGAGCAGAAAAAGAAGATTCTGGGGCTCAACGCGGCCGCTCTGTACGACATCGAGGTGCCGGCCGAGTTGGACCTGCAGCATCCGGAGCCCGGGTTGCGTGAGCCGGAGAGCGTGTTGTCATGACCACGACCGTCGCCTGCACCGAACGGGATCTGCTCGATGCGCTCTCGACGGTAGTCGACCCGGAACTCGACGAGCCGATCACCGATCTGGGGTTCGTTCGCTCGCTCACCATCGACGACCGCGGTGTCGCCGTTCACCTACGCCTTCCCACCGCGTTCTGCTCACCCAACTTCGCCTATCTGATGGCGGCCGACGCGCTCGATGCCCTCCGGATGGTCGAGGGAGCCGGTGAGGTGCGGGTGATGTTGGACGACCATCACGACAGCGACAAGATCAACGCGGGCTTGGCCGCCGACGCCGGCTACGTCGGCACCTTCGGACCCGAGGCGGAGGACAGCCTCTACGAGCTGCGCAGGACGTTTCTGGTGAAGGCACACGCCGCCGCGATGGAACGGTGCGTGGAAGCACACATGCGGCGAACCGGGCTGAGTGTCAACGAGATTCACCACCTCACCCTGGCCGACCTGGCACCGGGACCGGACAAGGCGGCCTTGCTGCGGCGGCGCACACGCATCGGACTGAGCGTCTGCCCGGCCGGGCGGGTGGTGGTCGACGAGCACGGCAGACCCATCCCGTCCGATGACGTGCCGAGGCGGCTCAGATTCGCGAAATCCGTGCGCATCTCGATCGAGGGCAATGCCCACTTCTGCCGCGGACTGCTCGCGACCCGCTACGCCGACAGCGAATCGGTCGGCACCACACCGCGAATCGAAGACCTGAGAACAAGGAGCCCGCGATGAAAGCCGTGCAGGTGGTGGGATACCACACCAAGCTGCAACTCACCGAAGTCCCCGAACCGAAGATCCAGGGGCCGCTCGACGTGATCGTGCGCATCGGCGGTGCCGGTGTATGCCGTACCGATCTGCACATCCTCGAAGGACAGTGGGAGGACAAGAGCGGAGTCCGGTTGCCGTACACGATCGGACACGAGAACGCGGGATGGGTGCACGCGGTCGGCGATGCCGTCACCAATGTGGCCGTGGGCGACAAGGTCATCCTGCACCCGTTGATCACCTGTGGACTCTGCCGCGCGTGCCGCTTCGGCGACGACGTGCACTGTGAGAACAGCGCATTCCCCGGGATCGACGTCGACGGCGGTTACGCGGAATACCTGCGCACCACCGCCCGCAGCGTGGTCCGGATCGACGACTCCCTCCAGCCTGCCGACGTCGCCGCCCTCGCCGACGCGGGTCTGACCGCCTACCACGCCGTCGCCAAGGTGGCGACGTCCACACGCCCGGGTGATGTGTGCGTGGTGATCGGCGCCGGCGGCCTCGGTCACATCGGAATCCAGGTGCTGAAGGCGATTTCCGCGGTCACCGTCGTCGTCGTGGACCGCAATCCCGAGGCGGTCGACCTTGCGGTCAGGATCGGCGCCGACCGAGGCATCGTCGCAGACGGCACCCAGGTTCGGCAGGTACTCGATCTCACCGGCGGACACGGTGCCGAGGCGGTGGTCGACTTCGTCGGTGAGGGCGGCACCACCAGGGAAGGCGTCGCGATGCTGCGCCGCGCCGGCAATTACTACGTGGTCGGGTACGGCGAGAACATCGATGTCGCGACGATCGACGTGATCTCGACCGAGATCAACTTCATCGGAAATCTCGTGGGCTCCTACAACGATCTGCAGGAGCTGATGACCCTCGCCGCTCAGGGCAAGGTCACGTTGCACACCACCACGTACCCGCTCGAGAGCTTCCAGCAGGCACTCGACGATCTCGACGCCGGACGCGTACGAGGCCGGGCGATTCTCGTCCCGTAGGGCGGCTCTTCGCTCGCGGAAATCAGGAAAGGAAGATCAGCCATGGCCAAGGAGCTGCGCTACAACAAGGACGCCCGGTCGCGGCTCGAGCACGGCGTCAACGCCCTCGCGGACGCGGTCAAAGTGACCCTGGGGCCCAAGGGTCGCAACGCGGTGCTCGAGAAACTCACCGGACCGCCGACGATCACCAACGACGGCGTCACCATCGCGCGTGAGATACAGCTGCGCGACCCGTTCGCGAATATGGGCGCGCAACTGGTCAAAGAAGTCGCGATGAAGACCAACGGCACCGTGGGGGACGGAACGACAACGGCGACCGTGCTGGCGCAGGCGATGGTCCGTGAGGGTCTGCAGGCTGTCGACTCCGGAGCCAATCCCATGCGGGTGCGCCGCGGCATCGAGCGTGCGGTGACCGCGGTCGTGGACTCGCTGCACAGTCAGGTTGCCGAAGTCGGCGGTCCGAGCGATCTGCAACGGATCGCGACGCTCGCCGCCAGTGACGACGAGGCGATCGGCCGAGTCATCGCCCAGGCCGTCGACTACGTCGGCCGGTCGGGCGTCGTCACGACGGTGGAAAGCGACGGACTCGGCCTGTCGGTGGACATCGTCGACGGCATCGAGTTCGACCATGGCTACACCTCCGGATACATGGTCACCGACCCGGAGCGGATGGAGGCGGTACACATCGATCCGCTGATCCTGCTGACCAACAAGAAGATCACCCAGGTCCAAGACATCATGCCGAGCATCGAGGTGGCCAAGCGGGCCGATCGACCGCTCGTCGTGCTGGCCGAGGACGTCGACGGCCCCGCGCTCCAGCTGCTCGTCGGCGGCAATATGCACAAGACGATGCAATCGGTGGTGGTTCGCGCACCCGGCTTCGGCCATCGGCGCGTCGCCGAACTCGAGGATCTGGCGGTCGCCCTGGGCGGGCACGTCGTCGCCAAGGACACCGGCATCGAATTGTCGGAGATCACGGCCGAACACCTCGGCTCCTGCGATCGGATCACTGTCACCGAGAACGAGACGACCATTGTGGGCGCCCACGGTGACGGCAGCCGGCTGCATGCCCGCATCGCCCAGCTCGAGGCCCAGCTCGAGCGGGCCAAGATCGATGCCGACCGGGACAGTCTCGAACTGCGCATCGCCCGCCTCACCGGGCGGGTCGCCGTCATCCGGGTCGGAGGGGCGACGAGCGTCGAACTCAAGGAACGGATGCTCCGAGTCGAGGATGCCCTCGCGGCCACTCGCGCCGCTGTCGAGGCGGGCATCGTCGCCGGCGGCGGCACCGCGCTCGCGCAGTCGCGTCGCACCCTGGCCGGTCTGGATCTGCCCGCCGACGAGGCGATCGGCCGCGACGTCGTCGGCCGCGCGCTGGCCGAACCGCTGCGGTGGATCGCGATCAATGCCGGTTTCGACGGTGACGAGATCGTCGAAGTCGTTGCCGGGCTGCCGATCGGGCACGGCTTCAACGCGCTGACCGGAACCTACGGAGACATGTTCGACGACGGCGTGATCGATCCGTTCAAGGTCACCCGCGCCGCCTTGGAAAGCGCGGCGTCGATTGCGGCACTTCTCATCACCACCGAGACCGCGATCGTCGAGGAGACGCTCTACAACCCGGGCGCCATCGTGGCGCCGGGGTTCGGTGACCTCGCCGAAGGCATGGTCCGCCCGTCCAACATCTACTGAGCGCCGGTGACGACGACCGGTCACCACCTCGCCCCCGCAGATCGAGGTGGTGACCGGAAGTGAAGCCGGCGACATGCCGCTGTTCGCCGTCCGGCCGGATTTCGGCCGGGAGAAGGAATGCTGATGATTTTCATTGTGGTGAAGTTCCAGGTTCGTCCGGAAAATATCGACAACTGGCTGTCCCGCACGGAGGAATTCACGAAGGCCACCCGGGCCGAGCCGGGAAATCTGTGGTTCGAATGGCATCGGAATGTGGACGACCCGTCCGAGTTCGTTCTGGTCGAAGCATTCCGCGACGAACAAGCCGGATCGGACCATGTCGATTCCGCCCATTTCCGCAAGGGACTGGAATCGATGCGACCCGCGTTGCGTGAGACGCCGCGCATTCTGCATATGCAGATTCCCGAAAACGATTGGGCCCGAATGGGCGAGCTCGACATCGCGGAACAGTCCGGGAACAGGTAGAACGAATGACCGGGACGTTGACCGGGCCGATTGCGGAATTGACAGCGTCGCTCGGCGACGCTGTCGTGACCGACCGGCAGACGATGATCGGCTACCTGCGCGACCACTCGTTGCTGTCGCGCGCCGGAGATCCGATCGCTGTGGTGCGTGCGCGCACGACCGATCATGTGGTCGCCACGCTGACCACGGCGAACCGCTACGGTGTTCCGGTCGTGACCCGGGGGGCCGGCACCGGATTGGCCGGGGGCAGCAACGCGCTCGACGGCGGCATCGTTCTGAGCACCGAACGGTTCGATCGAATACTTCATATCGATGAACAAGCGCGTACGGCCACGGTCGAGCCGGGGGTGGTGAACGGCGATCTGGCAGCGGCCGCGGAAAAGCTGGGCCTGTGGTATGTCCCCGATCCGGGCAGCCGCGCATCCTGCACCATCGGCGGCAATCTGGCCACGAATGCCGGTGGCGCCTGCTGTGCGAGGTACGGCGTCACCGCCGATCACGTCGCACGGATCAAAGCGGTCCTGCCCGACGGCCGAATCATCCACACCGGAGCGGCCACCAGCAAGAACGTGGCAGGACTCAACCTGACGCAGCTCCTGGTCGGATCCGAGGGCACTCTGGCGGTGATCGTCGAGGCCACGATGCGGTTGCGACCCAAGCCGGTGCAATCGGCCACGGTCGTCTCGGTGTTCTCCTCGGTCGTCGACGCCGTCGCGGCGGTGGTGGCGATCCGGGCCGTCGCGGAGCCGAGCGTCGTGGAGATGATGGACAACGCGACCATCGTGGCTGTCGACGCGATGACTCGCATGGGAATCGACGACACCGCCGGTGCGCTGTTGCTGATCCGGTGTGACGGCCCGGCCGCCGAGATCGAGGCCGAACGCTGCGAACAGGGATGCCGCGGCGTGGGCGCCCGGGAGGTTTACGTGACCACGGACCCCGCGGAAGGCGACGCGCTCATGGAGGCCCGCCGCGTCGCGCTGCCCGCCCTGCAGCGCTACGGCAGCACTCTGCTGGACGATCTCGCCGTGCCCGTGATGCGGCTTCCGGAGATGATCGACGCCATCGCGTGGATCGCCGAGCGCTATCACCTTCTGATCGGTACGTTCGGCCACGCCGCCGACGGCAACCTCCATCCGACCATCGTGTTCGACGCCACGGATCCGGACGCAACCGCCAGGGCCTACAGCGCCTTCGACGACATGATGAACCGCTGTCTGGCGCTGGGCGGTTCGATAACGGGCGAGCACGGAGTGGGCGAACTCAAGCGCCGGTATCTCGAACCTATGGTCGGCGCGGTCGAACTCGATGTGATGCGGCAGATCAAGCACGCCTTCGATCCGAAAGGGATTTTGAATCCCGGGCGTGCGATATGACCCCGCTCATACCGAGGTGGTTCCGGTGGTCATCTTCGTAACCTCTATCGGGCCCGACCATCCGCAGGGAAGTGCGCACGAGCCGTCGGTGGTCACACGGGTTTTCCCGTCCGCGTAATATGTCGCGACCAGGAATGCCTGCGCCGGGTAACCGCATTGCGGACACGACCCGAAATAGTTGAGGACCTCTCGCCGTCGTCGGTCGAGGACGCGTGCAGGCCCGCTCGGGCGCTCGGAACACTGCCGATCCGATTGTTTTCCCATGGCAATTCCCGGTCGTACTCGGTTGCATTCGAGATAGTTTGTCGGCCCCTCGGGTTCACTTCTTTGTGAACCGCACCGGCATCGTTGACGGAGGGGCGACGACGTTATTTTCCTTCACCGCTCGAGAGGTGATTTCGACATTAATAGGTGCCGGAACGGGCGGGTGTTTCATTTCGAGACAGAAACTGGTATCGAACACCGCTTCACCGGTCCTGACGGTCACGTGGACGGTGAGGTCGCCGGGCAGGTGGACGTCGGACAACACACGGCTCGGGTCTCCGCCTGAGTCGGAACGACGGCCGACGACCGAACGTCCAGTGCCGCATCGAGTTTCGGCTGCCGCCTCGGTGCGGCGGCAGCCGTCGTCGACCCCGGGGTGCCGTGGCGTCGTGTCGACGTTCAGTGCGGAGTCGCCTCGGCATTCCCGTTCGCCAGGGCGAGTGCTTGCGGGTCCTCGTCGGGTTGGCCGGTGCCGGTGGTGATCAGGTCGCGCAGGCTCGTGTCGATGTAGAACGACCAGCCTTTGCGGCAGACGTCGAAGCATTCGAACGCCGGGGTGAGGCCGACGTGGGTGAAGCGGAGTTCGGTGGTGCCGGCGCGGCGGGCGATCTCGAAACGGATTTCGGTGCCGTTCCATTCGGTGTGGTCGTCGACGAGGGTGAGTCGGGCATCGAGGACGCGCCAGACGACGCGGTCGTGGGGGACGACCTCGGTGACCTCGATCGTGGCGCGATGTACGCCCGGAACCTCGTAAGTGAAGACGTCTCCGGGCTTTTCGCTGCGTCCGGTGAGAGCTTTCGACCACCAGCCACGCACGTCGAGCACGGCGGCGAAGGCTGTCTCGGGACTCCGGTCGGTGGCGAAGGAAGTCGTGAAGTGCGGTTCGGTCATGGGTTACTCCCTGAAGGGGTGGGTGAATCGGCCGCGATATTCAACCGATGGGTTGACAGTAGGTGTGTGGAGACGGAATAGTCAACCATGTGGTTGAGAATTCTTCGGAACGGCTCGACGTGGTGTTCCACGCGCTGTCGGACTCCACGCGCCGCTCGATGCTGCGCACGCTGGCGCGGCGTCAATGCAGCGTCGGGGAGCTGGCCGCGCCGTACGACATCTCGCTCGCGGCCGCGTCCAAACACATCAAGGTGCTCGAGCGGGCCGGGCTGGTGCGACGCAGCGTGCGCGGGCGCACGCATCTGTGCCGGCTCGATCCGCGCCCGCTGCGAGATTGCGCCGAATGGGTGAACTTCTACGAGCGTTTCTGGGACGAGAGTCTCGACGCTTTGGAAGCCGCACTGCGGCAGGAGGATTCGCGAGATGAGTGACTACGGGGAGGTCATCGAACCGGGCACGGTCCGTATCGAACGGCTGTTGCCGGGGCCGATCGAACGGGTCTGGGCGTATCTGACCGATATCGACAAACGCGCGACCTGGCTGGCCGGCGGGCTGCTCGAACAGGTCACCGGCGGCCGGGTCGAACACATCTTCCGCATCCACGAACTCACCGGCGAAGGCGATCCCGCCGCGGTAGCCGACCGCAGGCATGGTGAGGTGCTCGAATGGGATCCTCCGCATCTGCTGCGCCACACCTGGAGCACGGGCGGCGGCCTCGCCGACTCGGACGTGACCTTCGCGCTCGAACGGGTCGCCGACAAGGTCCGTCTGACCGTCACCCACCGCCGGCTCCCGACCCGCGACGAGATCCTCGATATCGCGGCAGGCTGGCACACCCACCTGGACATCCTGGGCGCCAGGCTCGCGGCGTCCGCACCCGATCCGTTCCGGCCGAAGTTCGAATCCCTTCGCGCAGAATACGAATCGCTGTTCCGCTCGGAATCGCCGGATGACCGCTGATCTCGGCAACCGCGGGCACCACGAGGCGTAACCACCTTTGTCGCAACGCATCTGGTGCGAGCGAACCGGTGGAGCGGTGGTGCGCGGTCGAGCTGGTTCCACACCGGCGCGCCCAGTGAGGAACTGAATGGCGTTCTCCGGCTGAGCGGTGCGATCCCGCACGAGATCGAGCAGTTGCGCACGCTGTTCGACGGCGTACCGGCGTGCTGGCATTTCTGGCCGGACGTCGATGCGCCGGAGATTCCGGAGCTGCTGCGCCGCCGGGGACTCGAGCGGTTCGAAACCGAACCGCTGATGATGCTCGCCGATCCTGATCGGGGCGTGCGCCGGGGGCTCGGACGGCCGGAACCCATCGAGGACGTGGCCGACGACCGTGGCCTCGCCGAGTGGGCGCGAGTCTGGTCGGGCGCGATCGATGTCGACGACCTCGTGACCGGTCTACGCCAAGGTATGGATCGCGGGTCCACGCGCTACCTGCTCTGGCGTGAAGGCGGCGAGGTGCTCGGCTGTGCCGCCGTCGTGACCTGCGCCGCGGGCGCGTCGCTCGAGCACATCGTGACCCGGGCCGATCATCGTGGAGAAGGCATCGGGACCGCGCTCACTCGGCATGCCCTGGCGCTGGCCCTCGACTCGGGTGCTCGGCGGGTCGTACTCACCGCCTCGCCGGACGGAGAAGGGATCTATCGGCGCCTCGGCTTCGTCACCGTCGGGCACGTCGAGCGTTATGCGTGATCGGCAGCCGCGACGAGGAGGTTGTCGGCCAGGTTGCCGAGGAACCGCAGCAGGAATCGCTTCCACAGCCATCCGGTGCCCGGGATGCGTTCGACGAACTCGCCCGACCATCGCACCGTCGTGGTGCCGTCGTCGTGGGGCGTGAACTCGACCCGTGCGTGGTAGTCGCGCACCGGCCAGCGGGTGAGTATGCGGTAGGCGTGCACGCGCGGGCGATCGTCGATGGTGATCTGCTCGGGCGTCCGGAATCGCGGCGTGCCCATCATCCGCACGCGCCCGACGATGTCGTCGCCGACGCCGGTGTGGCCGTCGCGCCAGGTCGCGTGGGTGATCAGCGGTCCGGCCCATCGGGGCCAGCTCTCGGCATCGCGGATCAGATCGAACATCGCCTCCGGGGTGGCGGGCCCGCGGCGATCCAACCGGTATGTGAACGTTCTGCCGAGCATGGCGGCTCCTCTCGGTGTAAGCCTTCGGAAATATAACAGAAGGATGTTCTATTATTTGGGAGATCGATCAGGTACTCGGGGCAGGAGAGGCGCGATGACCGGCGAAAGTTTCCAGCGAGCGCGGACCGACGCACAGCGTGCCGAGCGGGTCCACGCGATCTTGCAGGCCGCGCGCGCACTGCTGGTCACTGTCGACGTGACATCGCTGTCCTTGGGGGCGATTTCCCGCGAAGCGAACTTGGCTGCCTCGAACGTGTTGCGGTACTTCGGTTCTCGCGAGGCGCTGTTGCTCGACCTCATGGACGCGGAGTACCGATCATGGACTCCGCAACTCGAAGCGAGGATCCGCGAGCATCATGGACCGCTCGATGTCGATGAAGTGGCGGCGATCGTCGCCGACGCCCTCGCCGAGCGGCCGATCCTCGCGCGGCTCATCGCCGCCTCGGCGGAATTGCTGCAGTACCCGATGCCGGAGGCGGCACGCGAGCGGTGCCGCGAACAAGGGCGTCACAACCAGGCCGAGCTGTCCCGCATCCTCACCGCCGCCCTCGGCATCGAGCTGCGCGCCCGCGACCAGGCCTACCTGGTCGCGGGTTTCCACGCCGTTGTCACCGCGGTATCGGCATGGTCGAACCAGCCGACGTTCCCCGTCGAGACCACCGGTGCGGTCCGGGAATTGCTGGCCATCCAACTGCAGGGCCTGATCTGCCGCCGCGCGAGCCGGCCGGGCGGCGAACACGATCCAGCTTGCGCGACGCGAGGAATGCCCGAAGCATCGCGCGAATGAAGGAGTTGGTCGAAAGCGTATGTGCTCGAATACAACTCGAGGCCGCCCACCGGAATCGGCGGACGTGAGTGCACTATCGGTGGGTGAACGCAGGCATCTTCCGGCAGCAGGGCTATCGCATTCGTCTCGAGTGGGGCAGGGAGGGGGTCGAGCAGCTCGGCCCGGAGTGCGGGGCGTTGATCATCGTCGATGTCCTCTCCTTCTCGACCTCGGTCGACATAGCGGTATCGCGGGGCGGGCGGATATTGCCGTTACCGCTGCGGCACGCGGATCCCCGCGCTGCTGTCGCGGCCGAGCGGGCCGGGGCGGTGCTTGCTGCTGCCAAGCATGAGGGTGGGTGGTCGCTGAGTCCCTCGCCGCTGCTGGAACTTCCGGCGGGCACGGTGCTGGCGCTGCCGTCGCCGAACGGCGCGACGCTGTCGGCCCGGGCCGGCGAATTCGATCTCACCGTCTTCGCCGGCTCGCTCCGCAATGCCGATGCGGTCGCGACGGCAGCGATCGCCGCGGCCGGTGATCGACCTGTCGGGATCATCCCGGCGGGCGAGCGGTGGGGGATCGTGGACGGGCCGCTGCGTCCCAGTCTCGAGGACTACCTGGGGGCGGGCGCGATCGCCGCCGCACTTCTCGCGCGCAATGCCGGCGGCTCACCGGAGGCCCGGCTCGCCGCCATCGGATTTCGCGCCGCCAGCGATGAATTGCCCGCTGTCCTGGGCGAGGCGGTGTCCGGCCGGGAACTGACCGGCGGCGGGCTGGCGCGCGATGTTCGGCTCGCGGCGCAGTGGAACGCCAGTACGGCCGTGCCTGTGCTCGTCGACGGAATCTACGGCGGGTAGGCGCGTTCGATCAGTGGTCGGCGGTCCGGGCGCGGCTCGGCGCGGGCACCTCGTGGCGGCGACGGCCCGATGTGGTCAGGCGTCTTCGAGGGCCTCGCCGATCTCGTGGGCCACCCGGTTGTGTTGGTTCTCGGCAAGCCAATGCCCGCCGGCCAGTACCAGCGCGACGGGCCACTCGATGATCTCCGCGGCGGCGAGGGCGCCGAGTGCGCCGTAGTAGGCCAACTGTTCGGGACGGGGAATCGGTACTCGGCCGAGCACAGGAAGTTCCACCGAGAAACTGTGCGCGGCCATGACCTTGTCGACCGCGTTCCGGTGGCTGGTATGCGAGTTGTCGGCCATATGTTGCCTCCCGGTCATGCGATATTCGGGGTCTCGACGCCTGGGTTCGCCACACTGTCCGTTGTGAGGACAGCTGATGTAGGTGGCCCGGATCCGTTGACGGGTGCGCTGACGCAGGTGCTGAGCGTTCCGCTGCGCGAGTTGTACGCGGCGTTATGGCGCCTGGGAGTCATCGACGTCGTCGGCGGATCATCGCGCTGATCGCCCCCACGCTACGCCGTGAGGCGACACCGGCGAGAGGCTAAGCCTTGCTGGATGCGTGCGGCGACCCGGTCGCGGCCTCCTCGGCGGTCGTCTTCCCCCCTTCGTTGCCGGAGAGGGCCGGTCGATCACCGTGTGCCTGCTGCTCGTGACGCGCCGCGGAACCATCGGTAGCGGATGCCGAGTGCTGGTTCGGGTGCGAGGTGAGCTTTCGTATGACCAGTGCGGTGCCGCCCACGCCCAGGAGTACAGGCCAGTCCACGACTCCCGTGGCTCCGATCGCGGCCAGCGTGAGCGCGGCGGCCGGCGTCGAATGGCTACCGCTGCTCAGTCCGCTCCGCACCCCGGACATGACGCCCTGCATACCCCCCAGAACACCGTTCACCGCGGCGCCGCCCACCGCCCCGGCCGCGGATGTGGTCGCATCGGCCGTCCACGAAATCGCTTTTACCCCACCCTCGAGAAGGTCCATCGTCACTCCCTTTGAGTTCACCTGTTGGACATCTGCGAGCAAGCTGCAGTCTACCCGTGGCGCGGGGTCGCTCCGGGATCAGCGACCGAGATGAAACATGGACCCGGAACGACCTGCCGCACCCCTCGTGATCTTTCGATCAGTGGCAGGTCTTTCCGGATCCCGCGGCCCCGTCGGAGGTCAGCGGCAGGGCATGGTCCAGCGAGCGGCCGGGTCGAACACGCCGGCCGGGTCGTAGCGGCGCCGCGCCTCGACCAGTCGGTCGCGCTGGTCGGCGGTCCAGGCCGCCATGGTTTCGGCGGCGCTGCGATTGTGCGGATCGCGGGTGAAGTTCGGTGTGGCCGCGCCGAGACTCCACGCGGACAGGGCATCGATCACGGTGTCCAGGGCCGCGGGGACCGCCGCCGCGATCGGCGGCGCCAGCACCCCGACCGCGAGGACGTTGAAGGCGGCCTGCCTGCCCGCGACCGTGGTGGGCGTCAGCGACTCTCGCGCGAGTGCGCCACCGAGGGCGCGGATCTCGGTCATGGTGATCGGCAGTCCGCGCGCGGGACCGGCGGCCTCCAGCAGCGCGTCGATGGCCGCGTCGGGCAGTTCGCGCAGCAGGGTGGACCGATCGGCAGCCGGCATGGGATCGACCGGGTCGTTGTGGATGGACGCGAGGGCCGCGTACGGCATGTCGGCGATCGTGTCCAGCAGCGGTGATGCCACCGACCGCAGCGGCTCCAGCAGCGCGGCACCCTCGGCAGCGTCGCCGACATGGGCGTAGCGCACATGCAGCACCGTCGCACCGCGCAGCGGCTCCGGAATCTCCGGCAGCGGCGGCAAATTCAGGACAGCCACCGAACTGGTCACCGTCTCCGGCACGGTCGCCGCCCACGACCGCCAGGCTCGTAGCACCTTCGCCGCGTCGTCCATCCGGTAGGTGAGGCCGCCGGCGTACAGGGTGCGGATCGGGAACAGCCGGAAGGTCATCTGCGTGACGATTCCGAAGGCCGCGCCGCCACCGAGCAGCGCCCGGAACAGGTCGGGCTCGGCCTCGGGCGTGACCCGGCGCAGCGCCGCATCGGCGGTCACCACCTCCATGGCGGTGACATGGTCGGCGGCGAAGCCGTAGGTCCGCGCGATCGGGCCCAGACCGCCACCGAGGGTGTAACCGACCGCACCCACACTCGTCGAGGAGCCCGCCAGCGGGGCGAGACCGAAGGGGGCGGCCGCATCGAGGACCTGCTGCCAGCGCACACCCGCGCCGATCGTCGCGGTGCGCCCTTCGGGATCTATCGCTATGGCGTCCAGGAGCGCGGTGTCGATGAGAATGCTGTTCGGCGGCGTGGGGCTGGCCCCGTGCCCGGTGGCCTGTACCGCGACCGTGTACCCGGCGGCGTTCGCGACGCTCACGGCGGCCGCGACATCCGCGGCCCCGGCGGCCACCACGACGGCCGCCGCCCGGTGCTCGGTCGCGACATTGAACCCGGTTGCCGCCAGGCGGTATCCGTCCTCGCCGGGTGTGTGGACCCGACCGGCGACCGCCGCGCGCAGGCGCTCGGCGAGGACAGCGCCGGTCAGTGGTTGCCGCCCGGTTCCGGTCGGCGCGGGCGGGTCGAAGACGCTGGACATGTGACTCCTGAAGTCGTTGATGCTGAACGTCTTCAGCAGACCGCGCCACACTTAGCGCGAACTTAGCTCCCGCTCAGCGCCCTCGACGACTCGGCGCCCACCGCGCTCACCAGCGCGTTCACTTCGGCGCGTGTCATAGCCGCGCCGGCCGCCAGCCCGGTGTCGAAATCCGACTCCGGCAGCGCCGTCCGGACCGCGGCGGCCTCGCGGGGCGCGTCCATCGGATCCATCGCCTCCGGGAGGAATCCGATCCGCCCGCCCAGGGCCCGCACGGCCCCCAGCAGGCGGGCGCCGTCGCCGGCACGGCCGCTGCGCGCGGCGATCGCGGCGGCCAGATGCACCATCACCAGCCACGAGGTGACGTCGCCGTCGGTTTCCAGCGCGGTCTGCATGGTGCGCAAGGCCGTGCGAGCATCGGTCATGTCGCCCGTGTCCATCGCGCATCGAGCCAGCGTCCACGACGCGGAGGCGACCGGCCAGCGGTGCCCGCACCGTTCCGCGACCGACACCGCCGCACGCAGCGCTTCCCGTGCCGCGTCGAGGCGGTTCACGAACCGCAGGATCATGCCCTCGATCATGAGCGCCTCGGCCAGCTGCCACGGGTGAGCTGCCGCACTCACCTCGGCGACGGCGGCACGGGCCGCGGCCGCCGTCGCGGGCGACGCCGCGACCACGGCGTGCATGTAGGTGGTCCAGGTCCGCATCCATGCCGCGGTGGCGTCGTCGCCCGCATCCGTCGCCACCCGGGCGGCCCGCTCGGTCGCTTCCGCGCCGCGGACCGGATCGCCGGACAAGTAGTACAGACCGCCGAGACCTGCCAGGGCGGACGCCAGCGTCGTCGCGTCGACCTGGTCTCCCGGACGTCCGGTCGCGGCGAGGGCGCCCGTGATCGCCTCGATGCCCTCCTCGATGAATCCGCGCCGGTACCAGAACCAGTAGAGAGCTGCCGCCAGCCGCAACACGTAGCCCGGATCGCCGTCCGCGAAGGCGGAGGCGATCGCGCTGCGGTGCTCGGCGACATCGACACTCAGCGCATCGAGCATCTGTGCCGACCGCGCGTCGCGCAGATGGGGGGCGGCGCGTTGCGCTCGCTCCAGCACGCAGCGCCGATGCGCCGCCCGCGCCCGCCTCAGCTCGTCGGTTTCGCAACGGGCGAGGGCGAATTCGCGGATCGACTGCAACATCCGGTACCGGCGCGGCGACGACGCCGGCTGAACTCGCAGCAGCGATCGGCGGACCAGACCCGTCAATGTTTCGAGGACCGCCAGCGGCGAGGGCGCCCCGTGCACAGCGGCCGCGGCGTCGATGTCGAAACTGCCGGCGAAGACGGCGATCTCACGCAGCAGCCGCGCTTCTCCCGGGGCGAGCATGCGATAGCTCCAGTCGATGGTGTCGGCCAGCCGGCGCTGGCGGGCCGGTGCCGTGCGCGCGCCGCCCGCCAGCAGGGTGAACCGGTCGGCCAGCCCGTCGGCGATCTGCTGTTCGGACAGAATTCGCAATTGCGCGGCGGCCAGTTCCACCGCGAGCGGAATGCCGTCGAGGTCGGCGCAGATCCGTCGCACCGGTTCGCGCACCCGCTCGTCGAGCGTCCAGCCGTCGACCACACCCGCTGCCCGCGTGGCGAACAGTTCGACGGCGTCGGCCTCGTCCAGCGGCAGGACCTCGACGACGCGTTCGCCGTCGACCGCCAGCGCCTCCCGGCTCGTGGCCAGAATCCGGATGTGCGGGCAGCGGCTCAGCAGGACGCTCACGACGGCGGCGACCCCGTCGAGCAGATGTTCGCAATTGTCCAGCAACAGTGTGCATTCCCGTGTGGCGAGGACGGCGGCGAGCCGATCCGGCGATGCCGCACCGCGAACCTGCATCGCCGCGGCCACGGTGGCGGCGACGAGCTCGTCGGATTCGACCGGTGCCAGATCGACCCACCACGGCCCGTCGCCGGCCGGTAGTCGCCGGCAGGTTTCGAGGGCCAGCCGGGTCTTGCCGACGCCGCCGGTGCCGACGAGCGTCACCAGCCGCTGGGTGCGCACGGCGCGGCCGATGTCCTCGAGTTCGCCGCTGCGACCGATCAACCGGGTGCGTGGCACCGGCATCGGCGGGGCCGACGCCACCGTGCCCGGGACGGCCGTCGTCTGCTTCGCGGAGCCGGAGAGCAGATCCTCGTCGTGACGCAGGATCGCGGTCTCCAGTTCACGCAGCCGGACACCGGGCTCGATGCCGAGTTCGGTGTCGAGCAGGCGGCGGATATCCCGCAGGGCGGCAAGGGCGTCGGACTGCCGTCCCGCCCGGTAGCGGGCCAGCGCCAGCAACTCCCATACCCGCTCGTCGAGCGGATGCGCCGACACCAGGTCCTCGGCGTCGGCCAGCGCGGCGTCGGCGCGACCGGTGTCGAGTCGCAACTGCACCAGCGCCTTTCGTGCGCGTAGTTCGAGCGTGGTCAGTCGGGTGATCTCGGGGCGCACGAATTCCACGTCGGCCACATCCGCGTACGGCGCACCCCGCCAATCCGCCAGCGCGGCTTCGTATGCTTTCAGCCCTGCATCGAGATCTCCTGTGGCGCAGGCGGATTCGGCCGTCGCGACGTGCTGCGCGAATCGATGCGCGTCGATCCGGTCCGCGGGCAGATCCAGCAGGTATCGGGTGCCGCACCGGGTGATCACGCCACCGGCGCCGCGGCGGCGGTCGGGCTCGAGCCGGTTACGCAGGGTCGAGATTCCGAAATGCAGCGAGTTCACCGATGGATCACCGGCGTCGTGCCACACCTGCTCGAGCAGCCGGTCGGCGGACACCTCGTGCGGGAACGCGGTGATCAACGCCGCCAGCAGTGTCCGCTGCCGCAAGCCCCCGAGATCGACCGGTCGCCCGTCCACGGTGGCCGCCAGCCCACCCAGTACCCGCAGCCGCACCTGCGCGCCGCTCGAATTGTCCTTGTCCGGGGGATCGCCCACGAGTCACCTCACTACAGCTGTCGCCCGGCAATCTAACCCGGCACCGCGTCGACACCACGATCGAGGTCATCGGACCATCACTTGTGGTCGATGCGGCGCCGGGCGGAGAATCGGGGAGTGGTAGTCCCGACTCCTGCGAAAGAATTGCCATGTCTCGAAGGATTGGTCTTGCCGTCGCGACGGCTGTCACTACGTTGACCTTGGGCGTCGCCGCCCCCGCGATCGCCTCGGCCGCAACGCCCGCGGCCGATTCGCCGACGACCAGCGACACCGCTGCCCAGGCGACGCAGATTCAGTGGCTTTCCGTGTGCCTCAACCTTCCGGTCGGATCGGCAAGCGTCAGCTTCTGCATCTAGCCCGCCACATGTGCCGGGCACCGGCTGCGCCGGTGCCGGTGGAAGCCTGTCGCCGTTGCGGTGCGGGAACCGGCTCGCGATCTACTCCCGGGTGGGATGGTGCACCTCTCGGTCCGGTCCGATCGCGGCCCGGATCCTGGTGACGAGCTCGTCGAGCCGCCGCTGGTGCGAACCCTCCCAGTAGATCCGGTGGCAATCCCGGCATTGTCTGAAGGAGTCGTAGTACTTGCGGGTGAGTGGTTCGAGCTCGTCGATGACGTCCTGTTCGGCCACGTCGGTCAGCAGGCCCCCGCAGGGCAGGCAGCGGCTGAACGGCTGCAGCCGATCGGCCAGGTCGAGGCGGCGGATCACCTCGACGAGCTGATCGAAGGGCCGGTTCGCGCGCACGAAGACTCCGTGGGTGACGTTGCGTCGCTTCAGGAGTCCGCGGTCGCGGGTGAGGATGATCCGGTGTTCGGCCGCGGCGGCGGTGGCCAACGCGGCATCGTCGGGGTCCGATGGGCTTCGGGCGTCGAGGCCCGTCAACCGCATGAGCCGGGCCAGTCCACCGAGATTGACGTCCACGATGAAGCGCGGATCGCGCAGCGGGCGGGGACGGACCCGCGTCGACGGTCCGATGTCGAGGGTCTCGAAGACCGGATAGGCGGCGAGCCGATCGCCCGGCCGCGGGTGGTGACCGAAGTCGACGGATTCACCGTTCACCAGCAGGAGGTCGACCTCGGTATGCGGGATGCCCGCGGCCTCGACGATGTCTTTCACCGTCTGATGTGGACGGATCGGCCGCCGCTGGGTGGCGTAGCGTGCGCCCGGGGGCACGAAGTCGTTCAGCTCGGCATACACCCGCAGTTCGACACTTGGGGTCACGAGACCATTGTCGTCCTGCTCCGGGACACGTCGTGCTGTGCTGCCGGGCCCACGGCGGTGCGAGACGCCGAGGAATCCGATCGCACCCGCGCCGCGCCGACGCCGTTACCAGGTGTAGATGTGCCCGGGCGACCACATACCGCTGTGGGTCTCCTGGGTGACCGTCGGAGTCGCCGGGACCGCCGAGGGGTCGATCGGGCTGAGGCGTTGCAGTTCGCCCCAATCCTGGTCCCAGTCGTAGGCGAGGTAGGTGGCCAGGGTCTGTGAGCGCAGCAGTTGCTGACTCCAGCCCAGGGGGCCACCGCCGGCGTGGCTTTCCCACATCGTGGTGTCGGCGGCGCCCAAGCGGTTGGGCAGAATGCGCCAGCCCGGTACCTGGGCGATGCCGTCCTTGTGGTCGAAGGGGCGCTGGCACGGGAACTGCAGGCCCACGGCCCAGTCCAGGAGTACCGGTTGCTTCGAGCCGACCAGGTCGTTCAACGTGTGCGTCTTCGGGATGCGCGGGGGAGTCAGCGCCACCCAGCGCTGCGGATCGAGGTTGTGATCCTTGGCCACGATGCGGATCACGTTGGCCGCGGCGGGAATTCGGTCCAGGGGAACGCGCAGGTTCCGCCACGACGGCGCCGGGCCGATGTCGATCGGGGTCACCCGTCCGAGTGCGTGTGCGCTCGTCTCGGAGTCGGTGCTGCCGTATTCGATTTCCACCGGTTCGCCGCCGACATACCCGTTGTTCGGACCGACTGCCTGGATGCGCCCCGCCGCGGCGATCGAGATGATGTCGCTGCGGTCGTGCTGGGCGGGCAGGCGGTACCAGCCGGTGACGAGATCGGCGGGCTGCTCCTCGCCGTAGGTGCCGAGTTCCGGGGTGGTCGCCGCGTCGAGGCCGTAAGGCAGTGGGGCGCCGCCGGTCTGGGTGGCCGACTCGCCGGTGCCGGGTTTGTTGCCGAAGGATTTGGCGATGCTGCTGGTCTCCTCCTGCTCGTCGGGGGACATCACGTCACCGACGCCGTTCGGCACGAATCCGCGCGCACCGTTGGTGAAGGTGGAGAATTGGTCGCCGACCAGCGGCTGCATCATCGAGGCGTTGGGGTCCGTTTCGACCAGGACCTTGTTCGCCAGCCCGCACGGATTACCCACCACCGCATGGATATTCGAGGATGCCAGCGAGAATCCCGGGTATTGCGCCACCGCGCCCGCGGTGAACGAGAACACCTCGAACACCACCAGGATCGCCGCGGCCGCCATCAGCGGCGGGAACTTCGCCAGGCGCCAGGCGCGCGGGGAAACCCGGTGCGGGGTGCCGGGTTCGGGCGCCCGCACATGCCACCAGATCGCCAGCAGCAGGCACAGTGCGGCGATGATCAGGAATATCCGGCTGAACCCGATGCCGAGCACCGAGGGTGGCTCGTTCCACCACGGGACACCGAAACTCGATACCCACCACCACTGGTTGACGCTGGTGAAGATCTGCGCCATCGCCAGCGACACCACCGCCGCGAACAGGGCGCGATTGCGCGGCGAGCGCATCACCCGGGGCCCCACCGCGACCGCGGTGAGGACCGCCACCGATCCGGCAAGGCCGGCGTACACACCGTTGTGGTGGGTGAATTTCGTCGGGCACGTCGCCATCAGCACCATGGCCCCGAATGTCACACCGAGCAGCCGCCGGGCCGGTCCGGGTGCGGTGAACGGAATGCGGCCGCCCTTGCGCAGCAGGACGAAGACGCAGACCAGCAGGCTCAGCCACATCGCGACCATGCCGAAGCGGCGGGCGATGGAGCCGTCGGCCGAGGGCATGAACAGCCACTGGTAGTTCAGGTAGTCGTTGTACCAGGGGTCCGAGGGGCCGACGAGGTTGTGCACGCGCTGCATCTCGAACATGGCCGAGAGCGGTTCGACGGCGAAGGCGAAGGCCAGCACCAGCATTCCGGCCGCGGCCAGCGGTGCCAGCAGCGCCCCGTACGCCCGGATCCACGCACGGGCCGGCACTGGGGTGCCGGCCCGCGCACCGGCGAGTTCGCGTGCACGCGGGACACCGAATGCCACGGCCGAACGCAGTCCCGCCAGCAGCGGCGCCAGACAGATGATGCCCGAGGGCGCGGCGGTGAAGCTGAAGGCCGCGATCAGGATCGCCAGGGCGTACGGCAGCAACCTGTGCGTCGCGATGGCGCGTTCCACGAAGCACCAGGTGAGCAGCACGCACACCGCGACCACCGGCTCGGGCCGCAGCCCGTTGTTGTAGGGCAGCCACACCGCCAGGAATGCCAGCGCGCCGGTCCACACCGCCACCTTGTCGTGGCGCACGGCCACACCGAGCCGCGGGATCACCTCCCGGCTCAGCGCCAGCCAGGTGACCACGGCCGCCAGCAGCGTCGGCAATCGCATCCACGGGCTCGCGACGCTGATCTCCGACATGTGCGCGATGATGTCGTAGGGCGGCGTGCCGACCGGGTTCTCCGGGACGCCGAAGAAGCGGAAGTAGTTGGCCATATATCCGGACACCAGCGAGGTGCGGGCCATCCCGAACTGGTAGCCGTCGTCGGAGGTGGTGGCTCCGATGAAATGCCACAGCAGCAGCGTGGCGAAGACGACGACGTCGGCACCGGTGAACCTCTGCCACCGCTGCGGCAGCGCCCGCCGGAAACGCCGGCCGTCGGCGCGATCCAGCCGGTACAGCGCCAGCAGCGCGACCAGTGTGAAGACGACGGCGAGTACTTCGGCCGCGCGTTTGAGGACGGTCGGCGTCACCGAGAACCGGCTGTCGACCTGCGCCACGACCTTGGCGCCGTCCGCCTTGGGCAGATCGCTGAAGATGCCGGCCACCTGGGGCCGCCAGTCTCCCGGCGGCAGGGTGGCGCCTTCGATATCGGTTCCGGTGACACCGACCTTGGTCGAGGTCATATCGGCGTGCACGGTCAAGGTGCCGTCGGCGACCGCGTCGATCGGCGCGTTCAGCAGCGATTGATTGCGCAACACGACCTCGAGTTGCGCGGGTCTGCCGTCCTGTACCGGTCGCACCCGTGCGACGAAGCCGTACTTCTCCAGTTGCGGCGCACCGGCGGGCAGCGTCGAAGCCAGCACACCGCCGTGCGCGCTCAGTTGCGCCATCGACCGGCCGGGGATGGTGGCATCGAAGGTCAGCGGGGCGTAGGTGACCAGTGGTGCGGCGACACTGCGGGCCGAATCGGCCTGCGGCCACGACAGGGTGGTGTGGTCCACCTTCACCGGTAGCAGCGGCACCGCGATAGCACACAACGCGCCCAGCAGCCCGGCGAGGAACGCGATCGGTCCGGCCCAGTCGCCGCGCTGTCTCCCCGAGGTCCTGGGTGTCGCGCCTGCAGTAGGCGCACCGTCCGCCCTCACCATCGTGTCGACCACGGTCGCCGATGCTAGCGTGACGCTTCTGTTATCCGCGATTTCGTCTCTTGTTCTCAGTCTGCGCTCAGGATCGGCGGCTGCGCCGCCCGACGGCGCGGTTACTTAACTCGCGTAACTATTCGCCGCGGAGATCCGATCAACGAGGTGGTGCGCGCGGCTTCGGCGGCCTGCGCATTCGCGGAGTCGCGCGAGATCGGTCGCGCGAACGCACGCTCTCGGACGGGAGGAGACGCCGTGGTGCTGTATCTGATGATCGTCGTCGCGGCCACGGTGACCACCGCCGTGCTGGCGGCATACGGAACCTGTGCCGAGATTCGCCGGCCCACGGGGCGAGACCGACGTCCGGTTGCCGTGCGCACCGATCTCGCCGGTCGGTATGCCGCGCGCGTGCGCACCTGCCGTTCCCCGGGCGACTTGTCGGTCGGAGGCCGCTCCTGGTCGTCGCGGAACGAGGCGGTGCGCCGGCGCTGAACGAGACCGCGCCGGTGCCGGCCGGTGGTGAGCGCCGCTCACCACTCCGGGTCGGTGTGGTAGATCGCGCGATACTCCCGGGCGAAGCCGCGGCGCCCGAGCAACCGCCAGGCCAGGCGTGCCGCCGCCGGTATCTCCGGGAGGAGCTTGCGGCGCTGGGATTCCGACGCCGTCTGCATCAGGAAGCCGAGAAAGATCAGCCGGCGGTTTGCGGGCATGTGCGCGCGGCCGCGTTCGCCGAGAGCCCGCCACTCCTCGACGGTCATGACCTTCTCGACCACCGGCAGGGCCTCACGCTCCTCCTCGGCCAGGTGCTCGTCGAGAGCGGCGGCGAGTGCGCGCAACGTTTCGGCGAGCCGGTCGCGCACCGAAGGGGCGGCAGCCGTGCCGAATTCCTCCGCCTCGCGGCGTGCGCGCCGGACCAGCTCGGCGATGCGCTCGTGCTGTTCCTCCATGCGCAGTATCGAGCCGGCATGCATCGGGGCGCGTTCGAGCAGCAGCGGCCACATCAGCTCGTCCTCGCCGGCGTGATGGTCGTGCAGTCCGGTGCACACCTCGTCGAGGAATGCCGCGAGCTGCCTGGCGCGCCCGGCGTCGCCCGCATCGACCCGGGCGACGAGGCCGGGCAGTGCGCGGAAGTGCGTGCGAAAGGCGTTGTGCACGACGAGCATGTCGAAGGTGTCGGGGCGGGCGGTGGCCGCGGGTGGTGCGGGCCTATCCGGGGTACGCGGACTATCAGAAGCGCACGGCCCGGCTGATTCCGTTGATCGGGTTGTCCCCGCGCGCCGCGTGAGTAGCCGGTGCCGCGAATCGGTGTCGGCCCACTGATCGGCCCGCAGCGACAGGGGGCACGCGCCCGCGGCCGCACCGGCTGGCACACTGCAAGGGTCCCGCCGAACACCGCGGGGCGATGCGAGCGCCGGCCGAACGCCGGCGCGGAAGTGCGCCCGGTCGGCGTCGGTTCGCCGTCCGGCGGGAGAGTGAGAACCGAATATGGACGACCACGCGGTGGCCGCCGAGCTCGCCCGGGAAGCCGGCGAGCTCCTGCTCGAGATTCGTGACCAGGGCGGTGCGGTCGGGGACCGGCGGTCCAACGACCTGCTGTTGAAGCGGCTCGCGGAGTTGCGGCCCGACGACGCCGTCCTGTCGGAGGAGAGCACCGACGACCCGATTCGCCTGTCCCGCAGCCGGGTGTGGATCGTCGACCCGCTCGACGGCACGCGCGAATACGGGCAGCCCCCGCGGGCGGATTGGGCCGTGCACGTCGCGCTGGCGGTGGACGGTCGCGCCGAGATCGGTGCCGTCGCGCTGCCGGTGCCAGGGTTGGTGCTGGAAACCGGTGCGCCGCCGGTACTCCCGTCCGCCCAGGACGGCCCGCCGCGCATCGTCGTCTCTCGCAGCCGCCCGCCCGCCTGCGTGCACCACCTCACCGCCGCGCTCGGCGCCGAGACGATCCCGATGGGGTCGGCCGGCGCCAAAGCCATGGCGGTCGTGCGCGGCGATGCCGACATCTACGCCCACTCCGGCGGCCAATACGAATGGGACTCCTGCGCACCCGTCGCGGTGGCCGCCGCCGCGGGCCTGCACACCTCACGCCTGGACGGTTCCCCGCTGATCTACAACCAGCCCGATCCCTACTTGCCCGATCTGCTCATCTGCCGGCCCGAGCTGGCGGACGAAGTCCTGAAAGCCCTGGCCGACTTCGGGGTTTGAGCAACGGCCTCCGGGCCCGGCGTCGCGGACGGTCCGCCGGGGCCGGAGCTGCCGTGACTCCCGCGGTGCGCGACGTCACTCGCCGGCGCGCATCCGAGCCAGATTCCAGCTGTTCCAGGTCTCGTCGTCCGGCCCGTGCGTGAGCCGCTGCCGTAGGTCGAGGCGGATCGGTGCGGGGAGGCGGTCGAGAACCGGGACGATATCGGCCGACAGCCCGGACAGATAGTCGACGTCGAGTTCTTCCCCGCGCTGCCAGCGGTCGATGTTCTCCGAGGCGACCAGGGCCTCCGGATTCAGTGCGGCGAGCACCAGCAACGCGGCCACCGCGGTCGCGATGGTGGTGCGCGGCAACCACGCCGTGTCCAGGCGCAGGACCGCGACGATCACCAGCAGGTAGACGACACCGAGCCAGAGTTCACAGGTTCCGACCAGCAGACGCAGCACGGTGAATCCGTATGCCTGCTGATAGGTCCACATGCGGCCGAACGCGGAGGCGATGATCACCAGGGTGAGCCCGCTGATCGTGCAGAGCAGGCCGCGCAGCCAGAGGCGGTCGGTCGCCGAATCCCTGGTGGCCCAGCGCAGGACGGGCAGGATGACGGCGAGAGTGAGCAGGGTGACCGCGGCCAGTTGCCAGAATCCGCTGCGCGCGTAGGCGGCGTAGGTCAGACCGGCGGTGCGCTGCACATAGTCGTCGCCACCGAACAGGGCCACCAGTTGTGCGCCCAGGAACGACGCGAACAACACCGTCAGCGCTCCGACCGGCAGAGCCCACTCCAGGCGTGCCAGTGTGCGGTTCGCGGGGCGGCTCTGTGCGTCGGCAGGAGCCAGGGGAGCGGCGAGCAGGTACAGCGCGCCCAGGGTTGCCGTACCGGCGAGCAGGAACAGCACGATGCATCGAGTGGTGGCGGCGGCGTCCATGCGCGGTACCAGCCCGGTGACGATGGCGGCGAAGGTGGCGTCGGCGCCGGCGAGCAGCGGCACGAACACCGCCAGGATCACCACCGTGGCAACCACGGACGCGCCGAGCCGCCAGTGCCGGGCTCCGGTGCTGCCCCGCTGCCTGGCCTGCGCCGCGTACACCCAGGCGAGGGCGCCGGCGGAGGCCAGCGGGACCGCGATCGTGTCGTGGAGCACTCCGCGCGCCGACGGCCGCCCGACCACTGCGAGCGACCCGCACACGGCCGCCGCGATCAGGCAGAGCACGAACAGCCACCCCGCGGCCCGGAAGGTGCCCACCGCGAGCAATGCGAGTGCGGCGGCCGCCCACCAGCGGCCGGGGCGGATCCGGCGTTCAGGGGGTGTTTCCGACCGGTTCGCGGCGCGACGATGGACGGTGCCGACCGCGACCGCGGTGGCGGAACCCGCGAGCAGCCAGCCGATTCCGGGCCGGTCCACGGACACGGTGGCCGCCGCGACCAGACCGGCGACCCCCGCGGCGGGCAGCACACCGGCCGGGTAGGGGACCCGTCGCCGGCGCGGCGGAACGGGTGGCGCAGACCCGGGATGGCCCGGTGCCCACTGCTCCGGTCCGGGAGCGCGCCCGGGTGGCCGGGCGCCGCTGTCCACGGTGAGCTGATCGTCCGCCGAGCCCCGGTGTGGTGGGTCGGCTATCGCGACGGCGGTACCGGCATTCCGCGACCACACCGGTGGATCGCTGTGCCCGGCCGGGACCGGTGTGCCGGCGAATGAACCGGGTTCCGGCGCAGCCGGTTTCGCGGCGACCGCCGGCGGAGATGCCTGTGCAGGTTTCGCCTGATCATCCGAAATCTCCGGAGCGTCCGGCCCCATGGTGCCGTCCGGGTCCGGCAAGGTTTCGTGTCGCTCCGGTTCCGCGGACGCGCCGGAGCGTGCCGGACGATCGTGGTCGGCGGGGTCCACCGGTTCCGGTGTCCGCGTGCGGTCGGGGGTGGGTTCTTCGGGCACGGCTGTTCCCTCCTGAGGGTGTGCGTTACCGGCCCGGGACCGAATTGGTCTGCCGGGCTGCGGAATTCGGGTGTCAGTGGTGGTGGGGCGCGGTGGCCGGAAGTATCACGCGGATCCGTGAGCCGGGTTCGGCGACCGCGATGGAACCGTGGTGCAGGTCGACCACCCAGCGGGCGATGGCGAGTCCGAGTCCGGTGCCGCCGCCGTCGGTGCCGCCGCCGCGGGTGAAGCGGTCGAAGATGCGCTCGCGTTGTGCGGGTGGTATTCCGGGCCCGTCGTCCTCCACATCGATGACGAGATCGCCGCCCGTGATGTGCGCGAGCAGGCGGACTTCGCCACCCGCGGGACCGTGTCGCGCGGCGTTGTCCAGCAGATTCAGCAACACCTGGTGCAGGCGGGCGCGGTCGGCGTACACGGTGGCGGTGGCTTGCGAGACCTCGCTGCGGAAGCGGACACCGCGGCCGAGGGCCGCGGTCATGACCTCCGCCTCGGCGGTCACCGTCCCGAAAATCGGTGCGACAGCGAATTCTTCGCGGTCGAGCGGGATCGCTCCCGCCTCGATACTGGACAGATCGAGGAGCTCGGAGACGAGCCGGCCGAGCCGTTCGGTCTGCGCGAGCGCGGTTTCCAGTGTTTTCGGATCGGGCTCGGACACGCCGTCCACGAGGTTCTCCAGCACGGCGTGCAACGCGGTGATCGGTGTGCGCAACTCGTGCGAGACATTGGCGATCAGTTCGCGGCGCTGCCGGTCGGCGGCGGCGAGGTCGGTCGCCATCCGATTGAACGCGTCGGCCAGCTGCCCCACCTCGTCGCGGGAGGACGCGCGCACCCGGCTCGTGTAGTCCCCGTGTGCCATTCGCCGCGCCGCGGCGGTCATCTCCCGTAGCGGCGCGGTGATGCCGTGCGCCAGGAATTGGGACGACACCAGGGCGATGAGCACCGCGGTCAGGGTGGTCATCGGTGGCAGCCAGCCGATCCGGTGGCTGAACCAGGCGAAGGCGAGCCCGCCCGAAAAGGTCATCAGCACGGCCAGTTTGAGTTTGATGGATCGGAGGCGATCCAACGGCCGCGGGAGTCGATCCGACACCTGCTTCAGCAGGCGCGAAGCCCGGGCATCGGTACGGTCGTCGAGTCCGGCCGGCGCGCTCATCGGGTCTCCAAGGCATAGCCGACGCCGTGAACGGTGCGGATCAGGTCGGCGCCGAGTTTGCGTCGCAGCGCCTTGATGTGGCTGTCGACGGCACGGGTGCCGGCCGCGTCCGCCCAGTCCCAGACCTCTTCGAGGAGCCGCTCCCTGGCCAGCACCGCGCGGGGCCGCCGGGCCAGCCGGACCAGCAGATCGAATTCCAGCGGCGTGAGCTGAGCTTCCACACCGCCGCGCCAGACCCTGCGCTGATCGCTGTCGATGCGCAGATCGCCGACCACGGTGATCGCGCCGTGCTGATCACCCGCGCGCTCGACCCGGCGCAGCAGCGCACGCACCCGCGCGGTGAGCACCCGTAGCGAGAACGGTTTGGTCAGGTAATCGTCCGCGCCCACGCCGAGTCCGATCAGCTGGTCGGTCTCGTCGGTCCGCGCGGTGAGCATCAGTACCGGTATCGAGCGCTCGGCCTGGATCCGCCGGCACACCTCCAGCCCGTCGTAGCCGGGCAGCATGACGTCGAGGACCACCAGGTCCGGCTCGAACGTCTTCGCGGCCGCCACCGCCGCCGGACCGTCCGGGGCCGTGGTGACCGTGAACCCTTCGGCCCGCAGCCGCGCCGCAACCGATTCCGCGATCGTGGACTCGTCGTCCACGACCAGGATCCGCCGCGCCGTCGTGGCCTCCACCGGTGGGTTCTGTTCCATGCTCGGGGAGCCTAGCGATCTCGTGTGGAGAGAACCGGTATCAGTTGTGGAGATTCTGTGTGGCCGGGGCGAACTCGCCGCGCGCGCGACGTCGCCGCCTCGCGACATGTGGGAGCGTCAGTCGCGCCGGGCCACGTAGGTCAGTAACTCGTTGTGCAGCAACCCGTTCGACGCCGCGGCATTCCCGCTGACCGGGCCGGGGGTGCCGTCGAAGGCGGTGAAGGTGCCGCCGGCCTCGGTGACGATGATCGCGTTGGCCGCCATATCGCCGGGGGACAGGCGGGGATCGGCGCAGATGTCGATCGCTCCCTCGGCGAGCATCATGTAGGACCAGAATTCGCCGTAGGCACGGGTGCGCCACACGTCGCGCGACAGGCTGAGGAGGTTGTTCAGGCGGCCGTCGTCTTCCCAGGCGGTGACGGTGGAGTAGGCGAACGAGGCGTCGGTCAGGGTGTCGACGCCGGAGACTCGCAGGCGCGACGCCGAGGTCAGGCTGCGGCCGGTGAAGGCGCCGTGGTCCTTCGCGGCCCACCAGCGGCGGGCGAGTGCCGGCGCGGAGACGACGCCGACGAGGGGACGATATCCGCCCTCGGAGACCTCCAGCAGGCAGATCTGCGTGGCCCACACCGGGACTCCGCGCACATAGTTGTCGAGCCCGGTGATGGCGTCGACCACCCAGCAGCGCGGACCGCCGCCTTCCAGTCCGTCACCGGCGCCCAGGACCGCATCGCGTGGGCGGGACCGGCGCAGTTGGGAACGGACGAGTTTCTCCACCGCATTCTCGGCGTCGCTCACCGAGGCCATATCCGGTCTCGACCGGACCGCGAGGTCGAGGCCCTTGAACCGGTCCATATTCACCGCGTCGGCGGAATCGGCGAGGACATGGGCGAAACGGAGATCGTCGTCGAGGTGGTCGTGCACCACTGCAAACTATCCGCGGCCGGTGAACACTGCCACCGCCTCGGGACAGCTGATACCGAACCAGGTATGCGAACCTCGTCGCATGCGCGGTTTTCCGCGATGCGGTGGCACGAGTGCGGATCCGGGCGCCCGCTTCGCGCGTGAGATCGGCTGCGCTGCCGAGCAATCCGTCGAGGACGCTACCCCCGCACGAGTGAGGTGATGGAGACGGTGTCAGTCCCCCTCGGGCGTATCGGTGTAGCGCTGCAGATAGAGCTGTTCGCCCAGCGTGCTCAGCAGTTCGAGCTCGGTTTCGAGGTAGTCGACGTGACTTTCCTCGTCCTCGAGGATCGCCTCGAAGAGGCGGGCGGAGGTGACGTCGCCGCGCGAGCGCATCAGCTCGATACCGCCGCGCAGCCGGGTCACGGCTTCCATCTCGATCTGCAGGTCGGCCCGCAGCTGTTCCGGGACGGTCTGGCCGATCCGCAGGGGGTTGAGCTTCTGGTAGTTCGGCAGGCCCTCGAGGAACAGGATCCGATCGGTGAGAACTTCGGCGTGCTTCATCTCATCGAACGATTCGTGGCGCGTGTGCTTGGCCAGCTTGGGGTAGCCCCAGTTCTCCTGCATCTTGGCGTGCAGGAAGTACTGGTTGATCGCCGTGAGTTCCGCCGTCAACTGCTCGTTGAGCAGCGCGATGATTTCCTTGTCGCCTTCCATGACGTGTGATCGTGGCACAGATCACAGGCCAGGGGAATGAGCGGGGCGCGTGTCGGTATCAGGCGGCAGTCGACTCGGCCGGGGCGTCGGTGCGCGCCCGGCCTATCGCCTCGGCCAATCGGGAGGTGCACAAGCCGCACCCCGGCTTCCAGCCGCAGGCTTTCTTGACTTGCCTGGTCGAACACGCGCCGGCGGCGACGCAGGTGTGCACGTCTGCTTCGGAGACGGCATTGCAAATGCAGATGTACACGGTCGGCCTCGGATTGCTCTGTACGACAACGGTGAGGGCGCGTCGGGAGGTAAGCCTCGCCTAAGCAGGTAACCCTTGCCTAAGGTAGCACCCGGGTAGCGGGGGTTGTCAATGGGCCCGCGCGGGCGTCGCGGACCCGCTTCGCGCCGGGGGCAGAGCTCACCGCGCGACCGGCTGATCTCGTCGCGTTCCCGGCTGCCGGAAGGTCTTGCGATAGGCGATCGGCGCGACGCCCAGCTGGGTGCGCAGGTGGTGGCGCAGCGAGGCGGCGGTGCCCATACCGGCCGCCCGCGCGACCTCGTCCACGGTGAGCGCCGTGGTTTCCAGGAGATGGCGCGCATGACGCATCCGCTGGTGCAGGACCCAGGCGCCGGGCGCCATGCCGGTCTCGGCCTTGAAGCGGCGGGTGAACGTGCGCACGCTCATCCGGGCGTGCGCGGCCAGAGTGGTGAGATCCAGATCGTCGCCGAGTCGCGCGAGTGCCCACTCGCGGGTCGCGGCGGTGCTTTCCGCACCCGGATCGGGGACCTGCTGTTCGATGAACTGGGACTGCCCGCCTTCACGCCAGGGCGGCACGACGCAGTGGCGGGCGGCCCGGTTCGCGGCCGCGCTGCCGTGGTCGGAACGCACCAGATGCAGGCACAGATCCACCCCGGCCGCCAGACCCGCTGCGGTGCAGACATTTCCGTCCTCGACGAACAGCAGATCCTCATCGAGCAGCACGGCGGGAAACAGGGCGCGAAAGTCCGCCGCGTACTTCCAGTGGGTGGTGGCGCGGCGGCCGTCGAGGATGCCCGCCGCGCCCAGCACGAACGCGCCGGTGCAGATCGAGACGATGCGGGCATCGGGCCGGATCGACGCCAGCGCGGCCGTCACCGCGGCCGGCAGGACACCGTCGCGGCGCGGGCCCGGCATGGTCGTTCCCGGCACGATCACGGTGTCGGCGCGGGCCAGCAGGTCAGCGCCGTACTCGGGCGTGACGGCGTAGCCGTTGGTGGACGGGATGGGGGAGCGGTCGAGCCCGCAGATCCGCACGTCGTAGAGCGAGGTGCCGTCGTCGGCGGTGGCCGCGCCCAGGACGGTCGGCGGAATCGCCATATCGAAGCCGACGATGGGCGCCAGGGCCAGTACTGCCACCAGATGCGGGTCGGGCACGGTAGTCTCCTCGGGCAGGTATGGCTGAATCTTTACGCATTATGGCATTCAGGCCACTCGTCGGCGACCGCGAGATTCGGCACGCTCACTCGGTGACCGAAATTCGCCTCACCGACCACATTCCCTCGCCACCGCCGGAGCCGACCGCGCCGCGATTCGCGCGTCGGCCGCATCCGGCGTGGATCGTCGCCGCCGTCGGCTTCGTCGCGCTGCTGGGCGCGGCCGCGTTCCGGTCTGTGCCCAGCGTGCTGATGGATCCGCTGCACGAGGAATTCGGCTGGTCGCACGGCACCATCGGCGCCGCGGTATCGGTGAATATGCTGCTGTACGGGGCGATTTCGCCGTTCGCGGCCGCGCTGATGGACCGGTTCGGCATTCGGCTGGTGGTGGCGGGCGCGCTGCTCCTCGTCGCCGCGGGCAGCGGGCTCACGGTCTTCATGACCCAGCCGTGGCAGTTGATGGCGACGTGGGGGCTGCTGGTCGGCGTCGGGGTGGGATCGATGTCGATGCCGTTCGTCGCCACCATCACCGGACGCTGGTTCGTCCGCCACCGCGGCCTGGTCACCGGCGTGCTCACCGCGGCCGGGGCCACCGGACAGCTGGTGTTCCTGCCCCTCGTCTCGATGCTGGCCCGCGATCACGGCTGGCGGGCCCCGGCGCTGGTCGTCGCCGTGACCGCCCTGGCGGTGGTGCCGCTGGTGGTGCTGTTCATCCGCGACTTCCCCAGCGATATCGGGCGCACCGCCTACGGTGCCGGCCCCGGCAGCGACGCGGGCCTGCGCACCGCGGCGTCCGGCGGGGCGGCGCGCGCGCTGACCGTCCTGGCCGCGATCGTTCGCCAGCCCGTATTCTGGCTGCTGGCAGGCGGTTTCGCGATCTGCGGCGCCTCCACCAACGGATTGATCGGGACCCATTTCGTCAGTGCGGCACACGATCACGGCATGCCGCCCACCACCGCGGCCGGACTGCTGGCCACCGTCGGCATCTTCGACGTCGCGGGAACCATCGCCTCGGGCTGGCTCACCGACCGCATCGGCTCGCGGTACCTGCTGACGATGTACTACGCGCTGCGCGGCCTGTCGCTGCTGATTCTGCCGATGCTGTTCGCTCCCGATGTGCGGCCGAGCATGTGGGTGTTCGTCATCTTCTACGGCCTGGACTGGATCGCGACGGTGCCGCCGACGGTCGCGCTGTGCCGCGAACACTTCGGCGCCGACGGCCCGATCGCCTTCGGCTGGGTGTTCGCCTCACATCAGATCGGCGCCGCGATCGCCGCGTCCGGTGCCGGCGTCATCCGGGACGTGCAGGGCAGCTACCAGCTGGCCTGGTTCATCGCCGGAGGTCTGTGCGCGGTGGCCGCGGTGATGTCGCTGAGCATTCGCCAACCGCGTCCGCGAGAGGCGCTGGCGCAGTAGAGTTTCAATCCCGGCTCCACCGTTCCCGATGAGGGAGGTCGTGCAGTGCCCGTGGTTTCCGTGCCGATCCGGCCCCGGCTGATCGCCGGGGCGTTGACCGGCGTCGCAGTTCTGTTCGTCGCCTGTGGGTGCGGATCGTCGTCGAAACCCGCACCCGCGAGCACCTCCTCCGCCGCGGCGACCACCTCGACGGCGCCGGCCGTCCAATCGATCGACGAGCCGACGCTGCGCGGCATGGTCGAGTCGGTGGCGCGTCCGGCGTCGGTGCCCGGAGTCGTGGCATTCGTCCGCACCGCCGCCGGCGAGGTCGGCACCTCCTACGGCACCCGCACCTTCGGCGGTGGCCCGGCGGTCACCGCGGCCGACCACGTGCGCATCGGATCGGTCACCAAGACCTGGACCGGCACGGTGATCCTGCAACAGGCGCAGGAACACAAACTGGGCCTCGACGATCCGGTGTCGAAGTACCGGACCGATGTGCCCGGCGGCGCGACGATCACCATCGCCCAGCTGCTCGATATGCGCAGCGGCCTCTACAACTACAGCGAGACCCGGGAGCTCGCCGAGGCCATGGACGCCGACCCGGGCCGGGTGTGGCAGCCCGACGAACTACTCGCCATGGCCTACGCGCACCCGCCGTATTTCCCTCCGGGACAGGGCTATCACTATTCGAATACCAACACGATCCTGCTCGGGTTGATCGCCGAACAGCTGGACGGCAAACCGCTCGAGCAGATCATGCGGGATCGGCTGTTCGGCCCGCTCGGGCTGACCCAGAGCACGTTCCCCGCGCGCACCTCCGCGGCCGTACCCGACCCGCATCCGCAGGGTTACATGTACGGCACCAACGTCGTGACCATGGGATCCCCACCGGCGCTGCCGCCGGAGATGCAGGCCGAGGCCAAGGCGGGCCGGCTGCTGCCCGGTGACCGGACCGCCGACAACCCCTCGTGGGCCTGGGCCGCGGGTGCCGGAGTCTCCACGGTCGGGGATCTGGCCACCTGGGCCGAGGCGCTCACCGACGGCAAGGTCCTCGACGCCGAGATGCAGGGCCGGCGCATGAGCAGCCTGCAGGCGACCGATCCGGCCAACCCGCCGCAGGCGCCGCAATACGGTCTCGCCATCGCGAAATTCGGTGCGCTGTACGGACATACGGGGGAACTGCCCGGCTTCAACACCTTCGCAGGATCCGATCCGGCGCACAAGGTGACCGTGGTGGTGTGGGCGAACCTGGAACCCACCGCCGACGGCAGCGCGGCGGCCAGTGAGATCGCCAAGCGCATCATCGAGCACCTCTACGGAACGGGTGCCGCGACGACCACCTCCGCGGCCTCCGCCACGACCCGCTCGGTCCCCCCGACCACGGCCGCCACATCTCCGGGCATGCCGGCCCCGCTCTCGCCGTCCCCTAGGCCCGCATCCGGTCGGTGAGTCGCTGGAACGAATGCAGCAACGTTTCGGCATCCGATGATCGGATGCGTACCGGCCTGCGCGGATGTCCAGTAGCGTCGATGTGGTTACGAGTTGGCTAACGATACGGCCGATATCCGGCCCGGCCCGCGCATCCCGTCGCACAGTTCGGGGCAACGAAGGAGGATCGAAGTGCTGCACACCGACATCCCGACTCGCCGCGAGATCGAAACCCTCGCCGAATGGACCGGCCCCTGGTCGGTGTCGATCTATCTGCCGACCGAAGCCGCCACCGCGAATCCGGAGGCGAACCGGATCGCGTTCGGCAACCAGGTCCGGGAGGCGGTCGACCTCGTCACCGATGCCGACAGCCGCGAGGCCATCGCCGAACAACTCGATGATCTGGCCGAGGACGAGGATTTCTGGCGCTTCCAGTCGCACACCCTGGTCGTGCACGTATCCCCGCAGCGCATGTGGACCTTCCGGATCCCGAACCGGCTGGGCGCGGCGGTCACGGTCTCGGACCGGTTCCTGCTCAAGCCGCTGCTGCGAGCCGTCACCTTCCCGCAGGCCGCGTTCGTGCTGGCGCTGGCCGAGGGGTCGGTGCGGCTGGTCGAGGTGACCCCGGACCGGCCGGCGGAGGACGTCCGGGTTCCCGATATGCCCGCCAACGCCGCGGATTTCGCGCGGAAGGCCTCGATCGGCGATCGTTCGCCGAAGCGGCGGCTGACCGGCAGCGAAGGAAAGAAGGTACTGGTCCGCCAGTACGCGCGTGGTGTCGACCGCGCTTTGCGTGACATCCTCTCCGGGCGCGACACCCCGCTCATCCTGGCCGCGCCCGAGCCGATCGACGCGATCTATCGCTCGGTCGCCAGCTACGCGGAACTGCTCGACGACGGAATTCCCGGTAACCCGGAACACCTGTCGGACCAGGACCTGGCCGACCGGGCCCGCCACATCCTCGACGGCCACTACGCGGCGCAACTCGCCGATCTGCGTCAGCTGTTCGACAAGCGCCGCAGCGAGGCCCGGGCCACCGCCGACCTCGCCGACATCGCCCGCGCGGCAACTTTCGGCATCGTGCAGACACTGCTGGTCGATATCGACACCGCCGTGCCCGGCACGGTCGCCCCGGACACCGGCGCGATCGAATTCGGACCCGCTTCCGAGACCGAGATCCCGGGGATCCTCGACGAGATCGCCCGCCGCGCACTGCTTTCCGGCGCGCAGGTGCTCGCGGTGCGCAAGGCCGATATCCCGGACGAGGCATCGGCCGCCGCCATCCTGCGCTATTCGATGTGACCGGACGTCACGCCAGGAACGGCGTGACCAGGTCCAGCAGTGCGTCGGGGCGTCCAGCGCGACGATATGCCCGCGGTCCGGAATCACGTGTCCGGCAACATCTTTCGCGTCAGGCATCGGCTGCCGATGCAGTGCGTCGCCGACGGAGCCCGCACCCGGCGGGGACTCGCCACCGCGTCGGGCCGGCCTAGCCGTCGGCCGCGGTCGCCGTCGTGGCGAGGTCGTCGATGGCGGTGATCAGGTGGCGGCGGCTGTCGGCGGCGAGGGCGAGAAGTTCCTCGTCGCCGAGTGCGCGGGCCCAGATCGTCGGGTCGAGGGCCTCGACGACGACGGTTTCGTGGCGTTCCCGCACGACCACCGGATGCGGCACGAGCATGTCGGCCCGGTCGTCGCCGGCGAGTTCGGCCGCGAGCAGGTTGCGGCGGCAGACCTCCAGGATGGTGTGGTGGGCGGGGCGGCGGGTGCGGCCGTCGTACCGCGCCGTGTTCAGGTCCACCTCGGCGAGGATGGTGAAGCCATTGGCCCGCAACGTGTTCCGGGTCCGAGCCAGTGCGGTGTCGAAGTCGGAGAGCACCCGGGTGACGATCGTCGGCGCGGGGGCCACGGGCAGCCGGATCTCGGTGACGAGTTGACGCGGGTCGCTCACCTCGTCGGGACCGACGAGATAGACCTCGGTCGGGGGGCCGGTGATCCGATAGGCGTTGCGATCCACCCATTCGGCCAGGCTGCGGTAGACGGCGCCGAGATCGCGGTAGCCGCCGTGGTGGCAGGCGCGGGCCACCGTCGTGCCGGGTGTGACGAGCACTTCCGCACCCGAGGCGAGGCTCAATTCGGCGGCGGGCTCCACCGGCACGCGAAAGTCGACGCTCGTCACGATCGACGATCCGTCGGTGTCGGTGTAGGTGATCGCGGTCGGACCGCTGGCGGTGAGGCCGGATCGGGCGACGGTCGCGAACAATTCGCGCATACCCGCGGTGATGTCCTCACCGGGCCGATCCGCCCGGATCGCGCGAGGTAGTCGCAACAGGGCCTGTGGCGGCACTTCGCACACATCCACCCGGTAGTCCATGGCGTCCTCTTTCTCGGTGTCTGCCTCGACAATGCCCGCGCCCACGCGGATCCGCGAGGGACCAAGGGCCTGTCCTGCCGGGACATCCGCGCCGATTTCGCCCAGGTCGCGTCCCGCGGACGAACTCGGCCCGCGGTGGCGACTTTCGGCCCTAGATCGACGGACACCGCGGCCGGACGATCGGAACAGGTCCGGCGGCAGGAGGCGGCGATGAGCAGTGACAACGGGACCGAGCCGGCGATCGTCGCGGCGGTCGACGGCTCCGGTACGGCGCTGCAGGCGGTGCGGTGGGCGGCGGCCGAAGCGGCGGTGCGCCACTGGGGATTGCGGATCCTGCTCTCGTCGGCCTCGGCGCCGCGGACCGGGCTCAGCGCGATGGAGATCGTCGGCGGCCGGGAATGGTTGTACTGGAACGGTGAAGGTGTGCTGTCGGAGGCCGCGGCCATGGCCCGGCATGTGGCCGACGGCGTGGAGGTCACGACCGAACTGACCGCGGATCCGGTGATCGACACGCTCGTGGAGCGCTCGTCGCGCACGCCGATGATCGTGGTGGGCAGCCACGGCCGCGGCGCGGTCCGGCGCGCGCTGCTGGGTTCGGTCAGTTCGGCGGTGACGCGGCAGGCTCGGTGCCCGGTCGCGGTCGTGCACCGGGAAAGCCTGTTCACCGTCGGCGAGGACGCGCGGCCGGTGGTGGTCGGCGTCGACGAGCAGGGCACCGCGGTCGGCTGTGCGTTCGAGGAGGCGGCGCTGCGCGGCGTCGGCCTGCAAGCCGTCCGCTGCTGCGACGACGAGGTCGGGGGATTCGTCCTGGACGGAGAACTCCAGCAGTTCCGCGCGGACGAGACGCGGGCGCTGAACCGGCAGGTGGATCCGTGGCACCGGAAGTATCCGGAGGTCCCGCTCGAGACCGAGGTGATGTTCGGCGGGCCCGCGCAGGTCCTGCTGGAACGAGCACGCGACGCGCAACTGCTCGTGGTGGGCCGGCATCGCTGGAGCGGCCTGGTGGGAACCGCGGTGCGGTCCACACGCGCGACGGTGCTGCATCGCGCCCACTGCCCGACGCTCGTGGTGCCCGAGCACGTGGAGCCGGAGTAGATCGACCGGGCGACGCACTTCCGGTCCATTGAATCAGTTGTGCGACAGCAGCATTCGAATCCGGTGACGCCGGTTCGAGCGGTCCGTCCGAGGCGGTATCGCGCCGATCGGCGTGCGCGCACCCCGGATGCTGAAGCGCGAGGCTCGCCGCTGGACCCGGCGACCGGTACGCGGCGGGTGGTCCGGCGCCGATGCCTGAGTGCGGAAGAACCACCGCTTGGCGGCCTCGGCGAGAACCAGATAGACCAGCACCGTCGCGCTCAGCGCGCCGAAGAACGCGGCGGGCAGAGGGGTGAAGCCGAGATCGGGCGCCACCGGCGTATACGGCAGAACCACACCCACACCGACCGCGGCGAGCACCGCCAGGAGCAGCGGAAGACTCGGCCGGCTGCGGTAGCTGGGACTGCGGCGCGTGCGAATCACGAACAGCACCAGCGTCTGCGTGCACAGCGATTCGACGAACCAGCCGGTGTGGAACAGCTCCGCACCGGCATGGAACACACCGAGCATCAGCGCGAAGGTCGCGAAGTCGAACAGCGAACTGATCGGGCCGAAGACGAGCATGAAGCGCCGGATGAGGCCGATGTCCCAGCGGGCCGGCCGAGCGAGTTGTTCCGGGTCGACGGTGTCGGTCGGGATGGCGAGCTGGCTGGTGTCGTACAGCAGATTGTTGAGCAGGATCTGTCCCGGCAGCATCGGCAGGAACGGCAGGAACGCCGAGGCGCCGGCCGCGCTGAACATATTGCCGAAATTGCTGGACGTGCCCATCAGCACGTATTTCATGGTGTTGGCGAAGATCCGGCGTCCGGCCATCACTCCGTCGGCGAGCACTTGCAGATCCTTTTCCAGCAGCACGATATCCGCGGCGTCCTTGGCGATATCGGTCGCCGAGTCGACGGAGACGCCGACGTCGGCGAGGTGCAGGGCGAGCGCGTCGTTGACTCCGTCGCCGAGGAATGCGACATCGCGGCCGGCATGCCGCTGCAGGCGGACGATCCGCGCCTTCTGTTCGGGGTCGACCCGGGCGAAAATCGTTGTGGCGGGCAATAGATCGCTCAAGGAGCCGTCGTCGAGGCGATCGAGGTCCGCGCCGGTGAGCGGCCGGCCGGGGTCCAGGCCGAGGTCGGTGCACACCCGGACCGCGACCGCGGGATTGTCGCCGGTGACCACCTTCACGGTGATGCCCAGACCGGCCAGACGCCGCAACGCTTCGCGCGCATCGGCTTTCGGGGGATCGAGGAAGACGAGGAATCCGCGCAGGATGAGGTCGCGCTCGTCGTCGGCGGTGAGGCGGTCGGTGTGGACCGCCGTGCGGGTCGCGACGGCGACGATGCGGTGGCCGGCCGCGAACTCGGCGTCGAGCGCGGTGCGAGCGGTCTGCGGAACGTCGCGGCAGCGCGCGAGCACGGCCTCCGGTGCGCCCTTGGCAATGATCATGGTGGTGCCGTCCGGGGCGCCGGCGAGGACCGACACCATACGGCGGTTGTGGTCGAAGGGCAGGACCGCGCGGCGGACGAAACCCTCTGCGCCGGCGTGTTCGGCCACGCGCGCCGCCCACAGTGCGGAGTCGAGCGCATCGGCGCCGGCCTGTCGTCCGTCGTGGACGACCGCGTCGGTACAGGCCAGGCCATAGACCACCGGCTCGTCGCCGGGAGAGCCGTCGGCCGCCAGCGCGCGCAGATACTCGATGCGCCCCTCGGTGAGGGTGCCGGTCTTGTCGGTGAACAGCACCTCGATATCGCCGAGATCCTCGATGCACACCATGCGCTTGACCAGTACCTTGCATCGCGCGAGTTGCCGTGATCCGGCGGCGAGGCTGGTGGATACCACCGCGGGCAGCAGTTGGGGTGAGATACCGACGGCGATCGCCAGCGAGAACAACAGGGCATCGAGGATCGGGCGGTGCAGGACGAGGTTGACGGCGAAGATGCCGGTGGTGAGGGCGGCGGCCACCCACACCAGCAGCATCGAGAACTGTCGCAGCCCGATCTGAAATTCGGTGTCGGGCTGTCGTTTTCCCAGGCCGAGGGCGATCCGCCCGAACTCCGTCGCACCTGCGGTGGCGACGACGACCCCACGCCCGTGCCCCGCGGCGACGACCGTGCCCATCAGCGCGCAGCACGACAACTCCGCGACCGCCGAATGCGGCGGCACCGGGTCGACGGATTTCTCGACACTGTCCGATTCGCCGGTCAGCACCGATTCGTCGCACTGCAGCGCGGTCGCCGACAGCAGCCGCACATCCGCCGGGACCAGCTGCCCGGCCCGGATCTCCACCACATCGCCGGGTACGAGATCGACCACGTCGATCGATGCCGACCGGCCGTCGCGAATCACCGTGGTGCCGTGTCGGATTCGTTCGTGCAGCGCGTCGGCGGCGCGTTCGGCGCGAAACTCGTTCACCGCCCCCAGCCCGACCGATACCAGCAGAATGATCCCGATGACGACCGCGTCGGAACGTTCACCGACGAAGAACGACACCACCGCCGCGACCCCGAGCAGCAACAGCAGCGGCGAACGCAACTGCCGCGCGACCACGGCGAGCAGCCGAGCACGATGCGTGCGAACAGCATTGGGGCCGAGCAGGTGGCGTCGGCGCGCGGCCTCGGTGCTCGTCAGGCCGGTGTCGGTGGTGGTCACCGCGGCCAGCACCTGGTCCGGCGTCGAGGCGGCGGCCGTTGTCGCCGGCAGCGGGCCGATCGAGGGGGCGGCGTCGGTCCGGGACGTGGCCGTCGGGACGACCGCTCGCACGGCGGCACGGTTCATACCTCGATGGTTGTGCGAGCCCCCGGGATGCGCCAGGGACCAAAGACACTGCCGGACCGCTCCGGCGGTCACCGCTGCTGCCGACCGGTGGATGGGGACCGGTGGCGGTGCAGGTGAGGACTTGTGTACCTTGCCGGGGCCCGCTCGGGAGCGGAGGGTGGGGGAGTGCACCCTGACAAACCGGTGGCCGGGCCGGTGATAGACGCGCGTCGCTACGACGCGGTGATCTTCGATATGGACGGCGTGGTCACCGACACGGCATCGATCCACGCCGCCGCGTGGACCCAGGTGTTCGACGACTTCCTCGCCGCCCGCACACCCGGGCCGGGCGAGAACTGCGACCCGTTCACCGCCTCGGACTACCAGGACTACGTCGACGGCAAGCCGCGCTACGACGGTGTCGCGGATTTCCTTGCCTCCCGGGCGATCTCACTGCCGCGAGGCGAGCCGTCGGATACGGCGGCCGACGGCACGATCTGCGGACTCGGCAACGGCAAGGACGAGGTGTTCCTCGCCCGGATCGCCGAGTCGGGCGTACCGGTGTTCGCCACCACGGTGGCCCTGGTGCGCCGCCTGCGCGCCGCGGGGGTGCGGGCCGCGGTGTTCTCGGCCAGCCGCAACGCTGCTCAGGTACTCGACGCCGCAGGGCTGGGAGATCTGTTCGCCGTGCGGGTGGACGGTGTCGTGGCCGAAGAACTCGAGCTGCCGGGCAAGCCCGATCCGGCCACCATGGTGCTGGCCACGCAGCGGCTGGGCGCCGAACCCGAGCGGACGGTCGTGGTCGAGGATGCCGAGGCCGGGGTGAGCGCCGGGCGGCGCGGCGGTTTCGGGCTGGTCATCGGCATCGAGCGCGGCGGAGATCCGGACCGGCTGTTGTGCACCGGAGCCGATGTGGTGGTCGCCGACGCCGAAGAGATCCGGGTGCGCAGTGGTTTCCGCCGCCTCTCGGAGATCGCGGACGCGCTGGCGTGCTGGCCGTCGATCGCCGACGCCGTCGAGGACGAGCACGTCGCGGTGCTGCTGGATTTCGACGGCACGATCTCGGAAATCGTGCCCGATCCCGATGCGGCGATCCCGATCGAGGGCGTGCGCGCCACCTTGGCCACATTGGCCGCGCGGTGTCCCGTCGCCGTGATCAGCGGTCGCGGACTCGACGATCTACGCAGGCGCGTGGGCGTCGAGGGAATCTGGTACGCCGGCAGCCACGGCTTCGAACTGATGGCCCCCGACGGCACCGAACACGTGCACGAGGGTGGCCTGAAGGCCGAGCGGGCGCTGGTGCGGGCGGCGGCCGAACTCGCCGAGCGGCTGAGCCGGATTCCCGGTGTGCTGATCGAGCCGAAGCGATTCGCGGTCGCAGTCCATCACCGCAAGGTCGCCGCCGACGCCGTGTCGACGGTCGTGGCCACCGTGCACGACATCGCCCGCGGTCAGGGATTGCGTGTGACCGCCGGCCGCAAGGTCACCGAATTGCGTCCCGATGTGGACTGGGACAAGGGGCGAGCCCTGCACTGGGTGCTGGATCTGGTGAACCGGCCGGTGATGCCGATGTACCTCGGGGACGATCTGACCGACGAGGACGCGTTCGACGCGATCCAGGTCACCGGGGTGCCGCTCGTGGTTCGCCACGGCGACACCGGCGATCGGCGCACCGCGGCACGGTTCGCCCTCGACAGTCCCGCCCGCGCCGGCGAATTCCTGCAGCGGATGGCCGAATTGCTGACCGGGGAGAGCGATTGGGCGGTGGGGCGGTCGTGGCTGCTCACCTACGACGGCTACGATCCCGCCGCCGAGCGGCTGCGCGAAGCGTTGTGCGCGGTGGGCAACGGCTACCTCGTCACCCGCGCGGCCGCGCCGGAGACGCGCGCCGGAGCCCACCACTATCCCGGAACCTATGTCGCGGGAATCTACAACCGGCTCGGCGACGACATCGGCGGACGGCACGTCGAGAACGAGAGCCTGGTGAATCTGCCGAACTGGCTTCCGCTGACCTGGTGCGCCGCCGACGACGAATGGTTCGATGTCGATGGTGTCGAATTGCTCGACTACACACAGCAATTCGATATGCGCCAGGCGCTGCTCACCCGCCGGCTACGCTGCCGCGACACCGCGGGCCGGATCACCGCGGTGGTTCAGCAGCGTTTCGCGTCGATGGACTCTCCGCACACGTGTGCGATGCGAACCACCCTGACGCCCGAGAACTGGAGCGGGCCGCTCACCGTCCGGTCGGCGATCGATACGTCGGTCCGCAACACCGGAGTCGACCGGTATCGCGACCTGTCCGGGACGCATCTGAGTGAACTGCGCGTCGATACTCCGGACGCCCACACCGTGTCCGCGCTGATGCGGACCACGCAGTCGCTGGTCACCGTGGCGGTGGCCACGCGGACCACCGTGACATCGGAAGCGCAGGAGACGGCAGGCTCCGCGCTCACCGACGGCGCGGCCGGCCACGATTTCGTCGTGCGCGCCGAGTCCGGTCGCGACATCGTCGTCGACAAGACGGCGGCGGTGTTCACCGGCCGCGACCGCGCCATCTCCGCACCCGACGAAGCCGCCCTGCGCCTGCTCGACGAGGCACCGGGCTACGACGCGCTGTGCGCCGCGCACGCCGACGCCTGGGAGCACGTGTGGCGGCGCCTGCGCATCGATCTGGACGCCAGTGAGGAATCGGTGCGAGCACTGCGACTGCACGTTCTGCATGTGGCGCAGACGCTGTCCCGCCACACCGCCGACCTCGACGCCGGGGTGCCGGCGCGTGGCTTGCACGGCGAGGCGTATCGCGGGCACGTGTTCTGGGACGAATTGTTCGTCCTGCCGGTGGTGAGCCTGCGCGATCCGGCGCTGACGCGAGAACTGTTGCGGTACCGCTATCGCCGCCTGCCGCAGGCACGCGCCGCGGCCCGCGCACAGGGCTGCCGCGGCGCCCTGTTCCCCTGGCAATCCGGCAGCGACGGACGGGAGGAGAGTCAGCGCCTGCATCTGAATCCTCGTTCGGGACACTGGAATCCGGATGCCAGCGCGCGGGCCCAGCATGCCGGTCCGGCGGTGGCCTACAACGTGTGGCACTACTACCAGGCGACCGGAGACCGGGCGTTCCTCGCCGAGTTCGGCGCCGAGCTGCTGGTGGAGATCGCCCGATTCTGGTCCGATCGCGCCACCTACGACCCCGCCGACGACCGGTATCACATCCGCGGTGTCATCGGACCCGACGAATTTCATTCCGGCTATCCCGGGCAGCCCTACCAGGGGATCGACGACAACGCCTACACCAACGTCATGGCGGTGTGGGTCATCCGGCGCGCGCTGGACACGGTCGCACTGCTGCCGCCGCGCGTGCGGTCGGAACTGCTGGACCGCCTCGCGGTGCCGGCCGTCGAATCGGAGCGCTGGGCCGAGGTGGCCGATCGCATGTTCGTGCCCTTCCACGACGGGGTGATCAGCCAGTTCGCCGGATATGACCGGCTGGCGGAACTGGACTGGGACGACTACCGGCGCCGCTACGGCGATACGAGCCGGCTCGACCGCATCCTCGAGGCCGAAGGCGACGACGTCGACCGGTATCGGGTGGCCAAGCAGGCCGATGTCCTGATGCTGTTCTACCTGTTCTCGGCCGACGAGCTGGGACGGTTGTTCGCCGGGCTCGGCTACGATTTCGGCGGTGCGGACATCCCGCGCACCGTCGACTACTACCTCGCCCGCACCTCGCACGGCTCGACCCTGAGTGCCGTCGTGCACGCCTGGGTGCTGGCCCGGGCGAACCGGGACCGCGCGATGGAATTCTTCGCCAGCGTCCTGGAATCCGATATCGCCGATATTCAGGGCGGCACCACGGCCGAGGGGATTCACCTGGGCGCTATGGCGGGCAGTATCGATCTGGTGCAGCGCTGCTTCACCGGACTCGAAACCCGCGACGACCGCCTGATCTTCGCGCCGTGCTGGCCACCCGAGCTGGGCACCCTGACCTTCGCGATCATCTACCACGGCCACCGCCTGACCGTGCGCATCGACGCCCGGCGAATCGACATCACCTCCGACACCGACGGGGCGCGGTCGATCACGATCGAATGCCGCGGCCGCACCGTCGTGCTGTCGACGGGGGAGAGCGCCACGCTGCCGGCCGTCGACGAACACTGACGGCGTGAAGGCCGCACCGTCCGCGGAGGTTCGCCGCGCCGTGCTTCGAATCGTGCTGAGCCCGATTACGCTGAGCCAGACTGCGCTAAGCCCGATTACGCTGCGGCCGAACCGAATTCGGTGACCCGCCACCATTCCGTGCCACCGGCGGCGTGGCCCGTGACCGCCACCGGCAGGTCGCGGCGGCGCAGGCCGGGCAGCACTCGATAATCGATCGAGCCCGGGACACTGACCGGGGCGAGCACCCGCCACAGCGCGCGGGCATAGGCCTCGGCGGAGGCCGCCCCGTCCCATTCGTAGAGCCCCCGGTATACGCCGCGTTGATCGTGCGCCAGCCACAACTTGCTGATCAGCCCCGGGAATCCGGCGAAGAGCACGGTGTTGAGGATGCTCTCGCGACGGAACCACGCATGCCCGCGTCCGCGCACGCCCCGCAACTGGAAACACACCAGCAGCACACACGGTTCGGGCGACGGGATGCGGTCGACCACGGTTTCCCGGAAGACGTAGGCCGACGTTCCGTCGCCGAAACTCAGCCACGTTCCCACATTCTCGGCCGGGTAGTGGACGCGGTGGCGTGCCAGCAGGCCGGCGGTCATGACCGCGCACCGGCCGACCGCGAGGAACGCCGGCGCGATCGGCAGTGGTGCCGGTGTGCCGGTGGTGGTCACGGCGCCGCGCTCCCGATCCGGACGGGTTCGGCGACGCGGTGCGCTTCGGCGCGTTCTTTGATGCCGCGCAACATTTTCTGCTCCATCACCAGACTGCCGGGTTCCAGGAAGAAGGTGTTGAACAGCCGCAGGACGGCCGAGGCGCCGGGAGTCGCGATCCGGTTGCGGCTCACCAGGCGGGTGCCCTCCGGGCAGGGATACAGCCCGAATTCCCAGATCCAGTTCCCGTCGTCGGTGCGGAATACCAGCGTTCGCTCGGGCTCGAGCACCGCCACCCGGGACGGGGTGCTGCCGGAGTTCACCGTGACGACGTCACCGACGGCGAGGTCCTGGAACCGGGGCAGGATCGACCGGGCGCTGTGCACGTCGACGCCGAGGAGCCGGTCGATCCAGTCGTAGCTGTAGATTCCGCCGCGTTGCGGCCCGAACTGCACGAGCCAGGGCCAGACCGCGGCGGGATCGGCCTCGATCGTGATCGCCCGGGTCGAGAGCATGTCGGGAAGCAGCAGCAGGTCGTCGCCCGGCATGCGCCGGCGCACCTCCTCCTCGGTCGCGCCCCAGTTCAGACACCACCGGCGGGCGAAGAGCCGGTAGCCGGTGGCCAGCCCGCCCAGAAACGAGGCGACGCCGACCGCGGCTGCGGCGCCGCGGCGGGCGGCCGCGTGGTCAGTCCTTGTCATGTGCCTGCCTCTCCTCGGCCGAACGCACCACCATGACGGGGCATTTCGCATGCTGGACAAGGGAATTGGACACCGAGCCCAGCAGCAGCCCCCGGAAGCTGCCGCGGCCGTGGCTGCCGACCACGATGAGCTGGGCGGATTCGCTCCACCGCTGCAGATGGGCCGCGGGTTCGGCCATGCTGATGTGCCGGCGCACCGAGACGTCCGGATACTTCTCCTGCCAGCCGGCCAGTCGTTCCGCGAGGATCGCTTCCTCGTTCACCTCGATATCCGACATCGGGAACCAGGTGTACGGGTCGCCGACGAACGAGCCGAACGTCAGATCGCTCCACGCGTGCACGGCCACCAGTTCGGCGCCGCGCTCGGCGGCCTCCTCGAACGCGGCCGCCACCGCGCCCTCGCTGAGCGGGCTGCCGTCGACGCCGACCACCACCGGGCCGGTCTCGCGCGGTCGCGGGTGCTGCTCGGACTCGGTGCGCACCACCACGACCGGGCCTTCGGCACGACTGGTGACCGACAGCAGAATCGAACCGAGGTGGGTGCCGAAACCGCCGGCGCCCTGTGCGCCGAGGACCACCAGATAGCCGGTAGTGCTGTGCCGCAACAGCATCCGCGCCGGATGCTCGGAGGAGACCTCCGTGCTGACCTGGACCTCGGGCAGGGTGTCGCGGACGGCGAGCACCTCGCGGGCGACCAGGGCGGCGCCGTGGGCGCGCAGGCGTTCCAGTACCGCCGGCTCGGACAGGTCGTAGTTGTTGAAAACCCGGCTGGCGCTCGGCAGGTCGAGCCCGTAGGCGATGCGCAGGTCGCGTCCTCGATCGCGGGCGACCTCGGCCGCCCACAACAGCGCGGTGCGGGCACCGGCCGACCCGTCGACCCCGACCACGATCGGGGCGGAGACGAGGTGGTGCGCATCGTCCGCATACTGAGAACTCATCGGTATTTCCTTTCACGCTGATCGATCCGCCGCGCACATACGCCGGTCATGATGCGATCTCCTCGGTTTTGATATGTAGTCCCAGGCCGGCGACGACGATGCCGAGGACGAGATACAGCGGCTGCGCCCAGTCCAGCGTGCGGACCACGGCCATCTCGGCGAGCAACCAGCAGATCAGCAGCAAGCCGCTGGTCACCGCGGCCGTGGCGACGCGCCGATCACCGGCGAGAGCGCCGCCCGCGGTGATCGTCATCGGTATTCCCACGACCAGTGCGAAGGCCACAGCGCCGGCCGCTACGCCGTTCCCGGCCGGTGCGCTCCCCAGTGGCGCGCTCACCGGAAGGCCGACGCTCAGCGCGACCCCGAGCGCGACGACACTCGCCGTGACCACACCCGCGGACGCGGCCAGCAATACGTGCGAGCGTCCGACGCCGTCGCCGAGAGTGATTCCTGCCATACCCCGACCTTTCCCGACACCGGGGAAGGGCCGCCAGGGCCTTTGGTCCCGCACTACCGTCCCGAGGGTCCACCGGACTCGGGTGATTCGGCGACCAACCGCCGATGACGGCGACGGATCCGGCCGGCACGACGACGGCCCGGCGATCACGACTGTCCGAAGACTCGGCGTTCCGGTGACTTTCGGCCATGCCCCGCCCGCTGCCGGGGCGCGATGCTGAGTGCGATACCGCACCAGTGAAAGGGGCGACAGACAATGGGCACGTTCAGTGGTCGCAGTGCGATCGTCACCGGCGGCGCACGAGGCATCGGCGCCGCCGTGGCGGTCGCGCTCGCCAAGGAGGGGCTCGGCGTGGTGATCGCCGATCTCCTCGAACGCGACGGCACCGCCACAGCGGCCGCCGTGGGCGCCGGGGCGATCTTCCGCCGCCTCGACGTCGCCGACGAGGACGCCTGGCAGCGGGTGATCGCCGACGCCGAAGCCACGTTCGGCCCGCTGGCGGTCCTGGTGAACAACGCCGGCATCGTCGATTTCGGCGGCATGGACACCGAGCCACCCACCATGTTCCGCCACGTCCTGGATGTGAACCTGTACGGCTCGTGGCTCGGCATGCACCTGGCCGGTCCGCGCCTGCGCGAAGCCGGCGGCGGAGTGGTGGTCAACATCTCCTCGACCGCCGGCCTGATGGGGTACGCGGGTGTGGGCGCCTACGTGGCCAGCAAATGGGGATTGCGCGGGCTGACCAAGGCGGCGGCGCTCGAATGGGGACCGTCGAATATCCGGGTCTGCTCGGTGCATCCCGGCCCGATTCGCACGGCGATGACCGCCGGCATGGACGAATCCGTCACCGCCGCACAACCGTTGGCGCGTTTCGGGGAGCCCGAAGAAGTCGCCGCCATGGTCCGGTTCGTCGTCGCCGAGGCGACGTTCTCCACCGGATCGGAATTCGTGGTGGACGGCGGCGCCACGTCCGGTCAGGTGCTGAATCTGCCTGCCGCGGTAGGAGACCGATCATGACGAGACATCCGGATTACGACACCCTGATGACGGCGGTGGAGCTGGCGGTGCGCGCCCCCTCCGTGCACAACAGCCAGCCGTGGCTGTGGCGCATCGGCGACGACACCGTGCAGCTCTACGCCGACACCACCCGGCAATTGCGGCAGACCGACCCCGACCAGCGCGATCTGATCGTGAGTTGTGGTGCGGCACTGCATCATCTGCGGGTGGCGGCCGCGGCGCTGGGCTGGGCGACGGTGGTGCACCGAGTGCCGAACCCGGCCGTGCCGGAGCACCTGGCGGCCGTGGAATTCCGGCCCGCTCCGGCGACGGCCGAGGCGGTCGGCCTCTCCCGCGCGATTCCGTTGCGGCGCAGCGACCGCCGCCACTACACCTCCTGGGAGGTGCCCGACATCCACGTGGGCGCCTTGTCGGCCGCCGCGGCGGCGAACGGCGTGCTGGTCCGCGATGTGGTCGCCGACGGTGACCGGGTGCGGTTGCTGCACGCCTTCGAACGCGCCGCTGCGGTACACAACTCCGACGCCTCCTACCGCGCCGAATTGGCGCGCTGGAGCGGCCATCACGCGGCCCCCGAGGGCGTTCCGGCCCGCAGTGCGGTCGCCGCGACCGACGCGTCGGCCCGGCCGTTCGCCGATCCCCGGCTGCCGGAGGCGGTGGTACGCGATATCGCCGACGCCGATCACATGCTCGTGCTCTACACCGCGGGCGACGACACGGTGAGCCGGCTGCGCGCCGGGGAGGCGACCAGCGCGGTCCTGCTGGCCGCGACCACATTCGGGTTGGCGACCTGCCCGCTCAGCGAACCACTCGAAATCCCGGAGGTGCGCGCGGAGCTGCGCAACGACCTTCTCGACGACAGCGGATATCCGCAGATGATCGTCCGAACCGGCTGGGCCGCAACCGGTTCCCCGCTCTCACCGACGCCGCGACGACCGCTCGACGACGTCGTGACCCGGCTGTGAGGAGATGACCGACATGACGCGGTATCCGTCGTTGGCACTGCGCACGTGGCGCACGGGTCCGTGGGCGGCGAACCGGCTGATGCGGCCGTCGGACCGGATCGAGGCCGTCATCCGGATCCTGGCCGTCGTGGCGGTTCTCGCCGCGGTGCCGATCTGCGCGGCGATGGGCACCGCCCGCTACACCGATGCCGCCGTGCAGATCCGCGAGGAGAATGCGGCGAAGACGGCGGTCGCCGCCATGATCGTCACCGATCCGGTTCGCACGACGGCGACATCGACGGACGTCTCCGCCGATCGATACGAGGCCACGGTGCGGTGGACGCACGAGGGTCGTTCCGGCGACGCCACGACCATGGTGGCGGCATCCGCGCATCCCGGGCAGCAGCTGACCCTGTGGCTGGGGCCCGACGGGCGCCCGACCGCCGCGCCGCTGCCCGCCGACACCGCCGCGATGCGCGGGGTCGGGCTGGGAATGGCCACCTTCGTCGAAATCTGTTTCGCCACAGCGGCATTGGTATGGCTGACGGCCTGGGCATTCGGTATCCGGCATCGTGCCGGCTGGGCCCGCGAATGGCGACAGATCAGCCGCCCCATCGGAACTCCGTAAAACCCGATTCACGAGGAGAACATCATGACCGAGCACTCCGCCGTACCGCAGCGGCACACCGATCCGCCGATCGTCGCCGCGGTCGACGGCTCCGCCGTCGGTTACCACGCGGCCGCCTGGGCCGCCGCCGACGCCGCGGTGCGCGACTGCCGCCTGCATCTGGTCACGTCGATCTCGGTCGCGGGCGGGCTGGGTCCCGCACCGATCCTCACCGAGGACGATATGAGCTGGCTGCGCGTGGACGCCGAACGCGTCCTCGTCGAGGCCGCCCGCATCGCCCGTGCCGCGACACCGGACCGTGCGCCGGTGATTACCACCGAGATCACCACCGACGCGATCATCGGACATCTGATCGCACAGTCCGATCAGGCGCAGGGGATCGTGGTGGGTAGCCGCGGCCTGGGCGCCATCCGGCGCGGCCTGCTGGGGTCGGTGTCCTCCGCGCTCATCCGGCACGCGAATTGCCCGGTGACCGTGGTGCATTCGATCTCGGCGACGGATGCCGTCACGGCGGTGAAGCCGATTCTCGTCGGCGTCGACGGCACAGCGAACAGCGTGCCGGCACTCGAACTCGCCTTCGAGGAGGCGTCGCGGCGCAACGTGGGGCTGGTGGTGCTGCACGCGTGGAGCGACCGCAGCAGCGGCCTCGATCCGGCGATCGTCGGCTGGGACGCGATCCGGGAATCCGAGGACGCGGTGCTGGCCGAGACCCTGGCCGGATACTCCGAACGGTATCCGGATGTGAAGGTGCGCCGCGAAATGGTGCTCGACCGGCCGGTGCGCTCCCTGCTCGATGCGTCGGAGAACGCACAGCTGGTGGTCGTCGGCAGCCACGGCCGCGGCGGATTCACCGGAATGCTCCTCGGCTCCACCAGCGCGGCCTTGGCGCATTCGGTGGAATGTCCGATCACCGTGGTCCGCCAACCGGCCGGAAAGACCGCGTGACAGCGGGTTCGGTAGCAGTCGCCCGGGTGGTCAGCTCAGCGGAGCCGACCACTCCAGGCGGGTACCCGGTCGTTGCGAGCCCGCCGCGCCGGGCTCGGTGCGGAAGGTGCCGCCGAGCGAACGCGCGCGCTCGGCGAGGTTGGTCAGGCCGCTGGGGGTGATGTTGTCGCCGATGCCGCAACCGTCGTCGGTGACGGTGATCGTCAAGTCGTCGCCGACACCGATCACGACCTCCAGCATCGCGGCGCCGGCGTAGCGGACCGCGTTGCTGACCGCTTCGCGCACAACGGCTTCCGCGTGATCGGCCAGCTGCGAACTCACCACCGAGAGCGGTCCGGCCACCCGCAGCGAGCTGCGGATCGGGGTGTCGCCGCACTGCTGGCGGATCGCCTCCTCGAGGCGCTGGCGCAAGCGCGTGCTGGTGCCGCCGTGCAGATCGAAGATGGAGGTGCGAATCTCCTGGACCACATCCTGCAATCCGTCGATCGCTTCGGTGAGCCGGACCTTGACCTCGGGAACGCGGGTGCGGGGCACCGCGCCCTGCAGCGACAGACCGATCGCGAACAACCTCTGGATGACGTGATCGTGCAGATCCCGGGCGATCCGATCGCGGTCGGTGAGCACGTCGAGTTCGCGCAATCGCTGCTGCGTGGCGGCCAGCTGCATGGCCAGCGCCGCCTGATCGGCGAAGGCGGCGGTCAATTCCAGCATCTCGTCGTCGTAGGGTGCGGTGTCCTTCGCGCGGACCGCGATGAGGATGCCCTGCGGGGCGTCGCGGGTATGCAGCGGGACCAGCAGCACCGGCCCGCCGGTGGGGAACAGCGCGGCGAAGTCGAGGTCGCTCACATCGTCGAAGCGCAGCGGTTTGCGGTCCGCGAAGGCCCTCCCGATGGTGCCGGTGACGTCGAGGGAATGTCCGGCGACGTCGGCTCGTTCGCCCGCGGCCTGCTCGACGACCAACTCGGTGATCTCCTCCGCCGGCACGTCCGGGTCGGTAACCGTGGCGAGCAGCACCCACTCCGATCCGGTGAGGACCCGCACATGGTCGACCAGATGTGCCAGCACCCGGCCGGGCTCGTCGGCGGCGAGGAATTCCGTGGTCAGATCGCGGGTGGCCTCGATCCAGGCCTGCCGGTTGCGGGCGGCCTCGTACAGCCGGGCGTTCTCGATGGCGATGCCCGCGGCGGCGGCGAGCGCCTGCACGATCAGCTCGTCGTCCTCGGTGAACTGCTGACCGCCGGCCTTCTCGGTGAGATACAGATTGCCGAAGATCTCGTTGCGGATGTGCACCGGAACCCCGAGGAACGTGCGCATCGGCGGGTGGTGGGCGGGGAATCCGACCGACGACGGGTGCTTCGCGAGGTCTTCGAGCCGGATCGGTTTGGGCTGGGTGAACAGCATGCCCAGCACGCCGTGGCCCTCGGGCAGATCGCCGATGCGCTTGCGGGTCGGTTCGTCGATGCCCTCGTAGATGAACTGCTGCAGGTGTTCGTCGTGGCCGCGCACCCCCAGCGCACCGTACTGCGCGTCGACCAGATTGATCGCGGCGTGCACGATGGTGCGCAGCGTTTCGGCCAGGTCGAGTCCCGCGGTGACCGACAACATGGCCTCGACCAGACCGTCCATCCGGTCTCGGGAGTCCATGATCTCGTCGACCCGATCGCGCACCTCGGCGAGCAGTTCGCGCAACCGCAGTTGCGAGAGGGTGTCGCGCACCGAATAGGTACCGGCTCGCTGATCATCGGGCATTGTCGTCAGTCCGTTCCCACTGTCCGAGTAACGCGAAACGTCGGTGTTTACGCTTGCGCAAAGCCTACCGCCCCCGCGTGTGCCGCGACAGATATCCGCCGGTCGACGGGTGGAAGCCGCTGCGACGAAGGTCGTTTCGACGGCCGCCGAAAGGCCCTGGCCGGCCAGGACCGCGAGGTGGACCGTCGAACTATGCCGACCTCCTACGACAGATCCGGCCGGAAAGGTGTCGCACGATGACCGGTTCCTACGTGACGCGGACACTGCCGGAGGGCCTGTCGTCGGCCGAAGCGGCTCGGCGGCGGGCTCGCGACGGCGCCAACACCGTGCCGCGGCGGCCGCCGGCGCCGTGGTGGCGACGGGTACTGCGGCAGTTGCGGGACCCGCTGATCCTGGTGCTGCTGGTCGCCGTGGCCCTCACGGTGGCGACCGGGGACTGGACCGATACGGCGGTCATCGCGCTGGTCATCGTGGTCAACACCGCGGTCGGCGTCGGCCAGGAGATCCGTGCCCAGCAAGCCATCTCGGCGCTGGAGCAACTGACCGCGCCGACGGCACGGGTGATCCGTGATCGCGAGCAACGGCGGATACCGGCGGCCGAGGTGGTGGTGGGCGATGTCGTCGTGCTCGGGGAGGGGGACATCGTCGCCGCGGACGCGACGGTCGTCGAGGCCGCCGCCTTGATGGTCGACGAGTCGGCGTTGACCGGGGAATCGCTGCCGGTCGACAAATCCGTGGACGGAGACCACGACCTGTCGGCCGGCACCGTCGTCGTCAAGGGCCGGGGCACCGCGGTGGTCACCGCGATCGGTGCCGCCAGCGCCACCGGCCGCATCGCCGGACTGCTGGACCGCCGGACCGGTCCGACACCGCTGCAACGGCGTCTGGTCGACATCGGGCGCCTGCTGGCGGCGGTCACGGTCGTGCTGTGCGTGGTGGTGTTCGCGCTGGGAATGGTTCGTCATCAACCGCTGGAACTGATGCTGGTGACCGCGATCAGTCTCGCCGTGGCGGCGGTTCCGGAATCGCTGCCGGCGGTGGTCACCCTCGGACTGGCGCTGGGCGCGCGCCGCATGGCGGCCCACCGCGCTCTGGTCCGGACGCTGCCCGCGGTCGAGACGCTGGGTTCGGTCACCGTACTGGCGACCGACAAGACGGGAACGCTCACCGAGGGCCGGATGGTCGTCGGAGATATCTGGACGGTGGCGCCGCGGTTGTCACGGGACGATCCGGCGGTGGTCGAACTGCTGGCGGCCGGTGTGTTGTGCAACGACGCGCAGTTCGTCGCACCCACCTCCGGGACGGACGAGACAGCGGTGCTGGGCGACCCGACCGAAGCCGCATTGCTCTGTGCCGCAACCGATGCCGGCATCGATGAGCGGGAGTTGCGAAGTCGATCGCCGCGCGTCTCGGAACTGCCGTTCGACAGCGATCGCAAGCGCATGACGACCGTGCACCGCCTACCGGACGGGACCTACCGCACCGTGTGCAAGGGCGCACCGGAAGCCGTTGTGCGCGAGGCACTGGTCGATGCCGGCCCGGCGCTGCGTGCCGAGGCGCTCGACCATGCGGCCGCGTTCGCCGGTCAGGGGTATCGAGTGCTGGCGGTCGCCGCGGCGGATTCTCCGGATGCCCCCGGCGAGGATCCCGAGCACGACCTGCACCTGCTCGGCCTGGTCGCGATTCTGGATCCGCCGCGGGAGGAGGCCGCCGCGACGGTGGCGGCCTGTCGCCGCGCCGGGATCCGTCCCATCCTGATCACCGGCGATCATCCCGGCACCGCCGCAGCCGTCGCCACCGGCCTGGGCATTCTGGCGCGGGGCGAGGCCGCCGTCGACGCGCGGGGCGCGAGCGACGCCGAACTGGGCAGCGCCGCGGTGTTCGCGCGGGCGACACCCGACCGCAAACTCGACATCATCACCACGCTGCAGGCCGGCGGCCAGATCGTCGCGATGACGGGGGACGGGGTCAACGACGGGCCGGCGCTGCGGCGCGCCGATATCGGCGTGGCGATGGGCGGGCGCGGGACCGAGGTGGCGCGGCAGGCCGCGGACCTGGTCTTGGCCGACGACAACCTGGACACGCTGGTGGTCGCCGTCGAAGAGGGCCGTCGCGTCTACGCCAATATCCGGCGGTTCCTGATCTACGGCCTCTCCGGTGGGGCGACGGAAATCGCGGTCATGCTGTTCGGCCCGCTGTTCGGACTCGCGCTGCCGCTGCTGGCGGCCCAGATCCTGTGGGTCAATCTGCTCACCCACGGCCTCACCGGGGTCGCCCTCGGCGGTGAACCGGCCGACCCGGCGATCATGCGGCGCGCGCCGCGCCCGCCCGCGCAGAGCATTCTCGGCGCGGGCCTGTGGCAGCGGATTCCGCGCATCGCGTTCGTGCTCACGGTGGTCACGCTCGCGGTGGCGGTGTGGGCCCACCACACCGATCGGCCCTGGCAGACGATGGCGTTCTTCACCTTGGGGGTGACCCAGCTCGGTGTGGCGCTGGGGTCGCGCACGCGCCCGTGGTCGACGGCCAATCCGCTGTTGCCGGTGGCGATCGCGGTCTCGTTCGCGCTGCAGGTCGCCGCGGTGTATGTGCCGCTCTTGCAGCGGTTGCTGGAGACCGAGGCGCTGAGCTTCACCGATCTGCTGGTGGTCAGCGGACTCTCGGTGTTCGGGTACGCCGCCGTCCGGATGGATCGTTTCCTGCACCCGGGATCGGAGCGTGAAGCCGGCGCCGGTTCCAGCCGGAGTGGCGTCACCGGCCGGTGATCGTCAGAACCTCGTCGACGGGGCGGCGCGGGGTCGAGGGCGGGCTCGGTTCGTCCGTCGGCGAGTTGCCGATGCGGACCAGGACCTGTGGGAAATCCTGATGGGGCAGCAGCGCGGCGAGGGCCCGGCGACCCGCCGGCACCTCCGTGATGTGGGTGACCGGGCAGGTTCCCAATCCGGCGGCGGTGCATTCGAGCAGCACCGCCGACAGCGCCTCGCCGGCTCGGAGCCAGTACTCTCGCGAATCCTCCGGAGAGCTGATCGCGACGAGCCGGGCGTGATCGAGACGACCGGGCCGGCGCTCCGAATGCGGGCCCGCGGGGAACGCTCGGGCCACATCGACTCGCGCGAGTTCGGCGTCGGAGATCAGACCGCTGGCCGGAACACCCTCGGATGCCTCGAAATTTCCTGCCCACCAATGTAATTCGTCCTGATACATCCAGTCGTCGCGGCGAGCCTCCGAGGCGGCGCGCGAGATCGCGGCCACCCGGGCACGGATGTCGTCGGCGAATTCGTGGAAATCGAGCCCGTGCGGGGTGACGAGACCGCGCAGCCTCGGCGCCATGTGCTCCCAGTGCCTCGGCGCGTCCATCGGCAGCCGGTCGGTGTATCGGTGGGTGATGGCCGCCGCGCGGTGCGGGATTCCGTTCGGTGGATCGGACCAGGGACGGAAGTCCAGGATCGCCATGAGGTCCGGCCGCTGCGGATCGGGCATCCGCAGGATATCGGTATGCCAGTCGCGGGCGGCGAGCGCCGTCCGGGCGTGGTGTAGCACCGTGCCGCAGCTGATCACCTGCTCGCGGCCGTGCGGATCGGCGCCGGGCAGGACGCGATCGGGATCGGAGTACAGGAGCAGCCGATGCCGGTCGAATGTCCAGCGCCAGGGTTGAGTGTTGTGGACCGAGGGTGCTCGCTGCGCCAGCTCGACCACTGCCGCGACCGTCCGGTCGTCGGGCGTGTCGACGATTGTCGAGTGCTTTGCCGTGGTCATGGTGTTCAGTCTCACAACCACGAGGCGATCCGAATACGGGCGTTGATCCCGGCAAGTGGGGCCGATGGTCACCGGCGCGCCGGGCTACTCCGCCGGAGTCCTCGAATGCAGTTTGGTGGCGTAGACGGCCGCCTGGGTGCGGCGCTGCATGCCGAGTTTGGCCAGCAGCCGCGAGACGTAGTTCTTGACGGTCTTCTCTGCGAGGAACATGCGGTCGGCGATCTCGCGATTGGTGAGGCCCTCGCCGAGCAGATCGAGCAGTTTGCGTTCCTGCTCGGTCAGCGTCGCCAGCGGACCGTCGGGCTCGGTGCCGTGGCGCAACTGCTCCATCAGTGCGGCGGCGGCGCGGTTGTCCAGCAGTGATTTACCGGCGCCGACGTCCTTCACGGCACGGGCCAGCTCCATGCCTTTGATGTCCTTGACCACATAACCGCTGGCACCGGCCAGAATCGCGTCGAGCATCGCGTGCTCGTCGGTGAAGGAGGTGAGGATCAGGCAGCGCAGGCCGTCGACCTTGGACAGCAGCTCCCGGCACAGTTCTATGCCGTTTCCGTCGGGCAGGCGGACATCGAGCACCGCGACATCGGGGCGCAGCGCGGGGATGCGAGCGAGGGCCTGGGATACCGAACCCGCCTCGCCGACGACCGACAACTCCGGGTCGCCGTCGAGCAGATCGCTCAGCCCGCGACGGACGATTTCGTGGTCGTCGACCAGGAACACCTTGATCATGGCGAGTGCGTCCAATCGGAGTAGCGATGAATGTACTCACCATAATCGTCCGGATCGGTGCCTCGGCATGGACGAAAGTCCCTTTCCTGGTTGCTGGACCTACGCGTCGCCGGGGACCGTCGCGGCCGTCCCGTTGAGTTCGCTGCCGAGCATCACCGCGCGCAGCGGCTCCGGCACCACCGCGAGGACGTGGTCGAGGTGTCCCGGGGAGAACACATCGGACAGCGCGATCGTCACCGCGCCGATCAACGCCACCGCCTCGTCGGCGGACACGCCCGCCTCCCGGGCGAAGGCCTCGACGAAGGAGGTGACGTCGTGGTGCACCGGCACATGGGCGGGCACCCAGCCCTCGTAGAAGATGCCGCGCAGCAATTCGGGCAGTTGAGCGCTGAAATGCGCGGCCACGGGAACGTCGAGGCGGTCACGCACGGTATGCAGCCAGGCGCGCAGCGCACGCAACGCGAAGGTGCGGTCCTCGGTGGCCAGCCGGTCGGCGACGGTTCGCAACCACGTGTGGGCGGTGTTCAGAGCGGGCGCGAACGGATCATCGTGATAGGTCATGGTTGTCGGCTTTCGGCGAGAGGGTCGGTGGCGCCGGCGGTCCGGGGATATCCGGTGCGCCGACGAGACGGATACCGGTCACGATGGTGGGTTCGATCTCGACGACCGTATCCATGGTCGCCGCGATCCACGGGCGCAGCAGTCGCTCGTATCGCGCGACGCGGTGCGGATCGGCGACCGGGCGCGCCAGACCGGTCACCACGACCGACCAGCCGGTGTGGGTGCCGGGGTCGATCTCGTCGGCTTCGTAGGCGACGACCACGCCGGCATCCGCGCGGATCGCCGAGGTGAGCCGGGACGTGAGCCGGGTCCGTACCACGACGCGCCCGTCGGCTTCGACGAAATGGTTGACCGGGCGAATGGCCGGCAATGCGTCGCGGGTGAAAACAACTCGGCCGTAAGCGATTCCGGCCAGCAGCCGCATCGCCTCGGCACGGTCGAGGGCGACCGTGGAGGCGGGTGCGCCGTCGTCGGTGCGGTCGGGCGGTATCACGATGCGGTACCTCTCGGGAGCTGAGCATCCGGTCTGTCCATGCCACCACCGCGCGGGCGGTGCCGGTAGGGGCGAAGGTCCACCACTGCGAGGCCTTCGCGGATCATCGCCGCGAGGTGATGAATCCGTAGTGACCGTCGTAGCGGTGATAAAACACGCAGCCGCGGTCGAGTTCGCGATCACGGTAGAAGAGGAACGGTGAACCGCTCAGCTGCAGCCGGGTCAGGGCCTCCGCACGGTCCAGAACGGGGGCCGGGGCCTCGTCGACGGTGAGCGGCAGATTCGCCGCGTCGGCGGGCACCGCGCGCTCGTCGAGCCGGGTCAACCGATAGTGACCGCTGGTGGTACGCGCGAGCACGCTCTCGGTATTCGCGCCGGATTCGATGAACAGCCAGAAGTCGTAATCCATCAGCGCCATATCGGCCGCGGCCTCCGCCGCGGTGCGGTCGAGCAGATGAAAACACTTGGTGCGCACGATCTTCCGTTGCGCGACCGGGCGGAGGTAGAGCAGTGTGGCGGCCGGTGGTTCACATCGCTGCCGCGGTGCCGCTGCACCGCCGATCGGCATGCGCAGCCGAGCGCGTGTCCGCGTCTGCAGCAGATCCACCGCGACGCGCGCCGTCGCACCCGTCACCTGCACTCGCAACGGGCGCGCGGCGACGATGTCCGCCTGTGCCACGAACGGATTCGCCAGCGCCGACTCGCGGTGGTCGGCCAGGCGGACTCGGATCGACGCCACCGGTGACGGTGCATTGCGCGCGGCGTCGCCGATGCGCCGCCGCGCGTACTCGCCGAACATGCTGGGGACTCGGTCACCGAGCCGGATGTCGACAATGGGCAGGTCGTACCGGGGGCCCTGGTCGTCGGATTCGGTGCGGCGTGCGGTGCCGTCCCGAGCGTCCGGCGCGGTGCTCGCGAAGTTCATGGTCACGCTCCTTCGCGTCGATACCACCGCATCACCGGCGCTCGGGACAGGGCCGAAGGTCACCGGCCCGCCTCGTGTTCGTCCGCGCTGTCAGGCGCCGGCGGCGGGTTCGGTGGTGTCCGGCGGCCCGGAGTACGGACTCTGCACCGCCGCGAACGCCGGAGTGGAGGCCAGTGTGACCAACGCCTCGAACAGTTGCTTCCCCTGCTGTGGGTCGGGAATCTTCGTCAGGACCGGCCCGGAGAATCCGCGGCCGTCGATCACGACGATGGGGCTCCCGTTCCGGGCTCCGAGCGCCTGCTGGCTATGTCGATGCGCGTCGGCGACGGACTCGTCCAGAGTCATGTCCTCCGCGTCGGCGGCCAGGGTGGGGTCCATGCCGGCGCGGGTGAGCAGGGTTCGCATCGTCTCGTCGGTGATCGATTCCCGGCGCGTGTGCGCCACGGTGCCGAACTCGCGATACAGCCGGGTGAACCCCTCGACGCCGTACAGTCGCGTCGCGGCAGCGAAGACCCGCCCGATCCGCCGGGATCGCTCGAGCATCGGGCGGTGATCGGCGTCTACCTCGTGCCCCTCGTTGAGGACGGCGAGACTCATCTGCCGCAGGGTGACGCGAGCACCGGCGTCCGCGGCCGCCGTCTGCAGCCAGCGGGCGGTCACCCAGCTGAACGGGCAGACCGGGTCCACGTACAGGGCTATATCCGTCATGTCGTCTCCTTTCGCATCCATGGCCGGTGTACCCGCGTGTGGTCGAGCGCACCTTTGCGTCCTGTATACCCCCTGGGGTATGTTGGCCGCTATACGAAATATACCCCCTGGGGTATCGAAGGGAGGCGTGATGACCGAATCGCAGGTTGTGTCACCGCCGGCGGCCACCACGCGGGGCCCCGGCGGGATGCTGGGCAGACTGGGGGCCGCCATGGCCGGCCACACCCGGATCGTGTTCGGGGTGTGGCTGCTGGTGCTGGTGGCGCTCGGCGCCGCGGCGCCGAGCGTGTTCAATTCCCTCGCGGGCGCCGGCTGGCAGGCGAACGGGTCGGATTCGGTGCGGGTGCGCGAGCTGGCGCAACAGCACTTCGGCGGCAATTCGTCGGCGGCGGTGCAGGTCGTGGTGCACTCCGACACCCGGACCGTCGAGAGTCCCGACGTGCAATCGGTGCTCGGCCGGATGACCGCGATCTTCGCCGGGGATTCCCGATTCGGCGAGGTGGTGGCGCCCCAGCCGGGGATGTCGATCAGCCCCGACGGGCACACCGGCATCCTCATCGCCGGCGCCGCGGCCTCGACCGATGACATGGTGAAGGCGGTCGATGCCCACAAGGAGGCGCTGACGGCGTTGTCCGGCAACGGAATCGAGGTCTATCCCACCGGCGCGTCGGCGCTGTGGAGCGACTTCAACAAGGCCAATCACGATGCGATGCTGAAGGCCGAGATGTTCTCCTGGCCGGTGACCCTCGCCATCATGGTGGTCGCCTTCGGATCGCTGGTGGCGGCCGGACTGCCGTTGCTGCTCACCCTGGCCGGCTTGATCGCCTCGGCCGGTGGGCTGGTGCTGCTCAACCACGTGACGCCGATTTCGGTGTGGGCCATGAACTTCGCGATGATGTTCGCCCTGGCGCTGGGAATCGACTACGCCCTGTTCATCGTCGCCCGTTTCCGCGGCGCGCTCGCGGCGAGTTCCGATCCACGCGCGGCGGTCGCCGAGACCATGAGCACGGCGGGCAAGGCCGTGGTGCTGTCCGGGCTCACGGTGCTGGTGAGCTTGTCCGCCGTGCTGATCGTGCCGGCTCCCGCGGTGCGGACGATGGCCGTCGGGATCATGTTCGCCGTGGCGTTCGTGCTGCTGGCGACGCTGACCCTGTTGCCCGCGGCGCTGGGAGCGCTGGGCAACCGGATCAATGCCGGGTCGCTGCCTCGGATCGGCCGCCAGCATCACCGCTCACCGCGGTTCGCGGCTTGGGGCCGGATTCTGCACGACCGTCCGTGGCCGTTCGCGATCGCCGCACTGCTGGTCCTGGTCGCGCTGGCGATCCCGGTGACCGGATTGAAGGTCGCGATGCCGTCGATCCAGGTCGTGCCCTCGGACGCGCCGGTTCGTCAGGGTTACGAACTGGTGCAGGCGCAGATGGGCGAAGGTGCTCCCGGGATGTTGCAGATCATCGCGCCCGCAACGGAATCCGGCGCGGTGGCCGATGCCGCCTCGTCGGTCGAGGGCATCGCGATGGTCACCCCGCCGCAACTCGCCCGCGACGGCAGCGGGCTGGCGATGATGCAGGCGCTGCCGAACGTCGACCCGTCCGACGCGCGGATGAGCACGATCCTCGATCACCTGCGAGACCGGCTACCGGCCGGAGCGCTGGTCGGCGGTGCGCCCGCGGAGAATCTGGATCTGCAACACGCCCTGAACCACTACTTCCCGATCATCGTGGGAATCATCCTGGTGCTCGGCTTCGCCCTGCTGCTGGTGGCGTTGCAGGCTCCGCTGATCGCGGCGCTGGGGACGGTGGTGAGTCTGCTGTCGACCGCGGCGGCGTTCGGAGTGGCGAAACTGATCTTCCAGGACGGGCACGGCGCGGGACTGCTCGGTTTCACCCCGCAGGGATTCCTCGACGGCTGGGGCCCGGTGTTCTTCTTCGCGATGATCTTCGCCATCGCGATGGACTACACGGTATTCCTGCTGGCGACGGCGAAGGAGCACTACGAGCGCTCCGGCGATCCGAGTCACGCCCTGGTGGACGGACTGGCCCATTCGGGCCGGGTGATCTTCGCCGCCGCGGCGGTCATGGTGGCGGTGTTCTTCACCTTCTCGCTGGCCGATCCGCTGCCGCCGAAGGAGATGGGCATCATCCTCGGTGTGGCCGTGCTGCTGGACGCCGCCGCGGTGCGACTGGTGTTGCTGCCGGTCCTGTTGCGGCTGACCGGGCATCGCGCCTGGGCATCACCACGATGGTTGCGCCGGATACTGCCGTCGATCAGCTTCGCGCATGACTGACACCACAACCCTCCAGCATACCCCCAGGGGTATGCTGGAGGGGTAGGCGACGAGAGGACGGACTAGCCATGGTCGGCAACGAGGAAACGATCGCACAGGTACTCAACCGGTTGCGCCGCGCCCAGGGGCAACTGGGCGGTGTGATCGCCATGATCGAGCAGGGACGCGACTGCAAGGACGTCGTCACCCAGCTCGCGGCGGTATCGCGGGCCCTGGACCGGGCCGGATTCAAGATCGTCGCGACCGGCCTGCGCGAATGCCTCACCGGCGAGAGCGCCGACGGCGCCGAACCGATGAGCGAAGCCGAACTCGAGAAACTGTTTCTCGCCCTCGCCTGAAACGCGAAGGCGCCCAACCGATCCGGAAGTGAACGCATGCCGAACCTACCTCGCCACCAAGGCTGGTCCATCGCCCGCGTCGTACCGCTGCTGGCCGGCACCATCGTGCTGATCAGTGTGGTCGCGGCCGCGGCATGGTCGGGCTGGTGGCTCGTTCTCACCGGGCTCGTCGGCGCGAATCTGCTGCTGTACGGCGTGGCGGGCTGGTGCCCGGCGACCCTGCTGCTGCGGCGGCTGGGCCTGCCGGCCACCGCCGGCTGCGCCGTCTCACGAACCTGACCCCACCATCGAAAGGAAAGTGGGCGACCATGAATCTGGCGATTTCCACCACACTGCACACCGACCGCTTCGACGACGCCGTGGAACGGACGCGGGCCGCACTGGCCGAGCAGGGTTTCGGAGTGCTGACCGAGATCGATATGGCCGCGACCCTGAAGGCCAAACTCGGCGAGGACATGGAGGACTATCTCATCCTCGGGGCGTGCAACCCGCCGCTGGCACATCGCGCGGTCGGCGTCGACCGCCGCATCGGATTGTTGTTGCCCTGCAACGTGATCGTGCGACGTGACCCCGACGACGCGGGCGCCGTCATCGTCGAAGCGATGGATCCCGAGGTCATGGTGCAGGTCACCGGCGAAGCCGAACTGCAACCGATCGCGACCGAGGCCGCAGCGAAACTCCGCGGCGCCATCGACGCTCTCACCGCGGCCTGACGGCGTCCGCTCGGCGACCACGCACTCGGACGATCAGAAGTCTCGGAGCGACGGGTCCAGAACGGACCAATCGAAGGTCCCGTTCGTGATGCTGCGCGACAGCGTCGTCAGGGCCATCTCGTGCCGGCGGGCGTGTGCTCGGAGCAGAGCGGCGGCACGGTCGGTATCGATATCCAGCCGTCCGGCCGCGATGCCGACGGCGTGCTCGTACCGCACGCGGTCGTCGAAGGCGGCGAGAACGCGCCCGGCCAGCATGTCCGATCGGGCCTCGTCGCTGTCCTGGCACAGGGACAGAGTCGTCAGATCGGCCACCGTCTGCACCACCGCGCAGTGGTCCTCGCCGAATTCCGTGGGCTCGCTGTAGAACAGCGCCAGACTGCCGACCGGCCGGGTGCCCAACATCATGGGCGCCGCGCAGATCGCCCGGTAACCGACGGCCGGCGCATCCCGGCACAGGGCCGGCCACGTGTCGTCGTCGGCGACGTTCTCGACGGCGACCATCCGCATCGACGACATACTGCGGCTCCACGGGCCGTCGCCGGTGTGATCTTCGAGCAGCCGGACCAGATCCCGGTGCTCCTCGGGTGCCGTGAGGACCCGGACGACGCGGCGCGGGTCTACGACGACCACCGCCGTGGCGGCCGCGTTCAGCACGTCGGAGCACAGGCGGGTGACCATCGGCAGCGTGTCCGCGAAGCGGGCGTCGCGGACCAGGTCGGCGGTGATCCGCGCCAGCGGGCGGACCAGCCGTTGCACCGCGGCGCTCTGCTCGGTCACAGGCGTAAGCTTACGATCCTGTCGCGGGGGTGGGGAGTCACCGGTCATTCGCTCGCTCCGTCGAGATCGACGCGTCGTTCCAGGACACTGCGCGCCACGTCGAGCAGCGGACTGTTCGTCGCGAAGGCGAACGCCCGCAGGCGCAGAAACGCCTCGTCCAGCGCGATGCCCATCCGCGCGGCGACCATTCCGGTCGCCATATTCACGTCGCGATGTGTGGTCGCGATCGGCACCCCTCCCGGCTCCTGCGCCACGAGACCTTCCAGCAGGGTGTAACTGATCAGATCGGCGAGCAACGCCGCGTCGATCTCGGCGCGCGCGGGCACATAGCCGGGGTCGCATCGATACAGGTCCAGGGCGCCGATCCGCATGCCGCCGACCCGCAGAGGTAATGCGACGACCGCGCACAAACCGAGCCGGGCCACCTCGTTCGCATACATGGGCCACCGCTCGAAATCTCGCGTCCCCGCACTCGCGCGCACCGTGTGCCCGGTGATGAACGCCGTGAAACCGGGACCTTCGCCGAGCACCATCTGGACGTCCTCGATCTGTTCGGCGACCGCATCGCTGCAACCGATCACCTCGACGACCGCGCCGGCGGAATGCAGTGCGACCGCGGCCGAATCGACCCCCACCAGCACGTCGCGGCATGCCACACAGACTTGGTATCCCCAATCGTCGGCGCGGCGCGGGCGGCCGATCGCGGCCACCGCCGCCTCCAGCCGGCCCCCCGATCGCTCGTCCACTGGTACTTCCTGGCTCTCCACCACACTGTTCGCGCTGACGAATCGAAGCTTCCGGGCTCGGTGTGCGCCGGCCGTGCCTGTGCCCCCGAGACTAGTCACCCGGCGCCGCGGTGCCGACCGTTCTCCCGCGCCGATTCCCTTTCGATGACCGAAGCCTCCGTTCGATGGCCGCTGCCCGGGACCAAGGACTCTTCGTCCGCGGGCGCGACCCGTTATCTTCGGGGCATGAATCTCGAGGCGCCGGCCGATCTGAGCCGCCGGCTCGGTCTCGGCGACGCGGTGGTGATCGGGCTCGGTTCGATGATCGGGGCTGGCATCTTCGCCGCGCTCGGCCCGGCCGCCGCGGCGGCCGGATCGGGATTGCTGATCGGCCTGGCGGTCGCGGCCGTCGTCGCCTACTGCAACGCCACCTCCTCGGCCCGGCTGGCCGCGCGCTATCCCGCCTCCGGCGGAACCTACGTCTACGGCCGGGAACGCCTGGGGGAGTTCTGGGGGTATCTCGCCGGGTGGGGCTTCGTCGTCGGCAAGACCGCCTCGTGTGCGGCGATGGCCCTCACGGCCGGTGCCTACGCCTGGCCCGATCACGCGCACGCGGTGGCCGTCGCGGCGGTGGTCGCGCTCACCGCGGTGAACTACCGGGGCGTGCAGAAGTCGGCGCTGCTGACCCGGATCGTCGTCGCGCTGGTGCTGGCCGTGCTGGCCGCGGTCGTCGTCGCGGCCTGCGCCGGCTCCGCCGCCGACGCCGGCCGGCTGGCGATCGGCTCCGACACGTCGGTTCGGGGGATTCTGCAGGCCGCCGGACTGTTGTTCTTCGCGTTCGCCGGCTACGCCCGCATCGCCACCCTCGGTGCCGAGGTCCGCGACCCCGCGCGCATCATTCCGCGGGCGATCCCGCTGGCGCTCGGTGTCACCCTGGTCGTGTACGCGGTCGTCGCCGTCGCGGCGCTGCTGGTGCTCGGCCCGCACGAATTGGCTTCGGCCACAGCGCCGCTGGCCGATACGGTGCGCGTGGCGGGCCGGCCCGAGCTGGTGCCCGTGGTGCGCGCCGGGGCGGCCGTGGCCGCGCTCGGCTCACTGCTGGCATTGATCCTCGGGGTTTCGCGCACCACCTTCGCCATGGCCCGGGATGGGCATCTGCCGCAACGGCTGGCCGCGGTGCATCCGCGTTTCGCCGTCCCGCATCGAGCCGAACTGGTGATCGGTGCGGTCGTGGCGGTGATCGCCGCGACCGCCGATATCCGCGGCGCGATCGGGTTCTCGTCCTTCGCCGTGCTCGGGTACTACGCCGTCGCGAACGCCTCGGCCTGGACGCTGACCCCGGCGGAAGGCAGACCGCCGCGGGTGGTTCCGGTGGTCGGCGCCGCCGGCTGCGCGGTGCTGGCCTGCACGCTCCCGCTCACATCGGTGGTCTCGGGAGTGGTCGTGCTGGTGATCGGTGCGGCGATCTACTCCGCCCGACGTTTTCGCGCCCGGTAGCGCCGCACCGGGGCCATCGGTCAGCCGGCGCCGTCGGCGACGCGCAGGATCTCGTGCAGCGGCAGGCGCGGCGTGGGTTCCGGGTGCGGTTGGTTCTCCGGAGCCCGCCCGACGCGAATCAGCACCTGGGGGAACGCATTCCGGTCGATCAGCCGCGTGACGACATTGCGGCTGCGTGGAACCTCCGTGAGATGGGTGAGCGGACAGGTGGCGTAGCCGGCCAGGGTGCATTCGAGCAGAACGGTGGACAGCACGCGGCCGCAGGCCAGCCATTCGGCGGGGCTGTCGCCGTAGGTCGACAGCACGAGGATCTTCGAGCGGTCGGCGCGCACCTCGGTGCGGCGCGGTTCGCCGGTGACGGTGGGCAACCTCCGCCCGACGTCGACGCGTCCGCGTTCCTCCTCGCTCACCAACGCTTCGCGGGGGACTCCGGTGTCGGCCACCACATGCCCTGTCCACCAATGTAATTCGGCGTGATAGTCGGCATCGTAGCGGCGCACCGAGGCGGTCAGCTCCGACGCCCGGGCCAGTTCGGGCCGACTGTCGTCGGGCAGGACGTCGACGATGGTGTCCTCGGGATCGAACAGCGTGCGCAGGACGGTCTCGAACGGCTCCCAGCCCTCCGGTTCGTCGAACGGGAGCCGGTCGGTGTACCGGCGTGCCATGGCGTCGGCGCGTTCGCGGTCACCGTCGGTGATGTACGGCGAGGGCTCGAAGCGCACATCGGCGAGGTGGGTGCGGTCGTTGGGATTCGGGAAGGTAGCCACCATCGTGCGCCACCCGTGGGCGGCCATCGCCGCACGCAGGTGGTCGAGCACGATGCCGCAGCTGATCACCAGCTGTCGGCCGGTGCTGTCGGTGGTCGGCAGCATGCGCTCGTGCACGCTGAACAGCCGCAGCTGCGCACCGTCGAACGTCCACCGCCACGGCTGGCTGTTGTGCAGCGACGGCGCACGGCCGGCCATCCGGACCGCTGTCTCGACGACGTCGCGTGAGGGCACTGTGTTCATACGTCGACGGTAGGTTCGGGCCGCGCGCGGCGGAGGGGCCGTTGGTCCCGAGGTGCCGCGACCATGGTCCGCGGCGCGGGCATCACGGCTGCCCGCCCTCGCCGCCGAGCACGCACCGCTCGAGCAGTAGCCGGCGCTCGGCGGCGGCCACCGTGCGGCGGGCGTTGCGGACCGCGTCCGGGGCGACCGAAATCGAGGTGATCCCCGCCGCGACGAGATGTTCGGCGAACTCGGGCCGGGTGGACGGGGCCTGCCCGCACAGCGACGACGTGATGCCCAGCTCGCGCGCGGAGGTCACGATGCGCCGGATGGCATGCAGGACAGCCGGATCCGATTCGTCGAACAGTTCGGCGCACTCCTCGGAATCGCGATCCACACCGAGGATCAGCTGGGTGAGATCGTTGCTCCCGATCGACACCCCGTCGATCCCGAGCCGCACGTACTCGGGCAGCCAGTGCACCACCGACGGCACCTCCGCCATGATCCACCGGTGCATACCCCGGTCGTGGCCCAGCGGCGACGCGTCCACCAGTTCCAGGCAGGCGGCCAGCTCCCAGCGGGTGCGCACGAACGGAATCATCAGATGCAGATTCGGGGTGTATTCGCGCACGCGGGCCAGTGCCGCCAGTTCGAGCCGGAACACGTCCGGTTCGTGGATGTAGCGGTAGCAGCCGCGATACCCGATCATCGGGTTGCGTTCGTTCGGCTCGAACCCCTCACCGCCGGTGAGTGTGCGGAATTCGTTGCTGCGCAAATCGGTTGCGCGGTAGACGACCGGCCGCGGGGCGAAGGCCACGGCGATGCGGCGCAGGGATTCGGCCAGGGCGGCGACGAATCCGTTCTCGTCGCCGGCGGCGATCACCGCGCGGGGATGGCGGCCGCCCAGCGCGCGCGTCAACAGGGTTTCCGCGCGCAGCAGGCCGACGCCGTCGACATCGGAATCCGCGACGCGCTCGGCGATGTCGGGCAGGGCGAGATTGACATAGATTTTCGTCCCGGTGGTCTCGGTCACCGACACCGCCGCCGGCGCGGTGGCCGGCGCGGAGACCGCCGCGCCCGCCCCGGCCTGTTCGGCGGGACTGTCCGCGCGAATCCGGCCGGCCCTGGCGTCCACGACGATGCGCTGCCCGTCGTGCAGGGAGGTGGTGGCGGTCCGCGCGCCGACGATGCAGGGGATGCCCAGCTCGCGGGCAACGATCGCCGCGTGACAGGTCATCCCGCCGCTGTCGGTGACCAAGGCCGCCGCCCGCGAAATCGTCGGCAGCCAGTCCGGATTCGTCATCGGCGCGACCAGGACCTCGCCGTCGCGCAATGCCGATCCCTCGGCGGGTGAGTGCAGGATGCGCACCGCGCCGCGGGCTCGGCCGGGAGCGGCCGGGAGGCCCTGTAGCAACACGGCGGCAGGCGCCGGTTCCGGTGCGGCCGAGGGCGTGTCGTCGGGCAGTGTGGTGATCGGCCGCGACTGCACCAGCCACAGCCGCCGGTCGTCGAAGGCCCACTCGACGTCCTGCGGACTGCCGTAGTGCTGCTGCACCTCGAGCGCGAGGCGCGCGACCGCGGTGGCCTCGTCGGTGGTCAGCACCGGCCGATGCGATTCGTCGTCCGGGATGTCGACGCGGCGGTCACCGTCCTCGCCGGCGAAGATCGCGAAACGTTGTGTGCCTCTGCGTGATTCCGTCAGAGTCGGCCCCTCCGCGGCGAACACGTAGGTGTCGGGTTCGACCGCGCCGGAGACGACCACCTCACCCTGTCCGCGTGCGGCGTCGATGACGATCCGGTCCCGCCTGCCGGTGGTCGGGTCGGCGGTGAACGCCACGCCCGCGCACCGGACGGTGACCATCTCCTGCACGACCACCGCCATCTCCGGCCGCCGGTCCATGCCGCGGCGGGCGCGGTAGGTGAGCACGCGCGGGGTGAACAGGGAGGCCCAGCATTGCCGGACCGCCTCGAGAAGTTCGGCGTCGCCGCGAACATTGGTGCGCGAGAGGTTCATTCCGGCGAAGGAGGCATCGGCGCTGTCCTCGCCGACCGCCGAGGACCGGACCGCGACGCGGACCCGGTCGCCGAGGCGGTGGTACGCGCCGACGATCGCCTCCTCGATCGCCCCGTCGATCCGGGTCTCGTGCACCAGCTCGCGCATGCGCGCACACAATCGGTCGAGCTCGCCGCGGCCCGCGTCGTCGGTGGCGGCGGCGCTGCGCAGCGCCTCGGCGTGCAGGGAGTCGATCTCGGGCCCGTGCGGTCCGTCGGCGACGGCGGTCTCGTAGGTCGATCGCAGGATCACGAATCCCGGCGGCACCGGGAGCTCGGCGGCGACCATCTCACCGAGATTGGCCCCCTTCCCGCCCACCTGGCCGGCATCGCTGAGCCGAATATCGTTCAGATTTGCCACATAATCGCCCATCACGGCTCCGATCTGCTGAAAGTGTCTCGATGCCCAGACTCGCGCGTCGCGCCGGCCGGGAACATGGCCGAAGGTCCTCGATCCGGTGAGCGCAACGCCCACCATCGCGGATCACAGCCCGCTGGGGAAGGTGTCCGGTGTGCTCGCGGCGGTCCATCGGTGCGGCGGTTCCAGCGGCCGCAGGGCGGTGGTCCGGTCGATGTGGATGATCGCGTCGTAGCGGTCGGCCGGCCGCGCGTGGAAGTAGTGGCTGTGCCGCTCGGTGGTCGGCTGATAGATCACGCCGATGGCGCGTTCGAGCCGGGGTTCGCGCAGCAGTTCGGTGGCGGCGCCGGCGGTATCGGTGCGGATCAGGAAGCCGGCGCGTCCGGTGTCGTGCAACAACTCCTCGACGCTGCTGCGCAGTGCGGGGCGCACGACCTTGCACTCGGCCTCGCCCTCCCACTCGCCCGCCGCGGTCACCGTGCCGTGGCTCGTGGTGAAACCGATTGTGCGGCAGTCCGTTCCGTGCCGTTCGCGGACGAGCTGTCCCAGTGACAGCTGGCCCTCGGCTCCCATCTCCGTCGCGCGGGCGTCCCCGATATGGGAATTGTGCGCCCAGACCACCACTCGCGCGGGAGTGCCGTCGCGCCCCAGATGGGCGGCCAGCGCGTCGAGGGTGTCGGCCATGTGTTCGTCGCGCAGATTCCACGACGAGACCCGATCGCCGAACATCGCCCGGTAGTAGGCCTCGGCATTGCGGACCGTCCACGCGTTGCGCAACGCGTCGAACGAGGCCTCGCCGTCGCCGGCCTGTCTATGCGCCGGGGCGTTGCGCTGCAGGTCGACCAGTTGGCGCACCACCTCGGCCTGACACGAGTGTCCCGCACCGAATGCGGCGCCGAACCCGTAGGCCTGCCCGTCGTGGTCGCTGGTGCGATCGAAACAGGCGTAGCGACGCTCGGCGCGCTGCGCGGCGGCGGGATCGACCTGCCGCAGATAGTCGATCACATGCCGCATCGAACGGTGCATGCTGTAGAGGTCGAGCCCGTAGAACCCGGCCTGCGGCGCGCCGACCCGGCGCTGGTAGTCGTTGTGCAGCCGCAACCAGCCCACGAAATCGCGGACCACGGTATTGCGCCACATCCAGGTGGGGAAGCGTTCGAACCCGCGCAGCGCGAGGGTGGGCGAGGAGTCGTCGATGCCGCGGACGAAGCGGTCGACGAGGTAGGTGTCGGGCCAGTCCGCCTCGGCGGCGACCGCGGTGAACCCCTTCTCCGAGATGAGCCAGCGCGTGATGGCCGCGCGGGCGGTATAGAACTCGTGGGTGCCGTGCGAGCTCTCACCGATCAGGACGAACCGGGCATCACCGATGAACTCGTCCAGCACGTCGTGCGGCGGCACGCCTTCCGGAGCTTCGATCGCGGCCGCATCGATCACCGCGGCGGGATCGGTGCCGGTGGCGGTGGGCGGCGCGTCGGCTGTCGGGGTCGTCAGCAGCTGCCGCACCTCCTCGTCACCGACCTGGGTGAAATCCCAGAACGACTCACCGACCGCGAGGAACGGCGACGGCATGGTGGCACAGACCATTTCGTCCACCAGCGCGTCGAACTCGCGGCAGGTCGATTCGGGGGCGGCCGGGACCGCGACCACGATGCGGCCGGGCTCACCCGCGCGAATCGCTTCCACCGCGGCGAACATCGTGGCCCCCGTCGCCAGGCCGTCGTCGACGAGGATCACCGTCCGGCCCGCGATCGGCGCCGGCGGCCGGTCACCGCGGTAGGTGTGTTCCCGCCGTGCCAGCTCCGCCGCCTCTTCTCGCGCGACGGATCGGATCTGTTCGGCGGTCACGTGCAGTCCGCGGACCGCGTCGTCGTTGACCACGATCCGGCCGTCGGGTGCGACGGCACCGATGGCGAACTCCGGACGTCCCGGCGCGCCGAGTTTGCGGACCACGAGTGTGTCCAGGCGCGCGTGCAGGGCGGCGGCGACCTCCCAGGCCACCGGCATCCCGCCGCGGGCGAGGCCGAGGACGACGACGCCGGGGTGGTCGCGATAGTGCTCGAGGAGTCCGGCCAGCACACGACCGGCCTCGCGGCGGTCGCGGAAGATCGGCTGCGAGGAATCACGCAGGACAGGTGCTGCCGTCATGGCTGTGTCCTCCGGGAGTGAGGAGTGGTGACCGGCGGATGGGAGGCGGGCGCGGATCCCGGTGTCCCGGCGGCGTTGCCGAGGGGCAGGCCGAGCGCGGAGCGGTCGCAGGCGGTCGCGAGATCGGTCGCGGTGACGACCCCGGTCAGCCGTCCGGCCGGGTCGACCACCGCGATCGCATCGAGTTTGGGGCGGAGCACGACCCGGGTGGCGACGTCGGCGAGCCGATCGTCGCGGCCGGCGATCGCGGCTGTCCGTAAGGGGCGCGCGACCGAACGCAGCATCGTCGTATCGCGAGCCGGCACGGCGGTCGCGGTGAGATCCGACCACGCGACGACACCGATCGGATGGCCGGCCGCGTCGACGACCGGAAATATGCTGTGCCCGGTGTGCGGGGCGTTGGAGGCCAGCAGTTGCGTGATCGTCCAGTCGCCCGGCACCGCCATCGGATTCGCGGTCATCACCTCGCGCACCGTGGTGTCTCCCAGCCGATGCCGCAGTCCCGCTACGGCGAGTTCGCTGTTGGCGGCGGTCTGCAGGAACCACCCCAGCAGCATCAGCCACAGCCCGCCGAACTGGCGGAACACGATGATGTCGACGGCGCCCAGCACGACGAGCACGGTGCCGAGCAACCGGCCGCCGCGCGCGGCCACGGTGGTGGCGCGCAGCCGGTCGCCGGTCCGCCACCAGACGAGAGCCCGCACCACCCGGCCACCGTCGAGCGGCGCGCCGGGAAGCAGATTGAACAGTCCCAGAACGATATTCGTGGCGGCGAGCCAGGCGAGCGCCGCGGTGACGGCGCTGCCGGGCCGTCCGCTGTCCACGGCCCCCGCGACGACGGCGAACAGTCCGCCCAGCACCAGACTCGTCGCCGGACCGGCGATCGCGATCCGGAAATCGCTGCGCGCGTCCGGCGGTTCATCGCCGAGTTCGGACGCCCCGCCCAGCAGCCACAGCACGATGCGCTCGACCCGCACCCCGTGGCGTCGCGCGACGATCGAATGGGCCAGCTCGTGCGCGGTCAGGGAGGCGAACAGCGTCAGCGCGGCGAGTGCGGCGACGGACCAGGTGAAGGCCGGACTGCCGCTGTCGCGCAGCTGCACGCCGAGCAGCCAGACGAACAGCGCCACGGTGACCAGCACCGACCAGTGCGCGCCGATGCGGATACCCGCCACCCGGCCCAAAGGGATTGTCTCGTGCAACATTCGGCCACCTCGCTCCCGGTGTCATCACACCGGCCCACGCAACATTTCGGGTCGTCGTGCGCCCGCCCGGGGCACACGCCGAGGCGCGCCGATGCGTCGACCCGGCGATCGGCCCGCCTACCGCCAGTCTGTGCCGGTGCCGGCCCGTGGGGGAGGGGCGAGATTCCCGGCGTCCCGGGACCAATGTCCCTCGTGGACGCCGAGCACATCCGGACCGCTGCCGGAAGCTCCGGTGTGGGGACCGACGGCCGCTCTGTGAGGTCTTTCGCCCCTGTCACCGGCCGGTCGCGCCGATCACGCTGGATCGCGGACGCGGAGAAGACCCGCGCGGAGGAGAGGTTCGGGATGGATATGCAATCGCCGATGATGCAAGCACTGCACGCCGTGATGATGTGGCTGCACCAGATGGGAATATGCCCGATGCAGATGCCGATGTGACCGGCGAGAAAGTGAGGAAGTACCGCGATGATGATGTGGTACGGAAACGGCGCCGGCGGCTGGGGTTACGGCTTGATGTTCGCGGGCATGGTGATCTTCTGGATGCTGGTGGTGGTGGCGATCGTCGCCGTGCTGCGCTACCTCGCCCGGCCCGACGCCGTCTCCTCCGACCGCGGCCGCCCCGGGCCGTCCCCGCAGCAGATCCTCGCCGAACGTTTCGCCCGTGGTGAGATAGACGACGAGGAGTACACCCGTCGAATGCGGACGCTCGATCGCTAGCCGGTCCGGCGCCGGCAGGCGACCGTCGAATCCAGGGAGCTGCCGTGGCGCGCGAGTTACCGTTCCGATCGTTGTACCGGCACGGGTTCGTGCGCGTCGGTGTCGCCGTGCCGTCGGTGCGGGTGGCCGATCCCGAATACAACGCCGAGCAGACCCTGGTGCTCGCGCGGCAGGCCGCCGCCGATTCCGTGGTGCTCACGCTGTTTCCGGAACTCGGCCTCTCCGGCTACACCGCCGAGGACCTGTTCCACCAGGAGGCGCTCGACGACGCGGTGCGGGCGGCCGTGGACCGCGTGGTCGCCGAGAGCGCGGACATCGACAGCGTGCTGGTCGTCGGGGCTCCGCTGCGGGTGCGGGAGCGACTGTTCAACTGCGCGTTGATCATCGACCGCGGCCGCGTTCTGGGGGTCGTGCCGAAGAGCTACCTGCCGAATTTCCAGGAGTTCTACGAGAAGCGGCAATTCTCCGCGGCCCGCGACGCCGTCGACGACCACACCGTCGTCGCCGGGCAGCGGGTGCCCTTCGGCGCCGAGTTGCTGTTCGAGGCGGTGAATCTGCCCGGTTTCGTGCTGGCGGTGGAGATCTGCCAGGACGCGTGGGTTCCGTTGCCGCCCAACGTCTTCGCCGCGCTGGCGGGCGCCACCGTGCTGACGAATCTGTCGGCGAGCAATATCGTCGTCGGCAAGGCGGACTATCGCAGGGAACTGTGTGTGTCGACCTCGGCGCGCAATATCGCGGCCTATCTGTACACCGCGGCCGGACAGGGCGAGTCCACCACGGATATGGCGTGGGACGGTCAGGCGCTGATCTGTGAGAACGGCAACCTGCTGGCCGAAAGCGAACGCTTCGCCGCCGACCCGCAACTGGTCACCGCCGATATCGATCTGCAGCGGCTGGCCGCGGACCGGTTGCGGCTCAACAGCTTCACCGACAACACCCACGATCACCGCGAGCGCGTCGCCCGGTTCCGGCGCCTGGAATTCGAGGCGCCGATTCCGGCCGGCGCACCACCGCTGCGGCGCGAGATCCCGCGCTTTCCCTACGTCCCGGCCGATCCCGGCAGCCGTAACCGGCGCTGTGCCGAGGTCCATCACATCCAGGTCGCCGGGCTCGCCACGCGGCTGGCCGCGACCGGATCCCAGCACCTGGTGATCGGCGTGTCCGGCGGCCTCGATTCCACTCTCGCGCTCATCGTCGCGGCGCAGACCATGGATCGGCTGGGTCTGCCGCGGTCGAATGTGCTCGCCTACACCATGCCCGGCTTCGCCACGAGCACGCGGACGCTCGAGAACGCGCGCCGGCTGATGCGCGCGGTCGGGGCGACCGCCGGTGAGATCGATATCCGGCCCTCGGCGACGCAGATGCTGCGCGATCTGGGGCATCCGGCGGCCGACGGTGCGCCCGTCTACGACATCACCTACGAGAACGTGCAGGCCGGGGAGCGCACCTCGCATCTGTTCCGCCTCGCGAACATGCATCACGGCATGGTCGTCGGGACCGGCGATTTGAGCGAATTGGCCTTGGGCTGGTGCACTTTCGGCGTCGGCGACCATATGGCGCACTACAGCGTGAACGCCTCGGTGCCCAAGACGCTGATCAAATATCTGATCGCCTGGACCGCCGACCGCGGTGAGCTCGGCCCGGAGGCGAGCGCGGTGCTGCACTCGGTCCTCGAAACCGAGATCTCACCGGAGCTGGTGCCCGGCGCGGCGCTGCAGAGTTCGGAGGCCACCGTGGGCCCGTACGAATTGCAGGACTTCCACCTCTATCACCTGCTGCGGTTCGGATTCCGGCCCAGCCGCATCGCCTACCTCGCCGAGCACGCCTGGGGTGACCGCACCCGCGGCGGCTGGCCCGACCTGATCCCCGAGGATCAGCGCCACGAATACGATCTCGCCACGATCAAGCACTGGCTGGCCGAATTCCTGCGCCGCTTCGTGCAGACCAGCCAGTTCAAACGATCGACCCTGCCGAACGCGCCCAAGGTCGGGTCCGGCGGATCGCTGTCGCCGCGCGGGGACTGGCGCGCGCCCAGCGACGCTCCCGCCGCGGCCTGGCTGGACGAACTGGCGCGCAACGTCCCCGGCTGAACAGCCGCGGACGGTCGAAGGTCCCCTGCTCGGAGGGACCTTCGTCGTCGGATGTGGAGGTCGGTCCCGGGCCGGACGTCCCGGACCTCGATTCGATTGGGCCTTTCCGCCGATGGCCTCCGATACTGCGCCGATAGCGGGCGGCAGACCACGATAGAAGTGTCGAGAGAACCGGCGACGACGAGGTCGCCGCATCGGCAGAAGTCGGCCACAACGGTGTGGGTGATTCGTCGGGGATGATCATTCGGGGGTGATCGGCAGTATCGGATAACGACCGATTCGCGGCTCCCGAAGGAGGTGAGCCGCGAATCGCGTTGCCGGAGGCCGGTTTTCGTACCATAGCGCACGGCGGGACGTCGGCGGCTCCGTGGGTCACCCGATGGTCTCGTCGGCCTTGCGATGCAGCCACTCCGACAGTGGTGCCGTCGGAGCGCCGACGGCACCCGCGGTGGGGCCCGGGCCCGGAACCGTTTCGGCGTGGGTGATCTCGTCGACGGTGAGCGCCAATGCCGTCACCGTCCGCTCCTCGGCCGCATCGGCGAATCCGCCGGTGATCACGGCGTGCCCGCCGTCGACCCGGATCGTCCACTGGCGGCGGCTGCCGGCGTAGTCGTCGAGCAGGGCACGCACCTTCGCTTCCACCGCGGCGTCGTCGCGCATCAGGGTGCGCAGCAGGTCCCGGCGTGCCACGATGCCGACCAGAACGCCCGCTTCGACCACCGGCATCGAACGCAACCTCCTGGTGAGCATGCGCGCGGCAACGGTCGCGAGGTCGGTCCCGGGCTCGATCACCTCCGCGGGGGTGGTCATCGCCGCCCCGACGGTCGCGTCCGGACTCGTCGCCGAGAGCGCGTCCGATTCCGACAGCATGCCGATGACGTGCCCGTCCTCGTCGACGACCGGCAGGGCTGCGAAGCCGCGCTCGGTGAGTAGCGAAATTGCCTGGGGCAGAGCGGTTTCCGTTTGGACGGTGACCACGGGACGGCTGAGAATGTCGCGAGCGTACATGGCAGAACCTCCTGCATCGATCGTGGTTCGGGCCCGGAACGCACACCAGGGACCGTCGGCTCACATCCCTGGACGAAGGTCCCGCATCGGGCGCGGCGCCGGATGCGGGCCCCGCGGCGGAGATGAGGACTTTCGGCCGCATCGCGGCATCGGCGGTCGTCTCTACCGTGAGAACAACGGCCGAGCATCTCGCGGGCCGTCGCACGGAAGGAAGGGCGCCATGACCCCCGATCACGCCTCCGACATCCGCCATTCCGCCGCGGCCGCGGTCGTGGCCGGTGTCGACGGTTCCCGGCACGCCGATCTCGCGGTGGACTGGGCCGCGGGTATGGCCGCGCAGCGCGGACGGGAGCTGCGCATCGTGCACGCGCTGGACTTGAGCCGGCTGCGGCTCGGTATCGGTTCGCTCGATTCTCCTGCGGCCGCCGTGCTTTCCGCAGCTCGTGAACGCGGTGCGGCGTTGGTCGAACGGTCGGCGCAGCGGGTCCGGGCGATGCTGCCGGGGCTGCGGATCTCGACCGAGGTCGTCGACCGTGACCCCGCCAGGGCGCTGGTGAACGCCAGTGCGTCGGCCTACGCGGTGGTGCTCGCGGCCCACGGCACGCACCGGCTGCCCGGCCACTTCGGGTCCACGATGTCGGCGGTGGCCGCGCACGCGAGCGGGCCGGTGCTGGTGGTGCGGGCCGATCCGCACGACAAGGACCGCGTACACACCGAAGGTCCCGTCGTGGTCGGCGTCGACGGCGGGCCGGTCAGCGAGGCGGCCATCGGCGCGGCCTTCGAGGAAGCCGCCGAGCGCGAGGCCGAACTCGTCGCCGTGCACGTATGCCATGACGTCTACTACGGGCAGTTCGCCGACGATCCGCACATTCTGTATTCGGCTCGCGAGGTCGAGGTGCGCGAACGCGCCGTGCTGGCCGAACGGCTGGCGGGCTGGCAGGAGAAGTATCCGGAGGTCACCGTGACGCGGCGGGTGTCGCTGGCCGATCCCGGCGCGGTGCTGCTGGAGTCGTCGAAATCCGCGCAACTGCTGGTGGTCGGGAGCCGCGGCCGAGGCGCTGTGCTCGGCGCGCTGGTCGGCTCCACGTCCCATGCCCTGGTGCAGCACGCCTGGTGCCCGGTCATGGTCGTCCATCCGCACCCGTGACGGCGCCCGCGGCCGGTTCTTCGCCAGAGCAGCATTGCCCGCCGGATGCCGCCTTTCGTCACTCGCGGCGGCTACCTTCGCATCTGCCGGTGCCGCGACGACGCGCGCGAGACTGAACCTGCTCGGCAGAACGCCGGCATATTTCGGGAACGGGCCACCACCATGAGCGAATTCGGACCGCTGGACACGGGGTTCATGGAGCTGGAAGACAGCGACCGCCACGTCAACATCGCCATCGCCGCGATCGCGATCGTCGCCGGGCCGGTGCCGAGCCGGGAGCGATTCGAGGAGACCGTGACCCGGTCGCTGGGCCGGAACGAGCGCTTGCGCCAGCGGATGCGGCGCACACCGCTGGATATCACGGCGCCCAGCTGGGAGGACGACCCGGACTTCCGGTTGTCGCGCCACGTCCGGTGGACGGCGCTGCCCGGCCCCCGCGACGAGCACGCGTTACGCGAACTGGTGGGGGAGGAGCTCGCCCGCCGCCTCGATCGCGAACATCCGCTCTGGCAGGTCGTCGTGGTCGACAATCTCGCCGGGGACCGGTGGGCGGTGATCGTCAAGGCGCACCACAGCATGGTCGACGGGATCGCCGGCATCACGGTGTTCGAAAGTCTCTGCGACGAGGAGCCGGAGCCGCCGTCCGAGCTGCCGGTGCCGCCGCCGGACACCACGGTGAACCTGCGGGCCACGGCGCGGACGGTGATCCGATTGCCGTACACCGCATCCCGTTTCGCGGTCCGCACGGCACGCACGCTGGTGCCGGTGCTGCGCGACACCGTGGTCCCCACCGCGACGTCCTCGCTCAACGGCCCGCTGGGCCGCCGGCGCCGGTATGCGGTGGCGCGGACCTCGCTGTCGCAGCTGCACGAGGTCGGCGCCGCGTTCGACGCGACGGTCAACGACGTCGCGGTGGCCGCGCTCGCCGGAGCGTATCGACGCCTGCTGTGCGCGCGCGGCGAAGAACCGCAGGCGGATTCGGTGCGAATCGTGATACCGGTGTCGATGCGCGCGGCCGACGCGAAATACGCGATGGGCAACCGGGTCTCGGTCGTCATCGCCGCCCTGCCGGTCGATGTCGCCGATCCGGTCCATCGCCTGCAGACGGTGCACGAGCGCATCGCCCGCCATCGCGCGCGGGGCGAGGCCGAGGCGGAGGCGTCACTGCTGACGCTGGCCGGCCGGCTTCCCGCCGGTGTGGCGGCGTGGGCGTTCCGGCTGGCCACCCGCTTCCCGCAACGCGGCATCAGCGCGCTCGCGACCAACGTCCCCGGACCTCGCCACCGGCTGAGCATCGCGGGCGGCGAGGTCGAGCAGGTCTGGCCCGGGATCCCGGTGGCCATGCGGCTGCGCACCACGGTCGCGATGTTGAGCTACGCCGGTCAATTCACCTTCGGGATCACCGGCGACTACGACACCACCCCCGATATCGAGCTGATCCCCGCGGCGGTCACCGACGAGATCGAGACGCTGCTGGCCCGCGCTCGCGCCACCGCCTGAACCGGCCGCGCACCCGGAGGGGCAGCGCTCGCGCCGGACACGGGACTTCGGTCACCACCGGGGCCGACCGGAATGCCCTACTCGCGGGACCACCGATCCCGTGAGATGGACCGTATGCCGATCGTCACGCTCACGCTGAACCCCGCGATCGATAGTTCCGCCCGCACCGAACGGGTCCTGCCGACCGACAAGATGCGCTGCGGCGCACCGCGTTTCGATCCGGGTGGCGGCGGCATCAACGTAGCTCGCACGGTGGCGGCGCTCGGCGAGCCCGTCACCGCGATCTATCCCGCCGGTGGGCACACCGGTGTCTTCCTCGAGCAACTGGTGCGCGCGGCGGGTGTCCCCTCCCACGCCGTGGCGACCGCCGAACCGAGCCGCGAGAATCTGGCCGTGTTCGCCGAGGACGCCGGGGAGCAGTACCGATTCGTCTTCCCGGGCCCGCGGCTGACACCGGCCGAACAGCACCGCTGCCTGGCGGCGGTGGAGCACTGCGCGGCCGGGGCGGATTACGTGGTGGCCAGCGGCAGCCTGCCGCCCGGCGTCGAGTCGGATTACTATCAGATTCTCGCCGATGTGGCTGCGGCACAGGGTGTTCCGATGATTCTCGACACCTCCGGTGCCGCGTTGCGGGCGATCCGGCGCGGAGTCTTCTTGATCAAGCCGAGCGTGCGGGAGCTCGCCCAGCTGGTCGGGCGTGCCCTGCCCGATCGCGACGGACAGACCGCCGCTGCCCGTGAACTCGTGCACGCCTCGGTCGCCGAGGTCGTCGTCGTCTCGCTCGGCGCCGAGGGGGTATTGGCGGTCACGGCCGAGCGAGCGCAATGGTTCGCGCCGATTCCGGTGCCGGTGCGCAGCGGGATCGGGGCGGGCGACGCGATGGTCGGAGGTATCACCGTCGGCTTGACGCGCGGCTACGACCTCGACGACGCGATCCGATTGGGTATCGCCGCGGCGACCGCTGCCCTGACCACCTCGGGCACCGCTCCCGGGTTGCGCTCGCGGATCGAGCAACTGTACGAGGAGCAGACGCGGGCCGCGGCGCCGGTGGCCGAACTCGGCTGATCGGAGCCGGCCTCCTACGGCTTGCGGAGTTGCAGGACGACATGGACGATGTCGTCCTCGCGGTGGGCGGACATCGGCAGGTCGATCTCCATGAGCAGCTGCATCATCTTCGAGTTGGTCGCCATGACGTCGGCAGCGAACCGGCCGATACCGTGGCGGAGTGCATCCTCGCCCAGCCGGGTGAGCAGCGCGGTGCCGATGCCCGCCTGCTGATCCTCGTGGGCCACCACCATGGCCACTTCGGCGCAGTCGGTGTCGGGCAGCACGACATAGTTCGCGACACCGATGAGCCGATCACCGAGGAAGGCGCCGAAGGCGCAGTGCTTCGGGTCGTTCATCGAGATGGCGGCGGCCAGATGTTCGAGATCTTTCGGCCGCGCACCGAAGAACCGGTAGTAACCGTCGCGCTGATCGAGCGTCGCGTGCAGATCCCGGACCGCATCGCAGTCGCCGGGGGTGAGGCGGCGGTAGATGACGTCGGTGAGGTCGACGGTCGGCTCCACGGTCACGAGTGCTCCCGTTCGCTCATGTGCCGATAACCGCGCAGCGCGGCGTCGACGGTCTCGTCCTCCGGCGCGGTGGTGTCCAGGACCACCGCACGGGGCCACGGGTCGCGATCGGCGGCCATGGCCGCCGCGACGGCGGGGGTGGCGTCGGATTCGGAACCGCTGCGCGCCGCGATGCGGGCGGCGGCCACGGAAGCCGGTGCGCTGCAACAGAGTTCGATGAGATCGGCGGAGGTGTCGGTCGCGAGCCGGGATGCTCGGCGTCGTTGCGCCTCGTCGATCCAGCTGGCGTCCAGAACGATCGATCGGCCGGAGGCGAGCAGAGTCTGCGCCTCCGCGCACATCACCGCGTAGACGTGATCGCGGGCAGCGGGTGTGTAGGCGCCGTGGTCGTACTCGCCGGTCGCGCCGTCCAGCACGCCCTCGGCGCGCGCGACGGCGCGAATGTGGTCGCTGGACAACAGGATCGCGCCGGTCGCCGCGGCCAGGCGGCGGGCGATCGTCGACTTGCCCGTACCGGGCAGGCCGCCGACCAGCACCAGGCGCACCGCGCCGGCGGTGAGGTGCCGCAGGGCGACCTCGACGTGCCGCACCGCACTCGCCGCTGCGCGCTGTTCCCCCTGCCGGTATCGCACACAGTCGACCTTCGCGCGCACCGCCGCCCGGTAGGCGATGTAGTGGTGAGACAGCGAGTCCGGCGCCGGGTCGCCGGTCGTCTCGCGGTACTCCTCCAGGACCGCCCGGCCGAGGTCCGGGTATCCGAGACGGTCCAGATCCATGGCCAGAAAGCAGATGTCGTCGAGCCGGTCGACGTGGCGGAGTTCGTCGTCGAAGTCGAGGCAGTCGATGACCCGCACGCCGTCGTCGGTGACGAAGATGTCGTCGGCGCGCAGATCTCCGTGACCGTCGACGATGCGCCCGGTGGCGATGCGCTTGTCGAACAACGCCTTTCGTCCGTCGAGGTAGCGCGTCGCCAGATGGGTCAGCTCCGCCACTGCGGCCGGTTCGACTGCGGGAGGGGTGATTCCCGACAGCAACGACATCCAGCGCTCCCGGACCGCCGTCACCGTCGCCGCGCGATCGATCGCCGTCCCGGTCGGTGCCCGGTCGTGCCAGGCCGCTACGTCGCGTACCAGCACCGAGAGGATGTCGCGGGCGACGGCCGGGTCGTCGAGTCGACGCGACAACCGGGTGGCATCGGGGAGCCGGCGCATCAGCAGCACGGGTTCGTCGGCATCCTTCGTCGGATCGGACAGATGGCCGAGGCCGAGGTAGACATCGGGAGCGAACCGCCTGTTGAGCTCGAGTTCGCGGCGGCACGCGGCTTCGCGCGCGGCCCGGGTGGAGAAGTCGAGAAAGTCGGTCCGCACCGGCTTCTTGACCTTGTAAGCCCGGTCTCCGTACAGCACGATCACTGCCGAATGGGTTTCGGCGAGCGCGGCGAAGGGGTCGTTGGTCTCCATCGGTACCAGCGTCGCCGATGACCCGGGAATTCGTGATGGACCAAAGTCACCGGAATGTGGACCATGCGGCCCGTGATGCGTCGACGCGCTCGGTGCCGACGACGCAGGAAATGCCGGAAAGCGGCGAATATCAAGGGCTTTCGAATCTGCCGGGGCGGACGGGCCTCGATCCAGGATCGGACCGCGGGCTTCGACCAGGCACCGGGGCACGGCTGCCGCGATGCTGACCGCCGGTGCGGAGTGGCGGTCCTGGGCGCGTTCCCATCGTCCGTGCTGTGAGCCGCGCTGCCGCAGTGGTGGGACGGCGCCCTGGATCGCGGTGGCCGCGGTCATGGCGTGGACGGCGGGCCCTACCGCGGTGGTGCGATCGGGCGCCCGGTCATGCTCGCTCCCGTTCGGTCGTAGCTTCGCGGAAGTGGATGCGGAACCAGTCGCGGGCCAGTTCGGCCACGGCTTCCAGGGTGCCGGGCTCGGCGAACAGGTGGGTGGCGCCGGGCACGATCTCGAGGCGTGTCTCGCACGCCATCGCCTGCTGGGCGAACCGGTTCAGTTCGATCACCGCCGGATCGTTTCCGCCCACGATCAACAGCGTCGGCGCTCGCACGGCGGTCAGGAAGAGGTCGGCGAGGTCGGGCCGGCCGCCGCGGGAGACGACGGCGGCGATGCCGAGTCCCGGATCGGCGGCCGCCCGCAGCGCGGCCGCGGCCCCGGTGCTGGCGCCGAAGTACCCGATCGGGAGGTCGTCGGAGTAGTGCATCCCGGCCAGCCACCGTGTGACACCTGCCAGCCGATTCGCCAGCAGCCCGATAGCGAAGACATTGGCGCGCTCGAGCTCTTCGGCGGGAGTGAGCAGATCGAACAGCAGTGTCCCGAGTCCGGCCCGCTGCAGGGAGGTGGCGACGAATCGGTTGCGCGGACTGTGCCGGCTGCTGCCGCTGCCGTGGGCGAACACGACCACGCCCGTCGCGGCTTCCGGAACCGTCAGGTGGCCACTCAGTTCGGCCTCCCCGACGGTGATGGTGATCTCGTCGTCGACCAGCGGCGGATCGCCGGATTCGGCCACGTCGGGGCGTTCGCGGGCGGCGACGGCCGCCCGGGCGAGCAGATCGACCACGTCGGCGTCGCTCGTCTGACCGAAATGCCGGTACCACTGGCCGACCGCGTCGAACAGCAGCGGCGTTTTCAGGCAGACGATGTCGTCGGCTTCCGGCCGCAGCGACGCCAGTGCCTCGCGTGCGGCGACGGGAGTGGCGAGGATGATACGGGTGGCTCCCCGGGCACGGGCCAGGCGGCAGGCGGCGCGAGCGGTGGCCCCCGTCGCGATGCCGTCGTCGACCAGCACCACGGTCCGGCCACGCAGCGATGGTCCGTCGCGCCCCTGCCGGTACATCTCGACGCGACGTGCCAGCTCCGCGCGTTCGTGCCTCTCCACCGCCTCGATGTCGTCCTCGGACAGCCCACTGCGGCGCACGACCAGGGCGTTGAGTACGTGGGTGTCGTCCTCGCCGACCGCGCCGAAGGCGAGTTCGGGCTGATAGGGGACGCCCAGCTTGCGGATCACCAGGACGTCCAGCGGTGCGCGCAATGCCCGTGCCACCTCGAAGGCGACCGGTACCCCGCCGCGCGGCAGACCCAGTACGACGACATCGGTATCACGCAGGGCGATCAGACGTGCCGCGAGCTGGCTGCCCGCGTCGACGCGATCACGAAACACCATCGAATACCTCCTGCCCGGTCCTGGCGAAACCCGCGGGCGTCCTCATACGGCCACTATGCGCGCTCGCTCGCCGCGCCGAATCGTGCCGAAGGCTCCGATGCGTGGGACGTTGGTCAATTTTTCCGAATGAACGCGAATCCTCCTCGCTACCGAGTGGTCCGCGTTGCCGCGGCGTGCAGGAATGCCACCAGTCGGTTGCGGTTTCCTTCCGGCCGGTCGATCCCCGAGCGGTGCCGCTCAGGGGCGGGGCAGCGTGCCGATGGGGGTGCGGTCGGGCATCGCGGTGTGCGCGGCGCGGGCCAGCGGGCGCACCAGTTCGGCGAGGCGTTCGGTCGGCGCGGACCCGATCTTGCGCCACGGCCGCGCGGCCAAATCGTCGGTGCGCCTTTCGATCTCGTCGAATTCGGCACGACCGGTCGCGGTGGGACGTCCGCCGGAGTCGAGCCAGCCGCGCTCGGTCAGGCCCGCGATCGCGCGATCCCAGTGCGCGTCGTCCCAGCCGCGCGCCGGTTGCAGGACGTCGCGCCCGGAATCGGTGGCGGCGCGCCAGGCCAGGCTCTGACATCCGGTCAGTCCGGCGGTGGTCAGCGCCGCGACGTGGCCGTCACCTCGGTGCTCGCGCAGCACCGTGCAGGCATGCCACAGCACCGACAGCGGGTCGTCGGGCCAGGGCAGATCGGCATTGGCGGCGGCGAGGGGTTTGCCTTCGAGCTCGACAGCGCTCGCGGCCCGCCGGGCCAGCTCGGCCGCCTCGGCGTACTCTTCGTCGGTTCCGCCGAGCCGGATCAGGGCGGCGCGGGCACCGGCGGAGCGGGCCGCGAGTACCTGCTGTGGCGTCGCCAGTTCCCACACGCCCGGCAGCGCCCGGGCCACCATGGCGGGGGAGAAGCCGAAGAAGGCCGCCGTCACCACGCCGGGGCCGACCGGCCCGAAGGGCGCCGATCGACCACCGAAATAGCCGCGCCAGAAGCCGCGCAGGCCCGCCCGCTCGAATTCGGCCCGGCATTCCGGGGCGAAATAGGTCACCGCGTGGATCGGCTCGAACAACGCCCACATCTCGCGTGCTGAACTCACCGGCACCCCTTGTCTGTTCGCATCCTCGGCACGTGGATCACCTCGATCCTAGGTAGTCCGGGAAACCTGCCGTCGCGCCCTCCGGATCGCGGTCAGGCCGGGATGAGGGCGAGCCCGACCACGCCGAGGACGTACACGACGAGCACCGTCAGCGAACCCGGGCCCGTCCGCAACCATTGCCGGCGGGCGCAGTCATAGCCGTGGTCCTCAGGATTCAAACTGTGACTCATCCGCCTCACCGGCCACAGCTCGGCACGCGATGTAGCCCAGCTCACATCGTTGGTGTGTCGTGGCCGTCAGCGTGCCCGCTTCGCATCGAAAGATGCTGCACGAGAAGTGGTTTCGTGGCGAATCGCACGAACGGGTGCGCTGCCGGTGTAGCGCGGCCGTGAGCGGGTAGCCGCCGGAAGTGCGTAATCGACGGGGGCGGTGGCAGCGGGCGGCGAGACGCCGCGTCCGCAACCGGCCGCCGATGTGGATCAAGGAGGACTGATGCGGACGGTGACGTCCATGCCGCAGCAGATCACCGTGGACGAACAGGTGTGGATTCCGATGCCGGACGGGGTGCGGCTGGCCGCCAAGGTGTGGCGGCCGATCGCCTCCGACGACGCCCCGGTGCCCGGCATTCTCGAATACATCCCGTATCGGAAGCGGGATCTGAGCGCGGTGCGGGATTCGATTCACCACCCGTATCTCGCCGGCCACGGCTACGGCTGTGTCCGGGTCGACCTGCGCGGCACCGGCGAATCCGAGGGCGTGCTCGCCGACGAATACCTCGAGCGAGAGCATCTCGACGCCGAAGCGGTGCTGGCCTGGATGGCGGCGCAGCCGTGGTGCAACGGCCGGCTCGGCATGATGGGCATCTCCTGGGGCGGCTTCAACTCACTGCAGGTGGCGGCCCGCAAACCCGCGGGTCTCGAGGCGATCGTGATCTCCTCGTTCACCGACGATCGCTATTCCGACGACATGCACTACATGGGCGGCGCCCTGCTGTCGGACAACATCGCCGAATCGGCGACGATGTTCGCCTACAGCACGCTGCCGCCCGATCCCGCGCTGGTCGGCGACCGGTGGCGGAAGATGTGGCTGGAACGACTCGAGAACTGCAGCCTCTGGGCCGCGAACTGGCTCGAGCACCAGCGCCGCGACGACTACTGGCGGCGAGCCTCGGTCTGCGAGAACTACGCCGACGTCCAGATCCCGGTGCTGGCCTCCAGCGGCTGGGCCGACGGCTATTCGAACGCCGTCGCACGGTTGCTCGAGAATTTGGAAGTGCCGCGCAAGGGCCTGATCGGCCCGTGGTCGCACAAATATCCGCATCTCGGCGAACCCGGTCCCGCGATCGGCTACCTGCAGGAGGTGGTGCGCTGGTGGGACCACTGGCTGCGCGATATCGACAACGGCGTGATGGACGGCCCGATGCTGCGGACCTGGATGCAGGAGAGCGTGCCGCCGTCCACCTCGTACGAACAGCGGCCCGGCCGCTGGGTCGGTGAGCCGGTGTGGCCCTCGCCGCACGTTCGGTCCGTGGCGCACCCGCTGGGCCGCAACCGGATCGCGCGCCCGGGCGAGCCGGTGTCCCCGGCGGCGCTCGCGGTCGAGTCGCCGCTGTCGGTGGGACAGTTCGCCGGGAAGTGGGCGTCCTACAGCGCTCCCCCGGATCTGCCCTACGACCAGCGCGAAGAGGACGGTGGCTCGCTGGTGTTCGACACCGACGAGCTGACCGAGCGGTGCGAGATCTTGGGTACGCCGACCGTGACGCTGGAGGTGTCGGCCGACAAACCGGTGGCGATGGTCGCGGCCAGGCTGTCGGATGTCGCTCCGGACGGCCGCGCGACCCGGGTCACCTACGGCCTGCTCAATCTGACCCACCGCGACGGACACGACGAACCGGAGCCGCTGGAACCGGGCCGGCGCTACCGCGTCACCGTGCAACTCAACGCCGTGGCCCAGGCCTTTCCGCCCGGTCATCGGATCCGGTTGTCGCTGTCGACGTCCTACTGGCCGCTGGCGTGGCCGCCGCCGGAACCCGCGCTCGTCACCGTGTACACCGAAGGCAGCGCGCTGACTCTGCCGATCCGTCCGGTCGCCGAATCCGACGATGTCACGGTGCGCCCGTTCGGCGAGCCGGAAGGCGCCGAGCCGATGCGCACGACGCAGATCAGGCCGGGGGAGCAGAAATGGACGGTCTCGCGCGATCTGATCGACTATCGGTCCGCGCTCGACATCGTCAAGGACGCCGGTCTGGTCCACTTCGACGAGCACGATCTCGACGTCGACCGCCGCGTCCACGAACGCTACAGCTGGAAGGCGGACGAATTCTGTTCCGCCACAGCGGAAACGTCGTGGTCGATGAGTTTCGCCCGCGGCGACTGGCGGGCCCGCACCGAGACCCGGACCCGCGTCACCTGCACCCCGGCCGAATTCCTCGTCCACGCCGAACTCGACGGATTCGAGGGTGAACAGCGAATGTTCTCGCGCAACTGGAAGAGGGTGATCCCCCGTGACCACGTTTGACCTGGAGCCGGTAGCCCCGGTGCGGCACGCGAAACCGAGTCTGCGCAGCCGGATGCTGATCGCCGGAATGCGAATGACTCACGCGGACAAGACCTTCGCCGACGCACACACGCTGCGGGAGAGCATCCGGAAGAGTCAGCGGCCCGACCGCGACCGCCCGCCGGCCGAACTGCACACCCACTACTGGGTGACGCGCCGCACCATGCGCGGCCGGCCGGTGTACACCATCCGGCCCCTCGAGGGCGGCACCTCGCGCCACGTCCTCTACCTGCACGGTGGCGCCTACGTGCACCAGATCCAGCACGACCACTGGAAGTTCCTGGCCCGGCTGGTCGACCGGACCGGATGCACGGTCACCGTGCCGCTCTACCCGCTGGCCCCCGACCACCACGGTGACGACACCGTGGCCATGGTGCGCGCCGTGCACGACGAGGTCTTCGCGCACACCGCATCGGAGAACAAGGTGCTCATGGGTGATTCCGCCGGTGCCGCGCTGGCGCTGGTGCTGGCACGCGAGCTCGGCGCGTCGGAGGCGGTCACGCCCAAGGAGGTCGTGATGATCTCACCGTGGCTCGACGTCACCATGACCGATCCCATGGCCCGGGCCCTCGATCCGTGCGATCCCTATCTCGGCGTCGGGGGACTGGCCGAGGCCGGTCGCCTGTACGCGGGCGACCTCGACCGTCGCGATCCGATGATCAGCCCGCTGAACGCGCCCGCCGCGACGCCCGGGCGCCTGAGCCTGTTCATCGGCACCCGCGACATCCTGCTCGCCGATGCCCGCCGCTTCCGGGCACGGTGCGTGCGTGAGGATGTCGACCTCGCCTACTTCGAATATCCCGGGATGTTCCACGCGTGGCATCTCTCGGATGTTCCCGAGGCGCGGCACGCGATGCGCCAGCTGGTGCGGATCGTGCAACGCCCGGCGCCCCCGCCGCGGGCCGGGGAATCGACGCACGCGCCCGTGGACGACGTTTCGAAATGAGGAAAGTAGTGAACACTGCCGACGTCTTCGTCATCGGTCTCGACGACGGAAATCTGCGCACCCTCGAGCAGATTCCGGATGCCGAGCGGTTCCGGTTCCACCAACTGCTCGGAATCGAGGAAACGCAGGAGGGCGAGATTCCGATCGAAGACCTGTTGCACAAGGCACAAGAAGCGCTGAAGGGCTTCGACGGCGAGATCTCGGCGGTCGTCGGATACTGGGATTTTCCGGTGACCGCCCTGGTCCCGATGTTGTGCGAGCAGTTCGGATTGCCCAGCGCCGACCTCGAGGCAGTGGTCAAGTGCGAGCACAAATACTGGAGCCGGATCGAGCAGAGCAAGGTGATCGACGAGATCCCGAAGTTCGGGATCGTCGACCTCGACGGTGAGGCCAGGCTTCCCGAGGGGATGACGTATCCGGTGTGGCTCAAGCCCGTCAAGTCCTTCTCCTCGGAACTGGCCTTCCACGTGCACGACGACGCCGAGTTCGAGGCGGCGACCGAACAGATCCGCGAGGGCGTCGGCCGCGTCGGCAAACCGTTCGAATTCGTTCTCGACCGGGTCGAGCTTCCGCCGGAGATCGCCGCGATCGGCGGCCAGGCCTGTCTGGCCGAGGAAACGCTCACCGGTGTGCAGGCAGCGACCGAGGGATACGTCTATCGCGGGCAGGTCACCGTGAACGGCGCCCTGGATTCGATCAACTATCCGGATACGCCCTGTTTCCTGCGGCATCAATATCCGTCTCAGTTGCCGCCCGAGATCGTGGCGCGGATGACCGATATCTCCGAGCGCGTCATATCGCAGATGGGCCTGGACAATTCGACCTTCAGCATCGAATTCTTCTGCGAGCCCGATACCGGACGGGTGTCGGTCCTGGAGATCAACGCCCGCCATTCGCAGTCGCACGCCGACATGTTCTACGCCGTGGACGGCGTGCCGAATCACCACTGCATGGTGCGGCTGGGACTCGGCCTCGATCCGCGGCTGCCGAAGGGGCAGGGCCGCTACGATATCGCCGCCAAGTGCTACTACCGCCGCTTCTCCGACGCCATCGTGACCAGAATTCCCACGGCGGCGGAGATCGAGCGGATCCAGAACGACATTCCCGGCGTCACCATCGAAGTGGTCCCGCGTGCGGGAACCCGGCTGTCGGATATGCCCGCGCAGGACAGCTACAGCTACGAACTGGCGGATATCTTCATCGGCGCCGACAACGAAGCGGATCTGGCCGCGAAATACGACCGCTGCGTCGAGGCCCTGCATTTCGAATTCGACGAGCAGGGCTAGGTTTTCACCGTCGGCGCGCGGTGCCGACGACCAGGGGCACGATGGTCGGCATCATTGTCGGCATCCGGGTGTGGGTGATGTCCTCGACTTCGAAATCCGCTGCCGCGAGCAGGCTTTCGAAGTCGCGATTGGCGTGGCAGCCGTCCGCGAGGCGTCGTTGCAGCGGCGTCAAGACGTCCTGTACGCCGGCGCGCAGGCCGGTGCCGCGGACGTGTTCGTGGAACAGGAACCGGCCGCCGGGACGCAGCACGCGATGCACTTCGCGCAGCGCCCGGGCCGGGTCGCGCACCGAGCAGAACACCAGCGACGCGGTGACCGTATCGAAACTGGCCGCCGGGAAATCCAGCCGGTGCGCGTCGCCGTCCACGACGGTGACGGGCCCGGTGACGGTGCCGGCGCGGGCCGTCAGCCGGGCGCGCAGGGCCGGATTCGGTTCGAGCAGGACGAGTTCGGCCAGGCCGTCGGGGTAGTGCGAGACCGACAGTCCGTCGCCGGCCCCGATTTCGAGGGTGCGACCGGACGCGTGGGAGAGCTGGGCGCGGCGCAGATCGGCCTGTCCGGCACGTTCGACGCGAGACATGAAGCCCGGATACCAGCTGGCGAAAAGGCGTTGGCTGAGAGTTGCGGTGGTCATGTGAACGAGTGTGGCGGGCGGCGGCCCTGCGCGTCATGGCCCGTTCGGGCCATAATCGATGCCGGATGATGCGCCGGCCTCGACGGCCGCCGCACGAGAGGTGGCAGCATGGTGCGCGCCGAGGATCAGGTGATCCACCGGGTGCGGACCGTCGGCGGCGAGGTCGCGTGTTCGGTGGTCGGCAGCGGTCCCGCATTGCTGATCGGCGGGTGGTGGTGCAGCCATCTGATTCTCAACTGGAAGGATCCGCTGTTCCGCGCCTTCGTGTCCCGGCTGGCGACGCGGTTCACCGTCATCCGCTACGACCAGCCGGGGCGAGGAATGTCCGAGGCGGGGGTGCCGGTCGATCCGGACGGTGAAATCGCCGTGACCGCCGATATCGTCGACGCGCTCGGGTTCGAGCGGGTGGCCGTGCTGGGCGCGTCGTCGGGTTCCGCGGTCGCCGCCGGACTCGCGGCCCGGCTGCCTCGCCGGGTGCATCGGCTGGTCCTCTACGGATCGTTCGCCCGGGGCGTGGACATCGCACCGGACAGTGCGCGCCGCGCGCTGGTGGATGCGATTTCCGCGCACTGGGGCCTGGGTTCCCGATTGCTGGCCGATGTCTTCGTGCCCGGCGCGGACAGCGCCGAACGCGAACGGTTCGCCCGATTCCAGCGGCTGTCCGCCACCGCGGAACAAGCCGCCCGATCCTTGGCCGCCACATACGAACTCGACGCCACCGAGTACCTGGCGGCCGTGGCCGTTCCGACCACCGTGCTGCATCGCAGGGACGATCGCGCGGTGCCCTTCGCCCTCGGCCTCGACGTCGCCCGTCGCGTGCGCCGCGCGAACTTCGTCGAACTCTACGGCGAGGACCATTTCCCGTGGCGCGGTGATGCCACCGCGGTCGCCGACGCGATCCTGCGCGGGCTGGGATATCCGGTGCGGTCTCGGCCGGCACCGCCGGGTCCCGAGGCGGTGACCGAGCGCGAACGCGAAATTCTGCGCCTGGTCGCCGAGGGGCTCACCGACGCGCAGATCGGCGAGCGGCTGAGCCTCAGTCCGCATACCGTGCACCGGCACGTCGCGAACGCCCGCACCAAGCTCGGCGTCCGTTCCCGCGCCGCCGCCTCCGCCGCCATCCGGACGGATCGCCCGGACCACACCTCCTGATCCCTCTTCCACGCCCGGGTTCATCGCGGCGACACCGGGTAGCCCGACAGTGCCGGCCGATCGGACGGCACCGAACGACGCTGGGAAGGAGACTGGAGATGGTCGGTTATCCACAGAGCACCGCAGTGGACCGGCCCACCGGGCGGGCGGCTCGCCACGGCGGCCCCGGTGATGCGTCGGTTGTGACGATCGACGGATTGATCCTGCTGGCGGGACTGTTCACGGCCATCACGCCGTGGGTGATCAACGATTTCTCCGTCGCGCCGAAATTGGTCATCCAGAACCTGATTCTCGGTATCGCCGTGGCGGTCATCGGCCTGGTGATCACGGCGATGCCGACGAACGGCTACGGACTGAGCTGGGTCCTGATCCCGATCGGTGTCTGGCAGATCATCAGCCCCTGGGTCGTGGGTCAGCGCCCCACGGGCGTGCTCTGGACCAATGTGGTGATGGGGGCGATCGTCACCGTGCTGGGTCTGGCGGCAGCCGGGTTGCTGGTGACCACGGCCGTCAGCGATCGGCGACCGCACGCCGCGGCGGCGCACCATTGATTCGTGGCGGCGCCGGGTCGCCGGAGCGTGCACCGCGCCCGCCGGCACGACGCCCGCATGGAGATCGGCAAGCGGGGTAGTCGCCGTCACGACGGTAACTACCACGCTTCCTCCGGAATGGAGTTGATATGCGCTTCGACCCGATGCGTGCGGCGGCGCGCGTCCTGATGGGCTCCACCTACGCGGTGCTCGGCGCGGACGCGTTGCGCGAGCCCGGCGCCCGGCCGGAGGCGGCGGCGCCGACCCTCGCGGCGGTGCGCACGGTCGTACCGCTGCCCGAGGACGACAAGCTGCTGGTCCAGGTCAACGCGGGCGTCCAGGTGGCCGCCGGCGTCCTGCTGGCGCTGGGCAGACTACCGCGCCTGTCGGCACTGGCGCTGGTCGCCTCGATGGTGCCGACAACCATTGCGGGACATGCGTTCTGGGCGATCGACGACCCCGCCGCGCGCAAGCCGCAACAGGTGCAGTTCCACAAGAACATGGCGATGATCGGCGGGTTGTTGTTCGTCGCCTCCGACAAGCGCGGCGCACAGACGGCACCGGCCGATTCGCCGCGCTAGGGCTGCATCTGCGTGACCGCGTCCTCGGGTGTGCGCCACACCCCGTCGCGCAGCGTGTCCAGGATGCGGGTCAGCAGTCGTGACACGTGCATCTGGGATACCCCGAAGTGCTCGGCGATCTCCGATTGTGTTTTCGATTCGAAGAATCGGAGGACGAGGATGTCGCGGTCGCGCTGCGGCAGCTCGGCGATGAGCGGCCGGACCGCGGCGGCCTGTTCGAGCAGTTCGTAGCAGGGCTCGTCGACACCCAGCGCGACGGCCGCCGTGGACGGCGTGTCGTCGCGTTCGGTGCGCGCGGCGTCGAGGGAATCGCACTGGTAGACGTTGGCGGCCACGAGCGCCTGGGTGATGTCGATGATGTCGACATCCAGTTCGGCGGCCAGCTCCCGGGCGTTGGGCGCACGGCCCAGGCGCTGAGTGAGAGGATCGCCGGCCTTCACGATCCGGTGGCGCAGTTCCTTGTAGCGGCGCGGTACGCGGGCCGCCCAGGTGTGGTCGCGGAAGTGCTTGCGCACCTCGCCCATGATCGTGGGGACGGCGAAGCCGAGGAACGGCGCGCCCCGTCCGGGGTCGAAGCGGTCGACCGCGAGGACCAGGCCCATGCGGGCGGTCTGCAACAGGTCGTCGTAGGCCTCGCCGCGGTTGAGGTAGCGGCGTGCGATGTGCTCGGCCAGCGGCAAACACAATTCGATGATGTGTTCGCGCAGTGCCCGCCGGTGCGGGTCGGTGGCGTCGAGGTCGGCAAGTTTGTCGAACCACGGTTCGATGTTGTCGTAGCTGTCGCTACGCGACCGGGCGCCTCCGGTCCGGTGGGTTCGTGCGGGATGTGTCATTCGGGCCACTCCGTTTCCGTCGTATGCGACGACATGGAGCGAGCACCTCGATCACGCAAGCTCATCGGTGCGCCTGCGCACGGATGTTCGCATTCGGCTATCGTTCGCCTCGGCCTGCGCCGGAGTTTCGAAACTGGTTGGCGCGCAACCCATCTGCCTGGTGCACAATCGCACGCTGGGGGCGGGCGGATGCGCGCCGTTCGCGTACCGGACCGATCCTACGGACCGTCCGGTCCCATCGGTCGAGAACCGGACAGGATCCGGTATCGGTTGGGCTACGGATCGGATGCCACCGCGCATCGGCTCGGCACGGCCGCCCCACCGGTGCCGTCGGTGGGGCATCTGCGCAGGTGGGAGGCCTGCGAGCGGGCGGAGTAGGCTGCGACCATGGTCGCCAGCGGGCAGGACGACGGCGTCGAACGGGTGGTGGGCGCCGGTGACCCGCAAGGCGTCGGCCGGTTCCGATTCTGGTTCGCCGAACAACGGTGGGAGTGGTCGGACGAGGTGGCCCGCATGCACGGTTACGCCCCGGGGCAGGTCGAGCCGACCACCGAGCTGCTGCTCTCGCACAAACATCCCGAGGACCGGGACCGGGTCGAAGCCAGCATCGTCACCTCGGTCGAAGATCACGCGCCGTTCTCGAGCAGGCACCGCATCGTTGACACCGGCGGCACGGTCCGCGATGTGCTGGTGGTGTCGGAGCCGATGCTCGACGCGTCGGGCCGGGCGCTCGGCACCCAGGGCTACTACGTCGACCTCACCGAATCGGTCGACCGGGAGCGCCGGGTGCTGCTCGAGGAGGAGTTGCCCGCCGTGATCGAGCGCCGGGCGGCGATCGAACAGGCCAAGGGCATTCTGATGTTCGTCTACCGGATCTCGGCGGAGCAAGCGTTCCGGGTGCTGGCGTGGCGATCGCAGGAAACCAACGTCAAAGTGCACGAATTGGCCGCGCAGCTGATCAGTGATCTGGACAGCATGCCCCCGGTGCCCGCGCCGACGCGGACCCGCCTCGATCATCTTCTGCTGACGCTGCACCATCGCGTCGTGGACGAGCAGTAGTGCCGGCGGGCTCGTTCAGGCGCCCGGTTCCGGGTGGTTCGTCGGGGTGTGCACGATGTCGTAGTAGGTGGTGCGGTCGGCGGGGTCGGGGTAAACGCGGTAGGTGAAGGTCGCGGCGTCGAGTGTGACGATATCGACGACGCGGCGGAATTGTTCTTGTCCCGCAGCATTTTTCGCGACGACGGTGCGGGTGTGGCCGTCGGGTGAGATCGACCAGTCGCCGTGCATCTTCGGGGTGTCGTCGAGGTTGTACATGGTGAAGGTGCCGTCGGGGTCGAAGTAGGCGAAACCGACGTAGTTCGCGACAGCGCTGTCGGTCCGTGCGACCGGGCGGCCCTGGGCATCGCGCGCCGAGGTGGTCTCCCACGGGGTGGAGGCCAGCACCGCCGAGGGTGAACCGGCGCTCGCGGAGGCGGGCGCGGACGAGGGCGCCGGAGCGGGCGGGTTCGCGCCGGTGCCGTTCTGATCGCCACAGGCAGCGAGCAATCCGACGGCGGCCAGTGTCGCGAGTGCGGGGGCGAGTTTGTACAAGGCGCATTCCTCTCGGTCGTGTGCGGCCGTTCGAGGTCGGCCGGCCTCCGGGAGAGTCGACGCGATGGCCACTGCTTTCAGCCTGCACGAACTGGGGTTATAGCGTCCAATACTTGTCTTCGATGTTCGTGATTGGCTGTGCCTATAGCAGCGCGCATTCCAGCAGCAGGAACAGGGGGCGGGTGAAATGCTCGTCCCACCAAGGGTTTTCGCGCCGTTGCTGCTCGGTGGGTCGGGGCTCGCGCAGGGCGGTGATCGCGAAGCCGGCGGTGGTGAGCATTCCGATCGTCGTTTCCAGCGAGTACAGCGCTTGGACCGACGCGGCGGGGGAACGAGTCCCCGCGATGCATCGTCATCATCACCAGCCGCCCGGACGGGCGCAGAACGCGCGCGAATTCGACGAATCGCCGTCTGGGATCGGACAATCCGTGCGGAAGGCGGTTGGCCACCACCAGATCGACGCTGTCGTCGGGCAACGGCGGCGCGGCCACGTCGGCATGCCGGAATCGCGCGCGGGCCGGATCGTGTGCCGGATGGCTCGTCGCGGCCGCCACGAATGCGGCACAGGGGCGAGATCTTCACGCACGATGCGAATCCAGAACTCGGCGTTGGCCGCATACGCGTCCGAGACGGGCTCGTCTCCCAGCACATTCACTCCCCACTGCGATCGGGACGGGTCGGAATTCGGTACCGAGTCTTCACGGTCACCGCGCCCGCGGCCGGACCCTGCGGGAGAGTGATCAGACGGGGTAGCCGGATTCCGGTGGGCGCGGGGCATTTTCGGGCTCCCGCGGCCCCTGGTCCAGCCGGAACGGCGGGTACTCGTCGCTCATCAGCGAAACATAGGCCCGGACCCGCAGTGTCCACCGATTCATGCCGAGCACGAAGGCGAACAGACCGTTCGGATACCGGCCGGTGAACAGCAGCGCGATCGCCGCGATGAAGACCAGAATGCCGAGCAGCGGAATCCAGATGACGGCGGTTCCCTCGTCGTCTCCGCCCCAGTACCGCGAGCTGCCGACGAACGCCCAGACGATCAGATACTGCGGGATCGCCAGCAACCACCATTTGATCAGGACCAGACCCCGGTGCAGCCGCTCGGGATAGTCGACCTCGAGGTCGGCCGGGTAATTCTCGTCGGGTCGCAGGCTGAACGGGGGATACCGATCGGTGCCGAGCGCAGAGAGCGCGTAGAACCGCACCCGCCACGTCCAGCGCAGCACACCGACGTTGAAATCGAAGAGGCCGCGCGGATATCGGCCGGTGATCAGGATGGCGAAGAACGCGATGACCGTCACCACCGCATAGGCGATATGCAGGAAGAACAGCACGATGTAGTGCGGGATCGCCAGAATCCATTTGACGATCCACTGCCAGCGCGACAGCGCCGGATCCAGGTCGCCGCGCACGTGGACCGGGTAGGGAGATGCCTCGGGTTGCATGTCACGCTCCTCTCGGCGGTCGCGGCCCAGCCGAGCCGCGTCGGATATGCACGATTGTTTCGCATGCACGCTGCGCGCAGGGGTAATTCGAGGGTGTGCGCGTCACCCGGGCGAGACACCCGCCGGGCCGCGGGAATACTCGGACGCGAGGACGAGGTTCGGCCTCGTATGAAGATCGGAGTCAACACCTTCCTGACCGATGAGGGCATCGGTCCCCGGGTTCTCGGACCGGCGCTCGAGGAGCGCGGATTCGAATCGCTGTTCCTCGCCGAACATTCCCACATTCCGGCGAGCCGGGAAACGCCGTATCCGGGCGGCGGTGAGCTCCCGCGCGTGTACTACCGCACCTTCGATCCGTTCGTGGCGCTCGCGGCGGTGGCGGTCGTGACCGAACGCCTGGTGCTCGGCACCGGGGTCACCCTGCTGATCCAGCGCGATCCGATCCACACCGCCAAGGAGGTCGCCACCCTCGACCATCTCTCCGGCGGGCGGGTGGTCTTCGGCGTCGGCGTCGGCTGGAATCGCGAGGAGATGGCCGACCACGGCACCGACCCGCGGACGCGCGGCGCTCTGCTGGACGAGCAGCTGGCCGCGATCCGGGCGATCTGGACCCAGGATCTGGCCGAATACCACGGTCGTTTCGTCGATTTCGATCCGATCTTCGCCTGGCCGAAGCCGGTGCAGCGTCCGCATCCGCCGATCTTCGTCGGCGGCGGCGAGGCCGCGGCGCGGCGTGCGGTGCGCCTCGGAATCGGCTGGGTGCCCAACGGCGTGTCCGACGCTTCCGAGGTGCCGGCCCAACTGGCCGCCGTCGGCGACAGCGACATCCCGATCGCGATCACGCCGGTCGCGCCCGATCCCGCACTGCTGGATGCTTATGCCGAGGCCGGTGTGCAGCGGGTGACGCTGGCACTGCCGACCCTGCCGGAATCGGAATCGCTGCGCGCCCTCGACGAATTCGCGGCGGTCGCGCAGCGCTATCGCGACTGAATCCGCGTCCGTGCGCCGTGTCGGACCTGGCCTCCCGGGCGGCGCACGTGCCGGCTGCCGTGGGCGAGTTCAGGGACGCGGGGCGGCTGCCCCGGCATCTCGGCACGCGGCGGCTGTCCGGGGCCCTTGCGACGGCGGGGAGGCAGTCGATGCGAGTTGGCAGTGAGTGCACCTGTGCGCCGACTGCGAAAATGCGGTAATTGCCTGTGCCGGTGGAGGCGCGCAAGGCCGCCGTATACGGCCGACCAGCTGCCCGCGTTGGTCGAGCGGACCGCGCCTGCCACCACGATCGACAGCGTCGGACTCCGCGAGGGACGTGCAGCGCGTCACCGACTTCTGTCTTCGGGCGGCGCGTCCGGGCCGCCGAGGCTCCCGAGCACGGTGAGGAGCCGCTGCGGTGCGAGCGTGGCGGGGCGATCGCTGACCTGCCCGTCACCGACTTCCAGGACCCGCCAGACACCGTCGGAGCGCAACGCGAAATCGACCGTGACGAAAGGGCATCCGAGCTCGCGGACGAGCGGTTCGACCGTGGTGAGGTCGGGTCCGGGTGCCGGCATCCGGTCCGGGGTGTCGGGGTGCGGGCCGACCAGCCGGCAGTTGCCGTCGACCCACCAGGTGCGCACCTCCTCGGCGGCGAGGTCCTCGAAGCGGCGCAGCACGAAGCCACCGGTCAGGTCGGGCCCGCGCAGCTCGCGCAGGCGCCGTGCGACTTGCCAGGCCGCGTCCGTGTCGGCGAGGTCCGGAATGTACATCGCCTCGTGCCAGTGGTGCTTCATCGATTTGGTGTAGTCGCGCACGACGGCGGGTCCGGGCCCCAGAACGGCTCGCGCGCGGTCGAATTCGTCGCGTCCCACTCCTCGGGTCCAGCTCGACTCGGGAGTGAGCCGCGCGAAGACGTCGTACCAGCCGGGGAATTCGTGGGCGCGCCGGTAGTGCCGAGCGTTCGTGCACAACGTCACGCCGCGGCCGCGCAGTGCGTCGTCGAAGGCGGCGTACTGTTCGCTGCGCAGCATCCAGCCCCGGTAGATCGCGGGTCCTTCGCCGCGCACCCGCCGCACCGCTGCCCTGGGGTCGGGGGCTCCGGTCCGGGTCAACGCGTCGTGATCGACCAGGCCCACCTCCATTCCGCTCGCCCGCGCGGCCTCGGCATCGGCGGCGAAGTGGGCGTCGGCGTGGCCGGGGCGCAGAACGTCTGCGGGAACCAACACGATCATCGGGTCATCCTCACGGGACAGCACACGCTCGGCCAAAAGTGCGGTCGCGGGGGCGCTCCCACCCGTGGCGACGGACGGTCCGCGGTCTTGCGGCGCTAGACCCGCGTCTCGGCCATGTCCACCTGGCGGGCGGCGTTGGCCAGCGCGGTGACGACGCAGGTGCCGATCCGTCCGGCCCGGTCGTAGAGGGTGGCGGTGCCGACCGCGATGCCGTCGGCCGAAATATGGTCCTGCGCATGCAATCCCAGCTCCCGCCCCGCCGGCAGCCGAGTCAGGGTGAGGGTCACGTCGCTGTTGATGTAGCCGACGCCCTCGCTGCCCCAGTTGCAGACCAGATTGGTGGTGTCGGCCAGGAACGCCGCGCGCTGGAACGGCGTGATCGCCTCGTCCTCGACCAGCGGCGGCAGATTCTGCCAGACCGATTTGCGTTCCCCGTTCTGCGCGGCGGCGAAGTCGCCGGACCAGTCGCCGTCGCCGCATTTGAACAGCGGTGGCTGGCCGGTCGGCGCGTCCAGTCGCCGGTCGGGCACCGGCAGGGCCTGGTCGGCCTGCCAGATCCGGCCCGGAGGTTGCTGTGCGACAGCCAGGTACATCACCGACGCCCGCACGCGCACCTCGTCCTGCTGGGTGATCCACGCGTCGGCGACGCGCACCCGGGCGCCGGAGCGCACCACCGCACTGTGCACCGTGATCGGTTCGTTCCGCACCGGGCGGAACAGGTCGGCGGTGAGCCGAGCGGGAACGAAACCGGCTCCCGGGCAGTGCGTTTCCAATTCCCGCGCCAGCAGACCGCAGATCGCGGGTCCGGCCACGTGATCGGGCGACCATTTGCTCACCGCGAAGTCGCCCGCGACGAATCCCCGTTCGTCGCGGCTAAAGAATGCCATCATCGCCTCGGCCCTTCCGTTCCCGACCCTTCGAATTAGAACACGTTATAGGACCGGATCCGGAGGATGGTCACCGGTTCGGGCGCCGCCGCCGGCGACCGAATGTCAGCAACTGTCGTCACCTAGGATCGGATCATGAGTCGATGGGAACCCAATGCGCGCGGCCGCCTCGCCCAGGCGGCCCTCGAGCTGTACTCCGAGCGCGGGTTCGACGAGACCACAGTGGCCGAGATCGCGGAGCGGGCGGGCCTCACCGAACGCACCTTCTTCCGGCATTTCGCCGACAAGCGGGAGGTACTCTTCGGTGGTCAGGACCTGCTGAGCAGCGCGATCGCGGAAGCGGTGGCCACCGCGCCCACCGATGCGGACCCGATGGCGACGGCGATCACCGCGATCCAGGCGGCCGGTGCGCAGATTCCCGATCTGCCGGAGTGGCAGCTGCGGCGGCGGGCGGTGATCGCGGCCAACGCCGCACTGCAGGAGCGCGAACTCCGGAAAATGGCCGTCGTGGGTGGCGAACTCGCCGACGCGCTGCGAACCGCGGGCGTCTCGGAGGCTGTCGCGACCCTCTGTGCCCGGGTCGCGGTGACCGTCTTCGGGATCGCGTTCGACCGCTGGGTCGACGGTTCCTCCACGCGCGAATTGTCACACGTTATAGCCGAGGTATACGCCGAGCTCACGGCCGCTGTGGGCGCCGGATGGGCGGTTGCGGAGGAGGAGCGGGCGGGTGACCCGGGGTGACGGGCGGCACAGAATGTGCCTAAGGTGACGGTGAACGACACGACCAGCCCGACCGATGGAGAACGACGTTGAAGACCAGACTGGGCTGCCCCTGCGGTGAACAGATCGTCGGCACCGACGAAGACGACCTCGTCGAGAAGACGCAGAAGCATCTGGCCGAGAATCACCCCGGCCACGACTACTCGCGCGACGAAATCCTCTTCCTCGCCTACTGATTCTCCGTATCGGCGGCCGGGCAGCGCATCCGCGCGTACTTCACCCAGCCGGTCTCCGGCCGGGTGAACCGGCCCGCCGAGGCGTCGCCGTCGGGATGGCGACCTGTTTCGTGTGGCGAATTCTCACGAACTCGGCACGCATGAAACGACGCTGCTCAACCGGCCGGAGGTATCGGCACGATCTGCAGTCCGTCGACGAAGGTGTCGATATCGGGTCGGTACATGTCCCGATCGGCGGCCGTGGCCTCGACCGACATGCGAATCGGATACAGCATGTCGCCTGCGAGGTAATCGAATCCGAGAAACTCGTGGTACTCGTCGACCTCCTCGGCACGGGACGCGGACAAAACTCCGGTGGACCGGGTTCCGCCCCAGCCGCACACCTGGACGGTCTCGGATCGCCACTGCCGCCACGTGCCTTCCATCGCACTGATCACGGCTGTGTGGCCGGAAGCTTTGCGTGGAGGGGAGACGCCGAGCGTGACGGTCGCGCTGCTCATCCGTCCCGGGTGCCGATCGGACCGGCGCAATATCACATCCTTCCCTTCCGTCGGCGTCACCTGCCAGGCCCTCAATTGCGGAAGCTGGAGCGCGAAGGGAATATCGGGGCGCACTGTCGTGGTGAAGACGGATCCATTCGCCGCACTGGCGTCGCAGGCCGTGCGAATCGTCGGCGCCGATGACGTTGTCGACGAATCGGGTGCCGACTCGCCGCACGCGGTCATACTCGCCGCCACGACGCCGGCCAGAACCAGATGCCGAATCCTCACCACGGTTGCCAGCCTATCCAGCCCGACCATCACACGACACACGTCCGGCTCTCCTCGCCGGTTGAGTGCTTCGGGTCGAATCAATCGCCTCACCGTGATGTTTCGTCATCCTCATCTCCGAGTGCTCGAGCGGTGTGCCCGACGAGACAATCGTGGTCGCCATGGATGTCGATGAGTTGTCGCGCCCGGCCGACGGATAGCGGGCCCAACAGTTCGACATTGCAGAGCATCTCGGCCAAGTGTCCGTCAGCCGGCACGAAGATGTGCGGAAAATTCAAGGCTCTCACCGGCCTGACCGCGATTGCTCGGATACCGCAGTATCGGATCCGCCGATGCGGTCCAGGCGAAAAGAGCTCAACGCGTCCTCCAGAATTGATGTGATGCTCCGAAGCTGTCCACCGTCGTGAGATTCGGCCGGGTGGATGCCGATAGCCGTGAAGCCGTTCGCAGTCGCAATGCCCTGCGTCAAAGCGATATTTCGTGAACGAGGACATGGGCGCGTCCGGCCAGGACGTCGAGCAAAGACGTGCGCGGGAGCTCGAGATTCGACAGGTGATCTCGGCCCGTAATCACGATGCGCGCCTCGGCGCGGCAGCATTCGCGAACCAGCTCCAGGTAAGCGGGTGGGACGGTGGTCTGTGGTGTCGGCTCGCGGAAGATCGCGGCGAGTTCGCAGCCGAGCATCTTCGCAGCCATTTTCAGGCGAAGTTCGCTGCTGCGAAGATCGTCTGCGGGGACGAGATCGAGCCGTAGGTACCCGTATGCGAGTGGTGGAGGACAGGGAATCGGTGGCCTGTCTTCGCTTCCGAGCAGGCCGGCGATGACTCGGCACAGCAGATCAGCGGGCGGCAGTTGGAGTTGGTAGTTCCGTTCGAGAAGGAAGCGGGTGCATGCTCCCGGTATCCGTTCGGGCAGGTCGGCCGACGGGTGCTCGTCCTCGGTGCGGAGGTGTGAACATGTTGTCCGCCAAGGGGTGACGAACGGCCTGGCCGAGTCTGCGGCGTCCGAGTCGCGCATAATTGCTTCCCCTCTCCGGTAATGGCCCTGGTAGGCACCCACCGCCGAGGCATTTTCACCCGGCGGCGAGGCCGCATCGAGCTTCACATCGTCAGAGAGCGTCGACAATGGCACTTTGCCGGGGTGGTCACCGGAAGTGACACTGCGAAGACGTTGCGCTGCTTAGCATTCCAGCTTCAGAAGTCCGGACAGTTCGCGCATCTCCACGGTCAGAGTCCGTCGCTTCGCGATGATCCGCTCGAGTAAGTCACGCGCCATTCTCTGCTCGACGAGCCAGGGCCGGGCCTCGCGCGACAGCGTTGTCAGAACCTCGAACGCCGTGTCGTAATGGCGCAACTCCAGGTGCGCCGAGGCGACATCGAGCAGATGGCGATTGCGGTTGTCCGAGGTGGGCCGCGGGACGGGAGCGATATCGCGGGCGAGGCGCAGTGCGAGGTCCGGCCGATCGGCGACGACCGCGTTCTCGACCCGCTTCATGGCAACGGTCGGTGGATTGAATGTCGTCCAGTACTGGTGGTAGGGAGCCTTCTCGTGTCGGATCGCCACCGCACCTGCGGCGGCCAGGCGCATCATGTCGTCGGCCTCATCCGGGCGATTGTCGCGGATGGCGGCGGCGGAGCCGCGCAGCAGAAGCCAACCCCACGTGGATATTTCACGTGTCGTCGCGACCGAGAGGCGCGGCTCGATGCGATCGGCCCATTCGGTGGCGAGGCGGCGGACGGCATCGAATTGTCGTTCGACGATCAGCAACCAGCACAGCGTGATGACTGCCGAGGCGGCGTCGAGGACGTTTCCGGTCGACTCGGCATCGGACAGCGACCGATCCAATGCCGTACGCGCGGCCGGCAGTTGGCGGGTCTGCACCATCGCGGAACCCGCGAGTTGCAGCACCCGCGATCGCACCAACGGTGGTGCCGCCTCGACGTCCTCGATCAGTCGCGGCAGCACGCGAGCCAGCGCCTCGTAGCGGTTGTCGTGATACAGCCGCGTCCCGTCGGCGAGTGCGGCTTCCACGCCTCCGGTAGACATCGGCTCCTGCGCGGACGAGTCCCTCATCGTCGCGAGCGCGTGCCGCGTCGGTTCCCATAGCCCAGCGTCGCCGTCGGATTCTGCAATCCTGGGCGTCGGGCCGAGAAGCGCTGTGAGAGAACAACCGAGGGCGACGGCGAACCGCCGCAGTGTGTCGATGCGAGCGTCGTTCCGCTCACCCTGCTCGATCTTCCGGATATAGGACAATGAGATACCGGACAGTTCCGCGAATTCGCGTTGCGTGAGCCCACGTCGCTTCCGCAGAGATTGGAGCCGCTCCCCGAGGTCCATGCTCCAAGGCTAGCGGCGGCGGTGGGTGGCGTTGAAGCGCGCCTTTTTCTGGCGGTTTCCGCAGGTGTTCATGTCGCACCATTTGCGGGTGCGGCTCTGGCTGGTGTCGAAGAAGGCGGCGCGGCAGGTCGGTGATGCGCACAGCGCCAGTTTTCCGTCTCGTTCGCCCGAGATGAGGTCGATCGCGTCGGCGGCGATGACGCCCAGGGCGTCTTCTACGCGGGAAGGCGCGCTGAGCCGCCAGCGGCGGTTGCCCTCGGGGGTCAGGATCGCCGCGGCCCGGCCCTGAAGGCTGCGCTCATTGATGGTCTCGACGGCAGAGGCGGGGAGTGCGTCGCCGAGCGCGGCCGCGGTCGCGGCGGCGTGAATGGCTTCTCGCAGTTCCCGGGCGAGGTCGAGTTGGGCTGCGGTGCAGGAGTTTACGGCCAGGCCGCTCACCTCCAGCCAATCGACGAGTCGCTGCGGTGTGGGGATGCGTTCCACAGGATCGCCGTGACGCTCCGACAGAGTCCCCGTGAAGCTGGTCGCCAGTACGGCGCCGAGGCGGAAATCAGGAAACCCAGCAGGCATGGAACCAGCTTAGCTGGTTGCGGGCTGTCCTACCCTCATGTTAGAACCGTCTTAGCCGGTTCACGACAGGGTGCAGCCGGTTCCGCGATGACAGGAGGTCTCATGTCCGCACTCGGCAACCTCGATCCGATCTCCGCGCCCAGCCCCCTCGACGTGCAGGTGTTCGAAGCGCGCGCGACCGACGCCGACCTCGACGATCTGCGCGCGCGATTGGCCGCCGCGCGGCTCCCCGAAGCCGAGACCGTCTCTCGCGCGGCGCCCGGCCCCGGGCGATGGGCACAGGGCGTTCCTCTCGCCGACCTCGTCGACGTCGTGAGTTACTGGCGCACCGAGTACGACTGGCGGTCGTTCGAAGCGCGTCTCGATCGAATCGGCCAGTACCGCACCAGGATCGACGGCCTGGGAATCCACTTCCTGCACCGGCGATCCGCACGCGCGGACGCCACTCCCTTGATCATGACGCACGGCTGGCCGGGCAGCATCGCCGAATTCATCGATGTGGTGGACGAATTGGCGGATCCGGAAGACGCGGCCGCGCCGGCGTTCCACGTGGTGATCCCGTCGCTTCCGGGGTTCGGTTACAGCGACAAACCGGCCACCACCGGGTGGGGCACCGAAAAGATCGCGGCCGCATGGGTGGAACTGATGGACAGGCTCGGCTACCGGAAGTTCCTGGCGCACGGCGGAGACTGGGGAGGCACTATCACGACGGTTCTCGGCGGCAGGTTCGGGGAGCATGTTCTCGGCGTCCACTCGCTGTTCGCGGAGGCGCCGCCCGGGGTGACAACGGACGGGCTGACCGCGACCGAACGCGAGTGGGCCGAGGAAACCCGTCATTTCTGGCGCCACCGGGCCGCATACGCGAAGCAGCAGGCGACCCGGCCGCAGACCATCGGCTATTCGCTCGTCGACTCACCGGTCGGGCTCCTCGCCTGGCTTCTCGACAAGTTCGCCGAGTGGAGCGATACCGAAGACAGCCCGTTCGAAACGATCTCCAGAGACCGCATTCTCGACGACGTCACCCTCTATTGGCTGACCCGCAGCGGCGCATCCGCGGCCCGCATCTACTACGAAAGCCACAACTCGCTCGACCCCGACCTCCGCGTCGACGTCCCCTCGGCGATCACCATGTATCCCCGCAACATCGAGAAATGCCCACGCCCCTGGGCGCAGCAGCGGTACCGGCAGATCGTCCGATGGAATGCACCCGAATCCGGTGGACATTTCCCGTCGCTGGAAGTTCCCGAGTATTTCGTCGACGATCTGCGAGAGGGTCTCGCCGCAGTACTGGCCGCCCATCGGTGAACTGGGCGTCGAGACCGCTGGAGGGACGCACCTCGTCGCGACAGCCGGGCTCGGGGTCGTCGTCGCCGAAAGGGCACGTGCGGCCCAAGGGTGGGCCTCGGCAATCTGACAGCGTTCGGATGATGACGCCGGCCATTCTCGCTGGGCGCCGATGAGTCGCGTCGTCCCAGACGGGCGCAGGTAACGGGACGCCGGGCCCTTGACACGGCGTCGGGCGTGGCGTTTGACTAGTGAACTATCGTGTGTTACCTCGAACGATGATTCGGAGAGGTTGACGTATGCAGCGCATCGGGATGGCAGGTCTCGCTCGTCGGCGCGGATCGAGCTGCCGCGGAACCGGCGTTGCGGCGGTACTGATCGGGCTCTGCGTCGTCTCACTGGGGGCGGCTCAGACGGCTGCTGGCGAACCAGTGGCAAATACTGTCGACACCGGGTTCGCTGTCCCCTTCTCCGGGGCGCCCGGATACGAGCAGGTGGCGCCGACGCAGATGGCGAGTCCGGATCAGCTCGATCAGCCGCTCGGTGAGGCGGCGGCGGATCGGATCGCCGCGCAGATCGGGCTGGACCGCGCCGACGCGTTGACCGATCAGCAGTATCAGGATCTGAGCACCGGTGGGGGAGTCGGCGGTAACCGTGACGCGGCGACTGTGATCACCGCGTGCGTCGACATCCTCACCAATACGGCCGGCCGCCCGATCTATTCCGATGTCGGCGGGCAACGCACGCCCTCGACGCTGGCCAGTTACGGGCTCTATGTGAATCCGAGCGGCATGCTGGAGAGCCCCGCCAACGCGGACGCGCCGACCCGGCAGGTGAATACGTTGATCGCGCCCGGCGGATACGTGGGTAACTGGTTGCGGGACAACGGTGCGACTCGGAGTCTGGTCGCGCTGTACCGGTCCGCCTATACCGTGCAAGCGGCATACGGGTTTGTGGCGCAACAGATTTCGGGTGCGGCGCAGCTGGTCACGAATACCAAGGGAAATGTGAGCACCGTGGTCGGCATGTCGATGGCGCCGCCGCTGTGGATCGTCAACTTCGCCCTGATCTACATCTTGAAACCCGCACTGGCGGCCGCGATGCCCGCCTACTGGGCTCCCATTCCGGGCCCCGTGGTCGACGCCATCGAGGCCAGCCCCACCGGTCAGGTTCCGTTCGGCGAGTATGCCTCCTACTTCACGTAATCGCTGAATACGGTTCGCCCACGTCGCGCTTCGCCGAGGAATCCCGGCCGCCGCGACGGCCGCGGTTAGAGTCGGAGCATGAGTAGTGAACCGCTTGCACTGCCCGCGGCCGAGTGGCCGGACTGGCTCGGCGATTACGTCCGCGGCCGGCTGAGGACGGCGGCGGACACGATGGAGCAGCTGAAAGCCGCCACGCCCGGCGACACCGCCGGTGTGCTCGGACTGTGGAACGACGCCGATATCGCGCTGCGCGGGGCCGATTCCGCCGCGCACCTGTTCGCCGAAGTCCACCCCGACCCCGAGGTGCGCGGGCTGGCCGAGGAACTGGTGCAAGAGGTCGATCGAGCCAGGACCGACAGAGATCTCGACCGCGCTCTGTACGACATCGTCGCCGCAACCGACCCGTCGAACCTGGACGAGGTGCCGGCGCGCATGCGCGAGCACGTCCTGCGCGATTTCCGGCGCAGCGGAGTGGACCGCGACGAGGGAACCCGAGACCGGCTGCGGGAGATCTCCGAGCGGCTCACCCTGCTCGAACAGGAATTCGGCCGGGCCATCCGCGAAGACGTCCGATCGATCCGGGTCTCACCCGACAAACTCGAAGGACTGCCCGCGGACTTCGTCACCGCCCATCCGCCCGCGGCGGACGGGCTCGTCACGGTGACCACCGACTATCCGGACTATCTGCCGTTTCGCACCTACGCCCGGGACGCGGACGCCCGCCGCGCCCTCACCATGGAGTTCGAAAGCCGTGGCTGGCCGGCCAATGACGCTGTGCTGCACGAGATCCTGGATCTTCGTGCCGAGAAAGCCGCGCTGCTCGGCTTCGACAGCTGGCCCGATTACGACGCCGACGTGAAGATGATCGGCAGCGGCCACGCCATCGCCGAATTCATCGAGCGCATCGCGAGTGCCGCCGACGCCGCGGGCCGGCGTGACCTCGAGACACTGCTGGCGCGCCGTCGTGAGGACGAGCCCACAGCCACGACCATCGACCGCTCCGAAGTCGGCTACTACACCGAACTCGTGCGCCGCGAACAGTACGACGTCGATGCCCGGGAAGTGCGCCGCTACTTCGATTTCCCGCGCGTGCGAGCCGGTCTGCTCGAGGTCACCGGCCGCCTGTTCGGGCTGGAGTATCGAGCCGTCGACGTACCGCGCTGGCACGAGGACGTCACCGTCTACGACGTCTACACCGACGGTGAACGACGCGGACGGATCTATCTGGACCTGCATCCCCGCGAAGGCAAATACAAGCACGCCGCACAATTCGACCTCGTCGGCGGCGTCGCCGGAAAACTCCTGCCCGAGGGCGTGCTGGTGTGCAACTTCTCGCGCGGACTGATGGAACATCAGCACGTCGTCACGCTGTTCCACGAATTCGGGCACCTGATCCACCACGTCGTCGGCGGGCACCAGGACTGGGCGCGCTTCTCCGGCGTCGCCACGGAATGGGACTTCGTCGAGGCGCCGTCGCAGATGCTCGAGGAATGGGCCTGGGACGCCGCCATTCTCGCGACCTTCGCCGTCGACGAGACCGGCGCGCCCATCCCGGCCGAATTGGTCGAGCGTATGCGGGCGGCGAAGGATTTCGGCAAGGGCATCTCGGTCCTCACGCAGGTCGGCTACACCGAGGTGTCCTATCTACTGCACCAGGACCGGCCCGCCGACCACGACCCGGTGGTCGTCGATGCCGTGACGCGGCACAGCGGGATAGCCGAGGTGCCGCAGACCCATTTCCAAGCGTCGTTCGGGCATCTGGCCGGCTACACCTCGGCGTATTACACCTATCTGTGGAGTCTGGTGATCGCGAAGGATCTGTTCTCCGCGTTCGACGCCGGCGATCTGTTCGATCCCGTTGTGGCGCAACGGTATCGCGACAGTATCATCGCGCCGGGTGGTTCCCGCGATGCCGCCGACTCGGTGGCGGACTTCCTCGGCCGCCCGTTCACCTTCGACGCGTTCGCGGCCTGGCTGGACCGTGCGCCCACGCCACACGCGGTGTCGTGAACGCGGCGCTCCGCCCTACGTGTGCGTCCAGTCGGGTTGCAGCAGATCCGCCACCCGGGTTTCGCGGCCGACGAGCACGACCTCGCGGAATTGCAGCAACATGGCGCCGGTCGGTGCGTGGATGGTCATCGAGTCCCCGATCCTGAGCTGCAGCAGCCGGGAGCCGTCCGGCCGGTCGACCCAGTGCGGCACATCGTCGGCCGCGAGCCGGTCGAGCCGCACGAAATGCACGGCATGGACCTCGTCGTCGTTGGGATAGAGGGCGCCCGGATTGTCGAGCGCGACGACGA
>NZ_BDAV01000019.1 GCF_001612635.1 Nocardia africana NBRC 100379 | reverse complement strand
ATGAGGCACCTTCAACGACGTGTCGCGAACCTCGCGGGCCTTCTCACCGAAGATCGCCCGCAGCAACCGCTCCTCCGGAGTCAGCTCGGTCTCACCCTTCGGGGTCACCTTGCCGACCAGGATGTCACCGTCACGCACCTCGGCACCGATACGCACGATGCCACGCTCGTCCAGATCAGCCAGCACCTCGTCGGACACGTTCGGGATATCGCGGGTGATCTCCTCGGCACCCAGCTTGGTGTCCCGCGCGTCGATCTCGTGCTCCTCGATGTGGATCGAGGTCAGCACGTCCTCCTCCACGAGACGCTGCGACAGGATGATCGCGTCCTCGTAGTTGTGACCCTCCCACGGCATGATCGCCACCAGCAGGTTCTTACCCAACGCCATCTCACCGTTCTCGGTGCACGGGCCGTCGGCCAGAACCTGGCCGTGCTCGACCCGCTGACCCTCGTCCACGATCGGACGCTGGTTGGCGCAGGTGCCCTGATTGGAGCGGGCGAACTTCCGCATCCGGTAGCTCTTACGAGTGCCGTCGTCGTGCATCACGGTGATGTAGTCGGCCGAAACCTCTTCCACCACACCCGGCTTCTCGTTGACGACGACGTCGCCGGCGTCCACCGCGGCACGCAGCTCCATACCGGTGCCGACCAGCGGCGACTCGGAACGGATCAGCGGCACGGCCTGACGCTGCATGTTCGCACCCATCAGGGCGCGGTTGGCGTCGTCGTGCTCGAGGAACGGAATCATGGCGGTCGCCACCGACACCATCTGGCGCGGCGAGACATCCATGTAGTCGACCTCGGCCGGGGAGACGTATTCCATCTCCTCGTTACCGCGGCGAGCGAGCACGCGCTCCTCGAGGAAGTTGCCGTCGGCGTCGACGGGCGAGTTCGCCTGGGCCCGGACGTGCCGGTCCTCCTCGTCGGCGGTCAGGTACTTGACCTCGTCGGTGACCCGGCCGTTCTCCACCTTGCGGTAGGGGGTCTCGATGAAGCCGAACGGGTTGACCCGCGCGTACACCGACAGCGAGCCGATCAGGCCGATGTTCGGGCCTTCCGGGGTCTCGATCGGGCACATGCGGCCGTAGTGCGAGGGGTGCACGTCGCGGACTTCGAGGCCGGCGCGCTCACGGGACAGACCACCCGGGCCCAGCGCCGACAGACGGCGCTTGTGGGTCAGGCCCGACAGCGGGTTGTTCTGGTCCATGAACTGCGACAGCTGCGAGGTGCCGAAGAACTCCCGGATCGCCGCCGTGATCGGGCGGATGTTGATCAGGGTCTGCGGGGTGATGGCCTCGACGTCCTGGGTGGTCATGCGCTCACGCACGACGCGCTCCATGCGCGAGAGGCCCACGCGCAGCTGGTTCTGGATCAGCTCGCCGACGGTGCGCAGGCGGCGGTTGCCGAAGTGGTCGATGTCGTCGACCTCGACCGGAACCTCGACGCCGCCGGGGACGGTCATCAGCTTGTCGCCCTGGTGCAGGCGCACCAGGTACTCGATGGTGGCGACGATGTCCTCGCGGGTCAGCGTCGAGCCGACCACGGGCTCACCGTTGTTGACGCCCAGCTTCTTGTTGACCTTGTAGCGGCCGACGCGGGCCAGGTCGTAGCGCTTCTCCTTGAAGAACAGGTTCTCCAGCAGGGTCTGCGCGGACTCCTTGGTCGGCGGCTCGCCCGGACGCAGCTTGCGGTAGATGTCGAGCAGCGCCTCGTCCTGGCCGGCGGTGTTGTCCTTCTCCAGGGTCGACAGCATGATCTCGGAGAAACCGAAACGCTCGGTGATCTCCTCGGTGGTCATGCCCAGCGCCTTCAGCAGCACGGTGACCGGCTGGCGACGCTTGCGATCGATACGCACACCGACGGTGTCGCGCTTGTCGACGTCGAATTCCAGCCACGCACCACGCGACGGGATGACGCGCACGCTGTGCAGCGTCTTCTCGGTCCCCTTGTCGATGGACTCGTCGAAATACACACCCGGCGAACGCACGAGCTGCGAGACGACCACGCGCTCGGTGCCGTTGATGATGAACGTGCCCTTGTCGGTCATCATCGGGAAATCACCCATGAAGACCGTCTGCGACTTGATCTCACCGGTGTTGTTGTTGATGAACTCCGCGGTCACGAACAGCGGTGCCGCGTAGGTCATGTCCTTGTCCTTGCACTCCTCGATCGAGGCCTTCACCTCTTCGAAGCGCGGATCGGAGAAGGACAGGGACATCGAACCGGAGAAGTCCTCGATCGGCGAGAGCTCCTCGAGCACCTCCTCCAGCCCACCGACCGGGCTGGCGTCGCCCCGGGCGATGGCCCGCTCACGCCAATCGGGGGCACCGACCAGCCACGCGAACGATTCGGTTTGTAGATCGAGAAGGTCCGGAACCTCCAAGGGCTCACGAATCTTCGCGAAAGACACCCGCTTCGGGGCTCCGGGAATACCGGCCTTGGTCTGGGTGGAGACTGCCAAGATGCGTCCTTCCAGCACCTCACGCGCGTCGCCCGGTGCCTGTACGTACAAGACACCAAGCGACCGTCGCTTGTCTGCTACGAGTTCTGCTGGTTACAACCCGGACAAAACCCGAACAGCAAACAACGGAAGTAACACCTCAACGGTGGAACTTTCGTGATGCGATCAAGGAATGGACAGGAGGCAGCCAGCGCAAAGTCCAAACCTACACCCACGAAGAAGGGGTGTCAAAGTACCATCCGAACCGAGTTCCGGATGTTCGGCGCGCCGGACCCGCTTCCGCTGGCTGCGTTCGAGTCTCCGGCGGCGCTTCGACCTGGGTACTCGACCCTGTCACAGCTGCCGCTGTTGTGAATAGCGTGACGGTTCGGACGTAAGTCGTCAAGTGGCGAGACCACCCGGACAACGACGAGTTCCCCTGCGGCGCTGGCGAATCGCACCGTCACACGGACGAATATCCGCCGCTGAGCTGGGAAGATTCCGCAGGTGACGGGCTCGAACATACTTCCGAACCCGTCTGGGCCACTCAACGGTCGGCGATCTCGCTCGCCAGCCAGTGACCGTCCACCTTCTGCATGTGCAACACGATCGGACCCGACGCGCTCTCCTGCGGAGCACCGTTCTTGGTCGCGCTCACGGTCAGATTCACGAGCAGTTCCGCCCGATCATCAGTGAGCAAAGTCACACCAATCGGGTCGGGGGTCGCCTGTGCGGTCGACTGCGCCTGCTGAATCGCGGACACCGTCGTGTCGGCGAACTTGTCGAAATCGCCGCGCATCTTGCCGGTGACGACCTTGTGCACGGCGTCCTTGTAGCCGCCGACGGTCTTCACGTCGTAGGAATAGACCGTTTTGAGCGCGTTGTCGGCCGCCGCGGTCACCTCCTGGGTGGCCTTGGTGTCGACGAAGGCCTTGTTGCCGTTGTCCACCCCGGGCTCGAATGCCGCGACGACGGCGAACGCAGTCAGCAGCAGGCTCGCCACGATCAGTCCCGCGGCCAGACCCCAGGTGGACAGCGCGGGACGCGGCAGCCGACCGGGGCGCGGCACCTTCCGGGGCCGGCGCGACGCCACCGGCTGCGCCGGACGCGTCGCCGCGGCACCGGCACGCACGGTCTTGGTGCGGGATTTGGCGCTCGCGGACTTACCGGCGGGCTTGGCGGACTTCCCGGCCGATGCGGCGCGATCGGCGGCGCCGCGACGCCGGATCGTGCGATCGGCGGATTCGGACGAGCGGTCGCCGGGCTTGAGCCGGGGGGAAACCTTGTTGATCGGCGGACGGGATGCCATCGGTGTACCTCTCCTACGATCCCGGCTGGGGGGCGGGCGCCTCGGACGGATTCGCGGGCGCCGGCGCCGGCGCGGCGTTTCCGTTCGCCGGCGGCTGTGCCGCCCCGGCGGGACCGGGGGTATCCAGCGACACCAGCTGGCCGAGCGAGTTGGCCTGCTCGGCCTTCCAGGTGTCGCCGTCCTTCTTCATATCCAGCGTCCAGGTGGCCCGGAAGGACTGCACCGGAACGTTGGGCGCGGTCTGCGTGAGTTTCAGCACGACGATCGCCGAGGCCTTGTCGCGCTCACTGTCCAGCGAGCTCAGCGCGGCGCCCAGCACCGTGCTGTCGATCTTGGTCTTCGACTTCTCGGCGGCATCCTTGATGCGGTCGTGATTCTCGTTGAGCTGGGTCAGCATGTCGCCGGTCATCGAGGACCGCATCGTGGTGATCGAGCCCTCGACATCGCTGGGATTCATCGAGGTGAGGTTGATCGCCGCCTGACGCGCAGCATCCAGCGCGGTGTCGCGCGCATCGGCGCGCGGACCGTCGGTGAACCACATCGCGCGCACCCATCCGGCGCCGAACCAGGCCGCCAAGACCAGGGCCGCCACCAGCCACACCGCCGCGACGGAGGTCACGACCGTGCGCAGTGCCGACGAACCCGCGCGGCCGGCCGGCTGCTCACCGGCGGACCGGCGCACCGTCTCGTCGGCCGTATCGCCGACCGGTGCGCCGAGTCGCGCGGTCTCCTCCGGCGACGAATCAGCTACCGCCTTTTCGGCATCGTCCGGCGGCTCCGCCGCAGGTTGCGAGGAGGGGTTGGGCAGATCAGAACTCACAGCGACACCCTAGCGTCGTCGGTTTTCCGGACGTGCCTCCCGTACCCGCCTCACCGCTTCGGGGTCACTCCGATGAGAGTGGCCAGCTGGATGGCGACGGGGCTCAGGTTGAGCTTGTCCGGATCGGTCTTGGGTTTGGAATCCCACGGCTGCGGGACATTCGGATCGGCGTACTGCGCACGCGCGCCGCCGCGGACGTCGGTCGGACTTCCGAACGGCACCGTGCATTTCGCGTCCGTGTTGAACGGGAAATCGTCACGGGTGTCGTCGAAATTGGGATTCTGCGCCTTCATCTGGTCGAGAATGCGCTGAGTTCCCTCGTACCCGACGGTACAGGCCGGCGGATTGTTGGTTTCCAGCACCAGGCCGAAGTGGGTCGTCCCGTCGCCGGGCGCGGTCGCCGAACCACCGACCGACAGCAGCGGCAGCATCTGCAGCAGCGGCTTCAGCGTGTAGGTCTGCGGCGACACCGCCTGCAGCAGCAGCCGCAGATTCGACAGATCCGTGGTCAGCGGCTGCGCGCTCTGATCGAGCAGTTTGCCGATCTGCTCGCCGGAGTCGGTGCCGGTGCCGATCAGCCGCCGGATATCGGGATCGTTGGCCCGCAGCTGCACCGCGAGCCGATCCAGGCCGTCGCTGAAGGTCCGGATCGCCGGAGACTGATCGGCCTGGGTGCCGAGCACGGTCTGGGCGTCCCGGATCAGCTGCACGGTCTGCGGCAGCGCCTCGACGCCGGTCCGGGAGAACTTGTTCAGCGAATCGACGAGGATGCGCAGGTTGTCGCCCTGTCCGTCGAAGGCCTTACCGAGCTCGGTGACGGTCGTGCTCAACGCCGTCAGATCCGTCGTGCTCGAGAAGTGGTTGACGCTGGCGAGCAGATCCTCGACCGGAATCGGCGTCTCGGCGCCGTCGATGACCGAACCGTCGCGCAGGTAGGGGCCCTTCGACGAATCGGGCACCAGATCCAGGTACTGCTCACCGATCGCCGAGCGATTGGCGATCACGGCCTTGGCGCTCGCGGGGACCTTCGGCTTCCCGGAATCCAGCTCCAGATAGACCATCACGCCGTCGGGGGTGATATCCAGCGAGTCCACGCGTCCGACCGGCACACCGCGATAGGTGACCTCGGCGCCCTTGGACAGGTTGGCGGTGGTCTTCGCCTTCACCTTCACCTGGTACTGGCCGAAGCCGAGCATGTGGTCGAGGTGGATGTACTTGGCGCCGACGAACACCACGCCGAGCACGGCGATCACCGCGAATGCGACCAGCTGGTAGCGCACCAATCTACTCATCGCGGCTTCACTCCCAACTGATCGAGAATCGACCCGATCGGGTCACCCGGCTTGGCCGGGGCCGGAGCCACCACGGTCGGCGGCAGCGGCACCAGCGAGACCGTCGGCCAGCCCGGCCGCGGGCCGTTGCCGTTGTAATACGGATTGGTCGGATCCACCGGCACCGGCGGCCCGTACTTCGGCGGGATGTACACCGGATCCGGTTTGCCCACACCGAGATTCGACATCAGAGTGCCGATCTGCGTGTCCACCGACAGCCAGGTGTTCACCGAACCACCGAAGGTCGATTTGATCGCCTCGTCCGGGAACGGATAGGTCGGCACGAGCGGGAACGCGGTCACCAGATCCGGCGCCGAGCGGCCCAGCTCCTGCAGCGTCGGCCGCAGTGCCTGCAGATCCCGGATCAGGTTGTCCTTGGACCTGTCCAGCACGTCGACGCCGGCCTGGCCGACCCGGTCGAGCTGCTTCAGCAAACCGATCAGCTGCGGCCGCTGCTCATCGAGAATCTTGATACCGGCCGGCAGTTCGTCGAGGATCTTGCCGATCTGGTCGGACTGCTGCCCCACCCGGCTGGACAAGGTGCCCAGGCTGTCGAGCGCGTGCTGAATATCGGCGACCTGCTGGTTGAGGCCGTCGATGAGAGTGTCGGCCTGATCCAGCAGCGACCGCACCCGGTTCTCCCGGCCGGCCAGCGCCTTGTTCAGTTCCACCACGATGGGCTGCAGCTGCGCCACGCCACCGCCGTTGAGCAGCAGCGACAGCGCGCCGAGGACCTGTTCGATCTCGACCGCGTGCCGGGTCCGGTCGACGGGGATGACCGCGCCGTCCTTCAACCGGTCGGGCGAGGCCTCGTCCTTCGGCGCCGACAGCTCGACGAACTTCTCACCGAGCAGATTGGACTGCCGCACCTCGGCGTGCGCGTTGGCGGGCAACTTCACCGAGGAGTTGACCACCGTGCGCACATTCGCGGTCCAGCCGTCGGGGGCGACGTCGATGGACTCCACCCGGCCGACCGGCACGCCCTCGACCTTGACGGCCGACTGCGGCACCAGATCCAGCACGTCGTCGAAGCGCACATCGATACGCATCGGGTGGTCACCCACGTCGGCGCCACCGGGCAGCGGCACGCTGTAGATGCCGTTCGACGAACACGAACCCACCAGCACCGCGGTCACGCCGACCACCGCGACGGCACCCAGTCCGCGGGCCGTCCTGCGGAATCCGAAGGGCGTCATCGCTGGCCACCTTCCTGCTGCGACGGCGGCTGCCGGTCCGACGGGGTGCCCGGAACACTGCCCGGAGCCGGGGTCTTCTGGATGTTCTCACCGCTGAGGATGCCGAACGGCAACACCAGCGACGGCGTCTGCACACCGTCCTTGATCTGGTCGGTGATCACCTTGCACTGATCCAGAATCGGGCGCATCTGCCGGCTGATCGCATCGAATTTCGGGTCGCCCGGCCGCAATTGGCCGAGGTCGAGCATCTTGCAGACGGCACCGAACGGGTTCTGCAGATCGGTGAAGTTGGCGCGCATGTCGAGCGTGCCGGATTCACCGTTGTGGATGTTGATCAGGTTGCTCAGCGCCAGCGGCAGCACCGGCAGCGCATTCGCCACATCCTGGCGCTGGTCGGCCAGCGTCTGAGTCAGTTTGGTCAGCGCGTCGGCGTTCTCGGCCACCAGGTCCCGGTTGTTGTCGATGAACCGGGCGACGTCGCCGAGCGCGATCGACAGCAGATTCAGTGCCTGCCCGAGGTTTTCCCGCTCACCGGAGAGGAATCCGGCCAGATCCGCCAGCTGCGTGTTGAATTCGCGCACCTGCTGGTCGTTGACCGCCAGGGTGTGCACGAAGATCTGCAGATTCTTGATCGTGTCGAAGATGTCACCGCGCGCGTCCGACAGATACCGGGCGGCGTGCGAGAGCTGGGTCAGGCTGTTGGACAGCGCGTCCCCGTTCCCGGACAGATTCGCCGCACCGGTGCGGACCAGCTCGTTCACCGCGCCGTCCTTGTTGGCGCCGTTGGGCCCCAGCGCATCCGACAGTTCCTGGATGCTCTTGTACAGCCGGTCGACCTCGACCGGGGTCGCCGTGCGGTCGCGCGGGATGGTGGCGTTGCGCGGCATCTTCGGCCCGCCCTTGTAGACGGGCGTGAGCTGGATGTAGCGGTCCGACACCACCGACGGCGTGATCTGAGCGGCCTTGGCGTCGGCCGGAATGTCGTATTTCCGGTCGACGTGCATGGTGACCTTCACCTGATCACCCTGCGGCGTCACCGAATCGACCTTGCCCACCGGGACACCGAGGATGCGCACCTCCGAACCCTGGTAGATGCCGATCGACTTGTCGAAGTAGGCGGTGATCTTGGTGGTGTTGTAGGTGTTGAACAGCCACCACAGCACACCGGCGACGACCACCACGGCGACCGTGCCGAGGGCGAGGGCGATCTTGGTACCGCGGCCGGATTCGCGGATCGCGGTCAGCGGATCCCGGCGCGATCCCTTACCGAGAGCAGCCTGCATCAGTTGCCTCCCAGGGTGCGGATCGGCGGGCGGTTACCCGGAATCTCCGGCAGCGCCGGCGGGATCAGGTTGACGATCACCGCGTCGAACCAGCGCCCGTTGCCCAGCACGTTGGCGTACAGGCCGTAGAACGGTGCCGCCAGCTTCAGCGTCTTGGAGATGTTCTGCTGATTGTCGTTGAGCATGTCGATGGACTTCTTCAGATTGGTCAGCGCCGGACCGATCTGCTGCTCGTTGTCGTGCACCAGCGCACTCAGTTCGGCGGCAACGGTTTTCGCGCCGTTGAGCAGTTGCGAAATGGCCTGCTGACGGACGTTCAACTCGGCCAGCAGCTGACCGCCGTTGGCCAGCAACCGCTCGAACTGCTCGTTGCGGTCGGCGAGCACCTTGGTGGTCTTGTTGGTCGCGTTGAAAAGATGCTTGAGCTCTTCGTCGCGCTTGGCCAGCGTCTCCGACAACCGGGCGACGCCGTCGATCGAGCCGCGGATCTCCGGCGGGGTGCCGGAGAACGCGTCCGAGAGCACCCGGAAGCTGGTCGCCAGCTGCGCGGTGTCGGTCTTCTCGATGCTCGAGGCGGCATCACTGAAGGCTTCGACCACGTCGTACGGAGAAACCGTGCGCGACAACGGGATTCGCTTGCCCGGATCGGCCGGGTGAGAACCCTTGGGATCCAGCGCCAGATACTTCTGCCCGAGCAGGGTCTTGATCTGGATGGACGCGGTGGTGGCATCGCCGATCCACGCGTCCTTGGTCCGGAAGTCGACCAGCACGCGATCGCCGTCGAGGCGCACATCGGACACATCGCCGACCTTCACGCCCGCGACGCGCACCTCGTTGCCCTTCTTCAGACCCGCGGCCTCGGAGAATTCCGCGGTGTAGCTGGTGCTCGCGCCGATGATCGGCAGCTTGTCCAAGAAGAACGCCGACAACGCGACCAGCAGCACCATGAACAGGCCGAGCCCGCCCATGAACGCCGGGCTGCGCCGGCCGAAGAGAACCCGGTCTTCCATCAGCGGCCACCCTTCCCGTGACAGCGCGGCGCCGGGTTGGTGTAGACCGGCTGATTCACCGTCGGCATCTGGGCCGGCAGGTTCAATTGCGGCGCATCCTGTACCCCGGGACCGGCGACGATATCGATACCGCAGAGGTAGAACTGGAACCACGAGCCGTAGCTGGCCGCGCGACCCAATTTCTCCATCTTGATCGGCAGATTCGTCAGTGCCTCGTTCACCTCGCCGGAACGATCGTTCAAGGTGCCGGTCAGCTGGTTCAGTCCGGCGATCGAACCCTGCAGGGTCGGCCGGGTGGGAACCAGCAGATCAGCGGTCGCCGAGGCGAGATTGCCCAGCGACTGCACCGCCGAGCCGATTGTGCCGCGTTCGGCATTGAGCCCGCTGACCAGCGCCTCGGTATTGACGATCAGATCGTTGAGCTGTCCGTCGCGGGAGTTGACCGCATCCAGCACCCGATTGAGGTTTTTGACGATCTCGCCGATCACCGCATCCTTGTCGGCGATCTTGTTCGTCAGGCTCGCGGTGTTGCGGACCAGATCGGTGATCGTGCCCGATTCACCCTGGAAGACCTGGATGATCTCGTAGGACAGCTTGTTCACGTCCTCGGCCGACAGCGTCTGGAACAGCGGCCGGAAGCCGTTGAACAGGGTGGTGAGGTTCAGCGCGGGCTTGGTCCGCTCCAGCGGAATCGTGGCGCCCTCGGTGATCTTGCGACCCTGCTGTCCGGCGCCCTGCTCCAGCGCGATGTACCGCTGGCCCACCAGGTTGCGGTAGCGGATGGTCGCGGTGGTGGAGGCCGGCAGCCAATCCCGGTCGGTGAGCTGGAAATGCACCTCGGCCATGTTGCGGTCGACGACCGACACCTTGGTCACCTTGCCGACCCGCACACCGGCGATGCGCACCTCGTCGCCCTTGTTCAGCGACGTCACATCGCTGAACCGCGCCTTGAACTCGGTGCCGCCGCCGGAATAGTTGGCGATGGTGAGCGCCAGGAACGCGGTCGCGAGCACTGTCACGAGCACGAAGATGCCCAGTTTGGTCAGGGGCCCGCCCAGACCACGCAACTTTGCCTTCATCGCACACTCACCTCACTTCCACGCATCGCGGGGGCGCCGATCCGGCTCACCCAGCTGGGCACCTGATCGGGCGAAACCCCGTTCGCCGCACCGTAGATCGCACCCAGCGTGTGCTGTTCGGCGGGCGAACCCATACTCGTGGCGCTCTGCGCGCCGTAGACCGAGAACTGCGCCGGGGGCAGCTGACCGATGTTCTGCTCGCCCGGATTGCGCGTCGGCGGCTGGTAGGAGCCGTCGTTGGCCGATCCGGTCGGATACTGACCGGGGTCCACGCCCAGCGGATATTCGGGGAAACACGCCGGCGGCCGGTTCGTGTCCAGCCAGCGCGGCTCGTCCTGGTTCGGCAGATAACGACCACGCGGGTTGGTGATCTCGATCGTCACCCGCGAGCCCGGGGTGTCGGTGCCCTTGCCGAAGAGGTGGTCGATGCGCGGCTTGAGCTGCGCGAAGTTCTTCATCGTGCAGGCGTACTCCGGCGAATACGTCGCCAGCAGTTCCAGCGCGCCCCGGGAGTCGGCCGCGATGTCGATGATGTTGTCGTGGTTGACCGTCAGGAAATCGGCGGTCTTCGACGACGTCGGGGTCAGCACCGAATACAGCGTGTCCAACTGCGAACGCTTCTGCACGATGGTGGCGTTCAGCGTGCGCAGATTGTCGAAGGCGTCGACCAGCTGGGGCAACGCGTCCGAATAGGTGTCGGCGACCGTCGCGAAGGTACGGATATCGTCCTGCAGCTGCGGCATCACGCCGTTGACGTCGCGGAAGATGTCGTCCAGCCGATCGATGGTGTGGCCCAGTTCCTCACCCTGGCCACCCAGCGCCTGTGACAGCGCGCCCAACGTCGAGGCCAGGTACTGCGGCGGAATCGCCTGCAGCAGCGGCATGATCGAATCCAGCAGCTGGCTCACCTCGACGGCGTTGCCGCTGGCGTCCTGATACAGCGTCATTCCCGCCTGCAGATGCTTCGGGCTGGGCTGCTCGGGCCAGACCAGATCGACATAGCGCTCACCGAACAGGGTTTTCGGCAGCAGCCGGGCCGTCACATTGGACGGAATCTTCGAGGCCTTGTCCGGATCGATCGCCAGGTGCAGCCTCACCTTGCCGTTCGCGGATTCACTGGAACGCACCTCGCCGACATTGACCCCGCGAACTTTCACGTCCGCGTTGCGGGTCAACGCATTTCCAACGGTATCGGTGATCAGATCCACCTTGACGACCTTCACCCACACTTTGTTGTAGGACGCGATCGTCGTACCGAGAAACAGCGCCATCACTACGAAGAACACGATGCCCAGCGTGCGGACGCGGAGTTTCTCGGTAGAGCGCCAGAATTGCACACTGCGCGCGCTCATACTCCCACCTTTCGGGACGCCATCACCCTCGACCCGCCGGTCGCGCCGCGGCCTGGTCCGCTCATCCCGCGACCCGCACTGTTGTCGTCGTACCCCAGATCGCCAGGCTGAGGAAGAAGTCGAGGATGTTCACCAGCACGATCGACGCACGCACCGCGCGTCCCACGGCCACGCCCACGCCGGCCGGACCGCCGGTGGCGTTGAAGCCGTAATAGCAATGGATCAGGATGATCACGAAGGCGAACACCAGCACCTTCACGAACGAATACAGCACGTCCTCGGGTGGCAGGAACAGCCCGAAATAATGGTCGTACGATCCCGTGGATTGCCCGTTGAACCACACGCTGATCTGCCTGGACGCTACGAACGTGCCGAGCAGGCCGACGATATAGAGCGGAATCACGGCGACGAATCCCGCGATCACGCGCGTGGTCACCAGGAACGGAACACCGGGTACCGCCATCACCTCGAGCGCGTCGATTTCCTCGGAAATCCGCATCGCACCCAATTGCGCGGTGAAACCACAGCCGACCGTCGCCGACAATGCCAAGGCCGCGACCAGCGGCGCCAATTCGCGAGTATTGATGTAGCCGGTCAGGAAGCCGGTGAGCACCGAACTGCCCAGGGCGTCCAGCGCTTTGAAGCCCTGCAGGCCGACGACCACACCGACCGAGGCCGACATCATCACCACGACGCCGATGGTGCCGCCGATGACCGCGAGCGCACCGGAACCGAAGGTCACCTCGGCCAGCAGCCGCATGACCTCCTTGCGGTAATGCACGACCGTGCGCGGAATCCACGCGATCGCCTTGGAATAGAACGACATCTGATCGCCGGCGCGATCGATGACATTCACCGGCGACTTGAGCGCAGCGCCTACTCGGCGCATCCGCCTCGTAAAGATCGGAGAACGCTGTGAAACAACCATCGTCACGAACCCTTGGCCGGGACAACCTGCAGGTACACCAGTGTCAAAAGCAGATTGACGAAGAAGAGCACCAGGAAGGTGATCACCACGGATTGATTCACCGCGTCACCAACGCCTTTCGGTCCCCCCTTGGGATTCAAACCTTTGTATGCGGCGATCACGCCCGCGAGCAGTCCGAAGACGAGTGCCTTGAATTCACCGATCCAGAGGTCCGGGAGCTGCGCCAGTGCGGAGAACGACGCCAGATAGGCGCCGGGAGTTCCGCCCTGCAGCAACACATTGAAGAAATATCCACCGCAGATGCCGACGACCGAAACCAGGCCGTTGAGCAGCAGTGCCACCAGCATCATGCCGAGAACGCGCGGCACGACGAGGCGCTGCACCGGATCGATGCCGAGCACCTCCATCGCGTCGATTTCTTCGCGGATGGTGCGGGAGCCGAGGTCGGCAGCGACGGCCGAACCCGCGGCACCGGCGATGATCAGCGCGGTGACGACGGGCGCGGCCTGCTGCACCGTCGCCAGCACACTGGTTGCGCCGGTGAACGATTCAGCACCGAGCTGCTTGATAAGTGAACCGGTCTGCAATGCCACAACGGCGCCGAACGGGATTGCCACCAGTGCGGCGGGCAGGATCGAGACACTCGCGATGAACCACGACTGCTCGATGAACTCACGCCATTGGAAAGGCCTGCGCAGGGTGTTGCGTGCCACGGAAATGAGCAGCGCAAAAATATTGCCGGCCTGCGCAAATCCCGACTCGACCGGAGTGCGCAGCCGTGCCAGGGGTTGATTCACGGTTGCGTATGTTACCCGTTGGTTGTGTCGTGGCGCACGGTGGTGTCGTACGTGCCGCCCTGATATTGCGGAGCGTTACCCGTATACGCCGGAAGGACTTGTGTATCGCCGTTCTCTTCCATCGACTCGCGGATCGCCACCTGCGCGGAATGCGGCAGGGTGTGCATGATCTCGAGTACGCGGCGGCGGCGGCGTTCCACGGCCTGGCGCACGGGCATGCCGGGGGTGGCCTTCATCTGCGGGATGATGCCCTCGACGTCCTCGGTGCCGTTGTCGTAGTGGCCGGCGTCGGCGAGCGCCTGCTCGCGCGCCATCTGGGCCTCGTCCTTCTCCTCCGACATACCGATCGGGCCGACCATGCGGCCGTTGAGGAACTGCTTGACCACCGGCTCCTCCGAGGTCAGCAGGACCTCGCGCGGGCCGAACATCACCAACTGGCGGCGGAAGAGCATGCCGATGTTGTCGGGCACGCTACGGGCCAGGTTGATGTTGTGGGTGACGATCAGAATCGTCGCGTCGATCTGCGCGTTGATGTCGATCAGCAGCTGCGACAGGTAGGTCGTACGCACCGGGTCCAGTCCGGAGTCCGGCTCGTCGACGAGGATGATCTGCGGGTCCAGCACCAGCGCCCGCGCCAGGCCGGCACGCTTGCGCATACCACCGGAGATCTCACCGGGCAGCTTGCCCTCGGCGCCGAGCAGACCGGTCAGCTCGAGCTTCTCCATGACGATCTGCTTGATCTCGGATTCGCTCTTCTTGGTGTGCTCGCGCAGCGGGAAGGCCACGTTGTCGAACAGGTTCATCGAACCGAACAGCGCGCCGTCCTGGAACAGAACGCCGAACAACTTGCGGATCTCGTAGAGCTCCTTGTTGGAGCAGGTGGTGATGTCGGTGCCGTCGATGTAGATCGAGCCGCGCTCGGGGCGCAGCAGACCGATCAGCGACTTCAGAAACACCGACTTACCGGTACCCGAGGGGCCGAGCAGCGCGCTGACTTCCCCCGTGGGCAGAGTCAGAGTGACATCCTGCCAAATCCGCTGGGACCCGAAAGATTTCGTAACACCTTCGGTCCTGACCTCGACGCCCACGCCGACCTCCATATTTCTTCTGACGAGCGCCCACGGCCGCGTCACCGTATTTCAGCGCGGTGTGACGCGTCACACTGGGGTGCGGCCACTGTATCGCATGCCGCTGGTGCAGGACACCCTACCTGACTGGTCGGTAGAAATGTCGGCGGTAATGAGCTGGTCGCGGCGGTTCACAACATTCACCACGAAATATGTGAAAAGGGCGGCCCCGCAACGGGACCGCCCTTTTTCCGGACTCGATTACCGCAATTACTTGACGGAAACCTTCGCGCCGGCCTCTTCCAGCTTGGCCTTGGCGGCCTCGGCGGCGTCCTTGGCGACCTTCTCCAGGATCGGCTTCGGGGCACCCTCGACCAGGTCCTTGGCTTCCTTCAGGCCCAGGCCGGAGACGATCTCACGCACGACCTTGATGACCTGGATCTTCTTGTCGCCGGCACCCTCGAGGATGACGTCGAACTCGTCCTGCTCCTCGGCGGCCTCGGCGCCACCGGCGGCAGCGCCACCGGCGACAGCGGCAACCGCGACCGGAGCGGCGGCGGTGACCTCGAACTTCTCCTCGAACTTCTTGACGAAGTCCGAGAGCTCCAGCAGGGTCATGTTGCCGATGGTCTCGAGCAGCTCGTCCACGTTGGCCATGGTGTTTCCTTTCGGTAGTTCATCCCCGCATCGGCGGGGAGAGAAGAGTTGGTTTGTCGACTTGTTCGCGTCGGCTTATTCGGCGTCGGCGGCGGGAGCCGCCTCGGCACCGCCCGCGGCGCGCTGCTTGTCCTCGAGCGCGGCGAACAGGCGAGCCACCTGGCCGGCCGGCGCGGCGAACAGGCCGGCCGCCTTGGTCAGGTTGCCCTTCATGGCGCCGGCCAGCTTGGCCAGCAGCACCTCGCGCGACTCCAGGTCGGCGATGCGCTCGACCTCGGAGACCGACAGCGCGGCGCCGTCCATGTAGCCACCCTTGATGACCAGCGCCTTGTTGTCCTTGGCGAAGGTCTTGAGGGCCTTGGCGGCGTCGACCGGCTCACCGGTGATGAAGGTGATCGCGGTCGGACCGACGAACAAGTCATCCAGGCCTTCGACGCCCGCCTCGGCGGCCGCACGCTTGACCAGGGTGTTCTTGGCGACGGAGTAGGTGGCATTGCTGCCCAGCGCACGACGCAGCTGGGTGAGGTTGCCGACCGACAGACCACGGTATTCCGTGATCACAGTGGCCGTAGCGCTCTTGAACTGCTCGGTGATCTCCGCGACCGCGGTGACCTTCTCTGGTTTCGCCATACTTCGCCTCCTCTCTGGATGGTCGGTTCTGCGATGAACTACCGACTCACGGAGGCTGGGCCCGGGGAGGCTACGTCGACCCGGCGACAAAGCAAACGCCCCGGACGCAGAGTGGTCCCGGGGCGCACAAGAAACTCGACATGAACACACGGCTCACATGTCGTCCCTCACCTCGGCTCTCCCTGCGTGGGCCGCCGGCAATATCGCCGGACCTTCGACTGCCTGACGGCAGCAACCAACGGTCTTCGGTAGAACGATTGGGGGTGATCGCCGAACTGGTCAGCGACCGCAGTACAGAATAGCGGATGAGCAGCTGAAACCCAAAATCGGCCGTCTTTCTCGGCCACTGCTCCCCCGCGATTCCCGGAATACCGAAGGGCCGGTGGGGAAATCCCTACCGGCCCTTCGGATTCGAAAGCTACCTACGCCTTACGCGTCCTCTTCGGTGAGGTTGCGGGTGCGGTTCGGGTCCACCGGGATGCCCGGTCCGGTGTTCGTCGAAATCGTCACCTTCTTGACGTAGCGACCCTTGGCGGTCGACGGCTTCACACGCAGGATCTCCTCCAGTGCGGCGCCGTAGTTCTCGACCAGCTTCTTCTCGTCGAAGGAGGCCTTGCCGATCACGAAGTGCAGGTTGGCCTGCTTGTCGACGCGGAAGTTGATCTTGCCGCCCTTGATGTCGTTGACGGCCTTGGTCACATCGGTGGTGACCGTGCCCGTCTTCGGGTTCGGCATCAGGCCGCGGGGGCCCAGCACACGCGCGATGCGGCCGACCTTGGCCATCTGGTCCGGGGTGGCGATCGCGGCGTCGAAGTCCAGCCAGCCGCCCTGGATGCGCTCGATCAGATCCTCGGCGCCCACGGCGTCGGCACCGGCGGCCTCGGCCTCGGCGGCCTTCTCGCCGGCCGCGAACACGATGACACGCGCGGTCTTACCGGTGCCGTGCGGCAGGTTGACGGTGCCGCGGACCATCTGGTCGGCCTTGCGGGGGTCGACGCCCAGACGGACGGCGACCTCGACGGTCGCGTCGGTCTTCGTGGTCGCGGTCTCCTTCGCCAGCCGGGTGGCCGACAGCGGAGAGTAGAGCTGGGAGCGGTCGACCTTGGCGGCCGCCTCGAGATAAGCCTTGCTTCGTTTTGCCATGATTCTCTGTCCTGTTCGTAAGTCAGAAGTGGTTGTCGGGACTGGCCGTCCCTCCCACGCACATCCCGCCGGTCACCGGCGGAGACGGGGACCGTCAGTCGGCGACGGTGATACCCATCGAGCGAGCGGTACCCGCGATGATCTTGGCCGCCTGATCGATGTCGTTGGCGTTCAGATCTTCCTGCTTGGTCTTGGCGATCTCACGGATCTGATCCATGGTGACCGTGGCGACCTTGTTGCGGTGCGGCTCGGCGGAGCCCTTCTGCACACCGGCGGCCTTCAGCAGCAGCTTGGCGGCGGGCGGAGTCTTCAGCTTGAAGTCGAACGAGCGGTCCTCGTAGACCGTGATCTCGACCGGGATGACGTTGCCACGCTGCGACTCGGTCGCGGCGTTGTACGCCTTGCAGAACTCCATGATGTTGACGCCGTGCTGACCCAGCGCGGGGCCGACCGGCGGGGCCGGGTTGGCCGCACCAGCCTGGATCTGGAGCTTGATGAGCCCGGCGACCTTCTTCTTCTTGGGGGGCATCTTTCTTTCCTTGGTTTAGGTTCCTTACGGACTTCCGTAAGCCTGTCCCGGGACGAACCCGGAAGTCTTAGATCTTCGCGACCTGCGTAAAGGCGAGTTCGACCGGGGTCTCGCGACCGAAGATCGACACCAGCACCTTCAGCTTCTGCTGTTCGGCGTTGACCTCGGAGATGCTGGCCGGCAGCGTCGCGAACGGACCGTCCATGACGGTGACCGACTCGCCGACCTCGAAGTCGACCTCGATGGCCGGCTTGGTCGCGGCCTCGGTGACGGTCTCCGACGTGGACGCGGCGGCACCCGCCGCGGCGGCGGCCGGCTTCTTCTGCTGCTGCTCGGCCGGGACCAGGAACTTCACCACGTCGTTGATCGTCAGCGGCGACGGACGGGAGGTGGCGCCGACGAATCCGGTGACGCCCGGAGTGTTGCGGACCGCGCCCCACGATTCGTCGTTGAGATCCATCCGGACCAGGATGTAGCCGGGCAGCACCTTGCGCTGCACGTTCTTGCGCTGGCCGTTCTTGATCTCGGTGACCTGCTCGGTCGGCACCTCGACCTGGAAGATGTAGTCCTCGAGGCCCAGGTTCTGCACGCGGGTCTCGAGGTTGGTCTTCACCTTGTTCTCGTACCCGGCGTAGGAGTGGATGACGTACCAGTCACCGGGGGCGCGGCGCAGCGCGGCCTTCATCTCGGCGACGGGGTCGGCGGGCTCTTCCGGTGCCGCGGGCTCCGCGGGTGCGTCGGTATCGGTGTCGGTGGTGTCGCCCTCGACTTCGCCGGAGGACGCCTCGGTACCGTCCGAGACGGTCGCCTCGTCGACGGCCGTCTCCGCCGCCTCGTCGTCGACCGGGAACTCGTCGGTTGTGCCGTTCTCCGGGGTGCTCACTGGGCACTCGCTTCCTGTGTCGTCACGTACATCCACTACGCCGGAGGTGAATCCGGCGGATGGTTTCCGTCCTCGCGTGGCGGACGGCTAGCAGCGCCCATGGGTCGCTCCGCAGGCTCCGCTCCTGACGCACCGGTCAGCTAGCCGAACAGCCAGTTGACACCCTTGATGAACGCCAGGTCCAACCCGCTGATGTACGCGACCATGAAGATCACGAACACCAGGACAACGCTCGTATAGGTGACCATCTGCTTGCGGTTGGGCCAGATCACCTTGCGCAGTTCCGCGATGACTTCCCGCAGGAACTTCACCAGACGCTTGAAGGGATTGCCCCGACCGCGTTCGGCGGTCTTCTTCTTCCCCGCCGACTTGGACGCCTTGCGCGATGCCGAATCCGACCTGTCGCCACGGTCGATCGTGGCGACGGAGCCGGTGTCCGAGGAGGATCCCGCGCGAGCCCGGCGAGCCGACCGCTTACCACTCGGCCGGCTGACCGCAGCGGTGTCTTCGTCATCGGCGGCATGCGCGCCGTGGCGAATGTCCCGCTCGTCGCTCACGTGAACCCTCTCTCGTCGCTGGCATCCAGTGCAGGGGCGACAGGACTTGAACCTGCAACCTGCGGTTTTGGAGACCGCTGCTCTGCCAATTGAGCTACGCCCCTTCGGCTGGAATCGCAATGTCATCCAGCACGGTGCTTATTCAGTTGTGCCAACCCGGGGCCACACAACACGCGCGCCGCTCCGCCGGTGTGCCGGCCCCGGCGGTCACCCGCCCGGAACCAGCCCCTCAGAGCAGCGCGCAGTGGCTGGCGACCCCAGAAATCCGAGTGTACGTTACCGCCCCGGCGGATAGCCAATCGGGCCGTCCGCCACCGCGAAGCGGCTTGCCGGCCCGCCGACCATCATGCCAGCTGCACCGTCGCGGTCGCACGTCCGAAGATCTTCCGGCCGCCGGATTTGGCGACGATCGCGATCACGGCGGTGCGGTTCTCCGGGTCCACCGACTTCACCTTGCCGGTGTACTCGACCTCGGCCGGATGGTCGCCGGGCACGTAGACCGGGCTGGTGAAACGCACGTTGTATTCCTTCACCGCACCCGGATCACCGAGCCAGGAGGTGACGAATCCGCCGCCCAGGCCCATGGTCAGCATGCCGTGCGCGACCACGTTGTCCAGGCCGGCGAGCGCGACGACCTCGTCGCTCCAGTGGATCGGGTTCGCGTCACCGGAGACGCCGGCGTAGTTCACCAGATCGCCGCGGGTGAGCCGGACCACGCGGGCCGGCAGTTCGTCGCCGACGGCCACGCTGTCGAACGAGCGCGTGTACCTGCTGACCGTGACCTCGGGAACCGTGGTCACCGGCACCGGGGGCGCCGTGATGGGCGGCTCGGCGGTCGGACGGTCGGGTGCCTCGCCCATGCCGTGCATGAGGATGTTGCGGACCGCGTCGGCGATATTGGGATCGACGTCACCGCCGCTGCGGCCGACCAGGGTGGTGTAGGTGGTGAGCACCAGCTCGTCGTTCTGCGCCGTGACGATGTTCTTGGTGACGATGATGTCGCCGCCGAAGGCCTGCCGGAACGAGTGCAGGTAGACGTCGCAGGTGAGCTGGTCGCCGACCCGGATCGGCCGGTGGAATTCCAGGATCTGGTCGGTCTGCATGATCTGGCTCAGGTCGTAACCCGTGACGACCTGCTCGAACAGCTTGCGCTGGGCCAGGATGCCGACCAGGGAGATGAACGTCACCGGTGCGAGCAGCCCGTCGTGGCCGTAGTCGCGGGCGACATTCTCGTCCCAGTGCACGGGGTGGTAGTCCTGCACCGCGCGTGCGTACTCGCGCACCTTCTCGCGGCCGACCTCGTAGTAGTCGTCGACGCGGTAGTGGTGACCGACCATGGCGGCGGCGTGGGCCGACGGGTCGAACGGCTCACTGTCGGCGTTCTGCGCGGCCACGGCATCGGTTCCGGTGTTTATTGTCACGGAGAGTAGGTCCCTATCTGACTCCGCTACCGGGAGTCTGCGGAGCGTGAAACTACCGCAAGTACAGCAAATGCCGGAGCGGGTCGGGAAACCTGCTCCGGCATGGAGTGCTGCATGGGTCGGCGCGGTCCATGAATATCCGGGAAGGTCATCGACAGACCTCCCTGAATCCGGACGCCGACTTCGCGCGCGGCAGCGTGCACGCGATGAGATCTAGCGAGATTCGCGGTGCGCCCGGTGGGTGCCGCAGTTCGGGCAGAACTTCTTCAGCTCCAGACGATCCGGGTCGTTGCGCCGGTTCTTCTTGGTGATGTAGTTGCGATGCTTGCACTGCTCGCAGGCCAAGGTGATCTTTGGCCGGACATCGGTGGACTTCGCGGCCACGATTATGCCTTCTTTCCGGTCAACCTAGAGGGTCAATCAGTATGGGTAGCGATGGCCGGACTCGAACCGGCGACACAACGATTATGAGTCGTTTGCTCTACCGCCTGAGCTACACCGCCATATGCGCGGCAATGCGGGCGGAACCACGTTCGGCTCTGTGTGGAGTGCCGAGTCGGTCACCACCGGCAATCCGGCGAGCCCCCTAACGGAATCGAACCGTTGACCTTTTCCTTACCATGGAAACGCTCTGCCGACTGAGCTAAGGGGGCATGGCGACATTCGCTCCGAACTCGAATCCTCGAACCCGGGGCGCTGAAGCCTTGAACGAGGTTACACACTCCTCCGCGAAGTTACCAAACCAGCTGGTCAGGGCCGTTGGCCTCCGCTCCGCTCCGGCGAGGTTTCGGCCCCCTGGGCCGAAACCCACCAGGGTGAACCATCTCGTCGAGTTTGCCCGAATGGGGCTGGATAACCGACGCCGAAAACGCCACCGGCTGGAAGGGGGGTCCGGGGGGCGAAGCCCCTCCGGCGCGGGGGTGTGGGGGCCGGGCCCCCACAAATCACCCTCGAACAAGAAGAGGGCCCTCCCCGATTAGAGAGGGCCCTGAGAGGGTGGCGGATGAAGGATTCGAACCTCCGAAGCTTGCGCGGCTGATTTACAGTCAGCTCCCTTTGGCCACTCGGGCAATCCGCCTTTCGCACTGTTGCCAGCGCGCAGAGCAGAATACAACGACCAGGGCGCCCCGATGCAAACCGGCTGGCCAGCGGGGGTGCCGTGACCGCCGCGGGGCGGCCGGGGTAGAAAGTTCCCTACCGGAGTTCCGGGTGAAATGTGAGCCGTCAGACAGGAGCGCAGCGTGGCCGATTCGTCATTCGATGTCGTCAGCAAGGTCGACCGGCAGGAGGTCGACAACGCCCTCAACCAGGCGGCCAAGGAGCTCAACACCCGCTACGACTTCCGCGGCACGGGTGCGAGCATCGAGTGGTCGGGTGAAGAGAAGATCGTGCTGTCGGCCGAATCCGAGGAACGGGTGAAGGCGGCGCTGGAGGTGTTCAAGGAGAAGCTGATTCGCCGCGACATCTCGCTGAAGGCCTTCGACGCGGGCGAACCGGCGGCCTCCGGCAAGACCTACAAGATCACCGGCACCCTGGTTCAGGGCATCTCCCCGGAGAACGCGAAGAAGATCGCCAAGAAGATCCGCGACGAGGGTCCCAAGGGCGTGAAGGCGCAGATCCAGGGCGACGAACTGCGGGTCAGCGGGAAGAAGCGCGACGATCTGCAGGCCGTCATCGCCCTGCTGAAGGGTGCGGATCTCGACGTGGCCCTGCAGTTCGTCAACTACCGCTAGTACCTGCGGGCCCGCCGGCCATGTGCTCGAGGCGCTGGATGCGCTCGCCCATGGGCGGGTGGGTGGAGAACCAGCGCGCCATCTTGTCGCCGGCCCGGAAGGGATTGGCGATCATCAAGTGTGACTGCGCGGTCAGCTGCGGCTCGGGCGGCAGCGGCGCGGCCTGGGTGCCGCGTTCGAGTTTGCGCAACGCCGAGGCCAGGGCCAGCGGGTCGCCGGTGAGTTCGGCGCCGTCCTGATCGGCCTGGTATTCGCGGGAGCGGGAGACGGCGAGCTTGATCAGGGTGGCGGCGATCGGGCCGAGCAGCGAGACCAGCAGCACGCCGAGGATGTTCGGGCCTTCACCGTCGCGGCTGCCGCCGAACATGCCCGCGAAGAAGGCCAGGTTGGCCAGGCCGGAGATGACCGCGGCCAGGGCGCCGGCCACCGAGGAGATCAGGATGTCGCGGTTGTAGACGTGCGACAGTTCGTGGCCGAGCACCGCGCGCAGTTCCCGTTCGTCGAGGATCTGCAGGATGCCGCTGGTACAACACACCGCCGCGTGGCGCGGATTGCGACCGGTGGCGAACGCGTTGGGGGCGTTCGTCGGGCTGATGTACAGCCGCGGCATGGGCTGGCGCGCGGTGGTGGCCAGCTCGCGCACGATCTTGTACATCACGGGCGCTTCGAGTTCGGATACCGGCTGCGCGTGCATGGCCCGCAGGGCCAGCTTGTCGCTGCTGAAGTAGGCGTAGGCGTTCATGCCCACGGCCAGCAGGATGGCGATGATCAGAATCGTGGGGTTGCGGAACATCGCACCTGCGAACACGATCAGTGCCGACAGGCCCACCATGAGCCCGAAGGTCTTCAAACCGTTCGCGTAACCATGCATGTCGGATCAACGATCGGCGGCGAACTCGGGTTCCGGCACTCCGCGCTGCGATATCGATCACACCAGGGAAAACCGGCTGTTCCCGCGCGCCGCCGGTGCCGCGGGGTGGGCTCAGCCGACCCGCTCGATGGTGTATCGGACCAGGCGTTCCAGCGCGTCGTTGGCCGGGCCCTGCGGCAGGGCCGAGAGTTCGGCGTGGGCGATATCGGCGTAACCCTGCAGCTTCTGCTTGGCCAGGACCATGCCGCGCGAGCGTGAGAGCAGATCCAGCGCCTCGGCGACCTCGTCGTCGGATTCCAGCGGCCGGGCCAGCAGCGTGCGCAGCCGGTCGCCCTCGGTGCCCTCGTCGCGCAGCGCGTACAGCACCGGCAGGGTGTGCACGCCCTCGCGCAGGTCGGTGCCGGGCGTCTTACCGGACTGCTCGGAGACCGAGGAGATGTCGATGATGTCGTCGGAGATCTGGAAGGCGGTGCCGACCGCGTCGCCCAGGCGGGCCAGCCGTTCGACATCGTCGAGGCTCGCACCGGAGAAGGTGCCGCCGAAGCGCCCCGACGCGGCGATCAGCGATCCGGTCTTCTCCCACACCACCCGCAGATAGTGTTCGACCGGATCCTGAGATTTCTTGGCGCCCAAGGTTTCCCGCATCTGGCCGGTGACCAGTTCGGCGAAGGTCTCGGCGATGATGCGCACCGCGTCCGGGCCGAGGGTGGACACCAGGCGGGACGCGTGCGCGAACAGGTAGTCGCCGGAGAGGATGGCGATGCTGTTGCCCCATCGGGAGTTCACGCTGGGGGCGCCGCGGCGCATGGACGCCTCGTCCATCACGTCGTCGTGATAGAGCGTGGCCAGATGCACCAGTTCCACGACGGTGCCGGCGGTGATCAGGTCGGGGTCGGTCGGGCGCGGGCCGAGCTGTCCGGTGAGGATGGTGAACAGCGGCCGGAACCGTTTACCGCCGGCGCGCGCCAGGTGCAGCGCGGCTTCCAGCAGGAAGTCCTCCCCGTCGGAGAGCTCGCTGACCAGCAGCTTCTCCACCTCGTCGAGCCCGTTGCGCACGGTCGCCGCGAGCTCGGGATCGCCGAGATCGACCCCGGCAACCACGGTGCTTTCATCGCTCACAGCCGATGCACTCATGTCTTCTCCCAATGCCGCGTCCGTCCCCACACCGAAGAACCTAGCGTGTTGCCCCGCCAGCTCCCATGAACACCTCTGTGTGATTGGCCTCCGCTTCGCTCTGCCTTTGGCCTCCGCTTCGCTCCGGCGGGGTTTCGGCCCCCTGGGCCTCGATTTTTCACTCCTCCGCTCAGTCGCTGCGCTCCCTCGCTCCGTCGCTCCAAAATCGAGGCGGGCCGAAACCATGTCGGAGCACCATCCCGGGAGTGCATACCCAGAAGTGGGCACCGGCTACCTGGTTCGCCCGAATCTCTTCAGCGCTCATCCGGGTGGTGGCTCGCGGTCACCTACCGAACCGCTCGGAACACAACCCGCCCGAGCGAAGCGGGAGCTGCACCTCTGCCACTATTGGGCTTATGGGTTCAGCTCAGGACGGCGGGTCGACGGCACCGGAACGTGAGAGCGGCACAGTCTTGCCCGAGCACGTCGAGGTGCTGGTGGTGGGCGCGGGGCCGGCCGGTTCCGCGGCGGCGGCTTGGGCGGCGCGGGCGGGGCGCGAGGTGTTGCTCACCGACGCCGCGGTATTTCCCCGGGACAAGACCTGCGGCGACGGATTGACGCCGCGCGCCACCGCGGAACTGGAGGCGCTCGGGCTCGGGGAATGGCTGCGCGCCCATACCGTCAACCGGGGCCTGCGGATGGCGGGCTTCGGCCGGGAGGCACTGCTGCCCTGGCCGGGCGGATCCTTCCCCACCTACGGAAGTGCTGTTCCCCGAACCGAACTCGACGACACACTGCGCGAGACCGCGGTCAAGTGGGGTGCGCGCATGGTGGACGGGGTGCGGGTGGTCGCGGTGGCGCGTGCGGACGATCGGGTCACCGGTGTCACCGTGCAGACCGAAGCGGGCTCGCGCGACATTCGCTGCGACATCCTCATCGTCGCCGACGGGGTGCGTTCGCCGGTCGGAAAGTTGCTGGGCCGCATCTGGCATCGCCGCTTCGCCTACGGCGTGGCCGCCCGCGCCTACATCCGCTCCGCGCGCAGCGACGACGAATGGATCACCTCGCATCTGGAATTGCGCGATGCCGAGGGCGCTCTGGTGCCCGGCTACGGCTGGGTGTTCCCGCTGGGCAACGGTGAGGTCAACATCGGCGTGGGCTCACTGGCCACCGAACGCCGGCCTTCGCACATCTCCTTGAAACCGCTTCTCCAGCATTATGTTTCGTTGCGCCGGCAGGAATGGCAGTTCGAGGGTGAGGCGCGGGCGGTCGCCTCGGCGCTGCTGCCGATGGGCGGGGCGGTCTCGAATATCGCGGGCCGCAACTGGGTGCTGGTGGGCGATGCCGCCGGATGTGTGAACCCGCTCAACGGCGAGGGCATCGATTACGGGCTCGAGGGCGGACATCTGCTGTCCGGACTGCTCGGCGAACCGGATCTGACCACGGTGTGGCCGGATCTGCTGCGCGCCCGCTACGGGCGCACGTTCTCGGTGGCCCGCCGGATCGCGGCGCTGGCCACCCATCCGCGGATGGTGCCGACCGGCGGACCGCCGGTGATGCGCTCGGCGCTGCTGCAGCGCACGGCCGTGCGGGTGATGGGCAACCTCGTCGACGAGGAGGATGCCGACCTCACCGCCAGGGCTTGGCGGGCGGCGGGCCGGGCCTCGCTGCGGTTCGACGATCCGGCCCCGTTCAGCTAGCGATGCGCGGCGCCGACGGCCAGTCAGGAGGCAGCGGGGACAGTCGCGGCGGGGCACGTCCGCGTCGCGATCGAACGCCGTCGGTGCCGGAGGACCTGCTTCCCCATCTGCGCCGGGCGCGGGATCTGGTCGATCGCGAATACGCCCGCCCGCTCGACGTGGACGAGCTGGCCGCGACCGCGGGGGTTTCGAAATATCATTTCCTGCGCTGTTTCGCCGCCACTTACGGCCGAACTCCCGCGCTCTACCTGGCCGAGCGGCGCATCGAACGCGCGCAGGATCTGTTGCGCGCCACCAACATCACGGTGACCGAGGCGTGCATGCTGGTCGGATATACGAGCCTGGGGTCGTTCAGCCGCAAATTCACCGAACTGGTGGGGATGACGCCCTCGGCCTATCAGGCGAAATTCGCGGCGAACGGAGTCCCGCGCATTCCGGGGTGTTACGTCTTCATGCACGGCCTCTCCGATCGCAAACCGCCGGAGCCGGCGCCCGATCCCGGTGGCGCAATTTCGGAGAAGCCGGCGGGCGCCGAAGGCTCATAGCCTGAACTCATGACGACGATCACCAACGTATCGCTGGTCACGGTGTATGTGACCGATCAGTCCGCCGCCAAGCAGTGGTACATCGACAAACTGGGTTTCGTGGAAACCGCCGATATCTCCATGGGCGACAACGGTTTCCGCTGGGTCACCGTGGCCCAGCCGGATCACCCCGAACTCGAGGTGACGCTGATGGTGCCGGGGCCACCGCTCGACGAGACGATGGCCGAGGCGATCCGCCGCTCCCTCGGCAACGGCACCATGGGCGCGCTGGGGCTGCGCACCGAGGACTGCCAGAAGGCCTACGAGGAGCTCGCCGCCAAGGGGGTCGAATTCGTGCAGCCGCCCGCGGAGCGCCCGTACGGCGTGGAAGCGGTGATGCGCGACAACTCCGGCAATTGGCTCGTCCTGGTCGAACAGCGTGAATTCGACGGTGGCGCATTCGGTCCGGGGGCGCAGTAGCTCCGGCGTGCGACGGGTGCGAGCCTGCGCCGCTCGCACCCACCGCTGTCCGCTATGCCCCGGATTCGGCGGCGAAGTACTTCTCGACGAACTTGCGCTCGCTGTTCACCACCCGGTGCTGCAACTGTTCGGCGAGCGGCTCGATGGCCCCGCCGACCAGCGGAACCTTCACCTTCACACTGCCGCTGACCTCGAGTTCGGAGCCGGTGCCCGCGGCCCGCAGCAGGTAGGTGCCCGTCATCTCGGAGGAGATGCCCGAGGAGGTCGCCGAGAAGGTGCCCGCGGCCGAATTCCCCTCCAGCGGCCCCCAGTCGTCGGTGCGTTCGAGCACCAGTTCGGCCTTGAGCACCTTGCGGACGATGGCCGGGATCTTGTCCTGGCGCGCCGTCTCGGTCATGCGCAGATGGATGGTGCCGGGCCCGTTCGGGTGGGCCAGTTCGATGGTCGCGGTCTCGGCGCCCTCGAAGCGGGCCTGCCAGAATTCGTCGCTGGTGAGCGCCCGGTGCAATTCCTCGACCGGGACGGTGTATGACACGGTGAAGCGGAAGTTTCGGGACATGAGCGCACACGCTATCGGAACGATGCAATAGCCTGTTGCGGTGTCGGAAACCACCGAGTCTGCTGCGCGCGAGCACCGAGCCGAGGCCGGTTCGCCTCGGCTGCGCCGGACCCGGATCACCCTCGCGGTGATCGCCACCGCGGTGAGCGTGCTGGCCGTCCTGCTGGTGCTGGCGGCCTGGCGCGACGATATGTTGATCAGCTCCGACAAGGGCGTGACCAGCGCGGAAGTGTTGTCGGCGGGCCGGCTGCGGTCCGCGGTCACCTATGTGACGCCCGACGGTGTGACGCACAATCCGAAGGTCGGGGTGCTGTATCCCACCAGACTCACCGCCGGCGAGCGGATCAATGTCGAATACAGCCGCAGCGATCCGGAATTGGTCCGGGTCGCCGGGCGCGACGCCCGGGTCGCGATCATTCCGGCGCTGTCGGTGATCGTGGTGGTGTGGGTGGTGGCGCTGCCGGTGCTGTGGGTGGTGCGCCGTTTCGAGCGCCGCCGTTCGGTGGGCACCTCCGGCTAGCTGTTCGCCCGAACTTCGCACATCCGTCACATGGGTGTGGTGTCCTGGCGTGCCGCACATCGCACACTGCAGGGGTGCGTGTAGCGATCGTCTCCGAATCGTTTCTGCCGAATATGAACGGTGTCGTGAACTCCGTGCTGCAGGTCCTGTCCCACCTGGACCGCCACGGACACGATGCGCTCGTCATCGCCCCCGACACTCCCCGTGGCCAGGCCGCGGCGCCACGCTCGCACGGCCGCTTCCCGGTGATCCGGGTGCCGGCGGTCATGGTGCCGCGAGTCAGCTCGCTGCCGGTCGGCCTGCCGCAACCGCTGCTGACCTCGGCAATCGAGGACTTCGATGCCGATGTGGTGCATCTGGCCTCGCCGTTTCTGCTCGGCGCGGGCGGTGCGGCGGCCGCATTGCGCCTGGACCTGCCGGCCGTGGCGGTGTATCAGACCGATGTCGCCGGGTTCGCGGCCAGCTACGGGCTGGGCGCGGCGCAGCGTGCGGCATGGGCCTGGACACGGCGCATCCACAATCGCGCGGCGCGCACCCTGGCGCCCTCCTCGGCGGCGATGGACGACCTCGAGCGGCACGGCATCGCACGGGTGCATCGCTGGGCCCGTGGCGTGGACGCCGTGCGGTTCACGCCCGGCGCGCGCGACGCCGGCCTGCACGCGCGGTGGGCGGACGGCGACCGGCTGGTGGTCGGATTCGTCGGCCGGCTGGCGCCGGAGAAGCATGTCGAACGTCTGGCCGCACTGGCCGACGATCCCGGCATCCGGCTGGTCGTGGTCGGCGACGGACCGGAGCGGGCGCGTCTGCAACGCCTGCTGCCGACGGCCGTCTTCACCGGCGAACTCGGCGGTGAAGACCTTGCCCGGGCCTATGCGAGCCTGGACCTGATGGTCCACCCGGGCGAGCACGAAACCTTCTGCCAGGGCGTGCAGGAGGCGCTGGCCTGCGGTACTCCCGTGATCGGCCCCGATGCCGGCGGTCCGCGCGATCTGATCGCCCACTGCCGCAACGGATATCTGCTGCCCGTCGACCGGTTCGCCGAACTTCTGCCGAGTGCGGTTGCGGCGCTGCGTGATCCGGCCCTTCGAGCCCGATTCGCCGGCGCCGCACGCAAATCGGTGCTGCATCGCACCTGGCCCGCGATCTGCACCGAGCTGATGGGGCACTATCACGAGGTGATCGGCGGTCGGGAAGCCTTGCATCGCAGCGCCTGAAAACCGCGCTGTCGCAGGCGATCCGAGGCGGCCGCGGTTCAGGCAGCCTTACCGAGCAGACGGTCGACGACCTGCCGGGCCATGCCCACGGCGGCGTCGTCGCCGAGGCGCAGCGCCACGTTGACGGCGTTCAGCACCGCGGCGACCTCGAAGCCCGCCACCTCGGGATCCACATCGGCGATCTCGCCGGCGGCAACGGCTCGCCGGAATTGCGCTGTCAGGAGGGCGACCCAGGCACGCTGCTGCTCTCGTAACGCATCGCGGACGGGTCCCGGCCGGCTGTCGAAGATCGGCAGATTCGCGCCCAGAAAGCATCCGCCGGGAAACATCGGGCGCTGGACGTAGTCGATCCACTCGTCGACGAGGGCGCGAAGCCGCGCGACGCCCGCCGGGGCGTCGCGGGCCGGCCGGACGACGGTGTCCACGAACAGTTCCCGCGCCGCCTCCACGGTCGCGAGTTGCAGCTTCTCCTTGGTCCGGAACAGCGTCTGAATTCCGGCCTTGCTGACGCCGAGATCCTCGGCCAGGCGCCCGAAACTCAGTCCGTCGAGTCCGTCCACCGACGCGATCTCGATCGAGCGGCGGGTCACCGCCTGGCGCGACCGCGCGCCGCGACGTAGCCGCTGATCAGCACTTTCCGCTACCGCCTGCCGCTCGGGGACGTCCATACGGTCGATCGTATGTCACTGGGACACGAGGAATCGACTATTGCAGTAAACATACGGTCGACCGTATTCTTTCGCTCACATCGGCGCGCGACGGCACCGCCGGTGGCGACGAGAAGGGATGCCTGATGGATGGCGTAACAGCCGAACAGTCCGTGACCGCGGACGAACCCACGCCGGTGCGGCCGGTCCGGGACCGTTCGACAGCGATCGTGTGGATCCTGTGCTCGGCCGCGTTCGTGGCGATGCTCGACGTCTTCGTGGTCAACGTGGCCTTCACGAAGATCGGCGAGTCCTACCGGGGATCGTCGCCGGCCGATGTGAGCTGGGTGCTCAACGGCTATGCGATCGTCTATGCGGCCCTGTTGATTCCGGCCGGCCGATTCTCCGATCGGTTCGGCCGCAAGGCCGGATTCCTCGCCGGCCTCGGCCTTTTCACCGCGGCGAGCGTGGCCTGTGCCGCGGCTCCGGCGCTGTGGGCTCTGGTGGCATTCCGGCTGCTGCAGGCGGTGGGCGCCGCGGCCCTGACGCCGGCCGGCCTGGGGTTGCTGCTCACGGTGCTGCCGCCGGAGCGGGTGCCGGGCGCGGTGAAGATCTGGGCGACGACGAGTTCGTTCGCCGCGGCCTGCGGCCCCGTGGTCGGCGGCGCGCTGGTCGAGATCTCCTGGCGCTGGGTCTTTCTGATCAATCTGCCGGTGGGTGTGGTGACCGGGCTCGCCGCCGTATGGCTGATACCGAATACGGCGCAGCGAACCTCCGCTCGCGTGCCCGATCTGCTCGGGGTGGTGGTGCTGATCATGGCGATCGGCGCGCTCTCGCTGGCGCTGGTCGAAAGCGATGCGTGGACCGGCGCCGCGACGTGGGCGGCAGCGGCCGTGGCGGTGCTCGGCGTGGCCGTGTTCGTGCTGCGGATGCGCCGGCATCCGGATCCGGTAGTGCCGCCGGACCTGTTCCGGGTGCCGACGTTCGCCTGGGCCAACGCGACCGTGCTGGCCTTCTGCACGGCATTCGGAGCGTGGTTTCTGAGCATCACGCTGTGGCTCGAGAACGCCGCCCACTTCGGCACGATCGAAACCGGGCTCGCCATCGTCCCCGGCCCGATCATGGTGCCGGTCTTCGCCGCCGTCAGCCAGCGACTGATCCGGCGGATACCGGCGGGAGTCGTTGTGGCCCTGGGCAATGCGCTGTTCGCGGCCGGCGTCCTGCTCGTGCTGACCACGGCAGCCACACCGGTGCGGTACGCCACCGCGGTGCTGCCGGGGTGGGTGATCTCCGGCATCGGCATCGGTCTCGCGCTGCCCACGATGATCGCCTCCGCCGCCGTCGATCTGCCGCCGGACCGGTCGGCCACCGGCAGCGCCGTGGTGAACACCGCCCGCCAACTCGGCTACGTGCTCGGCGTCGCCGTGCTGATCGCGCTCCTGGGATCGCTGGACACCACCGACCGGATGGTGACCGCGTTCCGGCACGGCTGGGTGTTCATCGCGGTCGTAGCCGTTCTCGGCGCGGCAACGGCATTCGGTATCACGCCCCGTACCCGTCGATCGAACCGAAGCGAGTGATCATGCCGAATCCCGCGACCCCCGCAGCGGCCACGGCCGAAGAATCCGATCCGCTCTGCCTGTCCGAGACAACCGCTGCCGCATTGCTGTTCGACGTGCCGTGGCGACGATTCGCCGTGGCCGGCGACAGCTTGTCGGCCGGCGTCGGCGACCCCACGCCGGGCTACCGGAACGCGGGCTGGTCCGAGCGGCTGGTGAGAGTGCTGCGACGCGTGCGCCCGGACCTGCGCTATCTCTGCACGGCGAAGATCGGGGCCACCACGGCGCAGACCTCGGCCCACCAACTCGACCGCATCGTAGGGTTCCGTCCGGACCTGCTGCATCTGCCCTGCGGCCCGAACGACATCACGCGGCGCGATCCCGACTTCGACGAGATCGACACGACGATGCGGCGCATGTACGACGTCGCGGCGGGCACCGGCGCCCTGCTGACGACGTTCACCCTCGGAAGCGCCTATGTCGTACCCGCGTTTCCCGACTGGGACGAGCGAATTCGCACCATGAACGACATCACGCGCCGAATCGCCGCCGATTACGGGGCGGTCGTCGTCGACATGTGGGAGCACCCCGTCAACGCTCGTGACACTCTGCTCAGCGCGGATCGGATCCACTTCTCGACCTCCGGACAGGCGGTGCTGGCGACCGAGATGGTCAAGCAACTGGCCTACACACTGTCGAGCCGGACGAGCGAATAGCGCAGGCGCCCAATCCTCCCCGCGAGCGCGGACCGGCCCGCGTCCCTGCCCCGCGCGCCGGGCGCTAGGGTCACTTCCGTGGCGAAGACAGAGTCGTTTCGGGCCTCGTTGGACAAGCAACCGCATGAGGTCGCATCCATGTTCGACGGGGTCGCGAAGCGGTACGACCTGACCAATACGGTGCTCACCGGCGGACAGGACCGCTATTGGCGCTGGGCCACCCGCCGGGCGCTGGCCCTGCGTCCCGGGGAGCGGGTGCTGGATCTGGCGGCCGGAACCGGCGTCTCCACCGCCGAATTCGCGAAGTCGGGCGCTTGGTGCCTGGCCCTGGACTTCTCCAAGGGCATGTTGGAGGCGGGGCGATTCCGCCGGGTGCCGATGGTGAACGGCGACGCCACCGCCCTGCCGTTCGCCGACGACTCCTTCGACGCGGTCGCCATCTCCTACGGCCTGCGCAACGTCTCCGAACCGGACACGGCCCTGCGCGAAATGCTGCGCGTGACCAAACCCGGCGGACGCCTCGTCGTGGCGGAGTTCTCCACCCCGGTCTTCGGGCCGTTCCGCACGATCTACATGGAATATCTGATGAAGGTGCTGCCGAAGGTCGCCGAGGCGGTCAGCAGCAATCCGGACGCCTACGTCTACCTGGCCGAATCGATCCGGGCCTGGCCCAATCAACGGCAGCTGGCGATGCGGATCGCCGATGCCGGCTGGTCGTCGGTGAAATGGCGCAACCTGACCGGCGGCATCGTCGCACTGCATCGCGGTTACAAACTGGGGTGAAGTAGCTCACCGCACGCCGGGTATCGACCGCGGAAACGGCGTCCGACCGGGCCTGAACCGGAAATCTCACCGTGCAGACGCCCAAGTGGTGAGTATTTTGGTCATCTGCCGATAACGTTCGGTAAATCCGTCGCAACGGCGGCTCGCCATCATCGGGGATGTGTCGACCGCCGAGAACTCCACGAGCACCGTCCGGACCGCGTGCTCCTACTGCGGCGTGGGCTGCGGCATCACGGTGCAGACCGCACGCGACGCGGCCGGCGCACCCGTCATCGCGAAGGTGAGCGGCGACAAACTGCATCCGGTCAACACCGGACGGCTGTGTACCAAAGGCGCCACTCACCTCGAATTGATGCGGGCGCCCGGGCGGATGACGACCGCCCTGCACCGGCCCCAGCGCGGACGAGAACCGGTCGAACTGGCCGTCGAGGACGCCGTGCGGCAGGCGGCGCAGCGGTTGCGCGCGATCGTCGACGAACACGGTCCCGATGCCGTCGCGCTCTATGTCTCCGGGCAGATGTCGCTGGAAGCGCAGTATCTGGCGAACAAACTGGCCAAGGGCTCTCTGCGCACGATCAATATCGAATCCAATTCACGGCTGTGCATGGCCGGCGCGGGCACCGGATACAAACAATCGCTGGGCGCCGACGGCCCGCCGGGTTCCTACGACGACCTCGACCGCGCCGATCTGTTCTTCGTGATCGGCTCGAATATGGCCGATTGTCATCCGATTCTGTTCCTGCGCATGGCCGATCGGCTCAAGGCCGGGGCCAAACTGATCGTGGTGGATCCGCGGCGCACCGACACCGCCGCCCGGGCCGATCTTTTCCTGCAGATCAGGCCCGGCACCGATCTGGCGCTGCTGAACGGATTGCTGCACCTGCTGGTCGGCAACGGCGATATCGACGCCGAATTCATCGCCGCCCACACCGAGGGCTGGGAGGCGATGCCACAATTCCTCGCCGACTATCCACCGGACCGCGTCGCCGAGATCACCGGGCTGGCCGAGGACGATATTCGCACCGCCGCCGCGTGGATCGGCGCGGCCGGTGAATGGATGACGCTGTGGACGATGGGTCTCAATCAGTCCACCCACGGCACGTGGAACACCAATGCCGTCTGCAATCTGCATCTGGCCACCGGCGCCATCTGTCGGCCCGGCAGCGGGCCGTTCTCGCTGACCGGGCAGCCGAATGCCATGGGCGGACGGGAAATGGGCTATATGGGTCCCGGTCTGCCCGGGCAGCGCAGCGCCCTGGTGGAGGCCGACCGCCGCTTCGTGGAAACCGCCTGGCAGTTGCCGCCCGGCACCATTCGCGCCGAATCCGGGCGGGGCACGATCGAGATGTTCCGGGAACTGGCAGAGGGCCGGATCAAGGCCTGCTGGATCATCTGCAGTAATCCGGTGGCCTCGGTGGCGAATCGCAAAACCGTCATCGCCGGTCTCGAGGCCGCGGAACTGGTGATCACCCAGGACGCCTATCTCGACACCGCGACCAATGCCTACGCCGATCTGCTGCTGCCGGCGGCGCTGTGGGCCGAAGCCGACGGCGTGATGGTCAATTCCGAACGCACTGTCACCCTTCTGCGGCATTCGGTGGATCCGCTCGGCGCGGCGCTGCCGGATTGGGAATGGATCGCGCGGATCGCGACGGCGATGGGCTTCGGCGGATTCGATTACCGTTCCAGCGCCGATATTTTCGACGAGATCCGTGGCTTCGCGAATCCGTCGACCGGATACGACCTGAGCGGAATGAGTTACACCGCGTTGCGTGAGGGCCCGATGCAGTGGCCCTGCGCCGATTCCACGCAGCGCCGCAATCCGATTCGCTATCGCACCGGTGATGCGGGTGCGCCGGTCTTTCCCACCGCGAGCGGCCGGGCCGTGTTCTGGCCCCGGCCACATATGGCGGCCGCCGAAATGCCCGACGACGACTATCCCTTCGTCTTGAATACCGGTCGCGTCCAACATCAATGGCACACGATGACCAAAACCGGCCGGGTCGCGAAGTTGAACAAACTGAATCCGGAGCCGTTCATCGACGTGCATCCCGACGACGCGCGCACGCTGGACGCGCGCCCCGGCGACCAGATCGAAATCGCTTCTCGCCGTGGCCGAGCCGTGCTGCCGGTGCGGATCACCGACCGGGTGCGACCGGGTGCGTGTTTCGCACCGTTCCACTGGAACGACGAGCAGGGCGAATATCTGACCATCAACGCGGTGACCAACGACGCCGTGGATCCGGATTCGCTGCAACCGGAATTCAAGGTGTGCGCGGTGACGCTACGACGCGTCGGCCCCGCGCGGGACACCCGCGACGGCATCGACGAGGACGCATCGCATCCACTCGCCGCCATGCTGGGACTCGATTCCGCGCCCGCGCCGATGCTCAGCGAGGCGGAGCGGATCTACCTGGGCGGGTATCTGGCCGCGCTGCAATCGCTTCCGGTGCAGGGCCAGCCCGTACTCCCGGAGTCGGCGCCGATGTCCGACCGCAGCCGCTGGTGGATCGACGGGCTGCTGGCGGGGATGTACTCGCGGGCCGCGGACTCCCCGCCCGGCGCCACCGGGGCAGCGCCCTCGGCGGCGACGCCGGCCGGCCCACAGCGACGGCCGGTGACCGTGCTGTGGGCTTCCCAGACCGGTACCGCCGAGGAATTGGCCGCGGCGGTGGCGGCGGCGCTCGCCGAACACGGGCACGCACCCCGGCTGCTCGAGATGAACGCGTGCGAACTGCCCGAACTGACCGGTGACGTCTTGCTCGTCACCAGCACCTTCGGCGACGGCGGCCCACCGGACAATGCCGCCGACTTCTGGGACCGCCTGCAGGACAGCGACATTCGGTTCAACGGTCTGCGGTACGGCATCTTCGCCCTCGGTGACTCCTCCTACGACGATTTCTGCGGCTACGGCCGCAAGGTGGATCGGCTGCTGTCCGAACGGGGCGGTGTCCGGTTGCTGGATCGCGTCGACAGTGAACCGGACCACGAGGATGTGTCGGCCGAGTGGATCGCCGCGGTTCTCGCCGCCCTGGGCGACGGTCCTGGGGATGCGCCCACCGGCGACACCGGCGCCGGCGGTAGCAGCGTGGCCGGCACGCCCCGTGGTGGCGAGGGTGGGGAGACGTCCGTCGAAGCCGGTCGGGCCGGCGCGCCCGCGGGGCTCGGAGTGCGGGTACTCGACCGCGTCGAGACCCGCCCCGCTGCCCCCGCCCGCACCACCCGCTCGGTCCCCGCGCCGTTCACCCGCAACGCCCCGGTCCTGGCCCCGATGGTGCGCAACGAACTGCTGTCGCGGGCCGGATCCGGTAAAGAGGTGCGGCAGTTCGGATTCGACCTGAGCGGTCTGGACGCCGGCTACGAGGTCGGCGACAGCCTGGGCGTCTGGCCCTCGAACAGTCCTGTCGCCGTGCGCAATTGGCTGGCGGCGACGGGGCTCGACGGCGCCCGGCCGGTCGAGATCGACGGGCGCGAGGTGCCGCTGGAATCGGCACTGCGCACGCATTTCGACATCACCAAGATCAGTGGCGATCTGCTGTCCTTCATCGCCGCCCGCAACCCCTATCAGCAGTTGGCGAAGCTGTTGCGCCGCGACAACCGCAATGAACTGGACCGCTATCTGTGGGACCGCCATGCCGTCGACGTCCTGCGCGACTTTCCCGTGCGGGCCGATCTGGTGGAGTGGCTCTCGGTGCTGAAAAAGCTGCAACCGCGGCAGTATTCGATCTCGTCGAGCCCACTGGTGAGTCCGCGCGAGGTGCAGCTCACCGTCGGCGTGGTGCGCTACGGCGCGGCCGACGACCCGCGCGGCGGGGTCTGCTCCACCTTTCTCGCCGACCGTGACGAGACCGGCGGCGTACCCGTATTCCTGCAGCGCGCACCGCATTTCCGGCCGCCGCTGGATCCGAACGCGCCGATGATCATGGTCGGCCCCGGCACCGGCATCGCGCCGTTCCGCGGCTTCCTGCACGAACGCCGCGCGCTGGGCTGCCGCGGGCGCAACTGGTTGTTCTTCGGCGATCAGCACGCCCGGGACCACTTCTACTACCGCACCGAACTCGAGGACATGTTCCGCTCGGGCTTCCTCACCCGCCTCGATCTGGCCTTCTCGCGGGACCAGCGCGAGCGGATCTACGTGCAGCACCGCATGATCGAACACGGCGCCGAGCTGTGGGCGTGGCTGCGCGACGGCGCCCACCTGTACGTCTGCGGGGACGCCGCGCGCATGGCCCGCGACGTCGACGACGCCCTGCTGAAGATCGCCCGCATCCACGGCAACCTCGACGAGGACGCGGCGCTGGCGTTCAAGAAGCAGCTGACCGCGGAGAAGCGGTACGTGCGCGATGTGTACTGAGCCGCTCGCTACGCGGCTGTACCGAGTCGCTCGCTACGCGGCGACGACGGGCGGGTTGAGCCGTGCGAAATCCGGCAGCCGGTAGTAGGGGTAGTACGGATACGGCGGCGTCACGGCGCTGACCTTGTCCAGCCGCGCCAGCTGGTCGGCGTCGAGCTGCCAGCCGACCGCGCCGAGGTTCTGGCGCAGCTGTTCCTCGTTGCGGGCGCCGACGATGACCGTCGCGACGGTCGGGCGGGAGAGCAGCCAGTTCAGGGCGATCTGCGGGACGGATTTCCCGGTTTCGGCAGCGAGTTCGTCGAGCACGTCCACGACGTCGTAGAGCAGTTCGTCGTTCACCGGCGGTCCGGCCTCGGCGGTGCGGTGCAGCCGGCTGCCCGCCGGAAGTGGTTGTCCGCGCCGGATCTTGCCGGTCAGCCGGCCCCACCCCAGCGGGCTCCACACCATCGCGCCGACGCCCTGGTCACGGCCGAGCGGCATCAGCTCCCATTCGTAGTCGCGGCCGACGAGCGAGTAGTAGACCTGATGGGCGACGTAGCGCGGATGGCCGCCGCGGTCGGCCGCGGCCAGCGATTTCATGAGCTGCCAGCCCGCGAAGTTGGAGGCGCCCAGATAGCGGATCTTCCCGGCGCGCACCAGTTCCGCGAGGGTGTCCAGCACCTCCTCGACCGGCGTCGCGGCGTCGAAGGCGTGCAGCTGGAACAGATCGATGTAGTCGGTGTCGAGCCGGCGCAGCGCCGCGTCGACGGCCGTGATCAGCCGGGAGCGTCCCGATCCCGCCTCGGCGGCCCCGGGCCCGGTGGGCAGGCCCGCCTTGGTGGACAGCAGAACTCGATCCCGGCGGCCTCGAATCGCGCGGCCCAGGATCTCTTCCGAGGCGCCGTCGGAGTACACGTCTGCGGTGTCGAACATCGTGACGCCGGCCTCCAGCGCCACATCGACCATCCGGCGCGCCTGCTGGGCGTCGGTATCGCCCCACGCGCCGAACAGCTCGCCCCGGCCACCGAACGTGCCCGCCCCGAAGCTGAGAGCCGGAACGAGCAGACCCGAGGCACCCAGTCGACGATAGTCCATGATCAACCCCTAACGGAACTGAAGTTTCATTAATACCGCAGACGATACACTCGATGCGACACTAATGAAACTGGAGGACCGTTATGAGCTCGGACACCGCCGCACCCGGTTCGGTGCGCCCGGGCGGTCGCACGGCCCGGGTCCGCGAATCCGTCCTGCGCGCGGCCGGGGATCTGCTGGCCGAACGAGGCTTCGCCGAACTCGACCTTGCCGAGGTGGCGGCCCGCGCGGAGGTCGGCAAGACCACTGTCTACCGCCGCTGGCGTACCCCGGCCGGGCTGATGGCGGACATGCTCACCGACATGGCGGAAACCTCACTGCCGCATGCCGATACCGGATCGCTGCGCGGCGACCTCACCGCCAACGCGCGCCTCGTCGTGCGCACCCTGACCGACCCGCGCCAGGGTCCGCTGTTCAAAGCCCTTGTGGCCGCGGCCATCTGCGATCCGGAAACCACCGCCGCCCTGCACCGGTTCTACGACGTGCGGATCACCGAGTGGGAGCCGTGCGTCGCGGCCGCGATCGACCGTGGCGAACTCGACTCCGGAACCGATGCGCGCGCAGTCGTTTCCGCCGTCTCCGCCCCGCTGTACTACCGCTTCCTGATTTCCGGTGACCCGATCGACGATGCGGTGGCGGTGACGGCCGCCGACGCCGCGGCGACAGCGGCGACCGCAGGTTTGTTCACCCGGTGAGAACTTCGCCCGACGAATCCGAGGGCAGGATCGGAGGCGTAGGCCCGCTTCGGCCGTGGCGGATCCGGGGTCGTCGGCGATCGGAGCACTCAGCCCTACCGGTACGGGTCGCGGCCGGTCAGGCCGAGCAGGCGCTCCCACCGTGAGGCATCGGCGGGAACCTCGATCACCGGGCCGAAGAGACCCGGCGTGCCTTCGCGCGGCGTATCGCGAAACTGCTCCAGCAGCACCGCCACATCCTTGTCGGCGGGCTCGAAGCGGCGGCCGGTGGCGCGGGCCAGATCCCAGCTGTGCATCACGACCTCGTTCAGGGCGAATCCGGCCATGGCCGGCGCCGGAGCGGTGACGCCGCCGACCTCGGTCTCGCCCTCCCAGGCGGCCGGGTCGCGCCACGCCTCGGTGAGCGCTTTCAACTGCGTGGTGATCAGCTCACTCCACCCGGCGGGCAGGTCGGCATCCGGCGCCTGGCCGGGCGGCGCGGAACGACCGATGCCCTCCTTGGTGGCGCCCTGCCGGAACGCCTCGGTGAAGCCGATGACGTGGAACAGCAGATCCCGCACGGTGACGCCCGGGCTCGGGGTCGCCGCGGTCAGATCTTCCGCGCCGATACCGCTGATGATCTCGACCATCGCATCCCGCTCTCCAGATCGAAGTGGGGTGTCGCCATGTGGTCCTCCTCCGAATACGGCCTGTACCGGCACAGGCACCCACAGAAGAGACGGGAGAAGCCACCCGGATTCATCGGTGGCCGGGCGCGGACGGGTTGCCAGGCGGACGCGGCGAGGGCATCCTCGACAGTGCCGGATCGCGGTATCCGGCAAGTCGGACCCCCGAGCGGAAGGGAGCAACCGATGACCGATCCCACCATCGACACCACCTCCGTCGACATGGTTCCGGAGGCCGATCAGCTGGATCAGAATCTCGAGGTGACGCCGGACGAACCCGAGTTCGACGCACCCACCGTCGATCGCGAAGCCGCCGAGGCCGACCTCATCGAGCAGGCGATCCCCGTCCCCCTCGACGACGAGTACGACGAGCCCGAGGCCGGCTACTGACCTACGGGTTCGCGCTCTATTCGATGCCGGCGCGCACCGCGGCATGCAACTCGCGCAGGCTGGATCGCTCGGTCGCGACCTCCAGCACGCGAATGCCGTGGGCGTGCCCGGTCAATTCCACCGCCAACTCGGCCGGATCGACCTGCCGATGCGGAATCCGGTAGGCGGCGCACAGCGCTGCCAGATCCATCCCGTGCGGAGTGCCGAAAATGCGCTCGAAGACGCCGGCGTACTGCGGATCGCCCTGTTCGAGTAGTTCGAAGATGCCGCCGCCGTCGTCGTTCGCGACCACGATGGTCAGATCCGCCGGACGCGGCTCCCCCGGGCCGATCAGCAGGCCGGAGGCATCGTGCAGGAAGGTCAGGTCGCCGATCAGCGCGAAGGTGCGCCCGGGATGACTCAACGCCGCGCCCACCGCGGTGGACACCGTGCCGTCGATACCGGCCACACCCCGGTTGGACAGCACCTTCACGCCGGGACGCGGATGCGACACCAGCGCCGCGTCCCGCACCGGATTCGACGCGCCGAGCAGTAGCTGGTCGCCCTCGCGCAGGGCGTCCATCACCACCGAGGCCACATGCAGGCCGGTCGGCTTGGGGTGACGGGCCAGTTCCGTCCGGATCGCGCGACAGGCCATCGCATCGAGTTCGCGGCACTGCTCGAGCCATTCCGGACGCGGCGCCCCGGAGGTGACCGCGCGGGTGCCGGTGCCGACGACATTGCCGGAGACATCGGGCCAGCGCGGTCCGGTGGTCAGGGCGAAGACGGTCACGTCCGGATCGGCCAGCACCTTCGACACCTGCCGATGCAGGGTGGGCCGTCCGGTGATGATCGCCTGCCGCGGCTTCAGCAACGGCAGCGCCAGCGGATGCAGGGCCGGACCGGGCAGCGCCGCGGTGGGTTCGGCAACCGTGGGCAGTTGGGACAGTTCGGCGCGGTAGCCCGCGCCGTGACCGGAGATGACGACGGTATCGGGCGTCAGGTCGATCTCCAGCGGTACGTCCAGGGTCGCGTACCGGGTCTCGGTCCATGGTGTGTCACCGGTGCGTCCGGCCGGAATCGGCTCGCCGGCAACGGCATCGGGAACCAGCGGTTCCCGCAGCGGGATGTCGAAGTGCACGGGCCCGGCGTTGCCGGACCGGGTGCCGCGCGCGGCGGCCAGGACGCGGCAGACCGCGGCCCGCCACACACTGTTCTGGCTGCGGTAGTCCGGTTCCGCTTCGGCCAGGCCCAAGCTGATCGCGGCCCGCACCTGACTGCCGAACAGGCCGAACTGCTCCACCGTCTGATTGGCGCCGCTGCCCAGCATCTCGTAGGGACGGTTGGCGCTGAGCACGATCAGGGGCTGCCGGGCGTAGTTCGCCTCCAGCACCGCGGGCCCGAGGTTGGCCACCGCGGTGCCCGAGGTCATCACCACCGGCACCGGCGCCCCGGTGGATACGGCCATGCCGACCGCGAGGAATCCGGCGGTCCGCTCGTCGATGCGCATATGCAGTCGCAGCCGCCCCGCCGCATCAGCCGCCTGCAGCGCGAAGGCCAGCGGCGCGTTGCGCGAGCCCGGGCACAGCACGACGTCGCGCACACCCCCGCGCACCAGCTCGTCCACCACGACCTGGGCCTGTGCTGTCGATGGATTCACATCCCCAGACTGTCAGACCTTCCGGCCGGAGGGGACGTCGACCCGCTCACACCGGCTTTCGAGTGAGGTTTTCCAGGCTGATTTTCACCGCGGCCCCCCGCCGTTCGGCATCCGGGGATCACACTCCATCCGGATGCCGAACGACGAGGTCGCGGAACCGCAACTCAGCCGGCGTGCCGCTGGACCAGGTCGCCGACGCGCGGGAGCGCCTCGACCACATGCTTTTTCGCCGACGAACGCAGCGACGAGTACGCCTTCTTCAGCGCCGGACGCGACGAGGCCTCGGCACGAGCGTCGGTCACCGCGAGCAGCGACTCGGCAACCTCGTCGGAGTTGGCGACCAGCAGATCGGCAAACGAGCCGCTACCCGCCGCCTGGTACTGCGCCCAGTACGGTTCCAGCCGCTCGACGAACTTGGGTGCGAACGACTCCAGCGCGTCCGAGACGATGGTCGGGCTGACCTTCTTCACCGCGGCGTAGCCGCCCTTCACGGCCAGGCCCGATGCACCCCCCTTATCCGACACCTCCGCATCCAGAACCTCCTGGGCGTCGGCCAGGAAGGCCGGGCGTTTGGCGTCATCGAGCAGGGATTCAGACAGTGCTGCAACCACTTTCAGGTTCCTCCGGATAGTTTTTCGATGAGCGAGCGCGGGTAACTATACGCATCGGACGCACCGGACACACCGTCCTCTTGCCGACTACGGCTGCCAGGGCAGCAACTGCACCATGAGCCCTTCACAATCGGCGAGCAACGTTTCGGATTCGTCGCGCAGTCGCGCGGACACGAAAGTCTTGCGTCCTTCCACCCGATCGACGGTTCCCTCGACCGTCAGCGGCGTCTCCAGCGGAGTCACCTGACGGTAGTTGACGTGCAGAAACGCGGTACGGCTGATCGGCCGTCCCGCGTAGTGCACGAGCGAGCCGAACAGATCGTCGAACAGCAGCGGCAGCACGCCACCGTGCACGGCGTTGTTGCCGCCGAGGTGATACCGGCGGAATTCGCCGCGCATCCGGACACCGGTCGGACCGGCCTCGGTCATCACCCACGGCGGCAGCAGCAGGCTGCCGCGTCCCGGCAGGGCCGGCACCCGCCCCGCGGGGCCCTGCAATTCCGGTGCGCGATAGGGCTCGAGCAGTTCGACCAGCGCGTTTGCGTGAGCGAGCGCCTGGCCGAACACCTCGTCGGGACAGTCGACGGAGACGGTGAGGTCCTGGAGGGTGCGCATCGCCTCCAGAAACGGCGCGTAGTTCGCGCCGAGTTCGGCCTCCTCCACCTTGGGAAATCCGCCGTGCTTCTCGTAGCGATCGGCATCGACCGCACTGGTATCGATCGCCGGCTCCGCGCGCTCACTCATACCTGCACGGTAACGCCAGTTCTTACACTGTCCAACCCAACCCGTCGGTAGCTCTCCGGTCTCGCGACGTTCCGGACGAACGTCACGTTGCCGACGGCCCGCGTCGGTATAGGCGAACAGCCGGTGACGGATGGGGTGCATGATGGCTCGGGTGACGTTCAATCCGAAACTCTGGGAGCCCGTGGCGGGTTTCGAGGACCTGACCGACATCACCTACCACCGGCACATCGAACAGGGCACCGTGCGCGTGGCCTTCGATCGTCCGGAGGTGCGCAACGCCTTCCGGCCGCACACCGTCGACGAGCTGTACCGCGCGCTCGACCACGCGCGGATGACGCCGGATGTGGGCGCGGTCCTGCTCACCGGGAACGGCCCCAGCCCGAAGGACGGCGGATGGGCATTCTGCTCCGGCGGCGATCAGCGCATCCGCGGGCGCAGCGGATACCAGTACGCCGACGGCGAGACCGCCGACACCGTCGACAAGGCCCGCGCCGGGCGCCTGCACATCCTCGAGGTGCAGCGGCTGATCCGGTTCATGCCGAAGGTGGTCATCGCGCTGGTCAACGGCTGGGCGGCCGGTGGCGGGCACAGCCTGCACGTGGTCTGCGACCTGACCCTGGCCAGCCGGGAGCACGCCCGGTTCAAGCAGACCGACGCCGATGTCGGCAGCTTCGACGGCGGCTACGGCAGTGCCTACCTGGCGAAGATGGTCGGGCAGAAATTCGCCCGGGAGATCTTCTTCCTGGGCCGCCCGTACACCGCCGAGCAGATGCATCACATGGGCGCGGTGAACGCGGTCGTCGACCACGACCGGCTCGAGGACGAGGCACTGGAATGGACCGCCGACATCCTGGCGAAATCGCCGCAGGCCCAGCGCATGCTCAAATACGCGTTCAACCTGACCGACGACGGCCTGGTGGGCCAGCAGCTGTTCGCCGGTGAGGCCACCCGCCTGGCGTATATGACCGACGAGGCCATCGAGGGGCGCGACGCGTTCCTGGAGAAGCGCACGCCGGACTGGAGTCCCTACCCGTACTACTTCTGAGCGCCTACTTCCGGGCCGCCCACTTCCGGGCCGCTTCGCATCCGGACCCGGCGAAGCGGCCACTCGGCGCGGCATCCTCCCTCTAGGCTCGATTCGTGGACATCCTCAGCAGTCGAATCATCCTGCGGCCGAGCGACTACGAACGAACGCTGGCGTTCTACCGAGACGGGCTGGAGCTGGCGATCGCGCGGGAGTATCCGGGCGGCACGGTGTTCTTCGCCGGGCAATCGCTGATCGAGGTGGCCGCGCACGGACGCGACGAGGCGGCCCCGGCCGGATTCGCGGGCGCGGTGTGGTTGCAGGTGCGCAACGCGAGCATCGCGGCCACGGGGCTGGCGACACGCGGCATCCCGATCGACCGGTCGCCGGTGCGCGAACCCTGGGGTCTGATCGAGATGTGGCTGCGCGATCCGGACGGCGTCCCGATCGTTCTGGTCGAGGTGCCCGCCGATCATCCACTGCGCCGCGACACCCGCAGACCACCGGAATGAAGCCGCCTTACCATCCCGGTCGGTCCGAGATGTCGGGAACCTGGCCATCGCGTTAACGGATCGATAACGCACACTGGAGGCGTGACCGCCGAACTGTTCGTTCTGCTCATCGTCGTCGTCACGGCTCTCGTTTTCGACTTCACCAACGGCTTCCACGACACCGCCAACGCGATGGCGACCTCGATCGCCACCGGCGCCCTGCGCCCGCGCGCCGCGGTGCTGCTGTCCGGCGGGCTGAATCTGATCGGCGCCTTCCTCAGTGTCGAGGTGGCCGCCACCGTCGCCGAGGGCATCGTGCGCCTGGACGCGGTGAGCGGTGCGGACCTGCTCGCCATCGTCTTCGCCGGCCTGGTCGGCGGAATCCTGTGGAATCTGCTCACCTGGCTCTTCGGCCTGCCGTCGAGCTCCTCCCACGCGCTGTTCGGCGGGCTGATCGGCGCCACCATCGCCGCGCTCGGCTGGGGCGGGGTGATCTGGTCGGCCGGGCAGAAGGGCGTGCTCACCAAGATCATCGTGCCCGCCGTGCTGGCGCCCGTGGTCGCGGCGCTGGTCGCCTCGATCGGCACCTGGCTGGTGTACCGGATCACCCGCGGCAGCGATCAGCGGGTGGTGAACCGGAGTTTCCGGTGGGGCCAGGTCGGCTCGGCCTCGCTGGTGTCGCTGGCCCACGGCACCAACGACGCGCAGAAGACCATGGGCATCATCTTCCTGGCGCTCATCGCCTACGGATCCGCCCAACCCAGCGACCCGTTGCCGCTGTGGGTGATCGTGGCCTGCGCGGTGGCCATCGCCGCGGGCACCTCGCTGGGCGGCTGGCGCATCATCCGAACCCTCGGCAAGGGTCTGGTCGACATCACCCCGCCGCAGGGCCTGGCGGCCGAATCCACCAGTGCCGCGATCATTCTCACCTCGGCGCATTTCGGGTTGCCGCTGTCGACCACGCAGACGGTGACGGGAGCCATCCTGGGTACCGGCTTGGGCCGTCCGGGCGCCGAGGTGCGCTGGCCGGTGCTCGGGCGCATGGTGGTGGCCTGGGTCTTCACCCTGCCGCTGGCGGGGCTGGCGGGCGCGATCTGCTGGGCGCTGGCCCACCTGATCGGCGGTCTGCCCGGCGTCCTGGTGGTCTTCGCCATCCTGATCGCGACCGCCGGCCTGATCTATCTGCGCTCGCGCCGGACCCCGGTGCATGCCGCGAACGTGAACGAGCAGTGGACGAGCCTGCCGGGGACCGACGGCACCGGACCGGCCGTCGAAACCCGGTCCGGCCCGGCCTCCGACGCGGACGCCATCGACTCCGGTGACGACCCCGCTACCGCCCCACCCGGCGACTCCCGCGCCCCCCATCGCGCCGCAAGGAACTTCTGATGCAAACCCTGATCGACGATCTGACCGAGCTGTGGCGAGTCACCGCCGCCGCCTTGATCTTCGGGGCCGGATTGCCGGCGATCTTCGCGCTCGGGGTGCGGCTGCATTCGATCGCGGGAGATGCGCCGGCACCGGATTCCGCCCGCCGGCGTGCGGCTGCGGCCTGCGCGGGGTTGTGTTATTCGGTGGTACTGCTGACCGTCATCGCCGGAGTGTTGTTCGTTGCCAGAGGTTTTCTGGCCGCCCGACTCGGCATCCATCTGTTCGGTCGAGGCTGAGCGGCCGCGCGACGCCGCCCTGATCATCGAAAGGACGTACGTGACCACCGAATCCGCATCGCCACAGCAACCCGAATCGAACGAGGCCACGCCGTCGGTCCTGCAGAAGGTGCTGGGCTGGCTGCGCGCCGGATATCCGCAGGGTGTGCCCCAATCGGACTATGTCGCGCTGCTGGCCGTCCTCCATCGCCGGCTCACCGACTACGAGGTGCATCTGGTGGTCGAGGAGCTGGTGCGCGAACGCGCCGGCGACGACGAGATCGCCCAGCACGAGATCGAGGCGGCGATCGCCCGAGTTGCCAAGGAGCTGCCGGGCGAGGACGATATCGCTCGAGTGGCATCGCACCTGGCAGCGGGTGGTTGGCCGCTGGCGACACCGACGTCGGACTGACCTTCTCCCCGATTCAGCGAAGGAAGTGCGGACCCGTTCACGGGTCATCGACCTCGACATGACACGATCGCGAACGTGAGCACCACCCTGCGGACCCTCCCCATGCCCACCGGAGCCGCGGTGGGTGACGTCTTCCCGCATCTGCGTGAAGCCTTGGAGGGCAACGGTCCGGCGTGGCTGCCGATCCCCACCGGCGATCGCCGGGAATCCCATCGACTCTCCAGCGCGCTGCGCCCGGGTGAGGAGATCGACGACGACGTGGCCCTCGTGGTCACCACCTCCGGCACCACCGGCGTCCCCAAGGGCGCGATGCTCACCTCGGCCGCCCTGCGCGCCAGCGGCGACGCCACCCACGAGCGGCTCGGTGGTCCCGGCCAGTGGCTGCTGGCGCTGCCGACCCACCACATCGCCGGGTTGCAGGTGCTGTTGCGCAGCATCCAGGCGGGCACCGAACCGGTGGTGCTGGACGTCTCGGGCGGTTTCCTGCCCGGCGGGCTGGCGACGGCGGTGTCCGCGATGACCGGACCCCGGCGCTACACCTCGCTGGTGCCCACGCAGCTCATCAAGGCCCTCGACGATCCGGTCGGCGCGCAGGCGCTCGCCGCGCTGGACGCGGTGCTGGTCGGTGGCGCGGCGACACCGCGGCCGATACTCGACCGGGCCCGCGCGGCCGGGATCAACGTGGTCCGCACCTACGGCATGAGCGAGACCTGCGGCGGCTGCGTCTACGAGGGCGTGCCGCTGGCGGGTGCGAAGGTGCGCATCGAGGACGGGCGGGTGCTGCTCGGCGGGACCATGCTGGCCAAGGGCTATCGCGGCATTCCCGACCACCCGGCGTTCGCCGAGCCCGGGTGGTTCCGGACCGAGGACGCCGGCACCTTCGACAACGGCGTGCTGACCATCACCGGCCGCCTGGACGAGGCGATCATGACCGGCGGCCTGCTGGTGATCCCGCAGGTCGTCGAGGCCGTGCTCGCCACCCATCCGGCGATCAACGAGGCCGTGGTGCTGGGTCTGCCCGATCCGCGGCTGGGCCAGCGGGTGGCGGTGGCGGTGGTGCCCAATCCGGGCACGTCACCCACGCTGGACGAATTGCGCGCCCACGTGGTGGCGGAACTCGACCCGATCGCGGCCCCGCGGGAACTGGCGATCCTCGACGAGATCCCGATGCGCGGCCCCGGCAAGCCGAATCGCGTGAAGCTGCGCGAGCATTTGCTGGAGCAGGCGACGCACTGACCGCCCGGCAGTGGCACCACTCACACCGCCACTGTTCTGATCGACGCTCCCACCTGCGACGATGCCGCCGCTTGCGTGAGCCGTGCGTTAGGCAAGCGGCCCTCGATCGCCCTTGCGCGACCGTGCAACAGCGATGCAAGAAGGGTGCAAGCCGGCCCCCGCACAGTAGTGGCATGACTTCTAACGCACCTGCTGATGCACTCGCCATCGAGGCGGACGGGCTGGTCAAGGTCTTCGGGGAGCAGCGGGCCGTCGACGGCGTGAGCCTGGCGGTGCCGCAGGGCGCCGTCTACGGCGTGCTCGGCCCGAACGGGGCCGGCAAGACCACCACCATCCGCATGCTCGCCACCCTGCTGCGCCCCGACGGCGGCCGCGCCCGGATCTTCGGTCACGACGTCGTGGCCGAACCCACCGCGGTCCGCTCGCTGATCGGTGTCACCGGCCAGTACGCCTCGGTCGACGAAAAGCTCAGCGCCACCGAGAATCTGATCATCTTCTCCCGGCTGCTCGGGCTGAGCCGGTCGCAGGCCAAGCGCCGCGCGGCCGAGTTGCTCGAGGAATTCGGGCTCACCGAGGCGGCGACCAAGGCCCTGGAGAACTTCTCCGGCGGTATGCGCCGGCGCCTGGATCTGGCCGCCAGCCTGATCGCGACGCCGCCGCTGCTGTTCCTCGACGAGCCGACCACCGGCCTGGATCCGCGCACCCGCGCACAGATGTGGGAGACCATCCGCCGGCTCGTACGCGAGGGCGCCACGGTGCTGCTGACCACGCAGTACCTGGACGAGGCCGATCAGCTCGCCGACCGCATAGCGGTGATCGACCACGGCCGGGTGATCGCCGACGGCACCTCCGACGAACTCAAGGGTTCGGTCGGGCAGTCCGCGCTGCAGATCACCGTCGCCGATCGCGACGCCATCGAACGGGCCCGCACCCTGATCGGCGAATTCCTCTCCCGCGCCGACGGCAAACTGGTCGAGGCGAGCATCTCGCCCGAGGCCGGCCGCGTCACCGCCCCGCTCAGCGATCCGAGCGTGACCGCCGATCTGCTGATCCGGTTGCGCGACAACGATATCCGCGTCGACGAGATCACCGTCAGCAAGCCGAGCCTGGACGAGGTGTTCTTCGCCCTCACCGGCCACGCCGCCGAATCCGACGACGCGGACACCGATTCCGAGGGCACCGCGGCATGAGACCGGCCCCCGCCCCCTTTCCCACTCTCCCGAAGGACCTGTCGTGACCACCACTCTTCCCGCTCCCGCGACCGGCCGGCACGCCGCGCGCGCCGCGACTCCCGTTGCCAGCAACCACATTTCACTGCGCCAGACCGTCGCGAACTCGCTCACCATGGCGTATCGCGGCATCCTCAAGATCAAGCACAACCCGGAGCAGCTGTTCGACGTCACGGTGCAGCCGATCCTGTTCACCGCCCTGTTCGCCTACATCTTCGGCGGCGCCATCGGCGGCAGCGTGCAGGCCTATCTACCGGTGCTGATTCCGGGCATCCTGGTCCAGACGGTCGTGCTCACCTCGGTCGTCACCGGCACCCAGTTGCGTGAGGATATGGACAAGGGCGTCTTCGACCGATTCAAATCCCTTCCCATCGCCCGGGTTTCGGCCCTGGCGGGCGCACTGATCGCCGATATGGTCCGCTACGGCATCGCCACCGTTCTCACCATCGTGGTCGGTCTGATCCTGGGCTACCGGCCCGAGGGCGGCGTCATCGGCGTGGTCGTCGCCGGTCTGGTCGTGGTGTTCTGCTCGTTCGCGGTCAGCTGGATCTGGGCGCTGGTCGGTGTCACCGGCAAGAGCGCCGCCTCGGTCCAGGGCATCTCGATGATGATCATGTTCCCGCTGACCTTCATGTCCGGAGCGTTCGCTCTCGTCAGCACCATGCCCGGCTGGATGCAGGGCATCAACAAGGCCAATCCCGTGTACTACATGGTGAATTCGTGCCGCGAACTGATGAACGGCAACGTCTACAGCAGCAATCTGGCATGGTGCCTGATCGGTTCGGCGATCGTGATCGTGATCTTCGCCCCGCTGGCCATCCGGGCCTACATGCGCCGGGCGTGATATCCCCCTCCACCCTGTCCGCCGGTCGCGGAAGCGACCGGCGGACAGTGCGTCAGGCGCCGAGCAGAGTTTCCAGTTCCGGCAGCATCGCGAGGATGCGCTGCGCGGCCGAACGGCGGTTGAGACTCGACACCGCATCCTGCCCGGCGTCGATCATCTCCGTACCGACGGTGGCACGCGCGAGATCCAGATGCCGATTCCAGCGCATCGACGAATAGTCCTGGCGGCCGACGACTTTCATCGCCAGCGCCAACAGCGTCGCGCCGGTTTCCGGATCTGTTCCGGTCCGGATCAGATAGGAACCGAGCGCACCGGCGGCGCCGCCGATCTGTGGGAGGTCGATGAACTGGGTGAGCCGCTCCCGCGCCACCCTGGCCACCTGACCCGGCAACTCCGGTACCTCGTACACGGCGTCGTGAAGAATGTGGGCATCGAGCACGGCACTGGCGACGATGATGTCACCCGGCCCCGGACCGGCCCCGGCATACGGCCAATTGAACAGTTGCAGGCTGCGCCGGAACGTGCGCAGACCACGCTCGATCTGGCCCTCCGCCAGTTCGAGTTCCGCCATCCCGGCGACGACGGCACCCTTGCGGTGGTTCGGCTGCGTCACCGGCTCGTCCAAGCCGACGCCGTCGTCGATGGCGCCCAGCGCGTATTCGAGCTCCCGGCGCGCATCGACCAGCTGTCCGGCGCCGACCATGGAGACCGCGAGGAAGCTGCGCAGTTCCACACTCTCCTCGAAGCAGCGCAACTGCTGCATCAGCTCGGCCGCGCGACGGTAGTAGGCCACGGCCTCCTCGTAACGCGCCGCCTGCGAGGCCATCTGCCCGAGATGCTGAGAGCACATCGCGGTGCCCCAGACATCGCGGCCCTCGACCAACGCGAGAGCTTGCCGCGCATCGCGGATCGACCCGGCGGTATAGCTCGCGTTCTCCCGCATATTGGCGCGCAGCAGGAAGGCGAGCGCACGGACGAGGTCGTCCTCGGAGCGGGTGCCCGCCGCCATCGAACGCACGCCGTGGGCGACATCCACTCGCACGCAGAGCATGTCACCGAGAAATCGGATTCCGGGCGTGAGGTCGGCCGTGGCGAGCAAGCGGCGGGCGCGGGCGCGGATCACCGCGATGGGCCGCAGTCCGGGGTCGCCGAAGGCCAGATGCATCGCCAGGAAGATGTAGCTCTGCAACTCCAGATCCGACTCGGTCCGAGTGCGCGGGCCCTCGGGCGGCGGCACCGGCACGATCCGGGGCGCCCAGCTCATCAGTTCCATATGCGCGCCACGCATCACCCAGAGCATGGCGACGGGCGCGAAAATCGAGAACACCGTGCGGGAATCGGCGTTGTCCACGGCATGGCGCAGCACGGCCAGCAAGTTGTCGAGTTCGGCGGCCAGCGACAGCACCGTGCGGACCTGATCCGGCCCGTCGTAGTTCAGTGCCGCATCGTGCGCGAATTGCCGTGCCCAGCAGCACATCCGATCCATCACCAGATCGGCCTCGCCGGTCGCGAGCAGCTGTTCCTCACCGAACTCCCGCACCGTCTCGAGCATGCGGTAGCGAGTGGCGACCATCTCGTCGTCGGCCAGCACGGTGAGCAGCGACTGGCTCACCAGCCCGTCCACCGCGGCCACCGCGTCGATCGAATCCGGGCCGGCCACCACGGATTCGGCTGCCTCCAAGGAGAATCCGGCGGGGAACCGGCACAGCCGCCGCAGCGCCATCCGCTGTTCGGGTTCGAGCAGATTCCAGCTCCACTCGATCACCGCGTGCAGGGTGCGGTGGCGTTCGGGCGAGCTGCGGTCACCCGAACGCAGCAGGGCGAAGCGATGTTCGAGCCGGCTCTCGATCTCCTCCACGCTCATGGTCCGCACGCGGGCCGCGGCCAGTTCGATGGCCAGCGGCAGCCCATCGAGGGTGCGGCACAACCGGGCGACGACCGCCGGATCCAGTCTGGCCGAGGGGCGCACTGCCCGCGCCCGGCTGACGAACAACTCGGTGGCCGGGGAGCCCTGCGCGTCGATCGCCAAGGGCGGCAACGGATATACCGTCTCCGCCGTGATCGCCAGCGGCGCCCGGCTGGTGGTCACCACCGTCAGATGTTCACAGCTGCCGACCAGATCGGCGACCACCTCGGCCACCGCGTCGATGAGATGTTCACAGTTGTCCAGGATCAAAAGAATGGGACGCAGCGACAGGGCCTCGCGCAACCGGCGCCGGCCGTCGATGGTCTGGTTGCGGCGCAACACATTCGCTTCCCGGGAGTATTCGTTGACGCCGAGGACCGCCCCGATGGCCGCTTCGATCTCGGCGCATGTCGCGGCGTTGCGCTCACCGGCATCGCCGTCGGAAGCCGCACGCAGCGAAGCCAATTCGACCAGCGCCACCGCCTGCTTGCCGGCGATCCGCGCGCCCAGCTCGTTGGCGACGCGAGTCTTGCCGGTGCCACCCGGGCCGAGCACGGTCGTCACGCGGAACTCCTGGACGAGCTTCTCCAGCGCCACCAGATCGCCGTCGCGCCCGAGCAGCGGATTGGGGGCCGCGCGCAGGCCGAGCGCCGTATTCGGCGGCGTGGCAGCGGTTTCCGGATGGCCGTACCGTTCCGGGGACAGGGCGTGCTGGGCGGTGGACACCCGTTGTATCGCGGAGGTGGCCGGCACCGGTTGCGGCTGCGCGGGGCCCACCGCCGGATGGTCGCCGCGCAGAATCGCGGTGTTCAGCGCGACGAGCGCGGGGCCGGGATCGGCACCCAACTCCTCGCCCAGCCGCGTCCGCAGTCCGGCGAAGACCTCCAGGGCCTCGTTCGCGCGCCCGTCGCCGGCGAGCAAGCGCATCAGGGTCGCGTGCGCGGGCTCGTCGAGCGGTTCGGCCGCGGCCGCCCGCCGCGCCACCCGCACCGCACCGCCGATATCGCCGGCCGCCTCCCGCGCGGCCAGTTCCACGGCGTCCAGTGCCGACCAGCGCGCGGCCGCGAATTCGTGCAGTTCGTCGGCGACGGGACCGGGCGGCAGGTCCGCGCCGGGTTCACCCCGCCACAGCGCACGCGCCCGCTGCACCAGGGCGAGGCATCCGGCGGTGTCGCCGCGCTCGAACCGCAGCCGCGCCTCCCGCTCCAGGCCGCGGGCCAGGCTCAAGTCGACCTGCTCCTCGGTCAGCAGCAGCCGATAACCCGCCGGGCCGATTTCCAGTGCGCCCTCCGGCAGGACCGACCGCAATCTCGAGACCTGCGTATGCAGGGCGTTCATCGGTGCGCGCGGCGGCTGCTCACCCCAGATGTCGTCGATCAGGGCCTGGGCGCTGCGGCTGCGGCCGGGATGCACCGCGAGCGCGGCGATCAGCAACCGCGCCCGGGCGCCGGGTACCGCGACGAGATCCGCGTCGCGGCGCAGCGCGACCTCCCCCAGAAGCGCCACGCGAACGCCCATTTCGGGCAGCCTTTCGTCCCGGCCGCTGCTGTCCGGCCGGGTGTGCGTCGTGCCGGCATCCGCACGGGCGGAGCGCGATGTCGACCCGGAGCCGCTGTGATCAGGAAACATGCCGTCGCAATCGTATGTGACCGGTCGAATGAATATCGGGCGCTGCGCCGGGGCCGACCGCTCCCCCGGGCCGCGTCACGCCACGCAGTTTACTCCGATATATCGCAATAATGTTATCGACACTGGTTGGACGGTCGCGCTGCGCTGCCGCCT
>NZ_BDAV01000018.1 GCF_001612635.1 Nocardia africana NBRC 100379 | reverse complement strand
CCGGATATGGCTAGTGCAGCACAATGGCTCGAAGGCGCCCGCCCGCGGACGCTGCCCAATGCGATCGCCCCGGTCCTCGTCGGCACCGGCGCGGCCGCGTCGCTGGATGCCGCGGTGTGGTGGAAGGCCCTGTTGAGCCTGCTCGTTTCGCTGGCTCTGATCATCGGCGTCAACTACGCCAACGACTACTCCGACGGCATTCGCGGCACCGACGACGAGCGCGTGGGCCCGCTGCGTCTGGTCGGTTCGGGTCTGGCGAGTCCGGCCGCGGTGCGCGGCGCGGCGATCGCCTGCCTGAGCGTGGGCGCGATCTTCGGGTTGATCCTGGTGATCACCACGGCGTGGTGGCTGCTGCTGATCGGCGCGGCCTGCCTGGCCGGCGCCTGGTTCTACACCGGCGGCAGTAAACCGTACGGCTACAGCGGTTTCGGTGAGATCGCCGTCTTCGTCTTCTTCGGCCTGGTCGCGGTGCTGGGTACCGAATTCGTGCAGGCGGAACGGCTCGACTGGGCCGGACTGGTCGGTGCGATCGCGGTCGGCGCGTTCTCCAGCGCGGTGCTGGTCACCAACAATCTGCGCGACATCCCGACCGATTCGGTGACCGGGAAGACCACCCTCGCCGTCAAACTGGGCGACACCCGCACCCGCACCCTGCATCTGGTGCTGATGGTGGTGCCGTTCGTGGCCTCGCTGCTGCTGGTGCTGCGCACCCCGTGGGCCCTGGTGGGCCTGCTGGCGATACCGCTCGCCGTCCGATCCCACGCCCCGGTGCGGGGTGGGCAGCAGGGTCCGGGATTGATTCCCTCGCTGCGCGATACCGGCTTGGCGATGCTGGGATGGTCCCTGCTCACCGCACTGGCGCTCGGCCTCGGCTGACGAGCGGCGGCACCGCAGCGTCAGTCCCGGCCGCCCTCGGGAACCAGGACGCCGAGCACCCAGTTGACGAGGGTCACGATGATCGCACCGAAGATCGCCGCCCAGAACCCCTCGACCCGCAGGCCGTAATCGGTGGTTTCGGTGATCTTGGCGGTCAGCCACAGCATGAGGGCATTGATCACCAGCAGGAACAGCCCCAGCGTGACGATCACCAGCGGTAGCGACAGCAATTTCACGATCGGCTTGATCAGCGCGTTGACCAGTCCGAAGACGATCGCGACGCAGACCACGACGAGAATCTTGCCGCCGGTGCCCGCATCGGGCGGATCCTTCAATTCGATACCGCCGACCCAGGCCGCCGCGAGCCAGATCGCGAGGGCGTTGATCGCCAAACGGAGCAGAAGTGCCATGCGGCAATGCTAACGGCGGACGGGACGGGTTACCGGTCACGCGCTGCGCCCCTTCCCCCGCCCCGTGCTCGTCACGCCGCGCGGTCGAGCATTTCCTGAACCGCGCCGCGTACTCGTTCCATCCCGTCGTTCCCGCCCAGCAGTTCTCGCGTGGCAGGGTTGGGGGCGCGCAGGATGCCGAGTAGCACGTGCCCCGCCTCGATGCGGTCGTCACCACGGGAGATCGCCTCGCGCAGGGACAGTTCCAGCGTCTTCTTGGCCTCGCGGGTGAAAGGGATGTGCCCGAAGGTCATTCCGCCGCCGAACCGGAAACGCCCGCGGCCCTTGTCCGGAACCGGGACGGCCTCGTCGAAGGCGCCCTCGCCGAAGCTGGCCTGCACACTGTCGCGCACCGCGTCCAGATCGATGCCGATCGACCTCAGCGCGGCCGCGTCCTCCTCGCCCAGCGGTTCCTCCGCCCGCGGCCGGCCCGGGAGCGAACTCCGGATCGCTTCGGCGGTGATGCCGTTGTCCTCCAGCACTTTTCGCAGCTGAGCGTCGGCGCAGGTCGCGAGCCCCAGCAGCAGATGCTCGACATCGATACTGGGCGAACGCAATTCACGCGCTTCCTCCTGCGCGTCCACGACGGCGGAGCGCGCCGCTTTGGCAAATTTCTCGAACATCAGCGGATTCCGCCTTTCCGGTTGTACTTCTGATGGACCGCCTGCCGGCTGACCTCGAGCGCCTCGGCGATGGCCTGCCAGGACCAGCCCTGCTTACGGGCATTGGCCACCTGGATCGCCTCGAGCCGTTCGAGCAGTCGCCGCAGAGCGAGCACCGCGCGCAGGCCGACCTGGGGGTCGGGACTGCCCGCGGCGGCCGCCAGGGTTGTCGCTTCACTCATGCATGTCAATTTACGTTGACATCACGGGCGCGTCAATCAAAATTGACACCGCGCGTGTTCACCTGCGGCGAACGCCGATGCAGTGATTCCGCGGCTCAGGCGGTCCAGATACCGGTGGCGGTGAATTCGTCGAGAATCGCGTGCGACTCGTCCAGGTCCAGCCCCTGCCCCGCGACCCACTCGTCGTTGAAATACGTTCCGGCATAACGGTCCCCGCCGTCGCACAGCAGCGTCACCACGCTGCCCTCGCGACCGGCGGCGATCATCTCGGCGATGAGGGCGAACGCACCCCACAGATTGGTTCCGGTGGACCCGCCCACCCGCCGGCCGAGCACGTCGCTGGCGTGGCGGCATGCGGCGATGGAGCCGACGTCGGGCACCTCGATCATCCGGTCGACCACATCGCCGATGAAGGAAGGCTCCACCCGCGGCCGGCCGATTCCCTCGATTCGCGACGGCATACCGGTCTGATAGCCCGAGTCCCCGACCTCGTATCCGCCGTAGAACGCCGAATTCTCCGGATCCACCACGGCCAGCCGGGTGGCGTGGCGCCGGTAGCGGATATACCGGCCGATGGTCGCGCTGGTCCCGCCCGTGCCCGCGCCGACCACCACCCAGTCCGGCACCGGGTGGGTCTCCAAAACCATTTGCTGGTAGATGGATTCGGCGATGTTGTTGTTCCCGCGCCAGTCGGTGGCCCGTTCCGCGTAGGTGAACTGGTCCATGTAGTGGCCGTCGCATTCGGCGGCCAGGCGCACGGCCTCGGTGTAGATATCGGGCGCTCGGTCGACGAAATGGCAGCGACCACCCTGCGCCTCGATCAGGGCGATCTTCTCTGGCGAGGTCTTCGCCGGCACCACCGAGACGAAGTCCAGGCCGAGCAGTTTCGCGAAATAGGCCTCGCTGATCGCCGTCGATCCCGAGGACGCCTCGACGATGGTCGTCCCCTCGCGCACCCAGCCGTTGCAGATCGCGTACAGGAACAGCGACCTCGCCAGCCGATGTTTCAAGCTGCCGGTCGGATGGGTGGACTCGTCCTTGAGATACAGCCGCACCCCCCATTCGGGAGGCAGGGGATACCGCAGCAGGTGGGTGTCGGCGCTGCGCTGCGCATCGGCCTCGATCAGCCGCACCGCATTGTCGACCCACTCTCGCGAAGTACTGCGATCGCAGTACTTCACCGCAGCTCCCGCCCGCTCACAGCGCGGTTGTCGCTCACTGCGCGGTTGTCGCTCACTGCGCCTCCTCGCCGCGCAGGCGAGCTCGCAGATTCGCTTTGTCGTTGCGGCGTTTCTCGTCGACCGCCGCGATGTCCTCGTTCACGCGCGCACGCAGCCGCTTGAACAGCACCAGCGACAGCGGCATCGCCACGACCAACGCGAACAGCAGCGCGACGATCAGCGGAATGTCGACGTTCACCACGTGCGCCACCACCAGGATGATCGCGGCGATCACGGCGACCAGAGCCAGCCGGGCCAGGGTGTACAGCGCCAGATTGCGCGCGAGCCGCCGACCCGCCGAGGCCGGGGCCCGATCGCTCGCGGCGTCGTCGGATCGGGATGCTTCACTCACACGACCAGGGTAGGCGACGCCGCCGCACCCGTTCCGACCTGCCCGGGTCCCGGCGAATTCGATCGCCGGAGGTTCGCCGAGGTAACGAACCCAGCCGTACGTATATCCGATTTGTCTATTACTTCCCCTTTACCAACGTTAGATCGTTCGAACACCTGGGGGTCCGGGTGCAACGATGTCGCTATCTGATGAGGGATCTGTCGATTACGGAAAGGTTTGCGAATGACTGCGATCACCGCGGCGAGCCGCACGTTGGGTTCCGTCAACGGCCAGGAGGCCCTCCTGACCCCGGGCCAGGTGGCGGCGCTGTTCCACGTCGATCCGAAAACGGTCACTCGGTGGGCACATGCTGGGCGGCTGGGCTCGCTGCGCACCCCTGGCGGCCATCGCCGCTTCCGTGAGTCCGAAGTTATGCAGCTGCTGAAGTCGCTGACCACCGAGGCGACCCGCCCCTGAGCCGACAGGACCGCCCATTCCGGCGGTCACAGTGCGACAGGTACGCGCACGGGATTACCCTCGATGTCAGGAGGTGAGCGACGTGGCGTACCTGTTGGCACTCATCGCGGTCGTGGCTGTCGCGGTGCTGTGCTGGAAAGCGTTCGGACCGGAGCATGCGCCCCGGATCGGCATCGGACGGGGGCCCGAGAAGCGACGCCGAGTCGTGGGTCCCGATGACGATCCCGAATTCCTGTGGCGGATCTCCCGCCAACATCGCGACGGCGATCCCGGCTCGGATCACTGACGCACATAGCCTCATCTCGGGTGACGGCCGGCGGGCGGTAGGTCCCGTCGCGCGCTGAGGTGATCGGCCTGCTGCACACCGATCGGGCATGCCGCGGGCTCAGCCGATGGGGCCCGCAGCGGCCAGTGCCGCCGATACGGAATCGGCACAGGCCGGCAGTAGGGGCAGGCGTACGTGCGCGCTCGGTATCCGGCCCTGTGCCGCGAGCACCCCTTTCACCACGGTCGGATTGGCCTCGGCGAACAGTGCCCGCGCCAGCTCGACCAAGCGATTGCCGATTTTCCGCGCCGCCTCGATCCGCCCCTCCCGCCAGGCCGCGATCAACTCCGCATAGGCCGCGGGCGCCACATTCGAGCACGTCAGAATGGCCCCCTGCGCGCCCATCGCCAGCAGCGGCGCCGCGTACAGATCGTCGCCGCACAGCACCGTCGTCCGGTCGCCGACCGCCGCCAGCCACGCGACCGTGGTCTCGTCGATGACGCCGACGGCATGTTTGAAGCCCGCGACATTCGGCAGTTCGGCCAGTGCGGTCAATGTTTCCGGATCGAGCGGCCGGCCCGTGCGATGCGGGACGTTGTAGATCAGCAGCGGCACCGGGCTCCGCTGCGCGAGCCGCCGGAAATGTTCCACCACACCTCGCTGCGACGGTTTCGTGTAATACGGGACCACCGTCAGCGCTGCCGCGACGCGCTCGTCCAGTGCGGCCACGGCGTGCTCGGAATCGGCGGTCGAATTCGAGCCGGTGCCCACGATCAGCGGCACGTCACGCTCGGCGCAGACCTGGGCGCAGATGTCGACGACCCGGCGCTTCTCCTCCGCCGTCAGGGTGGCCGGCTCACCGGTGGTACCCAGGGCGACGATGCCGGAGGCGCCCGCATCGAGAACCTCGTGCGCGAGCCGGCCGAGGGCGTCGCAGGCCAGCTCGCCGTCCGCCGTGAACGGCGTGACGAGTGGAACGAAGAGACCGCTGAACGTCATGCCACCTACCCTTGTCGAGGCGTTGATTCAGGTCCAGTTCACAAATCTTCCTTCGAGCTTAAGCTGAACTTATGCTCGATGTTCGCCGCCTACGGCTCCTGCGGGAATTGGCCCATCGCCGGACGATTGCTGCGGTCGCCGAGGCCATGTCCTACACCCCGTCGGCGGTATCCCAGCAGCTCACCGCGCTGGAACGCGAGGCAGGAGTCACGCTACTGGAACGCAGCGGTCGCCGCGTCACCCTCACCGCGGCGGCGTGGCGCTTGGTGGAGCACACCGAATCGGTCCTCGCGATCCTCGAACAGGCGGAGGCCGAACTGGCTACCGCCGAGCTCACCGGCGCCCTGCATATCGGCGCCTTTCCCACCGCCGTGCAGCGGATCCTGCCGCATGCGCTGGTTTCGCTCAGCCGCGCCCATCCGCGCTTGGAACTGCATGTGACGGAACTGGATCCGGCGGCCGTGCCCGCCGCACTGCGCGCCGGCACTCTGGATATCGCGCTCATTCAGGAATACGATTACGTGCCCGCCGAACCGGAGGCCGGCCTGGAAACCGAACCGTTCCTGGAGGAACCGGTATACCTGGCCGCCCGCACGACTCAGCCGTTGTCCGCCTACCGCGATGCGGCATGGATCTCCGGAACGCCCGGCACCCTCTGCCACACCATGACTGTAAGAGCTTGTGAGGCAGCGGGTTTCGTGCCGCATATCCGCCACCGCTCCGACGATTTCGGCACCGTCCTCGCCTTGGTCGCCGCCGGCCAGGGGGTCGCATTCATCCCCCAGCTCGCGATTCCCCTTCATCCCGAAACCGACACCACCCCGGTCGAATTGACACCGCTCCCCATTCGCCGCCGCACCCGGATCGCCTACCGCGCCGGCACCCGCACCCACCCCACGATCTCCGCCGCCCGCACCGCCCTGCACGCCACCACCGGAACCATCCCCCCGGTGGAAGAGCTCACCTGAACTGCCGAGCCGTACCAGCCTCAGACCTGCGGCCGTCGACCACCGTTCGGAGTTCTCCGGGATCCCAGAAATCTCGGACACCCGGGAGGTCGGACAGGTAGTGCAGAATGCGGTCCGGAGGCCAGCCGTGGGATTCGCCGAGGCCGCCGGCCAGCATGCCGAGGTAGCGCGCGGACGGTTTGGTGAGGTCGGTGGTCTGCGGGCTGCCGGGGGAGGTGAAGGTCAGGACCGGGATGCCGTCGGCGTGGTCGACGTGCCACAACGTTTCGTAGCGGCCGTCGCCGAGTTGCACGGAGCCCTGGCGAACCACCTCGGAGGGATCGAAGTCGGGGCCTTCCCCGGGCTGGCGGTGCATTTCCTGAGCCATCAGATCGCTGAACTGGCCCACCGTGAGCAGGTAGCCACGCGCGGCCGCGCCCACCGGCCAGTCCGGTGGCGGCCGGTGGGCGTAGAACGCCACACCACCGCTCCACACCGGGCTCTGCCCGGCGAAATAGACGCATCCGGGAAGTGACAGCGGACAATTCCGCGCGGGCGGCGTGGGATCGCGGAACCCCCCGTAGAGTCGCGGGGTGCCCGGCGGATTGCCGCCCGCCCGGTAGTAGGTGAACCGCTTCTCGAACAGGTTCGATCCGTAAGCGGCGTACCACACGCGCTCCGCGGTCATCGGAGCTCGGTTCCTTCCGGAATGGCCACATCCCGACCATACGGGAGGACCGGGTGTGACCTGCGGCACCTGCGGTCCGCGGTGGGGGGCCGGTTACCGGTGGCGTGTGCACGATCAATTCGGGCTCACGACATCGGCACCGCCGCCTCACTATCGTGAACGAGTGAGTATCAGCGCGAGCGATGATCCGCGCGGCACGAGTGCACGGGATCGGCGGCGGCAGGAACTGCGCGAATATCTGCGCAGCCGCCGGGAACGGCTCACGCCCGCCGAGGTGGGCCTGCCGGAGGCCGGGCGGCGCCGCACTCCCGGATTACGACGCGAAGAGGTCGCCGTGCTGGCCGGGGTCGGGGTGTCCTGGTACACGTGGCTCGAGCAGGGGCGCGATATCAAGGTTTCGGGCGAGGTGCTCGATGCGGTGGCCCGCGCGCTGCTGCTCGACGAGGCCGAGCGCGCACATCTGTATCGCCTCTCCGGTCTCAACCCGCCGCAGCGCGAGGCGGCGCCGTCGGTCCCGGCCTCTCCGCAGATGCAGGCCCTGCTCGACGCCTGGGCGCCGCGCCCGGGATACATCAGGGACCGGCATTGGAATTTCACTGCCGTCAACGACGCCGCACGCCGCGTGTTCGGCTACGGCGACACCGACCACAACTGCCTGGTGTCCTACTTCACCAATGCCCGCTACCGCGTCCTGCACCAGCAGTGGGCGGAGAATGCGCCGGGCGTGGCGGCCGGCTTCCGCGCCGACTCCGCCCGCTATCCCGACGATCCCGAATTCGACCGCATCGCAACCGATCTCGCGCAGGTCAGCCCGGAGTTCGCCGAACTGTGGGCGCGCCACGACGCCGCCGAACACAGCGTCGCGGTGAAGGCCGTCGAACATCCCGACGTGGGCCTGCTGATCTTCGACGCCACGCTGTTCCCGGTGCCCGACCATCCCGGCCACCACCTGATCCTGCACAATCCGCGCCCCGGCACCGACACCGCCGAACGCCTGGAACGGCTGTTGCAGCCTGGTGGTGCCACACCCAGGATGAGCTGACACTGCCACCTCGCCTGTCTCGCGCCGAGGATCGTTGTCATGAGCAACGCACAGATGCAGGCGATCACTATCCCCCAATTCGGTCCCGCGGAGGTGCTGCGGCCGGCGACCGTCGACATCCCGGAACCCGGTCCGGGCCAGGTCTCCATCGATGTCGCCTACGCGGGAGCGAATTTCGCCGAGGTGCTGTACCGGCAGGGCGTGGTCGGTGTGCCGTTGCCGTTCGTGCCGGGGATCGAGGTCTCGGGCCGGATCCGCGCCGTCGGACCGGACGTGGCGGGGCTGACGGTCGGCCGGCCGGTCGCGGCGCTGACCATCGTCGACAGTGGCGGTTACGCCGAGGTCGTCGTCACCTCCGCCGCCCTGGTCGCACCGCTGGACGGTCTCGACCTGAGCCTGGACATCGCGGCCGCGCTGCCGTCCAACAGCACCACCGCTTTCCTGGTTCTCGATCGCGTGGCGCGGATCGAACCCGGCGAGAGTGTGCTGGTGCATGCGGCGGCGGGCGGCGTCGGCAGCCAGCTCGGCCAGGCCGCGCGGTTGCTCGGTGCGGGCCGGGTGGTCGGCACCGTCGGCAGCGCCGAGAAGGTCGCGGTAGCGGAGTCCTTCGGTTACGACGAGGTGATCCTTCGCGAGAACGTCTCCAGCACAGGGGAATTCGACATCGTGGTCGATATGGTCGGCGGGCCGGCCCGTCGCGCGAGCCTGGATCGGCTTCGTCCGCTGGGCCGAATGATCGTGATGGGCAACGCATCCGGCGCCGAGGATGTCGGAGTTTCGGCGAACGAGCTGTGGTTCACCAGCAAAACGGTCTCCGGATTCAATCTCGCCGCCTTCGCCGCCGCCTATCCCGCCGAAGCCGGAGCCGCGCTGCGCCGGGCCGTCGACGCCGCCGCGCGCGGGGTGCTTCGCGTCCAGGTCGAGTCCCTGCCGTTCGACCAGGTTGTGGAGGCGCATCGACGCATCGAGTCGGGCTCCAGCACAGGCAAGTTGGTATTGGCGACTACGAAAGGATGACGACCCGGACGGCGTGTGGATCCCCGTCGATCCCTTCGCCGTTTGCGGTCTCGGCGCACGGGTACTGCTGAGAAGCCGCACACCGGAATCCCTTTCGGCCCGGACACTCGCGGCACAGGAGGAGTGATCATGAACTTGTTGCTGGCTGCCGCCCACACCGATCCGGAAGCTGCCGGATTCATTCTGCGCGGCGTCAAAGGAATCTTCGTCGCCATCGGCAGCATCATCGCCGCGTTCATCTGCGCCGCCATCGCTGCCGCCAAGGGCCGCAACCCGATCGGCTGGGGGCTGTTCGGATTGTTTTTCAGCATCCTGACCCTCATCGTGGTCATCGTCGTCCCCAGCAAGAAATCCTGAAAGTTCTTCGCGCACAATTCGCCCCGGAGATCCGTTCTTCCGGGGCGAATTGTGCACCGTGACCGTCACCCCGGCGTCGATGACGGTTCATTCGCATGACCTCGGAGGTAATGGACGCGCGGACCCGGGCCGGGCAGAGTCGGAACAGTGAACGATTCCGCTCCCACCCGCGCCGTCGTGGAAGATCTGCTGGCCCGCATGGCCGGCGGCGATCCGGAGAAGATCGCCGCGCTGTACGCCCCGACGAGCGACTGGAAACTGAACTGGCCGGAAGACGAGCACGGCCGCGCCGCCACGCCGTGGATCACCCACCGCTCCACCCGCGCCGACGCGGCCGCGCATTTCCGCGACATCGCTGAGCACCATATCCCCGAAGAGGTCGGCACGGTGGTCGAGCGAATTCTCGTCGACGGCCCGGATGCGGTGGTGCTGGGCGAAATTCGCCAAACCGCACGCGCAACCGGACGCCCCTACCGCGCCCGCTTCGCCCTCCACCTCACAGTGGAGAACGGCCTGATCACCCGCCACCACGTCTACGAGGACAGCCTTGCCGTCGCCCGGGCGTTCGCCCCGGACACCACGACCGTAGAAGCGCCGTGAGATAACGACCGCCTCGATCCCACATATCCGTTCGGTGCGGGCGACCCCTGAACTCATCGTGCAAACCTCGCCGATTTCTCGAGTTTTCCGCAAATCTCATCGAGGTTGGCACGAAAAATTCAGGCCGACACCGCGAAGCGGAGAACCAGTGGGGTTCGCTAGAGCCCCGCCCCGATCCACGCCGCGAACCCCAGCAACCCCTCGGATTGACGGCGTTGCGCCGCGGCGATGCCGTACACAGTTTCGCGCACCGAAGGATGCAGCCGCGTCTGCTGCGGTGCGGCGGCACGGGCTTTGTTGAGCGCCGCCAGCGCTCGATCCGGCTTGCCGGACATCAACCACGCGCGCGCATTGTCCTGCCAGTGATGGCCGACGCGTGGTGCCGCGACGTCGGACGGGATCCGCAGTTCCGCGCCCTCACGGGCCGCTCTCCCTGGATCGCCGGCTTCCAATTCCACAGCGCAGGCATGAATTTCGACGTTACCCGGGCCGAAATCCGTCGTGTACAGGTCGCTCTCACGGCTCATCGGTCGCGCGATGTCACGGGCGGCGGCGATGTGGTCCTGTGCGAGTTCCAAACGGCGGCCGCGCGCTGCCACGATCGCCGCGCGCAGGTGCCCGTAACCGCGCAAAACCCGTTCTCCCTGGGTGGTGCCTGGAACCAACGCCATCCCTCGTTCCACCAAATTCATTGCCACATCCGTTGAGTCGTGCGCCATGAGCAGCCGCGAGCGCTTCATCAGGCTGCGAACCGCATACCCGGGGTCGTCGGCGCGCGACGCGACGGTATCGAGCCGGTCGAGCACCAACGCGGTCAACGACGAATATCCGAGCCGGCAGCATGCCCCTTCCGCTGCGATGTAGGCCGCGCACAACATGCCGTACGCTGCGGCGCGCCCCGCGTCATCGGAAGCCGTCTCGGTCGCACCGTGCAGACGCCGAATCAGATTCGGTAGCAACGCAAGAGCGCGACGCGTCCGATCGTTGTGCAACGCAGCTTCGACCGCCTCGAGTTCGGCGCGCAGCTCGGCAGCGGTCGTCGGCTCCAGTGCCTGCACATATGAACCTTCGGCAAGCACGGCGCGCAGCTCCGGCAGACCTTCGAGGGGCCCGTCCTCTTCGAGCGTCTCGAGATAGGGCGTGCCCTGCAACCTGTCCGGGTCCACCCCCAACGCCCTGGAAACCGCCGCAATGAACCCCGGCGACGCGACCTCCCGCCCCTGCTCGACCGCCTTCACCATCGACAGCGAGTAGTTCGCGCGCGCCGCCAACTGACGCTGCCCCAGACCGGCAATCTTGCGCTCGGATGCGATCCGCCGCCCCACGTGTTCGCCCATGCTCCGAGAGTAGATCGATACCGCCGCCCTGTCCCCCTGTCCCTTCACTGGCCCTCGGGCCTCCTACCTGCGCCGAATCTGACATACACAGACAGGAGGGGTAGGGATGAGAACACGTCCGACAGCGCTGGCCTGGATCGATCCGGAGGTCAGCACGGCGCCGAATTGGGATGCGGCACAGGTGAAACGGCTCGCGCGCCACCTCGGTTACACACTGCTCTGGCCAGTCCCGCATCGGACGATTCCGCTGATCGACCAGATCCGCACCGCCGATGTGGATGCGATCGTCATGCCTGCACCCGCCCACCTCGACGCCCGCACGCTCGACCTGATCATGCACCTCGCGGACGTCGAAACAGCGTGTCCTCGCTTGTCTTTCGCACGGTGGAGCGCATCCGGAGCCCCGGCGTGACTCCGAGCGAGCGCGCCGTCCTGCGCACGCTCGCGCCGGGCGGTCTGCTCACCACCGACCAGCTGCAACGCGCCACGGCGCACACGACGCGAAGCGTTCGCAACGCCCTGGCCCGCCTGCACGCGCGCGGTCTGATCGTCCCGAGCCGGGACCGCTGCCGATGGCAGCTGAGCCCGCGTGGTCGCGCCGTCGCGGCGACGATCCGGTGATCGGCCTGCTGATCGCCGCGGGTCTCCCGGCAACCGTATTGCTCTGGGCCGCATGCTGGCCGACCTGTACAGGCGAAACCTTGTTCCGGCCGGCGCGACGCAGTGACCGCCCGCGGCCACCCTCGGAGGACGTCCGCGCGAGAGGAGGGCAGTGCCCCACCCGCTGGGCGGCTCAGACCCACAGAAGTGGGGCACCGGTTCATCCCCTACCAACGAAGGCCGACGTATCCGCTCCCCAGGGAGGGCAACCTTCGCGCCAACACCGTAACCGGTATCAGCCCTCCGGTTAGGTCGCATTAATGCGATTGCAATGAATCGTTACCTCCCTGTCGACCCCGGGCCGCAACCCCGCAGGTACACGCCCACATCCGTGTCTACGCAGGTTGACGCCGCCTTGACCGCATTTGCCTCCACCTTCCCGATTCCCGGCACGAGATCGCAAGATTGCGCCACACGGACCGAGGGTTATCGCGCACCGCCGACCCACATACCGCACCGCGCGAAGCCGGCAGAACCCACACCCGCGCTGACCGCGCCTCACCCGACAGCCGCGAGGACGGCAGAGTAAGCCGACGCGCCTCGTAGCTGCCCGCCGACGGCCCGGACCGGCACGAGTCCTTCGGTCACGGCGGCACCGACGTTCGGCCCTACCGGCACGAAGGGTGCGGTGAATACGGTCGAGACACGAGCGGCCCCGGGAGTCGTATCCGCGGCGATCACGGCGCCGGTCCTCAGCGAAGGCAAGCCGATGACGGACACGCGCGAATCTCACCTCAGCCAGTCCGACCTGTTCTCGTGGAGTATGGAGCGCGACGCGATCCTGCGCTCGACGATCGTCTCGGTCGTGATGCTCGACGCGGAGCCCGACTGGGAACGACTGGTGCGGGCCATCGATCGCGGCACCCGGGTGGCGCCCCGCTTCCGCGATCGGCTGGTCGCCCTGCCGGCCGGGCTCGCGCCGCCGCGCTGGGAAGCCGATCCCGACTTCGACCTGTCCTGGCATATGCGGCGGGTCGCTTTACCAGCCGCGGTCGACCGGACGGCGGTGTTCGAATTCGCCCGCGTCGAGGCCATGACGGCCTTCGACCCGGTCCGCCCGCTGTGGCAGGTGACCGTGCTCGGCGATGTGACCGGTGGTGGCGGCGCGCTGGTGCTCAAGGTGCATCACTGCCTGACCGACGGCTTGGGCGGCATCCAATTGGCCAACGAGATCGTCGATTTCACCCGTTCCGGCGGCGAACCTCGTCCGGATCCCGAGCCCGCTCCGGCAACCCGCGGTGGGCTGGCCGACATCCTCGGATGGAACTGGGCGGTGGGGTCGGAGTTGCTGCGCGGCGGCCTCGCGCATGTGCTGCCGCTGGCCCGCCACGCCCTCACCGACCCGGTGGGGACTGTGCGCGACGGAGTGAGGCTGGCCGTCTCGATCGGCAAGCTGGCGCGACCGGTGGTCGGCACACTCTCCCCCGTGATGACGAAACGTGGTCTGGGGCGCCATCTTTCGACCCTCGACGTCCCGCTCGAACCGCTGCGCCGCGCCGCGCACACGGTCGGCTGCACCCTCAACGACGCCTTCCTGGCCGGGGTGGTCATCGGGCTGCACCGCTATCACGAACTGCACGGGTCGGAAGTCGAGCGGCTGCGGGTCACCATGCCGGTCAGCGTGCGCAAGGACACCGACCCGATCGGCGGGAATCGCATCACGCTGGTCAGATTCGTGCTGCCGGCCGGCATGACCGACCCGGCCGCGCTGATGCCCGTGCTGGACGCGATGGTCGTCGGCTGGCTGCACGAACCGGCGATCCCCTATTCGGCCGCCGTCGCCGCCACGCTCAACCGGCTACCCGTCGCCATCGTCACCGCGATGCTCGAGCACGTGGACTTCGTCGCCTCGGACGTCCCCGGCTCCCCCGTGCCGATCTACATCGCCGGCGCAGCGGTCGAGCGAATGTACGCCTTCGGCCCCACCATCGGCACGGCCTTCAACGTCACCCTCATCTCACACGCCGATACCTGCTGCGTGGGCATCAACACCGACACCGCCGCCGTGCCCGACGTGGAAGTCTTCACCGACTGCCTCGCCGAAGGCTTCCACGCCGTCCTCGAACTGGGTGAAACTAGTTGAGTCCCGCGTACGAGTGCAACCCGCTCACCACGATGTTGATGATGAACAAGTTGAACAGCATCGCGACGAAACCGGCCACGTTGATCCAGGCGGCCTTGGTTTCGCGCCAGCCGGAGGTCGCGCGGGCGTGCAGGTAGGCGGCGTAGATGACCCAGGCGATGAAGGAGACGGTTTCCTTCGGGTCCCAGCCCCAGAAGCGGCCCCACGCGCTTTCGGCCCAGATGGCGCCGAGGATGATGCCGGTGCCGAAGAGGGGGAAGGCCACGACCGTCGTGCGGTAGGCGAGGCGGTCGAGGGTGCGGGCGTCGGGGAGGCGGCGGGCGAGGGCGCCGAGCGGGTTGCTCGATTCCTGGCCTTCCGGCTGGTACATACGCAGCAGGAACAGCAGGCTCGCCACGCCGGAGAGCATGAAGATGCCGCTGCCGACGCTGACGATGGTGACGTGGATCGGCAGCCAGTACGACTTCAGCGCCGGAACCACGGGCGCGGCGTCGGCATAGAGCACCTGGCCGGCCAGGAACATCAGGATCAGCACCGGAACCAGCAGGAAGACCCACATCGCGCGGTACCGGCGATCGTGGATGAACACCAGGCCGGTGACCATCGCGGCCGCGGTCGCCATGGTGATGAACTCGTACATGTTGCCGAGCGGGAAGCGGTGGGTCGCGAAGCCGCGCAACACGATCGAGGCCAGATGCAGGCCGATCGCGACGAAGACGACCGCGAACGCCATATTGCCGAGTTGCTCCGCCAGCGAACGCTTCGGGGCGGGCTCCAGCTTGCCGGGCACGATCGGCCGGTCCGCGCTCGCGCCACCGGAGGCGCCGACGCCGACCAGTTCGCGCTCACGCTCCTGCGCGCTGGTCACCTTCTTCTTCGCCGAGGCGTACTGCACGATCAGCATCGCCAGCACCAGCAGATAGACGACGAACGCCGTCTTGAAGGCGAGATTGCTGTAACCGGCGAGTGTTTCGTCGATCGGCATGTTCACTCTCCCGTGCTCTCGGTCCGGGCGACCGGGCGCTGATCCGTGGGGCTGCCGATGTCGGTGCGATCGGAGCCCAGCAGCCGCGTCAGCAAGCGGTCGAACTCGCCGCCCCAACCCGCCTGGTCGGTGCGGGCCAGCCCACCCATTTCTACTACAGTACGTCGTTCACCGGAACCGCCCGCGTCCGGGCCTTCCGGATAGGCGCGCAACCAGATCCGCCGCCGCTTCACCACCAGCGAGACGAGCAGCCCGGCCATCATCGTCAACGCGCACACCAGCACCCAGTTCTGCGCCGGGTCGTGGGAGACCTGCAGATTCGCATACTGCTGCGCACCGTCGAAGGTGACCTTGGTGCCGTCGGCCAAGGTGGCCGATTCACCGGGCCGCAGATTGACGCGCTGCTGCTTCGTCAACCGGCCCTGTTTGATCATCTCCGGATCGAGGGAGAACAGCGACTGCGCGCGCCCGGTGTCGAGTCCGGTCTCGCCGCGATAGATGTCGATCGCCACCGCCGGATCGGTCAGACCCGGATACGACGAGGTCAGCAGGCTGCCGTGCATCAGCGCGGTGGGGGCGAACAGGCCCTCGATCGCGATCTGGTTCTTGCGGCGCTCGTCCTCGCTGCCGTACATGCCACCCGGCGGGTCGAACCGCATCACACCGCTGGACAGGAAGGTGGCGCCGTCGTCGGGCCGCCACTGGATGGTCTCGGTGCGCTTCTGGCCGTTCGGGTAGGTGACGGTGAACGTCGGCGCGTACCCGTGTCCTTGCAGGTAGACGCGGTCTCCGGCGACGCGCAGCGGATGGTTGACCTGGATGGTGGTGTCCCGCCAGGTGTCGGTTGCCAGATCATCGCCGGTCTGATAGGAGATGTTCGCGGTGAACATCTCGGCCTGGCCGTTGGGCAGATAGTCGGCCTTGAAGTCCTTGACCCGCACGCAGACCGGGGTCAGCCCGGTGCCGTCGTTGACCCGGCCGGCCTTGAAGGAATCGAAGACCGCCGGTGAGGTGGTGCAGAATCCGGGACCGCCGTCGGCGACGACGATCACGTTGCCCTCGTAACCGAACAATTTGCCCGCCGCCACCGCGACCAGCAGGCCGACCAGCGCCAGGTGGAAGACCAGATTGCCGAGCTCGCGCAGATAACCCTTCTCCGCCGAGAGCGTCACCTCACCGGGACGGCCGTTGCGCGCCTCGGAACCGTCGCGCACCACGGTGCGCCAGCCGCGCAGCCCGCGCCGCGCCTGCTCGATCGCCTCGGCGGGTGTGTCACCGGTGGTGGTCGCGGCGTGGTGCGGCAGCCGGGACAGGTTGCGCGGCACCATGACCGGCGGTGTGCGCAGCGCCTTGTAGTGGTCGAAGACGCGCGGCACGATGCAGCCGACCAGCGAGACGAACAGCAGAGCGTAGATCGCGGTGAACCAGAAGCTGGAGAACACGTCGAACAGCTGCAGCCGGTCCATCCACGGACCGAGGGTGCCGCGATCGGCGATGTACTTGTCGACTTTCTGCGGGTTGAGACTGCGCTGCGGCAGCAACGCCCCCGGAATCGCCGCCAGCGCCAGCAGGAACAGCAGCATGAGCGCCGTGCGCATACTGGTCAATCCGCGCCACGCGTTGCGCAGCAGCGCGAACGCGCGGCGCGGCAGCGACTGGCGCGGCGGCTTCGCGGCGGTGGACGGGGGCGTCATCGTGGCAGTCATGGGGCTCAGATCGGCAGGGTTACCTGGGAGACGAAAACATTGCGGATCCATCCGACGAACTGATCCCACATCCCGGTGACCAGTGCGATGCCGACCACCACGAGCAGGATGCCGCCGATGATCTGGATGGTGCGCGAATTGCGCCGGAGCCAGCCGACTCCGCGCAGCGCGGTGGCGGACCCGAACGCGAGAATCACGAACGGCAGGCCGAGACCGAGGCAGTACGCCACGATCAGCGCGACACCGCGAGCGGCCGTCGCGCCCTCGGTCCCGGCGGATACCGCCATCACGCCGGAGAGCGTCGGGCCCAGGCACGGCGTCCAGCCGAGGGCGAAGACCGCGCCCAGCAGCGGTGCGCCGACGATTCCGGTGAGCCGGCGCGGATGCATTCTGGTGTCGCGCTGCAACATCGGCACCAGGCCGAGGAACACCAGCCCCATCACGATCGTCACCACACCGCCGATGCGTTGCAGCAGTTCACGATTGACGTTGAGGGTCTGGATGACCCCGAAGACCGTGGCCGAGGCCAGCACGAACACGACGGTGAAACCGGCGACGAAGAGCCCGGCCGCACCCGCGACCCGCATCCGGCCGGTGCGCAGCGCGACGGCCGCGCCCTTGCCCTGGGCTTCGTCCACGGTGACCGGCGGCGCTTCGGCGCCCACGAGCCCGGCCAGATACGACAGATATCCCGGCACCAGCGGCACCACACACGGCGACGCGAACGAGACCAGTCCGGCGAGCAGGCAGGCGCCCAACGCCAGCAGCAGCGGCCCGGTGGCCGCGGTCTGCTGGAACGATTCACCGACCGAAGCCAATGCCGGCAACGCCGGAGAAGCCACCGCCGGGGACGCCAACGCCGGCGCTGCCAGAGCCGTCACTGCCGGCCCTCCTGCGCGACCTGATTCACCACCGGCAACAGATCCTCGGCCAGCAACGACCGCAGGAAGACCGCGGCGACGCGATGCTGTCGATCCAGCACCAGCGTGGTGGGGATGACGCTGGTGGGAAATTTGCCCCCGAGCGCCAGCAAGCTGCGCATCTCGGGGTCGTAGACGGAGGGATAGCCGACGTGATTGTCGGTCACGAAGTCGCGTGCCTTGTCCTGTTGCGGATCACGCACATTGATCCCGAGGAAGGCGACGCCTTTGTCCTTGGACTGTTCGTAGACCTGCTCCAGCGCGGGTGCTTCGGCCCGGCACGGCCCGCACCACTGTCCCCAGAGATTCAGCACGACGACCTGATTCGGGAAGTCGTCGACCGATACGGTCTTGCCGGTCATCAGATTCGGTCCCGAGAGGTGGCCGATCGTGCCGCGGGCGGCCGGTGGGTCGTACCGGATATCGGTCTTGCCGCCGGGTGAGACGAAATCGAAGGTGCCGCCCTGGGCGACCGCGTCCTTACCCGACGAACAACCGGCCAGCGCGGCGACGACCGCCACGCAGGCCAGCAGCATCGGCAGCAGACGCCGGACCGCCCCGCTCACGCCCCGGTCACCCTGGGGTCCGAGCCGCCCGACGGCTCGGAGTAGACGATGTCGATCAACGTATCGCCTTGGTACACAAGCGAAGTCAGCGAGGCCAGCGAGCACTGCCGCTGCCGTGGATCGTGCCACAGCCGCTTGCCCTCCAGGAAGCGACGCAACGTCCACACCGGCAGCTGATGCGATACCACCACGGCCTCGTGCCCGGCCGCCTCCACCCGCGCCTTGTTCACGGCGGCGAGCATGCGATGCGCGATCTGCAGATACGGCTCACCCCACGACGGGGTGAACGGATCGCGCAACTTCCACCAGTGCCGCGGCTTGCGCAGCGCGCCGTCGCCGACCGACACCCGCAGCCCCTCGAAGGTGTTGCCGGCCTCGATGAGGTTGTCGTCGGTGCGCACGATCAGCCCGTGCTGTCCGGCGATCGGCGCGGCGGTCTCCTGGGCGCGCTGCAGTGGCGAGGCCACCACCAGGGCGATGTCGTGATCGGCCAGGGTGCGCGCCACCGTCGCCGCCTGCGAACGACCCGTGACCGAGAGACTGAAGCCGGGCAGGCGGCCGTACAGGATGCCGTTGGGGTTGTGCACCTCGCCGTGGCGCATCACGTGCACGATGGTCTCGGTATCCGAGGCGACGTCACCGGGTAGCGAGGGAATCTTGCCGGCATCGGCTCCCGAGCCGGGAACGGGCGCCCGCGACGATTCGGTGTCCCCGTTCGCCGCGGCCGCACCGGACGACGCCGGTTCTTCATGCGAAGGGGATTCTGTTGCGGCAGTGACGGATTCGAGCTGATCTGAGTCGCTCACGCGCGGGATCCTTCGGGTGTGGCGGCCGCGGCTGCCGCGGCGGCGGCGGGCAGTGCGGCAGCGATACGGTCGAATGCGTCCTCGTCGAGGGCGGCCGAGACGAACCAGGCCTCGAACGGGCTCGGCGGCGCGTAGACGCCACCTTCCAGCAGCGCGTGGAAGAAGGCCGGGAAGCGCCAGGTGGCGGTGGCCTTCGCGGTGGCGTAGTCGGTAACCGGACCCTCGGCGAAGAACACGCTCACCATATTGCCCGCGAATTGCACGGTGTGCGCGACCCCCGCGGTGGTCAGAGCCTCGGTGATCAGGGATCCCAGGCGCTCGGCATTGCGGTCGAGAGCGGCGTAGACATCCGCGTCGGCGGCGCGCAGCGTGGCCAGCCCGGCCGCCACCGCCACCGGATTACCCGAGAGCGTGCCGGCCTGATAGACCGGCCCGATCGGAGCGAGGTGGTCCATGACCTCGGCGCGGCCGCCGAAGGCCGCGGCGGGAAGCCCGCCGCTCATCACCTTGCCGAAGGTGTACAGGTCGCCCGCGACCGGATCGCGCCCGTACCAGCCCGCCGCACTCACGCGGAAGCCGGTCATCACCTCGTCCATGATCAGCAGGGCGCCGTGCCGGCTGGTCAGCTCGCGCAGGCCGGCGTTGAATCCGGGCAGCGGCGGGACCGCGCCCATATTGCCCGCGGCCGCCTCGGTGATCACGGCGGCGATCTGCCCCGGATATTCGGCGAAGGCGGTGGCGACGGCTTCGAGGTCGTTGTAGGGCAGTACCAGGGTGTCGGAGGCCTGCGCCCCGGTCACGCCCGGCGAGGTCGGCAGGCCGAGGGTGGCGACACCCGAGCCGGCATCGGCCAGCAGCGCGTCGACATGGCCGTGATAGCAGCCGGCGAACTTGACGATCTTGCTGCGCCCGGTGAACCCGCGCGCCAGCCGCACCGCGCTCATGGTGGCCTCGGTGCCGGAGTTCACCAGCCGCACCCGCTGCACCGGATCGACGCGGGCGGCGATCGCCTCGGCCAGTTCGATCTCGGCCTCGGTGGGCGCGCCGAAGGACAGCCCGCTCGTGGCGGCACGCTGCACCGCGTCCACGACGGCCGGATGCGCGTGCCCGAGGATCATCGGCCCCCAGGAACACACGAGGTCCACATAGTCGTTGCCGTCGGCGTCGGTGAGCGTGTACCCGCGCGCCGAAGCGATGAATCGCGGGGTGCCGCCGACCGAATTGAAGGCCCGCACAGGCGAGTTCACACCGCCGGGGATGATCGCGGCGGCGCGTTCGAAGAGTCGGGCGGAGACCGGCACGTTTACCTGGGTCGCGCGCGGAGAAGAACTCACGACCACCAGTGTCGCAGCCCCCGCCGAAGCGGTCGACGACAGGGTGTAGTGGGGTGAGCCACCCCACAAGCCGAGGCGCCGTATTGTACTCCCATCGACTCGATCAGTGGTTTGCCGAGAATTTCCTCACATCGGCCGGTCCCCGCCCGCGAGGCAACACGCGGCGTGAATTTCCTGGCATAAGGGTTGTGGCCTGATTGCCCATGCGTAACCTCGTACCCATCATCACGCTCCACGGCCGGGAGGGTTCATGCGTAAATCAGTATTCGGGATAGCCCTGTTGACAACCCTCGTCGGCTCAGTCGCGGCGGCGACTCAGGCCGCAGCCGCGACGCCGGTCGTCCAGCCCGACCAGCAGCGCGCCGGAGTCGTCCTCACCCACGACGAGACCGCCGCGCTGGGCGACGGGCCGATTCCGGCGCTGGTCACGATGGTCGTTCCGGAGAGCCGGATCGGTGCGGGCCTGAAGCCGGACACCCAGCTCTATCACGATCAGAACGGCAATGTGCACGCCTCACTGCGGCAGGTGATCGAGGAGGCGGCGAGCCACCCGGACGGGAGCGTCGTGGTGATGGCGAACGTGCCCGGATCGCACGGCACGCGCCTGCTCGACGTCTTCCAGCAGTGGCACTGACCGATCGCTCAGGGCAGCGGAACGCCCAGGCACAACAGGGCATAGCCGGTCGAGAGCAAGCAGTTCAGCGGCGTGGGAAGCAGATCCAGTAGCGAGACCTGATCGGCCTGCGGCTGCGCCGGAGTCGCGGCGGCTACCGGATCCGCGACCGTGGCGGCTGTTCCGCTCGGAGACCCGGCCGGGCCGGACACCTGGGGACCGGCCGGCACCACGGTGACTGCCGAAGTCGTTGCGGCCGACGGGTTTTCGGGTGTCGCGGTGGCCACGGCGACCGAAGCGGTACCGATCGCGGCGGCCGCCAGAAGGGTGAACGAGGTTTTCCGCACTGCTCGGGTGCGCGTCATGGTGCTCATTTTCCGGCAATACCCACAACACTCGATCCGCTATCGGGCGACGCGCCGCGAAAACGGGTGCGGCTGTGGCGAACAGGCGTGTCAGTGCGGGCGCACCGCGCACCGCACCACCAGATCGATGGCCGCGAGGCCCGCGGCCGCGACCAATACGGTGGCCAGCGCGAGCCACGGACCGGCGTAGTGGGTGGATTCGAAGGCGGGCTGATCCCCCACCGCCGCGAACCAGGTCCGATGGATACCGTGCCGCCAGCTGGGCACGGCGGCCACAGCACACACCACGACCAGCACCAGATCGAGCAGGATCCACACCCGGCGCATCACGCCACATCCTCCTTGCCCTCGACAGCCTCGTCGTCGGCCGGAGCTTCGGCAGACGGCGACTCCTCGCCGAGCCGGTCGAGTGCGGCGCTCAACTGCGCGCGCAACCGCTGATGATCGCGCGCCCATGCCTGCACCATGGCGCCGTCGCGCAATTTCAGGCCGATGCCGCGGCGGCGGCGCGGCACACCGGTCAGCTCACCCAGCGCGCGGGCCGACTGCCAGGGATCGTCGTCCCACGATTCCTCGTCGTGTTCGGGAAAGATGCGCGCGATCGAACTCAGCGACAGCGTTTCGGTGCCCTCGCGCAGCGTCGAGTCGGTGAGTTCCACGCTGACGTGGCGTTTTCCGGCCACTACCTGCAGAGTCACGAATCCTGCGAGCAGAATCGCGCAGAAGGCGAGGCCGAACCAGTGCACCGGACCGCGTCGCAGCGCGAGTTCCAGAATCAGCACCAGCAGGCAGAGCGCCGGGCCGTAGGCGACCGTTCGCCAGCGGGCGCCGGGCTCGCTGAACAGCACGGAATCCGGCCGCACCGGGGCGGTGGGTTGGGCGTCGCTCACGCAAGACCTCCGAATACGACGCGCGTGCCGGTCCGAACGGGTGGCGGCGGAGTCAGCCGACCTTCCCCGGGAGCAGCAGGCCGGCGAGGGTGAGCAGTGCCAGAAGCAGCAGCAGACCCATCACCAGAACATCGCGTCGAATGCTTTGTCGCTGCTGAATCACCACGCGCATCGATGTCTCCGATCCACCGAAGCCATCCGTGCTGCGCTCTCATCGCGGTAGCCGATCGATGCGACCACCGACCGAAAAACCACATCCGAAGAACAACGCACAACCAACGACTTTCAGTTCCCGAGCTCTCTGTGACAACCCTCACCATACATCCCGGTCGGCACGCGACAAATTCGGCCTCACGTCTCAGCTGCCGTTCGCCCGGAAAAACGCCTCCGATTCCTTTCTGCGGCAGAGGAATACGGCTCCGCAGGCCAGAACGGCCTGTAATATCGCCGCGGCCCCGATCAGCACCGCGGGGCCGCCGGAAATCGCATCGAGACCGAACATCGACCCGACGGCGCCGAGCACCAGCACCACGGTCGCCACATCGGCAATCGTGCGCGCCCACAGCCGGCCGCGACCGAGTTGGTGCACCACGGCCACCGCGCCGATGGCGACGGCGAGGCCGTAGGTGAGGACCAGCACCTCGAGAATCGAGACCACCAGCTCCATCTGCGCCACGCTGAAGTCGGGCCGCTCGCCGTGCAGCTGGTCGTAGAAGTCCTGGGCGACCTGGCGGCGATTGCCGAGGCGGTCGACCGCGCCGAGGATCAGCCGCAACACCCCGAGCGCGACCACGGCCCACCACAGCTGGCAGGCGGTACGCACATCCTCGGGTCTGGTTCGCATGCCGGGCTCGGCCGGCAGGGTCGCCGGATTCACGACAGCCAGTGCGCGGCCTCGGTGGCCCAGTAGGTGAGCACGATGTCCGCGCCCGCCCGGCGGATGCCGAGCAGCGATTCGACGATGGCACCGCGGCGGTCGATCCAGCCGCGTTCGGCGGCGGCGGTGATCATCGCGTACTCGCCGGAGATCTGATAGGCGGCGACCGGAACCGGCGAATGATCGGCGACATCACGCAGGATGTCGAGATACGACATGGCCGGTTTGACCATCACGATGTCGGCGCCCTCGGCCAGGTCCAGTTCCAGCTCACGCAGCGATTCGCGACGATTCGCCGCATCCTGCTGATAGGTGCGGCGATCGCCCTGCAGCGACGAGCCGACGGCCTCCCGGAACGGGCCGTAGAACGCCGAGGCGTATTTCGCCGCGTAGGCGAGGATCCCGGTATCGATGTGACCGGCGGCGTCCAGTCCGGCGCGGATCGCACCGACCTGGCCGTCCATCATCCCGCTGGTGCCCAGCAGTTCGGCGCCGGCCTCGGCCTGGGCCAGCGCCATCTCCACGTAGCGTTCCAGAGTCGCGTCGTTGTCGACCGAGCCGTCGCCGGCCAGCACCCCGCAGTGCCCGTGATCGGTGAACTCGTCCAGGCAGGTGTCGGCCATCACGACGGTGTCACCGCCGACCTCCTCGGTCAGCGCGCGCAGGCCGCGGTTGAGAATGCCGTCCGGGGCGCCGGCCTGGCTACCTTCCGCATCCTTGTCCTCCGGACGCGGCACGCCGAACAGCATGAGCCCGCCGACGCCCGCGCCGACCGCCTCGGCCGCGGCCTTGCGCAGCGAATCCATCGAATGCTGGTACACGCCGGGCATCGAACTGATCTCGCGCGGTTCGGCCAGCCCGTCGGCGACGAACATGGGCAGTACCAATTGCCTTGGTTCCAAGGTAGTTTCGGCGACGAGGCGACGCATCGCGGGGGTACGACGCAACCGCCGCGGGCGGTCCATTCCGGTCATAACCGCACGATACGCCGCGCGGGAGCCCGGCTCCCAGGCACCTCCCGGCCGGTTGGCGTGGGTCACACCCGGCAAATTACGGGCGATGCGGGCGCGACGCCGAAACCCGTTGCGGCGACCGGTTTTTGTCGGTGCTCTCGGGTAGAATCGAAGATGTGTTCGAGGGGATTCGTCAACAGTCGAACCGGCCTCGGTAACGCGCTACTGCCCACGGCGCGCGACCGATCGATCGGCGGTGGGACGGACTGCCCATATCCGTCCCGCCTTCGATTCGGCCCACCGACGACCCGGCGAATCTCCATCCGAGGGGAGGATTCTCATGCCCACCGCACCGACGATCATCGATCCCTACGCGCCGCTGGTGAAACAGCCCCTACCGGCCGGGCGGCCGCGCTCCTGGTACGTCATGCACAACCGCAGGTTGAAGGCCATGCGGCTGGCCATCGCCCTGCTCGATTCCGGCGTCTACCGCGCCAACCTCGCCGACAACCAGACCATCCGGCACACCGCCGAGGTCGTCGGCATCCGCCCGCCCTCGAACAAGACCTGCAGCCTCGTCCGCGACCTCATGCGCGTCCGCCGGGTGTGAGGGCTTTCGCCGCAACCTATCGAGCCGCTCAGCGGCTGCGGCGGCTCTTCTTGCGCGGCGGGGGCAGCAGGCCCTCGGCGCGCAGGTGGGCGGCGTGTTCGGCCAGGGCGTCGACCAGCGGGCCGACCTGAGCGATCTCGGGTTGCACATCCACGCGCAGGCCGAATTCGATTGCGGTCTCGGCGGTTTTGGGGCCGATACAGGCAACGATGGTGCGCGCGTGCGGCTTTCCGGCGATACCGACCAGATTCCGGACCGTGGACGAGGAGGTGAACAGCACGGCGTCGAAACCACCGGTCTTGATCATCTCCCGGGTTTCGGCCGGCGGCGGCGAGGCCCGCACGGTGCGGTACGCGGTGACATCGTCGATCTCCCAGCCGCGGTCGCGCAGACCCTCGGCCAGAGTTTCGGTGGCGATATCGGCACGCGGCAGCAGCACGCGGTTGACCGGGTCGAAAACATCGTCGTAGGGCGGGAAGTCGGCCAGCAGACCCTCCGAGGACTGCTCACCGCTGGGCACCAGTTCGGGATTGATGCCGAACGAGCGCACCTTCTCGGCGGTCGCCTCACCGACACAGGCGATCTTCACACCGGAGAAAGCCCGTGCGTCCAAACCGAATTCGCCGAACTTCTCCCACACCGCGCGCACGGCGTTGGTGGAGGTGAACACCACCCACTGGTAGCGGCCGTCGACCAGTCCCTTGACCGCGCGCTCCATCTGCGCGGGGCTGCGCGGCGGCTCGACGGCGATGGTCGGCACCTCCATCGGAATCGCACCGTGCATGACGAGCTTCTCGCTCATCTCACCGGCCTGCTCCTTGGTGCGCGGCACCAGCACGGTCCAGCCGTACAGGGCCCGCGACTCCCACCACGACATCTTGGCGCGCTTCTCGACCTCCTTGCCGACCGTGACCACCAGCGGTCCGACCAGCTCGGAGGCAGCGGAGTTCAGGGTGGCCAGCGTCGCCTCGATGGTGCGCTGCTGCCGGGTGGTGCCGCGCACGGTCACCGCCACGGGGGTCTGCGGTGCGAGACCGTGCTCGACCAGCGCGCTCGCGGTCTCGGCCAGGTGGCCGGAGGTGGCGTGCAGAACCAGCGGGCCGGGAGCGGCGGCGACGGAGGCCCAGTCGACCTCACCGCGCACGTCGACCTCGGTGTGCGAGGAGCCCAGCGCGATACCGGCATAGGCCGGAACAGTGGTCGCCGACGGCAGCCCGGGCAGCACCTCGAAGTTCATATGCGACCGGGTGACGGCGTTGACCTCGGAGATCACCGAATCGGTGGTCATCGGATCGCCCGAGACCAGCCGCACCACATCATGTCCGGCACGGGCCTCGTGGACCAGCGTCTTCGCGACCTCGGCCGGCTCGCCCAGCGCGGGGCGCACGTCGACGGCGGATTCGCCGTCGGGGCCCGGTTCGACGGCGGTGCCGATCATGGCAAGCACGCCCTTGTCGACATCGGGGTCGGTGAACGCCAGCCGGGCTCGTCCCAGCACCTCGCGGGCGCGGACCGTGAGCAGTGCCGGGTCACCAGGACCCGACCCGACGAACAGAATCCGACCGGGATGTTTCTTGGTGGCTCGGCTCATGGCTTGTTCTCCATCGGGCTGGGATTGGTGAAGTCGGACGCGCCGGCGGATACCTCGCCGGCCAGCAGGTCGCGCGCCCCCAGCTCCAGGAGCTCACGCGCCAGATCGCGGCCCAGCTGCTCTGCATTCGCGAGCGAGCCGACCGCCGAGGCCCGGATGACATCCGAACCGTCGATCGCCGCCGCGCCGCCGCGCAGCGACAGTTCCTCCACCACGCGGCCCTCGTCGTCGAGCGATTCGACGACTTCGGCGAGCGCGCCGACCGGCGCCGTGCAACCGGCTTCGAGTTCGGCGAGCAACGCGCGTTCGGCGACGACCGTGGCGCGACTGCCCGGATCGTCGAGGGTGGACAGGATGCTGACGAGATCGCTTTCCTCGCTGCGGCATTCGACCGCGAGCGCGCCCTGGGCCGGTGCCGGCAACATCTGCACGGGCTCCAGAGCCTCGGTGACCGAACCGAGCCGGTCCACGCGGGACAGCCCGGCCCGCGCGACGACCACGGCGTCGAGTTCACCCTCGGCGACCTTGCGAAGTCTGGTGTCGATATTGCCGCGCAACGGCACGATCTCGAGACCGAGGCCGAGTGCGCGCAACTGGGCGGCACGCCGCGGCGCGGAGGTGCCGATCCGGGATCCGGCGGGCAGTTCGCCCAGCACCAGGCCGTCCCGGGCGACCAGGACGTCACGCGGATCCTCGCGCGGCGGTATCGCGGCGATGGTGAAGCGCGGGTCGGGCGCGGTGGGCAGGTCCTTGTAGGAGTGCACCGCGATGTCCACGGTCCCGGCGGCCAGTTCCTCGCGCAGCGCGGCGGTGAACACGCCGACACCGATCTTCTCGACCGGGTCGGAGGACTTGTCGCCCGCCGTCTTCACGATCACCAATTCGGCGTGCTGCCCGGCGGCGATCAGCGCGTCGCGCACGGTGCCGGCCTGGGTCAGTGCCAGCACGCTGCCGCGGGTGCCGATCCGCCACGGGGCGTCCGTGGTACCACGTCGCGTCATGTTGTGCTCCTGGGTGTCGACCCCGGTGGCCGCGCCCCCGAATGCGGTGGCCGTATCAGCGCTCACTGCGGATGCCCCTGTTCGTCTCCGAGATGGCTCGTGGTGAAGTCGTCGGCCAGTTCGCCGCCGAGCGTGGCGATTTCCATCGGCGCCGCAACAGCTTGTGCCGCACCGGGTTTCAATTCGAACAACTCACGCAGCGCCTCGGCGTAGCTGCCGCCGCCGGGCGCCGAGGCCAGCTGCTTGACCCGCACCGTGGGGGCGTGCAGCAGTTTGTCGACCACCCGGCGCACCGTGCGGGCCACCTCTTCGCGCTGCGGATCGCCGAGGTCGGGCAGTTTGGATTCCAGCCGCATCAGCTCCGCCTCGACCACCTCGGCCGCGCGCTGGCGCAGGGCCGCGACGGTCGGGGTCACCTCGGCCATCCGCTGGCCGGACAGATATTTGGCGAGTTCCTCGGCGACCAGGGCGCGCGCGGCGCTGGTGTCGTCGGCCGCCGCACCCGCCGCGGGATCGCGCTGCAGCGTCTCCATGTCGATGACGGTGACATCGGGCAGCCCGGCCACCGCGGGGTCCACATCGCGCGGCAGGCCCAGATCGCAGATCACCATCTGATGTCCGGCGCGGGAGACGTTGAGCGCCCGGTGGGCGTCGGCCAGGCTCACCACCGAACCGACCGCGCCGGTGCTGGTGATCACGATGTCGGCATCGGCCATGGCGTTCACCAGATTCGACAGCTCCATCGCGGTCGCCGGTGCGCCGTGCATGGTGGTCGCGGTGTGAGCCAGCCGCTGGGCCCGCTCGAGAGTGCGGTTGACCACGACGATTCTGCCGATTCCGGCCCGAGCCAGATGCGCCACCGACAGCCCGCCCATCGCACCCGCGCCGACCACGACCGCGGTGCGGCCGGCCAGATCGCCGAGCACGTTCGCGGCGCGCTCCAAGGCGACCGACACCACCGAGGCGCCCGCGCGGTCGATCCCGGTCTCCGAATGCACCCGCTTGCCGACGCGCAGGGCGTGCTGGGCCAATTCGTGCAGGGTGCGCCCGGCGGCCTGCTGGGCGTCGGCGGCGGCGTAGGCCGAGCGGATCTGGCTGAGCACCTGCTGCTCGCCGACGACCATCGAATCCAGACCGCTGGCGACCGCGAACAGATGTTCCGCCGCCGCCTCGCTGTAGCGCACGTAGGCGTGTTTGGTCAGTTCGGGCAGCGGCAGATCGGAATGCTTGGCCAGCAGATCGCCGACCTCGGCCAGGCCGCCGTGGAAGGCGTCGACCACGGCGTAGATCTCGACCCGGTTGCAGGTGGAGACGATCATCGCCTCGGAGATGTGCTGGGAGGCCAGCATCCGATCGGTCAGCTTGGGCCGGTCCTCCTCGGTGACCGCCACCTTCTCCAGCACCGCCACGGGAGCGCTGCGATGCGAAATTCCGACGAGAAGCACACTCATGGTGCGACCACCGATCCCTTGCTGGTTGGCTCCGTTGCCGAATGCGAGGTTGTCTTGTGGGGTGTGGGCTGGTGGGCCGCGCGTCCGGCCATCCGGCGTCCGATCGGGGTGGATACCGCGTGCACGGTCTCCCCCGCGGCGACGCGCTCGGTCGCCGGCGGCTCGGATGCCTCGAGTTCCGCGCTGCGGGCGCGCTCGAACGACAGCATCTGCAGTTCGACGGCGAGGTCGACGCGGCGGACCTCCACGGTGGCCGGAACCGCCAGGTTCACCGGCGAGAAGCTGAGAATGCACTGCACCCCGGCGGCGACGAGTTCGTCGCAGACGCCCTGGGCCGCGGCATCGGGAACGGTGACCACCGCGATCGTGGGGGCGAGTTCGGCGACCGCGGCCCGCAGCCGGGCGGTGTCGAGCACCCGCAGCCCTGCGACCGAGGCGCCGATCACCGCGGGATCGTTGTCGAAGATGCCGACCATGGTGAATCCGCGCCGCGAGAATCCGCCGTAACCGGCCAGCGCCCGGCCCAGATTCCCGGCGCCGACCAGGATCACCCGATGGCCGTCGGCCAGGCCGAGAACGCCCTCGATGCGGTTGCGCAACTTGGCCACGTCGTAGCCGACGCCGCGAACCCCGTTGGGGCCGAGGAAGGATAGATCCTTGCGAAGCTTGGCCGAACCGACACCCGCCGCGACAGCCAGTTCTTCACTCGATACGATGAGCACACCCTCGTCGGCCAGGACGGCGAGCACTCGGAGGTAGGTGGCCAAGCGGGTCACCGTCGCCTGCGGGATGTCCTTGTTGATGGATTTGCCGGAAACGCTGTTCAGAGCTCTGCCGGAGACGCCACCTGGCGTCTCATGCTGCTCTGTCACGTCGTTCGGCTCCTCGTCCGGCCGGGGGGTAGTGTCCGGGTTCTCGCTTGGTCCGCCGCCGACACCGGGCACGGGCATCGGTATCGGATCGGTATGGGTACACAGGGGTGCGGTTGCGTCCGCCGCCAGAAGCAGGCGGGTCGCGTGTCACCACCGTAACCGCTTGTGAAGCCCTGCACAAAGTCGGTGAATTCAGTCACTCTCCACTCGTCGGCTTCACGAATGCCTGCTCACATTCAACCGCCGCGGAGCACCGGCTTCGGGGCAGGCACGCCGGACCGGTGATTTCCCGCGCGAATCCGGCGATTCGCGGCTAATCGCAGGTCTGTCGGCACGGTGGCATTTAATGGCGATATGAGTACTGCCACGCATTCGGTGACTTTGCTGACCCGCGAGGGCTGCGGTATGTGCACGGTCGCACTGACGCAACTGCGCGCCATCTGCGCCGACTTCGGGCTGGAACCGGCGACCGTCGATGTGGACGCGGCGGCGGCCACCGATCCGTCGCTGCGCGCCGAGTTCGGCGACCGGTTGCCGGTGGTACTGCTCGACGGCCGTGAACACAGCTACTTCGACGTGGACGAATCCCGGTTGCGGGCCGATTTGAGTCGCTGAGCACACATCGCCGAGCAGCCGTCGGGACAACGCTGTACTCGGCTAATGTTGGAGTGTTCGCGCGAACGGGCGGAGGTACTGGTGCCGGAACGATCGAAAGATGCGAGGACGGGCTTCATCGCGGGCAGGTTCGGCGAATTCCCGGCGCGCTGGGGGCAGGGGCTGTCGGATCAGCTCACGCGGATCGCGCGCAGCCCGTTCGGGCCCAGCGAGGAGGAGGTACGCGCCAACCTCGCCGGTGAGGCCAGTGCCGATGCCGCCCTCGCGCTGCACGACGCGGAATTGGCCGAAACCTATGGCGCCGAAGCCGACTCGGAATTGCCGCCGCATGCGCGCCCGCCGCGCGACCTGACCGCTGCGGCATTTTTCGACGTGGACAACACGATGGTGCAGGGCGCCTCGATCGTGCACTTCGCGCGCGGCCTGGCGGCGCGGAAATATTTCAAGACCTCCGACCTCGTCGATATGGCCTGGAAGCAGGTGAAATTCCGGGTCACCGGCAAGGAAAGCCAGGGCGATATGGCCAGCGGTAAGGAAAAGGCGCTGTCATTCATCGCCGGCCGCTCGACCGCCGAACTCGCCGCGCTGGGCGAGGAGATCTACGACGAAATCATCGCCGACAAGATCTGGCCCGGCACCCGCGCGCTGGCGCAAATGCATCTGGACGCCGGTCAGCAGGTGTGGCTGGTGACCGCGACACCGGTGGAACTCGCACAGGTCATCGCGAAACGCCTGGGGTTGACCGGCGCGTTGGGCACGGTCGCCGAAAGTGTGGACGGAGTCTTCACCGGACGGCTGGTCGGCGACATTCTGCACGGCCTGGGCAAGGCACATGCGGTGCGCACGCTGGCCATTCGCGAGGGTCTGAATCTCAAGCGCTGCACGGCCTATTCCGACAGCCACAACGACGTGCCGATGCTCTCGCTGACCGGTACCGCGGTGGCGATCAACCCGGATTCGGACCTGCGTGAGGTCGCCAAGAATCGCGGCTGGGAGATTCGGGATTTCCGCACCGGGCGCAAGGCCGCCAAGATCGGCGTGCCCACCGCATTGGCGCTGGGTGCGGCCGGTGGCGCGGCGGCGGCCGTGCTCACCCGCAAGCGCGAACAACACGGCTGAGCCTCCCCGCCGCGGCGGGGAGGCTCGGTCTTCCACCGGCTTTCCCGGTCAGCCGGTGAACGGGTTACGCCGCTTGGCGAGCAGTTTGTAGAGCGTCTGCTGGATGGTTTCGCGGACCTGATCGGTGACCTCGAACATCGTCATCGGATCGTCGGCGGCCTCGGCCGCATAATCCTCGGTCGCGATGGGCTTGCCGAATTCGATGGTCCACTTCGACGGCAACGGGATCGCGCCCAGCGGTCCCAGATGCGGAAATGTCGGAGTCACCGGGAAATACGGCAATCCGAGCAGGCGTGCCAACGGCTTGATATCGGCGAGTTTCGGATAGATCTCCTCGGATCCGACGATCGAGCACGGAATGATCGGCACGCCGGTTTTCACCGCCGCCGAGACGAATCCGCCGCGACCGAAGCGCTGCAGCTTGTAGCGCTCCGAATACGGCTTGCCGATGCCCTTGAAGCCCTCGGGGAACACGCCCGCGACCTCGCCCGACCGCAGCAGCCGCTCGGCGTCGGCCGGGCAGGCCAGGGTATGGCCGGCCTTGCGGGCCAGCCCGCCGACCACCGGCGTCTCGAACACCAGATCGGCGGCCAGCAGGCGCAGCGACCGGTGGGCGGGGTGCCGGTCGTGCACGGCCAGCTGCAGCATCAGCGCGTCCAGTGCCACCACGCCGGCGTGATTGGAGACCACCAGCGCACCACCGGAGGACGGGAGGTTCTCGATGCCGTTGACGTCCACCCGGAACCACAGCTCCGACAGTGGCCGCAGACTCGGAAGGATGACCGATTCGAGCAGATGTTCGTCCCGCCCGAATTCATCGACCTGGTAGTCCCCGGTGAGGCGGCGGCGGGCGAAATCGGCGGTATTGCGAATACCGTCGGCCACCGCACCCCGCACCAGATCACCCAGCGAGCGCGGCGCCGCCGATTCGGCCAGCCGCTCGGTCAGCGAGGTCACCGGCTGCAGGGCCGACTCCGGCCAGCGCCGCGATGCCGGGCGCGGCCGGGCCTCGAAATCCGTCTCGTGCAGGTGAATGACTTTGGCCACGTCGTTCATCGATGTGCTCCTGTCCCGGCCCCGACGAGGCCGAGGAGTCTGTTTTCTGCAGCGTCGATCCACCGCGGATCGATGACGGGCCGCAACGCTGCGCCCCCGATGAAGTCGTCGAACGCCTGCACCGTCGTCCAACGCGGTGCGAAGCCGAGTTCGGTACGCATTCTCGTGGTGTCCAATCCACAGCCGAAGTGGAAGTAATCGACCTGCTCGGTGGTGAACTCACGCATCACCGGGCCCATGAACGACCGGCCGACCGTTTGAAAAACGCTCATCGGTACCGGTAGTTCGACGCGACCCGCACGGCGGATGGCCTGCGACAACGCCAGCGCTCCGTCACCGGCGACATTGAAGGTGCCGCCGGGTGCGGAATGCGCGGCATGCGCCAGCACCGTGATCGCGTCCTCTTCGTGCAACAGCTGCATGCGGGGGTCGCGGCCGAAGATCGTCGGCGTGATCGGGGAGCGGAAATACTGCACGCCCCGGCCCGCCAGACGCGGCCCCACTATCGGTGCGAATCGAAGGATTGCCGCGGCGATATCCGGACGCCGGCGCGCCATTCCGCGGACGAATCCCTCGACCTCGATCATGTCGCGCGCGAACCAGCCTTTCGGCGGCGTGCGCGCACTCATTTCCTCGGTGAATTTCGCCGGATCCTTCGGACCGCAACCGTAGACCGCCGAGGAGGAGCGGACCACGACACGGCGCACACTCGGCGCCTTCTGGCAGACCGCCATCAACTGCATGGCGCCGAAGACGTTGTAGTCCTTCATCGCCGCCCGGCCGCCACCGGCGGGCGGGCGGGACAGTACGGCCGGATGCACGACGGTGTCGACCTTGTTTCCGTCGATCACCTTGCGGATCAACGGATTTCGAATGTCGGCGCGAACGAACTCGGCGCGCCCCATCCGGCGCAGCAGATCGCGGCTCGGCATGCGAGCGTCGACGGCGATGACGCGTTCGATCGCGGGATCGGCCGCCAGCCGAGTGACGACATTGCCGCCGAAGAAGCGGCTCGCGCCGGTGACGAGAACGACTCTGGGCGGCTGGTCGTCGCGGCCAGCCGTACGCCCGTCCCGCATATCCGAACCCACGCCGAATCCCACCTGTGCACCCCTGCTTGGCTAGTTCCGCTCACCAGAGTAGCGGCTGTTACGGAGGCGGCCGAGAGTATTTACCAGGATCTAACGATGACTTCAGTCACCGGAAACAAATGCTAAAGCCCGCCACCCCAAACGGTGGCGGGCTTCCAGCTAATTTCCAGCGTGTAAGTAGTGCAGTTTACTTGCCGAGTTTGCGACGCTGCACGCGCGTACGGCGAAGCAGCTTGCGGTGCTTCTTCTTCGACATCCGCTTACGGCGCTTCTTGATCACAGAACCCATAGGGTTGTTCCTCGCGTTCTCTCTCTACCCTCGGCACGCACGCCGGTTACGTACGCCCATCTTCCGGTTCGCTCGGCGGCCGCCTGGCAACCAGTGTTCAGCTCCCGACCTGACCCAGATCGGCAGCGGGTAACACAACGGTGGTTCATCGTACCGGGCCAACCCACGGCGAACGAAACGGGCACCGCTGTGCCCGGTCGCCGACACCGCCGACCGGCGTTCGCACGCTGCTATCCGGCGTCGAAGTACGACGTCTGCAGGTAGTCGTGCACCGCCTTGGCGTGTACCCGGAACGATCGACCGACTCTGACAGCGGGTAGTTCTCCCGAGTGAACCAGCCGATACACGGTCATCTTGGAAACCCGCATCAGATTCGCCACCTCGGCAACGGTGAGGAACTGTGTTCCTCCACCGCCGATGACAGGACCGGAACTCGCAGAGCTGTTTCCAGACATCATTGCACCACTGACCTCCGGCACGTCCGCGCCGCCGGCTTCCCCACCGGCGGAACAGACACGCACGTGCTCCCCCGAGCTTAGCGTTACCAGTGGGATTGCTGCGACGGGTGGGAGAAATAGCAGTGTCACCAGCGGATGTCACGTCACACCCGGCGGCCACTCCGCGGTTACTCGCCGGTTGCCCCCTGTTCGACCGAGCGGCGCTTGGCCGCATGCAGCGCCTCCCAGAACGCCGAGCGCACGCCGCCGCGCTCGAGCTCGCGCACGGCCGCCGCGGTGGTCCCCGCCGGCGAGGTCACCGCGGCACGCAACTCGGCGGCATCCTGACCGGATTCCTCCAGCAGCGCCGCCGAGCCGAGCATGGTCTGCACCACCAGTTCGGTGGCCACGTCCCGGGTCAGCCCCAGGCCGACACCGGCCTCGACCATGGCCTCGACCACCAGGAAGAAGTAGGCGGGCCCCGAGCCGGACACCGCGGTCACCGCGTCCATCTGGCTCTCGGCGACGGTGACGACCTTGCCGACCGCACCCAGCAGCTCCGAGACCGTATCGAGCTCGGCGGATTTGGCGTAACGGCCGGCAGCGATCGCGCTCATGCCCTGGCCGACCAGCATCGGGGTATTCGGCATGACCCGCACGACCGGGAATCCGGCGGGCAACTTCGACTCCACCCGGGCGGTGGTCACGCCGGCGGCCAGCGACACCAGGATCTGATCGCGATCGTTGTCGAGTTCGAGTTTGCCCAGTTCGGTCAGCACGGCGTCGACATCGTGCGGCTTCACCGCGACCACCAGCACGTCCGCACCCGTCGCGGCCTCGGCCAGACTGTCGGTGACTCGGATGCCGAACCGCTCGCTCAACACCTGCGCGCGGGCCGTCACCGTCTCGACCACGACCAGATCCTTACCCGGCCGCCCGGCCTCGAGCAGCCCGGCAATCAACGCCTCGCCGATCCGTCCGCCACCGATCACCGCAATTCTCGTCATGAGGCCCAAGGCTATCCGTGCGCGACGGCCGACGCGGGGCAGGGGCGATCAGCGGGGCAGTGCGGTCAGCGAGGAAGGGGAATCAGCGCGAGCTGGCGCGTCTGTGCCACCACCGCGCCCGTGCTGTCGAGCACCAGCTGATCCTCGTCGAACATGCGCTCGCCGATTTCGTGGGCGGTCGCGATCACCCGCAGCCAGCCCGGCGCGGGACGACGCCGCAGATAGGTGGTGAGCTGCACGGTCGGGGCCCAGCCGAACCGGCCCATATTCATCGGCACCGGCGGGCTCATATCGCCGGCCATCATCGCGAAATACGCGGCGACGTCCGGGTCGCTGCCGTCGGTGGCCCGCGGGCGGATCCACAGGCGCAGCCGCGGCTCGCCGCGCTCGCCGGACAGGAACCGCGCCCAGGACGGATCGATCGCCACCGAGGCGCCGCGCGAGACGTTGACCAGCCGGCCCATCGGAGAATCCGGTGCGTCGTAGCCGAGGGCGTCGGCCGGCGGCTCCGGCGGCATATCCGCCACGACCTCGCGCCGATAGGCCGGTTCCGCGTCGTCGAGGTGGCCGAAGGTGAACGCCGAATGCACCAGCGTGCGACCGTCCTGGACCAGATCGGCGTCGACCAGGCAGATCTGGCGGCCCGTCTTGCGGATACGGACCACGTACTCGACCTCGCCCGGGTCCGGGGCGCCGAGGAAATCGGTGCTCGCCGCGATCGGGAGCATCGCGGCCAGATCGGGGTGCGCGGTGCGCAACCGGGTCGTGGCAGCGGCCGCCGACGAGGCGACCATGGTGCCGCCGTGCAGCTTCTTGCCGATCGTCCACACCGGATCGATGACGCCGCGATACCGCGCGAGCTCCGCGGACGTCTCCACCTCGGTCACCGCGCACACGCGGCTGAACGGTGCGTCGTCCAGTTCCGGTCGTACCGTCTCGACCGCCAGGTCCGTCACCCGCCGCTCCTCTCCGTGTGCCCAGCCGGTTCCGGCCCGGCTCGTACACCGTATAAGTCTGCCGGACGGCCGCATGATTCCCTACCGGGTGTGACGAAGCTGTACGGCGGAAGCCGATCGACCCGGCCGATCAACGCTGCCGGGTCGGTTCCCGCCCCGGCGCCGGCTGCAGGTTGTTCAGATGTGTGCGCGCGAACCGCAGCGCTCGCCCCAGCATCGCCGCGCGGTCGGCGGTGGTCCGTGCGTTCTGAGTGTTCACCTCGATCACGGCGTGGCCGCGAAAACCGTTGCGCACCAACGATTCACACACTTCCACACAGGGTTGCCCACCCTCGCCGGGAACCAGGTGTTCGTCGTGGGCGGCGCCGCGGCCGTCGGCCAGGTGCAGGTGCGCCAGACCGCTGCCCATGCGTTCGGCCAGCATCAGCGCATCCATCCCGGCGGTCGCGGTATGCGACAGATCCAGGGTGTAATTCCGGAATCCGGTGTCGGTCGGATCGTAGGACGGACTGAACGCCGTCACCGAAAGTCCCGGTCCCCCACGGCGTTCCAGCCGGCGCGCCGACCCGGAGCGGCGCCCGAACAGGGTGTCGGCGCGCATGGGGAACATGTTCTCCACCGCGACCACGACCGGACTGCTGTCCTCGAGTTCGGCCACCTGCTGGGCGAAGCCCTCCGCGTAACGCCGCTGCCAGCGGAAGGGCGGGTGCACCACGACGGTCGCCGCCCCCAGCGCCTCCGCGGTCCGCACACTGCGTTCGAGTTTGGCCACCGGGTCGGCGCCCCACACCCGCTGTGAGATGAGCAGACAGGGCGCGTGCACCGCCAGCACCGGCACCGCGTACCGGCGCACATACGATTGAACGGTGGCGATGTTCTGGCTGGCCGGTTCGGCCCAGACCATCAATTCCACGCCGTCGTAACCCAATTCCGCGGCATACCGGAACGCCGCCTCGGCATTCTCCGGGTAGACCGACGCCGTCGACAATCCCACCTGAACGGTGGTCCCCACCTGATCGCTGTGCCCCACTTGCTGCTCCCTGCTCAGTTCGTGCTGAGAAGAAAGGCTAGCGGTCCGAGCGTCACGAAGATGCCCACAACGACCGCGATCACCGTGCTGAGGATGTCGTCGGTGCGGCGCAGCACGCGGACCAGCGCCACCAGACCGAGAATCACGACCATCGCCAACACCAGGGCCAGGAACGGCATGACGTCCCACATCTGCTCGAAGCCCTTGAACAGCAACATTCCCGCGACGGCCGCCCCGACGGCCTGACCGCCGAGGATCATCCACTGCCGCCGGTTGAGATCGTCGACCGAGCCGCGGCGGGAAGCGGGCCGGCGGGGAGCCGGCCGGCTCAGCTGCGGCAGTTTGTCGCGCAGGGAGAAGCTGCGCGAGGCGGCCCGGCGTCGGCGCGGGGTCGGCTCGACCTCCTCGTCGTCGAGCAGATCGTCGTCGTAGTCGTCCTCGGGTTCGTCGAGCTCGACCGGTGCGTAGAACTCGGTGCGCGCCTCGGCCGGATCGAGGAGATCGATCACCCCGCGACGCGGCCCACGATCCCGGCGCGCATCGGACCCGCGCCGCTCCTCGCGTGCTCCAGCATCGCGCAGCAGATCTCCGGCAACGGTCTGCCCGGACAGCAGCGGCTGCTCACGGGCGGCCAGCGACCATCCCGGCGACCGGTCCCCGGCCGGCTCGTCCTCGTGGCCGCCGGGTTCGGGTTCGCCGAAATCCCGGGGAGCCGGAGCCGGAGCACCCGGCCGCCGCCGCGCGGACCATGCCGGAAGTCCTTGACGTGCGTCGGCGCCGTTGCGGCCGCCCGCGGGTGCATCGGCCCCGTCGCGTCCCGGCTTCGTGCCGTTGCGGCGCGGCAGATCGGCGCGCCCCGGTGTCGGGAGCTCGGGCGCACCGAATTCACGACCTGCCGGAGCGCCGAATTCGCGGTGCGGAGAAGGGGTTTCGGGCGCGCGCGGCGGCGCCCAGGCCGCGGTGGGCGGTGTGCGGTCGGTTCCCATTCCGCCCTGGAACGGCGGCACCATCACGGTGTTGCTCTCGTCGGGATCCGGCCGATGCCGGCGCCCGGGCCGACCGGACTCCACCGGTGTCTCCGGGGCGGCGAACGAACCCGCCGCCTCCCGTTCGGCCAGCGCCTCCCGCAGTTCGCGGCGAGCGCGGCGACCGGTGGGCGCCGGTGCGGAATCCGCGCCGAACGGGGCCGGCGCCCCCTCCGGCGCGGCGTGCCGGGTGGAATCGGGCTGAACGCCGTATCCGGGAGCGTCGAATCCGGGGGCCGCGCCGAAGTCCGGCGAGGAGCCGTATCCGCCCGGAGAGTCGAACGAGCTGGGCTGGAAGCCGTTCGCCGCGTACCCCGTCGGCTCCCAGGAATTCGGCGCGCTCGGCGCCTCCGGGGCGGCGGCCAGGGGATCGTAGAAACTGATCGGGCCGGACAGCGGTGATTCGGCTTCGTACCCGGGTACCGAGAGCTGGAAGTCCGGCATCGGTTCCGGCTCCGGCTCGGACTCCGGAGCGGCGTGCGAGGAGGAGCCCTCCCGGACCGCCGGCAGGTCGCCCGTCAGGTCGGTGACCGCGATGCCGCGGCCGCCTCTGCGCCGGCGTCCGCCGCCCGACGCCGGAACTCCCTGGCCGTTGCGCGCCAGCAGTTCGGCGACCGACAGCTGGGTCGAATCCTCACTCATGCCGGCTCCTTTCGGTCGTGAACCGCTCGCGGCGCGGTGACGCCGGGCTGCCGCCTCCGCTCCTGCCGTTCACGACGGATCCTCTCCGATTGACCGCTTCCCGCATCGATCATCCCGATACGGCCTCGGTCGGGCCCGGCACACCGATGGGCCGAGTACTACCCGGACCTGGGTCGCCGCCCAGGTCGGTATCCAGTTTGCGCAGGATCAGCCCTTCGCGCAGCGCCCACGGGCAGATTTCGAGCGTATCCAGGGACAACGCCCGCATACTCGCCTCCGCTACCAGTGCGCCGGCCACCAATTGCTGGGACCGGTCGGAACTGACACCTTCCAATTCTGCGCGATCGGCGGCGGTCATCCGAGAGATGAATGCGATCAACTGCCGCAGACCGGAACTGGTGAGACTACGCCGCACGCGCGGTCCCGCGGCCGAAGGGGCGGCTCCGGTCAGCCGGGCCAGCGAGCGGAAGGTTTTCGAGGTGCCGACAGCCAGATCCGGACGCCCGACCGCGAGCAGCTGTTTGGCCGGTACCACCAACTCGGCGTCGAGCCAGTCCCGCAGCACCGCCACCCGGCGCTTACCCGGCGGATCGCCGTTGAGCCAGTCCCTGGTCAGCCGGCCCGCGCCCAACTGCAGCGACAACGCCGCATCGGGCGCCTCGTCGCAGCCGTTGCTCATCTCGAGCGATCCGCCGCCGATGTCGAGATTCAGAATGCGTCCCGCGCTCCACCCGTACCAGCGCCGCACCGCCAGGAACGTCAGCCGGGCCTCGTCGACACCCGAGAGCACCCGCAGATCGACACCCGCACGCGAGCGGATCTGGTCCAGCACGGCATCGGAATTGGCCGCCTCCCGCAGCGCCGAGGTCGCGAACGGCATCAGCTCCACGCAGCCGGAAGTCTTTGCGATACTGGCGAATTCGGTGATCGTCTTGGTGAGCTTGGCCGCGCCCTCGGGCGTGATGCAGCCCCTGTCGTCCATATTCTCCGACAGCCGCAAGGTGGCCTTCGTCGAGCTCATCGGCATCGGGTGCCCACCCCGATGCGCGTCCACCACGAGCAGGTGGACGGTATTACTACCCACATCGAGAACACCGAGCCGCACATGAATACGGTACCGGGGTCGGTGGAGGCACCGGAGGACGAATCGGAACTCCCCTCATCGGACCGGCCCGGAACTGGGGCTCGAGCGCTAAAGCTGTTAGCGTCTGGCGATGTGACCGCAGGAGCATCCGCGCCCACCCCCTTCTCGCCGGACACGGCGCCGACCGGGCTGCGACCAGCGGCGAAAGTCGATCCGGCGCCGGAGGTCGATCTCGACTTCCCGCGGGAGTGGATCGAGTTCGTCGATCCGGCAAACGCCGAGCATCTGATCGCGGCCGATCTCACCTGGCTGCTGTCGCGCTGGACCTGCGTCTTCGGCACGCCCGCCTGCCAGGGCATCATCGAGGGCCGTCCGGACGACGGCTGCTGTTCACACGGCGCGTTCCTCTCCGACGACGACGATCGCAAGAAGCTGGCCAAGGCCGTGAAGATGCTCACGCCGCAGGATTGGCAGCTGATGGACGAGGCGCGCGATCGCGACGGCAAGATTCGCAAGAAGCTGTATCTGGAAGAGGACGAGCTCGACGACGAGCCGGCCATCCGCACCCGCCGCTACGAGGGCGCCTGCATCTTCCTCAACCGCCCGGGTTTCGCCGGCGGGATCGGATGCGCCCTGCACACGATGGCGCTGCGCAAGGGCATCGAGCCGCTGACGGTGAAGCCCGAGGTGTGCTGGCAGCTGCCGATCCGGCGCACTCAGGACTGGGTCGACCGGCCCGACGGCGAACAGATCCTGCGCACCACCATCACCGAATACGATCGGCGCGGCTGGGGCCCGGGCGGGCTGGATCTGCACTGGTACTGCTCGGGCTCGCCCGACGCGCATGTCGGCAGCCGCCCGGTCTGGCAGTCCTACGCGCCCGAACTGATCGAATTGATCGGGCAGCCGGCCTACGACGAACTGGCCCGGCACTGCCGCCGGCGCGAAGGGCTGGGACTGATCGCGGTGCACCCGGCGACGACCGCCGCCCGGGAGAAGGCGGACACGGACCCGGACGGGAATATCTGATCCGCCAACCCCTTTCGTACGAATATGGGTAGCGCGCCGGGTACGCCGGCATCCGAGTCCTCCGTTGGCGAGCCCGAATCCGCGGGAACCGATTCCGTGCCGGAATCACGCCCGGGTGTGCCCCGGATCCTGTTGATTTCCGGAAGTACCCGGCCGGGCTCCACCAACACCGCCGCATTGCGCACATTCGCCGATATCGCCGCGCCGGCGTTCACCACGGAATTGTTCACCGGGCTGGTCGAGATTCCCGCCTTCGTTCCCGGCGATCAGCCCGCGCCGCCGTCGGTGCGGGCCGTGCGTGACCGACTTGCGGCCGCCGATGCCGTGGTGTTCTGCGCGCCCGAATACGCGGGATTCATTCCCGGCAGTCTGAAGAATCTGCTGGAGTGGACCGTCGGCAGCGCGGATCTGCACGAGAAACCGGTGGCCTGGATTTCGGTAGCGGCCCCCGGTCGCGGTGAAGGAGCGATCACCTCGCTGCGCACGGTTCTCGGATATGTCGGCGCGGTGGAAATCGAATCGGCGTGCCGGCGAATCACGGTGCTCGGCACCATGGTCGGGCCCGACGAAAAGGTCGCCGACGCGACGGTGCGACAGGCTCTCGCCGAATCCGTCGCCGCGATCGGCGCATATCTTTCGGCCGCGGCGGCGCCGCGGGAATTGTGAAGTACCGCTGTACGGTCATCGGCTCGCCATGCGCGCTTCACATACCCGTGATAGGTGTAGGTCATGATGAGGAAATTCCTGGCTACTGCTGCTCTCGCCGCCGGCGCGGCCCTGACGCTGGCTCCCGCCGCGCAGGCCGACCCGGCCGTCGATCCGGCTCACTACTCGCTGCAGAACGACAACTTCGTCGCCTACAACGACCCGGCGGCGCTGTCGGCGAAGGACACCGGCAAGCAGGTCATCGTGAGCCCCTACGGCACCTCCAAGCCGATCGCCTGCCACGACGACACCGCGCCGCTGGACGACTGCTGGCAGCGTGACGACTTCGGCTGGTTCCAGCTGCAGAAGCAGGAGCTGCCGCAGATCGGCATCGCATGGGTGCACGTCGTCTGACCGGACCGTCGGCAGCGTTACGTCGATACCGAGAAGCCGCGAGCCCGTCGGGCCTCGCGGCTTTCTCGTACCGGCGGAATCAGGCCTCGAGCTTGTACCCGAGCCCGCGCACGGTCACCAGATGTTCGGGCTTGGCCGGATCGGCCTCGATCTTCGATCGCAGCCGCTTGACGTGAACGTCCAGGGTCTTGGTGTCGCCGACGTAGTCGGCGCCCCAGACGCGGTCGATCAGCTGGCCGCGGGTCAGCACCCGGCCGGAATTGCGGAGCAGGTATTCGAGCAGATCGAATTCCTTCAGCGGCAGCGTCACCGATTTGCCGTTGACCTGCACGGTGTGGCGATCCACATCCATGCGCACCGGCCCGGCCTCGAGGACGCCGCTCTCGCCGGATCCGTCCATCTCCTCCCCGGCGCCGCGGCGCAGCACCGCCCGGATGCGGGCGATCAGCTCGCGGGAGGAGTACGGCTTGGTGACGTAGTCGTCGGCGCCCAGTTCCAGGCCGACCACCTTGTCGATTTCGCTGTCGCGGGCGGTGACCATGATCACCGGCACACTGCTGCGGGTGCGCAACTGCTTGCACACATCGGTGCCGCTCATCCCGGGCAGCATCAGATCCAGCAGGACGATGTCGGCGCCGGAGCGGTCGAATTCCGACAGCGCGGATGGCCCGTCGCCCACGACCGTGACCTCGAAGCCCTCCTTGCGCAGCAGGAACGCGAGCGGATCGGCCAGCGACTCCTCGTCCTCGACGATCAACACACTGGTCATCGGGTTGCCTCCACACCGTTTTGTCCGGTCCGCCGGCGCGGACCATCGTCGTTCTTGCCCACCCCGATTGCGGTGGGGCTCTTCCTCTCCGCCGGGCCGGCGGAATTCTGGTTGCCTGATTCGACCGCGGGAATACGCAGCGTGAACGTGGAACCGGTGCCCAATTTGCTCCACAACGTGATTTCCCCGTTGTGATTGGCGGCCACGTGTTTGACGATAGCCAGCCCGAGTCCGGTTCCGCCGGTGGCACGCGAACGTGCCTTGTCCGCGCGGAAGAAACGTTCGAAGACCCGCTCCTGGTCTTCCTTGGCGATGCCGATACCGCGATCGGTGACGGCGATATTGACGTGGCCGTTGCGCAGCGATCGGCTCACCGACACGTGCGAACCCTTCGGCGAATAGTTGATCGCATTCTCGACCAGATTCGACAGCGCGGTCACCAGCAAAGTTTCGTCGCCGAGGATTTCCAGCCCGCTGTTGGCATCGGTGCTGACGGTGATTCCGGCGGCCTCGGCGGCGGTGCGGGACCGTTCGATCGCGGCATTGACCACGGTGTCGACGTCGACCGCCTCGAGTTGCGGCAGCTTCTCGGCCCCCTGCAGCCGCGACAGCGCGATCAGCTCGGTGACCATCTTGCCCATCCGGTTCGACTCGTTGACCAGTCGCCGCCCGAAATGCCGCACGGAATCCGGATCGTCGGCCGACTCCAGCATGGCCTCGGCCAGCAGGCTCATCGCGCCGACCGGGGTCTTGAGCTCGTGGCTGACGTTGGCGACGAAATCGCGACGGGTGGCCTCCATGCGGGCCTGTTCGGAGTCGTCGTCGGCGAACAGCACGACGAAGTTCGAATCGCCGCGCGAGAGCGGGCGGGCGACACCACGCACGGCGATGCTGTTGCGGCCCGGCAGCGGATTCTTCAGCGTCTGGTCGAACTCGACATCCTCGCCGGTGGCGATCACCTTCTCCACCGCCGCCCAGGCGCGTTCGTCCAGCAATCGGTTGCGGACCAGGCCCAGTTCCTCGGCGCGCGGGTTGACCAGCACCACGTCGCGATATTCGTCGACCACGGCGATGCCGCTCTCCGAGGCCAGCACGATCAGATCCAGGACCTGCGACATGGTCAGGCCGGATTCGGCCGCGCGACGCTCGGCTTGCCGGGCGTTCATGTACGGGATGACCAGGCCACCGACGGCCAGACCGACTACGGCCGCGAGGACTGCAAGCAGCACGGCCTGGGGAACGCTCACATAGAGAATCGTACGGTCGCGGACACGTACTCCAAACCCGGGTTGACGAAGTTTCGCGCAGGTCACGGCTGATTCCGCGATCGTTGGCCGGGTGTTCACACAAAGTTGGCCGAGCCCCGGATCGGCCCCGACCGGCGGTTTTCGGCCGCTCAGCAATGGTCGCGCGAACAGTTTGCCTTGCGGCACCGTACATCTGGAGTCCGCGCGAATCGCGCGTGAACACCTCCGGCGTGTCGATCCGCCGCGTCGCCCGGTCGACCGCATGCGCCGGCTGTGAGGTGCGTCTCGATCCCGCGCCGCGGGCCACCCCCGCAGCGGACTGCCGGGTGACGAAAAGTCCCGGGCACGTACGCCGTTGTACGTTCCCGGGACCGTCGGGGAGCCCCCTACCGGATCACCAGCCGGAGTCTCCCTCGACCGGAATGTTCACGAAGCTCGGGGCATTCGGATCCAGCTGCAGGTGTTCGGGTTTCAGGCCGGTGTCGGCGAGCATCGGCGCGATCGGCAGGCCCTTGGGGAAGTTGCCGGCGAACACGTCCACCCGCAGGCGATGGCCCGGCGCGAGCACGGCCCGGGTGGCGGGCAGGGCGATATTCAACTCGGTGACCTCACCGGGAACCGTGGGCCGGCGCTTGTCCAGCGAGGTGTAGGCCCGCGGATCGGTGTAGTCGCCGTTCTCGGAACGAGTGCTGTTCGCCTCGTCGACCTCGCGCAGCGAGGCCATCAACTGTCCCGAGGACAGCACCGTCGACTGCCCGTCGGGCGCGACGTCGTTCACCGTCACCGTCCAGTACCCGTCGGCGGCGTCCTGAACCGTGTTGAGCCGCACCGCGATCGGGCCCGAGATCGTGGTCTGTCCCGCGACCGGCGCACTGGTGAAGGTGAGCGCGCCGGTCTCCGCGATGCGCGAGTCCGCGGCGCAGCCGTTGATGATCGCGAGCACGCCGGCGGTGGCCTGCGCGGCATCGTTGGAGCACACCGTGGTCAGACCGGGCGCCACCGTCAGCCGCGTCGGCGCACCGGTGAATTCGCCGGTCAGCGAACCGTCGTAGACGCTGTTCGCGGTACCGCTGCGATCAGCGGACAGGTACATGCGGCGATACTTCGCCGCCTCCTCGGCCGGCGCCGACGGCCCGAAACCGCCGTGGGTGACCCAGCCGCCGCCCTGTTCGCGCAACGTCACCGGACCGTAGGTGTCGATGCCGTTGTCGATTCCCTTGAGCCACTTGTCGAACCACGCGCGCTGCAGGACATCCAGCCGCGGCGGCAGGCCGGGCTTGCCGTACTCGTTGCCCGAGTTGAGATGGTAGGTGTTGCCCATGAGCAGCTGCTTCTGCCCGGGCGGCAACGGGATCTGGTTGTAGATCTTGGATTCGGAGTAGGTGAACAGATCGTGCCACCCGCCGGTGACGAAGGTCGGCACCTGAATCCGGCCCGGGTCACCGATCCACGCCTGCCGTTGCGAGGACACGTCGTTCAACATGTCCTTCACCCGCGGATCGAGGGAGTTCATATCGGTGTTGGTGTAGGCGCTCAGCAGCACGTCCATATAGGTGTACGGATCGCTGATCCGGTCGTTCAGCCACGTGGTGTCGAATTTCCCGGTCACGATCGACTGGACGTCCGGCACCCATTTGAGCGTGTTGATCGCGGTGAGCCACAGCGGGATGAAGTTGAACCCGAACCCGCCGCCGGGGGCGAGCACATCGTCGACCAGATCGCTGCCCGGCACCACCGGGAAGATCGCCTTCAGCGCGGGCGGCTGTTTCTCCGCCACCTGGACCTGGTTGATGCCCGAATAGGAGATGCCGGTCATCCCGACCTTGCCGTCCGACCACGGTTGCCGCGACGCCCAGTCGATCACCTCGACGGTGTCCTGCTGCTCGCGCTGCCGCAACATATCCCATTCGCCCTGCGAGAAGCCGGTGCCGCGGACATCGACGACGACCTGGGTGTAACCGCTCTTGATCAACTGCCGGTCGACGGAGAAATTGCGGAGCTCACCCCCGCCGAAAGCCTTGGTCAGATCGGTGACCCCGGACAGCGGGGTGCCACTCATGTCGATCTGACGGAACAGCCCCAGCAGGGCATCGGACAGGCCTGGAACCGAGCCCGCGTGGTCGGCCAGATTCGACACCAGTTTGGTGTAGGGCGTCATGTTCACGACGACCGGCGTGCGGGTGTCGACCGGACGGCTGGCGGCATCGGCGGGCCGGTACACGTTGCCCTTCAGCACCGTGCCGTCGCTCATGGTGATCGGCACATCCCAGTCGATGTGGATATTCGGATACTGCTGCGGGCCGTCCTCGGTCGCGGTCCACGCGGCACCGGCGGCACCACCGTCCGGCCCGGTGGCGACGGGCCCGGCCTGGGCCGGAGTGGCGAAGAACGGGACGGTCACCGACGCGGCGACGGCGGCAACTGTGGCGCGTAACGCGTACTTCATCGAACGTGATCCGCCTCTCGAGATGGTCGAACGACCGAGAGTGTATCTACCGCGGAGTAAGTTGCAAACCAGCGGTTGCAACTTTTGCGAGGAAGGTCTCTCAATTTCTCAACCCCTCATCCCACGTCGATGACCAGCGGAAAGCCCGGCGGCGTGCCTACCGAAAGTTATCCACACCACTCCCCACCGGCCCGGACGCCACTACCGGCCGTACGCATCGGGATGCGGACCGCCGGCGGGCAATTCGATAGCTACGAGTCGACAGAAGAGATGCAGCTCACAAAACGCTGAGTATTGCATATTCGTACGCGGGGCCGAGAGAACTTCGGCATTCGGAAACCCTTCACCCGCAGCGGGTTCGAGAGATACGACAACGCGCCGCGGTCGATGACCGCGGCGCGTCGGACAATGCGGGGAATCCGGTTTATTTACCGCCCTGGCTCGCGACCGCGGCCGCACCCGCGGCTGCCGCCTCGGGGTCCAGGTACTCCGCGGGACCGATCGGACGCAGATTCTCGTCCAGTTCGTAGCGCAGCGGAATTCCCGTGGGAATGTTGAGGCCGGCGATATCCTCGTCCGAAATACCGTCCAGATGCTTCACCAGCGCCCGCAGTGAATTTCCGTGCGCCGCAACCAGAACGGTCTTTCCGGCCACCAGATCGCGGGAAATCGTGGACTCCCAGTACGGGACCATGCGGGCGACGACGTCCTTCAGGCATTCGGTCGCCGGCACGTCGATACCGGCGTAGCGCGCGTCGCCGCTCTGGCTGTATTCGCTGTCGGCCTCGATCGGCGGGGGCGGGGTGTCGTAGCTGCGGCGCCACATCATGAACTGGTCGTCGCCGTACCGATCGCGGATCTGTGCCTTGTTCTTACCCTGCAGCGCGCCGTAGTGCCGCTCGTTGAGCCGCCAGTCCCGGACCACCGGAATCCAGTGCCGGTCCGCGGCGTCCAGGGCGATATTCGCGGTGCTGATCGCGCGGCGCAGCAGCGAGGTGTAGACGATATCGGGCAGGATGCCGTGCTCGGCCAGCAGCTCACCGGCCCGTTTGCCCTCGGCGACACCCTTGTCGGTCAGGTGCACATCCACCCAGCCGGTGAACAGATTGAGAGCATTCCATTCGCTTTCGCCGTGGCGCAGCAACACGAGGGTGTACGTCATGCAGGTCATGCTAGCGGTGTCGCGTCGGCGCAGTTCAGCTGCGCCGGATCGAATACTCGCGACCGTCGCGGGCGCGACCTACCAGCTCACGGTGAGATCGTAGGCGGTCAGAATCGCCTGCAGAGCCGGGTTGATCGGCGGAGGCAGCACCTCGACGCCCGAGTCCGCCGATGTGACGAGTCCGTTGGAGGTGTGCGCGAGACCGGTCCGGCGGAGCCAGACGGCCCAGCAGTCCCATTCGCTCCCGTGCCGCGAACCGTAGGCGATCCCGTGCGCGAGGCTGTCGTCGTCGAGGGTGATCTGCCAGATCCGCGTGGAGATCGCCGTGGTGAGCCAGCGCTCGCCGCCGCGCAGCTCGGCGACCGTGACCTCCCGCAGCCCGCGCTCCACGAGTGCGATCGGGGCATACCGCGCGATCGCCGACAGGCTGGAGGCCGCCTCGATATCGATGAACCATCCGTGCGCCGGGAGCGTCAGGTGGTAGAGCCGATATTCGCTGAGCCACAGCATGTTCAGCTCGCGGGGCGGCCGATAGCCCGAGCTCTGCCACTCCTCCTTGATCAGCGATTCGAGCTCGTCGTCGGAGCCGACATCGTCGAAATAGCGGGATGCGCGACGGGGAAGTTTCGGTTTGAGCGGCGCGAGAAGCTCTCCGTACGCGCCCTGTTCGGTACTGGCGGCGTATACGGTCTGCTGGCCTTCGACGTCGTAGCGGTTCCACTCCGCCCGTGATTCGTCGCTGGAGGTCCCACGCTGGAGCGGATTGAGCGGTCCGTAGGACGGTTTCGCCAGCCGATAGACCTCGCGAGACGCAGCGGGGAGAAGCGTGAAACCGGTCTTGGCGCAGCGCCGAGCATTTCGGGTTTCACGCACAGACACCGATCTCCCTCTTCCGACAGTTCCCCAAAGGCGGAAGTTTATCGAAAGAGGGCTTTCCCGCGCGCCCAGGCCGGCCGAGGTCAGTTGTCCGAGCCGTCGACGAATGCGACTGCGGCAGCGATGGTCTCGCGGAATCGGTCCGCACGGATGGCCAGGGCGGGCGACTCCTCGCCCAGTCGCGGATTGGCTCCGATGAACCACGACCGCGCCACATCGCTGTCCTCGGCGGTCGCCAGGATGATCCAGCATCGATGCGCGACCTGCAGGCGTGCCAGTGCGGCATCCCTGGGCGTCGGACCTTCGGCGTGGGACCACTTGTGCGGCAGCTTGCGGTCGCGGACGCCGGCGAGCAACGCCACCAGCGTGGGACCCAGATGTTGGACGAGCTGTCGCGCCAGCTCCGCCGGACGCAGCTTGGCCGTATCGACATGACTGGTGATGGCAAGAGCGTTCGCAACGGTCATCGATCTCACCCTCCAGTGCACGTGCCGGCCGCAACACGGGCGGATACTTCAGTGTATCCGAAAATGCCACCCGAATGCAACCACTTCTACCACCTTATCTCGCTGGTCGCGGCCTTCTCGAATCTCGCTGATTCGATTACTTTCCCGATGTTTCGACGCCGCTCATGATGACGCCTGATCGCGGGAGTCACCGCGATCGACGGCTATGAGGGAGTCGGCCATGAGCGAACCGGGTGCGGTACCCGACCGGGAAGGTTCGGGGGCATCCGCCCCGGAACCTTCCGTCTTCCATCGGATCGGCGTCGACTGGTGGGCGGTGATCGTCGCGGGGATCTTCGTGCTGCTCGCCGTCGCCGACGCCCTGCCGAAGATTCCGTGGTGACACGATGACTACCGAGACGAACGAAACAACCACCGCGACCACGGAATCGGCGAATCTACGCGGCGCTCTGGCCTATCTGCCGGGCATCGCGCTGCTGGTGGCGGTCGGCTTGCTCGGCAAGTACACCCAGATCTGGGTGAACGACGTCGTCCACGCGCACCACTGGCGCTTCCCCGATATCGAATATGTGCTCTGGGCCATTGTTTTCGGGCTGATCATCGCCAATACCGTTGGGGTGCACAAGATCTTCAAGCCCGGCATCGGCACCTACGAATTCTGGTTGAAGGCCGGCATCGTGGCGCTGGGATCGCGCTTCGTCCTCGGTGATGTCGCGAAATTGGGTGGCACCAGCTTCGTGCTGATCCTCATCGACATGACGGTGGCGGGCGCGATCATCCTCACCGTGGCACGGCTGCTGGGCCTGTCCGGCAAGCTGGGATCGCTGCTGGCCGTGGGCACCTCGATCTGCGGCGTATCGGCGATCGTGGCCGCGCGCGGGGCCATCCGGGCCCGCAACGCGGACGTCGGCTATGCCATCGCGGCCATTCTGACGCTGGGCGCGGTATCGCTGTTCACGCTCCCCGCGATCGGCCACGGCCTGGGTCTGACCGATCACGAATTCGGCCTCTGGTCGGGTCTGGCCGTGGACAACACCGCCGAAACCACCGCGACCGGGTACGCCTACTCCGACGCCGCCGGCAAACTGGCGGTCCTGGTGAAGTCGACCCGCAACGCGCTCATCGGATTCGTGGTCCTGGGCTTCGGCCTGTACTGGGCGTCCCGCGGTGAGGCCGACAGGATCGCTCCGGGACTGCGCGCCAAGGCGGCCTTCGTGTGGGCGAAGTTCCCGAAGTTCGTCCTCGGCTTCCTGGCGGTCTCCGCCCTGGCCACAGCCCACTGGATCGACAAGGCGCAACTGGCCGACCTCGCCAACCTGTCGAAGTGGGCGTTCCTGCTCACCTTCGCCGGCGTGGGTCTCAACACCGATTTCCGCGAACTGGGGCGCAGTGGGTGGCGGCCGCTGGCGGTGGCGGTGGTCGGCCTGGTCGTGGTCGCGACGGTCTCGCTGGGTTTGGTGCTGTTCACCGTCCGGGTCCTGCACTGGGGCGTGGTCGACTGACCGACAGCCCGGCGGCGGGCGACATTTCTCCAAGACGCGAGGCCGCGACCTCCGGGATCGTCATGGCATCAACGGTCCTCGGGAGGAGATATGACAACTGCCGCTGCCGGTCGGGCGAGACGCGCGATGCTACTGGTCACCGTGCTCGTCGCCCTGCTCGCCGGGAACACCGCCGGGGTCGCGACGGCCGCACCGGACGATTCCGTAGACCGGATGGTGCGGCTTCCGGACGGCGATATCCACGTCGTGACCAACGGTGCGCCGAGCCCACGCGCGGTGGTGCTGATCCACGGGACCGGCGGCTCGGTCTCGTGGTGGGATCCGGTCCTGCCCGCGCTGGCGGACCTCTACGTGGTGCGAGTCGACCTGCTCGGCCACGGCCGGTCGGCCAAACCGGACAGCGGTTACGGCATGGCCGAGCAGGGACATCGGGTCGCCGCGGTCCTCGACCGGCTCGGCGTGCGGCACGCGACCGTCGTCGGGCACTCCACCGGCGGATATGTCGCGACCGAACTCGCCGCTCAGCGCCGTGATCTGGTGAACGCGATCGCACTGATCGGCACCGGGTCCCGGCTGGACGCGTTCGCCGACAACGGCCCACTCGGTAACCTGCTGTTCGTCCCGCAGATCGGGCAGCCGCTGTGGCCGCTGCTCCCGGACGCCGCCATTCGATACGCCATGAGCAGCGCGTTCACCCGCGACGTCGCGATTCCGCAGCAACTCGTGGACGACTTCCACGGCATGACCTACCGCAGTCTCACCGCCACCTCCGACGCCTCGGATGTCTATCTGCGGGAACGGCAGGAACCGGACCGCCTCGCCGATCTCGGACTGCCGAGCCTGGTGCTCTACGGCTCCGGGGACCACCGCTGGCCGGCCGCATCCTTCCAGGACTACCGGCGCGTGCCGGATGTGCGGATCGAATCGCTCGACTGCGGCCACAGCCCGATGATCGAGGAGCCCGGCCCGACCGGAGAACTACTGCGCGATTTCGCCGATCAACACTGAACTCGCGCGCGACGCCGAGACCGAGTGACTCACATCACTTCCCGGCGTGGATGAGTACTACCGGCGGAGGCCGTCCACACGAATATGAGCGCACAGAGCACCGCAACGGTGAAGGGTCCCGCGTCCTACTTCCCCGCCATCGAGAAGAAGTACGGACGGCCCGTCGAGGAGTGGTTCGGCATCATTCGCGGGTCGGAGCTGAGTAAGCATATGGACCTGGTCGCGTGGTTGAAGAGTGAGCACGGCCTGGGGCACGGGCACGCGAATGCGCTTGTGGCGCATGTGCGCAGCATCGACCACGGCTGAGCGGCGCGACCGGCACGCCCCGGGGTCGCGATCTCAGTCCCCGGCCAGCGCCGCCGCACCCACCAGGGTGGCGCCGTCGGTGATCGGGGATTTCACCACCTCCAGCTCGCGAATGAAGCCGAGGCGGGCGTGCTTCGCCACCGCCGCGTGCAGCGGCTCCCAGAGCGGGGCGCCGGATTCGGCGAAACCGCCGCCGATCACCACCCGGTCGATGTCGAGTGTCGCGGCCGCGGACGAAATGGCTTGTCCCAGCGCGGTTCCCGCGCGAGACAACGCCGCCAGGGCGATCGGGTCACCGGCTCGGCCGGCACGTGCCAAATCCATCCCGGTGGTTCCGGCCCAGCCTTGTCCGCGTGCCCAACGGACCGACGACATGCCACTCGCGACGGCCTCCACACACCCAACCCCGCCGCACGCGCACGGCACATCCCAGCCGGGCACCACGATATGTCCGACGTGACCGGCATTTCCGGTGCGACCGAACACCACTCGCCCGTCGCTGATTATTCCCCCACCGATCCCGGAGGAGACCGTCATCGCCAATCCGGAACGGACACCGCGTAAACCACCGACGCGATACTCCGCCAACGCCAACGCCGCACCGTCGATCGCGAAGCGAATATCGGCCTCGGGAAAGAGTTCTCGCACCGCGGCGACGATCGGGAAGCCGTCGCGCCACTCGGGGATGTTCAACGGGGCGGTACTGCCGGTGCGGACATCCACCGGTCCGGCGGCGGCGATACCGACCGTCGTTACCTCGAATTCCGCACCGCCGCACGCCTCGTCGGCCGAGGCGGCGGCGACCACGCTGCGCAGCAGCTCACGGCAGGTTTCCCACACGTCGCGCGCGGGGACGCCCACCTGGTGGATATGCCGCAGGGCGGCCGGCCGCGCGACAGTGGACTCGTCGCCGGGCAGCACGCCGATCGGTGATACCGCGACGGCGGCCGCGAATTTGGTCGCGCCGATATCCACAGCCAGCACAGCCACTTCGCCACCGCCTCCTCAGCGCATCACCCGATCGGATGCACGGTACCCGGCGCGGGGCATCGGGCTGGGCGGACGGGCCTCAGGATTCCTCGGTGTCGACCAGATGCTCGAACGCCCGCAGATTCTTCAGCGATTCGCCACGCGAGACACGCCATTTCCATTCGCGCCGAATGGATTCCGCGAAACCGAGCTCCAGCAGCACGTTGAAGTCGCCGTCGACCGCCTCGAGAATCTGGCCGAAGACGCGGTCGAGTTCGTCGGGAGTCACGGCATGGGTCGCGATGCGGCCGACCAGGTAGATGTCGCCGACCCGGTCCAGCGTGTAGGCGACACCGTAGAGGCGGCGGTTGCGGCGCAGCAGATACTTGTAGACACCCTCGAAGTTCTCGTCGGGTTTGCGGCAGACGAAGCATTCGAAGCGCACGCCGTGCTTGCCGACCGTCAGCATGACCGTGGTCTTCAGCTTGCGCTCACCGGGCAGAACCACGACGAAGGTGTCCTGGCCCTCGCGGGTGTAGTCGATCTCGCGCTCACGCACGGTGTCGTCGATCAGCTGCGCGGTCTGCGCGATGGTGTCAGTCACCGGCGTACCACTCCCATCCGGCGCCGCCACAGCGCCCGCGACCTGGCTTGACTGCTCTCTGTCAGCAACGTACCCGGCATTCGCGAACGCACACCCCGATGCCCGGCCAACGCCTCGGCATAGCAGTCGAGCAAACCGTCGGCGGTGTGTTCCCAGGAGAAACCCGCCGCATGGTCCACCGCGGCCGCGCCCATCCGCCGCAGCCGTTCCGGATCGTCGAGCAGCCCGCGCAGGGCCGCCGCCCACTCGTCGGCCTGGTGCCCGGACACCAGCCTGCCCGAAACACCGTCTCGCACAGCGGTACTCAACCCGCCCACGTCGGCGGCCAGCACCGGTGTGCCACTGGCCTGCGCCTCGATGGCGACCAGGCCGAACGACTCGTTGTAACTCGGCACCGCGACCATATCCGCGGCCCGGTACACCTGCACCAGCCGATGCGGCGGCTGCGGCGGCAGGAATGTCACCCGATCCGAGATGCCGAGCGTGGCGGCCAACTCGATCAACGCGTCCGGCCGATCCAGACCGGTCCCCGAGGGCCCGCCCACGATGAGCACCCGCAGCTTGCGTCCGGGTTCGGCGCGCAGCACCTCGGCCGCCGCGAACAGGAGCACATCGGGAGCCTTGAGCGGCTGGATCCGGCCGACGAACGCCACCACCTGCTCATCCGGCTCGATACCGAATTCGGCGCGTGCGGCCGCCCGGTCACCGGGGCGATACCGGGACAGATCCGCACCCGGGGGCACCACGTCGATGCGCTCGGATTCGGCGCCGTACAGCTCGACGAGCTGGCGTGCCTCCTCCGCGGTATTGGCGACCAGCCGATCCGATTCGGCGATGATCTGCTTCTCGCCGACCACCCGCGACAGCGGTTCCGGCGTATCACCCTCGGCCAGGAAGGCGTTCTTCACCGCGGCCAGCGTGTGCGCGGTGTGCACCAGCGGCACCCGCCACCGATCCCGGGCCAGCCAGCCCACCTGTCCCGACAGCCAGTAGTGCGAATGGATCAGGTCGTAGTAGCCGGGCAGCTGCCGGGCCTCCTGACGCAACACCTCCGCCGCGAACGGACACAGCTGAGTCGGCAGATCGTGCTTGTCCAACCCCTCGAACGGTCCCGCCACCACATGCCGCACCAGGACTCCCGGCGCGGCCTCGACCACCGGCTCGTCGTTGGAGGATGTCGCACGCGTGAAGATCTCCACCTCCACGCCGCGGCGAGCCAGCTGTAGCGCCGACTGCAGCACGTAGACGTTCATCCCGCCCGCATCGCCGGTACCCGGCTGCGCGAGTGGAGAGGTGTGCACCGACAACACCGCGATCCGATGCGGACGTTGATCCGGGCGATAACTCACACCCTCCAGTGTGCACGCCTCGGCGCGTCAACCGTTATGCGCGCGAGGCTCGAGTGAGCGTAGTCACACCCACCGCTGGGAGGTGGTGTGCGCGGGATCACCCCAGCGACGCAACGAATTCCGTCAGCTCGTCGGCGAAGCGCTGGGGATCCTCGACGAACAGCCCGTGCTGGGCGTCGTCCCAGAACGAGGTGCGCGACCGGGGGGCCTGCTCGGCGATGTAGCGGCCGTTCTCGACGGGAACCACGGGATCGGCGGTGCCGTGCATGACGAAGACCGGGACGTCGAGGTTGCGCAGAGTTTCGGTGTTGTCGACGGTGCGGTAGAACAGCGCCTTGCGGACCCGGGGCGGCGTCGCGAGGCTGCCGCCGAACAGGCGCTGGGCGTCTTCGCCCTTGTCCCGGCCGGGCCCGGTGTTGGCGTTGCCGAACGCGGCGAATCCGCGCATCGCCCGGCCGGCGCTCTCCTCGAACACATCGGGGATGGCCTTCTGCATCGCCGGCCCGGGCTGGGCGCCCTCGACGCCCCGGCCGATACCGGCCTGCGATCCGCAGTACACCACCCCGGCCAGGGCGCCGGTGCCGTACGCGGTCAGATAGTCGCTGAGCACGATGCCGCCGTAGGACCAGCCCAGCAGCACCGCATCGGCCGTGATCTCCTCCGCGGCCAGCACCGCGGCGACGTCGGCCGCCCAGTTCTTCGGATCGTCGTATCCGGTCTCGGGCGCACCGGAGTAACCGTGCCCGCGCAGATCGACAGCGATCACCCGGAACGTCTCGGCCAGAATCTCCGCCGCACGGCCCCAGCACCGCAACGTGCCGGCCCACCCGTGCAACAACACCAGCGGACGTCCCTGTTCGGGCCCGGAGACCTGATACACGATGTTGGTTCCGTCCGCACTGACCACTTCCCGAATCGCCATGTTCGCCAGGCTAACGGGCAGGACTTCCCGCGGTGTCCGCAAGCCCTCGGTGCCCCCACCGCTAGGCTCGGTTCCCATGAGCACTCGTCACGCCGTCGTCACCGGCGCGAGCTCGGGAATCGGTGAGGCTACCGCCCGCGAGCTCGCGAAACAGGGCTATCACGTGTACGTGGGGGCGCGCCGGATGGACCGGCTGCAGGCGCTGGCCGACGAAATCGGCGGTACCGCAATCGAATTGGATGTCACCGACGAGTCGTCGGTACGCCTGTTCACCGATGCGGTCGAACGGGCCGACGTGCTGGTCAACAACGCCGGCGGGGCGAAGGGGCTGGCGCCGGTCACCGAGGCCGATCTCGACGACTGGCGGTGGATGTGGGAAACCAACGTGCTGGGCACGCTGCGGGTGACCAAGGCGCTGCTGCCGAAACTGATCGACTCGGGTGACGGGCTCATCGTCACCGTCACCTCGGTCGCCGCCTTGCAGCCCTACGACAACGGCTCCGGCTACACCTCGGCCAAGCACGCGCAGGCCGTCCTGCACCGCACGCTGCGCGGGGAGCTGCTGGGCAAGCCGGTGCGGCTCACCGAAATCGCGCCGGGCGCGGTCGAAACCGAATTCTCGCTGGTCCGGTTCGGCGGCGACACCGAGCGCGCGGCCAAGGTCTACGAGGGAATCGACCCGCTGTTCGCCGCCGATATCGCCGAAATCATCGGCTTCGTCGCGAGCCGCCCCCCGCACGTCAACCTCGACACCATCGTGGTGAAGCCGCGCGACCAAGCCGACGCCGGCCGCTTCGCCCGCCGTAGCTGAGCCGTCGCTAGCTACCGCCGCGCACGGGTCCCGGCGCCACCGGAGTCGCCGAGACCACCGGTGCGGGCCGGCCCTGGATCGCCGACATGGTCTTCCACGTGTCCCAATCGATGGTCCAGTCGTAGAGGTCGCCGTCGGCGGCCGACAGGGCGATCGACGTGCCGGTGACCTCGACCGGGTCGCCGTACATGGCCGTCGGGAAGTACTGCTGGGCGTCGCTGGTGCTCAGGTTGATACAGCCGTTGGTGACGTTGGTATTGCCTTGCGCGGACGCCGATTCCGGGTTCGCGTGGATGAATTCGCCGTTGTTCGAAATGCGTACCGCCCAGCGTTCGCGAACGTTGGTGTAGAACGGCGGATTCGACATCAGGAAGTCTTCGTACTTCTCGGTCACCACGTGGATGCCCGAACGCGTCACGTTGCGCGCCTCGTTGCCCTCGCCGTAACTGCACGGAAAGTCGAACAGCGTCGACCCGTCGCGGATCACCTGCACCCGATGGCTGGGTGCGTAACCCTTCACGATCTGGCTGCGGCCGATGGTGAACTGCGAGGACAGATCGGAGTTGCCGTAGGCGCCGCCGCCCAGGTCCAAGCCGTACAGCTTGGCGGCGAAGGTCACCGCCGTGCCGGGCGCCCAGTAGTTGCGCGGACGCCAGTGCGCGCGGGAGCCACCGTTCTCGTCGGGCAGCCAGGCCCAGCCGCCCTCGGTCTCCGGTGTGGTCGTGACGGTCAGCGCCTTCTCGACCGCTTCCTTGTTCTCGACGTGCTTCTTGAACTGCAGGATGATCGGCGCGGCGATGCCGACCTCCTGTCCGTCACCGATGTTGATGGTGGCGGACACGGTCTGCTTCGGAGCGAGGGTGGTGAATGTCGACTCGATCGGCACGGGCTTGTTGTCGGTGCCGATCGCCGTGCCGGACCAGGTGTAGGTGACGCCGTAACCGAGCGGCTCGGTGACCTTGAAACTGCTCTTGTCGGGCGACAGGACGCCGGTGACCTGCTTACCGTCCGGATTGGTCAGCGCGACGCGGTCGATGCGGCCGCTGGTGACCGTCACCGAGACGGGCGCGATCGGGTTGACGTCGCCGGCTCCCTTGCCGGGCTCGAATGTCAGCTTCGCGACCGGGCCGGACTCCTTCGGCGCGGACGAACCGCTCCCGCTACTGCCCGAACATCCGGCCACCAGCGCGGCCACCGCCAGCTGGCCGGCCCCGACCAGTACGGCCCGGCGGCCGGCAATTCCTCGAATGTTCACTTCCGCGAATTTACCGCGCCCCTCCGACGGCCCGGCCCGATCGGAACGTGGTGCCCGCCACGCCTAGAGCTCGAGTCCGACGGTCACCGGTTCGGGTTCCAGCCTGATTCCGAAACGCTGTTCGACGCCCGCCCGCACGGTGCGGGCCAGCTCCACCAGGTCCGCGGCGCGGGCAGAACCCCTGTTGGTCAGGGCGAGCGTATGTTTCGTCGACAACCGGACGGGAGCCTCCGGACCGGGGAACCCCTTGCCGAATCCCGCGCGTTCGATCAGCCAGCCCGCGGAGAATTTCACCCCGCCCTCGGCGGCATAGGTCGGAATAGTGATATCTCCCACATGCGCCCGGATCGCATCGACCACGGCGGGCGCGCGATCGTGCGCCACGACGGGATTGGTGAAGAACGACCCGGCGCTCCAGGTGTCGTGGTCGGCCGGATCGAGCACCATGCCCTTGCCGGCGCGCAGCGCGAGGACGGCCTCGCGCACGGCGGCGGCGGGACGGGACTCACCGTCGGCGGCGTCGAAGGCACGGGCCAGTTCGCCGTATCGCAGCGGGGCGCTGGCACCGTCGGTATTCACCGCGAACTCCACCGCCAGCACCACCGCGCGATCGGAATGTTTGAGCACCGAGGTGCGGTAACCGAAGCCGAGTTCCTCCGGTGCGGCCCAGCGGATTTCGCCGCTGACGCGATCCAGCAGGCGAATCCGGCGCAGCACCTGCGCCACCTCGACGCCGTAGGCGCCGACGTTCTGCACCGGCGTCGCGCCGGCCGAACCCGGAATTCCGGACAGGCACTCGAGTCCGCCGAATCCGGCGGCGACCGTCGTGGCGACCACGCCGTCCCAGTCCGCGCCCGCCTCGGCCGTCACACTGCCGGCTCCCAGCTCGACGGCGTCGGTGGCGATGCGGACGACGACGCCGTCGAATCCGCTGTCGGCGATCAGCAGGTTGGAGCCACCGGCCACCAGCAGCACCGGCACGCCCGCGGCGTCGAGCGTGCGCACCGTCTCGACGAGCGCCTCGGTGGAGCGGCATTCGGCGACCGTCGCGGGCCCGCCGACCCGCAGCGTGGTGAGCTGCGCCAGCGGCACCGAGTCGCGCACCTGCGCGCCGGTCGCGCTCAGCAACTCACGCACGTTGTCGAATGCCACCACTCGAGATGTCTGCACATCGAAAGACGGTAGCGTGTCACACCATGGCGACACCCCTGGCGTACACAGCTCACTACGCGCACCCCGCCGCGGCGGTGCGTGCTGCGCTCGCCGACGAGCAGTACTGGAAGGACCGCATCGCGGAGGTCGGCGGCCCCGGTGCGCGGCTGGACGCCTTCTCGGCCGAGGGGGACCGACTGCGCGTGGAGATGGTGCAGACCATTCCTGCCTCCGAACTGCCCGCCGCGATCACCTCGGTCCGTCCGGGTGATCTGATCATTCCGCGCACCGAGACCTACGAGGGCCTGTCCGGCGTGTTCGAAGCGCATGTCGAGGGCGCGCCCGCGAAGGTGCGCGGCACGGTCACCCTGACCGGTTCCGGCAACGCCTCCCAGGCCGTGGTCGACGGCTCGGTCGAGGTGACGATCCCGTTGTTCGGCAAGAAGATCGAGGCCGTGGTGGCCGAGAAACTGCTGGAACTGCTGGCCTCGGAGACCGGCTTCACCAACACCTGGATCACCGGCCACTGATCGGAGCGCTCTTCGGGGACCAGTACCCTGGTCCCCCATGGCCCGCCGACTGGACTATTCCGCTCGCTATCCGCTGCACACCACCGAAGAGGTGTACGCGGCGCTGTCCAACCGTGCCTACTGGGATGCGCGGATGGAGGAGATGCGCAAGCACTCGCCGAACGAAGTGGTCCACCTGCAGGCCGACGGCGACGGTATCGAGGTCGAGGTGCGCCACATCCTGCCGCGCGACATGCTGCCCGAGATCGCGCAGACCGTGATGCGCAAGGACCTGGTGATCACCCGCAAGGAGAGCTACGGGCCGTTCGGTCCCGAGGTCGACGGTGAGTTCAGCGCCTCGGTTCCGGCCGGTCCGGGGACGCTGACCGGCACCGTGCGGTTGTTTCCCACCGAGACCGGCTGCACCCTGCGCACCTCACCCGTGGCGAAGGTCTTCATTCCGATGCTGGGGCCCAAACTCGAGCAGATGATGCTGGTCAACCTCGTCGACCTGTTCCGCGCCGAAGCGGAATTCACCCAGCAGTGGCTGGAAGAGCAGCGCCCGACAGCCTGAGTTCCGTGGTTCCACCGCACGCCTGCGTCACCGTCATGAGACCGCCGGGCCGGCCCCGCACGGGGAACGCCGGACACCTCGACTCGGCCGCGCACTCGCGGACCGCCGCCCCTGCCGGCCGCGCGGTCCCGGGCACGTCCAAGCCGGTGGGCGCCATCACTCGCGGAACCACCGGGATCAATCGGCTGCGCCGCAGCGACCGCTGGCTGAGCCACGACCCGCTGGTGGTCCACCGGCTGCGATCGGCCGCGGATCCGCTGGTGGTCGATCTGGGCTACGGGGCGAGTCCGGTGACCACACTGGAATTGGCGGCCCGGTTACGCCGGGTCCGCGCCGACGTGCGCGTCGTCGGCTTGGAGATCGATCCCGAACGCGTCGTTCCCGATCGCGACGGCGTGCACTTCGCCCGGGGCGGATTCGAACTCGCGGGATTGCGGCCGGTGCTGGTGCGGGCGTTCAACGTGCTGCGGCAATACGACGAGAGCGAGGTCGCGCGGGCGTGGGCGACGATTCTCGGCGGATTGGCGCCCGAGGGACTGCTGCTCGAGGGGACCTGCGACGAACTGGGCCGCCGCTGCGCGTGGATTCTGCTCGACCGCGAGGGCCCGCTCTCGCTGACGCTGGCCTGGGATCCGTTCACCGTCGGCAAACCCTCCGATATCGCCGAACGGCTGCCGAAGGCGTTGATCCACCGCAATATTCGCGGTGAACGCGTGCACACGCTGCTCACCGCGGCCGACCGGGCGTGGGCGCATGCCGCGCCGATGGCGGTGTACGGTCCGCGCGTGCGCTGGCGGGTGGCGGCGGAACTGTTGCGGGAGCAAGGTTTTCCGGTGCGGAACTACCGGCGGCGGATGCGCGATTGCGTGCTGTCGGTGCCGTGGGAGTGCGTACGGCCCGACTGAATCCGCGGCGCGAGATGGCCGGGTTCAGGCCGCGGCGAGGGCCCGGCGCACTCGCGCGGCCGTATGCGGCGGCAAACCCGCACTCGCCGAAGCGATTTCGTGCGGGATACAGCGATGGATGGCGACCGCGTCGGCGACCACCTCGTCCAGCGCACCCTGACCGATCCCGGTTTCGGCGAGATCGAGGACGGTCCGCACGGGGGTGGTCACCAGGAACGCACCGGCCGATTCCACATCATCGCGATGCAGCTCGCGGCGCAGGACGACCAGCCGGGGGGCTGCGGGCGGGCGGCCCGCACTCGCGGACAGGTGCAGGAAGCGCGGGCGCAGCCGGCCCAGACCGTGCAGTTCGGCGGCGCTGTGATGGGAGACGGCGGCGCCGCCGTCGAACCAGGCCGCCCACATGGCGTATTCGTCGAGCGGGCCGTCCGGCCAATCGGCCATGCGCAGGATGCCGAGGCCGACGCGGATCACCGAACCGTCGGCGAGGGCGCCGCGGATGTGCTGCTCGCATCCGGCACGCAACACGATCCGCGTGGTGAAGTATCCGGCGTGCCGATCGGCAAGCTGACGCAGCACCCACCACCCGTGCTCGGACATGGGATCAGGTTACGCCGGACCGGTGTGCGTCATGTCACAATCGCGTCGGCACTGCATGACAAGCCTCACAGGCTCCACAGAGCGGGCTCAGAAAGCTCGGGAAGAATCGGTTGCCATGACCACTCCGGACACCGCGGTACCCGCTCCCGCACCGGCGGGTGAACCCACACGCCGCAACGGGCGGCGGATCGCACTGATCATCGGACTCGTCGTGCTGCTCGCGCTGGTCGGCACCGCGGCGGGGGCCGAAACCTATCTGCGCCACAAGAATCAGCAGTGCATGGCCTCCCAGGTCGAAAAGGAGCTGGGATCGAAGGTCGATGTGGGATTCGGGCCGAAGCCACTCCTGCTGACCGCCGTCGACCACAAGGTCCAATACATCACCGTCGACAGCGACGATGCGAAGTTCGGGCCGGCCGTGGACATGAAGGTGCACGCCAAGCTCAACGACATCACCCTGCTCGACGGCGGGCGCGGCGGCGCGAAGGTCGGTAGCAGCTCCGCCGACGCCACCTGGAGCAACGCGGGCATCGCCCAGACCCTGACCGGGCTCGTCTCCGGCGTGGAATCGGATCCGGCCGGGGGCACTCTGGACGTCAAGGTGCTCGGCGGGATCGCCGATCTGAAGGTGCAGCCGCACATCGTGAACGGCAAGATCGAGGTCAGCACGCAGTCGGCGTCGCTGCTCGGGCTGGGGTTGCCCACCGATCTGGTCGACAGCATCGTCCAGTCGATGACGCAGAGCCTGCAGAACTACCCGCTGGGTATGCAGCCGACCAGCGTGAAGGTCACCGACAACGGCATCTCGGTGTCGCTGCGCGGCGGCCCGACCACCCTGCAGGGCGGGAACGGGGCGGAGATCCGCTGCTGATCGCGGGCGCTACTCCGGGAAACCCGCGAGAACGTCCGCCGAGCGGGACAACCCCAGCCGGGTCGCACCGGCGGCGATCAGTTCGGCCGCCGCGGCGGCGGTGCGAATTCCGCCGCTGGCCTTGATGCCGAGCCGCCCGCCGACGGTCTCGTGCATCAGCCGCACGGCGCGCACGTCGGCCCCGCCCGCCGGGTGGAATCCGGTGGAGGTTTTCACGAAATCGGCGCCGGCGCGTTCGGCGGCACGGCATACCTCGACGATCGCGGCATCGGAGAGCGCCGCGGACTCCATGATCACCTTGAGCACCGCCCGGTCCTCGACCGCCTCGCGCACGGTCACGATATCGGCGAGAACCGCGTTGTAATCCCCCGCGACGGCCGCGCCGACGTCGATCACCATATCGACCTCGGCCGCGCCCTGTTCTACCGCGAATCGCGCCTCGGTGCCCTTCACCAGGGAGTGGTGTTTACCGGAGGGAAAGCCCGCGACCGTGGCGACGACCAGCCCGGGCGCGGTCACCGGCAACATCGACGGGGACAGGCACACCGCGTACACGCCCAGTTCACGAGCCTCGGCGATGGTGTTCGCGACGTCGGCGGCGGTCGCCTCGGGAGCCAGCAGCGTGTGATCGATCATCGCGGCGACCTGGGCGCGGGTGTAGGCGGTGGGAACGGTGTCGGACATGAGGACCAAGTCTGGCACAGCGCGCGAGCGTTCCCGGCCGGCGAGCGCCTTCGGGTACGCGGCCCGCGAATTCGCTTATCCCGGACCGGCTTTGCGGCTCGCTGCCCGGGCGGCGTGATCGAACCGGGTGCGACCTGCGAGGATCGTGCCCATGAGTGGCACCGTGTCAGCCGATGATCGGCGTTTCGTCCTGAGCCTGGGCTGTCCCGACCGACCGGGCATCATCGCCCGCATCACCTCGTTCATCGCCGAGTTCGGCGGGTCGATCGTGGAAGCCGGTTATCACTCCGACCCCGATACCGGCTGGTTCTTCACCCGCCAGGCGATCGCGGCGGCGACCGTGCCGTTCGACATCGAGGAGTTGCGCGAGCGATTCACCGCGGTGGCCGCCGAACTGGGCCCGCAGACCGACTGGCAACTGCTGGATTCCGGGCGCCGGCGCCGCGCCGTCCTGCTCGTCAGCCGCGACGGGCACTGCCTGCACGACCTGCTCGGCCGGGCCGCCAGTGGCGAGTTGCCCGCCACCATCGAAGCGGTGATCGGCAACCATCCGGATCTGGGCGAGATGACCCGAGCGCACGGAATTCCGTTCCACCACGTGCCCTTCCCCGCCGATCCGGCCGAACGCGGTCCCGCCTTCGAGCGGGTGCGCGAACTCACCGACGCCCACGATCCGCACGCGGTGGTGCTGGCGCGGTTCATGCAGGTGCTGCCGGCCGAATTGTGCGAGCACTGGGCCGGACGCGCACTGAACATCCACCACAGCTTCCTGCCCTCCTTCGTGGGGGCGCGGCCGTATCACCAGGCCTTCGCTCGCGGCGTGAAGCTGATCGGCGCCACCTGCCATTACGTCACCGCCGACCTGGATGCGGGGCCGATCATCGAACAGGACGTCAGCCGCATCGATCATGCCGACACCGTGCGCGACATGGTCCGGCAGGGCCGCGACATCGAACGCGTGGTGCTCGCGCGCGGACTGCGCTGGCACCTGGAGGGGCGGGTGCTGGTGCACGGGCGGCGCACCGTGGTCTTTTCGTAGGAGGGGCTGCTCGTAGCGCGGCGGGCCAAGACCGGGCGCCCTTGACCGGCCTTGGCGGACAACACGATTCAGCGTCGTGTTGCCGTCCTCGCCGCGCGGAGCCGGCTGAGCGGCTCCACGACGACAGGTCTTGTGGCGACTCCCCGATCCGAACGTGGGTCACCAGGATGCACCCGCGCCGCGAGTACGTCCAGCCCCGGCGGGCGGTCGCGGGCGCTCAGCCCGCCACCGCGCGGCGGCCGAAGCGAGTGACCTCGATCAATCGGCGCAGTTCGGCGTTGAACTCCGCGCTCGCCTCGATATTCGCCAGATGTCCGGTGGCGAAGACCGAATAGCGATCCAGATTGCCCGCCGCGGCGAGCTCGTCGGCGATCTTGCGCGACATGCTCTCCGGCAGCAGATTGTCGTAGGCCCCGGCCACCACACTGGTCGGGATGCACAGATCCGCTGCGGCGCCGTGGATTTCGAGTTCGATCAGCGCCAGGGCGTATTTCGCCCGCACCAGCGGCCGGCAGGAGCGCACGATCGAGAGCCCGAAGTCCACCTGGTCGGGCGTGGCGTACCGATTCATGATGCGCGCCTTGAAGATTCCGCGCACCGGAGCGCCGGCCGGGAACGGCACGGGCTGGCCGAACAGGGCACGTCCCAGCCAGTCGGGGGCCGGGACGATGTCGTTGAAGATCGGCAGAACCCGCGTTTCGGCGGCGATATCGCCCGCGGTCGTGGTCAGCAGCAGGGCCGCGCTCGCGCGCTGCGCCACCTGCTCCGGATGGAATTTGGCCCAGGCCTGAATCGTGATGCCGCCCATGCTGTGTCCCACCAGGACGGCCTTCCGTCCCGCCGGCACCACCGCATCCAGGACGGCGCACAGATCGTCGGCCAGCTGTTCGGCGTCGAACCGGCCCGTTCCCAGGGTGCTGGCGCCGTGACCGCGCTGGTCGAACGCGATCACGCGGTGGTCGCGGGCGAAGGCGTTGATCTGCGGGTTCCAGTATTCGAGGCAGCAGGACCAGCCGTGCACGAAGACGATCACATCGCCGTCGGCCGGGCCGTAGGCGTGGACCCGCAGCCGGGCGCCGTCGGTGGTCGTGACCGAGAGGACCTCGGCGCCGGGCGCGCAGTTCAACTCGGCCGTGCGGTAGGTACGCGAACGCATTCTCGCGCGATATCCGCCGGTCAGCGCGCCGATGCCGGTCCGGAGGTCGGCAACGTCCGCGGGCAGGTTCACCAGCATGAGCACTCCTTTGTGTCCTACCGCACGTTACCGCGCTAGCTACGATGCTTGCTAGTGCAAGCAGCGAAGAATTTCCGTTTTCGCACTTTTGTCCGGCGAAGCCGCACTTCAGCGCTGCCCACACCCCCACATCGACCGAATACCCACTCCGCCCAACGGCATTCACATCCGCCGGCGCAACGTCCCACTACCGCTTCTATCGTCCGGTGCCACGGAAGCGCTACGCCGAGTTCGCCATACGATTGCCAGGCCGACTAAGCGGTCGCTTCACGGCAGTGCGGCGAGGCATACGTCTCGGCCAGTACCTGGGAAAGTTCATCGTTGAACGCCTCGTATGCCTCGACGTTGCCGAGGTGGCCGGTCGGCAGTTCGACGAGCTTGCGGAACGCGCCGACCGAGCGCAGTTCCTCGGCCAGGCGCTGCGAGTGCACCGGCGGCGTCATATCGTCCGCGGACCCGGAGATCACCGTGGTCGGCACGGTCACGCAGCGGGTGCAACTCTGCAGGGCCAGTTCGGCCAGCAGGAAACCGAAGCGCGAACGCACCAGCGCCGGGCACGAACGCACGATCGCCAGGGCGAAGTCGACCAGCTCGCCGGTCGAGGCCAGAGTCATGATCTGGCGGCGGAAGATCCACTTCACCGGCCCGATCGGCGGGAACACCACCGGCAGGCCGAGTCCGAGACGGCCGACCGGGAACGGCAGCGCGAGCGGACCGCGGTTGAAGCGCGGCACCACGGTGGTCTCGGCGATCAGGTCACCGGAGGCGGTATTGGCCAGCACCACCGCGTCGGCCCGCTCGGCGACCTGCCGCGGATACCGGCCGGCCCAGGCCTGAATGGTCATTCCGCCGAGGCTGTGCCCCACCAGGACCGCACGCTGACCGGGACGCAGCGTCGCATCCAGGACGGCCGCGAGATCGTCGGCCAGCAGGTCGGTGGACAGCGGCGCGGTCCCCGATTCGCTCTCACCGTGGCCGCGCTGGTCGTAGGCGATCACACGGTATTCGCCGGCGAAGGCGTTGATCTGGGGATTCCAGTATTCGATGCAGCAGGTCCAGCCGTGCGCCAGCACGATCGCCTCACCGTCGGCGGGGCCGTAGCTGTGCACGCGCAGCCGGGCGCCGTCGGACGCGGTCACCGTGGTCACCTCACACGGCACCGCCGGGGAATTCAGTGCGGGCAGGTCGTAGGACCGGGTGCGCAGTGCGGCGCGGTGAGCAGCGGGCAGCCCGCGGAGACGATCCACGATCCCCGCCACCGTGCTGGGCAACATTGCCTGCATGAGAACACTCCTTTGTGTGTTACTGATCGATACAGTAACCCGAAGGAGTGGGTGCTTGCTAGTGCAAGCGCGGGTTGGACCGGTTCACCAGCGCGGACCGCGCTGAATTTCGTCGACCTTCGGCCGCACATCGGCCAGATAGATCCCCGTCGCGATCACCGCGGCGATCCCCAGCAGCCCGACCGGCGTACGGGCGAGCAGCAGGAAACCGAGGGCGACCGCGAGAATCGAGACCCAGATGGGTTTGGTGAGCTTGTCCACGGCGGTGAACGCGTCGGCGCGCTGCCGGATCGCATGCACCAGCGCGAAGATGGTCGCGGCCATCGCGGCGAGCCAGAGCAGCCACAGGATTGCACTCGTCAGCTGGTACACAGCACCCATGATAGGAGCAACGCCCGCATGCGGCAGTGCGCATGCGGGCGTTGCGGGATCCGGTACGACCCGGATCCGCGTGACGGTTCCGGATTACCCCTCGGCCGGTCTTTGCTGCGGCCGAATTACTTCTTGGCCGGAGTGGTCTTCTTCGCGGCGGTGGTGGTGGTCTTGGCCGGCGCCTTCTTGGCGGGAGCCTTCTTCGCCGGGGCCTTCTTGGCCGGGGCGGGATCCTCGGCGGCAGCCTCGGTGGTCACCGCGACGACCTCGGCGTCGACGACCGCGGCGGCCTCGTCGGCCTGCTCGGCCGCTTTGCCCAGAAACCCACGGGCCTGGTCGGACACCTTGGTCAGAACGTCCTCGGCCCGGGTGACGACATCGGTGTAGATGTTCTCGACCTTGTCGAAACGCTCGTCGAAGCCGGGGTTGGAACGCAGCCGATCGACGGTCTCCTCACCGCGCACGGCCAGGTCCGAGTACAGATCCACCAGCTGGCGGTAGTACTGGTCGACCAGCTTGCGCAGCTCCTCCGGGGTGAACTTCTCGCGCAGTTCGGCGAGGTCTTCCGGCAGTTCGGAGGGCAGTCCGGTCAGGCGGCCGCGCAGCGTCTCGATCTGGTCCTGCACATCGGCCGGCAGATTCGACAGGCGCTCGCGAGCCTCCTCGACGCGGGAGTTCACATCGACGGTGGCGGCGCGGTCGCGGACGCGGTCGACGATGTCGTTGACCGCCGCGTAGAGCGCGTCACCGGCTCCGACGGTCGCGTAGATCGGCTTGGTCACAGTGACGTTGGGCTGGGTCATGGTTGTCAGTTCTCCTGGCGTGGCGAGATTTCGGTAGTACTGCCATCGGTGGCATGGTGCGGAACCTCTTTGTTCCCGAGACCGGAGTCTCCGGGGCTTTCGGGTGCACCGCCTATCGGGCCCTCGGGCACACCGCCCCTGCTCCCCCCTGGAACGCCCCCCTCGGATTCCCCCTGAACGGATTCCGAGACGTTCCCTCCGTTGTCGTGCCCGCCGTTTTCCCGGCGGAACGACTCGTAGATGTCCAGGAGCACCTGCTTCTGCCGCTCCGTGATGTCGGTATCGGCCAGCAGTGCGTCCCGGACCGGACTGTGCTCCCTCTGTTCGAGATAGCCGGCCCGGACGTACAAGACCTCCGAAGACACGCGCAGACCCTTGGCGATCTGCGTGAGTACCTCGGCGGACGGGTTGCGCAATCCGCGCTCGATCTGACTCAGGTACGGATTGCTCACCCCCGCCAGCTGTGCGAGCTGACGCAACGAGACCTGAGCGGCCTCCCGCTGCGCCCGGATGAAGCCTCCGATGTCGTGCGCCGCGTTGGCTACGCGACCCACCCGGTCTCCGGGAACCGCAGACGTCTCTGCGGTTTCCCCCGTGTTCCGATCAGAAACCTTTGGTTCCTGTGCCATCACACTGCTCACCTTCCGGCGGTTGTACGGTCGATTCTAAATGAGGGTGCTAACTCTTGCAAGCACCCTTGCTAGCACTATTTCGGCAAACTTCGGGCAGCGACTGTCAGAAGCCCGGGAAGAGTAAATGCGATACGGCGTAAATCGCCAGGCCGGCGAGTGATCCGACCACCGTTCCGTTGATCCGGATGAATTGCAGATCGCGCCCCGCCTGCAATTCGATCTTGCGACTCGCCTCATCGGCATCCCAGCGGGCAACCGTGTCGCTGATCAGGGCCGCGATCTCGGAACCGTAGTTGGCGACGAGATATCTCACACCGCGCTCAACCCAAGCGTCCACTTGTTTTGTCAGTTCGGGTTCGTCGACCAGACGCTGTCCCAACTGCTGCACATTCTCCGAGATCTTGCGGCGCAAGGTGCTGCCCGGATCGTCGGCCGATTCCAGGATCATCCGTTTGGCGGCGCGCCAGGTCGCCCGCGCCATTCCGGTTATTTCCTCCCGCCCCATGATCTCGGCCTTCACCCGCTCGGCCTTGGCGATCATCGCCTCGTCGTACTGCAGATCGCGAGCGAAATCCTCGAGAAATCGGTTCGCCGCCAAACGCACCTCGTGATCGGGTTGCGAACGAATCTTCCAGGTGAATTCCACCAATTCCCGGTAGATCTTCTCCGAAAGCAGGATGTTGGCGAATTTCGGTGCCCAGGACGGGGCATCGCGCATGACGATCCGGTCCAGGGTCTCCTGACTCGCCAGTGCCCACTGGTGGGCGCGCTCGGCCAGCAGATCCAGCAGCGGCTCCTGCCGGTTCTCGGCCAGCAGTTCGGCGAGCACCCGCCCGATCGGCGGCCCCCACTGCGGTTCGGCGATGCGTTTGACGATGGTCTGGTCGATGACCTGCTCGACATCGGAGTCGCGCAACGCGCCGATCACCGCCCGCAGAATCGTCGACGACTCCTCCGACACCCGCGCGGCGTGCCCGGAATCGGCCATCCACGTCCCCAGGCGCAGCGAGATCTGCGCCGAATTCACCTTCGTCGCCACGGTGTCGGGCGAGAGGAAATTGGTGCGCACGAAATCGCCCAGGCTGGTGCCGAGTTGATCTTTCTTCTTGCGGATGATCGCGGTGTGCGGAATCGGCAGGCCCAGCGGATGCCGGAACAGCGCGGTCACCGCGAACCAGTCGGCCAGCGCGCCGACCATGCCGGCCTCCGAGGCCGCGCGCACGTAACCGACCCAGCTGCCGCCGATATCGCGCGAGCCGAGCCAGCAACAGACCAGATAGACGACCGTGGCCGCCGCCAGGAATCCGGTCGCGACCATCTTCATCTTGCGCAGATCGCGTTTCTTCCCGGATTCGTCCATCAGGTCGGCGAACGACGACGGTGGTTCGGGCTTGCCCCGGGCCGGGGGCCGTGTGGCATTTCCCACTCCCGCCCGGGTCTCGGGGTACGCGTTCGCTTCCGCCAGGACGGGGGCGCTGCCGGCAGATTGCTCCATATCCCCATTCTGGCCGGAATATCGGCACGGCCGACGTGCGCCCGCTCACCCCGCGCCCGTCCCCGCCTCCGGTCAACGGCCAAGGGCCGAGAGCCGGCCCACTCGGCGAACCGCCGAACATCACCTCGGCGGAGGACTTAAGCTGGTGGTGCCCATATCCCCGGATCCAGGAGTCCCCTCGAGCATGACCACACATCGTGCCGCGAGCGCTGCCGTCGACACCCCTGCGGTGCGCCCCGGCCGGGTGGACGGTCGCAAGCGACGCTGGCATCAGCACAAGATCGACCGCAGGGAAGAACTCGTCGACGGCACCCTCGCCGCTATCCGCAAACGCGGCGGCGATGTCGGGATGGACGAGATCGCCGCGGAGATCGGCGTATCCAAAACCGTCCTCTACCGCTACTTCTCGGACAAGTCCGATCTGACCCGCGCCACCATGGAGCGGTTCATCGAGACCACGCTGATGCCGCGGATCTACGAGGCGATCAGCGATGACGCCGACGAATATCAGCTCGTCCGCAACACGCTGGCCGCCTATGTGCACACCGTCGAGGCCGATATCGACGTCTACCGGTTCATCATGGGCAACGGCTCGACCACCGACAAGTCCAGCCTCGCCGACTTCGAGAAGCTCTTCGCGGACGTGGTCTCGGTGGTGGTGCAGACCAAGGCCTTCGACCGCGGCGTCGACACCGAGGGTGTGCTGCTGTATTCGTACGTGATCGTCGGCGGTGTGCAACTGGCCACCGACTGGTGGATCAGCAACCGCTCGATGTCGGCCGATCGCATGCTCGACCACCTGGCGATGATGGTGTGGAGCGCCATCGAGGGCATGGTCCGCGCGGGTGGTTCGCCGGAGAAGTTCAACGCCGTGCCCCACCAACTTCCCGAGGCCGACCTGGGCTGATTCGCCCGCGAAGGAATCCGTGCTCGCCGTCTCTGGGCCGACGGCTCGTGCTTGGCTACGCTAAGACCGGCCAGGCGGGGCATCAACGGAGGTCATCAATGGCGAAAGAGCTGCCGACGTCGCGGCTGGCGCGGGGGACGAAACTGGGTGTGGCCGTCGCCGGCAACGTCTTGCGGGCGCAGAAGACCCGCCGTTCCATGCGCGGACGCTCCGAGGCGGTGCGCGAGCGGATGGCCGAGGAATCGATGATCCGGGCCACCGAGCAGATGGTCATGGTGCTGGGCACCATGAAGGGCGTCGCCATGAAGCTCGGCCAGATGCTCTCGGTGCTGGATCTGGATCTGGTGCCGCCGGAGCATCGGGAACGATTCCAGCGCCGGCTGGCCGTCCTGCGCGACAGCGCGCCGAAGGTCTCCTTCGACACCATGCGCGGTGTCATCGAGAAGGATTTCGGCCGCACCCTCGAGGAGTTGTTCGCCGAGTTCGACACCGAACCGATCGCGGCCGCCTCCATCGGCCAGGTCTACCGGGCGCGGCTGCACGACGGGCGCGAGGTCGCGGTGAAGGTGCAGTATCCGGGCATCGATACCGCCGTGCGCGCCGATCTGAAGAATCTCGCGATGTTCCGCCGCGTCCTGCAGTCGGCGATGCCGTGGGTGACGCCGGCGGTCCTGGACGAACTGCGGCTGAATCTCGAGAGCGAACTGGACTACGTGGCCGAGGCGCATACCCAGCGCGAGGTCGCGGAACTGTTCGCCGACCATCCGTTCATCGTGGTCCCGGCCACGATGCCCGAGCTGTCGAGCACGCACGTGCTGGTCAGCGAGTATTTTCCCGGTCGCGGGTTCGAGGAGATCCGCCGGTTGCCGGAGACCGAACGCGACCGGGTCGGCGAGATCATCTACCGCTTCTACGTGGGTTCGCTGTTCACCTTCAACGAATTCTGTGGTGACCCCCATCCGGGCAATCTGCTGCTCGGCGAGGACGGGCGGGTCGCGTTCCTGGATTTCGGGCTGTTCAACCGGATGGATCCCGAGCACGTCCGATTCGAGGCCACCTGCATTCGCGCGGCGGCCGAGGAACGTGCGGAAGACCTGCGCCAGTTGATGATCGACCACGGCATCATCGATTCGCCGGAGGAGATCACCCCCGAGGACTGCCTCGAGTATGTGCTCGCCGCGTGTGAGTGGGCGCTGATCGACCAGGATCTGACCATCACCCCCGAATTGGCCAGCGGCGCCTTCGTCCTGGCGGTCGACCCGCGCGCGAGTGAATACGCCGGGATGAAGCAGCAGAATCTGCCGCCGGAACATCTGTTCTCACGGCGCGCGGATTTCCTGACCTTCGGGGTACTCGGCCAATTGGAAGCGACCGCGAACTGGCATCGGATCGCCCGCGAGTGGCTCTACGGCGATGCCCCGGTGACCGAACTCGGTAAGCAGCACCACGCCTGGCTGGCCCAGCGCGGCCTGCCGCGCAAACCGGCGAAGCGCGCGGCGCCCCGCAAGGCCGCCGGCGGAAAACGCACCAGCACAAAGTAATTCGATCACTCACGCTTCGGCCACCACGAGAATGGGATGGGCATGACCGACAGGGAATTCGACCTCGTACTGTTCGGCGCGACGGGGTTCGTCGGCCGGCTGACCGCGCAGTATCTGGCCGAGGCCGCACCGGCGGATGCGCGCATCGCCCTCGCGGGCCGCTCGCCGGAGAAACTCACCGCCGTGCGCGACGAACTCGGCGGCGCGGCGGCGATCTGGCCGCTGCTGGTCGCCGATTCCTCCGACCAGGCGGCGCTGGACGCGCTGGCGGCCCGAACCAAGGTGGTGGTCACCACCGTGGGCCCGTATCTGCGGTACGGCCTGCCACTGGCCCAGGCGTGCGCGAATGCCGGCACCCACTACGCGGATCTCACCGGCGAGCCGCTGTTCATCCGCGAATGTATCGATCGGTTCGGCGAGCGGGCCGCCGAAACCGGCGCGAAGATCGTGAATTCCTGTGGCTACGACTCGATTCCGTCCGATCTGAGCGTGTACCGGCTCTACCGGCGCTCGGTCGAGGACAACACCGGAGAGCTCACCGACACCACCCTGGTGGCCTGGCTCAAGGGCGGCGCCAGCGGCGGCACCATCGACTCCGGGCGGGCGATGATGGAGGCCATCGCCACCGATCCGTCCAAGGGTTCGGTGCTCTCACACCCGTATTCGCTGAGCCCCGACAAGTCGATGGAACCCGATGTGGGCCGCCAGTCCGATCAGGCTCTCTCGCGCGCCTCGGCCATCGACCCCAGCCTCGACGGCTGGGTCGCCACCTTCGTGATGGCCGCGCACAACACCAAGGTGGTGCGGCGCAGCAACGGCCTGCTGGGCTGGGTATACGGCAAGAATTTCCGGTATCGCGAGGTGATGAGCGCCGGAAGCTCACCGGCGGCACCGCTGGTCGCCGCCGGAATCTCGGGCGGCATCGTCGCCGGCATGACCGCCGGCGCCCTGCTCTCCCGCGTGTCGGTGGGGCGGCGGCTCCTGGACCGGATCCTGCCGAAGCCGGGCACCGGTCCCGGCGAGCAGGCCCGCCGCAGTGGCTGGTTCACCATGAAGACCTTCGCCGACACCACCTCCGGCGCACGGTACGTCTGCACCTTCGCCGGACAGGGCGACCCGGGCTATCAGGCCACCTCGGTGATGCTGGGCGAGGCCGGACTGTGCCTGGCTTTCGACGAACTACCGGAACTGGCGGGCATTCTCACGCCCGCCGCCGCCATGGGCGATCCCCTCACCGATCGCCTGCGGCGAGCCGGGATGACCATCGAGGTCGAGCGGGCCTGAAGGACGAAAACGCCTGCGGCGCCGGCTCGTGCGGCACTGGCTCGTTCACAGATCTTCGGGCAGTGAACGGGTCAGCCGCCACAGCGTGTGCACCGCCGCGCCGTCGAGCATGCCGACCTCGTCGAAGTAGCGCAGCATCGGCTCGGACAGAAAGCTCATGGTCCGCCGGTACTGCGGGCCGGTGAAGGCGGCCGCGAATCCGCGCCGGGGATCGATGCCCACCGCGCGATAGACCTGCGGATTGATCAGCATCGGATACAGCACCAGCGCGAAGTAGGCCAGCAGCAGTTGATGCGGCAACCGCTGCCACCGCGAACGCCGGGCCATTCCGCGCGCCAGCGCGTCGCGGGCGAAGCCGATGTGGCGCGCCTCCTCCAGCACGTGAATCCGCATCAACTGCCGCACGTGCGGCTGAACCGTGCTGTCGGCCATGGCTTCTCGCTGGCCGCGATCGAGGATCTCCTCGATCAGCAGGGTGCCGGCGTAGACGACCGGACCGATCGGGAAGTTCCGGCTGCCACGGCTGCTCCCAATCGATATCGATATCGGCGTCGTAGAAGTGTTCCGCCGACGAGCGAAGCAGCCGCTGGGCCACGCGCTCGCGCCCGTCGCCATAGTCCTCCGCGAGATTGTCGGTGTGCTGTGCCATCGGCTTCACCGTCCTGCCGCTCGCCGCGGCCCGCGTTGTGCTCACCCTCGGCGCATTTGCCCACCGATGTGAGTGGTGGCACACTCGATATTACCTATTACTCATTGTCACGGCTATAGTGCCGCGGGACACCGAAGCGCAGCTCGGAAAGGCGATCATGCGGCAACCCGAAGCGGATTATCAGGGACCGGCCGTGCTCGTGCTCGGCGTCGGATCTCGACAGTGCCCGACCTCGACGCGAGGATGACTCGGTGAATCTCGCACGCCGCACCATGAACAATCCGGTCTTCGCCCTGCTCTACGAGCGGGCGTGGCGGCCGACCAGTTTTCTGCTGGCCACCGGGCGGACCATGCACGCCGATCGTCGTGACGCGGTGCGGACGTTGCGCCTCGGCGCGGGCGACCGGGTGCTCGACATCGCTTGCGGGCCGGGCAATTTCACCCACTATCTGAGCGAACATATCGGCACCGGATACGCGGTGGGCATCGATTTCTCGGTGCCGATGCTGCGACAGGCCGTCGCCGACAACTCCGGCCCGCGAGCAGGCTACGTCCGCGGTGACGCACGCCGGCTTCCCTTCCCCGACAACAGCTTCGACGCGGTCTGCTGTTTCGGTGCGCTGTATCTGATCCCGGATCCGCTGACCGCCGCCGCCGAGATGATCCGGGTGCTCGCGCCCGGCGGCCGCATCGCGATCAGCACCAGTCATCGCCCGCAGGGGTGGGCGGGCCGGGTGTCGACCGCGGTCGGCGGTGCGGGCGGGCTGCGCGTATTCGAGCTCGACACCTTCCCGAAGCTGTTCGCCGAATACGGGCTGGTGGATATCGAGCAGGAAGTGCACGGCCTGCTGCAGTACGTCAGCGCCCGGGCGGCCCAGGCCGCCTGACACCGGCGGCACTTCGAAACGGGTAGCGCCACAGTGACTTACACAGTTTTCGCCCTCCTCGATGTGCGCATTCACAATGCGCCGGGCGCCCGCTGCTCCGGTAAGCTCGCCGAGGGGAAGCGCTCGGGCGGAAGGGGATCAACGCGGTGCCGATTCCGGAGACCGGTCAGCATCTGGCACGTGAGTTGTACGCCGCGGCAACAGGTTCCGGAGCGGAGGTCTTCGAGATCGCCGAGGACACCGCCCGCAATCTCGCGGCGGCCTGCGACCGGCTCGTCGAGGATCTCCACGCCGCCCACTGCGGCGGCGCCGTACCGACCGCGGTGCGCGGCTTCGGCGATCTTCCTTCCGGCCGGGCCCTGGCGCGCGGATTCTCCCGCAAGGGCGGCGAATTCCTCGACACCGTCCTCTCGTTCCAGCAGACGGCACTGCTGTTCAAGGCCGCCTATCTGGCCGCTGGGAAACACTTCGACGAGGCGGAGGCCGCCAACCGCGCGGCGCTCGCGCTGATCCGGCCCGAGCCCGGAGTCTGAGGTGACCGACGCATCCCATGTCGACCCGCCCTTCGTCGCGGATCGGGAGGTATACGGCTCCTACAGCCACCGGCAACTGTGGGAGCTGGTGCACGAGGCGCTGGATCCGGCCGCGCTCGGTGAGGCGGCCGCGGCCTGGCAACAGCAGGCCGACGCCGTCGCCGCGGCGTTCCGGACCTTCGCCGAGGCCACGCACGCCGAATTCGACCGCTGGTCCGGGCGAGCCCGCGCGGCGGCCGAACCCGCGACGGCGGCGTTCGTCGAACGAGGCGCCGCCGCGGCCGAGGCCTGCACCCGGCTGCGGCAGCTGCTGGAGGCCGATGCCGAAGCGGCGCAATCCATTCGGGACGCGCTGCCCGCGCCGCGGAACTACGTGCCGCTGCCCGACCCGGTGGCCGAGGTGGTGCACGGCGGCGCCCGCCGGATGACCCACGACGTCGCCGCCGCCGCGGCCCTGGCCGACGCCCGCGACATCATGACCTTCCGCTACAACAGCACCCTGGCCGCCTCCGGCGATCGGGTGCCGCGCTTCCTTCCCGCACCCCGGCCGGATTCGGGTGGGGGTCACCCGTAGTGAAGTGGGTGCTGACGCCGGACGAGTTCGCCCACGTCTGGGCCACCGAAACCGATCTCGACCGCCGCCCCTATCCGGTGAACATGATCCCGGAATCCACCGTGCGCACCGAATCCGAATATGCCGCACTGGGTTTGCGCACCCGCTACGCGCGCAACACCGATCCCGATCTCACCGCCGCGCTGCTGCTGTGCACCCGGCCGGACGCCACCACGATCACCGTCTCCGGCCGGCGTTCCACGCCGCCGGACGAGCCGGAACTGATCCTCGCCTTCGCCGCCGTCGTCCACCGGCACGCGGCGTTGCTGATCGCGCGGCCCGACGCCGTCACGGTCGCCGTCTGCCACGCGCGCGGGCTGGGCGAACGACTGGTGGCCGCGATCGGCTCGGCGCCGGCGGGCCGATGCGGGCCGATGCGCGAACCGCAGCACGCGGTGCTCGACACCGGGACCGACATCCGGCCCGGCGGCGATATCCGCACACCACAGGATCCGGGCGCCGCCCGCTTCCGCCGCACACTGCGCGCGCCGGTCGACGCGCGCGGATTCATCACCGTCACCGTCGCACCCGACAATCCCATGTCGCCGCCGACGCGGCATCGCACGTGGCTCGACATCAGCGGCGACGGCCGTTATCTGCTCACCACCGCCGCCGAACTGGTGCTGACCCCGGTCGACGACGCCGAATTCGCCGCAGAGCTGACGAGACTCGCCGGAATCGGCTGACTCACGGCACGATCGCCTCCCGGCTGTCGGGGCCGCCGACCATACTCGACGGTTATGGCGAATTCTCCGTGGACCGAACCGGCCACCACCGCGTTGCGAGCCGCCGGAGTCCGGCTCGATTCCTACGACCCTTCCGCGACGCCCGGATTCACCGGCGACAAGAAACTCGGCGAGCAATTGCTGCCCGAACGCGGCAAGGTGCTGTCGGAGCTGCAGGAGATGCTGTTCGCGAACGGCCGATCGGGTGACCATCGCAACCTGCTGCTGATCCTGCAGGGCATGGACACCGCGGGGAAGGGCGGCGTGGTGCGGCACGTGATCGGCATGGTCGACCCGCAGGGGGTGCGGCATGCCGCCTTCGGGGTTCCCACCGAGGAGGAACGCCGCCACCACTATCTGTGGCGAATCCGCAACCGGCTGCCGGTGGGCGGTCAGATCGGCGTCTTCGACCGCTCGCATTACGAGGACGTCCTCGTGGTGCGGGTGCAGAATTTGGTGTCGCGCGCGGTGTGGGAGCCGCGCTACGACGAGATCAACGAGTTCGAACGGGAGATCGCCGACGCGGGCACGACGATCGTCAAGGTCGCGATGTTCGTCTCGCTGAAGGAACAGAAGCGCCGGCTCGGCGAGCGGCTGGAACGCTCCGACAAATACTGGAAGTACGACCCGAGCGATATCGACGACCGCGCCCTCTGGCCGGAATATCGGCAGGCCTATCAGGACGTGCTGGATCGCACCGATACCGACCACGCACCGTGGTACGTCGTTCCGGCCGACCGGAAGTGGTTCGCCCGGCTGGCCGTCACCGAACTGCTCATCGACGCACTGGGTGGTCTGAAGTTGAGCTGGCCCGCGCCGCAATTCGACATCGAGACCGAGAAGGCGCGGCTCGCCGCGAGCTGATCGGCACGGTGCCCGCTTCGCACGGAGACACCGGTCACCACCGCGCGTATTTCGGCCCGAATCTCGGGGATCTCTCAGGTTGACCCGGAATCATGTGGTGCCGAGTGTGCCCGGTGCGAGCGGCCGCGGACGATGCGGCACCGCACGACGGCGCGACGGACGGCCCGTACGATCGCAGGCGGCGGCCGGCCGCACAACACCGATGTCGCACACAGACACGTAACACAGGAAGGCGTGGTGAACTCCGAGGTGAGCAAGAATCCGCGTGGGAAGAACTCGCTGACGGCGATGCGAGGCGGAGATCGCACGCGCACGATCCTGATCCAGGTGGGTGTCGCGGCCGTGCTGATCGCGCTCATTGCGGCCATCGGCATCAGCATCGCCGTCAAACAGTCCCACAAGAACGACACCGGGCCGGTGCCCTCGGTCACCGCGCAGCCGGCCTCGCCCGACGCGGTCACCGGCTCGATCACCGACCAGGGCGAGATCAAGATCGGCAAGCCCGGCGCCAAGGTCGACATCCGCGTCGTCGCCGACCTGCAGTGCCCGGCCTGCAAGATGTTCGAAAGCGCCAACGCCAAGGCCATCGAGGATGCGGTGAACGCCGGCACGGCCAGCGTGCGCTACAACATCATCGCCTTCCTGGACCAGTCGTCGGGCGGCACCCGCTACTCCTCGCGCGCGGCCAACGCCGCCTACTGCGTCGCCGGCTCCGACCCCACCAAATTCCTGCCGTGGCTGAGCACCATGTACGACCAGCAGCCGCCGGAGGGCGGCACCGGCCTGCCCGACGAGAAGCTGGTGCAGATCGCCCAGGCCGCCGGATACACCGACCCGGCCGTGGCCGAGTGCATCACGTCGGACAAGTACGACAAGTACGTGCAGAAGACCACCAAGGACGTACTCAACAGCGGCATCAAGTCCACGCCGACGGTGTACGTGAACGGTAAGCAGATCACCAGCTCGCAGCAGCTGATGCAGCCGGACGGCCTGCGCCCGGTGATCGAGGCCGCGGCCAAGTGATCACCGTCCCGCCCCGTCCAGCGTGGCTACTCCTGCTCGGCACCCTGCTGGGCTGGCTGGCCGCGGTGACGTTGACGATCGAAGACTTCAAACTCCTGAAGGATCCGTCCTACCGGCCGTCGTGCAGCATCAATCCGATCCTGTCCTGCGGTTCGGTGATGGCGACCCATCAGGCGTCGGTGTTCGGATTCCCGAATCCGATCATCGGTGTGACGGGATTCTCGGTGGCGGTCACCATCGCGGTGCTCGCCGTGGCCGGTGTCGCCCTGCCGCGCTGGTTCTGGGGCGGACTGTGGATCGGCCTGATCGCCGGGATGGGCTTCGTCTTCTGGCTGATCTTCCAGAGCCTCTACCGCATCGGCGCGCTGTGCCCGTACTGCATGGTGGTGTGGACGTTCACGCCGATCTGCCTGGCCGTGGTCACCGATCAGCTGTGGGGCGGGGCCCGCGGGATCATGGGCATCGTCGCGCAGTGGCGGTGGACGATCGTGGTGGTCTACTACGCGATCGTGCTGCTGCTGGTTTTCCTGCGCTTCCAGGACTACTGGCTCTCGCTGTTCTGATCAGTTGGGCGGGCCGGCGGCCAGCGCCACCGCGAGCGTGCGGTGCGCGCCGTCCGGCTCGACCAGATCCAGCCGGATCACCTCGTCCGGCCGGCGCACGTTCAGCGCTGCCTTGAGCGTCTGCGCCGAGGTGACCGGGGCGTCGTCGACCGCGACGATCACCTCGCCGGAATTCAGTCCGGCCGTGAAGGCCGGCAGCCCGTAGATCGCCACGTCCACCCGGGCGCCGGTGGGTTTGGCATCGGAGGTCAGGACGCCGAGGGTCGCGGTCGGGCCGACGTGGACCGTATCGGTCGGAATGCCGGTGCGGATCTGGCGCACCACACTCAACGCCCGATCGATCGGCACCGCGTATCCGCTGGCCTGACCCTGCTGCCGGGACAGTTCTCCCGAGGCGGCGGTCACCACACCGATCACCGCGCCGGACCGGTCGACCAGTGCGCCACCGGACTGCCCGGAGACCACCGGCGCGGCGACCTCGATCATGCCGATCAACGCCTTGCGCGACAGATCGGCGGTATCGCGCGCCACGATCGAGGCATCCAGCGCGGTGACCGTGCCCGGTGTCGCGGTCGGGGAACCGGTTCCGCCCGCATTGCCGATCGCCAGCGCCTGATCGCCGACCCGGACCCCGGCGGAGCTGCCGATGCGCGCCACCGACAGCGCCGCCGCCCCGCTCAGCGACAGCAGGGCGATATCGGCGTCGGAGTCGTAGCCGAGCACCGTCGCCGGATAGTGCCCGCCGTTGCCGAGATCGCCGACCGTGATGGTCTCCGCGCCCTTGACCACGTGGTGGCTGGTCAGGATCTCGCCGTCGGGACTGAGCACGATGCCCGATCCGGCCGCGCCCATCCCGCTGGGCCGGATCGACACGTTGATGTTCACCAGTTCGGGTTCCACCGCCGAGGCCACCGCCGTGGGATCCATCGGCGGCACGGGCGGACCGAACAGCGCCGAGGTGGAGTGGCCCGCGGGCACCGCCCAGCGCGGCAGATCCCCGCGGTAACCCAGGAACGCCGCGCCGACCAGGGCCATGACGAGCACGAAGGCGACCGTCGACGGCCACCCGCCGCGAGCCGGACGCGATTGCCGGCCCGAATGCTGCTCGTCCATCGCCGCTCCCGATTCTGCATGCCCGGGGTGGGCTGGCGGAGTTTGTGCTTTTATGTGTATCAAATCGGCGCGGCGCCCGGTATCAGTCCTGCAATGCCGCCACCGCGAACATCAGCGCGGCGCCCGCGATCGTGCAGAACAGCACGGTGCGCGACGGCCGGCCCGAATGTGCTTCCGGCAGAATGTCACTCGTCGCCAGATACAGCAGGAATCCGGCGAAATATCCCAGATACAGGCCCGCGACGTCGGGCGGCACCCGGATCACCGTGCCGATGATCGCGCCCGCCACCGGTGCCAGCGCGTCCAAGCCCAGCAGGGTCAGCGCCCGCCGCCGCGCATTGCCGTACAGCGTGGGAATGGTGAAGGCGTTGAATCCGTCGGCGAAGTCGTGCGAGATCACCGCGATCGCGACCGAGATGCCCAGCGCCGTTCCGGTCTGGAACCCGACGCCGATGCTCAAACCGTCGAGCATGCTGTGGAAGATCAATCCGCCGGTGGCGACCAGTCCGACCGAGGGGAAGTCGTGGGTGTGGCGGCCGAAGTCCTGTTCGTGCCCGACGTGGATCGCCATCTCGCGTTCGATGATGTGAATGGTGAAGAAGCCGATCACGGCCGCCACGAGTACACCGGGCACACCCGAGACGACCCGATCGGATTCGCCCAGGGCATCGGGAATCAGGTCGAAGGCGACCACACCGAGCATGATTCCGGCGGCCAGGCCGAGGATCAGCCGCTTGCGCTCCCCGATGCGCGCGGCCACCAACCCGCCTGCCAGCGTCGAACACATCGATATCAACGCCAGCACGATCGCCACCGGATCAGCATCCGATATCGGCCCGAGCCCACCGAGCACATCCGACCGGCGGGTCGCCGGGGCTGTGTGGTTTGCATAGGTAACCATGCGGGGGTAGGCATGAACGCATGACCACAGCTGCCGCGTATTCCGTTTCCGCGCCCGACGGCGGGTTCGCCAAGACCACCATCGAACGCCGCGCACTCGGCCCGCACGACGTGCTGATCGACATCAAGTACGCCGGCATCTGCCACTCCGACATCCACACCGCCCGCAACGAGTGGCACGGCACCAGGTACCCCTGCGTCCCGGGCCACGAGATCGCCGGCCTGGTCGCCGCGGTCGGCCCGGAGGTGACCAAGTTCGCGGTCGGCGACCGGGTCGGCGTGGGCTGCATGGTCGATTCGTGTGGGCAGTGCGAGCCGTGCCTGGCCGGTGAGCAGCAGTACTGCGTGCGTGGCGCCACGATGACCTACAACGGCACCGTCCCGGAGGAGATCCAGGCCGGCGGCTACACCCTGGGTGGCTATTCGACCCAGGTGGTGGTGACCGAGGGCTTCGTGGTCGGCATTCCGGAGGGCATCGGGCTCGACGAGGCCGCGCCGCTGCTGTGCGCGGGCATCACGCTGTACTCACCGCTGCGGCACTGGAACGCGGGCCCGGGCAAGCAGGTGGCGATCATCGGCATGGGTGGGCTGGGCCATGTCGGAGTGAAGATCGCCGCCGCGATGGGCGCCGAGGTGACGGTACTGAGCCATTCGCTGAGCAAAGAGGACGACGGCCGGCGTTTCGGCGCGCACCACTACTACGCCACCACCGACCGCCAGATCTTCCGCGACCTGCGCAACCGGTTCGACCTGATCCTCAACACCGTCTCCGCCGATCTGCCGATCGACACCTATATGCGCCTGCTGAACCTCGACGGCACCATGGTGATCCTCGGCCTGCCCGACCAGCCCCTCGCGGTGCGCCCCTTCACTCTCACCGGCAACCGCCGGTCGCTGGCCGGCTCGAACATCGGCGGCATCCCGCAAACCCAGGAGATGCTGAACTTCTGCGCCGAACACGGGATCGGCGCGGAAATCGAGGTCATCTCCGCCGACCGCATCGACGAGGCCTACGAGCGCGTGGTCGCCAGCGATGTGCGGTACCGGTTCGTCATCGACGCCGCCACCATGTGAATTTCGCGGCGACGCCGGCGTCCGCGCGCTCGGCGTCGTCGCCGGAGGGCGGTGCTGTGCCGTCGGCGGAGAGCGGTGCCGAGCCGCCGGCGGACGACGCAGCCCCGCGGTCGGCGGGCGACACTGCCGGGCGATCGATGGACGACACTGCCGCGCGGCCGGCGGACGACGCAGCCGGGCTGTCGGCGGACAATGCTCCCGCGCGATCAGGGGACAACGCTCCCCCGCGGCCGGCGGTACGGTGCAGCAACTCCGCGAGATTGCGGCGCACCCGGCCCATCTGGGCACGGCTGTGATCGTTGGTGTCGTATTCGACCTGCACCGTCAACCGGTCGCCCAGGGTGAACGCGGTCAGCTTGGGTGGCATCCCGGGCCCCATGGCGAGCAGGCTGTCGCGCACCAGCCGCACCCCGGCGGGGACGATGTGGTCCGGCACCCGGCCGATGTTCGACAGCGCGATACTGGGCTGTTCCGCGAGCATCCGGGCAGTCGCCTCGTCGCGAATATATCTGCCCGCCAAAGCCAGACGCGCGGGGTCGTGACGCTCCAGGGCCGCGCGGACGTCGGCATGTACCACCCTGCCCAGGTCGAACGGATCGGCGGATTCGGCCACCGCCAGTAGCGTGCCCCAGCCCGAGGCGCAGTTGAGCACCGTTTCGTCGGGCAGCCACGGATCCAGGGCGGCCCGCATGTCGGCGGCATAACCGCAGACCATCGGCAGTGCGCCGACGCCGCCCAGTTCGGCCCGGACCGCGACCAGCGCACACCCGCTCAGCAAGGCGTTCACCCCGATTCCGGCCGAGCGCGCCGCGGCGGCGAAGGCCGCGGTCACCTCCGGTTCCAGCTCGATCCGCTCGGCGACGAACAGACCGCGCCCCGAGCCCGCGGTGCCGTCGCGCGGCAAGCGCGCGGGCGGCTCACCGATGATCGTGCGCATCGCCGCGAGCAATTCGCCGACCTCCGCCTCGGAGACGACCGCGGCGAGGCGCTCGTCCACCGCTTGCGGCAGTTCGTGATTCGCGTGCACCGGCATCGGCGCGCCCCGGCGATGCGCGGTATAGCGCCGCCACATCTCGTCCAGCAGCGCGAAAGACGAACGGCCGTCGGTGATTCCGTGATGGACGACGAGCACGACGCGGGTCCGGTCGTCCTCGCGGAACACCCGCGCGAAGAACAAGCCGTCGTCCCACGGTTGCGGCTGGTTGACGAAATCGACGTATTCGATGTCGCCACCGGGACTTTCGGTGACCGCGGGGCGGTAGCCCTCGACATGACGAAGCACCGGCACCCCGGCGTCGTCGACTCGGCGACAGCTGAGCAGCGGATGCTCGGCGGCCAGTTCGGCCAGCACCGTGCGCAGCAGGTCGGTGTCGAATTCTCCTTCCACGGTCGACCCGATGAACAGCGCCATCCCGCCGACCGGCACGGAACCGAAGGTGGCGTGTTCCTGGAAGTAACCCGACTCGAAGGGCGATATCGGACGTTGCGTGACCATCTGGCACCTCTCGGACGATTCGGAGATCACACCGAGAACCATACATCCGTTTCAAACAATTGTCACAAACATATGTTTGAAACATACGTCAGCGAGCGCTTGCTACCCTGCCGACGTGGGAACACGTGAGGATCTGCTCTCAGCGGCCAAACACTGCCTGGCCGAACGCGGCTATGCCCGGACCACGGTGCGCGATATCGTCGCCGCCTCGGGCAGCAACCTGGCCGCGATCAACTACCACTTCGGCACCCGCGACGCCCTGCTCACGCAGGCCATGATCGAATCGTCCGCCGAGGCCGTACAGCAGATCCTCGACGTGCTCGCCGAGAGCAGCGAACCGCAACCGGCGCAGCGGCTGCTCACCTTCCTCGGCCGCCTCACCGCCACCTTCACCGAGCAGCGTGCGCTGTGGGCGGCCAATATCGAGAGTCTCGCGCAGGCGTTGCATTCCGGTGAGGTGAAGGCCGACATCACGGCCAAACAGCGCGAGGGGAAGGTCGCGCTGACTCGAATGTTGTTGCCCGACAGGGATATCGAGGACGATGGCGGCCCGATCGGGGTGCTGCTCTGGACGCTGCTCGACGGCCTGCTCGTCCAGTGGCTGCTGGACCCGAAGTCCGCGCCCTCGGCCGAGCAGCTCGTCGCCGGTCTACGTGCCCTCGCCCCGATGCTGTAGCCACCGGTGCGGCCGCGGTCGTCGACGACTCGCGCCGGTCACGCGGGCCGGCATCCGGTCAAAGACACACCGGCACGACGAACCTCACGCGCCGAGGACCACACGAAGCACACTCCCCACGCCCGTGGTGACCAGCAGCGCGCGATCGTCGGCGGGGACCTTCGAGACCGAGGTGGCCGGCACACCCAGGTCGGCGACCGTGCAGACCCCGCCGGTGTTCGGGTCGACGCGGACCACGCGGCCGGTCGTGGTCGCGACGTAGAGCATGCCGTCCGGACCCACGGTGAGATCGTCGGGCAGGGCGGTCAGCGGGAGCGCACCGACGGTCACCGAGGCGACGGTCGTCTGCGCCTGCGGAGCGTCGACGGGGATGCGGACGACGCGGCCGTCGAGACTCTGATAAAGCGTCGCGTAGAGCGAATCACCCTGCAGCACAATGCCGTTCACCCCGGATGCCGCGGCGCGCGCGGTCCAGTCGGCGTCGACGGAGCCGCCGGGCCGCACCTTCACCACACCGTGCGCGGTATCGGCGACGTACAGGGTGCCCGCGCCGTCGAACGTCGCGCCGTTGGCCATGCCGAGACCGGACACGTAGACCTGCGGCACCGGACGGTCGGCGCCGGGATCGAACCGGACGACGCCGGAGGAATGCGCGCCGGGCAGCAGTCCGGCCGACGAGTCACCGAAGACCACGTACAGCGCACCGTCGGGCCCGAGCCGGATCGCACCGGGCGCATCCACCGGCACCTCCGCGGTCACCCGCCCACCGGAGTCGTAGCGCTGCACCACATTACGAAAGACGCGCGATACCCAGAGGTTGCCTTGCGCGTCGTAGCCGAGGTTCTCCGCGAAATCCAGCAGCGGAGCCGTGGCGGGCAGCAGTTGTTCCACCGACGAGGCCGGGCAACCGGGCGCCTCGGCGTGCACCGGAGCGAGCGCGTACGGAAGCACGGCCGCAGCACCGATCCACACCGTGGCGAGAACGCCCACACTCGCGACACCGGCGGGCCCGTTCGCACCGCCCCGGCCGCACCGAGCGATCCGTCGCCTGCCACCCCGGGGGAACGAACCACCCATCACGGCCCTCCTGCCGTTCGCCGGTATCTCCGCCCGACCGCATGCGCGCCGGGCGGCGACGCCACCCGGGCCGGTTCGCGGGTCCGGCCGAATCCTACGTGCCGTGGTCCGGACCCGCCCACCCTCGCGCACGCCGAGAAGGCCGGCTCAGGAGCCGGCCGCAGCACGGCGGACAGGTCTCGGGGTCACGACCCGGTCGACATGCGCGGAAGAGCTCTGTAATCGCCTGTGCATCTTGCTATTCGGTGGCGACACGACACTGCGTGCGCTCGGCAGCCGGACCCGCCGCGGCCGGCCCCGATTCGCGACCGCCGAACTCCGCTCCCGGCCGCCCCACACAGCGTAAGGTCGACTCTGGAACCGGGTCCGGGACGGTCCCTGCCGCTATAACCGCAGGTCGGCCCGGCCGGATCCGTGTCGGTGTTCGGTAACCGTGCTGGAGGTCTTCGCGTGCCCGACCGTGAATCGTTCGACTACATCATCATCGGAGCGGGGAGCGCGGGTTGCGTCCTCGCCCACCGCCTCACCGAGGATCCTCAGATCTCGGTCCTGCTGCTGGAGGCCGGTCCCGACGACCGGGCCGACGAGATCAAGATACCCGCGGCGTGGGGCAAACTGATTCGCACCCAATGGGATTGGCGCTACGAGACCACACCGCAGAAGCATCTCGGCGGTCAGCGCGCGTACTGGCCGCGGATGAAGGCGCTGGGCGGCTGTTCGTCGATGAACGCGATGATCTTCATCCGCGGCAACCGCGCCGACTACGACGCCTGGCGGCGCGACTTCGGCGCGGTCGGCTGGAGCTACGAGGACGTCCTGCCCTATTTCCTGCGGTCGGAGACCAATACCGGCCTGCGTTCGCCGTATCACGGCACCGACGGCCCGCTGCACGTCGAGAACCGCCGCTTCACCCACGAACTGACCGATGCCTGGATCGCCGCCGCCGTGGCCGCGGGCATACCGCGCACCGACGATTTCAACGGCGCGACGCAGGAGGGCGTGGGCCGCTACCAGGTCACCCATCGCCACGGCCGCCGCTGGTCCACCGCCGACGGCTATCTGCGCCCGGCACTGGACCGGCCGAATCTGACCGTGCGGACCGAGGCGCACGCCACCGCGCTGGTGCTGGACGGGAACCGCGCGCTCGGCGTCACCTATCGCCGCCACGGCAGCGAGCACACCGTGCACGCCGAGGCCGAGGTGCTGCTGTCCGGCGGTGCGGTCAATTCGCCGCAGCTGCTCATGCTCTCCGGCATCGGGCCCGCGGCGCATCTGCGCGAACTCGGCATCGATGTGGTGGTGGACCTGCCCGGCGTCGGCGAGAATCTGCACGACCATCCGGTCACCCCGATCCTGTGGCGCACCCGCGGCGTCTCCGATCTCGCCGATTTCGAGACCCCGTTCCGGCTCGCGCAGTGGCAGGCACTCGGCCGCGGGCCGCTGACCTCCAATGTCGGCGAGGGCGGCGGATTCGTACGCACCCGCGAGGGACTCGAAGGGCCCGACATCCAGTACCACGTCGCCCCGACGGCCTTCTACGACAACGGTTTTCACGAGAACATCGCTCCGATGTTCACCGCCGGGCCGACGCTGGTCGACGTGCACAGCCGCGGCCGGCTGCGGTTGCGGTCGGCCGACCCGATGTGGAAGCCGGAGATCGATCCGGCCTACTTCTCCGACCCGCGCGATGCGGACGCCCTGCTCGCGGGCTGCCGGCAACTGCTCGAGATCGCGCGGCAGCAGCCGCTGGCCGCCCACCTCGATCGCTCCTACCTGCCCGAACACGCCGAAGACATCGACGAGGACGGCTGGCGCGCCCACATCGCACGCTGGACCCAGACCCTCTTCCACCCGGTCGGCACCTGCGCCATGGGCAACGGTGAGGCGGCGGTGGTCGATCCCGAACTGCGCGTGCACGGCGTCAGCGGTCTGCGCGTGGTCGACGCGTCGGTCATGCCCCGCATCGTCCGCGGCAACACCAACGCACCGACCGTCATGATCGGTGAGAAGGCGGCCGATCTGATCCGCGGCCGCACCCCGTCGTCCAGCACCGGCACCGCTACCAAGGAGGCCACCCGATGACGACCGTGAACGAGATCGGTGAGATCGACACGCATGCCACCTTCGATGTGCGCGATCCCGGCACCGGCGACGTGGTGGGCACCTACCCCATCCACACCGAGGCCGATATCGAGGCGGCGGTCGCCCGCGCCCGCACGGCATACGCATGGTGGTCGGCCCTCGGCTACGCCGAACGGGCCCGGCGCCTGGCCGGATTCGCGGGACTGCTGGCCCGGCGGATGCGGCAGCTGGCCGCGGTGATGCACGACGAGACCGGCAAGCCGTACTCCGATGCCGCGCTGGAGGTGGCGCTGAGTCTCGACCATCTGAAGTGGGCGGGCCGCAACGCGCCGAAGGTGCTGGGCCGCAGGAGCGCCCGGGTGGGGCTGCTCACGATCAATCAGGCGGCGTCGGTGGAGTACAAGCCGCTCGGCGTCATCGGCGTGATCGGCCCCTGGAACTACCCGGTGTTCACGCCGCTGGGTTCGATCGTCTACGCGCTGGCGGCGGGTAATGCCGTGGTGTTCAAACCCAGCGAATACTCTCCCGGCGTCGGTCGCTGGCTGGTCGACATGTTCGCCGAGATCGTGCCGGAACAACCTGTGCTGCAACTCGTTACGGGCGAGGGGGCGACCGGTGCGGCGCTGTGCCGTTCGGGCGTGGACAAGATCGCCTTCACCGGCTCCACGGCGACGGCCAAGAAGGTGATGGCCGCCTGCGCCGAGAGCCTCACGCCGCTGGTCGCCGAATGCGGCGGCAAGGATGTGCTGCTGGTCGACGCCGACGCCGATCTGAACGCCGCGGCCGACGCCGCGCTGTGGGCCGGAATGGCCAATGCCGGCCAGTCCTGTATCGGCACCGAACGGGTCTACGTGCACGAGCGCGTCTACGACAGCTTCCTCGAGACCCTGGTGACGAAGGCGAAACAGCAACGCGCGGGCAATGATCCGGGCGCCAAGATCGGCCCCATCACGATGCCCAAGCAGCTCGACGTGATCCGCCGCCACATCGAGGACGCCGTCGCGCGCGGCGGGCGGGCGCTGACCGGCGGCGTCGACTCCATCGTCGGGCAGGTGGTGCAGCCGACCGTGCTGGTCGACGTGCCCGAGGACGCCCCGGCGGTGACCGAGGAAACCTTCGGGCCCACCCTGACCGTCGCGAAGGTACCCGATATGGATACCGCGGTCGCCCGCGCCAACGACAGCCGGTACGGCCTGTCCGCGGCGGTGTACTCGAAGGCGCGCGGGCGGGAACTGGCCGACCGGCTGCGCACCGGAATGGTCAGCGTCAACGCGGTTTTCACGTTCCCGCAGATTCCCTCACTGCCCTTCGGCGGTGTCGGCGACTCCGGCTTCGGCCGCATCCACGGCCCCGACGGACTGCGCGAATTCACCTACGCCCACGCCGTCGCGCGGCAGCGCTTCCCGTCGCTGCTCGCCCTGACGACCTTCGACCGCACCCAGAAGGCCGATGACACGATGGCGACTCTGATGGCCCTGCTGTTCGGCCGGCACTGATTCGCACAGCACGAAGGCCACGTCCGGCGCGGAGCCGGGCGTGGCCTTCGCCCGTGTACCACCTGTGCGTGGACTACTTCCCGGTCTGCTCGTGCAGTGCCTTCTTCGCCGCCTGCTGCGCGGCGTCGACCTGCTTCTCGAACTTGCCGCCGGTCTGCTTGTCGACCAGATCGCCGACCTTGTCGATCACCGGGTCGAGTTTGTCGGCATTCTTGGCCGCCAGGTCGGCCGCCTTGCCGGCGGCATCCTTGAGCTGGTCGAACATACCCATGAGCGGTTCTCCTGATCTCGAAACAGTAGTCGTAGGCTAACGCACTCCGGGCGAGCGAATCCTCGGCAACGGCTGTGAATTTCGCCCGGGCTCCGGGCGCCGCGGTTGCCCGCGGACGCGATCGCCCGGGTGGCGAACCACCCGGGCGATGCGGATTGCGCAGCGGCAGAACCTGTTCGGGCAGGGACCTATTCGGCGGCGGGGTTGTGTTCGGCCGCTTCCGCCCGGCGACGCACCCGGCGGGCCGCGGCGACCATATTGCGCAGCGACGGGTCCAGCTGCCAGTAGTGGCGGGTCTTCAAACCGCCGTCCGGATTCGCCCACAGCCGCTGCGGCGTGACGGCTTCGGCTGCGGCGGTGAGCAATTCGTCGATCTCGTCGATATCCGGAATCCGCGCCGAACGGCTCTCGTACACACCCGGGCCCACGCCGTGGCTCAGGCCGTGCCCTTCCTCGACATCCTCGGTCAGCGCCTTGAGCACCCATTCCAGCGAGCGGGTCGCGACGATGGCGGTCACGTCGGCGTCGAGTTCCTCGATGGCACGCACGATTTCGGAGCGGGCCGAATACGCGATGTGGGTGTGGATCTGGGTGTCGGGCCGCACCCCGGAGGTCGCCAGCCGGAACGCGTTGACCGCCCAGCGCAGATATTCGGTGCGCCCGTCCGGCCGCAGCGGCAGCAGCTCGCGCACCGCCGGTTCGTCGACCTGGATGATCGCCACGCCGGCCTTCTCGAGATCGGCCAGTTCGTCGCGGATCGCGAGCGCCACCTGATCGGCGGTCTCGTACAGCGGCTGGTCCTGGCGCACGAACGAGCGGGCCACCATCGTCACCGGACCGGTCACGATGCCCTTCACCGGTTTGTCGGTGAGCGACTGCGCGTAGGTGATCCACTCCACCGACATCGGCTTCGGCCGCGACACGTCACCGTAGATGATCGGCGGCCGCACACACCGCGAGCCGTAGACCTGCACCCAGCCGAAGTGGGTGGTCGCGAAACCGTCGAGCAGTTCGGCGAAGTACTGGATCATGTCGTTGCGTTCGTGCTCCCCGTGCACGAGCACATCGAGGCCGATGTCCTCCTGCAGGCGGATGGTCGACTCGATCTCGGCCTCGATCCGCTTGCGGTACTCCTCGTAGGACAACCGGCCTTCGCCCAGGTCGTAGCGGGCCTGGCGCACCGCGTCGGTCTGCGGGAAGGAGCCGAGCGTGGTCGCCGGAACCAGCGGCAGATTCAGCCGCTCCCGCTGCGCCTTCGCGCGCACCTCGTACGGTTCGCGCTCACGCATCTGCGGCGTCACCGCGTAAACCCGTTGCCGCACAGCATGTTTCTGCTTGAAGTGCACCGAGGTCGGCCGCTTGGCCCACTTCGCCGCGGTCTCGCCCCCTTCCCCGCCCCGATGCGCTTCGGTCAGTGCCTTCGCCAGCGAAACCACCTCGAGCACTTTCTGTTTCGCGAAAGCGAGGCGGTCGGCGACGTTGCCCTCGATGTCGTATTCGACCAGCAGGTCGTAGGGCACGTGCAGCAACGTGGTCCCGGTGGACACGACGAGGTCCGGGCACACCTTCGACAGCGCGTTGAGGTATTCGAGGGTGACCAGCCGGTCGGCACGCCAGACGTTGGTGCCGCTGATCACGCCGGCGTAGAGCCGCTTGCGCCGGATTCCGGGAATCTCGGCGAGTTCCTCGGGCCGGATGCGGTGGCTGGCCAGGTCGAGCCCGATCGCCTCCACCGCGGTACCGGCCAGAATCCGCACGGCCTCACCGAAATCGCCGTACTGGCCGGTGACGAGGATGCGCGGACGCAGCGCGGACGTCGACAGTCGCTGGTAGGCGCGCTCGAACGCGGCCAGTTCCTCCGGGGTGCGCTCACTGGTGAAGCACGGCTCGTCGAACTGCACACAGGTGGAACCGCGCTTGGCCAGGATCTCGAGCAGCTGTTCGTAGACCGGCAGCAGCTTGTCCAGCAGGGTCAGCTTGTCGAATTCGGTCTCGCCCGGCACCTGCCCGGCCTTCGACAGCAGCAGCAGCGACAACGGTCCCAGCACCACCGGCCGCAGTTCGATACCGCGGTCCATCGCCCGATCCCACTCCTCCAGCAAGGCTTCGGGATGCAGCGAGAATTCGGTATCGGCGTCGAGTTCGGGCTGACGGTAGTGGTAGTTGGTGCCGAACAGGCGGACCAGCTCCAGCGGCGGCAGATCCGGCCGCCCGCGCGCCATCAGGAAGTAGAAGTCGAGCGGATGCAGTTCCTCGCGATAGGGCTCGAACCGCTTCGGCACCGCGCCGAACAGCAGCGCGTTGTCGAGGATGTGGTCGTAGAAGGAGAAGGTGTTACCGGGTACCTGGGTCAGTCCCGTCGCGGCGAGCTCGGAGAACTGGGTGTCCTGGATGTCGCGCCCCACCGCGAGCAACTCCTCGCGCGAGAGGGTGCCGTGCCAGTAGGACTCCAGTGCACGCTTGAGCTCCCGGTGCGGACCGATCCGCGGGTAACCCAGGATGCTCGATCCGAAACCGTCGGTGACGTTGACCATGAGCGGGACTCCCTTTCGAGCTGCGGTCGAGGACCTCACTGCAGCTTATGCCCGGTAACGGTGATACCCGCCGTGCGAGGCGGTGGGTACAGCCGGTGTGTGGATGAAGTTGTGGATGGGGATATCGGATCCGCGCCGCTCGCGTCCTTCGATCAGCAACAGGAACCGGAGGACACCTCCCTCGCCACCCAGCACGGAGCGAGGCGTACGAGCGAGCGTTCGCGGCCGGCCCGCCGTTCGGGTAGTGCCGCTGCGCAGGCGACGAAGGAGCCAGCAGCGGTGCCCGAACGGCGAGCCCTGGGGGCCGCGAACACGCCGAGCGGGAGCGAGGCCGAAAACTGCGGCTTACCCCCGGTTGTACTGGTAGAAGCCCGCCCCCGTCTTCTTTCCGAGCAGCCCGGCCTCCACCATGCGCATCAGCAGCGGCGGCGCCGAGTAGAGCGGCTCCTTGAATTCGGCGTACATGGAGTCGGCGATCGACTTCACCGTGTCGAGGCCCACCAGGTCGGTCAGGGCGAGCGGGCCCATGGGGTGGGCGCAGCCGAGCACCATCGCCTTGTCGACGTCTTCCTTGGTGGCGAAACCGGATTCGACCATGCGGATGGCCGAGAGCAGGTACGGCACGAGCAGCGCGTTGACGACGAAGCCGGAGCGGTCGGCGGAGCGCACGACCTGCTTGCCGAGGACCTCACCCGCGAAGGCTTCGGCGCGCGCGGACACGGCTTCACTGGTCTTGAGGGTGGTCACGAGTTCGACGAGCGGCAGCACCGGCACCGGGTTGAAGAAGTGCATGCCCACGACCCGCTCGGGGTTGTTGGTGGCGACGGCGATCTTCATGATCGGAATCGAGGATGTGTTGGAGGCCAGCACGGCGTCGGGGTCGGTGACGACCTTGTCGAGTTCGCTGAAGATCGCGGTCTTGACGTCTTCGCTCTCCACGACGGCCTCGACGACCAGCTGCCGGTCGGCGAAGTCACCGAGGTCGGAGGTGAACCGCAGCCGCCAGGCGGCCTGTTCGCGCTCGCGCTCGGTGATCTTGCCGCTGCTCACACCGCGATCCAGGGATCGCAGGATGCGGGCGCGGCCGGCGGCGGCCAGTTCCCGGGTCTGTTCGAACACGAGCACATCGACATGCGCCCGGGCGCAGACCTCGGCGATTCCGGCGCCCATCTGTCCGGCGCCGATGACTCCGACGCGTTGAATCTTCTCGCTGCTGCTCACTGTTCCGCCTCTCCGGAATTTTTGCGGGCGGCTGGGTGCCGCGGTAGTCGTGCATCCGTTGTTGCGTCGGGTGCCAAACCGGTTCTGGGTGTACCCGATGAGTTACCCATGTTCTTACGAAATCAGTTGTCTCGTATCGAATTTTGGTGGGGTACGTCGTCAGCGGGGTGGTCTAAGGGAAAAGCCCTCCCCGCCGGGGCTGTTCGACGGGAAGGGCTGCGGGTCCTCGTTGCAGAAGGGCCCATGTCGGGTGGTGCGAAGTCGGCGGCGACAGCTGCCGCCGCCGACTCACGTCACCGTCGCCCGAAAGGGGCGACTGCGTAGCTCAGTGGAACTGGCCCTCTTCGGTGGAGCCCTTCAGGGCCGCCGTCGAGGTGTTCGGGTCCACGGTGGTGGCGATGGTGTCGAAGTAGCCGGCACCGACCTCACGCTGGTGCTTGATGGCGGTGAAGCCACGCTCGGCGGCGGCCTTGAACTCGCGCTCCTGCAGGTCGACGAAGGCGGTCATACCCTCGCGGGCGTAGCCGTAGGCCAGGTCGAAGGCCGCGTAGTTGAGCGAGTGGAAGCCCGCCAGGGTGATGAACTGGAACTTGAAGCCCATCGCCGCCAGCTCGCGCTGGAACTTCGCGATGGTGGCGTCGTCCAGGTGCGCCTTCCAGTTGAAGGACGGCGAGCAGTTGTAGGCCAGCAGCTGGTCCGGGAACTCGGACTTGACGCCCTCGGCGAACTTGCGGGCGACCTCCAGGTCCGGAATACCGGTCTCCATCCAGATCAGGTCGGAGTAGGGGGCGTAGGCCTTGGCACGCGCGATGCTGGGCTCGATGCCGTTCTTGACGTGGTAGAAGCCCTCGGCGGTGCGCTCACCGGTGATGAACGGACGGTCGCGCTCGTCGACGTCGGAGGTGATCAGGGTGGCGGCCTCGGCATCGGTGCGGGCGATGACGACGGTCGGGACGCCGGCGACGTCGGCGGCCAGGCGAGCCGAGGTCAGGGTGCGGATGTGCTGCTGGGTGGGGATCAGCACCTTGCCACCGAGGTGGCCGCACTTCTTCTCCGACGCCAGCTGGTCCTCCCAGTGGGTACCGGCGGCACCCGCGGCGATCATGGCCTTCTGCAGCTCGTAGACGTTCAGCGCGCCACCGAAGCCGGCCTCACCGTCGGCCACGATCGGCACGACCCAGTTGTCGACCGAGGTGTCGCCCTCGACCTTGGCGATCTCGTCGGCGCGCAGCAGCGCGTTGTTGATGCGGCGCACGACCGACGGCACCGAGTTGGCCGGGTACAGCGACTGGTCGGGGTAGGTGTGGCCGGAGAGGTTCGCGTCACCGGCGACCTGCCAACCGGACAGGTAGATGGCCTTCAGGCCGGCACGCACGGCCTGCACGGCCTGGTTACCGGTCAGAGCGCCGAGCGAGTGGATGTACTCGCCTTCGGCGTTGACGCCCTCCCACAGCAGCTCCGCACCCCGGCGGGCAAGCGTGTGCTCCTCGACGACATTGCCCTGCAGCTGCACGACCTGCTCGGCCGTGTACTCGCGGGTGATGCCCTTCCAGCGCGGGTTGGTGTCCCAGTCCTTCTGGATCTCCGCAGCGGTCTTCGGGGTGCCGACGTTCGACATCTGATGACTCCACTTCTTCGTTCGGTCTCGGTTGCCCCGCTCGCCGAACATCCGCGCCGACTACGGGTCGCGATGTCCAGACTCTGCTGGAGCGGCAATTTGCAGGGTTGCTATGCCCATCGGGTGTACTTCCACACGATGGCACAACTAAAAATCGCCGTCTACCTGTTGCAAGTGTGAATCTCCGCTAGCTTTGCGGGGGTGTTTGCTAAGTCTGCAAAATTTGCCTGTTAATTGCACGCCGAACTTCTACTGGCGAGTAGGCCTGACATGCGGTTTTACGTAACGCTCGTACTGTTTCAGTGAGCCTTACCACCGCGACGATTCCGGAGCACGCATTGCCGAGTGTGAGGACCTTCACAAGGGCGGGCGGCGGCCCTCGGTGTGCGCCGCGCCACTCCCGGCTCCGTACGATTCGGACATACCTCAACGGCTCGGCCGACCGGCTGCGACACTGATCGTCGTGCCCCGGGGGTCGGCACCGGAACCCGGAAAGGAACACGATGCGCACACTGTGGACGGCGGTCGCGGGCGTCGCCTGCTCCCTGGCACTGGCCGTGACGGCCGCCGTGATCGAGGCGCCCGGCGCCGCGGCGGACACGCCGGCGGTGCAGTCGGTGGAGCCACTGTCGGCGGCGGCGACGCTGCCCGGCTCCGTGGATTCCCAGCGCATTCTCTATACGACGAGCACGGTCGGGAACCAGCCGACGGTCGCGAGCGCCGCGGTGTACTTCCCGCCGGGACCCGCCCCGGCCGGCGGCTGGCCGGTCGTCGCCTGGGCGCACGGCACGGTCGGCCTCGGCGACAGTTGCGCCTACAGCATCGCCGGCCCCGGCGCCGTGGAGCGGGACTGGGCCTATCTGGGCACCTGGCTGAAGCAGGGCTATGCGATCGTGGCCGCCGACTACGCCGGCCTCGGCACCCCCGGCGATCACCCGTACCTCAACGGCGTCGTCGAGGCGCACAACGTGGTCGACGCCGTGCGGGCGGCCGTCGGCCACTACTCGCAGCTGTCGCGCAAATGGGTCGTGATCGGCCAGTCGCAGGGCGGCGGCGCGGCGATGTTCACCGCGCGCTACGCCACCGAGTTCGGCGGGCCCGACCTCGATTACCGGGGCGGTGTCGGCACCGGCGTACCGGCCTACATCGAGGACATCCTGATGCCGCTGGGCCCGGGCGTTCCGCCGGTGAAGCTGAGCCCGCACACCACCGGATACGTTCTCTACATCCTGAACGGCCTGCGCACCACATTCCCGGAGCTCGGCATCGAATCGTTCCTGAACGACTCCGGCCGGAACTGGCTCGACCGCGCGAAGGACGAATGTCTCACGCCCCTCGGGGACGATCTGGCCGCCGCCGGCGTGGTGATCGGCGATCTGTTCACCCGCCCGTTGTCGCAGATTCCGAATCTGCACGGTTTGCTGGCCGGCTACCTCGGCTTGCCCGAAACCGGTTACGACAGGCCGATTTTCATGGGGCAGGGTCTGCGCGACACCGACGTGATCACCCCGGAGACACTGCGCTACGCGGGGGTTCTGACCGCCAACCGGCAGCCGCTGACCTTCCGGGTCTATCCCACCGACCACAGCGGCACGGTGAACGCCTCACTGGTCGATTCGTTGCCGTTCGTTCGCGGCTTGTTCGCCTGACGGTACAACCCGGTCGGTTATTCGGTTGTGCTATGTCACAACCGGATTCGCCCGCCGGTCGGTGCCCGTCGGGGAATTCCCATCGCCGACACGACGACACGCACCGGAGCGGTTATCGTGGCCCTCACGTGTGACGATCTGGCGACGGGACGCTGCGACCGGCGGGCCCGCCCACTCGCGCACGCTGATCGGGAGCATGTGATGCGTGACATCGTCGAGGACCTGCTACGGGTCTGGCACAGCGGCCGCACGGGCGGCCTGGCAACCCTGGTCCGCACCTTCGGAAGCTCCCCGTTACCGGTGGGCTCGGCGATGCTCGTCGACCCCGACGGCGGCGTGCACGGATCGGTCTCCGACGGCTGCTACGAGGCGGCCGTCTACGAGGCCGCGGTGGAGGCCGCGCGCACCGGCCACCGGGAGCTGCGGCGCTTCGACGCGACCTCCGGATTCGAGGTGAGCGCGGAATGCGGGACCATCGACGTGTTCGTAGAACCGTTCTCGCGCAACGACTTTCCGGAATTCGCCGCGGTGGCCGGGGATATCGCGCGGCACAAGCCGGTCACGGTGTTCACCGTCGTGTGGCACAGCGATCCGGAGGTGATCGGCCAGCATCTGGTCACCGACCGCCGGCACAACACCGAGCTGGTGTCACTGCCGGAATCGGATGTGTTCGTCTCCTCCCACACCGCGCCCCCGCGGCTGATCATCTTCGGCGCCAACACCTTCGCGGCCGCGTTGACGACGCAGGCCCGGCTGCTCGGCTATCGCGTGACCATCTGCGATCCGCGCGAGGCCTTCGCTGTTCCCGCGTCGTTCCCGGGCGCAGAGGTGGTGGTGGTGGACTGGCCACACCGCTATCTGAACGCCCAGGCCGGCGCGGGGGCCATCGACCGCACCACCGCAATCGTCGCCGCGACCCAGGACCCGAAGTTCGAGATCCCCCTGCTCACCATCGCGCTGCGGCTACCCGAGCTGGGCTATCTGGGCGCGCTCGGCTCGCATTCGGTACACGACCATCGGCTCGAGGCGTTGCAGGCCGGCGGATTCGGCGCCGAGACACTGTCCCGGCTGCACGCCCCGGCGGGCTTCGACGTCGGCGCCCGCACCCCGATGGAACATGCCGTGGCGATCGCGGCCGAACTGCTCGCGGTGCGGTCCGCGGGTTCGAGCCGGACCCCCGCGCACGCCACCGCCGCCGCCTCCTGATCGACGCGTCGGCCCTAGGGTTCGAACCAGTCGCGGGCCGAACGTCGCAGCAGCAACCCGGCGACCAGTACCGAGACCACGGGCCCCAGCCAGCCGGGCGGGCGGCCCACGACGATCGAGGGCACCGTCCACAGTGCGTTGAGCACCGCGAGGAGGACCGCGGCGATCCGGATGCTCGCGCCCACGGCGCCGAAGGCCAGGGCGACCGCGCCCAACACCCAGCTCGCGACGAACGACAGCCCGGTGATCAGTGCGACGTGCGAGCCGGACAACCAGCCTGCGGTGACGGTGCAGCCGACGCCGACCGCGGCCAGACCGAGCGCGAGTACCTGCGCCGCGCGGACCGGGAAGGGCATCCGGTAGACCGATACGTCGTCGGCCGGCGGTGCGGCGACCGGGTCGGGAGCGGACTCGGGGGCGCGGCCAGGGCTCGAGTCGGTGCCGGTGTCGGGGACCGGCTCGGGGGCGGCAGCGGGGTCTGGTGCGGGGTCGGGCATCAGCTCACCTCTTCCGGAACTCCGGTTCGACGATCCTCTGTTTCGGCGATCCTCTGTTTCGGCGATCCGGGCACCGAACATCCCACGGCGCGCGGACAACGACAAAGCCCGTTCGCAATGTACCGCTCTGCGCCACCCCGGCCTCCGCATATGCGCGGCGCGGCGAAATCCGTGCGCCGAGCCCGGCAGTGTCAGCAGTCGCCGTGCGGATCGGCGAGCTTCTCGACCACGACCTCCGCGAGCATCCGCTGCCGCAGCGACAGGTCGATCTCGCCGGCCACGGCCATCACCACCGCGGCCGCCGAGGTGGCGACCGCGTCGGCGAGTATCGCGGGCCACTCCGGCCGGTCGGGTCCGGCCAGCCCGGCGATCACGGCGGCGACCGCGGCATCACCGGCACCGATCGGATTGCCGGACAACGGCTCGGGCAGAGCGGCCGACCACGCGCCGTCCGGTGTCACCGCGACCATGCCGTCCGGGCCCCGGGTCACGATCACCGCTGCGGCGCCGGCGCCCACCAGCGCGGCGGCCGCCGCGGCCACCTCCTCGGTCGTGACCGGGTGCGTCCCGGTCAGGCCCGCGAGTTCCTCGAGGTCCGGCATGAGGATCACGCCCGGCACCCGGGCGGCGGCCGCGAGGGCGAGCCCGTCCACATCGCAGATCACCGGAACTCCGGCGTCGATCCCGATGCGGGCCAGGTCGGCGGGCAGCGACGCGCGTACGCCGCCCGGTAGCGATCCGGAGACGACGATGCCGCCGGCCTCACCGGCCAGTCCCCTCACTCGCACCAGCAGTTGATCCACCGCATCGAGATCGGTGAGACGTGCCCCCGGCTCCCACAGCGAGGTCGCCGAGCCGTCGTGACTGTCGCTGATCACGACCGTGCGCCGCACCCACGGCAGCGCGTGCACGAAGTCCACCGGCAGTTCCCGTTCGGCGGCGGCGGAGAACATGTGATCGGCGAAACCGGTTGCGCGCGAATATTTCCCGATCTGATTCAGCACGCGGGAGACATTGATGCCCTGACCGCCGACGCGCTGCTCGACCGACGAAACCCGATGCGCCCGCCCGGATTCGAAGTTCTCGACGCGATAGGTCATGTCGTAGGCCGGGTTCAGCGTCACGGTGAGGATCACCTCAACCACTGTCCTCGCCGCAGCACCGCACGCAACTCCAGATCCGAATCCACCACCAGCACATCGGCGAACATTCCGGGCCGCAGATCACCGACGGCCGTCGCGCCGATCGCGGCCGCGGGCGTGGTCGCCGCCGCGCGCACCGCGTCGACCAGATCCACACCGCATTCGTACACCGCCCAGCGCAGGCACTGCAATTGCGTCGCGGTACCTCCGGCCAGGGCGCCGCTGGGCACCCGCGCCACTCCCGCTTCCACGCGGACCGCCTGCGGGCCGAGACGGTAGTCTCCGTCGGGCAGACCGGCCGCCTGCATGGCATCGGTCACCAGCGCCACGCGGTGCCGAGCCGTCACGAAAACCAGTGCACCGAAGCCGGATTCGAGGTGCACGCCGTCTCCGATAACTTCGACCACCACATCACCGGCGGCAGCGCTCACCAGCGCGGCGGCGACCGCGCCCGGCGCGCGATGGTGCAGCGGTGCCATCGTATTGGCGAGGTGTGTGACGAGGGTACCGGAGCCGTTGGGCGCCAACGCTTCTCGGAACAGTTCGTAACCGGCGTCGGTATGGCCGAGCGCCACCACCACGCCGTGTTCGGCGAGCTGCTGCGCGGCGGCGCGGAATCCGGGGCGTTCGGGCGCCAGCGTCATCACGCGCAGCTGTCCGTCCGCGGCAGCGAGCAGCCGCCGGATCAGTTCGGGATCGGGGTCGAGGAGGTAGCGGGGATCCTGCGCACCACACCGCTGTGCGGAAAGAAACGGTCCTTCGACGTGAATTCCGGCGATCTCACCGTCCGCGGCCACCTCGCGCAGCGCCGCGACCTGGGCCACCATCGTGTCGGGCGCGGCGGTCACGATGCTCGCCAGCACCGTCGTCGCCCCCTGCCGATGGTGATAGCGCGCCGCCGCGCGCGCCTGTTCGGGATCGGTGGTGTCGAATCGGTGGCCGAAGCCGCCGTGGTTGTGGATGTCGACCAGACCGGGCAGCAATGTCCCCCGATGCGGCGGCGGTTCGGCGCCTCGATTGCCGAACGTCCATTGCGCGAGGGGCCGCACCGCCTCGATGCGGCCGTCGGACACCTCGAGCACCGCATCGTCGACGACCCCGGCCGAGGTGACCACGCGGCCGCGAAGCACCGGCTGCTCATCGGTCATTCGAGGACCCCCAGCCGGGCGTACCGGGCCGCGCCCACCAGCCCGGCCCGCACACCGAACGCACCCGTGACGACCTGTGGAACCGGCGCCACGCGCACCAGCCGGTCCAGACGCGCGCGCAGTCCCTCGATCAGCACCGGCCCGGCGCCCGCCAGCCCGCCACCGATCACGATGCGCCGCGGGCAGACCGCGTGCACGACCCCGACCAGACCATCGGCCAGTGCGTCGAGCGCGTCGTCGATCACCGCTCGTGCGTCCGCGTCGCCCGGCAACGCCGCGAAAACGGCTTCGGCGCTGTCGATGTCGCGACCGGTGCGCTCGCGGTAGGCCCGTGCGACGGCCGGCCCCGAGGCCACGGTTTCCACACACCCGATATTTCCGCAGGAGCAGCGTCGCCCGTCGCGCCGCACCGGAATATGCCCGTATTCACCGGCCTGCCCGGCGCCTCCGCGCACGAGCCGCCCTGCGACGACCAGTGCCCCGCTGATTCCGGTGCCGAGATTCACCACAAGGACATCGTCGGCGCCGCACCCGGCGCCCAGGCGCCACTCCGCCCAGCCGGCCAGCGTCACATCGTGTTCGATCAGCACCGGAAATCCCCACCGGTCTCGGAAACGGTTGCCCACCAGCACATCCCGCCAGCCGATATTGCCGCTGAACACCGCCAGTGACCGTGCCGCGTCCACGATGCCCGGCAGTGCGATCGCCCCGCGACGCAGGCCGGCCCGCGTGTCGGAGGAGATCTCGGCCAGCAAGCGGTCGCCCAGCGCGGCCATGGCGTCGAAGGCCCGCTCACCATGCGGGGTGAGCACCGTCGCGGCGGCCGCGACCCGGCCGCGAGAGTCGCTGATCTCGGCCTTGATCGTGGTACCGCCGACATCCATGGCGAGGACCGCATCGAGTTCCCCCGCTTCGGTCATCGCAGGATCACCGATCGCCGCAGCCCGCGCGGATGGTCGGGATCCAGCCCCAGATCCGCGGACCGCAGCAGGCACAGCCGATGCACGCGCACGAGTTCGGCCATCGGGTCGATATCGCGATGTTCGAGATGTGCTCCGGTAGCGGCGATGTCGTCACGCAGCCCGGCGGCGAGGGGTCCCAGCGCCCACACCGCACGACCGGGTGCCGCGATACTGATGGGACCGTGCCGGTATTCGGTCGCGAGATACCCTTCGGCCCAGGCCCGGCACGATTCCCGCAATTTCAACCCCGCCTCGTCGGCCAGCGCCGCGGCGAAACCCGTTCCCACGAAGGTGATCTGCTCCGCATGCCGCAGCGCGGCCGGCACACTCGATTCGGCGGCCTCGGCCAGCACGGCGCGCGCCTGGTCGATCGCCGGTGCCAGATCCTGCCCCAGATGCCATCGAAGTATCGCGAGAGCCGTTGTCGCGAAGCGTGTTTGGACCACCGAACGCTCGTCGACCGCGTCGATGAGGATCGGCTCGGCGAGCTCGAGGACCGGCGTCCCCGTACTGGAGCAGATCACGGTGCGCGCCACCCTGGCAGGCATCGCCCGCATCGCGTCGACCACCTCGGTGGTGGTACCGGAACGGCAGATCACCAGATAGCAGTCGTAATCACGGCCGCCGCGCACCGCGCTCGCCGGCCACGCGTCGGTGAGACCGTGTCCGGCCGATTCCCGGAGTTCGGCGATCGCGCAGGCCATGAAGTAGGAGGTGCCGCAGCCGACGACCGCCACCCGCTCACCGGGGCGCGGCAACAGCGTGCGGTGCTCCGCCGCGACCGCCGCGGCCCACGCCCAATCGTCGGGTTGAGTGGCCACCTCGGCGGCCAGGTGGGGCCGGGGCGGATGCGTGCGATCCGAGCTCTCGGTGGAGGGCGGCACGGTCTCAGAATCGGACCGCGATTCGATCATGTCAACTGTGCTCTGCACCGACCTATCTGCGCCGACCTTCCCACACCGACTTTCCCGCGAATCGTCCCGCGCGACCACCGCCCCGGTTAGATTCGGACGAGCCGGACCGGTGCCTACCCTCCGGCATCCGCCGATGCCTTGCGAATGCCGCGGGTGACGGTTGTACGAAGGGGAAGGTTGACGCTGGTGTCCGGTCGGCCGCGCGGTGCGTTCGCGATCGCCGCGCTTCTCGTCGTGCTGTCGGTGGCCGTTGCCGCCTGCGGCTTCCGTGGCCGCAGCACCGACGATTCCGACCCCAACGCCCTGGCGCTGCTGGTGCCCGCCTACAGCGACGCGACCCGCGCGGAATGGACTGCGATCATCGCGGGCTTTCGCGACCGGAATCCGCAGATCACGATCCACCTTCAGGTCGAATCGTGGGATGCGATCAACGAGGTGGTGCGCACTGATCTCCAGGCGGTGACGACCACACCTGACATTCTCGGGATCGACGCCTACTCCGCGTACGCGACCGACGACATGCTCTATCCGGCAACCGATATCGCCGATCCGGCGGTGCTGCACGACATCGATCCCGGATTCGCCCGCAACGCCTCCATCGACGGAACCCAGTGGGCGCTACCGCTGTTCGCCTCGACGCGCACGCTGTTCTACAACACGGATCTGTTCGCCCGCGCCGGCATCGCCGCCCCGCCACGGACCTGGTCCGAATTGCGGGAGGACGCGCATCGCATCCAGGCCCTCGGCGGCGGGATCTCCGGTTACGGCCTGCCGCTGGGCAGCGAGGAGGCGCAGGGCGAGACGTCGATCTGGACCTTCGGCGCCGGCGGCAGCTGGTCCGACGGCGCGACCCTCACCGTCGACACCGACGCCAACCGGGAAGGGGTGCAAGCGATGTCGGACCTGGCCGCGGCGGGCGACACCCAGCCGAATCCGGGCTCCACCGATCGCAAGGACGTGATCAATGCGTTCGTCCAGGGCCGGATCGGCATGATCGAAGGCCTGCCGCCGGTGCTGGGCATGATCGACCGGCAGAATCCGGCGCTGCGCTACGCCACCGCACCCTCGCCGACGAAAACCGGTGCGCCCGTGACGCTCGGCGTCGCCGACCACCTGATGGCATTCCGCAAACACGGCAACAAGCAGGCCGCGATCCGGCAGTTCCTGAACTATTTCTATTCGCCCGCGGTCTACCCGGAATTCGTGCGGGCGGAGCACTTCATCCCGATCACCGCCTCCGGCGCTCGCGCACTCGCCCACGATCCGGTGACCGAAACCTTCGCCGCCACCCTGCCGGTCGCCCGCTTCTATCCCTCCGCCGATCCGAAATGGGCCGCGGTCCAGGGCGCGATCCGGCAGCAGATGGGCACGGTGGCCCAGGGCGCGGACCCGGCGGAGGTCCTGCGCCGCATCGCGCGGGCGGCAGCATGAGCAGTCCACGCGGCCGCGCGGGATCCGCGATCCGCGCCCTGCCGTGGATCGGCCCGGTGATCATCCTGATCGCCGCCGTGGTGGCGTTTCCCGCCGGATACATGCTCTGGACCAGCACCCGCGATCTCAGCCCTTACGGGCGCGATCGCGGCTTCGCCGGGACGGCCAACTTCCGCCGGCTGTTCGGCATCGAGGAACTCGGCAGCGTCCTCGCCCACACCGTCGTCTGGGTGGTCGCCGTCGTGCTGATCACCCTGGTGTTCTCGGCGGCGTTGGCGCAGTTTCTCGCTCTCGACTTTCCCGGCCGTACCCTGATCCGGCTGGCGATCCTGGTGCCGTGGGCGGCCTCGGTGGTCATGACCACGAGCGTCTTCGCCTATCTGCTGGATCCGGAGGTCGGCCTCGCCAACCGTCTCCTGGTCGATATCGGGGTGCTCGATCGTGGTTTCGGGTTCACCAAGGAGCCGGGGCCGGGCTTCGCGGTGGCGATCGCGGTCGCGGTCTTCGTGTCGATTCCGTTCACCACCTATACGATTCTGGCCGGGCTGCAATCGATTCCGGACGAAGTGGGCGAGGCGGGCCGCGTGGACGGCGCGTCGGCGTGGCAACGCTACCGATATCTGACGCTGCCGCAGCTACGTCCGGCGATCGCGGTCGCCACCGTCGTCAACATCATCAACGTCTTCAATTCGCTGCCGATTCTGCAGGTGCTGACGGGCAGTATCGCCGGATTCTCCGCCGACACCACAACCACGTTGACCTACAAGCTGATTCGGCAGAATCAGCAACTGGCCACCGCCGCCGCGATGAGTGTGCTGAACTTCGCGCTGATCGCCGTGATCATCGCGGTCTACGTGAAACTGGTCCGGCCTACCGCGGACACCGGCGCATGACCACCCGCGAGCGCACCGCGCGGAAACCGAAGCGGCGCTGGGGGCTGACCGTGGTCGGCGTGGTGATCGCCGCTGTGTTTCTCGTCCCGTACCTCGTGATGGTGCTCGGATCGCTGAAACCCCGGTCGGAGATCCTGCGCATCCCGCCGGCCTATCTGCCGCATCGGTGGCGGCCCGGAAATTACGCCGATATGTGGCATACCCCGGAAACGCCACTGCCGTTCAATATCGTCAGCACGCTCGCCATCTCGGTGCTCGCGACGCTGCTGGTGCTGGCCGTGGCCGTGCCGGCCGCGTATTACACTGCGCGACGGCACTTTCCGGGAAGAACCGCCTTTCTCGGCGCGGTCCTGATCAACCAGATGCTGCAGCCGGCGGTGCTGGTGACGGGTCTGATCCGGGAGTTCTTCGCCGTCGGCATCAACGACACCTGGTTCGCGATGATTCTGGTGAACGCGGCGTTCAACCTCTCGTTCGCGGTGTGGATCCTGCACAGCTTCTTCGCCTCGGTTCCGGTGCAGATCGAGGAAGCCGCGCAACTCGACGGACTGTCCCGGCCGCATATTCTGCTGCGAATCAGCCTACCGCTGGTATGGCCCGGAATTGTCACCGCGACGATTTTCGTCTTCGTCTCCTGCTGGAACGAATTCGCCGCGAGCCTGGTGGTACTGACCACGCCGGAAAATCAGCCGCTCGCGGTGGCACTGACGAAATTCGTCGGTCAATACGACACCGCCTGGCAGTACGTGTTCGCCATCTCCACCGTCGGGATCGTGCCGGTGGTCGTGCTGTTCGTCCTCATCGAGAAGCGGCTGGTCGCGGGCCTGACGGCGGGAAGCGTGAAATGACCGCCGCGACACGCCGGCCCTGAGAACAATCGACTTGACGAATCGCATATACGGCTGCCATTATTGAAGTGGGAAGACACCGATAATGCGGTGTCTTATTCTTGTCGCGCTCTCGACAACCTTCTATTTGCGGTGTACTTTGGGACCTCCCGCAGCCCGGATGCCCGCCAACTCTCGAAATACGAAACAGCCGTGGACAGCGATGCAATCTGCGTGTCGCTGACCATCGGTTCGGCCGAGGCATGTTCGGACGACATCCGGTGCGGATTTGTGCATACAGCCCCTACAGGACAAGCAGATCTCGTGCCGGTCACCCATGTCGTGCCCGCGCGCGGTGCTGGAAGGACGCGCCTTGACAATCTCGAAACGACTCTCGTTCGCGAAACTCACCGAGCCCCTGGAGATTCCGGGGCTGCTCGAGGTTCAGACCGACTCGTTCGCCTGGCTGGTCGGAGCGCCCGAATGGCAGCGGCGCGCGGCCGCGCGCGGTGACGACCCGATCGGCGGGCTCGCCGAGGTGCTGGCCGAGGTCAGCCCCATCGAGGACTTCTCCGAAACCATGTCGCTCACCCTCTCCGATCCGCGCTTCGAAGAGGTGAAGGCCTCGATCGAGGAGTGCAAGGACAAGGACATGACCTACGCGGCACCGCTGTTCGTGACCGCGGAGTTCATCAACAACAACACCGGTGAGATCAAGTCGCAGACGGTCTTCATGGGTGATTTCCCGATGATGACCGACAAGGGCACCTTCGTCGTCAACGGCACCGAGCGTGTGGTGGTGTCGCAGTTGGTGCGTTCGCCGGGTGTGTATTTCGACGAGTCCATCGACAAGGGCACGGAGAAGACGCTGTACTCGGCGCGGGTGATTCCGTCGCGTGGTGCGTGGCTGGAATTCGACGTCGACAAGCGCGACACCGTCGGTGTGCGTATCGATCGCAAGCGTCGCCAGCCGGTCACCGTGCTGCTCAAGGCGCTGGGCTGGAGCAGCGAACGGATCGCCGAACGCTTCGGATTCTCCGAGATCATGACCACCTCATTGGCCAAGGACAACACCGCGGGCACCGACGAGGCGCTGCTCGACATCCACCGCAAGCTGCGTCCGGGCGAGCCGCCGACCAAGGAATCGGCGCAGAATCTGCTGGAAAACCTGTTCTTCCGGGACAACCGCTACGACCTCGGCGCGGTCGGCCGGTACAAGATCAACAAGAAACTCGGGGTGCACGGCGGCCGCACGGGCGGTCCGCGCGTGCTGACCGAGGACGACATCGTCACCATCATCGAGTACCTGTTGCGTTTGCGCGCAGGCGATTCCACGATGACCGCGACCGGCGGGCCGGAAGTTCCGGTCGAGGTCGACGATATCGACCACTTCGGCAACCGGCGGGTCCGCACGGTCGGCGAGTTGATCCAGAACCAGATCCGCATCGGGCTCTCGCGGATGGAGCGGGTGGTCCGGGAACGGATGACGACGCAGGATGTCGAGGCCATCACCCCCCAGACCTTGATCAACATCCGCCCGATCACGGCGGCCGTGCGGGAATTCTTCGGCAGCTCCCAGCTGTCGCAGTTCCTGGACGAACGCAATCCGCTGGCGAGTTTGACCAACAAGCGCCGGCTGTCGGCGTTGGGGCCCGGCGGTCTGAGCCGGGAACGCGCCGGGCTGGAGGTCCGCGATGTGCACTACAGCCACTACGGGCGGATGTGCCCGATCGAGACGCCCGAAGGGCCGAGTATCGGCCTGATCGGCTACCTCTCGGTGTACGCGCGGGTCAATCCGTTCGGCTTCCTCGAGACGCCGTATCGCAGGGTGGTCGACGGCGTCGTCACCGACGAGGTCGACTATCTGACCGCCGACGAGGAGGACCGGCACGTCGTCGCCCAGGCCAACGAACCACTCGATGCGGCAGGACGCTTCATCGAGGCGCGAATTCCGGTGCGGCGCAGAAATTCCGAGGTCGAGCTCGTCGATTCGAAGCTGATCGACTACATGGATGTCTCGCCGCGCCAGATGGTGTCGGTCGCGACCGCCATGATTCCGTTCCTCGAGCACGACGACGCCAACCGCGCCCTGATGGGTGCGAACATGCAGAAGCAGGCGGTTCCGTTGCTGTGCACCGAGGCGCCGCTGGTCGGCACCGGTATGGAACGACGAGCCGCCGTCGACGCCGGCGATCTGATCGTCAACGAGAAATCCGGTGTGGTGGAGGAAGTTTCGGCCGACTACATCACCGTCGCGCACGACGACGGGACGCGGCGCAGCTATCGGCTGCGGAAGTTCTCCCGCACGAATCAGGGCACCTGCGCCAACCAGCGTCCCATCGTGGACGAGGACCAGCGGGTGGTCGCCGGGGACGTCCTAGCCGACGGCCCGGCCACCGAGAACGGTGAGATGGCGTTGGGTAAGAACCTGTTGGTGGCGATCATGCCGTGGGAGGGTCACAACTACGAGGACGCGATCATCTTGTCGCAGCGTCTCGTGGAGGAGGATGTGCTGACCTCGATTCATATCGAGGAGCACGAGATCGACGCGCGTGACACCAAGCTGGGTGCCGAGGAGATCACCCGCGATATCCCGAACGTCTCCGACGAGGTCCTGGCGGATCTGGACGAGCGTGGCATCGTGCGTATCGGTGCCGAGGTGCGTGACGGTGACATCCTGGTCGGCAAGGTCACCCCGAAGGGTGAGACCGAGCTGACCCCGGAGGAGCGGTTGCTGCGGGCGATCTTCGGCGAGAAGGCGCGCGAGGTGCGCGACACCTCCCTGAAGGTGCCTCAC
>NZ_BDAV01000017.1 GCF_001612635.1 Nocardia africana NBRC 100379 | reverse complement strand
TATACGCCCCTGTTTTCTCGGCCCTGTCGCCGCACCGGATCTTCCGGTCCCTTCGCGACTCGTCGCCGGCGGCCGATCGCCGTGCGCGCGCAGGCCGGGCAAGTGGGGAAGCGTTCGTGTCGCGTGATTGAATTTATGGTGGTTGCAGATGAGTGCCGGCGGACGGCGCACGGTCTGTATGTCGTCACCGGCTGCTCGTGCCGGATCAGAGAAAGGTAACGCTGTGTCGGAGCATGACGACGGTAGGAGACCCTTCCGCCGTGGCAGTACCGGTCCGGACTCGGCCGGCTCCGGCACACCTGCCCACGACCGCGGCGAGGGGGAGCGTCGCTCCGGAGGCTTCCGGCGCGGCGACGATACCCGCCGCTCGGGCGGATACGGCGCACGTGACGACGACCGGCGCGGTGGTACCGGACGCGGCGACGACCGCCGTGGATCCGATCGCGGGACCGGTGGTTACAACCGCGGTGGAGACGACCGCCGCTCCGGTGGCTTCCGGCGTGGCGACGACGATCGCCGTTCCGGTGGTTACAGCCGCGGAGACGACAATCGCCGTTCCGGCGGCTACGGCCGCGGAGACGACGACCGGCGCTCCGGCGGTTACGGGCGCGGTGGTGACGACCGTCGATCGGGCGGCTACGAACGTGGCGGGGACGACCGTCGTTCGGGTGGCTTCCGTCGCGACAGCGACGATCGCCGTTCCGGTGGTTACAGCCGTGGTGGTGACGACCGCCGGTCGGGTGGTTACGGACGCGGGGACGATGACCGCCGTTCGGGTGGGCACCCGCGTGGCAGTGATGATCGCCGCTCCGGCGGTTACAGCCGTGGTGGCGATGACCGTCGTTCCGGTGGTTATGGCCGTGGCGGGGACGATCGCCGTTCCGGTGGATACGAGCGTGGTGGCGACGACCGGCGGACCGGTGGATACGGACGCGGTGGAGACGACCGTCGCTCGGGTGGGTTCCGGCGTGACGAAGGTGATCGGCGGTCCGGGGGGTACGGGCGCGGCGGGGATGATCGCCGCGGCGGATTCCGGCGTGACGAAGGTGGCCGGCGCCCGGGAGGCGCGGGCGGTCGCGACGATCGTCCGGGTGGTTACAGCCGGGGCGAAGGCGATCGGCGCGGCGGATTCCGGCGCGGTGGCGCGGATTCCGAGCGTCGATTCGGACCGGCCGACGAGGCCGACACGACGGCCGACACCGGGGAATCGGCAGCGGCCGGTGCGAATGCCGAGGACCGGGAGCCGCGGCGACGGGGTGGTGAAGGGGCGCGCGTCGGCGGCGAGAGCCGGGCGGGGCGGCCCGATGAGCCCGAGTTGCCGGACGATGTGCAGGCGAGCGATCTGGACGGCGCGGTGCGCCGCGATCTGCTGAGCCTCGACAAGAACAATGCCGAGGCGGTTGCCCGGCACCTGGTGATGGCCGCCCGGCTCCTCGACGAGGACCCGGAGCTGGCACTGGAACATGCGCGCGCCGCCCGGCGCCGTGCCGGACGCATCGCGGTGGTTCGCGAAACCGCCGGTGTCACCGCCTATCACGCCGGTGAATGGGCCGAAGCGCTGTCCGAGCTGCGCACCGCGCGCCGGATGTCCGGCGGCTCGGGTCTGCTGGCGGTCATGGCCGATTGCGAACGCGGGCTGGGACGGCCCGAACGCGCGATCGAACTGGGCCGCAGCGACGAGGCGCGAGCGCTGTCGGGCGACGAGGCGACCGAGCTGCGGATCGTTGTTGCCGGTGCGCGAATGGATTTGGGCCAATACGATCAGGCCGTGGTCACCCTGCAGACGCCGGAACTGGATCCTTCGCGCTCCGGTCCCGCCTCGGCACGGTTGTTCTACGCCTATGCGGAGGCGCTGCTCGCCGCCGGCCGGTCCGAGGAGGCACTGCAGTGGTTCCTCAATGCGGCCTCGGCCGATGTCGACGGTGATACCGACGCCGAGGAGCGTGCCGACGAACTCGCGGGCGCGCAGGTCGACGACGACGTGGAGTAGGTAGTGGCAGCATCGCTTCGGGAGAGCTTCGAGGCCCTCCTGCTGGATCTGGACGGCACGCTGTATCGGGGTGCGCAGGTTATCGCCGGCGCACCGGCCGCTCTCGACGCCGGTGGCGGCGCGCAGAAGCTGATGTTCGTCACCAACAATGCCAGCCGGTCGGCCGGTATGGTGGCCGCGCATCTGCGCGAATTGGGTTTCGGCGCACATGAATCCGACGTCGTCACCAGTGCGCAGGCGGCGGCGCGTGTGCTCGCCTCCCGGCTGGCCGCCGGATCCACCGTGTTGATCGTCGGCACCGACGATCTCGCGGCGGAAATCGAACAGGTCGGCCTGCAACCGATTCGGCGGTTCAACGGGGTGGCCCCCGCCGCGGTCGTGCAGGGGCATTCCCCGCAGACCGGGTGGCCGGACCTCGCCGAGGCGGCCTACGCCGTGCGTGCCGGGGCCCTGTGGGTGGCCGCGAACGCGGATGCCACCCTGCCGAACGAGCGCGGCCTGGCGCCGGGCAACGGCGCGATGGTCGCGGCATTGCGCGCCGCGACCGACCAGGAGCCCCTGGTAGCCGGTAAACCCTATGCGCCGCTGCTCGAGGATGCGCTGATCCGCGCGGAAACCCGCGACGCGCTCGTGGTGGGAGACCGTCTCGACACCGATATCGACGGTGCCCGGTGCGTCGGCCTGCCGTCGTTGCTGGTTCTCACCGGCGTCAGCACCCTCGACGATCTGCGGGCCCGCCCCGCCGACCACCGGCCCACCTACCTGTCCCGAACACTCGACGCGTTGAATCACCCCGTGATCCGGCAGGAGTTCCCCGAGGGCGACGCGATAGATCACGTGGCCGGCCTTCTGGATGAAAACCCCGGCCGCGCAATCGAATTGGCGCGGTAACTGTTCGACTCACGGTGACGGTCGAGTCACTGCGGTGACCGCGGCCGAGATGTATCGGCACGCAGACCATGGCGGCGATGAATCACATCTGATCGACTGGTTCGCCGGAGTGACCGCTCGCACGTAATGTTGGGCGATCCAGGGTGGGATCGTCGGTCAATCGCGGCGATCGGCGGCAGTTGTGAACTCTGCCGCGGTGTCGGGGAGGATGCCCAGGCGACGTAGTAGCGGGGTGGCGGCAGCTCCGGCGCGGCGCCTGCTGATCGCCGCCGATTCGTGTGCGGCAGTGGGGATTTTGAGCCACCAGCGTTCCAGCGGCCGGTAGTCGGCGGCGGGCGCGAGGCGTTCGGCGAGGTCCGGTCGCTGCGCCCACAGGTAACGGCGGGCGCGGGCGGCGTGCATGGGGTCGGAGGCGATCATGATGCGGTCGGCGTGTTCCATGGCGGGAATGGTGAATTCGATGTTCTGCCACGTGGTTTCGGCGGATGTCTCGGTGTGGATTCGCTCGGGTGGAACGCCGAGGTGTGTGCGGGTGTATCCCGCCATCACCGTCGCTTCGATCCAGGGGCCGTGCACGGCGCCGCCGGTGAAGATCAGGAATCCGTCGCGATCGGGCGGCAGCGATCGGGCGCCGATGCGGCATCGCCAGCGTTGCAGCGCGCGCGTCCGTCCGTCGGCGGTGGCCGGGTAGCCCAGCACCACCACCGCGTCCGTACCGCCGGCTCGTGGTTCCCGCCGCGGTCCGAGCAGTTGCCGGGACGCGCGCCAGTGGGCGTATTCGGCGGCGGCGACCACCGCGGTCGCCGTCGATGCCGCGGCGAGTGCGACGAACCGGGCAGATCCATGTCGTCGCTTACCTCCCACGCCGCCATTGTGCCAACATCTGCCGCACCCCACCGGTCCTGGGGCTTCGGCTGCAGCCGAGATCGACCTGGCCCCCACGGGGAGACCGGCCCCTCGTCGAAGCACTCACAGCGCGATCCGACGACGGCGATCGCGCCGCTCTGCCGACACCGAGCGGGCGACGCCCGGCCCGGGTTCGACTGTTGTGCCTCCTCACCGACCACCGAAATCGACGCGACACGCTCGGCGGACGGAGGTCATGGTCGCCTTCCGGGAAGCGCCGCGGTGGCTCGTCTCTCGGGGAGCACAGCGGCGAGTCGTCTCAGGGAATGCCGCGGTGAGTCGTCTCCCGGGGAGCACAGCGTTGACTCATCTTCCAGGGAACGTGGCGGCGAGTCGTCTCCCGGCAGCTGATCCAGGGCCACCTGCAGCTGCATCCGCACGAGCGCGGGACCGAGATGACCGTGGCGCCGGCGTGGAATTTCCGCGATCAGATTCGTCACCAACACCAACGGGCATAACTACCTCGGTGAGTCAGTCCCAAGGACATCTGCCCCAGATGGCGGGCCTGGCCGAGCAGATTCCGGGGACCCAACAGCGGCTCATTTCTCTGGGAGGGCAGCTGCGACTCCTCTGAGTCAGCCGCCCACGACCGATTCCGGTCGGGCCGCCGCCCTCCGGCGATCGGTGTATCGAGATCGGTGTCCTCGCCGCTGGAGGGAGGCCCTCTGGTGTCACTGTCGAGCAGTCGCCCGGCGGTGGGGTGATCCCGCGTTTCACAGTCCGCTGTTTCCGGGCCACGGCAGGGACCGCAGTGGGACGAGCATTCGTGCGATCCCTGGGGGCCGGAGAATGGCTCCGGATCGGCCCGGCGACGGCTCGCCCGCGAGCACCCGCGTGCAAGGAATTCCGCCGGCACCCGGCCATCGCTCGCCACCGTGACCTCCGTTTCACCCGTGCCGCCGCTTGCCGGGATGTCGGTGAGCTCCGGTAGCGTTGTCGGCACCATGACTACGCCCATTCCGCGTCCGCATCCGTCCGGTTCCTCCGGTCCTCGTCCGGGAGTTCCGCTGCCCGGGCAGCATCTCGCGGGAGGGACGGCCGAGTTCGCCGACCCGGAGCAGGTGCGGGCCGAGGTGGCGGCGTTGCTCGCGGAGCTGCCGGGGGGCCGGCGCGAGAGCGGCGACGAAGCCGACGGCGTGGACCGCGCGGGAACCGATATCACCCGGCGGGCGCGCATTCTCGAACAGGCACACGAGGTGCTGGTCGGCGCCCTGGCGACGGTGGACAAGATCTGAGGTGGCCAGGCGCGCGCGAGTGGACGCCGAACTGGTTCGCCGCGGATTGGCGCGATCGCGAGAACACGCGGTCGAGCTGATCGGCGCGGGCCGCGTCCTGATCAACGGTGCGGTCGCGTCGAAACCGGCGACCGCGGTCGAGCCGAATACCCCGCTGCTGGTTCGCGAGGAACCCGACGAGGTCCAATGGGCCTCGCGTGGTGCGCACAAGGTGCTGGGCGCGCTGGAGGCGTTCGAGCCGCTCGGGGTGAGCGTGGCCGGGAAGCGCTGCCTCGACGCCGGCGCGTCGACCGGCGGATTCACCGATGTGCTGCTCTCCCGCGGCGCCCGCGAGGTGGTCGCCGTCGATGTGGGCTACGGCCAGCTGGTGTGGCGGCTGCGCAACGACGAGCGAGTCCGGGTGTTCGACCGCACCAACGTGCGGGCGCTGACCCCCGAGGCGATCGACGGCCCCGTCGAGCTGGTGGTCGCCGATCTGTCGTTCATCTCGCTGGCGCTGGTGTTGCCCGCGCTGGCCGCCTGCTGCACACCGGGTGCCGATCTGCTGCCCATGGTGAAACCGCAGTTCGAGGTCGGTAAACAACGAGTAGGCTCCGGCGGTGTGGTGCGTGATCCGGCTCTGCGCGCCGAGGCGGTGACCGAGGTGGCCGCCGCGGCCGCCGAACTGGGCCTGCGTACCCGCGGTGTGGTCGCCAGCCCGTTGCCCGGCCCGTCGGGCAACGTCGAGTATTTCCTGTGGCTGCGCAAGGAAGCCGAGGGCAGAGACACACCGGACACGGATTCGGCCGAAACCGAATCGGTGCCCGATATCAGCGAATTGGTGCAGCGTGCGGTCGAGGAGGGGCCACAGTGAAGCGGGAGATCCTGCTCGTCGCCCATCCGGGCCGTTCCGAACTGCTCGAGACCGCGCATCGGGTCGCGAAGATCTTCGCCGACGCCGGAATCGGCTTGCGCGTGCTCGAGGACGAGGCCTACAGCACCAAGCTGGATTTCGACGACACCGGCGAACCCGACGGCTATCCGGTGCGGGTGGTTACGCACGGCCCCGAGGCCGCGGTCGGCTGCGAGATGGTGCTCGCGCTCGGCGGTGACGGCACCTTCCTGCGCGGAGCGGAGATGGCACATCCGGCGCGGGTTCCGGTACTGGGAATCAACCTGGGCCGCATCGGCTTTCTCACCGAGGCCGAGGCCGAACATCTCGACGACGCGCTGGCCCAGGTGGTGCGCGGCGACTACCGCATCGAGCAGCGGATGACCGTAGATGTCAGTGTCCGCGTCGATGATGTTGTCGTGGAACGCGGATGGGCCCTCAACGAGGCCAGTATCGAGAATGCCGCCCGGATGGGCGTGCTCGAGGTCGTGCTCGAGGTCGACGGCCGCCCGGTGTCGCAATTCGGTTGTGATGGTGTGCTGATCGCGACACCCACCGGCTCCACCGCCTACGCCTTCTCCGCCGGTGGTCCCGTGGTGTGGCCCGAACTCGAGGCGCTGCTGGTGATTCCCAGCAATGCGCACGCATTGTTCGCGCGGCCGCTGGTGACCAGCCCGGAGTCGCGGATCGCGGTGGAAACCGTTGCGACAGGCCATGATGCGATCGTCTTCCTGGACGGCCGGCGTACGCTGGCATTGCCGCGGGGTGGGCGATTCGAAGCGGTGCGCGGCGCCGAACCGGTGCGCTGGGTGCGGCTGGATTCCGCGCCCTTCGCCGACCGGATGGTGCGCAAATTCCGCTTACCCGTGACAGGCTGGCGGGGCCGGCGGCCGGAACGGCCGCGCGCGGCGGGGCCGGCCCGCATCCCCACCGAGCCCCCCGGCTCAGGCGATAGCGAACACCGCCGAACGGAGAGCACACGTGCTGACAGAGATCAGGATTGACGGCCTCGGCGTCATATCCACCGCCACCGCGCAGTTCCACGAGGGACTGACCTGTGTCACTGGTGAGACCGGTGCCGGCAAGACGATGGTGGTCACCGGACTGCACCTGCTCGGTGGCGCCCGCGCGGACGCCGGGCGGGTGCGTCAGGGCGCGCAGCGGGCCGTGGTCGAGGGCCGGTTCACCGTCGAGGACGTACACGACAGCGCCCGCGACGAGGTCGAGAAGGTGCTGGAATCCTCCGGCGCGCAACGCGACGACGACGACAGTGTCATCGCGGTGCGCACCGTCGGCAGCGACGGGCGTTCCCGCGCCCATCTCGGTGGCCGCAGTGTGCCGGCCGCGGTGCTGTCGGATTTCACGGCACCGCTGCTGACCGTGCACGGACAGAACGACCAGTTGCGGCTGCAGCGTCCCGATCAGCAACTGCAGGCCCTGGACCGGTTCGCCGGCGATGCGGTGGCCGGGCTGCTGCGCAAATATCAGCTGGCTCGCCGCACCTGGCTGCAGGCTCGCACCGAGTTGCTGGAGCGCACCGCCCGCAGCCGCGAACTCGCACTCGAAGCAGATCGGCTGCAGCATTCGCTGAACGAAATCGATACGGTCGCACCGGAACCCGGTGAGGACGAGCGCATCGTCGCCGAGGTGCTGCGGCTCGGTGATCTGGATTCGCTGCGGGAGGCGGCCGGCGCCGCGCACGCGGCCCTGGCGGGCTCCGGCGACGGTGAGGGGGCCGGTGCGCTGGACGCGCTCGGCGGTGCGCGGGCCCGGCTCGAATCCAGTGACGATCCGGCGCTGACCGCGTTGGCGCCGCGGCTGGGGGAGGCCATCGCGGTGGTGGTCGATGTGACCACCGAATTGAGTTCGTATCTGTCGGATCTGCCGTCGGATCCGGCGGCGCTGGACAGCTTGCTCACCCGGCAGGCGGAGTTGAAATCGCTGACCCGCAAATACGCACCCGATATCGACGCGGTGATCGCCTGGGCCGACGAGGCGCGCACCCGCCTCGCCTCGCTCGACGTCTCGGAGGAGGCGCTGGCGGCGCTGGCGGCCGAGGTGGAGACCGCGGCGGCGCAGGTGCGGGAGACGGCGAAGAAGCTGACCGCCGCCCGGCGCAAGGCCGCCCGCAAACTCGCGACCGCGGTGAGCGCCGAACTGAGCGGACTGGCGATGGGCCGCGCCAAACTCGAGGTAGAGGTGCGGCCGCTGGCCGCGGCCGCGCAGGACAATGCGCCCATCACCGTCGACGGGGCGGAACTGCATGCGGGCGCATCCGGAGTGGACGAAGTGGAATTCCGGCTCTCCGCCCACTCCGGCGCGCAGTCGCTGCCGTTGAGCCGCAGTGCATCCGGTGGTGAGCTCTCGCGCGTGATGCTGGCGCTGGAAGTGGTGCTCGCCGCCTCCGAGTACGGCTCGACCATGGTGTTCGACGAGGTCGATGCCGGTGTCGGCGGCCGGGCCGCGGTGGAGATCGGACGGCGGCTGGCGCGGCTGGCCCGCACCCATCAGGTCATCGTGGTGACCCATCTGCCGCAGGTGGCCGCCTTCGCCGACACCCACCTCGTGGTGGACAAGGTCGACGACGGTAAGGGCGTCAACAGCGGGGTGCGGGCGCTGACCACCGACGAGCGCGTCGTCGAACTGGCCCGCATGCTGGCCGGCCTCGACGATACCGAGACCGGCCGCGCCCATGCCGAGGAGTTGTTGGCCACCGCCCGGGCGGAGAAGGCCGACACCGCCTCGGCGGCGGGCTGACGGGCTGCGACGCGTCTACTTGGCGACGGCCTTCTTGGCGGCCTTGAGGAACGGCGAGATCAGGCCGCGCAGAAACAGTTCCGTCGCCTTGTCCGGCACGGGCAGCTTGGGCTCGGATTCCATCCGGTACGACACCAGGGTGCCGCCCGGCGCGTCGGCGAAGGTGATGGTGCCGACGTGCCGCTTCACCGGCGCACCGGCGATGATCCGGTATTCCATGCGCTCACCGGGAACCAGTTCGGTGGTCTCCTCGGTCACACCGATGCCACCCACGCCGACCAGGTAGCGTGCACCGACACCGGAGGCCTCGGGGGTGCCGGGCTGACGCAGCGTAATGCGCACGGGCAGATAGCCGTTGAGACTGTCGCGCTCGGCGAACAGCTTGTAGACGACGTCGCGCGGCGCGGGAATGACCGTGTCGACGGTGGTACTGGCCATGGCGTTCTCCTTCGGATGCAGTGAGCCGAAGCATATCGGTACCAGCGGTACCGCCCGGCACGCCAGTCGACGTCGAGGAGGCGTGCGTTTGCTGGCCTCATGCCAGCGGATGTGATAGGACGTCGGCGCGCCTCCACCACAGGTTGAGAGTCGGCGGCCATTATCGGATGCCATGAAGATGCTGGCGCTGTTGTCCCGCAACACCGAAACGCTTCCCGGCGTCACCGGGATGGCCCGGGTGGACCGCAATACCCGGCGTCTGCTCAAGCGGGCCGGGGCGGGCGATGTGGTGGTCCTCGACGAGATGGACATCGATCGCCTCACCGCTGACCGGCTCGTCCAGGCCGGTGTGGCGGCGGTGATCAATGCCTCGCCCTCGATTTCCGGCCGGTATCCGAACCTCGGCCCGGAAGTGCTGGCGGCCAACGGAATCGTGTTGCTGGATGCTGTCTCCGCCGACGTCTTCGGCAAGATCAAGGACGGCAGCAGGGTCCGCATCGATGCCGGTGTGGTGTATGCCGACAAGTTGACGAAAAAGGAGCCGGAGGTTCTGGTCGAGGCCATCGAGCTCACCGATGAGGTCATCGCCGAGCGGATGATCGCGGCGCGCAACGGGCTGGCCGATCATCTGGAGGCCTTCGCCGGCAATACGACCGAGTACATCCGGACCGAAAGCGCGATGCTGATCGACGGTCTCGGGGTTCCGGCCCTGGATCTGTCGATGCGCGGCCGCCATGTCGTGGTGGTGGCCGACGGCGTGGACAGTCGCGACGATCTCAAGGCGATCAAGCCGTTCGTCAAGGAGTACGCGCCGATTCTGGTGGGTGTCGGGCGCGGCGCCGACATCCTCACCAAGGCCGGCTATCGTCCCGATCTGATCGTCGGCGATCCGGAGGAGATCACCGCGAGCTCGCTGAAATGCGGTGCCGAGCTGATCCTTCCGGCCGATACCGACGGTCATGCCAAGGGACTGGAGCGAATTCAGGACCTGGGTATCGGCGCCACCACCTTCCCGTCCTCGGGATCGGCGGCGGATCTGGCGCTGCTGCTGGCCGACCATCACGGGGCCGCGCTGATCATCACCTGCGGGGCACCGGCCTCGCTCGACGACTTCTTCGATCGCAGCCGCCGCGAATCGGCGCCCGCGATGTTCCTGACCCGCCTCAAGGCCGGGCCGAAACTGATGGACGCCAAGGCCGTGGCCACCCTCTATCGGCAGGGCAACTCCGGGTGGGCGACCGCGCTGGTGGTGCTGGCCGCGCTGATCGCGCTGATCGTCGGACTGCTGGTGTCCTCGCATCTGGGCAACGACGTGCTGGATTGGCTGGATTCGGCGTGGCGGCAGTCGCAGGACTGGCTCCATCGACTATCGGACCGTCGGGGGTAGAGAAAACAGTGGGTTCCATGCGTCGGCTCGTCGTCTCGCTGACCGCGATCTTTCTGGCATTGGCGGTGGGTGCGGCGCTCGGCGCCGTCGTCCGTCACGGCGGTCCGGGGGGCGGTGACGATCTGGCTCAGCGCAACGACGCGCTCGCCGCGGCCAACGGGCAGCTCGAACGGCAGGTCGGTGCGGCCGACGACTTCATCGCCCGATCGGCGGGCCGCATCCTGAACGGAACCCTCGCCGATCACACGGTGCTCGTATTCACCACCCCCGATGCCGACGCCGGCGATGTCGACGCGGTGACGGCGGCGCTGACCACCGCCGGGGCGACAGTCACCGGGCGGGTCGCGCTCACCGACGCCTTCGTCGACGCCTCGCAGGGCGACCGCTTGCGGACCGCGGTCACGAACATGATCCCGGCCGGTGCCCAGTTGCAGACCGAGGCGGTGGATCAGGGCAGCCTCGCCGGCGACCTCCTCGGCCTGGCGTTCCTCACCGACCCCGCCGGCGGCGCCGAACGTGCCACCGGACAGGAGCGCGCACTGATCGCCGACACCCTGCGCAACGGCGGTTTCCTCGCCGTCGGCGACGTCGCGCCCGCGCAGCTGGCGGTAGTGGTGACCGGGGCGGGCGCGCGGGCCGACCACAACGGCCAGGGCTCGATCACCGCGCATTTCGCCGGGGCGCTGCGCGGCCGCGGGGCGGGGCTGGTGCTGGCGGGCCGGGCCGGCTCCTCGGACGGATCCGGCCCCATCGCCGAGGTGCGCCGCGAGAATCGCCTGGACGCGGCGGTGTCCACGGTCGACAACGTGGACCGCGAAACGGGCCGGGTCACAACGGCTCTCGGCCTCGCCGAGCAACTGGGCGGCAAAACCGGTCACTACGGCACCGGGCCGGAGGCGACCTCGCTGTCGGTGACCGCTTCTCCCGGCTGAGCGCGGCTGCCGCCGTCGACCGCGATCGCATGATCCGTCACGTCGGAGCGAGTGCCGGGCGATCGGTGCGTCCAGGGCGCGGCGTCATGGGATTGCTGCGGTGAATGAGACGCAAGTGACAAACCGGTACGACGACCTCCGACGTTCCGCGCGTGGCATTCGTTTCGCAACCGTTTTTCGTGTTAGCGTGGAGTTCCGTGAGTCAATCGCGGATTCCGGCGCGTTCCCCCCATCAGACGGCCACCAAACACATCTTCGTGAGTGGCGGTGTCGCCTCCTCCCTCGGCAAGGGACTGACCGCCTCCAGCCTCGGCCAGCTGCTGACCGCCCGCGGATTGCGGGTCACCATGCAGAAGCTGGACCCGTATCTGAATGTCGACCCCGGCACCATGAATCCCTTCCAGCACGGCGAGGTGTTCGTGACCGAGGACGGTGCCGAAACCGACCTCGACGTCGGCCACTACGAGCGCTTCCTCGACCGTGATCTGTCGGGCTATGCCAACGTCACGACTGGGCAGGTCTACTCGACCGTGATCGCCAAGGAGCGGCGCGGCGAGTACCTCGGTGACACCGTGCAGGTCATCCCGCACATCACCGACGAGATCAAGAACCGCATCCTCGCGATGAGCGGCCCGGATCTGCAGGGCCAGACCCCGGACGTGGTGATCACCGAAATCGGCGGCACCGTCGGCGATATCGAATCCCAGCCGTTCCTGGAGGCCGCGCGCCAGATCCGGCACGAGGTGGGCCGGGACAACTGCTTCTTCCTGCACGTGACGCTGGTGCCGTACCTGGCGCCCTCCGGCGAGCTGAAGACCAAACCCACCCAGCACTCCGTCGCGGCGCTGCGCAACATCGGTATCCAGCCCGACGCGCTGATCCTGCGGTGCGACCGGGAGGTGCCACAGGGGCTGAAGAACAAGATCGCGCTGATGTGCGACGTCGACGTCGACGCCTGCATCTCCACGCCCGACGCGCCGTCGATCTACGACATCCCGAAGGTGCTGCACCGCGAGGGCCTCGACGCCTACGTGGTGCGCAAACTGGGGCTGCCGTTCCGCGATGTCGACTGGACCGTCTGGGGCGATCTGCTCGACCGCGTGCACAACCCGCGCGAAGAGGTGACCGTCGCGCTGGTCGGCAAGTACGTCGACCTGCCGGACGCGTATCTCTCGGTGACCGAGGCGCTGCGGGCCGGCGGTTTCGCGGCCAAGGCCAAGGTGAACATCCGCTGGGTGCAGTCCGACGAATGCGAGACCCCGGAGGGCGCGCAGCATCACCTCGGCGATGTCGACGCGGTGCTGATCCCCGGCGGCTTCGGCATCCGCGGCATCGAGGGCAAGGTCGGCGCGATCCGGTTCGCGCGCACCCGTTCCATTCCGCTGCTGGGCCTGTGCCTGGGACTGCAGTGCGTGGTCATCGAGGCCGCCCGCTCGGTGGGACTCGAGGACGCCAACTCCGCCGAATTCGAGCCGGAGACAACGCATCCGGTGATTTCCACGATGGCCGACCAGGCCCAGGCTGTCGCCGGTGAAGCCGACCTCGGCGGCACCATGCGGCTGGGCGCCTATCCGGCCGTGCTGGAGAAGGGTTCGGTCGTGGCCCAGGCCTACGGCACCACCGAGGTGTCGGAGCGGCATCGGCACCGCTACGAGGTCAACAACGCCTATCGCGACAAGATCGCCCAGAGCGGACTGCGATTCTCCGGCACCTCGCCGGACGGGCACCTGGTCGAGTTCGTCGAGCTGCCGGCGACCGTGCATCCGTATTTCGTTGCCACTCAGGCGCATCCGGAGCTCAAGAGCCGGCCGACCCGGCCGCATCCGCTGTTCGCCGGACTCGTCGAGGCGGCGCTGAAATACAAGGGCGCCGAACGGCTTCCGGTGGAGATCTACGGCGAGGAGGCCGACGAGGCCGAGCGGGTCGGGCGGTGAGCGAACCCGGAAGCCACGACTTCCGCACCATTGGCTCCGAGACCGTGTACTCCGGTGCGATCGTCGCGCTGCGCCTGGATCAGGTCGAGATGCCCGGCGGCCGGGTCGCCGAACGCGAGGTGGTCGAGCATCACGGCGCGGTCGCGATCGTCGCCCTCGACGACGACGGCTCGGTGGTGCTGATCAACCAGTACCGGCATCCCGTCGGGCGGCGACTGCTGGAGTTGCCCGCCGGTCTGCTCGATCAGGCCGGTGAGGATCCGCTGGCGGCCGCGCAACGCGAACTCGCCGAGGAAACCGGTCTGGCGGCACGGGAGTGGTCCACGCTGGTGGATGTGGTGCTGTCGCCGGGGTTCACCGACGAGGCGCTGCGCATCTATCTCGCGACCGGCTTGTCGGACACCGATCGGCCGGACCCCGAGCACGAGGAGGCCGACCTGGCGATCGTGCGGATGCCGCTGCAGGACGCGGTGACGGCCGCGCTGGCGGGCCGGATCGAGAACGCGACCGCGGTGGCCGGCGTGCTGGCGGCCTCGGTCGCGCGGGCGAACGGTACGCCCCTCCGGTCCGCCGACGTGCCGTGGCCGGGTATGCCGACGCAGCTGCTCGATCGCAAGGCCGCCGAACGCGCACAGGCCTGAGCGGAACCGGCCGGGTGCCTCACCGCACCCGGCCGCCTTCCTCGGACAGGGGCGAACTGTGTTTCGTGCGAACGAATGTCGCCGGCGGCTGTCATGATGACACCGTGAATGTCGCTGTTCCCGCCGCCCCGGCGGTCGTTGTGCCGCTATCGGCCGGGTGAGGACATGGTGGAGCGGCAGATCCAGGCCTATCTCGACCATCTGACGGTCGAGCGCGGCGCGGCGAGTAATACGCTCAGCGCCTACCGCCGTGATCTGCAGCGCTATCGGGAGTTTCTGCGACAGCGGGATATCGGTGACCTGGACCGGGTGACCGAGAACCAGATCGCCGACTTCGTCGTCTCGCTGCGGGCGGGCGGCGAAGGGTATCCGGCGCTGGCCGCCAGTTCGGCCGCCCGCGCACTGGTCGCGGTGCGCGGCCTGCACCGGTTCGCGGCCGCCGAGGGACTGACCACCGGAGATGTCGCACACGGTGTGAAGCCGCCGACACCGGCGCGGCGATTACCGAAAGCGCTTCCGTACGAAGATATTTCCCGGCTGCTCGAGGCCGCGGGCGGCGGAGATGACGCGGGTTCCGGAGGCGGGCCGCGCGGGCTGCGGGACCGCGCCATGCTGGAGTTGCTGTACTCCACGGGCGCCCGGATCTCGGAGGTGGTCGGACTCGACGTCGACGATATCGACACCACCGGTCGCGCGGTCGTCCTGCACGGCAAGGGCGGTAAACAGCGCATGGTCCCGATCGGGCGGCCGGCGCTGGCGGCGGTCGACGCCTATCTGGTCCGGGGCCGGCCCGCGCTCGGCGCCCGTGGCAAGGGCACTCCCGCCCTGTTCCTCAACGCTCGCGGCGGCCGGCTCTCGCGGCAGAGCGCCTGGCAGGTTCTGCAGGACGCGGCCGATCGGGCCGGGATCGGCGCCGCGGTGTCGCCGCACACGCTGCGGCACTCGTTCGCCACCCATCTGCTCGACGGGGGCGCCGACGTGCGGGTCGTGCAGGAATTGCTGGGGCACGCCTCGGTGACGACCACGCAGATCTACACCCTCGTCACGGTCAATACGCTGCACGAGGTGTGGGCCACCACGCATCCGCGGGCACGGTAACGCGCCGGCTGCGGCGGCGCGATATCGGGTGCGGATTGCCGCAAAGGGTTTCCCAACACCCCCTCGAGACGACAGAATGCGGTTGGTGCCGTGAGGACACGGTGTTGTGGCACGGGCAATGACACAAGTGCGCAACGATCGGGGGCGTTCCCCAAGCGTGTCCGATCGGGGGTCTTGCGCTCGGAGGCGGTAGCGTCTATTGCGGCGGTCCGGTACATCGGCGTCCGGTGTAGCGATCGCCCGCTGTTCCGCAGCGCGCGGCGGGGCAATGAGCAGGAAAACTGAAGGAGCAGCGGACATGACGACAGCCGGCCCGGCCGAGCCGCCGAACAGCGCTGCGGCAGAACCGCTTTCGAATATCCGAACCGGCCTCCGAATCGAACAGGCGGCCCGCAGACTTTGGGAGGCGAACGACATCGTGGCGGACGGTACCGAACTCGGCCCGACCGGACGCCCGCTGCGCGACATTCCCGAACCACCGCCGTCGTCGCGCAACGGTGACGCCCTGATCGTCGCCATGTGCAATCAGAAGGGCGGCGTCGGCAAGACCACCTCCACCATCAATCTCGGTGCCGCGCTCGCCGAATACGGCCGCCGGGTGCTGCTGGTCGACCTGGACCCGCAGGGCGCCCTGTCGGCGGGACTGGGCGTGGCCCACCACGACCTGGACCAGACCGTGCACAATCTGCTCGTGGGCGGCCGGGCGAGCGTCGACGACGTGCTGCTCAACACCAAGGTCGACGGGATGGATCTGCTGCCGAGCAACATCGACCTCTCGGCGGCGGAAATCCAGCTGGTCAACGAGGTCGGCCGGGAACAGACCCTCGGCCGCGCGCTGGCCCCGCTGCGCGACCGCTACGACTACATCCTCATCGACTGCCAGCCGTCGCTGGGTCTGCTCACCGTCAACGCGCTGGCCTGCGCCGACGGCGTGATCATTCCGATGGAATGCGAATACTTCTCGCTGCGCGGGCTGGCGCTGCTCACCGACACCGTGGAGAAGGTGCGGGACCGGCTCAACCCGCGGCTGGCGCTGTCGGGCATCGTTGTCACCATGTTCGATGCGCGATTGCTGCATTCCCGGCAGGTGATGGCCCGGGTGGTGGAGGTGTTCGGCGATCTGGTGTACGACACCGTGATCAACCGGACCGTCCGTTTCCCCGATGCCAGTGTCGCCGGTGAGCCGATCACCACCTGGGCGCCGAAATCCGGTGGCGCGGAAGCGTATCGGGCGATGGCGCGGGAAGTCATCCACCGGTCGGGCCGGTGAGCGAGGCCGGACCACCGGCTGCCGAGGTCGTACCGGAAGACAAGCCCGACGGGTTCCACCTGCGTCTGAGCAATTTTCAGGGTCCGTTCGACCTGCTGTTGCAGCTGATCAGCCAGCGGCGGCTCGATGTGACCGAGGTGGCGCTGCACAAGGTCACCGACGAGTTCATCGCCTACACCAAAGAGCTCACCGCGAGCCTGGAACGCGATCCGACGGTGCGGGCGGATCGGATTCTCGATCAGACCACCGAATTCCTGGTGGTCGCAGCGACCCTGCTCGACCTCAAGGCCGCCCGGCTGCTGCCGTCCGGTGAGGTCACCGATGCCGACGACCTGGAATTGCTCGAGGCTCGCGATCTGCTGTTCGCGCGGTTGCTGCAGTATCGGGCGTTCAAGCAGGTCGCCGAACTGCTCGGTGAGCTCGAGGCCGCCGCGTTACGCCGGTATCCGCGGGCGGTGTCGCTCGAGGAGCGCTTCCTGGATCTGCTGCCGGAGGTGAATCTCGGCGTCGACGCGGCGGGTTTCGCCGATATCGCCGCGGCCGCGTTCCGGCCCCGGCCGCGGCCGACAGTCGGGCTGGACCACCTGCACGCTCATTCCATCTCCGTCGCCGAACAGGCCGCGCTGGTTCTGGAGATGCTGAAGAAGCGCGGGGTGGGCGAGTGGTCGACCTTCCACGAGCTGTGCGCCGATTGCGAGATGCCGATTCAGATCGTCGCGCGCTTTCTCGCACTGCTCGAGCTCTACCGCGGCAAGACGATCGAATTCGACCAACCCGACCCGCTCGGCCCGCTGGCGGTGCGCTGGATCGGCGACGACGCCGAGGGAGCGCCCGCCGAGCCCGTGACAATCGATGAGGACTACGGATGATGTCGCACGGTGAGCAGCCCAGTGATCGCGCGGAGGCCGAAGCCCGCGAGACCGCGGTGGGGGCTGCGGGTACGCCGGAAAAGGCCCGAGACGAGGCCGCCGTCGCCCCGGCAGGCGATGCCGAAACCCGAACTGTGGCGGAGAACGCAGACGTCGTGCCGGACGAGCAAGCACCGCACACCGGCGCCGTGGCATCACCGGCCGAACCGAGCGGACTCGACGCCGGTGACACGCGTATCGACACCGCTGGGGGACGAGTGCCGGCGACCGACACAGTGCCGACCGGCGAGGCAGGGGCCGATGCTGGAGGCGCGCGTGCCGGGGCCGATTCCGAGACGGTTGCGCCCGCAGAGGACGGTGCACTGGTGGTCGCACCTGCCGCCGACGATGCCGCTCAGCGAGCGGCTGTCTCGTCCGGTTCTGTCGACACTGCGCCCGTAGGCGTCGATGGTGCGCCGGAGACCGTGGTCCGGCCCGGCGCTCCGCAGAACGGCGTCGCGGGGGCCGGGCGTACTCGACCACCCGGCGGTGCAGTCGAGCCTCCCGGCGAGGCGCGAACCGCGGGAGGGGATGACGCGGACGACGAGGAGGCTGCCCGTCCGCTCGATGACCAGGAGTTGCGGTCGGCGCTCGAGGCGATGCTGCTGGTGGTGGATGCGCCGGCGCCGGTCGAATTGCTCGCGGCGGCGGTCGACGACACGCCCGCGCGGGTCGAGCGGATGTTGCGGGAGATGTCGGCGGAGTGGACCGCGCGGGGCAGCGGAATCGATCTGCGCTATGTGGGCGACGGGTGGCGTCTGTACACCCGGACCGAGTACGCGCCGTATGTCGAACGTATGCTGTTGGACGGGGCGCGGTCCAAGCTCACCAGGGCCGCTTTGGAAACTCTGGCGGTTATCGCCTATCGTCAACCGGTTACGCGAGCACGAGTGAGTGCCGTGCGCGGAGTGAACGTCGACGGCGTGATCCGCACCCTGGTGGCGCGGGGACTGATCGCCGAGGCGGGCACCGACGTCGACACCAACGGCACCCTGTACGTCACCACCGAACTGTTCCTCGAACGGATCGGGCTCGCGTCGCTGGCGGAACTCCCGTCACTGGCGCCCCTGCTACCGGGCGTCGACCTGATCGATGAGATCAACGAGAGCCTGGAGACCGACCCCCGGTACACCAAGCTGAAGAAACCCGCCGAATCGGATATCGATCTCGGCACCGAGGATTGACCGGATCCGCAGCGGATCCTGTCGACTGATCAGAGGACCACGTGAATACACCCGCTCGCCGAGATGGCACACCGGACCGTAGGAAAAGACAGAGCGACCCGCCTCGCGGCGGCGGACGCACGGCACGAGGGGCGGCCGGCCGCTCCGACCGCACCGACGACGGCCGCGGCGGATCGCGCGGCGACCGCTACGGGCGCCGGGACGACAGCTACGGCCGCGGCGGCGACACCCGTGGCTCACGCTTCGCCCGGGGGGACGACCGTTACGGCCGCGGGGGCGACAGCTACAGCCGGGGTGGTGACCGCCCAGGCCGAAGCGACGATCGTTACGGCCGTGGGGGTGACAGCTACGGGCGCGGGGGTGATCGCTCCGGCCGCGGGGGCGACAGCTACGGCCGCGGTGGTGACCGCCCAGGCCGAGGCGACGATCGTTACGGCCGTGGGGGTGACAGCTACGGGCGCGGCGGTGACCGGGTCGGCCGCGGAGACGACCGCTACAACCGTGGGGGCGACAGCGCTGGACGGGGTTCGCGGTCCGAGGGCGGCTACGGCCGTGGCGATCGGTTCGCTCGCGGCCAGGCTGCCGGGGACACCCGCGGTGACTCGCGGTACGGCCGCGGGGATGCCCGCCCGTCGCGCGGCGATTCACCCGCCGGATCGCGGGATCGCGGTGCCGCTGCCGGTCGCCCGCGCGCGGCCGCGCCGAAGCCGAAGAAGCGCAAGACTCCGCCGACCGTGCTGAGCTTCGCCAAACCCGCCCGCCACCAGCATGTCGAGGCCGAGCAAACCGGTCCGAAGAAGTTGCCGTGGGGTGAGGGCGAACGCCTGCAGAAGGTGCTCGCCAAGGCCGGCGTGGCGTCGCGCCGCGCGGCCGAAGAGCTCATCGAACAGGGCCGCGTCGAGGTCGACGGTGCGGTGGTGCGCGAACAGGGCCTGCGCATCGACCCCGATACGGCCGTGGTGCGGGTCGACGGCGTCCGCGTCGTGGTTCGCGACGAGCAGGTCTACCTGGCGCTGAACAAGCCCAAGGGATTCCAGTCGACGATGTCGGACGAACTGGGCCGCCCGTGCGTCGGCGACATCGTCGCCGAGCGGGTGATGGCCGGTCAGCGGCTGTTCCACGTCGGCCGCCTCGACGCCGATACCGAGGGCCTGCTGCTGCTCACCAACGACGGCGATCTCGCGCATCGGCTGATGCACCCGTCGTTCCAGGTGTCGAAGACCTACCTCGCGACGGTGCAGGGCGAAATGCAGCGGGGCGTCGGCAAGCAGCTGCGCGAGGGCGTCGAACTCGAGGACGGCCCGGCGAAGGTCGACAAATTCCAGGTGCTCGAGGTCGCCGAGGGGAAAACGCTGGTCCGCGTGGTCCTGCACGAGGGCCGCAAACACATCGTGCGGCGGTTGCTGGCCGAGGTCGGGTATCCGGTGATCGCGCTGGTTCGCACGCATATCGGGCCGGTCGCGCTGGGCGATCAACGGTCGGGCACCCTGCGAGTGCTGGGCCGCGACGAAATCGGGAAGTTGTACGAGGCGGTGGAGTTGTGAGTGGTGTGGACATGCTGGACGATCGGATCCGAGGAGGCCGTGACGTGGTGGAATCCGGCATCGGCGACGACGGCATCCCTGGCGCGGAACTCGTCGTCGCCATGGACGGGCCTTCGGGCACCGGCAAGTCGAGCGTGTCGCGCCGTCTCGCGGCGCGGCTCGACGCACGCTATCTCGACACCGGCGCGATGTATCGCGTCGCGACACTGCGGGTGCTGCGCAGCGGTGTCGAGCTGACCGATCCCGCCGAGATCGCGGCCGCGGTCAAGGACCTGCCGCTCACCATCGGCACCGATCCCGGCCACGAGCTGATCGAACTCGACGGCGAGGACGTCTCCGCCGAGATTCGCGGCGACGCGGTGACCAAGGCGGTCTCCGCCGTCTCCGCGGTGGCCGAGGTGCGGACGCAGCTCGTCGCCCTGCAGCGGGAGATCGCGGCCGCGGCCGGGCGCATCGTGGTCGAGGGCCGCGATATCGGCACGGTCGTGCTGCCCGATGCCGACGCCAAGATCTATCTGACCGCGTCGGCCCAGGCCCGCGCGGCGCGGCGCAATCAGCAGAACATCGCCGAGGGCCGCGGCGACGATTACGAAGCGGTGCTGGCCGATGTGCAGCGCCGCGACAATCTGGACTCCACCCGCGCGGTATCGCCGCTGCGCCCGGCCGCGGACGCGGTGCAGGTCGACACCAGCGAGCTGAGCATGGACCAGGTCATCGACGAGCTGTACCGGGTTGTGGCGCAGCAGATTACGGTGGGAGAGCGCAGATGAGCCCGAGTGTGACACCGAGTTCGAATTCCGACACGCTCGCCGGCGACGGTATCTGGACCGACGAAACCGATTGGGAAATCGCCGATTTCGAGGGTGACGCGGACGCGCACGACCATGTGCCGATGCCCACCGTGGCCGTCGTCGGTCGCCCGAACGTCGGCAAATCGACGCTGGTGAACCGGATCCTGGGCCGCCGTGAGGCGGTCGTGGAGGACATCCCGGGCGTCACTCGTGACCGGGTGTCGTACGAGGCGAGCTGGGCGGGTCGTCGCTTCCTGGTGCAGGACACCGGCGGCTGGGAGCCCGACGCCAAGGGGCTGCAGCAGGCGGTGGCCCGGCAGGCCGAACTGGCGATGCAGACCGCCGATGCGATCCTGCTGGTCGTGGACGCCACCGTGGGTGCGACCGCGACCGACGAGGCGGCGGTGAAGGCATTGCGCCGCTCCAAGACTCCGGTGATCCTGGTCGCCAACAAGGTCGACGGCGAGAAGGCCGAGGCCGATGCGGCCGTACTGTGGTCGCTCGGGCTGGGGGAGCCGCGGATGGTGTCGGCGGCGCACGGTCGCGGTACCGGCGATCTGCTCGACGATGTCCTGGCGGTGCTGCCGGAAACTCCGCGCGAGGGTACCGGGGGAGGGGGCCCGCGGCGCGTGGCCCTGGTCGGCAAGCCGAATGTCGGCAAGTCCAGCCTGCTGAACAAGCTGTCCGGTGACGAACGTTCCGTGGTGCACGACGTGGCCGGAACGACGGTCGATCCGGTCGACTCGCTGGTCGAATTGGGCGGCAAGACATGGCGTTTCGTCGATACCGCAGGTCTGCGCCGCAAGGTCGGAACGGCCGATGGCACGGAGTTCTACGCCTCGTTGCGCACCAAGGCCGCCATCGAGGCCGCGGAGGTCGCGATCATGCTGATCGATGCCTCCGAACCGATCACCGAACAGGATCTGCGCGTGATCGGCATGGTCGCCGACGCCGGTCGCGCGCTCGTGCTCGCGTTCAACAAGTGGGATCTGGTCGACGAGGATCGCCGCTACCAGCTCGAGCGTGAGGTGGAGCGCGAACTGGTGCGGGTGCCGTGGGCACAGCGGGTGAACATCTCCGCCCACACCGGCCGCGCGGTTCAAAAGCTCGTTCCCGCCATGGAAACCGCGCTCGAATCCTGGGACCAGCGGATCCCCACTGGCCGGCTCAACACCTGGCTCAAGGAGGTCATCGCGGCGACGCCGCCGCCGATGCGGGGCGGGCGGTTGCCGCGCGTACTGTTCGCGACCCAGGCGACCACCCGGCCGCCGACGTTCGTGCTGTTCACCACCGGATTCCTGGAGGCGGGCTACCGGCGTTTCCTGGAGCGCCGCCTGCGTGAGGAATTCGGTTTCGACGGTTCCCCGGTCCGCATCTCGGTGCGTGTGCGCGAGAAGCGGGATCGCTCGAAGAAGTAGGGAAGTGCCGGTGCGGACGGATATTCCGTCCGCACCGGACGTCCTCGCCGGCTCCCGGCCTCGATTTCCGGTCTGGACTTCTGCCCGGCCGATCGACAGCCGCAGTTCATTGCCTCACGGCCATATGCGCATTGAAACATGTATGTGCCGCATGTCGGGCGAGCCCGACTTGAAGGGAGAAACACCCGACCTCGGCAAAAGGGCAGCGACCGAGCCGGCCGCTACGGTGCGGCCTTCTTGTTTCCTATCCGAAGGGGGATCGCGTTGCGGCCGGGGCACATTCGGGGAGGGCGTGTCGCCGTGGAGGAATACTCTCGTTTCGGTCGCGATGTGAACCGCATCACGCTACGGTCAATCCGCCTGGCCCACAATCGAAGAGGTTTGCCATGTGGAGCATCGCCGTCCTGTCGGTCATCGCCGCCGCACTCATCGCCGCCGGATTCTCTGCCGGGTTCCCGGACAAGTAGACCTTGCCGGTGGGGCTGGGAGGTGCTGACGTTGCTCGAGCATCTGCCCGCGCCGGACTCCTACTTCGACGCGATGGCCCAGGTTCCGATGCGGACGGGGGCGTCGGGTTGAGTCGCGTGGTCGGCGGCGCCGATTATGCGGTCGCCGCTGCCGGGGAGGGGCGGATCTGTCGCTAGTCGACGCCATGTGCCGGCGGCCGAACTGTACGCAGGTCTTGGCGATCCCCGGCGTTCGCGCGCGACTTAGGACTGGATGCCTTCGATGGTCGACGCCTGTGGTCAGTTCGCCGAGGGGCTGGTGTCTGATACACCCCGGGCGGCAAGGCGATGATCAAGTTCCGGAACCTCGATGTGCGGACGCTGCGTTACCTGCCAGGCCGGGGCCTCGGTCTGTTGGGCGGCGCGCCGCATAGGTCGCGCGCGCCCATCTTGCTGGACGATCCGGATACCGGACACCGGACACCGGACACCGGAACCGCAGGACAAGGGGACCGCAGGGCAACGGGACCGTGGGGCAACGGGACCGTCGGGCAACCGGTCGGCAGGTATGTCTGTTATGCGAAACCGGTCGGTCGGAAATAAACATCACATTTCAGTAACGGCGCCGAACGGGTGGTCGATACGGGCGTGACACGCGCAGTGCGGCGGACCCCGGCGAGGGCGGGGGTCGGGGCGGCGGCACTGGGCACCGTCGCGGCCCGGCGGGGGCACGGCTCGCGGCGTTCGATCACGAAAGGTGCTGTTTACACATGCGAAGATTGCGACGGCAGAGATCCGGCCGCTCCGGTGCGACGCTCGGGCGGAGCCTGCTCGCCTTGGCCCTGGCGCTGTTCGTGCCGCTGACCGCCGCGGTGTCGGGCCAGCTCCCGCGGGCCGCGGCCGCCTTCGATCCCTCCGGCTTCGACTTCTGGGTCGACTCGAGTATGGGGCCGATCAAATCGCGCGTCTTCCGCGCCGCCGACGGCAATACCGACCGCGTCGTCTACGCCCTCGACGGCATGCGCGCCCGCGAGGACCTCAACGGCTGGGAGATCGAAACCGATATCGCGCGCCTGCTGACCTCGTGGAATATCAACGTGGTGATGCCAGTCGGCGGACAGTCCAGCTTCTACGCCGACTGGAATGCGCCGTCGAGCTTCCTCGGTGTCGCGCCCGGGTCGGGCTCCTCGTCCGGATCGACGTCGGGATCCGGTGCACTGCAAGCCTTTTCGGCCGGGCCGGGTAAGTCCTACACCTACAAGTGGGAGACCTTCCTGACGCAGAATCTGCGCGGCGCGCTGCGTGACCGGCTGGGATTCCGGGCCGACCGCAACGGCGTCTTCGGACTGTCGATGGGCGGCAGTGCCGCGCTGACCCTGGCCGCCTACCATCCCGACCAGTTCAGCTTCGCCGGATCCTTCTCCGGTTACCTCAACATGTCGGCGCCGGGTATGCGCGAGGCGATCCGCGTCGCGATGCTCGATGCCGGCGGTTACAACGTCGATGCGATGGCTCCGCCGTGGGGTCCGCAGTGGTTGCGGATGGACCCGTTCGTGTTCGCGCCCAGACTGATTCAGAACAACACGCGGCTGTGGATCTCGGCCGGCAGCGGAATTCCCACCGCCACCGACGGACCGAATATGGGCACCGTCAACGGCATGGGGCTCGAGGCATTGGCGCTGGTGAACACCCGCGCGTTCCAGGTGCGGATGGCGTCCCTGGGCGCACAGAACATCGCCTACGACTTCCCGGCCGCGGGCATCCACGCCTGGAACAACTGGCGTGACGAGGTGTACCGGATGGCTCCGGACCTGTCGGCGAACATCGGCTGACACGGATTCGAACGCAGCCCTGCGCTGTTCAAGCCGGCTCGGTGCGGGAAAGGGTGACCCGTCGGGGCGTCGCGTGCGCGACGACACCGACGGGTCACCTGTCGGGGCGTCGAGATCACTGTGCCATTGCGTCCGCGTCTTCGGGGTGGGACGTCCTGGTGGCGGTGACGGTCATGAGCAGGCCGCAGGCGGTGAGGCCGGCGGCGACCGGATAGAGGGGGCGGGGGCCTGCGGACGAGTCGGCGATCAGGCCACCGACGAGGCCGGCGGCGGCCGCGGCGAGCTGGTAGCCGGAGGCGTTGACGGCCATGGCCAGGGTGGGCGCCGCGGCGGCGGTTGTCATCACGCGCGCCTGCATACCGGGGATGACGGCGAAGCCGAGCAGACCGATCGCGACGACCGCGACCACGGTGAGCGCGGTGACGGACGCGACGAACCACGCCCCCACGAAGGTCACGGCCAGCAGCCCGAGCAGTGCGGGCTGAGCGAACCGCGGGTTGCGGTCGTAGAGCGTGCCGCCGACGAGATTGCCGATCGTCGCGCCGACACCGTAGGCGAGCAGCAGCAGTGGCAGACGGCCCGCCGGATGCCCGCCCAGATCGGTGAGCAGCGGGGCCAGGTAGCTGAACACCATCAGCGCTCCGACGTTGCCGACCGCGGTGATCGCGAGCGCCACCAGCACCGGTCCCCGCCGCAGGACCCGCAACTCCGCGACGGCCGAGGTGCGGGTCGCATCGGTCGCGGTGGTGAACGTCCGGGCGATCGAGACGAGGCCGGTCAGGCATGCGACCGCGATCGTGGCGAACGTCGCTCGCCAGCCCCACTGACTACCGATTCGGGTGCCGATCGGGGCGCCGAGGATCATCGCCAGATTCATGCCGAATGCCAAGCGGGCCACCATGGTTCCGGCGCGTTCGGGGGCCGCGGACCGGACCGCTGTCACGACCGCCTGGGCGAAGAACGTCGATGTCACCAGTGCGGTGAGCAACCGGGCCACCAGCAGCAGCCGGAAGTCGGGTGCGAGAGCGGAGACGGCATTGCCGACGACCGCGACGGCCAGCAGGGCCACCATCAGCCGTTTCCGGTCGATTCCGGCCGTCACGGCGGTGAGTAGCGGCCCGCCGATGATCATGCCGACGGCGTACGCGGTGACCAGCAGACCGGCGGCGCCGACGGTGACCCCGAGATCGGCGGCGACCTCGGGCAGGATTCCGGCGACGACGAATTCGCCGGTGGTGACGCTGAATACGCAGAAGATGAGGACCACGAGTCGGAGCATGCTGGGACGCTAAACTCTCACGTCCACGTGAGAGTCAAGCCCGAACAGCGAACGGAGCGCCAGGTGAAGATCGGAGAGTTGGCGGAGCGAACCGGGGTGAGTGTGCGCGCACTGCGCTACTACGAGGAACGGGGTGTGCTGAAGCCCGAGCGAACCGCCACCGGCTACCGCGTCTTCGGCGACTCCGACATCCGCACGGTGGGACACATCCGCACCCTGCTCGCCGCCGGTCTGCATTTGGACCTCATCGGCGAGATCCTCTCGTGCCTGTCCGGCGATTCCCTGCTGCTGGACGGCTGCCGCGAACGATTGGAGGTGGAGCGTCGCCGGATCACCGGTGATATCGACCGGCTCGTCCACACCCGGTCGCTGCTCGACGAGCTGCTCGCGACCACCTAGCGCACCACGATCGCCTAGGCGGCGAAATGCGATGCGGATTCGTCCCTTTCGGCGAAGGACAGGTCCCGGCTCTTCAACGCCGCGGACACGTGCGGCAGGATCGGGTGCGGCGCGTCCTGGAATGCCACGCCCGCCACGGTGATCAGGCGGCGTCCCGGCACGCATGGCGTGTGGCGAGATCGATGTGCCGATGATCGCCCTCGGTGTTCCGGCTGGTTACCGGCCTACGGGGTGAGTCGGCCACGCCGGTCGGAGGGTAGTGAATCGCTCTCATGCTCAAGGATTTCCGGAGGCGGGCGAAACTCCGAGAACGTGGCTCAGCCGCTCTCCTTCGAGAAGGAGCAGGAACAAGCCGTAGTACACATCGAGCATCCCAGCATTGTGCACTGCCGCGGTGTCGTAGGGCGTCGAGATGCGCGAGTTCGGTCCCACTGAGCGGGTTCGGTGATATTCGGACCACCCGGAATGTGACACGGTTCACGCCATCTTGTTCACCTGTCACTCCGGAGGGCATATGTCCACCTCCCTCGAAGCGACGTCACCGTCGGAGCCGGTCGATACCACCGGCCGCCTCAACGGCGCGTCCCCACTGCGCATTTTCACCGTGCTCGCGGTGATCGTGTTGTTCACCGAGGTCGCCCCCATGCAATTCGTCATGGTGTCGGCGGCCTTGCGTCAGATCGCGCCGACCTTCCCCGACCAGGGCGCGAACATCAACTGGGCGATCATCATCTTCGGCGTCATCGGCGCCGCGGCCTCGCCGCTGATCGGCAAGATGAGCGACATCTGGGGCAAGAAGCGGATGTTCCTGCTCTGCGGGGTGCTGTTCCTGATCGGCTGCGCGCTGTGCGCGATCACCAGCAACTGGATGCTCTTCCTGCTCGGGCGGGGTCTGCAGGCCACCGCGATCGCGACCGCGGTGATCTCCTACGGCCTGATCCGCGACCTCATGCCGCGCAAATACGTGCCGATCGGGCTGGGCGTGGCCTCCACCGGCCTGGGCGTGTCGGCCGTGGCCGGACCGCTGATCGGCGGCTACATCGTCGACCATCACAGCTGGCGGGCGATCTTCTGGTTCCTGTTCGTCTTCACCGTGATCATGCTGCCGCTGGTCGCGCTGATCGTGCCGGAGTCGCGGCTGCGGACGCCGCAGCGGCTGGACTTCATCGGTGCCGTGCTGCTGGCCGCCGGTGCGGTGCTGACGCTGATCTACCTCGACAAGGGGCAGGATTGGGGCTGGTCGAAGCCGTCGACGCTCGCGTGGCTGGTCGTCGGGCTCGTGCTGCTCGCCGCCTTCCCGATCGTGGAAATGCGTGTGCGGCAACCGATCATGGATATGAAGCTGCTGTTCCACCCGCGCGTGAGCGTGGTGCTGTTCGTCTCGCTGCTGGCGTCGTTCACGATCGGATACCAGGGCTACGCGGTGGGGTACATGACCCAGTCTCCGCCCGCCGCGGATGTCACCGCCGGGATCGTCCAGGGCACCCTCGCCGAGATCCACGCGCAGACCGGGCAGATGTTGCCGGCGCAAGCTGTGCAGGTGGTCCTGAATCCGGGCTACACCTACGGCGACAACCTGACGCTGCTCGGATACGCGGTGCACGTGGCGTTGGCGCAGGCGGTGCTCGGCATGATCGCCGGACTGATCGGCGGTTTCTGGATCCGCCGTTCCGGTGCCCGGCTGCCTCTGATGTCGGCGCTGGTGGTGATGGTGCTCAGCGGGCTGGCCTATGCGGTGCTCGATCACGGCTGGAGTGTGATCGCGCTGATCAGCGCCGTGTACGGCCTCGCCTTCGGCCTGTACTACGCCTCGACGCCGAATCTCATCGTGGAGGGCGTCCCGGCCGAGCAGCAGGGCATCAGCGCGGGCATGCTCGGGGTGATGCAGTCGATGGGCGCTGCGATCGGCATCGCGGTGGCGACCGCCTTCCTCAATGCCAATCCGGTGCGTGCCGATATCTCGGTGGCGGGAAATCATGTGGCCACCAAGGATATTCCGCTGTTGTTCGCCGACCGCGGATATGAGCTGGGCTTCTACTTCGTGGCGGTGTCCGCCGCCGTCGCGCTCGTCGGTGTCGTGTTCATGAAGCACGGCCGCAGCGCGGCCACCGGCGGTACGGCGTACTGATTCCGGGGCGAACGCGGGCGGTGCGGTGGCCGATGCCGGTCACCGCACCGCCCGCCCGCACGGAAAGGTCAGCGGGCGTGCGGATTCGGCGGCGTGCCGGGCAACTCGAGCGGCAGCGAGCCCGGCTCGTCGAGTTCGCGTTCGAGCAGATCCGCGATCACGTCGGCATGCACCGGGTGGTGGAAGTACCAGCCCTGAGCGGTATCGCACTGCAGTCCGAGCAGCCGGTCGGCCTGATGCCGGGTCTCCACACATTCCGCGGTCACGCTCAGGCCCAGATCGTGGCTGAGATCGATGATCGTCTCCAGGATCAGCAGATCGCTGCGGCCGACGGTGCCGGCATTGCGGATGCGATGGATGAACGGCCCGGCCAGTTTCACCACGTGCAGCGGAAGCTGGCCCAGATAGGCCAGATTGGAATAGCCGGTGCCGAAATCGTCGATGGCGATGCGAATGCCGGATTCGGCAAGAGTGTGCAGCGCCTGCAGCGGTCGTCCGATCGCGTGCATGAAAGTGCGCTCGGTGAGCTCCAATTGCAGACGGTCCGGGGGGATTCCGGTGTCGGCGACGATCTTCTGCACCCGCTCGAGCCAGGCCGGATCGGCGACCTCCTCCGCCGAGACGTTCACACTGACCACCGGCGCCTTGTCACCGAAGCGGTCGCACCAGCGCCGGCCCTCCCGGCATGCCTGTTCCAGCACCACCGTGCCGAGCGCGATGATGTGGCCGCCGCCCTCGGCCAGGTCGATGAATCGTGCCGGGCTCAGAATTCCCAGCTGCGGGTGGTGCCAGCGCACCAGGGCCTCCACCGCGACCGGCCGGTGGTCGCCGAGATCCACGATCGGCTGGTAGTCGAGGAAGAATTCGCCGCGGGCCAGTGCGCCCGGGAGATCGGCGAGTAGTTCGGCGCGAGTGTGCTCGCGGCGGCGCCGGCTGGGGTCGAAGACCGCATACCGGCCGCGGCCGTCGGTCTTGGCCCAGTACATGGTGGAATCGGCGGCCTGCAGCAGTTCTTCGGTGGTGGTTTCGGCGGCCTGTTCCGAGATGACGCCGATGCTGACCCCGATCCGCAACCGGTGCCCGTCGATGTCGAACGGCACGGTGAACGCGTCGAGCACCGTGCGGGCCAGATCGATCAGTTCGCGCCGGCGGCGGGTGCGGGGCACCAGGATGACGAATTCGTCGCCGCCCATGCGGGCCACGAGATTGTTCTCCCCGACCGCGCACGCGCACAGCCGGGCCGCCGCGCGGGTGAGCAGTTCGTCGCCGATGGAGTGGCCGAAGGTGTCGTTGACGGCCTTGAAATGATCGAGGTCGACATAGCAGAGGCCCACTCGCGCATCCGGATCGGCGAAGGCCTCGGTGAGCGCGTCGAAGAACCGGGACCGGTTGGCCAGGCCGGTGAGTGGATCGTGATGGGCCCGGTAGCTGAGTCGCTCGCGCAGTTCGCGCTGTTCGGAGATGTCCTCGACCAGCACCAGCGTGTACTGCGGCCGCCCGTGGTCGTCCCGGATCAGCGAGACGTTGATATTGGTCCACACGGTGTGCCCGTCGCGATGGCGATAGGCCTTCTCCATCTGCGCGTGGTCGTGATCCCCGCGCAGCACACCCGCATACAGCTCCCACATGCCCGGCGGATCGTCGGGATGGGTGAGGTCGGTGACCTCGAGTTCGTACATCTGTTCCGGTTCGTAGCCGAGCATGGCGGCGAACGCGTTGTTGACCTCGATGATCCGGCCGGTCATATCCGACAGCCCCGTGCCGATCCCGGCCTGGGAGAACACGGCCCGCAATCGGGCCTCACTGGCGCGCAACTGTTCCTCCACCACACTGCGCGCCGCGATGTCGGCGGTGCGCACACTTTCCTGTTCGCTGAGCAGCCATGCCCGGAACGCTCGAACATAACCGCCGGCGAAGGCGCCGATCAATTCCGCGGTCCGTCCGGAGGCGATGTCGAGTTCGGCGAAGTAGGTGGCCAGCACCGTCATGGTGCGGCCGAGGACCTCGTCGCCGACGAAATGAGCGCGAGCCAGATCGCCGCCCAGTTCGGCGACCCGCGCGGTGCCGCCGGAGTCGGCGGCGTCGATCAACCCCCGGGCGAGGATGAGCAGCAACTGGTGGGCCTCGGAAACGCTCATGGGTACGACGTGATCGCGGACCCCGCCGCCGAGCGCCGCTGCCCATCGGTGCGCCAGGTCGGCGTGCGGACCGTCGTGTTCGGACCCATCCCACGCCATGTCGATGATGGTAGCGGGGGCGTGGACTTCATGTGAACCGCGGGAGTTTCGCACGTGTGTCGAATACGATTGCGTGGCTTCGCCTTCCGGCGGGGTTGGATTCCAGAGAGGTTGCGATGACCAGACCCAGTTGGGCGCCGGAAGGTATCGACCTGGATCGGCCCAGCGCATCCCGGGTGTACGACTATTTCGTCGGCGGGATGCACAATTTCGAGATCGATCGCACACTGGCCCGCCAGATCGAATCGTTCACTCCGAATGTCGCCGAAACCATGCGGGCCAATCGAGATCTGTTGCGCCGCTGCGTGCGTCATCTGGTGGACGCCGGCATCACCCAATTCCTGGATCTGGGCTCGGGCATTCCGACCGTCGGCAATGTGCACGAGGTGGCGCAGGCGCGCAATCCGCAGGCGCGGGTGGTCTACGTCGATATCGACCCGGTGGCGGTGGCGCACAGCCGGGCGATTCTGGACGGCAATCCGCATGCGGCGGTCGTTCAGGCCGATGTCGCCGAGCCGGACAGGATTCTGAACGATCCGCTGGTGCGGGAGGTGCTGGACTTCGACCGGCCGATCGCCGTATTGCTCTTGGGAGTATTGCATTTCGTCCCGGACGAGGCCGATCCTGCCGGATGTGTGGCACGACTGCAGCAAGCCGTCGTCCCGGGCAGCTATCTGGCGATCACCCATGCCACCGCCGACGGGCAGCCGGTCGAAGTGCTGGAGGCGCAGAAGCTTTCGGGACGCACCTCGACCGAGATCGTGCTGCGCGACAAGGACCATATCGCGGGATTCTTCCACGACTGGCCGCTGCTGGAACCGGGACTGGTGCATCTGCCGCTGTGGCGGCCGGACAATCCGGCGGATGTGGGGGAGCATCCCGAATTCTCCGGTGCCTATGGCGGTTTGGCATTGCTGAGCTGAGCACGACTGTAGGGTGTGGACGCCCGTTTGAATATGGAAGGAATGCGGTGCGTACACCTTTGCTGATGGTTGTGTTCGGTCTGGCGCTGACGGCCGGTGGGGCGAATGCGGTTGCCGGGGCCGACCCGATTCCCGCGGTGCCCGGTGCCGTGCAGGCGGTATCGGAGCCGATCATCGTCGGTACCGACGGCGACGGCGGGACCACGACCCTCGATGTCGGTCAGGAACTGGCGGTGGCCCTGCCCGACAACCCGACGTCCGGTTACGTCTGGCAGATCGGTGACGTCGACCGCGGGGTGCTCGCTCAGGAGGGTGATCCGGTGTTCCGGCCGGGCAGCTCGATGCCGGGTGCGCCCGGTACCAGCGTGTGGACCTTCACCGCGGCCCGCGCCGGCAGCACCCGGCTGAGCCTGGTGTCGGTGCGGCCGTGGGATCAGGCCAACCCGGGCCAGCGGTTCTCGATGACCGTCACCGTGCGGTAATACGTTCGGTATCGATACGGCCCGTCACCGGAAGGGACGGGCCGTTCGCGTGTGGGAGCCCGCGCGCGGTCAGCGCGCGGCGAATACGGCGGCCGCGGGAACGACGGTGACCCACGACACCAACGCCACCATCGCGGTGAAGAACTTCGCTCGCGCGCGCAGCACCGGCATCGCCGCATCGATATCGGACGACCACACCCGCACCAGCGTGCTGCCCACGAAACCGAGCGCGATCAGCACGCCGGCCCCGTACGGCACCAGGCTCCAGGTCGCACCACGCAGCGCCACGGTCGCACCGGCCACCATCAGCGCGCCGGTCAGCACCCGGGTGAACGATTCGATCAGCGAGGTCCGCAGCCCGAGGGCGCGCACGGAGGTGAGGATGTCGTGTTCGGTGTCCTCGGGGAGGTCCTCGGCGGTGTTGATCGAGAACAGCCCCGTCAGTGTCAGGCCCATTCCGAGGATCGCCACCAGCGCCGCGACCTCGATGCCCCGGTCGTAGAGCCGCAGAACGACCAGGCCGGGGAAGACCATCGTCATCAGATAGGTGAAGGGGATCTGCCAGAACCCCGCGGACTTGAAATGCCATGGCGGCAGCGAATACTGCAGCAGCAGTCCGGTTCCGAGCACGATCAGCGGCAGCAGATCCGGATGGCCGGTCGCCCACGTCAGATAGAGCGCGGACACGCCGATGAACGCGGTGGTCGCGTAGATCTGGCGGGCGACGAACCGCACCCCGAGATCGCGCACCATCCGCGAGAACTTCGATTTGTAGTCCACGTCGACCCAGCGGTCGGCCAGGCAGTTGGCGACGTGCAGCAGCTGGATCGCGGCGGCGAGCATGAGCGAGGCCACCAGCATCGGCACTGTCAGGATCTCGTCCCACGACCGCGCGCTGAACAGGACGTCGGCGGCCATGATGCCCATCGACATGGGAGCGATCTCCGGTCTGGTCAGCCACAGCGCGTAATGCAACCGCAGATGAACCGGCAGCGCGATGCCCTCTTCGCCCGGGCCGGGTGTGAAGATGCGGTGCAGCTGCGCGCGCAGCGATCCGGCGGCGTAATCTACGGTGCCTGCCACGGCGAATGTCCTTCCGGTGGGGCGGTTCTCATGGCCGCGACGCGCGTGTCTTCGCGATGCTCCGGCGGAAGAACGGCCGCGCGAAGTCTTCCGGGATATTGGCCCAGCGCAGGAAGAACGCGGTCAGCGGATCGACGGTGATGTGGGCCCGGCCGCGTTCCATTCCGCGCACGGCGGCCTCGGCGACCCGGTCGGCCGGCAGCGGCGCGATCGACCCCGTGATGGCCTTGGTTTCGGCGGGCTTGCGCAGATTCTCGCGCTGCAGGCCCGGGGTGTCGGTGTCGGCCGGATACAGCACCGACACCGAGATCCCGTGCGGCTCGGCCTCGTAGCGCAGGCACAGGCCGAGCTGCCGCACGCCGGCCTTGGTCGGCCCGTAACTCGAATAGCCCGTGATGCCGAGAAATGCCGAGGTGGAACTGAGCAGCAGAATGTTGCCGCGACCGCGTTCGACCATTCCGGGGTAGACGCTGCGCACGGCGTACACCGATCCCAGGTAGTTGGCCGCCATCTGGATGTCGAACTCGTCGTCGGCCAGATCGAGGAAGCGGCCGGGCAGGGTGAGCCCGGCGCAACAGGCCAGTGCGGCGCAATCGCCTTGGCGCGCTTCGAGGTCCTTGATCGCGGCGGCCAGCCCGGCCCGGTCGGTGACATCGGCGGCGGCCCATTCGGCGCCGATGCGCCGCGCGGTGGCGGCCAGTACCGGTTCCCGCCGCGCGATGACCGATACGCGCGCGCCGCGGCGGGCGAAGGCCGTCGCCACGGCGGCCCCGATTCCCTCCGAGCCGCCGGTGACGATGACGTGACGGCCGGTCCAGTCCACCCTCATGCGTCGTCTCCCGGTGCCGCGGCGAGCACGCCGAGCCGGTCGCGCCAGGCCACATAGGCGCCGGCCGTGCCGTCCTGCGGCACGTCGGCGAAGGCGCGATCGATGAGCGCCGCGGCCTCGTCGATGCCGCGCCCGGTGTAGGTCCGCACGGCGACGTGGGTATGCGCGGTGGCGTTGTCGGCCTGCTGCCGGATCTTGGCGACCATCGCCGAGCCGGCGGCCAGCTGGGTCCGGAACTGCGGTACGCGGGCCAGGATCGCCTCCAGATCGGCGGCCTCGACGCCGCCGGCGAACGTGGTCGCGATGCCGATGCCGTCCCAGAGGTCGGGGTGGCGGTTGCTGTCGAATTCCTCGATCATCTTCGCGACCCCCTCGACGGAGCCGCCGCCGATGAACCACAGCGCGCGGCCGATCCCCTGATCGATGGCGCGGTGCAGGGGCGCCGGGTCTCCCATCCAGCGCGGCAGGCGGTTGTCGACGTAGTGGCGGCCCACCCATTTCTCGGTGTGGAAGAAGGCGTTGTAGAAGCCGTACCCGTCCAGGGCCAGCCATCGGTAGCTCTCGTGTTTCGGAAGGGTCTTGCGCCACAACGCCTTCGGGATGCGGCCCATTGCCAGGCCGACCCCGACGTACATGGTCAGAGCGTGTTTCGCGGCCGGGCCGGCGATCAGGTCGTGCGCCCGGTGGCCGAACGGGGTGATCGAGTCGACGGCGGCCAATCCCGTCGCGGCGCCCTCGAAGGCGAAACCCTGATACTGCTGCGGAAGTGCCGCGATCGTGGCGATCACCTCGTCGTTGTTCTTGCTGCGCACCGCCATATCGATACTGGAGGCCAGGTGGGTGGCGACCCGTTCGAGTTCGGCGGCGGTGGCCGGGCTGGGTGCTGCGAATCCCGGTCGGTTCAGCGGCGATTCCTGGGAGCCGGTGCCGAGCAGGAGAGAGCGAATCGGTCCGAAGACGGAAGGCATGGTGGTCTCGATTCTGTTGCTGCGAGGTGTTTTCGGTCAGGAGGGAACCGGCGCGGGTTCGGGCGCGGGCAGCGGCTCCCGCACCCGCACGGAAACCGGATCGCGGTCGAATTCGGCGCGGCGCCCGAGCCATTCGCGGATATTGCGCGACCACCAGTAGATGCCGCGCACGGCACAGACGATCACGAGGGCGAAGAACAGACCGAACGAGACGTGCAGCACCATCAGGATCCCGTACATGATGCCGACCGAAGCGCCGAACGCGATTTGGTTGCGGGTGCTGAACGGCGAGGTCGCGGGGTCGGTGATCATGTAGTTCGTGTAGAGCACGAAGGCCAGGCCGGTGATCGGCGTCAGCGCGGCGATCATCGAGATATCCGGTTCGAACAGGCCGCGCAGCACCGCCTGCAGGACGAATGCCGCCAGCCAGGCCAGGATCAGTGGCGTCTTCTTGGTGAGCTTGGCGTTCAACATGGTTCCCGCCATCAGCAGGCCCAGCACGATCAGTGCGTCGGCCGGACCCGAGATGTTCTCCACGAAGTGGTACGGGCCGACCACCGCGATCTGGGGGAAGAGCAGAAGCGATACCACGATCCCGAAATTCGACGGGTTCATGAAGTGCTTCATCTTGCCGTTGATCTTGGCGCGCAGCACCCATTTGGTGCCGACGGCGACGGTGATGCCGAACATGATGGGCAGGAATCGGTCCGCCGCGTACATCAGGAAGTTGAAGGCCAGTCCGGTGATGTGCGCCGGCATCAGGAACACCATCAGCCCGCGTAACCCGTTACCGAGATATCCCGGCCGGCGCCGGTAGGCCCAGGCGGCAAGGGTTTCCAGTGCCAGTTCGACGACGTAGGCGGTCGCCGCGGACAGGAACGGCCACAACCACGGCTGCTCGAAACCGAGCCAGAGGAAGCCGAGGATGTTGAAGAACGTCAGTGAGGCCGCGAAATTGCGCAGCGCGAGATAGCGCGGATCGCGCCCCTCCTTGTCGACGCCGATGATCCTTCGCCACCGGGGCAGTTGCGAACGATCGGGAGCGTCGCCGCTGTGATCGGTAGTGTGTGCGCTCACCGGGTGACCTCCCGCGCGTCGGAATCGAGAACCAGGGTGTGGCGGCCGGGCCGCAGCTGCAGTTGCTGGGTGTGGAACTCGCCGTGGTTGTCGCGCCAGCTCAGCGTGACGGGTAGCGGTGTCGCGGCGTCGATGTCGCCGAGACCCAAGTGGATTTCGGTGGCGCGCTTTCCGGCGTGGCCGCTACCGCCGTCGAGCTGGGCCACATGTGGTTTCCCGTCCGGAGTGGTGACGGTGACCTCCGCGCCGAGGGCGGGGGAGCCGGGGATCGGCTGACCGGCGATCGTGGTTCCCCCCGAGGCGGTGTTGGTGGGCGGGGTGAACAGGCGCAGGCCGAGATACTGCCCGAGATCGGGAGAATCGTTGCGGTAGTAGACCGGTGCCTCCCATTGGCGGGCGACGGCGAAGCTCAGCCGTCCGGTGCCGGTGGAATCGCCCACCGCGATACCCCTGGTCGGGGTCGCCGCGAAGACGTTCAGAGCGGGCGAGATGTTGGTGAAATTGCCGTCGGCGTCCTGGACGAAGAAGCCCATCCGGTTGTTGCCCGCCAGATCGGAGTCGGCGGTGTATTTCGGCCAGGCCCAGGGATATTTGGTCAGATCGTCGTTCATCGTGGCCATTTCCTGCACCTGGGGCCAGCGCGTGGTCTTGCCTTTGAACATGCCGTTGCTCTGCACGATCTGCGGACGGCCGCTGTTGTCGAAGTCGTCGATCTTGGTGTCCCACGACCAGCCGTCCCAGGCCAGGCCCTTGCGCACCGATTCGTTGCGGAAGGGGGCGATGCCCGAATTCAACTTCTCCGCGGCTTCTTTCGGGTTCCGGGCGGTGTTCATGAAGGCGAGGTTCGCCTCGACGATGCCCCACCGCTGCGCGATATTGCTGACGAACAGATCGGGCATACCGTCGCCGTCGAGGTCGCCGAAGTCGGCGCCCATGCCTTTGAACGAATCATGGCCCAGCACGAAGGATTTCGGATCGGTGGGCCCGCGCGTCCCTTCGGCGAGGGTGAATCTGATCGCGCCGGGAGTCGAGCGGTTCACGAACAACCGGTCGGGTCCCATATCGTTGGCCACGTACAGCGACGGCAGTCCGGTGCCGGTCAGGTCCTGGGTGGCGGTCGCGATGGTCCAGCCGTTGGTGGTGCCTTCCGGGAAGGCGTTGAACACTTCTCGGTAATCCGCGGTGGGATCGGCGCCGCCGGTGGCGTGTTCGAAGGTGAGCAGGTGGTCGCTGCCGGCGTTGGTCGCCTTGGAGAACGATTCGTTCAATGTCAGGCTGTGGGTGCCGTCCGGGCCGATGAAATCGCTGTCGGGGAAGTAGTTCCCGATGAAGACGCTCGGATTTCCGCTGCCGTCGAAGTCGGCCACGGACGCGGCGAGAGTGAACCAGCGCGCCCCCTGATAACTGCCGTCGGGAGCCGCGGGGGAGGGCACCAGCTCGACCGGTTTGAACGCGCTGTTGTCCAATTTCGTGGCGCCGGCACGCGGCAGGAACACGATCGGCGTGCGGCCGCCGTAGTACACCAGCAGCCCCATCCTGCCGGAATGGTCGAAGTCGCCGGGGATACATCCGGTCGGCGCCATCTTGTCGTCGGTCGGCAGCGGCGCCGGATTCAGGACGAAGGGCGCGTAGCGGGTGGTGTCGCTGTCGGGCGCCGGGGTGACGATCACCGAATCGGACCGTGAGTCGACCAGGCACAGATCGTCGGCCTTGCCGTTGCCGTCGATGTCGTTGATCGCCACCGCCGAGTTGACCGACGACATCCACGCCACCACGTGTTCGTAGCGGGGTTCGATATGGCGGATCGTGCGCTGGGGTAGCCCCGGTGGCAGCGCGATCGGCATCTCGGTGAAGTGGAATCGGTGCGCGAGCGCTCCGTTCGGATCGTCGGATACCGGCGCGACCATGGCCGAATGCGCGGGCACCAGCAGAATTCCCATCAGCGCGAGGGAGGCCAGCGGCACCAGCGCTTTGCGTAGCAGAGAGGTCGATACGGGCAGTTTCACGAGTTCGGACCCTCTTCCGTGGTGAAGCCGTCGAATATCCGGCGCAGGGTGGTCAGTGCCGCGTCGAGCTGATCCTCGGTGTGGCGGCAGTTGACGAAGAACCGCAGGCGCGCCTCGCCGGCGGGGACGACCGGGTGGCCGATCGCATTCGCCATGACGTCGTGCTCGAGCAGTTGCATCGAGGCGCGGACGGCCGGTTCGTCGGCGCCGGTGATGATCGGCGTGATGGGGGTACCGGCGCCGTTGCCGGTGTCGAAGCCCAATTCCTGTGCGCGGGTGAGGAAGTACCGGCTGTTGTGACGCAACGCGGCGACGCGCTGCGGTTCGTCGTGCAGCACGGCCAGCCCTTCCAGTGCTGCCGCGGCGGCCGAGGGGGCGGGGGAGGCGGTGTACATGCTCAGACCGGCGGCGGAGTATTTGAAGCCGTCCACCAGTTCCCGGTTGGCGGCCAGATACCCGCCGACGCTGCCGAGCGCCTTCGACAGCGTGCCCATCCATACGTCCACGGCGTCACCGGGCAGGTCGAACAGTTCGCGTGCGCCGAGGCCGCGCTCGCCCAGCACGCCGAACGAATGCGCCTCGTCGATCATGACCGAACAGTCGTAACGCCGTGCGACCTCGATGATCTCGGGTAGCCGCACGATGTCGCCGTCCATGCTGTAGACGCCCTCGAGCAGGACCATCGCCCGGTCGAAGGACCGCCGCGACATGCGCAGTATCGCCTCCAGTGAGTCGGGATCGTTGTGCCGGAACGTGACTCGCCGGCAGCCCGCCCATTCGGTGCCGGAGACGATGCTGTTGTGGATCAGCGAATCGCACACCGCCAGATCGCGTTTGCCGAGCAGGAAGGCCACCGCGGCGGCGTTGGTGAGGAATCCGCTGGAGGTCACGATCGCCGCGTCGGTGTCGTAGACGCGCGCCAGTTCGGATTCCAGTTCACGGTAGAGCGGAAGTTCACCGGCGACCAGCCGCACCGCGGCCGCCGAGGTGCCGTATGTCTGGATCGCGGCCGCCGCGGCGGCCTGCACCCGCGGGTCCGCGGCCAGATCCAGATACCCGAAACTGCTGAAGTTCAGCATGTCCCGGCCCGCGAAGCGGGTCCGCGCCCCGCTGACACCCTCGTGCGGCAGATAGTAGGGGTTCAGCACTCCGGCCGCGGTGGCCCAGCTGTCGAACCGGGCCCACTTCTCGGCGGCCTCGATGACGCCGGGGTGGTCGCGAAAATCGGTGCGGCGCACCGATTTTTCGGTCGCTGTCGCCACGGTGACCGCCGTGGTGGTCGCTGCCTGCGCGCCGCCGTTGCCGGGATCGTGTTTGGACATCAGAGCCCGAGCGACCGCCCGCGCATCCATACTGTCGGTCGTCATCGGGCTCCTCACGCTGCCGTACCGTCGGACGTTGCTTCTTCCTGGGCGATCTGGGCGGCGATCTTCGCCCCGAGACCGGCCAGCGACAGGCCGGCGCCGATGGACAGCACCGACATCTTCACGCCGAGGCTTTTCACCACCCGTGCGCCGAATTCCATGGCCATCAGCGAATCGAGGCCGAGTTCGCTGGTGGGCGTCGCCAGATCCACGGTGTCGGCGTCGACGCCCAGTACGATCGCCAGCTGCTCGGCGAGCAGACAGGCGACCACCTCGCTGCGCTGTTCGGAATCCAGTGCCAGAATCTCGGCGCGCAGGGCGCCGACTCCGCCCGCGCCGCCCCCCGCGGCGGCGACCAGTTCGGCGAAACGCGGTGCGCGCGCCGAGGATCGGTGCGCGAGCGCCCACTGACTCCAGTCGATATCGAGGATCGCGCACTGGGTGACCGGCAGCCGCAGGGTTTCGAACAGCAGCACGGTCGCGAGATCCATATCCAGTGAGCCGTAGCCGGTCATCTCGGCATAGCGCGACACCGCCCGCGAATCGGCCATCCCGCCGTCGCCGCGCATGAACCCCCAATCCACCGAGATCGCCGCCAGCCCCTGCGCGCGCCGCGTCCAGGCCAGGGTGTCCAGGACGGAATTTGCTGCGGCATAACCCAATTGGGGCGACAGTCCGGCGATACCGCTGGCCGAAGCGTAGAGAACGAACAGGTCCAGGTCGAGTCCGGCGGCCCGGGTCGCACGGTCGAGATTGAGCGCACCGAGCACCTTCGGCCGGAAGATCTCGTCCAGCGATTCCGGGGTGACCTCCGGTATCTCGGTGTTGTTGACCACGCCCGCCGCGTGGACGAGGCCGCGCAGCGGGGCTCCGTCGGCGGCGATCCGATCCAGCAGGGCGGCCACGGCGTCGTAGTCGGCGACGTCGACACGTTCGGCGCGCACCCGCACTCCGGCGGCGGCGAAGCGGGCCAGTTGCGCGCGGGCGGCCGCGGTGCGGGCGCCGCCGCGGCCGACCAGCACCAGATTGCGGGCGCCGCGCCGTACCAGCTGCCGGGCCGTCGCCAAACCGAAGGCGCCGAATCCGCCGGTGACGAGATAGCTTGCCGCCGGGTCGATGTCGACGTCGCGCGGCAGATGCCGGACCTGCGGGTGGTCCGCGCGCAGATCCAGTGCCACCCGGCCGATCTGCGCCGAGCGGGCGACCGTCTCGAAAGCCGTGGTCAGGTCGTCCAGACCGAAGACGGTATTGGGCAGCGGCGTGTAATCGCCCGTGTGCAGGGCCTGCACGACGCGCCGCGCGGCGCGGCGGACCTGCTCGGGGCGGCGGGCGAGGATGCGGTCGATGTCGACGGCGAAGAACGACAGGTTGCGGTCGAAGGGCCGCAGATCGATGGTTCCGGATCCGTAGATGTCGGCCTTGCCGATATCGACGATGCGGCCGAATTCTCCGGCGACCCGGAAGTTCTGCCGCAGGATCTCACCGGGCGCCGAACTGTAGACGACATCGGCGCCCGCGCCGCCGGTCAGTCGCAGTACCTCGTCGACGAATCCGATCGACCGCGAGGACAGGACCTCGTGGGCGCCGGCCGCCCGCACCCGTTCGCGGCGCTCGGCGGTGCCCGCGGTCGCGATGACCCGGGCGCCGAGTCGCAGCGCGACCTGGATCGCGGCCATCCCCATGCCGCCGGCCGCGCCGTGCACGAGGACGGTCTCACCCGGTTGCACGCGTGCGAGGTCCCGCAGCCCGATCTCCGCGGTGAACAGCGGCATGACCGATGTGCAGTGCAGCGGATCGAAGGTGCCGGCGTCGAAGATGTCCATCACGGTGGTGGCCCCGGTATCGGGGCGCAGGGTGACGTATTTGCGGACGATTCCCGGTGCGACGACGAAGATCTCGTCGCCCGGCGCGATCCCCGTCACCGCGCTGCCGACCCGTTCGACGACGCCGTATCCGTCCATCCCGATCTCGGTGCCGAAGAAGGTGCCGTCGAGTTCCCGCTCGGTGAGCACGCCGAGCACCTTCAGCGCGTCCTTGTAGTTCAGTCCCACCGCCTGCATGCGGATCTCGACCTCGTCCGCGCCGGGGGCGATCCGGTCGGTGGTGGCCAGGGCCAGATCGGGAAGCAACCGCGATCGTGGAATGTCGAGACGGTACGACTGCTGCGGATCCACCAGCGGCGCCGGGGTTTCCCACTCCCGCACATGCTCCGGCAGGGTGTGCCGCCAGCGAATCGTCCAGCACGCGCCCGCGCGCAACGCCACCTCGTCGATGCTGGTGTCGGCGTAGATCCGTTCGAGGACCTCGGCGGCGGGCGTGCCGGGTTCGGTATCGACGAGCCGCCACTGCCCGGCCGGTAGTTCGTTGAGCAGTTCGCGGCGCGCGCCGGTGAGTGCCGCATGGTCGAGGCGGGCGAAATCGTCGATCGGCAGGCACAGCGCGTTCTCGGTGACGATCACCGCGCGGACCTCGATCGCACCCGAATCCGTCTCGGACAGAAGCTGTTTCACCGCGCGGGCGACTTCCGCCGTGCCGTGCACGCCGGCGGCGGGGTCGAGGTCCTCACCGGCGGCGACCACCACGCGCAGACTGCCGGAGCCGAGCGCGGCGGTCCGGAACAGATCGGCGAGCGCGGCGGCGTCGAACGCCCCGGAGTGCTCGCCGACGGTCACCGGCTCGACCCGTCGTGACGTGGCGATCTCCTTGGCGCGCTGGCAGATCTGCGCCCCGAGGTTGATCACCACGAACGCCTCGTCCGGCGCCGGTGCGGCCGCGGGTTCGCCGCTGTCGGTGACGATCTCCCACACCGGTTCGTAGAACAACTCGTCGAGTCGTTCGGTGAGCGAGCGGGTGGCGGCGAGGCTGCGGAACCGCACGCCGAGCAGGCTCATCGCGACCGTGCCGTCGGCGGCGGCGATCCGGATGTCGGCACGCAGCGCGTCGGCCGGATCGCGCGTCACGACCACCACCGGATCGTCCGGCAGCGGGCCGTGGCGGCGAACCCCGGATATCGACGCGGGAACGACGACGTCGTCGTCCGAATCGGGTTGCGGGCCGGAGATGTTCGCGTACAGTGCCGCGAAGCACTGCAGCGCGGCATCGACGACGGCCGGGTGGGCCAGGTGACGGTGGGCGGGATCGGCATCGCCGCCGTCGACGCGGGCGACCACGGTGTCGGCGCCGACGACGATGTGGCGTAGTCGGCGGAATGCGGGCCCGTAGCACAGTCCGTGTGCGGCCATCCGCTCGTAGACCGTGTCGGTTCCGATCTCGACCGCATCGGGCGCGGGACCGGTATCCACGCGACAGGAATCGACATCCGCCTCGACGAGCCGGCCGTAGGCGTTGACCGTCCAGTCCGAGCCGGTGGCCGGGCGGGACCGGATCGTGAAACGGCGGGTGCTCTCCTCCACCCCGATCCGCACGACCGGCACATCGTGGTCGTCGATCACCAGCGGGCTGACGAATTCGACACCTTCCAGGCCGAAGGTGTCGCGGCCGGTGCGCGCGGCGACCGCGCTGAACGCGGCGTCGAGGTAGGCGGCGCCGGGCAGCACGACCGCCTGCGCGACCACATGATCGTGCAGCCACGGCAGATTCGACACCGACAGCTGCACCTCCCATTCCGGTGCGGTGGCCGCGGTCCGATCGCCGAGCAGGGCGAACCCGCCGGGTGTGCCGAGCCGGTCGAGTTCGGTCTCCGGCTGCTGCGACCAGATGCGCCGCCGTTGCCACGGATAGTGCGGCAGGTCCAGATGCGGTGTGGCCGTGTCGATTCCGATCGGAAGCCGGTCGCCGTCGAGCGTTCCCGCGCGGTAGAGCTCGGCGACCGCGTTGTGCAGATTCGCGTGGTCGTCACCACCGCGCGCGAGCGTGGGCACGGCGGCGCCGGTCACGCCGCGATCCAGCAGGATCTCGCGAATGCTGCCGCTGAGGACCGGATGCGCGCCGATCTCCAGGAACACCCGATGCCCGTCGGCGAGCATGGTGGCGACGGTGTCGGCGAAGCGCACCGCGTCGCGCACATTGTGGCACCAGTAGTCGGCATCCCAGTCGTGGCTGCTCGTCCGCTGTGCCGTCACCGTGGAGTAGGCCGGAATCGTGGCCGCCGACGGGGACAAAGCCGCGAGTTCGGTGCGCAACTCGTCGAGCACGGGATCCATGTGGCGGCTGTGATACGGCACTTCCACCCGCAGCATCCGGGCGAACGTGCCGTCGGCGGTGAGGCGGTCGGCGAGGTCGCGCAGCGCCGCCACCTCGCCTGCCAGCGTGACCGCCGAGGGGCTGTTCACCGCCGCGATATCGATGTCGGAGGCCTCGCCCAGCAGTTCCCGAACCTCGGCCTCCGCGAGACCCACCGCCAGCATGCCGCCGGTGTGCGCGGTGGTGGCCTGCAACCGGGAACGGTGATAGCTCACCGCGACCGCCTGCGCGGCTGTCAGCGAACCGGATACGTAGGCCGCGGTGACCTCGCCGACGCTGTGACCGACCACCGCGGCCGGACGGATCCCCAGCGCGGCCAGCTCGGCCGTGAGCGCCGCCTGCACCACGAAGTTCGCCGGCTGGGCGATCTCGGTGCGGATGATCCGCGAATCGTCCTCGTCGCGGAGCAGTTCGGTGAGGACCGACCAACCCGCCAGTGCCCGGAATTCTCGATCGATCTCGCGGGCGGCGGCGGCGCCGGGACCGTCGGCTTCGAGCAGCGCCCGGCCCATCGCCCACCACTGCGGTCCCATTCCGCTGAACACGAAAACCGGATCGGTGCTGCCCTCGGAGATCGCCCGCGCGGGCGTCCGCCCGCCGCCGGCCGCGAATTCGGTCAGCTGGGCGCGCAGATCGTCGCCGTCGGTGTAGACGAAGGCCGTGCGCAGCGGGTGGTGTGCGCGCCGCACCCACGCCGCGGCGGTCAGGTGGTGCGTCGGCACCGCATCCGAGGCCACGCACAGCTGCGCCGCCAGCGCGCGCAGCGCGGACTCGTTTCGCGCCGACAACGGCAGCACGGGCAAAGACGGTGCCGTGCAGGCTGATTCGGCCGTCGTTTCCCCACGGCCGGCCGGAGGTTCGGGTGCAGGCCCGATCAGCACATGCGCATTGGTTCCGCCGTAGCCGAAGCTGTTGACGGCGACCACCGGCTGTCGCAGCGGTTCGGCGGCCAACGGAACCCGCAGGCCGAGGCCGTCGAAATCGATCTCGGGATTGGGATTGTCCAGCCGTGCCTGCGGGGCGATCGTGCGGTGATGCACGGTGAGTGCGGCCTTGATGACGCCGGCGACACCCGCCGCGGCCTCGGTGTGCCCGATGTTGTTCTTCACCGACCCGACCGGCAGCGCCTCCGTGCGTCCGGGCACGGCCCCGTACACCGCGCCCAGTGCGGTCATTTCGATCGGATCGCCCACCGGAGTTCCGGTGCCGTGCGCCTCGACGAAGCCGATCTCATGCGCGGCGATCCCGGCCTGCCGCCGCACCCGCTCGGCGAGCTGTTGCTGCGCAACCGGATTCGGGACCGGCACGGCCAGGGTGCGGCCGTCCTGGTTCACCCCGCTGCCGCGTACCACGGCGTAGATGCGATCGCCGTCGCGCACCGCCGCGTCGAGTGGTTTGACGACGATCGCGCCCGCACCCTCGCCGCGGCCGTAACCGTCGGCGTCGGCGTCGAAGGATTTGCAGTGCCCGTCGACGGCCAGGAACCGGCCCTTGCACATGGAGACGAACGTCTCCGGTTGCAGCATCGCGTTGGTGCCCCCGACGATCGCCGCCGAACATTCCCCGGCCTCGAGTGCGCGCACGGCCTGGTGCAGCGCCACCAGGGAGGACGAACACGCGGTGTCGATGGTCATGGTCGGTCCGTGCAGATCGAGCAGGAACGCGATGCGCGCCGAGAGCAGGGTGTGCGAGGAACTGGTGGGGGTGTGCGAGTTGATCGCGGCGCGACCGATATTGCGGCTCACCGCGTTGTCCATCATGAAGCCGCCGACGAAGACGCCGACATCGCGCCCGCCGACCCGCCCGGCCATACCGCCGTCGTCGAGCGCCTCCCAGGCCACCTCGAGCAGCAGCCGCTGCTGCGGATCCAGGATGGCGGCCTCGCGCTGGGAGATGCCGAAGAAGTCGGCGTCGAAATCCCACAGCGATTGCGTCAGGAAGCCACCATGGCGGGTGTACATGCGGCCGGGGGCGTCGGGATCCGGGTCGTAGAACTTGTCCAGACTCCACCGATCCGCCGGAACGTCGACGATGCCGTCGCCGCGGCGGAGCACGAAATTCCAGAACGAGTCCGGACCGTCGATACCGCCGGGAAAACGACAGCCGATCCCGACGATTGCTGCATCGGACATTGCGAGGTCCTCTAATTGTCTGCACCGAGTCGTGCACGCGTGCACGGAAGCGGTCGAACCATTCACCTACGAACAACAGGAAGCATAGATACGAACCACTTCCGAGGGTTGGCGAATTGTCGAAAGTTGTTGGAGGACTTGGCCAAAGGGCATCCGGTGGTGAATTTACGAGTTGACATCCGGCCTGCTGACAGTGTTATTTCCGGGCTGACATCGTTATTTCCCGAACTCGGGACCACGGGTATGTCCAGCCCATGACGGCGTTATTTCGAGCACCCGCGCAATGCGGTCCGCACAATGACATCGTTATCGGCCGCCGGCGCTGCCGAATCCGGTGGAATAACAATGTCACCGCCATTCATGACATTGTTATCCGGGTACATTCGGCACCATGAAATCCGGTGAATTCGCTCTCGATCCGGGAGCCGACCCGATGACCGACACCGCCTGGCTGCGCGGGTTCGTCGACCGCTACATCGCCGGGTGGAACGCCGGTGACAGTGCGGCGGTCGCCGCCTGCGTCAGCGAGGACACCCGCTGGCTCGATCCGTCCGACGAGCACGTCATGATCGGGCGGTCCGCGGTCGCGGCATTCGTCGAGGACACCGTGCGATCCTTCCCGGATGTGGCCTATGACCTCGTCTTCGAGCCCGCCGTCACCACCGACGGGATGGCCGCGATCGTGCCGTGGCGGATGACCGGCACCCATACGGGTCCGATCGATCCGCCCGGATTCGCCGGTACCGGAAAGAAGTTCGACCTGTTCGTGGTCGACATCTGGCAGTTCCGGGACGGGCTGATCTGGCGCAGCAAGGCCACCTGGGACCTGAACGAACTGCTGCTGCAACTCGAACTGCTCCCCAAGCGCAACGGCTTCGCCGAGCGCGCGATGGCCCGCATGCAGCGCGCCGGCGTGCGGCTGCGCCGGCGGTCACGACGTGGGTGAGAGCACCCGCTCCACCGCGTGGTTCACCGAGCGCTGCACCCACTCCGGGTCGGCGCCCATGCCGATCATGATGTTCACGATCGAGGGCAGCAGAACTTCGCCGACGCCCTCGTCCCCGTAGAGCCCGGCCATGTCGAGTTGGATGAAACCGTAGAGACCCGTCCAGAATTGGGCCGCCGCCGCACGTGCGTTCTCCGCGCGAACCAGGCCGGCGTCGAGGGCGCGCTGGGTCGCCCGCACCACGTGGTCGAAACTCTCGCCGAAGTTGTCGAAGTCGGAATCGCCGGTGCCGGACAGGATGTTGCCGCGCCGCAGCTTCACCTCCGCCCGGGGTGATTCGGTGGCGAACATCAGGCGGAACAGTTCCGGTTTGCGCAGCGCTTCGTCGCGAAAGACGAAGCCCAGCACCAGAATATCGGCGATCGGGTCGTCGCTGGACCCGCACCCGGCCAGGCGTGCCGAGAGCTGGGCGAATCCGGTCGAGCCCACCGCGCGCAGCAGGCCGGGCATTCCGCTGAAGTTGGAGTAGATCGCCATGGTCGACACTTCGCAGATCCGCGACACCCGTCGCACGGTCAAGGAGGTCAGGCCCTCCGTGGAGATGAGTTGAATGGTCGCTTGGATCAGGCGATCTCGTAACGACTGTGCCGTCGCGGCGCCGGATTCACAGGCGGTCGCGCTCATGCCACCGCCACCGTTCGCAGTTCGGCGGCGGTGATGTCCTCGAGGGAGCGGCGCCGCGTCTCCACGATGTAGACCACCGCGGCGATCGTCGCCAGCGCGATCGGCACCGCACTGAGCAGGGCCATCACGCTGATCGAGGGCGCCGCCACCGCCAGCACCACCAGGGCGATCACCCCGACGCCGCCGGCCTTCGTCATGGCCGCCGCGACACCGCTGCCGCGCGATCTGATCCGGGTCGGGTAGATCTCCGCGCCGTAGGCGACGATCACCGCCACGATCGAGCTGGAACCCCAGATGGGAACTACCAGAAGGATATTGAGCAGCAGCCGGTGGTCGGCCACATGGTCGCCGAGTGCCACGAAGCCGGCCAGGGTCACCGCCAGCAGTGCGCCCAGCGTGATGAGGGTCCACTTGGTGGAACGGTGGTAGCAGTAGGCGACGGCGAAGTTCAGCGGGAATCCGATCAGTGCGGAATCGCGCAGAATGCGGTCGGCGGTCACATCGCTGAATCCGAGCGCGCGCAGATTGGTCGGCAACCACAACTGGAATCCGTAGGTGACCAAGCCGACCCCGAGCCCGATCAGTGACAACACCACGGTCACACCGAGATACGGCCGGCGCAGCAGTTGCCCGAACCCGTCGCGCACACCGTCCTCGGCAGCCAGTTCGCTGTGCTCCACCGGGACGATCTCGGCGTTGTAGGTGCGCAGCACCTCTTCGGCCTCGCGGTGACGGCCGACGGCCAGCAGGTAGCGCGGCGATTCCGGAATCCAGCGCACCAGCAGCACCAGCAGGAACCCCGTCGGCAACCCGAGCAGCCACAGGCTGCGCCAGCTGTAGGTGTGCCCGATGGTCGAGGAAAGCCAGCTGGTGACGATGTACGCGCCGGCGATGTCACCGCCGATCAGCACCAGCAACCAGCCGCGATGCCGGGCCGGGATGGTCTCCGAGAGAAGGGTGAACGCGATAGGCAGCATTCCGCCGGCGCCCAGCCCCATGACGAAACACATCGCCACGTTCCATTCGAAACTGGGCATCGCGCCACAGATCGAGGTGCCCACGAAGAAGATGCCGGCCAGCAGGATGGCGGCCTTGCGTCCCATCCGGTCGCCGAGCCAGCCCCACAGGAACGAGCCGAGCACGGTGCCCGTGATGCCCGACAGCGGCAGCAACGCCACCGGCAGTGCGTCGATATGCGGGTTGGCCGGTGTTCTCAGGTGGTATTCGGCGCCGACGCCGGGCACCACGAACGACAGTGTGGTCGGCTTCATCACGTCGATGGTGATCGCGGCCGCCATCACCAGCATCAGCACCACGTGCACGCGGGTGATGGGGGCGTCGTCGAGTGCGCGCACTCGCAGCGCGACCACCCGGTGGTGCACCGATCGGGTCGGGAAGAGGCCATAGGTGGTCAGCGCCAATCCGGCCACGATCAGCGCCATACCGCAGATCATCGCGGTGTCCATGGGCATCCCCGCCATGCGGTAGCTCATGTCCCGGGCCATCCGGAACATCGGCACGTGCAGCAGCACCCCGCCGGTGGTGGCCGCCAGGCCCAGCCAGAACGCCCAGGTGCGCCGGCCGGTGCCGGGTGTGTCGGGTAATTGCGGAGATTCGACGGATTCCCTGCCCTGCATCACCGGATCCTCGTCTACTACATCAGCCGCCACCCCTCGGCCGTCGAACAGCTACCGGGCGGTAGCTTACACACGAAACGTGCAGATCGATGGCCTGTTTCGGAAGATCTAATGTGAAAAGCCTTCTCCGGAAATACTTTTCGTGGAACCGGTCGGCGGGCGGGCGCCGATGTGCCGCCGACGGCCCCGGGTAAGGCGCGTCAGCAGCGGTCTTGCGGAAATCGAGCCCCGGTCGGATGGCGCCGGTGCGCGGAAAAGTATGGAGTGTGTGCGACTCGGGCAAATCGGTGGTTACCGATCGCTGCGGTAGGTACGACAACACACCGATTCTAGTGGCGGACAAAAGTTTTCACCCGCCAGCCGTGGGAAGGGCGTGTACGCACCGATCCGCCCGATGCTCGATGCGCGTGGTGTCGAAACGGGTGCTCCCCGTGTGGCGGCGGGCGAAACACTCTTTTCGACCGCCGCCACGCATCTACTCGGATCCGTCGGGCGTTACTTCGGGGCCGGAGGTTCGGCGGGGATGCCGGCGTCGTCGGACAGGCGGCCGTCCTCGAGTCGCAACCGCCGGCTCACCCGCACCTCGGCGAGGAAGCGCTCGTCGTGACTGACGACCATGATCGCGCCCTGGTAGGACTCCAGGGCGCCGACCAGCTGTCCGACACTCACCAGATCGAGGTTGTTGGTGGGTTCGTCGAGCAGCAGCAGGTGCGGCGCGGGTTCGGCGAACAGCACGCAGGCCAGTGTGGCCCGCAGTCGCTCCCCGCCGGAGAGGACACCGACGGGCAGGTGGGCGCGGGAGCCGCGGAACAGGAAGCGCGCCAACAGATTCATCCGCTGTGCGGCGAGCAGGTGGGGGGCTGTGGCGGCCAGATTCTCCGCCACGGTCCGGTCGGCATCGAGCAGATCCAGCCGCTGGGACAGGTAGGCGATGCGGCCGTCGGCGCGGGTGACGGTACCGCTGTCGGGAGTGAGGTCGCCGTGCACGATGCGCAGCAGCGTGGACTTGCCCGCCCCGTTGGGACCGGTCAACGCGATGCGCTCGGGTCCGCGGACGATGAGATCGGCGCCCTGGCCGGCGAACAACTCGCGGTCGCCGAAGCGGAACCGGATGTGCTCGGCGGCGAACAGGGTGCGACCGGCCGGGACCTCGGTATCGGGCAGGTTCAGCACGATGCGCTGTTCGTCGCGCAGCGCCCGCCCGGCCTCGTCGAGGCGGTTCCTCGCGGCGTCCAAGCGGGCGCCGTGGGTTTCGTTCGCGCGGCCCGCCGACTGCTGGGCATTGCGTTTCATGGTGCCGGCGAAGATCTTCGGCAGTCCGGCGTTACCGAGATTGCGCTGCGCGTTGCTCGCCCGGCGCGCGGCGCGTTCGCGGGCCTGCTGCAGTTCCCGCTTCTCGCGTTTGACCTCCTGTTCGGCGGTGCGAATGTTCTTCTCCGCCACCGCCTGCTCGGCCTGTACCGCCTGCTCGTAGTCGGTGAAATTACCTCCGTAGTAACGGATTTCGCCGTCGTGGAGTTCGGCGATGCGATCGGTGCGGTCGAGCAGGGCCCGGTCGTGGCTGACCAGCAGCAGGCAGCCGTTCCAGTCGGTGAGCACGTCGTAGAGCCGGTGACGGGCCTCGAGGTCGAGGTTGTTGGTCGGTTCGTCGAGCAGCAGCACATCCGGTCGCCGCAGTAGCTGGGCGGCCAAACCGAGCGAGACGATCTGGCCGCCGCTGAGGGTGCGCAGCCGCCGATCGAGCGGCAGCTCGCCCAGCCCGAGCCGGTCCAGTTGGGCGCGTGTGCGTTCCTCGATGTCCCAGTCGGTGCCGATGGTGGTGAAGTGCCGCTCGTCGGTGTCGCCGGATTCGACGGCCGCCAAGGCGGCGAGCTCCGGTGCGATGCCGAGGACTTCGGCGACGGTCGGCTCGGCGGTCAGGGGCAGATCCTGCGGCAGATAACCGAGGGTGCCGTCGATGGTGATGCTGCCCGCCGAGGGTGTCAGCTCGCCGGCGATCAGCCGCAGCAAGGTGGTCTTTCCGGCGCCGTTGGGGGCGACCAGGCCGGTGCGCCCGCCCGGCACCGTGAAGGACAGATCCCGGAACGCCGGGTGTCGTCGGGCCAGGTGAACGACAGGTTCGAACAGACGATGAAGGCATCGGACATGGGTGAGACCTCGAAAGTCGTTGCGGCACGGTGCGACCGCACCACAGGGTGATCGGGTGAACGACGACATGGCCACGTCGGCGGCGCCGCATGCGCCTACCGGTGGCCGTGACTTCCGGGTCTATCCGGAGATGTCGAGTTCACCAGCCATGTCTGGTCTCCTTGATCTACCGACTCCGCCCGACGATAACAGCCGGACCGCATCTCACGGCAAGAGCGAGGTCGGGTTGCCGCCCGTCGGCCTGGCCGCGATGTTCCTGCTGACCGCGTCGGCGCACTTCCTGCGGCCGCGACGCGACGCGCTGATCGCGATGGTCCCGGTGCGGCGGCTATGACTGTTGCGCGCGGGGCCGCAGGCGGGTGAGTACGTGGTGGTCGCCGCGTGCGGTGAGGCCGAGTTGCTGTGCCACCTCCAGATCGATCACCCCGGTGAGCAGGCCGAGCACCGCATTGGCGGGTCCGTCGAGGGTCAGATCGGCGGCGTCGGCGCTGCCGCCGCGGGTCTCGACGCGGCCTGCGCCGATGTCGACGACCGCACGCACCTCGTCGACGACGAGTTGAATCACCACCGGTGCGGCCGCGGGATCGGCGTCGGCGGTGAACCATCCGGGTGCGTAGGCCAGCCACTGCGGCAGGAACGCGTCGTCCGGGCCGACCGTATCCATGTACCGCAGTCCCCAGCGGCCCAGTGCGCGCAATGCGGGTTCCAGTTCCCGGCCGGCATCGGTGAGCCGATAGAGAGTCGATGCGACCGGCGGCGCCGCGTCGACGCGGTCGATCAATCCGGCGTCCTCCAGATCGCGGAGGCGGGTGGACAGCAGATTCGCGGCGATGCCGGGCAGTCCGTTCTTGAGATCGGTGAATCGGCACGGTCCCTGGATCAGCAACTCGCGCACGATCAGCAGTGTCCAGCGATCACCCACCACATCCAGCGCGCGGGCGATCGAACAGTACTGGCCGTAGCTTCGCATGCGTCCATTGTATCGGGCAGAAGTAGAGTTTCTGAATTTGTTGGTTGAAAGAATCTACTTTGTGGTCCTAGCATGAAAAGGCAAGGTCGGTCGCCGATGGCCGGGAATTCCTCTGTATCGGAGTAAGCGCATGACTCGCACCCAGATCCCCGCCCAGTACGCCACCGGCGCGGCCCGAACCGATATCGAACGGGCGCTGCTCGCCGCCGGCAAAGATCTCGACCGCCTGCGGCTCGACGATCTGGCGATGCTCGAGGACTTCCACACCAGTGGGCGCATCGCCACCGGCGCGCTGGCCGATCTGGTCGACATCACCTCTGACACAGCGGTTCTCGACGCCGGTACCGGTATCGGCGGCACCGCCCGATACCTGGCGGACCGATTCGGGTGCCGGGTCACCGGAGTCGATCTGGTCGAGGGGTATTGCGAGATCGCCCGCTGGCTCGACCGGCTCGTCGGCCTGGACGACCGAATCACCGTGCGATGCGCCGATGTCACGGCACTACCGTTTCCGGACGGCGCCTTCCAGGTCGTATTCAGTCAGCACGTCCAGATGAATATCGCCGACAAGGACGGCCTCTACCGCGAAATGCGCCGGGTTCTGGCGCGCGGCGGCCGGCTCGCGCTCTGGGATATCACCACCTCCGGCGCCGGTGAACCCGACTATCCGCTCCCGTGGGCCGACAGTCCCGGCTTCGGTCACCTCACCACGCCCGCTGCCCTGCGCGCGACGATGGAGGCGGCCGGATTCGTCATCGAGCGGTGGGACGATCGCACCGACGAGGCCGTGGCCGTGATGCGCATGGTGCGGCAACTGCCGCCGAGCCCGCTCGGCCTGCACGCCTTCGTGCCCGACTTCGCCACGCGCTCAGCGCATCTCACCGACTCTCTGGCCGACGGGAGGCTACGCGCGATTCGGGCGGTGGCGCGGGCGCGGTGACCGGTCAGCGGCGTGTGAGCGCGGCGCTCCGGGTGGCCAGGTAGTCGCGTTCGCGTTGATTTGCGGTGAGGCGGGCCGCCGTATCGAAACTCCGTTTCGCCTCGTCCGTCCGGCCCAGGCGGGCGAGCAGATCCGCGCGGACGGCATGGAACAGGTAGTGCTCGGTCAGGTCCAGGCCGTCGACGAGACTCAGTGCCGCGGCCGGTCCGTCGATCTCGGCCACCGCCACCGATCGGTGCAGTGCCACAACGGGATTCGGGTCGAGGCGCGCCAACCGATCGTAGAGCGCGAGGATCTGCCTCCAGTCGGTCACCGGATCGGTGTGCACGGCGTTGATCGCGGCGAGCAGCTGATATCGGCCGGGCCGGTTGTGGCGCAGGCAGGCGCGCACGATGGCCCGGCCCTCCGCGACCAGTGCGGCATCCCATCGGCCGCGGTCCTGGTCGGCGAGCCGGACGAAGGCGCCGGTCGCGTCGGTGCGGGCATCGCGGCGAGCGTGGGTGAGCAGCATGAGGGCGAGCAGGCCCGCGGCCTCCGGCTCGCCGGGCATCGACTCGACCAGGGCGCGAGTGAGCCGCACTGCTTCGGCACACAGGTCCGCGCGCAGCAGTTCCGGGCCCGAGGACGCCACATATCCCTCGTTGAAGATGAGAAACAGGGTGGCGAGCACGGAATCGAGTCGTTCGGGCAGATCGGCCGCGCCGGGCACCCGGTAGGGGATACGGGCGTCGCGAATCTTGGCTTTCGCGCGGGCCAGCCGCTGTGCCATGGTCGATTCCCGGACCAGGAACGCGCGAGCGATGTCGGGCGTCGTCAGCCCGCCCAGCAGCCGCAGGGTCAGCGCGACCTGCGCGGGCCGGTTCAACGCCGGATGGCAGCAGGTGAACATCAGCCGGAGTCGCTCGTCGGGCACGGCGGACTCCTCGGTGTCGTCGGGCGGTGCGTGCACCAGCGCCGCCTCGGCGTACTTGCCGGCCCTGGCGGATTCTCGGCGCAGCTGGTCGATGGCTCGGCGTCGGGCGGTGGTGATGATCCACCCGGCCGGACTCGGGGGCGGCCCGTCCTGCGGCCAGCGGCGCAGCGCGGCGGCGAAGGCGTCGGCGACCGCGTCCTCGGCCAGGTCGATATCGCCCAGTGTGCGAATCAGCACGGCGACGGACCGGCCGTATTCGGCCCGGAAGACGGCGGCGATCTGTTCCGGCGTCATCGGGTCAGAACGGCGGAACGTCCCGGAACGGGCGAATTTCGATCGGCAACGTGGTGGCCGCCGCGGCCTTGCGCCCCCATGCCAGCGCCGCGTCCAGATCGGGTGCGGTGATCACCCAGATGCCACCGATATGTTCCTTGCCCTCCAGATAGGGCCCGTCGGTGATCAATCCGTCGGCGCGCACCACCGTCGCACTGTCGGCCGCGTGCAGGCCGCCGGTGAACATCCACGACCCGCTGTCGCGCAATTCCTCGTTGAGCCGGTGCAATTCGGCGACGATCCGGTCCATGGTCTCGGCATCGGGCGCGCCACTGTCGGGTTGGTAGATCGAGAGCAGATACTGGGGCACGGCCCTCTCCTCAGCGCCGGGCGTAGCGGGCGATGATCACGCCCGTGGTGGTCGCGACGCTACCGAGGAGGCGAAATTCGGTCAACGGCGCCGCGCCCTCGAACAACCTGGTCCCCGAACCGAGGGTGAGCGGGTGAATCACCAGCGTGTAGCGATCGATCACACCGGCGGCATGCAGGCTGCGCACCAGAGCCGCGCTGCCGATGATCGACAGCTCCTTCCCCGGTTGCGACCTCAACGCGCGCACGGTCCGAATCGCGTCGCCGCGCAACAGAACCGAGTTCTGCCACGCGTCGACGTCGTCCAGACCGGTCGAGGCGACATACTTCGTCGCCGCGTTCATATGTTTGCTGTAGGGGTTGTCGTCGGCCCGTCCCCACACCGTGGCGAAGTCCTCCCAGGTGCGACGCCCGAACAGCATGTCGCCGGGCTCTGCCATATCCCGGCCCATTTCCCTGGCGAGCACTTCGTCCTGAAACCGCTGCCCCCAGCCCCCGAACGCGAACCCGCCCCGGGTGTCCTCGTCGGCTCGGCCCGGTCCCTGTACGACACCGTCGAGCGCGAGATTCATGGTCGCCGTGATCGTTCGCATCGGCCTGCTCCTCTCGATTCCGGGAACGCGCACGATCGCGCCCCTCACCCCCTATACGAACGGCCGTCGCCGAAATCGACATCGGGGGCCTGAGGATTGTCGAACCGCCCACTCGCCGAGCACGAGGACTTTCACCGCGCGGGATCCGATGCCGCGCCGGCCATCCGCTGCTGGTCGCGGCGGGCCCACCGGTCGCGGGGTTCACCCACGCGCCGTCCCTCGCCCGCGTCCAGGCGACGGCGCGCCTCGGCCATCGACTCGCCGATCGATCGATGCCGGCCCCACCAGTGGATGTGGCGCAGATAGCCGCGGGAGCGGTAGGTGTTCATCACCACGACATGGTCCGGGCTGCCCGTGAACTCCTCCAGCGCGTCGGCATCGGCCCACAGCGACAGCGAATAGGTGATCCGTCCCCACGGCTGATAGCTGGTGACGATCCCGAGCGCGCCGTCGGTCCGCAGCACCTGCTTCTCCAGCCGCGCCGAGATCGTGGCGACAGGGACCAGGTCCGACAGCCGGTGCGGGCGGAATTCGTTGACACTCAACAGTATCCGTTCGGGCCAGGCGGTGGTGGCGGTGTGATACCAGGGGCGGTACAGGCGGAAATCCGAGGCACCGAAGCCCGACTGCGCATGTGCCCGCAGCGTGGTCGCCGCCGACAGGCGGAAAGCATCCGCGGTGGCGGAAATGCCGAGTGGGGACATGGTGATCACTCTTTCTCGAAGGGGTCGACGCGTAGCCGTCGTGGCGCTAGCGTCGCAGGTGTGCGCGCCGCCGGACTTCCGAAAACGTGCGGTGACCAACCGCCGCCGCTGGTGTGGATCAGGCCGGATCACGCCGGGTACCTCGGTCCCAACATCCGGGTGACGCCGCATGCGGCGGCGGTCGACGTGCTCAATGTGGGTGTGGACGGGCCGTTGATCTTCGAATCTCCGGGACTCGGTGCGATGCGTCCGGGTAGTGTGTACGCCCCCGCGCGCCTTCCCCATCGAGTACTGGTTCCCGAGGGCCGGGTATTGCTGTTGTTCGCCGATCCGGCTCGCCGGCCGGCTCCGGGTTCGCCGGACACGGTGCGAGAGTCCTTCGGCCCCTTCGGTTTCGGTCATCGGTCCGAGGCCGATATCGCTGCGGCCTGCCGCGACGGTGCCGCACCCGATGTGATCGCCCAGTACACCGGGCTCCGGACCACGGTCGCGGGGCTGCCGGCCGCCGATCCGCGGATCACCCGGCTGGCCGAGACCATCCGCAACGCTCCCGATCGGGTGTACCGGGCTCCGGAGGTCGCTGCCCGGCTCGGCATGTCGCCCTCGCATTTCCTGCGGCTGTTCGCCCGGGATACCGGCACCACATTCCGCCGCTATCAGCAGTGGGCACGCCTGCTGCGGGTTGTGCGTGGTCTGGCGTCTGGTTACGACCTGACCCGTAGCGCGGTCGACGCCGGCTTCGCCTCACCGTCGCATTTCAGCGACACCTTCCGGCACACCTTCGGGCTCTCCGCGACCGACCTGCTACAGACCGGCGTGCGCTTCGACGTCTCGGATCCCGAGCCGAGCGCGCCGATCTGAGCACCGCCGGCGCGGTCACGGCTGCGGATTCGGTGCGGGCACGGTCGTCCGTGGTCGCGTGGTGAGCGCCGCGCGCTCGGCCGCGATCTGCGCGTGCAGGGCATGGCAGCGGCGCAGGACGTCGGCGCGGTCGGGTTCCTCGGGGATGAGCGGGACGGCGTGCTCGATCATCGTCGCCTGTTCGAGGATCACCCGGAGCCGATCGGGGTCGGTGACGCGGTCGGCGATCTGAGCCAGCGCGTCGAGTTGGCGGATCATCACCGCCGGTTGCCCGGCACCGGCCTGGCGGATCTTCTCGAATGCGCGCTGTACCAGCCGCTCGTAGCTGACCTGTGCGGCGAGCACCCGGATATGACCGTCCTTGTCGCGGCGCACCGGATTCGGCTCCCAGGTGACCGCGATCCGCGACAGGCAGTCGCCGAGCCAATCGATACAGGTCAGCACCGTGAACGTGTCGTTGGTCGCGGAGGCGAGTGCGCGCAGCGCGACCTCGACGATCTGATCGACGCCGAAGGAGACGTCCTGCACCAGGCTGCGCATCGAGCCGGTGACGTGGCCGCGGGAGAACTTCCGCTCGATCCCCTTCGCGGCCTGCGCCGGCCACACCCGCGCGATCACCTGCCCCTCGGTCACGAAATGCCCTGGGCGATAGGGCAAATGGATGACCGCATCCGCTTCGGCGGCCAGCCGGACCAGCCGCTCGTAGCGGATGTACTGGAGATATCCGCTGTTGGTCGTGCGCACCTCACCACCGGATCGGGCCAGCAGATCGCGAAGTTCACGCGCCGACGGACCGTGTTTCGCCCCGCCCGCGGTGGTGTCGGCGTTGGCGTCGACCGCCGTGCGCACCTCGCGCGCGATATCGGCGACCACGTTCGGCAGTTGGATCTGCCCGCCGATGTGATTGATGAAGTAGATGAGCACCGCCAGATCCACCACCAGCGAGCCGATCGACACCGTCGCGCTGATGTGCGGGACGAAATCCTCGCCGACCGATACCAGCGCCGCGACCGCGTAGACGAAGGTCGCGACGAAGGTGCCGAGTGTCAGCTGGGTGCCGCGGTCGCGGATGAAATTGCGCAGCATGCGCGGCCCGAACTGGGTGGAGGCCAGCGTCAGCGCGAGGATCGTGATCGAGAAGACGACACCGACCACGGTGATGATCGCGGCCGCGATGGCGGTGAGAACCTGGCGTGCCGCATCCGGTGTGCCGCCCAGCACCCAGGTGGGCAGGCTCGCACCGTTGTGATAGGCAGCGCGGTCGAGAGTGAAGGTGAGCGCGAACAGCGCCACCGCGGCCAGGACTTCCAGCGTCGGGACGAACCACAGATTGGTGCGCAGCCGTTCCCGCCACCGATCCGCCTCGAGCGAGATCCCCTGCACGCTGGACCTCCTTGCGCTCTCGCCGACGGCGAATCTCCGGCCTGTCGACCCGAACCTACCTCGACGGAGATCGAATCGTGGCGCCGAGTGAGGGCAGCCGTTGAAGAGACAATAAGTTCGCAATTGCGCACTTATTGTCTTAAACTGGCGGTGTTCGATGCGTCCCGCGGATCCTGGAGGCCCCGACGTGCTGGAGGTGTTGCGGCACGACCGTTTCCGGCGCTTGTTCACCGCGCAGGTGGTAGCCCTGGTCGGAACCGGTCTGCTGACGGTCGCGCTGGGCTTGGCGGCCTACGATCTGGCCGGATCCGATGCCGGTGCGGTGCTGGGCACGGCGCTGGCGATCAAGATGGTCGCCTATGTTTTCGTGGCGCCGGTGGTCTCGGCGCTGACCGATCGGGTGCCGCGGCGGGTGCTGCTGGTATCGGCCGATATGGTCCGGCTGGTCATCGCCTTGCTGTTGCCGCTGGTCACGCACGTCTGGCAGATCTATGTCCTGATCTTCGTGCTGCAGGCGGCCTCGGCGACGTTCACCCCGGCATTCCAGGCGGTCATCCCGTCGATCCTGCCCGACGAGGAGGACTACACCCGCGGGCTGTCGCTCTCCCGGCTGGCCTACGACCTGGAATCGCTGCTCAGTCCCGTGCTGGCGGCGGTATTGCTGACCGTGGTCGGCTACCACCTGCTGTTCGTCGGCACCGCGGCGGGTTTCGCGACCTCGGCGATCATGGTCGTGCGGACCACGCTGCCTCGATCGGTGCCCGCCGAGCGGGCCGGCTCGCTTCCGGCCCGGATCACGTGGGGCGCACGCCTCATGGCGGCCAGTCCGGTGTTGCGCGGGTTGCTGGCCATGAATGTCGCTGTCGCCGCGGCGACGTCGCTGGTCGTCGTCAATACCGTGGTCTACGTGCGCGACCTGCTGCACGGGCCCGCACCCGCGGTCGCGGTGGCGCTGGGCTGCTTCGGCGGCGGCTCGATGATCGTCGCGCTGGCGATCCCGCGGCTGCTCACCGGCATTCCCGATCGCCGCCTCATGCTGATCGGCTGCGCGATCCTGCCTGCCGGTCTCGCCGGCGCCGCGGCGCTCGCCGCGCTCGAGCCCGGACCACGCGCGGGCTGGATGCTGCTGGGGGTGGCGTGGTCGATCATGGGGGCGGGCACGTCGCTGATCACCACCCCCTCGGCGCGACTGCTGCGGGCCCAATCCGACGGCAGCACCCGCACGGCCGTATTCACCGCGCAGTTCTCGCTCTCGCACGCCTGTTTCCTGCTGACCTATCCGATCGCCGGCTGGCTGGGCGCCGCCACCGGACAGGCGGGCGCGGCGCTGACGTTGATGGTCGTGGCGGCCGTGGCCGCCGTGGTTGCCGCGCGAATGTGGCCGGTCCACGTATCGTCGGGTGCGCAGATGGCCACAGCAGGAAGTCGGTGAACCAGCCCATGACCGGTGAGGAAACCCCCGCAGTCGACGCCCTGCCGCCCAGCCTGGTGCACATCGTCGAACCCGACCCGGCCCGCCTCGAGGCCGCCACCTCGGTGTTCCGGATGCTCGCCGACCCGACCCGGCTGCACATCCTCTGGGTCCTCGCCGACGGCGAGGCCGATGTCACCGCCCTCACCGAGGCCTGCGGCGGCTCGCGCACCGCGGTCAGCCAGCACCTGGCCAAACTCCGCTTCACCGGCATGGTCGAGACCCGCCGCGAAGGCCGTCGCATCATCTACCGCATCCGCGACGGCCACCTCGCCCGCCTCGTCCGCGAAGGACTCAACCTCGCCGACCACATCGTCACCGGCGAACTGCCCCACGAATAGAGCGCGATTCGGGCGGGGTATTCGACCCGCCCGGTGCCGCGGCGGGCAACAACCGGTCACGGTGTGGGATCGATCCGGGGACGGCGGCGGATGCGGTGTTCCGTCGAAGGCGGTGGCGCCGAATCAGTTCTGGGCCGTGTCGATCGGCCCGGAAGGGTGTGAGCCGTCATGTCCGCCGATGATCGAGATGCCCGCCCATCGGAGTCGAGTGCGGCACTGTCCGCCGACGACCGCGCCGAACTCGAGCGGTTGCGCGCCTATGTCGCGGCGCATCCACCGCATCCCTCCCGCCGGCACATCTGGCGCTGGACCGGCGTCGTGCTGCTGCTGGTCCTGACCGGGCTACTGATCATCGGATCGGTGACGACGCGGTTCGTGCGCAGCCAGATCTTCGACACCGACCGCTACGTCACGACCGTCGCACCGCTGGCGACCGATCCGGCGATCCAGAAGGAATTGGCCGACAAGATCACCGATGCGATCGTCACTCGCGTCGACATCAAGGCGTACACGACCGACGCGGTCAACGCGCTCACTCAGAATGTCGGGCAATTGTCGGATCGTCCCCGTGCGGTCGCGGCGCTCAACAGCCTGCCCGCGCTGGTGGCCGACCAGGCCGAGAACTACATCCACCAGGCCGCGACGGCGGTGGTGACCAGCGATCAATTCGTCGAGGCATGGAATACCGCCAACCGCCGCGCGCACGACGCGCTGGTCCACGTGGTCAAGGGGGAGACCCGGCCTGGGATCGAGGTCAGCGACGACGGCACCGTGAGCATCTCGCTGAAGCCGATCCTGGCAACGGTGCGCGAGCGCCTGGATGCCCGCGGAGTCAGCCTCGCCGACCGGATCCCGGACGTAGACGCGCAATTCGTCCTCTTCCACGCGACCGAGCTGCCCAAGTACCAGTCGTGGATGCGCACGCTCGATCGGTCGGCGAACATCCTGCCGTGGGTGGCATTGGCCACCGCAGCGGGCGCGGTGTGGCTGGCTCCCCGCGGGCGGCGGCTGCGGACCCTCGCGCTGGTCGGGGTCGCCGGCGCGGTCGCGATGGTGCTGCTGGCCATCGGGGTCGTGATCGCTCGCAGCATCTACCTCGATTCCGTTCCGCCCGATGCCTTGTCACCACCGGCCGCCAGCGCACTGTTCGACACCGTGATCCACCCGCTGCGGGTATCGCTGCGCGCGGTCGCGGTCGTGAGCCTGGTCGTGGCCGCGGTGGGATATCTGGCCGGCTCGTCCCACTCGGCGCAGTCGGTGCGTTCCGGTTTCGGGCGGCTCATGGTCGCCGCCCGCGGCCGGCGTCGGCGCCCGCCCAACGTGGTCGAGACGTTCGTCGCGCACTATCGGACACCGCTGCGCCTCGCGGTACTGGCCGGCGCTGTGCTCGTCTTGGTGTTGTGGCCCTACGCGACCGGCCTGGTCGTGATCGGCATCGTGCTGGTCGCGGGCGTGCTGCTGCTGGTCATCGAAATTCTCGCCCGGCCCGCAGCACCGGAGACCACTGCCGGGCCGGAGACCACTGCCGGGCCGGAAACCACTGCCGGGCCGGAAACCACTGCCGGTCCGGAGCACTCGTCGACTGCCGGGTGACGCCGGAACCGGCAATTCGGTTACGTTTCGGGGTCGATCGACCGGTCCACCGGTTCGGGATTATCCGCGGCGTTTTCCGCGACGAATCGTTAGATGCCCGGTTGGCTCGCCGAATTCGTCCATCGAGCGATGTACCAGGTCGATGAGCGAACCGGGACCATCATCCGCCGCGGCGGCTGGTCAGGAGGCAGCGCAGGGCCGCATGTCACAACCCACCAGAACCGACGCATGTCGGTACGCGCCGGCGGATCCGCCGGCGAGGTTCACGAAAAGGGGTGAGCCGTCGTGACGGCTACGGAACACGGAACACGCAACGGGCGATCCGACACCCGCCATGCGGTAGCGGCGGGCACCTCGCTGGCCGCGGCGGCCCTGTTGGCCGTCACCGGGGTCGTGTCCATCCTGCAGGGCATTTCGGCCATCGTGAAGGACGACGTCTACGTCTCCGGGCCGGACTACATCTACAAGTTCGACATCAGTGGATGGGGATGGATCCATCTGATCCTCGGCATCCTCATGGTGGCGGCCGCCGCCGGGTTGTTCACCCGGTCCACCTGGGGGCAGATGTTGGCGATCGCGCTACTGGGTTTGTCGATCATCGCCAATTTCCTGTGGCTGCCGCACTATCCGTGGTGGTCGGTCCTCGTCATCGCCCTCGACATCGTGGTGATCTGGGCGATCGCCACGTGGGATCCGCACAGAGTCTGACCTCACGCGCCGGCCGGACCGCGTCTCGGGGACTCGGTCCGGCCGGCGCGCGGTCGGCCGCCACCGCATCGGCGCGTCGAAGGCGTCGCTGCCGCACCGGTCGCCCATTGCCTCGGCCGCGTGTCGTGGATCTGCGGGATCGATCCTGTGAAGGACGTGTCCTCGCCGTCGGTCGGTTTGCCCGGCCTCTCGCCACTCACAGCGGGTGATGCTGTGCGCGCTACCGAGGCCGGGCGAGATCGCCGCGGCGCCGGTAGGTTTCGTTCGCGGTTACGTGGCGCGCATACGCGAGGGCGTCGGGCGTCTGCTCGAAGATCTGCGTCTCGCCGCCCGCGGGCAGGGCGCCGAGCGCCGCGAGCCGGCGCCGGTGCTCGTCGCGCAGGCCCGACATCAGCACCGTGATGTGGCGGTGCTGCAGTTTCGCGATGGCATCCCTCAGGACCAGTGCGCCCGTGGTGTCGAGTGCGGTGACATGCGACATGCGCAGCACCACCACGTGAACGTCGGCGACCTCGGTCAGCTCCAGCAGGAAGCGGTGCGCGGCGGCGAAGAACAGCGGCCCGTCGATGCGGTAGGCGACGATGCGGTCGTGCAACAGGCGGTGTTCCTCGCTGAGATGGTCGGTTTCGTCGAGCGGAACCTGATGCAACCGCGCCTCTTTCGCCACCGACCGCAGGGCCAGGACGACGGCGATCGCGACGCCGACCCCGACCGCGGTCACCAGGTCCATGGCGACCGTGACCAGGAATGTCGCGGCCATGATGAGCGCGTCGCCGCGTGAGGCCCGCGCGATGGCGGTCAGCGACGCGGTTTCCACCATGCGGACCGTCGTGGCCAGCAGCACACCGGCCAGCGCCGCGACCGGGATATCGGCGACCAGTGGTGCGGCCAGGTAGATGATCGCGGCCAGCACCACCGCGTGGGTCAGCGCGGCCAGCCGGGTGCGGGCGCCGGAGCGGACATTGACCGCGGTGCGCGCGATCGCACCGGTCGCCGGCACCCCGCCGAACAGCGGTGCGGCGATATTGGCCAGGCCCTGTCCGAACAGTTCGCGGTCGGGATCGTGGCGAGTGCCGACGGCCATGGCGTCCGCGGCGGTCGCCGACAGCAGTGATTCGAGTGCGCCCAGTGCGGCGACCGCCAGCGCCGGCGCCACCAGCGACCCGAGGCTGCCCCAGTCGAGAAAGTCCAGGGTGGGGGCACTGAGACCGGACGGGAGGGCGCCGATGGCCGCGGTGTGAATGTCGAAGACCGCGACCACGACGGTCGCGCCGGCGACGGCCAGCAGCGCGAAGGGCAGCTTCGGCAGGAACCGCCCGCCGGCGAGCATCACCGCGGCCACCGCTGTGGCGATCACGACCGGCGCGAGATGTGGTTGCGAAATATATTGTCGCACAGCATCATAGGCCGACTGCCAGACCTTGTCCCCGTGCGCGTGCGCGATGCCGAGAGCGTTGGGGAACTGCTGCAAGGCGATCACCACGGCGATGCCGGCGGTGAAGCCCTCGATCACCGGGGCCGGCATGTACCGCACCGCACGCCCGGCCCCGGCGACCGCGAGCGCCACCAGCACGATGCCGGCCATCAGGCCCACGGCCAGCACCCCGCCCCCGCCGTGCTGGTGGACGATCGGAACCAGCACGACGGTCATCGCGCCGGTAGGTCCCGACACCTGGAAACGGGAGCCGCCGAATATCGCGGCCACGATGCCCGCGACGACCGCGGTGGTCAGTCCGGCCGCGGCGCCGAGTCCGGAGCTGATGCCGAAACCCAGTGCCAGCGGCAACGCCACCAGGGCGACGATCAGCCCCGACAGCAGATCCGGGCCCGGGGCGCGGACGGCCGCACGCCAATCCGACCAGCGGGGGAGCAGTGCTGCGATGTTCACAACCGCGCTGCCAGACGTAGTTTCAGCGCGGCGAGCTGTTCCCGCAACGGGTCGGGCAGGCGATTGCCGCCGATCCTGGCGTACCAGTGGTCGATGTCGGCTACCTCGGCCACCCACTCGTCGATGTCGACCGCGAGCGATGCCGCCGTCCGCGCGCGCTGCGCGTCGTCGAGACCGGTGAGATCGAGGGCCTCGACCGGCGGCACGTAGCCGATCGGCGTCTCGACCGCCTCGGAGGTGCCGTCGAGACGGTCCAGCGCCCACTTCAGCACGCGCACGTTGTCGCCGAAGCCGGGCCACAGGAATTCGCCTTCCGGACCACGGCGAAACCAGTTGACCTGGAAGATCTTCGGCAGTTTCGCCGGGTCGGCCGCGGCGCCGAGCCGCAGCCAGTGGGCGAAGTAGTCACCGACGTGATAGCCGAGGAACGGCAACATCGCCATCGGATCGCGCCGGACGACGCCGACCGTCCCGGCCGCGGCGGCGGTCGTTTCCGACGACAGCACCGACGCGGTGAACACCCCGTGGGCCCAGTCGAAGGATTCGGCGACCAGCGGGACGGTGGTGGCGCGACGGCCGCCGAAGAAGATCGCCGAAATCGGCACGCCGGCCGGATCGTCCCATTCCGGAGCCACCGACGGGCACTGGCGAATCGGCGTGCAGTACCGCGAGTTCGGATGCGCGGCAGGCGTTCCCGATGCGGGTGTCCACTCCTCGCCGTGCCAGTCGACGAGATGGGCGGGCGGGTCGGCGGTCAACCCCTCCCACCACACGTCCCCGTCGTCGGTGCGGGCGGTGTTGGTGAAGATCGAATTGCCCTTCGCGATGGTGGTGATCGCGTTGGGGTTGGTCGTGGCGCCGGTGCCGGGGGCGACACCGAAGAATCCGGCCTCGGGATTGACCGCGTAGAGCCGGCCGTCGGCGCCGAAGCGCAGCCACGCGATGTCGTCGCCGACCGTCTCGGCGGTCCAGCCGTCGAGTGCGGGTTCGAGCATGGCGAGGTTCGTCTTGCCGCACGACGACGGGAACGCCGCGGCGATGTAGTGCGTGTTCCCTTGCGGGGAGGTCAGTTTCAGGATCAGCATGTGCTCGGCCAGCCATCCTTCGTCGCGGCCGAGCACCGAGGCGATGCGCAAGGCGAAGCACTTCTTGCCCAGCAGGGCGTTACCGCCGTAGCCGGATCCGTAGCTCCAGATCTCGCGCCGCTCGGGGAAGTGCGAGATGTACTTGGTGGTGTCGCACGGCCACGCCGCATCCGGCTCGCCGGCGCCCAGCGGTGCGCCGACCGAATGCAGGCATGCGACGAAGTCCGTTCCGGCCGTGAGCTTTTCCCACACGGCGGCGCCGGATCGCGTCATGATCTGCATCGACACCGCGACATACTCCGAATCGGTGATCTGCACACCGTATTTCGGATCCTCAGCGTCCAACGGCCCCATGCAGAACGCGATGACATACATCGTCCGTCCGGCCATCGCGCCGCGATAATGCTCGGTCATCACCGCCCGCATGTCCACCGGGTCGACCCAGTTGTTGGTCGGGCCGGCGTCGGTCTCGCGTTCGGAGCAGATGAACGTGCGATCCTCCACCCGCGCCACGTCCTCGGGATCGGAGACACACCAGAACGAGTTCGGCTTGCCGGTCAGCGGAACGAACGTTCCCTTCTCGACCAATCGTGCGGTCAGCCGATCCCACTCCGCGCGGGAGCCGTCGCACAGGACGATGTGCTCGGGTGCCGTCAGTTCGGCCACCTCGGCGATCCACGCCAGAACGCTCTCGGGGGCCACCGGAACCTCGTCGAGGCGTGCGATGACACGTGAACTGTCGGACACGAGCTGCCTCCTTGATAAAGCTGCAATGTAGTTAGTTTAGAAAACCTGCAAGCAGTGGTGGCGCCCGGCCCCCCGGTGCCGCGGGTTCCGGCCGCTACCGCCGGCTCCTCAGGCGGGCTCTTCGAGTGCCTCCGCTTGGCCCGCGACCACGCCGGTCAGGATCGCCCGCGCGACCGCCAGCAGTTCGGCGACCTGCGGGGAGGTGAGCTCGTAGGTGACCGACAAGCCCTCCCGCCTGGCCACGACCAAGCCCGCTCGGCGCAGAATCGCGAGCTGCTGCGACAGATTCGCCGGTTCGATACCGATCTCGGCCAGCATCTCCGAGACCGCGTGCTCGCGCTCGCTGAGCAGTTCGAGGACGCGAATCCGGATCGGATGTCCCAGCGTTTTGAAGAACTCCGCTTTCATCTGATAGAGGGGCCTGCTCAGTCCGGGCACGCACATCACTCCCTCGGGTCCGCGGCCCCTCGGCCTGCGCCGTCGCTCTTGATTGCAGAGTTTAGCAAGCAAGGAAAGTGTCGAGCTGTTCGCGCCCGCCGGTCAGTCGGCCAGCCGCCACGGCGGATTGCGCCTGTTGTCGGCGGCGTGGAACAGGCACAGCCGGTGGCCGTCGGGGTCCCGCAACCGTGCTTCGCGCCACAGCCAAGGCATATCGGCGGGCGCCCGGTCGACGGCGATGCCGGCGTCGGACAGACGCCGGTACTCGCCGTCGAGGTCGTCGGTCTCGAAATAGAGGGTGACCTCCTCACCGCCCGATACGGCGTCGACGCGGTCGACCGAAAAGGTGCTCTCACCCGCGGGACATTCGAACCGCAGATAGTGGTCGGTCTTGACGATCAGGCGCAGGCCGAGCAGCCGGTAGAAGCGCTCGGATCGCTCGAGGTCCGTGCTGCCGACGGTGACCTGATTCAGACGCATACCGTCCAGTGTCGCCGCCGCGGCGCCGGCTCGGCTAGCCGTCCTCGGGCGGGAGGGCGGCGGTGAGGCGGTGGGCGAGGGCGCGCAGGTGGTCCACGAGTTCGGGTGGTTCGTGCACTCGGAATCCGAAGCCGAAAAGCCCGATGTAGACGGCCAATTCGTCGAGCGAGTTCGATCCGGTGTGTAGGACGCAGTGTTCGTCGTCGACGGCTTCGATGACGCCGACGGTCGGTGGAATCCGATCGACGGCCGCGGCCGCCGCAACATGGAGGGTGATGCGCGCGCGGTAGCGGTAGGCGGCGGTGCTGACCCCGTGCGAGACGAAACGGCCCAGATCCACCTCGGGTGCCTCGCGCGGGGTGAACCGGGGCCCGTTGGGTATGCGGGGCCACAGGCGGTCCACCCGGTACGTGCGCCACTCGTTTCGGTCGACATCCCAGCCGACGAGATACCAGTGCCGACCGGTGTGCACGAGCCGATGAGGTTCGGCTGTCCGGCGGATCTCGGTGCCGGGGTGGGTGCGGTAGTCGAACCGAAGCTGCTCGTGGTCGCGGATGGCGGCGGCGATCGCGGTCAACACGTCCGGGTCCACGGCCGGTGTCCCGGTGGGCATGCTGATGGTGGCGGCCTGCAGTGCCGACACTCGGTGGCGCAGTCGCGACGGCAGGATCTGCTCCACTTTCGCCAGCGCGCGCACCGAACTCTCCTCGATGCCGGCGATGGTGCCGCCGGCGGCGGTGCGCAGCCCGAGTACGACCGCGACCGCTTCGTCGTCGCCCAGCAGCAACGGGGGCAGTCTGGCTCCCGCGCCCAATCGATATCCCGCGGCTCCCGCCACCGCGTGGACCGGATAGCCCAGATCGCGCAGTTTGCCGATGTCGCGGCGGACGGTGCGGATATCGACCCGCAGGCGTTCGGCCAGTTCGGCGCCGCTCCACCGGCGAGGAGTCTGCAGCAGCGACAGAAGGTCGAGCAGGCGGGCCGACGTATCCGACATGCGTTGTATTCTGCCTCGAAAGCTAGGGCCGCAACTGTCCTAACTGCTTCCTAGTGTGATTCCCATGAGCACCGAGATCAGCCCCTTCCGCATCGATATTCCGCGCGAGCAACTCGACGACCTGCACCGCCGCTTGGACGCGACCCGCTGGCCCGATGCGGACCCCGGGGCAGGGTGGCGGCAAGGCATCCCGCTCGGCTACACCCGGGAACTGGCCGAGTACTGGCGCACCGGCTACGACTGGCGCGAGCAGGAGGCGCGCCTCAACGCGTTCCCGCAATTCCGCACCGATATCGACGGCCACACAGTGCATTTCATTCACCTCCGCTCGGCCGAACCAGATGCTCTGCCGCTGGTGCTCACGCACGGCTGGCCGGGCTCGATCGTGGAATTCCTCGAGCTGATCGGCCCGCTGACCGATCCGGTCGCGCACGGCGGCGCCGCGGAAGACGCGTTCCATGTCGTGGTGCCGACCGTTCCGGGATTCGGGATGTCCGGGCCCGCGGTCGGCTGGTCGACGACACGGGTGGCGCGGGCGTGGGCGGAGCTGATGCGCCGGCTGGGCTACGACCGCTACGCCGCCCACGGCGAGGACACCGGCGCGGCGATCACCCGCCACCTGGCGGTCCTCGACGCCGATCACCTGGTAGCGATGCGTCTGACGATGATCGCGTCCGCCACGGTCACCGCCGAGACCGCCGACCCGGGCGATCCGGCCGAGCAACGTGCCGTCGAGCTGGCTCGCCGCGCCCGAGACGAACTGGGCGCCTATGCGATGCTGCAGGCGACGCGACCGCAAACCCTGTCCTATGCGCTCACCGATTCTCCGGTGGGCCAATTGGCATGGATCGTCGAACGATTCAAGGATTGGACCGACTCGACCGACGCGCCCGAGGACGCCGTCGATCGCGACGCGATGCTGACCAACGTCATGATCTACTGGCTCAACGGCACCGCGGGTTCCTCGGCGCGCTACTACTACGAAGGCGCCGCCACCTGGGGGATGCCCGAACCCGACACCGACGTACCGACTGCGGTGGCGGTCATGCCCCACGACCTCGGCGTTCCGGTGCTCCGGATCGCCGAACGCAATCACAACATCGTGCGCTGGACCGTGTTCGAGCGCGGCGGTCATTTCGCCGCCATGGAGGAACCGGACCTCATCGTCGACGACCTGCGCGCCGGCTTTCGTGAGTACCGGTGGTAGCGGCGGACTGTTCGAAACAGTTTGCCATGCAAACGTTTCCGAAGCGGCGTGAAACCCGGGCCGACCGGGGCGAACAGAAGATGTTAATTCCCGGACCTCCCGGGTATGACGAAAAGCGCAGTCCGCAAATGTCATCGAAAGGAGGAACCCGATGATTATCGGTGATTTGTCTCAGGTCGTGAACATGGTCGTGGACTGGTTCGGTCAGATGCGCAGTGTGATCGGCATCTGACCCCGGCCCCTCACCCACCCGCCGAACCGCACGGAATGCGGTTGGGCGGGTGGTGGTCTGTCCGGATGAGACCTCACAGATGAGCGACGGCGAAGTCCGCCGCCTCGCCCGCTTTGGCGGTGTAGCTGGTCGTGTGCACGTGCCAGCTCGTGCCCTTCGGGTCGCAGACCGGGTCGTTCGCGGTGCAGGTGTCGTAGGTGCGATCCGCGTACCGGCCGGTGACACTGTGGCCGATGCCGCGAATAGGGTTGCCGAACAAGAGAATCGCGGCGATCTTCGGTGCCACCGACGCGGGCAGGGTGGCGACGATCGGCCCGCCGACCTTCGCGCCCACGCTGCTGATGCCCATCGAATTGTCGACCACGTTCGCGCCTTGTGAGTAACCGACCAGGACGAAGCGCTGGTTCGGGCAGGCCTTCGCCGCGTCGGTCACATGGTTCACCAGGTCGCGATTGCCCTGCTGCACCGACCACGGTTCGACCAGGCCGGCCGGGTACTCGACGCGATAGGCGCTGTGCGAACTCGACAAGCGCTGTGCGAGTGCGTGATACACCGGATTGCCGACGACCGCACCGAGACCGGGATCGGCACCGAGCGGTTCGCCGGTGCCGCGAGCGACGACGACGTCGACATCGGTGCACGCCGTCTGCGCTGCCGCGGGGGTGGCCGCCGAGATCCCGGCCACCGCGAATGTCGCGGCGATCGACGCGCCCGCGGAGGCCGCAGCTATCTCGCGCACGTGGCGCGGCCTCTTTCTGTCGAACAATGCCATCTGCAAGTCTCCTCTGCTGATCGACCCGATACCCGAGCGGTACCGTGCTGGTCAGACGCTAGAACCGCGAGCGAGGTCGAGAGAGCCGAGGAGACGGTCTCCGTGATTGTCACCAAGACCCTCCGGCATCGCTGGAAGCCTGCACAGGGGGCCGCAACTACCGAGCAGTCGCTCGTACAGTGGCGGCGCCGGCGGTGTCTCAGTCTCGGTGCGGCCGGACGCTGTGCACGACCAGCGCGGACCGCAGGTACCACAGGTCCGGATAGCGGTGCGCGTGGAAGCCGGTGAGTTCGGCGATGCGTCGCAGCCGGTAGTCGACGGTGTTGGGGTGCAGGTTGAGCGTCTTCCCGGTGCGGCGCCGGTTGAGGCCGGCGGCGATATGGCAGCGCAACGTCGCCAGCAGTTCGGGGTGTCCGTCGAGCGGTGCGAGCAGAGCTCGCAGGTGCGCCAGCGCCGGTCCGGGGCGGGTGAGCTGGTATTCCAGTGCGAGCTCGTCGAATCCGTACAGCCCGCAGGGCAGCTCCAGCCGCTGCACGATGTCCAGCAGTTCGTGCGCCCGCTCGGTCGCGTCGGCGATAGCGGTGATGGATGTCTCCACCACCGTGGCCGAGATCGACAGGCGTGCCGCCCGGCCGATTTCGGCGACCAGGTGTTCGACACCGGTGGCGGCCACCTCCGTTGCCGGAAGCAGAACCGTGCCGCCGGTCGCGGACAACGTCGACAGCGTCGCGCCGCCGGTCCGTTCCGCCAGTGCGTGCCGAAGTCGTTGCACCCGAAGCTCTTTGCCGATGACGTCGTCGTCGCAGTGCCGCTCCGGCCGCGTTGCCAGCGCGAGGACTCGATAGCGCTCGGCGATCGTCACGCCGTACCGAGCCGCGATCTCGGACACCGGTCGTCCCTCCAACAGAGCCGAGAGCGCCGCCTCGTGGCCGTCTTCGGGTCGGTCGAACTGCCGCACGCAGGCACCGATGATCGTGGTGCTCATGGTGTCCAACAGATCCCCGACCACCGTGGCGGCGGCGACAACGACGTCGTAGTGCCGGTGGGCCGATGTCGCATCGCCCTGGCCGATCCGGTTCAGCACCTCCTGCACCGCGGCGTGCAGAGCGTTCACGACGTCGAGCGACATCCCGTCGCGTGCCCAGGTCCGCGCGGCGTCCTCGAGTCGCGCGGTGCAGGCATGGGGAGAGGGCGCGCGCAGGATCTCGATCGCGAGCCGCAGACAGTCCCGCTCGGCATCGCCGGCCCGCGTCGCGTCTGCCGCGACGCGCGTGAGGAGCCGGCCGATCATCGCCCGCGCTGTGTCGCGAGCGTCCGCAGGTGCGGCCGCAGCCGGACGGTCCGCGACGGCGAGGGCGCCCCGCAGCCGTCGGACCGGGTGGTCGGTGGTCGGTTCGGACATCGGCTCACTCCCATCTGCCGGGAGTGCCAGCGTGCACGCCGTGCGGGTTCGCCCACATCGGCGAAACGACGTATATCGCGCCTTACGGGTGTGCTCGGGCGGCCATCCACGCGGCGATCTGCGCGCGTTTGCCGAAGCCGAGCTTGGTGAGGATGTGGCGAACGTGGGTATCGGCGGTGCGTGGGGCGATGACCAGTCGGACGGCGATCTCCCGGTTGGTCAGCCCCTGGGCGACCAGCCGGGCGACTTGCAGTTCCCGCGCCGTCAGCGGTGACTGCGGCTCCCGGGCCGCGGACTCCTCGGCCTCTTCACGCAGGGCGTATCGACGCGCCCGCTCGCGGGGCAAGGCTCGCCCGCCGGCATGGGCGCTGTCGAATGCGTCGGCGCCCAGCGCGGTGGCGGCCAGCTCCCGGAATCTGCCGTGCGGCCGCGGCATGATCGCCGCCGGGTCGGCGCCCAGCAGGTCCCACGCTGTCGCCGCGGCACCGAAGAGTGTCGCCGCCCGTTCGGATTCGCCGCGCCGGGCCGCACACCAGGCCAGCGTCTCGAGATGGTAGGCGTCGCCGAAACGGCTGTCGCGCAACCGAGTCGAGGCCAGCGCGGTACGGCCGGCGGCTTCGGCGGCATCCAGGCTGCCGGACATCACCTCGATCATGGCGATACCGAACAGCGCCATATCGCGGTAGTAGGTGTCGCCCAGTTCGTCACTGCGCGCCGTCATATCCCGCAGGAGGCGAAGACCTTCCGCGGGAGAGGTCGCAGTGTTGGCGATCCCGTGGTGCAGCCGGGCGCGCAGTTCGTTGCGCCGATCGCCGTGGGCGCGGAAAACCGGCACCGCCGCGCCGGCCAGTTCGGCCGAGAGCCGGTCCTCGAGGCGGATCTTCGCCACTTGCGCGCGCACCACATCGCACACCGCGGCGGCCACCCGATCGCCGCGGTCCGCGGCGATCTTGTCGGCCTCGTCCAGCCTGGTGAGCGTCCCGGGGATATCCGACAGCCATACCGAGAACTGGGCGCTGGTTGCCAGGCCGTAGGCGCGAGCGGGATGGTCCGGCGAGGTGGCGGCCAGGGCGCGGTCGAGCCGGGTACGCGCCTCGCGGTTCGCGCCCCGCAACGTCCAGTATTCGACGATCCGCTGCGCCATCGGCAGGGCGATATCGGCCTCGCCGGGCTCGGTGAGCGAATACTCCAGTGCAGCACGGAGATTCGCGTGGTCGCGCCGCAACCGCCACACCCACGACGACTGCGCGGGACCGATCCACTCGGCATCCGCCCGCGCCGTCAGCCGGTCGAACCAGTCGCGATGTCTGCGGGCGATCCGGTCGTTCTCGGCAGCCGGGTGGAGTTCTTCCTGCCCGAATTCCCGCAGCGTCTCCAGCATCCGGTACCGGGCGTCGTCGGTGCCGTCTCGCTCCAGCACGGACTTGTCGACCAGCGCGTCGATCACGTCGAGCACGGCGGCGGGATCGACTCCGTCACCGCCGCAGACGAATTCCGCGGCCTCGAGATCGAACGAGCCGGTGAACACCGACGCCCGGCACCAGACGAGTTGTTCGGCGCGCGAACACAACTCGTAACTCCACACGATCGTGGCGCGCAGGGTCTGCTGTCGTTCGGGCGAGATGGGCGAACCGGTGGTCAGCAGCGTCAGCCTCCGGTCCAGGCGCCGGCAGATCTGGTGCAGCGGCAGCGAACGCATGCGCGCCGCGGCCAACTCGATCGCCAGCGGCACTCCCTCCAACTGCCGGCACAGGCGTGCCACGTCCGCGGCGTTGTGCGGGGTGATGTCGAAATCGGTCTGCGCGGCGGCGGCCCGGTCGGCGAACAGGCGGCTGCTGTCGCACCGCAGCAGTTCCGACGGTTCGGCGGTATCCGGTGGTATCGGCAGCGGCGGCACCCGGAACGTCCTCTCCCCGGGAACCGCCAGCGATTGCCTGCTCGTCGTCAGAACCGTGACCCTGCCGCACTGGGTGAGCAGCGCCGCGACGAACTCCGCGCACGCGCCGAGGACGTGCTCGCAGTTGTCCAGCACGAGCAGGACCTCGCGCTCGCGCAGATAATCCAGCACGCGGTCGATCGCCGGCTGGTCGGAGCGGAGCTGAAGATCGAGCCGATCGGCGACGACGTCGGCCAGCAGCGCGGGCTCGCGCAGCTCGGCCAGTTCGACGAAGTACACCCCGTCGCGATACGCGCGTGCGGTGTCCGAGGCGACCCGGAACGCCAGCCGTGTCTTGCCCACCCCGCCCGGCCCGGTCAGCGAGACCAGGCGCGCCGACCCGAGCAATCGCCGGACATCCGCGGACTCGCCGCGCCGGCCGACATAGCTGGTCAGCTCCGACACCAGCCCGGTACGCACCATCCGGTCGTCCACTTTCGTCCACGCACCCGCACTGTCAGGTCTCGGCAATCCTACTGAGCACCGTTGTCACCGCGCCCATGATTGCGGGAGGACCGAGCGAAGCGCAGACCGAACCGAGCCGCCCCGGCAGTAAGAGGCGGGTCGCCCAGCCCACGCCGGAGAATGACCACCGCAACGAACCAGTAGCCCAGGTCCTCGCAAAGATCATGGGACGAGACTGTCGTGCGGCGACTCCGTAAGGGCCGCAGTTCGATTCGGATCGTCGTCCTACCGGCGCATCGGCGAAAGGTGTTCCCGCCATCGCCGCCTCGCGGCCCGTGTCCGCCCTGGCAGTCGTCGACCACACGAGCCGCATCACGGACCCCCCACTCCGCCTGCACCCCTGTCCCGGATTGCCTGCACGCAGCCGATTTGGTCCAACAAGGGGGTAGTGAGGTAATCTCTTCGAGCACCCGCAAGCGGGAGCCACGGGCTGTGGCGCAGCTTGGTAGCGCACTTGACTGGGGGTCAAGTGGTCGCAGGTTCAAATCCTGTCAGCCCGACCGAGAAGATCGCCTCCGACCCTGGTCGGAGGGGATTTTTTGTTGATCGGGATACGCTCGGGACTCGATCCGTACTCACAGAAATCTCACGTTTTCGGTCCTGCACCACGGGCCCACTGCTCGAGGACGTCCCGATCGCCGGGTCGATCTCGGGAACGCCGATGTACTGAGCATTGGCCACGGCCTCGGTGTTGCCGAGCTGTCGCCCGGCCCGCCACAGTCGCCCGAAGTTGTCCGGATTGCGGAGCGAGCCGTTGCTGGAACCGACCGGCCCGGTGGATTTCCGCTGTGGGCAGCGGGCGATGGACAGCGCGGGCGCGGCTGTGCTGTCGTGCTCGCGTGACGACTGTGAGTAGACGAGGGTTGCTCGGTGCGGGGACTGCCGCCGCCGCAGCACTGGCCGCGGCGTGTGCGCACACCGAGCGATCCGCAGGACAAACCACCGGTGGTGCGGTGACCGGCGCCGGTATGACTCTGCGCTGGTGGGGGAACAACGGCTGGGAGATCCGGATCGGTGACAAAACCGTGTTGATCGACCCGTGGCTGACCCGGTTCCGCACCGGCACCTACAGTGCCGCAGGCGCGGATCCGAATACGCCGATCTCGGTGAATACCGGGCTGATCGATTCGTATCTGGACTCCGGTCAGCTGCGCGCCGACCTCATCCTGGTCACCCACGGCCACTACGATCACCTCGCCGACGTGCCCTATCTCGCGCAGCGCACCGGGGCCACGGTCTTCGGCGCGGAAACCCACCTGAACCTGATGGCGGCGCTGGGCGCGCCGGAAGATCAACTGGCGCTGGTCACCGGCGGGGAGGACTTCCATTTCGACGGCTACGACGTGCGGGTGCTGCGTTCATTGCATTCGGCCCTGGGGCCGCGCGCGCAAATTCCTTATCCTGGAACGCGTCCCGGATATGGTGCGGTGAAATTGCCGCGGCCCCAGGTGATCAGCGATCTGGTCGAGGGTGGCACGCTGGCCTACCAGGTCAGTGGGGGCGGGATCAGTGTGCTCGATTTCGGTGGATCCAACTATGTGGAAAGCGAGTTGGCCGGGCTGCGGCCCGATGTGGTGATGCTGCCGGTCGGTGGTGCGAAGGTCCGCGACTACGTTCCCCGGCTGCTGAGTGCCATCGGAAACCCGCGCTATGTTTTGCCGACGCATTGGGACGATTTCGATTACGCACTCGGCGAACCGGCCCGCGACACAGGCGGTCTGGAACCGTTACGCAAGGCCGTCGCCGGTGCTGCCCCGGCCTCGAAGTTCGTCCAACTGGCCCATTTGGAGACGTTCACTCCGGAGCGCTGAGCGAAGCCGGCAGCGGCGCCCGAGGGGATCGACCGCGGTAGCCGATTACACGGTGTTCGGGGTGGGGCCGAGGTGCCGCGTTTCGCCGAAGGTCCGGCGATAGGCGCCTGGAGTGGTGCCGAGATGGGTACGGAAGTGGCGGCGAAGGTTGACCGCTGAGGCAAGTCCGACTTGGTCCAGAAGGCCCTCATCCTGGGGGAATGTCCTGCTGCTATGGTTCGAAAAAACCTACAGCGGTGACAGTAGACATTCGCCGATCGGGGTGGTAACTTCTGTCTTGTCGGTAGTGAAGAAAGTGTCCAGATGGCACGGGAGATGATGAACTGCCCGTGAGAGGAAAGACGGCGGGTGCGGCTGCGGGACCAGAGCACGACGGTCTCGCCGCCCGCCGGGCAAGAGATGAAGTGGAACGGAAAGTTGAAGTAACCCCGTGAGGAGAAGGGAGGAGTTACCCGTCGGGTCACTCGGAAGCATGTCTGGTCCGTGTGATCACCGACGTTTGGTTACATGTCGGAAGACGCAAGTACATTCCCCCTTTCAGCGCCCCGGTGCCGCCTGGCACCGGGGCGCTTCGGCGCATCGGAGGCCGCGCGATTTCTGAAACACCCACTGCGAACGAGAAGTTCGACGACGACGATTACCCCGCCTACACGATGGGCCGGGCCGCGGACATGCTGGGTACCACTCAAGCGTTCCTGCGCAGCCTGGACGAGGCGAAACTGATCACCCCGCAACGCTCCGCCGGTGGGCACCGCCGCTATTCGCGATACCAGTTGCGTATCGCCGCCCGCGCCCGCGAACTCGTCGATAAGGGCACCCCCCTCGAGGCGGCGTGCCGGATCATCATCCTCGAAGACCAGCTCGCCGAAGCCCGCGAACTCAACGCCAAACTCACCCAACAAGACTGACCCCCCGTGACCCGACAGCATGGTCGCGGGCTGTGGTGGCGTCGAGGTACAGCCCAGGTCAGCAGAACGGTCCTGCAGCCCGGTGGAATAGTTCGCCGGCCGTCCACGTTGTATGGGCTGTCGGCGTCCGGACAGCCCCGGGCCGCAACCCATTCGTCGCTTCGAGCGACCACTCGCCGAGAGGCGCATGGTGGACGTCGACTCACCGACACGGACGCCGCCAGCTACCGGCGGGTTCACATGGTCGTCGCACCACTCCCGATCGAGAGGTTGCGGCGACCGACTGACCGGCCTCACCACCGCGTCCATGACCGGTCTCATCGACCGGCTCGAGAAGGCGGAGTTCGTGACTCGGGTCCGTCACGCCACCGACCGGCGCCGTGTGCTGATCCACCTGAACGATGCCCGTGCTCGCGCCGACATCGCACCCCTCTACGGCCCCCTCCTGGGCACCTGGCGTCGGGCACTGTCCGCCTACACCGTCGAGGAACTGACGCTCATCACCGACTTCCTCGCCCGCGTCGAAGAAGGCTTCGACCAAGCACTCGGCCCGCAGGAAGGTTGATTAGCGACCGGCTTCCACGCGGCGATACTCGAGGGTGAAGTCCCGCGCCCAGGTGGTCCCGTCCTCGGAGTCCTCCCACTCGCCGATGATGCCGGTGCCGTCGCCGCTCACGCGGCCACGGAACCGCTGCGTGGATTGTGTTGTGGTGCGCCATATCTGCCAGTCACCGTCGGTGAGGGTCATCCGGTAGACGCGGGAGGACCCTCGTGAATCGGAGTACAGCACGGTGTATTCCGATTCCGCCTGATCACGACCGATGATCCAGGTCGCCGCGTCGCCGTCGCCGATCTGCCGCATCACCAGGGCGGTGTTGTCCAGCCATTCGGCCACGACGCGGCCTTGCGCTCGGGATTCGGGACTGGGCAGGAACTTCGTATTCGACAGTTCGATCATCCACTCCCCGTGCAGCACTGCGAGATCGGCGATCGCGGGGTTGGTTGTGCGGTCGGTCTTCATTGCTCCGGCTCCTCGGTATCGATGGTTACGCGAGCGGCATGCAGGCCGAGCGCGGCGAAACAGACGAGAACTTCGGTCACCATGACGCGCTCCGCGACTCCACTGACACCACGCTCGGCGGCGTCGGGCGTAGGGCGGAAGGTGAGCAGGAACAGCGGCAGCAGCACCAGGGTGGTCGGCCCCGCATAGCGCAGGCGGCGGCCGAAACCGTCCCAGCGCGGCACGGTCCGTAGGTATGCCCCGGCAATCGGGAACGCGATGACAGGGACGACCAGACCGATCACGAATCCGAGCAGGTGCGGAATCGGCTGAGCCAGTGTGCACACGCCGTCGATGATCATGCCGACGCCGGTCGCGGACAGCAGGATGATCGACCAGCGCCGTCGGCGGTCACGCACGCCGGGGACAGTCGCGAACGTGGCCGGTACCCCGGCGATCAGCAGCACGCCGGCGAGGACGAAGGCGCTGTTCATATACGGCGCGGTGACACCGATGCCGAGACCGCTGATGGGTTGACTGATCGCCGAATAGTGTTGGAATTCGTGCCCGAACAGCGTGTAGCCGGGCTGCACAGGCCCAGTATCAGCCAGGCCGCGGTGAAGCCGACCGGCGCGCCCACCAGCCCCAGCGACAGCAATCGCAACCAACCGGCCGGAGGCGCGGCGACCCGAACGGCGCTCATGGTTCAACCTTTCGCGGCGGCATCGCGGTTGGCGTGGTGGGCGGCCCAGCCGGGACCCCATCCGGTTTCGGGATCAGTGATGTCGGCGATGAAACGCTGCACGAACGCAAGTTCCGCATCGAGTATGGCCAGCCGGTAGTTCTCCTCGACCTGAAACAGGGGGTGCATCCCTTGTGCCAGGCAGGTCTCGATCAACTCGGCGACTTCGGCGCGCTCGTGCTCCAGCGCACTGTGCCGCTGCCGCAGCAACTCCACCACCTCGTCGGGATGCAGCGCCCCGATCAGCGACAACGCGGCCACGAACCGTGGATACTCCCGCGCAGGTTGGCCGACCAGCTCCCGCAGCCAGTCGAACAGCTCCGCGCGTCCGGCGGCGGTGAGCCTGTAGACGGTGCGCTCGGGACGCTCACTGTCCCGAATCGTCTCCGCCACTTCGATCAACCCGGCCTTGACCAGCTGATTGACCACCATGTACAGCGAGCCCCGGTTGTACCTGATGCTGCGTGCGTGATCGCGAGCGACCAGCAATTCACCGATCTCGTAGGGATGCATCGGGCGTTCGGTCAGGAAGCTCAACACCGCCAGCCCCAACAGATTCCGCACCGGCCGTACCGCCACCGCGACCTCCAAATTAGTTGATACCAACTATACGGACACAAATAGTCAGGATCAACTAGCTGAGGGTTCGGCGCGCCAGTTCCGACACCGCTGCGCGGCAGGCCGCCCAGGCGGAGGACGTCACGTCGATGAGCGAGTAGTGGTCGGTGCCCGGAAGCACCAGTAGCCGGGAGTCGTCCCCGGCCTGGCGAGCTGTGGCGACGAAGCGCTGCGACTGGCTGAGTGGCACCTCGTCATCGGCCGTGCCGTGCACGCATACGGAGGGGACGCCCATCGGAAGCAATGCGCGGGGATCGGCCGGCGCCCGGGCCACCGGGTCGTTCACCCGGGCGCCCAAAAAGTTCCGGACGGCTCCGGAACCCAGGTCCTCGTCGAGTGCGAGTTCGAGGTCCAAAACCCCTGCCGCGCTGACGAATCCGCTCAGCGGTACACGAGGCGAGCCTCCGGGGGAATCGGCGGGTAGCGACCCTCGACCGGCCAGCCAGCCGGCCAGCTGACCTCCCGCCGAATGCCCGATCGCGACAACTCGTGACAGGTCGAGACTGCCGGCTTCCAGGGTGCGGTCGAGTGCGGGGAGCAGGTCGACCGCGGCGGCGACGTCGAGACAGGTGGCCGGCCAACCGCCGCTTCCGCGGTCCGGGTCGCCGCCCACCCTCCGGTATTCGATGTTCCAGGCAGCGAAGCCGTGGCGTGCCAGATCCTCGGCCGGATCGGAGGTCAGGTCGGCGCCGTAGGCCGTTCGCCAGAAGCCGCCATGGATGACCACGGCGACCGGCCAGACGCCGGGGCGGTCGGGAAGGCCGAGAATGCCGTGCTGGCTCGGGTGGGCGCCGTAGCGCACCAATGTCGTTGGCATCCCTCACCTTTCGGAGCAACAGCGGTCCTACGAGGGACGGGAAGCCTCACTCAAGCGGTCGATCAGGAAGCCGAGCCCGATGGTGCCCCCGGTGCCCCGGCGGTCCCCGATGAAGCGGCGGACTACGTCCAGATGGTTCAGCCGCCAGCGCGTGAGGCCGGTGATGAACACCTCGAGCTGCGCGCCCAGGTAGAGGCGCTGCCGGCGGTCGTTGCTGTCGCCGTCGCGCCGGTCGGCCACGATCTCCCGCAAAGCCGCCACGGGAGCGTGGCGAACGCCGGTCAGCAAAGTTTCCAGCTGGGCCGACTGTGCCGCACTCACTCCCTGCAATCGAGGCCGGAACTGTTGGAATGCGTCCACCGCGAGATGCTGGAGGGCACTTTCCGTCGTCAGCATCAGTTCGAGCACGGCATTGGCACGCTTCAACCGATCGATCGCGCTGTCGAACTTCGCCAGACGGGCGGACTCCAGCGCGAGCTCGAGATCGACCAGGATCTGTGACACCCACAGTTCGGAGGTCTGGTGGACGATCAGGAAGTACCTCTCGTCGCTCCACGCGGCCCGGTCGCCGTTCGCGAACAATGGCTGAACGGCGTCGAGCAGCTGGTCGAGGTGAAGGTAGTTCGCGTAGCTGAGGCGCGTTGTCCTGGGCTTCTCGGCCTCGGGGCCGTCGGCCTGGTCCGGGACTTCGCCGGCCGGGCACGCGGCGGGAGCTGTGTCCACCGAGCCGGCGTCGAGGTGCTCCCGACAAAGCTGCGCGGGAGCGATATCCGAAGAAGTCATGGTGGTTCCACCTTGTCGCGCATACGCGCAGATACCGCCGAGAGCTTCGAACCACAGCCGTCCGAGCCTCGTGATCGCCGCGCGATCGAGCTTGGATGCCGCCCACGTCCACTGGGCGTGCAGGTGCGGGCCGCCGTCGCTGTCGACGGTGACAGCACTGACGGCGGCGGTGTGCGCCAGTGGCATAGCGCGATCGGCGTTGCCGCTGTCGGTGAACAACGAACCCCAATAGCCGATCCGCCAGACATCGTCATCGGCCGAAGCACCGAGCACCGGTACGCCCAGGCGCCCCAGATAGTTGAACCCGATCGGCGGGTCGGAACCGCTCAGGTCGACATCGGGGTTCAGATAGCGCAGCACACCGTAGGTCACCGGGTTCGGGACCAGACGAAGTTGCTCCTCGGCGTCGCGGATCACCGGACCCAGCGCTGCCTCGCCGGCCGCCACCTGCGTCCACGACAGTCCACCCACCGCCAGCGACACGGGGTATTTGGTCGTGAACCACCCCACGGTGCGCGACAGGTCGACATCGGGGGCCAGCTCCTCGTTACGCCCGTGGCCCTCTACGTCGATACCGATCGGTGTGTCGCCGCTGCCCGAATACTCCGTCCACGCCAAGGCGAACGCGATCAACAGGATCTCGTGTACCCCGGCACGAAGTGCCGCGGGCACCTCACCGAGGAGCATGCGGGTGGTCTCGGCATCCAGCGACATTTCCATGTGTTCGGCGGTGGCGAACGTATCCTCGGGCTGCACCGCGGGCAGCACGGCGGGGATCGCCGTCACCTTCCTCCACGCGGCCGCCTCGGCGACGACGTCCGGGCGGCGCGCGTACTCCGCCAGCAGCGACGCCCACCGGGCAAACGACGTCCCGGCGGCCGGCAGTACGACCTGCTGCCCCGTACGGTGTTGGGCCCAAGCGGTGTTGAGGTCGTCCAGCAGGATCCGCCACGACACCACGTCGACGGCCAGATGATTCACCACCAGCGCCAACTGCCGGGTGGACGCAACCCACAGCGCGCTGAGCATCACCCCGGACGCGGGATTCAACCGAGATTGCGCCTTCGTCAGCTCGTCATCGGACAACTCGTCGACCGGTTGCACACACGTGCGCGCATCCACCGATCCGGCCTCGGGCACCTGCAACGACCATCCACCGGCGCCGTCGTCGTCGACGCGGAGCCGCAGCATGGCATGCCGATCCAGCAGGGCCTGCACCATCACCACCACGTCGGTCTCGGTGACCCCCGCGGGCGCCTGTAACAACGCCATCAGATTGAACTGCTCGATCGGGCCCTGAACACTGCGCAGCCAGCACATGACCGGGGTCGCGACCACCGGCCCGACACCCTCGTCGACCGGACCACCGGCACTGCCGGCCGCCTCGGCCACCTGGGCCAGGCGGGCAACGGTCTGCTCGACGAAAATATCGCGCGGCTTGAGCGCGAGGCCGGCGGTACGGGCCCGCGCCACCACCTGCATCGACGAAATGCTGTCTCCGCCGAGGTCGAAGAACGAGTCGTCGATGCCGACGCGGTCGAGTCCGAGAGTGCGGGCGTAGATGGTGGTGAGAATTTCCTCCGTGGGGGTGGTGGGGGCGCGATACCCGCTGCTGGTGTATTCGGGTGCCGGGAGGGCGCGGGTGTCGAGTTTGCCGTTGACGGTCAGGGGCAGTGCGGGCACGGTCATGATGGCGGCGGGGATCATGTACGTGGGGAGGTGTTCGGCGAGTTGGGTGCGTATCTCGGCCGGGTTTGCGGTGCCGGTGATGTAGGCGACGAGGCGTTTGTCTCCGGGTTGATCTTCGCGGGCGATGACGGCTGCGTGTTCGATGCCGTCGAGTTGTGTGAGGGCGGTTCGTATTTCGCCGCATTCGATGCGGTAGCCGCGGATCTTGACTTGTTCGTCGGCGCGTGCGACGTAGTGCAGTTGGTCGTCGTTGCCCCACCGGACCAGGTCGCCGGTGCGGTACATGCGTGTCCCGGGCGCGTAGGGGCAGGCCACGAACCGTGATGCGGTCAATGCGGGCCTGCGCCAATACCCGCAGCTGACTCCGGCACCGGCCACATACAATTCGCCGGTGACGCCGACGGGCACGGGTTGTAGCCAGCGGTCGAGGACGAACAACGCTGCCTCCGGCACAGGTGCCCCGATCGGTGGTGTGCCCGATCCGGGTGCCAAGGGTGTGGTGAGGGTGACACACATGGTGGTCTCGGTGGGGCCGTAGCCGTTGATGACCGTATGCGCGGGCACCCACTGGTCCACCACCTCGGCGGGGCAGAGTTCACCGCCGAGCATCAGGGTGAGCGATTCCATCCCTTGTGGTGACAGCATCGCTGCGGCAGTAGGCGTTTGGGTCAGCATGGTGACGTGTTCGGCTGCGAGCACCTCATGAAAATCGCTGGGGGAGCGCGTGATCGCGTCGGGTATGACGACCAGTCGCCCACCGTGGAGCAATGCGCCCCAGATCTCCCACACCGAGATATCGAAGGCGAGCGAATGGCATTGCGCCCATACCTGTTCCGACGCAGGGGAGGGGCCGGCCTTCAGGGACGTCAGTAGTTGGGTGATGTTGTGGTGGGTGGTGGCCACGCCTTTGGGTGTCCCGGTGGTGCCCGAGGTGTAGATGAAATAGGCGATATTCTCCGGGCTGGGCGCCGGTAGCGGGGTGCTGGGTCGGGTGTCGATTGCGGGGTCGTCGGCATCGATGATCGTGATGTCGATTCCGTCGAGTCGTCCGGCCAGTTCGGCGGTGGTGATCACGGCCACGGGTGTGGCGTCGGTGAGCATGAATTCGATTCGTGCCCTGGGGTGTTCGGGATCGATGGGCAGATAGGCGGCCCCGGATTCGAGTACCGCGGTGAGTGCGGTGATGGCGCGGGCCGAGCGTTCCATCAGTATTCCCACCACGCATCCCGGACCCACGCCGTGGCCGGCGAGCAGGTGTGCCATCCGGTTCGCGGCCTGGTCGAGTTGCCGGTAGGTCCAGGAGTCCTCGCCGCAGTCGAGTGCTATGGCGTTGGGGGTGCGGGCGACTTGTGCGGCGAACAGTGCCGGAACCGACATCGCCGACGGGGTGTGGGTGTGCAGCGCCGCGCGGTTGCTGATCTCGTCCAGCTGAGTGTGTTCGGTGTGGTCGAGCAGGTCTATCGAGGAAAGGTGCTGTTCGGGGGTGGTGGTTATGGCCACCAGCACTCGTTCCAGCCGGTCGATGAGTGTTTCGATGGTGGTGGTGTCGAAGATGTCGGTGCGGAATTCGACTGCTCCGGTGAGTCCTGCGGGTTCGCCGGTATCGGTGAAGCGTTCGCCGAGTGAGAGGGCCAGGTCCATGCGGGCGCTGTGGGTGTCCAGCGGGACGGATGTGACCTGAAGGTCGTCCCGCGCCAAACCCGCTGCGGCGCCGTCGTTTCCCGTGAAGTTCTGCCAGGAGAGCAGTACCTGGATCAGCGGGTGATGCATCAATGATCGGGCCGGGTTGAGTCGTTCGACCAGTACTTCGAAGGGCACGTGCTGGTGTTCGAACGCTTCGAGGCTGCGGGTGCGCACGTGGGTGAGTACGTCGGCCAGGGTGGGATCGCCGGTGAGGTCGACTCGTAGTACGAGAGTGTTGACGAAGAAGCCGACCAACTCGTCGAGGGCCGGGTCGTCGCGGCCGGCGACGGCGAATCCGACCGCCACGTCGGAGGTGGCGCTGATCTTCGACAACAGAATCGTCAGGGCGGCCTGGATGACCATGAAGTTGGTCGCGCTGTGTTCGCGTGCGATCCGTGCGATGTGGTGGTGTAGTTCGGCGGGCCAGTCGATGGTGACGCCGGCGCCGTGGTGGTCGGCTGTCGGTGGGTAGGGCCGGTCGGTGGGCAGGTCGAGGTGTTCGGGCATCCCGGCCAGGGTGCGTTCCCAATATTCCAGCTCGGTGGTGATGGGGCTGTGCGGGTCGTGTAGTTCGCCGAGTTGGGTGCGTTGCCAGAGCGCGTAGTCGATGTATTGCACCGGCAACGGCGCCCACTCGGGCGCCCGGCCCGCGCACCGGCTGGCGTAGGCCACACTCACATCGGCGGCCAGCGGCCTCAGCGACCAGCCATCCGCGGCGATATGGTGCATCACGATCACCAGCACGTGTTCGTGATCAGCAATACCGAAAAGCCGTGCACGCAAAGGAATCTCGGCCGACAGGTCGAACGGGTAGCGTGCCGCCTCGTTGACGGCCGCAATCAGCCGGGTTTCCGGCCATCCGGTCGCATCCACAATGTCCCACCCGACATCGACCCGCTCGACGGGGACAACCACCTGCTGCGGTGTTCCTTCGGTCGTGCTGAACACCGTGCGCAGGCTTTCATGACGGCCCACCACGTCGGCCAGCGCCGCGCCCAGCGCCTCGACATCGAGCACACCACTCAACCGCAACGCCGCCGCCACGTTGTAGACCGGGGAGGGGCCTTGGAGTTGGTCGATGAACCACAATCGTTGCTGGGCATACGACAACGGGATCGCCGCGGGCCGCTCGACGGGTACCAACCGGGGGAGTCGGCTCGAGCCCGCACCCTCGATACGAGAGGCCAGCCGGGCAACGGTGGGTGTGTCGAAGACGGTGCGTACGGAGAGGTCGGTGTCGAGTGTGGTGTTGATCGCGGCGATCAGGCGCATTGCCGACAGGGAGTCTCCGCCGAGGTCGAAGAAGGAGTCGTCGACCCCGACGCGGTCGAGTCCGAGGGTGTGGGCGTAGATCGCGGTGAGAATTTCCTCGATAGGAGTGGTGGGGGCGCGATACCCGCTGCTGGCGTATTCGGGTGCCGGGAGGGCGCGGGTGTCGAGTTTGCCGTTGACGGTCAGCGGCAGCGCGTCCAACGTCGTGATGGCGGCGGGGATCATGTAGGGCGGGAGGTGTTCTGCTAGTTGGGTGCGTATCGTGCCCGGGTTTGCGGTGCCGGTGATGTAGGCGACGAGGCGTTTGTCTCCGGGTTGGTCTTCGCGGGCGATGACGGCTGCGTGTTCGATGCCGTCGAGTTGTGTGAGGGCGGTTCGTATTTCGCCGCATTCGATGCGGTAGCCGCGGATCTTGACTTGTTCGTCGGCGCGTGCGACGTAGTGCAGTTGGTCGTCGTTGCCCCACCGCACGAGGTCTCCGGTGCGATACATGCGTGCGCCGATTCCTCCGAAGGGGCAGGCCACGAACCGTGATGCGGTCAATGCGGGCCTGCGCCAATACCCGTAACCGACTCCGGACCCCGCGACATAGAGTTCACCCGGCACTCCGATCGGCACCGGCCGTAGCCGTTCGTCCAGCACGAACAGTGCCGCCGCGGGGACCGGCGCCCCGATCGGCGGGGTCCCCGATCCGGCTGCCAAGGGTGTTGTGAGGGTGACACACATGGTGGTTTCGGTGGGGCCGTAGCCGTTGATGACCGTGTGTGCGGGTGCCCACTGGTCCACGACTTGGGCGGGGCACGGTTCACCGCCGAGCACCAATGTCATCGATTCCAGGCCTTGTGGTGTCAGCATCGCTGCGGCGGTGGGGGTTTGGGTCAGCACGGTGACGTGTTCGGCGGCGAGCGCATCATGAAAATCGCTGGCGGAGCGGGTGACCGAATCGGGGATCACCGCCAGTCGTCCGCCGTGGAGCAGCGGGCTCCAGATCTCCCACACGGAGACGTCGAAGGCGAGCGAATGGCATTGCGCCCACACCTGTTCCGAGGTAGGCGTGGCACCGGTGTCGAGGGACGCCAGAAGTTGGGTGATGTTGTGGTGGGTGGCCGCCACGCCTTTGGGAACTCCGGTGGTGCCGGAGGTATAGATGAAATAGGCGACATTGTCCGGGCTGGGCGCCGGTAGTGCGGTGCTGGGTTGCGTATCGATTGTGGGGTCGTCGGCATCGATGATGGTGATGTCGAGTCCGTCGAGTCGTCCGGCCAGTTCTGCGGTGGTGATCACGGCCACGGGTGTGGCGTCGGTGAGCATGAATTCGATTCGTGCCCTGGGGTGTTCAGGATCGATGGGCAGGTAGGCGGCTCCGGTTTCGAGCACTGCCGCTATCGCGGTGATGGCTTGTGCCGAGCGGTCCATCAGTATCCCGACCACGGATCCGGGGCCCACACCGTGGCCGGCGAGCAGGTGTGCCAACCGGTTCGCGGCTTGCTCCAACTGCCGGTAACTGTACGAACGACCATCGCAGGTCAGCGCTATGGCGTTGGGGGTGCGGGCGACCTGTGCAGCGAACAGCGCCGGAACCGATAGTGACGATTGTCCGCCAGTCTGCAATATCGCGCGGTTGCCGATCTTGTCGATGCGCGCGTGTTCGGTGGGGTCGAGCAGGTCTATCGATGACAGGGGTTGTTCGGGGGTGGTGGTTATGGCCACCAGCACTCGTTCCAGCCGGTCGATGAGTGTTTCGATGGTGGTGGTGTCGAAGATGTCGGTGCGGAATTCGACTGCTCCGGTGAGTCCGGCGGGTTCGCCGGTGTCGGTGAAGCGTTCGCCGAGGGAGAAGGCGATGTCCATGCGGGCACTGTGGGTGTCCAACGGGAGCGAGGTGACCTCGAGGTCTTCCAATGCCAAACCGGCTGCGGGGTCGGTGTTTCCGGCGAAGTTCTGCCAGGCGAGCAGTACCTGGATCAGTGGGTGATGTGTCAGTGATCGGGCCGGGTTGAGTCGTTCGACCAGCACTTCGAAGGGCACGTGTTGGTGTTCGAACGCTTCCAGACTGCGGGTGCGAACCTGGGTCAACAGGTCGGTGAGGGTGGGATCGTCGGCCAAATCGACCCGCAGTACCAAAGTGTTGACGAAGAAGCCGACCAACTCGTCGAGAGCGGGATCGTCGCGGCCGGCGACAGCGAATCCGACCGCCACATCAGAGTTCGCGCTGATCTTCGACAACAGTACTGTCAGGGCGGCCTGGATGATCATGAAGCTGGTGGCGTTGTGCTCACGGGCTGTCCGGGTGATGTGTTGCTGCAGTTCGGCGGGCCAGTCGATGGTGACGCTCGCGCCGTGGTGGTCGGTGGTTGGGGGGTAGGGTCGGTCGAGCGGCAGGTCGAGGTGTTCGGGCATTCCGGCGAGAGTGTGTTCCCAGTACTCCAATTCGGTGGCGATGGGGCTGTGGGGGTCGTGTAGTTCGCCGAGTTGGGTGCGTTGCCAGAGTGCGTAGTCGATGTATTGCACGGGCAACGGTGCCCATTCCGGGGCGTGGCCGTGTCGGCGTGCTCGATAGGATTCGCTGACGTCGCGGGCCATGGGGACCGGGGACCATCCGTCGAAAGCGATGTGGTGCAACACGATTGCGACGATGTACTGTTCGGGTCCCACCGCGTAGATCTGGGCGCGGATAGGGATCTCGGCCGATAGGTCGAACCGGTACCGGGCCAACTCCATCAACTCGCCGGTGATGTTCTGCTCGGGCAGCGATACCACTGCGTCGCCGTCGCGTCGCCACATCCCCGGTCGGGCGGGCAGTACTTGCTGGAATGGAACACCGTCGGTGGCGGGGAAGATGGTGCGTAGCGATTCGTGGCGGGCCAACACATCATCGAAGGCGGCGCCGAGTGCTTCGATATCCAACGCCCCGGTGATCCGGAATGCGATCGGCATGTTGTAGACGGGGGAGGGGCCTCGGAGTTGGTCGATGAACCACAATCGTTGCTGGGCATACGACAACGGGATCGCCGCGGGCCGCTCGACCGGTGTCAGCCGTGGAATTCGGCTCCAGCCCGCACGACCGATACCAGGGGCCAGCCGGGCAACGGTGGGTGTGTCGAAGACGGTGCGTACGGAGAGGTCGGTGTCGAGTGTGGTGTTGATCGCGGCGATCAGGCGCATTGCCGACAGCGAGTCTCCGCCGAGGTCGAAGAAGGAGTCGTCGACCCCGACGCGGTCGAGTCCGAGTATCCGAGCGTAGATGCTGGTGAGGATTTCCTCGACGGGAGTACTCGGGGCGCGATATCCGCCGGCGGTGTACTCCGGTGCCGGGAGGGCGCGGGTGTCGAGTTTGCCGTTGACGGTCAGCGGTAGCGCCGGCACCACCATCACCGCCGCCGGGATCATGTAGGGCGGGAGGTGTTCGGCGAGTCGGGTGCGTATCTCGGTCGGGTTTGCGATGCCGGTGATGTAGGCGACGAGGCGTTTGTCGCCGGGCTGGTCTTCGCGGACGATGACAGCCGCGTGTTCGACGCCGTCGAGTTGTGTGAGAGCTGTTCGGATTTCGCCGCATTCGATGCGATAGCCGCGGATTTTGACCTGTTCGTCGGCGCGTGCGACATAGTGCAGTTGACCGTCGTTTCCCCACCGGACCAGGTCGCCGGTGCGATACATGCGTGCGCCGATTCCTCCGAAGGGGCACGCAACGAACCGTGTTGCGGTCAGTGCGGTGCGTCGCCAGTATCCGGGGCTGACTCCGGCGCCGGCGACATAGAGTTCACCGGTAACTCCGATCGGCACCGGTCGTAGCCAGCGGTCGAGAACGAACAACGCGGCCCCCGGCAAGGGTGCCCCGATCGGTGGTGTGCCTGATCCGGTGGCCAAGGGCGCAGTCAAGGACACGCACATGGTGGTTTCGGTGGGGCCGTAGCCGTTGATCACTGTATGTGCGGGTGCCCACTGGTCCACCACCTCGGCGGGGCACGGCTCACCGCCGAGCACCAATGTCATCGTTTCCAGGCCTTGTGGTGTCAGCATCGCTGCGGCGGTGGGGGTTTGGGTCAGCACGGTGACGTGTTCGGCGGCGAGCGCATCATGAAAATCGCTGGCGGAGCGGGTGATCGCGTCGGGTATGACGACCAGTCGCCCGCCGTGGAGCAACGGGCTCCAGATCTCCCACACGGAGACGTCGAAGGCGAACGAATGGCATTGCGCCCACACCTGTTCCGATGCAGGGGGGATGTCCGAGGGCGCGAGTAGTTGGGTGATGTTGTGGTGGGTGGTGGCCACGCCTTTGGGAACTCCGGTGGTGCCCGACGTATAGATGAAATAGGCGATAGTGCCGGGGTCCGGTGCGGGTAACGGAGTGCTCGGTTGGGTGTCGAGAGCGGGGTCGTCGGCATCGACGATCGTGATATCGAGCCCGTCGAGTCGTCCGGCCAGATCGGCCGTGGTGATCACGGCCGCGGGTGTGGCGTCGGTGAGCATGAATTCGATTCGTGCCCTGGGGTGTTCGGGATCGATGGGCAGGTAGGCGGCTCCGGTTTCGAGCACTGCCGCTATCGCGGTGATGGCTTGTGCCGAGCGGTCCATCAGTATCCCGACCACGGATCCGGGGCCCACGCCGTGGCCGGCGAGCAGGTGTGCCAGCCGGTTCGCGGCTTGCTCGAGCTGCCGGTAACTGTATGAACGATCACCGCAGCTCAGCGCCATGGCGTTGGGGGTGCGGGCGACCTGTGCGGCGAACAGTGCCGGCACCGACATCGCCGAGGGTGAGTGGGTATGCATCACCGCGCGGTTGCTGATCTCGTCCAGCCGGGTGTGTTCGGATTCGTCGAGCAGGTCCACCGACGACAACGACCGCCCCGGGTCGGTGGTTATCGCCACCAGCACTCGTTCCAGCCGGTCGATGAGTGTTTCGATCGTGGCGATGTCGAAGATGTCGGTACGGAATTCCACTGTGCCGGTAAGTCCGGCCGGTTCGCCGGTGTCGGTGAAGCGTTCGCCGAGGGAGAAGGCGATGTCCATGCGGGCGCTGTGGGTGTCCAGCGGGACGGATGTGACCTGAAGATCTTCCAGCGCCAAACCGGCTGCGGGATCGGTGTTTCCGGCGAAGTTCTGCCAGGCGAGCAACACCTGGATCAGCGGGTGATGCATCAACGATCGGGCCGGGTTGAGTCGTTCGACCAATACCTCGAAGGGCACGTGTTGGTGTTCGAACGCTTCCAGACTGCGGGTGCGCACCTGAGCGAGTAGGTCGGCGACGGTGGGATCACCGGTCAGATCGACCCGCAGTACGAGGGTATTGACGAAGAAGCCGACCAACTCGTCGAGAGCGGGGTCGCCACGACCGGCAACGGCGAAGCCTATGGGAACGTCCGGGCTGGTGCTGATGCTGGACAGCAGTACCGCGAGCGCGGCCTGAATCACCATGAAGCTGGTGGCGTTGTGCTCGCGTGCGACCTGAGTGATGTGCTGCTGCAGTTCGGCGGGCCAGTCGATGGTGACGCTCGCGCCGTGGTGGTCGGTGGTTGGTGGGTAGGGCCGGTCGGTGGGCAGGTCGAGGTGTTCGGGCATCCCGGCCAGGATGTGTTCCCAATATTCCAGCTCGGTGGTGATGGGGCTGTGCGGGTCGTGTAGTTCGCCGAGTTCGGTGCGTTGCCACAGCGTGTAGTCCGCGTACTGCACGGGCAACGGCGTCCACTCCGGAGCGTGGCCGTGTCGGCGTGCTCGATACGCGTCGCTGACGTCGCGGGCCATGGGAACCGGGGACCAGCCATCGAAAGCGATGTGGTGCAATACGATTGCGACGATGTACTGTTCGGGTCCCACCGCGTAGATCTGGGCGCGGATCGGGATCTCGGCCGACAATTCGAACCGGTACCGGGCCAGTTCTGCCAAGGTGTCGGTCACATGCTGCTCCGGCAGCGACACCACTGCGTCGCTGTCCCGTCTCCACATCCCCGGTCGGGCGGGCAGCACCTGCTGGAACGGGACGCCGTCGGTGGCAGGGAATATGGTGCGTAACGATTCGTGGCGGGCCAGTACGTCGTCGAGGGCGGCGTCGAGTGCCTCGACATCCAACGCCCCGGTGATCCGGAATGCGATCGGCATGTTGTAGACCGGGGAAGGCCCTTGGAGTTGGTCGATGAACCACAACCGTTGCTGCGCATACGACAACGGGATACGCTCCGGCCGCGGCACAACCTGCAGCGGCGAGCGCGCGGGGCCGCCACGATGCCGGTACAGATGGTCGGCCAGACCCTCGACCGTGGACGCGTCGAACAGATACCGCACCGGCACTTCCCTGCCCAGCGCGAGCTGCAGCCGCGCGCTCACCCGGGTCGCGCTCAACGAGTTCCCACCCAGCGCGAAGAAGTCGTCATCGAGCCCCGCTCGGTCTCGGCCCAATACCTCCGCGAACACCTCGGCGATGATTTTCTCGGCCCGAGTCCGTGGCGCACGGAAGGGCGTCGCGGCAAACATCGGTGCCGGCAACGCTTTACGGTCGATCTTCCCCGAGGAGGTCAACGGGAACTCGTCGAGGACCACAATCTGCGACGGCACCATGTAATCGGGCAACCAGGCGCTCAACTGCCGACGGACGGCGGTGATTTCGGTATTGGTGTGAGGATCGTTGGCGTAGGTGGTGATTCGACGGTCTCCTGTCGGAGGCAGGTAGAGTTCGGTCAGTGTTGGGGGATGCCGGCGGTCGGTGGGGGTGATGAAAACGGCATCGAGGGTGCCGGGGTGGGCGCCCCAGGTGACGGCGACGTGGTGTCCGGTGTCTTCGCCCAGGCGGTGTAGTTGCTCGGGGGTGGTGGTTTCGGAGGACGCGTCGCCTCCGGCGAGGGCCTCGGCCGGCGGAAGCCCTTCTGCGAGAGCGTGTTCGACGAGGACATCGGTGATCAGTCCGGTACGGGGGATGTCGGTGACACGCACGGTGTCGGGATGGTCGGAGATCAGCTGGGTACGCAGCCCGCGCAGCCCTGCGAATCGGGTCCACGTCCACGTGGGCGCCCTGGCCATCGAGCGGACCGGCGTCGGCGTCGCGTGAACGACGACGTCGTAGCGGTACCTGGTCAGTTCGTTGTCGGCCGATCCGCGTTCGACCTGGATGTCGAGTCCGGCCACCGACGGATGACCGGCGGCCCAGCTGGTGAAGAACTCGGGGGCCAGCAACAATTCGGGTTCGCTGAGTACGGCGAGCTGGACTCGCCGGCGGATCTCGGCGGCGTCGGTGGTGGCGGTGCGGGCCAGCGCGACCGCGGTGTGGAACGCACCCTGCAGCGTGTGGTTACGGACGTCGCCGATGAATATCGCCCCGCCGGGGGCCAGCAGATCCATGGCGGCATCGCATACCTCGGTCAGATAATCCTTGGTGGGGAAGTACTGGACGACCGAGTTGAGAATGATCGTGTCGAAGTAGCCTCGCGGCAAGTCCTCGGTGGCATGAGCCGGCCGGGTCAGTAACTGGACGCGGTCACGCCACAGCATCTGCGCCTGCTCCAACGAGTGCGCGAGAGCGTCGATCGCCACCGCCGACACGTCGGTGGCAACGTAGTGCTCACACCGGGGGGCCACCTGTGACAACACCAGCCCGGTGCCCGCACCGATCTCCAGCACTCGCCGCGGCCGCAGGGCGAGGATCCGATCCACCGTGGCCGAACGCCACTCCATCATCTCCTCGAGTGGAATCGGATCATCGGTGTAGCTGCTGTTCCAGCCCCGGAAATCCATGCCGAACCCCGGCGCCGCCACCCCCGCGTCGTACAGCTGGTCGTTCATGTGGCGCCACTGTTCGACGATGTCGGTGTCGTGATTTGTGATGGTGTGATCGAGGGTGATGTAGGCGATGAGGTGCGCGCCGGTGGTGCTCCGGTGCATCGTTGCGGCGGCCCGGGTGACCTGTGGGCAGGCCAGCAGCGTGTTTTCGATTTCGCCCAGTTCGATGCGCTGCCCGCGCAGCTTGATCTGGGTGTCGGCGCGGCCGACGTACTCCAGCGTGCCGGCGGAGGTCCAGCGCACCAGGTCTCCGGTGCGATACACACGAGTCCCGGCCTCCCCGTAGGGGTTGGCCACGAACCGTTCGGAGGTCAACGCCATCCGGCCCACATAGCCGCGCGCCAGCGCGGGCCCGCCCAGATACAGCTCGCCCACCACTCCGACCGGGGCCGGGTTCAGCCGCGCGTCGAGCACCAGCGCGCATATCCCCGGCATCGGGGCGCCGATGCCGACCGGCTGCCCCGCCGACAATGTCGCGAGGGTGGCACCGATGGTGGTCTCGCTGGGGCCGTAGCCGTTGAACATCCGCCGTCCCGGCGCCCAGACGTCCACCAACTCCGCCGGGCAGGCCTCCCCGGTGGTGATCAACGTGCCCACCCGGTCGAGCCGCGACCGATCCAGCGACGACAGCACGGTCGGGGTCACCACCGCCGCGCTGACCCGCTGGTCCTCCAGGAACGCGGTCAACGCCTCCCCGGCATACACCTGCGGCGGTGCCACCACCAACGCCGCGACCGACCCGGCCGCCCACAACATGTCGAAGATCGACGCATCGAAGGTCGGCGCGGCCACCATCGAAATCCGCGCGTCCGCACCCAATCCGAACGCCGCACGTTGCGCCGCGGCCAACCCCAGTAGACCGGCGTGGCTGACCGCCACGCCTTTGGGGACACCGGTGGATCCGGAAGTGAACATCACGTATGCGGTGTTGTCCACCCTGAGTCGAGCCGGCCGATCGGCGTCGGTGATCGCCTCCGCGGACCGCCCGGACACATCCGGGGCGTCGACGCGCAGGACCGGCCGTGCCGCGGACCCGGCTACCGTGCCGGCCCCGCGCGTCACGACACACACAGCTCCCACCGCGTCCAGCACCGAGGTGATCCGCCCGACCGGATGGGTGGGGTCCAGCGGCACATACACCCCGCCGGCCTTGGCGACCGCCCACCATGCCACCACCAACTCCACACAGCGATCCATCGCCACACCCACCGCACGCTCCGGACCCACGCCCGCCTCGAGCAGCACCCACGCCAGCCTCGTCGACCACTGATCGAGCTTGCGATACGACACCTCCCGGGCACCGTCGACGACCGCCGGCGCGTCCGGGCCGGCCGCCACCGCCGCGGCCAGCAACTGCGGCGCCAACCCGACCGGCGCCGCCACTCGGGCACCGGACCACCTCGACAGCACCAGCTCACGCTCATCGGCGGACAGCAACGGCACCTGTCCCACCGTCACCGACGCATCCGCAACCACCATGCGGTCGAACAGCGACTCCAGACGGGTTATGTGCCTTCCGATGTCGTCGTCGGTGTACCGGTCCGGATTCCACATGAACTGAATGCGCGGGATGCCGTCACCCAGCCGCGGATAGATGGTGATCGCGCAGTCTTGTATCGGGTAGATGGTCAAGACGTTGTACGTCACTTCGGACGACCCGAAACGAAGCGGGGTCGCGAAGTCGAGGACGTTGACCGCCGGGCCGAACTCGATGTTCATATCGGGCCGGGTTGCCTGGGCGAGCAGGTCCGGCCACCGCCGGAACTGTTGATGCCGCAGCGCGCCGACGATGGCCTCGGCGACCCGATCGGTCAGGGCGCCGATGGTGTCGCCGTCGTGGACGCGGATCAGCAGCGGCACCAGGTTCGACACCATGCCCGTACGTCGTTTCAGGGCCGCGGTGGTGCGTGCCGAAACCGGCAGCGACAACGAGACCTCTTGCTGCCCTGTGGTTTTCGCGTTGAATACCGCTACTGTCGCGACAATCCTTGCGACGTCGATCCGGACGTGCCGGTTCTGTTCGAGCCGATGTGTGCACACCAGTTCCCGCACCAGCGGATGGCGTGGTGGCACCGTCCTGCGCGTCCCGCTCAGGTCGATGATGTCCAACGGCTCGCGCACGACGGTCTGCCAGTACTCGGCATCGGCCCGGCTCCGCGAAGACTGCTGATACGTCCGATCCGCGTTGCGGATCAGGTCGAACTCGGAGAAGTCGACCTCGCCGGTGTGGGGCGGTGCCCCCGAGTAGACGGCCGCGACGTGCCGGATCAGAGTGTCGGCGCCGTATCCGTCCAAGAGAACGTGGTGGGTACGCAGGTAGAAATAGGACAGATCGTCGGTGATGCGCAGCAGCGCGAACTCGGTGAGTCGGTCACGGGCCACATCGATGGGCCGGCGGTAGTCGTTGTCCATCCACTCGTGAGCAGCGGATACCGGATCGCGCTCGGCGCGCAGATCGATACTGCGCAGGGTCTGCGGAAACGAGCGGTCGACCAGGAAAACCGGTTCGCCGTCGTCGAGGGACAGTCGCGCACATGGTGTGCCGAACCGGGTTGCCGCCGATTCGCACGCGATCATGAGCCTCTCGGCGTCGACATCGTGATCGATCGCCAGGAAAACGGCCACGTTGTACGGGACTTCGGGCCGGAGTTGCTGGGCGGCCCATATCGACCTCTGAGCGGCGGTTAACGGCCCCAGCACCTCCGGTTGAACACCGTAGTTGAGCATGATGACGAATTCCTCGTATGTCCTCGAGGCATCAAATCCCGGCAACCCGACGACCGATTCGGTGATCGCGTGCCGGCTTCAGCGGTGATGGCGATGACACACAGTGCACCCATGCAAGTGGTCACGGGCCCCGATGCCGATCGGTTCAATCGAATGTCCACGCGTCCGGCCCGCTATCGTCCGGGGAGCTACCGTGGACGCTCGCAGGAAGCCACCGACGATGTGGCCTCACGAGCACCCTACGCCGAACGGGGCTGCAACACATCAGAAGTCAGTTCGGGCGGCAGGCCACCGCGATCTGCGGGCTTCCGGGGAGATTGGGCGGCTGCCGGCGCAGCTCGAGTGTGATCGCCGGGTCGGCGTACCGGGCCATCGCCCGGTACGCCGACGGGCCGTAGGCGCGCAACGAGCTGATCACCGCGTCGTGCCAGTACGGAACGAACACCAACGGCAGTGCCACTGCCAGCATGACGACGTGCAGCACTGCCGGCGGTCGCGACAAGTCGAGGATCAGCAGTTTCGCGGCGGCGCGGGTGCCTTCCGCGAACACTCGGGCGGCCTGCGGTGGCGGCAGATGGTGCAGGGACAGCGCGAACACGGCGAGGTCGAAGTACCCGTCGGGCGCGTCGATGGCGGTGGCGTCCATCTCGCGCACGGTGGCCCGCGGATGACTGCCCAGGTCACCGACGGCGATGGCGGCTACCGACGCGGGCTCGATGTCGGTGACCGTGACGTGGGCGGTGGGATGCATCTCCAGCAGCGCGCGCGACAGCCCACCGTGGCCGGCGCCGAGTTCGAGGATCGTGGGATCGCGCACGTCGGTGATCTCGTCGAGCACGATGCGCGCGAGCTTTCGGTGCATCCCGAGAACCTTTTCGCTGCGGTCCAGGGTGCGGATTATCTTGCGCTTGCGCTCATCGACGTCGTCGCGGTCGAGGTACTCCAGACGATCGGTCCGCAACCGCCGGTCCAGCCACGACGCGTCCGGTCCACCACGCGGCATGCTGTCGATGTCGAAGATTTCCGTGGCCATATCGTTCACCCGGTTCCGGCTCGGCGGTTGGCCGTGACCAGCCGCATCAGGAAAGAGGGCCGCATGAGCCGGTCGGGTGGGTCGACGAAGTGCATCACCCGAAGGACCGCTTCGGCGACCGCCGGATCGTTCGCGGCGGCTGCCTGTGCCTTGTCGATGGGCCAGTTCACCACGCGTCTCGGCACCCGACGCCAACCACCTTCCTGGGACACGGTGAAATCGGTGAACCGATTCCCCCGCCACACCGGGGCGATCTGCTTGGCCGCGGCCTTGAAGAATCGCCGACTCAGGTCTCCGTCGTGATCGGCCAAGCAGTGTCGAAGGGCGACGGCCTGCAGCGCGGCCATGGTCATTCCCTGCATGTATACCGGGTTGAAGCTGCAGATCGCATCGCCCATGACCAGCAGTCCCGCCGGGAATCGACGCATCTTGTCATAGCGTCTCCATGTGCTGGCCGGGTAATGCTGCGCGGACATCGCGCCGAGCGGCTCGGCAGACCGCAGCGCGGCGATCAGAGTAGGTGGCGCGAACTGCGCGGCGCAGTCGATGACGCCGGACAGGTCGTGGGGAAGTTTGTATCCGCCGACGCCGAACAAGGTCAGGATCCAGGTGTCGTGCTCGTAGGCCACCGCCACCACCCCGACCGGTCGTTCGGGCAGCGGGCTGACCGAGAACCCCAATTTCTCGCCGATCATGCTCGCGGGGATCCGCAGAAATTGGCTGGCGTAGTTCAGATGCACCGGGTAGCGCTGCTCGGTCGGTCGCTCGTAGCCGAGGTTGTCGAGGTAGGTCGGCGTGTGCGCGGAGCGGCCCATCGCGTCGACGACCAGATCGGCATCCAGCGCGGTGTCCGCACCGGTGTGGCGGTCGACCACCCGGGCGCCCGTGACCCGGCGGGCCCGGTCGGTCATCGGCTCGACGACACCGTGGCTGTCCAGGATTCTCACATTCTCGATGGTGCGGACTCGGCGCCTGACATGGGAGTCCAGGAATGGCCGGCTGGGTTGATAGACGACCAGCGATGCCGGGTCGGCGAACTTGCCCGAACCGTCGAGCTCGTGCCGGCCCAGCCGCACATAGATCCGCGACGACTCGTTGGCGAGAACCTTCGCGCCGGCGCTGACGAGTTCGTCGAGCAGGCCGGGAAACAGCTCGCCCAAGACTCTCGAGCCCGTACTCAGCAGCGCGTGGAAATGCCGCGCCTGGGGCACACCTCGACGCTGCTCGGGGCCCTCCGGCAGCGGGTCGCGCTCGACGAGTGTGACCTCCTCGTAGAAGTCCGACAGCACCCGGGCAGCAAGCAGCCCGGTCATACTCGCACCGCAGACGATGGCTCGCTGTCCGAGATTGCTCATAGCACTCCCTGCCGCAATTCGCCGTTGCTTTCGGTGATGAGAAGCTTGCCCGTCCTATCCTTCGCCTTTTCAGCAAGTACGAACAGCAGGTGTGCCGGGTTCACATCCTCGAGGCGATTTCTCGCGTCCGGTGGCCCCGGATTTGCCGGGAGCGGCGGCCTTCTGTCCACGGTGGGTGTGGACATGGGTTCGGCGTCGCCGCCAAATGGTGCAGTGGGTTCCTATCGGTGCGATGAACCATCCCGGACCCCGCAGAGGGTGGCGGCGATACCGAACAGCCGGATACGTTCCGATTGCCGATCCTGTTGCCCGCCTCGATATTCGGCTGCGTGACAGTAGATCTGCCGCATCATGCGGTCGGCGGCGTCGGCCGAGCCGAGCATGAGATGGCAGAACAGCCTCAGCTGTGTGTCGAGGGGCGCACCACATCCGGCGGTGTCTTCCGGTTCGGACATGCCGGCGCTGGCTCAGAGTCCGAACAGGGGGAACAACGACGCGCCGTGGAAGGCGACGACCCGGGCGACGCCCCCGGTGGTGACAGTCAAGACGTGCAGCGCGTGTGGGTGATATGCGCCGTCGCGGCCGCGAGCGTAGACCGCGAAGGCGGGCTGTCCGTTGGCGGACGCGGCGACCAGGGTCGCAGGCCCGATCACACGCATTTGCTCGGCGAGGAAAGCGAGGATGGTATCGCTGCCTTCGAACCAGGTCGTGATCGGCGGCATCTCCCACCTGGCGTCCTCGGTCAATACCGCGACGAGTTGCTCGACGTCGGCGGTTTCGAACGCGGTGACGTATCGGTCGAGCAGGGCCCGCATCTGCGGCTCGGCGGGTTCGGTCAGCTGGTCTCGGCTGACGGGGACCTGGGTTCGGGCACGTTGGAGCGCGCTGTTGACGGCCGCGGTCGTCATCTCCAGCAGTTCCGCGACCTCGGCGGCACGCCATTGCAGCACGTCGCGGAGAATCAGCACGGCCCGTTGTCGTGGTGGAAGCTGTTGTAGCGCTGCTATCAGCGCGAGCCGCATCGTCTGTCGTTCCACCACCACGGTCGCTGGATCGGCCGGTGCGGTCGTGAACAGGAAATCGGGTATCGGCTGAAGCCACGACACGTCCCGAGCGGGTGCGTCGAACGTCGGATCCAGGGTGGTGCGCGGAGCACCCAGATCCGCCGGCAGAGGGCGGCGTCTGCTTTTGTCCAGCGCTTTGAAACATGCCCGGCTCGCGATGCGGTAGAGCCAGGTACGCAGCGACGATCGTTCTTCGAAGCGGTCATAGGCACGCCATGCGTCCAGGTAGACGTCCTGCACCACCTCTTCGGCGTCCTCGACCGAGCCGAGCATGCGGTAGCAGTAGGCAAGCAGCTCGCGCCGGAACGGTTCGCTCAGCCTTCCGAAATCCTCGTCGCCGGCTTCGGCTTTCGTCATGGTGTGCATGATCCGCTCATTCCGTGGACGGCGATATCGGCCATGTCGATGGCGACGAACACCATCCGGTCGTCGCCCATGGGGGCATAGGCACGTCGGGTGGCCGGGATGACGACGCCGTCGACCTCGCGGTAGTCGCCGGCGTACAGCTGTGACTCGACGGTGCGGCCGACGATGTCGATGGTGAAGTCGTGACGGCGTAGCAACCCGTCCGGGCCGAAGCAGAACACCTGCGTGCGGGTGTGGCTCTTGATGTGATCGGGGAATGTCACCCGAAGTCGCCGCCATGTTTCGCCGTCGGCCTCGATGGGGTCGATCTCCTCACACACGAACCCCGGCCAGGTGAACACGAATGGCGTAGTCAGATACGTCCAGAGCGCTTCGCCGGTGAAATAGGCGAGATGTAGGTCGTCCCACGGTGTTTCGAATTGGTGGCCGTCGAACGACCGCACCGGATCGTCGCGCATCGCCAGCACCGTGCCGACCGGCTGCTGCACGACGACCCGGCCGGGTTCGAAGACCGACCTGCGGTCCTGGCCGAGGAAGTCCATCGTCAACCGCTGTTGTGTGGTGTCCACCTCGAAGCGGACGTTTCTCAGGGCTTCTCCCTGTCCCTTGATCTGCCAGAATGCCCCGGTGACAGCGGCGTCGACGACGATCGTGCCGAGCCGGTTCCAACGATCCAGGCCGCCGTGCGCGGCGACGGCGAGCGCGAGTAGTTCGTTCACTGCGGATGCTCCTTGAACGACGGGGCCCCGGCCACGGGCGTCGTGGCCGGGGCGTCTCCTCAGTCGACGATGATTCCGCCGGTCAGATTGGCGACGGTGCCGGTCATCGCCGAGGCTCGGTCGGAGGCGAAAAGTACTGCCGCAGAGGTCAGTTCGGCCAATGCGGTCAGACGCTTGCGGTGGGTCGTCGCGCCCGCGGCCGCTATCAGCTGCTCCTCGGTGATGCCCATCGCGGCGGCGTGCAGGCCGTACACGGTGTGGATGACCGGTGTTTCCAGCATGCCGGTGGTGCGCAGGCAGATCGTCCGGACGCCGTGCTGTGCCCATTCGGCCGACAGCGCCCGGTTGAGACCTTCCATCGCGGCCCAGCCGACGCTCATGCCGCCCACCAGCGGCAGCGGCAGGCGGGCCGGTTCGGGTGTGTTCATCATGATGACTCCCGACTGCTGGGTAATCATATGTCGCGCGGCGGATTTCGCGGTCACGAAATGAGCCCGCGTATACGTCGTGATCGGGCGCAGGAAATTCTCGACGGGCAATTCGGTGAGCGGGATCCCCTGTAGTCCTCGCGGTGAGATTCCGATCGCGTTGAACGACACGTCGATGCTGCCCGCGTCGGCGACGACAGCGGCCAGGTGGTCGGTCACCGCCTTCTCGTCTCCCGCGTCCACCACGGCGGTCTCGGCCGTGCCGCCCGCGGATGTGATCTCTTTCGCGACCGTGTCGATGACGTCGGGGCTGCGCCCGGTCAGAAACAGCCGGGCGCCTTCGTCGGCGAATGCACGGGCCACCGCGCTGCCGATCGCGCCACCCGCGCCGTACACGACGATGTTCTTGTCTTGCAGCAACATGACTTTCGCTTTCTGTTGTTCACGCCGGCGCGTGAAGGCCGTGCCCGATGAGCTCGTACACCGGACGTTCGTCGTGGTTGCCGGCGGCACATGCGACACCGATGCCCCTGTGCCCTCGGCCGCTCAGCGCAGCGGCGATCCCGCCTGAGCGGATGCGTGCCCGGCACTGAATCCCGACCGTTGCGGTCATGCCGACCACCTCCTACATATGCAGAGGCGAGCGCACGACGAAAATCATCGGTGGCCGATCCGCGATGTCGGCGGTGGGCCGCTCCTGCGAGCAGTACCGGCCTTCTTCGGGAATGTCGAGCCGGAGTCGGACCGTCACGGTATCGACGACGTCACGTCCGTCACTGCCGGTGAAACGGGGCTCCACCGCGCATCGCGCGCCGCCGCCGCCACGCACACGTCGGTGGCGATACCGACGACGGTCACCGAACCGGTCCCGCTGTCGCGCACCGATCCGACCAGCGGTCCCAGGCTGCCGCCTCCGTAGTCCTGCTGTGGTTTCAGTACCGGACCCGGAACGAAGCCGGAGAAACCACCGCGTTTCCCGGGCCCCTTGTCGACGACGGCGCCTCGCACATCCGGGTCAGGGTGCAGTGCGGTCCGCTGCTGCGGATCGCCATCCGGAAGAGCGGACGGGCTTACAGGCCACGGCGGGCGGTCGAGGTGCGTTGCGGCACCTGGGAATTCGTCACGAACGATCGTGGAGATTTCTGTGATGCACTGTCGTCGCGGCGTCGAAAGTCGTTGTCTTCCATAGTATTTGATCATCGGGCGGGCGGATGTGCGGCTCGTCGTGTCTGCGCGGAGGGGGAGTCGCCCGTGAGCGCCACCATCGATGATCGATCACGCCTCTCGGATCACCTGCCTCCGTTCGCATTACGCGAGCTGTTCATCCTCGGCGGGGGCCTTCTCGTCCTGTTGACCGCGCGGTTGGGGCGGTATCCGCTGTGGGGGGACGAGTTGTACATGGTGCCGGCGGGGCGGCGGTTGTCGTGGAGTTATGCCGATCAGGGGCCGCTGGTGCCGCTGCAGGCCTATGTGTCGGATCTGCTGGCGCCGGGCTCGGCGGTGGTGTTGCGGCTGCCGGTGGTCGTGTTGACTGTGGCGACGGTGGTGCTCGCGGCGGTGATCGCTCGTGAGCTGGGTGGGGGAAGGGCCGCGCAAGTGGTGGCGGCGCTCGGCTACACCTGCACGCCGTTCGCGGTGCAGCAGTCGGCGGCGCTGAGCACATTCGCCTACGACGCCGCGTTGACCACGCTGGTCTGCTGGTTGGTGATCCGGTGGGTGCGCACGCGCCGGGATGCGCTGCTGATCGTGGCTGCCCTCGTCTCGGCGGTCGATTTCCAGGTCAAATGGCTGATCCTGGGTGTCTGGGCGTTGCTCGGGCTGGGTGTACTGGTGTGGGGGCCGCGGCAGGTGTTGCGCCGGCCCGCGCTCTGGATCGGGCCGGCGATCGTGGCGGTGTCCACGGTTCCGGCGCTCGTCTGGCAGGCCCGCCACGACTGGCCGCAGCTCGCGATGGGGGCGGCGATCGAGGGGGAGCAGTCGACGATGGTCGACGGCCGATTCGCCTCTGCCGTGCGCGAACTCGTGCTGACCACCGGACCGGGCGGGATCCTGCTGCTGATCGGGATCTGGGCGGTGTTCCGGGCGCCGGACCTGCGGTGGGTGCGGTTCCTGCTGCCCCTGGGATTGCTGCCGTTGGCGGCGGTGCTGGTGGCGGGGCTGCGTCCGTACTACCTCGGGGACGGGTTCGCGCTCTTCTTCGCCACGGCCGCGGTCCATCTCGTCGGTGACGGGCTGCGCGGCCGGATCGGTAAGGCACTCGGGGCCTACTGCGCCGCCGCAATGGTGGTGGTCGTGGCGGTGGTGTGTGTCCTTCCGCTACCGCAGTCCTGGCTGCACGGGCCCGCGATCCGCAACGGCGACATGGCGATTCGGGCTCAGTTCTTCGGATTGCGGGGGTGGCCGCAACTCGTCGATACCGTCGCCCACGCCGTCGACGCCGTGCCGGAGGCGGAACGGGCCCGGGTCGTGATCGTGAGGCAGAACTACTGGCAGGCCAGTGCACTGGCGGTCCTCGGGTCCGCGGATCTTCCGCCGGTCTACAGCGCGAGCCGGGGTTACGGCTACTTCGGGTCGCCGCCGGACTCCGCGGCGCCGGTGCTGTACGTCGGCGGTGTCGATCTGGAGCGCGAGTTGCCGGCCCGGTTCGCGACCGTCGCCCCGGTGGGACGTCTCGACGACCCGAGCGGATTCCAAGGGGTGAACTACGGCATCCGGGTGTGGTTGTGCTCGGGACCGATTCGTCCATGGTCGCAGATCTGGCCGGAACTGATGACGCTTCGCATCGACCACGGCGCCTGATCCGCCAACACGTGCCCGCTCAGGCGGAACGGCGTGTTTGTTCCGCCTGAGCCGATAACTCCGATGCGGCAGTCAACGGCGTGCCCGCGGCGCGGGCGACCAGTGCGGAGCGCAAATACCACAGACCTTGACTGCGGGAAGGGTCGAAACCGGTCAATTGCCCTATTCGACGAAGCCGGTAATCGATGGTGTTCGGATGGATATTCAATTGCCGTGCGGTACGACGCCTGTTCATATCGGTATGGAAAAACACGTGCAGCGTCCGCAGCAGTTCGGGGTGATCGTCGAGCGGGGCGATTCGATTTTCCAATATTCGCCGCCCGATTCCGGGACGGGTCAATTGATATTGCAGCGCCAGGTCGTCGAATTTGTGGAGTCCGGGGCCGATTCCGATGGATTCGGTGGTGTCGAGGAGTTCGTGGGTTCGCCGCGCGGCCGCGGGAATGGCGTCGGTGGCGCATCGGGTCGCGACCGCGGTGACCGGCGCGGCGGCGTAGTCGGCCACCACCTCGACGGCGCGGGCCAGTTCGGGTTCGGTGCAGACGCCGGAGGGAAGCAGGACCGTTCCGCCGTCCACCGACAGTATCGCCAGCGCGCGGTCCTGGAATTGGCGGGTGAGCGCCGATTGGATGCGGCGCAGTTTGCGGCCGGCGACCACGTGCCGGTCGAGACCCGGCCGGTTCTCGTCCGGATGCGGGGCCACCCGCACGGCGAGCACGTAGTACTCGTCGGCGATCGAAATGCCGCATTCCCGTGCCACTTTCGAGCTCGCCTGCCCTGCGAGCAGCGCCGAGGTGAGCGTGTGGACGGCGGTGTGATGGTCGCCGGAGGCGGCCTTCAGTTCGCGCACGTACGCCCTGCTGATGGCGCCGGTGCACAGGTCGGACAACTCCACCGCGGCCGTCGTCCACGCGATGACGCGGGCGCAACTCGGCGCGCCCGCGCGCGGGAGGACAACCTCCAGGGCTTGTGCGAACCCGGCGTGCATCGCGTGCAGCACCTTCTCGATCGGCAGGTCCGCGCGAGCCCAACGAGCGGCCGCGACCTGCAGGAAAGCCGCGGGATCGGCGGTGGCGGCGGCGCTGCCGCGCTCGCTCGCCCACCGCAGGCACACGCGGATCATGGCCTTCACGTCCCCGTCGAGCAGTGGACGAGGCAGTGCGGTGAAAGGAGAGACCTTCGTGCGCAGATGCGAAAGCAGGAGATCGGCGAGGCGGTCGGCGTCGTCGGCGGTGATGAGCCGGGTGCTCGAGGCGTGCGCGAGCGGGATGTCCGGCGCTGATCGGATCGTCACGGGTGACCTCCTCGTCACGGCTGCGGGGGTGGTGTCCGGCCGCCGGCATGTTGCCGCCGGTTCAGGAATCGAAGAGTAATGCGAGTTCTCGCTCACCTTCTACTCGGATTCGCGAACCGTGCTGCTGGTATCTGATACTGCTCTGAACTGCGGAAATAGATGGACTTCGGGCAAATCCGAGAGTGTCGAACGCGCATAACTGTCCCACTGCTCACTTTTTGCGCATCCCGGGGTCCTGGCGTCCAGGGAGTGTCTGTGTCGAGCCGGTGGCCGTGCCGCATCAGGGCTGGTCGCCCACCGCCGCGCGCGGCAATCCAGGCCACCTGAAGTGCGATCGAATCCCACTTCCAGTACCGGATCACCGGTGTGGCGACGCAGGAAACAATGCACCCTCCACCCGTGATCACCGAATTCCCCGCACGCCACCGCATACGCCGCACGCGATATCCCGTCCCCCGGAAGAACCGACTGTGTGGAGTCATGGCCGTCCCGGAATCGTTTCGTGAACCCGTGAAGACATCACCGCAACGGACGCCGCGCCCTCGATCGCCTCCGTAGCGTTTGCTCGCGAATTCCGGAAATGTCGATCGGCGACTTTCCGGGCAGCGAATTCGACGATGTCAGGAACACCATGAAAAAAAGTCTTCGCCGCAGTTGTACGAGTGTGGCCATTGTCGCGGCGGCCGCCGCGCTCACCGTGGGGCTCACCGGCGTCGGAGCCGGCGCCGACCCGGTCGGTGATCAGCAGCAGGAGCAGCAGCTTGCGGAGATGATCACGCACGGGTTGAAGAATCCGTCCGCACACGCGATCGCCGATTCGGGGAGTTCGGGCACCGGTTCGGCGTGTACCTCGGGCAGTGGTGCGGGCTCGGGCAACGGGTCCGGTGACTGCTACGGCGGGTCCGGGTCGAGTTCGGGATCCTCGGGTGGAACATCCAGCGACACAGTCGGTTACGGGCCGGCGCAGAGTTCGTTTTTGGCCGCGTTCGGGTACGGGCTGTTGAACCCGGATGTCGCGCCGCCGGGAACCAACGACTGGAACTGCAAGCCCACGGCGGCGCATCCGGAGCCGGTGGTGCTGGTGCACGGCACGTGGGAGAACGCCTACGACAACTTCTCCTACATCAGCCAGCCCATCCACGACGCCGGCTATTGCGTGTTCACGTTCAACTACGGGAGGTCGAATCTGATCCAGGGTGGTGGTCTGGGGTCGGTGCTGCCGGGTACCAACGGCACCGGATACATCCAGGATTCGGCGAAGCAGTTGGCGCAGTTCGTGGATCGGGTGCTGGCGGCGACCGGATCCCAGAAGGTGAATCTGGTCGGCCATTCGCAGGGTGGTGCGATGTCGCGCTGGTATCTGAAGTTCGACGGTGGTGCGGCGAAGGTGCATCACATGATGACCTTCGGCGCCACCAACCACGGCACCTCGCTGGACGGGATCGGCGCGTTGGGGCGGATGATCAACAATCTCGGTATCGACGTGCTGGGCCTGGTGGAGATCTTCGTCGGTCACGCGGGCATTCAGCAGACGATCGGTTCGGATTTCGTCAACCAGCTCAACGCCGGTGGTGACACCATGCCGGGGGTGGATTACACGGTGGTCGGTAGTCGTTACGACGAGATCACCAACCCCTACGATCTGACGTTCTTGAAGCCCGGCCCGGGGGCGACGGTCGACAACATCACCCTGCAGGACGGGTGTGAGCAGGATGTGTCGGATCACCTGACGATGATGTATTCGCCGCGGGTGTTGTCGATCATTCTGCATGCTCTCGATCCGGTGCAGACTCCGGCGTTGACCTGCAGCTTCAACCCGTGGCTGGTGGGCGGCGGCGGCAAACTCTGACCCCGTGATGCTTGCCCACCGGGTGGATCGACCACCACCCGGTGGGCATCTCGGCTCTCATCGCCCGGTACCGCGACCGGGCGGCCGTGGCGGTAGTCGGTGTCGACGACGAATTCGGAGGTGCCTGTGCGCGATATGCACTGCTACGCAATCGATTCCACGGTCGGACGGTTGTTCGGCCGCCACTTCTACGGCGTCCGGCTGCAGCCGCTCGAGGACGGATACGGCTGGGTCGTCTACGGCCATCCTCCGGCCAGAAGGATCGTCGCCGCCCTCGTGTGCGCGGCGCGGCAGGGCGGTTCGTTCGCGGAATTGCGCGACTGCTGCACCTATATGGATCTGTGTGACGGCATGGAACGCTGGTGGGTGACCGATCTGTCGGCCGACAGTGACGGCTTCCTGTGCTGGTATGCCCGCGACCGCGGTTATCCCGGCGCGGTGCCGATCACGACGATCGTGCCGTGAGCCGCCACCGGGCGATGTCGGCGCCGATGTCGGTGGCCGGCGGTTCGTGGTAGAGCCATTCACGGGCGAGGCGGTGCCAGTTGTTGGTGGTGTGCAGTTGTCCGAGGACGGCGTAGGTGAACAGGTCGGCGCGGCGGGAGAACACGTGCTCGGGTGGGAGGCGCTGGTGGCGCATGCCGCGGAATTCGGCCGCCCGGGGGTCGACGGCGAGAACCACTGCGCTGGTGGCCAATTCGGGTGTGACGGTGATGTCCTCGTCGATCAGGTGCCAGCCGGTGGCGGCCCAGATGTAGCCGAGGCACTCCTCCGGTGTGACTCCGGCGTCGGGATCGACGATGCCCTGTGCGACCCAGGAGTGGTAGATGTCGTCGGCGCGGTATTCCCCTGCGGCCCGGATGATCTCGCGTTCGAGTTCGACGTCGGCGGGACTCATCGCGGTGTAGAGCCCGAAGTCGACGAAGGCGAGTCGCCCGTCGGAGGTGAGCAGGATATTGCCCGGATGCGGATCGCCACAGAACTCGTGGTCGGTGAACAGCGAGGTGATGTAGAAGCGGTAGATCAGCTCACCGAGGCGGGTGCGGTCGGCGTCGGGGAGGGTCTGGAGGTGCTGGAACGGTTCGCCGTCGACCAGTTCGGTGACCAGAACGTTGGGGCCGCAGCAGGATTCGATGCTGTCGGGCACGCTGATGTAGGGATGGCCACGGTAGCGGGTCGCGACGTGGTGCTGGGTGCGGGCCTCGCGGGGGTAGTCCAGTTCGCTGCCGATGTTGCGGGCGATCTCGGCGAGCACCTCTTCGTCGGCGGCGCTGGGCAGGATCGCCTTCCACAGGCGGCTGATCATCATGAGGTTGCGCATATCGGCTTCGACGGCGCGGTCGACGCCCGGATATTTGACCTTGACGGCGACCGCGCGTCCGTCACGTAGTCGGGCGCGGTAGACCTGTCCGATGGAGGCGGCGGCGATCGGCGTGTCGTCGAAGTCGGCGAAGATCCGTGCCATCGGGCCGAGGTCGTTCTCGATCACCGTGCACATGGCGGAGAACGGGAACGCCGGAGCCTGGTCGCGTAGTTGTGCGAGTTTGGTGCGGAACATCTCGCGTTGTTCTTCCGGCAGCAGGTCGAGGTCGAGCACCGACAGCATCTGCCCGAGCTTCATCGCCGCGCCCTTCATCCCGCCGAGCACGGTGACCAGCTGCTGGGCGGCCTGCATCGCCGAGCGTTCGCTCAAGCGCCGGCGCGCTTCCTCGGTGCGGCCCACCATCGACAGGCGGGTGCCCACCCCGCGCAGCGCCTGCCCCGCGGCGAGCCGGCCCATCTTGCTGCCGCGCGAGATACGGCCGTGGGGAACCCGGTTGCTCACTGCTAGACCTCCATCGGTTCGGACCTGCCGCTCACCGCGCCGGACCGAGTGTGGGGGCGAGGCGAGGCCAAGCTACCGGTCCGCCCGCGAGTGTTCGGCCGTCCGGATCCACTCGCGTGAATATCACGAAAATGCACCGCCGACGTCGGAACAGTACACAGCCGCGGACGCGCGCGGAAAAAAAGAAGTTTGGCCCCGCGCTGCGGGGGTTGTATACGAGTGTGATGTACGGCGGTGACGAGGAGATGAGTGTCTTGGTGGATGACAGCGGCTTGAGCGTCGAGGTCGACCGGACCGGCGGCGCGCTCGTCATATCGGCGCACGGCGACGTCGACGCGATGACGGCCGATCAGTTGCAGAGTGTGCTGGACCGGATGAGCGAGGCGTTCGAGGACGCCGATCAGGCCGCGCCGGTGATCGATCTGTCCGGGGTGGGTTTCCTGGGCTCGGCCGGTCTGAGCGTGCTGCACGCGGCCGCGACCACGGTGACGCCCCGCCGGTTGCGAGTGGTCGCCTCCGGAGCGGCCAAACGTGTCATCGAGGTCACCGGCCTGGATCGGATGGTCTCGGTGTACGACGATCTGCCCAGCGCCGGCGTCGCCGCCGGGTGAGCCGGCAGCAGAACGCCGCCGGGTGGCGTTCCCGGCGGCGTCCGTATGAGGTCGACGTCCCACAAGCGCCTCTCGGCGAGTGGTCGCTCGTAGCGACTGATGGGTGCGGCCCGGGGCTGTTCGGACGCCGACAGGGGGTTCAACCGTGACACCCGGCGAGCTATTTCCGGACCGCCCTGTGACGTAACCCACGCCGCGTCGACTCGCTATTCGGTGGGGGCATCGCCGAATTCGCGCTCTGCCTCGATGCGCTGTTCGCGGGCGGCGGCGCGATCCTGTTCCGCTGCCGCGCGGTGGAAGGCCGCATCGCGGCGGGACCGGTCGGCGCGGTCGGCTGCGGACGGCCAGGCTGCGCCGGACGCCGCTGCGCTGCCCGACGCCGAATCGCTGCCGGACCGTGAGCGCTTGCCGGACGCCGCACCCTTGCCGGGTACATGAGCGGCGGCCTGGTCGTAGGCGGCGGCTGCGCGTTCGTGGGCGCGTGCCGCGGCCTCGTGCCGGTCCGCGGCCGCCCGATGCGCGCTTTCGGCACGCTCGAGTGCCTGTCGAGCGCGCTCGGCCGCCATCTCGACGTCCTCGCGTGTGATCGGCCGTCCCGCGCTCAGCTCGGCCTGCCGCGCGGCCAGCTCCTCTGCCCGCTCGGCCGCCCGCGCGGCACGCTCACCTGCGTGCCGGGCAGCAGACTCGGTCATGCATCACACACTATGCCTGAGCGGCGAGGCCTTGTACCCGCAACGTTGCGCGGCTACGGCTCGAGGACGACTCTGGATGCCATGCGCGCCCGTGACGTGGAGATCGGGCATACCTATGTGGTGCTGGTCCCGCATCGATTGCCGGTCGCCCGCTATCCCGATCGCGAGCGACTCGGTACCTCGATGTGGATGGCGAGCCTGCTGATGGGTGCCCGGTTCCGGCTCACGGTCTCCCGCGTCGACTACGACACCGATCCGGTGTCGGTCGAGGGACTGCGACTCATCGAACGTTCGCACACCGAGGTCACGCTCACCGACGATCAGGCCGCGGCTCTGGGCTTGGCCCCGAAACAGGGATATCGCCTGGTGGGATCACTCGTGGACCGCACCGGCCGCGTAGCGTGCCTGCCCTCGATCGAACCGATCCGGGTGCCGGTGCGCTGGCTGCGGCCCACCGACGACCCCCGGCTGGCGCGGACCTCGCACCGCGACGCGGACCTGTGGCCGTTCATGTGAAACGTCGTCTCCGGACTGCGCCCCCCGACGATCTCGACCGGCCATAATCGTGGTGTGCGGCGCAACGGCATGGACAACGAACACGATCGCCCGGCGGGAGAAACGGCACCGGCTGATCCGGGCACGGCGCCGCGGGTCGGATCCTTCCGGTTCTGGTTCGCGACGCGGCGCTGGGAGTGGTCGGAAGAGGTGTACCGGATGCACGGATACACCCCCGGCAGCGTGGTGCCGACCACCGAGTTGCTGCTCTCGCACAAACATCCCGACGACCGCGACGATGTGGCGGCACGCATCGCCCGCGCGGTCGATATGGGGGAGTCGTTCTCCAGCCGGCACCGGTTCATCGACACCGCGGGCCAGGTGCACCACGTGATGGTGGTCGCCGACCGCCTCTACGACAACGCCGGAGCGGTCGTCGGCACCGGCGGCTTCTACATCGACCTGACCGAGACCCTGGCCGAGAGCGAACGCGAAACCCTGTCGGCGGCTCTGCCCGACGTGATCGAGCATCGCGCGGTGATCGAACAGGCCAAGGGTGTGCTGATGCGGATGTATCGCGTCAATGCCGAGCAGGCGTTCAAGATCCTGTCCTGGCGCTCTCAGGAGACCAACACCAAACTCCGCGACCTGGCCGCCCAGCTGATCGCCGAACTGGACACGCTGCCGGAAGCGCAGCCGCAGACGCTCACCGCCTTCGACCATCTGCTGCTCACCGCGCACACCCGCATACCGCGCCGTCCGCGCTGACTCAGGCGCGGGCGCGCTCGCGGGCCAGGGCTCGGTCGCGGTGTTCCTCGAAGCGCGGGATCTGCACCAGTTCCATATTTTCCAGGAAGGCGCCCAGCCGGTCCCTGGCCTGTTCGCCGCGTGGACCGAAGTCGTTGCGGCCGAAGAGGTTCCATTGCCGGATCACCGGTCCGAGAACCTCCTCGTAGTGCTGGCGCAGATCGTAGACGCCATGTTTGGCCATCAGCACTCCGTTGCGGCGGAAGTCGGGCATTCCGGCGCCGGGCATCCTGAAGTTCTCGACGATGAGGTCGATGGCCGTCATCGCCTGATCGGGAACGAGATCCAAGGCGGCCGCGCACAGGGTGCGGTAGAAGATCATGTGCAGGTTCTCGTCGAGCGCGACGCGCTGCAGCATGCGCTCGGCGATCGGATCGTCGCACACCGTGGCGGTGTTGCGGTGGCTGACGCGGGTGGCGAGCTCCTGAAAGCTCACGTAGGCAACCGAATACAGGAAACCCGCCTCGCCGTCGAGGAGCCGGGCGACCCCCGGGGTGAAGCCGTTGGTCATGTGGGTCATGCGGGTGTTCTCGAGCGCGACCGGGTCGACGCCGCGGGTGACGACGAGATAGTCGCGCAGCACGACGGAGTGGCGGTTCTCCTCGGCGGTCCAGCGGCCCACCCACGTACCCCAGGCGCCGTCCTGGGAGAAGTTCTCGGCGATCTCGCGGTGATAGGAGGGCAGGTTGTCCTCGGTGAGCAGATTGGTCACCAGCGCCGCCTTCGCGACGTCGCTGAGCGTGGATTGCCCGGGCTCCCAATCGGTTCCGCCGAGCATCGCGAAGTTGCGTCCGGCGTTCCAGGGGACGTAGTCGTGCGGATGCCACTCCTTGACCATCGACAGATGCCGGTCCAGCGCCGTGGCGGCGACCGGTTCGAGTTCGGTGAGGATTTCCCGTTGCGTCAACTCTCGTGCCACGCTGGTGATCTACCTTTCCGTGTCGAATGCGACCTCGCCACAGGGTGTGACGAGGGTGAGGTCCGCGTCGTAGCGGCGGTACAGCAGATGTCCGCGCCCGGTGAAGGCGTCGATGTGGAACAGGAACGGCAGGCCGTGCGCGCACAGCCGCTCCACCGCCGCGGGTTCGGTGAGGATCGGGGTCGGGCGTGAGTGCACCGTGAAGATCCGGCCGCCGGTATCGGCCGGCGGATGCATCCGGGACCGGCGCGCCAGCCGCAGTCCCGACGGACCGGCCCGGTAGACGACGGCATCCTCACCGGTTTCGGCGTCGACGAACAGGTGCACGTCGAAATCGAGTGCGTCCATCATCGCCGCGGCCGATTTCGGGCGCAGGGTGTCGAGCCGGAACGCCTTGCGGCGCACGATCTTCCCGACGCCGGGGTCGGCCAGTGCCGGTCGTTCGGGATCCGGCCAGTCCCGGACGGTTGTGCCGGTGAGTTGGCGTTCCAGCCGGACCACCACCGACAGCACCTCGTGGGGCCCGCGGGTGCGCACCTGCATCCGGACCGGGCGATCGGGGAGCGCGAGATTCACTTGGACCAGCAGGGTTTCGGTCTCGCCCGGAGTGGCGGTCACCCGTACCCGGGCGTCGCCGGCGACGGTGTGGCGCGCCAGCAGCCGGCCTACCGCCCCGGCCACGCGCTCGGCCTCGAGTGCGGGTACCGGCCCGCGGGTGAAGATGACGATGTCCGGGAACGCTGCCGACGACCATGCCTGAGATTCCCGCAACACGCGATCGCCCTCTTTCGCTCACCCGGCCCGTTTCGACGCACGACAACTGTGCCGACGCCGACGGTGGCGCCCAAGAGTCGAAAGTCCCATCGATGAACCACGAAATGCCCGATCGGACATTCCGATCGGGCTTCGGGCGGGCGGAGGTCAGACGGTCGTGACGACCTCGTCGTACTCCAGCCGCGGCGAGCGCGGGTACCAGGCGTCCGGGCCCGGCTTGCCGATATTGACCACGACCAACGCGCTGTGCGTGCCCTCGGGGAAGAACTCCTTGTCGACACCGGCGGCGTCGAACCCGTTCATCGGACCGGCGGCCAGGCCCGCGGCGCGGATGCCGAGGATGAAGTAGCCGACCTGGATCAGCGCGTTGAACCGTGCCGATTCGGCCCGGTAGTCGTCGTCGGCGAAGTAGTCCTTGGCGTCGGGAGCGTGCGGGAAGACCTTCGGCAGATGGTCGTGGAAATTGAGGTCGGCGGCCAGAATCGCGGTCAGCGGCGCCTTCTCGGTCTTGGGCTTGTTGTTGTCGAGCATGTGCTCGACCAGGGCCGCGCGAGCCTCGGCGCCGCGAACCAGCACGATGCGCAGCGGCTGCTGATTCATCGAGGTCGGCGCGTATTTGACGAGGTCGTAGATCTCGCGGATCTGCTCGTCGCTCACCGGTTCGTCGGTGAAGGTGTTGGCGGTGCGGGCCTCGCGGAACAGCAGATCCTGGGCTTCGGCGGCGAGAACGAGATGAGTGGTCGATCGAGCGGTGCTCACAGGTGTAACTCCTTGTCGAGGTAGTGGTTTCGGTCAGTCGTGGGTGACTCGGCGGGACAGGGTGCGCAGTTCACCGTCGACGCGGACGAGCACGTCGTGCACCACACAGCTCGGCGCGATCTCCGGCGCCGCGCCGGGGCGGATCTTGACCACCAGGCAGTACATCGTGGCGACGATGCTGCCGTCGTCGCGCGGGGAGAGGTTGATCATGTTGAACCAGTGCCGGCGTTGCATCGGATCGCTGTCGAAGCGCTTGTGGAACTCCACCAGATCCGACACGATCCCGGCGCGGGTGCGCGCGGGTGGGCGGCCGGGTGTGTGCTCGAATTCCGCGTCCTCGGTGAAGGTTTCGGCGTAACCGGTGATGTCGCGGTTGTCCAGGCGCTGCATCTGATCGGCGTAGAACTGCTGGACCTCGGCGTACAACTCGGCACGGCTGGCGACAGTGGTCATGGACGGCTCCTCGGAAGACGGTGTGGCCGCCGGGATTCCGGGCGGACCTCGATCGCGCTCCACGGTCGCCGACGGCACTCGAGATTCGGTCGAGCCCGCATCGGTTTGACCGGTCTTATAGGGCCTTTCGCGACGCTGGTGGCCGGACGGGCCGGCGTAACCGGATCCAGCACCGATGGAGGAGATATGGCGGACAGTCAGCGCGTGGCGCTGGTCAGCGGAGCGACCAGCGGAATGGGCTTGCAGATCACGAAAAACCTGGCGGCACAGGGTGTTGCGGTGTTCATCTGTGCCCGGGACGAGCAGCGGGTGGCCGCGACGGCCAAGCAGTTGCAGGACGACGGATTCTCGGTGGACGGAGTGGGCTGCGACGTCCGCGACGCCGCTCAGATCCGCGAGTATGTCGACGCCGCGGTACGGCGGTTCGGGCCGGTCGACATTCTGGTCAACAACGCCGGCCGCAGCGGCGGCGGCGTGACCGCGCAGATCGAGGACGAGCTGTGGCTCGATGTGATCGAGACGAACCTGAACAGCGTCTTCTACGCCACCAAGGCCGCGCTCACCGCCGGCGGCATGCTGGAGCGCGGCAGCGGCCGGATCGTCAACATCGCCTCGACCGGCGGTAAGCAGGGTGTGCTCCACGGCGCGCCCTATTCGGCCTCCAAGCACGGGGTCGTCGGCTTCACCAAGGCGCTGGGACTGGAGCTGGCCAAGACCGGGATCACGGTCAACGCGGTCTGCCCCGGATTCGTGGAAACGCCGATGGCCGAACGGGTTCGGGAGGTGTACTCGGGCCTGTGGGGTGTCGACACCGACGAGGTGCACGCGCGGGTGAGTGCCCGGGTGCCGATCGGCCGCTATGTCCAGGTCGACGAGGTGGCCGCGATGGTCGACTACCTGATCTCGCCGGCCGCCGCCGCCGTGACCGCACAGGCATTGAATGTCTGTGGCGGCCTGGGCAACTACTGACGGGAGAGCGCCGTCATGACAGCAATGGACGAAAACGTCACCCCCGCAGCGGAACTCGACGCCGCCCAGCACGACTATCTGCAGATACTCGACGCCATCCAGTCGGGTGCGCTGCGGCTGCTGGCCGGCTTCCCCGCACAGCCCAGCGGGCTGCGGATCCAGGTCGGTGAGGTGACCGTCGAGGCCCAGTGGCCGCAGGGCCCGGGGGAGGCGGCCGTGAGTGCCGGCGCCGCACCGGCAGCGGCACCCGCAACCGACGTCGCCACCGAGGTGCCGGTTACCGATCCGGTGATCCGCGCACCCAGCGTGGGAGTGTTCTATCGGAGCCCGCAGCCCGGTGCCGAGCCGTTCGTGGCGGTCGGCGACCGGGTGTCGCCGGGGCGTCAGGTCGGCATCGTGGAGGCGATGAAGCTGATGATCCCGGTGACGGCCGAGGCGGGCGGGGTCGTCACCGCGATCCTCAAACAGGACGGTGAATCCGTGCAATTCGACGAACCTCTGTTCTCGTACTCGCCGGAGTGATTACGGGCGGGCGGACCTGCGCCAGGTGAGAATGCGGCGCTGGGTCCGCCCGTCCACCTGCGCGGCGCCGATCAGCGTCAGCACGTCACCGTCGAGTGACATCTGGCGTACCTGCTCGGTGCCGGCCCAGGCGGGGTTCGAGCAGACGCTGATCGCGTGCACCACCGCCTTGCCCGCCGTGCGCCAGGTTCCGGCGTAGCCCATGAACGCGGGCGCCGCGGCGATGTCCCCGGTGCGCATCATGCTCACCGAGACCGAACCCTGTGCGGTGTAGATCAGCAGACCACGCGGCGCCGGGCCGAGCGGCCCTTCGCTGCGCACATCCGCATCGTCGATGTCGTAGTAGGACACCAGTTCCCAGGTGCCGACAAGATCAGTCGCAGTCATGGGCCTCACGATGCGTGCCGTCGCTCGAATCATGCTCGAGCGTTCCCGCGGGCGTAGTCGTAGGAGGCGCGCACCAGCTGCCAGACCTGTTCCAGTTCGTCGGCGTCGCGCGGGCCGTAGACCATCAGCAGCGTCGCCGGCAGGACGCCGGCGCGGGCCATCGGATGCTGTTCGGCCCAGCCGGACGAAACGGCTTCGGCGGCAGCGGATTCCGGCAGGCGCAGATGCAGGCTGCCGTCGGCGTGCCCGTGCAGGTGCGCGAACTCGGTGCCGGCCAGGAAGGCGTCCTCGGGGCCGTGCGCGTGATCGGGACGCAGATGCAGGGCACGGGTGTCGGGCAGCGAGACCGCGCTGCGGGCGGCCAGTACACCGTCGAGTGCGACCATGCGCGCCCACAGCGCTTCCTGCAGCCGGACGTCCGGATTCTGGGTGAGCTGCTGATGAGGATTGTGGGGCCGGGTGAGCGGGCGTTCGCCGCGCCGCCTCGGCAGGCGAAGGTTTCCGTGTGGTGCCGTCGCAGTCATCACTGTGCTCCTCTCGCGCCGGTGAAGGCTTCTGGTCACACAGTAGTTTCCAAAGTATAGTAGTTACCAAATGGAAAGTGCCCAGGAGTGATCATGACGCCTGTCACGCCACCGCCCGTCGCCGATCCCTGTCCGATCTCGCCGGTGGTCGACCTGTTCTTCGGCCGCTGGTCCACCCAGGTGCTGTGGGTGCTCATCCACGACGGCCGGATGCGTTTCAACGAAGTGCAGCAACGCATTCCGGGCGTCACGCCCAAGGTGCTGACCCAGCGGCTGCGCCAGCTCGAACGCGACGGTCTGGTGCAGCGCACCTACCATCCCGAGGTCCCCCCGCGCGTGGAGTACGCGGCCACCGCGCTGGCCGGCACCCTCACTCCGCTGTTCGACGGTCTCGCGCGGTGGTCGAACGAGCACCTGGCGCAGGTGCTGGCGGCGCGCGCCGCCTACGACGCGGGCGAACGCTGAGCCGCCGATTCCAGGAGCAGCTCGGCGAATTCCCGCGGCATGGTGATCATGCAGTCGTGGCCGGTCGGCAGGATCTTGAGCCGTTCGGCGGGCAGGTCCGCCGGGGGCAGGGTCCGCGGCATCGCCGCGCGCATCGCCTTGAAGGCCTCGCCGCCCTCGCTGCAGTGGATGTGGGTGACGGGAACGAGCGCCAGATCGTCCGGATTGCGCAGCGTCAGCGGCTGGTGAAAGGTCTCGAGCGACTGGGCCGTCAGCATCGACGCCACCCAGCTCAGATCGGGTTCCTCGGTGACGCCGTTGATTCCGCTGTCACCCATCGGCTCGGTCGGCGGGGGCACGCGCCAGCCGTCTCCGACGGCGGCGGCAGCGGTGGTGAACGCCTCGACCATGTCCGGCATGATGTCGGCGACGGCTTCGCCGTCTCGTGGCACGAAGGTGTCCACGTAGATCAGCTCGGCGATGCGGTCCGGGAACCGGTCCGCGAGCGCGGTGACCACGATCCCGGCATAGCTGTGGCCTACCAGGATCACCTCCCGCAGATCCTCGGCGAGGATCAACTCGGCGAGATCGTCGACGTGGGTGTCGAGGCCCACGTCGGGAGTGAGCTCGCCGGCGCGTTCGCCCATGCCGGCGAGTGAGGGCGCGAAGACACGGTGGCCGGCCGCGGTGAGCAGCGGGGTCACCCGCTGCCAGGCCCAGCCGCCGTGAAAGGCGCCGTGAACGAGAAGATAGGTCGACACGACAGGTCCTCCTGGGTGTGGGGAATCAGGTACTGGAAACGAGCTGGTCGCCATGTGCGGGCGGGACGTGCTCGGGCAGGATCCCGAGGCCGATCACCCGTGCCACCACATGCGAGAGGCCGGGGAAGCGGCGCAGCAGCCGGGCCAGCAACGGCTTGTCGGTGCTGGGTCCTCCCGCGTTCGGATACAGGTCGGCGAGCAGTCGCAATTGCGCGAATTGCACGACGCGCATAGGGAATTCGCGGCGGCGCTGCACCGCGCGCAACTGTGCGAGACTCGGCACACCGCCCGCGGCCAGCGTCGGCGCCAGCAGCCGCGCGGCGGCGACCGCGTCCTGGACCGCGAGATTGATGCCGACACCGCCCGCCGGCGACATCGCGTGCGCGGCGTCACCGATGGCGAGCAGGCCGGGCCGGCACCAGTGCCGCAACCGGTCCACCCGCACATCGAGCGGTTTCACATCGTCCCAGTCGCGGATCGCGGCCTCGAGCCCTGGTGCAAGCACCGGATAGATGGCCGCGAGCTGCGCCCGGAACGCCGACAGCCCGCCGGCCCGGATCGCCTCGAATCCACCTTTGGGGATCATGTAGGCGACCTGCAGGTAGTCGCCGCGATCGATGCAGACGATGAAGAAGCCCTTGCCGCTGCGAACCGTCGGCAGGCTCTCGCCGGCGGGTTTGCCCACCCGGAACCACAACACGTCCATCGGGGCCCGGCTCGCCGCCACCGCCAGCGCACCGCTGGTGCGCACCAAGGAATTACGTCCGTCGGCGGCGATGACGAGACGGGCCCGCACCTCGAGCGGACCGTCCGGGGTGGCAGCGCGCACGCCGGTGACGGTGCCACCGGACTCGAGCAGTGCGGTGACCTCCGCCCGCTGCAGCAGCCGGAATCGCGGATATCGGCGGCCGGTTTCGGCGAGGAAGTTCAACACGTCCCACTGCGGCATGAACGCCACGAACGGAAACCGGCCGGGCAGCCGGCGGAAGTCGGCGAACACGACCGGCCCCATCGCGGTCGCCATCGGCAGCTGCGGGGCCCGCACGTGTGGCAGCCGGAGAAATTCCTCGGCGAGCCCGAGCTCGTCCATCACCGTCAGCGTCGACGGATGGACGGTGTCACCGCGGAAGTCGCGCAGGAAGTCCGGATGCTTCTCCAGCACAACGACTGTCGATCCGGAGCGGGCCAGCAGCACACCGGCGACCAGTCCCGCCGGCCCGCCGCCGACCACGCACACATCGACGGTCTCGGCCGCGCCGGGTTCTTGCTCGGCTGGGTCCATTTCTCGCTCGCTCATGCCAGGCACGCCGGTAGCCGGCCGTCGTTGTAGCCGACCATCTCGTCGAAGATGGCGAGCACATCCAGCGGCGCTCCCGGTGCCGCGCCGTCCGCTTCGGCATAGGCGCGGTGGAGATTGCCGACCACCCGCTCGGCATCCACCAGATCCTCGAACTCGCCGGGATCGGCCTCGAGCGCGATGCCCAGCGGAGTCAGCCCCAGCGCGCGGCCGTCGAGCGCCAACCTGCCGATCCACTCCAGGTACCGGATCGTCTGATCGAAGATCTCCGGTCCGGTGACCGGGCCGTGGCCCGCCACAACGGTTTCCGCGCCCAGCCCGGCCAGCGTCCGGACCGCCGCGAGGGTGCCCGCGACCGAACCGAACAAGCAGAACGGCGCCGCACCCGACATCACCAGATCCCCGGCGAACAGCACCTTCTCCGCGGGCATCCACGCCACCACGTCGTTGGTGGTGTGCGCCGCCGGTCCCGGATGGATCAGCTCGACCCGCCGGCCGCCGACGTGCAGGGTCAGCCGGTCGGAGAAGGTGACGGTGGGTGGCGTGACGCGCACGTCGCCCCACCGGACCTGCGGCCACAGCTGCGTCAGGGCGAGCCCGGTGTCGATCATCTCGGCGCGGATCCGATCGTGTCCGATGAGGACCGCGGCCGGCCCGAACAGATGGTTGCCGAAATTGTGGTCGCCGTGGTGATGGGTGTTGACGACGGTGCGCGCCGGTCCGCCGGCGACCCGATCGACGTGCTCGATCAGGCCGCGGGTGCGGTCCTCGGTGGCGAGCGTGTCGATCACCAGCGCACCGTCGGGCCCGGCGACGACGCCGGCGTTGCTGACACACCAGCCGCCGTGGCCGTGGGTGTAGGCGAAGACACCGTCGGCCACCTCCTGCACCACCGGTTCGGCGAGCCGCGGAGTTCCGGTCTCCGTCATGACGGGGCTTTCGCGGATTCGGCGCGGCGGGCCGCGACGTATTGCGCCGCGCACAGCAGAGTGTTGCGGCTGTTGGTGCCGAGGGCCTCGCCGAGGTAGGCGCGCGCCTCGGCGAGACCGGTGCCGGGGCCGAGGATGTCGCGCGCGGCGGCGGGGTTGATCGCCACCGTGTGCCGCGCGGTGACCACCACGCCGGCGGGATCGTCGGCGAATTCCCATGCGCCACTGTGCCCGAACAGCATCGCGGGCGGCAGCTGCTGTTTGTAGTCGATGCGCTCGGCCGGGACACAGATCCGGATCGATCGTGTGGTGTGCGGGATACCGCCCTCGGTGACGGTGTCCATCTCCATCAGCTGCACCCCGTCGGCATCCTCGGTCAGATCCACCCGGCCGACGTGGGGAACGTGGTCGGGCCAGCGGTCGCTGCGGTAGACGAAGTCGTAGAGTTCGGCCGCCGTCGCGTCCAGGGTCACCCGATCCTCGAAGGTGACGATGATGTCGTCGACCGGATGCCCCAACTCGGCGATGCGGGCCAGCGCCCCCAGCTCGGCCACGCTGTTGCGGTCGACCGCCCCGGTGATCACCTCCGGATCCACACCGTCGGCGACGGTGAAGTGGTGATCGAGGGTGACAGTCGTTGTGCGCGGCCCGGTTTCGTCGAACGTCCACTGCCCGCCCATGGACGCGATCGGCGCCCGGCTGCGTTCCTGCTCGAACGTGATGCGCCGGCCGGCGGCATCCAGGGTCCGGCGCGAGGTCCAGTCGGTGACCTGACCGTTCACCGTCGCCCACAGCCGGAACCGCTCCTCGTCGTCGCCGCGGTGCAGATGTCGCACCAGCACACTGGGTTCGAAGATCACCGGCCAGCGGCCGACGTCGGCGACCAGCCCGTAGACCTCGTCCGCGGGCGCCTCGACGACGCGGGTGTGAGTCGTGCGGATGGTCATGCCACACCCGCCAGCTGCTCGTTGACGATGTCGATCAGCTCCTGCGGGGTCCTGACGTCGATGAGCTGTTCCTCGGGGACCGTCACCCCGAACTCGCGCTGGATGCGCGAGGCGGTTTCGATCAGGGCCAGCGAGTCGTAGCCGAGTTCCTCGAACTCGACCTCGGCGATGTCACCGGCGAGTTCGGGGGCGTCCTCGTCGCCGCCGGCGCAGGCCACGAGAATTCGGCGCAGGGTGTCGATGGTGATGGTCATGATCTGCTCCTGAGTGCATTCGAACGGATACTGCGATTGCTGTGCTGTGCCGGTCAGCGCGGGTTCGCGCGCACGACCACCGCGGAGTTGAAACCCCACCGGCCGCGCGCGAGCACCAATCCGGCGCCGAGGTCGGCCGAGCGGGGTTCGCCGCGGACCAGGTCGATCCGGCATCCTTCGGCGAGTTCGGTGGTGGCCACGGTCGGCGGGATCACCGCGTCGCGCATGGCCAGCAGGCAGGTGACGATGTCGAGTGGGCCCGCGCCGGAGAACAGCCGCCCGGTGAGCGGTTTCGTGGCGGTCACCGGGACCCCGCCGGGTCCGAAGACGGCCTCGAGGGCCGCGGCCTCGGCGCGGTCGGCGTCGGGGACACCGGCGGCATCGGCGAAGACGACATCGATGTCGTCGCTGCGCAGTCCGGCATCGGCGAGCGCCAGCTCGATGGCCCGCCGCAGTCCCGGCGGGCGCGGCGAACCCGGCGGCGGATCGAAAGTCTGCGCGTATCCGGCGATTTCGCCGTAACAGTCGGGCACACCGCGGGCTTGGGCCGCCGCGGCGTCCTCGAGCACCAGCATGGCACCGCCTTCGCCCGGCACGTTGCCCGCCGCCTGCGCGTCGAACGGCAGATAGGCGCGCGCGGGATCGGTTGCGGTACTGATCGTTCCGGCCGCGATGTGGGACACCCAGCCCCACGGGTCGAGCGCCGAATCGACGCCGCCGGTGACGACCAGCGGTGTGCCGCGGCGCACGGTGCGCCGGGCGTGGCCGACCGCGTCCAGGCCACCGGCCTGCTCGGCGACCAGCGCGCTGCTCGGTCCCCGCATGCCGTGCCGGATCGAGATCTGACCGGTGTTCACCGCGTAGAACCAGGCGAACGACTCGTACACGCTCACGTGCTCGGAGCCGCGTGACCACAGCTTGTTGAATTCGCGGTGGGTGAATTCGAAGCCGCCGGAGGCGTTTCCGGTGACCACACCCATGCCGTAGTCGGTCAGTGCGGTGGTGTCGACCTTGGCGTCGTCGAGTGCCCACTGCGCGGCCACCAGTGCCATCCGGGTGGAGACGTCGGTCTGCGGCAGCAGCCGGCTCGGCAGGTATTTGCCTGCGTCGAACTCGGCCACCTGCCCGGCCAGCGTGGCGCCGAATCCGGTGGTGTCGAAGCGGGTCAGCGGCGCGATCGCCCCGCGTCCCGCCAGCACCGCGTCCCAGAAGTGGTCCATGCCGAGCCCGTTGGGCGCCACCACACCCATTCCCGTCACGACGCTCATGCCGGCACCCCCTGCGGCCGGCGCAGCACCATGGCGCTCTGGAAGCCGCCGAAGCCGCTGCCGACGCTCAGGACCGTGTCGATGCGGTGATCGCGCGCGGTGAGCGGCACGTAGTCGAGATCGCACTCCGGATCCGGCTCGTGCAGATTGGCCGTCGGCGGCACCACCTGGTGCTGCAGCGCGAGCAGGCAGGCCGCGATCTCCACCGAGCCGATCGCGCCCAGCGAATGACCCACCATCGATTTGATCGAGCTCATGGGCGTGCGGTAGGCGTGCTCGCCGAGACTGCGCTTCACCGCGGCGGTTTCGTGGCGATCGTTCTGGCGGGTGCCCGAGCCGTGCGCGTTGACGTAGTCGACGGCGGTGGGATCGACCCGCGATTCGTCGAGGGCCACCCGGATCGCCTCGGCCATCTCGCGCCCGTCGGCCTTGAGGCCGGTCATGTGGTAGGCGTTGCAGCGCGTCGCGTACCCGGTGATCTCGGCGTAGATACGCGCGCCGCGGCGGCGGGCGCTGTCGTACTCCTCGAGCACGAACATCGCCGCCCCTTCGGCGAGGACGAAACCGTTGCGGGAGTTGTCGAACGGGCGCGAAGCGTGCTCGGCGTCGTCGTTGCGCGGCGTGGTCGCCTTGATCGCGTCGAAGCAGGCCACCACGATCGGCGTGATCGGGGTATCGGCGGCGCCGGCCAGCACCACGTCGGCGGAGCCCTCACGGATCAACTGCACCGCGTGCCCGACCGAGTCGAGCCCGGAGGTGCACCCGTTGGACACCATGGCCACCGGGCCCTCGGCGCCCACACTCCACGCCACCTCGGCCGGCATCACACTCGGCACCATGTAGTCGAACATGTAAGGGGAGACGTGCTTCTCGTCGACCACCCAGTCGCGCCCGGAGTCCGAGAGCACCAGATATTCCTGTTCCAGGCTCGTCGCCGCGGCCACGGCACTGCCGAGGCTGACGCCGACCCGCTGCGGATCGAGCGCGTCGACGCCGAGACCGCTGTCGGCGACCGCTTCCCGGGCACACACCACAGCGAACTGCGCGGCACGGTCCATGCGGCGAATCTCCCTGGGCGACAGCCCTTCCCGGGCCGCGTCGAAATCGGCCTCGCCGGCCACCTGCGACCGGTAGGGCGAGGCGTCGAAGAAGCTGATCCGGCGGGTGGCAGTGCGTCCCTCCGACAGCAACTTCCAGAATTCGTCCTTGCCGCTACCGCCGGGCGCACGCACCCCGAGCCCGGTCACGACGACGCGACGGTTCATAACGAACCTCCGAATGCATTGGCGTACACAGCTGTTGTCCCTTCTCGCCGAAGAGTCCCGAAAGTCCCCGAGATCACGATCAGGGTGAAGCGGGCCGCTCTAGCCCCGCTCGAGCAGCGCGATCGAGTTGTTCTCGAGGGCACCGCGCGAACCTGGGCATACCGGACGCTGCGGTCCGGCTGACCGTGGCCGATCGAGCACAGGAGACACCCCGTGAAGACGCCGCCAAGCTCCCACACCGCAGACTGGGTACTGTGCCCGGGCTGCCGAATTCCGCTGTATCGCAAGCGTTTCGAGCGAGACCTGGGCGTCTGCGGCGAATGCGGCCGGCACACCACCCTGTCCGCCGAGCAACGCTTGCGTCAGCTGGCCGACGAGGGCCGGTTCGAGCCGCTGCCGATCACCGGCACCGAGGACGACCCGCTGAACTTCCACGACGTCGTGCCGTATGCCGACCGACTGGCCGACGCGCGGGCGCGCACCGGACTGCACGACGCGGTCGTGTGCGCGACCGCTCGCATCGAGGGCTCCGCGGTCGTGATCGTCGCGATGGACTTCCGCTTCCTCGGCGGCAGCCTGGGCACCGCGGTCGGGGAGATGATCACGGTGGCGGCGGAATACGCGCTGGCCGAACGGATTCCGCTGCTGCTGGTCACCGCGTCCGGTGGTGCCCGCATGCAGGAGGGGCCGCTGTCGCTGATGCAGATGGCCAAGACCAGTGCGGCGCTCGAGCAGCTCGATCGCGCGGGCATCCTCACCGTCAGCCTGATCACCGATCCGACCTACGGCGGTGTCGCCGCGTCGTTCGCGACGCTGACCGATGTGCTGATCGCCGAACCCGGGGCGCGGCTCGGCTTCGCCGGGCGCCGCGTCATCGAGCAGACCATCCGCCAGGAACTGCCGCCGCGGTTCCAGACCGCGGAATTCCTCCTCGAACACGGCCTCATCGACATGATCGTGCCCCGGTCCGGTCTGCGCGCGACGCTGGGTTCGCTGCTGCGCATCGCGGGCCCGGTCGATCCCACCGGCGAACCGGGTGCGGCGGCCGGCATCGTCACCGATCCGCAGTCGCTGCCCGAGACCGAGGCATGGGAGCAGGTCCGCCGGGCGCGGCAGATCACCCGGCCGACGGCCCTGGACTATATGGCGCTCGCGTTCGACGGATTCCTCGAACTGCGTGGTGACCGCATCGGTGGCGACTGTCCGGCCGTCGTCGGCGGACCGGCCTGGCTGGGCGGCCGGCCGGTGATGGTGATCGGCCAGCAGAAGGGCCACGATCCCAAGGAGCTGATGGCCCGCAACTTCGGCATGCCGACGCCGCCGGGATATCGGAAGGCCGCCCGGCTCATGCGCCTGGCCGAAAAGCTCGGCCTGCCGGTCGTCACGCTGATCGACACACCGGGCGCCTATCCGGGCGCGACCGCCGAGGAACAGGGCCAGGCCGTCGCCATCGCCGAGAACATCCGCCTGATGTCGGCCTTGCGCGTGCCGGTGATCAGTGTCGTGATCGGCGAGGGCGGCAGTGGCGGCGCGCTGGCGCTCGCGGTCGCCAACCGCGTGCTGATGCTGGCCGACTCGGTCTACTCGGTGATCAGCCCCGAAGGATGTGCGGCCATCGTGTGGAACGACCCGGGCGCCTCCGCCGAAGCCGCTGCGGCACTGCGCATCACCGCTCGCGACCTGCTGCGGCTGGGCATCGTCGACGGTGTCCTGCCCGAGCTCGGCCACGACGGTGCCCTGGCGCCGCACGCGGTGGCCGAGCGGCTGCACCGCGCCCTGGCCGAAACGCTGCGGGCCTTGATCGGGCGCAGCGGTGAGGAGCTGGCAGCCGAGCGGCGGGCCAGATTCCGTCGCTTCGGCGTCCCCGTGGCCGCCCGCACGGCGGCGTGAGAGAGGCGGCGCGCATGTTCGACAAGATTCTGATCGCCAACCGCGGTGAGATCGCGCTGCGGGTGGCCCGCACCTGCCGGGAAATGGGCGTGCGCACGGTGGCGGTCTATTCGGCGGCCGATCACGATTCGGCGGTCGTGGATTTCGCCGACGAGGCGGTGCGGATCGGTCCGGCCGCGGCGAAACGCAGTTATCTCGACGCGGCCGCCATCCTGACGGCTGCCGAGATCACCGGCGCCGACGCCATCCATCCCGGCTACGGATTCCTTTCGGAATCACCGGATTTCGCCGATGCCTGCCGCGCGGCCGGGGTCACCCTCATCGGGCCGCCCGCGGATGTCATGGCCGAGCTGGGCGACAAACAGTCGGCACGCACGCTGATGGCCAAGGCCGGGCTGCCGCTGCTTCCGGGCAGTCTCGACGCTCTGGAATTCGACGAGGCGCAGGCTCTCGCCGACCGGATCGGATACCCGGTGATCATCAAGGCCGTCGCCGGCGGCGGTGGGCGCGGGATGGCGGTGGTGCACGACAGCGCCGATTTCGCCCGCGCCTACCGCGATACCCGGGCCACGGCCCGCATGCTCTTCGGCGACAGCCGGGTCTATGTCGAAAGGTATCTCGACCGCGCCCGGCATGTGGAGGTGCAGGTGCTGTGTGACACCTTCGGCGCGGGTGTCCATCTCGGAGAACGGGATTGCTCGGTGCAGCGCAGGCACCAGAAGCTGGTGGAGGAGTCACCGGCGCCGCGGCTGCCGGACGGGCTGGCCGCGCGGATCGGCCGATCCGCGGTCGACGGGGTGCTCGCCGCCGGATACACCGGAGCCGGCACCGTCGAATTCCTGCTCGACTCGGAGGGCAACTACTACTTCATGGAAGTGAATTGCCGAATCCAGGTCGAACATCCGGTCACCGAAATGGTCACCGGTATCGATCTGGTCGCCGAGCAGATCAGGATCGCCGCCGGCGAACCGCTGGCATGGACGCAAGACCGCATTCAGCCGAAGGGCGCCGCGATCGAATGCCGGATCAATGCCGAGAATCCGGCGGCCGGATTCGCGCCGACACCCGCCAGAATTTCCGAATTCACCGCCCCCGGCGGTCCGTTCACCCGCGTCGACACGCATATCCGGGCGGGCTATTCGGTGCCGCCGAACTACGATTCTCTCCTCGCGAAGGTGATCGTGTGGGCGCCCGATCGCGAGGACGCGATAGCGCGAATGAACCGGGCGCTGACGGAATTCCGGGTGGACGGCGAACGATTGTGCACCACTCGCGAATTTCTGCTGGACGTTCTCGCGCAGCCGAAATTCCGAGCCGGTACCCATACCACCGCCCTGGTGGAAGAAATGTTCGAGGATACCGGCCCGGAATGAGAGTGGCCGATCAGGCGGGCGTCGCGGAGCGTTCCGGGCCCGCCTGCCAGCCGATCAGATATCCGGCATGCCGGCGTTCGAGCATCAGGGTCACCGATTCGTCGGAGGCGTTGAGAATGTCGCTGTGTAATCGGCGCAATTTCACGCAGGGATCCAGGCCGAGTTCCCGCTGCAGTGAACGGGCGAAGTCATGGTAGGACTCGAGGGCGCGATGGCGCCGGCCGGACCGGCACAGCGCGTACATGTAGTACGCCTGCAGTCGTTCGTGCAGGGGCTGCTCCGCGGTCAGTCGTGCCAGGTCGGGGCAGACCTCGCGGAAGCGGCCCAGCCGCAGCTGGGCCTCGATCCGCAGCTCGAGGTCGGTCAGACGCACCTGTTCCAGATGCGACAGCTCCGCCGACAACGGCAGGCCGCACTCCACGTCGAGCAGCGCCGGCCCGGTCCACAGTGCTTCGGCCGCGGTGAACAGATCCACCGCGCGCATATCGTCACCGGCATTCAACGCACACCGCGCGGCGTCGGTCATCGTGCGATAGTCGCGCAAATCCAGGACACAGTCCTGTGCGTCGAACATATATCCCTTGCTCCAGGTGCGGAGATATCGGTCCGCGATCTCGCCCTGGTCGACATCCAGATATTGTGCCATCTTCTTTCGGATACCCAGAACATAGGTCTGCACGACCGTTATCGCGCTGCGTGGCGGGTCGTCGTTCCACAGCTCCTCGATCAGTGTCGTGACCGGAACCACCGTCGAATGCCGAATCAACAACAGCGCCAGCAATTGCCGTTGCTTCTGAGCGGTCGGCGTCGCATTGCGATTGTCGAGGGCGAGAGTCAAAGGGCCCAGAACGCGGGCGTACACAGGATTCGACACGTAGCGTCCCCTTGTAGCATGAATTGCTGTGCGGTGAGCGTGAAATCGTACGTCGCTGTAGTCCGTTTCAGAGTACCGAGGGCATTGTGGCGAGACCGTAAACCCACTGTGATCATACCGTTAACGCCTTACGGCCGTCTTGTTCTCGCATATGGAACCGGTTGCCGCCGAGCGCAATCCGGGCGCGCCACCACGGAGCGCAGGTTCCGTCAGGCTCCGTCGAGGGGCTCGGCGAGGTGTGCGGCGAAGGCCGCCGCGGCGGCGGTGGGATAGTCGGTGGCGCCCTCGACATAGTCACCGGTCCAGCTGGTGGCGAGTTGCTGCAGAGCTGCCACGTTTCCCGGTTGTGGTGTCCCGCACAGCAATTCGCCCAGCGGATCGCTCGAGGGCCCTTCGGCGTCGGTGTGTTCGCCGGTGGTGAGGCGCACGCCGAGGAACCGGCGATGCAGATGTGCCCGCAGAGCGGCGGTTCCGCTGCCGAAATTGTTGCACAGCGCGGGTGGGCCAGAGACGGTGAGGACGGGAAGGTCGGTGGCGGCGAGGTCGGCGAGTGCGACGTCGGTGTTGTCACCGAGGAAGGACTTCACCGGATCCAGCAGGACCAGCCCGCGCAGGTTCGCCCACGCGGCCGGAGAGGAGTCGTGCAGGCGGTGAGCGACGTATTCGACGGCCTCGGCGCCGGCGGAATGGCCGATGAACACCCACGGGCGCGGTAGCGCGGTCGGGCCGACTCCCGCGCGGGCCGCGGACGTGGCGAGGGGTCCGGTGGGATCGCCGGCGGTGGCGAACAGCCGGGCCACCTGATCCAGGAACGCGGTGTTGTCGCCGAGGTTCTGCAGGGTGCAGCCGTCGAGGTTCAGGAACGGCAGACTGGGGGAGAAGACGAGATACCCTGCGGCCGACAGTGTTTCGGCGAGTGCTGCGACGTTGCTCTGCGTGCGGGCGAAGCCGTGTTGCAGCCACACCAGGCCGCGTGGCGTGCCCGCGGGCCGATACCACGCGGCGTCCTGGTGCAGGGTTGTCGCCGCACAGGGTAGATCCACCGTGCCCGGCAGCGGCGGGCCCGCGGCGGCGGAAGCGAATGCGGCAGTCGCGAGGCACGCGGCCGCGAGGACGGTCGGAATCGAAGCTCGCAGCCTCATCGCAACTCCACAAGCACACTCGGTATCCCGGTGATGACGCCACCGGGACACCGATGAGTATTCGCCACCGCCGACGGCGGCGGAGGCGCTTCGGGCCGTTACCTGTCTCGGTGGGCCCGACCCGCCAGGTCTGCGGCGGTGGCACCGGACGGAAACCGCCGGCGGCCAAGGGATTCGCCGCGTGCGATGGGTGTACTGCGGGTATCCCGGTCGCGAACTCACCGAGCGGCCCGACTCCTACCGGGTTGCCGCACGGAATAGCGATATCGTCATCCCCCGGCCCACCGGTAGCTGGGCGATCACCGGCGTGGGGACATGTGGTCCGGTCTTTCCGGCGGCGACGCACCTGCACTCGGCACTCGCCCCCGGCCGCTGACCCTGTGATCGGCGGCTGGTCGGCCGGATTCGACGGTGCCACAAGCCGGATTCGCTCGCGGGGGGCGTATGTGGCCAGGGCGCCACCGGTCCGCCCACGGCCCCGCGAGCTTGATCGAATCGCATTTCGTGCCGGTCCCCAGGGTTTCGCTGGATGATTGCCGGGTACCTGCCGACATGTAGCCGAAAATGCTGGGCTGCCAGGGGGGCGACAGCCGGCCACGCCGGTGCATTCCCCGATGAATCCATCCCATCCGATCGAGAGGAGAGCAACCATGACCGGACAGCTCGACACTCTGATGGACAGCACCGTGTACGACTCGCACGACGACAAGATCGGCAAGGTCAAGAACATCTACGTCAACAACGAAACCGGTTCGCCGACCTGGGCATCGGTGTCCACGGGGCTGTTCCGCCACGATTCGCTGGTCCCGCTGGTCGGGGCGCAGCACAATCCGCAGTCCGACGCGCTGCGGGTGAATGTGGACAAGGAGATGGTCAAAACCGCGCCCGCGGTGGAGCAGGACGGGCACATCAGCCGGGAGGGCGAGGAACAGCTGTTCCGCCACTATCACGTCGACCCGAACCACTCCGGCTGGGACGCCTACGGCCGTGCCGTGCGCGACGGACAGGGAACCGCACGTCCCGATGCCGGTCCGACCGGACGTCACGCCGCCACCGATCCCACCGGCGACCAGGGCCTGATCCGGTCCGAGGAGCGCTTGAACGTCGACACCCAGCGCGAGGAGGTCGGCACCGCGCGCCTGCGCAAGTACGTCGTCACCGAGGATCAAACCGTCACCGTGCCCACCAGTCACGAAGAGGTCCGGGTGGAGCGCGAACCTGTCACCGACGCCGGCGCGTACGGGCAGACCTCCCTGGGCGACGAGGAGCAGGAGGTCACCCTGCACCGCGACCGGGTGACCGTGGACAAGGAGACCGTGCCGGTCGAACGCGTGCGCCTGGCCGTCGACGATGTCGAGGAACAGGAGACCGTCGGCGACACCGTGCGCAAGGAACGCATCGAGACCGAGGGCACCGATCCCGGACGCTACGACGATCGGCGTTACCCGGACGAACGCTGACCATGATGGTGTGAGCCGGGCCCGAACCGGGCCCGGCCCTATCGCTCGGGGGAGAAGGCGATATCAGGCCAGAGCCAGGTGGGCCTGCAGCAACCAGGCGGGAACCGAGCTGCGGCCGCCGGGCTCGTCGCGCACGTCCTCGAAGTGGACCGGTGATCGTTCGTCGCGGGGGAGATCATTGCCGTGGATACGCGCCGGGCGGATGTCGTCGATCACCCAGTACTTCGAAACGAACTCGCGCAGTTCGTCTTCGGTCACCGGATTGGGCCCGAACCCCTCGGGGGAAGACGGTAACGCCTTGCGGTCGAAGACGAGCACGAAGTAGGACGCGCCCGGTGCCGCCGCCCGGACGATCGAACGCTGATACCCGTCTCGCTGGTCGACCGGGATCGAGTGGAAGAGCGTGCTGTCGACGATGGTGCCGAAACGGCCGTCGTACCCGGTGAACGAGGTGATGTCGGCGACCTCGTAGGTGGCGGTCGTCAGTCCGCGACGCTCGGCCTCGGCGCGGGCCAGTTCGATGGCGGTCGGGGCGGAGTCCAGCCCGACCGTGGTGAAGCCGCGCTCGGCCAGATACAGCGAGATCGCGGCCTCGCCGCAGCCGACGTCGAGGACGTCGCCGTGGAATTTCCCTTGTTCGACAAGCGCTTTCAGCTCCGGCTGCGGCTCGCCGATACTCCAGGGTGGTTTGGCGCCGGAGAACGGGCCGGCCTCGCCCTGGTACGCATCCTCGAACGTGAAATCGCCCGATGTGGTCATGATGTCCTCCGGATCGGTCGGGGCTATCAGACATGGATGGAGCTCATTCGATGCTACGGCCGCGCCTCGGGCAGGGATGCGGGCGGTAGGGGTTTGTCCGGGGCATGGTTCAGGGCGCCCGGCGCAGCAAGCCCGCCCTCACCAGGTCTTGCCGGCCGGTTCCCGGGTCGTGTGGTTGAGCCGGGGTGGCGGCCTGGGTCCCGCTAGTCCCCGGATTTGTGCGCCACCGCGAAGACTCGCCGAAACGGCAACCAGGTCGTCCCGTCCGCGCGCTGGGGATAGGCGGCGCGCAGGAGTGGGCCGAGCTGTGCGGTGAATTCCGCCCATGCCTCGTCGTCGAGTGCGCTCCGGACCGGTCGCAGGGCGGTTCCGGTCACCCATTCGAGGACCGGATCGGTACCGGTCAGCCGCTGCAGATAGGTCGTCTCCCAGGCGTCGACCGTGCATCCGGCCGCGGTGAGCACCGCCGCGTAACCGCTCGGATCGAGGACGTCGCGGGGTTGCAGGATGCCGCTCGATTCCAGGCGTGGCCGCCATTCGTCGCGCGCGGCGAGTTCGCGGATGGCGACATGGGAGGGTGCGTCGAAGTTGCCCGGCACCTGCAACGCCAGCCACGCCCCGGACGGCAGCGCCGCCACCCATTGCGGCAGCAGGGCGGTATGCGTCGGCACCCACTGCAGCACCGCATTGGTCACCACGACGTCGGTATCGGGGGCGGGCTGCCACTCCTCGGCGGAGCGCACTTCGGCGTCGATACCGGATTCCCTTGCCGCCGTGACCATTTCGGGTGAGGAATCGAACGCGTCGATCCGCGCCTCCGGCCACCGCCGAGCCAGCACGCCGGTGAGCTGTCCGGGCCCGCACCCCAGGTCGACGACCCGGCGCGGTCTCTCGGCGTCGATGCGCGCGACCAGTTCGAAGAACGGACGCGAGCGATGGTCACCGAAACTGCGGTACTTCCCGGGATCCCACACGGGCTGCTCCCACTCGCCGGAGGTGTTAAACCGTACAACCGTTATGTTAGCGCGTGGCGGCGCTTCCGGTGCGGCGGCGGTCCGGCGGCCGGCTCTGCCACGGCCGCGACCGCCTCGTCCCAGCGGGCGCGTCGGATCGGCGTCGATGCGGGTCCTCGCGCCGGGTTCAGAAGTAGGTGCCGGCGAACGGGGCCGAGATGGTGGTGAACAGGTTGTCCGCGTCTTCGATTGCACCGCTGCGGTTTTCGCGCACCCGACCGGCGAGGGCAAGCTGCTGCCAGGTGGAGCCGCCGAGGTATACCGCGGCGAGAGCGGCGACGTCGGTGGTGAGATCGGCGGGAGCGTCGACGCGGGTGACGGCATCGGCGGCGATCCGGTAGGAGCCGGTGTTGGCGGGCAGGATGTCGTCCGTCACCGCGAGGACCACGGGCGGTGCCTCGCGGTAGCTGCGGCGTGCAAGTGCCCTCGGGACATCGACGAGCCGCAGCCAGGTCTCGTCGTGCACTCCGGTGACGGTGACCACGCGCTCGTCGGTGAACAGATGCCGCAGCGGACTGTCCACCGGCGCGAAGGTGACCACGATCCGGTCCACGATGTCGTGGGTGAGCAGGTGGCGCAGCAGTCCGCGATAGGCCACGGGTGTGGTGGCCACCCAGTCGTCGACGACCACCGTGCGCTGCGGGTTGCGCGGCCAGCCGGTGCTGTCCGCCGGGCGGTAGCGCAGGAATCCGTCCTCGGCGCCGGGGTCGCCGTGCGCTACCGTCCAGCCGGCGTTGCCGGCGACCAACTCCTGGAATCGCCACCAATACGGCGTCCGGTCGATCGCGCCGTTCCACGAAATATCGGCGGCCGCATAGATTTTCGCCAGCGTCTCCCACCGGTTCTCGGCGTCGAGGTAGCGCACCGGCCCACCCGGGGCCACGGTGTCGCGTAACCGGGCCTGTCGCCGATCCAGCTCGAGCGTCGCGTACGAGCCGGCCACGCCGTAGCCGAACCGCTCGTAGATTCCACCCTGGGTGGCGCGCAGACTCGCGACCACCTCACCGCGCGCGGCGATATCGGCGAGCTGACGCCGCAGCAGCGCACTCACCACGCCCCGGCGAGTGTGGGTCGGCAGCACACCGACGTGCGTCACGGCCGCGTGGGGGAGGCGCTGCCCGCCGGGCACCACCAGCCAACTGGTGTAGGAGTCGACGGCGCCGACCAGCTGCCCGTCCAGTCGCGCCCCGAGCGTGCGCCCGGGCTCGACCAGTCCATCGGCGCCGTCCGGCAGCGGCGGCAGTCCGACCATCGCGGTGCGGAAGATCTCTCCCGCCGCACGCACCTCGTCGGCGTCGGTCAGCGTCGCGAGGTCGACGGCTGTGGTGCCGCTGGTCATTGGTCACCTCCGAGGTCGTGCGCAAGCGCTTCGTGTGCCGCGCGTCCCGGACCACGCTAGCGGGCCGCCGCCGCGGATCGGTGTGAAGCGCGGCTCGAAGCTCTGGCGGCACCGCCGCGTCGCAGCTGCTCGACGGTGAATTCCGCTGTCCCGCAGCCGAACTCGGGGCTCAGCCTGCCGCCGCCATCGCCCGCCATGCCTTTCTGGCGCGGGAGCGGGCTCGCGGGGCGGCGTATTCGATTCGCCGGCGCGCCTCGGAGGCGCTGATCCGTAGGAGATCGCTCAAGAGCTCCGCTGTGTCCCGGTAGCCGGTGTCGGCGGCGAGACCGCGGCGCTCGGCCTCGGCGACGGCCGCGACCATGGCCGCACCCAATCGACGCCGGCGGCGTTCGGTTTCGACGAGGGTGCGCAGCAAGTCGACATCGGCCAGTTCCGACCATCCCCGCGCCGGAGCATTCGGTGCCAATGCAGTCGAATGTGTGTTCACGCGAGGCAGCTTACCGCATGCTCGAACATTTGTTCGATCATCGGCTCCAGTGTGTCGAACTCTCTGACAGGGTGGGTCGGTTTCGCTCCGATCTCGACCTCGCGCGGGGCTGACGCGTTCGCCTGTGGTGGCGTTGTCTTGGGGGCCGTCCAAGATAAGGTTGGGTCAACGCCAGATGATGAGTCAGGACTGGAGATGCCTCGGAACAGACGGCCACGTGATCGAGAAGAGAAGCGTGCGGAAATTGTGGCCGCTGCCCGGCGGTTGTTCGTCGAGGAGGGCTACGACGCGGCGTCGATGACGCGGATCGCCCGCGACGCCGGGGTTGTGTCGAACACGCTGTACTGGTACTTCCAGGACAAGGACGCGGTATTGATCGCGGTCCTGGACGCGGTCCTGGCCGACTCGATGGCCTCCTACGGCGAAGTGCTGGGCTCGAGCCTGGCTGATCGGCTGTTGTGGCTGGTCGGGGAATTGGAACAGCTGGGCCGGTTGGTGAGCACAGTGCACACGCGCGCCGAGGAGTCCGCGTCCATTCGGGAATGGCACGAGCAGTTCCACGCGCTGGCCGAGGGATTGTTCCGGGCAGAGCTGATCGAGCTCGGCGTGCCCGCGCACGAAGTGGATCCGCTGGTCGCGATCGGCGTTTTCGTTGTCGAGGGCGTGCTGACGCATCCGACGGAACAGGTCCAGCGGCGCGCGGTGATCGAGACGTTGCTGAACAGCGCTCGCGGTCTTGCCGCAGCCGCCGGCTGAGTGCCGGGTCTGCGCACGTCCACGAGCCCGGGCGAGCTACTGCGTGGTGTCTGCGGTGTAGTCGAATTGTGTTGCCAGGAAATAGAGTTGGTCACGCACCGCGCGTTCGAAGTGTTGGCCCACGTAGATGTCGAAGTGGTCGCAGGGGTAGTTCTGGACGTGCACGTGTGCCAGGCCGCGCGCATGCCGCTTCGTGGTCTTCGCGGGCGCGGCCGCGTCGTTGTCGCAGACACACAGCAGCGTCGGAGTGCTGAAGCGAGTGAGCGCGCGACCGGGCCGATAGAGCGGAAGGTGCAGCACCAGCCGTGCGGCCAGGGCGTTGGCGGCATCGAATTCACCGGCGGGGCCGCGTAATACACCCCATATGCTGTCGCGGCCGACAACGGTCACGGGTTCTTCCCTACCGTCGATCTCGGTCAGCTCGATGTTCTTCGACACCTGAGCCCGCACCGAGGGCAGCCGTGTCAACAACGCGCTGGTGCGCCGCGAGAGCCGGGTCCCCGCGGGCAGGAGTGCGGAAGCGCCGGCGAGGGCGTCGGGTGAGGCCACGAACGCGGGCATCCAGGACGTCCCCGCCATCGGCAACAGGATCGGCTTCGCGCCGAACCAGGAACCGACCGTGTCGAAGACGCCGGCCGCTGTCAGCGCTATCGCGCTCAGCGGGCCGGTCCGGATACGTGAGCGCAACGACGCCGGTCCGTCGGTGAAGGGGCACTGGGCCACGACCGCCGCGATACGGCTGTCTTCGGAAGCGACCTGAAGGACATGTCCGCCGCCGAAAGAGCTGCCCCACAACGCGATCCGGTCGACATCGACGTCCGGGAGGGTGCGTACGAAGGCAAGGGCGGCATGCCAATCCGCGCGTTGCTTGCCGATATCGAGCAGTTGGCGTGGGTATCCGTCGCTCGCGCCGAGGTGGCGGTAGTCGAACACCAGCACCGACCAGCCTGCTGCGGTGAACCGCTCGGCATAGGCGTCCAGGCGCATCTGACGAACCGCTCCCAACCCGTGCCCCATGATCACCATGGGCCGTGGTCCCGGTGAGTTGGGTGGGGTGTACAGCCATGCTGCGCACATGTCCGTCCCGGACGCGAAGGCGACCTCACGTCGCTGTACCGCTGTTCGCTCGTGATGATCCGGCCCGCTGCTTGTCATACCGTGTGCCCTTTTCCGCCGTCACAGTTCTTCTTGAACACCATCCAAGAAGATCGTGCGGCAACGGTAAAGTTTTCTTGAACGCCAGTCAAGAAGTCGTTACCCTTCTTGATGATCATTCGAGAAAGCAAGAAATGAGGCGGGCTCCCTTGGGTGCCGCGGGCTGCCCGGCTGACACCCCGTTTTCGCGGCCCACTCGAACGAAGGAACCATGACCACATCCCCCCGCACCGCGTTGATCACCGGCGCTTCGGCCGGCATCGGCGCGACGTTCGCCCGCCACCTCGCCGCACGCGGCTACCAACTGCTCTTGGTCGCCCGCCGCGGCGACCGCCTCCAGGAACTCGCCGCGCAGTTGACCGAACGGCACGACGTGCGCTGCGAGGTGCTCGCCGCCGACCTCACCGACCCCGCCGCACCCGCCGCGATTGTGAACCACGCCGACCAGCAGGGCCTCGACATCGACGTCCTGATCAACAACGCGGGCCTGTCGGGTAGAACCGCGTTCGCCGACACCCCGTGGGACACCCTGGCCGGGGAGATCCAGCTGATGGTGACCGCCCCGACCGAACTCGTCCACCTGGTCGTCCCCGGCATGAAGAAACGTACGTGGGGCCGCATCGTCAATCTGTCCTCGGTCGCCGCGTTCGCCCCACCGGCGGCCGGCCTGCTCTACACCGGCATCAAGTCGTTCGTGCTCAACACCTCACAAGCCCTCGACATGGAACTCAAACCCCACGGCATCCACGTCACCGCCCTGTGCCCCGGCTTCACTCACACCGAATTCCACGATGTCATGGGCACTCGCGACAAAGCCGACCATCTGCCCCGAATCCTCTGGCAGCAGCCCGAAGCCGTCGTCACCGAAGGCTGGGCCGCCGTGATGAAGGGCAAGCCCGTATGCGTGCCCGGCGCCATCAACAAGATCTCCGCCGCCGCCATGAAGCCCCTCCCCACCCACCTGGGCTACCTCGCCGGAAAGACCCTCAACCCTTTCAAGAACAGCTGAATCCGCCTGGCGACGGTACGCGTTCATCGGCTCCTCGCCCGAGCTTCAGGGGGATCTCTCCGCGGCGGGGCGTGGTTTGTCGGAATTGGGAGATCGAGTCACAAGGGCCGGGTGGGTCTGAGAGGGTCGCCACATGAAAATCGGTGTCGCACTTCCGCAGATGGCTCCCGGCTATGGGCCGGGTACGACGCTCGACTGGGCCCGGCGAATCGACGCGGGCCCGTTCTCGAGCGTTTCCGTCGGTGAGCGGGTGACGTTTTCGAATCCGGAGATGGTCGCGACGCTGGGCGCCTGCGCCGCGGTCACCGAGCGAGTGCAGGTTCTGGCGAACCTGTGGGTGCTTCCGCAGCACCCGATGGCGATGGTGGCCCAGCAGATCGGCACCCTCGACCAGCTCGCGAACGGCCGCCTCGAGATAGCTGTCGGTGTCGGCGGTCGCGAGCACGACTACCGCGCTCTCGGCGCCGATTTCACGCGACGGCACCAGCAGCTCGACGACAAGGTCGCCGAGCTGAAGTCACTGCTCGCCGGCGAGCCGCCGTTCGAGGGCGCGGACCCGGTGGGGCCGGCGTGCGTGCAGCCGGGTGGACCGATCATCCTCGCCGGTGCGATGGGGCCGAAGGCGATGCGCCGGGCGGCGCGGTGGGCCGACGGCGTCTCCGGATTCAGCATCTCCGGCAATGCCGAGGAGATCGCCGAGGTGAGCGATCTCGCCGACCGGTGCTGGGCCGAGGCCGGTCGCACGACGAAGCCCCGCAAGGTCAGCGGCTGCTTCACCGCCTTGGGCGTCACCGATGCGTCCGAGGCGTTGCGCTCCTTCACCGCTCGCTACCTCGGCTTCCTCGGCCCCGGCCTGGCCGACCGGGTGGCCGCGTCGGCATGCGCGTCGAGTCCCGAGGTGCTCGCAGGGATTCTCGACGGCGCGGAGCAGGCCGGCTGCGACGAGTTCATCCTGGTCCCGGCCGTCACCGACCTGAACTTCCTCGAGGTTGCGTGCGAGGTGGTGGCCGCACGGCCTTGACTCTCCCGCGCCTATCGCTGGTTCTTCGCTGTCTACAACACCGCCGTCCTCTGGACGGTGGCGTGCATGACGATCATCGGTGTCCGGACCGTCCTCGGGCACGGCGGCATCACAGCCCGCCGCGAGGAGGTGGTTCCCGCCTGACGCGGCCGAATCGGTGACCGCCGGGCAGGATGCTCGGCTGTTCCGCGCGGACGCCAACGGCCCGAGATTGCCTCGGGCCGTTGATCTTCGGACTGTCGCACCGGTCGCCACGCGGGATCGAATGCGCCGTTACTTGACGGCGTTGGCCAACCGATCGGCGTAAGGGGCGGTGAGTTTTCCGACGATGGGGAGCTCCGCTCTGACACCGCCGGTGTTGTTCGCCTGGACCATGGCCATGATCCAGACCACGATCGTGAAGACCGCGAGAGCGAGTCCGGCGAGGCTGAAGATGATCCCCAGGGCCCCGAGGAACGAGCCGACGATACTCAGCACGATATTGAGCACGGAGACCGCGCCGAAGAAGACGATCGATTGCGAGGCATGGAATTTCACATCGGGATCGTGCTTCCCCACGAAGAGGAAGATGATTCCGGTGAGCCATCCCAGCGCGTACGACAGGATCGCGCTGGTCTTCTTGTCCAAGCCGGCGGACTGCGGTTGGTTCGCGGGAGGTTGAGAAAATGTCATGGGGTGAGTAAACACCGCACGCGCCTCTACCGATCCCAACTTCCCGCGAAAAGTACAGGGCCTCAGGACCGGCCGGTGCTCGTCTCGCCCGCATGTACCCAGATCGGCCGGAGTTGGTTAGCGCGACACGGAGGATTCCGGCGGCGTCGAGGACGGCTCGGCCGAGTGACGTGAACGTCGTACCGGACCGAATCATGTTGTTGCCCTGGGAAGTCCAGTCGCCCGACGTGGCACCCGATCAGTTGTTGGCGCGTTGGATGGAGCGTCGGACCAGGCTGCGGATGCCGGGGAGCTGGATGGCGCGCAGCATCAGTTCGCCGGCCCGGACATGTGTGCGTGATGGCGGGGCGAATCGGCTGATTCCTTTCCGGGCCAGTGCCTGTCGTTTGTGTGCTTCCGGGCGCATCGCCCTCTCCCAGGTGTCGAGTGCGGTGGGAATGTCATCGCCGTGTGCCGCTACGGCGGTGCCGAGCCGGTCGGCGCCGTCGAGAGCCAAGGCGGCACCGTAGCCGGCGAATACCGTGACGCACCATGCTGCGTCGCCGAGCAGGACGACTCGGCCGTGACTCCAGCGGTCCATCACGATGTGCCCGACCGCGTCGTAGTAGGCGGTGGTGGGGTCGGCCGCGAGTTGGTGAAGGGCGGCACGGACACCGCCTCCGAGGTCACCGAATGCCCGGGTGATCGCGGGTGCGGCACCGAGAGCCAGTTCGGCGGACGGGTCGGGGCAGCGGTAGGTGAAAAACGCCGAGGACCGTTCCGGTCCCAGGTTCATCACCGCGGCCGTGCGTCCAGGTCCGATGAACGTGGTGCCGACGCCTTCCGGTACGTGGTCGGGAACTGTTTCCAGCGACAGTGCGCCGACCATGTGGCCCAGGTCCACGAAATATTCGGACTCCGAGCCGAATACGAGCTCGCGGACCCGTGAGTGCACGCCGTCGGCGCCGACGAGGAGTTCGGTGTGCAGTCGGGTTCCATCGCTGAGAGTGACCACGACTTCTCCGGCGGACTGGGCGACGGCCTGCACAGTGGTGCCGAAACGCAGGTCGACGAGGTCGGCCACGGCGTCGTACAGCACCGACTCCAAGTCGCCGCGGAACAGGCTCAGTGCCCGGTTCCCGACAGCTGCCTCTGTGACAGCGGCTGGAATCCTGAACTTCTCCCGGCCGTCGGCGTGGACGAGGACCGAGGTGAAGAACCCGATATCGCGCGGACTCAGCGCCGGAACCAGTCCGAGCCTCTCGGCGGCGGCATATCCGGGTCCGTGCAGGTTCACCAGGTAGCCCCCACTGCGACGCGTCGGCGCGCGTTCGATCACGACGACGTCCCAGCCGTGCTGATGCAGCCGCAACGCGGCGGCCAAACCGGCGATACCAGCGCCGACGATTGTCGCGCGCCTGCCCGACGTCTCGGCGCGCCGGTGTGCGGGGTTCTCGCGAGCTGTCATGTGCGACTCCTGGGATCCGTTGTCGGCGAAAAGGCATAACCCGCGATCGCCGTGCCGTCAACTAATAGTTGACGACAACAGGATCGTCAACCTAGGATTGACGTGCTGGATCGCGGCGGACAGGAGGAACCGAGATGTCGGATGCGCCCATCATCACCGGCGCTGCGGCCAGCCGCGGTGTTGTCGCCGGTCCGGTTCGGCTGGTGCACAGTGTCGACGACTTCGACGCCGTTCGGCCGGGTGATGTCATCGTCTGTCGCACGACCGATCCGTCGTGGACAGCGCTTTTCGGCGTTGCCGCCGCTGTGGTGACCGAAACCGGGGGGATTCTGTCCCATGCGGCAATCGTCGCCCGCGAGTTCGGGATTCCAGCCGTGGTGGCGGCCGAGGGAGCGATGGAAACCCTGGCGAATCATCGGATCATCTCGGTCGACGGAACCGAGGGACACGTTCATGCCGTTCGCTCGATCCATCATTGACGCTTCACCAGGCATGGCTGCTCGACACGAAAGGGAAGTCCGCGATGACGCACGTTTCACGCAGTTCGCTGCTCGCGTTGCACGCAATTCGCCTGGGCGGGTTCGTCGATACGCACGCGGTCGCCGGCAGATACCGAATGCCTGTGGACCTCGCCGAGTCGCACGTGCGGGACTTCCGAGAGCGTGGGTGGATCAACCGCTTCCGTTTCGGGACGGACGCGGGGTGGTCGCTGACCGAGAGCGGGCGTGCGCAGAACGAGCGGGAACTCGCCGACGAGCTTTCCGAATGTGGGGCGAAAGCGTTGGTGGAAGACGTCTATCGCATGTTTCTCCCGCTCAACGCCCGGTTGGTGCAGGCGTGCACCGCCTGGCAACTGACCGTCCTTCCCGACGGCAGCATGCAGGACAACGACCACCAGGACGCCCAGCGGGACCGGCACATCCTGGACGAACTGGAAAGCCTCGCAAAGGAACTGGTAGCGCTGGCGAATACGCTCACCGAGCGACTCGCCCGGTTCGCCGGTTACGACACCCGCTTCGCCGCGGCCCTCTCCCTGGCCGCAGATGAACCCGAAATGGTCACCGGCACCGAACACGACTCGGCCCACCGCGTGTGGTTCGAACTGCACGAAGATTTGATCGCCACCCTCGGTATCGACAGGGCACACCCTTCCTAGCGAGGACGTCCGAAGCCTCCGTCAATGGTCGAACGCGATCAAGGAGCAGTGACCGGTGGTCCTGTGTAGTACTCGGTGAGCGGCTGATCGAATTGTTCAGCCTCACGGGCGCGGTCCGGCCGTTCGGCTCGTCACCGAGCCGGATTCTGTTCAGCTCGATCCGGATACGCGACGCGCACGGCGGGCGTTGTTACCGTCGCTGGCATGGATTTGCAGCTGAGCGGTAAGCGGGCCATCGTCACTGGCGGCAGTAAGGGAATCGGGCTGGCCGTCGCGCGTGGACTCGCGGCCGAGGGGGTCGATGTGGTGATCGCCGCTCGATCCGCCGAACCGCTCGCGGCGGCCGCACAAGCGCTCGCGCAGGAGAGCGGGCGGCGGATCGTGGCGGTGCCCACCGATACCGGCGACGACGAGCAGGTCCGGGCGCTGGTCGAGCGCACCGTGGCCGAGCTGGGCGGAGTCGACATCCTGGTCAATGCCGCTGCCACGCCGTGGAGTGCCGGCTCGCCCGCGGATCTGAACGCCACCAGCGACGACATCGTGCGCCGCGAGGTCGAGATCAAGGTGCTCGGATACCTGCGCACCGCCCGCGCGGTCGCGCCGCATCTGATCGCGCAGGGCTGGGGGCGGATCGTCAACATCAGCGGACTCGGTGCGCGACAGGCGAATTCGATCGCCCAGACGGTGCGCAACGTCGGCGTCTCGGCCTTGACCAAGAACCTCGCGGACGAACTCGGCCCGCACGGGATCAACGTGACGGTCGTGCATCCGGGACTCACCCGGACCGAGCGGCTCACCGGACGGCTGGCCGCCCAAGCCGCCGAATCCGGCGCCACCGTCGAGGAATTGGAGGCCGGTCTGGTGGCCAACTCGATCCGCCGGGTGATCGATGCCCGTGAGGTCGCCGACGTCGTCACCTTCCTGGCCTCGCCGCGCAGCATCGCGATCACCGGCGATGCCGTCGCGGCGGGCGGCGGAGTGCCGGGGCCCGTCTACTACTGAAGCGAAAATTCCTGGCACGCACTCTCTTTCAGCGGCTGCGCTCGCATGCGGCGAGGAAATCGTCGACGATGCGGGCGCAGTCGTCGCGCCCGGCGCGGCCGAGGCCGGTGAGCCGGACGAAGACGATCGGCCCGACGAGTTGCGCCAGCACCGCCGTGAGTTCGCGGTCGCCGAGCAGTGCGCGCGCCTGCGGGTCGTCGAACAATTCGTCGAACGGGCGGCGGTAGGTGTCGATCAGATGGGCGCGCAGCGAACCGGACCGCGCACCCTCACCCTGCGCCTGCGCATCCCCGGTTGCCAGCCACGCCAGCGTGGTCAGATGCAGCGGTACGTCGTTGATCGCCGCGGCCTGCCGGCTGAGCAGTTCGATCAGCCGTTCCCGCAGCGGGCCCGCGTCGGGGATCTCGACCACCGGCGGCATCAGCTCTTCCAGCGTCGCGGCACGCAGCTGTGCCACGGTGTCGAAATGCCGGTACAGCGTGGTGCGCGCGACGCCCGAGCGTCGCGTGACCGCATCGATGGTGACCGCGTCCAGCCCGCCGTCGCGCAACAATTCGGCCGCGGCCGCCAGGAGGCGGCGACGCGAGCGCGCCTTGCGCGGATCGTCCTCGGATTCGATCGCGGCAGTCGATGTCATGGTCTCAGGATTCCTCCTCGGCACGATCGGCGGCCGCACGGGATAGAAACGATACTGCGAGTAGCATAGCGAAACTGAAAGTATCGTTTCTCGGGAGGCGCGATGAACGCAACCATGACCGAGCTCGTTCCGGTGCGCACCCGATGGGTGATCGTGGTGTCCTGCCTGGCCGTCGCGCTGGTCGTCGCGTCGATGGCGGCGCTCTACACCGCGCTGCCGCAGATCGCCTCGGCCACCGGTGCCACGCAGTCCCAATTGACCTGGATCATCGACGGTTACACGCTCGCGCTGGCATGTCTGGTTCTGCCGGCCGGCGCTCTGGGCGACCGCTACGGCCGCCGCATCGTCATGATCATCGGACTGGCGGTGTTCGCGATCGCCTCGGCGATACCGCTGGTGGTCCACGGCCCGGAATGGCTGATCGGCTCACGAGCAATCGCCGGAGTGGGCGCGGCGCTGGTGATGCCGTCGACGCTGTCGCTGCTCACGGCCGGGGTGGAACCGGATCGCCGCAATGTCGCGGTCGGCACCTGGGCGGGCACGGTCGGCGGTGGCGCGGTGATCGGCATCCTGGGTTCCGGTGTGCTGCTGTGGCGCTGGTCGTGGCTGTCGATCACGCTCGCGATGGCGGTCGCGGGTGTGATTCTGGCGGTCGCGGCGTGCACGGTTCCCGAATCGCAGGACGGCGAGCGCCCGCGTTTCGATCCGTGGGGTGCGGTGAGCGGGGCGGTCGCGGTGGGCCTGATCGTGATCGCGGCCCTCGAGGCCCCGCAACGCGGCTGGACCGATCCGATGGTGCTGGGTGCGGTGGTCGCCGGGCTGGCGGTCGGTGCGGCCTTCGCGGTGATCGAACTGCGTGTCGAGCACCCGTTATTGGATGTGCGGCTGTTCGCCGGGCGTGGTTTCGGCGCCGGGACCCTGTCGGTGGCGGTGCAGTTCCTGGTCTCGTTCGGGTTGTTCATGGTGATCGTGCAGTTCTTCCAATTGATCCTGGGCTACTCGCCGCTGCGGTCGGCGGTCGCGATGGCTCCGGTGATCGTGCCGGTGGTGGCGCTGTCGGTGATCGCGCCGTGGCTGGCGCAGCGGTTCGGGCTGCGGCTGCCGACCACGGTCGGGCTGGTCGTCGTCGGCATCGGCCTGCTGTGCCTGTCACGGTTGACGGCCGCGAGCACCTTCGTGAATGTGCTGTGGCCGCTGCTGATCATGAGTACCGGCCTCGGCCTGGCCGCGGCGCCGGCCACCGCGGCGATCGTGGACGGCGCGCCGGCGGACAAACAGGGGGTGGCGGCCGCGGTGAACGACGCCGCTCGCGAGATGGGCGCCGCGCTGGGGATCGCACTGGCCGGCAGTGTGCTGGCGGCCGGCTACAGCCACCGCATGGCCGAGATCGCCGACCGGATTCCCGAACCGATTCGAGGGCCCGTCACCGGCTCGCTCGCGGGCGCGCTGGCCGTGACCGAACGCATCGGCCCACAGGCGAAACCGCTTGCGGAACAAGGGAAATTCGCGTTCACGCACGGGCTGCACCAGGCCACCCTCGTACTCGGGGTGGTGACGTTGGTCGTCGCGGTGGTCCTCGGTTTGTGGGCGCCGTCCCGGGTGCGTTCCGCCGGGGACGCGCAACGCTGAGCCGGTGTGTCGGGGCAGTCGTCCCCGCGCCGGAGTACGCGGCCGTGTTGTGATGGAGGCGGGCCGGGGTGCCGGCCACGCGCGGGTGCGAATGCCGGCCCGCGAGCGACGGTCGAATCGAGGAGCGGCGATGGCGCAGGTGAATGTGGCGGTGATCGGATACGGGTTGTCCGGGGCGGTCTTTCACGCTCCACTGATCGCCGCCGACCCCCGGCTGCGGGTGGCCGCTGTGGTGACCTCCTCGCCGGAGCGGGCCGACCAGGCGCGCGGTGAACATCCCGGCGTGCGGGTATTCACCACGGCGGACGAATTGTTCAGCGCGGCAACGGATATCGATCTGGTGGTGATCGCGAGCCCGAACCGCACCCACGGCCCACTGACGCTGCGGGCCGTCGCGGCCGGGCTGCCGGTGGTGGTCGACAAACCCTTCGCCCTGACCGCCGTGGAGGGCGAGGCGATGATCGAGGCGGCCCGGCAGGCCGGCACCATGCTTACCGTGTTCCAGAATCGACGCTGGGACAGCGACTTTCGTACGGTGCGAAAGCTGATGGCCGACGGCGCGCTGGGCGAGGTGTGCCGGTTCGAATCCCGGTTCGAGCGCTGGCGGCCGCGGATCAAGGGCGGGTGGCGAGAGGTCGGTGGCGCCGACGAAGGCGCCGGCATCCTCTACGACCTCGGCAGTCACCTGATCGACCAGGCGCTCGACCTGTTCGGCCCGGTCGACGACGTCTACAGCGAACTCGACGCCCGGCGCCCCGGAGTGCGCGCCGACGACGATGCCTTCGTGGCGCTCACTCATGCCTCGGGGGTGCGGTCGCATCTCTGGATGAGCGCCGTGGCGCCCCAACTGGGCCCACGGTTCCGGGTGCTCGGCTCCGAGGCCGGATACGTCTGTTACGGCCTGGACCCGCAGGAAGCGGCACTGCGGGCAGGTCGTCGTCCCGATGACGGACAGCCGTGGGGGAGAGTCGATCCCGTCGACTGGGGGCAGCTCGGCGCCGAAGGCGATCTACGCCTGACCCCCAGCGAACCCGGCGCCTATCCGGACTTCTACGCCGGAGTTGCCGCCGCCCTGCTGGACGGCGCCGAACCACCGGTGGACCCCGCCGACGCCGTTGCGGTCCTGCGCATCATCGAGCGGGCGCGTGCGGTGCCGGCTCGATGAACGCGCCCGTCAGGGTTTGCGGGCGACGCCGCCGTAGGCCGCGATCTCGGCGGTGCGGCCGACCTCGTTGGAGTCGGCCTGCCACTGCGTGATGCAGGTGAAGCCGGGCTCGACGAATTCGAGTCCGTTGAAGGCCGCGGCGATCTCGGCACGCGTGCGCGGATAGTACGGTGTACCACCAGTTTTCGCGTACTCCGCACACAGGTCGACGTACGGTTGACTGTCGTCGGTACCGTCCCAGAGCACGAGGTAGCTGCCGGAGGGGACCGCCGCCAGCACTGTGCGCACGATGCGCAGCATGTCGTCGTAGCTGCGGGCGTGGCCGAGGACGCCCATGAACATGACGGCCACCGGCTCCTGCAGATCCAGGATGGCCTCCGCCTCGGCGATGATCTTCTCCGGCTCGTGGAAATCGGCGTTGACGTAGGTGGTCACGCCCTCCGGAGTGGTGCTGGTGAGTAGCGCGCGGGCGTGCGCGAGGACCAGCGGGTCGTGGTCGACGTAGACGATCTTGGCGTCGGGTGCGACACTCTGCGCCACCTCGTGGGTGTTCTGCATCGTCGGCAAGCCGGTGCCGATATCGAGGAATTGCCGGATTCCGGCCTCGCCGGCCAGGTGGCGCACCGCCCGGATCAGGAATTGCCGCGACTGCACCGCCATGGTCGCGATGTCCGGATCGATCTGCAGGCTCGCCTCACCGACGGCGCGGTCGACCTCGTAATTGTCCTTGCCGCCCATCCAGAAATTCCAGATGCGCGCCGAGTGGGGAATATCGGTACGGATCTGAGCCGGATCGTCGATGGCCATATGTGCTGAGCTCCCGTAGGTGTGGGGCGCCGCCGAACCGCGCGGCATTTCGTCGGTGCGAACTACGCGAGTATAAACCCACGGGCGGTGAGGGCGCCGGAACATGTTGCAGGGCCGTGATATTCGGTGCCGCGGTGAGGCAGTACGGGTGCGGCCCGGCCGGACATGCCCGACGGCTCGTGTGCGCCAACGGCGTTCGAGGAGATCTCGGCGGTCACAGGTAGTTAGCTGAAAATGTGCTAACTGGCTTCATCGGTTCGCGGCGGCAGTCGGGGGTGCGCGATTCACGCCTGCCTTTGGGCGGGTGGACGTTTGGCGCAGTTCGGCACTAATCAAGCGTCCAATCTGGAACGTTGTCCATATCGGCACCCGGGTTCGGGGGCTGCCGTTTCACCTGTGCGATCGGGTATTTAGGAATTCGGCCCCGCAGGACGTAAGGTTGCCGATCGGTTACTGGATGTCTCTTCTCACATGGAGGTGGTAGAGGGCTTGCACAGCACAGTGGTCGTCGTCGGGTCCGGATTCGGGGGAATCGGCATGGGAACGGCGCTACGGCGCGCGGGGATGGACGATTTCGTCATCCTGGAGGAATCGTCCGAATTGGGCGGCGTGTGGCGAGACAACACCTATCCGGGATGCAGCTGTGATATACCGGCGCACCTGTATTCGTTCTCGTTCGCGCCGTACCGCAATACCGGCATCAGATTCCCGGGCCGCCGCCGGACCTTGGAATATCTGCGGACCGTCGCCGCCGCGGAAGGGCTACCCGCCCATCTGCAGACCGGCACCGCGGTCACCGAGGCGACCTACTCGGAATCGGAGGCGCGCTGGGAACTGCGGGCCGCGAACGGGATTCGGCTCACCGCCGATGTCGTGGTCTTCGCCGTCGGCCAATTGCACCGGCCGAACATTCCGGAGATCCCGGGCCGCGACGAATTCGGCGGTGCGTCGTTCCATACCGCCGACTGGGATCATGCGGCCCAGCTGCGCGGCCGGCGGATCGCCCTGATCGGCACCGGATCCAGTGCGGCGCAATGCCTGCCGACGCTGGCCGACGCGGCCGCATCCGTGCGGATATTCCAGCGCACGCCGCAATGGATCCTGCCCAAACCGGCCACCGAATTCGGCCCGCTGACGCGTGCGGCGCTGCGGCTGCCCGGTGCGCAGCACGCCTACCGCTGGGGTCTGCACCAAGCCGCGGACTCGCTGCTGGCGCCGATCATGCATCGCCGCTGGCCCGCCCGGCCCGCGGAATGGGTTGCGCGCCAGTATCTCCGCCGAAGTGTCGCCGATCCGGAGCTGCGCGACCGGCTCACCCCGGACTATCCGATCGGCGCCAAACGCATCGTCTTCGACAGTCACTTCTACCGCACGCTGGGCCGCGACAACGTGGAACTGACCACCGCCGCGATCGCCCGCATCACCCGCGACGGGGTCGTGACCGCCGACGGCGGGCATTACGACGCCGACGTCATCGTCTACGCGACGGGTTTCCGCGCCGCCGAATTCCTGGCCCCGATCACCGTGCGCGGCCGTGGTGGACAGCATCTGCACGACCGATGGCGTTCGGGCGCGGATGCTTTCATGGGCCTGGCGGTGCCGGGATTTCCGAATGCCTTCCTCATCGCCGGACCCAACTCGTTCACTCCGGCGGGCAGCAATCCGATGATGAAGGAACATCAGATCGACTACATCATGCGCTGCCTGCGCTGGCGCGACGAGATCGGTGCGGCGGCGATCGAGGTGCGGGCCGACGCGATGGCGGCCCATCAGGCATGGCTGGCCGACGCGCTCGCGACGACGGTGTGGTCGACGGATGTGCCGAGCTGGTACACCCACGACAGCGGCGCGATCACCAACCCGTGGCCCGCCTCCGTGCGCACCTACGCCCGGATGCTGCGTCGCCCACCGGCGGCGAGTTTCGTGCCCGTGCACCGCACCGCCGAAGCGGTCAAGGCCTGACCCGGCTCGTACCACACCGATCGCCCGGCGCGAAACAGCGTGCGCCGGGCGGTCTTTCGGTCACGGTGACGCGATCGGCGGACGTCACCCGGCCGTGCGCTCAGCCCTCGTCGTGGGCGAGGTGTTGTCTGGCCTGGTCGTAGTCGCCCTCGAGGTGGCGGCCGGGTCCATAGACGAGATGGACGACGCCGGTGCGGAAGGCGGTCGAGCGCAGCAGAGTCAGTGGGAGAGTGGCGTCGGCCTCGTCGAACAGGCGCATGCCGGACCGCACCGCGATCGGATGCACCAGCAGATGCAGTTCGTCGAGCAGTCCCGCGCCGAGCAGTGCGCGCACCACCGAGACCGAGCCGGAGATGGCGATATCACCGCCGGGCTCCCGCTTCAACGCTGTGACCCCGGCGATCAGATCTCCGTGCAGCACTTCGGAATTGCGCCAGGTGAAGGTGTGCTCGCTGCGCGACACCACGATCTTGCGGGCATCGCCCAGTTTGCGGCCGAACTCCGCGTCGGGCCCACCCGCGGCTTCGCGTTCCGGCCAGGCTCCGGCGAAGCTGTCGTAGGTCTTGCGCCCCAGCAGCAGGGTGTCGGCGGTGCCGAGCTGGGCATCGACCGCCGCGCCCATCTCCTCGTTGTAGTAGGGGAAGTGCCAGTCCTGCGGGTTTTCGACGACGCCGTCGAGAGCGATGAACAAGCCGGCCGTGATCGTGCGCATGATCTCTCCTGGATCCGAGAAGTCCCTGTTGCACGATCCGACGGCGCGAGCGCGCGGAAGTCATCGGTGCGGGCGAAGGTCTCCGGTGACGTAGGCGCGGCGGCGGGAACGGAGCAAAAAGTGAGCGGTTCCCCATATTTTGTCGGCAAATATGCCGATTCGCTCGTGTCACCGCCTCTTTGCGCAGGTCAGAGGCTATGCGGCGCGGTGTCGAAAATGTCCAAAACGGAGTAGAAGGTGAGTGGAGGCTCGCATTACCGTTCCATCAGGTAACACATACGGCCGGTGACCGGCGGTGTCGATATCGCCCGATCACCGATCCGGCAGATCTCGCGAAGGCTGCGGGTCTGGTCCGTACAAGGAGGTCAGAGTGACTACAGCAAGCACAGTCGGTGCTGAGCGCGCGATATCCGGCCGCGCCACCTCGCTGTCCATGCGGGATGCGCAGGCCATGTCCCGGGAACTGGTCCTACACCTCGGCGGATCCGTGGCGCCGTTCACCACCCTGCCCGCCGATGTGATGTCCGGCGAAGTGGCGGCGGTCGCGCGGATCTGTGTGGAATGGTCGATCCGCCGGGTGAACGGCGGAGACCTTCCCGAACGCACCGATCGGCTGCGGGCCGCGGCCGCGCGCTGGTGCCGCGCCGGCATCCCGATCGAGGTGGTTGTGCACGCGGTCCACGAGGGTTTCAAGGCCGGGCTGGACCTGCTGTTCGCCCGGGCCAAGGCCAGCGATGCCGAACTCGTCGTCAAGGGCACCGCCACCGCGCTGGAACTGCTGGATCTGATCACCGCGACCGTCAGCAAGGCCTACGTCCAGGAGCGCCGCGCCGACGCCGTCGAACACCACACCGCCGTGCACACCCTCACCTCGGCGCTACTCGGCGGGCACGCCACCACGAAGCTGGCGCGCGAATGCGGGATCCGGATCGCCGAGCGCTATCACGTTCTCGCCCTGTGGATTCCGCCGCACCCCGACGAGACCCATCCGCGGCTGGACCGGAACGTGGTCGCGCGCCGCAAGCTGCGGCGGGTGCAGGCCGCGTTGGCGAAGGTGTTGCGCAATCAGCCGCTGGCGATGCTGTCGGTCGACGGTGGCACCCTGCTCATCCCCGAAACTGCCTGCGCCGATACCGAATTGGACGACCTGCTCACCCGGCTGTCCGAGCTGGCCGGCGTGCCGCTGACCGCCGCGGTGGTGGGCGCCGCCGCGGACGACGTCCCGGCCGCGGCGCAGCAGGCGCACGATCTGCTCGACACGGTGCGCCGGCTCGGACGCGGCCCCGGCGTGCATCGCTTCGCCGAACTGGCGCTGCAGTATCAGCTCACCCGGCCCGGCATCGGCCGCGACATCCTCGATGCCCGGCTGGCGCCGCTGGACGACCACCCCGAGCTGCTGGAAACGCTGCACGTCTTCTTCAACACCGACCTCAACCGGCAGCGCGCCGCACGGCAGCTGTGCATCCACCCGAACACCATCGATTACCGGCTGCGTCGCATCGGCCAGTTGACCGGCTTCGATCCGTCCCGCACCACCGGATTGTGGTACCTGCGTTCGGCATTGATCGCCCGGCTCAGCATCGCCGACCGCGACGCGTCCACGCCGGTGCGCCGCCCCGCCTGATCCGTTACGCGCCGGAATCGGCCGGTGGCCGATCGGTGGTGCCGTCCAGGTGCGGATACACCACCTCCTGCACGATGAGCAGGACCGCGGCGGCGCACGGGATCGCCAGCAGTGCGCCGAGGACGCCGAGCAGGGCGCCGCCCAGGATGATCGCCACCACCGTGACCACCGCCGGCACCCGGACGGTGCGGTCCATGATGCGCGGAACGAGCAGATAGTCCTCGAGCAGCCGCATCGCGAGGAAGAATCCCGCCGTGGCGATGCTGACCGGCAGTGAGACGGTCAGCGCCACGGCGGTGATGATCAGCCCGGCGACGGTCGAGCCGACCAGCGGCACCAGATCCAGCAGGGCCACCAGCACCGACAGGATCAGCGGGTACGGCACCGCGAACACCGTCAGCCAGACGAATGTGGCGATCGCGGTGATCAGCGAGATCAGCAGATTGCCCAGGACGTATCCGCCGACCTTGGCGAAGATGGCATCGCCGAGCAGGATGGCACGGGGTCGGCGCGACTGCGGGAAGAACCGGTACAGGCTGTGCCGGATCCGCGGGAAGTTCGCCGAGAAGTAGATGGTCAGCACCGCCACGATCAACGCGCTGGCCAGCGCGCCGAAGACGCGCTCACCGGCGCCGAGCAGACCGTGGCGCAGCGAGGGATTGTCGGTGAGGCCGTGTGCGAGTTCCTGATCCAGGTGCAGCCGCTGCGACCACGATCGGATCAGAGGGTACTGGTTCTCCAGGTCGTGCAGCTGGTCGGTGGCGTGATCGACCAAGTCGCCGCCCTGGGTGACGAGCGGTGTGATCGCCGCGGCCAGGAATCCGGCGATGAGCAGTGTGGCACAGCCGAATACGACGGCCACGGCCGCCCAGCGGGGCAGCCGATGCCGAGTCAGCCAGGCGACCAGTGGCTCGATCCCGATCGCCAGGAACAGTGCGACGCCCACCAGCACCAGGGCCTGTCGTGCGGTCGACAGCATGTCCACGATGCCGATCGCGAGGAGGACACCGAGGCCGCCGGTCACGCCGATCACGAACGGGGAATTGCGGTTGAACCGGGGGCCGGGCCGCCCGTGCGGGTGCTGCGCGCCGGCCGATTCGGAGGCCGCGCGTTCGGCTGCCGCGATCGGCTCCGGGACCGCCGGCTCGCCCTGTGGGCCGCGTTCGGCGTCCGAATCGGCGGTACTACCCATTCTTGGCAGCGTAGCGCCCGCGCGCCGTGCCCGGGCCGGACCGGGGCAGCGCGCCGAACTCGGGTGGGTTCACAGTCCCAGTGCCCGGGCGAACATCGGCCAGCTCCGGTGCAGGTCCTCCTGCCAGTAGCCCCAGGAATGGGTGCCGGTGGGACGCATGTCGACGGTGGCGGGGATGGCCAGCTCGGTGAGCCGGCTGTGGAGTTCGCGGGTGCAGCGGACCGCGCCGGTTTCCAGAGCGCCGCCGATCAGGATCTGATCGGCCAATTTCGCTGGGCTGGACCGGATTCCGGGACCGTCGAGGGTGTCGAGAGGTCCGGGCAGCCCGGTGCCGGTGGAGACGTAGATCGCGGTGCCGCGCAAGCGGTCCGCGTGCAGATACGGGTCGTTGGCCGCCCACGCCGGGTCCGTCGGCGGGCCCCACATGTTCACCGTACTGCCCCTACCGCCGCCCACGACCGCGTCGACGATGAGCTGACCCGCAGGATCGCTGGTGCGCGCGCAGCCCGAATACGACCCGATCGCCCGGTACAAGCCCGGGGCGGCCAGTGCCAGCTGAAATACCGAGGTGCCGGCCATGGATATTCCGATGATCGCGTTGGTGCCGTTTCCGCCGAAACCGGAATCGATGATCGGTGGTAGTTCCTCGGTCAAGAACGTCGTCCACCGCTGCCTGCCGAGGACCGGGTCGTCGGCGCGCCAGTCGGTGAAGTAACTGCTCGCTCCGCCGAACGGCACCACCACATTCACCTGTTTGCCGGCGAAGAATTCGGCGATATCGGTCCGGTTGATCCAGTTTCCGTCGGCGCCGCCGTCGATACCGTTCAACAAGTACACGGTGGGTGCCGGTCGCGAGCGGTCCGGCGCCGGAAGCACTTCCAGCCGGATCGGAGTGTTCATCGCCGCGGAGTGGACGGTGACCGTGAGGGCGCGTGGTGAACCGGGCGCTGCCGTCGTCAGGACGGACCCGTCGGTGGAGGGCTGGGCGTCCGTCAGGGCTCGAGCGGCCGAAATAGAAGCGGGCGCAGTCGGATCGGGTGCGGCAGGGGGTTGTGCGGTGGCCGTGCCGCAGGCGAGCCCGGCCGTCATCGACAGAGCGGCGGCCAGTCGCGCAGAGGTGCGGCAGATGCCGTGCAACACAGCAGGATTCACGCGCCGCCTTTCCTGGGTCCGACACCGGGGAGCCGCTCACGCCGACGATAGGCCGCAGCGGTGCTGCCCGGCAATCACACCGCACCGGCTTTGGCCCGTATGCCAGCGCGGGCGCGCCCGGTCTGGTAATGGCCACAAATTCCGTGTCATCGGATGGCGGGGGAGTGGCCGGCGTCGTTGACTGTGGTCGGCCGTCGGGGAGTCGTGCCGCGAACACATGTCGAGATCGGAGTGCGAGGATGGTCAGCCGTCCGCGGAGAATGCGCATCGTCCGTGCCGTCGCGCTGCTGTCGGCGGTGATCACCGTGGCGGCCGCGATCACCGCCTCGAACGATCGCGCGACCGCCGAGCCCGACGATCCGGCGGCGGTCACCGCACCCGACGGATCACACATCAGCGAGATTCACCGGCGCGACGACCGGGTCCTCGATATCGGCGTGTACTCGGCGGCGATGCGCAATGTGACTCGCGTACAACTGATTCGCGCCGCCGACCCGGACCGGCCGGCGCCGACGCTGTATCTGCTCAACGGCGCCAACGGCGGCATCAGCGACGGCAGCTGGTCCGATCGCACCGATATCGCCGGATTCTTCGCCGACAAGCAGGTGAATGTGGTGGTGCCGTTCGGCGGCGCCAGCAGTTACTTCACCGATTGGCGCGCCGACGATCCGGTGCTGGGCAGGCAGCGGTGGCGCACCTTCCTGACCAAGGAACTGCCGCCCATCATCGATTCCGGTTTCGGCGGTACCGGGGTGAACGCGATCGCGGGAATCTCGATGGCGGGTACCTCGGTATTCCAGCTGGCGCTGGCCGCCCCCGGTTTGTACAAGGCGGTCGGCTCGTATTCCGGATGTGTGCGCACCAGCGACCCGCAGGGGCAGTTGATCGTCGACGCCGTGGTCGGAAATCGGATGGGAAACACGGTGAACATGTGGGGGCCACCGACGGACCCGGCGTGGGCGGCCAACGACCCCTATCTGCACGCGGATCGCTTGCGCGGCACCGCGATCTACGTCTCCACCGGTACCGGGATCCCGGGTCCGCTCGATACGTTCGAGGGCGCGCACAACGACGCGACGCAGCTCGCCTACCAACTGGTCTTCGGTGCGGCGCTCGAAGGCGTCACGAATATCTGCACCCATCAGCTGCACGATCGCCTGCAACAACTCGGTGTGCCCGCGACCTTCGACTTCCGGCCGACCGGCACCCACTCCTGGGGCTACTGGCAGGAGGACCTGCACACCTCGTGGCCGCTGTTCGCCGACGCCCTCGGGGCGTGAGGGCGCAACCCGGTCAGCGCACGCGGTCGTAGACGACGGCCATCTCGCCCAGTGCTCCCGTTTCCTGGTGGGACAGTGACCATGTCGTCGCCGGCAGGCCGTCGTCGAACAGGCGCGGTCCGCCACCGGCGATCTCGGGGCAGACGATGAGGTAGAGGCGGTCGAGCAGATCGGCGGCGAGCAGATCCTTGATGACGCTCGCGCTGCTGTTGACGAGGATGTCGCCGGTGCCGGTGCTGCGCAGATCGGCGATCACGTCGGCGGCCGGGGCGTTGACGATGCGGGTGCGATCCCACGGCGCGTCGGTCAGTGTCCGGGACAGCACCACCTTCTCCGTATCGACCAGCCATTTCGCATAGCCGCGGTCGCGCGGGTCGGCGGTGTCGTCGGTGGCGACCGAGGGCCAGAAGCCGAGGAAACCCTCCGCGTTGAGCCGGCCGAGCACCGCCGTCGTGGCGTTCTCCCGCATCCGGGTGAGGTGGTCGCGCGCGACCTCGGTGGTCGCATAGCGCACGATCGGACCCATATCGGCGGGGCCGCCGGGACCGTGGTACCGGCCGTCGAGGGTGATGCTGAGGTTGGCGGTCACTCTGCGGGTGTCGCTCATGGTGGGCTCCTTTGTTGTTCGTCCGGTTATTCGGTGGATGTCGCGGCGCCGACGGCGTCGGCGAGGTTGTCGAGGACTGTGGCCCAACCGGTTTCGATTCCGGCGATGAAGGCGGCCGCCTCGACGGTCGTTTCCGTGATGGTCAGTGCCAGGTGCAGCCGGGTGCCCCCGGCGCTCTCGCTGAGGGTGAGGCTGTAGCGGCCGGTGAAAGCCACCGCGCCCGCGGCATCCAGAACGGACAGGTCGAAGGCGAGGCGCTCGTCCTTCTCCGCTGCCAGCACGCGCCCCTGCGAGCGATAGCGCTGCCCTTCGGGGTCGCGATAGTCCAGTACGGCTCGGCCGCCGGAGACGGGTTCGAGCACGCATTCGGTGATGCGCATCGGCGCCGGGGCCCACCAGGCCGCCAGCAGATCGGGTTCGACCCAGTGCCGCCAGACGGTGGCACGCGGCGCGGACAGTGAGCGCTCGAAGCTGAACGTCCGCCCGTCCGCCCACCGATCCTGTTGTGCCGCAGCGATTTCCGTCTCGATCGCCGCGCGGTATCGGGCAACCACATCCCGCTCGCCGGCATGCGCCTCGGCCGTCTCCACAATCTCGCCGAGTCGCCGAGCCAGCTCGCGCAGCGGTCCCGCCTCCAGCGCGTACACCCGTCGCTGCCCCAACGGAAAGACCGCCACCACCCCCGCCCGCGCCAGCGTCTGCAGATGTTTGGTCGTCTGCGGCTGCCGCAACCCGGTCGCCTCCGCCAACTCGCCCACCGACCGAGGCCGCTCGGCCAGCAGTTCGACGATCCGCCACCGCGAACCGTCGCCCAAGGCGGAGAAGATCTGATCCATGAGGAAAGTATTCACTTCGAAGAATATTCCTGTCAAGGAATATCTTGTCCGCGTCTTTCCGAGGTGTTGCGCCCCGGTCTGTCGGACCTGTCTCGTAGGGTCGTTCGGAACCGGCATGGTGTCGGGCGCGGGAAGGGGCGATATGGACGGCGGCTGTCTCTGCGGCAACATCCGGTTCTCCGCGATGGGCGACCCGGACTTTCCTCACCTGTGCTCGTGCGAACACTGTCAGCGGCTCTCGGGCGCCCCGGTGATGGCGTGGGTGTCCTTCCCGGAGAAGGGATTCGAGTGGACCGGTCCGGGCGGTGAGCCGACCTGGTTCGAGACGTTCCCGCAGATCTGCCGCGGGTTCTGTCCGAAGTGCGGTTCCTCGGTCGCGTCCAAGGGTGACGAAGCGGGCTTGGTGGGCGTCACGATCACGGCGTTGGACGATCATTCCGGGCTGATTCCGGTCAAGCAGAGCTTTGCCCACAACGCCGTGCCGTGGATGGCGCCGCTGAGCTGAGACGTCGCTCTGCTGCGAACAGGCCATCCGAGCTGTCCCGGCAGCTACCGATCGACGTGCGAAACCGGGCCTTGTTCGTTCCGCTTCATTCCCGATCGGCGTGCTCGAAGGCTCGGCCGTAGATTTCGTCGATGATCGGATTCTTGGCCAGGTTGTAGTCGGCCGGGGTAGCAACGGTTTTCGCGACGATAGTGCGTTTGGCGGCTTCGTAGAGGTCCCGATCGCTGGCGTGGGTGCGTAGCCAGTCCCGGAAGATCAGATGCCGGATGTGCTCGGGCGCGTTCGGGCTGAAGACGTGCAGGTTCACCGCCGGGCCGGTGCGGGTGAGCATACGGTGCTGGTGCCAGAAGGGCTCCCGCAGAACCAGGCGGAAACCGGCGCGTTCCAGGTGGGGTACGTAGCTGGCCTCGGCCGCGGAGTCGGCCACGATGAGGTCGATGTCGATGATCGGTTTGGCGGCCAGGCCGGGGACTGCGGTGCTGCCGACATGCTCGATGGTGATCCTTTGGCCGGCAAGGACTTCCCGGATTGTTTCGGCCTGCTCGTCGAACATTCGTGGCCAGTTCGGGTCGTAAGGAACGAGAACGATGGGTTCTATCGCCGGGCGGCTCCCTCCCACCCATGCGGCGGCCATCTGTTCCGGGGTACTGCGCAACCGTTGGGTGATCTCGGGCGGAAACGGCACGGTAGACACACCTCCTGAATACCGGACGGCAAGCTTACGATCATCTACCCGCTTAGGCGGTCTCGGCCCCGCGCGGCCGACAGCGAGTTCGAAGATCGTCTGTCAGATGGTGGCCACGATTTTGCCGATGTGTTTGCCCTCTTCCAGGTAGTGGTGGGCGGCGACGATGTCGTCGAGGGGGAACACCGTGTCGATCGTGGGTTGCACTGCGCCGGTGCGGATTCCGGCGTCGAGGAAGGCGGCGATGCGGTGGACCGCCGCCGGATCGAGGGTGTGCTCGAAGCTCATGTACCGGATCATCGTGATCGGGGCGGCGGGGAACGGTGCGGGCCTGGGGTCGAGCCAGCCGACCGTGACCAGGGTGCCGCTGAACGGTTTTGCCGCGTTCGCCAGTTCCGCCAGGCCGGGGCCCATGACGGAATCCAGGATGATGTCGGCGCCGGCGCCGGCGGTGTGCCGGTGCGTGGCCTCGACGAGATCGTCGTGGTCGGTGACGATGACTGCGGCGGCGCCGGCTGCCAGCAGGGTGTCCTGCTTGGCGGTATGGCGGGTGACGGCGAGGGGGATTGCGCCGATCTGATTGGCGATCTGGATGGCGGCCAGTCCAACAGCGCTGGACGCCGCGGTGATCAGAACATGGATCTGCTCGCCACCGGCGACCGCGACCGGGTCCAGGATGCTGCCGAAAGCTTCCTGAGCACCCTCGAAAGTCAACCACGGCCCGCTCCGACACCCGGCGGAGGCGCTTAGCGGCGCATGTGGATTCGCCCGCCGGGCGGTCAGATCTCGGTTTCGTGGAGGCGAGCGGCGTGGTGCGACAGCCGCTGGGTGAAGGTTTCCGCCCATGCCGCCGCGGCCGATTCCTCCGCGGGCTCGCCATGGCGACGCCGAGCCGGTGGACCTGCCGGGGTTTCGCGGCTTCGGATGCCGGGGCGGGCCTGCATGGCCAGGATCCGCGCGCCCCACGCCAGGTAGGCAGGCACGCTCATGCCGGCGGCCTCGGCGGCCTGCTGCAGGGTGAGCCACTCGTCCTCGCTCACCGTGACCAGGATTTCCCTGTTGCCCATACCCATCCACGGTAGACCGGGAATCAGCCGCGTCGTGAACAAGTCCACGTACAGGTTGTCCTGCGCTACGGATCTCGGTCCGAATACGGGAGATGGTGCTCCCTGTGATGGCGGGATCCGTCAATTCCGCGACAGGGCAGTGGCTTCCGAAGAGAAGCACTCCGCGCAGGCAGCGATCAGCGCGCGTCGGAGATCGAGGACGCGTCGTGTGCCGAGTCGTCGACCGAGGTCTCGGGTCCGCTCGAACGGTATGACGTTCGGCCCTGGTGGCTTGCCTGCGCGGTGTCGCATGGTTGTCGTATGACCGGTGTGCACGAGATCACGGGTGCCGCGGCAGTGGGCATAGCGGCTGCGGTGGCCTACCGGCGCCTTCTGGCGCCTCGACTGATGACGTGGGGTGCGACCGATGACGAAGTTGCCGGCCCCTTTCCTGGTCGTGACCTTGTCCCCGAGGGCGAGCGGGGAGCAACCATGGCCGTGACCATCGAGGCGGCCGCGGAGCAGGTATGGCCGTGGCTGGTTCAAATGGGTTGGGACCGCGGAGGCTTCTATTCCTGGGACCTCTTCGACAACGCGGGCCGTCCCAGCGCACGGGAGGTTCACCCGGAGTGGCAGGGTCTCGGCGTCGGGGACCGTCTGAAGTGCCTCGGTCTCGCCTCTTATGCGGTGGTGACCCTTGAACCGAACCGATTCTTGGGGCTCTACTGGCTAGCCGATCTCCGGGGACAGTTGCTCGATCCGAGCCGGCCGCGGCCCTCGGCCTACATGGAGGGGCTGTGGGGCTTTCGCCTGACCGAGCTGCCTGGCCGACGCACCCGACTGGTCATCGGCGGCTACCAAGCCGCCCGCCCCCGGTGGTTCGAGCGGTTGATGTACGACTGGGCCTTTCCCGTAGTGGTGTGGATCATGCAGGCGCGCATGCTGGCCGTGCTGAAGCGCAACATCGAGCGGACGGCCGCATCCACGGAACGTCCTTCTCCGAGAGGGTGATTCACGGCCGGGTGTGCGCAAGGCGGGTGAAGGTTGCGTGTAGTGCGCGGGTGAGGGTGTCTTGCTCGGGGAGGATGTCGGGGTCGGCGATGGTGTCGACTGTGAGGGTGCCCGCGTAGGACAGCACCGCGAAGGTGACGCCGACGTTTCCCGGTGTCGCTACCAGTGGCAGGAGCGCGTCGATCCGGTGGCCCGCCAGGTGCAGGGCCGTGCCGGGGCCGCGCAGGTTCGTTTCGAAGGTATGCACCAGTCGTTGATGGTCGATGAACAGCCGGAACAAGCCGAAGCGATGAAGCAGCCGGAATGCCAACCCCAGCGGCCTCGCCGAGCTCGCCCGGGTCGACGATCCTCGCGCGGCGGTGGTCGCGGTGACGATCGCGGTAAGCCGAGCCGGATCATCGGTGATGGCCGGCACCGCCAGCGGGCGCACGCCGGTGTCGTTGCCGAGATCGCTCACGGTGGCGGTACGGCGCCCGGAGACCGGAATCGACATCACCAGCCGGTGCGGTCGTTCCCCGCGCCCGTCCAGGATCTCGAGCAGGGCACCGGTGACCGCGGCGAGGACGACATCGTTGACGGTGCCCCCGAACCGGTGTGCGGTGGCGGCCACCTCGTTCAGCGCCACGGCGGTCGATGCCAGTCTGCGGCGGTGTGTGGTGGGCCGGATCAGCGAGATCCGTTCGGCCGGAGGCAGTAAGGGCGCCCCGAAGGTCAATTCCCGCAGTCCCGCACGGCCACGCCGAAGACCGGCCGCAAGCGAGCCGATCGCGTGCAGCTTCGCCAGTGTCGCGTCCACCGCAAGTTCCCGGATGCTCGGCGCTGGGCGTGGAAAGCGCGCGACGGCTGCGTGGTCGCCTTCGTCGGCCAGGGCAGTCAGGACGGCCAGACTGCCGAGGCCGTCCGCGAGCACGTGATGCAGGACGACGACGAGTGCGGCACGGCCGGTTCCGGTCACCGAATACGCCTGCCACAGTGGAAGATCGGGTGCGAACGGACGGCACAGCAGGTCGGCGGCGATATCGAACAGTGCCCGGCGAGTGCCTGGTTGCGGCCACCCCAGATGTGTCAGATGCCGATCCACCGAAAACGTCGGATCGTCGACCCAGATCGGCCGGCCGCAGCCGAAAGGGGTGCGGCGCAGTGCCTGCCGCAGACGCGGGACATGCGGGACACGTTCGTGCAGCAACGCGCGGACTTCGGCCGGAGTCGGCCCCGCACCGTCGAAGATCAGAATTGCGCCGAGGTTCATCGGCACCGAGGCATGGTCTGCGGCCAGCACCGTCAGGTCCGCCGGCCCGGCTCGGTCGATCCGGCCTCCGCGTGAACTGTCGGCGTGCGATCGGAATCCGCCGGCTCGCAACGACTGTCGGTCGATATCCATCATCCCCGTGTTTCCGCATCCGTAGCGATCGTGCGCAACGTGGCCCGCATTATGTGCGCCACGAACGGGCGGATCAACCACCAGTACCGCAGAAATCGCCGCCGCGATACCGGATCGGTGGTGACGGTGCGAACCTCGTAGCCGAGCAGGCTGGCATGCTCGCCATAACCGGTGACGGTGAAGTTCGCCGCGATCTTCCCCCAACCCGGCTCGGTGAAGCCGGCGAAGTCCGCCCGTGGTACGTCGCGCCATTCGATATCCGGCCGCCAGAACTTGCCGACCGCACCGAACGCGATCTCACGCCCCGGTATCTCGCCGAGCAGCAGCCAGCCCGGCAGCCCGACGCCCTCACCCACCACCAGTCGCCGCGGAGTGGGGACGGCCCGGCCGCTCCAGCGAGCGGGCAGCCCCCGAATCCACATCGAGACCGTCGTCAGCGGCGTACGCACGCTCAGCAAATCCAGACCGCGTGCCGCCTGGTAGGTCGCACGCGGATCAGCGTGCACCACCAGATGCTCGATCAGGCCGGCGTCGAAGGCCGGCACCGCGGACTCGATCAGCATGGGGCCGACACCGGATCCCGTCGTCATAGATCCATCATCGGCACAGCTCCGTAAATGCCCCAGGGCCGAAGGTAACCTCGCCCCGAGACCTTGGGAGGAGATATCCGACCTATCGTTCTCCCCAGCGGTCCAGGACATCCGATATTGCCGCGTCCGGGGCCGCCGCGGCGAGATCGCGTGATCGTAAAGCGCTCGCCGTGAACGGTTTCCGGATCAGCGGTGCGCGTCGAGTACCTCTCGCAGTCGCTTCGCGAAAGCCTCCGGCCGGCCCGCGTAGCTGGCGTCTCCGCCGACGAAACCGCTGTGGTGACTGGGGAAGACGGTGGGCTGTTGGCCGAGGAGGGCGGCTGTCGCGGCCGCGGTGCGGGCGGTCAGGACGCCTGCCGACTCCTCGCCGACGGCGATGAGGACATGGGTGGGTGCTGCGGTCAGGGCGGCGACGTCGGGCTCGTAGCCGCTGACCGGCCAGGACCGGTCCGAGACCAGCGGGTCGTCGCGGGAGCCGTCGTCTTCGGTGGGCATTCCGAACTGGGCCGGGTCGGGGGCGGGCAGGGCAAAGAACTCCTCGGTGAATTCGCCCTGCCACGATGCCATCGCGATGAAGGCGGCCATCCCCGCGCCGAACCCCTTGGCCTCGTAGATATCTCGCACGGCGATCTGTGCGCGGCGGGCCGCTTCCGCGTCGGGCAACACCGGCAGGATCGGCGGTTCGTGCGCGACGAGTGTGGTCACGTCGCCGGGGTGGGCGGCCACCAGGGCCAGTGCGGTCACGGCTCCGCCGCTGCTGGCGAAGATTTCCACCGGACCACCGATCTCCTCGATGAGCGCGTGCAGATCCTCGGCCTGCACGACGGGCGAATGGTCGACGCGCCCGTCCTTGCGCACGCTGCGTCCCAGTCCGCGCGGGTCGTAGGTGATCACCGTGCGGTCGGGGAAGTAGGAGGCGAGGGTCGCGAAACCGTCGGCCGTCATCGGCTGGCCGACCATGAGCAGCGGCGCGCGCCCGTCGGCGGTCGGCAGCGGACCGCGGACGTCGTAGGTGAGCTCGGCCTCGGGGGTGCTGAGGATCTGTGTCTGCATGCTCCTAAGACGGGGTGGGCGCCGGAAAATCATCGGTCACCGACCCCAGTGTCGTGGCGAACAGCTCGGTCACGCGCTGCCAGGAATCGGCCGCGGCAACCGCGTCGTGCACCGGCCGTCCGGCGAAGAAGTAGGCGTGCTGCGCACCGGGATAGACGACCAGTTCGTACTCCGCTCCTGCCTGCGCGAGCGCGGTATCGATGGCCGTGCGCTGTTCGGCGTCGATCACGTGGTCACGTTCGGCCAGCAGGATCAGCAGGCGGGTGCCGCGTTCTGCGATCGACGAGGTGTGGGCCAGCAGCGGGTCCGGAATGCTCAGCGCGGTACCGGCGACCGGCAGCCAGCCGGGGTAGAAGATCGCCGCGGCGGCCAGCTCCAGCCGGGTCGCGGCGAAGTAGGTGATGTGCCCGCCGAGGCTGAAGCCGAGGGCGCCGGTGGTGTCGCCGCCTTCACCCTCCGCGCGGGCGAAGGCCACGGCCGCCCGCAGATCCGCCTCCACACCGTCGCGGGTGAGGTTGCCGAGCAGCTCGAAGGCCCGCGCCCGGTTCTCATCGGATTCGGCCAGGCCGGCGGCGGTCTCGGGACCACACCGGTGATACAGGTTCGCGACCACCGTCACATAACCCAGCGCGGCCACCCGGTCGGTTACCGCCCGCACCTCGGCGGTCAGACCCCACAATTCGGCGCCGACCAGCACCACCGGCAACCGGCCGCTGCGCACCGGCCGCGCCAGATAGACCGCCATCGGTGATCCGTCCACCTCGACCTCGGCATGCTGGCCCAGAATTTCCTCGGTCATTCCCGCCTCCGCTGTGCCGTGACCTGCCGATCAGGTTGCGGCACAGGCATTCTGCCGCAGATCGATCGCTGTCCCCAGCGCTGAACCGGGCGACGTGGCGGACCACGCGCTCGGCAGGCCTCGTGCATAACGGTCGGGAACTGTCCTAGTTCCGCGTCAGAATGGGGTGGTGACCGATACGACGCAGCGCCTGCTCACCCTCCTGTCGTTGCTGCAGACACCGCGCGAGTGGTCGGGCAGCGAGCTCGCGCAGCGACTGGGCGTCAGTCCCCGCACCGTGCGGCGCGATATCGATCGGCTGCGCGAACTCGACTATCCGGTGCAGGCGACGATGGGTGTGTACGGCGGATACCGGCTGGCCGCGGGGACGGCGATGCCGCCGCTGCTGCTCGACGACCACGAGGCGGTGTCCACCGCGATCGGGCTGCGCACCGTCGCCGCGCATGCGCTGCCCGGTGCGGACGAGGCGGCGGTGCGAGCGCTGGCCAAACTCGAACAGGTGCTCCCGACCCGGCTGCGGGCCCGGGTGCGCTCGGTGAGCGCCGCTACCGAAACCCTTGCCGCCGAATCGGATTCGCCAGTCGACACCGCCGTGCTGACGGTGCTGGCGGCCGCGATCGGAGGGCGGGAACAACTGCGGTTCGGCTACCGCTCGAACTCCGGTGCGCGGACCCGGCGACTGGTCGACCCGCATCGTCTGGTCGCCGCGGGACAGCGCTGGTATCTGGTCGCCTTCGATCGCGAGCGCGACGATTGGCGGATCTTTCGGATCGATCGCATCGAGAATCCGCAGCCGATCGGATTGCGCACCGAGGCACGGCAATTGCCCGCCGAGGATGCGGCCACCTACGTTCGCGATTCGTTGTATTCGCTGGCACCGGTGTACCGCGCGGAGGTCACCGTGTTCGCCCCGGCGGACGATATCCGCGCCGCCGCGGGTGCGCTCGGCGAGGTCGAGGAAGTCGACGAACACAGCTGCCGGCTGCGCACCGAGGCCGACACCATGCAGTGGCTGGTCTTCCGGCTGCTGCGGCTCGGCCACGACTTCCGCGTCGACTCCCCGCCCGAGGTCGCCGACCATATCCGCGAACTCGGCGCCCGTTTGCAGCGCGCCGCACCCACGCACTCGGGGGTGAAAAAGCTACGGTGACCGGATATATCGCAATATCTCAGCAAGCTGTACCGGAAAACTCGAGGAGAACTGGTTATGCGTCGACTGAGTGTCACCCATCGTCTCACCGCGGCCGCGGCGGCGGCCGCGGCGGCCGCCGCGGTCTTCGCCGGTCCCGTCGCGGCGGAACCGGCCGCGGTGGACTGGTCCGCGGCGACCGCCCATCTGCGTGCGGCGGCGGCCGGTAATCCGGCCGCCGAACAGGCGATCGATCGGCTGCTCGCTGCGGGGCCGACCGTCGAGCAGGCGGCGCTGCCCGCCCAGCCGTTCCAGATTCCGGCCCAATCCGACATCGGGCGCGGCACCGGCCCCGGCGTCTACGGGTCCGGAATCGCGTTGAACTACGACGGCTTCCGCCTCGGCTTCTTCGGCGGCCCGGGCACCATCGCCCCGAATCAGAGCGGGGCGAGCCTGCAGGTCGTCTGGTACAACCTGTCGAACGGGCGCAGCGGCACCCAAACGCTGATCGAACACACCGACGTGCCGGTGGACACCACCATCCGCACCCCGGTCTTCGATCCGGGGGCGGGCATGGTGGTGGCCGCGGTGTACGGGACGCTGTGGCACCGGTGGCCGGTCCCGGTTTCCGACGCCAACCCCGACGGTTTCCAGTACCAGCTGGGCACGATCTCCGTTCCGTCGTTCGGCGCAATCTACAACTGAACGACCCTGCGCGGGGACCGGTTTCGAGTGGACCGGTCCCCGCGCCGTGTCAGTGGACGAAGGGCAGACAGCCCGCCATCCCGAAATGCACCAAAAGATATCCGGAGGCCGGCGCCGCGGCGACCACTGCCGCGAACAGCGCGAGCGGAAGTCCGCGGCCGGCCCGGCCGGCGCGCGACTCGGCGCGCACCAGCCGGTGCACCCGGTCGGCGACGGCGAGCGTGCTGGTGCCCAGCGCGGTATCCGGGAGCAGCGAGCGGATCTCGGCGTCGCCGGTGGCTCCGGACAGCGTGAGCAGCGCGGTGAGTACGGCGGTGCGGCTGTGACGACCGGCCGCGCGGTCGTCGGCGCACATTTCCAGCAGCCGGGCGATGCGGTCGTCGGCGGCCGCGAACAGCGGAATGCGCGGCAGGGTGGTGGCCAGCGCCCGGGTCGACGCCCGGATCAGATGGTGCCGCCCGGCCAGGTGCGCGTCCTCGTGGGCGAGAACCGCCGCCAGCTGCGGACGGTCCAGCGCGGCCACCGCGGCGCTGGTCACCACGACCGTCCCCGGTCGCCCCGCGACACAGTAGGCCGCTCGCTGCGGCGCATCGATGACCACCGCCGCGGCCGTGCCTGCGTCGTCCAGCCGCCGCCCGACCAGCGATGCCGAGCGGGCGTGCCGGGCGCTGCTGCGTCCCGCGCGCACCACGGCACCGATCACCCGCACTCCCCGCACGGCGACGAACCCGATCACCGCGAGTGCCGAGATCAGCGCGGCGAACTGCGCGACCGGACCGTGGCTGCCGTCGGCGGCAGTGTGCACGGCCACCCAGCAGTCGTCGAACAGGTGGGCCATCGGCAGATCCCAGGTGTGGGCGACCTGCACGGTGAGGGCCACGGCAGCAGCGGCCCAGGCGCCGAGGACGGCGGCGATCGCGGTGAGCCAGGCAACCACCCCGAGCGCGGGGACGCTGCCGTGCGCGGTGAGCCGGGTCAGGATCGGCGGTCCGAGCACGCAGACCAGTGCCGAATACCCCAGCAGGCACAGCGCGAGGGTCACTCGGCGACCTCGGTGCCCGGCTGTTCGGTGCGGGCGTTCCGGGTTTTCATGCGGCGCAGCACCTTGCGCAGTGCGGCGGTGTCGTCGTCGGAGATCTGCTCGACGAAGTGGGCGAGTACCAGATCGGAGCGGCCGCCGCCGAGCGCCTCGCGCATCAGCTGGGCGCTGTACTGTTCGCGGCTCAGGCGCGCTCGATAGCGATAGGCCTTGCCCTCGCGTTCGCGTTCCAGCCAGCCCTTGCGGTGCAGATTGTCCATGGTGGTCATGACCGTGGTGTAGGCGATTTCCCGGCTGCGCAGCAGGTCCTCGAACACGGTCCGCACGGTGATGGTGTCGGGAGCGGACCAGATGCGGTCCATCACCACCGCCTCCAGATCCCCGAAACGATGTGCCATCGCACCTCTCCACCATCGACTACGTACCGGGATAGTACCCATTCTCGGCCCCCGGGAACGGCTGTGGCCCCGCCGGAACGACGGGGCCACAGGGGAGGAGAGCCGGTTCAGGAAGCGGCCGGAGCAGGTGCGTTGAGGGTGTTGTACATCTGCACCGCGCTGGCGATACCGACCGGGATGCCGATGATGGCGGCACCGAGCAGCGGGCCGACCGTCGCACCGAGTCCGGCGCCGACCAGGCAGCCGGCGGGGCCGGTGCCCAGGAAGAACGCCGGCACCAGCGCGGCACCGATCGTCGCGCCGAGGACGCATCCGGTGACACCGCCCACCAGGCCGCCGGCGAGGCTGCCGATACCGGTCGCCAGCCCGAACTGGGTGGCGGCCACGCTCAGGGCGGAGTTGAACTCGTCCTGCGTGTAGATCGGCTGGGCGGAGGTGACCGGTTGTTCGACGGCGGCCGGCTGGGGCGCCGGCAGCTCGGCGGCCGCCTGCTGGGTCTCCGGCAGCGAGGCGGGTGCGGTGGCGGCCTGCTCGGCCTTGGGCGAGGTGGCCAGGGCGGTACCGGCGACGAGAGCGCCGCTGCCGTCCTTGACCTGGAACTGGGTGCCCACCGTGGTGAGCGAGCCCAGTCCGGTCTGAATGCTCACCGAGCCGTCCTGCATGTTGCTGGAGTAGCGCACGCCGGGAAGGATGTCGGTGGTCAGTGTGAACGGGTCGGCGGCGATCGGTGCGCCGACGGCGGGGGCCGCGGGCGTGCCGGTGGCGGCGTTGGCAGTGGTGGCGGTGGTGGCTACGGCACCGGTCACCATCAAAGCTATGGTCGCGCCGGAGACCAAACGGGTGGTCTTGTTCATCGGATCCTCATCGTGGTCGATCGGATAAGGCGGCGAGCGGCCGGGAATTCCAGGGGAAGAATTGCCGAATTATCCGCTGCCGGTGCGAAATCCGGATTATCCGGATCGCGCGAACTGAGATTAACGACTACCAACCCGGCGTAAAGGTGTGACGCAGAAACGTTTACGGTTGAGAAATGTTGCTAACCAAGCAGATACAGCTGCGTAATAAGCATTTAACGTGAGAACCGAATGGGACGAGTGGATTCCGGACGCTGCTGCGGCTATACGACTATGTACGTACGCATTTAGTAGAGGGTCGCGTGCATCGAACGGTTACAGTAGCAACCTTCGAGCGACCCGGAAAACGCACAGGGGCGAGACCGGTAGCGGTCTCGCCCCTGTGCAGCCGAAATCTCGTTCAGCTCGGTGTGATGCGGAACAGCCCGGTCGTGGTGCCCTGGTATTGCACGCGTCCCGGCGCGATCGTGCCGACCATCTGCAGGGTGTCGTGCACGGTGCTGGTGCCGATCAACCGGCTGGAATTCTCCGTGCCGGTTTCCGCGTCGATCACGACGAGGTGATAGGTGTCGATCACCGCTCCGGCGCTGCCGGTATCGATGCCGGCGATCTGATTCTTGCGGGCGACCGTGTAGATCTTGCCGTCCGCCAGGGAAAGCCGGGGGACCGCAGCGGATTTCACATCACTGGTCCATTTCCGGGTGCAGCCGTTACCGTCGGCATTCACATCGATGCGGACCATGCCGCCGGTGAAGTCGGCTTTGTCCGGCTCGCTCGGCCCGGCGTTGTCCGGGAGCGCCGGATACGGATAGCCGTAGGTGCTCGCCACGAAGACGCTGTTGCCCGAGCCGATCGGCGAGTTCTCGGTGCCGTCCACCGCGGGTATCGAGCAGACCGGGCGGCCGGTGCGGGTGTCGTAGACGAGCAGATTCTCCTGCGGCACCGCGTTATCGGTGATCGCCAGATAGTCGGTACCGTCGCGCGGTCCGAAGAAGGTCGGACTGGCCCCGCTGCCCCAGCTGAGCTGCCCGGGCTTGCGCGCCGGACCGCGATCGTAGGACTGCCGCCACACCTGGTGCGGAGCACCCGACGCGTCCGCGGTGAACAGGTAGGTGGCATGATCGGTGGTGACCGCGGTGCCCTCCGGGGCGGTCGAGATGCTGTTGTCGACGTGCTCGCCGGGCAGCGTGACCGATTGCGCGGCACCGGTTTTCGGGTCGACCGCGCCCACCGCGCCGTTGGCGGTGGCGAACCACACCCGGCCGTCGCGATCGGGCATCAGCGAGGCGACGCTGTCGCAGCCGTTCCCGCCGCAGTGACCGGTCACCGCGGCGCCGAGGGGAGTCGAGGAGGCGATGGCCAGCTTCCAGCCGTCGCCCTCCTTCGTATGCGCGATCCGCACCAGATTGTCGTCACCGTCGACCATGACCATGCGGTCGGCATTGTCCAGATAGGCGTACACCCCGCCCAGCAGTCCGCCCTTGGGCAGCGACAGCGACGTGAGCGGCTGACCGCTGTTCGGGTCGAGCAGGAATATCTTGGGCGAACGGTCGGTGACGGTGGTGCACAACGCCTGCGGCATGCCGTCGGCGCCCTGCAGAATGGTCGGGCACGCGGCGGCCAGTTCCCGGAACTGTGCGTTGACCGCGCCGGTACCGACGCCCGGCAGCGGAGTGCTGTCGGAGGATTCGGCATCGCCGTGCATGGTGGCGGTGCCGACCGGCCCGAGATACGGATCGACCGGAGGGGGTGGGCCGAACGCGGCGTTCGCGGTTCCCGCGCCGATGGTCAGTATCGCCGCCGCGGCGGCCGCGATCGAGGTGATCGCGCCCTCGATAAAGCCCTTACGTCGCACAAGCACTCCTCGATATGATTATTCGTATCGAATGATTCAATTATTCGTATCGCGACAGGTTAGGAGACCCCGTGCCGACTGGCAACACCGGGCGGGCCGAAAGCTCGCCCCCGACTCGGCGGGTGGTATCGGTGGTGGAACTGCTCGCCGCGCACGACGGCGCGCTGACCTCGGCGGAGATCGCCGACACGCTGGGATTGAGTCGCTCCACCATGGGAGCGATCCTGGGCACCCTGGAGGAAACCGGTTGGGTGCGGCGGCTTCCCGATCTCGGCTACGAACCGGGTCCGGCGTTGCTGGTACTGGGCGGGCGGCTGCGGGACCGCCTCCGCGATCACGACCGCCTCGAGGCGGAACTGCGCCGGCTGGCCGAACGGGTGGGCTGCGGGGCGGCCCTCACATCCATCGCGGGTAGCGAGGTGATCTTCGTCGCGGTGGCCGGCGGCCCCGGGCTGATCCCGGCCGGAATCGAGGCGGGCACCCGGATACCGTTGCGCCCTCCGGCGGGCGCGGCCGTTCTGGCCCATGCCGGCCTGCCCGCGCAGCGCGCGTGGTTACAGCAGGCGCCGCCCGATCGCCGGGCCGAATTCGAACAGGTGCTGGAAACCGTTCGCGCACTGGGATATTGCGCGTGGGGCCTGGACGCGGCCAGCCTGCCGACGCTGCGGGTGCTGGCCGAGGTGGTCGATCATCTGTCCGACCGTCCCGCGGACAAGGCGTTGCGTGAGCGGGTTCTGGCCCTGCTGGCCACGATCGGTGGCGCGGCGCACAGCCGGGCCGATCTCGACAGCGATCGCCCATTGCCGATCAGCTATCTCACCGTCCCGGTCTTCGACGGCGAACGGGTGGCGATGGAGGTCCAGATCGGCCCGCTCAGCGCCGCCGTCGGCGCGGCCGAGCGCGCCGAGTACGTGCGCGAAACCGTCTCCGCCGCACGGCGAATCGCGGCGGCGGGTTAGCGGTTGAGAGCCTGCTCGAACAGCGGCCAGGAGCGGTGCAGATCCTCCTGCCAGTAACCCCAGGAGTGGGTGCCGTTCGCGCGCAGGTCGAAGGTGGCGGGAATGTTCAACTGCGTCAGCCGGTCCCGCAGCGCGATCGCGCAGTTGTGGGTGGCGGCCTCGAGCACGCCGCCGTAAACGAGCTGCTCGATGAGCTTGCGGGTGTTGCCGTGGATTCCGGGGCCGTCCGGATTGTCCAGGGGGCCGGGAATTCCGTTGCCGGTCGAGACGTAGATCGCCAGCCCGCGCAGCCGGTCCGCGTTCACGTACGGGTCGTGGGCCGCCCACAGCGGATCGTTGGGCGCACCCCACAGATTCAGCGGGTCTCCCTGCCACCGCAGCACCACACCGTCGACGAACGCCTGGCCCAGCGGATCGCTGGTCCGCGCGCAGCCGCTGTAGGAGCCGACCGCCCGGTACAGCTGCGGGGCGGCCAGAGCCAGCTGGAATACCGAGGTGCCGGCCATGGAGATGCCGGCCACCGCATTCGCACCGGAGCCGTGAAAGGCCGAATCGATGATCGGTGGCAGTTCCGCAGTGAGGAAACTCGACCACTTCTGCCGCCCGAGCACGGGATCGTCGGCGCGCCAATCGGCGAAATAGCTGCCGTTGCCGCCCATCGGCGTCACGACCGTGACTTGTTTGCCGCGGAAGAAGTCGACGATATCGGTCTGCTCGGGCCAGCTGCTGGCCTCCGAACCGCCGCTGGCGCCGTTGAGCAGATACAGCACCGGCGCTGGTGCCGAACCATCCGGTGCCCGAAGGACTTTCACCTCGATCTCACGATTCATCGCCGCCGAGTGCACCCGCAGATTCAGCATGCCGTCGGACTCCTGCTCGGCCCCCAGCAGGTGGGCGCCGTCGGCGGCGGGCTCGGCGGCGGCGGTGAGCGCGGCGATACTCACCGGAGCGGGCGGCGGATCGTCGGCCACCGCGGGTGCCGCGCACAGCGCCGCGGTCAGCACCGACGCCAGCAGGGCGGTGGGCAGGGTGCGGCGAATCATCCGCCTACCTCTCTCGTTCCGTCGGGTCCGGACGGCGGTCAAGGTAGGCCCGCGAAGGTCACGGTCGCAAGGTATTCCGCCGACTGTTGGGACCGGCGGCCTATCGGACTCGACCGGATCTGGGGAAGGTCACAAACTTCCACGGCGACGGTTGGCGTATCGGCGCGGGTGCCGTTGACTCGGTCCGCGTGATTCGGCGGCGCGGCCGGCGCCGGCGGATCGTCACATCTGGACGAAACGAGGGTTTCCATGGTCGGTTTCGGTTTCTTCGACGATTGGCATCCGCAGCCCGGCAGACTGATCGCCTGGGCACCCACAGCGCAGTCGCGTGCGGCGGTCATGGCCGCCCCGGAGCACCCGGTCGGCCCGTCGTACCAGCAGCGCGAATATCTGCGCGCGGCATACCGGCAGCGCGACAGCGGATCTCGCGCGTCGCGGCTGTGCATGATCGCCTTCGACTTTCCCAGCCCCCTGAACCGCGACGCCATGACCCGGACGATCACCGCGTTCGCCCGCCGCCACGACACGTTCTGGAGCTGGTTCTCCTGTGAGCCCGGTGAGCGGATCGCGCGTCACGTCGCCGACCCGGCCGATATCGAATTCGAGCCGCGCGATTACGGTGAGATCACCGACAGCGATGCCGTCCGCGATCATGTGCAGCGGCACGCGCGCGACGTATTCGATTGGGACTGTTTCGGTTTCGGCGTCATCGATCGCGGCGACGCGTTCACCGTCTATGCGGCCGTGGACCACCTGCACACCGACGGGGTGGGGCAGGCGTTGTCGTGCGTGGATCTGCTGCTGCTCTACGGCAACGAACTGTCCGGCGGTCAGGTGCCGATCGAACCGGTCGACGGCCACATCGCCTACTGCGAGCGGGAACTGAGCTACAACGCCGAGCTCACCACCGAATCCGCGCCCGTGCAGCGCTGGCTGGAGTTGCTGATCCGCCACGGCGGCGCGGTGCCGTCGTTCCCGATGGACCTCGGCGTGGCGCCGGGCGCGAGCGGATTCACCCGCGGCGCGCAGATCACCGTGCCGCTGTTCGAGGAGGCGGAGGCGCTGCGGTTCGAGCAGGTGTGCCAGGACTTCGGCGGGAAGTTCCTCGGCGGTGTGTTCGCCGCGATCGCGCTGACCGAACACGAATTGACCGGCAGGGAACAGTATTTCGTGTTCACGCCGGTCAACACGCGCTCGACCCCGGGGGAGCAGGGGGCGATCGGCTGGTACACCAGCCTGGTGCCGGTCGCGGTGGCGGTGCGTCCGGACGAGACGTTCACTTCGCTGGTCGGCCGCGCCCAGGCCCAGGCCGATGCGGCGAAGGAGCTGGCACAGGTGTGCGTCCACCGGGTGCTGGAACTGGCCGCCGACGATCCGCGCATCCGTACCCGGCTCGGCTTCTCGGCGCCGATGGTCTCCTACGTCGACGTTCGGCGGATGGCGGGTGCGGAGATGTTCGATCGCATCAACGGCGGGCTGTACGGCAATCGGGCCAGTTCCAGCGAGGTCTACCTGTGGATCAACCGCTTCCCCGACGTCACCCAGCTGAGCATGGTGTTCCCGGATACTCCCCGTGCGCACGAGGCAGTGGCGCACTATCTTTCGACGCTGACGAAGCTGTGCCGCGATATCGCTCTGACCGGCACCGAACGGGTCGATGCCGCATTACTGTGACACGCCGGATCGCACCGGGCCACCGACCGGCGAGGTGCGTGTGAGTGGGATCTCCGGACGCGGCACCCGGACCTCGCGGTCGAGGGACCGGGACGGGATCCCCGGCCGGAAACGGGGGCGCGCCGCCACAGGCGAAACTCGCTCGGCCGAAGAGCATGTCGGCGATGATGCCGCGACGCCGGCTCCGCATCCACCGGCACGTCAGGACCGGCAACCTGCTGTGGATATCCGATCCCGAGAGTCGTCCGCGAAGGCCGCGAGACCGCATCCGGGCTCGGACGCGGCGAGCTGGTCGCCCTCACCATCTCCCCGCCGACCGCGAGTGGAGCTGAAAGACCGTGTGCTGGAGCATATCTCGCGGCAGGGGACGGCGGTCTGGGTGGGTGTGATCGCGATGCTCACCGCGGCGGTCCTCACGATCCGGGCCGCGCGGTACGACTGGTTCGGCGACGAGTTGTACTTCGTCGCCGCCGGACATCATCCGGCCGCCGGATTCGTCGATCAGGGACCGTTGATCCCGCTGCTCGCGCGTGCCGCGCACGCTCTCGCGCCCGAGTCGCCGACCGTGCTGCGACTGCCCGCCATCCTGGCGGGGATGGTGGCGATCGTCGTCACCGCGGCGCTGGCGCGGGAATTCGGGGGCGGCCGCGCCCCGCGGATCCTCGCCGCGGTCGGCTATGCCTGCTGCCCGTATGTGGTCACCCAGACCGCCTCGCTGTCGACATTCGCCCTCGACTCCACGGCTGTCGCCGTCCTCGCCTGGCTGTCGGCGCGCTGGGTGCGGACCCGGGCGGACCGGTTGCTGCTGATCGCGGGCATGGTCGCGGCGATCGACCTGCAGGTGAAACTGCTGCTGCCCGTTGTGGTGGCCGCACTCGCCGCCGGCATCGCGTGCTGTGGACCGCGAGAGATCGTGCGCCGGCCCGCGCTGTGGGCCGGCGCCGGGATCGCGGCCGTGTCGGCGGCGCCCGCGCTGCTGTGGCAAGCGCGCCACGGCTGGCCACAGGTGGCCATGGGGGCGGTGATCCGCGACGAACAGCGGGCGGCGATCGGCGGTACGGCCGGCCTGCCGGTGCAGCTGCTGACCATGGCCGGAGTGCTGGGTGTGGTGCTGATCGGGTGTGCCGCTGGAGGATTCGCGGGTCGCCGGCTGCGCGATCATCGCTTCCTCGCGGTCGCCACCTGCGTCGTGGTGCTGTTCGTGGCCGTCACCGGCGGGCGTCCCTACTACGTTGCGGGGCTGCTGCCGGTGCTGTTCGCGGCGGGTGCCTGCGTGCTGGTGCAGCGATTCCCCGTGCGATGGTCGCGGGTCACGGCGTGCGCCGCCGCGACGGTGTCGATCGTCATCGCGCTGGGGGTGGTGCTGCTGTTGCCATCAGGCGACCCGCCGCGACCCGTGACCACGCGGGCCGAATTGTCCACCCGCATGCGGATTTCGGGCACCACCGGCTGGGACGCTCTCGTCGCGGGCACGTCGCTGGCCGCCGAACGAGCCGGTCCGGATCACGCCCCTACCGCGATACTGACCCGGACCTATTGGCAGGCCGCGGCGCTGGATCGTTTCGGGCCACCCGGACTGCCGCCGATCTACAGCCCCGATCGCGGTTACGCGGAGTTCGGCCGGCCGCCGCCCGGCACCACCACGATCATCTACGTCGACACCGACAGCGCCGAAACACGGTTGCGCCGAACGTTTTCCACCGTCGAGCCGCTAGTGCGGCTCGACGATCCGCGCGGATTCCCCGGTATCGACGCCCACGTGACCATCTGGCGGTGCGCCGGGCCGCGCGACACCTGGGCGCGGCTGTGGCCGGAGCTGACGACCGACATTCTGGACCCGGGTATCTGAGGAGATATCGATGACGCATGCCGCACCCGCTATCGAAACCGTTTCTCCCGCAATGGAAGACGGTGCGCGCGACCTGATCCGGGCCGAAGGCGGCCGGACCGTGTCGGTGGTGATCCCGGCCTTGAACGAACGCGCCACCGTCGCGGGCGTGATCGCTTCGATCCGGGATCTGGTCGGCGGACTCGTCGACGAACTGGTCGTCGTCGACTCCGGCTCGGCCGACGACACCATCGCCCGCGCCCGCGCCGCCGGTGCGACCGCGGTGTACACCCGCGAGCAGGCGCTGCCCGGGGTGCCGGTGCGGACCGGCAAGGGGGAGGTGCTGTGGCGGTCGCTGGCGGTGACGACCGGCGATATCGTCGTGTTCGTCGATGCCGACCTGCACGATCCCGACCCGGGCTTCGTGCCCGCGCTGGTGGCGCCGCTGCTGCGAGATCCGGGCATACAGCTGGTGAAGGGGTTCTATCGCCGTCCGCTCGGCGACGATCCGCACGGCGACACCGACGGCGGCGGGCGGGTGACCCAGCTGGTGGCCCGGCCGCTGCTGACCGCGCTCGCTCCCGAGGTGGCCGATGTGCGGCAGCCGCTCGGCGGTGAATACGCCGCCACCCGCGCGCTGCTCACCGCAATTCCGTTCGCGCCCGGTTACGGCGTCGAGATCGGGATCCTGCTCGACACGCTGCACCGGTACGGGCGCGCGGCCATCGACGAGGTCGACCTCGGCGTCCGCATCCATCGCAATCGGCCGACCCACGAACTGGCCGTGATGAGCCGTCAGATCATCGCGACACTGCTCGCGCGCCTCGACATTCCCGATTCGGGGGTGGGGCTGACCCAGTTCCGGCCCGAGGCGACGGGGTGGCGGCGGGTGACGAGTCCGGTGTCGTCGGCCGAGCGTCCACCGCTGGCGTCGCTGGTCACCACCAACCCAGCAGGGGGCTGAGCTGCCGGCCGAGTTCGGGGGCCAGCGACCGCGCATAGCTCGCGGTGAAATGGTGTTCGTCGTGGTAGACGAGGATATTGCCGATCTCCACCGGGCAGACGTCGCGTTCGCAGACGGCGTCGGTGAGGTCGATGGGGAAGACGTTCGGGAAGGCGGCGGCCGCGTCGAGGGCCGGGTTGACCGGTGAGAGCGCGTCGGCGCGGTGCATGCCGCAGCTGATCCGATCGCCGTGGCGGGCCAGGCAGTCGATGGCGCGATAGCGCACACCGTCGCGGCGCAGCCACGGGGTGTCGCGGATCGCGATGACGCGGATGCCCTTGTCGGACAACGCCTTCCATACGTCCTGATAGTCGGCCGGGGTTTCGTCGCCGCCCGCGTCGACCGGGCGGGTGCCGGTGGTGAACACCCACTCGGGCCGCTCGGTGCCCAGCAGATCGATCACGTCGCGCGACCAGTCGCGGCAGTCCGGATTCGGTTCGCCCTTGTACATGGCGTTCTGATCGAGGGTGAGCGGGCAGCCCATCTTCAGATGCACCAGGATCTTGAAATGGTGCTGCTCGGCCAGTTGCTGCAGCGCCGGCATCCAGTGCTCGGCATGGGAGTTGCCGACCACCGCGAGCGTGTGCGGGGCATCGGCCGCCCCGTAGGTACAGGTGACGACCTCGCGGTGATCCCAATCGGCGATACATCCGTCGACGGTCGGGCGGGGCAGTTCCGCCGGCGCCTCGTACAGCGTCGGCCGCATGCGCGCCTGCGGTACCGACGCGCCGCCGACCAGTGCCTCGGCGCCGGGATACTGCACCGGGTCGAGGGCGCCCACCGCCCGTGGCGGATGCGTCTGCACGACCGCACTCCAGGTGACCGCCGCGGAGGCGACCACCGCCGCGGTCACCGACAACGCGACCCCGGCGGTGCGGCGATACCGCGGCCCGAACGCCGGCGCGTCCGTCTCCTGCCGGGGGCGCAGGCGCAGCGGCTGCTCGATATAGCGGTGGGTGAGATAGGCCAAACCCAGAGAGACGGCGATCACCGCCGCGCCACCGCTCACCCCGGCGCGAGCGCCGCCGCGTTCGGCGAGCAGGAAGATCAGCAACGGCCAATGCCACAGATACAGCGAGTAGGCCAGATCGCCGAGCCGGACCAGGGCAGGCGAAGCCAGCAGCCGGATGAGCTGCGGCTGTTCCTCCGCGCCGACTCCGGCGCCGGCGAGGATCAACGCCACCGCCGCACCGACCGGGAGCAACGCCGGCGGCCCCGGGAACTGATTCGCGCCGTCGGTGATCCAGCCGCCCACCGCGACCACCAGCAGGCCCGCGGCCGCCAGCACCGCGCGCAGTATCCGCGGCACGCGCAGCGAGGCGGCGGCCAGTGCCAATCCGGCGCCGACCAGCAGTTCCCAGGCCCGCGCCGCGCTGTCGTAGTAGTTCCAGCCCTGATGGGTCGCCGAACCCTGCGCGGCGTACAGGAACGAGGCGAGCGCGGCGACCACGATGACAGCGGCCAGCGCCGGTCGCATCGCCCGCTCGCGCCCGAGGCGCCGGCACACCCACACCGTGCCGGCCACCACGAGCAGGGCCGCGAGGTAGTACTGCCCCTGCACCGACATCGACCACAGGTGCTGCAGTGGGCTCACCGAGGGATCGGCGGCCAGATAGTCCGACCACGTCGTCGCCAGCCGCCAGTTCTGGTAGTACAGCAGCGAGGCCAGGGTCTGGCCGGCCAGATCACCCCACTGGGTGTACGGCCGCAGCGTGACGGTCGCCACCACGACGGCGCCCAGCACCGTGACGAGCGCGGGCAGCAGCCGGCGGGCGGTACGCCGCAGGGTGAGGCCGATGCCGACGTCTCCGGATTCGGCCCGGCGTATCAGCGATCCGGTGAAGAAATAGCCCGACAGCACCAGGAAGATGTCCACCCCGCCCGACACCCGGCCGAACCAGATGTGGAACACCACCACCAGCGCGATGGCCAGTCCGCGTAGTCCGTCCAGGTCCCGGCGATAGCCGAGCGCTCGCGCGCGATCGACGGCCGCCTCCGTCATCGTCGCGGGCATGGCGGCGCGGCGGTGTAGTCGGGATGAACGGAAGGGGGGCATGACACGACAATTCCCTATCACACCGTCCTCACCCGGGACCAACTCCGCCGAGCGTGGCGTGCGGTAAGTCGACGGCCTCTTGTGACCAGGCTCAATGCCGCGCTATGGTTTGGTCATCCGCCCAAGGCGAACGTCCAAGGAGCAGCGATGGTCACCGCGGAACAACAAGGCCGCGAGACACGGGCCCGGCTGATGGACGCCGCGACGGAGCTGATCGCCGAGCGCGGCTGGGGAGCGGTGACGACCAGGCTCGTCGCCGAACGGGCCGGGGTGCGTGCCGGGCTGGTGCACTATCACTTCCGCTCGGTGGATGATCTGCTGATCGACGCGGCGCTGCGAATGATGCGGCGGCTGGTCGGCGATGTCCCCGCGGACCTGCTCGGTGACACCGCGACCGGCATCACCGCGCTGCTGTCGCTGATCGGCGGTTACGACGAGTCGAGCGCCGACACCCGGGTGTTCAGCGAGATGCTGCTCGCCGCCACCCGGCACGAACGGCTGCGCGACGGCCTGGCCACCGTCCTCGCCGAATTCCGCGCCACGATCGCCGCCCGGCTGCGCGCCGACGAATCCGTCCCCGATCCGGAGGCGACCGCGGTCGTGCTGGTGGCCGCCCTGGACGGCCTGGTGCTGCATCGGCTCATCGATCCGGGACTGCGCGAGCTGGACCTCGCGCCGCCGCTGCTGCGGATCGCGGGCGTCCGGGTCGGCCCCGGGGACGAGCGGCCCCGACCCACCGTCGACTAGGAGGAGACCACCATGGCATTCACCGACCTCGCCGCAGGGCTGGGTGCGCGGGCGCTGCACACTCGGGCACTGGTCCGCGCGCCCATCGGGCTGTACCGCGCGGGTCTCGGATTCGTCTTCGGACGACGGCTGCTGATGATGGAACACATCGGCCGCACGAGCGGCGCCAAGCGGCACGTGGTGCTGGAGGTGGTCGACCACCCGGGCCCGCGCGAGTACGTCATCGTGTCCGGCTTCGGCACGCGCGCCCAGTGGTACCGCAACATCCAGGCCGACTCGTCAGTCCGGCTGTGGGTGGGCACCCGGCGCGCGGTGCCCGCGACGGCCACGCCGATGACCGAGGCCGAATCGGCCACGGCGCTCGCGCACTACATTCGCGAGCACCCGAAGGCCTGGCGGAATCTGCGCGCCGTGATCGAACGAGCGACCGGCGCGCCGGTCGACACGCTGCCGATGGTCCGGTTACGGCTGCGGTAGCCCCGACGCGCGGCGGCCGATACGGCGCCGACCCGCCGATATCCCGTAGCGTCGAGGCCGATGCGCAGTCGAGACGAAACGGGGCACCCGATGGACGACCGGATCGAGCAGCTGGCAACACAATTGGATCCGGCGGCCGAACTACGACTCATCTCCGGAGCCGGAATGTTCCGCTTGGCCGGGGATTCCGCGATCGGCCTCGCCGAGATGCCGGTGTCGGACGGGCCGTCGGGTGTGCGCGGCGAGAACTGGGACGAACGCGATCCCTCGGTCAGCCTGCCGTCGGGAACCGCGCTGGCCGCCACCTGGGACCGCGGCCTGCTCACCGAGATCGGGGCCCTGATCGCGGCGCAGGCCCGGCAGAAGAACGTCTACGCCGTCCTCGGGCCCACCGTGAACCTGCACCGATCCCCGCTCGGCGGAAGGCATTTCGAATGCTTCTCCGAGGATCCGATGCTCACCGCGGAGATCGCGGCCGCGTATGTGCGTGCGGTGCAGGCACACGGGGTCGCCGCCTGCCCGAAACACTTCGTGGCCAACGATTCCGAGACCGATCGCTTCACCGTCGATGTCCGCGTCGCCGCGCGCGCCCTGCACGAGCTGTACCTGTATCCGTTCGAACGCGCGGTGCAGGCCGGCGCGTGGATGGTGATGGCGGCTTACAACAGCGTCGACGGCATCACCATGACCGAATCGCCGCTGCTGGACGAACCCCTCAAGGGCAGTTGGGGATTCGACGGTGTGGTCGTCTCGGACTGGACCGCCGTGCGCAGTACCGAAGGCGCCGCGCGTGGCACCGACCTGGCCATGCCGGGCCCGTCGCCGCTGTGGGATTCGGCCCTCGCCGATGCCCTGGCGGCCGGCACCGTGCCGAAGTCCGCGATCGACGACAAGGTCCGGCGCATCCTGCGTTTCGCCGATCGCGTCGGCGCCCTGGCGCCCGGCGAGCCCGACCCGGTGCCGGACTTCACCGCCGCGCAAGCCCACGATCTGGTACGCCGCGCCGCCGCGGCCGCGATGGTCCTGGTACACAACGACGGTGTGCTGCCGCTGCCGCCGCAGACCTCGGTGGCGCTGCTCGGGCCCGCCGCCGCGCAGCCGCGGTACATGGGCGGTGGCAGCGCGACCGTGATCCCCGATCACACCGTCACGCCCGTCGAGGGGCTGTCGGCGGTGCTGCCGGTCACCCACACACCGGGTGTGCGCACCGGTGACGATCTGATTCCCGTGCCGCTGGAGCTGGTCACCGACCCGGCCACCGAGACGCCGGGACTGTGCCTGCGCTACCTCGACGGTGAGCGTGTCCTCGACACCCAGCACCGCACGGCGGGCCGGCTGGTGCTGTTCGGTGACCCGCACGCGGCCGCCGCGTCGGCGATCGAACTGCGCGCGCGGCTGCGCGCCGATGTGGCGGGTGAGTGGCGGCTCGGTGTCGCGGCGCTGGGGCACTGTGTGGTGGAGCTCGACGGCGAAACCGTGATCGACACCGACATCGCGTTCGAGGGATCGGATCCCGTTGCCGCACTGCTGGATCCGCCGCAACGCTGGGTCGAGCGCGAACTCGCGGCCGGTCAGGAGGTCGACGTCCGAATCACCGTTGGTTCGGGCGCGTCGGCGACCGCCGGGCTGGGCATGATTCTCGGCGCCGGACTGGTCGTGGCGCGGCCGGAACGCGCACCCGAAGAGGAATTCGCCGCGGCGGTCGAGGCCGCGCGCCGGTCCGAGGTCGCGGTGGTGGTCGTCGGCACCACCGAACAGCTGGAGAGTGAGGGCCGCGACCGGACCACGCTGGCGCTGCCCGGCCGCCAGAACGACCTGGTCGCCGCTGTCGCCGCGGTCAATCCGCGCACGGTAGTGGTCGTGAATTCCGGTGCGCCCGTGGAGATGCCGTGGCGCGACGACGTGGCCGCGGTACTGCTGACCTGGTTTCCCGGTCAGGAATTCGGCGCCGCACTGGCCGATGTGCTGACCGGCGCGGCCGAACCCGGCGGCCGGCTGCCGACGACCTGGCCGAAGGAACTCGCCGACGTGCCGGTCCGCGACACCACCCCGGCTGCCGACGGCACCCTGACCTACGACGAGGGCGTGCACATCGGCTACCGCGCCTGGCTGCGGGCCGGTGTGCAGCCGGCGTACCCGTTCGGCCACGGACTCGGCTACACCGTGTGGGAACTGAGCGATCTCGCGGTGGACGGCCACGATATCGAGGTGACCGTGGCCAATATCGGTGAGCGGACCGGTAAGCAGGTGGTGCAGGTCTATCTGTCCCGCGAGGACAGCGCCATCGAGCGGCCGGTGCGGTGGCTGGCCGCCTTCGCCAGCGTCACCGCCGAACCAGGCGGGGTGCGCCGGGTGCGAATTACCCTGCCGCAGCGGGCCTTTCAGCACTGGACCGACGCGGGGTGGGATACCGAACCCGGTCCCTTCACCGTGCACGTCGGCACGTCGGTGATCGCGCTGCCGTTGACCGCGTCCATCGAGTAGCACGGCCCTCGCCACGAAATCGGGGCTGGCGTACTGGACGAGTGACCAGTAATCTCCGGTGCACACGGTTGGAGGAGGCGGTCGCAGCGTGGCGGCCGGAATCGAAGGAGCGATCAGTGACGTTTACCCGGCGATCGATGCTGGCCGGCACCGTGACCGCGGCCGTGGCCGCGGGAGTGGGGGCCACCGCTTCCGCGGGGGCGGCACCGATCCGGGTGACCGGCGACGAGGCGGGATATCTGGTCGGCGCCGGCATCGCCGATGTCACCGGTGCGGTCGCCGGGCAGGGCATGATGGGCTACTCCGAACTCGACCAGGTCGCGACCGGGTTGCTCATGCGGACCTGGGCTCGCGCCTACATCGTGGTCGACCGGGCCAGCGGCGAGCGGGTGGCCTTCGTCAACGCGGATATCGCGTGCCTGTTCCAGTCGGTGCATCTGGCCGTGATGCAGCGGCTGGCACAGCGGTTCGGTGCGCTGTACACCGAGCGCAACGTCAACCTCAACGCCACCCACAACCACAATTCCTGCGGTGGCACCGCTCGCGAATACGCCTATTCCCTTGCCGCATACGGCTTCCAGAACAATTCCCACCAGGCCGAGGTGGACGGTATCGTCGCGGCGCTGGTCGCGGCGCACGAGAATCTGGCTCCAGGCTCACTGTCGCTCGGTCACGGCGAACTGCACGACGCCTCGGCCAACCGCTCCCGGGTGGCCTTCGACCTGAATCCGCCGGACGACAAGGCCGCCTTCCCGAATGCCATCGATCCGCAGGTGACGGTGCTGCGATTGCGGCAGGGCGGCAAGGACATCGGCGCGATCACCTGGTTCGCGACGCACGGCACATCGCTCACCGACGCCAATACGCTCATCTCGGCCGACAACAAGGGCTATGCCAGCTACCGCTGGGAGCACGACGAGATGGGGGTGCGGCCGGGCGCCGGAAAACCCGGTTTCATCGCGGCGTTCGCGCAGACCAACGCCGGTGACATGACGCCGAACATCGGACTCACGCCGTGGCATCCGTCCGGGCCCACCGAGGACAACCGGCTCAACTGCTCTCTCATCGGCGAACGCCAATACCGCGCGGGCCGAGCGGCTTTCGATGCGGCCCGGCCGATGCGCAGCGGGGGAGTGGACGCCGCGCTGCGCTATCTGAACATGGCCGATATCGCCATCGACGGGTCCTACACACCCGACGGTAAACCGGCCCGCACCGCGCCCGCCATGATGGGCGCCGCGGCCGCCGCGACCAGTTCGGAGGACAACTGGAAGACGCAGCTGTCGTTCCTGCAGGAAGGCAATGCCGATCCGGTCGTCGCGGCGCTCGGTGGACTGGACGGACCCGTCGAGCAGTGGATGCGGGATGTGCAGGCGCCCAAGCTGATCGTGGCGCCGCTGGGCGTGCTGCCGCCGCGCCCGTGGGTGCCGCTGACGGTGCCGATCCAGATTCTGCGGATCGGCGATCTGGTGCTCGCGTCGGGGCCGGCGGAATACACCGTGGTCTCGGGGCTGCGCATCCGGCGGGTGGTGGCGCACGCACTGTCGGTGCCGCTGGAAAACGTGCTGCTGCAAGGCTATTCGAACGGCTACTGCGGCTACGTGACCACGCCGGAGGAATATGCCTCCCAGCAGTACGAGGGCGGGGAAACGCTGTTCGGCCGCTGGACTCTGCCCGCCTATGTGCAGGAATTCGATCGCCTGGCCCGCGCGGTGGCCGCCCGCGTCGACCTCGGCCGCGGTCCGGCCCCGCTGGACTGGACGGCGGGCGTGCAGCCGAACCTCCTTCCGCCGGTACCGGCCGATGTGCCGATGACCGGGCGCGCATTCGGTGAGGTGATCACCGCGCCGAAGCCCGGCTACTCTCGCGGCGATACGGTGACGGCCGAGTTCTGCGGTGCGCACCCGGCCAACGACTTCCATACCGGCGGAAGCTATTTCGAGGTGCAGCGCGCCGAGGGTGAGCAGTGGCGGGCGGTCTTCGACGACAACGACTGGTGCACCGAACTGCACTGGTCGCGCCCGCCCGGGCAGCCCGCGGCCTCGCGGGTCGCCATCCACTGGACCGTGCCCGCCGATGCGGAGGCGGGGCGCTACCGCATCGAATACCGAGGTGACCGCCGCGACGGCGAGGCCACCATCCCGTTCACCGGCACCACGGCCGAGTTCAGCGTGGGCTGAGCGGTTGTCTCATCCCTCGGATATCGTGGCCGGGGACCGGGTTTCGACGAGTGTGTCGAGGTAGGCGGCCATCGCTCGCCCGGCCGATTCGATCGGGGCGGTCGAGCGCAGGGTGCGGCTGAGAATGAACGCGCCCTCCAGAGCGCCCAGAATCGCGATCACGAAGGTGTGGGCCGCGGGCGCGGACAGTCCGCGTGCCCGGAAGTAGGCGCTGCCCTGGTCGATCCAGGACTGCATCACCTCGGCGGTCACCTCCCGCAACGCCGGTTCGCTGTCGGCGATCTCGCCCGCGACGGTGCCGACCGGGCACATGTTCATCCAGCCGGACTGCTCGATCTGTTCCGCGGCGGCGGTGAACGCGGCCCTCACCGCCACGCGCAGGTCCGGATACGGATCCATCAGCAGCGGTAGCAGCTGGATGTAGGCGGCGCCGCTGGTGCGCAGTGCGGCGGCCGCGATCTGCTGCTTGCCCTGCGGGAAATGGTGATACAGCGACCCGATCGGGGCCCGGGCGGCGGCGGTGATCTGTTTGACGCTGGTGGCGCCGTAGCCCTGGCGGCGCATCAGTTCCGCGGTCGCGGTGACGATGCGCTCAGCCGTCGGGGTTGACACGGTCTCGGACATCCTCCCATACTAGAACACACGCTCTAGAGCGAATGTTCTAGCAGGTGGACGCGTCTTTTCTCGGCGTGGCCGCGCGATTGCGATGCGGAGGTGGCAGGTATGCCGGTCGTCGAAGTTCCCGCCGGGCCGATCCACTACGTCGAGGAGGGGCAGGGGCCGCCGGTCGTGCTGCTACACGGACTGCTCATGGACCACACCGTGTGGGACCGCGTGATGCCGTTGCTGCCCAGCGGTTTTCGCTATGTGCGGCCGGTGCTGCCGCTCGGCTCGCATCCGGAACCGATGCGGCCGGACGCCGACCTGAGTATGCGCGGGCAGAACGTGGTGCTCGCCGACTTCCTCGACGCGCTGGACCTTCGCGACGTGACCCTGGTGCATTCCGACTGGGGCGGCGGTCTGTTCCTCACCGCCTACGGCCTCGACAAGCGGGTCGCGCAGCTCGTCGTGCTGCCGTGCGAGGCCTTCGACAACTTTCCGCCCGGACTGCCCGGGAAGCTGGCCGTGCTGGCGTTGCGCGTTCCGGGCGCGTTACCGATCGCCCTGCGCCAGTTGCGGATCGGGTTCTTGCGCCGCTCGTCGCTGATCTATGGGCAGATGGCGCGCTATCCGGTCCCCGACGATCTGATGCGGGGCTGGACCGAACCCGCCCTGCGGAATCCGGCTATCGGCCGCGATGTGCGCAAATACGGCCGGGCATTGCCACCGGCCGCGCAGCTGATCGCCGATACCGAAGCCTTGCGGAACTTTCCCGGCCGCGCTCTGGTGCTGTGGTCCCCGGCGGCCGCGCCGATGCCGCGCGAGCACGGGCGCCGCCTCGCCGAACTCCTGCCCGCGGGCCGGTTGGTGGAAATCGAGGACGCCTACGTGCTGTCGATGCTCGATCAGCCCGAGGCCGTGGCCGCGGAATTGACGGCGTTTCTCACCGGCGCCTGATCGGGCGCCGGTGAGAATGCCGGTGTCACTTGCCGTTTCGAGCTTCGGCCAGACGCTCGCGGGCCGTCTCCGCGCGCTCGCGGGCGGCCTCGGCCGCCTTCTCGGCGCGCTTGCGGGCCTGGCGCGCGAAGATCGACCCGCGCTGCTTGGCGACCTCGGCCCATTCGCCTCCGTGTTCGCGGGCGGCCTCGGCCCATTCGCTGCCGCGGTGCTTCGCGATCTCGGCCCAGTCGCCCCGGTGATCGCCGGCGGCGTCGGCGAGCTCAGTGCTCTTGCGCTTGGCCAGCTCGGCCCATTCGCCTCCGTGTTCGCGGGCTGCGTCGGCCAGATCCGCGCCGCGCCGCTTGGCCACCTCGGCCCACTCGCCGCGGTGGTCGAGAGCGGTGCCGGCCAACTCGGCGCCGCGGCTGCGGGCCAGTTCCGCCCACTCGGTGCCGTGCTCGCGGGCCGCCTCGGCGAGTTCACCCCCGCGCGACTGGGCCACCGAGGCCAGTTCGGCGCCGCGCGATTGCGCCACCGAGGCCAGATCGGCGCCCTTGTCGGCGGCCACCGCGGCCAGTTCGCGGCCGCGGACGGCCTGCTGCTGCAGGCGATCCCGCACCGTTTCGGTGGTGGCGGCGGTGAACGGGAGGGCTGCGGCGGCTTTGCGCGCGGCGCGGCGACCCCGCCAGCCCAGCGAGGGCTTGCCCTCCGTATCGGCGGCGGCGATGAGCAGGCCACCGAGCAGGCCGACGTCCTTGATGAAGGCGGTGCGCTTGGCGGCACGCTGCTGCGCATCCGATTCGTTCCAGAAATCCTGCTCGGTCACAGTGGCCGGGATGACGGTGACCGCCAGCGCCAGCGACGAGAGCCGGGGTGCGCGGTTGAGCGCCAGCAGGGTTCCGGCCCCGACCCGGACGATGGCATTGATCCGCACCACTTTCGCCGGATCGGCGGGCAGTTTGGCCGATACCGAATCCGGCAGACGCTGTTCCCCATGGGATACCAAGGTGCTGGCGGCCTGCGCCCGTGGCTCGGGATGCATCAGAGTGTCGACTCCGTCGACGACGAACACCGATGCCAGCAGCGGTCGGGCAAGGCGGCGAATCAACATAGTGAAAACCCTTTCCTCAACGGTCTCGTTCCGGCGGGTTCCCCCGATGCCGCGTCCCAATCACAGCGGGACGCCGACGGAGCTCAGGGCACGACAGTAACCGGCCAGCGCCCCGCTTTCACCAGACGCACCGCGACCGACCCGATAATTCGGTGCCCGGCCTTCTCGGACGCGCCGACCACGACGCCGTCGGCCTTCAGTTCGTCGGCGGCCTCGGCCAGAACCGTGAACGGATCGCCGCGGCGGGTGATGAACTTCCAGCGGGTGCGGTAGACGTCCTTGACCCTTTCCGCGTGTTCGCGCACCTCGCGGGCGAGGTCCTCGGCCATCTCGGCGGTCGCGCCCTGGACGTCGACGCCGTAGGCGCCGGCCATGGCCATCCAGGGTTGGACGTAAACCATTGCCAGCAGCGAGTTCTGACGCCGGGCCAATCCGGCCGCATAGGCGGTCGCGCGCCAGGAGGCATCCGAACCGTCGATGCCGACCATGATCACCCGTGGGCCGTCGGTGCCCAGTTCGAAGCCCGACGACAGGCCGGGCGCCCACTCCGGTGTTGTCTCTTCGGCCACGACTCGAGCCTAGAGCAGGCGCAACAGATCGCGCAGGGTGCGCAACTGCTCGGCGGACAGCGCGGTGAGGGTGGGCGGCGGCGGGTCGGGAGTGGCCATCGCCTGCGCGAGTACCTCCCGCCCGGCGTCGGTGATGGTCACCAGCTTGCGCCGCCGATCGTCGGGAGCGGTGTCGCGCGATACCAGACCGCGCGCCTCGAGATCGTTGACCACCACGGTGGTGGCCGGCGCGTCCATGGTGGCCACCCGGGCCAGTTCCTTCAGCGGCAGCGGGCCGGGAGCCAGTCGGCGCAGTACTCGAAATCTGCTGAACGGCATGCCCGTTCGATCGACCACCGCCCGTTTCCAGGTGTCGCGGGTGTCCTTGACCACGTCGGTCAGCACGCGCCAGACCTCGTCGGGCGTCGGTTCGGGAACGGAGGTGATCGCGTCGTCAGACACGGACGGGCTCCTTGTGTTCGAGCAGGGGAGCGACCCGATCGCGCGAGCGCAGTGCCCATCCGGTGTTGGCGGCGATGCCCAGCACCACGACGCCCGCCGCGAGGGCGGCCACCACCCACCACAATCCCGCCCCGGACAGCAGCCCGCACAGGGCGACACCGACGCTGACCCCGATCTGGCGGCTGGTCGAGGCGACCGCGGAGGCCGCGCCCGCCCGATCCATCGGCATCCCGCTCACCGCCGCCGTGGTGATCGGCGGGTTCACCGCGCCGAAACCGGCGCCGAAGATCGCGAACATCACCACCAGCTGCCAGATCGGGGTATCGGGCCGGAGTGTGGTCAGCAGCGCCGCGGCCGTCGTCATCAGAATTCCGGCGGCGACCAGCGAGGGCCGGGTCCCGAAGCGCCCGACCAGCCGGCCCGACAGCGGTGAGCAGACCAGCATGGCCAGCGCCATCGGCAGGTAGAGAAGTCCCGTATGCACAGCCGAATAATGCCGCACGCCTTGCAGATACAGCGAAGCGCTGAAGAGGAAGGCGCCCAGTCCGGCGAACGCGCAGATCGCGGTGACGGTGGCCGCCGCGAACGGCACGCTGCGGAAGAACCGCAGATCGATGAACGGCGAGCGATGCCGCCGTTCGGCGTAGAGGAATCCCGCCAGCGCCACGGCCGTGAGGCCGAAGATCGCCGGGCGATGTTCGATCAGCCCGAAGACCAGCGTGAACATGACCACGACCGCCAGCACCTGGCCGAGCGGATCGATACCGCGTGCCGTCTGCGACTTCGATTCGGGGACGTAGATCGTGGTCAGTACCAGCGCGACCGCGCAGATCGGCAGATTGATCCAGAACACCGACTGCCAGCCCAGCGCGTCGATCAGCACGCCGCCGACCATCGGGCCGATGGCGGTGGAGATGCCGACCACCGCGCCCCAGACACCCACCGCCCGCGCCCGTTCGATACGGCCGGTGAAGACCGTGGTGATGATCGACATCGCGATCGGATTGAGCATCGAACCGCCGACGGCTTGGATGAAACGTGCCCCGATCAGCATGTCGATATCGGGCGCGAGGCTGCACAGCAGTGAGCCGAGCGCGAAGATGCTCAGCCCGATCCGGAACATGCGCTTGCGCCCGAAGCGGTCGGCGGTCGCGCCGGACAGCATCAGCAGGCTCGCCAGGGTGAGGGTGTAGACGTCCACGATCCACTGCAGCCGCGACAGCGGGGCGTCCATATCGCTGCGGATCGTCGGAATCGCGACATTGACGATGGTCGCGTCCATCGACGAGATCAGCAGACTCAGACAGCAGGTGACCAGCACGATCGTCTTGTGGCGCGGCGTCAGCCCGGAAACAGTTGTAGGCATACAATGATTGTGCGCGCACAACTATTGGTGAGCAAGGACTGTGAACTAGTTCACTGCACGGTTGCACCGGTCGCGCCCCGGCCCCGACCCGGTACGGTGCTGCGATATGACGACCGACCGGAAACCCGAGAGGACGGACGCGCCCGCCCTCGCGTCCGCGGGTGAAGAGGGCTACCAGCGCGGCCTCAACCCCCGAACCATCCAGATGATCGCCATCGGCGGGGCGATCGGCACGGGGCTGTTCTACGGATCCGGTGGGGCCATCGAACAGGCCGGTCCGGCGCTGATCCTGTGCTACCTCGCCGCCGGCCTGGCGATCTTCGTGATCATGCGCGCGCTGGGGGAGCTGCTCACCTACCGGCCGGTGTCGGGCAGCTTCGGTGAATACGCGCACGAATTCCTCGGTCGCTTCGCCGGCTTCGTCACCGGCTGGACCTACTGGGCGGTGTGGGTGGCGACCTGCATGGCCGAGATCACCGTCGCCGGCAAATACATCAAGTACTGGTTCGCGATCCCGGAATGGGTCACCGCGCTGGTCGTGCTCGGCGTGCTGTTCGCCGCGAATCTGATCTCGGTGAAGCTGTTCGGCGAGGGCGAGTTCTGGTTCTCCACCATCAAGGTGACCGCGATCGTCGCGATGATCGTCATCGGTATCGGCGTGCTGATCTTCGGTTTCGGTCACGCGCCCGATCCGACGGTGACCAATCTGTGGGCCGACGGCGGGGTCTTCCCGAACGGATTCGGCCAAGCGCTACTGGCATTGCAGATCGTGCTCTTCGCCTATGTGGGCGTCGAACTCGTCGGTGTGACCGCGGGCGAGGCCGCCGACCCGCGCCGCACCCTGCGCCGGGCGATCAATTCGCTTCCACTGCGGATCGGTCTGTTCTATGTGGGTGCGCTGATCGTGATCATGTCGGTGTCGAGCTGGCGGGTCTTCCACTCCGGGCGCAGCCCGTTCGTGGAGGTGTTCGAGCAGATCGGCATTCCGGGGGCGGCCGGGATCATCAACTTCGTGCTGCTGACCGCCGCGCTGTCGTCGTGCAACTCCGGCATCTACTCGACCGGTCGCATGGTGCGCAGTCTCTCGCTGCGTGGTGAGGCCCCGACCGCACTCGGTGGCCTGAGCAGTCGCCGGGTGCCGTTCGCGGGCATCGTGCTCTCGGCGGCGATGATGGTGATCGGCGTGATCGTCAACCTGATCTCCCCGGACAAGGCGTTCAATTACATCACCTCGGTGTCGACCATCGGGATCATCTTCGTCTGGGGCATGATCCTGGTCTGCCATTTGATCTACCGCACCCGCGTGCGGCGCGGTCAGCTGCCGGCCAGCGACTATCGCCTGCCCGGCGCGCCCGTCACGTCGGTGCTGGCGCTGGCCTTCCTCGGATTGGTCGTGGTCTTGCTGTTCTGGACCGACAGCGGCCGCACCGCGCTGGCGGTCGGCCTGGTCTGGGCGGTCGTGGTGTGTGCCGGATACCCGGTGGTGAACCGGCTGGTGCGCCGCCGGGCATCCGCGGTGAACTGACCTACTTTCCGTCCGGATGGCCGACCGCCGCCAGCGCGGTGGTCCAGTCGGCCGCGATGGCGTTCTGCGCGTCCGTCAGGCCGACCGCGCCGGAACAGATCAGCGAATGCAGTTTGTTCTCCACCGAATCCTTGGGATTGTTCGGCCCGGACCCGGCCTTGTGGTCGGGCGAGGGCGGTTCGACCCAGAGATTGCGCGGATCGTTCGGGTCGCCGCCGAGTTCCAGTGAGATCAGGTGGTCGTATTCGGCATCGTGCAGATTGCCGGTGTAACCGTAGGACTCGGCGTTCGCCTTCTTCTCCCGGTCGGTGATATCGGCGGGCGGACGGATGGACTGGGTGTATCCGCCGACGCAGATCGTCGACTTGACGGTGTCGGGCGTGACCTTCGGATTGATCGCGCCCGGCGTGCAGTGCGGATCCGGAAGTGGCTGTCCATCAGCGCTTTTGCCGAAATGGCAGGTGCCCGGCGCCGGTTGCGGGGCGACGGTGTAGGTACCGGAGGGGCCGGGACCGACCGCGGGCGCGCCTTGATGGGCGATGGATACCGGATGTGCCGCCTGGCTCACCGGCGACGAATTGTGGTGGGAGCACCCACATATCAGGAGAGGCGCCGCGAGTGTCGCAGCGGCCAGGAGAATTACGCGTGTATTCATGATGTCCTCGGGCCGACCTTCATCAGGCTCTCATTGTGCCCGTTCGTAGATGGCCAGCGCGATATCCTCCGCCGCGCGGCGGCATTGCTCGTCGGTCAGGTCGACGTCGCCCATCATCGCGATACTCCACGAGATGGCCAGCAGAGCTTGGCGGGCGTGGAAGACCGCCAGCGGTTCGTGGCCGGGTGCGGTCATCGCGTCGGCGACCGCGCGAAACTGGTAGCGCAGGACCGAGCCCACGCCGAGCCGGCGGAACGCGGGCTGGTTCTCGTACATGAACCGGGTCATCTCACGCCCGGTGTGGTGCAGCACGGTGCCGTAACGCCGCAGAATCTCGCGGCCGGTCTCCGATCCGGGCGGTTGGTCCGCGGCCCAGGTCAGCAGGTCGTCGATGCCTGTGCGCAGATCGTCGGCGAGGCTGACGACGATGTCTTCCTTGGATCGGAAGTGGTAGTAGACCGCGGCTTTGGTGATGTCGAGCCGATCGGCGATTTCCCGGATCGAGGTGTGTTCGTACCCGTGCGCGGAGAACAGCTCCATCGCGACCGAGCGGATTCTGTCCCGCGTGTCGGTCCGCCTGCCGGCCACCGGAGCCTCCCATCTCGACCGAGGGACGGCACCGGATCCGCCGGTGGTCCGCGTTCAGCCTACTGGGGCGGGCGGGGCCCGGAATGCGCACCTTCCGGGCGAATCGTCCGGAATGTCGGCAATCACTGCGCCAGAATCGAATTCATCAACGTCCCGGCGCTGGTCGCCACCAAGCCGCCGACGAGGGCGCCGGCCACCATCTTCGGTGACTCCAGCGGGCCGCCGTTCCATTTCTCCCAGGCGAACCGGCCGCCGGCGAAGATGATCGCACTGGTCCCCGACAGCAGCATGAACCAGGTGAAGTAGCGCACCAGCTTCAGCAGTTTGTCCGCCGCCGGAGGTGTCTCGGGCGTCGGGTTGCCGACTTGGGCCACTATGACGTCGTGCATCGCGAGAAGGATCATGATGCCCTCGTTCCACAAGATGGTGTGGTGCGGGTACCACCATCGTAGGGCGCGTATTCATCCTGGTGACAGGCGATTGCGAGGGTGGATACGGAATCGCGGTGTCGGGGACCGGTTTCGAGGCGTTCAGCCGCCTTGACGGGTGTGCCGAGCGTCGAGCGCTCTACTCGTCGTCGAGTCCGGCGGACAGATACGCCGCGGCCGCGATCCACTGCCGGCACGACAGGTGCCGGTCGTGTGCGTAGAGAATCGCCCGGGCGCGGGGGTAGGTGAGTTCTCGGGGTTCGGTCGCGCAGTCACCGACCTGATCGGCACCGGATGTGCGGTGCTCGGATATGCCGTGATCGCATGTACCGGAATGCTGGAGCAGTTGGTTCATGAAATGCCCTCGACCGTTGGCGAAAAGATTGCGGAGGCGAACGTTTTCGGCACGGCCTCCCGCTGCTTCCGGCCTGCCTGCTCCGGCGTGGTCCGGCCATGTCGTGCGATCGAGTTTACGGCGCTGCAAGGAGCAAATGCAAGTACATCTGCACACTCGTCGGTGATCGGAAGTGTTGTGCCCCAACGGGTGATCAGGGTTTGCGCGCCAGCCCGCCGTAGCCCGACACCGGCACGGTCGGCACCGGTTCGCCGGCCGGCCGGCGCCATCGAGTCAGTGGCACGAAGCCGGGTTCGAGCAACTCCAGCTTCGTGAAGATGGAGCGCAACTCGCAATGGTCGCGCGGGAAATACGGTACGGCCGTGACGTTTTCGTACGTCGCGCACATCCGGACGAAATCTGTGCTGTCGGTGGTGCCGTCCCAGTAGGCGAGGTAGCTGCCGCGGCAGACCCGCGCCATCGAGTCCGCGACGACCGCGCGAAGTTCGCCGATGCGTTCGCAGTGGCCCAGCACGCCCATGAACATGACCGCGACCGGACGGTCGAGATCGAGAATGTCTGCGGCACGGGCGAACAGCCGGTCCGGTTCGCGCAGATCCGCATCGAGATAGACGGCTCGCGGATCGGTCAGCAGCGTCCGGCCGTGGGTGAGCACCAGAGGATCGTTGTCCACATACACGACCCGGGCCGCCGGGTTGCGCCGGCACGCGACCTCATGGGTGTTGTCCGTGGCGAGCAGTCCCGCGCCGATGTCGAGAAATTGGGTGATCCCGAGGTCGCCGGCGAGATGGTCGACCACGCGCCGGAGAAAGCGGCGGCTCTCGGCCGCCAGGGCGGTGATACCGGGATCGAGTTCGGTTGCCGCGCTGCCGACCCGGCGATCGACCTCGTAATTCTGGCGCCCACCCATCCAGTAGTTCCAGATCCGCGCGGTATGCGGGATATCGGTCCGAATCTCACGTTCCCGGCTCGTCTGCTGCTGTCTTGGCGGCACCGATTCCCTCCTGCTCCCGGTTCCGACGCTCGAGTCCCGTCCGGCGGTTGCCGATGCCGGGTGCGCGAGACGGTAACCGAAACGGTCGCATCCGGTGTGCGGATCCGCGCGGAATGTGCCATCCGCCCCGGTAGAGACCCGAAACCGACCGGTCGGACACCGTTCTCGGGTGCCCGGAGGCCGGTTCGAAAGATGACGAGTCAATGGAAAAGGCCTTGTCGCCCTTGGTTTTTGTGATTTTCCGGAGGGCTCGATCCGAGCCAACCCCCGTGCTATCGTTCAAAGCGTCGGTTTCAGATGCAAGTACATTTGCTCGAACATATGCAAGAGCTGAAGATAGGCATCAGCTCGATCAATCCGGATCGCCGAGTGCGGGCCACTGCTGCCGAGCTCGGCCACCACGAACCCTGGAGACAGTCATGACCGATTCCACTGCCACCACAGCCGGCCGCCTGTCCGAAGCCGCGTGGCGCAAGAGCACGTTCAGCAATCCGAGCGGGAACTGTGTCGAATTGGCCGATTTGTCCAACGGCCTGGTTGCCGTGCGCAACTCGCGTGATCCCGAGGGAGCGGTGCTCGTCTACACCCGTCCCGAGATCGACGCGTTTCTCCGTGGCGCGAAGAGCGGAGAGTTCGACGATCTGGCCTGAGCGGCGGTAGCATGGCATTCGACGCGGTGTCGGTACGCGGCGAGGCAGGCTTACCTGATGTTCGACCAGCTGCTCTCGGTGGCTGTACCCTTATCGCCGGTGATCGTCGAGCATCGGAGTAGACCTCATGATGGCAGAGCCCGTCCGGATCGGCCGTGTGGATTCGCTTGTCGCCGAACGCGGTCCGACAGCGCTTCGGATCGCGGTGGGCGGACAGCTCCGCAAACTGCGGGAAGCCGCCGGTATCACGCGTGAGGCGGCCGGCGAGCACATCCGTGGCTCACACGCCAAGATCAGCCGACTCGAGTTGGGGCGCACCGGTTTCAAGGAACGCGATGTTCGCGATCTGCTGACGCTCTACGGCGTGGACAACGCCGAAGAGCGGGAGATGTTCCTCGATCTGGTGAGCCGCGCGAACCAGCCGGGGTGGTGGCACAGCTACAACGATCTGCTGCCCCAATGGTTCGAGACCTACCTGGGTCTGGAACACGCGTCGAAGTCGATCCGCACCTTCGAAGGTCAGCTCGTCCCCGGTCTGCTGCAGACCGAGGAGTACACCCGCTCGGTGGTGGCGCTCGGTCACGAGAACGCCGAGGCCGCCCGCCGAGTGGAACTGCGCAAGAAGCGCCAGGAAATTCTGGACCGCCCCGGAGCGCCGACGCTGTGGGCCGTCCTCGACGAAGCGGTGCTGCACCGGCCGATCGGCGGTGAGCAGGTGCTGCGCGCACAGCTCGACCACCTGGTCGAGGTCTCGATGAAGCCGAACGTGACCATCCAGGTACTGCCGTATGCGGCCGGCGGCCATGCGGCGGCGGGCAGCTCGTTCACGATGCTGCGCTTCGCCGAACCCGAACTGCCCGATATCGTGTACCTCGAACAGCTCACCAGCGCACTGTATTTGGATCGCCAGCAGGACCTGGAGCTCTACCGCCAGGTCATGGATCGGCTCAGTGTGCAGGCCGAACCGCCGGAGCGGTCGCGAGAGATGATGAAGAAGGCCGCGGCCGACCTGTCCGACTCTGTCTAGAGCCGATCCGGCGCCGGGATGTCTCGGTGCCTCGAAGGCAGCAGTAGCCGCCGACCCGAGGGTCGGCGGCTACCACTTCCGTCTCGATCTACTGTTTGATGCAACTGGATGCGATGCGCCAGAAAGCTTCCGGTTGCATCGCGTCGAAATCCCAATCGTTCACCATCGCGTGCGCGGTGGTGACGATGCGATCGATATCGAAATCGTCGCGTGTGGCCGCACCGGTGGACTCGACCGCACTGATGACGAAAGATGTTGCGGTTTCCCGCGAATTAATGTGATGCCCGGTCCGGTCCCTGTCCATCACTCCGAGCCGACCGAGGCCCATTGGCTGGTTCATACGAACGCCCCTGACGCCAGGCCGCATGGTTTCCTTCAGCGAAAATTGGCTTCCGGTTCACCCTACGGCTCACGGGTAGTCCCCTGCATTGCCTTGCAGCTCGAGTCTAGGGTGGCCGCGAGATCATATGCAAGCACATCTGCAACATCGAATCCCCGGTCAGGGCATGGTTTTCGGCTGCTGACGGGTTGCTGCCGACCTGTGTGAGAGCCCTCCGTCCGGCAGGAATTCCGGCGCCGATTCCCATAGCGGGGGTGATATGCGGACCGGCACGCCGGCCATGGCGGGCGGGTGGCTTGCTGCACTGTTTCCACACGGACCGGACGGCTGGTTCTCTCGCCGAAAAAATATGGTATTGGCGCCGGAGAACGACACGCCGATCATGATCGGACGCGCTGCCGAGCGCGTCGGTGGTGTCCCGGGCAGCGGGCCCGGCGTGGAACCGGTTCTCGTTGCCGTGCTATATCTGCCTGGACCAGCAAGATCAGTCGCCGACGGCGAGCGCGGGCTGTCGCCGACGGTGGCCGCCCGCGGTGCTCACCGGTGGCGGCCCGAGGAGACAGGCACGCGCGGTGGACAACTCGCACGGATATTTCGCGGTGGACGGCGAGGGCTTCGCCCCGAACCGAATGGCGGCCAGCCAGTGGTCGGCCGATCAGGTGGTCGGGCCGGCGCTGTGCGGGCTGCTCGCGCGGGCTCTGGACAACGAGCACGCCACCGACGGCTTCGTGCCGGTGCGGCTGACCGTGGACCTGTTCAAGCCCGCGCGCATGCGGGAACTGTCGGTCGCCACGACCCGCGTGCGCGACGGTAAGCGCATCCGGCTCGCCGATGCGGTCGTGACCCAGGACGGCGAACCCGCGGCACGCGCCTCGGTGGTCTTCCTGCAGCCGTCCGAGCAACCGCCGGGCGATATCTGGACCCGCGATCGGCCGCCGGTGCCGCCCTCGCTCGAGGTGGCGCCTCCCTCCGATGTGCCGAATGCGCCGCTGTGGCACAGCGACGATTCCGCACACTGGTCGCGAGTGCCCTCCGAACACGAGAACGGCAGCCGCAAACGCAGCTGGCAGCATCCGGTGAACGTGGTCGACGGGGAGCGGCCCTCGCCGTTCGTGGTGGCCGCGATGGCCGCCGAACAGACCAGCATGGTGACCAACTGGTCCAGTGCCGGGGTGGGCTTCATCAACACCGACCTGACGCTGGCCCTGGTGCGGATGCCCGACGGCGCCGACATCGGTCTCGAGGCCGATAATCACTTGAGCCGCAACGGAATCGCCGCCGGCACCGCGACCCTGTTCGATCGGCACGGCGCGTTCGGCAGTGCGATGATCACCGCGGTGTCCAATGCCGCCCGCCAGATCACCGCGAGTCGTCTCGACGGAGTGATCGCCGCCGCGAACGGTTCCCGCCGCTAGTCCGGCCGGGCGCTCAACGGTCGCGGTGGGCGGCCCACCGGCGGGCGGCGTCGCGCAGGCCGTGGGTCCATACGTTGGGGCTGCGGTTGGCCGTCGCCGTCCATTCCGCGGCCAGCGCGCCGGAGAAGATGCGCAGGTCGCGCTCGGAGGCGCGGTGCCAGGCCGGGACCTGCGCGGCCCAGGACTCGGCGGCGGCCGGATCGTGGCCGGCGAAGATGAGCCAGACGATCCAGCATCCGGGGTCGATCCACGCCGCGCCCCGCGTCGCCCACGGCCAGTCCACAAGCCGGGCCTCGGCGTGGTCGATGATGACGTTGCTGTAGTTCCAGTCGGTGTGCAGCAGGGCGTCGCCCGCGAAAACCGCGGTGTCGGCGTCGTCGTCGAGATAGGCGCCCCAGCGGACCTCGGCGTCCTTGAGTTCGACCTCGGCGGGCGGGTGCAGCCGGGTCAGCGCGGACATCGCGGCCGCGGTGGCGGTGAGATCGGCGTCGACGCGGTAGTCCGCGAAATGTCCTGCGATGAACTCGAATCCCAGCAGATCCCACCCGCCGGCCGCGATCTGCCACCGTAACCGTGGGCCCACCGGAGTCACGTGACGGGCCAGGGCGGCCTCGCGGTGCTGGGTCCACACCTCCGGATCTCGTTGCGGCACACCCTTGATGAAGGTCCGGCCGTCGGCCGTCTCGATGACCGTCGCGAGTTGGCTGCTGAATCCGGCGATCACCGAATCGGCCCGTGCGACCGGACCGGTCACCGCTTCGACCGCCGCACGGGTGGCCGCAGGCAGTTGTTCCCAGTTGCGCCGGCGCGAGGACGTCTGCGCCCGATCGACTGTCACCCTCGAAGAATTACCCCCGATGCCCTGCTCTGGCAAGGGAACTCGATCATTCCACAGCCGCTGTCGGCAGCGTTCTTTCACCTGTGTTTTCAGGTGCCGTTTTCATGCGGTGGTGTAGGTGCGGGCGACGAGGGCGCTGCGGAGGTACCAGAGTCCGCTGGCTTGGGTGGGGTCGAATCCGGTGAGTTGGGCGATGCGTTTGAGGCGGTAGTCGACGGTGTTGGTGTGGACGTGGAGGAGTCGGGCGGTGCGTTGGCGGTTGAGGTTGTTGGCGATGTGGGTTTGGAGGGTGGTGAGGAGTTCGGGGTGGTGGTCGAGGGGGTTGAGGAGGGTGCCGAGGTGGTCGCGGCCGGGTCCGGGGCGGGTGAGTTGGTATTCGAGGGCGAGGTCGTCGAAGCGGTAGAGGCCGGGGATTGATCCGAGGCGGGTGACCATGTCGAGGAGTTGGTGGGTTTGGTCGGTGGCGGTGGGGATGTCGGTGGTGGGGGTGGTTGTGGTGGTGGCGGTGATGGGGACGCGGGCGGCGTGGGAGAGGTGGGTGATGAGGGTGTCGAGGTCGGTGGGTGTGGTGGTGGGGATGAGGAGGGTGCCGCCGTCGGTGGAGAGGAGGGAGAGGGTGGTGGTGTGGGTGGTGGTGGCGAGGGCGGCTTGGATGCGGCGGAGTTTGCGGCGGGCGATGATGGTGGGGTCGAGGTGGGGGTTGGCTTGGTCGGGGTGTGGGGGGATGTGGAGGGCGAGGATGTGGTAGTTGTCGGCGATTTCGATGCCGCATTCGCGGGCCATGGTGCTGGTGGGGTGGCCGCCGAGGAGTGCTGAGGTGAGGGTGTGGACGGCGTTGTGGTGTTCGGAGACGACGGCGCGGAGTTCGCGGACGTAGGCGCCGGAGACGGCGGTGGTCATGGTGTCGAGGATTTCGACGAGGAGTTTGGCGCCTTGGAGGAGGTTGGTGTAGTCGGTGTGGGTGAGGGTGAGTGTGGGTTCACCGCCACCGCCACCGCCACTGCCACTGCCACCGCCACTGCCACTGCCACCGCCACTGCCACTGCCACCGGCACTGCCACCGGCACTGCCACCGGCACTGCCGCTGCCACTGCCACCGTCTCCGTTACCGCTGCTGTTGCCGGTGTTGGTGCGGGTTTTGGTGGTGGCGTTGGTGACGACGAGGTCGAAGCCGATTTTGAAGCCTTCGTGGATGGCGTGGTGGATGGTGTCGATGGGGACGCCTTCGCGGGCCCAGGCGGCGGCGGCGTCTTTGAGGCGTTCGGTTTTTTCGGGGATGTCGCGGCCGTCGAGGAGGCTGATGGCGAGTTCGAGGCAGGTGCGGGTGATGGTGGTGATGTCGCCGTGGATGGCGTCGCCGGGCAGGGTGCCGCAGGGGGCGACGTTTTCGACGAAGTGGCCGACCATGTGCCGCGACAGCGACCACACATCCTTCAACGGCGACGACATGGGCCGTCCCGAGAAGGTGAGACTGGACCTGCTGGAGCTGTCGACGGTCATCACTGACTCCTTCTACTCCCAAACTATCTGTTCCGGCGGATAACGCTAACCGGCGGGCCGGGGGCCGAGAGTGCTTCGCGAATCGTCTGTGCGGAAATCGAAGCAGGTCGGCGGGCCGTTGTGATCGCTCACAGTCGCCGGGACGCGATTCGGTTCCTCAATGCCACAATCGGCGGCAGGGCAGCGGTCGCAGGCCGGGCCGGACCATGCCGTCCACGGTGACGGCCAGCCCGGAATGCACCGCGGCGGCGGCGAACTCCCAGGCTTCGGCGCGGGTGGCGGCGTATTCCAGCACCATCTCGCCATCTGGGCCGGTGCCACCGAAGTAGACCGTGATCCGGCGAGTGGGGACGTCGGGGACCGTTTCGGAGATGTCCATAGCCGTGCTCCTTTGCATCGGTGCAGGAACGAAGCTACGTACCAGCGGGTAACCCGAACAGGTTTCAGTGCGGAATTCATCGCGTAACACAGGCCGCCGCGCGCCGGACTTGTGATTTCTCAGGACCGGCGGCGCCGATTTCGGGTTGCCTCGCGCGCGCGATAATCTCTTGGCTCATGGGCCTCACCGCGGTCCGGCGGGCGCTGAGCGTCGCCGCCGGCAGTCTGTTGCTGTTCGCTGCCGCCACGACTTCCGCACCGGCGCAACCGATCTACCCGGCACCGGACCCGGATCCGTTCTACGCCGCGCCGGCCGACATCGCCGAGCACAAGCCGGGCGATGTGCTGGCGACGAAACCGCTACCGCCGCTGGACATCTTCCCCGACACCGACATCACGCTGATCAAGTTCCGCTCGACCAATTCCGAGGGCAAGCCGATCGCGGCGACCACCACCGTCCTGACGCCGCACAGGCGCGCGGTCGACGGCCCGCTGCTGTCGTATCAGACCATCATCAATGGCCTGGGCACCGATTGCGGCGTCTCCCACGTGCTCTACACCAAGAACCCGGATCTGATGGTGCGCGAGGCGCCGGCCTACAACGTGGTGCTGCAGCGCGGCTGGAGTATCGCGATGCCCGACCATCTCGGGCCGCAATTCGCTTACGGTGCAGCACGTCTGGGTGGTCAGATCACCTTGGACGGCATTCGCGCGGTGCAGCACGCCGCCGATCTGAAACTCGAACACAGTCCGGTGACGATGGCCGGCTACTCCGGCGGCGGCATGGCCACCGCGTGGGCGGCCGCGCTGGCGCCGGTCTACACGCCGGACCTGCGCATCGCCGGGGCCGCGGCCGGCGGCGTGCCGATGAACATGGTGAAGATGCTGGAGGGCCTGGGATACGGCTCGCATCCGGCCTTCGGCCTGGCGATGGCGGCCGGCCTCGGCCTGGAACGCGAATACCCGGACCGGTTCCCGCTGTCGGACCAGCTCAACGACAAGGGCATGGCGGTGCGGCAGGTGATGGCCAACAGTTGCACCAACGGACTGCTGGCCGCGGGTGCGGGGCACGGGGTGAGCGAGTTCGCGAAAACCACCTCGATGACCGAGGACCCGGTCGCGCGCAAGGTGGTCGAGGACAACAGTCTCGAGCTCTACACCGACAGCGTGCCGAATATGCCGGTCCTCGAATGGCATTCGCCCATCGACGGCCTGATCCCGGTGGACTCGATCGTCAATACCGATCGGCGCTGGTGCCAGGCCGGGGTGACGGTCCAGTCGGAGGCCATCCCGGTGCCCGACCACCTCACCGCGGCCGTGCTGGGCCTGCCGCAGGTGCTGAACTGGCTCGACGGCCGCATGCACGCTCAGCCGGTGCCGAGCAACTGCTGAGCGCGCCGGCCCCACACCGTTCGCGCGCCACGAATTCGATATCGATGCGGACTCGCGCCGCACACGATCCGAACACGCCGCCCGGACAGCCGGATTCGCGCCGGTAGTCTCGAACCACCTGGTTCAGCGCGGAACTCGGGTTGGCAGCGCACGGGGACCAGCGGTGAGCTTTAGTGGGGTGCGCCATGCGAATACGGCATGTTCTGGTGACGGTACTGCTGATCGGTTGCGGTCCTGTTGCGGGTACCGCAGCGGCCCAGCCGCCGCTTCCCTTGCCGGCCTTGCCGTTACCGGCGATCGCCTTACCCGGTCCGCCGGCGCAACCGCTCGCACCCCAGGATCCGGATCCGGCACGGTCGAATCCGCCGGCGCCGGGGCTCGCGCAACTGCAGCAGTGGCTCAACGTCGTGATTCCGCCGCCGCCCATCCCGGTGGCCGATCAGGCGGCCGCGGGGGAGACCGGTGTCACCGCCGACCTGGCCCGGCTGCAGCAGGCCGTCATGCCCTCGCCGGTGGGTGATCCGCTGCTCGACGACTGGCCCGCGGATCTCGCCGGGCTGCGTCCCGGTGATGTGATCGCGACCCGGGATGTGACGGCGACCGCCGCACCGCTGCTGGTGGTGCCCGTGCGGCAGGCGCTGCAGGTGAAGTACCGCACCACCGATGCCCACGACGCACCCTCGTACGCGACTGCGACCCTGGCGATTCCGGCCGCACCGTGGACGGGGCCGGGATCGCGGCCGGTGCTGGTGAACAACCTGCCCATCGACGCGCTGGGCCGGACCTGTACGCCCGGCTACACGCTCGCGCACGGTTTCTCCGGTGACACCGGCACCACCGATTTCGTCCCGCCCACCACCCACTTGGCGCTGTTGCGCGGGTACGCGGTGCTGATTCCCGATCACGAGGGACCGCGGATGGCCTATGCCGAGCCCTTCGTGGCCGGACACGCCGTCCTCGACGCGATCCGGGCGATGCGCGCGGCGCTGCCCGCGGAATTCGGCGCCAGCCGCTACGCCATGCACGGATACTCCGGTGGTGCCATCGCCACCCGCGGCGCGGTGGCGCTGATCGATTCCTACGCACCGGAATTGGCGCCGCTGATCGTCGGCGCGGCCTTGGGCGGGGTGCCGGCCGACTATCAGATCCTCTCGCAGAGCATGAACGCCAACTTCGCCTCGGGCGTGTTCCTGGCCGCCACCTTCGGGGTGGGACGGGAGCGTCCGGAAATCCTGGCCCGGATGAACAATCTGGCCCGGTGGGCGGCCCTCTCGCCGCTCAAGGACACCTGCGCCGGTGTGTTCGCCGTCCCCGGGGTGCTGTCACTGCCGATCGATATCGCCGCCGACACCCCCGATCCGCTGCACAGCGCACTGGCCGGCGACATCTACCGGGTGACCCGGATGCAGGGCATGAAATCCGCTGTGCCGCTGTATGTCTACAACGGCGAACAGGAATTCTGGATTCCGGCCGCCGGGGCGCGCGAATTCTATCGTGATCAGTGCTCACTGGGAGTCGCGGCGGTGTATCGCAGCGTGCCCGGCGAACACATCATCGCGGCGGGACTGGGATATCCGGAGGCGATGAGCTGGGTCGATCAGCGATTGCAGGGGGCGCGGGCCCCCAGCGAATGCTGAACGGCCGCTTCGGTCGCTCGTGCCAGGGTCGCGCCACTTTGTGCCGCGACCCCAGCCGCCCCGGCTGCGATTCATGAATTGTCATCGGATCGCCGGTGTTTCGGGTTGGAGGCGATTCCGTGGCCGTACCGTGATGTGAACGCGGCACCGGTTTTTGCGCGGACGGTGCCGCGTTCGGCAACCGGCGCACCCGCACCTTCCGGAAGGAGAGGAGGTCGGCACTGCGGACGCCGGACCGGCCACCGGTGAGCGGCTCCCGACTCGAAGCCGCCGCTCACGGCGCACAGCTCGACCCGCGGCACCAGGACTTCCAACCCCTTCCTCGACGCGGTCACTGTGCGTAGCAGTGGAACCGCCCGCCGGGTGCACCCTCACCCCAAGGCATCCGGCGGGCACACTTCGCGCGGGCACAGATTCTGGAGCGACCCGATGACACCATCCGCACCCAGCCTGGTGGCGACTCTGACCCGAAGCGTGCGCACCGACGCGCCCGCGCCGCATTCCGACTCCACCGCCGAATTCGGCGCGGGGGTGCGTGAATGCCTGGCCCTGGCCGCCGATATGGTCGCCGCACCCGATCCGGAACCGGCCGATGCCGCGCGTCTGGCTGAATTGGTCGGCCGGGCCGGCGCCTGGGCGCGCGAGGGCATCGACCTCGACACCGTGCTGCGCGCCTACCACGAAGCGGTGCGGCGCGCGTTCAGCGATATCGCCGATGGCCGCGGTGACGGCGAGACGCTGTTCGCCGACGCCGAGCAGGCGCTGCGCCTGCTGGAGACGGTGACGGTGGCGACCTCGGCCGCCTATCTCGACGAACACCGCTCGGCGGCCCGGCATCATCAGACCGCGGCCCAGACCCTGGTCACCGCCCTGCTCAGCGGACACGGCCGCGCGGCACTGGCCCGCCGCACCGGGATCGCGGTCGCGCCCGCCTATCAGGTGGTGGCGCTGTCGATCGCCCCGCATCCCGGCGAATCCGATCCGCGTCGCAATGCCGAGACCGTGGCGCGCCGCAAACTGCGCCGGCTGCAGAGCGCCCTGGCGCCGGTGCTGGGTTCGCGGGCCCTGTCACTGCTGTCGGTCGACGGCGGCACCGTGCTGGTGCCGGTGGACGACCCCGATGCCACCACCCGGATCGACGCCCCGGTACTGACCGCCGACACGCTGGACGTCCTGTCCGCGGCGGCCTCGGTACCGCTGACCGCGACCGTCGTCACCGGTCCCACCGCACGCATCCCGGAGCTGGCCGCCCAGGCTCACGAACTGCTGGAACTGGTCCGCGCCCTGGGCCGCCCGCCGGGTCTCTACGAAATCGCCGACGTAGCGGTGGAGTACCAGCTGACCCGCCCCGGCCCGGCGCGTGCGCATCTGGCGGCGGTGCTCGGACCGTTGCGGGCGCATCCGGATCTACTGGAAACCCTTCGCGCCTATGTGGATTCGGGTTCGGACCGCAAATCGACCGCCGCGCGAATGGCGATTCACCCGAACAGTGTCGCGCAGCGGGTGCGGCGTATCGAGCGGTTGACCGGAATCGAGCTGGCCCGCCCGGACGGTCTCGCGCGGGCGAGCCTGGCGTTGCTGGCCTTGGATCTCGGAACCGATTCGCGCACAGAGGAGTTCGCGTGACCGTCGCCGTGACCGATCGCGCCCTGCTGCACGAGCTGGAGCCCGTCGCCGAACGCTGTCTCGCCGATCATCTGCGCAAGTCGCGCGCCTGGCATCCGCACGACTACGTGCCCTGGGGCCAAGGCCGCAATTTCGCGGCGCTGGGCGGAAGCGTTTGGGAGCCCGAACAATCGGCGTTGCCGGAGGTGGCGCGGGTAGCGCTGGTGACCACTCTGCTCGCCGAGGACGATCTGCCCTCCTACCATCGTGTGATCACCGACACGTTCGGTGCCGGCGGGGTATGGGGAACGTGGGTGGGATGCTGGACCGCCGAGGAGAACCGCCACGCCCTCGTGATCCGCGACTACCTGGTGGTGACCCGCGCGGTGGATCCCGTTGCGCTGGAGCGTGCCCGGATGACGCAGCCGACCAGCGGCGTCTCCGACCCTGAGGCCCCGCGGTTGCTGCGCGGGTTGGCCTGTGTGACACTGCAGGAGCTGGCCACCCGGATCAGTCACCGCAACACCGGCATCGCCTGTGGTGAACCGATCGCCGACCGGATGCTGTCGCGCATCGCCACCGACGAGAACCTGCATATGATTTTCTACCGCAACATCTCCCGGGCCGCCCTCGAGCTGGCACCGGACGCGATGATGCGTGCGATCACCGAGGCGGTCACGGGCTTCCGCATGCCCGGGCCGGCCCGGCCGGGCTTCCGGCGGCACGCGCTGCTGCTGGCCGCCCACGGCATCTACGATCCGCCGCAGCATCTGGAGTCGGTGCTGCGTCCGGTGCTGCGCAATTGGCACGTGTTCGACCGCACCGACCTGACCGGTCCGGGGGAGCGGGCGCGCGACGAACTGGCCGCCTACCTGGCCGCTCTGGAGAAGACGGCGGACCGCTTCCGGGAACGGCGGGAACGAGCGCGCGCCCGGGAAGCGGCGTTCGCGGACGGTCCGGCGGTGGTGCGGCGGTGATCACCCGTGCGGCGCTGGGCGCCGCCCTGGCCGTGGCCGCCGGCGCGATGGCGGCCGCCCCGGTGTGCGCCGATCCCGCCGCGCCGCCGCCTCCGGCCCCGCCGGCGGTCGACCCCGCCGTGACGCGAACGGAATTGGTGCGCAGCGAAATACGCGCGCCGGGCTGGGAGCGGCTGTATGTCGCCTCCGCCGCGATGCATCGGGTGGTGCCCATCGATGTGCTGCACGGCGCCGGGAGCGAACCGCGGCCCACCCTCTATCTGCTCGACGGCGTGGAGGGTGCGGCGACCTCGGGCTGGCTCACCGACGGCTATGCCGCGCGCTTCTTCGCCGGCAAGCCGGTGGACGTGGTGCTGCCCGGTGACGGCGTCGGCAGTATGTACGCCGACTGGGACCACTACGACCAGAACCTGGGCCTCAACCGCTGGGAGACCTTCCTCGTCGAGGAGCTGCCGCCGATCGTGGAGAAATATCTGCATGCCGACGGGCGCCGGGCCGTCGCGGGGGTGTCGATGGGCGCACAGGCGGCGATGATGCTGGCGCAGCGTCACCCCGGGTTCTATCGCGCGGTCGCGGGCATCAGCGGCTGTTATTCCACCTCGGACGAGGTCGGCCAGGCCGTCACTCGCATCACCGTGGCCTCGCGCGGGGGGAACCCCGAAAACCTCTGGGGCCCACCGAATTCGCCGGAATGGGCGGCCCACGACAGTTATCTGGGCGCCGACACCCTGCGCGGCACCCCGATCTATCTGTCGGCGGCCACGGGCCTGCCGAGTCCACCGGATCTGACCGCGATCGCCACCGCGCACGACATCGCCGGTGCGCTGCGATCCGCGGGCGGAGGCGTGGTGCTGGAGGCGGGGGCGCGCACGTGCACCGAACGGTTCGCCGCGCGGCTCGCCGAGCTGAACATCCCGGCCACCGTGCGGTACATCCCCGCCGGGACACATTCCTGGCCGGATTTCACCGCCGCGCTGCCCTCGGCGTGGGATGCGCTGGCCGCCGGACTCGGTATCGCGCGGACCTGGGGTCCGCGCTGAGACTGCCGGCGGCTCCGGATTCACCGCTGCTCCGGATTCACCGCTGCTCCGGATTCACTGCTGTGGCCCGAACACCTCCAGCACCACCGGCGGCAGATTCTGCGGGCTGACCGTGCCCACCACCGCCACGCCCGCATCGACGAAATCGGCTACGGCGCGGGGCATGTGGTCGGCCGAGGTGACGACCACCGCATCGCCGGCGCCGAGCGCGTGCATCATTTCCGCGGCGTTGGTGGCGTTTTCGATGGTGTCGCTGGCGCGTGATTCGATGTGGATCCGTTCGGGGGCGGTGCCGTGGGCGACGAGCCAGCGGGCCATGGCGTCGGCTTCGGTGGTGCCGCCGCGCGGATTTCCGCCGGTGACGATGATCGGCGAGGCCGGCGATACCACCGCCTGCACGAGCGCCGCCTGCAGCCGGGCGACGAGTTCGGGGCGCATGCCGCCGTCGGGTAGCAGTCCGTAACCGAGCACCACGATCGCGGTGGTCGGCCCGTGCGGTACGGGCAGCGGCGGCAGCGGATCGCTCACGTCGCGCAGCTGTTGGATGGCGCCGGACGCATCGGTGAGCGGATCGGCCGCGGCGGCGGGGAGCCCGACCGCGGTGAGGGCGCCGACGGCCAGCGCGGCCGCGGCGAGTATGCGAAAACCAGTGGGCCGCAGTGCGATACGAATGCCGGGCATCAGGACTCCAGTCGACGTGGTCCGTGCCACGTACCCACGTGGACCGGACCGGACGGACAATTCCCAGTGAGAATCCGATATCTGTTCGTGATTGCGTCGTAATTGGTTGTATCGCTGGATATTTCACGGCACATTCGACATTGCTGCTGTGACTGCGCCGATATCGGGAAAGCTCCTCCGTCGCCGGGCAATTCGCCCGGCTGTGTAACTTCACTGCGGTCCGTTCGGCCTCTTCGTGAGATTCCGAAGAGACTGCCTTCGTCCGTATCGGCGGCTCGTCGGCGACTTTAGCGTCTGAGTTCAGTTTCGGCTGCGCGGCTCGCGGTCGCGCATCGCAACAAAGAACGCCGAAGTTCTGACGAAAGGTTCACCCATGAGACCAAACACCCGCCGCCGGTCGCTGAGCGCCGCGGTCGTCGTGGGGGTTTCGCTGTTGATGACGGGCTTCGCTGGGGTCGGCGCCGATGCCGAGCCGGCGGTGGCGTCGAACGATCAGCAACAGGAGCAGCAACTGGTCGACTTCATCGACCAGGGACTGAAGAATCCCGCCGCCCACCCGATCGCCGACACCGGCAGCGCCGGCACCGGTTCGGCCTGCACCTCGGGCAGTGGCGCGGGCTCGGGCAACGGCTCCGGTGACTGCTACGGCGGTTCCGGCTCGAGTTCGGGATCCTCGGGTGGAACCTCCAGCGACACCATCGGCTACGGCCCGGCACAGAGCTCGTTCCTGGCCGCGTTCGGATACGGCCTCCTGCATCCGGACGTTGCCCCGCCGGGGACCAACGACTGGAATTGCAAGCCGACCACGGCGCATCCGGAGCCGGTGGTGCTCGTGCACGGGACGTGGGAGAACGCCTATGACAACTTCTCCTTCGTCAGCCAGCCCATCAAGGACGCCGGCTACTGCGTCTTCACCTTCAATTACGGCAAGTCCAATCTGATTCAGGGCGGCGGTCTCGGTTCGGTGCTGCCGGGCGCCAACGGCACCGGTTTGATTCAGGATTCGGCGAAGCAGTTGGCGCAGTTCGTGGATCGGGTGCTGGCGGCGACCGGATCCCAGAAGGTGAATCTGGTCGGCCATTCGCAGGGTGGTGCGATGTCGCGCTGGTATCTGAAGTTCGACGGTGGTGCGGCGAAGGTGCATCACATGATGACCTTCGGCGCCACCAACCACGGCACGACCCTCGACGGCATCGGGGCACTGGGCCGCGCCATCAACAACTTCGGCATCGACGTGCTCGGACTGGTCGAGATCTTCGTGGGCCACTCCGGTATTCAGCAGACGGTCGGTTCGGATTTCGTCAATCAGCTCAACGCCGGCGGTGACACGATGCCGGGCGTGGACTACACGGTGGTCGGCACCCGCTACGACGAGGTCACCACGCCGTACGATCTGACCTTCCTCCAGCCCGGGCCCGGTGCGACGGTCAAGAACGTCACACTCCAGGAGGGATGCGAGCAGGATCTGTCGGATCACCTGACGATGATGTACTCGCCGCGGGTGCTGTCGATCATCCTCAACACCCTCGACCCGGCTCAGACTACGGCGCTGACCTGCAGCTTCAACCCGTGGCTGCTGGGCGGTGGCGGCAAGCTCTGAGTCGTCCGACCTGCCCGCCGGAACGCGGCAACCCTGAATTCCCACCGCGTTCCGGCGGGCCCTATGCCGCCGTGGGGTCCGGCGCGGACCCAGAGGTACGCCGGCCTCGTATCCGCGCTCAGGAGTGCACACACCCACGGTGGTGCGCCCGCCGGGCGATGCCCTCACACAGCATCGCCCGGCGGGCCTCGTCCTCTCCGCGGCGCCGTCCCTGCGACGATCCGTCAGCTCACGAAGGAGTTCTCATGTTCGGAAAGGTGCTGCGCGGCAGCATCATTCCCGTTGTTCTGGTACTGGCGGGCGCGGTGCTGGGGGCCGCGCCC
>NZ_BDAV01000016.1 GCF_001612635.1 Nocardia africana NBRC 100379 | reverse complement strand
GTTCTGGTACTGGCGGGCGCGGTGCTGGGGGCCGCGCCCGCCGGTGCGCAACCCGAACCGGTCGCCGCGGACGGGTCGGCCGTCACCGGCAGCTGGCGGCTCGATCCGCGTACCGAACAGTTGCGGGTGCATTCGGCGGCGATGAACACCGACATCATGGTGAAGGTGCAGGTGCCCGCCGACGACCAGGCACCGGCGCCGGTGCTGTATCTGCTCAACGGCGGTGGGGGAGGCCAGGATTCGGCGACGTGGGAGCGAAATACCGATGTCGCGGGCTTTCTGTCCGGGAAGCAGACCTATGTGGTGCAGCCGGTCGGGGGCCGCTGGAGCTACTACACCGATTGGCGCGCACCGGATCCGAAACTCGGTGTGTACAAATGGAAGACGTTCCTCACCGCGGAACTGCCGCCGCTGATCGACGGGCGCTACCGCACCACCGGCGCCAATGCGCTGGCCGGGTTGTCGACCTCGGGGACCTCGGTGCTGCAGTTGCCGATCGCCGCTCCGGGACTGTATCGCTCGGTGGCCGCGTATTCGGGATGTGCGCAGATCAGTGATCCGATCGGCCGCGAATTCGTCAAAATGGCGGTGCAGACCTGGGGCGGCGGCGATGTGGGGAACATGTACGGCCCCGACGACGATCCGATGTGGGCGGCCAACGACCCGTACGTGCACGCCGACGGGCTGCGGGGACTGAATCTGTTCATCTCCACCGGCACCGGTGTGCCCGGTATGTACGACGTGTACGGCGGCGACCATATGCAGCCCGGGCCGCGCGGATATCTGGATCAGCTCGTGATCGGCGGCGTGATCGAGGCCGCGGTGAACTGGTGTACACACAACATGTCGACTCGTCTGGGGGAGTTGGGAATTCCGGCGACCTTCGACTTCGAACCCACGGGCACACATTCGTGGGGCTACTGGCAGGACGCGCTGAAGCGCTCCTGGCCGGTCCTCGCCGCGGGACTCGGCATCGCGCCGTGAACCGGCTCGTCACGGCCGTGACGGTGGCCACCGCGACCGGACACGGTCGGGTGCAGCGGATCACACCGGCCGGTACGGTGGCCCGGCAGTCGTAGACTGTGCACGAACGAAACGACGATGGGACGGTCGCAACGAATGATTCGGGCAGGTGAGCAGGTGACCGGCGGGGTCCTGCGGTGACGGCGGCGGCCACCGAGACCGCCTCCGGACCGGGCGCGGGGGCGACTCCACCGCAGCCGGTACCGGCGCTGGAGAAATTCGGATTCGCGGAGTTCCGGCGTACCGCCGCGATCGGCACGACGATCGGCAGCCGGGTGACGCGGCGGGTGTTGCGTGAAGGTCTGCGCCCGGCCAAGCGGCGACGCGCGATGGCCGACGGCACGGTCGACGGTTTCGAGGCGCTGGGCCCGATGTTCGTCAAACTCGGCCAGCTCATAGCCTCGTCGCCGGCCGCGTTCCCGGACGAACTCGCCGACGCGTGCCTGCGCTGCCTCGACGATGTGCCGCCGTTTGCGGCCACCGACGCCCGTGCGGTGATCGAGGCCGATCTCGGCGCCCCCATCGACCGGCTGTTCCGCGAATTCGACGACGAACCGCTCTCGGCCGCGTCGGTGGCTCAGGTGCACGCCTGCGTTCTCGCCGACGGCCGGCCGGCCGTGCTGAAGGTGCAGCGCCCCGACATCGCCCGCCGCATGATCGTCGATCTGCGTGCCGCCTACCGGCTGGCCGGGATGCTGACCAAACGCTCGGAGAACGCCCGCATCGCCAATGCCGAAGGCGTGGTCCGTGATCTGTACGACACCACCGTCGCCGAGCTGGACTTCCGCAACGAGGCCCGCAACCAGGCGCAGGCGAGGGCCGATCTGGCCGCCTTCGGCGACAACACCGGTGTGGTCGTCCCCGAGGTGTACTGGGAGTACTGCGGCCCGCGCGTGCTCTGCATGGAGCGGATGCGCGGTATGCCCCTCGACCGCTTCGACGACATCCGCGCCGCCCACCCCGACCCCGAGCTGTTGATTCGCCGCCTGGTCAAGGCATGGGTGGAAAGTGTTGTGGTGCACGGCCTTTTCCACGGCGACGTACATGCCGGAAACCTTTGGCTGCTCGACGACGGCCGGGCCGCCATGCTCGACTTCGGCATCGTCGGCACCATGACGCCGCAGTGGCGCGCCTTCGTGCGCGCGCTGTTCCACGCCAGCGCCATCGACGGTGACTTCCGCCCGGTCGCGCGGGCGCTGCGGGAACTGGATCTGCTCGACGGCGACGACGGTGACGACGCCACCATCGGCCGCCAGCTGGCGACTGCGCTGGCGCCGGTGCTGTCGGGCAAGCTGGCGAAGCTGGATATGGGCAAGGTCGCGGCCCGGCTGGTGGAATTCGGCAAACGCCGGGGCGCCTCGGGCCCGCAGCAGTTGCTGCTGATGGGCAAACAGCTCGGCTACTTCGAACGTTATGCGGTCGCACTGGCCCCGGGCTGGCGGCTCGGTCAGGATCTGTACCTGTTCCGCAACATCTTCCCCGAGGAGGTGGCCGCCAAGGTCGCCGCCGAGGGAATCGAACTGCCCGCCGACTGAGCTCACCGGCGGGGTCGGCACCACCAGAAGGAGTGCGAGATGTCGCCGGACCCGATGCCCGCGGTATTTCTTGGCCACGGCAATCCGATGAACGCGCTCGACCGCAACCGGTACACCGAGGCGTGGGCGGCGGTCGGGCGTGCCGCGCCGCGCCCGCGCGCGATTCTGGTGATTTCGGCCCACTGGTACACCAACGCCACCGCGGTCACCGCGATGCCGCGCCCGCGGACCATCCACGACTTCTACGGGTTTCCGGACGAGCTGTTCGCGGTCGAATATCCGGCGCCGGGCCTGCCGGAGCTGGCCGAACAGGTCGCCGATGTGGCCCATCCGCAGTGGGTGGGCTGCGATACCGACAGCTGGGGGCTCGACCACGGCACCTGGTCGGTGCTGGTGCACGCGTTTCCGGACGCCTCGATTCCGGTGGTGCAGTTGTCGCTCAACGCCTTCGAACCGCTGGACTACCACCTCGAACTCGGCCGCAAGCTCGCTCCGCTGCGCTCGGACGGTGTGCTGATCGTCGGCAGCGGCAATATCGTGCACAATCTGCGCGCGGTCGATTTCCGGCAGCCGGATGCCGGGTACGACTGGGCGGTGCGCTTCGACGAGGCGGCCCGTGAGGTGCTGATGCGATCACCCACCGAGGCCGCCGCTCTCGACGCGCATCCCGATTTCGCGGCGGCCGTTCCGACCCCGGATCACTACCTGCCGCTGCTGTACATCGCGGGGCTGGCCGATACCGAACCGCTGGTGCCGATCGTCGAGGGGCATTGCGCCGGTTCGATTTCCATGGCCGCCTACCAACTCGGCGGTACCTGTCCACCGCAGCCGGCGGGAAGGGGCGCGCCGGGGTTGCCGGACGGAGTTCCGGCCCTCGACAGCAATATGTGACCGCGGCGGAGTCGTTCACTGCCGGCGTTCGCCGAGGAGCAGGGCGACGATGGCCAGCGCGGTGTCGATGCGTGGTCGATCGCCGCCGAGCAGGGGTGCGTAGAGGTGCGCGTCGCAGATGCGGACGATGGCCTCGGCCAGGACATCGGCGGCCAGGGGGAGTGTCAGATGTCCCTGACGCTGTTCGTCGTCCAGCAGTTCGGCGACCATGCGCGCCGACGTCGATTCGATTCGGCCCGGAAGCAGCGCCAGCCGGATGAACAGTGCCGGTTCTCGGCTGGTGAGGATGCGTAGCGGCTCGGACTCGGCGACCGCGTTCATCACCCGTTCGAGGGTGTCGAGAACGAGCGCCGCCCCGGATCCCGTGGCGGTGGTGAAGACCTTGCGGTAGGTGCGTTCGGTGGCTTCGGCCAGCACGGTCGCGATGAGGTCGTCCCGGTTGCCGACGTGCCGGTACAGCGTCGCGCGCCCGATGCCCAGGTCACGGGCGAGCACCGACATGTCGAGTTGTTCACCCGCCAGGTAGAGCTTCGTCGCCGCGTCGACGGCGCGCCGTCCCTCGGAAGTAGCGATCATGCCCACCATCTCCTCATACCGAGGCACGCCGTGCCGACCCGGCGCACCCGGCGTCTGCTGTGGCGAGCGGGTTGACGAATCCGGGAGGCTGAGACACACTTGCGCAGTGTCTCACACTGGATGGCGTGGATCACATTGTTCCGGCAATCTTCATAGCCGTCCGGCTCATCGTCGATACCCCGAGGAATCCGATGTCTACCGTTGAAACCGTCCGTGGCCCCCTCGACACCGCCGCCCTGGGCAGGGTGCTGATGCACGAGCACGTTTTCGTGCTCGGCGAGGAGATGCGGCAGAACTATCCCGACTATCCGAATCGGTGGGACGAGGACGCGCGGGTCGCGGACGCCGTCGCGAAGTTGCGGGAATGCGCCGCACGTGGGATCGACACGATCGTCGACCCGACGGTGATCGGGCTCGGTCGCTACATTCCGCGGATCCAGCGGATCAATGAGCAGGTCGACATCAATATCATCGTGGCGACCGGCCTCTACACGTACAACGAGGTACCGTTCCAGTTCCACTACACCGGCCCCGGCCTGCTGTTCGACGTGGCCGAGCCGTTGGTCGAACTGTTCGTCAAGGACATCCGCGAAGGGATCGCCGATACCGGCGTGAAGGCCGGATTCCTCAAGTGCGCGATCGAGGAACAGGGCCTGACGCCCGGAGTCGAGCGGGTGATGCGTGCCGTCGGACAGGCGCACGTGGAGACCGGGGCGCCGATCACGGTGCACACGAACGTCCACAACCAGTCCGGCCTGATCGCGCAGAAGGTGCTCGCGGAGGAGGGGGTGGATCTGAGCAAGGTCGTCATCGGGCACTCGGGCGACAGCACCGACCTGGACTATCTGTGCGCACTCGCCGACGCCGGCTCCTACCTCGGCATGGACCGATTCGGACTCGACGTCCTGCTGTCGTTCGAGGAACGCGTGGACACCGTGGTGCGGCTGGTCGAGCGCGGTTACGCCGAGAAGATGGTCCTCGCCCACGACGCGGCGTGCTTCATCGACTGGTTCTCCGAGGAGGGCAAGGCCGCCGCGGTGCCGAACTGGAACTTCACCCATATCAGCGACGACGTGCTGCCGGCGTTGCGGGCGCGTGGCGTCACCGACGAGCAGATCGACACCATGCTCGTCCACAACCCGCGGCGCTATTTCGGTGCCTGAGTTCCGCTTCTGCGCGGGCCGTGATGTGTTGCGCGGCCGGCGAAGTGGTGGGAACGCGGCCGATCGAGGAGAAGCACTGATGACAACCGAACCCGCGGTGATCGAGATTTCGCGCCGCGACAATCCCTTTCCGCGAACCGGGGTCGCCGAGCGCGACGGTGTCGCGCACTACACCGGTCTCCCGGCGACACTGCTGGATATGCTGCACGCCCACGTGGAGGCGCGGCCCGGCAGTGAAGCGGTCGTCGAACTCGGAGCGGATCGCCTGACCTATCGGCAGCTGTGGGAGCGTGCCGCCCGGGTCGCCGGCGGTCTGCGAGCGGCGGGACTGGAACGCGGAGACCGTGTCGCGGTGCGCTATCCGGCCGGCGTCGACTGGGTGCTCGCCTTCTGGGGCACGGTGATGGCGGGCGGAATCGTCGTCGCGGTCAACATCCGCTCGGCCGGGCCGGAGGTCGACTTCGTGCTGGCGGATTCGGGCGCACGCATCGACCTCGCACCCGGCGTAGCGCTTCCCGACGGCGAACCGGTTGTGGCGCAGGATCTTTCGGCTGCCGATATCGCGGCGATCTTCTACACCTCGGGCACCACCGGCCACCCCAAAGGCGTGCCCACCACGCACGAGGCGTTCGTGACCAATGCCGAGAACATGGTGCGCTGCATCGGGTTGCCCCGCGATATCGGCGAGGGTATGCGGACGCTGATCTCGGTTCCGCTGTTCCACGTGACCGGCTGCAACTCCCAGCTGCTGACCGCCGCCCATCTCGGTGGCACCGCGGTGATCATGCCGGCGCTCGGTGTTCCCGAGTTGATCGCCGCCCTACCGGCGGAACGGATTTCGTTCCTGGTGACGGTGCCGGCGGTTTACGCGCTGATGGTGCGGCACCCCGACTTCGCCGGTGCCGACACCGCCACGGTGCGGTGGGTGGGCTACGGCGGCGCGCCGATCGCACCCTCGCTGGTGCTGTCGTTGAAGGACGCGTTCCCCAACGCCCAGGTCTTCAACGGATACGGCATGACCGAGACCGCGTCGCTGATGACGGTGCTGCCCGACGCGGACGCCGTCGAGCATGCCGATTCGGTCGGTTACGCGGTGCCGTCCGTCCAGCTCGGCATCGCCCCGCTCGGTGACGAGCCCGGCGTCGGCGAACTGGTCGTGCGCGGAGCGAATGTCACCGGCGGATATTGGCATCGCCCCGACGCCGACGCCGCCACGATCGTCGACGGCTGGCTGCACACCGGCGATGTGGTCCGCGTCGACGATGCCGGTCGGGTGCACATCATCGACCGGATCAAGGACATCATCAACCGCGGCGGGGAGAACGTCTCCAGCGTCGAGGTCGAAGCGGTCCTGCTCGCGGCGCCGGGTGTCGCCGACGCCGCCGTACTCGCCGTGCCGGATGCGGTTATGGGGGAGAAGGTCGGCGCGGTCGTGGTCTCCGATCCCGGCGGCATCGACATCCCGACCGTGATCGAGCACTGCCGGGAACGGCTGGCCGATTTCAAGGTGCCACAGTATGTGACCGTGGTGGGCGAGCCGTTGCCCCGCAACGCGGGCGGCAAACTGCTCAAAGCCGCGCTGCGGGAACGGACGACGTGGGGTGAGCCTCTGCGGTGAGAACCGCACCGCTGCCTGCCTGGTGGCCGGCCGTTTCGGGCCGGTGTGGCGGGGGTACTGCCGCCTCATGGGTTTCGAATCGGCGACTGTCGTGGACTTTCCGCAGGCCGACGTCTTCGAATGGTTCACCCGGCCCGGTGCCCTGACCAGGTTGGCGCCGCCGTGGCAACCGGTGCGGGTGGTCCGCGAGGCGGGGTCGCTGAAGGACGGGCGCGCCGAACTGGCACTGCCGGGCAACCTGCGCTGGGTGGCCCGGCACGATCCGGTCGCCTATGATCCGCCGCACCGTTTCGCCGACGAACTCGTCGCCGAGGGCCCGGCCTCAGCCTTCGCGCATGTGGTGCAGTGGCGCCACACCCACGGCTTCGAAGCCGTCGACGCGGGGCGCACCCGGATCGTCGACGACGTGGATACACCCGTGCCCGCCGCGCTGCTGCGCCCGATGTTCGAATACCGGCACCGGCAGCTGGCCGGTGATCTGGCGGCCCACGCCCACGCCGCCGAGAACGGCCTGCGGTCGTCGACCATCGCGATCACCGGCGCCTCGGGACTGGTCGGGACCGCACTGACCGCATTTCTGCGGACCGGCGGGCACCGCGTGATCCGGCTGGTGCGCGGGCCCGCGCGCGAACGCGACGAGCGGCAGTGGGATCCGTCCGCACCCGCCGCCGATCTGCTGGACGGGGTCGACGCGCTGATCCATCTGGCCGGGGCGCCGATCGCGGGCCGGTTCACCGACGAGCACAAACGTCGCGTGCGCGACAGCCGCGTGGAGCCCACGCGCGCGCTCGCGGAGCTGGCCGCGCGAACCGGATTGCCTGCCTTCGTCGCGGCTTCGGCGATCGGCTACTACGGCTACGACCGCGGCGATCGGCTGCTCACCGAGGACAGTCCGGCCGGGGACGGATTTCTGGCCGAGGTGGTCTCGGCCTGGGAGGACGCCGATCGGCCCGCCCGCGAGGCCGGGGTGCGGGTGGTGCGGGTGCGGACCGGTTTGGTGCAGTCGCCGGCCGGCGGGTTGCTGCGCTTGCTGCGGCCGCTGTTCAGTGCCGGACTGGGCGGACCGATCGCCGGTGGGCGGCAATGGATGTCGTGGATCGGCATCGACGACATGATCGACATCTACCACCGAGCGCTGTGGGATACCGCCCTGTCGGGACCGGTGAACGCGGTGGCGCCGCATCCGGTCCGCAACGCCGACTACACCCGCACGCTGGCCCGCGTCCTCCGACGACCGGCGATCCTGCCGGTGCCGCAGGCCGGTCCGGCGCTGCTGCTGGGCGGGCAGGGCGCGCGGGAGATGGCCGCGGCGAGTCAGCGGGTGGAACCGGCCCGGCTGCTGGCCACCGGCCATCACTTCCGCACCGACCGACTCGAACCGGCGCTGCGGCATGTGCTCGGCCGGCTCGAGGCGCCGGGGGAGTAGACCGACTCACCCCGCCCACAGCAGGCCGATGACGGCCGCGCAGCCGAACACCAGCCACGCCGCGTAGTCGCCCAGGTGCCCGCTGTGCAACCGGTGCAGCCCGTGCCGCACCGCGATCAGCGCTGCCGGACGAGAACCCTTGTCGCTCAGCCTGTTTCGCCAGTGTATGCCGAGTAGCGCGAGCGCCACCGCGGCACCGGCGGACACCATGCCGAGGATCGTTCCGTGCAATGTCCAGCTCAGATCCGGCGCGGATTGTGCCGAGACGACTCCCGACAACGCCCGGTCTCGATAACCGATGCGGTCGCAGAACTGTGCGGCCGCCGCGGCCACCTCACGGCCGAATCGTCCCGGAAGTCCGCTCAGCACACCGGCACTCAACAGTGCGAACACCGCTGCGAGCATCGTCACCGGAATGCGGCCGGGCGGGGTGTCGGCATCGGGGGTCTCGTGCGCGCCGGTGGTCTCGTCCGCCTCCGACGCCGGCCGGGGCGGATGGCCGACGCCGAAGAACACGCGCAGCCCCACCCGCAGCACCGCGGCGCCGGTCAGCGCCGACACCGCGATCACCAGCACGGTCAGCGGGATCGAATGCGCCGACTCCTCCAGCAGCGATTTGCCGAAACCCGTGCCCAACAGCGGAATTCCGCTCAGCATGAGCCCGCCCAGCAGGAACGCCGTGCCCACCGCCCGGTGCCGCCGGGCGCGCCCGTACAACCGCACCTCGTCGAGAGATCGATAGCGCGACAACAGAATTCCCGCCATCAGGAACAACGCGCCCTTCACCGCGGCGTGCCCGGCCAGATACACCGCCGCGGCCGCCACGCCCTCCGGAGTCAGTGCGGCCAGGCCGAGCAGGAACAATCCGATGTGCGCGATGGTCGAATAGGCGAGCAGGCGCTTGATATGGCGTTGCAGGACACACATCACGGTGCCCAGCAGCGCGGTGCACACGGCCAGTACCAGCATCATCCGATGCACGCCCGCGGCGGGGAGCACGGTGTCGAACACCGCCCAATAGACCCGCGCCACACCGTAGATCCCCAGGGGTGCCATCGCGCCGGAGAACAGGACGCACACCGGAGTGGGGGCGACCGCGTGCGCGTCGGCCAGCCAGAAATGAAACGGCACCGCCGCCGCCTTCACCAGCCAGCCCGTCGCGATCAATCCGAATGCGATGAGCACCAGCGCATCCGGCGCCCGCTGCGACAGCGCGAGGCTCAACTGCGGCAGACCCAGCTGCCCGGTCCGGGCATACAGCAGTCCGATGCCGAACAGGCACAGATAGGCGCCCAGCGAGTTGACCACCGCGAAGTTCAGGCCGCCCTGTACCGCTTCGGGCTCCTCGATCTCGAGACCCGTCAGGGCGTAGGCGGCCACACTCATCAGCTCGAAGAAGACGAACATGTCGAACAGGTCGCCGGTGAGCGCGTAGCCCGCCATACCCGCGGTGAACAGCAGCAGCAGCGCCGGATAGTGCGCGCGCACGGTATCGAAGTACCGCCAGCCGAACAGCAGCGCGGTGGTGGCGAGCACGGCGATCAGCAGCACCATGGCCGCGCCCAGCCGGTCGGCGACCAGCACGATGCCCACCGCGAACCGTGGCCCGGGATGCCAGCCGCCGACCCAGGTCACCACCGCGCCCGACCCCGTCGCGGCCAGCAGCCACCCGGCCAGGATCGTGGTGGTCAGGGCGGTGACCAGCGCGAGGGAGTCGACGAGACGACGGGGTGCGATCCGCCCGAGAAGCAGCAGGACGCAGGCACCGGCGATCGGTACCGTGACGATCATCGGCGGCAGTGCGCTCGCGGAACCGCTCATCAGCCGCGCAGGGCGTGCAGCTCATCGGGCACCACGGTGCCGTGCCGCTTGGCCACCTGGATCACCAGCGCCAGCAGCAGCGCGCTCACGGTCGCCGACACCACGATGTCGGTCAGGGCCATGGCCTGCACCATCGGGTCCACCACCGGCGAACCGGTCGGATTGGCCTGCCCGAAGATGGGTGCGGTCGCCCCCTTCCGATAGCCGACGGCGAGCAGCAGCACATACGTACTCGACTGGGTCACCGATACGCACACCACGGTGTGCACGAGATGGCGGCTGCGGACGACGCCGAGCAGTCCCATCAGCAGAATCCACGCCGCGACCAGATACGGGAATACGCTCATCTCGCCCCTTCGTCGGCGCCCAGGTACTCGTCGAGGAACTGGGCGAGCAGTACCACGATGCCGCTGCCCACCGCGATTCCGACCGCGCAGCTGAACAGTGCGACGGTGCCCGCGGAGAACAGCTGTCCGCTCGTGCCCTTCGGCAGGAAGTTGGACAGGAATCCGGTGCCGGCCGCCAGCCCGGCCGCACCGAGTGCGAGGACCGCGCCCATGCCGACGGCTTCTCCCGCCTCGTACCAGACCAGCGGCCGGACCCGCCGCAGTGCCCGATAGTCGCCAGCCACATACAGCAGGTGCAGGCCGGTAGCCAGCACTACTCCGCCCTGAAAGCCGCCGCCCGGCGTCAGGTGGCCGTGGACGACGACGTCGGCGCCGATCAGCAAGGTCACCGGCAACAGGACGTATCCGGCGAGGCGGGTGGCGGCCAGCAGCGGCGGGCGCGACGGCGAGGCGATCGCCGGGCGCGGCGGCCGGGGCTGGGAGGTGCGGCGCAGCAGCGTGGCCGCTCCGACGACCGCCGCGACCAGAATGGCTTCCTCACCGAGGGTGTCGAACCCGCGTTGATCGAAGTTGATGGACGACACCACGTTCGGGCTCTGGCGGTGCAGCGCCTCCGTCACCGCGGCGTCGCGATAGGGGTGGAAGTCGTTGCCGAAACTCGGGATTCGCAGTATCGCGACGATCAGCGCGACACCCAGTCCGAGGGCGCCGGCGGCGGCCACCGCCAGACGCGCCCGGGTATTCACGAGCGTCTCCGCCGGCGCACCGACCGCACCGCCAGCAACACCATCAGTGGCACCACCGCGGTGCCGACCGCGATCTGCGACAGTGCGACATCGGGGGCGCCGAGCAGCAGGAACAGCGGCGACAACAGTGCCCCGTAGACGCCGAGCGACACCGCCTGGCGCTGCGGGTTCTCGGTGCACACCACGACGGTGGCCGCCACCGCCACCAGGACCAGTGCGAGGATGATCAGTACGTTCATTCCCGTTTCCGTTCGCCGAGAACGACATTCAACTTGCCGATCGCCGCCGAGGACACCGGTGCGGTGAACCACAGCAGCGCCGCGGTGAGGGCGACGATCGCGGTGGTGAGGCCGAGACCGTAGTCCAGCAGCACCGCCAAGGTCAGCAGCGGCCCGGTCACCGACGCGAGCATGCCGGGATAGTGCAGCCGCGCGTACACCGTGCGCGGTCGCAGCGCCGACCAGGACGCCGCCACCGCCACCACGACCGCCGCGCCGAGGACGACGGCGGCCGCCATCGCGGCGGGATCAGTCATCGCTCGCTCCGATCAGCCGGGTGAACACCAGGGTTCCGGCGAAGGCGAGCAAGGCCAGCACCGTCGCAACGATCAGGTAGTCGGGGCGGTGGGCGGCCAGGCTGATCGTGATCAGCACCAGCACCGTCACCGTCCCGACCATCTGCATGCCGACCAGCCGGTGGGCGGCGGTACCGCGCGCGGCCAGCCAGATCCCCGGCGGCAGAGCGCCCGCCAGGAGCGCGATCGAGGCGATGGTCCACATCAGCGTCGCCGGTCCGGGTCGCGCACCGCGCGCTGCAGCGCGGACTCCGGCAGCGGCAGGGTGTGCAGCCTGATCCGGGAATGGCCGGGATCGGAGTAGACGACCAGGGAACCGGGTGTCGCCGAGAGCAGGATCGTCGCGGCCGCCTCCCGTCCGTCGCGCTGCGCTGTCGAACCGGTTGCGGCCAAGGGTAATTCGGCGAACCGGCCGACCGGCCGCCGGCCGCGCGCCACCAGGGCGAGCGCTCCGGCGCCGTCGCGCACCATGGCGAGGGCGGTGCACGCCACCCAGCGCGGCAGCCGGGCCGGGGGCCGCCAGCCTCCGTCGATCGCCCGTCGCGCGGCGCATGCGGCCACCGCGCACGGCAGGGCAAGCACCGCGGCGGCGATCACCTCCTCCCACGCCGCGACCGTCACGGTGGCCTGCCAGATCACGACACCGATCAGCCACCAGGCCGCCGTCTCCGCCACGACACCGCCGCGCCGCATCCGCACCTCCTCCTCGGGCCGCACCGGAACGGCACAGACCCGCTCGGCCTGCGGATACCCGGCGATGTCGCCGTCAATCGCGCACCGCCGCAGACCCGGTGCCCAGCAGACGTTTGGTTCCCCGGATGCCCGGGTATCGGCGACGACGAGCGGAAAATGCGAGACGCGCGTGCGGGGCGGAAGGAGAGGACGTGTCCTTGAGCGAGTGGATTTCGCCGTCGGCGGACCCGGCGCCTGCGGGTTCGGTCGTCGGCGTGCGAGTACTCGCACAAGCGCGCCAGTTGATCATGCTGCGCGCACTGGCCGAAACGGTCGCCTTGATGGCCGAATTCGCGCTCGACGAGGTGACCGACATCCGGGTGGCGCTGGACGAGATCGCCACCGCGCTGATCGAGCGCGCCGTGCCCGGAACGTCGATCGAATGCGATTTCGGCTACGACGGCGACCGGATGACGGTGGCGGTGACGGCGGTGGCGGTCACGCCGGAGGCGCTGCATCGGGACGGCCTCGGCTGGCATGTGCTGACCTCGATCACCGACTCGCTCGAGGCCACCACCGCACCCTTCGATTCGGCGGTGGACGGTTATCCGGTGACGGTGGAATTCCGGCGGTTGCGACGGCACGGTAGCAGCGTCTGAGTTGCACCGCCCCGAGTGCGGCGAGGGTCCGGCAATCGTCTTGCCGGACCCTCGTGTCGCGCGCCGAGCGCCGAATTCAGCTCGCCGGAGTCAATTCGCGCATGGGGGTATCGAGTTCGCTGCGATAGAAGTCGATGAAGCCTTCCGGGTCGGGTCCGGCGTTCTGCATCACCAGATGATCGAATCCGGCGTCGACATATTGCTGCGCGACTTCCAGATAGCGTTTCGGATCGGAACCGCAGGCGAATTGCTCGAGAATATCGTCGCGCCGCACGGTGGTGGTCGCCGCGGCGAAATTCACCGGATTCGGCAACTCGCTCATCACCTTCCATCCGGTGAGCGCCCAGCGTGTGGTTTCCAGTGCGGCCTGCGCCGCGGTCTGTTCGTCGGGGGCCCAGGCCATTCCGACTTCGGCGTAGCCGCCGCCGCGCCCGCCTGCGCCGCGATAGGTGTCCACGATCCGCGCTTCGGGGTCGGTCGCGAACAGCCCGTCGCCGAGTTCGGCGGCGAGCCGGGCCGCGTCGGGGCCACCGGCGGCGACGATGATGTCGGGCAGCCGCTCGGGCAGATCGAATACCCGCGCGTCCGAAATCGACAGGTACCCACCGCGATACGTGTGATATCCGCCGCGCCAGAGCAACCGGATGATCTCGAGCGCCTCGCGCAACATGCGCTGGCGGATATCGATCGGCGGGAACTCCCGGCCCACCACGTGTTCGTTGAGCCGCTCACCGGATCCGACGCCCAGATCGAACCGTCCGTCCGACACCAGCGCCAAGGTGGCCGCGGCCTGCGCCACGATCGCCGGGTGGTATCGGATGGTGGGGCAGGTGACGCCGGTGACCAGGCGGATGCGTTCGGTGCGCTCGGCGATGGCGCCGAAGACCGTCCAGGTGAACGGGGAGTGGCCCTGATTGTCGAGCCACGGGTGGTAATGATCGCTCATTTCCACGAAGTCGAATCCGGCCGCCTCGGCCCGGATCGCCTGTCGGATCAGTTCGCGCGGTCCATAGGATTCCGACGCCAGTTTGTAACCGATCTGCATTGCGGGGGCTCCTCACACGCGTGGGACAGTCGATTCCCGGCTACCCAGCCCCGCGGTCGGCAACCGTATGCCGACGGGCTATACAGACCGCGTCGTCTTTGTTAGAAAGATGACAGCGGGATCTGCCTCGAGAAAGCGGGGCACTGCACATGTCGGTTTCGCGTGGGAGATCGCACATGAAGACGAACGCCACATTGCGAATCGGTCGTCACCGTCCGCTTCCCGTCCCGGGTCGCCCCGAGGCCCGGCTCAGCGCGGTCATGCGCACCCACGGAGCTGCGGTCGTCTTGTCCGTGCGCGGCGAGGCCGATGCCTGCACCCTCGACGATTGGCGCCGCCTCGTGCACGAGGGCGCGGCGCTGGCGGCGGCCCACGGCGGACCGCTGGTCGTGGATACCGGTGGGCTCGGTTTCCTGAGCTGGCGTGCACTGGTGGTGTTGGCCGAAGAAGCCGCGGACCAGCGTCAACGTGGTGTCGCGATCTGCCTGGTCAGCCGCACTCCGACGATCGCGCGCATGGCTGCGGTGGACCCGCTGACCGCCGAGTTGCCCATTCATTCCACCGTTGTCGGTGCCTTGAGCCACCTGCCCGCTCCGCCCACCACCGCGAAGTGAGCCGGCACAATCGTTGTCGGAGCGGGAAGATCGTCGTAGCGTCGCTGGGGTGAGTGTTCCTCAGCATCTGCCCGCCACCGCGGGCGAACTGCGCGCCGCCGGTTATCAGCCGCGCGGGGTGAAATCCGAAATCCGCGAGAATCTTCTCGCCGCATTGCGATCCGGGACCGATCCGTGGCCCGGCATCGTCGGCTTCGACCGCACCGTCGTCCCGCAGCTGGAGCGAGCGCTGCTCGCCGGACACGACGTGGTGCTGCTCGGCGAGCGTGGCCAGGGCAAGACCCGGCTGCTGCGCACCCTGGCGGGATTGCTCGACGAATGGACGCCGGTGATCGACGGCGCCGAACTCGGCGAACATCCGCTGGCGCCGATCAGCCCGGCGGGCCGGCGGCTCGCGGCCGAACTGGGCGACGACCTACCGGTGGCGTGGCGTCACCGCAGCGAACGCTATGCCGAGAAGCTCGCCACCCCCGACACCTCGGTCGGCGACCTGATCGGCGACGTCGACCCGGTGAAGGTGGCCGAGGGCCGCAGCCTGGGCGATCCGGAAACCATCCACTTCGGCCTCGTCCCGCGCGCCCATCGCGGCATCGTCGCCATCAACGAACTGCCCGACCTCGCCGAACGGATTCAGGTCGCGCTGCTGAACGTGATGGAGGAGCGCGACATCCAGGTGCGCGGGTACACGCTGCGGCTGCTGCTGGACGTGCTGCTGGTCGCCACCGCCAATCCGGAGGACTACACCAACCGCGGCCGCATCATCACTCCGCTCAAGGACCGGTTCGGCGCCGAGATCCGCACCCACTATCCGCTCGACGTGGAGGCCGAGACCGCGCTGGTGCGCCAGGAGGCCGAACTGGTCGCCGAGGTCGGCGATCCGCTGCTCGAGGTTCTGGCCCGCTTCGTGCGCCAGTTGCGGGAATCGCCTGCTGTCGATCAGCGCTCCGGCGTCTCGGCGCGCTTCGCGGTGGCGGCGGCCGAGACCGTGGCCGCGGCCGCCCTGCGCCGGACCGCGCTGACCGGTGAACACCCCGCCGTCGCGCGCCCGGTGGACCTGGAGTCGGTGCCCGCGGTGCTGCGCGGCAAGGTGGAATTCGAATCCGGCGAGGAGGGCCGCGAAACCGAGCACCTCACGCATCTGCTGCGGCGCGCCTTCGCCGAGACCGCACGGCGGCGGCTGGCCGGGGTGGATCTGCGGCCGCTGGCCGAGGCGGTGAGCGCCGGTCATCCGGTCACCACCGGTGAACGGGTGCCGGGCCAGGAGGTGCTCTCGGCGCTGCCCGAGCTGCCGGTGCTGGCGCGGGTGGCCGAGCGGCTCGGCGCCGAGCCTACCGATTCGCCGGCGCGTATCGCCGCGGCCGTCGAATTCGCTTTGGAGTCACTGTATTTGAGCCGTCAATTGGCCAAGGACTCCGACGACGGCACAGCGATCTACGGCTCATGACGACCCCCGACCGCTATTCCTACGGCCCCTATCACGACGGCCCCGACCCTCTGGCGCCGCCGGTCGATCTCCGGGAGGCGCTGGATCTCATCGGCCGTGACGTGATGGACGGCAGCTCCCCGCGCACCGCCCTGGAGGAGCTGCTGCGCCGCGGCACCGGCCGCACGCCCGGACTGGACGAGCTGACCCGGCGGTTGTGGCAGCGCCGAGCCGAGCTCACCCGGCAGCACCGCCTCGACGGCACCCTGCAGCAGGTGCGGGAACTGCTCGACCAGGCGTTGGAGGCCGAACGCACCGCGCTGTTCCCCGATCCGGCCGACGAAGCCCGCTTCGCGGAGGCGCAACTCGACGCGCTGCCGTCGAGTACCGCCGCGGCGGTGACCGAACTCGCCGACTACCAGTGGCGCTCGGAGACGGGGCGCGCCAACTACGAGCAGATACGGGAACTGCTCGGCCGCGAACTGCTCGACTCCCGCTTCCAGGGAATGAAGCAGGCGCTGGAGAACGCCACGCCCGAGGATGTCGAGCGGGTGCGGCAGATGATGTCGGATCTGAACCAGTTGCTCGCCGCTCACGCGCGCGGGGAGAACACCGAGCGGCAGTTCGCGGAGTTCATGGCCGAACACGGCGAGTTCTTTCCCGAAAACCCCCGCAACACCGAGGAATTGATCGACGCGCTGGCGGCGCGGGCGGCCGCCGCGCAGCGGATGATGAATTCGCTCTCGCCGCAACAACAGGCGGAGTTGAGCGAACTGATCGGCCAGGCCTTCGGCGATCCGCGTATCGCCGAAGAGGTTTCCGCGCTCGATGCCGCACTGCGCGCGCTGCGCCCCGGCGAGGACTGGGATTCGGGGCAGCGGTTCCGGGGCCAGGACCCGCTCGGCCTCGGCGAGGGCGCCCAGGCGATGCAGGATCTGGCCGAAATGGACGCACTGGCAGAACAACTCGGCCAGTCCTATCCCGGTGCCCGGCTCGAGGATATCGATCTCGACGCCCTCACCCGCCAGCTCGGGGCCGACGCCGCCGTCGACGCCGCCCGGCTGGCTGAACTGGAACGCGAACTGCGCCGCCAGGGCCTGTTCGAACGCGCACCCGACGGGTCGCTTCGCTTGACGCCCAAGGCGTTACGCCGTCTCGGCGAGGTGGCGCTGCGTGATGTGATCGGGCGGTTGCGCGCGCAGCGCGGACAGCGCGGGACGGTGACCGCCGGGGCGGCCGGCGAACCGACGGGTGCGACGCGGCCGTGGCGCTTCGGCGACACCGAACCGTGGGATGTGTCGAAAACCGTGCGCAACGCGGTGCTTCGGTCCGCGTCGACGGGGAGTCGCCGGGTGTCGCTGTCGGTCTCGGATGTCGAGATCACCGAAACCGATCAGCGGTCTCGCGCGGCGGTGGCCCTGTGCGTCGACACGTCGTGGTCGATGGTGCAGGACGGACGCTGGCTGCCGATGAAGCGGACCGCCCTGGCGCTGCATCAGCTGATCAGTACCCGATTCCGTTCCGACGCACTGGAAGTCGTGACGTTCGGTCGCCATGCCGGCACCGTCGACATCGCGGAACTGACCGGTCTGGAAGCGGTCTGGGAACAGGGCACCAACCTGCACCACGCCCTGTTGCTCGCCGCCCGCCACCTGCGCCGCCACCCCGACGCGGTCCCGGTGGTCCTGGTGGTCACCGACGGCGAACCCACCGCCCACCTGGAACCCGACGGCAGCTCGTATTTCAACTGGCCGCCCGACTCCCGGACCCTCGCGGTCACCATGGCCCAGGTCGACGTCCTCGCGAAACTCGGCGCGTCGGTCTCGGTGTTCATCCTCGGCGAAAACCCCAGGCTCGCAGCGTTCGTCGATCTGATGGCCCGACGCAGCGGCGGCCGGGTCATCGCCCCGGATCTCGACGGCCTGGGTGCGGCGGTGGTATCCGACTACCTGAGTGGGCGGCGCCGATAGCGCGTCGGCACGGCGGTGGTGCCGCCCCTCCCGTAGTGCCGGCGGCAAGGTTCCCATCGTAGGCAGGAGCCCGGTGCGTCGATGCGGGCAGGATGTCGGCATGCGGTCTTCGGTGGATGACGAGACTCTGATCTCCGGTCTGATCAACGAGTTCTGGGTGGCGACGGAGCGCGGGGTTCCGCGCGAGATGGCGGCGTTGATGTGCGCGGAGGAAGCCGAACAGTTCTTGGACGACGTCGGCGAGCCGGACTACGATCCGGACGACGATGCGCCGCCGGTCGATCCGATCGGTGCTCCCGCCTTCGAGGTATCGGGTATCCGCGTCTACGGCGAGGTGGCCCTCGCGCGCATCGCCCACTCACCGGACAACGTCGGCACCATGTTCTTTCGGCACGAAGCCGGGAAATGGACGGTGTGCGCGGATGCCGACGAGGACCTGTCGTTGGAACAGTTGGAAGACGACGTGTGGCCGGCGTTGCCGGCGGATGCGACGGACCTGATGCGCACCGTCGGCGCACTGCGACGCACGCCGATCGGAGAGCTGACCGTCGAGGACCTGCGCCGCCTTCTGGGGCAACGCGCAGGTGTCGACGTGCTGCTGCCGCGCGTGCTGGCCCAGCTCAACTGGGATCCGCTGATCGCGGGCGATCTGTTTCCGGGTGACGTGCTGGTCGCAACCCTGCGAGTCGACCGGAAACACTGGGAGCAGGATCCCGTCGCGCTGGTTCGTATACGGCACATCATCGACACGGTGCGAGAGCTGGGCGACCTGACTCGGCACGGCGCACCGCACGAGGAAATATGGAGCGCTGTAACGGATTTCCTCGCCGGCCTGCCCGGCGAAGACTGAACGGATCGCCCGATGAACACGCCGGCCCGCGCGATAGTCCCGCGGGCGTCGCGGGCCCGATAAGGCCCGGCGGCTCGGACGCCACGGCCGTAGAAGTGGGCACCGCCGCACACCAGCTCACCCGCAACGGGTGAAGCGTCGCCGGGGTCCGAGGCGTGAACTGATCGGCGTACCGCGGTGGTTGCTGCCCCGCTGGGGGCGTGCGGTCGCGGGAAACCGTTCGGAGGAAGCCGGACGCTGTCATCGAGGAGACGTCATGCCCGTGTGGGATGTGTTCTGGCTGATCATCATGAGTTTCGCGTTCGCCGCCTATCTGATCCTGCTGTTCTGGATCTTCACCGATCTGTTCCGGGATCGCGGCACGTCGGGCTGGGTGAAGGCGGTGTGGGTGGTGTTCATGTTCGTGCTGCCGCTGCTGACCTCGCTCGTCTATCTGATCGTGCGTGGCGGCGGTATGGCGCAGCGCTCGGCCCAGGCGGCGAAAGAGGCCGAGCAGGCGCAGAACGCCTACATCAAAGAGGTGGCCGGAACCAGTTCGGCCGCCCAGATCGCCGACGCCAAGCGGCTGCTCGACGAGGGCACGATCACCGCGCAGGAGTTCGAGCAGCTGAAGAGCCGCGCCCTGGCCTGAGCCGCGGGGACCACGGGGTGCCTGCGCCCACCGCACGGCACAGGGAATCGAGAGGCGGTGCGGTGCGCTACGAATTCATCGTCGACGGGGAACTGCCCGGCGACATCTGCGCCGAATTTCCGGAACTGACCCGCAGTACTGTGGCCGCGCCCGGCACCACCGCGCTGTTCGGCCCGCTCGAGGACTACACCGCGATGCGCAGCGTGCTGGCCCGCATCGACGCCTTGGGACTGACTCTGATCGAGATGCGCCGCCTGCCGGATTGAGGCCACGGTGGGCGACTGCCCCGGTCGAAGCCGGTGGTCAGGAGTGACCGTGGCCCACCTGCGGGCTGATCCGCCGCCATTCGCGCTCCCATTCGCCGGCCCGGCGCCGATCCAGTGCGTATCCCGCGGATCGGGCCAATCCGTAGGCCAGCGCCCAGCATGCGAGCAGAGCGGCCGTGCCGGTGGCGATGCCCTTGGCGGCCGCGGCGTCGTCGGCGATCGGCGGTGTGGTCGGATCACCGTGAGTGGTGAGCCACAACGGGATCCGGTCGCCGCGGTGCGTGGTGCCGTCGACGTCGACCATGGCCTGGCCCGGATGTCCGTCCCGGCTCCACTGCGCCTCGGCGCGCAGCTGGTCGGCGAACATGCCGCTGGGTGCCGGCATCCGGATCGGATCACTCGTAACTTCCGCTGTCACAGCCGTTTTCGTGGCATTGTCGGCGTGGATGGAAGCGAGTTCGGCCCGATACTGGGCGGTGCCGGCGGCGACGGCGAGCAGGATCGCGGCGAGCGCGCCCACCACCAGCGCGAGCCGCAGCGCCTGTTCGAAGCGGTCGGCGCGGCGCATCAACGGTGAGCGCGTCCAGGGCGCGATCCGTCCGGCCCGCAAGACCGCGCAGGTAGTACGCACCATTTCACTCTCCCACCACGACCGGCAGAGACACGGTCGGAGAATAACCGTTCCCGCCCCGGGCAAACGGTGTTCGGAGTGGATCTTCGCCACGGTCGGCGACAGGTTTGGCACGCATCCTGGTGGATATCGCATCGATGACCCGCAACCGTGCGGGTGGTCCGGCAAATTCGGAAGGAGCACGACATGAGTGCCATCGATAAGGCCAAGAACAAGCTCGAGGACGCCGCCGGGCAGGCGAAGGAGAAGCTCGGCGCCGCCACCGGCGATCCGGACAAGAAGAACGAGGGTAAGACCGATCAGACCAAGTCGAACCTGAAGGACGCGGGCGAGAAGGTCAAGGACGCCTTCGATCACTGATCGCGACCTCGTCGCGGGGCCCGGACCGGTGCAGCAGATGCGCCCGGTCCGGGCCTCGCCGTGTTTCCGCGGCGGTCCCGGCGCACGCGCTCGAGCTGCGCACATGCCGTTTCGGCTGTACAGACCGCTGCGTCTCTGTTAAGAAGGTAGAGCGGGTCGGTCTTCATGTGGTAGGACGCCCGCAGCGGGCTCGCGCCCGTTGCCCTCGGCTCCGGTTGGAGACCTCAATGAGCTCGAGCGCCGAATTACGTCCCGTACCCCCCGCCGGTGGATCCGGCACCTCTCACGTTGCCGAAGCGCGCCTGTCCGCAGTTGTGCGCAGCCGCGGCCCGGCGTTGGTGCTGTCGTTTCGCGGTGAGGCCGACAGCTACACGATGCCCGGATGGAGTGAACGCATCCGCTCCGCTGCCGAAAGCGGCGCGCCCATCGTGGTGATCGACACCAATTGCCTGAGTTTCCTGTCCTGGCGCGCCTTGCTGACACTGGCCCGCGAGGCCGAGCACTACCGGTCAGCGGGCGTGCATCTATGCCTCGTCACCCAGTCGCGGACAATCATGCGGATCGCCGAGTTGGATTCGGTGACCCGGCAACTGCCGATCCATTCGACGGTCGTGAGCGCGGTCAGCCGTGCTCTGCACGACGTGACCGGGCCCCCGATCGCCGCCACTCCCGGGTGAGCCGCTACTCGTCGGGCAGCGGGAAGTAGGAGTCGCCGTCGGTGCCGGATTCGCGCCGCACGATGTCCTCGACGGCCTCGGTGTCACTGGCGCCACCCGGCGATCCGGTGCGGATCGAATCCAGGCCTTCGGTCGCACCGGATTCCGGGAGCGTCGGCTCGGCGGGCGGCCCGACCCCCACGTCGGGCTCCTCTTCGGCGAGGCGTTGGGACAGTGGGCGTTCCGTGCGCTGCTCGCCGGCCGTCATGCCGTAGCTGTCGGCGCCCGACCAGTCGTCGGGCGGTTCCACGATCTCGTCGCCGTCGTCGTTGCCCACATCGTCGGAATCCAGTCCCTCGGTCGAGGTGAGCAGGTCTTCGTCGGATTCGTTTCCAGCCATGTGCTTCGCGTGCCCGCAATCGCCCGCCGCAAACCGTCGCCGGCGCACCCGTTCGTTTGGTCATCCGGGCGGCGGGTAGGCCGACGGTGGCCGTATCCAGCACACATGCAGATCGAGGTGACACGATGAAAGCAGTGACGTGGCAGGGCCGCCGCAAGATTTCGGTGGACGAGGTGCCCGACCCGCGCATCGAGGAGCCGACCGATGCCATCATCGCCGTGACCTCCTCGGGTGTGTGCGGGTCGGATCTGCACCTCTACGAGGTGCTCGGCCCCTACATGAGTGCCGGTGACGTGCTCGGCCACGAGCCGATCGGGGTGGTGGTCGACGTCGGCTCGGAAGTGCGCTCGCTGTCGGTGGGGGACCGGGTGGTGGTGCCCTTCCAGATCGCGTGCGGGCACTGTGTCATGTGCGACACCGGTTTGCCGACGCAGTGTGAGACCACGCAGGTGCGCGAATACGGCAGTGGCGCAGCCTTGTTCGGATATTCCAAGCTTTACGGACAGGTCCCGGGCGCGCAGGCGCAGTACCTGCGGGTTCCGCACGCCGATTTCACCCACATCCCGATCCCGGCCGGTCCCGACGACAGCCGCTTCCTGTATCTGTCGGATGTGCTGCCGACGGCGTGGCAGGCGGTCGAGTACGCCGGCGTGCCCGACGGCGGTTCGGTGGTGGTGCTGGGGCTGGGCCCGATCGGCGATATGGCGTGCCGGATCGCCGCTCATCGCGGTTACCGGGTGATCGGTGTGGACCGGGTGCCGGAACGATTGCGCCGGGTTGCGGATCGCGGTGTGGAGGTGGTCGATCTGGAGCAGATCGGCGCCTCGATCGGGGATGTGATCCGCGACCGCACCGACGGGCGGGGACCCGACAGCGTGATCGACGCGGTGGGGATGGAGGCCCACGGATCGCCGGTCGCGGAGTTGGCGCAGCGCTCGGCCGGCTATCTGCCGGGGATGGTGTCGCAGAAGCTGATGGACACCGTCGGTGTGGACCGGCTCGCGGCATTGAACAGCGCGATCGACATCGTGCGGCGCGGCGGCACGATATCGCTGTCCGGGGTCTACGGCGGTATGGCCGACCCGTTGCCGATGCGCATCCTGTTCGACAAGCAGATTCAGCTGCGGATGGGCCAGGCCAACGTCAAGCGGTGGGTCGGCGACATTCTTCCGCTGCTGCAGGACGGTGATCCGCTCGGGGTGGAAACCTTTGCCACCCACCGGCTTCCGCTGTCGGAGGCGCCGCGGGTGTATCACGACTTCCAGCGCAAGGCCGACGGAATGGTGAAGGTGGTTCTCGATCCGGCGGCCGCGTGATCAGCGCGCGGGGCTGGGCCACCGCGCCCGAATTGCCCGGTGCCGCAAGAATTTCCGCTCTCGACCAGTGTTTTCGCAATCGGTCGCTTTGCCGGTGCATAGCTCCGGGAGGCCCGGGTAGTGCCTCTGATGTGGCCGGGCAGTACGCCGGTCGCGATCGAGAGAAGTCCCTACTGCGAAGGAGGTCCGCAATGGCCGACCAGAAGAATCCCGGACAGTTCGGCAACCGCAGCGACACCGAGGAACAGGCTCGTCGCGGCGGACAGGCCAGCACGGGTAGCTTCGGCCAGCGCAATGCCGCCGATCCGCACGAAGCCGGGCGCAAGGGTGCCCAGGCGCAGCCGACCGAGGCCAAGCAGGCCGGTGGTCAGCACAGCCACGGCGGTCGCTGACCCGAATCGCCACGGACTCGACAGCGTAGGCCGGATCATTGATCCGGCCTACGCGGCTGTCGGGGGGAGGTTTGCGCAGCGCTTCGCGGGGCCTTGTGTGACAACGTTCGGGTTCGGATTCGTGCGTGCGGAGGCGCCGGGGCGGTGACCGGAAGGCCGTGGAGAATTTTGGTCTCAGCGGTGGCTTCGATCGCGGAATTCCGACGTTCTCGAGATTGTTCCATTTTTGTGGTTAACATCTGGCACCCGGCTCCCGATGCTAGATATGTCGTTGAATACGACGACACCAATCGGCCGGTTCCAGCGGTTCGGATCGGGTACCACGCGTTCGGCCGCGAGCATCGGCGCTCGGCGGCGCAAGGATTGAACAGGCGGTTCGGCAACGAAGCCGGATATTTTTACCGCAGGTAACGACTATCCCGCGAGACGAAACGGTGTGCGATGGACATCGATCAGCGTTACCGTCAGAGCAGTTCGACCACCATCACAGCGGCGGAGCTGGCAACCTTGCTGCACAAGTCCGCGGCGGGGGACGCCGAATCCTTCGCCGCCTTCTATCGCAGCACCAACGCCCGCCTGATGGCACGGTTGACCGCTATCCTGCGTAGCCCCGGATTGGCTCAGGAAGTGAGCCAGGAGGTCTATCTGCAGGCGTGGTCCGCGGCCGGCGAATACGACGCCGGGCGGGCCAGTCCGATGGCCTGGCTGATGATGTTCGCGCACCGGCGTGCCGTCGACCGGGTGCGTTCGGAGCAATCGCTGGCGGACCGGGAGCGCGCGTTCGGTCGCGGGCAATATCAGCCCGAATGTGATGTGGTGTTCGACGAGGTGACGCAGCGGCTGGACGAGCGGTCGGTCGCGGGGGAGGTGCACCGGCTGGGGCATCGGCAGCGGGAGGCGATCCTGCTGGCCTTCTACGGGGGCCGCACCTATCCGGAGGTGGCGCAGGATCTGGGTATTCCGCTGCCCACGGCGAAGGCCCGCATCCGGGCCGGTTTGAAAACACTCGGTTCCAGACTTTCCGAGAAGGCGCGCGACGAGGCGGAGTGAGAGTCCGCTTTCCGGCGGTTGGTATTTCTACCCCCTAGGGGTATATTGCGAGGTGCCGCTTCGGTAGTGGCGCCCGGCTCCACGACGGTTATGATCTACTAGTTACGTACGTATGTAGTAGATGTTATCGAGCCTGGTCGCGTTCCCCACCGGTGGGGCGACGCTCGGTTCGATACTCGGCAACATCGTGCGAAGGTGTTGTGCGACAGAGGCGCTCGTGGTGAGGAGGCCGGCGTGGTGGATCGGTGTCGGTCCCGGCTCAGCTCCGTGCGACGTACCTGTTCGCCACCCCAGCCTTGCGAGCGGCGGGTGCGGATGCGGTGAGCTCCGTACTACGGCCGCGACGTGGCGCCGCGGCCATGATCTTCGCCTTCTTGCTCACTCTTGTTGCGCTGCATACCGATTGCACGGTCGCCGACGCGGAGATCTCGGCTGCCACCGCCTCGTCGGCAGCCGCGACACCGGCACTCGTCCACCTCGGTTCCCATCTGCCCGTATGGGACGACTGCTGTGCGCACGACAGACACGTCGTGCTGGACTCGATGCTCCCGGCCGATCCCGCGAAACTCTGGCCACCGGGCCACGTATGGGCCACCGGAGAGACGGTGACCGCCGCGTCGTGGCACTTTCTCGCGCCCACCGTGCGCGGGCCGCCCGGCCCGCCCTCACGAACCGGTCGCGACATTCTGACGTATTTCGGTATCGCCCGCCGCTGATCGGTCAGCGACAGGCCGTCGGCCCCTGCCGGCGGCCGGTGTCCGCTGCCCGCATCCGTACCGCCCGCTCCGGGCGGAGATACCGAAAGCGACAGTCATGGACGACATCGTGCTCGACCACCCGCAGCCGATCCCGGCAGCGCCGATGCCGGCGCAGCGCCCGCGCGGGCTGGTGGGCAACACGCCGGTGCTGTGGATCGGCGAACCGCTCAGCGGCCGCGGCCGCGGCTTCTGGGCCAAACTCGAAGGGGCCAACCCGGGCGGTATGAAAGACCGCCCGGCACTGCACATGGTGCGTCGCGCCGAACAGCGCGGCGATCTGCGCCCGGGTGCGCGCATCGTCGAATCATCCAGTGGCACCTTGGGTTTGGGCCTCGCGCTGGCGGGGATGGTGTACGCGCATCCGGTGACCGTGGTCACCGACCCGGGCATGGAACCGATGGTGGTGCAACTGCTGCGGGCCTACGGCGCACGGGTGGAGAAGGTCACCGAACCGCATCCGGCCGGCGGCTGGCAACAGGCGCGCCGCGACCGGGTCGCGGCACTCCTGGCCGCCGAACCGGAGGCCTGGAGCCCCGATCAATACAGCAATCCCGACAATGTGGACGGCTACGAATCGCTGGCACTGGAGATGCTGCAGCAATTGGGCCGCGTCGACGTCCTGGTCTGCGCGGTCGGGACCGGTGGACATTCCGCGGGCGTGGCCCGGGTGCTGCGCCGCAACAATCCGCGGCTGCGGCTCATCGGCGTCGATACCGTGTCCTCGACGATCTTCGGCCAACCGGCCGGGCCGCGACTCATGCGTGGGCTGGGCTCGAGCATCCACCCCCGCAACGTCGACTACGCCGCCTTCGACGAAATCCATTGGGTCGCACCGGCGGAGGCGGTGTGGGCCTGCCGGACGCTGGCCGCCACCCACCACGCCAGCGGCGGCTGGAGTGTCGGCGCGGTGGCTCTGGTGGCGGGCTGGGCCGCGCGCGTGCACGACACCGGCACCCGGATCGCCGCCGTCTTTCCCGACGGACCGCACCGCTACGCCGACACCGTCTACAACGACGCCTACTGCGACGAACACGGTCTGCTCGATGCCGATCCACCGGTCGAACCCGACACGATCGGCCATCCTGCCGAGCGAGTCGTGACCTCGTGGACGCGCTGCACCACCGTCGTCGACCCCCGCATCCTCGACCCGGAGCCCGCCGCATGAGTGTCCTCGCCCGATTTCGTAGCTTCGACCCGGCGGCCCGGCTGCTGATGATCAATCAGTTCGGCATCAACCTGGGCTTCTACATGCTCATGCCGTATCTGGCCGGATATCTCGCCGGCCCGATCGGTTTGGCGGCGTGGGCGGTCGGGCTGGTGCTGGGCGTGCGCAACTTCTCCCAGCAGGGCATGTTCCTCGTGGGAGGCACGCTCGCCGACCGGCTCGGCTACAAACCGCTCATCGTGGCGGGCTGTCTGCTGCGCACCGCGGGATTCACGCTGCTGATCTTCGCCACCTCGCTGCCGATGCTGCTGATCGCCTCGGCCGCAACGGGTTTCGCGGGTGCGCTGTTCAATCCGGCGGTGCGCGCGTACCTGGCCGCGGAGACCGGTGAGCGCCGGGTCGAGGCGTTCGCGGTCTTCAACATCTTCTATCAGGCCGGTATCCTCGTCGGGCCGCTGGCCGGACTCGCCCTGCTGGTGACCGACTTCCGGGTGACCGCCGCGGCCGCCGCCGTGGTCTTCGCGGTGCTGACGCTCGCGCAACTGTTCGCCCTGCCGCCCCGGCGGGCGGGCGATCCCGCGATGCGCACGACGGTGCTCCAGGATTGGCGGACCGTACTCGCCAACCGGCGATTCCTGGCCTTCGCCGTCGCGATGATCGGTTCGTACGTGCTGTCGTTCCAGGTCTATCTGGCACTGCCCTTGCAGGCGGAATATCTGAGCCCCGGCCACGCGCAGGCGCTCACCTCGGCGTTGTTCGTGGTCTCGGGGGTGGTCGCGGTGGCCGGGCAGCTGCGCATCACCGCATGGTTTCGCCGCCGGTGGGGGACCGGCCGCGGTCTCGTGGTCGGCATGAGTGTGCTGGCGGCGTCCTTCCTGCCGCTGCTGCTGGTCCCGGGACCGCGACCGTTCGGCACGGTGACTGCCGTTGCGGCGCTGCTGATGTCGGCGGCGATCCTCGCGGTCGGTACCGCGGCGGTCTTCCCGTTCGAAATGGATACGGTGGTCTCGCTGTCGGGCGGCGCGCTCGTGGCCACCCACTACGGGTTCTACAACACGGTGGTCGGGGTCGGGATTCTGACCGGCAACCTCGTCACCGGCGTGGTGCTGGACGCCGCTCGGTCGGCCGGACTCGACGCGGTGGTGTGGGCCGGGTTCGCCGCCATCGGGGCGCTCGCGGCGTTCGCCCTGGCCGCGCTCGAGCGGAGCGCACGCGCGCAACCCGCTGGGGGAGAAGAGGTTCCGGTGGAGTCGGTTCGCGAATCGGCATGACCTGCGATGCCCGGCACTCGTCCGCCGCCACCGTGGTGGACGAGTACCGGGGCAGAGGCTATGCGCGCCGCAGTTCCAGCACCGGAATGGTGCGGATCCCTTCGGTTTTGCGGGCATAGCCGGCGAATCCGGGATAGCGGCGGGCCTGTTCGGCGAAGATCCGGTCGCGGCGCTCACCGGTCACCTCGGTCACCGACACGGGATAGCGGTCGGTGCCGCGTTCGATCTCCGCCGTGCCAGCGGTCGTCAGGTTGTAGTACCAGTCCGGATTGGTCGGCGCCCCGGCCTTGGACGCGAAAACATAGATGGCGTCGGGGTTCTCGTCGTCGGCCAGATACATCATCGGCGTCACCAGCTCGCGGCCGGACTTGCGGCCGCGGTGATGCACCAGCACCATCGGCGCGCCCTCGAAATCGCCGCCGACGCGGCCCTCGTTGGCTCGAAATTCCTCGATGATCGCGGTATTCCAATCGCTCATGGGTTGCATTCTGCTGTCGAACCCGTGGCGGCGGCGGGAGGCGCGCACGTGGGAATACCGGCGGTGCGCGGTATGCGATCATCGGTTCGGTGTTCGTGATCCGATTCGTGGCGACCGCCACCCCGCGGTCCCATGGCTGAGCTGTACGGGCGCGCGGCCGATACCGCGGCGATCGCCGCCCTGCTGGACCGGGCCCGCGCGGGGGAGAGTGGCTGGCTGGTGCTGCGCGGCGAACCCGGAATCGGTAAGACCGCCCTGCTCGACCACGCCGCCGACCACGCCGCCGACCTCGGCGGCGACCTGCGGGTGCTGCGCGGCGCGGGAGTGGAAATCGAGGCCGAACTTCCGTTCGCCGGCTTGCAGTTGCTGCTGCGGCCCGCGGTCGCGCATCTGCCTGCCCTGCCGGTGCGCCAGCGGGCGGCGCTGGAGGCGGCCCTGCGACTCGGCGACGATCCCGGCGGCGATGCGATGCTGGTCGGATTGGCGGTGTTGTCGCTGCTCACCGAATACGCCGGCGATACCGGGCTGGTCTGTCTGATCGACGACGCGCAATGGCTCGACCGGGCCTCGCTGGACACGATCCTGTTCGCCGCCCGGCGGCTGTACGCCGAAGGGATCGTGATCATCCTCGCCGCCCGCGACGGTGCCGCGTTCGCCCGCGCCGCCGATCTGCCCGAACGCCGCATCGCCGGGCTCGACCCCGACGCCGCGGCCGCGCTGCTCGACCGTCGCGAACTGCCCGCCGGGGTACGCCGGCAGGTCCTGGCCGAGGCGCAGGGCAATCCGCTGGCGTTGCTCGAATTGGCCGACGCCACCCGCGACGAAGGTCGCGGGGCGGCCCATCCCGGTGCGCTGGCGTTGACCGATCGGCTGCAGCTGGCCTTCCACGGCCAGGTCAGCCGGATGCCGAAGTCGACGCAGGACGTGCTGCTGATCGTCGCGGCCGAGGAGTCCGGCGAATTGTCGGCGGTGTTGCGGGCCGCGGCGGCCGTCGGCGCCGGAATCGACGATCTGGCCCCGGCCGAGGAGGCAGGACTGCTGGTGCGCGGCGAGACGGCGGAGACGATCGCCTTCCGCCATCCGCTGATCCGGGCCGCCGTGTACCAGCGAGCTCCGCTGGGACAGCGAGTGGCCGCGCACCGTGCGCTGGCGGCCGCGCTCGACGGTCCCGCCGACGCCGACCGCCGCGCCTGGCACGCGGCCGCCGCGGCCACCGGGCCGGATGCGGAAGTCGCCGCGGCCCTGGAGGATACGGCCGCGCGTGCGCTCGCCCGCAGTGGCCACGAGGCGGCCGCCGCGGCCTACGAACGCGCCGCCCGGCTCACCGCCGACCTCGGCCTGCGCGCGCACCGCGAGGCGCTGGCCGCCCAATCCGCCCTGAACGCGGGCGATCTGGAGCGCGCCGCGGGGCTCGCCCGCCGTGCTGCCGGAAGGTCCGGTGCGACAACGGAATTGCGGGCTCGCCTCGCGCATGTCGAAGGGCTCGCCCACTTCTGGCAGGGCCGTTTCGCGGAGGCGGACGCGCTGCTGCGCGACGGCGCCGGGCAGGTCGCCGACCGCGATCCCACGCTGGCGGCGACCATGCTCGTCCAGGCCCTGCACACCGGCTGGTACCTGGGCGAACAGCATGTCCGCGACTGCGTGGCGCAGTTGACCGCGGTGCCGCTGGCCGACACCGATCCACTGCATCCGATCGTGACCTATATGGCGAGCGTCCTGGATCGCCGCGACACCGCCGGCGCGCCGCCGGAATTGACATGGACCCTGGAAGAGTCCGAGCGGCGGGGACCGGTACCGGATCAGGTGCGGCTGATGCTGTGCGGCGTGGCGATGGCCAGCGGCCAGGATGCCGCCGTCTACGGTCCGGCCGACGCACTGACCCGGGAGTATCGCAGCGCCGGTGCCGCGGGCCGCCTGCCGACCACCTTGTTCTTCGCCGCCGAAGTGGAGATCTTCACCGGCCGTCTGCGCGATGCGCGAACCACCGCAGCCGAGGCGCTGCGGCTGGCCGAAGATCTCGGCCAGCGCCAATGGGTCAGCCAGCTCAGCAGTGTCCTTGCGCATATTCATGCCGCCGAGGGCGACGAGCAGCGGTGCCGGCAGTACGCCGAGGCCGGACTCGCCGACAGCACACCGGGTTCCGTCTCGCCCGGTGCGGCGTGGGCCCATTGGTCGCTGGGGTTGCTCGAACTCGGTGCGGGCCGGGCCGAATCGGCGCTGTCGCGCTTCGAGCGACTGACCCGGGACCCGCTGCGCCATCACCTGTGCGCGATGCGGTCGATCCCCGACCTGGTCGAGGCCGCGGTGCGGGTCGGCGCCGCCGACCGAGCCGAAACCCACGCCGATCGGCTCGCCGACTGGGCCACGGCGGTGCGGCAGCCGTGGGCGGAGGCGCTCGTCTTGCGTTGCCGCGCACTGCTGTCCGACGACGACCGCGCCGAGACCCACTACACGCGGGCGCTGGATCTGCACGACCGCGAGGCACGTCCGGTCGAATACGCCCGCACCGCGCAGCTCTACGGCGAATGGTTGCGCCGGGCCCGCCGTAAGAGCGAGGCGCGAACGGTGCTGGCCGAGGCGCTGGACATGTTCGAGCGAATCGGCATGCGCCCCTGGGCCGAACGCGCCCGCACCGAACTCGTCGCGACCGGCGCCGCACCGGGTGGGGCCGGCACACCATCGGATTCGCACGCGCCCGCGATGACGGGTCTCACCCCGCAGGAGTTGCAGATCGCTCGTCTCGCCGCCCAGGGCTTGTCCAATCGCGATATCGCCGCCCAGTTGTTCCTCAGTCACCGCACCGTCGGCTACCACCTCTACAAGGCGTACCCGAAGCTGGGAGTGACCTCGCGCGGCGAGCTGAAAACCATTGCGGATCAATTGTTCTGACGGATGCGGACAACCCGCAGCCCCCGGTGGCGAACACCGGGGGCTGGTGTGGTCTCTAGTTGCGGAGGCGGGTGGACGGGAGTAGTTGCACCAGCACCGCGGTGAGCAGGCACAGCAGTGCCATCGGCACCAGGCTCGCGACGAACGCCGGCACGAATCCGCCGGGCGCTGCGAGCCGGTCGTAGAAGACGATGCCCACCACCGCGATCCCGACCGCGCCACCGACCTGCTGTGCGGTGGCCAGCACGCCTCCCGCGGCGGCGGCGTGCTCCGGCGTCACGCCCGCCAGCACGATGCCCGGCATCGGCACCAGCGCCAGGCCCATTCCCGCCCCCGCGACGATCATCGCCGGCAGCAGGTCGAGCACCGAACCGCCGCCGCCGAGCTCGTGCGCGGTGAGTGCGAGCAGCAGATATCCGCCGGCCTGCAGGACCGCCCCGAGCGCGACGATCTGCCGGCCGAACCGTGCCGCCGCTCGCTCCGACAGCATCGAGGTGAACAGATAGGCCGCGCCCAGTGCGAGAAACAGCAGGCCCGACCCCAAGGCCGACAGGCCGCGCCCCTGCTGCAGGTACAACGCCAGGAACAGGAAGAACGAGCCCATGGTCATCTGGTAGCTGAGCGCGATGATCGAACCGACCGCGAACGAGCGTTCGGTGAACAGCGCGGGATTCACCAGCGGCTCCCCGCCGCGGGCCGCCGACCGCCGTGCCGCGCCGACGAAGGCGGCGACCAGCACGGCAGCCGCGGCCAGTGAGATCCAGGTCCACATCGGCCAGCCCTGCTCCCGACCCTGGATCAGGGGCAACACCACCGCTACAAGGGCGGTCGCGATCAGGGCGACGCCGAGCCGGTCCAGCCGGGTGCCGCCGTCTCCGCGTGATTCGGGGACCAGCCGGGCCAGCACCGCGAGGGTGAGCGCACCCACCGGCACGTTGATCCAGAAGATGGTGCGCCAGCCCAGTCCGAACAGATCGGCCTGGATCAGCAGCCCGCCGATCAGCTGGCCGAAGACCGCGGCCAGGCCCATCGCGAGTCCGTAGGCGGCGAAGGCACGCACTCGGCGGGCGCCGGTGAACACCACGCTGATGATGCCGAGGACCTGCGGCATCAGCAGCGCCATCCCGGCGCCCTGCGCGACCCGGGCGACGACCAGTTCGGTGGCGTCACCGGCCAGCGCGCAGGCCAGGGAGGCGAGGGTGAAGACCGCCATGCCGAGGCCGTAGAGCCGGCGGCGGCCGTACAGGTCACCGAGCCGCCCGCCGGTGATCAGCCCGGCCGCGACCGCGAGGCCGTATCCGGCGACCACCCACTGCATGGTGGCGCTGCTCGCGTGCAGATCGGCCTGGGTGTCGGGGATGGCGACGTTGACGATGAAGAAGTCCAGGGTGGCCATGAAGATCCCGGCCAGCAGGACGAGCAGGGTGGCCCGTGCGGGTGGTGCGCTCGCCGGGCGGATGCCGTCGGCCGGCAGGGTGGGTGCGGACATGTGTGTTCCTCGGTAACTATGGTGTGGCACAAGGGCGTTCGGTCAGCCCCGGACGAATTCCAGGAGATCGTTGTTGAACTCGGCCGCGTGCGAGGTGTAGAGGCCGTGACCGGCGGTCGGGTACTCCTTGTAGACGGCCTTCGGCATCAGCTCGGCGGTGCGCCGGCCGGTGATCTCGGCGGGTGCGGAGAAGTCCAGGGCGCCGTGCACGATGAGGGTGGGAACGGTGATGCCGCGCAACGCTTCCCGGTTGTCGCAGTGGAAGACCGCCTGCTGCATGTGCAGCGTCGCCCACGGCGCGGTCGACAGGCACTGACGGTAGGTGACGTCGATGTGTTCGGGGGAGACGTCCGGATTCAGATGGCTGTTGAAGTAGATCTGCGACTGCCGGGCCAGCCATCGGCCGCGATCGGTGCGGATGCTGTCCACGAGCGCGTCGAGCATGGCCTCCGGGATGCCGTCGGGGTTGTCGTCGGTGGCCTTCACGAAGGGCAGGATCGCCGCGAGGAAAACCACTCGGGCGACGCGGCTTTCGCCGTGGCGGGCCAGATACCGGGCGATCTCCGCGCCGCCGGTGGAGTGGCCGACCAGGGTGGCCTCGCGCAGGTCGAGATGATCGAGCAGGGCGCCGAGATCGTCGGCGGTGGTGTCGATGTCGTAGCCGGTGGACGGGCGATCCGAGCGGCCGTGGCCGCGGCGGTCCAAGGCGATGCAGCGGTAGCCGCGGTCGGTGAAGTACGGAATCTGGTATTCCCACATCTCGGTGTTGAGCATGGCGCCGGCGACGAAGACGATCGGCTCGCCCGTGCCGTAGTCCTCGTAGGCGAGGGTGGTTCCGTCGGTGGTGGTGAAGTACATGATCGGTCCTTTGCGGGGTGAAGTGCCGGGTGTCGGGAGGGGGTCAGGCGCCGGTGGGTACCTTGTCGAGGAAGCCGAGGATCTGGCGGATGCGGCCGTCGTCTCCGATGGCGGCCACGTCGAAGCCGATCACCAGCGGTTCCTCGCCCGGCCGGCCCAGATGCCAGGTGAAGCGGGCGATGCCGTGGTGGCTGTCGATCGGGCCGCCGAGGGTGAATTCCAGTCCGGGGAACTGCTGCTGGACCGCGGCGACGGCCGCGTCGAGTCCGGCATGGCCGCGAACCGAGGCCAGTGGATCGGTGTATTCGGCGTCGTCGGTGAGCAGGTCGGCGATCTGCGCGGCGCGGGCGGTGGAATCGGTTTCGTTCCAGACGGCGAGGTAGCGTTCGACCAGGTCGTTGATGTCGCTCACGGGGTTCTCCTTCGTGGTCGTGATGTTCCGACCACAAAGTTATGGAGTTCCGGGCGACCGGGAATCTGTCGCGCTTAAGTACTTTCGACGGTAGTGCCGGTCGGGTGTCCTACCGGTCGGCGGCGGGATCGCCGAGGCGCCGCGACGGGTGCAGGGTGGCGGCGGGGTGTCCGGTGGTGATGCTGTCGGCGAGCGTGGCCCCCAGGGCCGGGGCCAGTTTGAACAGATTGTGGCCGGCGAGGAAGGTGGCGGCGCCGTCCTGCCAGGCGGCCAGCCCGTCCTCACCCCACGGCAGCCGGGTCACCCAGCAGTGCACGTACCCGTCCGGTTCGGGTGTGAGCCCGGGTAGTGCGCGGTGAACGTAACCGACGGCGCGTTCGGCCAGCCAGGCCAGGGCCGTGGGGTCGACCGAGCCGCCGTCGCTGCTGGGCACGGAATCGCTGAGTCCGAGCGCGTAATGGGTGTTACCGGGGAAGGCGGCGGCGTAGATGCCGGTCTCGCCGAATTCGCCGCTGCTGTCCTGCAGGGTGGCGAGTGTGGTGGGCGGCGCCGAGCGCGGGCGGAAGGTCACCCGGACGTGCGCGGAGACTTGGACCGGCAGGGCGAGGCCGAGGGTCCGGGCCAGCGGCGCGGTACCGCGGCCTGCGCAGACGACGACGCTGCCGAAGTCCGAACAGGTTGTACCGGTGCGCAATTCGACGGTTCCGGCCGCGGTGTGCCGTAGGGTGAGGACGTGGTCGTTGACCAGTGCGTCGCGCAACCGATCGGTGAGAGCGTCGATCGCGGCGACGGTGCGGATGGAGCCGCCGGTCGCGTCCAGCATGGCCGGGCCGTCGTAGTCGGCCAGCGGAGGCAGCCGGCTCGCCAGCTCCTCGGCGTCGATACCTCGGGCATCGACGCCGGGCGTCCGCCGCAGGATCTCCAGCTTGTCCGCCACGCCGGCCCCGAGCGCGACCGCCCCGTCGCGCGAAATCAGTTCGGTGCCGAAGTCGCCTTCCCACTCGCGCCAGACGCGACGGGCCGCCACCGCCATCTCGACCAGCCGGGGATCGGTGTGCGCATGGCGGAAGATCCGGGACTGACCGGCCGATTGGCCGCCGCCGGGCCGGCCCGACTCGTACACGGTGACCGAGAGCCCGCCCCGGCGTAGCGCGTGAGCCGTGGCCAGGCCGACGATTCCGGCTCCCACCACGGCGACATCGGTTGCGGCACCCATCCTCGCGGACTACCCGCCGCCGCGGCGCGCAATCACGGCGGCGCACCGACCGGCGCGCGGGGATTCAGTACCCGGCGAGCAGTGCGCGGAGCCGGCCCAGTTCCTCGGGACCGGCGCTGCTGTGCCAGCGCGTCGGATCGGCGGGCCGGCGGCCCCACAGGAACAGCACGCGCACGGCCGGATCGCTTTCCACTGTCGCCTGCCCCTGCGGCGGCACCAACTCGATGGAGCTGCTGTCCGGCTCGGCGACGACCAGGACGTCGTCGGTGCCCGGTGCGCGCAATCTGGCCTCGATACGGCCCTCGGGACCGAAATCGATATCCCTGCTGCCGCGCGCGAGCAGCGGAAGGCCGACATCGCGCACGCTGTGGCGAGTTATCCACGGCCGCATGAGCATATCGATCGCCGTCGCGTCGTCGCCGGTCATATCCCAGCGGTGCAGCACCATCTCCTGACGCATGTGCTCGAGGAAGAAGTCCGGACCGACGGTGCGCCCGGTCCAGCCGATCGCCTCCAGCGGAGACAGCGTGTCGATCACCTCCGCGGTTTCGACGAGTTGTTCGCACCGATCCACGAACGCCGCCCACAACTCGGCGTCCGGCATCGCGCGATAGGGCGCCTCCCGCTCCTCGAAACCACGGGTCGGCACCGGGCTGCCCGCCGCATGGGCGGCGAGCACCCGCGCGAGTTCCTCCGCGTTGCCGGTGTTGTGGATCACGACATCGTGTACGGTCCAGCCCTCGCACCAGGTACCCGCGTCGGGCCGGCGCGACTGTACGGCGCGGGCGAAGGCCTCCCATTCCGGCAACGCCTCGGCGGCAGTGTGTGAAACCATCGGCATCTCCTCCAACCGGGTCGTCGGCGCCCGGTTGTCGTGGCGGATCCGTCCTGATTCGCGCATACCCCGCCGCTGCCGGATGTCACCCGGCGATTCGCGCGCCCGGACCGTATTCCTCGATGATCCGGACTATTTCGGCGGCGACCAGCCCGGGGCGCTCGGTCGGCACCATATGGCCGCAGTGCTCGGCGACGACATGCCTGCCGTGCGGCCGTGCGGCCCGCCGCCGGTGCGCGGCGTTGATCGCCGCACGCGAGCGGGCCGAGATACCGGTGGAGGGCGAATCGGCGGACACGACCGTGACGGCGAGCTGGTGACGGTCGGGGGCGGTGCGGTGTAAGTGTTCGAGATCTGCTGTGTGGCAGGCGAGTTCGGCGGCACGGGTGCGCATCGCCGCGACCGCGAAGCCCTCGGCGCGGAACTCGGCACGGGCGTCGGCGGGCAGCGCGGCGAGGGTGTCGCGGTAGGCCAGTCGCAGTGCGCCGATGCGTGCGAGTGCGGCGCTGAGCCGCTGCCCGGTGCGTGCCGCCCGCTGCGACGCCGTGGTGAACAGGTCGTCGCAGAACTCGTCGGTGGGATCGACCAGCACTGTGCCCGTGATCCGGTCCGGTCGGTCCGCGGCGGCGACCCGCACGATCGGACCGCCCCAGCTGTGCCCGACCAGTACGAGCCGCGGTGCGGCGAAGCGCTCGGTGAGGTGATCGAGCAGGTCGACCAGGTCGTCGGCCAAGCGCCGGAGCCCGCGCGGTGCGGTGTCGGGGGCGCTGCGGCCCAGACCGCTGCGGTCGTAGACGACGGTCGCCGCGTAGTCGTCGAATTCTCGCTGCACCGCCGCCCAGTACGAGCGGGTGCAGGCGAGGCCACTCTCGAAAACGACCAGGGGAGAGCGGTTGTCGTTCCGTCCCGGCCGGTGCATGTAGTACAGCCGGCGCCCGTCACGGGTGGGCGCGGTGCTCGCCACGCCCTGGCTGTGGGGTCCGGCCGGATCGGCTCGCTGCCGTATTGATTGTCCCGCCCGAGTCCCCTGCGTGCTCCCAATCACATTGGTTAGCCTAACCAAAAGTGCCGGCATGCGGGAATGTGGTTCCTCCCGGGGACGGGAGGCGGTTCACTTTCGGGTGGGCCGCGGGTCCTTCTCGCGCGGTCGCGGTGGTGTTGCACGGTCCCGGCCCGCAGAGCGCGGACTGCCCTCGTCTCACGGATGCGCTGAACTGTTGCGGCATAAGGGTATTCGATCCGTTGCGCGAACCCGTTCACCGCCGGGACGACCGGCGAGATCGTCCACGCCCGGGGTGCGACGACGGCGCCCGGACCACCCGGTACCCGAGCGACTCGGCCCGATCGGGTTCGGCGACGCGATCCTGGGCACTCGCCAGAAGACCAGGAAGGGTGTCGATGGGATGAACCAACTGCAGGATTTCGTCACCGGCGCGGCCGGGTCGCCGTGGGTGTATTTCGCGCTGCTGGGCGTGTGCATCGTCGACGCCTTCTTCCCACCGGTCCCCAGCGAATCGGTGATCGCCGCGCTGGCCGCCATCGGCAGTTCGACCGGCAAACCGTCCGTCTGGCTGCTGGTGCTCGCCGCCGCGGCCGGCGCGGTCATCGGCGACAACCTCGCCTATACGATCGGTTGCGCCATCGGCACGGATCGATTCGCGTGGATGCGCAAGCCGAAGATCCGGCGGGCATTCGACTGGGCGCGTGGAATGCTCGACAAACGCGCGGCCCTGCTGGTCATCACCGGCCGCTATATCCCGGTCGGTCGCATTGCCGTCAACATGACCGCCGGGGCGACCGAATATCCCCGCCGCAAATTCGTCCCGCTGACGGTGATCGGCGGTATCAGCTGGGCGGCGTATTCGGTGGTGATCGCCGGCGCGTTCGGACGCTGGCTGCGCGATCAGCCACTCCTGGCCGCGGTGATCGGCATCGCCTGCGCGATCGTGCTGGGCTTCCTCGTCGATCGCGTGGTGCGGCACTTCTTTCCGGGGACGGGTGAAGAAGAACCCGGCGACGACAGCCCGGCCGAGGACGACGCGGGGGAGAGGGCGGAAGCCCGCCGGCGATAGGCGTGACATCGAGCGTCGTCCTGCGGCATCGGTGCGGTCATGATCCCCGCACGAGGCGGGCGGCGATCGTGTCCACCTCGTTCTCCGGTCGGTCGTGGAATCCGTCCGCGGGTGGATGAGCGCCGCGCCCGGGGCCCGTTACTGTCGGCACCGCGTCGATCGGATCCGCGCTCGCGGCGGTGATTTGTTCGCGCATGGGGTCAGGGAAGGGCACGGACAATGGACACGTTCACGCACGCCGGATTCGTCTTCGACGTCACCGATACGCCACCGGCTCCGGGCAGCGAAACGCCGGAAACCGTGGTGCTGCTGCACGGGTTTCCGGAAGATCGCCACTGCTGGGATGCGATCACGCCCGCGCTCACCGCGGCGGGTTATCGCGTGCTGGCACCGGATCTGCGGGGTTACTCACCGGGTGCGCGCCCCAAGGCGCGTTCGGCGTATGCCACGGCCCGCATGACCGGCGACGTGCATGCCCTGGCCGACGCGGCGGGTGCCGAGCGCTTTCATCTGGTCGGTCACGACTGGGGTGCCGCGCTCGCCTGGTCCGTCGCCGCCGAGCGGCCCGACCGGCTGGCATCGCTGACCGCGCTGTCGGTGCCACATCCCATGGCCTTCGCGCGCGCCATGGTCACCAGCAGCCAGGCGCTGCGATCGTGGTACATGGCCGCCTGTCAGCTGCCGTGGCTACCGGAACTCGTCCTGTCCGCCCAGGGCGGCCGGGCCATGCGAGAAGCGCTGGTCCGCGCCGGACTCGATCCGGCCTCCGCGGACCGCTATGCGGCGCGCGCGGCGCATCGAGGGGATATGCGCGGCCCGGTCAACTGGTACCGGGGTCTTCCGTTCGCGCTGCGCCGCCCGGTCGGCTCCGTCGACGTTGCGACGCTGTTCTGCTGGGGCACCGCCGACCGCTACGTCGCACGGGCCGCAGCGCAGGCGTGCCGCCGTTACGTCACCGGCCCGTATCGCTACGAGGCTCTCGACGGCGCCTCGCACTGGCTGCCCGAACAAGCGGCCGACCGGGTCGCCGCACTGCTGATCGACCATCTGCGAGCGCCGGTGGCCGGCCACCACCGGAGCTGACTCAGTCCGGCGGTTCCTGGGCGTGCTCCTCGGTGCCGACGTCGTCGGCGACCTCCCGGGTCGCCATCCCGCCGTTGTCGCCCTCGTCCACCGGTCCGGGCCGCCCGCCCCGCGGTTCGTCGGTGTCGTCGTCGTGCGGATGATTCGGTTGGGACATGAAGTCGTCCTTTCTCGAGGTTCGTAGCGGACTACCTCGACAGCCGAGCGGCAAACGCCTAGAGCGAGATGAGGAGTACGCCGGCCGCGACGATCAATGCGGCCCAGACCATCAGGACGAGGACGGCGGACCGGGGGTCCTCGGTGTCGTTCGGCGTGGCCCGGCGGCGACGGTGGGAAGCGGTGATCGAAACGTTCACGAGCTCTCTCCTTCCGCGATCGGTCGGTACTCCAGACCTACCCCGAACCCCAAGCGCCACAACATATCTCGCAGAAGCGGCGTATGGGTTGTGTCACAACATCCGCGAACCCGACGGCTACGAACGTCGTCCGGCCGGGCAGCCCTCTCACCAGCCGTTGATGTGCAGTACCGAGTCCAGATCCACACGCGGGCCGGGCCGGAAGTCGGTGCCCTTGGTGTAGGCGACCGGGAGTAGCACCCCCTGGCGGACGTCGTCGGGAATGCCGAGAATCTTCGCGACCTCGCGCTCGTACTGCAAATGCAGTGTGGTCCAGGTGGTTCCGAGGCCCCGCGCGCGCAATGCCAGCGCCAGGCTCCACGCCGCCGGAAGCAGCGAACCCCACAGTCCCGCCTGGTTGTCGGGCAGTGCCCCACTGGTGCCCGTGCTGATCGCACCGATCACCAGCACCGGGACCTCCGCCATCACCTCACGCAGATAATCCGAACTGGTGGCGATGCGTGCGGCGCTCTCGTCGGCGGGTTCGCCCCCGGCCTCCCGGTAGGCCAGATGGGAGCGCCGGTAATGCTCCGCGACCTGCGCCTTGACCGCCGGATCGGTGAGCACGATCCAGTGCCAATGCTGCCGATTACCTCCGGACGGCGCCTGCAGGGCCACCTCCAGCGCCTCGCGGATCACCTCCAGCGGCACGGGCCGCGTCAGATCCAGACGGCGGCGCACGGCACGCGTGGTGGTCAGCAGTTCATCCGGGGTGAGCGGAAGCAGTTCGGTCACTACGGGTCTCCTTCTGGGTCGGCGTATACCGTCCAAGGATGCCCGACCCGGGTTTTGTTCCCGGATGCGCCGAAGCGATGCGGTATGCACCCACGAATGGCGAAGCGCGCACTCCCGCCACTTGGTGGGAGTACGCGCTCCGGAGAAAGGAATTCGCCGTCGCTAGAAATAATGTGCGCGGCCGGCGACCGGACGTCCGAACGCTCCGAGCAGGGCCAGGATCGCGCCGATGACGACGGCGATGATGCCCAGGGTCCAGAGGATCGGGATGCTGAAAACGAACCCGAGAACGAGGAGGATGACTCCCAGAATAATCATGTGAAACTCTCCCTTTGCCTTTTGTTATCCAGGCGCTGCCGCGTTCGGCCGTACGTCGGTAACAAATCGCAGATACCCGGCCTCGACGGGCGTAAACAGAACGTCTCGGGAGAGAAAGCGGCGTCAGGGCGCGCGGGCCAGCCACCGCCAGCGCGGCAGTTCGGTACCGACGGTCGCGACCGCCAGCACGGTGACGAGCACGGCGACCCAGGCCGGCCAGGCGAACCAGGCGCCCAGCACCGCCGCGGCGATCAGCACCAGCATCATCGTGATGGTGGCCCAGCCGGGGACGGCGACGAGCACCTGCTTCTTGTCGCCGCGGGTGGCGAAGATCGCCGGTACACCGATCAGGACGACCACCGCGATCACCGCCGCCGGCACGGACCACGAGGCGAGCGCCCACGGCGCCGCGACCCAGGCGATCAGTTCGGTCGCGACTCGCGCGATGGCCGGGCCGCGGCCCTGTTCGGTGAGATTCGGTGAGACATCCGCACGTTCGGACATGTCGCCCAGCCTCGCACGTCCGTATCCCGCACGCACGACGAACGCGATGTGACTGCCTCAGCCGGGTGTGCGCGCACCGGGAAACATGACCGGACTGATCAGATAGGGGCGGCGATCCGGGCCGGGACCGTTCCCGCTGACGGAGGCGAGGACGCGGCGAAATCCGTCGAGCATGGCATTGCGTTCGTCGGGTGAAAGCCACAGTGTGCCTTGGCGATAGCCGACGGCGTCCGCGACCGGATCGGCGCCGGGCTCGTCGAGGTAGGCGTCGAATTCGGCGATCAGGACGGCCATGGCGGTGGCGAATCCACGACGGTGGTCGTCGAGTGTCATGGCCGCGGCCGCGTCGGCGTCGATCGCGGGGCGGTCGGCGCGCAGCCGATAGGACCGCTCGACCGCACCGCGAATCCGCCGCTCACCGGCGACCTCCAGGATGCCGCCCTCCACCAGCAGTCCCAGGTGCCGGTAGATCGTCGTCCGGGGCACATCGCGCAGGCGGTCGCACAACTCACCGGCGTTTCGCGGCGCGCCCCCGGACAGGGCGTGCACGATGCGCAGCCGCACCGGATGCAGAAGGAGATCGGCAGGATCCATATCTCAACTATCCCATTATTGGTATCATTTCCAAAGTTGGTATTGTTCGAGAGGGGATCCGGATGCGCAACGTGCCAGGCGAACGAATGACGGTGCGCGGCATCGAGTTATATGTGGAGCGGGCCGGTGCGGGGGAGACCTGTGTGCTCTTCGAATCCGGTGCCGGCGCCGGGCGCACGCTGTGGGATCCGGTGGTGTCCCGGCTCGGCGATGCCGTACGGACCGTCACCTACGACCGTGCCGGTCGCGGCCGCAGCGCTCGGGTGCAGCCGCCACAGAGCATCGAGGAGATGGCGGCCACGCTGGCCGCGTTGATCGAGGCACTGGCACCGCGCCGGCTGATTCTGGTGGGGCACAGCATGGGTGGGCTGATCGTGCGCCGCGCGGCGGAACATCTCGTGCCGCAGCCGATCGGTGTGGTGCTGGTCGATCCGACTCCGGAAGCGGCTCCGTTCTACGCGGACTGGGCGGCGACCGCGGCGAAGACGGATCGTATTCTCGCGGTGCAACAGTCGCTCGCGCGCTGGCGTCCGGTGATGCGGGTGCTGACGGGGTCCTACGGCCGGATGTTTCCCGCCGACACCTACGAGACCATGCTGCGGGAGGATTTCACCCCCGCCGGGATAGCCTGCACACGAAGCGAATTCGATGCCTTCGCCACGGGCATCGGCGCATTCCGCGACAATCCACCGCAGCCACCGCGCGGCGAGGTCGTGGTCATCTCCGCGCTGCGCGCCAACCGATTGCACGCCCGCCACCACGACACCATCCGCGAGTACCAACGCCGATTCGCCGATCGGGTGAACGGCCGGTTCGAGGACGCCGACTCCGAGCACATCGTGCCGGCCGAGTGCCCGGATCAAGTGGCCGCCGCGGTGCTCCGGATGGCCGGCGCACCCGAGCGCGCGGTGTGACGGGCAGTGCTCAGGAGTCGAACATTCGCGACAACACCGTCACGACGCCGTCCGCGTCGTTGGCGGGAGCGAGGTAGCGGGCGCGGGCCCGAACCTCGGGGTGGGCGTTGGCCATCGCGAACGACCACCGCGCGGCATCGAGCATCTCGAGATCGTTGAGGTAGTCGCCGAACACCGCGGTGCGGGTGGGCGGGATCCCGAGCGCCTCCTGCAGCGACCGCACCGCGCGACCCTTGTCCGCGTCACGGCTCATGATGTCGATCCAGTGTTTGCCGGACACCACGACCTGCTCGCGTGCGGCGATCGATCCGAACACCCGCTCGGCCGTCCGCTCGGCATCGGCGAAGTCGTAGATCGCCAGCTTCAGCACCTTGTCGGTCACCGCGGTGAGATCGTCGACGTGGTCGAGGCGGGCGTAGTACTTCGCCGCCTCGGCGACGAACGCCGTATCCGTGCGCTCGATATAGGCGCTGTCCAGGCCGCACACCACCAGTCCGAGTCCGGCCGCGCCGGGCGCTTCCCGAGTCGCCCGCACGACCTCTCGCACGGTATCGAACTCCAGGCAGGCCGTGGACACGACGACGCCGGAATGCACGACGAGACAACCGTTCTCGGCGATGTACGACACGCCCTCCGGCGCCCGCTCGAACAGTGCGGCCAGCGTCGCGTACTGCCGCCCGCTGGCCGGCACGAAGGTCACTCCCCGCGAACGCATCACCTCGAGCAGCGGCCAGAACGTGTCGGGCACGACACCGGAATCGGTGAGCAGGGTGCCGTCCATATCGCAGACGACCAGTCGCACATCGTGGTCGCCGGGCGGGATCGAGGACCAGGACGGCGGTGCCGGGACCGTCGAACGGCCCAGGGAGCCCCTGTTTTCCGGTATGTCGCCATCCACCGATCCGCTGCGCACCTGCCCACTTTCGTCGTCGCCCACACCGCCGCACGGGACGCGCCACAGCGGGGCGCACCGCCGGCACGGTCGGTCCTCGTGTCTGCTGTGTCGTGGCCAGTATGTACGGCAGCGGACGCGGCGATGCGATGCCCCCGGCTGAGCGGCGACGAGCGGGGACGAGCTGACCGGCTCCTGCGGAGATCATTCGCCACGACTGCCCATTGTTGCCGCGCGATTGCCCGGGGGCGCGCATCATTCAAAGATGCGGTTACAGCAGTCGGACACTGCGACCGAAGGGTGCGTACGGCAGTGCGCGACGTCCTGGCGGCACTGACGCCCATCTGGCGATCCGGTGGCACCGCCGGTGTCGCCACGGTCGTACGCACCAGGGGATCGTCACCGCGCCCGGCGGGTGCGGCGATGATCGTGGCTCCCGACGGCAGCGTCGCCGGATCGGTCTCCGGGGGCTGCGTGGACGCGGCCGTCTACGAACTGGCCACCGAGGTGGTGCGGATCGGCCGGCCTCGGCTACAGAGCTACGGGGTCGACACCGATGAGCTGTTCGGTATCGGGCTCACCTGCGGCGGCGAGATCGACGTCTTCGCCGAGCCGATATCGCGGCAGACGTTCCGGCACCTGCCGAGGGTGCGCGCCGACATCGCCGCCGACCGCCCGACCGCGATCGCCACGGTCGTCGCAGCCTCGGAAGGCGCGCGGCTGGGCCGGCGGCTGATCGTCACTCCGGATTCGATCCACGGATCGCTCGGCTCCGGACGAGCCGACGCCGCCGTGGCCGCGTGTGCGCGCGAGCTGCTCGCGGCCGACCGTGCCGGTGTGATCAACTGCGGGCCGGACGGCCATCCCTTCGAGGCGGGCATGGATGTCTTCGTGAACACCTTCGCGCCCCGGCCACGGATGCTGATCTTCGGCGCGATCGACTTCGCCGCAGCGCTGGCACAGCAGGGCGCTCTGCTCGGCTACCGGGTGACGGTCTGCGACGCCCGCCCGAGGTTCGCGACCGTGGACCGATTTCCGGCCGCCGACGAGGTCGTCGTGGACCGGCCGGATCGCTACCTCACCGCGCAGGCGCAGCGGAACACCCTCGACGGCCGGACCGTCGTGTGCGTGCTCACCCACGACCCGAAATTCGATGTTCCGCTCCTGCGGGTGGCGTTGCGGCTCCCCGCCTTCGGCTACGTCGGCGCGATGGGATCGCGGCGCACGCACGACGATCGGCTGCGCCGCCTGCGCGCGGCGGGACTCACCGACGCCGAACTGCGCCGCCTCGCCGGCCCCGTAGGCCTGGATCTGGGCGCTCGCACCCCGCAGGAAACGGCGGTGTCGATCGTCGCGGAGATCATCATGCGCACCCGGGGCGGCGCCGGTCACCCGTTGACCGAACTCGCCGGACCGATCCACCACGACCACACCCCGTGACGTGGCCGATACCGTTGTGTCACAACGATTCACCGTCGTGCCGCTGCGCGAACTGCTCGTACACCGCCACGGCATCGGCGCGCGGCAGATAGCGCATCGGCAACCGCCGCTCCTCCCAGGGTTTGGCGAACTCGGCGTAGAAGGTGCCGGGCTCGAAGTACTTGTCCTTCCCGCCCCTCAGGTACGGCGCGCAATCCTCGCGCGTGGCCAGGAAGACGACCTCGTCGGGCGCGCAGTGGTACAACGCCGCCAGGCACATCGGGCACGGGTGCGCGATGGCGTACACCGTGCAGCCGGTCAGATACTCGGTGCCCAACCTCCGGCATGCCGCGCGGATGGCGCGAATCTCCGCATGGTCGGTCGGGTCGTGAGTGGTGCCGACACAATTGCTGCCCTCGGCGAGGATCGCGCCGTCCTTGACGATCACGGTCCCGAACGGCAGTCCGCCCGCGGCGACGCTGGCGCGAGCGATGTCGACGGCGCGCTGCGTGAAATCCGCGGAACTCGGCTTCTCCGGCATCAGCCGACCGGTTCCGGCCGGATGGGGCATCCGACGTCCTCCAGTCGTGCCGGGCCGGTTCCCTTGGTGGGGTCGGTCTTCCACGGCCACTCGTAGGAACGGAACGGCGCCAGGGGCGGCAGCACCGCTTCCCGTCCGCGCGCGGCCATTTCGCGTTCGATGGCCGCGCGCCCGCCGCCACCGAGCAGTTCGGCGTCCATGAGGTAGTAGTCGCGGAAGAACACCATGCCCAGCGAGCGGTCGGCGACGATGCGGCCGAGTACGTCGAGCAACTTCTCCGGCGTGGTCTCGAATTCCGTCGTCTCGACCAGCAGCAACCGGTCGCCCATCGTCTCGGTGCCCATGAATTGGACGAGAACGCTGTAGAGGATGTTGTTCTGCCGCGCGACGTAGAGCGAGTTGCTCACCGCGTAGGTGCGCTCCCAGTCCTCGCCGAGGCTCGCCTTCCATTCGTCGAGAACCGCCATCCAGTGGCCGACCTGGGCCCCCGAGCCGATGCCGATCGACCGGGCCGAACAGGGCTCGGTGTCGCGGATGTATTTTTCGACGTCGTCGTAGCGGTAACCGCCCCGGGTGAGGCATTCGTCCATGAAGGTCAGATTGCGCCGCAGGATCTCATGGAACACCGCGCGGTCCTCGTCCGAGATGTCCAGCGCGCCGAGGCTGTCGAACGCCGTGCGGTGCTGGGCCCGGTACATCTCCAGCGGCGGACGCCACAGCTGATTGGCGTACGCGTTGGAAATGTACGGTGCGACGATCTCGTAGATCGCCATGGTGCTGTGGCCCACCGACTTCGCCAGCTGGTAGACGATCGGCACGGGCGGCGCTACTTCCGGTTCCCGCCCGGGCCGGTACAGGATCATCTGCCCGCCCGCGCCGGTGAACAGCGCCAGGATGATCGGCACCTGGTCGAGCATGTTCTGTTTGAATTTCTCCAGCGATGTGTCGTACAGCTGCAACATGGCGGCGTTCAGCGCCAGCACCGACTGTTCGGCGACGGTGCGGGCGCCGGCCGGCGGCTCGTCGGCGATCACCGGGCGCATGAAGGCCGGGACCGCGCTGCCGTTCGATTCGGTCATTGTCGTCACTTCTCCTTCTCGGTTGTGGGCCGGTGTCACGGCAGATGCCAGAACACGGTGGTCACCAGCCAGAACAGCACCGTCCAGAACGCCATCACCGCGGTGATGAGCACGGCGCCGCGAATCTCGATCGCCTTGCGCGCCGGACCGGGTGCCGGGTGCAGCCAGCGTTCGAGCAGCGGGTTCACATAGCGCGGCATCGTCACGAACGTCATGACGAAGCTGGACAACAGGTTTCCGATCAGCATGCCCAGCCACAGCGGCAGCCCTGCGGGCGCCATCGCCAGCGAGAGCAGCACGACCGTCGGGTACAAACCGACCCACACCGCGATCGACGTCTTCGTCTGCGACGGTGTGTGCGCGGGGCCGCCGTCCGCGAAGGCGAACCAGCTGCCGAACGAGTTGTCGATCGTGCGTAAGTGGAAGTCGCTGAAGCGTTTTCCCTCGTCGAGTAGTCGCTGCCGCTCGGTGGAGGTCAGCCAGCGGTCCAGGTCGGCGGCGCTGTCGTAGCGGTAGAGCATCGTCCACTCGTCCTGCACGCCCTCGATCGGCCGGAAGATCTCCGATCCGCGGAATCCGGGAAACCTGTTCTCCGCGCAGCGAAGCCGGTCCTGCCACTCCAGGAATTCGTCGATCTGCTCGGGAGGGACTCGATGGGTCACCACCGCGGTGACGAGGGTGTCCGGTGGTGCGGCCGCGCCGGTGACGATCTGCTGGGTGGGTGGACCGTCGAGATAGCGCCGCCCCTCGGCGAGGCTGTCCTGACGGGTGGCGCTGTTGATCCACGCGCGCAGATTCGGAATCGAGTCGAAGCGGTAGATCAGCGACCAGTGCGCCTGTGGGTGTGCGGGCGGATCGATTTCCGCGGCGATGAATCCCGGATACTGCGACGCCATGCTGTTGAGCCCGTGCTGCCAGGCCAGGAACGCCTCCTCGCAACCTGGACGGACCTTCTCACCGATGATGACGGTGGCGGCATGACCGGCGGGCGTCTCGCGGGGCATCATGGTCTCCCGGCTCAGCCGGTCGAGCTCAGCCGGGATTCCCGCAGCGCCGAAAAGATCCGGTCGGGCGTCAGCGGTAGCTCGCGGTAGCGGACACCGGTCGCGTCGTACACGGCATTCGCCAGGGCGGGCGCCACGGGATTGACGCAGGATTCGGCGATGCCCTTGGCCCGCAGCGGCCCCGCCGAATCGGTCGAGCCGACGAGGATCACCTCGGTGCGCGGAGCGTCGGCGTAGGCGGGGATGCGGTAGTTGCGCAGCGTCGGATTGGTCACCACGCCGTTGTTCATCTGATGGTGTTCGGTCAGGACGAAACCGACGCCCTGGACCACACCGCCTTCGATCTGTCCGCGGACCTGCTCCGGGTTGATCACCACCCCGGCGTCGATCGCCTGCACGCTGTAGAGGATCCGGATCTCGCCGGTGACGCGGTGTACCGCGATCCGGAATCCGTGGGCGTTGCAGGACAGGCTGCGCGGTGAGCCGTACGCCTTGCGCGATTCGGTCAGTCGCGCGCCCCGGCTCCGGGCGCTCACGGCGAGGTCGGCGAGCGGAACGCGGGTGTCACCGCAGCGCACGGCGTCGTCGTCCATGGCGCACGATCCCAGGTCGACACCGGTATAGGCGGAGGCGAAACGCAGGATCCGGTCGCGCAGCGCCGCCGCGGATCGCGCAACGGCGTTGCCGGCCACGAAGAGTCCCGCGCTGGCGAAGGCGCCGGTGTCGAAACCGGTTCTGTCGGTGTCGGATTGGACGAGCCGGATCCGTGCCGGGGTGGTTCCCAGCTCGGCGGCCGCGATCTGGACGTGGGCGGTCGAGGTTCCCTCACCGAATTCGACCGTGCCCACGGCGATCTCGTAGATGCCGTCGTCACCGAGGGTGGCCAGCCCGACCGAGATGTGTTCGGTCGGGGGCGCGGTTTCGTGGATCGAGCCGGCGGTGCCGGTGCCGATCGACCAGTCCGCGCCCAGTGCCTGGCCGTCCGGATGCGCGCGCAGTGCGGCGTCGACGCGGTCGATACACGCGCCCAGGCCGTCCTCGGTGAAGGCGACGTCGTCGGCCTCGTCGTGGATCGACAGCAGCGCGTCACCCGGGCGAACGATATTGCGGCGCCGCAATTCCAGGGGATCCATGCCGAGCGCGACGGCCAGTTCGTGCATCGCCGATTCCATCGCGAAGACCGGCTGGGTCATGCCGTAGCCGCGCAAGCCGCCACTGGGCAGGGTGTTGGTGTAGACCACGTAGCCGTCGAACTTCTTGTTGGGACAGCGGTAGGCGGCGACGGCCGAGCCCCCGGCGAACAGCGTCTCGCCGCCGTGGTTGCCGTACGCGCCGGTATTGGAGACGTTGCGGAAGTGGATCGCGGTCAGCGTGCCGTCGGCGCGCGCCCCGAGCTTCACCGTGATCTTCATCGGATGCCGGGTCGGGGCGCTGGTGAACTCCTCCTCACGGGTGTACTCCAGGCAGGTCGGGCGGCCGGTGTCCAAGGTTGCCAGGGCCACCAGATCTTCGCTGAGCACCTCCTGTTTGCCGCCGAAACCTCCGCCGACGCGTTCGCAGAAGACCCGGATCTGGTCGGGGCGCAGGTCGAACAGGTGGGCCAGTTTGCCCTTGGCGACCCACGGAGATTGCGAACTGGTCCGCACGTGCAGCCGGCCCGCGTCCATCCAGGCGATCGATCCGTGCGTCTCCAGATGTACGTGCTGCACCCGTGGTGAGAAGTACGTGCCTTCGTGCACGACGTCGGCCTCGGCGAAACCCGATGCGGTATCACCGATTTCGCCGTGCAGTTCGACGAGAATGTTGCGGGTCGGGTCGTGGACGAACGGATCGTCGGAGCCGTGCAGTTGCGGTGCGCCGAAGGCCATCGCCTGCTCGGGATCGAATACCGCGGGCAGTACCTCGTACTCGACGACGACTCGGCGGCAGCCCTCTTCCGCGGCGGCGATCGAGTCGGCGAGGACCGCGACGACCCGCTGTCCGACGAAACGCACGACGTTGTCCAGGATGTAGGTGTCGTCGGGGTCCACGAGGTGGTCGGTGTGGACGGCGGTGGTGAACAGCTTGCGCGGCACGTCTTCCCAGGTGTACACGCGTTGTACACCCGGTACGGCCAGCGCCGCGGACTTGTCGACGGAGACGATGCGCGCGTGGGCGTGGGGGGAGTGCAGCACCTTCAGATGGAGCATGCCCTCGGGTGCGGTATCCATCGTGTACTCGGCGCGGCCCGTCACCACGCCGGTGGCGGCCGGTGCGGCGACACTGGTGCCGATCACCGCCCCCGGTTCGGCCACCTCGATCGAGGACACGCCGTTGATCGCGTCCTCGACGGCCCGATAGCCGGTGCAGCGGCACAGGTTTCCCTTCAGCGCGTGCGGCAGGTCCTGCTTCTGTTCGTCGGTCAGCGCCGCCGCGGTCATGATCATGCCGGCGGTGCAGAAGCCGCACTGGAAGCCGGGGGCGTCGCGGAACTGCCGCTGCATCGGATGCGGGTTCTCGGGTGTCCCGAGCCCTTCGATCGTCGTCACCTCGTGTCCGTCGGCGCGGAATGCCGGTGTGACGCAACTGTGCACGGGACGACCGTCCAGCCACACGGTGCACGCGCCGCAATCGCCGGCATCGCAGCCCTTCTTCACCCCGAACCAGCCCAGATGCCGCAGGAAGGTCCGCAGGCACTGCCCGGACCGTGGCTGCTGGGAGAACGTCTTGCCGTTGACGACGAAGCTCATCTCGCGCCTCCGAGTTCGGCCCGGAGTTCCTCGGCGTAGTGCCGGGCGAGGTGTCTGCGGTGCTCCGGTGTGCCGTTGGGGTCGGCGAACCATACCTCCGCCGGGATCGCATCGATGTGGTCCCGCACTGTTTCGGCCTCGGGAGCGGAATCGAAATGCAGGACAATCGGATACGCGGTCGCCGCTGTGATGCACAGGAGCATGTCGTCGGCGCCCGGCGTGCGGGTGGCGACCATGAATATCGTGGACCGGCCCAGCTTGGTCAGGCTGAATCTCCGGTGCGCGTACGCTTTTCGTAACGCATAGGCGGGAATGTGGATACTTCGCAGTATTTCTCCCGGGCCCAGCGCGTTCAGATGATTGCCGCCCACGAAATTCTCGGCCGCGACCGTTCGCTCCGTCCCGTCCGTCGCCCACAACCGATAGCACGCCTCGAGTGCCACGCTCATGGTGATCATCGGACCGGCCGGCAGCGACATGCAGATGTTGCCGCCCACGGTCGCGGCGTTCCAGATCTTGAACGACGCCAGGAACGCCTCGCAGCTGGTGCGCAGCAGACCGCCGGCGGACCAGTCCTGGGGCGGCGCGAACTCGTGCAGCTCCCTGATCGTGCACGTCGCGCCGATTTCCAGGCCCTGGGCGGTGGGCACCAGGCTGGGCCAGTCGAGCGACGTGAGGTCGACGAGCCGGCGCAGGGTGGGCTGCGGTTCGGAGAACAACCACGTTCCCCCGGCCAGCCACGCGTCACCGGGGCGCCAATCCGGGCCCGGACGAGTCGAGGGCCGGCGAATGACGTCCTCGACGGTGTTCAGATCCATACGAGCCTCCAAGTCTGGCGACCGGCTCTGCAGGACATATCGACTGTAGGATTTTATGTCGATGTGCGAGGTGTTTCGCGATATTTCGTATTTACCGATGAATTGCTCGAGATTTTCTCGTGTAGTCGATCGGCGGGATATTTGTGGCGGAGTGCCGGAAAAGGTCGGGTCGGGCGTGGCGGCAGGGGCGCCGTGGCATGCACGGGTCGAGTCCTCGTTCGAAAGGGTTGGGCGGGACCGGTTCCGGAGGTGGGGGCGAAGTGTGTATCCGAAGAGCCTTGCCGAGAACCCTGTTTGACGATCCGGAAGCCGGTTATTTCCGTACTACACCAGTCCATCGATGTTGAGAATCGGTAGTAGCCATGATCGTATTCATCGGGTTGATCATTCTGTTCGCCGCGCTGGTCGTCGGAATCGCCGCAGCGTTGGCCAATTCCGGCGACACGCACGTGCTGGCGAGCGAATTCACCGTCTTCGGAGCCCATTTCACTCCTACGCAGAACGAACTGTTCGCCGCCGGTGCCGCGGTCGGCGCGGTCGGTATGCTCGGCCTGGGCATCGTCCTGAGCGGGGCGTTCTCCTCCGCGCGGCGGCATGCGGAGATCCGCCGCGAACTGCGGCACTCGCGCCGCGAAATGTCCGCCACCCGCAAGGATCTCGCGAAGACCCCGCCGGCGCAGCCGGTCGTCGCGGAGACCGCGCGGCCGGCGGCCACGCCGAAACCGCGCCTGCGCAATCCCTTCACCCGGCGCGGCACCGGAATGTCGGGCACCGCACAGCCGCAACCCTGATCGTCGTACCGCCGGTCGCTGAGACAGCCCGGATGTATTCGTGGTCCGGGTGGGCCTTGTCGGACGAGCGGTGCTGCGAGCATTGCCCGAGTATGCGTGGAGCCTGGAATATGCTGTGCTACAGCATATTCCAGGCTCCGTCCGTGTCCGGGATCAGGCGGTGGCCGTGCCGGTCGGTGTGCCCAGGCGATCGCGCAGGATGGTCGCCCCGGGGCCGGAGAGGTCGTCGCAGTAGGTGATTCGGCCGGCCATCGCCATGGTCAGCGCGATGGTGCTTCCGGCGACCAGCGGACCGGTCCCGGTCGCGAAGGGGCCGTCGGTCGCCTCCACTCGCAATCCCTCGATCCTGCTGCGGCTGGACACGGTGAAATTGCGCCCGGCGTAGAAGCGGGCGACCGTGGTGGCGGCTTCCACGGACGGCGTGCCGGACAGCCCGAGGGGCCGGCGGACGTCCTGCGCGTGGACGACCACCTCACCGAGCCAGGCCGCGGTATGTCCCGACGGCGCGACCGTGCTGGTGACGACGGCGCGAAACCGTTCCAGGGTTTCCGCGGGGCTCGCGCCACGATGCGCGGCGAGTTGCCGTTCGTTGTGCTCGTCGAAGTCGAACCGGGCGCCGAGCACGCTCCGGAGCCAGCGAAACCGGCCGGTCGTGGCCGCCGCGGTGAGGTGGGCGACAACATCCGACACCGTCCACTCCCCGCACAACGTCGGCCGGTCCCATTGCCGCTCGGTCAAGCCGGCGAGATCGTCGGCCAACGCCGCCCGTTCGGCATGCACCATCGCCCACATGTCCTCGCGAGCAACAGTATTCGTCATTGATGCCTCCAGTTGTCGGGTGTCCGGACGCGCCACTGATCGCCCGACACCGTGCGGGGCCGGGCAGGCGACGTCCGCGGACGGCGGATGTTCCACAATGCCGACGAGATGACCGGCGTGAATTCATCGGTGCGGCGGTCCTCGTCTCCGATGCCGCCCGGTGCGTCACGAACGCTGCGCGAACCTGAGATAGAACGCGGCGAACACCAGCACGATCCCGACGTTCACCAGTAGCCGCGCCCAGACATGGTGCCTGAAGAACAGCACATCGACACAGACCGCGACGGCCACCAGCGCGAGCACGTAGACAACGACGGTCGCCGGCCTTCCCATGGTCTCTTTCTACGCCGCGAAGCCGCCGCGGAAGGTGAATTCGAGTAAGGCGGCCCCCGAACCGACCCTGTCTGCTCGGTGGCCGGCCTTCTGCTCGGGTTGTGGTCGTGGCCCGTCGTGGTGACATCTGCCGGCGGTCGTCGGCAGCCGGACAGCAAACCAGCGGCCTGCCAGGCGAAGCTGGTCTCGGACCGCGCGGAAGCATCGCGGTTGGTTCTCCGATCGGCCCCTGCTGTGAATTTGCCAGAAATTCGTAGTCGACTCCGACATAAGCGGGGATTCCCCGAGTCGGGGGACGAAATCGTCACTCGATCGACGCACGTGAATTCGCCGTTTCTTCCCTGTCCGGTCCCAGTTGGAGCTTAAACTACCTCAGCCGCAACGTGCACCACCATGCGAGAGGGTCGGGACAAACTCGAAGATATACACCCGGGAGGTGTGAAATGCCGGAGACTGATCATCGGCGCATGTCACGTCCACTGTTGATTGCGAGCATGTTGCCGCTTGCGGTCTTTTTAGGCACGGGAGTGGCCACAGCGTCTCCCGGCGATCTCGTTCTCACCCCGGCCGACGCCGCGCAGGCACCCGCCGTGCCGCCGCTGGCAGTGGACTGGCAAACGGTGGCGCACGACGTGCAGGGGTTACTTCCCTTCCCGCTGCCGTTGCCGCCCGCCGAGGGGCCTGTCGTTCAGGACAATTCGGCTGTCGCCCCGCAGAACGCGCTCGTGGAGGCCGGTTCGGCCCCGGCGGTGACGGCGGACGCCCCGTCTGTCGTCACCACGGCCGCCGCCACCTCGGACCCGGTGCCCGTCGACCCGGCGGCCGCCTCGCCTGCCCCGATCGCGGACGTACTGCCCGTCGAGGATCGGCATCCGGTCGAGACGTTCTGTGACCAGGTTCCCGCCGATCCCGATCGATGCGCCGCCACGGTCGTCGACGCCGGGGTCGGTGCGGCCATCGGCGCCGGCATCGGTGCGGCGGCGTCCGCGCCGCTCGCGATCCCCGCCGCTGCGCTCGGCGCGGCGGCCGGATTTGTCGTCGGTATCCCGTTCCTGCCGACCGGTCTGGTGGCCGGCCCGCTGATCGGCGCGGCCGTCGGTGCGGCGATCGTCGCCGCACCCGCTGCCGCGCTCGGTGCGGCGCTCGGCGCGGCGGTCGGCACGATCGTCGGGATCACCGCACCCGTCCCGCCGAAAGCCGCGCCCACCGATGCGCCCGACCCCGCCGCCGCATCCGGTCCCGCGGAGACATAGCGCACGGTCACCACGTCGTCCGCCACCGCCCCGAAAACCACCGGCGGCACAGTCAATTCCGACGTGCTCGCGCATTTCGTCCCGGGGTTCCGGCCCCGACGACGATCTCGCCGTGCAACTCGCGCGCGAGGTGGGCGCGCACGTGATCGGCACCGGCCGCGCCGGCGACCGTGACCTCGTCCTCGGACTCGGCGCACGGGCCTTTCTCGACCTGGACAGCGACGACGTACGGGACGCCGGTGGGGTGGACGTGGTATTCGACGTCATCGGCGGCGCAATCCTCGAGCGCTCGATCGAATTGGTCCGTCCCGGTGGCACTCTCGTCACCATCTCCATGCCGCCCACCACGCAGCCCAAGGGCGGGCGAGCCGTCTTCTTCGTCGTCGAACCCGACCGCGCGCGGTTGGCCGATCTCGCCCAGCGGGTTCGCTCGGGGCGGCTCGCGCCCGTCGTCGGCTCCGTGCGACCGCTCGCCGAAACAGCGGCCGCCTTCGCGCGTCGCCACCGCACACCGGGCCGGACGATCATTCAGGTCGCCGACGAGTAGCGCGGCCAAGGGTGGTATTGACGTATTGACTGGCCGGTCATTAATGTTGACTGCATGGTCAATAAGTCGTCCACCGCGTCGATCGAGCTGGAGCGTCTCGGCGTGCTGGTGCGGGTCTATCTCGGGATAGCTCTCGCAACCGTTGTCGCCCTGGCGGTTCTGTCCGCGGCCGCCCCGCACGAGGCGCCGCGCGAAGCATGGGGTCACGCGGTGATCGTGGCGGTGTTCGCGGTGCTGCTACCGCTGCGTTTGCGGTCGGCGCGTCGCGGCAGTGTCGCCGCGCTGCGCGCCGTGGGCCTGATCGCGGCCGCGCTGTTCCTGGTGAACGTCGTCGAAGCGCTGCTGCCGCATTCCTCCCCGGGTGGATGCGGGTGGAGATGCTGGGCATCGCGGTGCTGATGGCGCTGATGATCCTGCTGGTCGTCCGCGAGCGGATATGACAGCCCCGAATCAGCGCGCCCGGCAACGGCTCAGCGCCGAGGCCCGCCGCCTGCAATTGGAGACCGCGGCCATCGAGATCGTCGGGCGCGACGGGCTGGCCGCTGCGACCGCCGACGAGATCGCACGCGCCGCCGGGGTGTCGAAGGGCTTGCTCTGGCACTACTTCACCGACTTCGACGATTTGATGGCACACGCCGCCCGGCGCGCGTTCACCTCACTCGAAGCGGTCGTCGCGGCCGACATCGACCTCGAGGCCGACGTCGATGATCTACTGCGCGCGGCGATCCGGCGCGCGGCGCAGCTGCCCGCGACGCACGGCGCCGAGCTGCGGACGATCCGTCAGATCGTGCTGAATCTGGGCGCATTCGGCGGCGGTGCCGCCCTTCGCGACCGGGAATACAACGCCTTGTACGCCCGGCAAGCCGCACTGCTGCGGCGCGGTCAGGACCAGGGACAGCTGCGGCCGGACCTCGATCCGCACCTGCTGGCGGTGACCTATCAGGGGATGGTGGACAGCATGCTCGAGTATCTCGACACGAATCCGGACGTCGACCCCCTGACCTACGCCGACCACGTCGCCGATGTCCTCCTCGCCGGAATCACGCCGCCGGGGAAACGATGAGTCGTGACGGCGCGGACAGCTGCGGATTTCACATCGCGGATGTACTGCCGATCACGACCACGTTCCGGGATGTCACCACCGCCGACCGGGTGCTCGGCTTCGAAAGAGTCACCGACCGCGCCGTCGACGCCGGATATCTGACCCGAGACGCGGCCGAAAGGTGGCTGACACACCTCGCCACCGAACCGTTCTTCGCGGCGGCGACACAGTTCATCATCGTCGCTGTGCCGAGTGCGGGCACGCATCGGACCCAGGGCGGATAAGGCCGCCGGGCGGCTCGCCTCGACGTGAAGGCAATGCGCTCAGCGTGGGCCCGCCCGCGGGTGCTCCGCACGAGTAGTCCGCTACCGCAATCGATGGCGCGGCTCAGGGACCGGTCCCGGACGGTGATCCGGTGTTCCGATGAGTAGGAGACTCAGGTCACAGACGCGGGTCGAGCCGCCAAGCTGAGCCGTATGTCCAACACAGTGATCGGCGCCATCGACAGCATCGCCGAGGAGATTCGCAACGGAGCCGACGAGGGTGACTCGCTCGGCCGGCTGCCCGACGACATGGCCAAGGGGCTGAAGGACGCGGGCGTCATCCGGATGTTGCAGCGCAAGAAGTACAACGGCTACGAGGCGCATCCGCGCGAGTTCGCCGAGACGGTGATGAAGACCGCGAGCCTCTACGGTTCGGCGGGGTGGGTGGCCGGCATCGTCGGCGTGCACCCGTGGCAGCTGGCTTTCGCCGATCCCAAGGTGCAGGAGGAGGTTCTCGGCGAGGACACCGACACCTGGATGGCCTCGCCGTATATGCCCGGCGGTGTGGCGGTGCCGGCCGACGGCGGATACGTCATGAGCGGGCGCTGGCAGTTCTCCTCCGGCACCGATCACTGTGACTGGATCTTCCTGGGCGCCTTGGTCGGTCACGCGGACGGCACACCGGTCATGCCGCCGCAGCCGCTGCATGTGATCCTGCCCCGTTCGGACTACGAGATCGTGGCGGACTCCTGGGATGTGGTCGGGCTGCGCGGCACCGGCAGCAAGGACATCGTGGTGAAGAACGCGTTCATCCCCGAGTACCGGGTGATGGACCAGGGCAAGGTCATCGACGGGAGTGCGGCCGCGGAATACGGCGTCACCGAGACCCTGTACAAGATGCCGTGGTCGACCATGTTCCCGTTGGGCATCACCTCGGCGACGATCGGCATCTGTGAGGGTGTGCTGGCCGCGGGTATCGACTATCAGCGAAACCGGGTGGGGGCCACCGGAACTCTCGTCAAGGACGACCCCTACGTCCTGCATGCGCTCGGCGAATCCGCGTCGGAGATCGATGCCGCGCGCCAGCAGCTGCTCGCCAACGTCGACCGCATCTGGGACCTGGTCGACGCGGGTAAGGACATCGATTTCGAGATGCGCGCCACAGTTCGCCGGGATCAGATCCGGTCGGCATGGCGGGCGGTCCGGGCCGCCGACGACATCTTCGATCGCGCCGGCGGCAATGCGCTGCGGATGGACAATGCGCTGCAACGGTTCTGGCGCGATGCCCACGCGGGGCTGCACCACGCCATTCATGTCTCCAGCACCACCTATCACGCCGCGGCCATGGCCTCGCTGGGCGTGGAAGTACCGCAGGGCCCCCTGCGCGTGATGATCTGACCGGCCTCGAAGCGAATTTTCTTCACGAGTGAAAGCGATTATCCATGAGTGAAATCAAAGGGCTCGGCTATGTTCGGGTTCTCGCCACCGATATGGATCGCTGGCGCGAATTGGGCTTCGATGTGCTGGGATTCGCGCCGGGATTCGGGGACGAGAAGGACGCGCTGCATTTCCGCATGGACGAGCGCCCGTCACGGATCACCGTCGAACGTGCCGATGTCGACCGGGTGAGCGCGGTCGGCTGGGAATTGCGGGACGGACCGGCGCTGCGCCGGCTGGAAGCGATTCTGCGCGACGCCGGATACGAATACACGCCCATGTCACAGGAATTGGCCGACCGCCGCAAGGTCGAAGCCGGTATCTGCATGACCGATCCCGGTGGCACGCCGCTGGAGTTCTTCCACGGGCCGGTACTCGAGCACAGTCCGGTAATCACCAAATACGCGCAGCGATTCGTCACCGGCGCACAGGGACTCGGTCACGTGGTGATGCCGACCGCCAACTTCGAGGCGTCCTACACCTTCTACACCGAGACGCTGGGCTTCCTGTCACGGGGCGCGTTCCGGATGCCCTCACCTCCCGGCGCGGGACCGGTGCGGATCAGGTTCCTCGGGGTGAATCAGCGCCATCACAGCCTCGCGATCATGCCGGCGCTGGAAGGGCGCGATCCCGGGTTGATTCACGTGATGGTCGAGGTCGATTCGCTCGATGCCGTCGGGCAGGCGCTCGACCAGGTGATGGCACGGAATTTCCCGGTGTCGTCGACGCTGGGCCGCCACACCAACGACAAGATGGTGTCCTTCTACGTCGGCGTGCCCGGCGGCTGGGATATCGAATACGGGACCGCGGGCGAACTGGTCGACGAGTCCTATTACACCGCCGAGGAGATCACCGCCGACAGCTATTGGGGTCATGAATGGCTGTGGGCCAAGCAGGCGAAACAAGCGTGAAGGGCCGGTCGGCGATGACATCCAGCGACACCATCACAGCAAAGCACGAGGTCGATCTGCTGGTCGTGGGATCGGGCACCGGTCTGGCGGCCGCGCTCACCGCCGCCGAGGCGGGATTGTCGGTTCTGGTCGTGGAGAAGTCGGAATATGTCGGCGGTTCTACGGCCCGCTCCGGCGGGGCGTTCTGGGTGCCTGGCAATTTCCTGCTGTGCGAACAGCAGCCCGCCGACGATGCCGACGCCGCCTCGGCGTATGTCGAAGCGGTGGTGGGAGATTCGGCTCCGCACGATCGCGGCGCGGCATTTATCGAACACGGGCCCGCCGCCGTCGAGATGCTCGCGCGAACCACACCGATGAGGTTCATGTGGGCCGAGGGCTATTCCGACTATCACCCCGAATTGCCGGGCGGATCGGCGGCGGGACGCACCTGCGAGTGCAAGCCGTTCGACGCTTCCCAGCTCGGTGCGCATCGGTCGCGGCTGCGTCCCGGGGTGATGGAGGCCTCCGGGCTGCCGATGCCGGTGACCGGTGCGGATTACAAATGGCTCAACCTGATCGCGCGGACTCCGCGCAAGGCGCTGTGGCGCGGGATGAAGGCCATGGCGATCGGGGTGGGCGGGCTCGCCCGGGGACGCGAGTACATCGCGGGCGGGCAGGCGCTGGCGGCAGGACTGTTCGCGGGCGCGATCCGCGCCGGAATTCCGATCTGGACCGACACCTCGCTGACGCGACTGCTGGTGGGGGAGGACGGCGCGGTCACCGGAGCGGTCGTCGACCGCGACGGTGCGCGCACCGAGGTCACCGCCCGGCGCGGAGTGGTGCTCGCCGCCGGCGGGTTCGACCACAACCCCCGGATGCGGCGAAAGTTCCAGTCGGACAGGCTGGTCGAGCATGCGAGCCTCGGCTGCGAAACCAACACCGGCGATGCCATCACGGTGGCGCAGGAGGCCGGTGCGGCGATCGGACTGATGGATCAGGCGTGGTGGTTTCCGGCCGTGGCCGCGCCGCCCGGCGGGCAGCCGGCGGTGCTACTGGCCGAGCGCGCGCTGCCCGGCTCGTTCATCGTCGACCAGAGTGGGCGGCGCTTCGTCAACGAGGCGACCGACTACATGTCCTTCGGTCAGCGGGTGCTCGAGCGTGAGCGCGCCGGTGATCCGGTGGAGGAGATGTGGCTCGTCTTCGATCAGCGCTACCGCAACAGCTACATCTTCGCCGCGGGCCTGTTCCCGCGGCAGCCGTTGCCACAGTCCTGGTACGACGACGGCATCGCGGTGACGGCCACCGATCCGGCGGGCCTCGCGCGGGCGATGGATGTTCCCGCGGACGCGTTCGCCGCGACCTTCGACACCTTCAACGCCTCCGCGGAGCTGGGTGTCGATCATCAATTCGCCAGGGGCGCAAGCGCATACGACCGCTACTACGGCGACCCCACGATCGGCCCGAACCCGAATCTGCGGCCGCTCGGCAGGAAGGGGTCCTTGTACGCGGTGAAGCTGGTGCTGTCCGACCTCGGAACGTGCGGTGGGGTGCGCGCGGACGGTTCGGCTCGCGTACTGCGCGAGGACGGCAGCGTCATCGAGGGCCTGTACGCGATCGGCAATACGGCGGCCAATGCCTTCGGGACCACGTACCCGGGTGCGGGCGCGACGATCGGGCAAGGACTGGTTTTCGGCTATATCGCAGCGAAAACGGCTGCGGGACATTCTGTTTCCAAGGACGGTGGACATGACAACGACGCATGACGAGGTTCGCCAGATCGAGGCCGGGACGGTGCCGACGCGATTCGCACGCGGCTGGCATTGTCTCGGGCTGATCCGAGACTTCGCCGACGGACGGCCGCATTCGGTCCGGGCCTTCGGCACCAAGCTGGTGGTCTTCCGCGGTGAGGACGGCCGGATCAACGTGCTCGACGCGTTCTGCCGGCATATGGGCGGCGACCTGTCCGACGGCGAGGTCAAGGGCAACGAGATCGCCTGCCCCTTCCACGACTGGCGCTGGGGCGGCAACGGGCGCTGCAAGCAGATTCCGTACGCCCGTCGGGTACCGCCACTGGCGCGCACCAGGGCATGGACCACGCTCGAGCAGGACGGCATGCTGTTCGTCTGGAACGATCCGGAGGGCAATCCGCCGCCGGAGGACGTCACCATCCCGCGGATCGCTGGTGCGGGCGCCGACAACTGGACCGATTGGCACTGGTACACCACGGTCGTCGACACCAATTGCCGGGAGATCATCGACAACGTCGTGGATATGGCGCACTTCTTCTACATCCACGGCTCCCTGCCGACCTTCTTCAAGAACGTTTTCGAGGGACCGGTGGCGACCCAGTACTTCGAAAGCGGTGCCCGCGCGGACCTGCCCGGGCCGGTGGGCCAGCCGCAACTGCTGGGCACCTCGTCGGTCGCCTCGTACTATGGGCCGTCGTTCATGATCGACGACCTCGTCTATCACTACGAACACGGTGATTACAAAACCGTGTTGCTCAACTGCCACTATCCGATCGACGAGAATTCGTTCGTCCTCCAGTACGGCATCATCGTCGAGAAATCCGACACGCTGCCCGAGGATCAGGCGATGGCCACCGCCGTCGCGCTCGGCGACTGGGTCAAGCTCGGGTTCGAGCAGGACGTCGCGATCTGGAAGCGCAAGGCGCGCATCGACAATCCGCTGCTCTGCGAGGAGGACGGCCCGGTCTATCAGCTGCGCCGCTGGTATCAGCAGTTCTACGTCGACGTCGCCGACATCGCCCCCGAAATGGTCGACCGGTTCGAATTCGAACTCGACACCACGCGACCGCTGGCCGCCTGGCAGGAGGAGGTCCGCGAGAACGTCGCCCGCAAAGCCGCGGAGGCGAGCTCGTGACGTCGATCGACGAACGCATCCGGGAGGTGCCGATGGCGCCGGTCGAGTGCCGGCAGTGCGGTGCGCGCGTGCTCGCTCGCAAGAGCAGTTGGGCGCAGACGAGCATTCAATGGGACGCGCAGTCGAGTGCGGCGTGCGTGGAACGTCATGCCGCCGAAGTACTCTCGGATGCGGCGATGCAACACTGCTCGCAGCTACGTGAATCGATATGGGCCGCTGCGGAATCCGGAGAACTGCGGGTACTCGGCAGCGCGGCGCGCTGAGCGGTATCGAGACAACGGGCCCCTGTCGTCATTCGACGGCAGGGGCCCGTGCGATATCTCCTCGATCCGTTCATCGGACCGATTCGGTGTGCATCGCCTGTGGTCGGCTTTGCCGAGAACCTCCGCTTGCACGCCACGACCCGCGGCATCGGGGTCACGGTCGTGAACCCCGGCATGATCGACACCGCGTTCTGGCACGGACAGGTTCCGCTCATCGCGATGAGCCCGGATTCGGTGGCCGAGGCGATCGGTTTTGCGCTCGACCAGCCGGCGGGCGTCGGACCTCAACATGGTGACGATCCGTCCGATCGGCCAGCCTGCCTGACTCCAGGAGAGCAAGTGAGCATCGGTGCTCTCGCCTGCGAAAGTTCCTGTGCTGCAACCTTACTCGTGACTCATACGTGGACGGGCTGCGGACCTCTCCGCGGCGCCGCCAGCGCCACGCGCCGAATCTCGTTCGCCGCCAGCCGCACCTCCGAGACGACTGCGCTGATTTTGATCGAGCGCGTCGGACCGCACAGGGAGACCGCCACCCGACCGCGGTCGACGTCGATGTCGAGCGCGGCCGCCACTACCGTGACTCCCAGCGCGCAGCCCTGCGCGTCGACCGCGACCCCGCTGCGGTCGCGGACTTTCTCGAGTTCGCGTTCCAGTTGCCGGCGAGTCCGCACGCTGTAGCAGGTGGGTGCGCTGGCGAACGGCAGGTCGGGCCACTGCTCCGGTTCCATCGCCGCGAGCAACGCGTGTCCGGCCGCGGTGAGCTCGACCGGCTGCCGAGCGCCGACGGCCCATTGGCGGCCCGGCGTGGGCCAGGCGCCCACCCGGTTCAGATGCAGGATCTCCGCGCCGGACAGCAGGCTCAGATGCGCGGTCAGCCCCGTGCGCCGGTGCAGTGCGGTCATGACGGCCATCGCCACGTCGTTGAGGCTGCGCTGACGCACCACCTGCGATCCGAGCTCGAACATCCTTATGCCCAAGGCGTATTCGAAGCCGTGGCGTTCCACCCAGCCGAGTTCCACGAGCCGCTGCAGGATTCGATGTGCCGACGAGCGAGGCAGATGTGACCGCCGCGCGATATCGGCCAGCGTCATGGGCCGCTGCCCGACGAAGGCCTCCAGCAGGGACGCGACGCGATCGATCATCGCGTTGGGGGTTTGTTCGAGCTGCACCGTTGCCACTTGTTGCCTCCAACCGCCAGACATGTGCAGAATGTGACTACATGTCAGATTCTGACAGGTTTGAGTTTAAGGAGGGCGCAGATGGATGTAAAGCAGATCACACCGATCCGCTCGAACAGCTCGCCGGACGCGAACTCCGCGAAGCGTTTTCCCGGCCGCGTTACTGTGGACTGCGATCGAGGAGGACACGGGTCGTGAGCAAGTCGTCCAGGCCGACGCTGACCGAACGCCGCGCGGAGGAACTGCGCCTGGCCATCGCGAATACCGCGCGCGATATGTTCGTCGCCGACGGTGACACCTCCGCGACCGTCGAGCGCATCTGTGAGACGGTCGGGATCGCGCCGAGGACCTTCCATCGCCACTTCCCGGTGAAGGAAGACGTCATGGGGCCGTTGTTCCGGCGCAGCCAGGCGATCATCATCGACTTCCTGAAGAACGCGCCGGCCGACGCCGACGTCGCCGAAACCCTGGCGCGCGCGTTCACCACCGAGGTGTACAAGCGCCGGACCCCCGAGTCCGACCGCAAGTTCATGACATTGATGATCCACACGCCGCAGTACCGTCTGCGCTGGCTGGAATGGGGCGAGCAACTCTGCGAGCCGATCACCGAATTCCTTTCGGCGAGAGTCGAACTCGGTGACGATCCGTTCCTGCGCAGACTCCCGGCGGAACTGATCGTGCACACCAGCCGCCAGGCCTACATCCAGTGGGTGGACCAGGAGGTCGGCGGTGATTTCTCCGAGGTGGAGGCGCTGCAACTGCGCGGCATGAGGATGCTGCTCGTCGGTCTGCGTGCGGTGATGGCCCAGCCGTCGGTGCCGGTCCCGTAGTCGCGCAGCGCATGTGGCGGAACCGGCGCCGCCGCCGTGGCTAGCGGGCGAGGAACGCCGAGACGGTCGCCTCCCACGCCTGCTTCTGCTCGATCATCACCCAGTGCCCGCAGTTCGGGAAGATGTGCACCTCGCCGTGCGGCAGCGTCCGCATCGCGATCAACGACATGTCGACCGGGCTCACCCGGTCGTCCCGCCCCCAGGTGATCAGCGTCGGAACGGAGATGCGGCGCAGATTCGCCCAGCCCGGTGTGACATCGGCGGCGCGCGCCGCCTCCGCCATCCGCGCCAGCGCCGCACGCCCGTACATCCGCCGCGAATTCTCCAGGACGCCGGGTTCGGTGGCCTGCTCCCAGCGCTGCTCGATCAACTCCTCGGTGAGCAGCGCCTGGTCGTAGACCATCGAGCGAAGCCAGGCGACCAAGCTGTCGCGAGTCGGATTCTCGACGAATTCGCTGAGCCGGATGATCCCCTCGCCCGGCTGTGGGCTGAAGATGGTGGTGCCGATGCCGCCGATGGTCACCAGGCGATCGACGCGCTGCGGCGCGGCGAGAGCGAATTCCGTTGCCACGAAACCGCCCATCGAGTTTCCGATGATCCGGACGGTCTCGAGTCCGAGCCCGTCCAGGAACGCGGTGACCGCCAGTTGCGCCGACATCATCGGATGTGCCGCACCGAAGTCGTCGCTGACCCCGAATCCGGGAAACTCGAGCACGAGCGTGCGGTAATGCTGTGCGAACGTCGGCACGTTGCCGCTGAAGTTACGCCAGCCGGTGACGCCGGGCCCGGATCCGTGCAGCATCAGCAGCGGCGGGCCCTCGCCGCAGTCGCGGTAGCGCAGCACGCCGTGTTCGGTGGGCAGTTCCAGTAATTCGGGTACGGCGTGGGCATCGACGGAGGTACTCATGCTCCGAGCCTGCCATCCTCGCGGCGCGGCACCGCCGACATTTCCCGGTCAGCGGTCGACCGGCAGCCGGTTCGGAGCAACAGTTTGTGATGATTTCATCATCTGCCCTTGACAGCGAATACCATCGGAACTGATGATTTGATCAATAACTGCTGTGTGGAGGTAGCTGTGACGAGCATCGACGATGGTGTCGGGATCGAACGGACGGTTCGGGTCGGCGAGCGCGAGATCTTCTTCGTGGAGGCGGGTTCGGGTCCCGTGGTGGTCCTGCTGCACGGTGGTGGCCCCGGGGCGTCGGGGGTGTCGAACTATTCGCGCAATATCGAGGTGCTGGCACAGCGGTTCCGGGTGATCGTGCCGGATATGCCCGGCTACGGTCGTTCATCGAAGTGGGTGGACGGGTCGGATCCGTTCGGTGACTTGGCGGCGGCCGTCGTCGGGTTGCTGGACGTGTTGGATATCCCGAAGGCGCACGTGGTCGGCAACTCGTACGGCGGTGCGGCGGCCCTGCGCCTGGCAATGGACCGGCCGGAGAAGGTCGACCGAATGGTCCTCATGGGCCCTGGCGGGGTCGGGACCACTCGGGCCTTGCCGACCGCGGGTTTGCAGCGGCTGCTCGACTACTACACCGGGACCGGGCCGAGCCGGGAGAAACTGACAGAGTTCGTTCGCGAATACCTGGTGTTCGACGGCAGTGCGGTGCCCGAGGAGCTCATCGAAACCCGCTATCAGGCCAGCCTCGACCCGGAAGTGGTGGCGAATCCGCCGTTGCGCCGGCCCTCGGGTCCGCTCGCGTTGCGCACGCTGTGGCGGATGGATTTCACTCGTGACTCGCGCCTGCGCAAGGTGGCCCATCCGACGCTGGTCGTGTGGGGGACCGACGACAAGGTCAACAGGCCCGACGGCGGGCGCATGCTGGCCGACGCCATGCCCGACTGTGATCTGTATCTGGCGGCGAATGTCGGTCATTGGGTGCAGTGGGAACGCGCGGAGCTGTTCAACAGTGTGGCCACCGCGTTTCTCGAGGCCGACCGATGAGTGACTTCCTCCGCCCGGACACCGACGATTCGGTGTTCGGTGCCGTGCACCTGGGATACGTTGTCGTGCAAACGAATCGGCTGACCGATTGGCGGCGCTTCGGTGCCGACGCGATCGGGCTGCACGTCGATCATCTCGACAGCAATACGGTGCGTTTTCGTCTGGACGATCGCTGCTGCCGGTTTCTGATCCGGCGGGGCTCGGCCGAGGACGTCATCGCGCTGGGCTGGCAGGTCGATGATCACGAGACCTTCGACCGCATCCTCGCCCGCGTCACCGGGCGCGGGGTCCCGATCATCGAGGCGACACCGGAGGACGCGGCGCTGCGGGGTGTGGAGCGGTTGTGGCGCTTCGCCGGCCCGAAAGGCATCGCGCAGGAGATCTTCACGGCACCGATCACGACTGCGGAGCCGTTGCGGATGATCAGCTCCGGCTGGGTGACGGGCGAGGCCGGTCTCGGGCACGTGGCGATGATCTCCCGCGAACCGGAGGCGATCCGCGGCTACTACGAGACCGTCTTCGACTCCCGCTTGTCCGACTATATCGATGAGAACGTGTCGGGCCTGATGATGAAGATCCGGTTCCTGCGGGTCAACGAGCGGCACCATTCGATCGCCATCGCCAATGTTCGCGGTGTGAAGATCGATCCGGTTCGAACCTCGATGCAGCACATCAATATTCAGTCCGCATCGCTGGACGATATGCTCGCCGCTTTCGAGCGGGTCACCGCGCTGGGGTTCCGGATGCAATGGTCGGTCGGCCAGCACACCAACGACAGGGAGTTGTCGTTCTACTGCGTGACCCCGTCCGGTTTCGAGCTCGAGGTCGGCTGGAACCCGATCGTGGTCGGTCCGGAGCTCGAATCCACCTGGGAACCGGCCACCTATCGAGGCATCAGCATCTGGGGTCACACCCCGGTCGGAGAGACCGTTCTCAGCAAATTCGCTCGATTCCGGCAGGCGCTGCGGTCGATCGGAACGCCGGAGATCACCGTTCCCGCGCTCGCAGAAGGGTTTTCACGATGAGCACCACCGACTACGACGTCGTGGTCGTCGGCCTGGGCCCGACCGGCCTGACCCTGGCCAACCTGCTCGGTCGACGGGGCGTGAGTGTGCTGGTGCTCGAACGCGAACCCGAGTACTACGGGCTGGCGCGAGCGGTCTACACCGACGACGAATGTATGCGGATCTTCCAAACCGCCGGTACCGCAGACGAACTCGCCGCCGACATGAACACCGACTCCGCTGTGCAGTGGGTGCGCCGCGACGGACGTGTGCTGGTGCAGTTCAAACAGGTCGAACGGCCGTTGAGCTGGCCGGTGGTCAACTTCTTGTACCAGCCCTATCTGGAGAACAGCCTCGAACGCGCCCTCGGCAAGTATCCGCATGTGACGGTGCGTAGGGGCCGTGAGGTTGTGGGATTCGACCAGGACACCGACGGTGTCGAGGTCGAGCACGTCGGATCCAGCGGCACGGGTTACGGTCAGCGAGAATCGGAGATCGATCCGAGTTCCGCCGAGCGCGTGCGCGCGAAGTTCCTGGTCGGTTGCGACGGCGGACGCAGTGTTGTGCGCACGAAGCTGGGAATCGACATGACCGGCACCAGCTTTCCGGAACGGTGGCTGGTGGTGGATCTGAAGGCGAAAGACGGAGTGGACGCCTTCCGGCATCTGCCGTACTTCGACTTCGTGTGTGACCCGGATCTGCCGATCGTGTCGTGTCCGCAGCCGGACGGGCATCACCGGTTCGAGTTCATGCTCACCGAATCACAGACCAAAGAGCAGATGGAGGACCCGGACACGGTCCGCCGGCATATCGCCCGGTTCGTGAACCCGGACGAGGTGCAGGTGCTGCGCAAGCTCGTCTACACCTTCAACGCCGTGGTGGCCGATCGCTGGCGCGCCGGGCGCATCCTGCTCGCCGGCGACGCCGCGCACATGACACCGCAGTTCGTCGGGCAGGGCATGGGCTCGGGCGTGCGTGATGCGGACAACTTGGCCTGGAAGCTCACCGCGATCCTGAAACACGGTGCCGGCCACAGCATTCTGGACAGCTACGAAACCGAACGCCGGCCGCACGCCAAGGCGATGATCGACTTCTCGGTCTTCAACAAATCCCTGGTGTCGGTCGACAACACACTGGTCGCCGCAGCCCGCGACCTCGTGATGACGGCCTCGCTGCACACGCCCGGCCTCGGTGGCTGGATCCGCGCCGCCAAGATGAAGCCACGTCCGCGGTTCCGCCGGCACGCCTACCTCGGCCTGCCCCGCCGGCAGTTCGGGTTGCGCGGTGTGGAGGGCACCTTGTCCCCGCAACCGGAGGTCCGCACCTACGACGGCCGCCACCAGCGACTGGACGACGTCCTGGGCCTGGGATTCTCGGTGCTTGGCTACGGCGTCGACCCTCGGGCCGCGCTCGACGGCGACGAGGTGGCCGCGTTGCAGGCGCTGGGCACACGCTTCGTGACCGTCTACCCCTTCGGCGGGCGGCCCCGGGGTTCACCCGGCGACGGACGCACAACGGGTGACGACTACGCCGACGTCGAAGACCACACCGGCGCGTTGGTCCGATGGTTCGCCAAGGCCGGCGTCGGTTCCGGCGGGATGGTGCTGCTGCGCCCGGACTGGTTCGTCTTCGGCACCGCGCCGGCCGGGCGCGGTGGCGAAGTGGTCGCCGAACTCACCAGGCAGCTCGGCGTCGACACCGTGCGGACACCCGGTTCCGCTGTCTCCCTTGCACATTCGACGTCATCCATGAGTGGGCGGGGCGGCGACTGACGTATCGCCCGGGGAAGCGTCGAGAGAGGGCAGCGGGCGCTGGACTATCTCGTGAGCATCCTCGCGCGAGAGGCCGAGCATGTGCAGCAGGTCTTCGGTCACCGAATCGGTGGCCTCGGCGTCATCGCGCTCGGGTCGGTCGTGCAGCAGTCGCCCGAGGCAGATCGTGGCTCCCGCGACGATCGTCATGGCCAGTTCCGGATCCCGGACGTCGAATCGACCTGCCCGGACGGCGGTTTCGATATCGCGGCGCGCGCGTGGCGCCAACCCCTTCGTCGAGCCGGCCAGGTCGAGGCCGTTGTTGATCAGGACCTTGCTCAGGGTGGGATTGCGGCGGTGCATCCGGCCCGTCAGCCGGAAGCTCTGAGCGAACACTTGCGCCGGGTCGTCGAGGTCTTCGCAGAGCACGTCGAGTAATGCGCCGTGCCGATCGAGCGCCTCCTCGACCGCGGCCTGGAACAACTCCTCCCGGCTGTCGAAATGGTTGTAGAACGATCCCATTCCGACGTCGGCGGCTTGGGTGATCTCGATGATCGGAACGTTCGATTTTCCGTCCGCGATCAGCGTCTGCGCCGCCGTCACGAGTGCGGCGCGGGTGCGTGCCTTGCGGCGCTCGAGCCGGTTCGGCTGGGCCCCGGTCTGTGCGGTCATCGCTGCATCACCTCTTCTGGCATACGTGATCGTCATCGTAGCCGCTCTTGTCAATTCTGACGAAATTCTCAGTACCTCTTGACTGTGGATATCTTCGTGAGTGACGATATCGTCAGTTATTGGAAGGAGCGGCCGATGAGCGGCCATCACGATGTGCACAGTGGCCTGCACAGCGAGCGCGGCGCGTTGCCGGGAGAGCACCCCGGGCGGGCGCCTAATCCGGTCGTCAAGGTGCTCGACCTCGCATGGCTGGAGTTGGAGAAGCCCGACCTCGACAGGGCGGAGACCTTCGCTCACGCCTTCGGCTTCGCGACCGCGATGCGTACACCCGATCGGCTGCAGTTGCGGGGCACGGACCCGGGCGCGCCGTGCGTGCTGATCCGGCGCGGTCCCCGATCGCGGTTCGTCGGACCGGCCTTTCGCGCCGCCGATTCCGCCGACCTCCCGCGCCTGTCCGGGGCGTCCGGCGGCCGGGTTGTGCCCCTGGACGAATCGCTCGGGGGAGTAGCCGTCGATCTCGCCGATCCGAGTGGGCTGCGGGTGCGGGTCGTCGCAGACACCCATGAGCTCGCGCCCCTCACCCCGCAGCAACCCCACACGCTGAATACGGGCCATGAGGTGGTGCGGGTCAACGCCACACAGCGGCCGGCCAGGGCCCCGGCGCGGGTGCAACGACTGGGCCACGTCGTCGTGCAGACCACGACATACCGGCAGACCCTCGACTGGTACCTGGACAATCTCGGGCTGATCGTCAGCGACTTCCTCTATTACCCCGGCCAGCGGGAGCGCGGTCCGGTCATGAGTTTCATTCGCTGCGACCGGGCGGGAACTCCGGCCGATCATCACACGCTCGCGCTGACATTGGGCCCGTCGAACCGGTACGTGCATTCGGCGTATCAGGTAGCCGACCTCGATGCCCTGGCCGCGGGTGGTGAGTATCTGCGCGAGCAGGGTTATCGCCGATCGTGGGGAATCGGCCGGCATATCCAGGGCAGTCAGATCTTCGACTACTGGCGTGATCCCGACGGGTTCATGGTCGAACACTTCAGCGACGGCGACATGTTCGACTCCACTGTCGAGCCGGGCTGGGCTCCGATGAGCGCTTCCGGTTTGGCGCAGTGGGGCCCGCCGGTCACCAAGGACTTCCTCGGTGTCAAGCCCGGAGCCGAGTCGTTGCGTGAGGCACGCGCGATCGTCGCCGCGCTGCGCGAGGACAACGAATTCGATTTCCGCCGCCTGCGCGGCCTGTTGAAAGTAGCCAATTCATGACCATCTCCGTACTCCGCACCGCCGACGGCTGGTGGGTGCGCACACCAGCGGGCGCCGCCCGGATCGACACCACCGCGACCACCACCCGAGAGCTACTGGCGGATCGAGACGCTGTCCTCGCGGCATCCGCAAACTCCGATACCGTTGCGGTGGAGAGCCTTTCGTTGGTGTCTCCGGTGACCGCGCCGTGCCGCGTGGTCGCGCAGATGACGAACTTCGCCTCCCACGTCAAGGATTCGGGTGGCGATCCCGAGACCGTACCGCTGACGTTCTTCCGCAAAGCGTCGGGATCGATCAGTGGCCCCTACGACGATGTGATCCGGCCGGCCCACGTGTCGCTCCTGGATTACGAGGTGGAGATCGGGCTGGTCTTCGGCCGGGAGATGCCGGTCGGCTCGGAGGTCACCGCCGCGAACCTCGCCGACTACATCGCGGGCCTGGTCGTGACCAACGATGTCTCCGCCCGCGATGTCCAGTTGCCGAAAACGCAGTTCTACGAAGCGAAGTCGTACCCGACCTTCACCCCGGTCGGGCCGGCGCTGGTGTTGCTCGACGCCGACGAGCTGAAGCGGTTCACCGACCTGCGACTGCGGCTGTGGGTCAACGGCGAACCGCGTCAGGACATGACGGTCGCCGACATGATCTACCGGCCGGTCCAGGCGCTGCGGGAACTGACCCGTTTCCAGCGGATGGACGCCGGTGATCTGCTGCTGACCGGGACGCCGGTCGGCACCGCGATCAGTGCACCGCCCAAGCCGGTGGAGATCATCGGCTCATTGCTGCCGCCGAAGGTGAAGTGGAAGCTGTTCTTCTCCGGACAGGCCAAGAACCCGAAGTATCTGAAGGACGGTGACGTGGTGGAGGCCGCGATCGGCACCGACGACGGCGTGCTCGATCTGGGCCGCCAGCGCACGGTCGTGAGGTATGCCCGATGACCGACACCGCGTCCCTTGTCGGCGCGTCCGAAGACCTGCTGTGGCCGCGCTACGAAAGCCCAGCAGACCTCGAGGTGATCGAGTCGATTCCGCTCGAGGCACGTGGCCTGCCGGAATCCACGTACGCGCTGCTCGTCCGTGCCGCGTCACGATGGCCGCAGCGGCGGGCACTCACTGTACTGCCCGATGCGTCCCGCTGGCGAGAACCATTGCAGCGCAATTACTCCGAGCTGCTCGCGGACGTGCATCGATATGCGAATCTGCTGCACGAGTTGGGTGTGGGCCGCTCCGATGCGGTCGCGCTCATCGCGCCGAACTGCGCGGAGCTGATCCCGGCGACCTTGGCCGCCCAGCTGGCGGGCATCGCCGCGCCGATCAACGGTGGCCTGTCCGGCGACCATATCGCGGAACTGTTGCGCCGTTCGGGCGCCAGGACTGTGATCGCCGCAGGTCCGGAGCTTGCTCCCGAGACCTGGACCACCGCGTGCGCGCTGGCCGAGCGGGGTCTACTGGACGCGCTGCTCGTCGTGCGTCCGACGGCCGCCGCGCAGCCTCGGCCGACGCTGCCGGTCATCGACGGAGTCCTGGTCGGTTATCTCGACCTCCTTGCCGCAGAACAGGTTTCGATTGGTTTCGCAGGGCGGCCACCTACCGGATCGGATCTGGCGGCGCTGTTCCATACCGGGGGAACGACCGGCGTGCCGAAGCTGGCCGCTCACCGTCATTCCGGCGAGGTCGCCAACGCGTGGATGATCGCGGCCAACTCGCTGCTCGACGACGACGCGGTTGCCTTCGCCGCGCTGCCGCTGTTTCACGTCAACGCTCTCGTGGTCACCGTGCTCGCTCCGCTGTTCCGCGGCCAATCGGTGGTGTGGGCGGGGCCGCTGGGATACCGGGATCTCACCCTGTACGCGGAATTCTGGAACATCGTGGCGCACTACCGGATTGCGGCGATGAGCGCGGTGCCGACCGTCTACGCGGTGCTGGCCCAGTGCCCGGTCCAGGCGGACATCTCCAGCCTGCGTTACGCGATGGTCGGGGCCTCGCCGTTGCCGGCGGCGGTGCGTGCGGATTTCCAGAAACACACCGGGGTGACCCTCGTCGAAGGGTACGGCCTCACCGAGGCCACGTGTGCGACCGCGCGCAGCTTTCCCGACGTTCCCCGGCCCGGCGCGGTCGGCCAGCGCATGCCTTATCAGCGCGTCGCGGTTGTCCGCCCGGCCGACAACGGGGCGTGGGAAGACGTGCCTGCCGGGGAAACCGGCGTGCTGGTCGTCAGTGGACCGACTGTTTTCGCAGGCTATGTGACCGGCCACACCGACGCCGGCCACCGCCTCGACGGGCTCGGCACGGTGATCGACGGCTGGCTGAACACCGGAGATCTGGCGCATATCGACGCCGAGGAGTTCATCCATTTACACGGCCGCGCAAAGGATCTCATCATTCGCGGCGGTCACAATATCGATCCCGCGACCATCGAGGACGTCCTGCTCTCTCACCCGCAGGTCGCCGCGGCAGCGGCCGTCGGTCGCCCGGACGTGCACTCCGGTGAGGTACCGGTCGCCTACGTCGCGCTCACCGGCGATGCGACCGTCACCGAGGCCGAGCTGCTGAGCTGGGCGGCCCAGCGTATGCACGAACGCGCGGCCGTACCGAAGACCGTGACGATCCTCGACGCACTGCCGGTCACCGACGTCGGCAAACCGTACAAATTGGGCCTGCGCGCCGATGCGACGCGACGCGAACTGATCGACGCGCTGGGGAATACGGACGGAGTTGCCGACATCGCGGCGGCGGTCGAAGACGGCGCCATCGTCGCGACGGTGGTGCTGGACTCCGCAGCCGACCGTGCCGCGATCGACGCGGTTCTGGCGCGCTACGCCGTTACCTGGCGAGTGGAGAGTCGGCGATGACGATCGTGTCCACCGCCGTCGGCAGCGGCCCGGCTGCCGTCGCGGCTGTCGCCTGGGTGAGGGGCGTGCCCTCGTGAACTCGCCGGCGTTCCAGGTGGTGATCGTCGGTGCGGGCCCGACCGGGCTGACCGCGGCGACGTTGCTCGCCCAATACGGGATCGAATCGCTGGTTCTCGAGCGGTGGGAGGGTGTGTACCCGCAGCCGCGCGCTGTTCACCTCGACGGCGAAATCCGCCGAATCCTCCAACGGCTGGGCGTCGGAGACGAATTCGACGCCGTGTCCCGACCGGCGTCGGGGTTGCGTTTGGTGGATTCGGATCATCGCGTGCTGGCGCAATTCGATCGGGATCCGGCGGGCGGTCGCAACGGTCATTCGGAGGCGAACCTCTTCGACCAACCGGAGTTGGAAGCGATTCTTCGTCGCAATCTGTCCCGGTATCCGGAGGCGAGGTTGCGCGGCAATGTGGAGGTCACCGACGTAGTCCGAGAAGAGGACTGCGTGCGAGTGGAGTTCACCGATCGATCGGACGGGGAGACCGAATCCGTCCGGGCGGAGTATGTCCTGGGCTGCGACGGAGCGAACAGCCTGGTGCGCAGCCGAATCGGGGCACATATGCGGGACCTGCGATTTCAACAGCGATGGCTTGTGGTCGATATCGCCTCGACGGCCGAGCTGCCCCATTGGGACGGCGTCCACCAAATCTGCGATCCCGTTCGCGCGGCGACCTACATGCGCATCGGAAAGACCCGCTACCGATGGGAATTTCGGCTGCATGCGGGTGAAAGCGCCGACGACTACCGGGATGTGGCCACTCTTCGCCCACTGCTGGACCCGTGGCTGGGCGAGACGGGCTATGAGCAGATGGAATTGGTGCGTGTCGCCGAGTACACCTTCCGTGCGCAACTCGCGAATCGGTGGCGGCAGGGAAGGGTGTTCCTGCTCGGAGATGCGGCCCATCTGACTCCGCCGTTCATCGGACAGGGGATGGGCGCGGGTATCCGCGATGCCGCGAATCTCAGCTGGAAGCTGGCCGGAGTGCTGCGCGACGAGCTTCCCGCCGCAGTGCTCGATACCTACGAAAGGGAACGAAAACCACACGCGCGCAAAATGATTCGGCTGGCCGAGCTCACCGGCCTGACGATGACCGCAGGCGGTGAGGTGGGCAACCGGGTGCGTGGCCTGATCGCGCCACACCTGCATCACATCCCGGGCTTCGCCCGGATGGTCACCAGTGGTGAATCGCCACCGCTGCGTAACTCCTCGGTGGTGACGCCGAGGGTGACACGCGATCGTCTCGCCGGTCGTCTGATTCCGAACGATCGACTGGACGACGGGCAGCGCATCGACGACATCGTCGGAGGCCGGTACGCCGTCATCACCCTCGAACTTCCGACGACGAGCGATCGCGCCGCGATCCGCCGACGAGGTGGTGTGATCGTCTGTCCGGCACCGGATTCGGAGTTGTCTCGCTGGATGCGCCGCGGTCGTGCGTCCACGCTCGTCGTCCGGCCCGACGCGACCGTGCGGGACGGTCGCGGGAGCTTGTCCGCGCTGTGTGCCTCACTTCCGGACTTCGCGCCGAGCGTTCGGCGGTGATGCGGCGACGCCGGTCGCGGTGTTCAGAGCTGGGGTTGCGGTGGCAGCGGGTTGGTGCTGAGCTTGTGTGCCGATCGCTTGTTCATTCCGAACATGCGCAAGACGTGGAACGCCATGTCGTCCGTTCTGGCCTCGACGTCGGCGTCGGGTTGCGCGTCGAGCAATTGCAGGAGCCCGAGTAGTGCTCCGCCCGCGGCCATCACCGCCATATCGGGGTCCATGGGCTCGAAGCGGCCCGCCTCCTGGGCGGCGATGATGTCGTGGCGGGCGCGCGGGGCCAGACCTTCCTCGCGCAGCAACACCGACATCCCGGAGTTCAAGATCACCCGGACCATCTCCGGGACCTGGCGCTGCAAACGTCCGGTCATGCGGAAACTCACCGCGAACACTTCGGCCGGATCGTCGTAGAGCGCGACGACGGCGTCGCGCATTTCGCTGTAGACCTGCAACGCCGAGCGCACCGCCGCGTCGAAGAGCTGATCCTTCGACTCGAAATGGTTGTAGAAGGAGCCGAATCCGACGTCGGCGGCGTCGGTGATCTCCTGAATGCTCACCGCGGTTCGCCCTTCGGACAGGAACTTCCGGGCGGCGCCGAGCAACGCGTTCCGGGTGCGCTCGCGGCGCCGATCGACACGGTTGCGCGCGACGGGTTCGGTGGTCATCAGGCCCTCCTGCGTCGATATCGTCACCGAAATCGTATCTGAGGAAAACATCAGACCTGGTGTCCGGTCACGCGGATTCATGCGCAGCGACGACGAGCGATGACCTCGGCACGACTTCTACACGTCGGAAGTCGGTGGTACCGCCTGGATTTCGATGGCGGCGTGCACTGTGTCGATGCCGCCCCGCAGAACGGCCTGCGGGACGAAGTAGAAGGCATGGTTCCAATACCGTTTGACGATCTTGTCGAAAACGCGCCGTGTTTCGGACTTGGGCAGCATGCGTGCGACGGCCTCGACCGGTTCTCCCATCACCTTGTCCAGCGCTCCGCATTTCTGGATGGTGACTCGCGGGGTGTTTCTGATCCGTTTGGTTCTCCAGGATCCGTCGTCGGTGATGACCAGCAGCTTGTCGCCCTCCGGCACACCCCAGACCGGCGTGGGCTTGGGTGTCCGGCCGCCCGTAGGACGCCGACCGCAGGGCGCTCAGGGTAGTGGGGCCGTCCAGGTGAGGCGGGTGCCGGGCCCGTGGGGCCCGGGAGATTCGGCGGGTCCCCGATCGAAGCTGCCCCCGGCGTCGCAGGCGCGGTGCGCGAGGTTCGACAGGCCGCTGACGGTGAGGTCGGCGTCGGTCGGGATGCCGATTCCGTTGTCCTCGACGGTGATGGTGAGGACGTCGTCGACGGTGATGTCGAGGGCGACTGTGTCGGCCTCCGCGTGGCGGACGGCGTTGCTGACCGCTTCGGCGACGACGGCTTCGGCGTGGTCGGCCAGTTCCGCCGGTACCGCGTCGAGTGGGCCGGTGAAGTGGGTGGCGACGTGCAGGCCGGCGGGCTCGGCGTGGCGGCGGATGATGTCGGCGATGCGTTGGCGCAGCCGGGTGAGTCCGGTATCGGCGTGTAACTCGTAGATGCTGCCGCGGATGTCGGTGATGACCTGTTGCAGTTCGTCGACGGCGTCGGACAGGCGCCGGCGCACGTCGGCGCGGTGGCTGTAGCCGATGGCGCCCTGGAGCGAGAGTCCGATGGCGAACACCCGCTGGATGACGTGGTCGTGCAGGTCGCGGGCGATGCGGTCGCGGTCGGCGAACACGTCGAGTTCGCGGACGCGCTGCTGCATCCGGGCCTGGTCCAGCGCGAGGGCGGCGTGTTCGGTGAACCCTTCGCACAGCGCGGCGACCTCGCCCGGATAGGGCGGGTCCCCGGGCGGGCGGCCGCATACCAGCACACCGAGCGCGGTAGCGCCGGTGTGCAGCGGCAGCAGCAGCACCGGTCCCTCTCCGAACAAGGAGCTGTCGTCGGTGTCGATGCGTGGATAGGCGGCCGATGTGCTGCCGCGGAAAACCCGCGCGATGGCGCCGGCGACCGGAATTCGCCGGTCGAGGCGCGCGTTCGGCCCGGACGATTGGGCGATGTGCAATTCGGTGACTTCATCGATGGGAACGTCGGGGTCGGGGTTGACGGCGACCCATGCTCGTTCGGATTCGGTCAGTTCCCGTGCCCGGTCGACCACGTGGCACAGGACCGTTTCGGGGTCGGCCGCGCCGAGGAATTCGGTGGTCAGATCGGAGGTCGCCGCGATCCACCGTTGGCGGCGCTCGGCGGACCCGAACAGTCGCGCGTTGTCGACGGCGATGCCGGCCGCGGAAGCGAGGGCACTGACGAGGACTTCGTCGTCGGCGGTGAACGAGTGCCCGCCGGTCTTCTCGGTCAGATACAGGCTGCCGAAATTCTCGCCACGGATGCGTAGCGGCACCCCGAGAAAGCTGTGCATCGGTGGATGCTGGGGAGGCACCCCCACCGATTCCGGGTGCCGGCCGAGGTCGTTCAGGCGCAGCGGTTTCGGATCGTCGAGTGTCACTCGCAGCACGCCCCGTCCGCGCGGGAGGTGCCCGATCCGCGTGACGGTCTCGGCGTCGATACCTTCGTGGATGAACCGGGCCAGGTCGCCGTCGGGTCCCACGACGCCGACGGCGCCGTAACGCGCTCCGACCAAGCTCATGGCAGCGTGCACGATCGTGCGCAGGGTGTCGTCGAGATTCAGGGTGGCCGTGACCGCCAGCATCGCCTCGACCAGCCCGTCCATCTGGTCGCGGGCATCGATGACGTCCTCGACACGATCACGGAGCTCGGAAAGAACCGTGTGCAGTCGCAGCTGCGAGACCGCATGACGCACCGCTTCCTGGCCGGCAGTGGCGCGGTCGGCTGCGTTGCTGCCAGACGGTTCGCCGCCCATGGCGGCCACCTCCCTCACCGGCAACCAGGTGCCGCAGGATCGAGAGTTGTGACGTCTTCTTGTCGAATCGGCGCTGTTTGTAGCGTAAAACGCCGCGCCGCCCGACGCCAGCGAGAACGCCCGACGGCCGTGGATACGCGTCGTTCCCGCCGCGACGAGCCCGCAGACGCAGGCTCTCGTGGCCGTCCTATTGCGCAACTGCAGCGCCGGCGGGTGCGCGACCATGGTGTCGGACGCCTGCCGAGTGAGGCGGCGGCCAGCGATTCGCCCTCGGCGGCAATGATTTTCCTCGACGCGCCACTCCACCGTGGTCGCGTGGAGGATCCGGCGGATGTCGGCGCGTTGATCGTGCCGATGCGCGCTACTGTGCCGTCGGGCGGGTGTCGGGCTCGAGGCCGGAGCCGGGTTCGAGGACGACGTTGGTGATGAGCTCTCCGAAGGCGTGCGGGTCGTCGATGAGCCAGCCGTGCCCGCCCGGCACCGTGATCGTTCGGGGGTCGCCCAGGGCGGTCCGCAGCGACATCGACGTGGATTCGGGGATCACCGTGTCTCGCTTGCTCCACACCACGAAGACCGGCAGCCGGCGCTCGGAGAGCGCGGTCAGTTCGGAGGCGAGGTTGGCGGTCCGGGCCACATGGGCGACTTCCCACACCGCTGTCGGGTTCCGCAGGACGTTGGGCACCGCATCACGCATGATCACCGGCAGCACCCGGGTCAGTTGGCGACCGGGCAGCAGGTCCGCCGGCAAGTGCAGGCCCCAATCCCACAGCGGACGTTCACGAAGGGCGCGCGCCACCCCGCGACCGTCGGTCCATGCCGAGCCGCCGATGGAGTTCACGAGCACGAGCCGCTCGGCGAGCCCGGGCACATCGTGAGCGGCCTGAATCGCGACGCCGCCGCCGAACGAATGCCCGACCACGGTGACCGGCAGGGGAAGGTCGATCGCCTCGATGAGGGCTCCCACCCACCGGGCGTAGCCGGCGAGCGACCGATGCTCGATCGGCAACCCGGCGGTGCCTCCGAAACCGGGCAGCGCCGGGGCGAAGACGTGCACTCCCATGCGAACGAGTTCCTCGAGCGGCCCGGTATAGGCGTATCTCCCCAATCCCCAGCCGTGCAGAAAGAGCACGCGGGGCCCGTTCGTGCCTGCGCAAACGGTCACACATCGTCGCGGTGATGCGGCAGACCTGGGACGGGAAAGAGCCGCGTCGGATCCAGCCTCGTCGAGAGCGCTGTTCGAGTGGAAGGGTGCAACGTCCGGCTCGTTCGGGACGCTGGTCCACGACGTGAAGGACTTTCGGCGGGCGAGGGTCGTCCGTGATCGCGGTTCGGCTACCGGACGGTGTCTGCGCACGGCGTAGCGGCGGAGTTCAGCGTCCGCGTAGGTCCGGCCGCAGCAGAAACGGTATCTGCTCCGCGCGCTCTCGCTCCTCGAGCGAAAGCTCCAGTTCGGCCAATGCGGACCGCACTTGCGGAATTCGCCGGTGCCGCAACGCTCGCAATCGCACCTGGGCGCCGGCGAGTTCGTGCTCGACGATGCGAGCGGCCGCCACTGCCGTGGCGTGTGAGGCTGCCGCCCGAATGGCGTCGCGTGCGGCTTCGGAGGCCGTCGGCACTGCCGCACCGATGACGACCGTATCGGCGTCGGGCGGCGGAAAGGCGCAGTCCGCCGACACCGGATAGCGCACACCGACGACTGTCTTCGCGGTAACGGTCACATCGCACGGCTGGGCCGGTGTGGCCAAGGTGAGCGCACGCCGCCCGCCGGACAGCGCCGCGCGCTGGTACCACACGCGAGCCGTTTCACTCGCCGCGATCCAGTCCGCACGCGTGGCCTCACACCGGGCGAACAGCGTCCGGTGCTCCCTTTCCAGCAGCGCCTGTTTCTGCTCCAGCAGTGTCACCGCGGTAAGGGCAGCCTCGAGGCGTCCGCGGAGCCACACGCGCCCGGCCCGGCCCGGGGGAACCGGCAATGCCGCCATCAGCCACCTCCGTGTGACTCGAGAAGCGCTTCGGGCAGCATGGTCAATTCCGCGGTAGGCAACGCGAGCAGCACCCGCCACGCGCGATCGATGGTGTCGTCGAGACTTCGGCTCTCGGTGGCGCCTTGATCTACGAACTCGGTCCGGAACGCGTCGTCGAAATCCAGATAGGCGCGATCGGCGGCGGTCAGCCCGGCGGTGCCGATCATTTCGGTGAGTTCGCGCACCTGCCGTGCCCGGGCGAGGGCGGCGAGCGACTGTGCGGCCACCGGCAGATGATCGTCGCGGGTGCGCCCGGCCCCGGCGCCGTGGCGCATCAGTCGTGACAGCGAACCCAGTGCGTCGACGGGCGGATAGATGCCGCGGGCCTGTTCGCTTGCCGACAGCACTATCTGGCCTTCGGTGATGTAGCCCGTCAGGTCCGGCACCGGATGGGTGATGTCGGCTCCGGGCATGGTCACCACCGGTACGAGCGTCACCGACCCCGGCCGGCCGCGGATACGGCCGCACCGTTCGTATATCGAGGCGAGATCGCTGTACAGGTAGCCCGGATAGGCTCGGCGGCCGGGAATTTCACCGCGGGCGGCCGAGACTTCCCGCAATGCTCCGGAGTAGTTGGTCATGTCGGTGAGCACGACCAGCACGTGCCGCCCGCCCGATTCGCCGAATGCCAGCTGTTCGGCGATCGTCAACGCGATCCTCGGCGTGAGAATGCGTTCGACCACCGGATCGTCCGCGAGATTCAGCAGCAGCACCAATTGCTGTGCTGCGCCGCGCTCGGCAAGCGCCTCACGGACGAAGCGGGCATCCGCATGGGTCACACCCATCGTCGCGACCACCACACAGAACGACTCCCCGCCCGTTCCGCTCTGTGCGGCGATCTGACATGCCAGGCGCAGGTGCGGCAGGCCGGGCGGTGAGAATATCGGCAGCTTCTGTCCCCGTACGAGTGTGGTGAGTGCGTCGATCACCGACACCCCCGTGAGAACCGCCTCCACGGGTGCCTCCCGCCGGACCGGATTGAGCGGAGTGCCGCCTACGGGCAGCCGCGTACCGGTGACCGGTGGACCGCCGTCCAGTGGGACGCCGCGGCCATTGCACACCCGGCCCAGCCAGCCTTCCCCGACGGGAATTTCGTAAGGGGCGCCGGTGAATTCGGCGCGGACGGCGCCGGGGTCCATACCCGCGGTTCCTTCCAGCATCTCCACCACGGCGACGTCGTGCGCGACATCCAGCACCACCCCGTGGCGGCTCCCGCCGTCACCGGTACTCACCCGCACGAATTCGTCCCACCCCACCCCCTCCACGCCGGAGACGACCAGCAGCGGGCCTCGCAGTTCGCGCACCCGCGTGTACTCGACCCAGTTGCGAGTGACTCTGCGCCCGGACGATAGCGGCGTCACGGTCGGCTGAGGTTCCGCGGCTGTCATCTCAGTCTCCCTATCCGGGCCAGCGTTTCGTCTCGCAACCGCACCACCGCCGACACGTCGTCCGGTCCGGCCGTCTCGCGAGCTCGCACCAAAGGTCCGAAATCCAACTCCTCGACGCGTTCCGGCGCGACGTCTTTCGCGACCGCCTCCCGGCACCGATCGATCACCGTCGTCAAGGCGTCGGTCAATGCCACGGTTTTGGCCATCGTGCAATGAGAATCATTGGCCGACAGCGCATTCTGCGTCAGCAGCCCTTCTCTGAGCAGGCGGCCGGCCAGCACCGTCACCCTCTGGTCGGCGGGAAGCGCTTCCAGCCCGATCAGTTCGGTCAACGTCGCGAGCCGATCCGCTTCCGCGAGCAGCGCGACGACACGACCGCGGCGCTCGCCCCACATCCGGTCTCCGGCTCGGTCGTATCCGGCGGCCACGGCGTCGACGTCGTAGGAGAAGGATCCCGACCAGGAAACCGCGGGATAGTGCCGGGCGTAGGCCAGCTCCCGGTCGAGACTCCATCGGCAACGCACGAATCGCTCGGTCTGCGCGGTCACCGGCTCCGACAGATCTCCGCCCGGCGGTGACACGGCTCCGATGATCGTCACCGAGCCGGAACCGCCGCCCGAGGTCCGCACCGCGCCCGCGCGCTCGTAGAAGGCGGCCAGCGCCGACCCGAGGTCGGCCGGGTATCCCTCTTCCGCGGGCAGCGCCCCCAGGCGAGATGCGAACTCCCGCAGGGCTTCGGCCCATCGCGAGGTCGAATCCGCGACGATGACGGTGTCGTAGCCCATGTCGCGGAAGTACTCGGCCACCGTGACGCCGGTGTACACACTGGCCTCACGGGCCATCATCGGCATATTGGAGGTGTTGGCGATGATGACCGTGCGCTGAATCAGCTTTCCGCCGCTGCGCGGGTCGCTGAGCGCGAACAGCTCGTCGATGATGTCCGCCAGCTCGTTTCCCCGTTCACCACAGCCCACGTAGACGATCACGTCGGCGGTGCACCACTTGGCGATCTGCTGGAGCAGCATCGTCTTCCCGGTGCCGAAACCTCCTGGCACACCGACCGTTCCACCCTCGAGGACCGGAAACAGCAGATCGACAACCCGTTGGCCGGTGAGCAACGGCTTCGCGGTGCCCGCCGGGCCGCGGTGCGGACGCGCGTTCCGGACCGGCCAGCGCTGCGCGATCCGCACCGGCCGGCCGCCGACACCGGCCACCGCCTCCTCGCTCGAATAATCCCCTTCCGCGACAACCGTTTCCACCTCGCCGCTCACACCGGGAGGAACGAGGACCCGGTATTCCACCGGACCGCAATCGGTCAACACACCGACGACGGTCCCCGGGCCGACCGTGGTCCCCACCTCGACGGACGGACGGAAATGGTGGCGGCGCGCCACCGGCCGATCAGCGCCCCTGGGCAGCAGCCACGTCGGCGCGTCCGCCAGCGGCCGCAGCATGCCGTCGAAGACGCCGCCGAGCAGCTCCGGTGACAGCGAAACCGACAGCGGCGCGTGCAAGGGGGCAACCGCCGAACCGGGCCGCAATCCGCCCGTGTATTCGAATGCCTGGACCGTCGCCCGCTCCTCGTCGATGCGAACGATTTCCGCCGGCAGAGCTTCCTCACCCAGGGCGACCAGGTGGTTCATCGCCATTCCGGGAAAGGCGCTGACCTCCACCAGCGGTCCCGATACTCGCAACACGACGCTCATGACCAGAGCCCGCCGATATCGGGTTCGACCTGTTCGATCGCGCGGGCCGCGAGAGTGACCAAGCGCAGATCGAGTACCCGGTCCCGCGACCGGGCGACGATGCCTCCGGCCGGATCCGCTTCGATGCCGACGTCCGGGCCGAGTGATCGGCGGGCCGCCGTCCGCAACGTTTCCTCGAGCCGCCCATACCCTGGTTCCTCGCGCCAGGCCAGTACTGCCGTGGTGGCTGCGGCTCGCCACCTGCTGTAGGCGTTGCGCTGGGCGGCCAGGATCAGGTTCCGCTGTCGCTCGGCGGTGCGGTTGCGTCGTGCGGTCAGTTCCGCGGCCGCTCGTCGCCGTCCCGTCTCCACCGCGCGAACGGTGATGGCTTCGCATTCGGCTGCGGCAGCGGCCTTCCGGGCGTCGGCGTATGCGCGGGCTTCTCGAAGGGTGTGTGCGGCATCATCGTTGGCGCGCCGGAGGATGTCGGTGCGGACCGGTGTCAGGGCGTCGAGGGCGTCGGTGACGGCCGATGTGTTCATTCCGGCATCACCACCGCCAGTGGACCTTCGTCGAGCTGTTGCGCCGTCAGGCATTCGGCGGCCGCCGCGGTGAGCACGGCCAGCGTTGTCTGTGGTCGCAACGCCGACCATGCCCGCACAACCGCCTCCGCGTCGGTGGCCGGGAAGATGGTGGCGCCGGCCAGCGCGTAGCCCTGGATTCGGGCCGGGTCCCCGATGACCGCGACGGTGCCCATCTCACCCCTTCGCGATCAGCATGACCGCGACGATCAGCCCGTAGATCGCGATACCTTCGGCCAGCCCCACGATCACCATGGCGCGCCCGAACAACTCGGGCCGTTCGCTCAACGCGGCCAGCGCGGCGGCACCGGTGTAGGCGACCGCGAGCCCGGCCGCCACCGAGGAGCCGGCCACCGCGATCGCAGCGGCGATGAGCGCGGCTCCGTTCGTACTCGATGACGAACCGGCCGCCGCGGTCGCCGCCGTCGCCGGGCCGGCCGAGAGGGCGACGACGGCGGCCGCCGTGCCGGCGATCAGCAGGCCACCCGCCATGCCGGCCGCGAGGGCCGATGCGCGTCGGCTCGGCCGACGCAGTAACAGCACCCCGGCCACGGACGCGACGACCAGTAGCGGCAACGAGACTATCCATGTCAGCACGACGCACTCCTCGTTTCGATCACCGGGATGTGCCAGGGGGTGAACGGCCGTCCGGCTTCCACGAAGACCCTGGAGAACAATTCGTAGAATTCGAGCCGCAGGGCCTGCACACCCGCGATCAATGTCTCGAGAGCGAACGCGACGGCATTGCCGAGTACGAAAATCACTGCGGCGAAGGCGATTCCGATACCACTCCGGCCGGCGACGGCAGTGGTGGCCTGCCAGACCAGCCAGCCCAGCGCGGCGTGAGTCATACCGAAGGCGGCCAGCCGGGCGAACGAGATCGAATTCGCCCCTATGTGCATGACCAGGTCGATCACGCCGACACCGGAACGGACGACTCCCGCACTCCCACCGCCGGCCTCGGCGAACATCCCCATCGTCGACAGGACGAGCCCTGCGCCGGTCGCGGCGATACCGGCGATCAGAACCGGCACCTCGTGTGCGAGCACTCCGGCGGTGATCACACCGAGACCCAGAAACGTTGTCGCTCCGGCGATTCCGGACGACGAGTACAGTGCGAGCCGAAGGCCGCCTTCCCGCCACCGGTTGGCAGTGCCCATGGCGTACGAGATCGCCAACAGGACGGCGCCGACCGCGACCGCCGTGACCATCAGTCGCACCGGTTCGTCGAGGGGATCGAGCCACAGCACGGGCAGAACCCCGGTGGGGCCGAAGAATTCCCCGTACAGCACGCCGAATCCGGTCGCCGCGATTCCGGCCCCTGCCACGAACAACCAGAGCTGACGCCACCGGGCGAGTCGTTTCGGGTGACCGCTGCGCAGCACCAGCGCGCCGGCGACCAGCAGCAGCCCATGCCCCGCATCGCCGAACATCATGCCGAACATCACGATGTAGGCGAGACCCGCGGGAATCGTGGGATCGATATCCGCGTAGGGGATGGTCGTATAGATGCGGAGCAAGGGCGCGAAGGCACGGCGCGCCGGGGTCCGGTTCGTCAGCCGAGTAGGAGGATCCACGCCGGCGGGTGGCCGGAGGTCGACCACCGCGGCGCCCAACGCCGCCAATCCCGTTCTGAGCGTAGCTGTTTCGGATTTCGGGCACCACCCTGCCAGGGCGGCCACGTCGCCGCGGCGGACGGCTGCGTCGGACAGGGAGCGCAACTGCTCCTCCCCGGCGATCAGGTCTGCGCGGCCGGACTGTCGGAGTGTGGTCGCATCCTGCTCATCGACCGACAACGCCGCTGCCCCCGTGGTTCGGACATCGCTCCCGGCGCCCGTATCGCCGAAGTCCACCACCCCGGTCTCGGCCACCCGGACCAGCATTCCTCGAAGGGTGCCGGCCGAGGCCACCAGTGCCACCCGCTGCATACGCACGGGGACGAGCGAGTCACGCCAGCGCATCGAGGGCCTCCATCGCAGCTGCGCCCGCGCAAACCTCGAGCGCCGACCGCACCCGCCACGCCTCCGCGATCGAAACGGCATACGCGCCGATGGGTGTGTCGCTTCCGAACCGGCCGCTGCCGAGCAGACGTGTGCCGTCCGTTTCGACCCGGCGCCACCAGCGTATTTCGCACCGCCACAGTTCCATCGGGGTATCGACACCGTCGAGCACCCACTGTGCGCGGCGGGGCAGCGCGGCGACGAGCGCCTGCCATTCCTGCGCCTCGACGGCAGCGGCGCCGAGCAGGCGCACGGCCGGACGTCTCGCCTGGTCCGGTAGCGGCGACCGCTGGAGCACCTGACGCCGGGCGATGACCAGTGCGGCCGCGCCCGCGGCCCACTCGACTGCCCTGCCGACGTCCGAACCGATCCGAGCCGCCCACGCGAGGAGCGCGGCATCGGCGATGTCCTGCGGCCGCGGGCTGCCGGGGTCGCCCCACATCGAATGGGCCATCGCCTCGCGCAGCTCCGCGCATGTTGTCGCCTCGCGCAGCCGCGACCAGGCCCACCCGAGGGCGCCGAGCTCATACTCCGGGGCCGGCGATCCGCCGGCCAACGCCCGCGCCGACGCCTGGATATTGGCCGCTTCGAAGCCACCGGCCAATGCGCGCAACATGCGGACACCCGCGGGCGGCTGCCAGCCCGCCAGGACGCGCATCTGCCACAGCGCGGCCGCGGATACGGCATGCTCCGTCTCCGCCAGGCCGGCGCCGATGCTGATCCGGTGGCGATAGCCGCTGTCGGCCAGCAGCTGCTGTGCGGCCACCAACGATCCCGCGTCCGCGAGCCGGCGGGCACCCGCGGCGCCCGATCGCCGCCGAGCCAGTCCCATGGCTCGCACGTTGCCCGCCACCCAGCCGGGGCTCATCGCGACGTCGCCTTCGTGTCGGGTCCGCCCAATTCCGCGACGATGGTGTGCGCGGCCCGTACGGCTCGATCGACGTACTCGGGTAGGCGCTGCGCCACATCGGCCTCCAGCTGTCGCACCACCCGGTCGGCGTCACCGACCTCCTCGGCGGTCTCGGCGAGGGCGCGCGACATCGCTTGCTCCGCAATGCTCTCCATACTCGCGCGAGCATCCGCGACGGCCTGCTCGCCCCGGCGGTCACCATCCCGGCGCAGTTGCGCGGCCTGCGCCTGCGCGAGCCGGCGGATCCGGCGCGCCTCGTCCTCGACCGGGTCGAGGAGCATCAGCAGCGGCTGTAGCTCTTCGGCAGCGCCTCGGGCGCGATCCGCGGGCACCCCGCGCGGGGCGGCGGCGCCCGGCGCCGCGGCCGCTCGGAACCGCTCCAGGAAATCGCTCCAGCGAGGCATCTCGATGCCCTTCCGTTCACGATCGAAGTGACCTGCTGATTCTCATCCGCGCCGCTGCCGCTTCCGTAGGGGCGCGGGTCGACGGAACACAGGGACCTTCTTCTCTTCTCACCATGACGGCGATGGTCGGATGACGCGGCCGAATCTGTCCGGTGACCGATGACCGCCGAACACGGGTCCGTCAGCCCTGGCGCATCCGCCCGTGGTGGTGGACCATCGGCAGGACAGGTCCCAGCACGCTGAATGGGCCGCGTCTCGCCGGCGCACCCCGCGCGAGCCGGCCGCAATCCGTGGGAGGTCATGGCCGTGAAACCAGCTGGTCACAGCTCGTCTACACGCGAGGCCGAGATCGAACTCGAGGCATGGGCGCCGACATGCGAAGGGTGTCTGTGCGAAGCGGTCGACGCGTTGGTGGACTGTTTCGTGACCCCACCCAGACCGGCCGCTTCCGAAGCGATCGAATGGACACACATCTCCAACGATCCCGAAGACCTGCTGGGATACCTCTTGGACTGGGTCGTCTACCACCGGCGCGTCTTCGGCAGGATCCCGGTGACCACCAGCATCGAACGGTCGAACGGCTGGGACATCCGGTTCGAGACCGCCGATCTGAACGGCGGCGAAAACGCACTGGAGTCCGTATACGTACGGACCATCGGTCTGCGATCCGAGCCCGGTGGCTGGCACTGCGATGTGTCGCTGGACAGGAGTGTGGAGTCGGACGAACTGGCGTGCACACCCGCTCCGGAGGCCATTCCGCGGATTCAGCACGTCATCTCGAGCGCACCCGCGCAGCTCGGCTGACAGCGGGGTGACACGCAGGCTGTCGCCTCCGCTGTCGGCATAGATCGGCGTGGATCCCACCGTCGCGGCCGGCTGCGGCGACCAGTGAGGTCGCTCGAGACGCGTATCGGGCGACGCTGATTGTGCTTGAATATCTCTAGAACCTGTTTCAGTCAGCGATGACGGCCCGGTGGTTGATATGCGTGCGACACGTCCCGATATCCCGCGAGATTTCGACGTCACGGATCCGGATATGTGGGCCCGGCGCGTGCCGGTCGACGAGCTGGCGGAACTGCGCCGTGCGGCCCCGATCTGGTGGAATGCGAAGGCGCCGGGTGTCGACGGTTTTCCGGACGACGGATTCTGGGTCGTGACCAAACACGCCGACGTCAAGGAGGTGTCCCGGCGCAGCGATGTGTTCTCCAACGCGGAGAACACCGCACTGCCGCGATACGGCGTCGAACTCACCCCCGAGCGAATGGAGATGCAGCGGCTGGTACTGCTCAATCAGGATGCGCCGCAACACACCCGGATGCGCAAGCTGATCTCGAAAGGGTTCACGCCGCGGGCGGTCAACGGGTTGCGCGCGGAGTTGTCAGCCCGCGCCGAGGCCATCGTTACCGCCGCCGCCGAGGCGGGCGCGGGCGACTTCGTCACGCAGGTGGCCTGCGAACTGCCGTTGCAGGCGATCGCGGAACTGATCGGCGTGCCGCAGGAGGACCGGATGAAGATCTTCCGGTGGTCCAACGAAATGATCGGCTACGACGACCCGGAGTACGCCGGCGTCGACCCGCTGGCCGCCTCCGCCGAACTCCTGGCCTACGCCTGGCAGATGGCCGAGGCGCGCAAGTCGCGCCCGGCCGACGACATCGTGACCGAACTGGTCCACGCCGATGTCGACGGGGAAGCGCTGACCTCGGAGGAGTTCGGCTTCTTCGTCATCCTCCTGGCCGTGGCGGGCAACGAGACCACCCGTAACGCGATTACGCACGGAATGATCGCTTTTCTCGAAAACCCGGACCAATGGGAGCTTTTCAAGTCGCAGCGACCCAAGACCGCCGTCGACGAGATCGTCCGATGGGCGACGCCGGTGAGTACGTTCCAGCGAACCGCGCTGGAGGACACCGAACTCGGTGGCGTGCGCATCCGCAAGGGCCAGCGGGTACTGATCGTCTACCGATCCGCGAATTTCGACGAAGAGGTCTTCGACGCTCCGTTCACCTTCGACATCACGCGTGATCCCAACCCGCACTTGGCATTCGGCGGTACGGGTGCCCATTTCTGCATCGGCGCCAACCTGGCCAGACTGGAGATCGACCTGATCTTCAACGCCGTCGCCGACCATCTCCCCGATATCACCAAACTGGGCGACCCGCGGCGGTTGCGGTCGGGCTGGTTGAACGGCATCAAGGAATTCCAGGTGAGCTACCGGGGTCGGTGAAGGCCCGTCTCCGGGGGGCCGGAGCGAACCGCCGATGATTTCTCGCTGCGTGCGTCGTCTCTTCTGCGAACTCGACAGAACGGATGAATTGATGCAGATCCTGGCCCGCCTGTGCATGACCGCCGATGGCTATGTGACGACTCCGGACGGCTGGCCGCCTCAGGTCATCGATCCGGTGCACGGTCCCGGCAGTCACGGCATCGCCGAATTCCTGCGCACCTGCGAGGCCGCGTTGATGGGCCGCACGACCTTCGAACCGGCGCTGTCCGCCGATCGCTGGCCGTGGCCGGATCTGGAGGTCTTCGTGCTGGGTTCGCACCGGCCCGAGGGCACGCCCGACGAGGTGACCGTCGACGACGACCCGGTGCGGTTGCTGGAGAAGGTGCGCGCGGCCAATCGCGGCGGCGATGTCCATCTGATCGGTGGACCCGGCACGATCGAGACCTATCGCGCGCTCGGCGTTCTCGACAAGCTCGAACTCGTCGTCCTGCCTTTCTTCGTCGGCAGCGGCATGCGCCTGACCGATTCGCTGGATCCGCGGACCGATCTGGAATTCGAGAGCTCGCGGCCGTTGGACGGCGGTGGCGTGGAGATCGTCTATCGAGTGCTGCCGGCCGGCGAATAACCGTCGAGCCTCATCAGGCGTTTCCGCATCGGGCGGAGCCCTCGTCGGCGGGCTCGGGCGCGTGGACGGTGTGCAGGATCCAGTTGCCTCGGGCGCCGGATTTCGCGTCGTACAGTGAGGTGTCGGCCGCGTCGAGCAGCCACTCCGCCTCCTTGCCGGCGACCGGTGTGACCACGGCTCCGATGCTGGCGGAGATGTGGAGCCGGTGCCCGCCGACGATGAGGGGATGCGAGAGGGCGCCGCGCAGGCGGTCTGCGACGGCCGCGACTCTGCGGGTGTCGGCCGGGGGCGGGATGAGGATGACGAATTCGTCGCCGCCGATTCGCGCGACCAGGCATCCGTCGTCTTGCAGGCTGTCGTGCAGGCGACGGGCGACGGTGGCCAGCACTTGGTCGCCGACACCGTGACCGTATCGGTCGTTGACCTCTTTGAAGTGGTCCAGGTCGGTGAAGCACAGCCCCATCAGATCGTTCTCGCCGGCCTGAGCGATCACCGATTTGAGTGTGTCGAGGAGGTGGCGGCGGTTGGGCAGCTCGGTGAGCGCGTCGTGGCGCGCCTGATAGTGGAGCTGCTCCTGCAGTTGGTGGCGTTCGGTGACGTCCTCACCGATGGCCAGCAGATAATCCGGCCCGAAGGCGCTCCGGACATAGGTGATCGCGAATGTGGCCCATCCGGTGCTGCCGTCCGCGCGTTGCAGGCGCCGTTCGATCTTCGCGGTGCCCGCCCGAGCCGGTACGAGGTCGTCGTAGACCATCTGGCGGATCGCGGCCTGATCGTCGGGGTGGGCGAAGTCGTAGACGCTGATTCCGCGCAGCGACTCGACCGGTACCCCGATCATGTCGGCCAGATGCGGATTGGCTTCCAGCAGAACACCATTGGTGTCGCCGATCGCGATGGCGATGGACGCGTGGTCGAAGACGAGCCGGAACCGGCGCCGATCCTCCTCGACGTCGTCGGCCCGTACCGCTTCGGCGAGGAAGTGGTGACCGTGGCCGAACGCGACGAGCAGGGCGGCCATGCGCGAGCCGGTGTCGGGGTGATCGCTGAACTCGGTGAGCCCGTGCAGTACCGGGGCGGAAACGACCGGAACCGCGGGATCGGTGAGCCGGGCACCCGCCAGCGCCGCTCCCACTCGGGATCCGGCGGCCGCGTCGAAGGTCTCCGCGGTCAGACTGGCATGCAGTTCTTCCACGAGTCCGCGCAGAAACGAGATTTCTACGCCGGCGTAGGAAGGGTGAGTGGTAATCGTCGCCAGCGCGCGCTCCCATTGCTGGGCGAGTGCCGTGCTCAGATCGTCCACTCCAACTCCCCATGTCCGACGCGCTTCTGCTGCTACTTCGGGTGCCCGGCGATGCTTCCCCCGGCTGGTACTGCTGATCGTGACGCTGCATCAAAGGTACTGCATGCCCGATTCGTCACGTCACCGGTGGACTACTCACGAGTGGTGAGCCTCGGCGAAGATCGACCGGCCCTTGTAGCGCGAGGTGACGCATTGCCACACCCAGCTCGCCTGGACGCATTGATCGAGGTCGTCGATGTAGGCGGTGACGGAGGTGGCCAGCCGTGGGCTGAGTACGGTGCAGCGGTCGAGCAGCTCTCGGCGCAACCGGCGGAAGTGGGTGAATCTCTCGCGCACGATCTGCGCGGCGCCGAGCACGGCGTCGGCCAGCGTCGCGCCGGGCGTATTGAGCAGCAGAATCGAGATGAGGTTGAAATCCGAGCGGTCCACGATGACCTCCTTCTCGAAGGAGAAGACATCGTTCATGAGGGCGCCGACCTCGGCGGTCAGGCGTTCCAGTGTGCGCAGATCCTCGGCGAGGCCGGCGGCGGTGAGCTGGTCCCAGGGCAGGGTGGTGTCGCGCGCGAACTCGCACAGCTGGATCGCGGGGTACATCCCCGAAACCTCGTTACGCAGGGCGATGTAGTCGTCGACGCTGAGCAGGTCACCGCGCGCGACGACGTTCTGATCGCGGATCGCCGAGCGCAGGTGGTCGATCGTCGATGCGCGGAATCTCCGCAGCCATACCGGCTCGGCTTGATCGGTGAGGGTCGTCAGGAATTCGACGGTCGCCTCGACAATGGGCGTGGAGTTGTCCGGCCTGATCGGGCCGGACTCGAATAATCGACACAGATGGTCGACCTCGAGCTGTGCCTGTGCTCGCTCGGCCTCGGACAGGTGGCTGAACTTCTCGCGGCCCACCGTGTCGTTGAGCGCGAACAGGATCGCGTTGTAGATACCGATCGTCGTCATCCGCGCGAGGCTGATCGCCCGCGGATGCAGGTAGGGCGTCATCGAATTGTAGGCGGCACCACCGCGTTCCAGCCAGATCCGGTGTCTGCGGCAGAAGGCTTCCACCTGCGCGCACGCTTCCGCGCCGAACCGGTTCGGTCTGAAATCGCGGCAATACTCCGCGATATCGCAGTCGTCGGTGCTGAACAGAGCGCGTAGTGACCACCGATCCCCTTGAAGAAGTCGCTGGTACTCGGCGTGCATTGCGGCGATATCCGATTCGATCCGGGGCATGTACTGCACAAGCGTCTCCCAATCCGTGAGCGGCCTCCGCCGACCCGAAAGTGTCGCCGTCAGTTGGCGATACCGGGTACCAGTATTTCATCGGGACCCCCTGCGGGAGTGGGAAAGCGAAGCGAACCCATTTCGAAACCGCCGCGAACTGCGGGTAGCGGTGTTCGATGATGGCCGTCGCACCGACGACTGCTGCGGGGATCGACCAGTTGGTTATTCCTCGGTGGGGTGCCGATGTTCGGTACTCGGTCGCCGGTGCTCGTGCTTGTCTTCGCCGCGGATTATTTTGACTCCGTCGTTGAGTGTGAAGACCGCTCGAACCGAAAGAGGGGTACGGACCAGCGATACCGTGTTCTCGATCCCTACCCACGTGCTACGTGAGCCGTCGTTCGCCGTCGCGCTCGGATCACCGTAGGTATTCGTCAGCGCGCGGACCATCCGGGTGTACGCCCGTTCCACACGGGCAGCGGAGTCGTCGCTGTCGTCTGTCGTGAAGCTTGCGACCGGCAGATCGATGTCGGTGACCGTGTCGCCGACGAGGTTGATGTGAGACGAAGCGACGTTGTAGCGGCTGTCGAAAGTTAGCCGCTGCGCGTCCCATTTGACGATCTCGGTCGAGCCGGCCTCGGCGAGTAGCGAAATAAGGTCGTGAATGTTCCACGACCACACCAGATTTCGGATCCGCCGGACGAATTCCACCAGTTCCTGGTCGTTCATCACCGACCGATCGACGGGTGGGCGCGGCGGGGTGAACAGAGGCGCTTCCAGGCGCTCGCTCGCTGTGGCGCGTTCTCCGCATTCGGAAGTGTCGCGTGGTTTGCCCCATGGCTCCGGCAGCGGAGGTGGCTGCCACACCGGGGCGGGTGGTTCCTCATCGACGTCTTCCTCGGTGTGCGCCTGCTGGGCGTCGCGCCACGGTTGTGGACCGACTTTGTACAGCGATGGGTCAGGCGCGGGCTCCCTGTTTGCCTCGTCGAGGGTTGCTTGCAGCGGCACCGCGCCGAGGTCGATCGTCGGGTCGTAACCGATCTCGGCGAATTTCCGGCGGCGCCTGGCCTCGATCCGAGCCACTTCCTCGGGGGCCGGCTCGGCAACCGGAGGCAGTGGGGTCTGTGTCGTATCCGTAACGGTCAGACCGGCTGCGCGGGCGCCTGTTTCGATCAAGCACTGCAATGTGGTCACCGTTGTGCGACTGGGCACGGTGTCGAGCGTGAAGGTCACCTGTCGTGGGCCGGAGCGAACGAGTGCGATTCGAGAATTGAGGAAGTACGGGCCGCTGGGCGACGGGATCTCTCGATAGCCGAGTTCGGTTCCGGGCGGGTCGTCGACGGTGCCCGTCATGGTCAGGCTGAGATTGGCACCGAGTTGGTCGAGGCAGCTCTGGTCGAGTTCGCCCTCGGCGGTCACTGTGTCGTGACGGCGCAACAGAGCGGTGCGCGGTCGAATAGGGGTCACCAACTCACTCCTGTTTGCGGGCCAGTCCGAGCTGCGGCATCTCCAACGGCCGATTTCCGTCGTTCGCGTTCCAGGCGTCGTAGTTCATCAGCGTCGGCGACGGCATACCCAGAGCATCACGCAGTCCGACGACCACCATGGAGGCGAGCTGCCGGTAGATCGCCGACGGGACCGGCCACGGCAGTTCGACCCACCAGTTGTCGCCACCTTCGGGGCTGGTTTCGGGACGTTGCCATCCGCAGTCGGTGATCAGCCGCCGGCCTTCAGGCGTGGGCCGATTGTCCTCCGCCAGGAAGGTGTCTCCGATCAGCTCTGCGTACAGCGAGTCCTCGGATTGGACGAACTGAACGTAGCGACCGGCGCCATCTATTTCCGCGATCAGCACCATGGCGCCGGCAGGCAACGCCATCAACTCGTGGGCCAGTCCCACACTGAACTCTTCCCAACTGGTCACAGCAAGCCCTGCCGCTCCATCTCGACAGCCGCATCATGCTCGGCGAGATAGGCATTGGTGACCAGAAACAACTCGACAGAAAAGTCCAACTCGACCAAACGCAGAGTCGTTGAGGTTGCGGCCCAGCGGATCTCGGGATATTCCCCGGGAATTTTCTGTGTCGGCTGGCCGATCCGCGCTGACACAGCTACAGACATCCGCACGAAACAGTCATGGACCCAGGCTTTACCGTCGGCCTCATCGAGCACGGCCTCGGTGACAGCCACCTGAATCGAGTGCGCACGACGGTCGCGGCACCTGATATGTCCGGAGTGCATCCCGAATCCGACGTCGAAGGCGGCCCACTGCGGACCAGCAGCACACACCTCCCACCCGAAACTCGTCGCGACGCTGCGCGCATCCGCCATCTCCCAGGACCAGTCCAATTCGATCAAACCGACTGCTAGATCGGCGATCTCGGCATTCGACAACGCCCGCCGATCCGACATGAAAACCATCCCGCCCCTTCCCGTTCAAGACTCACCCATTATCGCCGTGTCCGCCGCTCCCGTTTGCGGCGTAGGTGCCGTTGTCGCTCCTGTGAGGACCAGCTTTGGTGACTTCATGGACGGGCCCCGCTCGGCGTTCATGGAGCGCGGGTAGGGGCGAGTGCCGCATCGGTCACGTGCGTGCTTCCTGCGATGC
>NZ_BDAV01000015.1 GCF_001612635.1 Nocardia africana NBRC 100379 | reverse complement strand
CCTCTTCGACACCGAGATCCGGCGGGTGGTGTGTTCGACCAACGCGATCGAGAGCGTGAACGCCCGCATCCGCCGCGCGGTCCGTGCCCGCGGGCACTTCCCCAACGAGCAGGCCGCACTGAAATGCGTCTACCTCGCCGTCATGGCCCTCGATCCCACCGGCACAGGCCAGAAACGCTGGATCACCCGATGGAAAGCGGCGTTGAACGCCTTCGACATCACCTTCGAAGGCCGACTCACCGCCGGACGGAAGTAACTCAACCAACCCGAGTTACACCGTTATCTGGACAGACCCGCGATGTCGGGTGGTTCGGGGTGCCGAGCACCCGGTACATGAGCGCCGTGGGCGCTATGCCGGTGGCGCGGTGCTGATGATGCGGTGGATGGTGGAGCGGCCGACGCTGTATTCCTTGGCGAGGTCGGCCAGGCTCGCGTCGTCGGCGGGGTCGTGGTAGCGGCGGTGGATCGTTTTCCGCGCTGCGAGAGGCAGTTTCGGCTGTTTGCCCTTGAGGCGACCTTTCGCGCGGGCCTTGGCCATGCCCTCGCGGGTGCGCAGGTGATTGAGGTTCGCCTCGAACTCGGCGACCATGGCGAGGGTTTGCAGGAAGAGCTTGCCGAACGGGTCGTGCCAGTCGTAGATCGAGGTGCCGAGCCCGAACAGCACGTCGCACTCGCGCAGGCCGGTCAGAATCTCCCCGGCCTCGGCCATGTTCCGCGCGAACCGGTCGAATTTCGTTGTCGTCAGCACCACCTGACGCCCGGTGATGGCCGCGGCGGCCGAGGTGACCGCAGCGAGCGCGTTATCGAGCCCGGTGCGGTTCTTGCGCGTCGTGCCGGAGAAGCCTTTGTCGATGAAGATCCGTTCGCGCGGTACCGCGAGTGCGAGAAGCTGATCGGTCTGGATCTCGACGTCCTGCTCGTCGGTGGAGCAGCGGCAGTACCCCACCCGGAATGGCTCACTCATGGTCGGATTGTTCCGGATAGCGGGGGTTGATCGGGAAGGTTCGCGGAACACCTCTACGGAACACTCGTGAGCTGGGCTCCGAGCCGCGCGACGGGGTGTTCCGTTGGTGGATCGGCTTACGGAACAGCCGCCGAATACCGGTGCGAGGGGCCCGGTGGGAAGTGTGGTGGATTGTCGGGTGGGGTGTGGACGATGAGGATGTCGCAGTGGGCGTGGCGGGTGAGTTCGATGGGCAGGGTGGGTAGCCAGCGGGCCAGCAGCGGGTGGCGGTGGGGGTGGCCGGTGACGATGAGGTCGGTGCCGGTGGTGGCGGCCAGGTGGAGCAGGGCGTGCAGGGTGGGTGGGGCCAGGATGTGGGTGCCGATGTCGGTGGCGCCGTGGGTGGTGGCGTGCTGGTGTGCGGTGCGCAGGATGGCGTCGGTGGGGGTGGTGCCGCGGATCTGGTAGGCGTCGGGTCCGAGTCGGTCGAGGTCGGGGCCGAGGGTATGTGGGTCGATGTCGTGGCGGGCGCACAGGATGAGCAGGCGGGCGTGGCTGGCGTGGGCGAGTTCGGCGGCGTGGTCGACCACGCGGTAGGAGCGGTCGGAGCCGTCGGTGTCGACGAGGATGGTGTGGTAGGCCGTCATGACGGGGCCTTTCACGGGACAGGGCGGGTGGTTCGGTCCGACGGTGTGCTCGCCGGTTCGGGCACCGCGGTCGCGGTGCGGGTCGGGGTGCGTGCGGGTCCGGGGGCGAGGATGGCCAGCACGAGCGCTCCGGCTGCGGTGATGGCCGCGAGCGCGAGTGCGGCGCGGGTGCTGCCGTGGACGAACGCGGTTTTGGCGAACTCGGCCAGCGGGCGGGCGGCGGGTCCGGCGCGGTCGGTGACTTGCAGGGCGGCGGCGAGGGAGTCGGCGACCGGTCCGCGGGCGGGTTCGGGCAGTCGTGGCAGGGCGGGTTGGATGTGGTGGGTGTATCCGGCGGCGAGGACGCTGCCGGCCACCGCGATCCCGATGGCCGCGCCGATCTCGCGGGCGGCGTCGTTGACCGCGGCGGCGACTCCGTGTTTGGCCACGGGGGTGTCGGCGACGATGGCGTAGGTCGCCGGGGCGGTGCACAACCCGAGCCCGGTGCTCAGGATCAGCAACGGCCACAACAGGTCCGGGTAGTCGGCGGCCAGGGTCAACCGGCTCACCAGCACCAGTCCGGTCGCGATGGTGAGCAGCCCGGTGACCGTCATCGCCCGTAGCCCGACCCGGCTCGACAGCCACGGCGCGATCACCGAAATCGCCACCAGCGGCACCATCAACGGCGCCAGGGCCAGCGCCGAGCCCAGCGGCCCGTAGCCGAGGATCAGTTGCAGGTATTGCACCAGCAGCAGGAACACCCCGAAGGTGACCAGGAACTGGATGGTCACCGACAGCGCTCCGGCGCCGAAACCCCGGCGGGTGAACAACCGCACATCCAGCAGCGGTGCCGCGACCCGCAGTTCCACGATCACGAACACCACCGCCGCGGCGACACCGAGCCCGAGGGTGGGAGTCACGAGCGGGTCGAGCCAGCCGCGTGAGGGGATCTCGACGCAGGCGTACACGATCGCCGCGATCGCCGCCGCGACCGCGACCGCACCGGCCCAGTCCACCGGGGGGTGTTCATGCTGGCGGGATTCGGCGATGGTGCACGCCAGCCCGGCCAGTATCACCCCGGCCGCGGTCAGCCCGACGAACACCGATTCCCACGACCACCGCGCCAGCAGCAGCCCCGAGCCGAGGATCCCGAGCACCGCGCCGGACCCGGCGACCCCGGCCCACACCCCGACCGCGCGTCCGCGTTGGGTCTCGGGCAGTCCCGCGGTCAGGATCGACAGCGTGGAGGGCATCACCAGCGCCGCCCCCGCCCCCGCGAGCGCGCGGGCGGCGATCAGCCACACCGGCCCGGACAGCAGCAGTGGCAGCGCTGAGGCTACGGAGAACACCGCCAGGCCCGCGATGAGCACCACGCGGCGCCCGTAGCGGTCGCCCACCGCGCCGGCGGGCAGCACCAGGCACGCCAGGACCAGGGTGTAGCCGTCGACGATCCAGGTCAGCTGTGATTGGGTCGCCCCGGTCGCGACCGCGATCAGCGGCAGCGCCGAATACAGTGCCGCCATCGCGGCGACGACCAGCGCCACGGCCAGGCACGACACCGTCAGCATCCACCACTCGGCCCGCGCCAGCACACTGTGACTGCCACTGGTTCCCGGTGCGTTCACGGGCACCTCCCACACGACGAAACCATCGGTATCGCTTCGCTACCATCAGTATCACAATTGGTGGTGTTGCGATAGGGTCGGAATCGGACGCATTCACCGCCGCCCGTTTCCTTGGAGGTCTGCCCGACCATGACCGCCCGCGACCAGGCCGACACCCGCACCGGACCCGCCGCGCCCCAGCCCCCCGCCGGCGAGGACGGTGAGGATCTCGATCAGGCTGATCCGCGGTTGGCGCGCTCGCGGGCCCGGTTGCTCGACGCGGCCACCCACCTGCTGGCCACCGGCGGTATCGACGCGGTCACCATCGACGCGGTCACCCGCACCTCGAAAGTCGCGCGCACCACCCTCTACCGGCACTTCGGCAGCAGCACCCACCTGCTCGCGGCCACCTTCGAACGCCTACTCCCGCGCGTGGACACCCCACCCGACGACGGGCCCGTACGCGAGCGGCTGATCGCGCTGCTCACCGCCCAAGCCGACCTGATCGAGAACACCCCCATCCAGCTGACCACCCTGGCCTGGCTGGCCATGGGATCCATCCCCGCCGAACCCGCCGACACGGCCCCGGACTCGGCCGCGGTCACCTCCCTGCGCGCCCAGGTCATCCGCCGCTACCGCGAACCGTTCGACCACATCCTCACCAGCCCTGAGGCCCGCACGCTGCTCGGCGACCTCGACACCACCTTCGCCATCATCCAACTCCTGGGCCCGATCGTCTTCGCCCGCCTCACCGGGCTACGCGGCATCGACCACCACGACCGCGTACGCCTGGTCGACGACTTCCTCGCCGCCCACCACACCCACCCCAGCCACGAGTAACCGACACAGCTCGCCGCGGCACCCGATCGGATCAGAACAGGGTGTCGCGCACCCGCAGCGGCCGGTACCCGGTAGGGCCGAGCGCGGCGAGTTCGGCGGCGATGTCGACCTCGATCGCGCCGAAGAAATTGATGTTCTCGCTGTGGGCGGGGCTGATGTGGGCCAGCACCTCGGCGTCTATCCGGCGGCCCTGACGACGCATCTGATCCACCGCGAGCCCGTAATACTCTGTGGTCCAGGTGATCACCGCGTTCGTGGCCAGCGTCAAGCACCAGGCTTGTTCGGTCTGGGCTTGCAGAGGTCGGGCGCGGAAGGCGCCCTCGTGGGCGTAGATGAGGTCGCGTTTGAGGGCATGGATGGATTCGCCCTTGTTGAGCTGGCGCGAGATCTTGCGCCGGTAGTCCGGATCGGTGAGATACCGGCAGGCGTAGACGGTGCGGCGCATCGCACCGTATTCCTTCAGCGCTGCGGCGAGGGCATTCTGGCGGCCCGACGCGGACAGCTTACCGACCAGCAGGGACGCGGTCGCGTGCCCGAACTTCAGCGACCCGGCCAACCGGAGCAGGTCGTCGTAGTGCTCGGCGATCAAACCCAGATTCAGCTTGCGGGTCAGCAGCGGACCTGCGTGCGGGAACCGCGCCTCGGCATCAGAGCGCGGCACCGGCCGGTACAGGGTGATCTTGCCCAAATCCCGGATGCGCGGGGACAGCTGCATCCCGAGTAGATCGAACAGCGCGAAGTTCACCAGGGTAACCCCATGGGTGTCGGTCGCGTGCTCGGTGATCGGCAGATCCGTTGCGTTGCCGAGGATTTCATCGAGCACGTAGTGGGCTTCACGGCGGGTCGTGACGATCACCTTGGTGCCGTAGGTGGTGTGCTGATCGGTGACATGGGTATAGGTCGACAGGCCCTGCTCGGCGAAGAAGTGATTGACCGCGCGGGCGGTGACCGATTTGCCGCGGGTGGGAAACCGCTGCCCGTCCGACGAGGACAGGGTTCCGGTGCCGAACACCGTGGTCAGCGGCAGTCTCTGGTGGTAGCCGATGAGCGCCAGATTCGCCGCGCGCAGCGTCTCCTCCCGCACATACCACTCCGCCGTCCAGGCCAGGATGTCATAGGAGATCCCCGACGCCGCGGCCATATTGGTCAATCCGAGGTTCGTGGAGTACGCCAGCAGCACCGCGATCAGATTGCGTTTCAGCTCCGGGCTGCGGGCCTGTTTACCGCCTGCGTGTGTGAAACAGTCCAGGTAGCCGGTGCGTTTGCCCAGCTCGATCAGCAGCGACACGATCGGCGCGAACGGCAGCATCTCGGTCAGCTCGGCCTTCAACTCGATCGCCTCGGCCGGAATGTCCTCGGCGGTCAACGGGGAGATCACCAGATCGCCATCCTCGTCCAGGCGCACCGCCCCGTCCCCGGCGCCGAGCATCTGCTCCAACTCTGCGACCGCTGCACCCCACTCGTCGGTCAGCACGGCCAACGCACGCGCCGGATCAGCCGGTTTGCCGACCAGGCGACAGAATTCGCCGCGCTGGGGCTCCCACTGTTCGGGCGTGAGCAGGTAGGCGGCCGGGTCGCCATAGCGGCGAGACCCGGGCACGAACACATCGCCAGTGCGCAGACCATCCCGTAACCCGAGCAGCACGCACAGCTCCCAAAAGTGCCGGTAAGCCACCGTATTCCCGGTCTTGCGCGCCTCGTCGAGATAGCCGCGCCACTTGGTCGGCACGAACCCCGTCGGTGCGTCGTCGAACACCTTGCGGCGACCGGTCGCGTTCAGCTCCCGCAACATGTCCACCGCAATCAGCAACTCCGTCGCCGCCGTGCCACCGGCGAACCGCACCGCCGACAACACCGCCGGAGTGAACTTCCGCAAATACGAATACGACATATCGAGAGCGGCCAAGTGCCCATGATCGCGCGGCAGCCGAGGTTTGGCCTGCGCAACCGCGGCCCGCAACCGCTCCAACCCGATGCCCTCACCCCGAATCAGGCCGCCGACATTCTCATCGGGGACCTGAGGGTCGATGAGAATCTCCAGCAGGTCATCCAGCAGCGCCTGCCGATCTTCCCCGGTCTTGGCGCGCTCGGCCAGCTCCTGCTGCATCCGGTTCTCCGCGGCACTGAACTTCCCCGACAGCGCCTGATCGAACAGCGCCACCACCTCATCGAGCACATCGGTCCCCGACTGCGCCAGCACCGTCAACAAGATCGGATACCGGCGTTGCGGATCACGCCGCTGCAAAGCTTACCCGGTCAGGCGGCGACCCAAGGTGGCCAGGAACCGGCGGCGTTCCGCCGGAAGCACCGACAGATCCAGGGTGTCCGCGCCGAGGCCGCGTACGAACCCCAGCTTCTCGACCTCGTTGCGCACTGCCGCCGCCGACGCCTCCACCGGGCCGGTCGACAACCACCGCAACCGCGACATCCGGATCGAGGCATCGGTAACCAGCAAGCCGTCCAGCTCCGCGCAGCGTTGCGGAGTCAGCTCGTGTGCCAACCGGTCGTAGGTCTCCCGTTGCGCCTGCTCACGCGCATGCACAACACGGCGAACCACCGTGTCAGGGCTGGGCCGGATCACCCGCGCCGAGAGCAGATACTCACACCCCAACCGGAACAGCAGCGTCGGCGAATCATGCTCCATCGCCCGCGCCAACAAGAACTCGTCCAGCTCCTTCAACTCCATCGCGCTCGCCGAGCGCCACCCCAAATATTGAGCCGCCAACCGCAGATGCTCGGTGCGCGTCTGTGCCCGCTTCCCATACGAACGGATCATCGACACATCGACTTCCAACTGCTGCGCCAGCCGGGCCACCACCACCGGCGGCGCGGCGGCCACCTTGTCCGGCACGAACCCCAGCCAAGGCAGCGTGCACAACGCCACAGCCAGACCAAGTCGCTCCGCCGGGCCACGCCCGCGGCCCGGTGTCAGGAACGCGATATCGGCCGGGGTGAGTGTGAAGAACCCGAACAGCTCCTCGCGGCTGATCTCCGGAAACTCCCGCAGACGCGCCAACTCCTCGGCCGCGAACACCTGCATCACCACGAAACCCGACCTCCAGCACACCGACCAACCTCATCGGCAGCCAAGCCAAGCACCAATCATGTTGCCCCGCAGCATGAACGAAAACCCAGACATCACCGCTGGTCACGCCATTGTCGTTGATTTCCGCCCGATTACTACCCGAACCCCTAACCGGTCGCCGCCGGGAACGGGGGCGAGGTACACCGAGCCAGGTTGCTGCCGACACCTCGGCGCGAACTTCCCGGAACGGCCCGGTCTAGAAGGGTTCGACGGCAGCCATCAGGCGGAAGTCGGGGCCGAATCCGAGGTCTTCGACGGCGATGTTTTCGCCGGGCAGGTCGAACCATCCCGGTGGTGCCGGTGCGGACGGTAGGCCGGGGGTCGGCGTGTGGTGGGTCAGTGTGCAGGCGTGCAGGGGGCCTTTGGATGCGTCGAGGATGCGGCGCATGTGCGGGTCGATGTGCCTGACGAACAGTGTGCTCATGCTGGTTTTGTCGTCGGAGACGCGGGCGGCTTCGAACATGCGGTGGATGGCGGCGAAGCGGACCACGACGGCGCCGTGGTCCCACCAACGCGGGCACCAGGTATAGGTACCTTCGCGGTTCTGTCCGACGATGCGCACCGCGGTGACCGGCAGGAGCCATTGCTCGACGAAGTCTTCGACGGCGGTGAACCGCAGTGCCGGCGCTTTCGCGTTGTCGCTGTCGTTGCCGGTGTCGTTCGGTGCCGGCTTCGCTTTGATCCGTGGGAGTTTGCCGGGCGGGACCGGTGTGCCTGCCAGCGGGGGTAGTGCGGTGTGGCGGGCGCGGGTGCATCGGTGCAGTGGTCCGTTGGCGGCGTCGAGGATCCATGACATGTGCGGATCGAGGTGTTCGAGCAGGTAGGCGCTCATGGTCTGTTTGTGGCGGGCTGCTTCGAAGGCCGTGTGTAGGTGTGCGATACGCACGGCCACCGATCGGTGCAGCCACCACCGCTGGCACCAGGTGTAGGTGCCTTCGCGGTTGTTCTCAGCCAAGCGCACCTGGACTACAGGCAACAGCCACTGCTGCGCGAAGACTGTGAAGTGGGGATACCTTGGTGGCTTCGGCTTGTCCTTCGACTGTTTGCGCTGTCGGGCGGGCATGTTGGGAAGGGGTTGCTGGGTCATACTTCCTTGCCCTCGGGGTCGGAAGACTCGACGGATACCGGCTCGGCGGCGGTCGCCGGAGCAGGGTCGGCGGGTTCGAACAGCGCCAGTGATCGTCGGATGTCGGCGGCGTCGGCGAGTTCCCACCAGGGGACTTTGCGGACGAGGATCGGTTTGTGGGTCGGCAGGCGTACCAGGGCGCGACTTTTCGGCATCGCGTTCAGGTCGGCGACGGTGAGGTTGGCTTCGCTGCGCCAGGTCGTGGTCTGGCTGGTACCGGCGGGGCCGGTGCTGTGGGAGCGGTCTTCGACTTCGTGTTCGTCGGCCATGGTCGCCCACCGTTGGAGGTAGTCCGGGTCGCCGATGCCGCCGCCGTAGATCTCGATCGACTGCGCCCGGATCGTCGCCAATCCTCCCGCACCCCAGAGCTTTTCGCCTTGCTCAAGGACTTGGATGAACGTCATCAGCAGCACGCCGTGGCCACCGGCGTAGGTGTAGTAGTCAGGCAGTTCGGCGATGCGGCAACAGTTCGCCGCCTCGTCGAGCACCCCCAGCAGCGGCACTGCGAGCCGGCCGTCGGGACGACGCCGCGCGGCACGCAACGCCGCTTCCAGGAGTTGACCGACCAGGGCTGTGGTGAGCGGGGTGGCGCCGTCCGGGCCGGCCATCGACAACGCGTAGAGGGTGTCGCGGGAGGCGATGAACTTCTCGGGAATGAACTGAGGCAGTTGGTGAGTGCGTGACTCGAGTCGGTAGCGCACGGTGACGGTGTCGCCGTTGTCGACTGCGTCGATGGAGCGTCGTTGCGGTGGTATGACCATGCGCGCGTAGTCGTCGTCGGCCAGCACGTCCAGAAACCGTCGGGCCATGTCGAACAGTCCGTCGCGTTGCCGGGCGTAGAGGGCTTGGGCGTCGGTGATGCGTTGGGCGGCGCGGACGTGCCCGAAGCGGCGCAGGATCAGTGCGGGCGTGGGGTCCTGGTCGCGTGAGAGCCATTCACCGACATGCAGCAGGTCTCCTCCCGCGCGGGCGGCGGCGAACATGTACAGCGCCAACAGTGTTTGCGCGCCACCATCGAAATAGCTGTCCACGCGGGCGTCTGGGTCACGGCTCGCCGCGACCCAGAACGAGGCCAGTTTGCGGGCCGCGGCGAGGGTGTCGACCTGGGCGAGCAGGTCGACCCAGAACCCGACCTCGGTGTGGCCGGTCACTCCTTGCTGATCCATCAGCCAGATCCGGCCAACGCGTTCGCGTGGCAGCCGGGTGTGGCGGTAGAGGTCGGGCCGGTTGCTGGTCGCGATCACCGGGCCCCAGGCTGCCAGCACCGCCGGTATCGCCCACGCCATGGTTTTCCCGGTCCGGGTTCCGGCCGCGATGAACGCGCCGAGTTCGGCGGGCAAATACAGCCATACGTTGCCCACCACCGTCTGCCCGAGAGGCGGGCCGGTGATGTCGCGGACCTCCTGCGGCGCATCGGCCAGTAGCCGCGTCGCGACCTTCGCGTTGTCGCGTTCACGCGCGATCGTCAATCCACTGGGTCGTTGCATCGTGCTTGCGGCACTGTCGATCTCGACATACTTACCGCGTCGTGGCGCCACCACCGCGACCCCCGCCACGGCCACAACGAGGAATCCGACGACCACGAGGCTGGACTGCCACGGCCACCGACGCTGCCCCGAGACGACCTCGAGCAACGCGCCGGCCGGGTTGATGTTCACCGTGAGCCCGGCCCACAGACTGCCCACCGTCAGCGCCGCCCACACGCCCACGGCGATCGCGCAGATCACCAGCCCTGCAACCAGTTTCGCGGTGTCCTCACTCGTCCCGTTGCGGCGACGGCGGCGGACTTGCCGGGCCCCGCTCATCTTCTGGCCTCCATCCCGACGGCGTCGGCCCGGCGGCGGTGGCCGGTCACTGTCCCGGCTCCGCCTCGGCGGGTGTGGCGACGGTCTGTGCGAGCTGGTCGGGTGCGGCGGTGACGACACCGTTGTCGTTGATCCAGGTCGCGGCCTGGGCTTCTTCGAACGAAGCGCTCAGCAGCTGGCCCGCCGACGGGGCCGCGACGGGGTCTGTCCCAGGTTCGGGTGGGCTCGTTCGGGTTGTGTCGAGCGGGTGGGTGCCTGCGACGTGGCGGTGCCAGCGGTCGGTGGCTTCGTCGACGATATGCGGGTAGCCCGCCGAGTCCATGAGCGTGACGGTGTGCTCGGCGTCGGAGGCGTGCGCGGTGATGCGCACGTGGGCGGCCAGGTCACAGCCGAGCCTGCGCAGCTGGTCACGCACCCAGTCGGCGGTCTGCGTCTCGCTGGACAGATCACTGCCCGACTGCAACCGCACCGGCGCCGAAGCACCCGGCTGGGTAATTTCGATCGCCGCGGTGTAGAGCATCGACGCCGTGCCCGCACCAGCGCCCGCTACTACATTCGCGTCTGGGGTGGCGGGCTGGGATCGAAAGTTGTGCGACACCAGTGCTGCGGTGTCGGCCTGCCACCGGTCGAAGATCGCGTCGAGGTCTGCTCCACCTTCATGTTGCAGTCGTGCCACCCGTTCGCGCAGGGCCTCAGCCTGTTCGCTCGCGGCGATCCGCTGCGTGCGTTCTGCCTCGGCGGTGCGCATCGCCCGCTCGTAGTCGGCCTGCCGTGCCATGGTGTCGAACACCGTGCGGTCACGCTCGACCGCCAGCCGAGCGATTGCCGCTGGATTGTCCGTGGACCGGATTCCCATAGATCCGGCCGTGTAGGCGGCCTGGATGTCATTGTCGGGGATGGCCGCCTCGAGAGCGTCCCGGCGTGCGTCACGTAATGCCTGCGCGGCGTGGGCGACCCGGTCCATCGCGGTATCGATCGCCGCGGCCGCGGCGGGGTCGCGGAGATCGTGGGGCCCCAGTGCGGCACCGACGGCGTCTGCGAGGAGGTTGCGCTCGGCGGCGCGATCCTGCACGGCGGCAAGCAACACCGTGCGGCGTTCGCCGACCGATACCGGTGTCGTGGGGTCAGCGGCGGCGGCCGATGATGCCTGGTGGGGTGTCGTGGTTTGAGTGTCGTTGAGCCCGTGGGGGTTCGGCATGGGCAACCTCGTGCACTGATTCCGTCAACTGTCGGTCGCCCCCTGCGATCGCGTGTCCGGTGCCCGAATCACACAGCCAGATCAGTTCCGGCGGTTCCTTCGCTCGCGAGAGCAGTCGATTCCGTTGCGCTCGTAGCTGATTCGTCTGGCCGCTGCGCCAGTTCGGCGCCGATCGGCGTTATGGCGTCAACCGTGGGTTGGGCCGGGCCGATGATCGTTGACGCACCTCGATGCAGGACGGGAGCGGGATGGTTCCAGGTTTTGACCACGGCGGCGATGCGCGCATCCCAGTACCGGCTCCGCGTGCTCCACCGTGTTCCGCATTCCTTCGCGCGCGCGGTGGCGTCGTCGACGAGGGCAGCGACGCGCGCGTGCAATGGTTGCGGTAGGTGCGCCTCGGTGAGGCTGGCGTGCAGGCGTTGCACCGCCGCGGTGTGCTCATCGACGGAGCCGTGCTCGGCCCGCGGCAGGGCGAGCCGATGCAGGCTTTCCACCACTGCGAGTACGGAGGCTTCGGGTTCGACGTGGTGAACCATGCTGTCGGCATGGCGGAAGCGCGCCTCGTCGAGTTCGATATGTGGAAGTGCGATTCCGCCGTCTTCGATCATCGTGACCAGACGTTCCTGGATGGAGTCGACCAACTCTGTCGCCGTGATGGACTGGATCCTGAACTCGTATTCGGCTTTGAAGCGTTCGCCGGCGAACAGCAGCCGCGGCGCGGGCTCGCCCAGCAGCGCCCCGCGCAGGGTGTGCTCGATTTGCTGACGTTCGGCACTGATCAGCCCCTGCCCGGTCCACGCGTATCCGTTCAGCACGCGACCGACATCGGCGAGTTCACCGACCAGCGTGGTTATCCACCGGCGCTCCAGTGGGTCCACGGGGTGATCTGGAGCCGTGCCGAGCGAGCGGGCGTAGTCGTGCAATGTCGCCACCCCCGCGCAGTAGGAGCCGAGCATTCGGTCCAGTTGTGACCGCGCCACATACGACGACCACAGCGGCACCGTGCCGGTGAATGCGTCTATGTCGCGGAGGGTGGATTCGGCGAGGCGGCGGTCGCTGTCGGACAGCACGGCCATCGACTGCCGGAATTCGCGGGATGCCAGGACTTTCGCGGGCGTCGGGGGGTTACTGAAATCGTTCGGGTCCGGGTTGAGGATGCGGCGGATTTGTTCGGCGATCTCGCCTCGTGCCTCGTCGACCGGATCGACTAGCACCGGGCTGTTGGCCGCCAGATCGATTCCATCGCCGTGGCCTGCCAGATAGGCGACGCAGAACGCGATCGCCCATCCAGCTCGGTCGGACACCCCCGCTTCATACAGAGTCCGTGCCATTGCTCTGACGTCATTGGCGTTGCGGGGCACTGTAATCAGCGCCGCGGCGGTGGCCGCGACCGCAGGCGTGGGTGCGGTTCGCTCGAGCATCAACCGGCCCGCCCGCACCGCATCAGCGGACCGGGCCAGCCGCGCGGTGACCAGCCTCGCGGAATATGTTCCGGTGATGTCGAATTCGTGGTCTCGTTCGATGCGGACACGGTCGGTGTCGATGATCAGGCCGTACTCGTGGTGGAAGTGTTCTACCAGCACCGGCACCGCGCAGTTCGCGGTGGCCGATTCCGCGCGCCAGGCGATCGCGCAGGTGAGAAGGTGTGCCAGGGCCAGCGGGGAGTCGGCCAGGTCGATGCCTGCCAGCTCGTAGTCGGCCTGGTCGCGGTCGGTGTCGGTCGGTGGTGTGGCCGCGTAGCGTGCGGTGAGTAGACAGGCACGTTCGAGGGCGATCCCCGCCAACAGATAACCGAAGTGTTGATGATCCGACTCTATTTCGACGTTCCAGGTGAACGGCGACCTTCCAGGTGGCGCGGCGGCTCCGCGCAGATCCGACAGCAACGGTGTTCGGTCCTCGTAGCTCGCGTGGCTCAACGTCATCTCCTGTTCGAGGGGTTCGCATCCTCAACGCAATGCGCGGGCGCCATTGGCGGCGAATACGGCTGTGCCGCCGCGGTTTTTCATGGCTCAGTGCGCGAGGGGTCATTCGGGGCCCAGATCGGTGCCGGTTGTCACTGCGGGGCCGGTGTCGAGCGGTGGATCAAGATCGGTGGTCGCTGCCGGGGACGACCGTTGGTCGGTGAGGCCGGCGGCGTCGAGGGTGTCGCGGATCTGCTGATCCCGAGACGGCGGAGTGGGTTCCTCGGGATCGCGGCGCGCGTCGTCGGCTGCAACGACCAGTTGTTCGGCCAGCTCCTGTTCGGGCGGTACCGGTCCGGTGTCCCCGTCGGCGAAGGCGCCAGTGTTGGTGTTGGCGTCGTTGGCTGCTGCGTGGACGAACTCGACTAGGTCCCCGGGGCTGACACCGTCCTCGGCGGCCCGTTCGGCGAAGTCGGCCGCGTTCTGGCGCTCACGATCGCCCCATTCGCGTGTGCTGTAGGCGGCGGCGAACGCAGACGCGGTGCGCATACCGGCGGCCGCGGCGCTATCGCTGCGGGCCAGCTGTTCGCTCAGGCCCCACCGGCGGCTCCGGTTGTACATCCGCTGGTAGATCTCGGCCATTTCGGCGTTGTGTTTGGCTTCGCCCCACCCCAGCCGGGCCGTGGCGGCGGCCATCCTCTGATCGTGTTCGGCATCGTCGCGGCCGATACGCCGTCTCGTTTCTCGATTTCGCCGTCGCAGGTCGCGCTGGTTGATCCGCGTCTGGCCCTGGGCCGTGTCGACCTTCGCATCGGCGATTCTCTTGTCGTTGTCGATGCTGGCTTGGATCTGTTCGAGCCGTTTGGCGTCGATCTCGGCTTTGCGGCCGTTCTCGGCGTCGGCGTTCTCGACTCGGTTGACGATTTCGATACCGCGCGCCTGGTCCAGCAGAACCTTCCTCACGCCTTCGGCGACCGTATTGTTGATCTCGGCCCGGCCCTTTTCTATGTTCAGGTCGTGGCGTTCGCTCTGGAATTGTCGTTTGTCATCCTCGACCCGCAGCCGCCGTTGATGAATTTCTTCGTCACGGCGCTGGCGGGCAATGAATGTGGCGACGTCGCGGCCTTCGCGGCCGCTGGCGTTGAGGATCGTGGCCAGTGACGTGGCACCCTGCATCGCTGCGAGCATCGCCGTTCTGATGTCGCCACGCGCGTCGTCGATTCCACTCATGTCGCCCTGTCGATTTCAGGAATGTGTTGAAATGAACCGTGGCCTGGTGCCCGGCTACTTCCCGTCGTGGGAGCTTCGAAGACTTCTTCGGGGAACGGTCGCAGGGGGACTGACATGGCTGTTCCCCGAAGAAGCCTCAATTGCGATGAGGCGGCGCCGATCGTACTGCGCTACCTCACTCGGTCGGCGAACTGTGCGAGCGTGCAACAGGTTTCGTGTTGCATCGTTATTCGCCGACGACTCCATTACACGTGTGCCTGCCAGTCTGCGCCAGTAGTTGGTTTCATGCTGTTTGTATGAATGCCGACTGTCTGAGATCTACGTATTCTGCTCCGGCGCATGGGGTTTGCGTATTCCGAGGAAGTGACGGATGGTGATATCAGTGTCAATTCGCCCGGTCTGGACTTCGATGCTCGATGTTGTTCCGGTGGCGAGATCGCGGACCAGCATGGGGTCATCGACCCGGCGCCCTGCGGCGATCTGTGTGTCAGTGGTCCATAGCCGGTAGAAGTCATCGTCGCGTTCCAGGTAACGAAGCAGGCGCCACGTCGCCGTGCAGGACCGGTAACGCGCCAGATCCGCTTTGAGGAACCGAACCAGCACCATCGCTTCGTGTTCCCAGTCGGCCAGCACTTGCCGCGCGATCGGGTCGAAGAACCATTGCGCCCCCACGGGCGCGTCGGCCAAGCCGGGGTAGGTGCTGCGGAAACAGTTGTTGGCGCCCAGCACATTCCATGACAAATCGACGTAGGCAGCGATCAGGCCGACCGAGTCCAGGTCGTCGAGTCGGTGTTGCAACGCCGGGGTCTGGTCGAATGTCGCCTGGATCCGTTCTGGGTCGAACTCCAGCGGCGGTGCGTGCAAGGCTTGCACGTAGGCGCGCTGAGCGTCGTCGAACTCGTATAGGTCGGCCAGTAACCCGACAATTTCGGGGCCTGGCATGCGTACCTCGCTTTCGATCGAATACAGGTATGCCGCGGACATCGGCGCTCCGTTGGTCGCTCCTTCCCGTGACAGTCCCCTAGCCTCTCGCTCCGCACGCAGATAACCGCCCAAACTGGGCACGCTCAGCCCCGCGCGCACTGCCCCCGCACGCCGACCGTCCTTAGTGACACTGTTCATGACGTCCTCTCTCCTCCCCCGGCCAGGCGCGCTGTCGGCGGCTCCCGGAACGAGATGATCTGTTTCCTCGCTGTGGTCGGCTCGCGATCCGGCAGCCAGTTGTCCGGGTCAGCGGACGGCGAGTCGGCTGACACGCCACCCTCCGGTGCTCTCGTCGCGGCCGGCGACCATGTACAGAACGATCGGATCGCTTGTCGTCCCGGCGAGCCCGGCGGGGGTGGAGTGCACGGTCTGGGTGACGGTCACGACCCGCGGGTGTGTGGTGGCGGTGTCGGGGGGATGGTCGTCCCTGCCGACCGTGGCTTCCGCAGTGAGTACGGCGCGGTCCGTGCGCCACCGCTGCCACGTTGCGCCGGTGATCCGCGCGAACCCGGTGGTCGACGCGCCGACACGCTGTTGGCACGACCGACTCAGCAGTGGCCGTGCCCGGTCGAACGCTTGCGCGGCATTGGCGTCGATCACCGGCGCGTAGGAGTAGAGCACCCCCGCGGCCGCGATCAGCACCGCGTCGGGATCACCGGAGTCGATCTCGCTCGCCGTCCACGACAGCCCCCCGGTCGCGGTCACCGTGGGCGACCTCACCACGACCGACACCCCTACCCGATCCGGGCGCCCCTGCGGCGCCGATGGCGCGGGTCGCCCACAACCGGCCACGACGGTCCCCACCGACAACACGGTCGCTGCCGCGATCAGCCTGCGGGCACTGGACCGACCACGCACCGCGCGGGAGCGGCAACACCATGCGTCGGGAGCTACGGCGGCTGCGCGAATTTCACTGTTACGCAATCGAAGCCAATAATGTGAAGTGCCGCGATCGGTCATGGACTCTTAAGCCTCCGAGGGTGTCGGTTTCGGGCCGATCCTGCGGACCACCATTGGTTCGGTGGTCCAGAGCGGCGCCAGCTGGACAGGGACGCCGAAGTCCGGCGCGTGCACAACCATGTCGACGGGCTCGGCTCCGGCACGCGGCGCGAGTTGGCCGACGTAGATGGCGACGTGGTGAGGCACTCCGGCCCCGAAGAAGATCAGATCCCCGGGTTGCTTCTCGTTGATGTTCACGGTGACGCCACGGGAGTCTGCGACCTGAGAGCCGGTGGTGTGGCTGAGGGTGATCGTGCCGTGCGAGGCCGCGAACACCGCGTTCAGTGTCAGCCCGGAGCAGTCGAAACCCGGTTCGGCAGCGCCATCGAGACCGGTGGTCGGGCCCGCAGTGTCGCCGCCGCCCCACACATACGGCAGCCCGATCCATCGCTCGGCCGCCGCGACGATCGCCTGCCCGAAATCGCCACCGCCGGAGTGCGACCCGCCGCACCCCATCGTGTCTGTGGAGCCGGCCGGGCGGGCGGGGCCGCTGGCGAGCTGTGGCAGTCGTGAGCCAGCTCCGCGCAGGGCCATGTACAGGGCCTCGGCCTCGCGGCGGTGGGTGCCGTACTGGTCGGGGAAGTCCGACACTTCCACGGTCTGTGCGAGTTCGCCGGGATCCATCGACGCGGCACCGTCGACCTTGTCGGCTTGGTTGTAGAACCAGTTGGCTTGGTAGGCAGGGTTCATCAACTGGTCGATCCCTGCGCCGCCCCAGACACTCGCGCGCATCTGCCACGGACCCACCGAGTCGTGGTCGCCGCCGACACCGTCGTGTGCGTACCCGGACGAGCCCTCGACCGCATCGTTGCTGAGGTTGCGCAGCGAGCTTTCTTGCATCGCCGCCATCAATGCGGCAACGATGACATTCGGTGCCGCGCCGTGCTGTTCGCCGACCGCCACAGCGACCTGCGCGATCTGCAACTGCTGCGGGCTGTAACCGTCCACGTGCGCGCTGTCGGCCGAGGCCAGCGCCCCGCTCAAAGCACCCGACACGCAGCCGGTTTGCGAGTCGTCGGAGCCGATGATGACGACGAGCAGCATCGGTAACGCGAACAGCGAAACCACAGCCACAACCCACCACCGCGATGCCATCGCTATCGCCGCCGCACTCCGAGCATTGGCATCCATCCCCCGCTACGGCGTCGTCCTGCGCACGCCATCATCAGGCGGTGCGGCGGCACACGATTTGCATAGGGTCTTCTCACGGTTCGCCGCCCCTCATTCGAGTCCGTAGCCGGTGTCCGGTTCCGGCAGCGACGGCGGCCGTGGGTCGCTGTCGGCGTTGCCGGGAGTCGGGATGTCCTCGCCGAAGGCGTCCCGAACGAGCTCAGCGACGTCTGCTCCACCGTGAGGTCCCGGGTGGGAGTCGGGGGTGTGCGGTGGGTCGGGCAGTGCGAGAATGTCGTCTGCGCCGATGATGCGTTCGACGTGTCCGAGTCCGGGTAGTTCGAGCAGTGCCAGGAATTTGCGTTGGGGTTGGCCGGTGTGCAGTCCGCGCGGCACGATCTCGGCGAGGATCCGGGCTTTGAGGATTCCGATGGGTTCTCCGGAGTCTGCGCCGAAGGTGTTGATCCACAGGACGGGTTGTCCCTCGCCCAGCTCGGTGGGTCCGTCGACGATCGCGGCGAACGCGAGATTTGCGCGCGCGAGCGGCGACCGGGCGGATACGATGTCCTCGGCGGTGCCGACGATTTCGGCTGCGGTGACTTCGGTTGCTGCCGCGTGTGTCTCGGCGATCACTCGGAAGTGGTTCTGGAGGCTCGCCATCAGGTTCGGCCATCCTTTATGCCGCTGGTGTGGCCTTCGCGATCTGTCGAGGTCCGGAAATGAAACCGTGTGTTGGTCTCGTGGACGTGTTTGTCGATTTCGGTTGCGCTGAGTTCGACGCTGAATGGGATTCCGGGGCGGCGGTCTTCGCCGATTTTGAGCAGGAACTTTCCCGTTCCCGGGGGTGCGGGGCGTGGTTGTCCCGGGGGCAGGGGTTCGCCTGTGAGGGCTTGGGGTGCCGACCAACTGGTCACCATGGCCTTTTCGGAGGCGGTGAACGGGACGATGCTGTCGAGGCGTTCGACCTCGTCGGCCGGTAGAGCGCCGAAGACTTTCGCTCGCGCGCGTTCAAGGAAGCCGAGAGCGCGGTTGACCGCGGCGGCGCTCGACAGGGCCTGGAGGTCTTTGATGGTGTGGCTGATCATGATCAGGGCGGTGGCCAGGCCGCGTTGCAGACGGGTGAGCTCGTCGACGCGTTCGATCATGAAGTCGCCCAAGGCCAGAACCTGCCACAGTTCGTCCATGACGACCTGGAAATAGCGCTGGTCTGCCAGCCCGGCGTCGGTGAGGGTGTTGAGGGCTTCGATCGCGGAGAACCCGGCAGCCCAGCAGGCCAGCATCGCAGCGGCTTTGAGTTTGCGGTCGCCGGTGGGGATGTTGGAGACGTCGATGCACACGGCGACGGAGTCGAAGTCGATCGCGGTGCTGGTGTGGCCGTTGAACACTTCCCCGAACGGGCCGTTGGTCAACCGGCGCAACGATTGCCGCAGGGGAACGATGGTGGCGCGGTAGGCGTCTTCGGTGTCGGCGGCGGCGTCCAAGCGCAGTTCCTCGCTGCCGGTGACGATGACCTCGAGCAGGTCGGTCAGGATCGGCGGCCGGTCGATCGCGAATCCGCGTCCGCCCTGGGGTTCTGGTGTGTAGAGCTGCCGCAGGGCGGTGGCGATGAGGGCTTCTTCGTAGTCGGCGACCGGGTGACCGCGCACGAGTTCGATCAGTCCGGCGACCAGGGCGATCTGGCGGGCCTGTAGTTCCTGGGTGATGTTGCGGGCGCGCTCGTGCAGCCCGGCGCGGGTCAGTGTGGTCAGGACCTGCCCCATGACACCGTTGTCGAGGGGGTTGAGGCAGCCGTGGCCGTAGCCGATGTCGATGATCTGTCCCCCGGCCAGTTCCACCAGCGGCCGGTAGTCGGGTTTGACGTCGGCCAGGATGAGCGGGGTGACGCCTTGTGCGATCCCGCCGAGCACGATCCGGCGCACGAGTGTCGATTTGCCGAATCCGTTGAGTCCCAGCACGAACAGGCTGGGTGCGGTGAGGAAGCTGCCGCGGGTGAACCAGTTCATCGGGTCGAAGCACACTGGTGCGCCGGTGCGTAGGTGCGGGCCGAGTGGGGTGCCGATCAGCGGGGCGCCGGCGCCGACGGTCCAGGGCCACAGGCCGGCGATCTGGGCGGTGGTCGCCCGCCATTCCGGTGGGCGGGCGATGGCCGACATGCGGCCTCCGTTGCGTCCGGCGTACCCGTTGGTGGTCAACGTCAGTGTCGGGCGGTCGAACTGCTCACCGGCGGCCGCGGAGATGAGCAGTTCGCTGTTGCGGCGGCGGGTGTCGTCGCGGCCGAGTAGAAAACGCGCTCGTGCACCGCGCAGCCCGCCCATCGTGCACTGTCGCTCCAGACGCGAGCGCGCGGTGTCATCGAGGACTCGCGGACCGACCTGTCGTGCGCCCTGTTTCGCGTTCACGGCGACATGGGGCCGGGGGCGCTGGGTTGGCGGTGGTGGGGTCTCGGCCATCAGTTGTCCTCCAGGAACGCTGGCGCGGTGGCGTGTTCGGGCAGCACGACTCCGACTCCGAGACCGGCGGCGAACGCGGCGGCCTGGAAGCCGTAGCAGCGGGTGATCTGCACGCGTGCCTGGCTGGACAGGTCCTGGACGACAGCGTTGATGCGCGGGAGGTCGTGTCCGCGCGGCGCGGTGATGGTCACCAGCATCCCGTAGCGGGTCAGGCCGTGGCCGAGGACTTGTTCCTCCCGGGCCCTCCCGGCCGATTGCGCGCGGATGCCGGCCGACGCCGAGACGAGTCCACCGCGTGTGTTCTGGGCGGCGACAATGGAATTGCGGTAGTCGTTGTCGACGATGTCGGCGGCCTCGGCGGCGGCGTGGGGCCGGTAGATGATCGTGACCCGCTTTCTCGGGACCTCGAGATTCGGTTCCAGCAGTGGTTGCAGAATCCGTTCGGTGAACGTGCCTTTCGGCGCTTCTCCCATCTCCCACGTGACGCTGTTCGCGCCGCAGTGCAGCAACCGGTCCCAGTACTCGCGGTGGCTGACCGGGCCGGCGTCGTTCCAGCCCAGCCCGTGCCCTTCCCCGGTTGCTGTCGCTGCCTCCAGGCCGCCTTGCGTGGCGGGGTCATAGCTGCGCCGGACGAAGCCGATGACCTCGGCGGCGGTCATGGGCCTGGCTCGCAGCCCCGCGTCGGCCAGAGCGTCGACGATGCCGGGCAGGCGGCGCCCGATTTCGAGGGCCTGCTCGGCGGGGATGTTGCGTCGCTCCGGAGTGGTGGCTTCGAAGGTGATCGCGAGGCGGGCGTCGAGTTGCACGCGCTGGCGGGCCAGTTGCGAGCCCAGCTCCCACATCACCTGCTGCGCGATCTCGGGTGCGTCGGGGCGGGTGATGGTCGATACCTCGCTCATCAGGCGGTTTCCGGTCTCGGGGATGGTGTCGATGACCGCGGCGATGGTGGTGATGTCGTGTTTGCCGCCGTAGACGGCCAGGAAGCTCCCCCACCCGGCGACCCAGTGGTCGACCAAGTCCTGATCGACGGCTTCGCTGCCTTGGGGCCAGGTCTTGAGAATGACGGTGTAGCCGGAGGTTTTGGGCATGTGGACCATGGCGAACCAGTGCCCGTCCGGTGTCCTGCCCTCGTGCAGGCGGGTCGGGGCCAGCACACCGGGCAGCTGCTGGGTGCCGCCGGGGATCGTGGAGAAACTGCCGGAGCGGTAGGTATGCTCGCCGCGGCGGCCGCCGCGCCACCACTGCCACAACAGGATCGCCCGGACCCAGCCGGTACGTCCCCCGCTGGTGAACACCAGCGGCCCGGCCGCAATGGCCCCGGCGACGAGAACGATTGCGGCGACACGGAATCCGAACAGCGCTTGGGCCAGCACGACGGCTATCACCACGGCGCCGACGGTGAGCATCGCCACCCAGCTCAGCCCGAAAAGGCCCTCGTTACGCGGACGCGATCCGGCGCTGTAGGGGTGTTCAGTGATGGCGGCCGTGGTAGTCATGCGATCACCTCGAAGTACGAATAGTGTTTCAACACAGCATTTTTGGACTCTCAGTAGTCGATCTGTTGGTTGCCCAGATGGGGGTTGGGGTCGACCCAGCCGGGCTCGCTGCCGGGTCGGCGGGTTCCGGTGGCGGTGTCGTTGCCGGTGCGTTCGACCGAGCGGCCCATGCTGGTCGGTGTGGATGACCGCACGGTCCCGCCTCCCGGCCGGTGTGATCCAGGCCCGCCCGGCCGTCGTGGTGGCGGCCCGCTCGGTCCAGGCGGTGGGCCTGCGCCGATCCCTCGCGGCGGCGGCGACGGAGGCAACATGGGCCGACCTGCCCCAGTACTGGTGGGCCCGGGCGGCGGCGCCGCTCCTAGACCGGCGGTGGCGGCCGCCGCACTGCCGCCGCCGCGCGCCATCAGCGCCTTGCCGCCGGTCACGGCGATCGCGGCGGCACCGGCGACAATGCCGGTGGCCACCGCGCCGCTGCCGCCCGATCCGATCACCGACAGCCCCGGGGCGACGAGGCGGACCAGGGCAGGCAGGACGCCGACGGCACTGCACAACAACACGATCCCGATCAGTGACCGGGCGGCCGCATCAGCACTGCCAGCGTTGCCCGCGGATTCGGAGTTGGCCTGATCGGCGCTGACAAACGCGATCATGTAGATCAGCGACGCGACCGGTTTGAACAACAGAAACGCGACGATCCAGCCCCCGAGCCGCGCGAAACTCTGCCGGCCCGCCGCCGTGCCGGAGGCGGCCGCGGTCAGGGGGAACATCCCGACCGCCACGACGAGAAAGGCTTGGCGGATCACTGTGAGTGCGGCCATCGAGATCGCGCCCAGCAGCCCGACCAGCGTCACCACGAACACCAGACCGGGCGAGAGCAGCCCGGCGCTGTTGCGGTAGGACTTCACCAGCAGCTCGGCCGCGCCGCCGCTGTTGGGACCGACCGTGTCGTCGAGCAGCCATTCGCTGAACCTGTCGGTGATACGGGCCCCGGCGAGAATGGCACCACCGGCGATCCAGGTCGCGATCACCGATCGGGCCAGCGTGCGGAAGGTCTCTTCGGCGTGCTCGGCAGCGAGGTGCTTGCGGGCGACACCGATCCGCAGCGCCGAGACCGCGATCGAGATGGCCAGCATCCACACCTGCAACACCCGGGTGTAGGAGTCGATGCGCTGCCACAGGGTCGTGCTGTCGAGCAGCTTGTCGTTGGGCAGCCGTGCCCACATCGTCATCGTGGCACCGACCATCTGCCCGAGCCCGTCGAGCATGCTGTCCACGATCTGGCCGAATGTCGAGTCCCACGCCTTCGAGCGCACCGCGTCGGCGGCTTGACCCGGATGGGTGGCGGCGTTGCCCGCCTTGCACATTGCCGACAGCACGTCGCCGTCGAACCCGCCAACCATCGGAAGTTTCAACAGCAGGTCGTGCAGCTGGTCGCACGTGCCGTCGAATCCGTACGTCGTGGACGTGCCCGGATCGCCCGGCGTCGCGGGTGCTCCGGAACCTGGTGGCGACGGTGTCGGGGCCTGGCCCGCGGCGAGTGTGGCCGAGCCCAGGGTCAGCCCGGCAGCCAGGATCAGCAGTGCGGCCGCGTGCCGCAGGCTCACCATGTCGTCCACCCAGCCAGGTCGTGGACTGTGCGGGTCGGCAGCTGGGCGCCGGTGCCGCGGACCCGCCAGTCGCCGTGGTGCCAGACCATCGGCACCGCGACCGTCGACCAGCCCGGCCGGTCGCCGTCGGGTGCGGCTCGTGCTGCCAAGGAGATGACCGCGTAGTCGTCGGTGTAGGAGTCGACGCGGAAGGCATCCACGGCCAGCATCCACCGGGTGTAAGCCTCGTCGAGCTGAGCGGGTAGTCGTCCTTGCGCGGCCGCGGCGTCGAATTGTCGTCGGTCGGCGTCGGTGAGGATGGCACGCCGGTCGCGCAACACCGAATCGGCTGGGCGAGCGGCGATTTCGTAAACGGTGTAGGCGGCGGCCAGTGCCGCGCCTTGCGGAGTGTGGGCGTATCCGGCGGCCACGCCCGCATCGATGCGGGTCGGTCCGTCCGAACTCGACATGGGCACGACGGCGCCGTGAATGCGCTGCCAGCCCCCCGGCGCGCACGCGGTCGTGCCTATACGCCGGTCGCACAGCCCGGCCGGGGCGGCGGTCAGCCAGTCCGGGTCGGTCGGCTTCTTCTGTGTCTCCGGTCGCTGGGCGAGAATCGCTCCCGCCGGGTCGATCGGGATGTCGACCCGGCGCCCGAAAATGTCGGCTTCGGGAACCCCGAGACCGGGAACTGAACCAGGAGCCGCGGTCGCGGTGGGCGAAGGTGGCAGGGGCGGCGTGGTGAGTGCGGGGGTAGCGGGATGGTCGTGGTGGCGCGTGAGGGCGAAGGTGATCGCTCCGGCGACGATGACGAGGCTCAGGAAAGTCGTGGACAGGATCCAGCCGGCGCGCAGGTGTTGTTCGGCGCGCGGTGCACTGGTCGCGGTGTCGGCGGTGTGGCGTCGGTAAGTCATTGCGGTGGCTCCAATCTCACGGCGGCGTCGATGCGGTCGGCGGATCGCACGGTCGGCGCGGTCGAGGACACGGCGGGCACGGCCAGCAGCCAGTCGCTGTGCCACACGACCTCGGCGGTGTTGACCGCGATCGACTGGTCGGGGAAGGAGGTGTAGATCTCGACCCGGGTGCGGTCGGGGCTCCAGCGGGTGATCGTGTAGCCGCGGATGCGGGGCGCGGTTGCCGGGTCGGCGGGCGAGTTCACGCTCAGCAGGCTGTGGGAGGTCACGAGGGCGTCTTTGTCTTCGGGTGCCAGCTCGGCGCGGGCGATCGCGGGCCAGGTGGACGAGGGCGCGATCGACATGTGCACCGTGTGCACGATCGCCGCCAGAGCCGCACCGGCGGGTGTGCGGCTGAAACCGGTAGCGGCGTCACGGTTTTCGCGAGGCCCGTCCACGCCGGCGGGAAGCTCGACTCCGTGGTAGTCGCTCCAGACGACACCGGCTGGTTCGGCTTTCAGGTCGACCGGAGGTGGCGTTGTGACCGTCCTCGGCTGGTGCTGACTGCACCCGGCTATGGCCGCCACGATCACCGCGGCCACCGATAATGCGCGGAATATGTTCACGGTCAGCGCCTTTCGTGATCGCCGGAGGGGTTATCGGTGTGGGTCGACGAGCAGGCTGGCCGCCAGCGGGACTGCGGTGGCGGCCATCGACCAGGCGAGAAGGGCGCGCACGATGTCGCCGGGTGCGTCGGGCGGCCCGGGCGGGGGCCGGAAGTGTTCCCATCCGGCCTTGCCGGAGATGACGAGAATCCGTGCGATCAAACCGACTTCGATGAGCCACAGCAGGTAGCGAAACCACCGTTGCAGCTCGGCGGTCACTTCCGGTGGGAGCGGTTTGTACCCGGGTGTCGGGGCGGCGGCCAGCACGGTGAGCGTCGATGCGATCGCGCTCATTTGGGGATCACCGCGTTCATCAGAGTGCCCGCGGTGGTGGCGATCATCCCCCCGACCAGAGCGCCGAGGACCATTTTCGGGGATTCGAGGACGCCGCCGTACCACTTCTCCCAGGCGAACTTGCCACCGGCGAAGGTGATGGCACCGACTCCGGCCAGCAGGACCAGCCAGGTCAGATAGCGCATCAGCGTGACCAAACCGTCCGCGTTGGGCGGCTTTTCGGGCTTGTAGTTCTCCACCTGGGCGATGACAGCGACGGTGGCGAGGTGGTCGCCGGCGGACAGGAGCCAGCTCATGGTGTTCCTCCGATCGCGGAAGGGCCCGCACAGTCGAGTTCGCCGATCACCGTGATCAGTGCGCGTCCCAGCGCAGTGACGTCCGCGGGGGCGGTGGCCAGCTCGTCTCGATGCCCGGGTGCGGTGGGGTCGGTGGGATCCCAGACCGGCAGCATGTCGTGGGTAGTGGTCATCCATGCCTCGTGCCAGCCGATACGCCACACGTGCGGCACCAATGCCGCATACAGTTGGCGGTCGCGGCGGATCGCGGCCGGGACGCGACCGGGACGCGCGGCCACGGTGACCAGGCCGACCACCGCGCTGGCTCCCGCCAGCCCGGCGTGGTGCTGGCGCAGCAAGGCATCGGCGGCCGCCAGCCCGATCGCGGTCTCGCGGGCCACCACCGCGACATACGGCGACTCCCCCGGTCGTGGTGCAGGCCATCGACGCCAGCAGTCCGCGGCCGGTGCCAGCACCCTCGCCAGGGTGGTGACACCGGCGCCGCCGTGGGCGCCCAGCAGCCACACCAGCGGCGCGCGTCGTTCGTTTCTGGTGATGGGGGGCAACGGAATTACCGTGTCCCAGACCGGGGCACGCTGCGCGAGTGGCGGGGCGATCACGCCACGACCACCACCGCGGTGCGCCGGGGTGCGGCGAGTGCGCTCCGGTGGTGTGCCCAGGACTGCGGTCATGCCGGTGTCACCGCCGCGACCAGGGTGCGGTTCTCGCGCACCGTCGTGGTGATCAGCTGGTGCAGCACCACGGTCGAGCCGGCTGGGCGGTGCTCGGTGATCGTCACCGCCCACCGCTCGGGTCCCGCCGCCGCGATCTGGACACAGTGGGTGGTGCCGACCGGGATGTCGTCGATACCGGACTGGATCTCGGCATCGGTGCCGAAAGGCCCGTCGGCTACCAGCACTGTCCGCACCGCCGCTGCGGTCCGCTCCACGTAATAGCCGTGCTCGAGCGCCAGCACCACCTCCGGCCCGGACCGTGTGCTCCCTGCGCCCTGGCCGTCGAACTGCGGCAGCCCCGGAGACGGCGGACAGGCCGACACGGTCGCCATGACGGCCGTCGGGCCGGGCAACGCAGTGACCACCGTCGGCGTGAGGTCCGGTGACCGGAACGGCGCGAAGACGAAGACACCCGCGGCGACCGCCGCGCCAACCGCCCCTGTCGCGAAAATCCAAGTCCACACCCGGTGCCCACCACCATCACGTAGTGGCTCGTCGGCCTCGGGCGAATCCGGTTCGGCCAGTGCGAGTTCGGGTGCCGCGGCGCTCGTGGAGCGGTCTGTGGTCTGCAGCCAGGACCGGTAGTGACCCGGGCGCTCGGGGACGGGCGCGGGGGCTGGTGGGGCGTCGATGTCGAACCAGTCGTCGGGCGCCGGGAGCGGACCGGTCCCGTGGTGATCGTGGCGGTGGACACCGTCGTTGTTGGTCGACACTGAATTTCCCTCCCGTGCTGTCTTTTCCGGGTCACCGAGTCGCTGATGGCGGCGTCGGCGTCGCGGTGGCTGTGTGGGATGTGGTGGCGGCGATGTCGGCGGCTGCCGCGGCGAGCCAGTCGGAGACGAACTGGGTGGCCGTGGCGCCGTCGGTGGACACGGTGTCGGTGGTGTAGCTGGCGCGCCGGTCGAGTTCGTCGCTGTATTTGACCGTGGTGGTGGTGTTGATCAGCTGCGTGTTGTCGGTGATGTTCTGGGTCACCGCGTCGAACGCTTGGCCCACCAGGCGCACGACGGTGGTCGGTGGCACCAGCGCGGGCAGCGCGCCGAGCAGTTTCTGACCGAGGACCAGCAGCGCTGCGGCGGGATCGGCCAGTCCGGCGGCGGCGATTTCGGCGATGTTCTGCGGTGTGATGACCTGGCGGGCCACGGTGACCACCGCGTTCAGGCCGATCGTGCCCACCCGCAGGACCGCGTGCAGTGCGGCAGGGACGTCGATCGGGGTCCTGGGGTCCGAGGCCTCGGCCAGGCGTTGGGAGATCGATTTGCCGGGCTGGTAGGACAAGCTGGCCAGGGAGTTTCCCTGAATGTCGTTGTTGACCACCGCCGTCGCGGTGTTGATCGCGGTGAAGGCCAGTGCCTGGGTGACCGAGGCGAGCGCGCGCAGCGGGTCCCCGCGTGCGTCGTCCGCACTGGCGGCGATATTGGTGACGACCTGCTGGATCGGCACCTGGGTGCTCGTATCGCACGACAGATCCCCCGGCGTACACAGGCTGACCACCCGCCCCGCCAGGGCACCGAAATCCCCGGCCGCTGGTCCGGCGATCCCGCCACCGCGGGCCGGGGCAGTGGTGCTCAACGGCGCGACCCGCCCCACAGCGTCGCCAGTGGTGCCCGCCGCGGGGTCCGGGCGGGCCTGGCCCGGACGCCCGGGCACCGGCGCTGCCCCCACCTGTCGGGAGGGATCACTCAGCAAGGCGACACCGGCGACCCGCTCCGCCGGCACCGCGCCGGTTCCGGCACCGGTTCGATGCGCGAACTGCGCGGCCACGGCCGCGCCTTCGCGATATCCGGCCACCGCCAGCTGCGAGGCCGGGCATCGGGCGAGGAAGTCCGTTGCCAGCCGGTTCAATGTCGCGGTGCTCGCGTCGAGCGCGTGCTCGTACTGGGCTCGTGTTTGCTCGTTGTCGGTGCCTGTCGTGACGGCGTCGAATTCGACGTACGCACGATCGATCCGTCCGGTGGCCTCGCCGGTGACCAGTGGGCGGACGATCTCACCGAGTGTGCCGCTGTCGATCGTCGAATCCGATCCCATCGCGTTTTCTCCCGCGCCCTGCACACCGAGGACATACAGCGCCGGGCACTCACTGTCGCTACCGGTGGGCGCCGCGGCCGATGGCGCGATCACGACCCCACTGATCGCCGTTGAGGCGATCAATGCCACCACCGCCGGCCACACCCACCTGGGGTGCCGACCGCGCCCCGCATGCGCTCGATCGAGGCGGCCGACATGCACAGCGGCACTGTCCCGGTCCGGTTGAGCGGCGAAGGTTTTCATGCCCGAAGCCGCCGTTGTCCATCCGGCCACGCGGAACGGGTGGGGAGGGGCCGGACGGGGGCGCTGGCGAGGGTTGGGCTGCGTTCGCGGCATCGGTGGCTCCGATCAGCTGGCCGGCGCGTCCGGGACGGGCGCAGGTGCGGGCGCGGGGATGCGTAGCTGGGCCAGTACGCCTTCGGCGCAGTGGACGACCGCGGCGGCGGCATCGGTGACCCCGCGTGTGACCGTCGCCACGGCCGCGTTCACACCGTCGACGACCGTCGCGACCGGATCCGGGACCGGCGGCGGGGTGTCGTCGGTCCCGGGCGGAGGCGGCGGCGGGGCGATGTCGATCAGCGGCGGGGGTGTGATCACCGGTCCAGGCTCGGCTTGTGCGCCCAGGACGGCTCCGGCGGCAGCGCCGACGGCGATCCCTGCTGCGGCGGCGGGGACGCCGAGGGCGACGGCGCCGACCGGGCAGCCGACCGAGGCGCCGACCAGCGCACCGGGCAGGGCACCCGCGCCGACTCCGAGCGCGCCGACACCGGCACCGACTGCGGCGCCGACCGCCATCCCGCCCGCACATCCGACAATTCCCGCCGGCACCGCGGTGGCCTCGAAGCCGAGGTATCCGCCCGACACCGTGGCCAAGGTCCGGCGCGTGGACTCCTCGCGCGGAACGCCCACCGAGTCCCAACCGATCGCGATCTCGGTCGAGATGTAGTCGACCCACTTCTGGGCCTTGTCCTGCAGATCTGGATCGATCCAGTCCGGCACCACCACGGGGGTGTTGCCGACCTGCAGGATCCGCGCTGGTGGTGGTGGCGGGACGGCAGGGGCCGCCGGGGGAACGCCGGGATCGGGCTCGGGAGGCGCGGCGGTGTCGTCGCTGTTGCCGTCCTCGAGTTCCGCCGCCGGTGCCGGTTCAGGCGCGGGTGCGATCGCGTATTGGGGGCGTGGCACAGGGCGATCGGGTACCGAGGGGGCCGGCGGGTCGGGCAGGAAGGCAGCCAGCCCGTGATCCTCCTCCGGTGCGGGGGCGGGCTGGCTGGGTGTGGTGACACCGCCCTGGCCGCTGTGTTCCAGGCCGGGTTGCCCTGGGTCGGCGGCGCTGGTCGAGGCGATTGCCATCGCCATCGCGACCGGCAGCGCGCCGACGATTACGGCGCGTCGCAGTCTGCGGTAGAAAGACTCGGTCATCAGGCTTCCCTCGGTCACTGCGCCATCAGGCGGCGCACGGATGTGTCGAGGCGAATCACCCACAGCCACAGTCGAGTTCGATCAGCACAGGCGCACAGCGACGCTGGCCCGCTGGATAAGGGGCAGAGTGATTCGCGGGACCTCAGCACTTGTCCGGCCGAAAGTGGGGACCGAACAACAGTGCCGTGGCGCAACATCCGGGTCCGCAGAGGCAGGAGCCGGGAAACCCCCGTCGAGCAGGGGCGCTGAGTGTAGCGTAGACCGTCGAGCCGTTGGGGCGCAACGACCTTCGGTCGTGTCGGTTTTCAGATGTTGACGCGGCTGCGGTGGTGGCCGAGTCGGACGGATTGGCCCGCCCGCATGGTGCGTGGGGTGCGTGGGACGGCGTTGAAGGCGGCGGCCGGGTCTTGCCGGGTGAGGCGCGCGAATTGGCGTGCGGTGCCGGGCCACGGATTCACCACCCGGCCCGCGGGGGTCCGGTACCAGCTGGGCACATCGGTCCAGACCGTGCGAGCCAGGGCGGCCTCGAGCCGCTTCTGGTAGGTCGCCATCACGTGCGGGTCGACCTCGACGCCGTGCATGCCGGGCTGCTCGCCCAGCTCGATGGCGCGCAGGATGTAGTCGGCTTGACATTCGTGCATGCCCGGGTTAGATCCACTGGCCAGAAACGATCCCGGCCCGGCGATGAGGAACATGTTCGGAAAACGCGGAACAGCCAGGCCGAGGTAGGCGTAGGCGCCGCTTGCCCACACCGTGTGCAGGTCGGCGCCGTCGCGGCCGGTCACCGCGGCGGGCACGAGAAATTCCGTCGCACGAAACCCGGTGGCCCACACGATGATATCTGCGTCGCGATGCCCGTCGGCGGCCTCGATACCGGCCGGGGTGACACGCCGAATCGGCGCGGCTACGAGTTCCACGTTGTCTCGGCCGAGAGCCTGAAACCATCTGTTCGACAACACGATCCGCTTGCCGCCCAGTGGGTAGGCGGGTGTCACGGCGGCGCGCAGCTGCCGGTCGCGGACCCGCAGGCGTAGATATGCGCGCGCCAGAGCCTCCGCGGGGCGCGCGGACCAGCCACGGGTCATCACCGGGGCCAGCACGCTGTCCGCGCCGCGATATAGCGCAGCCCGGTACACATGGTGCAGGATCGGCAGCGCGGTGAGCGCCCACCGGGTTGCGGCGCGGAACCGTTTGGCGGGCCTGGGCAATACCCAGTGCGGTGTGCGTTGATAGACGGTCACGTGCGCTGCGGTGCGGGCGATTTCGGGAACGAGCTGGGTCGCGCTCGAGCCCGTGCCGACGACCGCGACGCGGCGGCCACGCAGGTCGTGGCTGTGGCCCCAGCGCGCGGTGTGGAATGCCGTGCCGCGGAAGGTGTTTCGTCCCTCTATATCGGGCAGGTAGGGGCGGTGGAGTTGTCCGACCGCCCAGACGAGGTAGTCGGCCTCGTAGCGGTCACCGCTGCTGGTGGCCACGGTCCAGCGCCCGGCCTGGTAGGTGGCCCGGGTGACCTCGGCCGATAGGCGAAGGTGCGGCACGAGCTTTTCGCGCTCGGCGACGTCGTGCAGGTAGCCCAGGATGTCGCGCTGCTCCGGATAACGGACCGCCGGATTGCGGTAGGGGGCGAATGAGAAGGAATACAAGTGCGAGGGCACGTCGCACGAGCACCCGGGGTAGTGGTTGTCGCGCCACACTCCCCCGAGATCGGATTCCTTCTCGAGCAATACGAAACTGTCGATTCCGGCCCGCTTGAGCCGTGCTGCCATACCGAGCCCGGAAAAGGCAGCACCGACGATGGCGACCTTGACCTTCTGGACTCTCATGCCGCAACCCCGAGCGTAGACGGCCCGCTCCGCGGTGGGCGCGGAGCCGCCACCGCAGGACATGAAGCCGCCGTGTCGCACAGCGGGCCCGGATCTTGTCCCGGGAGGAGCTGCGTGCAGTGTGCAGGACACGATGCCCGATGCGGTGATGCGGCGGGTGGGAGGCTCGTCATTGTCGGTTACCTTTCCTCTAGGGGTGCGACGAATTGCGTTGCCCAGCAGAATATTTCGCTTTCGGATCAAAGTTTGCGGTGTCATGGCCGCCCGGTGCCTGGGGTGGGGGCGCGGTCGTGTCTGGTGTAGGTGGTGTCGGCGCGGCAGGCATGGGTGACCCGGTGGGTCATCGCGAGCTGGGTGCGTCGTCCGGCGCGCTCGCACCAGCGAGTCGCGCCGGGAATGAGACGCCGTGGATAGTCCAGCGCCGTGATCGCCGCAGCGGCGGTGATCACGATGCCTTGGAATAGTTTTCGATCCGGCAGGCCGAGGTGGTTGGCGTTGCGGGCACCGAGCAGCAGGCGCGCATAGGCGCACAGGAGCTGGGTTGTGGCGGCGCGGCGGATCCGGTGGAGCCGGCTGGTCCCTTGGCCGCTCATCATGGGGCCGATCGCGTCGACGAGAGCGCGGGCCAGGCGGCGCGAATCGGCGTCGGGAGCCCTGAACTCGTAGTCGGCCTGTAGGAAGAACAGCCGCCACAGGTCACGTTCGGTGCTGGGCGTGATCTCCGGGCGCACGCCCATCACGTGAGCAACCCATCGCCACAAGCTGCAGACGGCTTGCCTTTCGCGCGGGCTGATGTGCAGTCCGCACGCCCGCGAACCCGCGAGGTGAGCGAAGCCGAAAAGCATGCTGGTGCCGGCGAGTTGGGAGGCGTTGAGCGGGTGATCCCATGCGTCGTAATCCCAATCTTCTCGGCGTGACATTCCTGCCCGCACCAGCGCGTGCATGAGCCGCACACGAACCGTCGTGGTGAACCCGCACTCGAAGCGGGCCATCCCTCCCGGCGTCGTGACCTCCGTCCACCACGCCAGGGTCTCGGCCAGCCGACGTGGCGCCATCCGTTCCAGCTCGCCCGTACGGACCAGGGGCTTGGTGACGCGGCTGGCCAGATAGCCGCCGCACAGTGCCAACATCGCCAGTGAAGCGATCCCCAACAACCCGGTGCGCCCGATCACGCGGCACGCGAGGTCGATCTCGTCCGGGTCGACCCAGTACGGGATGTCGTCGACCGAAGCGAAGAACTTCACCAACTCGACTGGTGGGTCCTCGAGCGCGTCGATGCCCTCTTCCAGTGCGGTTTCGAACATCCTGCGGCCTTCGCCCGTGGGCAAGCGCGCGAACATATTCGCGACAGCGTCGGCTTCGGGATCACCGCAGCGTGTCCATTGCCGCAGATACGCGCCACGTTGTTCCGCAGTGACGCGAACATCGCCCGGGGCCAGGTGCCGCATCGCGAACGAGAGCGGGCGCGCGGTCAGAAATGGCGGATATGGCACACGATCGGTCAACCTATGCATCTCAACGATCTCCTGCCGACAGCGACAGCAGCACGTCGGGGCGCAGCAACGCGGTACGCCGCCGCAGTGACACCGTCTGTTCGAAGGCCGCGGCGACCGTCGCGTCGACGGTCGCCCGCTTCAGGATTCGATCCCGAACTCGTTGTGCGACAGCCAGACTGCGGCCCGATGGTCCGCCGGTCGTGCCTGGATAACGGATGTCCTCAGCTGCAGCCATCAGCCAAGAATCGAAGGAGGCCGCACCGATCCGACGGCAGGCAACTCGGGCGGCACTGTGACCGATACCGCCGCGGCTGCGCACTGCCGCCCGCAAAGCCAGCGCGCATTTGATCGCTATGGTCATGCCGTGGCCGTAGACAGGGTCCTCGCTCGTGTGCGCGTCACCTATGCCGACGAGCCCAGCGGGGGTGGAGCGATGATGGTAAGCGTGGCGGACACTGCTGCCCGGGCGCATGCCGTGGACCCGGTCGTCGACCGGGACTGCGCCACCGACTGTGTCGGTGAACACCGGCGCCCGTAAACGCAACTGTTCCAACATCTTCGCGAACCCGGTTGGGCCCGGCTCTGGTTCGTGCCCGCGCATTCCGCCGAGGGACACTATCCACCGGTCGTCCTCCACCGGCAGCAGGGCGCCCGTCCACGGTTGCGTGGCTGTTGCTTGTATGTAGAGCGCCTGGAAGTCGCGGATGCCGGGCGGGCGGTGAAAGATCCTTGTGCTATAGGCGACACCCGGATCAACTGTCTTGGTCGGGATCGGGACACATCCGATCTCGGTGAGCCACCGGGCCATCTTGGTGGAGCGGCCGGAGGCGTCCACGACCATTTCAGCAGGCTGATGGAACTCGGTGACATTGCCCCGTCGGCGGATTCGCACGCCCGTCACTTCACGAGGGGATCCGACGAGCCCGACGACCTCAGCGCCCTCTACGAACCGGATCTCGGTGCCATCAATCGACTGCTGGCCAGACTCGCCGTACACGCGACGTCCAATGGCGTGGTCGATGACCGGCCTCGTGCAGGACAACAGCGTGCCCTCGGGTTGATGTTTGGCGAGCCATCCCGCCGGTGTCAGCCAACGCAGGTCGTTGCTCATACGGATCGGGGTCGCCCCGGCCGCGAGCAGTTCCGCCCGAATGCCCGGCATGATCCTTTCGAGCGCGTACAGTCCGCCCGGCAGGAGCAGATGCGCGTGCATGCCTTGTGGGACACCACTGCGAAACCGGGGACGAGTGGGCAGGGAGTCACGTTCGACCACGATGACGAGTTCCGCGTATCCGCTCAGGGCCCAGGCGGCGAGCGTCCCCGCAATACTGCCGCCGATCACCACTGCTGTGCCCTTCCGTGGGGCGCCGAGTACGCTCATCGTCTGCCTTCCTGTCCGATGCTGGAATCTGCGCTAGAACCGGAGCCCACGGAAGTGGGCACGGGTGCCGTCGATGTCACGTCGAGCAACACCTGCGGCCACGGACCAACTGAGAAGGCTGTCCATGACGCACAGACGTACAGCCACTTCGAGCCGGAGAAGCGAATCCGGAATGCGTTGTGGCAGCGTCGTTTTCCGTCGTGTAACCGACGACGGGTATCGAAGATGACGGGTTTGTCGTCGGGATGCAGGTGGGGCCGTTCACCGACCCAGCGAGCCAAGATCCCCTCGCCGGGGACGATCCATTCGTGGATCAGGCCGGTGCGCAGGTCCACCACGGCGATCGCGTGGTGGTCAGCGACCGGGATGTGCCGCAACAGCATCTCGGGCAGTGTCGGTGCGACTGCGGGCCCGCTGGCGCTGATGTCGTGCGCAACCGCCCGGATGATCGACGACCGGCCCTGTCCACATCGCCTCGCGACTATGCGGATGTGGCGACGACATCCCGTCGCTGCCCCGGCGGTCACAGCAACGCCCGACCACATCCTGGCATCCGCGCGATCCCCGAACAGCGCCAGCAGCCCAAGGCGATCGTCGAACCGATCGAGGTGCCGCATCAGATCCGGCATCGTGCGCACACCGCTACCGGAATAGGTGCTGTCGAGCAGCTGCTCCAGCGCGCCAGTCGTGCGAGCATCCCCCGTGAACGGATCCCAAGTCAGTGGGGCGACTGTCGGACGTGGCGGAGGCTCCAACGTACGCGCTCCGGCCCACGCCTGCACAGCGTGAACAACGTTGTCCGGCCCCAGCACTGGTGTCGTGACACATCGCAGCTGAACACCGTTCGGCATCCAGATCGTGCGCGCCTGTGGCTCGCTCTGGCCCGCGCAGGCCGTCACGGTCTGGGCTATCTGGGCCTCTACGGCACGGTTTACGCAGATCCGGGTCCGCCCTAACCTGGAATGCTGACGGGGCCGTGCTCCTTCCGCGATTACAGTGGGTGTCGAATCCGAGGTGGCGTCGGCCAGGACCCAGGGCGCCGACTCCTCTTGGCGGACTCGTGACATCACGGCCCCGGTCTTGGCATCAGGGGTTCGGTATGGGTTCATCGTCGGCTCCCTGCCCACTCCGATACTGCCGAGGGCCGCACCGCGTTCGGATCCGGCGACTGGCAGAGCCGGCGTGTCGGCCGCTCCGCGCGTTCCCCTGGCCGGCGGGGACGGTGTGCCCACCAGGCCAGGCCGACGTTGGCTCCGACGATTCCGGTCGCGATCGCTGCCGGGATCGCCACCGCCCCGATGGGAGGCATTCACGACGCATCACCCGCACGCACGACGCTCCGCCACCGGGCCCCGATCGAATCGGGGGCGGCGGAACCGTCGATGTCCCCGAGCGAGTATGCCCAGGACTCCCCGCTGGCCAGTTCGGTGCACCGAACGCCCAGCAGCCGGTGCATCCCCACGCTTTCCTGCGTAGGTTTCCCTACTCGGGATGAGTCGCCATGCCGACACGACGCATGTCGAGAGGCCGGTGCCAGAATTCCGTCCAGCGTTCCCTGGGCGGACAGCTCCATCCATCGCCCACTGCGCAGAGTGGGCATGTAGATCGTCGCTGAGACCACAATCGCCATGGGGGCAAGGCTTTCGGCGATCGCGTCCGCGAGCGAGATGTGGGTCGTCGCGGCTTGAACGGAGCCGACCACGATCAGCACGGCCGAGATGGCATGCGGGGAAATCGCACACACCACTACGCGGTGGTGTCGGTCGCACAGCCCGACACTCTCGACCGCACCGTCGGCGCCGAAACTTACTACCACGACGCCGCATTCGACATCGCCGCACACGCATCGCGCCGCAACAACCGCCGACACGGTGTGACATGGAAGATCCCTGAGCGTGACCGGGACAGGCGACGGGTAGGCCCCTGTCCGCCTGGTCTGTGTTTCCGGACCAGCCCCTACTCGCCGCGTTCGGTGGTCCTTCCTATCTGGCGACAGGTGCAGCCCTCGCGCGATCACACTGCCTCTGGGTTTGTCGGTGCGGATCACGGCCGCGGCCCCTCGTCGAGGGATTCGGACAGACCGCTCTCGGTCTGGAACGCGTTGCGTACGTGGATGAGTGGGCGGACAACGGTGTGCTGCAATGCCGATGCGGTCTTCAGCTCGCCTCGGTCGCGGCAGGCGCGGGTGACCGCACGGATACTGGCGATGATCTGGCCGTAGAGCAGCCATTCGCGCATCGTGTCCGTTGACCCGAGGTGGCCCAGGACATAGGCTGCGCGACCGAGGTCGCAGGCAGAGCCCGGGTGTGTCGGTCGCTGTCGCGCGCGGGGACGCCAGGTCAAAATGGCGAGCACTTCGGATGCGGCGGTAATCGGCCCTGCTCCGGATTCGAAGCGTTGTGCCCACAGTGCGGTCACACCAGCCAGGCGGGCCCCCGCCCATGCCCACGCAGCTGCCTCATGCGGCCGGAATTCCAGGAGGCCTGCCTGGAAATCGAAGGCGTCGTTGAGTCCTCGCACCCACAGCCGCGGTTCGGTCAGGCGGATCGTGTCCCGAGTGGCGACCGGGCATCCACCCGGATGCGACCATTGCGCCAAGGCCATCATCTGGGCCTCCGGCCCGGTCCGCCACCCACAGCGCAGTTCGGATAGGCGCGTGTCTGCTGACAGCGCCTTGTCGGTGACTGGTTGTTTGAGAAGCCCGTGGTCTCGCCATCGTGCGGTGTAACCGATGATCCCGCCGACACTGTCGAGGCCACCGACTCCGCTGTGGTCGAAGTGAGCTTCCAGCTTCGTTCCAGACGCGCGGACGCGGCGGACGAATTCGTCTTCGGTCAGGCTTACGGTGGCCGCAGCTCGGATAGAGCGACGCAGCAGCACGTCGTCCGTGTGCGGGTCGTTCGGCGCTGTTGCGGCTCGTCTAGGTGCGCACACGCGGTCGGGGAGTTTCGGGCGACCGTAGAGGAAAGTCGGGTTCATCATGGTGCCGCCTGCCCGATGTCGTGCGAGAGTGCGTCGAGCCAGGTCGCGACACGCTGGGTGTCGCCGGAGTTGGCGTAGCCGGTGTGGTTGGCTACAACACCGGCATAGCGGGCCAGCGTTGCCGGGTTGGCCAAGTCGGCGTTGGCTGCGAGGTTGTCGTCGATGGCGGCACCGATCTGACCGGCCAGCCGGGGAATCTGCCCCAGCGGGTCTGCGGCGACCGCAGCCGCGACCTGGGCGATTCGGGCTGCCGCGTCTTGCTGTTGCTGCGGCGTAGGGGTGCCGTTCCGGGGGTCGGCGCCGTCGGCGATGCGCGCCGAAATCGTCTCCGCAGGAAGGTAATTAACCTGTCCTTGATCGATCTGGACGTCATCGAGGACTGCCGTTGTGGCTGCGTTCGATACCGCTGCCGAGGCTGTGGCTGCCAGTGTGCCGACTGCGGCGATCGGGTCGTGGAGGTCGGCCTGGGCGACGACTCCGCCTGCGGCGCGCAGGAGCTGTGCGTGTGGTGGAGCATCGCAGGAGAGGTCGCCGGGGATGCAGATTTCGACAACGTGCCCGGTCAGATCACCGAAATCTTCTATGTTCGGGGCAATTCCGGCCGTGGAGGGAACGGGTCGAAACTGCACTTGGCTGCTGGCGGTCGCCTCGGTTCCGGGAACTGGGTCTGTGCTGGTCTGGCCGGGCCGGCCAGGAATCGGTTCTGCACCAGGGGGCCTCGTCCAGTCCGAGAGAACAGCGACGCCCGCGACGCGGTCGGGCGGGATCGAGGTACGCCCGGCACCGACGTCACGAGCGAAATCAGACACGACACCCGCACCTTGGGAGAATGCGACGAACCCGATACGGGTTGCCGGGCACTGAGCATGAAAGCTTGTTGCGGCGTCGCCCAGTTTCTGCCCGGCCTCGGACGCGGAGGCGGTGAATGTGCTCTGGCCTGGACCGGTGCCCGGCGCGCCGCCGAACGCGGCGTCGTAGCCGATCTCCTGGTAGCCGATCGTTCCGTCATGGGTGATCGAGCCGAAGATCTGGCCGACCATTCCCGTCGTCGACTGCGGGTCGGCGGTGCGGCTCGATTCGGACGTGCCCTGTACACCGAACACGTAGAGATCGGGGCATGACGGGCCCGCATCAGGCGGTTCGGCGTTAGCGTAGGCCGAAGCCATCAACACTGTCGCCGCGGTGAATGCCACCACACCCACCGCTCGGACGGGTCCGCGGCGCAAACGATCACTGGTTATTCGGGTGTGTAGCGGACGGTGGTCGACGAGCTGGCTCTTCCGCAGCCGCTCTCGGCCCCTGGAAGCGACGGTGTCACGGTCGTCGTGGTCGCGGCTGGCAATTGGATACACGAGACTCCTTGGGCTGAGTCGCCCACGCGCTGTTCAACGGCAGTGCGCGCGGAACGCCTGGCGAGCGCGGAGGGCTGAAAGAGGATGACTTCTGCGTGGCCGGTCGCGATACGGACGAGTGGAAGCGGCGCCGCTGCAGAATCAGGGGATTTGATCGAGGGAAGCACCGGCTTGCGACGATTTACGTCGTCGCCGGGCTATACGAATCCCGGCCTCATTGAAATCAGGGCGACTGCGGCGATGTGGGCCGGTGTCCATACCGCCTGCGCAGCAACAAAGTCGGCCGTTTGATAGTTGGAGCGGCCGCAGGACCCGGCCCTCGCGAGGGGATGCACAGTGGAGTGCCACGAGGGCCGGGCGCGGCGCGTCTGATTCCGGTTACACCGGAATCAGCGACACGACGATGCCGACCAGATTCGCCACCTGATTGGCCGCGAATGCCAGGTTGGCCACGATGCCTGCGCCGGCCTGAGCCAGAGCCAAGATATCCATATGTCCCTCCCTTCACGAAAGCTGTTGCCGGGCAACGAGATCAGTTCGCCGATACGGCGATACCCGGGCCGCGTGATGCTGACATCCGAACAGTAACCCGCCAAAATTTACGTTGCAACATAAATCTTCGTGTAGATATTTATGTGCTCGCCAAGGTTCATTGATCTCATCTCATAAACATCTCTGCTACTCTGCGGATATGAAGTCGCAAGGGGATGACGCAGTCGACGACGAATCACCACCGCTACGGTCCACGCGCCGGCACAACCGCACAGACCCCGACATCGCTGCCATCCCGCACGACCCGGAGACATGGAAGCGATACGGCGCGGAACTCAAGAAGCGGCGGGTCAGCCTCGGACTGCGCCACGAGGACGCGGACGGAATCGTCAGTATTCCGGTCCTGAGCCGCATCGAGAACGGGCATGGCGTACCCGGCCGCATGAGCACGTGGGAAAAGCTCGACCAGTTCTACCGGTTCGAGCCGGGCGCCATCTACAAGATGTTTCGGTGGGGCGAGGAGCCCGTGCCGAGGCGGCGCCGATCGTTCGGGCAAGAACCGTTGGCTGAGTATCCCGTTCGTCTGCCACTGGAGGCCTTGACCGAGTACATGGAAGCCGAGGGCGATCTCAAGCAGCTGGCCGAAGCCTTCAGAGAACGCGCAGATTCGGCGGTGGCGGACAATGACCCGCAAGCCATGCGAAGTGCCCTGGAAGCCATACATGCCGATACGGCGAGCGTCCAGGGAAAGATTGCCCGATCTTCGGCTCGGTTGCTGCGGGCATGGGTCATAGCTCAGGTAGAAGGACGCAAAGCCGATGGCGTCGAGCTAGACCCTATATCGAAACCTGTACTCACATCGCAACTTTCACGAGAGCCAGTGACACAGAACGACAAGGATCTCGACGAATTGCGCTACCTGAGGTGGCTGCTCGGCACGAGCAACGACTTGTCTGCCGAGGATGACGCCCGCTTTACTGCACTGTTCACCGAACGCACACGGGAGTAGCCCCATGCTCACGCTCCAGACCAAGATCAACAGGATGTTCGAACTGCGGCACAACGTCGATCAGCCCGAACGCAGCAACGAGGACGTCGCCGCCGCGCTGTCACACCGCCTCGGAAAGACCGTCGATCCGCAGACCATCGCCGCAGCCAGGTCAGGACAGTCACAAGTCATCGCTCGAGATATTGCCGAAGCGCTGTGCGCGGAGTTCGATATAGAGCCGTCTTACCTGCTCGGGGACGACGAGTCGGAGATCACCCGTGCCCACCTGCTGATGCAACTGTGGATCCTGATCCGAGACAAAGGAGAGGTTCTGCAAAGGGAGGCGCTGCATGCGGGCGCCGAACGGTGGCGTCACCTCGACACCGACACCATTCGCGACATGATCAGCAGCTACGAGGCTGCTCCAGTGATGACCGCCCCGTCGGCAGTGGTGGCCACCAGCTCGGAGCGTGCCCATACGTCACGCCGCCGAGGGCGACTCCTGTCGCTGTTCCGGTAGCCGGGTCCATGCCCGGGCCGTGGCCAACACCGCCCCCTCGTCATGGGGCCACCACGGGCTGGGACCGTCGACGAACGTCACGGTCCCAGCCCGCCAGCGCACGAGAGCTTCGCTGATCGATTGCGCTCGGCTGGTGGCGCTGTCCTCGGCGTTCAAATCCAGCAGCGGCGCCAGTGTCATGACAGCGTCTTCGATTTCGACCAACATCCTGTGTGCCGCATAGCGGTTCGGTGCCGACGGTTCGATTGGGCCGAGACAGACTTCCGGGCACGCACTGGTCACGTCCGTCCACATCGGCCTCAAGATCCTGGCTCTCCTCGCCGCGATCCACTCGGCCGTTGCCGTCGATCGCCAAGGCAGGCCCGCCATGTCGAGCCGGAGGATATGGCCGCTGGCCAGCGCCAGCGCAGTCCCGACCTGCTCAGCTTCTTGCTCGGCTTCGGCGTCGAGTGCATGACGCTGAACGACCGCCTCGATCATCGCCAAGTCCAAGCCGGCCGATAACAGACCAGCACTGACTGCCTGCCCCCCAACATGCCCGCACAGCACATGCCCCACCTCGTGCATGATGTCCTGGAGCAAGTGCCGCTCAGACCGGCGTGCGTCGAACCGGATGACAATCCGTCCGTCGACGCTGATCAGCGCCGCGGATTTTGGTGGCGCCGACGGGCTCGTCCGCCACGGGGCGAGAGTGACATCTCTGCCTGTCACCGCGCCGATCCACTCGCCAAGCTGCGCAAGGTCGGACCGCACCGACCTCGACATGCCGGAGGGCATGCTTTGCACCAGCGCGGCCACGCAGATGGCGGTGGCCGACGGCAGGACATCATGCTCTATTAGCTCGACAGTCGTCGCGGCATGGGTGCGCTCACCACTGCGGCCTGGGCGGCCGCGGCAGCGGTCACGCAGCGGCATTCTCCACCAGGCGTTGGCCCTGCTGTACCGCGTGTCATCGTTGTCTCCGTTGGTCTTCACAGCACCCATCTCCCCCGAGCACCACACGATTGAATTGCTCTGTGGCACAGCCGATCTCTCGGTCGGCTGACGCAAACGCCGCGATTGGAGGACCACGTCTACACGGGCAGGGAATCGCCCCTCCGCCGAACCCGGACCTGTCTATCGGAAACCCTCCCGCCGGCCGGAAGCTGCTCGGACCATCTGTGGCGCCAGCCAGTCCTGGCCGAGCCCGACCAGGCTTACCGGTGACACCGACCGGGCTGGTGGCAGCACAGAAATTCGGCTCGGTGCACGCCTGCGGGGCGCTCATTGCCGGATGGTTTCGATACCCGGCCATGAGAGAGGAACCTGAATGCCACCGGTCGAGACCTGGAGTTGAAAAGTCTCATAGGCCAGTTTCATTTCGGCCAGATGCGTCCAGCTCCGATGAACAAGGTCGTCATCTGCCGGTAGGTTGTCTCGGGCCCATGTCGCCACTTCCCATGCTTCGATGACCCGGTTCAGCAGCCCTCCGAAGGACTCGGTGGCCCATGGCGCGCCCGGTCGTGGTCGAGGGAATGTGCACGCGATCCCGCGATCGACCTCAGCGACGATCTCCCCGAGCCGCGCCCGAATATCCACCCCCGCCCGAGGGTCGGCGATCAGCACTCGAAGCAGCTCGCTGATCTGCCCGACCGACTCAGCGAGGGGCGTCGCCATGCCGTGGCGGCCGGGGCCCTGCAATGCACTGAACAATGCCGCCACGGATGGAACCGGCGGCGGCGCGCCCGGCAAGTCTGCGGCCGCGATGACATGGTCCATCATTCACCGCTTATCCCGGCACGTGTAGCCGAAGGTCCTCGGTCGGTCGCAGGCTTGGACCGCGCTCCGAGCGTCGCGGGCTTTACTGCGCGGGACAAACCCCGCAGAACCGACGACAGCACGGCGAACATCATGTGCGCGCCGCCGAATCCGCTCCGGAACCGGATATAGCCGTCGGGGCGGATCAGACACAGGCTGTCGTCATCGGGTATCCCGTAAAGGTCGAAGACGTCATTAGTTTCTGCAATGACGGTGGCGTTCAGCGCTTCCCGAGGCGGAGTCTGGGTAATCACCACGGTGCGCAGAGCGCCGGCGTATCGGTGAGCGGCCGCTTCGATCGCCGCGGTCGCCTCTGTTCGTGCACCCCGTTGCAAGATCAACAGTGTGTAGTCGGAGTGGCGGAATAGCTCGTGCAACCGCAGACCGTGCCCGAGCACGACGTCGGGGGCACGATCGCCCGCCGCCAACCCGGTGGCGGCTACCGCGGGATCGCGGTAGGTATAGGCAACGCCCGAAATCTGCTGCACGGCAGATAAATTGAATCCAGCCGCATGTGCCTTGTTGCGACGGCCTTCGATATCCTCGCCGTGGGCGAGGATGATCTGATGAAGTCGATCGGTACCAGCGATGACCTGCTCCGCGATCGGACGGCGCTCCAACTCATAGGTATCCAGCAACGACTCGGGCGCTATGCCCTTCGCCACCAGGGCCAGCTTCCAGCCCAGGTTGAATGCGTCCTGGATGCAGGCGTTCATTCCTTGCCCACCGGCAGGAGAATGGATATGGGCAGCATCGCCGACGACGAACGCACGCCCTTGTCCGATCCTGGCGCCGAAACCGGAACTGATTCTGTGCCAGATCGGAAACCTTGTCGCCCATTCAGGTTCGCCGATGCGCACATTGCCATGGAAGTGCTGGTCGATGGCCAGCTGAAGCTCCCGGCGAATCGCCGCCGCGGGCACATCCGAACGGTCACTGCCGATACCGTCGTCGTTGCTGAGTAGGACCCGATAGTTTCTTCCGGGCAGCTTCACGATCAGGGCCATATGGTCTTTGCCGGTCAGATAGTGGGTGCTGGTCCCGCTGAGCGAAAAGCCCTCGAGGGGCGCATCGACCATGCGCATGGAGCCCTTGTACTCGTCCCCATCGAAGGTCAACCCACATTCTGTACGTACGGTGCTGTGTAGTCCGTCGCACCCCACAACCCAGTCGAAGTGTGCCGCTTCGACGTGGTCCCCATCATCAACGTGGACAAGCGACGCCACCATCCGACCGCTGGAATCCTCTGTCAGCGAACCGAGCCGAGTGTTCCACTCGATCTGCCCTCCGGTGCCGCCCCGCTCCCGAACCACAGCCGACAGCTGGTTCCGCAACACGGCCTCGGTGACATTTTGCTCGATCACCAGAAAGTAGGCGTAGCAACTGATCAGCTGCGTAAAGTCAAGTTGAGTGACGTCGTCGACTCCCTCGAACCGGATGTCCATACTGCTGTCGGGGATGCCGCGTTCGACAAACCGGTGCGCGTAGCCGGCCTGCTCGAACAGCTCGAGAGTCCTGGCGTGCAACGTGAATGAGCGCGATGTCGTAGACGGACCGCTTCGTCGGTCGACCAATCGGAAGGGCACATCTCGTCTCGCGAGTTCGATCGCGAGGGTCAACCCTGTGGGACCGCCCCCAACGATGAGGATAGGACTGGGTGAATGAACTGACCGAGACATAGGAATCCTTTGCGTCGCACGGTTCCAGATTTCATTGAGAAGTCCCGACATACGCGTCCCGATGGGAGCCCTGTCGAGTCGCAGTCCCCGAAGAATCACCACCGAGATCGGCAACGATTCCCCCACGGGGACCGCCCCGCTGGCACTTCAAGCATCACGCTCGGCCCATAGGAAGCGCATCGGTGAATACCGAAATAACTACCTACCGATGACGCACGATTGTTCTACATGGCACGCATTCGCCAGATGCCAGGCGACGCAAAGCAAGCAAAAGTTCACAGGAAAAAAAGCTAGACGACTGCGATTCAACGATCAGTCAGAACATCCCGGACACCGACGCCAGACCCGCGCCGAGTCGACAGCCGAGGCCGAACGGACCGCTCCCGGCAGCGCTCCATCTCACGCCGGGACGACACGGCAGACAGCGCAAGGCGGGACCAGAAGGCGCGCACTACACAGGATTAGCGGTACTCGCGCGCAGTTCCGGCACCCTCGGATGCCGTCTTTTTGGCCTTCTCGACGGCATCTAAGAAACGGTTCGGGATGTGGTCGATGATGCCGTCACGGCCATCCACGTTCAGCTTCTTCAGGATTGAAATAATCTGGCTGTCGATCGTCCTCACCGACTTGCGTCGCATTCCGGCAATCCGCGCGTTATTCCATCCTGCAGCTGCATAGATCGCTACCTCGCGCTCGACCTCGGTGAGGGTGAAAAATGGTTCGCCGACGATAGTTCCCGGAGTGCCTGGCATCACCAGGGTTCCCACAGCTACTCGGTGCACATCAAAGGTTTCCGGCCGCAGGTCTTCACCAAGGGATCGCGCGTCCCAAAACTTCTTGCCCAAGACCTTCTTCGCTACCTCTTCCGCCTTGCGAGACTCGTCCGCGAAGGTGCCCATCGCCTCGATATCTATGCCGAGCCTGGCCCTGACCCTCTCCACCCCGCCGGCGAGGTAGGCGATATCGGTCGCCAGCGAATAATCGGAGGGATTGCGGCCGTTGATTGCCGCAGCGAGTGCCCACGTCAGCAGTTCGACAGACCATGCCGCACCCCATTGGTCGCCGACCTCACATTGACATGCCAGCGCCCGCCGCAGAACCGTCGCTGCCTCAGCGGGATCGCCGTTCTTCGTCAGCGCTACTGCCCAGCTGAGTTCTGCCCAGGAGACTGCCCATCGCGCACCGGATGCCTGCGCGTGATGAAGACATCGTGCTGCAATGGTCAGGGCTTCCGCAGGTGATCCGAGCGTCGCTGCCGCCATTCCCGCGAACATCTCCGCCATCATCTGGGATCCGCCGTTGCCGGCCTGCTCGAATTTGTCGCTGGCTCGGAGCAGGACAGCGACAGCACGGGGGTCACGGTCCGCCATGAATAGCGCTGTGCCCCAAGCCAAGTCGGCGAGGGCTGGGAATCCCGGATCATCGTCGGACTCGCGCCAGCCCAGCCTGTCGGGTTCCGCTATGCATGCTTCGACGCATTCGAGCAGGAGCCGATCGGTCTCGGCCGACTGGCCCTGTCGCACCGCGAGCCACGCCATAGCAGCTTGAGCTGAGATCGCCAGGCTGGAGTCGGAGGCGGAGGCGCTGGCATCGAGGCATTGCTGGGTCCAACGGCGAATGTCTCGCATCGAAGATTTGACGAACGGCACCCGGAGTTCGATCAGTCCGAGGCAGATTTCCACTCCGGCGGCCGCATGGCTCGGGGTGGCAATGGCTGTCTCGATGGCCGTAATGATGTTGTCCCACGCGGCTTTCGACCAGACCAGAACATCATGCTCGCTGGCGCTGAACCAGTGTCTTCTTGCGTCGGAGACCTTGTCACGGTAGTAAAGCAGATGACGCAGTGTTACGCGCTCCGCCTCCTCGGCCGACCTCTCCCGCAAGCATTTCCATGCGTAGAGCCGCAAACTCTCCAGAAGGGAGTAGCGCACCACCGACGTGGTGAAGTGGCGACTGACCAAGGACTGGTCACACAGCCGGTTGAGGAGTCCCTCGATCTCCTCTTCGGCCAGAAAAAGAGCCGAATCTTCCCGGTCGGAAGGGGCATCGCTGCAAACCGACACGATAGCGTCCAAGTCGGCGCCGACTTCCGCGGCAAGGTCCGCCTGTGAGTTGTCGTGCCCCGGCGCGAACACCGCGAGTCGATCGAAAAGCAGTCGCTCTTTGTCACTGCACAAGTCGCGCGACCACGCAATTACGTCGGTGACGGCTCGGTGCCGCTCTTCAGCTCCCGCCCTGACGTCGTTGCCCCAGTCCAAGCGTCTGTCATCAGCGCGCCCCGACAGGTCGTCTAGGATTCCTTGCAGGGCCTGCCGTACCAGGCGCGAAGCGGTCAGCTGTATGAAGAGCGGATTGTTGTGCACATGCCTGCAAATTGCGCCCGCGATCTCCACCTGTTCATCGTCGAGAAGCGGCCGCCCGACTGATTCGGCCAGTTGGCCGAACAAGGCCACCGCTTGGTCTTTCGACAATGACGAGACACCGATGATGTACTCGTCCACGCACCCGACCGCTTCCCGGCTCGTGGCGATGATCGTCAAGCCCGGCACACGGTCCAACAAGTATGTGACCATCTCACCAACGCGCCCAGAAAGGTGTTCGCAGTTGTCGAGAACGAGTAGCGTCCGACCGTTGGTTTCAGTGTGATTACTCTGATTCAGGGCGTCTACTAACGCAGTGCGAGTGGACTTGTCGGAAAAGTCAGCTTGGATCACCGCTGATGCCGTCTCACGTTCCAGCTGTACGAGATCAGCGCTTGCAGGGAGGCGCGCGAGTCGAACCCAGTAGACCCGCATTTCCGCGTCATCGGTGGTGAACTGGCGCACAGCTTCTGCGGCCAGACGGGTCTTCCCGATCCCTCCGGTCCCGACCAGTGTCAGCAGCCTGACTGCCTTGCGCTGCAGCAAGCCGCGGATCTGCTCCACCTCACCGTCGCGACCGACGAACAGGTATGTCAGCCCTGGTACCGATAGCACGTCTCCCCTCCCTCTCTGGCTGTTCACCGGGCTCGGAACCGGCGCTGGCGTCCGGCAGTCGAATACTCATGCCGCCCATGACGATCCCCAGTGCGTGCCTGCTGCCGGTGTCAACGTTACTGCAGGTTTTGCGCTGGCTCAGCGGGAACTCGACGCTCGCCCCCGCACTCAGGGTCATAGCAACGTCACCCATGGTCCTCAGAGTTTGACCGGCAGAGCCACCAGTGCCCGGTGGAAAGGTCCAGGCCTCCACTGCAGTTCGCTCGGCGCTACGCGCAGAGCTATCTGTGGGACGACATCCAGCAGTTGGTCGACCGCATCTTGCGCTACGAGGTAAGCGATGCGATTCGCAGGACATGCGTGAGGGCCTACGCTCCAAGCCAGGTGGGACCGATTGCCGGTACGGTCGCCGCCGACGACTTGAGGATCGTTGTTGCACGCCGCAAGGCTGATCACCACAGGCTGATTCGCCGGCAGCCATGTGTTGTCGATCAGAATGGGCTGCCGCGGATAGGTCACGCAGAAGTTCGCCATCGGTGGGTCGTTGAAAAGTACCCGGTCGAGTGCGTCTCGTGTCGTCATACTGCCGCTGAGCAAGCCCGCCCCAAGGTCTTGGTCGGTCATCATCAGCAGGAGAGTGTTGATGATCAGGTTGCGTTGAGCTTCGACGCCCGCGGCGTAGAGGCTCATGACCTGTGCCTTCGTTTCGCGGTCGTCGAGTTTTGCCTGATGAGCGATCAGACGTGTAGTGATGTCGTCGCCAGGGAATTCATGTTTGAGTTCGACCAGCTCCGACAACGCCGCGTCCAGCACATCCATGGCCTTACCCGCATCGGCCTCACTGTCGAACCGCGCCCGCATACCCTGTGCGATCCGAATCGCCACGTCGTCGGGGCAGCCGATCATCCGGTTGAGGACCGCGAACACGAGTGGGAACGCGTACTGCTTCACGAGTTCGGCGGTTGCGTCTCCCTCGAAAGCACTGATCAGCGGCGCAGCGATGTCTTCCACGATGCCATGCAGCGCGTGCAAATCAACCCCGTTGATGCTGTCTACAGATGCTCGGCGGTAGCGCTCGTGCTCAGAGCCAGTGCTGTTGCGGGCACAGGGCTGCCATTCCATCATCGGCAGGATCGGGCAATCGGGGGCGATCGTCTTCTGCCATGCGCGGGGATCGGCAGGGAAATGGTTTGGGTCGTGCAGGATCCGCACGGCGGTGTGGTAGCCGATCACGAGTGTCGCCGGCACGCCCCGTTCCAGCTCGATCGGGACGAGCGATCCACCCCGCCGGCGCATCTTTTCGTACATGCGATGTGGATCCGTCGAGAATTCGTGGTCGTAGATCCGGAATGGCCTGTCATCCGTGTTCGACGGAAACTGCTGAGGGACAGGACATCCCGACACCGCCGCATCGGAAGTATTCGGCATTGACAAGGTCATGGCTCCAGTCAGATTGTGGCTTCTAGGCGCCGGTCCTTCCAGAACGCGACAATGCGCCCGCGACACCCGTACGGCCGCGCAGTCCGACGAAGATCTCGTCAACGGCGGCTTCGCTGCCACCTTGGCACCGCACCTGACCTTGGTAAATAGGCACATACCGAAACGAGTACCTACCGATGACGATGCTCTCGCCCGAGCGGAACGGCCGGCGCGCGCCCGCAGGCTTTAGGTGCGCTCAAAGTCGTCGCCGAACTGCCCGCTGGTGCACATCGCCGAGCGGTGGCGCGTCGATCGGTATACCTAAATCATTACCTACCTAAGTTCTCGTTCACGTTCCGGTCCGGGTCCGGCGAGGGCTATAGTTCTGGATCGACTGACGAGAGGCGCGCGTATGAATCATTGTGTCGCTGAGGCGATTTCGGCGAAGCAATCGGGGTTGCCGCGGTCTACTTCCGACGTGGCAACCTCGCATCCGCCTCTTGTCTCAGCCGATCGACCTCGCGCCTGACTACAGGGAAAGGGCTCGCCACGGCTCTCCGCGAACGAGATTGCTGTGCCGCCTCGGCGAATGTTGCTGTATTTGTTTCTGAAATTGCGATCCACGCCCGAAAACAACTGCTGGGAGCCATGTCTTGACCTCGCAGTCGCCACCCCAGACCTCGTCTGAGGTATCCGACGTCCGGTTTTCAATGTATGAGCCTGAATTCGCCGCAGATCCGGGCAGTGCCTACGCCGAAATGCGGAGCAGATACCGCTCGCTAGTTCCGGTCGATCTGGCGCCGAACGTGCCGGCCACCCTGGTGATCAGCCACAAGACCGCAGTGCAGATTCTCAACGATCCTGAACATTTCTCGTCGGACCCGCGTCCATGGCAATCCACCGTCCCGCCGGATGAGCCTGTCCTCGCCATGATGGCGTGGTTCCCCGCGGCACGATACAACTCGGACGAGGCTCACAAACGCTACCGCTCCGCTTCTGCAGCCAGCATCAACGGGATCGACCTCTACAACGTGGGTCCTCTGGTGGAGGAAATTGCGATCCCGCTTATCAATCGATTCTGCGGCCGCGGTGCCGCCGATCTGATGGCCGATTACACGTTCCATCTTGTCTTGGGTGTCCTCAACCAGCTGTGCGGGTGCCCGGCCGAGATCGGGCAGCGAGTAGCGACCGGCATGGCAGCGCGATTCGATCAGCACGGGACGCTCACGGCACAAGATGGCATGACCCTTATCAAAGAAGCGCTCATGGAACTGATCCAGCTCAAGCGCCATACGCCGGAACCTGATAAGGACGCCACCTCGCGGCTGGTCACTCATCCCGCCGCCCTCGACGACTTCGAAATATTCGCTCAGCTGATGAGCTTCTACGGTGCGGGTTTCGAACTCGAACGAAATCTGATCACCAATACGCTCCGGCTGATGCTCACCGACGCCCGGTATGGAGCCATCGACGGAGACTACGGCCGTAGTTTGTCGAGCGCGACAGCCCTCGACGAGGTCCTGTTCAACGACCCGCCGATGGCGAACTTCTGCTTCCGGTACCCACGCCAGCCCGTGATGATCGACAACACATGGCTGCTGGCGGATCAGCCTGTCGTGATCAGCCTCGCAGCCTGCAACAACGACCCGACGATCCGTGTAACCACCGACCCCGGTGGCAGCCACATCGGAAACCGTTCGCACCTGGCGTTTGGCGGGGGTCCGCACGAGTGCCCAGCCAAACCCCTGTCCTACCACCTAGCGCAAGAGGCCATCGACCAACTCTTCGCCGCAGTGCCAGACATGAAGCTGGCCGTGCCCGCAGACCAACTCGAATGGCGCCCTGGACCATTCCATAGGGCGTTGAAAGCACTGCCTGTGTTCTTCGAAAGACTGCCAGAAATGCCGCTGCCGTAGCCACACGAAAGTGGGGGGATCGATGAATACCTAATCGCAGCATCCATCCGAATGCCAACACGCTGGACGAACACCGATCATCGAACACATTCGAAAGGAGGACGGGAATTGGCCGCCAGGCCGAACCCGGACTGCCGATGCTGAACTCCATTGTCGGGAAAACTCTACGCCTCCACTTGGCCAACGGCTGGGAATTCGAGCCTTGGTTCACCGGCCCCGATTTCATCGAATACACTTTGACTAAAGGCCCTCACACAGGACGCCATGCCATCCAGAAACCGACGTACCGTCGGGACGCACCGAATATCGAGTTTCTAGGATGGTACGAAGAAACCGGGACCCTCGTTACCCTCACCTTCGATCTCGCAAGCCAGACAGTCAGCCGGTTCGCTGGCGTCCCGCGCTGGCTTGCCAACAGCGACATGGCTGTCAGCGCTGGTGACAATCAAGACCCCGAATTCCGCGAGAGAATGGCGCAACTCGCCAAGGAAGGGCCCGACATGCCGCGGCACATTTATGCAGATCAGGGCTACTTCGAGCTTAGCGAGCTCTAGTCTCACGACGTGAGCACAAGCTGATGACAGACGGCGACGACGCTGGCATATGACCTGCATCCCCGCGTCAGCGACACTTCAAGTTCAAGGTGCCACCGGGGCCTCTTTCCCCGGTGGCATCGGGCGATCCGACAGTCCAAATGGATCTTGCTTACACTCCGAGCTGCTTGCGGCCCTTCCGCTCTCGCGTCGACGGTGATGTGTCAAAAGGGCAGCCTGCGACAGGACAGCGCCCGCTGCGGAAAGATCGGCACAATCACACCGCGTCCGTCGCGCGGAATCGACCCTGACCAGACCGGCACTCCTGAGCCCGATCGGTCAGCGCAGAAATCGAGCTGGCGCCCACGCACGAGAGCTCCAGCCTCGAACGGGATCCATACGCCCTGCCCCGGGTAATCCGTAGGCGAAGCGACGATCATCGCGAAAGTCCGCCGCGCTTGCGCGCCGTCTCTGACAGGACAAGACCGTTGCTGCAGTGTGCTGGTGCCCAAGGCTGCATTCCACGAGCAAGAAAGGACCAGCATGGATCGGGCCGTCCAAACAGACGGCGAGTAAAATTGTTTATGTACGTTTATGTAGACGCATAAACATTCGCTCACTACGATCGGACGTAGTGGCCGACTTCCGTCATCACCGCCGTCCAACAGCTACTGAACCTCACCGTCGGCTACGCAGGACCATGACAGCAATGTCAACAAGACGGCCGAAGGGGAGAGTGAACAATGGCAGGGACCACCAAGGCGAAACCACGGTTCGAGCTGATTTCCGGCTATACCAAGATAACCCTAACGCCAGACCTCACTCGAGTCAGCGTGGCTCACAGAGATAGACAGCATCGCGAACTGCTTGCCGCCGCCGCCCTGGCCATCCGCGAAGAGCTGGAAGAGCGAGGCAATATGACTCGGCGCTTAGCCGGCGAGCCCCACGTGTCGCGCGACCGAACCGTCAGCGTCGTCATGACCGACCGCTCCAATCAACGTTCGTACGAGATAACCGTGCCCCTCCACAGAATTGCGGACAACCTATGCAACTTTGCGATCAAAAAGCATATCCCCGGTCAGCCCGCTAAGCGAATTTCACGCTCGTCCTCGGTGAAACGGCGCAGCCAATGCTTCCGGAGCGATGAGCGATGAGCGGTATTCCTTCGGGCACCCCGCTACCACAACTCTACGAACCAAACGAGGTCGCAACAGCGCTGCGAATCTCTAAAAACTGGCTTGAGGAGGCGGCTCGGCATAGGCGTATTCCACACTTGAGGTGTGGCCGGAAACTGAGGTTCTCAGCCGAAAATGTTAACGAGATTATCCGGCAGATAACCGTGCCGCCAATTACGGCGACGCCGGAACGCAGCACGCTTCCGCAGGCTAGCAATGGTAGGAGTCAACGAACACCAGGCCGAGCACTACGTACCAGGCGGGAGCTCCAACCGCCACGTCCGACGGGAAGGCGTAGCCGACTGACAGACGTTGCCGAATCGCCGTCCGCAACATGCAATCCACGCTCGGATCGTTCTTCCATCTGATAGGCCTGCCCAACACTTCAACGATTGACCTGTTCCGCGCCGACATTGGGCCTCATCGAGGAACCATCTGGGGCAGACTGGTGGTCCCCGGCCAAGCACACCGGAATCTGTGGTCGAGCGGGTCGCGACATGCATGCGAGTTGCGCCCATTCCCAGACAACGAGAAGCCTTTTTTGAACGGGAGGCCTCCATCGTGAACGACGCGAAACCGGCCGGGCGAATTCAAGCCGGACTTGCCGCACCGAACTCCGGACGGAGCGCCTCGTCGACATCAATAGAGCCGAAGCTGGCCGTTGATGGCGCCATGGAGACGTGAGCCCAGTCCCTACTCGGCGCCACAACTGCCGTCCGAGCCTTCTCCCAGAGCAAAAGAGTTAGGTGAACAGAAAACAACAGCACGAGTGGCATGCCACCATGAATTACACAAGCCACTGAGCCACCGCCATTCTCGCGTGCGAACTCTACATTCCCAGCTACTGAGGTAAGCGACATGAGCAGGATGAGAGTCGACGCGTACCACCATGCGAGTGACTTCATTCTGAACTGGGTAGTCGCAATTACCGCACCAATGGTCAACCCTTCTAGGGCCAACGGTACATTCGACGCCAAGTCGGGCTCGACGTGATTTCTGACAGCCAGCCCAACGAGCGCAGAGAAGGACAGCTGAAACGACTTCCACGAGACGAACAAGGTAACTGCTACGGAGGCCTGCAACGGCGTGGGCCGGTAGCCGGCGATCCTATCGCGCAGCGAGTGTGTCGTTCTGGGCACTACGGGAGTATCATCACTCATTCCGGGAAGGTCCCTTCTTCCTGGTAATTCGCCCCTCATCGGTTGTCCAAGTCCGATGAGGGGCTTCTTATTTGCTTGTCACTCGCAAACAGACGGGCGCCTGCGGGGAACTGCACGGCAGTCAACACGCAATACACCGACACGGCAACAAGGCTATTCGCCACCATCTGGCGTTTCGCCTGGTCAGGCGAGTTGCTAGATATTCGCTAGCCGATTCGGCACAGGCTTCCCGGTGACGATCCGCAGAGTGTGATCTTTTTTTCAACGCTCCACCGCCCACTCCAAGACGTCCCACGTCGAGGGCTGAAACCCGCTAGCAGTGGGGAGATTTCGGGGAACTCGAACCGATCAAGAGCGACCCAACGCCGCCGAACGCCGCCGAACACGACCGACGCAGTGAGCGTGGCACAACTCGCCGCTGGGATTTCCGACGACCGGTCCACACTGGTCAGGCTCGTTCTAGGTGGGAAGTTGCGCCCTCGGGGACGGCCTCTGCTATCTTCTCTGCAGTGCCTCACGCACCGGCCGGTGTAGTTTAGTGGTAGAACATCAGCTTCCCAAGCTGAGAGTGCGGGTTCGATTCCCGTCACCGGCTCTCTTTCTCCCCCGCGAAATTCCCTGTCCCGCAGAAGCATTCGCCGTTGAGCAATCGGCGGCCGAAGTCCGGGTCTTGGTCGACGGGCGCATCGGTCGATGCCGAACATCACTCGATCCACCGCACCGCGGCGGTGGACGCACAGGTTGCCACCTACCGCGTGGACCGGAGACGACCGAACCCGCGTACCGGGTCGATTCCGGCGGAAAGGTTAGGCGAGCCGGATCGTGGCTACCCCTCCGTAGGTGCCGGGTGCCGTGGACGTCCGAGGGCCGGGTCGAAGGGCCGGTCCACGGCATGTGATCGCACCGACCGTGACTTTGTGACGACGGCGGAAGGAAACCGGACAGATGCTCATGCTCACGCCCACTGCCATCGAGGCCGTTCGCACCATCACCTCCGCGGACGGGATGCCCGACGATGCGGGATTGCGCATCTCCTCGAACGACGGCGCCGAGACCCTGCAGCTCGCTGTAGCCGCGGGGCCGTCGGAGCAGGATCAGGTGCTCAACGCGGAAGGCCCGCGCGTCTTCCTCGACGAGCAGGTCGTCGACTTCCTGGACGACAAGATTCTCGACACCGGGCTGGGCCCGGACGGGCAGGGCACCTTCGTGCTCGCCCAGCAGGACCCGAATACCGCGGGTCGTTAGACCGACGCCGATTCGGCCTCGTCGGAGCCGAATCGGCGCCCCCGCCGACTGCCCGGCCTAGTCCGGCCAGATCGGCGTGCGCTTGGCCAGAAAGGCATCCATACCCTCGCGTGCGCCCGGCAGCTGGGACGCGGCGGCCATCACTTCGAGCGCGATCGTGTAGGCGTCGTCCTCCGGACGGTCCAGCTGCGCGTACAGCGTGCGCTTGCCCAGCGCCTTACTCGCCCGGCTGCCCCGGGTCGCCCTGGTGAGCAGCTCGGCGACCGCCTGGTCGAGATCGGCGTCGGGGACGACCCGGTTGACCAGTCCCCAGTCGGCGGCGGTGCGGGCATCGATCGGATCGCCGGTGAGGGCGAGTTCCATCAGGCGTTTGCGGCCGATGGCCCGAGCCACGGGAACGGCCGGAGTGTGGCAGAACCAACCGCCCTTGCCACCCGGGAGAGCGAAACCGGCCGATTCGGCGGCGACCGCGAGGTCGCAGGAGGCGACCAGCTGGCATCCGGCGGCCGTGGCCAGGCCGTGAACGCGCGCGACAACGACCTGGGGCACGGATTCGATGGTCGACATGACCTCGGTGCACAGGGTCAGCAGGTCGCGCACACCGAGCAGGTCGCGGGCGGCGACATCGGCGAAATCGTGCCCGGCGGAGAAGACGGGGCCGTTCGCGGCCAGCACGATCCCGCTCGCATCGCTGCCGCCCGCCCAGCGAAATGCGGACAGTAGCTCCCGCAGATGATCGGCCGAGAGCGCATTGCGCCGGTCCGGCCGATCCATGGTGATGCGAACGGTTTCACCGTTGCGCTCGACGAGCAGGTGCTGGTACTCCGCTGTAGCCATACCCCCACGGTAGAACGGTCCGGGCGCGGTAGCCGCGGCGAACTCGTCGAGCGCTCGGTGATCGTGCCGAGGACCTACTGCGGCGACGCGACGCAGGTGGTGGCGATCTTCTGGGTCGCCGCACGCGCCTTGTCGGAGTCCTCCTTGCTCAGGCCGCCCATCGAACCGTCGGCCACCTGGGCATTGCTGCCGGGCTTGGTCATCTTACGCAGGCCGTCCTGCGAAATGCCTTCGTCCACATAGAGTTTGGCGGCGCAATCGGCGAGTTTCGCATCCTTGAGGCCGCTGGACTGCAGGGATTTCGACAGGTCGGCCTGGGTGATGGTCGGCTCCGAACCCTTGTCGGAACCGCACGCACCCAGAAGCGGCAGGGCGATGCAGACGGCGGCGATCAGCGAAATCCTCAACTGTTCCTCAATTCTCAGGCGTATCAGCTATGGCGCGTTCCGGCGCAACCGGACACGAACCGCGGAGGTGATACTGCCGCATCACGCGGCCGGACAACAGTCCGAGTGGTGCGAACACGGAGCGTTCACAAAGGCGCCGCTCGCAGATCCCTCGGCCGCGATTGCGGCGACATCTGTTGGCGTAACGCCAATGATTGCTAGGGTGTCTGCGTTCCTGGTCGCGTCCGAGTCTCGGTGCGGGAGTTTCGTCATGATGTTGAACCATCACCGGGTCGGCACCGGTGAACCGCTGGTCCTGATCCACGGCGTCGGCAGTCGCTGGCAGGTGTGGGAACCGGTCATCGACACGCTGGCGGCCCACTTCGACGTGATCGCGGTCGACCTTCCCGGATTCGGCGGGTCGGACCCGCTCCCGCACACCACGGTGGACACCCTCACCGACGCGCTGCACGCGTTCCTCACCGAACAGGGCCTGGACCGACCGCACCTCGCCGGCAACTCCATGGGCGGTCTGATCGCGCTGAACCTCGGCGCACGCGGAGCGGCGAGTTCGGTGACCGCGTATTCACCGATCGGCTTCTGGTCCGATGCCGGGCGCATCTGGTGTCAGCAGGCGCTGGGCCGTGCGGCCACCCTGGGCCGGCGACTGCGCGCGCAGCTGCCCGCCATCCTCGGCACACCGGCCGGGCGGACCGCCTTCCTGAGCATCGTGTTCGGCCGGCCGTGGGCGCTGGACGGCCGAACCGCGGTCGAGACCGTGGACGGCGTCCTCCATGCCCCTGGATTCCGTTCGGCTCTGGCCTCTTTCGATCAGGCGCGGCTGCGCGACGGTGGCCGCCTGGCCCGCATCCCGGTCACGATCGCCTGGGGCAACCGCGACATTCTGCTCACCTATCGGACCCAGAGCCGGCGGGCCCGGCAATGGCTCCCCCAGGCCCGGCACATCACCCTGCCGGGCAGCGGCCACACCCCGTTCTACGACGACCCGGCCGGATGCGCGAAGATAATCCTCGAGCAAGTGCCTACCGGCGGGTAACCGGGCGGGCCGACCCGATCAGCACGGAGTGAGCGATGAGCGACGTATCCCTGACCTTCGACGGTGATCGTGCCTACGTCGAACTCGACCGGCCCGACAAACACAACGGGCTCACCATCGAGATGTTGAACGATCTCGTCCGTGTGGCGCGGGTGATCGGAAAGCGCGACGAGATTCGCGCCGTGATCCTCGCCGGCAACGGGCCCAGTTTCTCCAGCGGTCTCGATATCGCGAAGGCAACCGGCGACCCGCTGAGTATCGTGCGCAATTTCCTGCCCTTACCGTGGCTGGGCACCAACGCTTTTCAGGAAGCCTGCTGGGCGTGGCGGCGGCTGCCGCAACCGGTGATCGCGGCGGTGCACGGCCATTGTTTCGGCGGCGGATTGCAATTGGCTCTGGCCGCCGATTTCCGTTTCGCCACACCGGATTCCGATTTCGCCGTGATGGAAGTCGCGCACGGCCTCGTTCCGGATATGTCGGGCGCGGTCACGCTGTCGCGCCTGATCGGCGCGGACAAGGCCCTCCTGCTGACCCTGACCGCCGATCCCGTCGACGCCGCCTATGCCGCCCGAATCGGACTGATCACCGAGGTGAGCGAGGATCCGCGCGCCGATGCCGAGAAATTGGCCGATCGCATCGCGGCCCGCCCGGCACCCGCCGTCGCCGCCGCCAAACAATTGTTCGAGCGCACCTGGCACGCGGGGACTCGCCGCACCCTCGGAATCGAACGGGCGACGCAGATACCACTTCTGGTACGGCAAGCGCTCGGCCGTCGGTAGATTCGACAAAGCAGACACGGCCGACCCGGGACTTACCCGAAAGCGCGAGCGGGAAACCCATTCACCGGTGATTCGCTGTTAGCATTTTCACACTTTGCCAGCGAAGCCGGTGAATGGGGGCGCATCGGCGAGAACGGGAAGGGCTGCATTTGTCCAAGACCGTATCCGTCCTGCTGTCCGCGATAGCGGGCGCCTCGGCCGTGCTTCTGGCCATGACCGCGCCGGCGGCCGCCAACCCGAATGCCATCAATCCGATTCCGGTTCTCAACGGCACCACCGGATTACCGAATCTGGCCGGGCGTTCCCGAGCGATATTCCAGGTCACCGGAATGGCCAGCCCGAACGCCACCGAGAACTACAACGTCCTCGGCACCGACCTGGGAATCATGTGGGACAACGGCCGCGGCGAGATGCTCACCGCCTTCGGCGATACCGCCGGGCTGGGGCTGCCGAATCTGCTGGCCGGCAGCTTCTGGGCGTGGCGCAGCAATATCCTGGTGCGCAGTCACACCCAGGATCCCTCGGGCGGCATCTATTTCGACAGCGCCGTGCGCGACGTGTTCGGCCAGGCGCGGGACCTGATTCCGAGCCCCAAGATTCCGTTCATCGAGATCAGCCGCATCCCGACCGCGGGAATCTCGGTGAACGGCGTGCAGTACATGAGCCTGATGTCGGTGAAGAGCTGGGACGACGTCGGCCAGTGGACCACCAACTACTCCGGTCTGGCCGCCTCGGCCGACAACGGGGAAACCTGGGCCGACCTCGATTTCACCCGCCGGCCCAACGAGGGCGGCAATGCCAACTTCCAGATGAACGCCTTCGTGAAGAGCGGCGGCTGGGTATACGAATACGGCACGCCGTCGGGCCGCAATCACTTCGCCTACGTCGCGCGCGTGCGGGAGAACGACATCCAGAATCTCGGTGAATACGAGTACTGGGACGGCGGGGCCTGGCGCAAGAACGATGTGAACGCCGCACGCCCGATCACCGGCGGCGTCGGCGAGATGTCGGTGATGTGGAACGACTACCTCGGGCAGTTCGTCATGCTGACCACCGATCCGTGGAATTCGGTTGTGATGCGCCGGGCGTCCTCCCCGGAGGGGCCGTGGAGTGAGCCGGAGGTGCTGATCGATACGCGTGAGTTGCCCACCGCGTACGCCCCGTCGATCTTCCCGTACCAGACCGGCCGCGAGTTGTATTTCCTCACCACGGTGCACAGCCAGTACAACGTCATTCTCATGCGAACGACGCTGTAATTCGTAGTCGACGACGGCACCGGGAGCCGGAGCGGCAGCGCCCCGCCTGTCAGCGGGGCACTCCGGCCCTTACGCTACAGTCCCGCGCTGCCGGTGGACGGCGCCGGCGCGTTTCCCGTTCCGGCCTGGTCGTCGTCGAAACGGTCGTGCCCGAATCGATCCTTTCCGAAACGGTCGTAACCGAACAGATCGTAGCCGTCGCGATCGTATCCGAAACGGTCCTCTCCGAAACGATTGAAACCGTCACTGTCGTATCCGTCGGAACCGAAATCGCCGACGCTACAGGGCGTCAGGGCGACATTCGGCCCGGCCGCACCTGCCGTGCCCGCGGCCGCGAGGCCGATCCCGGCCGTCGCGGCCAGCGCGGCGACGACGACCACTGCACGCCTGCGCTCGACGAGCCGTGGGCGAAACACTGTAACCACGGAAATGTTCTCCTCTCGAAAGCCCGACCGGTCCACACGGTAGGTACGTGCCCGGCGTCGCACATCAGGGTCCTCCCGGAAAGACACCCCGAAAATTGTTGGTGCCGTGGCCTTTTGGACACCTGAGCGCAGCACCGGTGCGGCGGTGCCGCGGGCGGCGACCCGCTACCCGATAAACTCGCCCCATGGACGCCGCCGAGTGGGACGAGCGCTATGCGCAGAGCGAACTGGTCTGGGGCGCGCCGCCGAATGCGACGGTGGTGGAACACATCTTCGGATTGGAGCGCCGCGTCCGGCTGGCGCCCGATGCGCCCGGTGAAGCTCCCCCCGAATTGCCGCGTGCCCTGGATCTGGCGTGTGGCGAGGGGCGGCACGCGCTGTGGCTGGCCACGCACGGCTGGCAGGTGCGAGCGGTCGACTTCTCCCAGGTCGGCATCGACAAGGGACGCACGGTCGCCTCGCGACTGTCGCGTTCGGTGCGCAGCAGGATCGACTGGGAATGCGCGGACGTCACCGATCTGGCCGGTGCGGGAATCGACGGCCCGTTCGAATTGATTCTCGCCGTCTACATTCATCTGCCGGCCGGACAGCGGCGCAGCATGCTGCTCGCGGCGGCCGAGCGGCTGAGCCCGGGTGGCACCCTCCTCGTCCTCGGCCACGACACCACCAACATCGCCGACGGTTACGGTGGACCGCAGGATCCGGCGATCCTGTTCACTCCAGACGACGTGGTGGCGGATCTGACTGCGGCAGAACATATCCGGATCGACACCGCGCAGCGGGTACTGCGCGAGACCGAGGGATGCGACGCCATCGACGCCCTCGTGGTCGCCACCGCGACCGTGCCCGATCTGGAGGAACAAGCGACGGCCACCCCGGACGCGTGATCCGGGGTGGCGACGCCTCACAGTCCGGCGCTGCCGGTGGGTAGCGGCGCCGGTCCGTGGGACTGTGCGGGCGGATCCGCCCGGGGGTGATCGAATCGGTCATGGCCGAATCGGTCACGGCCGAATCGGTCGTATCCGAACCGGTCGTAACCGAGCGAGTCGTATCCCGACCGATCGAAGCCCGAGCGGTCGCGGCCGAACCGGTCGACACCCTGGGCGTTGAACCCGTCGGAGCCGAAGCCGTCGGCGCTGCACGGCGGGGCCGCGCCACACGGAACGCTCGCCTCGGCCGCCCCCGCACCGGCGACCGCGATACCGGTCGCGGCGAGGACAGCCAAGGCGACACCGGCCACGGGACGGCGAGCGGTGCGAATCGGACCTGCGATCATGGATCACTCTCCTCTCGAAATCCCGACCGCGGTCGAAATTACCCCCCGCGGCGGCGCGACGACATCGGGGTATTCCCGGAGATGGATGCTGAGATTCGATGGTTCGCAGGTGTTTTCGCACCACCGCGTTCGCCCGGCCGGCAGCTCGGTAGCAATCCGGCGCGGGACTACTCGCCGATCACTCGTCGTCCGCCCATCGGCGCAGCCACGGCTCCACCGTCTGCGCGATCAGATCGAAACCGGCGCGGAAGGAATGCGGCTGGCGGGGAACGACTTTCACCTCAGCGGCGTCGGAGGCATCCGGAATGCCGAACGGGTCGCGCTCACCGTTGATCACCACCACGTCGACGTGCGCGGACGCTGCCACCAGTTCGTCACGCCGCGTCTTCTCCGGCTTGCCGGGCGGATGCAGGGGGAAGGACAGTGCCAGCACACCTTTCGCGTCCGCTTCCACGGCCGTCCGGCAGGCGACCCGGGCGCCGTTGCTGCGACCGCCCTGAATCAGCGGTACGCCGGGTACCCGCGCCCGCAGGGCGGCGACGATCTCGAGCCAGGCCGCATCCTGCACCGCCGCCGATCCCGGCGCGCGCCGACCGGCCACGCGATACGGCTGGATCACCCGCGCGACGACCCCGCCCAGCGCTACCGCGCGATCGCGCACCGCCAGCAGATCCCCGGCCTCCACCCCGCCGCCGGAGCCGTGGGTGAGCAAGAGCAGAAAACGATCGCCGGTACCCCGCTCGATCTCCACCTCGGCATCCCCCGCAGTCGTCTCGATGCGCACGCGGTCCACGGTAATCGCCGTTCAACTCACCGCGGCCACGCACCGGAAGCCGATATGGCTCATTCCGGTGTCGATCATCTGCGGGCGTCGTGCCGCGGGCCGGTACCGGCGGCAGTAGCTGTCGGCGCAGAGGAACGAACCGCCCTTGATCACCTTGCGCGGCACTCGGAACTGCGGCTGGCGTGGATCGAAACTCCGCTGCCGATCCCCACCGCGCGGGTTGCGCGGGACGCAGCATCCGCCGCCGCCCGGATGACGTTCGGCATACCAGTCGTCGGTCCATTCCCACACGTTGCCGGCCATGTCGAACAGGCCGTAGTCGTTGGGCGGATAGGAACCGACGGCAGCGGTGTGACCGTAACCGGGATCGGGGCGCCACGGGAATCGGCCGTGCCAGTAGTTGGCCAGGCGCTCCTCGCCCGTTTCGCCCTCCTCGCCCCAGGTGTATTCGGCTCCCTCCACGCCGCCGCGGGCCGCGGCTTCCCACTGCGCCTCGGTCGGCAGCGCCCGGCCCTGCCATGCCGCGTAGGCGGCGGCGTCCTCGTGCGCGATATGCACCACCGGATGGTCGGCCCGGTCGGTGATCGACGACCCCGGCCCCTCCGGATGCCGCCACGAGGCGCCGGGCGTCCAGCGCCACCACAGGTTCAGATGCCGCAGGTCCACCGGGCCGGCGGTCCGGCGGAACACCATCGAGCCGGGTTGCAGGTTCTCGACCGGCGCTCCCGGGAAGTCGGCGGGATCGAGTGGGCGTTCGGCGACGGTGCGGTATCCGGTTTCCGCGACGAAGTGCTCGTATTGGGCGTTGGTGACCTGCCGGGTTTCGATGGCGAAGGCGTCGACGGCGACCCGGTGGGCGGGACGCTCCTCCGGATAGTGGCGGTCCGAACCCATCGTGAAGGTCTGCGCGGGTATCTGCCGCACGTCGGTGGCGATCGATGTATTCACGGGCCGTTCCTACGAATCGGGTGTGAAGATCTGCGCCCAGTCATTTTTCATGCTGACCACCGTCCAGTCGTTGCGACGCGCGTGCTCGAGCGCATTCTCGGCACCGGCGACGTAGTCGAATTCCCGCTCCGCGTCGTCGTGCAGGATGAGCATGCGCAGCGACGGCGCGCCCGCGAGTTCGGAGAACGACAGCATGGGCAGATCACCGTTGGAATTGCCGACCGACAGGATGGGACGGCGGCCGATCCGGCTCCAGATCCGGATCGGTTTCTCCGGCCCGTCGTCGAAGAAATCCATCGCGGATTTGTAGAGCAGGTCGCTGCGGCCCTCTCGTTCCCGGTAGGTCAGCCCGAGCGCACTACCGATCACCCGTTCCGGCGGCACCCCGTAGAGATCACCGGCGACCGGGCGCATGAAATCCCGATCGCCACCGGAGGCGATGTAGGTGGTGAATTCGTTGTCGCGCAGATACCACAGCAATTCGACCATCGGCACGAAACCACAGCCGTGATACGGGCGCCCGAGGGTCGGGTGGGCGGCCCGGGAGAAGAATGCCGACACTCGAGCGTCGTAGTCCTCGACGGTGATCTCACCGAACGCACGAGTTACCGCGCCCATCAACAACTTCAGATCGTCGTCGTCACCGTGGTAGTGCTTGACCATCGCCGCGCCGAGCCACTGCAGATCCTGCTCGTACGCCGCGCGCCAGGGCTGTTGCGTGCGCAATTCCGGCTCCTGCTCGGCCATTTCGGCCAATCGCCGGATGGTGAAATCGAGCTGGATCGGCATCGGCTTCTCACACCACAGGGTGCCGTCGTTGTCGAATACCGCGATCCGCGCGGACGGTTCGACATATCCGGGCCCGTCACGATCGGTGACGCGAGCGACGAAATCGACGATGGCCGAGGTGGTTTCACCGTCGTTCCACGATTCCAGCGACACCGCCATCGTCAGTCCCGGGCTAGGAAGTCGTGCAGTTTGGCGACGGCGTGATCGATGGTGAACGACGCCGGTTCCTGACGCGGCGGAAATTCCTTGAACGTCTCCAGGAATGCCGTCGCGATGGCCGTCCCGTAGAAGGCGATGTAGTCGTGGTCGAGGAACCAGTCCCAATAGGTGTTGGAGGTGACGTCGGCCCGTTCGAAAGGGTCGGTGCGCAGATTGAACAGTTTCGGTACCCGCAGCGGGGTGAAGGGTTCTGCCCAGATTCCCAGCGTGCCCTGCTTGCGCTGCTCCATGAACACGATCTTCCAGTTCTCGAACCGTATTCCGAGCACATCGCAGTCGTCGGAGAAATAGACCATGCCGCGCCGCGGGCTGTGTTCGGCCGCCCCGGTGAGGTAGGGCAACAGGTTGTAGCCGTCGATGTGGACCTTGAACGTCTTGTCCCCCACCGGATGTCCCTGTTTCAGCTTGTCGACGATATCGGGTTCGCCGGCCGCGGCGAGCAGGGTGGGGAGCCAATCGTGGTGCTGCACAATGTCGTTGGATACGGAACGGGCGGCGATGTGGCCCGGCCAGCGGATCACCTGCGGCACCCGGAACGCACCCTCCCAGTTGGTGTCCTTCTCACTGCGGAACGGGGTGGTCGCGCCGTCGGGCCAGGTGTTGGCGTGCGGGCCGTTGTCGGTGCTGTAGATGACGATCGTGTTGTCGGCCAGCCCGAGCTCGTCGAGGGCGTCGAGCACGCGGCCCACATTGCGGTCGTGGTCGATCATCGTGTCGTGGTACGGCGACTGCCAGACTCCCGCCTGCCCGACACTTTCCGGCTTGGTATGCGTGCGCAGATGCATGTGGGTGAAGTTCAGCCAGACGAAGAACGGCGTGCCCGCGCGCTGCTGGCGGGTGATGAAATCGACGCAGGCCTCGGCCACGTCCTCGTCGATCGTCTCCATCCGCTTCTTGGTCAGCGGGCCGGTGTCCTCGATGCGTTGTCTGCCGACGCGCCCGAAGCGCGGGTCCTCGGTGGGGTCGTCCTCGTCGGTCGCCCACGAGTGCAGCACCCCGCGCGGGCGTTGCAGGTCGTAGAGCCGCGGATAGGTGTCCTTGTGCGGATAGTCCGGTAGTTCGGGTTCCTCCTCCGCGTTCAGGTGGTAGAGGTTGCCGAAGAACTCGTCGAACCCGCGCACCGTCGGCAGGAATTTGTTGAGGTCGCCGAGGTGATTCTTGCCGAATTGCCCGGTCGCGTAGCCGAGCGGTTTCAGCAGTTCGGCGATGGTCGGATCCTCCGGCGACAGACCGATGCCCGCGCCGGGCACCCCGACCTTGCTCATCCCGGTGCGATAGACACTCTGCCCGGTGATGAAGGAGGCCCGCCCGGCCGTACAACTCTGTTCGCCGTAGGAGTCGGTGAACCGCATGCCTTCCTCGGCGAGCCGGTCGATGTTGGGCGTGCGATAGCCCATCAGACCGTCGCTGTAGCAGCTGAGATTGGTGATCCCGATGTCGTCGCCCCAGATCACCAGAATGTTCGGCTTCGAATCCGGCACAGCGGCCTCCTTCGGCGCAGGTGAACTACCCTGCCGAAACCTTGTCCGCGCCCGCCCGCCGGCACCTCACCCGCCGCGGGTGATTGCGGTGAGGCGGCCACCGGGTGTTCATCGCGTCACATCGCCCGGTCAGCGCTTTCCAAGCCCATTACTCATCGGTAATATACGGTGTAAGTTACCCGCGAGTAGAAGGCGGATATTCCGTTCGACTACCCGGTGTGGAGACACATGGGCGGGAACGGCACACACCGACCCGCACCGACTCAACGGAGAGTGAGTAACAGAGATGGGCCATTACAAGAGCAACGTCCGCGACCTGGAGTTCAACCTCTTCGAGGTGCTGGGCATCGGCTCGGTGCTGGATTCCGGCGCCTACGGTGACCTGGACACCGACACGGTCAAGAACATCATCGACGAGGTACGCCGCCTGGCGGAGGGGCCGGTCGCCGAGTCCTTCGCCGACTCCGACCGCAACCCGCCGGTGTTCGACCCCACCACCCACAGCGTCTCCATCCCGGAGTCGTTCAAGAAGTCCTTCAAGGCCTACCAAGAGGCCGGCTGGAACAAGGTCGGTCTGAACGAGGAGCTGGGCGGCCTGCCCGCACCGCGTTCGGTGGTCTGGGCCCTCAACGAGATGATCCTGGGCGCGAACCCGGCCGTCGCGATGTACGCCGCCGGTGGCCCGTTCGGCCAGATCTTCTGGAACAACGCCACCGACGAGCAGAAGAAGTGGGCCGAGATCGCCGTCGAGCGCAACTGGGGCGCCACCATGGTGCTGACCGAGCCCGACGCCGGTTCCGACGTGGGCGCCGGCCGTACCAAGGCCATCCAGCAGGAGGACGGCTCCTGGCACATCGAGGGTGTCAAGCGGTTCATCACCTCCGGTGACTCCGACGACATGTTCGAGAACATCTTCCACCTGGTGCTGGCCCGCCCCGAGGGCGCCGGACCGGGCACCAAGGGCCTGTCGCTGTTCTTCGTGCCGAAGTTCCACTTCGACTTCGAGACCCAGACCCTGGGCGAGCGCAACGGCGTGTTCGTCACCAACGTCGAGCACAAGATGGGCCTGAAGGTCTCGGCCACCTGTGAGGTCACCTTCGGCGGCCACGGCGTCCCGGCCAAGGGCTGGCTGGTCGGCGAGGTCCACAACGGCATCGCGCAGATGTTCGACGTGATCGAGAACGCCCGAATGATGGTGGGCACCAAGGCCATCGCGACTCTGTCGACCGGTTACCTGAACGCGCTGGACTACGCCAAGCAGCGGGTGCAGGGCGCGGATCTGACCCAGATGACCGACAAGACCGCTCCGCGCGTCACCATCACCCACCACCCGGACGTGCGCCGCTCGCTGATGATGCAGAAGGCCTACGCCGAGGGCCTGCGCGCGATCTACCTCTACACCGCCGCGCACCAGAACGAGGACATCGCTCAGCTGGTCTCCGGCGCCGACAAGGACCTCGCGTTCCGTGTCAACGACCTGCTGCTGCCGATCGTCAAGGGTGTCGGTTCGGAGCGGGCCTACCAGTACCTGACCGATTCGCTGCAGACCTTCGGTGGCTCCGGCTTCCTGCAGGACTACCCGATCGAGCAGTACATCCGCGACGCGAAGATCGACTCGCTGTACGAGGGCACCACCGCCATCCAGGCGCAGGACTTCTTCTTCCGCAAGATCGCCCGCGACCGCGGCGTGGCGCTGGCCCACGTGGCCGGCCAGCTGCAGAAGTTCATCGAGTCCGAGGCCGGCAACGGCCGCCTGAAGGGCGAGCGCAAGCTGCTGGCGACCGCGCTCGAGGATGTGCAGGCCATGGCCGCCACCCTGACCGGTCACCTGATGGGCGCGCAGCAGGACGCCAAGGAGCTGTACAAGGTCGGCCTGGGTTCGGTCCGCTTCCTGATGGCGGTGGGCGACCTGCTGATCGGCTGGCAGCTGCTGCGTCAGGCCGAGGTCGCCATCAAGGCGCTCGACAACGGCGCCACCGGCTCCGACGAGGCCTTCTACAACGGCAAGGTCGGCGTGGCTCAGTTCTTCGCCCGCAACGTGCTGCCGGAGCTGACCGCCACCCGCACCATCCTGTCCAACCTGGACAACGACGTGATGGAGCTCGACGAAGCGGCCTTCTGATCGCCTTCTCGATCACCATGTGAACACAGCGGCCCCGCCTCTCGCATCCGGGAGGCGGGGCCGCTGTCGTTCCGGGATGCGAATACGTAAGGCCGGACCACGATCCGGACGGCGCGCCCGGACCGCCGGTCCTGCACCGGAATCGAGGCCGGGTAATAATGACGGCACTGGAGTGCCCCGGGGTCTGGTGCGCCATACATAAACCGAGACAACCGAACAGCGCCGTGCCATGCCGATGTGACGAGCGTTTCGTCGGCATACCGCACGCCGTCCGCCGAGGGCAGGCACAATACCCACGGCGCGACTCATGGAAGGAATTCGGAATATGAGACGACTGTCCGCCCTGGCCGGAGCGTGCGCGGCGGTCGCGCTGCTGGGCCTGACGGCATCGCCGGCCGGAGCCGACCCGAACAACATCAATCCGATTCCCGGGCTGAACGGCATCAACGGATTGCCGCAGCTTCCCGGCCCGACGCAGGCGGTCTATCAGGCCACCGGCATGGCCTCGCCGAACCGGACCCAGAACCAGAACGTGCTGGGCACCGACCTCGGCATCATGTGGGACGACGGGCGCGGGCAGATGATCACCGCCTACGGCGACACCGCCGGCCTCGGCGTGCCGAACGTGCTGGCCGGCAGCATCTGGGCGTGGCGCTCGAACGTGCTGTTCCGCAGCCCGGCCGGTGCCGACCCGTCGGCGGGCGTGAACTACACGAGCTTCGTGGACAATCCGCTGCCCAGCCCGAAGATTCCGGGCATCGAGATCAGTTTCATTCCGACCGCGGGCATCTCGGTCGACGGCGTGCAGTACATGTCGATGATGTCGGTGCGGGAATGGGGACCGGACGGGCACTGGGACACCAACTTCTCCACCCTGGCCGTCTCCGGTGACGACGGTCAGACCTGGGCACAGCTGCCGACCACCCGCCGCGGCAACGAGAACGGCTTCCAGAGCTTCCAGCAGAACGCCTTCCTGAAGGCCGGCGGCTACGTCTACAAGTACGGCACCCCCGCGGGCCGCAACCAGCCCGGATTCATCTCGCGGGTCAAGGAAGCCGATATCGCCAATATCGACGCCTACGAGTACTGGGACGGCGGCGCGTGGAAGCCGAAGGACGCCAATGCCGCCAAGCCGATCGTCGGCGGCGTGGGCGAGCTGTCGGTGCAGTGGAACGCGCATCTGGGTCAGTACGTGATGCTGACCACCGATCCCTTCGACTCCGTCGTCATGCGGACCGCTCCGAATCCGGAGGGCCCGTGGAGTGCGCCGCGCGTGCTGATCGACGTGCGCGATCTGCCGACCATGTACGCGCCGATGATCTACCCGTACCAGACCGGCAGCGACCTGTACTTCCTGCTGACCATGCACAACCAGTACAACGTCGTGCTCATGCGGACGCCGCTGTAGACGTGCGGGATCCGGGGCCCGGGAGGATATGAAGACGGCTCCGTGCGGTTGCCGGGTCGGGGGTCTGGCAACTGCACGGAGCCGATCTGATTATCGGGACGGGGCTCGGGGCGTTACACGTTTCGTTTCGACACCGGAGAAATTCTCGATCGAGGCAGCGGGGGGACAATCGAGGGCGAGGGCGGTGCAGGGCGCTGGTCTCCCGCCGCGGCACAGCAGCAAGCAGAGCTCGGACCTGCCGAAGCTCGGACGACTCGAGGAGAAGAGTATGCAGCTGGGAATGATCGGGCTCGGCCGAATGGGTGCCAACATCGTGCGGCGCATCGTCAAGGACGGGCACACCGCGGTCGGCTACTCCCGGCACGAGGACCAGATCAAGGAATTCACCGACGAACTGGGCGACAGCTTCCGGGGCGCGACCGACTACCCGGCCTTCATCGCGCTGCTGGAGAAGCCGCGCGTGGTCTGGGTGATGATTCCGGCCGGCGCGACCGGCGCGGTCATCGACCAGGTCGCCGAACTGCTGGAGCCGGGCGACATCATCATCGACGGCGGTAACAGCCGCTACCACGAGGACATCGCGCGGGCCAAGGCACTGGCGCCCAAGGGCATTCACTACCTCGACATCGGCACCTCCGGCGGCGTGTGGGGGCTGGACCGCGGCTACTGCCTGATGATCGGCGGCGAGGCCGAGCAGGTCGCCCACCTCGAGCCGCTGCTCGAGTCGATCGCGCCGGGTGTCGACGCCGCCGAGCGCACCCCCGGTCGCACCGGTGAGCCCTCCCCCGCCGAACGGGGCTACCTGCACTGCGGTCCCGCCGGTGCCGGGCATTTCGTGAAGATGGTGCACAACGGCATCGAATACGGGGCGATGGCCGCCTACGCCGAGGGCCTGAACATCCTGCACAAGGCCAATATCGGCAAGGAACTCGACGACGCGCATTCGGCCGAGGTCTCCCCGCTGGAAAATCCCGAGTACTACCAGTTCGACATCGACGTGCCCGAGGTCACCGAGGTGTGGCGGCGCGGTTCGGTGGTCGCGTCGTGGCTGCTGGATCTGACCGCGGCCGCGCTGCACGCCGATCCCGACCTGACCAGCTTCGGTGGGCGAGTGTCGGATTCGGGCGAGGGCCGCTGGACCATCCACGCCGCGATCGACGAGGGCGTGCCCACCCCGGTGCTCTCGACCGCGCTGTACGAGCGGTTCTCCTCGCGCGGTGAGGCGCTCTACGCGGACAAGGTGCTCTCGGCCATGCGCAAGGCCTTCGGCGGGCACAACGAGCTGCCGGGCACGTAGACGGGTAGGTCTCGGGTAGGTTCCGGCGCCTCGAACGGCTACGGTCGGTCCATGCGCAACGTTGCCGGGATCGTTCTCGCAGTCGCCGCAGTCGCCCTCGCGGGGTGCTCCGGTGGTGGCGGCTCCAGCTCCACCACCACGACCAGCCCCAGCGCCGCACCGGGCACCACGAGCGCGACGGGTGGCACCGCCGCGACCACCACCGGTAACCAACAGGACTGCGCCGCAGGCTTTCTCGCGCAGTTCACCACCCGGCAGAAGCTGGCGCAGCTGCTCACCGTGGGCGTCAAGAACGCCGCCGACGCCGAACAGGTGGTGCGCGGGGAACAGGTGGGCGGCATCTTCGTCGGCAGCTGGACCGATCAGTCGATGCTGTCCGGCCAGGGCCTCGACCAGGTGAAGGCCGCCGCGCGCACACCGCTGATGGTGACCATCGACGAAGAAGGCGGCCGGGTGTCGCGGTTGCAGAACCTCATCGGGCAGGCGCCGTCGGCCCGGGTCGCCGCCCAGACCATGTCCACCGACGAGTACTACCAGCAGAGCCTGGCCCGCGGTCAGGCCATGAAGAAGCTCGGCATCACCGTCGACTTCGCGCCCGACGTGGATGTCAGCGACGAGCCCGACGACGCGGTGATCGGCGACCGGTCCTATTCACAGGACCCGCAGGTCGTCACCGAATACGCCGGCACCTACATCCGGGCCATGCACGATGCCGGTGTCGGCGCGGTGATGAAGCACTTCCCCGGCCACGGACACGGATCGGGCGATTCCCACACCGGCGCGGTCCGCACGCCCCCGCTGGACCAGATGCAGCAGGTGGATCTGGTGCCGTTCCGGAACCTGATCGACTCCGGTGCCGCGGTCATGGTCGGCCATCTGGATGTTCCCGGTCTGACCTCGCCCAACGTCCCGGCGAGTATCAGCCCGGAGGCGATGGCACTGCTGCGCCAGGGCACCGGTTACAACGCCAAGCCCTACGACGGCCCGATCTTCACCGACGACCTGAGCGGCATGGCGGCCATCACGGCCCGGATGGGCATCGAGGACGCGGTCGCCGCCGCCCTGGAGGCCGGCGCGGACGATGCGCTGTGGATCAGCACGAACGCCGTCAGCTCGGTGCTCGACCGGCTCGAGCAGGAAGTTCGCGACGGAAAACTGACCATGAAGCAGGTCGACGACTCGGTCCTGCGGGTGGCCAAGTACAAAGGCATCCAGCTCCTCTGCTGAGCCCGGCTTCAGCGAATCGGTGGCAATTCGTTGTTCTCCGAAACTTACCTTGGAGTAAGATAGGGGTTTCGATATGGGCTAGGAGTGTGGATGGCAGGCGGAACGAAGCGGCTTCCCAGGGCGGTTCGTGAGCAGCAGATGCTGGACGCCGCCGTCGAGGTCTTCTCCCGAAAGGGATATCACGACACGTCGATGGATGCCATCGCGGCCGAGGCCAAGATCTCCAAGCCGATGCTGTATTTGTACTACGGCTCCAAGGACGAACTGTTCCGGGCCTGCATCCAGCGCGAGAGCGCACGGTTCATCGAGGCCGTCGCGGTGGCCGGCAACCCCAAGCTGACCCCGCACGAACAGCTGCGGGCCGGGCTCGAGGCATTCCTGTCGTATGTCGACAACAACCGGCTCTCGTGGTCGGTGCTGTACCGGCAGGCCCTCGGCCAGCAGCCGTTCGCCTCCGAGATCGCGAACAGTCGCGAGCGCATCATCGAGCTGACCGCGAAACTACTCGAGTCGAGCGCCAAATATGCCGAGCCCGGAACGGATTTCGACATCGTCGCGGTGGCGGTGATCGGCGCGGGCGAGGCGATCGCAGACCGGATCGCCAGCGGCGAAGTGGATGTCGCCAGCGCGGTCGACCTGCTGGACAATCTGGCCTGGCGCGGTCTGGCCGGTAAGAAGAAGGCCGAGTAGACACCGGCGAATCGCGCGGTCGGACTTGCGCGGCGCTGTCGGCACCTGCCAGAGTGCGGATTGCACAGACGGCCGGATTGCCGATGCGGCCGCCGATTCTACGGGGCGGAATTGTTCGGACTTCTCACGCCGTGCGCGCACAGCGCGGCGAAATACGGCCTGGATGTGGCAGATTGGCGCACGCACATGTGCGGCCTGTGCCTGGGTCTGCGCGACGGGCACGGCCACCTGGCCCGCACCGCGACCAATACCGACGCGATCGTGCTGAATGTGCTGACGGAAGCACAGGCCGGCGAGTCCGCGCGAACCACGGCCGGACCGTGCGCGTTGCGCGGCATGCGGCGGGCCCCGGTCGCCGCGGCCGAATCCCCCGGCGTGCGGCTGGCGACCACCGCGTCACTCTTACTGGGAGCGGCCAAGATTCGCGACCATGCCGACGACGGTGACGCCGGTCCACTCGCCCGGCGGCCGATGCGGAAGGTGGCCGATCGCTGGTTCGGCTCGGCGCGTGCGAATGCCGCCGACATCGGGCTGGATATCGAACCGCTGATCGCCGCGATCGGCCGCCAGGCGGAACTCGAACGGGCAGTGCAGATTCACACGGCGGGCGGCGGGCAACCGCGTTCGCATGCGGCACACGGGCGCGGGGCCGTCGCGCTCGACTCCCGGGGCTCCAACGTCGAAAGCGTTACGTGGACAGTCGGTTCCACACCGGCCGCGCTCCTCGCCACACTCACCGAGCCGACACAGATGTGCGCCGCGGAACTGTTCGCTCACAGCGCGGTGCTGGCGGGCCGACCGGAGAATACTCCGGCCCTCCGAGATGCAGGCCGGCATTTCGGCCGCATCGCTCACCTGGCCGACGCCATCGAAGATCTGGACGACGATCGCCGCCGGAATCGCTTCAACCCGCTGCTCGCCAGCGGGGTGAGCGCCGAAGAGGCGCACGGCCTGCTGCGTGAATCCGACGCCGAAATCCGCCGTGCGTTACACCAGGCGAAGCTCGCCCACGTTCCCGCCGTCCGCTGGCTGCTGCTCGATCCGTTGCGCGGCGTCGTCCGGAAACTGGGCCGATCCGCGGCCGTAACATGCGGCGACGCGAAATCTGCCTGCGGCTGCGGAAAACGCGGCGGCCGAACATTTTCCGACGACGCCGATGCCGACGCCGCAGTACAGCTGCTGGGCTACCCCGTGTCAGCCGGGCACATTCGCCCCTCGGCAGCCGCAGCGACACCGGGTCGGCCGCATCGCTCCGGCATCGGCGAAGTCCGCTCCCGCACCGGCGAGGCGATTACGGCGCAGCAGCCCTACGACATCCCGCCGCCGTTCGGTGACCGGCCGCCGAGTGATCCACAACCGCCCTCGGACGAACCGCCGCACGAGCCCCCACGACGCCCCACCTTCTGGCAGGGGGTCGGGATCATCTGCGGGGCGTACTGCACCGGATACGCCTGCTGTGCCGGACATCGGCGGCCGTGCAGCGGTGAACACCGGAATGCCTGGATACAGCGCTGCGACTGCGATTGTGACGACTGCTGCGACTGCGAGGGCTGTGGCGATTGCTGCGGCTGTTGCGGCAGTTGCGGCGACTGTGACTGTGATTGCTGCGACTGCGACTGCAGTTGCTGATCGGGCCGCAGCATCGTCGGCCGCACCGGCGACAGCCGCCCACCTTTTCGCCTTCGCCACATATCGAATCCCCCATGCGATCCGATATGCGGCGGCCGAGAAGGTGGGCGGCTGTCCGGGTGCCGTTCGCTGCTCAGCGCAGCGTCGCGGTCAGATGAGGGTAGCCCTTCTTCGGATGTTTCAGCGACAGATCCCAGCCCTCGGCGGTCTGGTCGGCGTAGACGTTGACCGTGGACGGCAGCAGGATCGGCTTGCCGAATTTCACCGCGTAGGACGTCTTCGCGGGCACCCGGCCCTCGATCACGCCGAGGATCGCGGCGGCCGACCACATGCCGTGGGCGATGGACCGCGGGAAGCCGAAGGCCTTCGCCCCGAGCGCCGACATGTGGATCGGGTTGCGGTCGCCGGAGGCGGCCGCGTAGCGATGGATCATCGCCTGGTCGACCTTCAGCGTGCGCAGCGGCGGCGGAGGCACCTCGTCCGGCTTCGGGGCCGCCTTCGGGCCACCGGACAGTGAGGTGCGCTGCTGGTGCAGGAAGGTGGTGACCTGCCGCCACACCAGTTCCCGGCCCACGCTGATCTCGCTGATCGCATCGACCAGCAGACCCTTGGGATGTTCCCGCAGATTTTCCACGTGGGCGCGGATGTCGAGCGGTTCGCTGACCGAGATCTCGCGGGTGCGCTCGATCAGATTCTCCGCGTGCACCGCCCCGACCGCGACGAACGGGAAGTCGCGGGCCACCACCAGCTGCATCACCACGGGAAAGGTGAGCACGAACGGATAGGTCAGCGGCAGGGAGTCGCCGAAGCGCAATCCGGTCGCGTGGCAGTAGGCCGCGAGGTGGTCGGGATCGACGCGGACGCCGTTCCATTCGACCGCGCGGTCCGGGATCTCGGACTTGCGCGCCGACACCAGCGGCAGCGGAACGGCACCCAGGGCGGCCCTGAGGTACAGGCTGCCGGTCTTGGGCGGCTCGTTCAGCGAGATGGTCCGGGTTGCCACGTCAGGCTCCGATCATGGCCTGGCCGCAGACGCGAACGATGTTGCCGTTCACCGCGTTCGAGGCCGGGCTGGCGAAGTAGGCGATGGTCTCGGCGACGTCCACGGTCTGCCCGCCCTGCAGCAGCGAGCTGAGCAGCCGGCCTGCCTCGCGGGTGCCGACCGGAATGGCGGCGGTCATCGCGGTCTCGATGAAACCGGGGGCGACGGCGTTGATGGTGATGCCCTTCTCGGCCAGCTTGGGCGCCTCGGCGTTCACCATGCCGATGACACCCGCCTTGGAGGCGCCGTAGTTGGTCTGGCCGCGGTTACCGGCGATACCGGCGATCGAGGACACGTCGATCACCCGGCCGCCCTCCTTCAGCGCACCCTTGGCCACCAGGCCCTCGGTAATGCGGTGCGGCGCCGCGAGATTGACGTTGAGCACGGCGTCCCAGCGCGCGGCGTCCATGTTCGCGAGCAGCTTGTCGCGGGTGATGCCGGCGTTGTGGACGATGATGTCGATGCCGCCGAAGCGCTCGGTCGCGAATTCGGCGATCTTGTCCGCAGCGTCGGGAGCGGTGACGTCGACCGCGAGCGCCGTGCCGCCGACCTTGTTGGCGGTCTGCGACAGCGCCTCGCCGGCGGCGGGGATGTCGGCGACGATCACGGTGGCGCCGTCGCGGGCGAAGACCTCGGCGATGGTGGCGCCGATACCGCGGGCGGCCCCGGTCACCACCGCGACCTTGCCGTCGAGCGGCTTGGTCCAGTCGATGCCGGCGGCGGCGTTGTCGTCCTTGCCGACCCGGAAGACCTGGCCGTCGACGAAGGCCGACTTGGCCGAGAGGATGAAGCGCAGGGTCGACTCCAGACCCGTGGCGGCCGCGGCGGCCTCCGGGTGCAGGTAGACCAGGTTGGCGGTGGCGCCGCGCAGGAGTTCCTTACCCACGCTGCGGGAGAAGCCCTCCAGCGCGCGCTGCGCGATCTGCGCGTCGACGCTGCCCGCGAGTTCCGGCGTGGTGCCGACGACCAGCACGCGGCCGGAGGGAGCGATCGACCGCATGGCCGGCTGGAAGAACTCGAACAGCTGCGACAGTTCCTCCACGGTGCCGATGCCGGTGGCGTCGAAGACCAGCGCGCCGACCTTCACGCCCTGCGTGGGGGCGTCGACGAAGGTGTAGTCCGACAGCAGGGTGCGCGCGGCGTCGGCGACGCGGCCCTTCCCGCCGAGCAGGACCGGGCCGGGCAGCGCCGGCTCGCCCGGGGTGTAGCGGCGGAGCTTCTCCGGCTTCGGCAGGCCCAATTTGCCGGCCAGGAAGGCGCCGGGGGCGGAATTGACGAACGAACCGTAAAGGTTGGGAGCGCCCTTGCTCTTGCTGGCTGCCACTGTTCCTACCTTCTCCTTGTGTCGTATGTGGACGATCTGAACGTCTGCCGTAACCGTATTTCCCCACTACCCCGCGCGTTGTAGCCCACATCTCCGGGGTACGGTGTCGACAATTAACTTACTCCAGAGTAAGTTTAATGTAAACCGACGGAACCGCCAGCAGTACAGTCGGCCGGGTACCGACTTCGTCCCCAACATGCGGCATTCCCGGCTCCGGACCCAGAAAACCCGACGAGACAGTGGAGACTCGAGTGACAACCAAAGCCCGTTCGGCGAAGACCGCACCATCGAGCAGCCGGGCCGAGAAGGCCAAGCAGGCCAAGCCTGTCGCCGTTCTCGGCGGTAATCGGATTCCGTTCGCTCGCTCCGACGGCCGTTACGCCCACGCCTCGAACCAGGATATGTTCACTTCCGCGCTCAACGGCCTGGTCAGCCGATTCGGATTGCAGGGCGAGCGGCTGGGCATGGTCGTCGGCGGCGCGGTGCTCAAGCGCGTCGGCGAACACGGCATGGTCCGCGAGAGCGTGCTGGGCAGCGAGCTGTCGCCCTACACCCCCGCCCACGATCTGCAGCTCGCCTGCGGCACCGGCCTGCAGTCGATCGTCACCGTCGGCGACGCGATCGCGCTGGGCCGGATCGAGGCCGGTATCGGCGGCGGCACCGACACCACCTCCGACGCGCCGATCGGCGTGAGCGAATCCATGCGCGAATGGATGCTCGACGCCAACCGGGCGCGCAACAACAAGGACTACGTCAAGCTCGTCGGCCGGCTGCGCCCGAGCATGGTCGGCATCGAAATCCCGCGCAACGCCGAGCCGCGCACCGGGCTGTCGATGGGTGACCACGCGGCGATCACCGCGAAGGAATTCGGCATCGCCCGCGAGGCGCAGGACGAACTGGCCTACCTCTCGCACAAGAACATGGCCGCCGCCTACGACCGCGGCTTCTTCGACGACCTGGTCACCCCGTTCCTGGGCCTGACCCGCGACGACAACCTGCGCCCGAACTCCTCGCTGGAGAAGCTGGCCACTCTGAAGCCGGTGTTCGGCAACAAGCTCGGCGACGCCACCATGACCGCCGGCAACTCCACCCCGCTCACCGACGGCGCCTCCGCGGTGCTGCTGGGCAGCGAGGAATGGGCCGCCGAGCGCAACCTGAAGCCGCTGGCCTACCTGGTCGACAGCGAAGTCGCCGCGGTCGACTACGTCTGGGGTCCGGACGGCCTGCTGATGGCGCCGACCTACGCGGTGCCGCGCCTGCTCGCCCGCAACGGCCTCACTCTGCAGGATTTCGACTACTACGAGATCCACGAGGCGTTCGCCTCGGTCGTGCTGGCCACCCTGCAGGCGTGGGAATCCGACCAGTACTGCAAGGAGCGCCTGGGCCTGGACGGCGCCCTCGGTGCGATCGACCGCGCCAAGCTCAATGTCAACGGCTCCTCGCTGGCCGCCGGGCACCCGTTCGCCGCGACCGGTGGACGCATCGTCGCCCAGACCGCGAAGCAGTTGGCGGAGAAGGGTTCCGGTCGCGCGCTGATCTCCATCTGCGCCGCCGGCGGCCAGGGTGTGGTCGCGATCCTGGAGCGTTGATTCGCGCCGACGCTCGGCGAGTACGACGAAACGACGCCGGCCCGTATCGAACGGGCCGGCGTCGTTTCATTTCCGACCATCGGCCGGATTTCGAGATCAGGGCAGAATCTGCGGCACCGCGTCCGGTGCGAGGACGCCCACCAGCAAACCGACGAGGGCGCCCTGGAAAGCGGGACCCAGAGCGCACAGCGGAATAAGCGGAATTCCCACAATGGTGACCGCGCAGACGACGGCCCCGAATACCGCACCGACAGCGGCACCCGCGGCCGCGCCATTGGCGAGCGGATCGTGATTGGCCGCATTCGGATTGGTGGCGATGTCCTGCGCGGCGGCGGTCGCCACCGGCTGTGCGACCTCCGCGGCGGCAGCCGCCTCACCCGCCGGAGCGGCGGCCGACTGCGCCACCGGCGCCGCGGCGAAGCGGGCGATCGGGGCCGCTTGCGGAGCCGTGGCCAGCTGAGCGACGGGCGCCGGCTGGGCAGCGGCAGCCGGGGTTTCGGCGGTTGCCGCCCCCGCACCCGCGAAGGTCACCGCGACGGCCAGCGGCAATGCCGCGACGAGAGCCCTACGCCCGAAAATGCCGATTGTGCGACGCATGATTGTTTTTCCTGTCCTCCCGACCCCGCGCCATACTGAATACGCTGGCATGCAGGGCGTTTCACGTTGCGAATTGCAACGGATCAGTTCTATCCGAAAGCAGTCTTTGAAGCAAGCCCGGTTCACATGATTCGTGACGGCGAAAAGCATTCGGTGACATCGAATTCGGCTACCGATCGGTAATCCGGGAAGTCAGCGCGCGGGCGACAGGACCGCGATAGTCAGCGCGTCCAGTCGGACCGGGTCGGCGACGACCTCGTAGGCGGCCACCCGGTCCTCGCGCACGGTGAGCAGAAGGACCGCCGCCAGTGTCCCGCGCGGTGCCACGACGAGGCCCGGCCGACCGTCGACCAGCGCGAGGCCCGCGACCCGGGAACGGCTGCGCAGCAACACGGTTTCCTCGGCCACCGCCGCCGCACCACGCACGACCGACGCGATGCCGGGCGGCAGGGCGGCCGGGTCCGCGGTGCGCACGACATCGGGTGCGAGGACCGCGAGCAGGGCGCCGAGGTCGCCGGCCCGTGCCGCCGACAGGAACGCGCCGACCACCTCGCGATGACGGTCGAGTTCGGCCGTGGGCGTCGAGGTGTCGCCGCGCATCCGCTGCCGGGCGCGGCTGGCCAGCTTCTTCGTCGTCGCCGCGGTACGGCCCACGATCGGGGCGATATCGTCGAACGGGACGGCGAACATGTCGTGCAACACGAAGGCGACGCGCTCGTCCGGGCTCAGCGTCCGCAACACCACCAGCATCGCGCGGCCGACCGAGTCGGCCAGTACCGCTTCGGCTTCCGGTTCGGCGAAGAGGGGCCGAGGGCCCGCACCGGTGGAGTCGAGCGCGACGGAACTGTTCGCGAGATCGATGAACTCTTCCCGCCGCGCGGCCCGGGAACGCAGCTGGTCCAGGCAGATTCGCGAGACGACGGTGGTGAGCCACGCCGCGAGATTGCCGATCTCGAGCCCGTCCGCCGCATCGTCATCCGACGCCCCTTTGCCCGCCGCGCCCCCTCCCGTCGTGTCTCGCCCATCATGCTTCGTCTCGGTCGCGCTCGTGGCCCGATCGAGGCGCAGCCAGGCTTCCTGCACGACGTCGTCGGCTTCGTTCAGCGAGCCCAGCATGCGATAGGCGATATCGCGCAGCAGGTCACGGTGTCGTTCGAAGCGCCGCGCCAGCTCGTCCCGATCGCGCACCGGTCACCTTTCTCGGTCGCCGCACGTCGAACCCGATGTGGGACGGATTCGCCCTGTTCGCCCGCGCCGTGGGCTCGGCCCACACCTTCACCATCGCAGATCAGGGCGCCGAACGAGCAGGAGGGTGTCATGCACACCGCATACGTGACCGTCACGATCCTCGCCGCTGTGGTCGTCTTCGGGGCGGCCGTCGTCGACATCGTGAACCCGGACTGGGTGCGCGGCAATATGCGCAGTTACGGGGTACCGGACCGGGCGCTGATGCCGTTGGCGGCGATCAAGGCCGCGGGCGCACTCGGGTTACTGGCCGGCCTGGCGATCCCGGCGATCGGCCTGGCCGCCGCCATCGGCCTCGTGCTGTATTTCGTCGGCGCGGTGATCACCATCGTGCGGGCGCGCTGGTACGCGCATCTGCCGTATCCGATGCCGTGCCTGGCGCTCGCCGTGGCGACGGCCTGCCTGTTCCCCCTCGCCTGACCCGGCGGCGCGGGCGGCGGCGCGCACGGCTCACCCGGCGGTGCGCTCCACCGCTGCCACGACCTCCGACAACAGCGGCAGCGATTCGTCGCGCTGGGGTGCGCGCGCCCACCACCGGCCCTCATGGGTGTGCCGCCCGAATCCGGTGGGCAGAATGACATTGCTGCGATGGGATCCGATATCGACGCCGAGGCGTTCCAATCGCAGTGTCCGGTCCACATCCGGATATCCGTCGAATACCGCGATAAACGTTCGCCGCGGCGGGTGTTCACGCACCAGCACCGGCCCCGGAATCCCGCGCACGGTCAATTCGCCGAGTACCAGCGCACCGAGCGGCTCCGGCGTATTCACCGCGGCGACCGAGTCGCCGAGGGGTAAGACCACATATCCGGGCGAGGTGACGCGCACATAGGGTAATCCGAACAGCTCCCGGTAGGTGTCCGCCCAATCCTGTGGCGTAGCAATCTCTTTCAATCGCACGATGCACCTCACTCACTGTCCATCTCCCGGCGCCGTGCCCCGGCTCCGTTCGTCGGTTGTTCCAGTGAATACCGGAAATCGCAGCAGTTACACGTGATTCGGTGAATCACACGCGAATTGTCAGCCACGAGTGAGGTTCAGGACACAGTCCGCCCGGTCCGGACCGAATGGTCGCATCCGGTCCGGGCCGAATCCGGCGACGAAACGGAACGGTTTCGAATCGAATCGGCGAATACCGATCGACATCCCGCATTCATGCTGATCGCGCGGGTACTCTCGGGGCCGCGGGTAGTTTCGGAACGACCCGCATGCGCACGGCACGGATGTCCGGGAGGTCGGCATGACTTGCGACTTGATGCTCATCGCATACGACGGTTCCGAGAATGCGAAGCGGGCCGTGGAATATGCGGGGCGATTTTTGTCCGCACCCAAGGCGGTCGTGCTCACCGCCTGGGAGCCGATGGTGCGCCAGGCCGCGCGGCTGTCCGGACTTTCCGGTGTGATGCAGCCGGAATGGCTCCCGGACGAGGAGATCGAGGATATCGCCTACGTCGACGCGAAACAGATCAATGCCGAGGGCGTACGGCTGGCCAAATTGGCGGGATTGAATGCGGAGCCGCGTACCGCCGAATGCACCTCGACCATCTGGAACGCGATCGTCGACGTGGCCGACGAGCTGAATGTCGACATCATCGTCGCCGGTACGCGCGGTTCCACCGGCATCCGCGCCCTGCTGCATTCGAGCGTGGCGGAGGCGGTGCTCAAACACTGCCATCGGCCGATTCTGCTGGTGCCGCCGGGAAAGGAACCGATACCGGTCAGCGATCTCGCCGGTCAGCTGTGAGGGCGCCCCCTCTGCACATGAGTCTGCCCACATGAGATCTGCGTCGCTACCCGGGCGCCGCCGGTTCCGCACACGACTATGGTCGGGAAACTATGGACGGCTTTCTGCTCGCACAACCGGGGGGCGTGGTCCGTACGACCGGCATCCGGCGCGCATTCGACGATGCGCGGCGGGCAGCGACGGCCCTGCGCGACGGCGCGGCGGAACTGATCGTCGGCGCGATCCCGTTCGATCCGGGCGATGCGGCCGCCCTGTGTGAGCCGCAGCAGGCGCAACACAGTGCGGGCCCGTGGCGTCCGGCCGCCGTGCCACCCCTGCCCGAGGTCCGGGTCGTCGCGGAAATTCCCAGTCCGGCAGAGCATGTGGCCCGGGTGACGAAACTGGTGGAGCAGCTGTCGGATCCGGGGCAGCCGTTACGCAAGGTCGTCGCCGCGCGCTCGCTGATCGCCGAGGCGGAGCAGCCGCTCGAACCCGAGGTGGTCGCCGCGCACCTGCTCGTTCGCCATCCTCAGGCCAACGTCTTCGCCGTCGATCTGACACCCGCCGGCCGGACCGGGGCGCACCTGGTCGGCGCCACACCGGAGGTGCTGGTCGCCCGGCACGGGGACACCGTCACGCTGCGTCCCCTGGCCGGGACGCTACCCCGGCACCCCGACCCCGCCCTCGATGCCGAGCGGTCGCGGGAGTTGTTGTCCAGTACCAAGAATCGCGACGAACACGCCTTCGTCATCGAGTGGATCCGGGAACAACTCGGCCCGGTCTGCGCCGAACTCGCGATCCCCGACGGCCCGGAGCTGATCAACACCACCGAGGTCTGGCATCTGGCGACGCCGATCACCGGCCGCCTGCGCGATCCCGCCACCAGCGCGCTCGACCTGGCCCTGCTGTTGCATCCCACGCCCGCGGTCTGCGGCACCCCCACCGCCCTCGCCCTGCGGACCATCACCGAGTACGAGGAGCCGCGCGGGTTCTACGGCGGCGCGGTCGGCTGGTGCGACGCGCGCGGCGACGGTGAATGGGTCGTCGCCATCCGCTGCGCCGAATTGTCCGCGGACGGCCGCACCGCGCAGGCCTACGGGGGCGGCGGCATCGTGGCGGCCTCGGATCCGCGCACCGAACTCGACGAGACGACGGCGAAACTGCGCACCCTGTTGAACGGGCTGGCCTGCCCGGTACCGGACCAGCCGAGCTGATCGCGGCTGCTCGAAGGGCCGCTCGGCAGCCGTTCACCCGGCGGGTTGCCGTGCTGCCTGTCTCCGGCGGCGCGGCGATGTTGTAGGTTGGCTCGCAAGACGCCTGTGTCGATGTTGGGAGTACGCGATGAAGTTTGCCGTCCCGGGGGTTGCGAGCGCCGTCGCCGGAGCGCTGCTCGGTGTGATCGCGGTGTTCATTGTCGTGACGGCGACAGCGCAGAATTCGCGACCCGAGGTGGATCGCAGTGGCGACGCGTCGTCGTCCCTGCTGAACAACGTTGAGTACGGCGCGCGCTGACGCTGCGCCCGCCGCTGCCCCTTCCGCCGACTCTCTTTCCTCGGCCACCGCACCCCTGGGCCGGCGTTGGTTCGCCGGTACCGTTCTCGTCGCCTTCCTGCTGACCTTTCTGCAGGCACCCGGCAACACCGTCGCCGACACCAAATACGACCTCGCCCAGAATCCGGTCGGATTCCTGCAGCGTGCCGCCCATTTGTGGAGCAGCCAGGCGCCGATGGGCCAGGTGCAGAACCAGGCGTACGGATATTTCTTCCCGCACGGCGCCTTCTTCTCGCTGGGCCATGTGCTGGGCCTTCCGGCGTGGGTGACGCAGCGGATCTGGTGGGCGCTGCTGATTCTCGCCGGCTTCTGGGGCATCGTCCGGCTGTGCGAGGTGCTGGGCATCGGCACCCGTGGTTCCCGGGTGGTCGCGGCGGTCGCGTTCGCGCTGTCGCCGCGAGTGCTCACCACGCTCGGATCCATCTCCTCGGAAACCCTGCCGATGATGCTGGCTCCCTGGGTGCTGCTCGCCCCGGCGGCCCTGGGTGTCGTCGGGATGCCGCGGATTCATGCCGCCCCGTCCGGGGGGCGGCGACTGCTACCGCACCGGCCGACCGCCGAATCGGTATCGATGCGCGGTGCGACCTCCCCGGCGGCGAGCGCCCTCGCGCTGGCGCTGATGGGGTCGGTCAACGCGGTCGCGACCGTGGCCGCCTTTCTGCCCGCGGCACTGTGGTGGGCGTCGTATCGCCCGAATCGCACCTGGTGGCGGTTCACCCGGACCTGGATTCCGCTGCTGATCCTGGGCACCTTCTGGTGGGTGGTGCCGCTGCTGGTGCTCGGCAAGGTGAGCCCGCCGTTCCTGGACTACATCGAATCCTCCGGCGTGACCACCCAGTGGGCGTCGCTGGGTGAGGTGCTACGCGGCACCGACAGCTGGACGCCCTACGTCTCGCCGGAGCGGATCGCGGGTGCGGTGCTGGTCACCCAGCCCGCGGCGGTGCTGGCCACGGGTGTGCTCGCGGCGGCCGGAATGGCCGGGCTGGCGCTGCGTTCCATGCCGGCGCGCGGACGGTTCACGCTCGTCCTGCTCGCCGGCCTGGTCGGCATCTGCGCCGGATACGCCGGGCAGCTCGGCGGGCCGTTCGCCGAATCGGTGCGGATCTTCCTGGATTCCGGCGGCGCCCCGCTGCGCAACGTGCACAAGCTGGAACCACTGATCCGCATCCCGCTGGTGGTCGGGCTCGCCCATCTGCTGCGGCGGGTGCCGCTGCCCGCCTCGGTGCCGATGCCGGTGTGGCGCAATGCCTTCGCGCATCCGGAACGCAACCGGATGGTCGCGGTGGCGGCGCTGCTGCTGGCGGCGCTGGCGCTGTCGACCTCGTTGGCATGGACCGGCAAGCTCGCCCCGCGCGGCGCCTACGACAAGGTGCCGGCGTACTGGCAGCAGACCGCCGACTGGCTGACGCGCAATGCCTCGGACACCCGGGCGCTGGTGGTGCCGGGTGCGCCGTTCGGCAGTCAGATCTGGGGACTGACCCGCGACGAACCACTGCAGGCTCTGGCCCGCACGCCGTGGGCGGTGCGAGATGCCGTGCCGCTCACGCCGCCTGGCGCGATCCGGGCGATGGATTCGGTGCAGCGCCTGATCGCCGACGGGCGGCCCTCGACCGGGCTCGCACCGACCCTGATCGATCAGGGCATCGGAATTCTGGTGCTGCGCAACGATCTCGACCCCGATACCTCCCGCTCCACCCGGCCCATGCTGGCGCACGCGGCGATCGAGGGTTCGCCCGGCATCACCAAGGTCGCCGAATTCGGCAACCCCATCGAAGTGGGCCACGGTGACGGCCTGGTCGCCGACGGTGATCTGCGCCCGACGTATCCGGCGATCGAGATCTACCGGGTGGACGCCGGCGACCGCGGTGACCCGGCCGACATCCGCAGTGGCCCCGGCGCGCCCGCGAGTTTCCCGGGGGCGCGGACCGTGCCGCTGCGTGCGGTTCCGGTCGTCCAGGGCGGGCCGGAAGTGCTGGAACGGCTGCGGCGCAACGACTCCGACGCGAACGGTCCGGCCCTGCTGGCCGCCGATGCCGCCCGCGCCGGACTCACTCCCACCGCGACGACGATCACCGATACCCCGATGGATCGGGAGGCCGATTTCGGGCGGGTCGACAACCACAACTCGGCGCTGCGCGCGCCCACCGACGCCCGCCGCACCCACAACCTGGTCCCCGACTACCCCGTGCCCGGCGCGCAGCCGGTGGAGGGGCAGTGGTCCGGCGCCACCGTCACGGCGTCCAGTTCCGCGGCCGATGCCACCCAGCTCGGCGGGGCGGCGCCCGGCAGTTCGACCGCCGCCGCCTTCGACGGGGATCCGAGTACCGCGTGGTTGAGCACCAGCGCCGAACACGCTGTCGGACAATGGCTTCGGCTCGACCTCGACCATCCGATCGAGGCCGGCGCACTCCAGGTGATCACGAGTCCGGCCGCGATCGGCGATCCGGTGAAATGGATCGAGGTGCGCACCGCCAACGGCACGGTGGCCGCGCGGATATCGGAACCCGGTGCGCCGGTGTCGGTTTCGTTGCCCCCGGGGCGTACCGACTGGCTCACCATCACCGCGACCCGCACCGAGAACGGCACCGGTGGTGGGCAATTCGGTATCAGCGAAGTTCAGCTGTTCGACTATTCGAACCGTGACGCGCCGACGCCGGTGACGATTCGCCACCGCACGGTGTTACCGCCCGTTCCGGCCGGCACGCCGGTGCGCGGCTGGAATCTGGGTCAGGAATTCCCCGGTCGCAGTGGATGTTTCGATGCGCCGGATCGGGTGCGCTGCAGTAAGGGGCTCGCGCTGCCCGCCGAGGAGCCGGGCGCCTTCGAACGCACTCTCGGTGTCCCGGATCCGGTGACGGTCGCGCCGCGACTGACCCTGCGCACCCGGCAGGGCCCGGCACTGGAAAGCCTGCTGACCGACCCCGAACGGCCCATCGCCCGGGGCAAAGCCGATGTGGGCGATCTGCGTGGTTCGGCCTTCGCGGCGACCGACGGCGATCCGCGCACCAGCTGGATCGCGCCCGAGGACACCGTCCGCAATCGCACCGGCGCCAAACCGACACTGACGATTCAGCTTCCGCGACCGGAACTGGTGACCGGCCTCGAGGTCACCCCGCCGATGGGCGCGCTGCCCGCGCGTCCGACCTCGATCGCGGTGAATCTCGGGGACGGGCCGCAGGTCCGCGAGGTTCCGCGCGCACCGAAGGGACGCGATCCGGAAGCGACGGCCGATTCGCCGGGCCGCACGTCGCCGACCGCCACACCGCCGCCGGACGCGCCCGCCCCGCAGCCGAAGTCGACCGACACCCCCGCGCCGATGTCGGCGCCGCCGACGCCGGTGCGGCTGGAGTTGCATCCGCACGTCACCGACCACATCGAGATCAGCATCGATACCTGGAAGCCGGTGCTGGACCGTACCGCACTCGGGCTCACCCAGGAGCAGCCGCCGGGCCTGGCGGAGGTGTCCGTCCTCGGGCCGGACTACCCGCCGCCCGCCCCGGGCGATCGGCCCGTGACCGTGGACTGCGACCACGGCCCGACCATCGCGGTCGCCGGTCGGGTGCTGCACACGAGCGTGACCGCGACGGCCGATGATTTGCGCACGGGGCAGCCGGTGACCGCGACGGTGTGCGCGCCCGGCGATACGGGGGCGGGCGGTGCGACAGTCGATCTTCCGGCCGGTTCCGTCGATGTCACGGTCGCCCCGACCGAACTGTTCTCGGTCGACGAACTGCGCTTGGACAATACGGCTTTCGCGACCGGCAGCGCCGCTCCCGCGACACCGGCCGCGGACGGCGGCGACGCGACGCGGCCGTCCCACGACGGTGACGAAGCACCCGGCGCGGGCGGGCCCGCCGACGACCTCCCCACGCCGGAGCCGACCGGAGGCGCCGCTCGCCGCCCGGCGGGTATCGATGCGCGGGCCGGCGATCGCCTGCTGGTACTGCCGGTCAGCACCAATGTCGGCTGGACCGCACACACCGGGGACGGCCACACGTTGCGACCCGTGGTGGTCGACGGATGGAAGCAGGGGTGGGTGCTCCCCGCCGACGCGCACGGCCCGGTGACCGTGGCATTCCCGCTCGACCGCTGGTATCGCCCGGCCATCTTCGGCGGATTGCTACTGCTGATCCCGCTGGCGCTGCTGGCCCTTCCGGTTCCGGGACGACTGCGTAAACGGTTGCGGCACAGCGGCAATGGCGACCGCGCGGCCGAACCGGCAACGGACGACGCGACACCGCTTCCCGGAGAAGGCGAGGCGGCCGGCGCCACAGCCCTGTCGGCGGCCGACTCACCCGCCCCGGCGAACGGTGCACCGGCGACGGGAGACGGTGCGCTCGCGGAAGGAATCGGCGCCGGCACGGCACTCCGGCCGCACGATTCCGGGGCCGCCATCCCGGCACCGGCCTCTTCCGCGGTTTCCTACGACCCCGCGCCTCGGACGTGGAACAGCTGGTGGCTGGGCGCCGCCGGGGTATTGGTCGCCGCATTCGTCATCGCCGGCCCGATCGGGACGCTGTGCGCCGCAATCGGTGTCGTCGCGGTGCGGGTGCTGCCGCAGGCGCCGCTCGCCCTCGCGGTGCTGGCCGGGGCCGGAACCATCCTGGGCGAAGCAGCGCTGTCCACCGGTCCGTGGCGGTCGGGAGAGGTCTATATGGGTGGCTCGCTGTGGGCGCAGTTCCCGGCGCTGGTGGCGGTGGTCGCCGTGGGCGTCGCCGCACTGCCCGCGCGCGCACCGGTGTGGCGGGCGGGTTCCGCTAACCGAACCGGCGTTTGACCCACTGCCGCACCGGTTCTTCGACCAGCGCGTAACTCGCGGCGGCCAGCGGCATCGTGAAGGCGACCGTCAACGCCAGCACATGCAGGAACCCGCCGTTGAACGGAATGAAACCGAAGATCGGGAACATCATCGCCAGCACCACCAGATGCCAGATGAAGATGCCGTAGGACCAGCGCCCGATCGTCAGCGCCAGGCGGCTCTCGAGAAAGCGGTGCCGCGCGCCACCGACCACGAGCGGGGCGAGCAGGCCGAAACCGATCAAGGCCCCTAGACCCATTTTCATCGCGTACTGCCACGCCGCGGCGCGGGCCAGTCCGGCGGGACCGGCCAGATCGGTGGCCGCCAGCGCGAAGGCGACCGCGGCGACCGACCACATCAGCCGGCGGTCGCCGAGCCGGCGCTGCCAGCGTGGGGACGCGTCGCCGTTCCGGGACCGCGCGGCCAGGACCTCGGCCAGTTCGGCCAGCACCATGCCCGCCGCGAACCACGGCAGATATCCGGGCAGCCAGTTGTCGGCGTGGATGGCGTCCGGGGTCGGCACCGGCAGGAAATTCCAGCCCAGGCACAGCACTCCGAGCGCGGTCACCGCGAACACCCGCTGCCGTGCCGCCGAGCCGCGCAACCGGAGCAGCGCCCAGGCCAGCAGCGGCAGCACCAGATAGAACGCCACCTCCACCGACAGACTCCACATCTGGGTGAGACCGTCGGTCAGGGTCAGCGGGACGAACACCTGCACCAATGCCAGATTCGCTCCCCACACCCGCAGCCCGGCCGAATGCGCCGCCGAGGGCAGCAGCGTGAGCGCCACGCAGACCACGACCCAGTAGGCGGGCAGGATGCGAGCGGCCCGGTGCAGCAGATAGCGCCCGGCCCGGGGAGCGGCGCCCAGGCCGCGGGCCGCTGCGGCGTGCGGGCGCCACAGCAGGAAGCCGGACAGACCGAAGAAGACGGCGACGGCCATATCGAATCGCTCCCACACCCGCCCGATCACCGGCGTCGCGGTGGCGCCGGTCTGGAAGGCCACGTGTGTCAGCACCACGCCGAGGGCGGCCAGCCCGCGCAGCCCCTCCAGCGCCGGAACGAATCTCCGGGTTCCAGGAACCGCCGGAGCCGGACGCGACACCGTGGTAGCCGGCACGTCGGTGCTGGATGTGGCGATTCCTGGGGTTGCGGTCATCGCGATCCAGTGTGCCCTGCCGGGTTCGCCGGCGCCTCGTGTGGCTCCCCGCGCCGCGACCCCGAGCCGCGGCACGCCGGACGCTCGTACTTTTTCGGAGCGTTTTCCGCACTCAGCTCGCCGGGTTAAGGTGCCGGACTGTTAGTGTCGGGGCTCACGAGTGCTTGTGTTATGACCGCACCCGGTTATGAGCGCACCCGGACGAGGCTTGTTCGACGACGAGGAGAGTTTGCATGGCACTCAGTGCCGGTACCAAGAGGACGGTGGCCTGCCTGCTCGTGGGACTCGGTGCGCTGTTGATCGTCGCAGCGATACTGGTCCCGACCTACGGGGTGAGCCAGTTGGCGAAAACTCCCCTGGACCTCGAGATCACCACGATCGCGTCCAACAAGCCCGACGCTCCGAGCGAGGTGCTGGATTCGAAAACGCTCCTCACGGGCGAGGGGCCGGCGGTGGTCGATAAGAACGTCGGGCTCATCTCGCAGCGCTTCCTCACCGTCGAGGATCCGTCGGGCAAGACCAATATGACGATCCAGGCTGGTCAGACGCTGCGCCGCAAGGACAAGACCGGTGACACCGGCCTGCTGTCGGCGATCATCGACCGCGTCACCATCAACCGTAAGACCGGCCAGCCGATCGACGACGACCCCAACGGCTCGATCGCCACCACCGTCGACAGCAAGGGCAACAGCGTCGCGGATCCGGTGCAGCACACCGGCCTCCAGTACCGCTTCCCGATCGGTACCGAGAAGACCACCTACCCGTACTTCGACATCAACGCGCGTAAGTCGTTCGATATGAAGTTCGTGGAGGAGACCGAGATCAACGATCTGACGGTCTACCACTTCCGCCAGCAGGTGCCGGCCACCGATCTGTCGAAGGTCACGTCCTCGCCGACCAACCGGCTCACCTTCCCGGCGGCCAAGTGGGGCGTCCCGGGCGAGGGTGACATCACGATGAACCGCTACTACACCAACACCCGCGACGTGTGGGTGGAGCCGAAGACCGGCACCGTGGTGAACGGCTCCGAGCAGCTGCACCAGTACTACGCGCGCAGCGCGGACAAGCCCGAGGTCACCGCGATCAACACCACGCTGACCTTCGACCCCGGCACCGTCCGCTCGCAGACCGACGAGGCCCGCAAGTACATGGATCAGCTGTCGCTCTACGGCCGCACGCTGCCGATCGTCTTCGGTGTGCTGGGCGCGATCTCGCTGATCGCCGGTCTGTTCCTGGGCCTGCGCGGCGGCGACGGCTCCTCGAAGCCGGGCCGCCTGGTCAAGAAGCCGCAGACGGCCCCGCCGGGCGACAAGCCGGGGCAGGCGTTCTCGGAGGCGCCGACGCAGCAGATCGACATCAGTAAGAACCGCTAGGTTCTCGGCTCGCGCAGTGGCTCCCCGGTTGTCGAACCGGGGAGCCACTGTCGTGTTCGGGCACTGTCATGTTCGGGCACTGTCGTATTCGGGCACTGTCGTATCCCGCGCGCGCTACCGTGCGGCCGGTCGAGCGGCGGGCTGCATGCGGAAGGTGAGGGCCTCCATCAGGGTTTTGCGCTGGGTTTTCTGGACCGCCGCGATCCGCCACCGGCCGTCGGATTCGCGAACCACGGTGTAGGTGGCGAGTTTGCCCAGCTTCTTCGGCTTCCCCTTGGCCGATTCGCCGCGAGTGACGACCACGGCGGTATCGCTGCCGTAGCAGCGGATCTCGATGATGTCGACGGCGAGCCGGGTGCCCTTCAGGAAGCTGTCGAACAGCGCCTGATGCGCGCTGCCGATCTCGGCCCCGCCGTGGTAGACGGTGCCCAGGTAGGTGACGTCGGTGGCGTCGGCGGTGAAGCACGCGCCGTAGGCAGCGCCGTCGCCGCGATTCCAGGCGTCCCGGCTGCGCTCGATGAGGGCGCGGATGGCAGTGGTGTCGGTGGTGGCGGGCATGAGTGATCCCTCTCGTGATATTCTCTGCTTAGAAGATTTTACTTCTTTAACGAAGTTTCTTCGTAGGAGAAGAAATTACGAGAAGGGTGTGCCACGTGTCAACAACGAGCCATGACGGCGATCCCAGCCAGGTCTTTCGCCGCTATCTGAGTTCGGTTGTGCTCCATGCCCAAGCGGGCGCGAAGGCGGTCGGGCTCGGCGCCACCGACCTCTACGCGCTCAACATCCTGGAGTTGAGCGGCGCGATGACGCCCGGCGAACTCGGTGCCCGCACCGGGCTCACCACCGGACCCACCACCCGCCTGATCGATCGCCTGGAACAGGGTGGTTACGTGCGCCGGGCGCCGGATCCGGCCGACCGGCGCAAGGTCATCGTCGAACCGGTGGACCGGCCCGCCGGCCTGGACAGCGCCCTGGCCCCCGCGCGCCGCCGGATCGGCGAGATCGTGCGCGGCTACACCCCCGAACAGCGGGAATTACTGTTCGACTATTTCGCGCGCGCGGCCGACGCGTACCAACGCGCGGCCGAAGACATCACCGCCGAGCACGTCACGGAAGCGGACGGGTGAGCCGCCCCCAGTCGTCACTCGGCTGATAGCGTCGAAAGTCGTTCGCCCACAGTGGCATCGGTGTCAGCGCCCGGGTCACGGTGTACGGCCCGGATCACGACGGCGACCACCACCGCGGTAACGGTCGCGGCGACTCCGGTGGCCAGCGCGATCAACACCGGAAGGCTGCGCACGAACGGCACGGCGACACCCACTTCGACCGCCAATCCGACCCAGATCACGACGGCCGGCGCCGTGCGGTCGGCGGCGATGGCCGACAGCAACGCCCCCTGCAGCACCGCCAGCAGCGCGCCGGCCAGCGCGAACAGCCACAGCAGATCCTCGATCGGCGCGTAGTCACGGCCGGCGAACAGTGGGGCCAGTGGCGCAAGCACGGCCGCACCCGCCACGGCGACCAGGCCGACCAGCGCCAGCACGCCGAGCGCGGAACGCAGCGCGCGCACGGAATGCTGTGGTTGCGCCATCCGCGGATACAGCACGACGCCGACGGCCTGCGGCAACCAGAACGCGATCTTGGTGGCGATCGCGCCGAGGGCATAGCGGCTGGCGTCCGCCTCGTCCAGCACGATGCGGGCGACGATCAGATCCGCCGACGACAGCGCCATCAAGGCGGCTTGGACCTGGGCCGCGCGCAGGACCGCGGTCACGCCGGCTGCCCGCACCGCACCGGTTCCGCGGACCTCCACGGCGATCGGGGCCCGCGCGACGTCGGCCGTGTTCGGCAGTGGATTCGAGCCGGCATCCGGCGCCGAGCGGGCGATCAGCGCGATCCGGTTCGCCGCGACGGTAGCCACCAGGAGGCCGAGGGCAGCGCCCCAGAGCGCGGCAGCGGCGCCCGCCCCGACGGCCAGCGCGATCAGCGCCGGAACTACCCGGGCGATCGCCGAACCACCGAGAACGGTTGCGAGCGAACGAAATCGGTTCGTCCCCTGCAGAATGCCCTGCTCTCCGGAGAGCAACACGAGCACCGGTGCCGCGATCAGCGCCCCGCCCGCGGCCGGCGCGCGCACGTGCAGCAGGACCGCGACGAGGGGTATGAGCGCGAGTGCGGCGACCGCCACGATCATCGCGCAGCGCCGGGTCAAACCGCGGACCGTCGCCACCGCGGCGCCGCGCACCAGCTCTCGTGCGACCACATTCTGCAGCGCCAACGCCGGCACCGCGGCCAGCAACTGCACGGCCAGCAGGCTCGCGAAGGCGCTGTAGCCGGCCACGCCCAGCCACCGCCCGGCCAGCAGTTGCAGCAGGTAGCCGGCGATATTCGCGGTCATGGCCCCAGCGGTCACCAGGGTCATATCCGCGACCACGGGTAGACGGCGCAGGGCAGGCATCCCGCCATGCTCCCACCTCGTCGCCGCCCGGCACAGCCGAGGCCCGCCGGCGGGACCGTCGAGCGGGGGTTTTCAGTCGTCGTCCACGAGCTGCCGCCGCACGTCGAGCAGGTGGTGGCGGACCTCGTGAAGGGTGTGGACCGCCACCCAGCGCAGTTCGCGCTCCCCGCGATCGGGGTAGTTGTACAGGACGCGACGCTCCCAGTCGTCCGCGGTGAGGCGGTCGAGCACATTCGCGAGCAGGCGCGCCGACACGAGCAGTTCCTGCGCCACGTCCGCGGGGTCCTGGTCGGCGTAGCCGTCGTGATCGGCGCGTTCGTCGCGGCCCATGGTGATCAGGGCCGGGCGATCGGTGCGGCGCGCCAGCAGGATGCGCTCTCGCTGCACGAGCAGCACGTCGCGGACATGGCAGCCGTACTCCAGCGGCGACCACAGCCGAGGTCGGCGCCGACGCGCCGCGTCGGGACAGTCGTTCAGCGTCGCCGCCAGCTCGGTGATGCCCGCGAGGATGGCGGCCGCGGCCTGTGGGGATTCGGCCAGCCGGTACTCGAAGCCGCATTCGTCGCATCGATCCATGGACAACTCATTTCGCCGCGTTGACACCGTCTCACTGAGACCATATCTTTAGTATCGCAGATACGGTCTCAATGTGAGGGTTTGATATGTCGATCGAAGCGAACAAGGACGTCATCCGCCGATTCATGACCGCCGGTGACGCCGCGACCAGGGATTTGGCGGCGATCTGGGACAGCTTCACGCCCGACTGCACCTTTCCGACCCTCGCCGCCCGCACCGGGCGTGCCTCGTTCACCGTGACGGACTACCGGACCTTCCTGCTCGACTATTTCCGCGCACTTCCCGACGCCACCTTCACCGTGGACGAGCTGATCGCCGAGGACGACCGGGTCTGGGCCCACATCACCATCCGCGGCACCCACTCCGCCGAACTGCGCGGCGTCCCCGCGACCCACCGGCCGGTGGAGTACACCCAGCTCGGCCTGTACACGCTTCGCGAGGGCAAGATCGCCCGGGCACGGGCGGTCTTCGACGACGTGACGTTGCTGCGCCAGATCGGCGTGCAGGTGTAGGAGCGTGGCGGGCCACCGTCGCCGCCGGTGCGGCCGACGTAGGGTGACTCAGCGTGACCGGGGCTCGAGAACATGGCGACGACACCAGAAGCTCGCAGCTGCGTTCGTTCGGCGCCGCGCCGATGTGGGCCCGGATCGTTCCCGTGGCCTACAGCCTGGCGCTCGCCCTGCTCGTGGTCGGGCCGCTGTTGGGCCCGGGGTATCTGCTGCTGCGCGATGGCGTGAGCACCCCCCGGTCCTACCCGACCGATGCCGCGCTGGGCCTGGGTGACGCGGCGCCGCGCGCCGTACCGCAGGACGGATTGCTCGCCGCACTGTCGGTGGTGGTGGACGGCGGAATCGTCGTCAAGGCGATTCTGGTGCTGGCACTGACGGCCACCGGTTGGGGTGCGGCCCGGCTCGCGCACACCCTACTGGGCGTCTCCCTGGCACCCCGGCTCGTCGCCGCGACGGTCGCGATCTGGAATCCCTATGTCGCCGAACGGCTGCTGCAGGGCCATTGGAGCCTGCTCGCCGGCTACGCGGCACTGCCCTGGACCGTCGTCCTCGGGCAGCGGATAAGGGCCGGGGCCGGACGTGCTCACCCGGCGACGCGGGATCCCGGCACCACCACGGCGCGGGCCGATGTCGTCCGCGCGCCACGGGGAGACACCTCCGAGCAGGCGCCCGGCAACCGGACGAGGCCGGGGTGGGTGCACGCCGCCGGTTCGTGGGCGATGCTGGGCGGCGTACTCGCCGCGGCGGGTGTGACCCCGACCGGATCGCTGCTGGCAGGCCTGATGGCGGTGCTCACGGTGGGGCGGCGGAACCTTGTGGCCACGGTGGCGCTGTGGCTGGTGAGCGCCGGTCCGTGGCTGGTGGCCACGGCACTGTCCGGCAGCGGGGCCGAACCGTCCGATCCGGCGGGCGTGGCGGCCTTCGCCGCGCGGGCCGAACCGGGGCTCGGCACTCTGGGAAGCCTGGCCGGACTGGGCGGGATCTGGAACGGCGATGCCGTATCCGGCTCTCGGACAACGCTTTTCGCGGTGGTGTCGACCCTGGTTCTGCTGGCCGTGGTCGGGTCGGGCGTGCGCGCGGTGGCGGCGGCGGGTGACCCGTCCACGCGTTATCCACGGCGGATGACGCTGGTGCTGGCGGCGGTCTGCATCCTGCTACCCGCCCTGGGTGCGACGGGGTGGGGACTGTCTCTCGGCGAATCCCTGATCGCGCGCATCCCGGGCGCCGGACTGCTGCGCGACACCCAGAAGTATGTCGCGCTCGCCATGCCGGCCTACACCCTCTGCGCGGCCGCGGGCTGCCACGCCCTCGCGTCCTTCCGCCGTCGCGCATCGGAATTCGCGCGGCAACCCGCCCCGGAGACCGACACGGTTCACGCGGATGCGCCTGCCGAATCGGCGGCGGCCCCGAATACCTCTGCCGCGCAACCACTCCTCGCTGCGCTCTTCATCGCAGCGCTGATCCTGACCCTTCCCGACCTGGCCTGGGGAGTGGGTGGAGCGCTGCGACCGGTGCACTACCCGCCGGCCTGGCAGCGGGTGGCCGCGATGGTCGAGGGCCCCGGCGACGTCGCGGTACTGCCCGCCGGGATGTTCCGCGTATTCCCTTACAGCGGAAGGGTTCCCGTACTGGATCCGGCGCCTCGCATGCTGCGCTCGGACGTCTTGCAGACGGGGGTGCTGCCCGTCCGGGGCCGAGTGGTGGCGGGTGAGGGGGCACGGGCCCAGCGGGTGGAGAACCTCCTGCTCCGGGGAGCGGACCCCGCCGACCTCGCCGCTCAGGGCGTCGGCTGGATTCTCGTCGAACACCGCACGCCGGGAACGGTCGGCGAGGCGAAGACGACGCTGAGCCGGCTACAGCCGGTGTACTCCGACGCCGATCTGACGCTCTACCGCGTTCCGGGCGCGCGAGACGTAGCCAGGGCCACCGCCGCCGACCGCACCGTCGCCATCGCCGCGCACGCTCTGTGGGCAACTCTGCTCCTGGCCGGCCTCGCCGCGGCCCTGGCCGACCGGCGACGGGAGAGATGATTCGCACGGATCGGCAGTCGCGCCGCCGGACGGCGAGTATCGCCCGCCGATCAGCGGAGAGTCGGGGTGACGCAGTCGTCTCGCAGCGGCACCGACGTCGCCGTTACCGTCGCGCGTCCCGTCACCAGCCCCGACACATATTGTCCCCGGGCGGCGGCGGCCAGGACTTCACCGACTCCGTTGCCCGTCTGCTCCCAGGAGAACTCGCGAGCTCGCGTACGCGCCTTCTCTCCCATGACGATTCGCCCCTCGGCGTCGGCGAGCAGGTCACCCACGGTATCGGTGAGCTGGGTGGAGTCGTCCACCAGCACGCCGGTCACGCCGTCGACGATGGAGTCGGTGAGCCCGCGTGAACTGCGGTAGCCGATGGTCGGGACGCCGTGCTGCGCGGCCTCGATCACCGCGAGGCCCCACCCTTCCTTGCGCGACGGCAGCACCTGAACCCACGCGCGAGAGAGCAATTCGTGCTTGCGCGCTTCGTCGACGAAGCCGTGGAAGTCGACCGCGTCGGCGATACCCGAGCGGTGCGCGCGGTCTTTCAGGTTGTCGGCCCACCACCCGTCACCGATCACGTCCAGGCGCAGCCCGGGCAGGCGGTCACGCAGACCCGCGACCACGTCGAGCGCGTCCTCGATCTGCTTGTGCGGGACCAGCCTCGACAGCACGACGATGCTCGGATACGGGGTGCGGGTCGATTCGGCACCGGTCGGCGATTGCGCGGGCACGGGTTCGGCGCCGTTGCGCACCACCGCGATTCGCGTCGCATCCACCCCGAGCGAGGCGAGTTCCTCCGCGGAGGGCAGCGATACCGTCAGATATTGATTGCGCCGATGAACCCGCGGCGACAGCCGCGATTCGATCCACCAGCCGATCCGGCCGACCACACGCCCCGCTACCGGCCACTGCTCACGATGACCGTGATGCACCAGAACCACCGAGGGCGCCCCGGAGACCGTCCGGGCGAAGAACGGAATGCCGTTCTGGGTGTCGATCACCGCGTCCGGTCGTAATCCGCGCAGCGGGCCGAAGCCCAGCCGCCCGGCGGCGATGGCCGCCAGCGCTCGCGGATAGACGGTGAAGCGCCCGCCGGCCCGGCTGATCTCGATGCCATCGATACGTTCCCGGCGCGCCGCGCCCGGATAGTGCGCGGTCCGCAGCGTCACTTTCACTCCGCGGGCCGCCAACTGCGCACCCACCCGCTCGAGATACCGCTCGCTCCCGCCACCCTGCGGATGTCCGGTATCGCGCCAGCACAGCAGCAGGACTTCGCGCACGTCGGCACTCGGCCGGATCTCGTTCTCACCGCCGCCGGGCCCACAAAGCTGCGCCATGGCAGCGCGCTCACGAGGGCCGATTTCGGGCACAGCGGTTCTCCAGATCGTTCACGTCGGGCGACAGTGGGGTCCACGATAGCGGCCGACGGCCGTTCCCGGTCGCTGCGGTGGCCGCATAGACTGGCGCGGCCATGCTCCGATCCGACGCAACCGGCCCGCGTCCTCGCTTCGCGCGCCGGGCCACCCTTCGCCGTTCACTGCGCCTGTTGGGCAGTTTCCGCTTCGAACAAACCGATCCGGCGCGGTTCTACGGCGGGATCGCCGCCGATACCGCCGATCTGATAGCCGATTTCTATCGAGATCTGACCGGGCGGGACCTCAGCGGCACCGTGATAGTCGACGTGGGCGGAGGACCCGGATACTTCGCGGACGAATTCGCGGCGGCGGGCGCGCGCTACCTCCCGATCGAGCCCGATCCGGCCGAAATGCACGCCGCCGGGCTCACCGTCGCCGGCGCGGTCCGCGGTTCCGGAATGGCGCTGCCCATCCGCGACGACGCCGTCGACATCTGCCTTTCCTCGAATGTCGCCGAACATGTGCCGCAGCCGTGGGTGATGGCCGACGAGATGCTGCGTATCACCAAACCGGGCGGTCTGATGGTGCTGTCCTACACGGTGTGGCTCGGACCGTTCGGCGGGCACGAGACGGGTCCGTGGCATTACCTCGGCGGCGAATTCGCGGCCCGGCGCTATACCCGCCGCACCGGAAAGCAGCCCAAGAACCGCTTCGGCCGCTCACTGTTCGCCGTCACCGCCGCCGACGGGCTGCGATGGGCGCGCGACAACGGAGGACGGGCCCGCATCCTCGCCACCTTCCCCCGCTACCACCCCCGCTGGGCGTGGTGGGTGACGCGCATTCCGGGCGTGCGGGAATTCCTGGTCAGCAATCTGGTCGTCGTCGCGGCCAAGCCCCTCCGCTGAGCCGCCTCCGGGATCTACTCCAGCCATCCCCGCCGGCGGGTGCGCCGCGCCGGTTCGCTCCACGGCGGCTCCTGCATGGCCAGGCCGACGGTTTCCAGCGGGGTCAGGCCGACGCGGTTGGCGAGCGAGCGGACCGCCGCCACCGCCTCGGCCGCCTGCAGCGCCGCCGTCGCCTGTTCGAGCGTCAAGGTCCGGCCGGGCAGAAAGGACACCACCCAGCCCCCGGTACCGACGGACCTCGCCTGATGTGGGGTCTGATCACTGGTCATCAGCGATCGGCCGACCACTTGCACCGCCATGATTCGGACTCCCCTGCGATTGCATTTGTAAAATCGTCCGACAATGTTTGCTCTAAGCATGCTCTGCAATCTCAGGAAACGCAATAGTGCGTTTTGCGAAAAGTGAACCACGAGGTAGGATTTCGCGCCTTTCGGCTGGGCGATCGGTCCGGGATGTCCGCTGCGCGCAGTATGTGACGCAGGGGAATGCGCGTCGAATCAGTTCTCGGACAAGCGAACTCGCAGCACCGGCTGCGGTCTGCCCTGCGGACGCGGTGCGGCGAGGTCGATCTCGACCTGCCATCCGGGCGGCAGCACAGCCTGCAACCGCGCCGCAGCACGCTGTAGCGGCGTACTTGCCGCCGTCGGCGCGAACTCCACTCCAGGATCGGCCCACCGCGGATCGGCTAATCCCGAGACAGCATCGAATCCGAGTTCGGTCATGCCCACACCCACCTCCCACTTACCCCGACCGGTCGGCCAGACAACGGAATCCACGAGCACCTGCACGTAGTCAGTTCAGCCGAGTAGTTAATTCCCCGCAACCGCGGGGAGCATTCGTGAGATGCAGAACACATCCAGAATAGGACAAGCGCGCCATTCCGCACGCGGAACCGCGGAAATGACGAACCGCCCGCCCCGTCGCAAAGACGGTGCGGGCGGCTCGCTTTCGTCGTTCGGGTGGGCCGGCGTCTCCCGACCGGCCCTCCGACTAGCCCAGACGCTGCTTGAGCGCCTCGAATTCGTCACGCACGCCGGAGGGCAGCTTGTCGCCGACGAATTCGAACCACTCCTCGATCAGCGGGATCTCCCTGCGCCACTCGTCGAGGTCGACCTTCAGCGAGGCGTCGACGTCGGCGGGGTCCACATCCAGACCCTCGAGGTCCAAGTGTCCGGCGGTGGGCACATTGCCGATCGCGGTGGCCTCGGCCTCGGCCTTGCCCTCGATCCGGTTGACGATCCACTCCAGCACGCGGGAGTTCTCGCCGAAGCCCGGCCACAGGAAGCGGCCGTCCTCGCCGCGGCGGAACCAGTTGACGTAGAAGATCTTCGGCAACTTGGTGGCGTCGGCGTTCTTGCCCAGGTTGATCCAGTGGTTCATGTAGTCACCGACGTGGTAGCCCATGAACGGCAGCATGGCCATCGGATCGCGGCGCACATTGCCGACCTTGCCCTCGGCCGCGGCGGTCTGCTCGGAAGACATTGTGGCGCCCATGAATACGCCGTGCTGCCAGTCGAAGGACTCGGTCACCAGCGGGATCGTGGTCTTGCGGCGGCCGCCGAACAGAATCGCCGAGATCGGCACGCCCTGCGGGTCGTCCCACTCCGGGGCGAGGGTCGGGCACTGCGACATCGGCGTGCAGTAGCGCGAGTTCGGATGCGCGGCAAGGGTTTCGGTCTCGCGCAGGTACCAGTCGTTACCCTTCCAGTCGATCAGGTGGTCGGGCTCGCCCTCGAGGCCCTCCCACCAGACGTCGCGGTCGTCGGTCAGCGCGACGTTGGTGTAGACGGTGTTGCCGGCCTCGAGCGTGGCCATCGCGTTCGGATTCGACTTGTGGTTGGTGCCCGGGGCGACGCCGAAGAAGCCGAACTCCGGGTTCACCGCGTACAGGCGGCCGTCCTCGCCGAAGCGCATCCACGCGATGTCGTCACCCAGCGTCTCGGCGCGCCAGCCCGGGACGGTCGGCTGCAGCATCGCCAGGTTCGTCTTACCGCAGGCGCTCGGGAACGCGGCGGCGACGTAGTAGTTCTTGTTCTCAGGGGAGATCAGCTTGAGGATCAGCATGTGCTCGGCCAGCCAGCCCTCGTCGTGCGCCATCGCCGAGGCGATGCGCAGCGAGTAGCACTTCTTGCCCAGCAGCGCGTTACCGCCGTAGCCCGAACCGTAGGACCAGATCTCGCGGTCCTCGGGGAAGTGGGTGATGTACTTGGTGTCGTTGCACGGCCAGGGGACATCGGCCTCGCCCTCGGCCAGCGGCGCGCCGACCGAATGCAGCGCCTTCACGAACGGGCGATCGGTGCCCAGCTTCTCCAGCGCCGCCTTGCCCATGCGGGTCATCACGCGCATCGACACCACGACGTATTCGGAGTCGGTGAGTTCGACGCCCAGCTTGGGGTCCGCGGCGCCCAGCGGGCCCATGCAGAACGGCACCACGTACATGGTGCGGCCCTTCATGCTGCCGCGGTACAGCTCGGTCATGGTGGCGCGCATCTCGTTCGGGTCGACCCAGTTGTTGGTCGGGCCGGCGTCGGCCTCGGTGCGCGAACAGATGAAGGTGCGCGACTCGACGCGGGCGACGTCGGAGGGGTCCGACAGCGCGAGGAAGGAATTCGGCTTCTTGGACTCGTTGAGCTTCTGGAAGGTGCCGGCCTCGACCAGTTGTGTGGTCAGCCGGTCCCATTCCTCATCGGAACCGTCGGCCCAGACGACCCGCTCCGGCTGGGTGAGCTCTGCGACCTCCTGCACCCAGGCGAGCAGTCCGGCATGCTTGGTCGGCGCGGTGCCATCGGATCCGTGAAGACCAGGAATGGTCGCTGAGGTCATGAAAACTCTCCTGAGATGAGCGGCGGGCCGGAAAACTGCCGAAAACAGCTTTCAACACCAGGAAGGCCGCCGTTGGCTGTGGACATCCGCCCGGCTCGCCGAACAGCGCGCCCCGGCTGGGCGGCGTACGAGAACGAGACGGACACCCGGATTCCTTAAGTAAAGAGGTTAACGCGATGTGACGGTCGGTACGGAATGGGGTTGCTCACTCGGGACCCGCTCGAAACCTTCGCCCCTCACCAGGACCGCAGCTGTGCGGAACCGGCAAACCGCGACCGGCTCGGGTCAACCGGCGACCGCGGCCGCCAGAATCGCCAGATCGCGTTCACAGGCGGCCACCCGAGCGGGCTGTTCGGCGGCGGTGCGGCGCAGTTGCGCCTCCAGCTCCGCGACCCGGCGGTCGGCCTCGACCATGCGGGCGGTGCTCGCGCGCACCACCTGGTCGGTCAGCTCGGACTCGGCCTCCACCAGGGCCGTCGCCACCCGCTGCTCCAGCTGGGCCTTCACGTTCACCAGCACATCGGTCACCCATTGCCGCAGATGTGCCCGATCGGCCAGATGCCCCCGGGCCTGCACCACCCACCACGCCACGCCCGCGCCGAGCGCCAAGGTGACCGGCACGGTCGCGTAATCCAAGGCCGGCACCAGCGACAACGGCGCAACGATCAACCGGCCGAGGCCGAAACCCGCCGATGCGCCCAGGGCGATCATCAGCCGATCCTCGACACCGCGGTGGCGGCGCTCCGGATCGGGGCCGATTCGGGGTGCGGGATCGGTCGGGGGAGCCGGCGGTGCGGCGAGCGCGGGCTGCGCCGGCGAACCGGCCACCGCATCGATCTGGCGGGCGAGTTCGGCCAGGCGGTAGCGGACCACGCCGTCGAGTTCGGCGGTGGCCTGATTCACCGCCCCCTGCAACAGATCGGGATAGCCGCGCACCGAGCGGCGGTCGAGCCGGTCCAGATCGGCACGGGCGGTGGCGTTCAGGGTGCGGACGCGGGTACCGGCCTCGTGCGTCAGATCGACCCGGGCCAACTGCAGCCGATTGCGCAGGGCGGCCAGGGCCTGGGCACGCCCACCGTCGCGCCCGGCCAGCGCGGCGGTCCGTTCGGCGCGCAGGGCGGCGACCGCACTGCCCGAGCGCAGCGCCTCGATCTGCCCCAGCACCCGGGCGCGGGTGTCGGCGAGCACCCGGGCGGTGACTCCGGCCAGTTGCTCGGGGCCGACCCGGGCTCCGACGGCGGCGCTGAGCTGGGCGTGCAGGGCGGCCAGGCCGGAGCGGTCCAGCAGCGCGGCGTCGCCGTTGCCGCGCGCGGCCACGGCCAGGCGCGCCGACACCGGAAGGATCTCGGGCTCGGCGCCGAGTACCCGGGCCAGCATGGCGGTATCGCGCTCCAGCACCGAACGCCAGTCGGGGTGAGCGTGAATTCCGTTCATGGCGAACAGGATTCGCGTTCCCACCGCGTGCAAGCGGGCCACCGGATCGAGCAGTGCGGAACCGACGGCGGCGCCGGGATCCACCAGCACCAGCGCCACCGGCGGACCGCTGCCGGGGCCGAAATCGGTGGCGGCGACCAGGGTTGCCGGATCGGCCACCGGATCGGTGAGTGCCACGCGCGGTTCGAAGCGGGACAGTTCGGTGCGCAGCAGGGTGGTGTTGGCATCGTCCGGTCCGATGACGGTGACCGGAACAGGCTGTGCTGCAACGGTTTCCGTATGGACCGCGGTAACTCCGCCCGGCGCGGCGGGTTTCGGGACCGGTTCGGCCGGAACCGCGCGCAGCAACGCGGAGCCCTGCGGATTCCACCGCTCGACGACGGCCAGCACCTCGGGATCCAACCCGGCCGCGCCGCCCGTCCGCCGGCCGTTCAGCTCGGCCGCCGCTCCGGGTACCTCACAGTCCGGCACTACTCATCCGCTCCCACATCCGCATGTATCCGTTGTGCAGCCGGATCGCGGCGCGGCGGGCGGCGGCCGGCATATCGCTGGCGGCCACCGCGCGCCAGCGTTGCGCGCGAACCAGCGCGTCGTCGGCGTCCGCCGGCGTCGCCGACGGATATCCGGCCGCGAGATGACGAACCTCCGGGCGAGCCAGTCCGGCCTGCAGCGCGGTCCACAGCGCCTCGTCACCGGCCAGGTAATCCTCGATCAGGTCGCGGGCACGCCCGCCGTCACCCTGCGGGATCGCGCGGGCGGCGATGCGAGCCAGCTCGTCGAGCAGATCACCGCCGCGCAAGGCCGCGATCTGCTCGTAGCGCTGGTGCAGACGCGCGTGCACCGGATCGATCCCGCTCACGGCGTGCAGTAGCTGCAGCAACTGCTGCGGTCCCAGCTCCGGTTCGTGACGCAGTGCGACCAGGGCACAGCTCACCCCGTACAGGCCCCAGCGCTCCAGGAGCGCCTGGCGATCGGCCACATCGGGCCCTGCCGATCGGTCGACGAACAGGTCGGGGGAGAGCGTGAGCGCCGCGCCGCCACCGGCCGCATGGCGGCGCAGCGTGCGCAGATCGTCGTCGCTCGGTGTGCCGGCGCGGGTACGGACGGCCAGTTCGGCGACCATCGGCGCCACCGGAACGCCCAGCACATGCGCCGCCTGATCGGCGGCCACCACCGCATCGCCCCAGCGTGAGCCCACGGCATCGGCCTTGTTGAGCACGACCATCGTGGTGTCGGGCCGCAAGGATTCGAGGACGCGGCGATCGGCGGCCTGCAGCGAACCCGCCAGCACATAGACCACGAGATCGGCGTCGAGCACCGGATCCGGCACGCCCGGCTGATCCACCGGCGCGGTCTCCTCCGCCGACATCAGGGCCAACCCCCGCAACAACGTCGACTTCCCGGCACCGGCCCGGCCGGTCACCTGAATCCGCAGCGGCCGCCGGAAGGCCACGGCCGCGCTCGCCAGCTGATCGGCGATGCCCGGTGCGGACCCGGCGCCGATCCGCACGGTGGAGATGAGTTGTTCGAGCTCCGGCACGGGCCCGGCGTGGTCGTTCACGAAGCCCGGCGAAGCGCTGGACGCAGTGGCTCTCGACACGGTTGATACCCCCTTCCGGCGGCAAATTCTGTCAGAAGCCGCGGTGGTTGTCGGCACCGACCGGATTTTCACCGGCAGGTCCGATGTTCGTTGCGCCACACGATGATGTGTAATCGATCACACGAAACCGCTTGCCCGAGCCCGCGACCGGCGACGATGGCCTGTGGATCGACAATCACCGCAGGTGAGCGGGATTCGGCGCGGAATTGGGAATCTCTCCGGTGGAACGATGGTTGCGCCTGTGGCACAGCATAATTCGACAGTGGTGAACTATCGGGTCACGGATCCGATCACCTACGCTGAAGCCGCCGGCGGCACCGCCGGTGCGCGGCCTCGGCGGTGTGGAACCCGGTCGGCCGTGCGCCTGTGCGCCGGCCCCGTGGATCCGAAGGAGGTTGCGATGAGCGTCAACGTGGACGTCATCGGTGACGACGGCGCCGCCGTCGCGACGAAGAACGAACGGCCGTTGCCGCCGTCGCAGGACCCCTTCTATCGCGCACCCGCCGACGTCGCCGCACACGCACCCGGAACCGTCCTGCGCAGCCGGCCCGTGCAGATCGCGCTGCTGGGCCTGATTCCGCAGCGGGTGACGGCGTGGCAGCTGCTGTACCGCAGCAACGACCTGCACGGTAACGCCGAGGTCGCGGTGACCACGGTGCTGCTGCCCGCCGATGCCGATCCGGCCGAACGCCGCCCGCTGCTGGCCTTCGAATCGGCGATCGACGCCGTCACCGAGCGCTGCGCTCCCTCCTATGTTCTCCGCCGCGGAGCCATCGTCCCCGGCGCGATCACCCAGCTCGAACTGCTGCTCGTCGCCAACGCACTGCGGCGCGGCTGGGCGGTGAGCATCGCCGATCACGAGGGACCCGACGGCCGTTTCGGTGCGCCCCGGGAACCGGGTTACCGCTCGCTCGACGGCATCCGTGCCGCCATGCGCTTCCGGCCGTTGGGACTCGATACCGATACTCCCGTCGTGGTCTGGGGTTATTCCGGTGGCGGGATGGCCGGCTCCTGGCTGGTCGAGATGGCTCCTACCTATGCGCCCGAGCTGACCATCGCCGGTGCGGTACTCGGTGCGCCGGTCGGCGATCCGGGTGAGGTGTTCATCCGGCTGAACGGCGGTCGGTACGCCGGGTTCCCCGCCATCGTGATCTCGGCGCTGCGCCAGGTATATCCGGCACTCGAGGACGTGCTCGACAAGCACATCACCGGCGCCGGGGAACGCCTGCTGGAACGCGCGGCTCAGCTGCCACCGATCGTGGCGCTGGCCCGGCTGGCCGGCCACGACGTCAGCAAATACCTCGATCACCCGCTGGAAGAGGTGTTGAGCACCCCCGCGATGTGCGAGATGTTCGACGATATGCGGCTCGGAAAGCACACCCCGCACTGTCCGATCCTGGTGATCCAGCCGCTGCACGATCGCATCATCGACGTGTCGTGTATCGATGCGCAGGTCGAGCGCTATCGCGCGGGTGGCGCCGCCGTCGGATACCTGCGCGACCGGCTGAGCGACCACTTCACGCTGTTACCGCTGGCCACGCCGCTGAGCCTGGACTGGCTGGCCGACCGCATCGCCGGCCGTCCGGTCACCGACGCCGACACCGATACCCGGACCGTCTGGTCGGTGGTGGCGTCCCCCTCGCGCTGGCGCGGGCTGTTCGAGCTGGCCGGTACCGCGGGCCGGATGATCCTGGGCCTGCCGCTGGGCAGGCAGAGCGAACCGGAACTGCCGCAGACACAGCCGCTGGCTGCCTGACACCGGGCCCCGCGCCCACTCGGCAACACTCCTGACCCGGGATTTTCCTGCTCGACGCGGTCGATTGCGGCCCTGATCATCGAATACTGGACAATGGACGCCGTGAACGACGCCGCGAACGACACCGCTGGTAGCGACGGGGCCGGAGGCGGCAGCTTGCGTAACCACGAAGGCCCCCGCGAACAGCGCGAAGATACCGCTGGTAGCGACGGGGCCGGAGGCGGCAGCTTGCGTAACCACGAAGGCGCCCACCCCGAGCGTGAGTCCTCCCGCCTCTACCCACGGGTGACGAGCTTCCGCTCGCGCCGTGGCGCGTTGACCGCGACCCAGCAGCAATCCTGGGAGCGGATGTGGCCGCGCATCGGCCGCGAGGTGAGCGACGAACCACTCGACGCCGCCGCCTGGTTCGGCCGGACCGCGCCGCTGATCATCGAGATCGGCTGTGGCACGGGGACGGCGACCGCAGCGATGGCCCAGGCCGAGCCGCAGTTCGACCTGATCGGCATCGAGGTGTACAAACCCGGTCTCGCCCAGCTCGTGCAGCGGATCGAGCGCGAAGGCATCGAGAACATCCGGCTCCTGCGCGGGGATGCCGTCGACGTCCTCGAACACATGATTGCCAAAGATTCGCTAGCTGGCGTGCGAGTCTTCTTCCCGGACCCCTGGCCGAAGGCTCGCCACCACAAGCGCCGGCTGCTGCAGCCGGCGACGATGACCTTGATCGCCAGCCGCCTGCAGCGCGGCGGGATTCTGCACGTAGCCACCGACCATGCCGGCTACGCCGAACACATCGCCGAGGTGGGCGCGGGAGAACCGCAGCTCGTAGGCCTGAACGAGGCCACCGGCGGCGATGTGGAACACCCCGGAACCGAGACGGTGATCGGCCTCGAACGCCCGGTGACGAAGTTCGAGAGCAAGGCGCATCGAGCCGGAAGCGCCATCACCGAGTTCATTTGGGGGAAGATCTAACTATGAGTCTCAGGGAGATGGCCCAGCCGGCCGACGAGGTTGCCGGAACAGTGCGCGGCGACGAATCGGACGTCGTCGCCGGCGCGGCGACCCCCGCCACGCCGGTCGCCGAACCCGCCGGCGTGCGGCGGGTGCTGCTGGTGTGGGACGCACCGAACCTGGATATGGGCCTGGGCGCGATCCTCGGCGGCCGTCCCACCGCGGCGTACCGGCCGCGTTTCGACGCACTCGGCCGCTGGCTGCTGGCCCGCACCGCCGAGTTGTCCGCCGGCAGCACGCAGCGCATCGAACCCGAGGCCACCGTCTTCACCAATATCGCCCCGGGGACTGCCGATGTGGTGCGTCCGTGGGTCGAGGCGCTGCGCAACGTCGGCTACGCGGTCTTCGCCAAACCGAAGATCGACGAGGATTCCGACGTCGACAGCGACATGCTGGCACATATCCAGTTACGCCGCGGCGGAGCCGGTCTCGCGGGGATCATGGTGGCCTCCGCGGACGGTCAGGCCTTCCGCGAACCGCTCGAGGAGGTCGCGGCGACCGGAGTTCCGGTCCAGGTGCTCGGATTCCGCGAGCACGCGAGTTGGGCTGTCACGTCCGATATCCTCGATTTCGTCGATCTCGAGGACATCCCGGGCGTGTTCCGTGAACCGCTGCCCCGGGTCAGCCTCGACTCGCTGCCCGACGAGGGAGCCTGGCTGCAGCCCTTCCGGCCGCTGTCCGCACTGCTCACCTCCCGCCCCGCTCAAGGAGTCGCTTAGTGTTCACCCGCTGGGGCGAGCTGGTCCACAGGTTCCGCTACACCGTGCTGGGTGTAGCGGTGGCCGCACTTCTCGCCCTGGGCGCGTACGGGTTCGGTCTGGAAAACCATCTGAGCTCCAGCGGCTGGTTCGACCCCGGTGCGGAGTCCTCGCAGGCCGCGGTGCTCAAGGACCAGGTCTACGGCCGCGACCACATGTCCGATGTGATCGTGCTCTACACCGCGCCGGACGGTAAGACCATCGACGATCCGGAGTTCGGGCGGAAGATCACCGACAATCTCAACAGCCTGCCCAGGGACCATCCGGACCAGATCAGCAAGGTCAACGTCGCCTACTGGAAGACCGAGACGGGCGATTGGAGCGCCTCGGCCACCGGTAGTAAGGACAAGAAGTACGCGTTCGCGTCGGTCGCCATCAAGGGTGACGACGACACGACCACGATGAACAACTACCGCGCGGTCAAGAACGCCTTCTACATCCCGGGTGTAGATGTCCAGCTGGCGGGCATGCAACCGGTCGCGGGAGAGCTGAACGACACCATCGCCTCCGACCAGAAGCGCATGGAGATGCTGGCCATTCCGGCCGTCGCGATCCTGCTGTTCTTCATCTTCGGCGGTGTCGTCGCCGCGGCCCTGCCGCTGATCATCGGTGGTCTCACCGTCCTCGGCGCCAACGGCATCGTCATGGCGATCACCCATGTCACCGAGGTGAACTCGTTCGTCGGGGCCGTGGTGTCGATGATCGGCCTGGGCCTGGCGATCGACTACGGCTTGTTCATAGTCAGCCGATTCCGCGAGGAACTGGCCGAGGGTTACACCACCCGCCAGGCCGTACGCCGATCGGTGATGACCGCCGGACGCACGGTCACCTTCTCGGCGACCATGATCATCGCCGCCAGCGCCGGCATGCTGCTGTTCCCGCAGGGCTTCCTGAAATCGGTCGCCTACGGCACCATCGCGACCGTGCTGCTGGCCGCACTGGCCTCGCTCACCATCCTGCCCGCGCTGCTGTCCATCCTCGGACCGCGCGTCGACGCGCTGGGATTCAAGCGGTTCCGCAAGACCAAGACCGCCGAAGAGGTCGAGAACGGGTTCTGGGGCCGCACCACGCAGTGGGTGATGAAGCACCCGCTGAAGGTGGCGGTGCCGCTGTGCATCATCCTGCTGCTGCTGATCATCCCGGTGAAGAACCTGAAGTTCGGCGGTATCAGCGAAACCTATCTGCCGCCGGACAATCCGACCCGCGTGGCGCAGGAGAAGTTCGACGAGATCTTCCCGCTGCGCCAGACCGACCCGATCCAGCTGGTCATCACCACCCAGAACACCGGCGAGATCAAGGCCATCCTCGACGAGGCCAGTGGCGCACCCGGACTCACCGATCCGTTCGGCACCCCGGGCATCCCGCCGAACGGCTCCGACGTCTGGGTGTCCGAGGCGACCATGGCGCCGGACGCGAACGTCGAGGACACGATCGCCTATCTGCGTTCGATCCACGTCCCCGACGATGTGGATCTGATGGTCGGCGGCCAGCCGGTTCTGATGCAGGACAGCATCGATTCGCTGCTGGACCGCATGCCGCTGATGATCGTGCTGGTCGTCTTCGTGACCACGCTGCTGATGTTCTTGACCTTCGGCTCACTGGTGCTGCCGATCAAGGCGGCGTTGATGAGCGCGCTGGGCCTGGGCTCCACGCTCGGCATCCTGACCTGGATCTTCGTCGACGGCCACGGCGCCGGGCTGCTCAATTTCACACCGCAGCCGATCATGTCGCCGGTGCTGGTGTTGATCATGGCGGTGATCTACGGCCTGTCCACCGACTACGAGGTCTTCCTGCTCTCCCGCATGGTGGAGGCGCGCGCCCAGGGCGCGAGTACCACCGAATCGGTGCGCACCGGAACCGCGCAGACCGGTCGCATCATCACCGCCGCGGCGCTGATCCTGCTCGTGGTGGTCGGCGCGTTCGCCTTCTCCGATCTGGTGATGATGCAGTACATCGCCTACGGCATGATGGCCGCGCTGTTCATCGACGCCACCGTGCTGCGCATGCTGCTCGTTCCCGCGACGATGAAACTGCTGGGTGACGACTGCTGGTGGGCCCCGGCCTGGATGAAGCGCATTCAGCAGCGCATCGGCCTGGGCGAACCCATCCTCGACGACGAACGTCCGGGCACCGGCGAGGTCGTCGACCTGGTCAAGACCACGCCGGTGACCGATCCGGTGACCATGCAGCTGCCGCAGCTGCCCGACGGGACGCCGAAGGGCCCGCGCAAGCCGCGGCGGTTGAAGTTCCTGCGCGTCGACCCGGAGGCCCCGACCGAGCAGTTGGATCGCATCGATCCGGCCGCGGCCGGTGCGCCCACGCGCGCGACCCACGCCAAGAGCCCGACCGCGCCGCGCGCGGAGAGCCCGACGCAGTCACGAGCCGAGGGGACCGACCGGACTCGCGTCGAGAGTTCCGAACCGTCGCGGGCAGAGGGCACCGAGCCGTCGGCGTCGCGGAGTGGGGGGCTCGAGGCGCGGGCCGGCGAGCCGGCGAAACAGCGGGCAGCGGAATCCGTTGCTCTCTCGGACGCCGAGGCCCAGAAGTCCGGCTCGTCCGCATCGGAGAAGCCGGACAAGGCCGAGAAGCCCGGGAAGTCGGAGAAGTCCCCGAAGCGCAAGCGTTTCGGCTTGCGCCGGTCGGACTCCGGCGCAGATGCGCCGTCGGCCGATTCGGGCAATGCCTCGCCCGGCGATCACGCTGACGACGCCTCGGACGGCACCGCGAATCAGGCACCGCCCGCTGCCCCTGGCTCCGCCGATGCCGCTCCGGCACACTCCCCGTCGGGTCCGGAGGCCGGTCGCTCGTCAACCTCGCCGCAAACGCCGGGCATCCGTTCCTCCCGCGTGCTGCCCCCGCCCGCCCGTCCGCAGCCGCCGCGCGCATCCGGCGGTTCCGGTGTCATCGGTGGTTCCGGAGTGATCGGTGAATCCGGTGTCATCGGCGCCGGTCCCTCCGCCGCAGACGAGGCGGTGCCTGGCGCGGGAACGTCCGAACCCGCCCCGAACCCGGGGCACGCCGCGCCGAATCCGGGACAGGCCCCTTCGCGCACCCCGGAACCCCCAGCGCCGCAAGCACCTTCGGCGCCGCCCTCGGTCTCGCTGCCCGGTTCGGATACCGCGCCGAACCGCGGCGTGGTGCGGCCACCGCAGGTCGTCCGCCCCGGTATGCCGCCCCGGACGGTGCCCGCCCCGGACACCGCTCCCGATGCCACCGATTCGGTGCCGCCGACGGCTCCGGTCGGCACCACGCCGCGGGTGCTGCCACCGAAACCGTCGAAGGTACCGCCGCATCCGTCGGTCCGCGCCCAGCTCTATCGACCGGACGCTCCGCCGTACCACCCGGGACAGCCGCCCGCCCAGGGGCCCGGGCAGACGCCGAGCGCCGGACGGCCCGGCCACAGCGGACCGCCCGCCGCTCCCGACGGCTCCGGACACACCCCGAACGCGCCGCAGGGCACCCCGGGTTCGTCCACACCGACCCGGCACGGCTCCGGACGGGCCGAACCGGCCGGACGCCCCCAGCAGGGGCCCGACCGGACGCAGCGCGTCGCCCCCGACGGACGGCCGCCCGCCGTGCAGCCGCCGCGGCGGATCCAGCCCGACGGCATGCGCCCTTCGCCTACGCGGACAACGGAATCCGGGCCCGGCAGTGTGCCCCCCGGCATGCCCCGGGAGCCGAAGGACACGGAGGCGACCCAGGAGTTGCACGAACCGGCGAATCCCGGAAACCGGCCACCGGCCGGCGGCCACAATGCCCCAGGGCCTGGGGCCGACCTCGGCTCGGCGATGCCGCATGGTCCTGGGCCGGCCGCTTCCGGCGCCGTGGACTCCGGAGCCTCGACGGCGCCGGACCGTGAAAACTCCGCGCCCGCAACCGAATCCGATACGTCCGGAGATGCGTCCGCTCACCCCGCCGGACCCGGTGGGGACAACCGCAACAACATCGAACAGTGGATGGCGGACCTGCGCTCGTCCCGCCGTCGCCCCGAGCCGGAACCGGCCGATCCCGACGACGAGGGGAAGCACCGCACCAGCGGCCGCACGGTGAGCGTCAACGAACTGCTGCGCCGCCAGAACCGGGACTGATCGCCTCGGGCGGGCCGGCGGTTTCCGTACCGGCCCACGCCCGAGGCTCTACCATGCCCCCATGCTGAACTCCGCGCGGAACGGGGTGCGTTGTTCCGCGACGGCGAGGGAAACATGATCGGACTCGGCCAGGTCGTCGAGTCAGAACCCCGACATCAGCTTCTTCCACTGCACGCCGAACGGATGCTTCGCGGTGATCGAGCTGAACCGGCTGCGCCCGTGCACGATGATGTGCAGCGGTCCGATCGGCGGGCCGGTACGCACCTTGTTGTTGGCGCTGGAGCCGATCAGCTCCACGCCGTTGAGGTCGACGGTCGCCTCACCGGGCAGGATCATGGTGAGCGAGCTGCAGAAATCGTCGACCCGGATCTCGACCACCTGGGTCGACATCACGGCCTGGGTGAAATCCAGCGTGACGCCCGACAGATAGCTGTTGACGTACAGCGAGGGCGGCACCTGCCACGGTCCCTTCCGGGTGACGCCGGACAACCGCGGACGAATCGCGGTTTCGGTCTCGACGCGTCCGCCGGGGGCGCCCCACCGCCACGTCGGAGCCGATCCGGGCGAGGCGGCCGGCTGCGCGGGATTCGGTTGTCCCGCAAGGCGAATCCCGGGCAGGTCGATCAGGACGGCGTTGAGTTCGCCGCGCGTCTTGGCCGCCAGCGCGGTATCCATCCGCTCAGTGAACTCACCCAGGGACAACATGCCCAGCCCGACCGCGCGCTGCAGCAAGGTACCGACGTGTTCGCGTTCTACATCCGATACTCGCAGGTCACGGTCGCCCACGGCTCCCCCGGTTCCCGCGGACCCCGGGGCGGAAACGGTCTCACCACCCATGTTCACGAGGCTACCGGCGCCGCAGCCGCGGCACATCAGGGCAATCCCTGATCCTGCCCCCGGCTCAGCCTTCGCCCGCGTCACCGCCGCCCGCATCGGACCGCGATTCGGCCGGTCGATACCGGCCCAGCTCGGGCCGGTCGGGGTCGGCGTGGAACATCGGCTCCCCGGGTTCCCCGGTATTGAGTTCCTGATACAGCTCTTCCGGGCTGCCGACCAGCAACGAGCGGATCGCGGTGTTCATCACCGCGACGAACGGCACCGCCAGCAGACCGCCCGCGATACCGGCCAGCACCACGCCAGCCGTGATCGCCAGCACTACCGCCAGCGGATGGATGCGCACCGCGCGTCCCAGCAACAACGGTTGCAGCACATGGCCTTCCAGCTGCATCACCGCCACCGTGATGCCGAGCACGATCAGCGCGGTGACGACGCCCTTCGTCATCAAGGCCAGGAACACCGCGATGAAACCCGCGAGCAGGGAACCGACGATCGGAACGAAGGCGCCGATGAACACCAGCGATGCCAGCGGAAGGGCCAGCGGCACACTCAGAATCGCCAGCCCGGCACCGATGCCGATGGCGTCGACGGCCGCCACCACGACGGTGGCGCGCACGAATCCGATCAGCGTGCCGAAGCCGAGCCGCCCGGCGGTACGCACCCGTTCGCGTTGCGGGGTGGGCACGATCCGGGTCACGAAATTCCAGATCTGGTCCCCGCCGTAGAGGAAGAAGATCAGGATGAACAGCGTCAGGAAGGCGCCGGTCAGGAATTCGCCGACCGCCGCGGCGGTCGTCAGAGCGCCGCTGGTCAGCGAATCCTGATTGGCCTCCAGGGTTTTGATGATCGTATTGCCACCGTTGCGGATCTGGTCGTTGCTCAGATGCAGCGGACCGTTGATCAGCCAGTCCTGCACGGTGTGGATGCTGGTCTTGAATTCGTCGGTCAGCTGCGGCACACCGGTGATGAACTGCTCGATCACGAAGGTGAAGATCCCCGCCAGCAAGCCCAGCGATCCGACCAGGGCCACGAATACCCCGATGCCGCGCGGCATTCCGAGGCGTTGCAGCAGATCCACCAGCGGCGAGAGCAACGCCGCCGCGAGCAGGGCGATCGCGACCGGAATGACCACCGTGGTCAGCTTGTGCGCCAGATAAGCGACCGCCAGCACCGCCACCAGGATGATCAGCAATCGCCAGCACCATTCGGCGCCTTGACGCACCAGCGGATGCACCGAGTCGGCGGCGCTGCGCTCGCGCCCGCGATCGGGTGCGCTACGGCTCGAAGCCGCCGATGCGACGCCCGCCGGGGCAGGCTCGGCCGGATTCCCGGAGGTCTTGCTGTCCCCACTCACGCCGCGAGCCTATCGGCCGGGGACGCAACCGGCACGTGTCCGCTCCGCCCGAATCCGGTGACCTACGACGCGCACCGCTAGATTGGTCAACGTGTCAGCGCCTCTGGAAGCGGTCAAACAGACCATGCGAACGCGCTGGCCGCTGTACCTCGCATCGATGCTGGCGGCCAATGCCTTCAGTGCGGTCCTGGTCTACGCGTTCATCCAGTACGGGCTGCCCGCGCCCGAGGGCACACCGAACGGGTTGCGGCGCGCCGGCCTGCTGCTTCCGGTGCTCGTGTTCTCGATCGGCGGATTTCTGAGCGTCACCGCCTCGGCGCTGATGCTGCGGCCGGTGATGCGCTGGCAGATGCGCGGCGGTCCGCCCAGTCGCCAGGAACAGATGGCGGCGTTGCACGCGCCGCTGCGGCAGTCCATCCTCCACCTGCTGTTGTGGCTGGTGGGTGGTGCGGTGCTGGCCGCGCGGATCATCGTGGAAACACCCGAGCTCGCGGGTGCGGTGATCGTCACCGAATGTATGGCCGCCACCATCGTGTTCGGCTTCACCTACATGCTGGGGGAACGGATCCTGCGCCCGGTCGCCGCGCACGCGCTGACGACCGGCACCTTCGATCACACCCTCACCCCCGGTGTCGGCACGCGCATGGCGATGACCTGGGGTATGGGCACGTTCGCGCCGACCATCGCGATCGTGCTGCTGTGCGTCACCCAGATCACCTCGCAGGTGCATTTTTCGGCGCAGTCGCTGGCCATCTCGATCCTGCTGCTGTGCGGGGTGGTGATCATGCAGGCGCTGGCGCTGTCGATGCTCACCGCGTCGAGCATCTCCGACCCGGTGCGACAGCTCTCCCGGGCGATCAACCGGGTGCAGGCGGGCGCGCGCGATGTGCAGGTCGAGGTCTTCGACGGCAGTGAGATCGGCCTGCTGCAGGTCGGTTTCAACCGCATGATGGAAGAGGCCGCGCAGCGCCGCGAACTCCAGGAACTGTTCGGCCAGCACGTCGGCGAGGAAGTGGCCCGGCGCGCGCTCGAGTACGGCACCGAACTGGGTGGTGAAACCCGGTTCGTGGCCGTGCTGTTCGTCGATATGGTCGGCTCGACCGCCACCGCCGCCGAGCGGCCGCCCACCGAGGTGGTCAGCCTGCTCAACGAATTCTTCCGGGTGGTGGTCGATGTGGTCGACCGGCACAACGGCCTGATCAACAAGTTCGTCGGCGATGCGGCGCTGGCGATCTTCGGTGCGCCACTGGACCGTCCGGACGCGCCGACCGCCGCGCTGGCCGCCGCCCGCGATCTGCGTGAGGCGCTGCGCGAGGTGCCGGGCCTGGACATCGGCATCGGGGTCTCGGCCGGACTCGCCGTCGCCGGAAATATCGGCGCCGCGAATCGCTTCGAGTACACGGTGATCGGCGATCCGGTGAACGAGGCCTCGCGCCTCACCGAATTGGCGAAGGAACATCCGGGCCGCGTCCTGGCCTCGGGCAGCGCCCTGTACTTCGCCGACGACGACGAACAGAAGCAGTGGATCTCCGGCGACGAGGTGCAATTGCGCGGCCGCCGTCGCAAGACCAGGCTCGCGTGGCCGAAGGCGCTGGGCTGAGCCGCCCGATGCTCCACCCCGCGCCGTCGTGGCCGGTTGACCGGCCACCACGCGTCCGCTGCCGCCTTCGGCCCCGGCCGCACTAGGCTGGGCGTCGTGACGGCCCACGCTGAACCCGGCGCCGAACCGGCGCGGCCCGTGCGGCGCAGGTTCCGCTGGTTGAAATGGGCCCTCGGCGTTGCCCTGTCGGCGTTGCTGATCGCCGAGGGCGTATACCTGTGGCCGCGCCTGCACGATTCCTGGCGCAACCTCACGGAGATCCACTGGGGCTGGGTCGCCCTGTGCATCTGGATGCAGGCGTTGTCGATGAGCGGATTCGGCCGCATCCAGAAACGCCTGCTGCGCGCCGGCGGGGTCGATGTCTCGCAGCGCGCGTCGGTATCGGTCGTCTACGGAGCCACCGCGATGTCGGTGTCGCTGCCCGCAGGCCAGGTGTTCTCCACCGCCTTCACCTATCGCCAGACCCGCCGCTGGGGTGCGAGTGCGATCGTCGCGTCCTGGCAGCTGCTGATGTCGGGCGTGGTCGCGACGAGCGGAATGCTGCTGCTCGGTGTGGGCGGCGCGCTGCTGGTCGGCAATCGCATCGGTCCGTGGAAGCTGGTACTCACGCTCGGAGCGGTGGCGCTGCTGGTGTGGGCGGGCAAATACGTCTCCGGCAATCCCGGTGCGCTGCAGGCGCTGGTGCGCCGCGGGGTGCGGCTGGTCAACCGGATTCGGCGACATCCGGCCGATGCCGGTCTGGCGCACGTCGACGAGGTGTTGCGACAGCTGGAATCGGTGGACCTGAACCGCCGCGACGCCGCGTGGGTCGCGTTCTGGGCGGTCGTGCATCGGCTCGGTGATGTGGCCTGCCTCGGTGCGGCCTGCTACGCGGTCGGCGCCGATCCCCGCTGGGCGGGCCTGCTGATCGCCTTCAGCGTGGGCAAGGCGGTCGGCACCATTCCGTTCGCACCCGGCGGCATCGTCTACGTCGACGCCACCCTGATCTACAGCCTCACCGCCGCCGCGGGACTGCCGGCAGCGCAGGCTGTGGCCGCCGCGTTCGTCTATCGCATGGTGAGTTTCATTCTCGTCGCGATCATCGGCTGGATCGTCTTCGTCTTCCGCTTCCGCAACCCGCAGTCCGATGACGCCCAGTTCGAGCAGGAATTCGAACAGCGCTCGGCTCTGCTCGCCGAACCCCGGCGCGCGGACGGCGACGTGAACCGGTCGCTACGGGGGACCGATTCGCCCGGTCCGGCCGAACCCGACGGCGAACCGCAGCCCTGAGCGGTCCCGGGATCCGGCTGCCGCATCGCTGTCACTACCCTGGCGACCGTGAGGAAATGGCTGCCGCTGCTGATCGATGTCGTGCTGGTGATCGTGTTCTGCGCGATCGGCCGGCGCAGCCACGACGAGGCGGTGGCGGCGGGTCTGTTGCGCACGGTCTGGCCGTTCGGGGCCGGCCTGCTGATCGGCTGGGTGATTGCTCTGGCGGTTGCCGGCCGCGGTCGGCTGTCCGCCGCGCTCGCGCGATTCGACGGATCGGCGGTGTGGCCGACCGGCGTGACGGTGTGGTTGTCGACGCTGATCGGCGGCATGGTGCTGCGAGTGATCAGCGGTCAGGGCACCGCGGTCAGCTTCGTCATCGTCGCGGCGACCGTCCTCGCGGTCTTCCTGCTGGGCTGGCGCGCGGTGTGGGCCCTCGCCGCCCGGCGCATTCGTGTCAGCGGCGCATCCGTGAACTGAGGTCCGATCGCTACTTGTTGTCGTCCGGGGTGGCGAGCGACTGCAGCATCCGCGCGGCCATCCGGGAGGTGGCGTCGCCGCTGTCGATATCGTCGATGTGGATCGCGAAGGCCAGGTCACCGGCGTTGGCGAGCAGCCACCCATCCGAACCGGCGTTCGCGGTGAAGGCGGTGACCCCGGCGTAGCGGGCGACCGTCACCTCCTGCGGACTTCCGGTCGCGTCGCGCAGCATGCCGCGCAGCTTGTCGACCACATCGCCGGGCAGCGGTTCCAGCTTGGCCTCGGTGCTGCCGGGCCGGCCGATCTCGATCATCGGCGGAGCCACCGATCCGCGCGCGATCGTGGCCGCCGCGATCGCCATCCCGAACGGGCTGGCCAGGATCGGATCGTTGGTGCCCTGCTTGACCTGCTCGACGCCGCGACCACCGATCGGGAGCCGGCCCGTGGTCTCGTCCAGTCCGGGCACCTTGAATCCGATGCCGACGCCCAGCATGGCCGCCGCCTCGGCCGCATCCTGCACCGAAACGTCCTGCGGCGCCTTCTTCTTCACGATCGACGCGACCGCCTTGAACAGGTCCATCGCACCGCCGACCGGATAGGTCGCGGTGAAGGCGGGCGCACCCTGGGCGCTGGCGTAGTTGTTCTGGGCCGCCGCGACCACCGCACCGGTGGAGGGCTGGATCGCCACGATCGACGCCGCCGTGCCCACGCTGACCACGGCGTCCTCGGCCGCACGCTGCAACTTCTGGTCCATCGTGGAGGCGATGTCCGGGCCGGGCGGGCCCTGATATCCGGCCAGCTGGGTGACCATCCGGCCGTCGGGCTCGAACAGCTGCACACCCCAGCCGGCGTGCTGATCCCGGTTCTCCTGCCACACCTTATGCAGCGCCTCGGTCATGGGCGACCACACCCGCCGGTCGGCGACGATCAGCTTCGGCTGCTTCTCCATCACCACGCCCGGAATCGAGGCCATCCGGGGTTCGAGAATCGCGAAATCGTCCTCGCGCAGGCTCACCGCGGTGATCGGCTTGCCCTGCGAACCCGCCAGCTGCTGCATCAGTGAGGCGCCGGTGATCAGCGGCGCGACCGGTGCGATGGCGTCGGCCAAGGCGTTGGTGGTGCCGACCGGATCACCCGTCTTGGTGGGATCCACCTTGATGACGTTGATGGTCTGCTGGGTCAGCAGCGGCCGGCCGTCGTTGTCGTTGACCTTCGGCGGCGGCGTCGCCTCGGTGCGGACCAGCTTCACCGACCGCTTGGAATCCAGTTGCGGCATGACGACGGTGGGGTCCCAGGAAATCCGCCAGCCGATAGCCAGCTTGCGGATGTTGCCCTGCAGGTCGTAGCTCCAGTCCTTACCCGGCCCGAAGTTCCAGGCGGCTTTCATGTTGAACATCGCCGAATCGCCGTCGAGGCTGATGAACTGAACCAGCTTGTAATCGGGCTTACCGGGCTGGAGTCCGTCGAACATGGACTTCAGAGTGCTCTCGGCACCGGAGGGGTACGAGGTCAGTGCGGCGGCGCCGGCGGCGTCGCGATCGTCCATTAGCTGGGTGAAATGCTCGACGACCGCTTCGGGTCCACTCGGCGTGCTGTGAAAATCGCACGACCCCATCACGATCGCTACGGCAGCAATTGCGGCCAGTGCCACTGCGCCCCGAACGCGAAAGCGGCGGGATCCCCACACATCCATGTCGCCCACTCTTCACTCTTGTCACTCCAGCAACAAGACCAACGGTACCCGAAGGAGTTGCCCGCGGTCCCACCTAGGCACCGACCGCATCTTCCATGCTCAGCGACCACAATAGTGCCCGATCACCGACATCCGTTGCAGCCGGTCGGCGAAATCCACGGACGTGTTCGGAGCTTCCCCTTTCCTCCGACAGCGAAACCTCTCGTGCTCTATGCGGCGTAATCTTGTAATCACAGTTACACAGGAACTTTGACAGTGAGGAAATGTCATGAGACACGGACACGGACGTGGATTCGGTCGGCCCGGCGGCTGGCAACAAGCGGACCTTCCGGACGCCGCCGACGCTCCGGACTGGTTCGCCGGAAGGTTGCCGAGCGAGTGGTTCAGCGGTCCGGCGACCATCGAGATCGACCGCGACGAGATCGTGGTGATCGGGGAACTGGCGCTGCCGGAACCCGAAGCCGGCGAGGACGAGGCAGCCGGATCCGAACCGTCACCCGCGACGGTGGACGGTCTGATCGCCCGCTTCCGCGAATCGACCCGCCCGGCGCGCATGCAGATCGCTCAGGAGGCTCAGGCGCGCTACGGCCGCAATGTCGCCTGGGGCGTCTCGGTCAACGGGGAACGCACCCTGTTCACCCATCTCTCGGTGCCGGTGATGACGCGGCTGCGCCAGCCCGAACGCAAGGTGCTCGACACTCTCGTCGACGCCGGCGTCGCCCGCTCCCGCGCCGACGCGCTCGCCTGGACGGTGAAATTGGCCGGTAAGCACGCCGAGGAGTGGCTGGCCGAACTGCGGTCGGCGATGCGCAAGGTGGACGACCTGCGAGCCGAGGGGCCGCGCGGCCTGTGACCGGGCTAGGGTACCGATCATGGCACCGATTCTCGTGCTCAACGGCCCGAATCTGAATATGCTCGGCACCCGCCAGCCCGAGGTCTACGGCTCGGACACCCTCGACGACGTGGTCGAGCTGTGCCGGGAGACCGCCGCCCGCTTCGATCGCGAGATCACCGCCTATCAGTCCAATTCCGAAGGGGCGCTGATCGATCGAATCCATGCGGCCCGCGGGGTGGAAGCCGGGATCGTGATCAATCCCGGCGGCCTGACCCACACCTCGGTCGCCCTGCGCGACGCCCTGGTGATTCCCGAGGTGCCGATCGTGGAGGTGCACATCTCGAATGTGCACGCGCGCGAGGAATTCCGGCACCACTCCTACATCTCGCCGATCGCCACCGCGGTGATCGCCGGAATGGGGATCCGGGGCTACGCGGCGGCGATCGAATTCCTCTGCACCCGTTGAGCTTTCGCTCAGACGCCGTCGCGCAGTAGCCGGTACATCGGCACTCCACCGGCGGCGACCACCTTCTCCCACAGCTCCCGCACGGTATGCGACAGCGTGGCGTCCACACCCACCTCCGCGCTGGTCTCGACGACGTGCGCCGCCCCCGCCACCATCATCCGGGCGGAAGCGGCGTCACCCCAGCCGCCGGATTTCGCGGCGGCGGCGTATTCGGCCATGAAGAAGGGGAACGCTTCGGCGGAGCGCTGCGCGAACGGCAGGAAGCGGTCCACGTCGTGGCCTGCGCGCTCGACCACCGCGAGGGCCTGGTTGTAGCCGATCAGCCAGGGATGGAACAGCGTGAGCAGGGCCTGGTAGAACAGCTGCGCCAGCCCGTCGTCGGTGCCGAGGTACTCCGGCGCGCTGAGCGGGCGCAGCAGGTCGGCATGTGCGTCGAAGACCTCGCGCGCACCGCTGTAGAAGATGTAGGACGCCGGATGGGTGATGGTGTCGCCGGCCGACATGAACCCGCCGGACAGGAACCGCGCCCCGTGCGAGCGCACCCATCGGGCGCCCGCGCGGGTGCGCTCCGGAGAATCCGAGGACAGGTTCACGATCACCTTGTCCCGCAACCGTTCCGGAGCCCGCCCCAATACGTCGTACATGGCGGCGTAGTGGGTGAGGCTCAGCAGGATCACCTCGTTGCGGTCCAGTGCCTCGGCCACCGACTCGGCGCGATGAGCACCCAGTTCCGCCATCGCCTCGGCCTTGTCGGCGCTGCGATTCCAGACCGTCACCTCGGTGCCCGCGGCCAGCAGCACGCGCACGATCGCCCGGCCCATCGGGCCCAGCCCGATCACCGTGACGGAGGAACGTTCGGACATGGTGTACTCCTTGCTGTTTCGAAGTTCTTCCGATCGGCGCCGGATTCGATCGTCACCGGGATCCGCGTCCGCGGCAATAACGCACGTCGACGTCCGGTTGCTTACCTCGACGTTCGGAAAATGGTCAGGAGGCCGAGATGGCGAACGAATGTGACACACAACACTCGGTATGCGGGATGTCGGTGGCCATCGACGTGGTCGGCGGCAAGTGGAAACTCCACCTGATGTGGGTGCTGGGTGAGGGCCCGCAGCGCTTCGGCCGCATCCGCGCCCTGCTGCCCGGGGTGAGTGAGAAGGTGCTCACCGAGAATCTCCGCCACCTGGAATCCCACGGCGTGGTCCGCCGCGAGGTGTTCCCCGAAATCCCGCCCCGGGTCGAATATTCGCTCACTCCCTCGGGCGTCGAATTGGCCGCTGCCCTGCGACCGCTCGAACAGTGGGGCGAGCGGCGCCGCGACGAACTGTTCGACACCGCGTCGGCGTGAGGGCGGATCAGCGCAGATAGTCGCCCGCTATGCGGGCGCCGAGTTCTTCGAGGAGGCGGGCGGCCTCGGCGATGGATCGCTCCGGATCGGGTTCGAGGTCGCTGAGGGGGTAGCAGCGGGCGAAGCCGGCGGCGCGGAGTCGCTCCGGGCTCAGGGCGCAGCGTCCGGCGACGGCGACTACCGGCGCGCCCGCGGCGGCGGCCGCGACTCCGGCGGGCGCCTTGCCGCGCAACGTCTGCTCGTCCATCGCACCCTCGCCGGTCACCACCACGTCCGCGTCCCGGACCCGGCCGGCGAAATCGATCAACTCGAGAATCACCTCGATGCCGGACCGCTGCCGCGCTCCCAGCACCGCCATGGCCCCGAATCCGGTGCCACCCGCGGCGCCCGCTCCGGGATGCCCGGCCAGGTCGGCGCCGCGCTGAGGCGCATCCCCCGTCCGGAGCGGGTGACCACTCGTGTCGACCAGGCGCGACCAATGAGCAAGGATCGCTTCGAGTTCGGCGCACTGCCGGGGTGAAGCGCCCTTCTGCGGCGCGAAAACCGCTGCGGCACCGTCCGGTCCGAGCAGCGGATTGTCGACGTCTCCGGCGAGTACGAAGTCCGCGTCCCGGACGGCCGGATGCAGAGCGGAGTGGTCGAGTCGACGTGCGCGAGCCAGAGCCGCTGCGCCCGAGCCGATTTCGGCGCCGTCCTCGTCCAGGATGTGCAGCCCCAGCGCTTGGAGCATGCCGGCGCCGCCGTCGGTGGACGCACTACCGCCCAGCCCGAGGACGACCTCGCGGATGCCGTGGTCGAGCGCGTGGCGGATCAGCACACCGAGCCCGTACGTGCCCGCACCCATCGGATCCGTTCGGCCGCCGGGTAATTCGACCAGCCCGACCGCTGCGGCCAATTCGACGACAGCCGTATTCCCCCGTACCGCGTAGCTCGCCGAATGCGGCGCGCCGGTCGGCCCGACGGTGTCGACCCGCACCCGCTCCCAGCCCGCGGCCACGAACGCGTCGACGGTGCCGTCGCCACCGTCGGCGACGGGTACCTGCCGGACCTCCGCATCGGGGGTCTCGCGCGCGATTCCGGCCGCGAGCGCCGCCGCCACCTCCGGCGCCGCCAGCGATCCCTTGAACTTGTCCGGTGCTATCACCACTCGCCACGGCTTTTCACGCACCATCGCCACCCCGATCCGTCGGCAAGCAGTCGAACACGCTCACGGTACTGCCCGTGCCCCGACCATGCCGGGAACCCGATCCACCGGAGCGGCCCGTCGCTCCGGCATCCCGGTGCGACGGTCGCGGGGCGGCCGGATCACGGCATCGGCGCCTGATCCACATGATCGATCCCGGCCTCGCCGGTACGCAGGTACCGCACCACGGCGTCGTCCAGCGGAGCATTACCGCGACCGAAGGTGCCGTGGTCACCACCGTCGACGGTGATCAGATGTCCGTGCAGGGCCGCCGCCATCGCGGGACCGCCCGGATACGCGGTCACCGCGTCGTGGCGACTCTGCAGTACCAGCGGCGCGGTGGCCAGGCCGTGGTCGGCGATCGGCGTCGGCGTCGTCACGGGATCCCAATCGGCGCAGGCCAATCCGCTGCGCACCAAGTCGGCGCGGGCGTCGAGGGCATTGCCGCCGGAGGCGACGATGGCGGCCGCCGAACCGATGGCGTCCAATCGGGCCGGCACCGCGTTCTCGTTGCAGGTGATCGCGGCGAACACCGCCTGGCCGGTCGGGTCGGTGCTCGCCACGCCCGCGATCGCGCGCATCCGCCGCAGATCGCCGGGTTGCGCGTTCGCCTCGGCCATCGCCTGCGCCAGACTCGGCCAGAAGCCGCGGGCGTAGGCGGCCACGGTGGTCGCCGACACCAGCGGCACCTGGGCCGACATGCCGCCGGAGATCAACGCGCGCACTAGATTCTGCGCCTTGCCCATCTCCTCGGTGCCGGCGTTCACTCCCTCGCGCGCCACTGCCGGCAGCGGTGCGGGCAGCTCGCGCGGCAGGTCGGCCGCCGACACCGGGGGCGGAGTCAGATTGGCGTACCAGCCGCCGCCCTGGGCCGACACCAGCCGAACCCAGGTCTCGTACACCCGCAGCGCCGAATCACCGAGGTGATAGACGGTGTCGTGCTGGGCGATCCAGCCGAACAGGTCGTCGAGCCGCTGTTTCCCGGCGTGCTGCTGCTGTGCGAACTGTTCGGTCCACACCCACCGGGGGTCGACATTCGAGTCCAGCACCATCCGCTCGACATGCTGGGGGAACAGCGACGCGTAGACCGCGCCCAGATAGGTCCCGTAGGAGATGCCGAGGAAGTCGATGCGCTCCAGCCCCAGCGCCGCGCGCACCGCGTCCATATCGCGGGCCGTGGTCTCGGTGGTGATGGTCCGCAGGTAGCCGGGCTGGGCGGCATCACATGCCTTCCGCAGCGGCTCGCGCTCGTGGTCACCGTCCTGTGTGACCTCGGCCCCGCACGTCAGCGGCGTCGACCAGCGCAATCCGCGCGGCTGTACGGCCACCAGGTCGTAGTGTTCGATCAGATCCTTCGGCAGTCGGTCCAGCCGGACGCCCCAGTAGTCGAGGGCGTCCGCACCGGGCCCGCCCGGATTGGCGAACAGCGTTCCGTAGCGCTGCCCGCTCGCGCGGATTCGACTGACGGTCACCTCGATTCGCGAACCGTCCGGCACGGCGTAGTCCATCGGCACCGAGATCGACGCGCAGCGCGTCGGCCGCCCGTCGCCGACGGAACCGGCCGGGCACGTCCCGAAATCCGGCTCGGCCCGCGCGGTCGCCGGCACCAGCGCGGCGAGCACCGCCGTCAGTACCGCGATGGTGGCCGATCGTGCCGCCGCAGGTAGTCCCCGTCGTCCCATCCCCGCTGTCTCCCCGTCCGGCCGGTCGACGGCCGTCGTCGCATCGAGCATCCGACCACTCGAGCCCCCGCATTGTCGCCACCCGTGCCGGGGTGCGACAACTCGAACCACGTCCGACACGGGGAAGGATGTCGGCGTAGTCGCGCACCGTCGGTGATCGACACGCTCTAGGCTCAGCGAATGACGCAGGGTGCGCAGCAGAACACCGAGATTCGAGACAACCCCGAGTTCGACCGATTCGAACTGTATGTCGACGGACAGCAGGCCGGGGTGGCCGCCTATCAGGACACCGCCTCCGAGCGCGCCTTCGTGCACACCGAGATCTATCCGCAGTTCGAAGGCCAGGGCTACGGTCGCCTGCTGGTGCAGGGTGCGCTCGACCGGACCGTGGAACAGGGCTTCGGCATCCTGCCGCTGTGCGCGATGGTGCATCATTTCGTCGAATCCCGGCCGCGCTATCTGGCGACGGTGCCGCAGTGGGCGCGGGAACGATTCGGCCTGCCGCAGTAGCCGGGGTGGCCGCTTCGGAACCGAACCGCGAATCACGCGCCACTAAACACAGCGCGCGCCCCGCGTCGGTGCGATGATGACTAGCGTGGCACGCGCAGAGGAACACGGCGACCGCCCGAGACGCGAATCCCGGTACGAGGAACAGGCGGTGCGGCCCGGCACCTTGCTGGTCTCGGCAACGGAGCTGGTCGAGCCCACTTTCCGGCGCACCGTGATCTACATCGTCGAACACAACGATGCGGGCAGTCTCGGTGTCGTCCTGAACCGCCCGAGCGAGACCGCGGTGCAGGACGTGCTACCACGCTGGGCCGATCTCACCGCCGGACCCCGCACCCTGTACGTGGGCGGGCCGGTGAAGCGCGATTCGGCACTGTGTCTGACCACGGTCCGCGTCGGTGCCTCGATCGAAGGCATCCGCGGGCTGCGCCGCGTGGACGGTCGCGTGGCGCTGCTCGATCTGGACTCCGACCCCGATTCGATCGCACCGCTGGTCGAGGGCATCCGCATCTTCGCCGGCTACGCCGGGTGGACCTTCGGTCAGCTGGAGGGCGAACTGGAACGGGGGGACTGGATCGTGTTGTCGGCGTTGCCGTCGGATCCGTTGGCGGGACGCACCGATCTGTGGGCGCACGTGTTGCGCCGGCAGCCGCTGCCGCTGTCGCTACTGGCGACACACCCCATCGAACTAGAACGCAATTGATTACGTATCCACGGAGTGTGGTCCCCCGACGCTCGCCTCGACCGAGGCGGCGGATACGCCCGGTCGGCACCGATGTCTGACTCCGCGATCCCCCCCGTCGACGCGGCGCCCGCCCGGGCGCATCTGTTGCGGGTGCTCTACGACGAACACGCACCGACCCTGTGGCGTTACACCTACAGCCTGGTCGGCGATGCCGGACGCGCCGAGGACATCGTGCAGGAGACGCTGTTGCGGGCCTGGCAGCGTCCGCAGGTCCTCGACCAGTCGACGGCCTCGGCGCGGGCGTGGCTGTTCACCGTGGCCAGGCATCTCGCGGTCGACGAGTTCCGCAGTGCGCGGCATCGGCGCGAGTACGGCACCGACACGCCGCCCGAACAGGCGGCTCCGGACGAGGCGGAGCGTGCAGTGGACAGTTGGGTGATCACCGACGCGCTGGCTCGGCTCAGCTCCGATCACCGAGAGGTGATCGTGCGGGCCTACTATCGCGGACTGTCGACACACCAGATAGCGAAAGAACTGGCGATACCCGAGGGCACCGTCAAATCCCGGATGCATTACGGGATGCGAGCGTTGCGTTCGGCCCTACAGGAGATGGGGGTGACGAAATGACATCGGCCGACACCGCGTCGCACGACGACTATGCGACCTGGGATGCCCCGTATGTGCTCGGCGCCCTCGATCCCGAGCAGCGGCTCGAATACGAGACGCATCTGTCCGAATGCGCCGAATGCCGGCTCGCCATCGCGGACCTGTCGGGCTTGCCGGGTCTGCTCGGCCACGTGCCCGATGACGTCGCACTCTCGCTGATCGACGACGCGTCCGCCGCCGACCATGCCGGCGGTTTCGGTGACGCCGGCTTCGACGCCCTGCTGAACCGGGTGCGCACGAGCGAAGCCACGACCGACGGCGCCGGGATACTGCCCTTCGAATCGCATCCCGGCACCGGCCCGGTACCCGAGTCGCCCGCGGCCGAGCCCGGCGGAACTGCGGGCACCGCGACGGCCGGCGAAACCCCCGCCGAATCCGGGCGAACCGAGCCGGAGCAGCCCCCCGCCTCGCTGGCCGCGGCGCGCGAGCGCAAGCGCAGCCGCAGCGGCCCGTGGCTGGCCCTGGCCGGTGCGGTGGCCGCCGCCGCGGCCGCGGTCGCCATCACCATCCCGATCACCGTCGCGCACACTCAGCACAACAATCCGCCCACCGCCGAGCAGGTGGTCACGGAACGGCAGATGGATCAGGTGATCCCGTCCCCGATCACCGCGAACTTCACGCTCACGCAGCTGAATTCCGGCACCCGCGTGAACATGTCGTGCAACTACGCGCCGTCGGATACCGATTACACCTGGGACGGCGCGCTGTGGGTGGTGCACACCGACGGCACGCAGTCGATGGTGGCGCAGTGGACGGCACATCCCGGGCAGACGGTGACCGCGGACGGCATCACCTCGTCCCCGGCGGACAAGATCCAGTCGGTCGAAATCCGTTCGACCACAACGAATCAGGTGTTCCTGCGCGGAACGGTGTGAGCGGCGGAGCGACAGTGCGGTCGCACCGGTACGGCTACCGGTGCGACCGAGTCCGTCGGCCCGGCTTCACAGCAGGACGAGGGTGGTGCACAGGGCGGCGACGGCGAGTGCCTGCAGGCCGACCCGGTAACCCAGGATGCTCTCCCACTTGTCCTGCAGTGCGCGAGCGTCGGCGGGAATGACACCGGTTTGCGCGGCCTGCGTCTGCGCGGTGTTGATCGGCTTGGCGATCCGCGCGTAGAGGCCGAGCCAGCACAGCAGCGCCAGCAGTGCGATTCCGGCCGCCACCGCGGCGCCGGTGGCTCCCGCCACGACCGCGAGGACGACGGCGAGCACGGTGCTGATCACACCACCGGCGCCGGCGAACGGCATCCGCCGGTCGCCGTAGTAGTGCCCCCAACCGGCCGAGACGGTCATCGTCGCGTCGTCGAGCTTGCGATAGACGGGCCGGAAGATGAGCGTGGCGGCGACATCGGTGCCGTAGACGATGGCGTTGGTGAGAACGGCCAGCACGGTGAGCATCTGGGCGGATGTGGTCAGCATGGGAAGGCTCCTAGTCGTCATCTAGCGTTGCTAGCTTCTGCAGCAACAGTAGATGGATCCGACTAGCTTGTCTAGCGATGCTAGAAAATTTACCGACGCCCTCCTACCGGACCGCGGCGCACCGATCTCCCGGGGCCTGCACAGGCCCCGGACGCATCCGAGGCACCGGCTCGGCGCGGCCCTCGAAAGCGTGCAGTACCGCGGCATCGGCACGCGGATCACCGACCGCGATCCGCGCACTGCCGTCGGGGTAGCCCTTGGCCGCGATCCCCGCCCCCGCCAGCGTCGCGTGGACCGCGGGGCCCGGCAGGTAGAGAAAGTTGCCGCGACTGCACGGCACGGCGAGGCCCCTGTGCCGCAAGGCCGTTCGAAGCAACTCGCGCTCGGCGGTGATATCGGCGATCCGCTCGGCGAGCTCCGCCGCCGCGGCATAGCAGGCGCGCACGGCGGCGACGGCGTAGTCGGGCATACCGAACGGCAGTTGCAGTCGCCGCACCCGTGCGATCAGCTCCGGCGCGCCGAACGCATAGCCGATGCGCAGTCCGGCCAGGCCGTACGCCTTCGAAAAGGTGCGCAGCACAAGCAGGTTCGGGTAGCGGTCGACGAGTTCGCGGTGGTCGACCGTTTCGTCCTCGGCCAGGAACTCCACATAGGCCTCGTCCAGGATCACCGGCACATGTCGCGGCACACCGAACAGGAAAGCCTTCAACTCCGCGGCGGGGGTCACGGTGCCGGTCGGATTGTGGGGGCGGCAGATCGCGACCAGCGCCGTGCGCTCGTCCACCGCCCGGGCCATCGCCGTCAGCCGCTGTCGTCCGCTCGAATCCAGCGGTATGCCAACAGCTTCCAGGCCCGCCATCGACGCCATGATCGGATAGCCGTCGAAGGTCGGCGTCGCGAGCACCATGCGCCGCCCCGGCCCCGACACCGCCTGCATGATCTGTAGCACCACACCGGTCGCCCCCGCACCGACGACCACCTGATCGGGATCGACGCCGAGGTGCGCGGCGATCACGGCCGGTAGCCGCCGCGGCAGGAATTCCGGATACCGATTGGCGCCGCGAATCGCCTCGTTCACCACCGCGAGCACCGAAGGCAATGGCGGGAAGGGGTTTTCGCTGAGCGTCAGATCGAACCGCGCCGGCGGCATCGGCTGCGTCACAGCGGGTTCCGGGGCGGAGGAATTCATCACGCCGCACCCCAGCGCACCGCGGCCGCGGCCGCGAAATCCCCGGCATGGGCGAAGGCCGCCAGCAGCACCACCGACCCGTTGCGCAACCGGCCGGCGCGGTTCTCGATATCCAAGGTCACCGGAATACCGGCGGCGAACAGATTTCCGCACCGATCGAAGGAATCCGGATGGCGTTCGGGGGATAGTTCCAGCGCATCGTGCCAGTTCCGCAGGAACAGCCGATTCGGCTGATTGGTGACGAAGGTGTCGATATCGCGGCCCTTCACCCCGATCCGATCGCACACCGCGAGGGCGAGTTCGGGAACCAACCGGTTGCCGCGCGCGAAGACCTTCGTCACCTTCGATTCGGTGAAACTCACGCAGCCCTGTCCTTCGCCGGGCTCCCAGTACTTGCGTTCGGAGCCGGTCGAGAAATCCATATCGCCGGCGAATTCCGGGAAGGTGCGGCATTCGATATCGAGAATCGGCGCACTGTTGTCCTTGACCAGCAAGCCCACCCCGCAGCCGTCACCCGGCACCGGCGCCTGCGCGAGCTTACGAATCTCGGTCTGCGTGAAGACCGGACCGGCGGTGTTCTGCGTGGTGGCGATCAGGGCGGTGCGGGCGTCGGTCGTCCGCAGAATCATCCGGGCCAGCATCATCATGTGGATGAATGCCGCGCAGCCGCCGTTGTGCACATCGAAGACCCATTTCGGGTTCATCCCCAGTCGCCGCGCCACCTCCGGCCCGGCGCCCATGACCGGATTGTCGGGGAGTTGGGTGTGGGTGAGCAGCACGTCGATATCGGCGAGCGTGCCGGCGCCGTGCCGTTCGATCAGCGGCGCGACCGCGCGTTCGACCATATCCACGGCGGTTTCGTCGCGGCCCTTGTGATGGCGGGCGCGCGGCGCGCGGAACATGACGTTCTTCGCCATCCGCTCCGAGCGCGAGAATTGCGTGAAATATTCGGTACCTACCGGCTCACCCGGCAGATAGCAGGCGACATCGACCAGACTGACCGGTGCCAGCCCCAGGGCGGGATCGGTGAAATCCATCTCGACGGACCTCCTCACTTCATCCACTCGGGCGTGATCGGAAGTCCGTGCGCGGCACGGTATTCGGCGATCGCCTTCAGGTTGTCCAGCTCCAGCCGATGTCCGGCGGAGAACATCTCCCAGAAATCGCCGACCCAGACCGGGCGGCCCGCCGGGGCCTTGTCGGGATAGGGATTCGCGTCGTAGAACGGGTGGCGGCAATTGGTCCACAGCACCACCGAACCGGGCTTGTTCAATACCACCTGGGCGTCGACGACCCGCATCAGATAGATCATCCACAGGTGTTCGCCCTGATCCCACGCACAGTGGTAGTCCACGGTCATCGCATCCGGGTTGGCCTCGGTGCGGGTGAAGATCCGGGTGTCCTTACCCAGCCGGTCGTAGGATTCCCACAGTCCCGGGGTGGCGGTTTCGGTGAATCCGCGCAGACTGTAGGTCCATTCCTCCAAACTCTGTGTGTGCGAGAGGTATTCGTACAATTCGCGCGGTGGTGCGGCGATGTAGTCCTGCACCGGGCAGAATTGACCGAAAATCTGGTCGTGGGGATAGACCGAGCGCAGCATATCCATGATGATCGGCGTGGTCTCCTCGCGATCGGAATTCTCGATACGCAACAATCCGGGTATGACCCGGTGCGGAAGATCGGGTATATCGCTGAGAGCGGGTGCGGTGCTGATGGTCACGGATTCCTCCTCGATGCGGACAGGAAGGGGATGAACGGCGGTATCTCGTCCGGATCGCAGTCGATCGAAACGAACGAGGGCCCGGGCGTTTCCAGGCAGTACGACAGCACTGTCGCGAGCTCGGCCGGCGTCGCCGGCGAGAAGGAGGGCAGATCCGGGAACATCGCCGCCATGCCGGCTCCCAGATGTGCTGTGTGGAATCGGTTGAAGCTGTACCGATCTCCGTAGAACAGTTGCTCACGGGTCACACACATGGCATGCGCCGAATTGTCGAGTACGACGAATGTCACCGGCAGCCCGTACTGGATCGCGGTGTGAATCTCCATGCCGTGCATGTAGAAGGCGCCGTCGCCGGCCACGACCACGGTGCGCCGCTCGCTACCGTCGTCGCGGTGCCGGCGGGCGAAACAGGAGCCGATGGCGGCGCCGAAAGCGTAGCCCATGCCGCCCATGCCGAGGGCGACGACGAAGCGGCCGTCGCGCGGTGGGCGGAGGTGATGCACCACCGATGCGCCGGTATTGCCCGCGTCGGCGAAGACATCGGTATCGGAATGCAATGTGCCGTTGAGTGTTTCGACGATATCGCGATACCGCAGGCCCGGTCCGTCCGCGGGCGGCACCGGTAGTGGATCCGGCGCCCGGCGCGGACGACGGGGATCCCCCCTGCCCGCGCCGGACTTCAGCTCGGAGGTCAGTTCACGGAGGGTGGTGGCCAGATCGGTACTGGTGGCGTGCACCGCGGAGACGTAGGGCGGCTCGCCGCCGACCGACGCCGTCGATGCGCCGAGCACCGCTTCCAGTCCGGCTCGCGCGGTCACCGGCATCCGGGTGCCGACCAGCAGGCACAGGGCGCTGCCGCGCAGAGCGTCGGCCAGTTCCGTATGGCCCATACTTCCGGCGACACCGAGAAATCCGTGTTCGGTGCAGTCGTACACATCCTTGGCGTCCGGCGCGACGCCGACCCCGGCGTCGAGAACCGCCGCCAGATCACGCAGTTGGTCGCGAGCATCGTCACGGGCGACCTGCGCGCCCGCGATGATCACGACCTTGCCGACGGCCCGGGCCGCCCGCAGCCCTTCGAGGAGCCGCTCGATACCGGCGTCGTCTCGGCCGTGTACCGGGCGTGGTGCGACGAACCGGCCGGCCACGAGTTCGGCTTGCTGAATATCCTTGGGCAGCAACAGGACCGCCGGACCGCCCGCTCGGGCGGCCGCGACGGCGCGGGACAGATGCGCCGGTAACGAAGCGGGCGTCTCCACCCGTGCGCAATACAGGGAGATCGTGTCGAAAAGCTCGGCGGCGTCGAAGGTTCCGGCTCGTCCGCTGGAATCCTGAAACGCGCCCTTACCTTCCAGATCGGTCGGCGCCTGGCCGACCAGGGCGAGCACCGGAATCCGCGAGGCGTGCGATTCCGCCAGTCCGGCAACCAGATTCATCGCGCCGCCACCGGAGGTCGCGCAGACCACGCCGAGACCCGCGGTGGTTCGGGCATACCCGTCGGCCATGGTGGCGGCGGCGAATTCGTGTTTGGCCACCACGGCGGTGATCCGGTCCGAGGCGTCGTAGGCCGCGTCGTAGAGATCTTCGATATTGGCGCCGTCCACACCGAAGATGTGTCGCACGCCCATGTCCGATACAGCCTGCACCAGGTAGTCGACCACTCGTGTCGGCATCGCCGCTCCTTCCCGTGGGGCGGTCCGAAGCCGGCCGCGCTGCCGGACCGAACGCACTCAGCGGAGATACGAACCACGCCCCCGGCCGGTTCACCGTCGCGGCATGTCGTCGCGAAAGGATTTTCTTGCCTGTACGTATACATCTACGTATAGTTGGGACATGCCGAACAAGACCGTGTACGTCTCCGACGACGATCTCCCCCTGTTCCAGCGCGCCCAAGAGCTGGTCGGCGGCAATCTCTCGGGTGCGATCGTGACGGCACTGCGCCGGTACATCGAGCTGGAGGAGGGGCGGCTGCAGGGATTCGACGAGATCGTCCTACGGGTCGGCCACAACGGCGCCCGGCAGGTGCGGTTCTCGGGGGTACTGCTCACCGAGTCGAGCGATATGGGCGACGAGCGCTTCGAGCGCATTCGCGTATATCGCACCCGCAAGGGCAAATACGTGCTGCACCGGCAGCGGTCGGAATGGACCGACTACCCCACCGACACCAACTGGCTCAAGGATCTGACCAATTGGCGGCGGATGCTCGGCGTCACCGATCCGGACTGGGGCGAATTCACCATGGACATCTACGAGTCACCGGCCGACCTGAAAGGCAGGGTTCCCGACAAGCTGTACGACCGCATCAGCGATCTGACCGAGCATCCGCAGATCGAGGATCTCGACATCTGATCGACCGCTTCGAGCCGAAATAACCCCGGCCACACCGCAACTCGATAACGACTCACCTTGTCCGCCGGTACCCTGCGGACACGGCTCGGTCGACGCATGCATTCATCGCCATCTTATTATGAAAGGACCACCATGAGTTCACCGGCCATATCGGTCACCGGTCTGCGGAAATCGTTCGCCGACCACGTGGTGCTCGACGGCATCGACCTCACCGTGCCGGAGGGCAGGATCTTCGCGCTGCTCGGCCCCAACGGCGCGGGCAAGACCACAACCGTGCACATCCTCGCCACCCTGACCCGGCCCGACGGCGGCGACCTGCGCGTCGGCGGCCACGATCCGGTCGCCGAACCCGACGCCGTTCGCACCGCCATCGGCGTGACCGGCCAGTTCTCCGCGGTCGACGAACTGCTCACCGGACGCGAGAACCTGCTGCTGATGGCGGATCTGCACCATCTGCCCCGCAGCGAGGGCCGGCGCATCGCCGACGACCTGCTGACCCGCTTCGACCTGCTGGACGCCGCCGACAAGGTGGCCGGGAGCTACTCCGGCGGCATGACGCGCCGGCTCGACCTGGCGATGACGCTGGTCGGCGGGCCGCGGATCATCTTCCTCGACGAACCCACGGTCGGCCTGGATCCACGCAGCCGGCGCGGGATGTGGGACATCATCCGCGAGCTGGTCGCCGACGGCGTCACCATCTTCCTCACCACCCAGTATCTGGAAGAGGCCGACCAACTCGCGCACCGGATCGCGGTGCTCGACCACGGCCACATCGTCGCCGAGGGCACGCCCGAACAACTGAAACGCCTTGTGCCGGGCGGACATATACGCCTGACCTTCGGCGACGAGGAACAGTTGCGCAGCGCCGCCGAACTGCTCGGCGGAACGACCACGGACTCGACCCTGGCGGTGCCCAGCGACGGCGGCGTCGCATCGCTGCGCGACGTCCTGGACCGGCTCGGCCGCGCCCGCATCGAGCCCGAAAGCCTCTCGGTACACACCCCCGATCTCGACGACGTCTTCCTCACCCTCACCGGCCGCACCACTCCCGAGAAGGAATCCGCACGATGACTACCCACACCCTCGCCGACTCCCGCACCATGTTGCGCCGGAACCTGGTGCACGCCAAGCGGTATCCCGGCATGACGATCAGCATGTTCGTGATGCCGCTGGTGATGTTGCTGATGTTCAACTACATCTTCGGCGGCGCACTGGAAAAGGCCACCGGCGGCAGTTACATCGATTACCTGGTCCCCGGCATGATGCTGATCATCCCGGCCTATCTGGTGGTCGGTGTCGCGGTGGCCGTCGCCTCGGATATGACCAAGGGCATCGTGAACCGGTTCCGGACCATGCCCATGGCACATTCCTCGATCCTCACCGGGCAGGTCGCCGGGACCGTGATCCAGGGAGTGCTCGGTGTCGGGCTCATGGTCGCGGTCGCGGCGCTGATCGGCTTCCGTCCCGACGCCACGATCGTGGAGTGGCTGGCCGCCTTCGGCCTCATCACCCTGGTGATCTTCGGATTGGCCTGGCTCGGAGTGGGTTTCGGGCTGGCCGCCAAAACACCGGAGAGCGCGAGCAACACCCCCACTCCGCTGATCTTCCTGCCCTTCCTCGGCAGCGGCCTGGCCCCCACCGACACCATGCCCGCCGGTGTCCGGCAATTCGCCGAGTACCAGCCCTTCACACCGCTGACCGAGACGCTGCGCGGACTGCTCATGGGCACGGCCATCGGCGGCAACGGCATCGCGGCGGTCGCCTGGTGCGTCGGCTTCGCGGTGGTCGGCTACCTGTGGTCGCGCTCGCTGTTCCGCCGCAAGACCAACTGAGCTATCGCCCGGTGATAAACGGACATACCGGTCGAAACCGCGTCGTCCGCGCGTGAGAACGTAGGACCGAGGCCGAGCGGCCCGGGCCGGCACCAACCGGCCCGGGCGGTCGGCGCAGTCGACGACCGGAAGGAGTGCGTCCATGGCCGCCCTGGACGAGAAGCTGCAGGACATCTATACCGAGGTACTGCAGCGCAACCCCGGCGAATCGGAGTTCCACCAGGCCGTGCGCGAGGTGCTCGACAGCCTCGGACCGGTCGTCGCCAAACATCCCCAGTACGTCGACGCGGCGGTGATCCGGCGGTTGTGCGAGCCCGAGCGGCAGATCATCTTCCGCGTGCCGTGGGTCGACGACAGCGGAACGGTGCAGATCAACCGCGGTTTCCGGGTGGAGTTCAATTCCGCGCTCGGCCCCTACAAGGGGGGCCTGCGGTTCCATCCGTCGGTCTATCTGGGCATCGTCAAATTCCTGGGCTTCGAGCAGATCTTCAAGAACGCGCTTACCGGAATGCCCATCGGCGGCGGTAAGGGCGGCTCGGATTTCGACCCCAAGGGGCGGTCGGACGCGGAGGTGATGCGCTTCTGCCAGTCCTTCATGACCGAGCTCTATCGCCATATCGGCGAGCACACCGATGTTCCCGCCGGGGATATCGGCGTCGGCGGACGCGAGATCGGCTATCTGTTCGGTCAATACAAACGCATCACCAACCGCTACGAATCCGGCGTGCTCACCGGCAAGGGCCTGAGCTGGGGCGGCTCGCAGGTGCGCCCCGAGGCGACCGGATACGGCACCGTCTTCTTCACCGAGCAGATCCTCGACCGGCGCGGCGAGAGCTTCGAGGGCAAACGCGTGGTGATCTCCGGCTCCGGCAATGTCGCCATCTACGCCGTGGAGAAGGTGCACCAGCTGGGCGGCACCGTCGTCGCCTGTTCCGACTCCTCGGGCTACATCGTCGACGACAAGGGTATCGATCTCGAACTGCTCAAGGAGATCAAGCACGACCGGCGCGGCCGCATCCACGAATATCCCGACATCGCCCGTGGCTCGGCGTATTTCGCGGATTCCGGCTCGATCTGGGCGGTGCCCTGCGATATCGCGCTGCCGTGTGCGACGCAGAACGAACTCAACGGCAGCGATGCCCGCCTGCTGATCGAGAACGGCTGCACCATCGTGGCCGAGGGCGCCAATATGCCCTGCACGCCCGAGGCGTCCCGGATGCTGGTCGACGCGGGCGTGATCTTCGCACCGGGAAAGGCCGCCAATGCCGGCGGCGTAGCCACCAGCGCACTCGAGATGCAGCAGAACGCTTCCCGCGATTCGTGGACCTTCGAACACACCGAACAGCGCCTCGAGACGATCATGCGCGACATCCACGACCGCTGCCTCGAGACCGCCGACGAGTACGGCACCCCGGGTGATTACGTCGCCGGTGCGAACATCGCCGGTTTCACCCAGGTCGCCGACGCGATGCTGGCGTTGGGCATCGTCTAGGGCGCGGCGGGGACCGCTGCGGTAGGCCATCATCGGAAATATGCCCGTTCCCCGACGTTTCCAGCCCAATCCGCCGCCGGCCGTGGGCACCCGCAGCCGGGTGCTGCTGCGGTTCCGGTGCGCGGGGCGGGAATTCCTGCTCCGGCAGACGATCGTCGAACCGGGCGGGGACAGTGGGTGGCATTATCACGACGGCACCCTGTTCGTGCTGGTCACCGGCAGCACTCTCGATCACCCCGGCACCGACTGCGTACCGGTTGCCTACCGCCGTGGCCGGATATTCCGCGAGCCCGCCGGCGCCGCCCACGCCCACACCGCCCGCAACCGCACGCGAAAACCCTTGCGGCTCACCGTCTTCTACGTCCTCCCGGCCGGCAGTCCGCTGTCCCGCTCGATCCCCGCACCGGAGTGCGACACCCACCGTGGATAGGACGCGCCCGGCGGTCAGCTCGTGAGCTCGCGCAGCACGCCGGGGAATTCGGTGAGATCTCGCAGGACGACATCGGCACCGGCGGCCCACAGCTGCGCCGCGTCACACGGACCGCTGGTCACGCCGACCGCATACGCCGACGCCGCGCGGGCGCCGCGCATATCGCCGATGTGGTCCCCGACGTACACGCTCGCCTCGTGGTCGCGCAGCGCCTGGGCCTTCTGTTCGGCCCAGAGGTCGCCGATCACGGCGTCGGCCGGGATGCCGAGATGCGTGAGGTGGAGTTTGGCATTCGGTTCGTATTTGCCGGTGACCACGATCACGCGGCCACCCAGCGCCCGGACCGCCGCGGTCGCCGCGCGGGCGCCGGGCAGTTCCACCGTGCCGGTGATGGCGAAATCCGGATACATCTCCCGGTACAGCTCGGCTACCGCCGGGACGCGGTCGGCGGGGAACCAGTTGGCCAGCTCGTGCTCCAGCGGCGGGCCGAGACGCGTGACGACCAGATCGCTGTCGATCGGGGTGCCGGTGCGTCTCGACAACTCCCGATAGCAGGCGCGAATGCCGGGACGCGAGTCGATCAAGGTCATATCGAGGTCGAAGCCGACCGTGAGCGGACCCGTCATATCCGACGGCCGGGCGCCGGACGGATCAATTGGCGGGCTGGCAGGCGTCGCGCAGCGAGCACGCGCCGCAGGAGCTGCCGCAGCCGCCGACCTCGGCGGGGGCGAGCCCCGCGATCGCGTCGTTGGCCGCGTTGACTCCGGCGCCCAGTGTGAACAGCGCCACCACCAGCGCCACCGCGGCGGCAACCAAGCCCACCCATACCGTCGCGACCAGCGCGATCGCACCGGCGGCGGCGAGCAGCAGACCCGCACCGACCGAGGTGGGCCCGGCGACGCGATTGGCCACGCGGTACGCCTCTTCGGTGCGGAGGGCTTCTTCGGTGTGCACACCGAAGAACCGATTGGGTGGCAGCGTGCCGGTCAGCCCGAGCACGCCCGTGACCACGGCCACGGCCGCCAGCAGAAACAGGAGGAGCGCGACCACGAACACCCGGCATACGGTACTCCGGTATCAAAACCTGGTGCCCGCGGGGCTCGCCGCCGCCGAGAACGCCCCGCTCACCCCTTTTTGGGTGCTGACGTGCGCAGGCTCTACCCTGAGTGACGACGTTGTCCACAGACGTTCACCAGGGGAACTCGGCGACAAGAAGGCAGGACCGTGCAGGACACTCGTGCAACCGATACAGCCGGCGCATCGACCGGCCGGGGCGACGGGCCCGAAAGCAGCCTGCCCACGCTTCCCGGAACCGATGTGCCCGCGCACCGCTACAACGCCGAACTGGCCGGCGCCCTGGAGAGCAAGTGGCAGCGGGTGTGGGCGGAGCGCGGCACCTTCCATGCGCCGAATCCGGTCGGCCCGCTGGCCGGCGAGACCCCGGCCGACAAGCTGTTCATCCAGGACATGTTCCCGTATCCGTCGGGCGCGGGTCTGCACGTCGGCCACCCGCTGGGTTACATCGCCACCGATGTGTTCGCGCGCTACCACCGCATGCACGGTCGCAACGTGCTGCACGCGCTGGGTTACGACGCCTTCGGCCTGCCCGCCGAGCAGTACGCGGTGCAGACCGGCGCACATCCGCGGGTGACCACCGAATCCAATATCGCCACCATGCAGCGCCAGCTGGACCGGCTGGGTCTGGGCCACGACCGGCGGCGCTCGTTCGCGACCACCGACCCCGAGTTCTACAAGTGGACGCAGTGGATCTTCCTGCGTATCTACAACGCCTGGTACGACACCTCGGCGAACAAGGCCCGCCCGATCGCGGATCTGGTGGCCGAATTCGCCGCGGGTGAGCGCCCCACCCCGGACGGCCGTGCGTGGGCCGAATTGTCCCCCGCCGAACAGGGCGCGGTGCTGGACTCGTATCGGCTGGTGTACCAATCGGATTCGATGGTCAACTGGTGCCCGGGACTGGGCACGGTGCTGGCCAACGAGGAGGTCACCGCCGACGGTCGCAGTGAGCGCGGCAACTTCCCGGTGTTCCGGAAACGCCTGCGGCAGTGGATGATGCGCATCACCGCCTATTCCGACCGCCTGGTCGACGATCTGGACCTGCTGGACTGGCCCGACAACGTGAAGGCCATGCAACGCAACTGGATCGGGCGCTCGCGCGGCGCCGAGGTCTCGTTCGGCGCGAACGGCGAGAACATCGAGGTCTTCACGACCCGGCCCGACACCCTTTTCGGTGCGAGCTATGTGGTGCTGGCCCCGGAACACGAGCTGGTGGACCGGCTGGCCGCCGCGCAGTGGCCCGCCGAGGTCGACGCCCGGTGGACCTTCGACGCCGCCACGCCGGCCGAAGCCGTTGCCGCCTACCGCAAGTCGATCGCCGCCAAGTCCGATCTGGAGCGGCAGGAGAACAAGGAGAAGACCGGCGTCTTCCTGGGCGCCTACGCCACCAACCCGGTCAACGGCGCGCAGCTGCCGATCTTCATCGCCGACTATGTGCTGTCGGGCTACGGCACCGGCGCGATCATGGCGGTGCCGGGCCACGACCAGCGCGACTGGGAGTTCGCGCGGGCGTTCGGCCTGCCGATCGTGGAAGTGATTGCCGGAGGCGACATCTCGGAGTCCGCCTACTCGGGCGACGGCCTGCTGGTGAACTCCGACTACCTGAACGGGCTGGACGTCGAGACCGCGAAGGCCACCGTCATCGAGCGCCTGGAGCGCGACGGCCACGGCAAGGGCACCATCCAGTACAAACTGCGCGACTGGCTGTTCGCCCGCCAGCGCTACTGGGGTGAGCCGTTCCCCATCGTCTACGACGAGCAGGGCGCGGCGCATCCGCTGCCGGAATCCATGCTGCCCGTGGAACTTCCGGAGGTGCGCGACTTCGCGCCGGTCACCTTCGATCCGGACGACGCCGATTCCGAACCGTCGCCGCCGCTGGCCAAGGCCACCGATTGGGTGAACGTCGAACTGGATCTGGGCGACGGGGTGAAGACCTACCGCCGCGACACCAACGTGATGCCGCAGTGGGCCGGTAGCTCCTGGTACCAGCTGCGCTACACCGACCCGACCAATTCGGAGGCGTTCTGCGCGCCGGAGAACGAGCGCTACTGGCTGGGCCCGCGCCCGGCCGAACACGGTGCGAACGACCCGGGCGGCGTCGATCTGTACGTCGGCGGCGTGGAACACGCGGTCCTGCATCTGCTGTACGCGCGGTTCTGGCAGAAGGTGCTGTTCGATCTGGGCGAGGTGTCGGGTCCGGAACCGTACCGGCGGCTGTTCAACCAGGGCTACATCCAGGCCTTCGCCTACACCGACGAGCGCGGCACCTACGTCCCGGCCGCCGAGGTGGTCGAGCGGGACGGAAAGTTCTTCTGGACCGGCACCTCCGGCGTGAAGATCGAGGTCTTCCAGGAGTACGGCAAGATCGGCAAGTCGCTGAAGAACGCCATCTCTCCCGACGAGATGTGTGATCTGTACGGCGCGGACACCTTCCGGCTGTACGAGATGTCGATGGGCCCGCTGGACACCTCGCGTCCCTGGGCGACCAAGGACGTCGTCGGTGCGCACCGCTTCCTGCAGCGGGTGTGGCGCCTGGTGGTGGACGAGGAGTCCGGGGCCGCACGCGTCACCGACGCCGAGCCGGCCGATGCCACACTTCGCCTGCTGCACAAGACGATCGACGGTGTCGACGCCGACTACGCCGCCCTGCGCGACAACACCGCCGGCGCGAAGCTGATCGAGCTGACCAACCACCTGACCAAGCAGTACCCGCAGGGCGCCCCGCGCACCGTGGTGGAACCGCTGGTGCTGATGCTGGCCCCGATGGCACCGCATATCGCCGAGGAACTGTGGGAACGCCTGGGCCACACCACGGCGCTGGCGCACGGCCCCTTCCCCATCGCGGATCCCGCACTGCTGGTGGAGGATTCGGTCGAATATCCGATCCAGGTCAACGGCAAGGTCCGCAGCCGGGTCAGCGTACCGGCCGACGCCGATGCGAAGGCGGTCGAGACGGCGGCGCTCGCCGACGAGAAGCTGCTGGAATTCCTGGCCGGCAAGACCCCGCGCAAGGTCATCGTCGTTCCCGGCAAGCTGGTCAACGTCGTCGCGTGAGCCCCTGCCGCGCTGGGGTTTTCAGCGCTGGAGATGTCAGCGCGGTGGCAGCAGCACGTCGTCGAGGGTGACCATCGAGAGGTGACGCTCGCGGATGATGTCGACCAACCGGCCGTAGCAATGCGTGACGGCCGGATGATTGGCATGGCCGATGACGATCGCCTGCGGGTTGAAGTACTTCGTGGCCATCTGGATCAGGAAGTCCTCGGTGACGATCGAGGAATCCGACAGCGAGCCGAACCACAGCGTCGGAACCGTATATCCGAGATCGGCCGCGACCCGGTCCACCGCGGCGTTGTGGTATCCGTACGGCGGGCGATAGTAGGGCGTTCCGTCCACGCCGAAGGTGTTGTGCAGGAACGTTTTCGTGCGGCGGAGCTGGTCGGCGACGGCACTGCCGGAGATCTTGGTGAGCGCGGGATGGTCCCAGGTGTGGTTGCCCAGCTGGATCTGCCCGGATTCCACCAGGGGCCGCAGCGCATCCCGGTGCACGGTCCACGAGTCGTAGACAGCGGTCACGAAGAAGGTGAAACGGGCGCCGGTATCGCGCGCGAAGCGGATATACGCGCCCACGACCTCCGGGCTCGCGCCGTCGTCCACGGTGAGCGCGAGATTCGTGCCGGTGCCCGGCAATGCGGTCACTGTGCCGGCGGGCACCACGGCCTTCGGCCCGGTGGGCGGCGGCGGTAGCAGCGGGGGCGGAGGCGCCGGAGGCGAAGTGACCGGCGCGGCGGCGGGTTTCGCCTTTTCGTCGGTCGCGCTGTGGGCCGTGGTGCAGCCGGTCAAGGCGGCCGCCGTGCCGGCGGCGAGCAGCGTCAGCAGCTGCCGCCGGTTCGGACGCGCGTCACCCATGTCGGTGTCGCGCCTGGTAGGAGGTCATTTCTGCCCTAAGCTACCGCACCCTCGGCACCATCGCCACCCGAGCACCCGTTGTCCCGGCGCGTCGCCCCCTGCGCCGGCGGCACGATTCCGGCCGGCCGCGGGCGCCGTATCGGCCCGGCCGCCGCGCCGATTCAGCGGGCGATCGGACGCAGCACTATTTCGGTCGGATGCGCATCGCGGGGCGTCTCGACGGCGTTGCGGACGGCCCGGGCGACCGTTGCCGCGGTCAAGAACTCGTCCGGGTTGTACTCCCGCTCCTCGGAGGCGACTATCGCGCGCTGCATTTCGGTGTCGATGCGTCCCGGATGGACGGAGGTGACACGCAGGCGGGGTTCCTCGAGCCGCAGCGCGTCACCGAACGCGCGCAGGCCGAATTTGCTCGCCGCATACACACCCCAGCCCGGATTGGCGCGCAGGCCGGCGCCCGAATTGATCAGCACGACATGGCCGCCGGCGGCGCGCAGGGCGGGCAGCAGCAGCCGGGTCAGCTCGGCAATGGCAATCAGATTGGCTTCCAACGTATTTCGCCACAGCTCGACCGACGAGTCGGCGATCGACCCCAGTTCGGCGATGCCCGCGTTGTGCACCAGCACATCCAGACGGTCGATCGGGGCCGTCGCCGCGGGCAGCGCGGCGTAATCGGTCAGATCGACCGGCCACGGTTCGGCATCGGGAAGTTCCGTCCGGATCGTCTCCAGCGATTCCGCCGACCGCGCGCCCAGCAGCAGTCGATGTGTTCCCGCGAGTTCCCGCGCGATCGCGGCTCCCAGTCCGCGACTGGCGCCGGTGATCAGTGCGGTCGGCAGGTCCTGCGCGGCAGTGCTTTCCGAAGATGCGGCCATCAGCCCACCGTAAACCCCGCGCTTACCCGCTGTCGCAGCGCTACGCACCCGGGCGGGCCGGACAATTTCGCCGCCGCGACCGGACATCTGTCGTCCATCGGTGGCGAGCCGATGCCGATGGGTGTAATCCAGACTCGAGCAACCGGTTCACAGCGGCGAGCGGGGGCGGACACCGCGCATGACACAGAACGAGGCGATGAGGGTGGACACTGCCGAACAGGTGACCGGGCCGGACCATGCCCCGGTGGCGGCCGTTGCGCGGCACGCGACGCCCGGGCGGCGCGCATATCTGAAGGTGACGTCGCAGAATAGGGAAATGAACGGTCCCGGCTTCACCCCCACCCAGCTGGCTGCCCGGGCCTCCTATCTGCTGCGCGGCAACGATCTGGGGACCATGACCAGCGCGGCGCCCAAGCTCTACCCACATATGTGGAGCTGGGACGCCGCCTTCGTCGCGGTCGGCCTGGCCCCGCTGAGCGTGGAGCGCGCCGTGGTCGAACTCGACACCCTGCTCTCGGCGCAGTGGCGCAACGGAATGATCCCGCACATCGTCTTCGCCAACGGCGTGGACGGCTATTTCCCGGGACCGAGCCGGTGGGAGTGCCGCCGGCTGGCGGCGAACGCCCCCGCCGGTGTCGACACCTCGGGCATCACCCAGCCGCCGGTGCACGCGATCGCGGTGCAGCGCATCCTCGACCACTCCCGCCGCCACGGCCGCACCACCCGGGCGGTCGCCGCGGAATTCCTGGATCGGCGCTGGGTCGATCTGATGCGCTGGCATCGCTGGCTGGCGCACGCCCGCGACCCCAAACAGCACGGCAGGATCACCCTGTATCACGGCTGGGAGTCCGGGATGGACAATTCGCCGCGGTGGGACCGCGCCTACGCCAATGTGGTGGTCGGCGACCTGCCGCCGTATCGGCGGGCCGATATCGACGTGGTCGACCCGGCGCAGCGGCCCTCCGATCGCGAATACGACCGCTACCTGTGGCTCGTGGAGCAAATGCGCCGGTGTGGCTACGACGATTTCCAACTCGCCTCGACGATGAGCTTCGCTGTGGAGGACGTCTTCGTCACCGCCGTCTTCGCGCTGGCCTGTGAGGTGCTGGCCGGAATCGGCGAGGACTACCGCATGCCGAACGCCGATGTGCGCGAGCTCTACGAGTGGGCCGACTATTTCCGCGCCGGCGTGATCGCCACCGCCGATCCGCGCTCCGGCGCCGCGCGCGACTTCGATCTGCGCACCGGCGAGTGGATCAGCACCGAAACGCTGGCCATGTTCGCGCCGCTGCTGTGCGGCGGACTGCCACGCGCCACCGAACGCGGTCTGCTGCGCCTGTTCGAGGGGCCACGCTTCTGCGGACATCCCGATCTGCGCTACGCGCTGCCGCCCTCGACCTCGCCGGTGTCGAAGGATTTCCGCCCGCGCGAATATTGGCGCGGACCGGTGTGGCCGGTGATGAGCTGGCTGTTCTCATGGGTCTTCGCCCGCCGCGGCTGGGCCGAACGATCCTTCATGCTGCGTGCGGAAGGTTTGCGGCAGGCGGGCGACGGCAGCTTCGCGGAGTACTACGACCCGTTCACCGGGGACCCGCTGGGAAGCATGCAGCAGTCGTGGACGGCGGCCGCGGTCCTCGACTGGCTCGGATGAGTCACGCGTAAACACTGGTCACAAGCGCCTCGGCTGCCTACTCTCGTAGCCATGTATCGACGCACCGTGGCTCGTCCGAAAGTTCGTCGCTTCACCGCAGCCCTGCCGCTGCTCGCCGTTGCCGGCATATTCTCGGCAACCGGTATCGCCTCCGCCGGACCCACCGGGCCGGATGTGTCGTCCTGGCAGCACATCGACGGCCGTCTGATCGACTGGTTCGCGGTCCGGGCCTCCGGGCACAACTTCGCGATGGTGAAGGCCACCGAGGGACTGAACTACGTCAACCCCTATTTCGTCCCCGACAGCCTGCTGATGCGCGCGGCCGGAGTGGCGCGCGGAACCTATCACTACGCCCATCCGGATCTGCCGCCGGAACCGCAGGCCGCCCTCTACGCCGCGGTCGTCCTCGGCCAGAACGGCCCGCTGGATCTGCCGCCGGTGCTCGATATGGAGAATTCCGGCGGGCTGCCCCCGGCGGCGCTGATCGATTGGACCCATCGCTATCTGACCACGGTGCAGGCGTTGACCGGCCGGGTGCCGATCATCTACACCTACCCGCGGTTCTGGCAGACGGCGATGGCAGATTCCGACCAGTTCCACCAATATCCGCTGTGGATCGCCGATTACCGCGGTAATGCCCAGCCCGAGGTGCCCGGCGGCTGGCCGGCCTGGACCTTCTGGCAGACCACCGATTCCGGCAGTGTGCCGGGTATCGCGGGCAATACCGACCTCAACGTCTACAGCGGAGCGCAGGGCAGTTTCGCGGAATTCGCCAATATGCCGTTCAGCGGCAGCGGCTAGAGGATCTGGGACAGAAACTGTTGCAGGCGTGGGGTTTCCGGATCGTCGAAGAGGCGGTCCGGGGCCCCCGACTCCACCACCTTGCCCTGGTCCATGAACACCACGCTGTCGGAAACCGAACGGGCGAAACCCATTTCGTGGGTCACCACGATCATGGTCATACCGCCGGACGCCAGATCCGCCATCAACGCGAGCACGCCCTTGACCAATTCCGGGTCCAGGGCCGAGGTCGCCTCGTCGAACAGCATCAATTCCGGCTTCATCGCCAGCGCGCGGGCGATGGCGACGCGCTGCTGCTGACCACCGGACAGATTCGCCGGGCGGGTATCGGCGCGCGCCGCCAATCCGACCGCCTCGAGTTGTTCCAGGGCCAGCGCCCGGGCCGCGTCCTTGCTCAGGCCACGCAATTTCCGCGGTCCCAGGGCCACGTTCTCCGCCACCGTCTTGTGCGGGAACAGGTTGAAATGCTGAAAGACCATCCCGATGCGCTGGCGCAGCCGATCCGGATTCTCACCCAGCACCGAAACCCCGTCGATCAGCACATCGCCGGAATCGGGTTCGTGCAGGCGGTTCAGCACCCGCAACAGGGTGGACTTTCCCGAACCGGACGGGCCGATCACCGTGGTGGTGTGCCCGGCCTCGACATGGATGTCGACGCCGCGCAGCACCTGGTTGTTGCCCAGGGTCAGATGCAGGTCGACCCCGGTCAGCGAGGAACTGGTGCGCACGCGCTCGGCGGCCTTGTCGCTCACGCCGTTGGCATCCTGGTCGCTCACGCCCTGTGCATCCTGGTCGCTCACGCTCCGCGTCCTTCCGTGATGACAGCCTGGTCGATTTCGTCGGCGGCGGCTTCGGCGCGGCCGGTGCGCAATCGGCGGTCGATGTAGTTCACCAGGTGGGTGAGCGGAATGGTCAGCAGCAGGTAGACCAGACCCGCCGCGACCAGCGGCGACAGATTTCCGGTCTGCGAATTGAGATCGCGGCCGACCGCGAACAATTCCCGCTGGGAAGCGAGCAGGCCGAGGAAGTAGATCAGCGAGGAATCCTTGATCAGCGCGATGAACTGGTTCATCAGCGCCGGCAGCACCCGCCGCACACCCTGCGGAATCACCACCAGCGTCATGGACTGCCGATAGCCGAATCCGATCGCCCGCGCGGCCTCCAACTGCCCCGGCTCCACCGACTGGATACCCGAGCGGAAGATCTCGCCGATATAGGCCGAGGCCAGCAGCGCCAGCGCCACCGCACCCAGCCAGTACGGATTGTTCCCGGTGATTCCCTTGACGATCGGGCCGATACCCAGCCCGATCAACAGGATGATCACCACGGCCGGCAAACCGCGGAAGATGTCGGTGTAGACCCGGGCCGGCCACCGCAGCCAGCGGGTGCGCGAAATACCCGCCACCGCCAGCAGAATGCCGATGAATGTGCCCAGCACTCCTGAAACCAGCGCCAGAATCAGTGTATTCGGCAGACCGGTCGTGAACAGGTCGGGAAAAGCCTTGCGGTACAACGACCAATCGAAGAACGTATCCTTCAATTGCGCCAGGGTAGATTTCGGCGCGTTCTGCCGAGCGCTGTGCTGATGTTCGGCCGCGATCTTCTCGAAGTCCGGAAGTTGCGGCATCGGAGCGGATTTGGAGCCCGGTTTCCAGCCCGGCGGCAGCGGACGCGGCACCCAGTCGGAGTAGAGCTTGGCGTAGGTCCCGTCGGCGATCACCGCGTCGAGGCCGGAATTGAGCGCGTCGATCAGCGGCTGATTGTTCTTGCGCACCGCCCAGGCGGTGAAATTGTCCAGGCTGAAGGTGTTCTGCACGATCGAGGTGGGATCCCCCGGTTTGATCGCACCGGTGGCCTGCTGGGAGGGTGCGACCCAGGCGTCGATCTGACCGGTCTTCAAATTCGCGTAGGCGGTGTTGTAGTCGGGGAATTTCACCGCGTTCAAATGCAAGGTGCCGGTGACGTACTCGTCCTGCACGGTGCCCTGCACCACGCCGATTCGCACGCCCGGTTTCAGATCCGAAAAGCCCTGGATCGCACTGCCGTTGGGCACCACGAGCGAGAAGTAGCCGAAATCGTAGCCGTTGGTGAAACCGACCTGCTGCCGCCGGGCATCGGTGGTGGTGATGCTCGACGATCCCACGTCGAACCGGCCCGTGGCGACCAGCGAGAGCAGCGAGGCGAATTCGGTGCCGGAGAACTGCACCCGTAGCCCGAGTTTCGCGCCGATCGCCTTCAGCAGTTCGTTGTCGAATCCGGTGAAGGTCCCCGACGGATTCACGCAGATACTCGGCGGCGCGTCCGACAGCGTGCCGACGCTGAGCACACCGGGCTGGGACAAACCGAGCTTGGTGATATCGATCGAACTCAGCGGCGCGGTGGTCGCGGTGGTGTAGCGATCGGTGCCGGCCGTCGCACCGCTCGCCAGTTTCGTCGGCGCGGGGGAGGCGGCCGGCGGTCCGGGCGGTGCGCACAGGTTCGAGGCCTGCGACGAGCTGCCGCCGTCGGAACTGCAGGCGACGGCGAACAGCAGCATCATCGCCGCCATCAGCGCGATCAGCGCACGCGGGCGCGAGACGGGCAAACGGGCCATAGCCGAGAACCCTAGCCGGGGCGGTAGCACACCGAGGGCGGCGGCGCGGGTCGACGGGCCGCCGCCCCTGCCACATCGCCCGGCGGAAATCGAATCCCGCTGATTCGATCCCGCGGTGTGCGTTCGGGCCGGTATTCGATCAGGCGATACCCGTCACCGACTCGGGATTGAAGTTGTCCCGCCACGCGACGGCCTGCTCCACCACACTCAGGTCGTAGTCGGGTCCGCCGGCGCCCACGGTGAACAGGGTCGCGCCGGCTCGCACCAGCCGCTCGGCCTGCTCGGCGCCGGGCCAGGACACCGACCGCTCGATCCGGGTCGCGTCGGTGCCGACCTCGGCGCAGTGCTCGGCCAGGATCTTCGACTTCCGTTCCAGCGCTTCGATATCGGCGAAACTGTGCCAGATGTCGGCGTATTCGGCGACCAGTCGCAACGTCTTTCGCTCACCACCACCGCCGATCAGAATCGGAATGTGGCGCGTCGGCCGCGGATTCAGTTTCGGCAGCCGGGCGTCGATGCGCGCGAGATAGTCCTTCAGCAACGCCAGACGTGTTCCGGGCGTGCCGAATTCGTAGCCGTACTCGTCGTAGTCCTTCTGGAACCAGCCGGCGCCGATGCCGAGGATCAGCCGGCCGCCGGAGATGTGGTCGACGGTGCGGGCCATATCGGCCAGCAGATCGGGATTGCGATATCCGCCGCCGGTCACCAGTGCGCCGAGTTCTACTCGTTCGGTCTGCTCGGCGATCGCGCCGAGCATGGTCCAGCATTCGAAATGCGCGCCGTCGGGATCGCCGGTGAGCGGATAGAAGTGATCCCAGTTGAACACGATGTCGACGCCCGCATCCTCGGCCCGGCGCACCGCATCCCGGATCAACCCGTAATCGGGAGCATGTTGCGGCTGTAGCTGAACTCCGATGCGAACCGGTCGAGTCATCCGATGCTCCTTCGTCTCGTGAGGTGCTCTCGCGGCCGGTCAGCGGCCCTTGACGAGGCTACTCGTCTACAACACGTCCGGCTTCACTCTGAAGGACCTGCTATCCGGACAGTCCAGGACCGAATCATCGCGAGGTCGCAGGCAGCCACTGCGCCACCGCTACCGCCGTCCGCCTCTACACCCTCTGTCTGGAAAGGCCCCGCTAGCTAGCGTCGGGTGATAGTATGCCGAGAAGAGGGGGCTATGTGTCTGTTGAATCGAGTTCGCCTGAACAGGTTTTCGCAATGGTGCCGGACGAGGTCACCGATGCCGGCAGCTACATCCAGCAAGTTGCCGAATCACTCATCGATGGGCTGAACACCCTCGATCGCGAGGTCGTCGCCGTCCTCACCACCTGGACCGGCACCGCCGCGGAGTCCTTCGATAGCGGGTGGACCGAAACGAAATAAGGTGCCGCCGATGTTCTCGATGCTCTCGCCGCCATGGCTGCCCTGCTCGGGGTCACCAGCAAAATCATCGCCCACCAGGACACCGCAGGCGCGTCTACCTTTCACAGCCTCGACCTATCGATCCTGAATATGTGATGACCGACTATTCCCGCGACTTCAGCTTCGACCTCGATGACCTCGACCAACTCGTCTCTCGCGCCGACGGATTCATCGGTTTCCTCACCGATAGCCTCGACGGCATCGACCAGCGCATCGCGGCCATCCAGCAAACCTGGCATGGCAAAGCCGCCGACGCGCAGCACCAGGCCTACCAGGAATGGGCCCCGGGAGCCGCCGAAGTCGTCGAGGGCCTCACTACCATGCACGCCGCCATCCGAACCGCCCGCACCGCCTACCAGGAAGCGCAGGACATCAATCTCAGGATGAGCGGCGGGTAACCCCCATGGTCACGGTCGCTCGCTCTGATTGCGCATCGCCGTCGTGGACTCGCGAAGTTTCCGCTGGACGTTCCAGGACTGCCGCAGGAATGCGATGAACCCGTCCGCAAGCTTCGTTTCCTCGGGATCCCCCTCTTGGTAGGTATAGACAGCCTCCGACCCCAGCTTGAAGAAATAGACTTTATAACCTTGGTGATCGCCGAAGAAGAAACGATCGTCCAAAGACAGCCCCTCACCGGAGATGTCTACCGCCGCATCTCTGGAGTCAAGCATCTGCGGAAAGAATAAGTCAGTTCCTCTGAAAAGGGTACCGGCCTTCTTGCCCATATGTTCGAGAAAGGCATGATACTCGCCCGGAACAGGGAATCCAACGGGGGCAACCGCGTACACTTGCGCTATCTCTTCGGCATTACATCCGATGATCGATTCCCGGGTCGCAAACCCGGATTCCAACAGCTCTCTACCGAACGATTCTATATCTTGCCTGCTAGCATCACTCGCCATAGGTAACCACAACCTCTACTCCGGGATATTTGTGCTTGAATTGCTCGATAACATTGAGGCAAGAGTCGCAGGGCGGGCGCTCAGTATACAAGTTGATAGTACCCTTGGCGCCCGGGCGGAGTTGTTGTGCCAGGTTATCGAGGATCTTGAACTCGGAATCAGTAGGCCGGGCGACAGACCCGTCCTCCGATTGCGGCTCGAGGACCGGGTTCTCCGGCGTAGGAACGGTACTCGTCGGCGAGTTTGTGCCGCTGACCGCGTCCAGGCTGACTTCCTGGCCATCGATCTCGCCCCGAGCGACTGCGACATTGCGCTTCTTCCCGATTGCCTCTCCGCTTGCGCCCAGGCGATCTCGGACTTTTTGGGCCTCATCCGCTCCGTTGAATGCGGGCCGGCCCTGATCAGTACCATCCTTCTTATTGGGGTCTATTTCGGTCAACAATACCGGTAGTCCGGCAATGGCCGGTAATCCGCCCGTCGTCAGGACAGCGACCGTAAAGATGAACCCCTCGAGCGCTGTGAGAAATGTATTGGCGGGGCCGGCCAACGCTCCGGCAGCCTGGTCCAGGAAGTCGTTCTCTTCTCGGCTATCGCTGGGTATCGGTTTCTCACTCGGCTTCTTTTGCTTCGTTGGTGGCGCTTTGACCCGCACCATCGAACGCCCGATCTGGATGGAGGTGACGACCACCACCATGGCGAATTGGGTGTTCATATCCGAACGCATCGTGGTCAAAGCCGTCTTGTGGGTATCGACTGCGGTCGCTATGTCGCGGGCAGCGGCTTCGATCTCGCGGAGGCTCTGCGCGAGCGTGTGTAGGTGGTCTACGTGGTTGGGTATGTCGGCTGGGGGGTTGGCTCCATAGCCGCGTTGCAGGCCCGCGGCGACCGCTAATAGTCGTCCCGTCCCGCCATATACAGGGTCTGACTCAGCGAATGTCTTCCATGCGGTTGCCGCGCTTGCGAGCTTTTCCGTGTCCCCGTCAGGGACTTCTCCGCCTGAGACCAGCGCGGTCACCTTGTTTTGCAGTTCGGCCCAGTCTGTCTCCAGTCCGTGGCTTTGGGTCCCGGATGACGCGACACCGGTAACTATCCCTGAGCCGTAGGGCAGCTCCGAAGGGAAACCGCTCGGCAACGATGGCGGGTCGCCCTTGTTGGGATTGTGATTCGCTTTATACTCCGCGCACTTCCAGTTATAGCCGGCCGCAGTCAATACGTCCCCGAAGTGTTGCAGTGCCCGCGCGAAGTTGGTCGCCACGAGCGTCACTGCGGCGGAGCGGTCGTCGTAAGCTTTGGACCATGACTTGACCGCCTGATAGCCACCGGCCATCGCGCTGGTTTCCAAGAGTACGCTTTGCAACGAATTGTATACGGTCTGGAATTTTTCCGACAAGTCGTAGCAGTTCTTTGCCGCGCTCTCATAGGACTGCGGCGAGATTGCTCCCACCGAGTTCAGCCACCGCTCATTCTCACTACGCCTGGAACCATCGCGAAATGTGTTCCGGGCGTGCCCAACTCAGTCGACACGCGAGCCCCCTTCTGTGTATCTCGACATCAACATAGCGACAGTCGGGTACGGAACGCAACAGCGTAGGCTTGATCTGGTTTGCGCCCATAGGGTTTCGATTGGGCCGAGTTCAACTGTTGTTCCTGAGGGGGAGTCTGGTCGAACAAATCTCAGCCCCGGATACGACGAACCACTGCTGCACATTTCCGGAGTGCTCACGGTATAGACGTTGTCGCGACTGAACCGAGCGCACTCGGCCAACCGCGACGCGTTCGCCGCGGGATTTCCTCAGCCGTCCGCGACGCCCTTCACGAACGCACCCCATTCCTCGGATGTGAACGAAAGCGTGACCTTCGCACTGCACACTGTGGCGCCGTCGTTCCGGACCAGGATATCCAGGGCGCCGGCTACGCCTACGGCGCGGGAACGATTTCCGCGCCGGCTCTCGAGTCCGGCGGACACAGAACTCGAGTTCGGGGCGCTGGGTTACTGTGGGGCGCGCACCGCCCCCTCTACTCGGATCGTCCGGCACGTTCCTGCCGGTGAAGGGATTGATTCACCATGGCCACGGTCACCTTCGACCACGCCACCCGGCTCTACCCGGGTGGCACCAAACCCGCCGTCGACAAGCTGAATCTCGAGATCGCCGACGGCGAATTCCTGGTACTGGTCGGACCGTCGGGATGCGGCAAATCGACCTCGCTGCGCATGCTGGCCGGCCTCGAGGAGGTCGACGACGGCCGCATCCTGATCGGTGAGAAGGATGTCACCGACGCCGAACCCAAACAGCGCGATATCGCAATGGTCTTCCAGAACTACGCGCTCTATCCGCATATGACGGTCGCGGAGAACATGGGTTTCGCGCTGAAGATGGCCAAGGTCGGCAAGGCCGAGCGCAACCAGCGCGTGCTGGAGGCGGCAAAACTGCTCGACCTGCAGGAATTCCTGGACCGCAAGCCCAAGGCGTTGTCCGGCGGTCAGCGGCAGCGGGTCGCGATGGGTCGCGCGATCGTGCGCCAGCCGCAGGTGTTCCTGATGGACGAGCCGCTGTCGAATCTGGATGCGAAACTGCGCGTGCAGACCCGCACGCAGATCGCCCAGTTGCAGCGCCGGCTCGGCACCACCACCGTCTACGTCACCCACGACCAGGTCGAGGCGATGACCATGGGCGACCGGGTCGCGGTCCTCAAGGACGGACTGCTGCAGCAGTGCGCCTCGCCCCGCGATCTCTATCGGGATCCGGCGAATCTGTTCGTCGCGGGCTTCATGGGCTCACCGGCGATGAATCTGTTCACCCTGCCGGTGTCGGACGGTTCGGTGACCCTCGGCGGACAGTCGATCGCGCTTCCGCGCGCGGTGGCCGATGCCGCGGGCGAGACCGTGGTGGTCGGCATCCGGCCGGAGCATTTCGACCTGGCCGGCGGTTCCGACGGCATCGCCATGGAGATCGATGTGGTCGAGGAGCTGGGTTCGGATGCCTACATCTACGGCCGCACCCTGGGTGAGGCCGGCGGGGATCAGACGATCGTCGCCCGCGCCGACTGGCGCAATCCGCCGCAGAAGGGCGACAAGCTGACGCTCACCACGGATGCGGAGCACACCTACTTCTTCGATCCGGCCGGCGGCCGGCGACTGACCTAGTCGCCGAAACCGACTGCCCCCGAATGCTTTCCGGTGTTCGGGGGCGGGCGGCGCCAATCCTTGTTCACACGGATCCGGATGTCCTCCAGTCCGATTTCGCCGCCACCGGCGCCGCGCAATTCCACCCGCACCGGTTCACCGGTGGTGTCCTCGACCCGCTCCAGCGGCGGCACCCCGCCCTGCAGATATTTGTCACCCCACTGCCACAGCGCGAAGATCGCCGGCACCAGATCCCGGCCCATATCGGTGAGCACGTACTCGTTGCGGGTGCGCTTACCCTCCTCGCGATAGGGCTGTTTGCGCAGCAGCCCGGCGTCGGTCAGTTTGCGCAGCGCGGCGGCCGCGGCGGCGTCGGTGATACCCACCCGCGCAGCGAAACCGTCGAAGCGGGTGGTGCCGTAGATGGATTCGCGCAGAATCAGCATCGCCGAGCGTGCGCCGACGATATCCAGCGCCTTCACGATGGAACAGCCGTCCGGCTTCCACGAATTCAGGTCACGCAGGGGTCCTTCCAGCTTCACGGGCATGACGACGATCATACCAACTCTGACTTGCCATAACTAATGTCAGCTCCTAGCCTGACTTTAGGGCGACTAAGTCAGATTGTCGCAACGGCGCGATACCGGAGGAATCGCCATGAGAGACGCAGTGATCGTCGAGGCCGTACGCACCCCGATCGGGAAGGGCAAAGCCACCGGAGCGCTGCACGACCTGCATCCGGTCGACCTGTTCGCCCACAGCCTGCGCGAGGTCGTGCGGCGCAGCGGGATCGATCCGGTGCTGATCGACGACGTCATCGGCGGCGTGGTCACCCAGGTCGGCGAGCAGTCGGTCAACATCACCCGCCGGGCCGCGCTCGCGGCCGGATATCCGGAGTCCGTTCCGGCCACCACGGTCGACCGGCAGTGCGGTAGCAGCCAGCAGGCCACCCACTTCGCCGCGCAGGGGGTCCTGGCCGGGGCCTACGACATCGTCGTCGCCGGCGGCCTGGAGTCGATGAGCCGGGTGCCGATGGGGTCGAACGTGGTGGGCGCGACCGATATCAACGGCGTGGCCTTCGCCGAGCGGTATCCGGACGAGCTGGTACCGCAGGGAATCAGCGCGGAACTGATCGCGGCACGCTGGGGCATCTCACGCACCGCGATGGACGAATTCTCGCTCGCCAGTCACGAGAAGGCCGCCGCCGCAACGAAGAACGGATCCTTCGAGGCACAACTGGCGCCGGTGGCCGGGTTGAGCACCGACGAGGGCATCCGGGTCGGCAGCACCCTGGAAACCCTGGCCGGACTGCGCCCCGCCTACTACAGCGAGGCCTACGCCGCCCGATTCCCCGAGATCGGCTGGAACGTGACCGCCGCCAACGCGAGTCAGATCAACGACGGCAGCGCGGCGGTGCTGATCATGACCAGCGAGAAGGCCGCGCAACTGGGCCTGCGGCCATTGGCCCGGCTGCACAGCTTCGCGGTCGCGGGCGACGATCCACTGCTGATGCTCACCGCGGTGATCCCGGCGACTCGGAAGGTGCTGCAGCGCTCCGGCCTGTCGCTGGGCGACATCGATCTGTTCGAGGTCAACGAGGCCTTCGCCTCGGTGGTACTGGCCTGGGCCTCCGAGACCGGCGCGGATCTGTCCCGGGTGAACGTCAACGGCGGCGCGATCGCGCTGGGGCATCCGCTCGGCGCCTCCGGTGCGCGGCTGGCGACCACGCTGGTCCACGCACTGCACGAACGCGGCGCCCGTTTCGGACTGCAAACCATGTGCGAGGCAGGTGGTTTGGCGAACGCGACCATCTACGAGCGGCTGTGATCGTCAGACCGACACCACGACCAGCGCCGCCGCGAAACCGAGCAGCCACGCCTCGGCGAGCAGCGGCAGGGTGAGCAGCGCGTAAGGCCAGGCCGGGCGGCGTTCCCGCAACGCGCGCACGGTCCACCGCCCGGCCAGCAGCAGCGCACCGGCCAGGGACAGGAAGGCCACGGCGTAGGCCGGCGGCAGATGACTGTGCCCCGGACGAGTGCGCTGCTGGGCCATCTCCCGGTACGGCAGGCCGTAACGCCAGATCACCCACGCCACACCGCAACCGGCCAGATAGACCACGACACTCAGCACGGCATCGCCGCGCCGCAGCGGCGGGCGATCCGGCCGGAACTCCATAGCTACTCATGGAAACCTCCTCCGGCCGCGCCCGCAAGCACCACCGGCCCGGCGCTGTTGCGCGGTGGTTGCGGCGGCCGTGCTCGACGCGGCGTCGAGCGGGCGCCGACCTCTCGGAGCCGTAGTCCGCGGTCTCCCGAACGGCGGTGGTTAGGCTGGCTCGGATGAGCGATCTGGATCCGGCGTCCGCCCTGGTGTACGCGATTCCGCTGCGGACTCGCTTCCGCGGCATCACCGTCCGCGAAGGGATGGTGCTCGAAGGACCGCGTGGCTGGGGTGAGTTCTGCCCGTTCGTCGAATACGACGACCGGGAGGCCGCGAACTGGCTCGCCACCACGGTCGAGCAGATCGAGGACGGTTGGCCGGAACCGGTCCGGGATCGTATTCCGGTCAATTGCACCGTGCCCGCGGTCGGACCCGAGCGCGCGTATGCCATCGTCGCCGAATCCGGTTGCCGCACCGCGAAAGTCAAGATCGCCGATCATCCCGAATCGCTCGCCGAGGATATCGAGCGGGTGGCGGCCGTGCGCGATGCGCTGGGCCGCGACGGCGCCGTCCGGGTCGATGCCAACGCGGTGTGGGACGTCGATACGGCGGTGGCGAACCTGCGGCAGATCGACCGTGCCGCACAGGGTTTGGAATACGCCGAGCAACCGTGCCGGACGATCGAGGAGCTGGCGGCGGTCCGGCGGCGGGTCGACATTCCCATCGCCGCGGACGAGTCCATCCGGCGCGCCGAGGATCCGCTGCGGGTCGCGGTGGCCGGAGCGGCCGACATCGCCGTCCTGAAATGCACGCCGCTCGGCGGGGTGCGGCGGGCGCTGCGGGTGGCGCAGGCGGCGGGGCTGCCGTGCGTGATCTCCTCCGCACTGGAGACGAGCGTCGGACTGTCGGCCCAGCTCGCACTGGCCGGTGCGCTGCCGGAACTCGATCACGCCTGCGGACTGGGCACCGTCAATCTGTTCGCCGGCGATGTGGTCGCGGATTCGCTGCGCCCGGTCGACGGCTGTCTGAGCGTTCCGCGCACCCCGCCGGCGCCGGATCCCGAACTCCTGGAACGATTCCGCCATCCCGATCCGGAGCGCACGGCGTGGTGGCGGAGCCGGCTGGAGCGGGTGCTGCGGCTCCTGGACTGATCGCGGCGTCCCGGACCTCGGCGGGGCCGGGACGAGGGTTTTCCCACCCGCCCGTCTGTGATTAGCTGATCGTGTGCCATCGGCAGTTCTCACGTGCTCGAACACACGATAGGAGTTCCGCAATGCCCACTCGTGATTCTGCGTGGCCGCAGGGTACGCCCTGCTGGGTCGACTGTTCGGTCGACGATCCGCAGGCTGCCCGCGACTTCTACTCCGGTTTGCTGGGCTGGGAGATCATGGACAGCCCGCCCGAGGCCGGGGGATATCTGATGGCGATGCTGGGCGGTAAACCGGCCGCCGGAATAGGCCCCAAGATGGGCGAGACGCCGATGCCCTCGGTGTGGACCACCTACCTCGCCGCCGACGACGTCGACGCGATCGCCGAGGCCATCGGCGCGGCCGGGGGAACCGTCTTCGTCCCGCCCTTCGACGTCATGGACGTGGGCCGCATGTGCGTGGCCGCCGACCCCACCGGCGGGATCTTCGGCGTCTGGCAGGCCAAGGCCCACACCGGCGCCGGCATCTACAACGAACCCGGCTCCTACTGCTGGAACGAACTGCACACCGGCGACTACGCCACCGCGCAGGAGTTCTACCGCCGCGTCTTCGGCTGGACCTTCGACGAAATCGGCGACGGTGAGAACTTCGTCTATTCGACCTTCTCCCCGCCCGGCGCGGACGTCGCCGGAGGTGTCATGGATGCCGGCAGCGCACCCGGCGACAACCCGCCCTACTGGCTCACCTGGTTCCAGGTCGCCGGGACGGACGACAAGATCTCTCGCGCAACCGAACTCGGCGCGACGGTACTGATGGGTCCGGACGACACCCCGTTCGGCCGCTCCGCCGTCGTCCAGGCGCCCCAGGGCGAGATCTTCGGCCTCATCGACCCGACGGTGCGGTCCGGGGAGGCACCCGGGCAGTAGTGCATCCGTGCCCCGGGCCGCCCGATCGGGTCCGGGGCACCGGCATGCGCCCGCGGCCGAACCCGGCTCAGCCGACCCGGGCGCCGCAGTCGTGCAGGGTGGCGCGCAGGAGAAGGGCGGCTTCGGGGCCGATGACCCCGTCGACCAGCTCGAGGTAGCGGGTGCAGAACTCGGGGCCGTGCGGGGCGAGGTCGGCGCCGGGCGGCTCCAAGTGGTGCGCGAGTTCGTGCAGGACGACCAATTCGCGCAACGCCCACGCGGTCCCGCCGGTGTGCAGGGGGACGGCCAAGACGGCGCGGCCGGTCTCGTAGTGCGCCGCCGCGGTGCCCGCCCGGGCACGCACGGCGAGCGGCGTGCCGGCTCGCACCCAGTGCGCGCGGACCCAGTTCAGAGCCAGCACCCGATCCACATAGCTCTGCACCGACTCGACCGAGGCGAACTTCCGCTCGACCGGCAACGTGAGCTGCGATCCGTGCAGGTCGACCGTGCGAGCCCCGAACTCCTCGGCTCGTTCGAACATGCGCCGCACCAGGCCCTCGGCATCGTAGACCCGGCTGCGCTGCGAATCGCGCTGCGTCACAGCGCTTTCCGGCACGCTCGGGCGTCGGCGAACGACATGTACTTCACGACGGCACCGCGCCGCGCCGCTCGCGTGCGGCTCATGCGCCGGGCGCTTCCAGAGTGCCGCGGGCAGCGGGCAGTTCGGGCGAGAGGCCCAGGCGCGCGGTGCGACCGGCTCGGTCACCCGCCCGGCGCGCGGCCGGTGAATACCCGGTCGATTCCTGCGGCCCGCGCCATGTGCCGCGGGCTTCGGAGGTGCGGGAGTAGAAATCGGTCAATTCGAGGTCCTTGTTGCGCAGCGCCAGAGCCGTGCCCGCTGATTCGGCGGCGGTCGTATCCGCGCCCACCGCCTCGGCTTCCACGTCCGCCTTCACCTGCGCGAGGCGGCGGCCGATCCGGTCGGCGAACGCCATCTGGAAATTCAGCCGAGCCGTCACGGCTGCGACAGGGGCCTGTATGCGACGCTGCACCGTGCGACCCCAGCGCGTCTCCACCACGACCTTCTCCACGGTCGCCGATTTGTAGGCGCCGGATTTGATGTAGTGGTCGGACGCCCGGACCATCTGCACCAGCAGGCTGGTGTACAGGGCCTCGCATGTCGCGATATCGGTATCGAAGCCGTAGGCGTACACCTGCGTGGACGTTCGGGTCACATCGCAGCGCACATCGTTGGCCGCGGCGATCGCCACGAACAACTGCACGTAGGTGCGCAGCCCTTTCTTCCCCGCCTCGCCGATCGGAACGACCTTCTGCATCGGCGTCGGGCGGCGTTCACGGCCGGCGATATGGGCGCGCGCCACCGCCAGGTCGATCGACGAACGGGTCGCCAGGCGCTGGGCAGCCGCCATGAAGGCCTCGGCCTCGTGCTCGTTGTCGGTCGACTCGGCCTGACGCAACAGCCCACCGATCCGGGTGAGCAACTTGTCCTGGGGCATCTGGGTCGACATCGAGCGCCAGGATACGAGACGTCACCGACATCCCCGGACGATGGCGAGCCGGGGAGCGGCAGCTCGCGTCACCACGAGGGCGGGTGCGGACGCCGAGTCCCACGGAGCAGCCGAACAATGTATCTTGCCTTGTGCAACCGGCGCAGTGTGCGGGCGCTCACGCATGGCACTGTGTTCGTTACGACCCTGGAGTATCGATGGCTTTGAACAAGGCGTCCTCGAACAAGGCGCGTAAGGTTCGCGCGCGCGCCGCGTCGCGACGCTCGTCCCTCGTGTCCCGCGCCGCACTGGCCACCGCGTCGGTGGCACTGCTCACCGCCGGGTTGACGAGCGCCTGTTCGAGCGGCGACGGCAGCAACCCGACCAGTCAGAACCTGGGCGGTCGCGGTCCGATCACCTACGTCGAGGGTAAGGACACCACCGAGACCGGTGCGGTCAAGCAGCTCATCGACCGGTGGAACGCCGCCCATCCGAACGAGCAGGTGACGTTCAAAGAGCAGTCGAACGACGCCTCCCAGCAGTACGACGACCTGGCCCAGCACATGCGGGCCAAACAGCCCGACTACGACGTGATGGCGCTGGACGTGCCGTGGACCGCGGAGTTCGCGGCCAAGGGCTGGATTCAGCCGCTGAAGGACTCCTTCGCCCTCGACACCTCCACGCTGCTCTCGCCGACCGTCGCCAGCGCGACCTACCAGGGCACCCTCTACGCCGCGCCGCGCAACACCAACGGCGGCCTGCTGTACTACCGCAAGGATCTGGTCCCGAATCCGCCGAAGACCTGGTCGGAGCTGCTGGCCGACTGCAATATCGCACACGACCACGGAATCGGTTGCTACGCAGGGCAGTTCGCGCCCTACGAAGGTCTGACCGTGAACGCGGCCGAGGTGATCAACGCCTACGGCGGCTCGTTCGTCGGCCCGGACGGCAAGACCGCGACCGTGAACTCCCCGCAGTCGCGCGCCGGCCTGCAGGTGCTCACCGACGCCTACAAGAACGGCGACATCCCCAAGGAGGCCATCTCCTTCAAGGAGCCGGAGAGCCAGAACGCCTTCGCCTCGGGCAAGCTGCTGTTCCTGCGCACCTGGCCGAACTTCTACGGTGTGGCACAGGCCGACTCCTCCGCTGTGAAGGGCAATTTCGCTGTGTCCCCGCTGCCCGGTAAGGACGGCATCGGCGCCTCCACGCTCGGTGGTTACAACGCCGCCATCAGCGCCTACTCCAAGCACAAGGCCACCGCGCTGGACTTCCTGCGCTTCCTGATCAGCGAGGACGCCCAGCGCATCGTCGCCGAGGGCGCGTTCCCGTCGGTGCGGGCGTCGATGTACGACGATCCGGCGCTGATCGCGAAGTTCCCGTATCTGCCCGCGCTGAAGGATTCGATCGCCAGCGCCGTGCCGCGTCCGGTGACCCCCTTCTACCCGGCGGTGTCGAAGGCCATCCAGGACAACGCATATGCTGCGTTGACCGGTAAGAAATCAGTCGATGACGCGATCATCGGCATGCAGAAGGGCATCGAAGCCGCCGGCTCCTGACCCTGTCCGCAGTCTGCCCCGTAGGAGAGTTGAACGTGTCGAGTCCTTCGGGTGCGACCGATCTCGCGCCACCCGATGATCAGCCGGTGAGCCCGAAACCGCAGCGCGACAGTAACTCCCGGGGCTTACGGCTCCCGCAGGGTGCGGGGCGCGCGTGGTTGTTCGTCGCACCGGTGCTGGTGGCGCTCGCGGTCGTCATCGGCTATCCGGTGGTGCGCGCGGTGTGGATGTCGTTCCAGAAGGACGCCGGGCTCGACCCCGCCACCGGCATGTTCGTCGAGGGCGGCAGCGCCGGGTTCAGCAACTACACGCACTGGCTGCTGCAGCAGTGCACCCTGCCCGGTGGCGGAACCGAGCCCTGCCCCACCGGCAACCTGGGTTCCCAGTTCTGGGCGGCCATCGGCATCACCCTGCTGTTCACGGTGATCACCGTGACGCTGGAGGCGACCATCGGCCTCGGTATGGCGACCGTGATGGGCAAGACCTTCCGCGGGCGTGCGCTGCTGCGGGCCGCGGTGCTGATCCCCTGGGCCATCCCGACCGCGGTGACGGCCCGGTTGTGGGAGTTCATGTTCCAGTACAACGGCGTGGTCAACCGGGTCCTGCACACGCACATCCTGTGGCAGACCGATCCGTGGTGGTCGCGGCTCGCGGTGATCATCGCCGACGTCTGGAAGACCACTCCGTTCATGGCGTTGCTGATCCTCGCCGGACTGCAGGTGATCCCGAACGACGTGTACGAGGCGGCCAAGGTCGACGGCGCGTCGGCATGGCAGCGCTTCACCCACATCACGCTGCCGCTGCTGAAGCCGGCGCTGCTGGTCGCGGTTCTGTTCCGGACCATGGACGCGCTGCGGCTCTACGACCTGCCGGCCATCATGATGCAGGGCAATCCGGCGACCCGGACCATTTCGATCCTGGTCGTCGATCAGGTGCGGCAGGGCTCCAACAGTGCCGCCGCGCTGTCGGTGCTCACCTTCCTGATGATTTTCGCGGTGGCGTTCGTGCTGGTGAAGATACTGGGCGCCAACGCGGTGGCGACGCAGGAAGAACAGCGGAAGGCACACTGATGACCACTGCTACTTCTGGCCGCAAACCGTGGCGGTCCGCGCGGGTGTACGTCGGTGCGCTGATCGTGCTGATCTGGGGTCTGGCCCCGTTCTACTGGATGGCGGTGACCGCCTTCCGCGATCCGGACTACACCTTCGACAACACCCCGTGGCCGACGCACCTGACCTTCGAGAACTTCCGCAACGCGTTCGACACCAGCCGCGGCAACGACTTCGGGCGGGCGCTGACCAACAGCGTCGTCATCGGCACGGCCACCACCGTGATCGCGCTGCTGATCGGCATGATGGCCGCCTACGCGCTGGCGCGCATGGCCTTTCGCGGTAAGACCCTCGTCGCCGGATTGATCCTGAGCGCCTCGATGTTCCCGGTGGTCGTCCTGGTGACACCGCTGTTCCAGCTGTTCACCAACATCGGTTGGATCGGGCACTACCAGGCGATGATCATCCCGAACATCTCGTTCGTGCTGCCGATGACGGTCTACGTCTTGGCCTCGTTCTTCGCCGAACTGCCGTGGGAGCTCGAGGAGGCGGCCCGCATCGACGGCGCTAGCCGGTTCCAGGCCTTCCGGCTGGTGATGCTACCGCTGGCCGCGCCGGCGGTGTTCACCACGGCGATCCTGGCGTTCATCGCCGCGGTGAACGAGTACCTGCTGGCCAGTCTGCTCTCGGTCGACCGGACCGAACCGGTGACGGTAGCGATCGCGCGGTTCTCCGGTAACGATCCGCTGGTCCAGCCGTATGCGGCGATCATGGCGGCGGGCATCATCGTCACCGTGCCGCTGGTGATCATGGTGCTGCTGTTCCAGCGCCGCATCATCTCCGGCCTCACCGCGGGCGGCGTCAAGAGCTAGGCCGTCAGGCTCCTCCGCCTCCCCCTGGAATTCCGGCGGCCTGATTCATCCGTTCCGGTCCCGGCAACCGGGCGGTCGGCGCGGCGTCGAATACACGTTGTCTTCCGCCCTCCCGCGATGCCGGCGAGGGCGGTTGCGGTCGTGGTTATTCCGCTCACATCGATGCGCACTCGGCCGGTCGGGACCGGTTTTCGCGTGAGATCACGATTTACTGGGTATTAGCTGTTCTGGTTGACCACCGACCGGCCCCGTAGGCTGGACGGGATCGTTGTTTCTCGCTCGTTCGCCGACGCTCCGGGAGGATGATCGTGAGCTCGACCCGCAGACCGCGGCGCGGCCGCCCGGAAACGGCGCCGTATGCCTCGATTGCCGGGTGGAAGCAGCTCGACGGTGTGTCCCGGCCGAACAGCGGTCGTCCCCGTCGCCGCGAGAAACCTTCCGGCCCCCGCCCGCCTCGCACGCGCGGGCAGCGGATTCGGCGCCAGCTGCTGGCCCTGTTCCTGATCTTCGTCGCGATCCCGTCGTTGCTGCTGGTGCTGGCGTACTGGAGCGCCGAGATACCCGATCCGAGTGCGGTGCAGACCAATCAGATCGCCACCGTCACCGCCGCCGACGGCACGACCGTCCTCGCGAAAATAGTTCCCCCCGAAGGCAATCGCACGCCGGTGCCGCTGTCGGAGGTGCCGCAGACCATGCGCGACGCCATACTGTCGGCCGAGGATCGCGACTTCTACCGCAACCCCGGATTCTCGGCGTCGGCCTTCCTGCGGGCGGCGCGTGACAATCTGCTCGGCCACGACGACGCGGGCGGTGGGTCCACCATCACCCAGCAGTACGTCAAGAACGCTTTCCTCAGCTCGGAGCGCACCCTGTCGCGGAAGATGCGGGAGCTGGTGATCTCGGCGAAGATGGCGCGGCAGTGGAGTAAGGACGACATCCTCGCCGCGTATCTCAACACCATCTACTACGGCCGGGATGCCTACGGGATCGCGGCGGCCGCGCGCGCCTACTTCGACAAACCGGTCTCGCAGCTGACGCTGGCCGAGGGCGCGGTGCTGGCCGCGGTGGTGCGCACACCGTCGATCCTGGACCCCGAGACGCACCTCGACCAGCTGAAAGCCCGCTGGAACTACGTGCTCGACGGCATGGTCGGCATGGGCGTGCTGCCGCTCGGCGAACGCGACAAGGTGCAATTCCCGACCATCGCGCCGCCCCCCAAACCCGACGATGATGCCGCCCGCGGCCCCGCCGGGCTGATCCGCACCCAGGTATTGAAGGAGTTGCGCGCGGCGGGGATCAGCGATCAGGAGATCAATACCGGTGCGCTGCAGATCATGACGACCATCGATGCCAAGGCGCAGCAGGCCGCGCTGGACGCGGTGCATCGCAGCCTCGACGGCCAGCCCCCGCAGCTGCGCAGTGCGGTGGTGTCGATCGATCCACGCTCGGGTGCGATCCGGGCCTATTACGGCGGCGAGGACGGTGTCGGCTACGACTTCGCCCAGGCTCCCCTGCAAACCGGGTCCTCGTTCAAGACCTTCGCCATGCTGGCGGCGCTGCAGCAGGGCTTCACGCTGACGTCCCAGCTGGACAGTTCACCGGTCGTGGTGAACGGGGTGCGGGTGACCAACGTCGAGGGCGAATCCTGCGGAACCTGCAGTCTCGCCGAGGCGTACAAACGTTCGCTGAACACCAGTTTCATCCGGCTCACCCAGGCCATCGGACCACGGGCCGTGGCCGATGCCGCCCACCAGGCCGGTATTCCGCACCAGATCCCGGGCGTACCGGGCACCTCGCTGTCGGAGCCCGACGGACAGCCGGCTCCCACCATCGTCCTCGGTGTGTACTCGGTGCGGCCCGTCGATATGGCGTCGGCCTATGCCACCATCGCGGCGTCGGGCAGCTATCACCAGCCGTACTTCGTGCAGCGCGTGGTGGCCGGCGACGGCCGGGTGCTGCTCGATCGCGGGGCGCCCGGGGCGGGGCAGTTGCCACCGCCGCAGCAACGCTTCCCGCGCGGGATCACCGACACCACCACCAAGGCGATGCAGCCGATCCCCGCGTATTCGAACGGCCACACGCTGGCCGGGCGGCCGGCGGCGGCCAAGACCGGGACCACGCAGCTCGGTGACACCGGCGAGAACAAGGACGCCTGGATGATCGGATTCACCCCGTCGCTGGCCACCGCGGTGTGGGTGGGTACCGATCAGCCGGAGCCGATCCGCACGGCGGGCGGCGGCATGATCTACGGCTCCGGGCTGCCGTCCGACATCTGGAAGCGCACCATGGACGGCGCGCTCGCCGGCACGCCGGTCGAGCAGTTCGCGAATCCCGATCCGAGCGCTGCCGGGCCGTTCGCGCCGCCGCCGCCACCGAATTCGGCCGGGCCGTTCGCGGAGCCGCAGCCCCAGACCGCGGCGCCGCAGCCGACCGGGAACGCGCCGTTCGACATCCTGCAGCCGCCCTCGCAACCGGAGCAGCAACAGCAGCAGCAACAACAGCCACCGGTGATCGTCATTCCGCCCGCTCCATCGCCACCGCCACCTCCGCCGCCGCCACGGCAGGTGGAGATCTTTCCGGGGCTGACCGTCCCGGTTCCGGGGTGACGGCCCGATCCGGCACGCTGTGATGCAACGAATTGGAGTAATCCGGCCATCACCCAGCACACGCCGATAGGGTGGAACGGGGTTGAACACGAGACATTAGGGGCGACACGGGTGGATTTCGAAGTGGTGGAGCGCCACGAGACACTGGTGGCGGGCACGGTGCTACGCAGCCCGGCGCTGGCGGTCGAGGGACCGCGCCGGCAGAAGGTGGAGGAGGCGTGGAAACGAACTCTGGCGCGCCGGTTACCCGGCCCGCCGGCGACCGCATATGTCGACCACGCGCCCGAGATCGGTTCCTATCTCACCCATATCGTCGGCTACCGGTGTGAAAGCCTCGACGATCTGCAGCCCGGTGATGTGCTGGCCCGCATCCCGGCGGCGAAGTTCGCGCGCTTCCTGCGCACCGGCGACAACCTGGGCGACACGATCGTCTCGATCTGGCGCGCGGTCTGGGATCTGGAAGCGGCCGGCGCGCTGGTGCGGGCCTACACCGGCGACTTCGAGCACTATCCGGAGGCGCGCACGGTCGAGGTGTTCGTGGCCCTGCAGAGCGACCCGCTGACCGACGCGCTGAACAACGGTGTGGCCCAAGCCGATTCCGGCGAGAACAGGTAGGGACTCGTGGACTTCGAAATCGTCACCCTGGAACCGAGCCTCGTCGGCGGGCTCACCGTCCCGCTGGCCGGGCGCGAGGTGACCGCGCGAGACCTGGATCTGGTGAACTTCACCTGGGACCGCTATCTGTCGCGGGAGAAGAACGTCCCGCGCGTGGCGGCCTACATCGGCCAGGACGACCACGCGGTCGCGGTCCTCGGCTATGAACTCGGCGGACTCGACGAACTGGACACCGGCGATGTGATCACCCGCATCCCCGCGGGCCGCTACGCCAAGTTCGTCGTCTCCGACAAGCCCTACGACCTGCTCCGCACGGCCTGGGCCGAGGTCGCCAAGGCCGAAAGCGCCGGCACCATCACCCGCTCGCACACCGCGGAGATCGAACGCTACACCGGCCCCACCTCGGTCGAGGTATACGTGTCACTCGACTGACCGCCGATCGCAGAGCAACGAAATCAGGCTGGGCCCCCGCGATAACCGCAGGGGCCCAACCTGATTCGAAGTTCGTTCACAGGCGACATACGCGCCTACTCACCCCGCACGGGCCGACCTCGAGGAGGCCCGTTCGCGGCCCCAGGGGCCGCGAACACCCGAGCGGAGCGAGGCCGGACTATTCAGCGCCGATGATGAACGCTTCGAGCTGGGTGCGCGCGACGTCGTCGGCGAGCTGCTTCGGCGGGGACTTCATCAGGTAGGCCGAGGCCGGGATGACGGGTCCGCCGATGCCGCGGTCCTTGGCGATCTTGGCGGCGCGCACGGCGTCGATGATGATGCCCGCCGAGTTCGGCGAGTCCCACACCTCGAGCTTGTACTCCAGGTTCAGCGGCACGTCGCCGAAGGCGCGGCCCTCGAGGCGCACGTAGGCCCACTTGCGGTCGTCGAGCCAGCCGACGTGGTCGGACGGGCCGATGTGCACGTCGTTGGCGCCCAGCTCCTTCTTCAGGTTGCTGGTGACGGCCTGGGTCTTGGAGATCTTCTTCGACTCCAGGCGCTCGCGCTCGAGCATGTTCTTGAAGTCCATGTTGCCGCCGACGTTGAGCTGCATGGTGCGGTCCAGCTGCACGCCGCGGTCCTCGAACAGCTTGGCCATCACGCGGTGGGTGATGGTCGCGCCGACCTGAGACTTGATGTCGTCACCGACGATCGGCACGCCGGCGTCGACGAACTTCTGCGCCCAGGCCGGGTCGGAGGCGATGAAGACGGGCAGCGCGTTCACGAATGCGACGTTGGCGTCGATGGCACACTGCGCGTAGAACTTGTCGGCGTCTTCCGAACCGACGGGCAGGTACGAAACCAGCACGTCGACCTCGGCATCCTTCAGCGCCTGCACGACGTCGACCGGCTCGGCCTCGGAGAGCTCGATGGTCTGCGCGTAGTACTTGCCGATGCCGTCGAGGGTCGGCCCCCGCTGGACGGTGACGCCGGTCGGCGGCACGTCGGAGATCTTGATGGTGTTGTTCTCGCTGGCGAAGATCGCATCGGACAGGTCGAATCCGACCTTCTTCGCGTCGACGTCGAATGCGGCGACGAACTTCACATCGCGCACGTGGTACTGGCCGAACTTGACGTGCATGAGGCCGGGCACAGTCGAGTTCTCGTCTGCGTCCTTGTAGTACTGCACGCCCTGGACCAGCGAGGAGGCGCAGTTGCCCACGCCGACGATGGCCACGCGAATCTCATTGGCAGCCGGGTTGACATCACTCATGGCCGACATTTCCCTCTTTCTGTGGTGCCGCCTTCATTGATTGCTCCGCTGCAATCAACTCGTTGAGCCAGCGCACTTCGCGCTCGCTTGATTCGAGACCGAGTTGATGGAGCTGGCGGGTGTAGCGATCCAGTGTTCCGCTGGCGCGTTTGATCGCCTCCCGCAGTCCTTCTCGGCGCTCCTCGACCTGCCGTCGTCTGCCCTCGAGGATCCGCATCCGCGCCTCGGCGGGGGTGCGGCTGAAGAAGGCGAGATGAACGCCGAAGCCGTCATCGGTGTAGTTCTGCGGGCCGGTATCGGCGAGCAGTTCACCGAACCGCTCCCGGCCCGATTCGGTCAGTTGGTAGACCCGGCGGGCCCGGCGGGTGACCGCGCCGGCCGGACTCTCCTCGGCGATCAGACCGTCGGCCTGCATGCGCCGCAGCGTCGGGTACAGCGACCCGTAGGAGAAGGCCCGGAACGGTCCCAACAGGCCCGTCAACCGTTTGCGCAGCTCGTAGCCGTGCATGGGTGACTCCAGGAGCAGCCCGAGAATCGCGAGTTCGAGCACGGGCCTCACCTCCTGACTCTATTGAACAGACCTAACCGATGGATGCGATTTCAAACTATATCGGACCGATATAGTGAGCGGAAAGGAACGTGTGGCTTCTCTCGGTGGCATGCCGTGCCCCCGCCGACGCAAGTACTCTGGGATCCGTGCGAATTCAGCGGCAGGTGGTCGACTATGCGCTCCGGCGCAGGTCGCTGCTGGCCGATGTCTATGCGGGCCGTGTGGACGTCGCCGAGGTATGTGATGCGAATCCGTACCTGCTGCGTGCGGCGAAATTCCACGGGCGGGGAAGCGACGTCACATGTCCGATCTGCCGGAAAGAGCAGCTCACGCTCGTTTCGTGGGTCTACGGCGACGGACTGGGACCGATCGCGGGTTCGGCCCGAACCCCCGAGGAACTGGTGCGGCTGGCCGAGACTCGGGAAGAGTTCTCGGTGCACGTGGTCGAGGTGTGCCGGACCTGTAGTTGGAATCATCTGGTGCAGTCCTATGTGCTGGGGCACACCCCGGCACCGCGGCGCCGCCGGGGTGGCGGCGCTCGTCGGACTGCCGCCGAATGACGGGCACACTCGACTGATATGTGGAGCGGTTCCCATACCGGCCGGCGACGGCCGTGCACGCCCGCACCGAGCTATCCGGACCGTATCGAGTTATGGAGATCCAGGCTGTGACTTCGCCTTACGACGATGGACCGAACGGCGGTCGGCCCCCGCGCGGCCCGCAATCCGGACCCGGTGGTCAACCACCGCGTCCGGCAGGCGGCAACCCGCCCGGCGCCCGGCCGCTACCGCCGCGTCGCCAGGCACCGCCCCCGGGACCGGGCGGTCCCCGCGGCGGCCAGCCGGGCGGACCACCGAATCCGGCCGGCGGCCCACCGCGACGCCCCGGCCCGCCGCCGGGCGGTGACCGTACGCCGCCGATGCGCGGCCCGGCCGGTGGCCCGCCACGCACGGGCGGGCAGCCCACGGTGCGCGGCGGTCAGCCGAATCCGGCCGGTGGCCCGCCGCGGCGCCCCGCGAACCCGGCATCGCGTCCGGGTGCGCAGCAGAAGCCTCAGGCCACCCAGAAGATCGCGGCCGGAACCCTCGGCGAGGCGATGGCGCAACGCGGCCCGCGCTCGACCGCGGCCAACCGGTCGGCTCCCGGTGGTGCCGGGACACGCCCCGGATCCGGTCCGGGCACCGGCGGTCGCCGCGCGGTCGCCGGAGGTACTCCCCCGTCGGGTCCGCCGCCGCGCAAGGGCAACGGCGGCGGCGACGGCCCGGGCGGGTCGGCGGGCAAGGGCCCGAAGACCAAGAAGAAATCGCCGTGGCGCATCGTGCGCCGAGTGATCTATGTCCTGGTGGCATTGGCCATCGTCGTGCCGAGCGCGGTCTTCCTGATCGCGTACACGACGGTCTCGGTACCCCGGCCCGGCGATCTCAAAACCCCTCAGGTCGCCACGATCCTGGCCTCCGACGGCACCACGCAGATCACCAGAATCGTTCCGCCGGAGGGGAACCGGACCGACGTCACCATCGACCAGATCCCGCCGCACGTGCGCAATGCGGTGATCGCGGCCGAGGACCGGGACTTCTACTCCAACCCGGGCTTCTCCATCAGCGGTTTCGCTCGCGCCGCGCGCGACAACCTGATGGGCAAGGACACCGCCGGTGGTGGTTCGACGATCACCCAGCAGTACGTCAAGAACGCGATGGTCGGCAATCAGCATTCGCTGAGCCGCAAGATGCGCGAGCTGGTGATCTCGGCGAAGATGGCGCGGCAGTGGAGTAAGGACGACATCCTCACCGCGTACCTGAACACGATTCCGTTCGGTCGCGGCACCTTCGGTGTCGACGCCGCGGCCAAGGCCTACTTCGGCAAGTCGGTCGAACAGCTGACCGTCGAAGAGGGCGCGATGCTGGCCGCTACCATCAACCAGCCGTACGGCCTGGACCCGGAGAACAATCCGAAGGGCGCCGAACAGCGCTGGAACTACGTCCTCGACGGCATGGTCAAGGCCGGTTCCCTCCCCGCCGCCGAACGCGCCAAGATGGTGTACCCGAAGGTCCTGCCGTCCAGCGCCAACAGCGCCGACAGCGAGAACAAGACCGCAGGCCCGAACGGCCTGATCAAGCGGCAGGTGCTCAGCGAGCTGTCCGAGGCCGGCATCAGCGACACCCAGCTGAACACCGAGGGTCTGCAGATCACCACGACCATCGATCAGAAGGCCCAGCAGGCCGCGATCGATTCGGTGCACAAGAACATGCAGGGTGAACGCGACGAGGTCCGGACCGCGGTCGTCTCCGTCGATCCGAAATCCGGTGCGGTGCGCGCCTATTACGGCGGCGACAACGCGACCGGCTGGGACTTCGCCAACGCCGGGTTGCAGTCCGGCTCGACCTTCAAGGTCTTCGGCCTGGCCGAGAACCTCGAACTCGGCAAGCCGCTGTCGACCATGTACGACAGCTCGGATCTCACGGTCAACGGCATCAAGATCACCAACGCCGAAGGCGAGACCTGCGGTACCTGCACCATCGCCGAGGCGCTCAAGCGGTCACTGAACACCAGCTTCTACCGCATGGAACTCGATATGCCGGACGGCCCGGCCAAGATCGCGGCGATGGCGCACCGGATGGGCATTCCCGACGCGATTCCGGGCGTGGGCAAGACCCTGACCGAACCGGATGGTTCCGGGCCCAACAACGGCATCATCCTGGGTCAGTACCAGGTGCGTCCGCTGGATATGGCCTCCGCGTACGCGACCATCGCGGCCTCGGGTGTGTATCACAAGCCGCATTTCGTGCAGAAGGTCGTGACGGCCGACGGTCAGGTCCTGCTCGACCGCGGCCAGGTCGCCGGGGAGCAGCGGATCTCCGCCGCGGTCGCCGACAACCTCTCGGCGGCGATGCAACCGATCGCCGCCTCGTCTCGCAACCACGGCCTGGCCGGCGGCCGGCCGTCCGGTTCCAAGACCGGTACGACCCAGCTCGGTGACACCGGTCAGAACAAGGACGCGTGGATGATCGGCTTCACCCCGTCGCTGTCGACAGCCGTCTGGGTGGGTACCGCGGACGGCGTCGCGCTGAAGACGCCCGGCGGGTCGATCATGTACGGCTCCGGTCTGCCGTCGGATATCTGGAAGGACACCATGGACGGCGCGCTCGAGGGCACGCCGAAGGAGAACTTCCCGAAGCCGGCCGCGATCGGCGGTCAGGCCGGTGTGCCGTCCTATTCGGCGCCCTACACCGCGCCGAGCACCACGCAGCAGGAGTATCAGCCGCCGGTCGTGGTGAAGCCGTCGCAGGTCGAGATCCTGCCGGGCATCACCATTCCGGTGCCGGGTGTCCAGCCGAATCCGCGCTCGCAGCCGCAGCAGAACCAGCCGCAGTCGCAGGACACGGGGCCGCTGCCGGGGCAACCGGTGGCACCTGCCGACGGCAGCTCGCCGAGTACCTCGAACTCCGGTGACACCAGCGGCAATTCACGGTCCCAGCGCCCGGGCGCGGGCGCGGCCAACAGTACCGACGGGACAGGAGACGGGTACACCAACAGTCACCGGTAGCCTCGGGTGACGTGAGTGAACAACAGCCGGTGGCGGCCTCGACGTTCGGTGACGAAGGTGTCGAGACCGCCACCGGTTTCGTTTCCGCGGCGCCCCTCGCGGCGGATCGGAGATCGGCGGTCCGCCGGGACAAACCCAGCCGCACCGATTCGATGACCGCTCAGTTGAGCAGCACGATCGGCGGCCCGGTCGGCGACCACGCCCTGATCGGTCGCGCCCGCTTCTGGACTCCGCTGCGCATCCTGCTGGCCTTCGCGGTGGTGTTCCTCGCCCTCGGCTGGGCCGGTAAGGCCGGCTGTATTCAGCAGACGACCACCTCGGAGGGCCATCTCACCCTCGACTGGAACAACGGCCGCCAGTACGTGGCCATGTGCTACTCGGATACGGTGCCGCTCTACGGCGCCGAACATCTCGACGAGGGCGCGTTCCCCTACAAGAAGAAGTGGACCGAGGTCGGTCCCGACGGCAAACTGCAGACCCGGTACATGGAGTATCCGGTGCTGTCGGGCCTCTACCAGTACCTGGCGATGGAGGTCGCCAACATCTGGATGTCGCTGCCGCTGCCCAAGGCGCTGTCGGTGGTGGTGTATTTCAACGTCGTCGCCGTGGGACTGGCACTGGCCTGGCTGGTGACGGTGTGGGCCTCGGCGATGCTGGCGGGCCGCCGCATCTGGGATGCGGCGCTGGTGGCGCTCTCACCGCTGGTGCTCGTGCACATCTTCACCAATTTCGACGCCCTGGCAACCGCTTTCGCGGCCACAGGCCTGCTGGCGTGGGCAAGGCGGCGGCCGGTGCTGGCCGGGATACTGCTCGGGCTCGGCGGCGCGGCCAAACTGTATCCGCTGTTGCTGCTGGGCCCGATCGTGGTGCTGTGCCTGCGCGTCGACGGCCGCGACCGCTTGCCGGGCCTGCGAGAACAGCTGCGGCGCAATGGCACCGACGTGTTCGGCGCGCTGCGCGACTATCTGGCCGGAGCGCGGATCAGCCCGTTGCGCGCGGCGCTGGTGACGGTGGTGTCGGCGGCGCTGGCCTGGCTGGCGGTGAATCTGCCCATCGCCGTGCCGTTCACCGAGGGCTGGTGGGAATTCTTCCGGCTCAACAGCGAACGCCATGCCGATCCGGATTCGCTCTACAACGTGGTCACCTCCTTCACCGGCTGGCAGGGATTCGACGGTCCACTCGCCGCCTCCGACACGCCGATCGCGCTGAATGCGGTGTCGCTGGGGTTGTTCGCGGCCGCCTGCGCGGTGATCGGCTACATCGCGCTCACCGCCGCCCGCCGGCCCCGCGTGGCGCAGCTGGCCTTCCTGGTGGTGGCGGCGTTTCTGCTGACCAACAAGGTGTGGAGTCCGCAGTATTCGCTGTGGCTGGTGCCGCTGGCGGTGCTGGCCCTGCCGCACCGGCGAATCCTGCTGGCCTGGATGACGATCGACGCGCTGGTGTGGTTCCCGCGCATGTACTACTACCTCGGCACCGACAACAAGGGCGTCCCCGAACAGTGGTTCACCAGCGCGGTCCTGATCCGCGACGTCGCGGTCGTGGGCCTGTGCGCATTGGTGGTCCGCCAGATCTACCGGCCCGGCCTGGACCTCGTCCGGGGCGACGGCGCCGACGATCCGGTGGGCGGAATTCTGGACCGCGCGCAGGATCCCGCGCTGCCGTGGTTGCCGTCGGCCCTGCGACCCAAGGCGCCGTATCCGGCCGCTGGCGCGAACACCCGCTCATGGGCCAGGATCGACGCATGACCGCATTGAGCGAGCAGGCGACCACCTTCCTCGAGCTGCACCGCCCCGGCGCCCCGGCGATTCTGCCGACCGTCTGGGATGCGTGGTCGGCGAATCTGGTGCAGGCGGCCGGGTTCCCCGCCCTGACCGTCGGCAGCCATCCGCTGGCGGACTCGCTGGGCAAATCCGATCAGGAGGGGATGACCTATCCCGAATCGATGGCCCGAGTACGCGAGATCACCGCTGCGGTGGACATTCCGGTCTCGGTCGACATCGAATCCGGCTACGGCCTGAAGCCCGCACAGCTGATCGACGGACTGCTGGAGGCGGGCGCGGTCGGCCTGAACATCGAGGATTCGGTGCACAGCGAGGGTGGCCGCCTGCGCGAGCCGAGCGAGCACGCCGACTTCGTCGCCGGACTGCGGCAGGCGGCCGATGCCGCCGGTGTGCACGTGGTGGTCAACGCCCGCACCGATCTGTTCCTGCGCGAGGACCAGAACACACCGGACCGGGTCGAGCGGGTGCTGGAGCGGATGCGGCTGGCGGCCGAAGCGGGCGCCGACGTGTTGTATCCGGTGGGCCAGCGCGATCCGGAGATCCTGCGCCGGCTGTGTGCCGAACTTCCGTTGCCGGTCAATGCCATCGGCCTGCCGGACCAGGGCGATCGGGCGTGGTTCGCCGAATTGGGCGTTGCCCGAGTCAGTTTCGGGCCGTTCCTGCAGCGCGCGCTGAGCACCGAGGCGAACCGGTTGCTGGCGCGCTGGCAGTAATCCCGTGACCCCGGCACCGAACCGGGCGCGGTTCTGTGACAATGGAATACGCCGATGCCCGTCGCAACGCATGCCACGAAGCCCGAGATGAGCGAGCCGACGGCATGCGAACGGGGCGGTCATCGGCGCTGTGATTCCCGCTCAGGCCACCCACTCGTCGTGGTCGATCCAGGACGGGTAGTCCGTATATCCGGCCGGCCCCCGGCCGTAGAGACCCTCCTCGCGCACCGGCGCCAACACTCGATGGTGCCGGATACGCGACACCAGATCGGGATTGGCGATGAAGGCGCGCCCGAAGGACACCAGGTCGGCCAGGCCGTCGGCGAGTACCCGCTCGGCCGCCGCCGGTGTGGTCGGCGCCCGGTTCTCGCCGACATTGGCGACGAGCGTGCCGTTCCAGCGCGGACGTAGATCGGCGAGCGCCGGATAGTCGTCGTTGTCGGTGAGGTGCAGATAGGCGAGATCTCGTCCGGCGAGTTCCCGCACCAGGGCGCGATAGAGCGGTGCCGGATCGGCCTCACGGATCCCGAATTGCGGATTACCCGGCGACAGCCGGATCCCGACCCGATGCGAACCCGCCACCGCGGCAACGGCATCGGTGACCTCGAGGGCGAATCGCATGCGATCGACGATCGTGCCGCCGTAGTCATCGCTGCGCAGATTGGTGTTGTCGGCCAGGAACTGGTGCACGAGATAGCTGTTCGCACCGTGGATTTCGACGCCGTCGAATCCGGCCGCGAGCGCGTGGGCGGCGGCCTCGGCGTAATGCCCGACGGCCTGTGTGATCTCGGCGCGGGTCATGGCGCGAGGTTGTGGCGCCGGGGCCTTCCCGCCGTCGAGCAGGTGGACCGGATCGGGCGCCGGCACCGCGGACGGACCGGCCGGCAGCGTGCCGTCGATCCGGGCCAGGGGATGCCCCAACCGTCCACCGTGCATGAGCTGGGCGAAGATCCGGCCGCCCGCGCCGTGGACGGCTTCGGTGACCCGGCGCCACCCGATGACATGCGCATCGGTGGCCAGGCCCGGCACCCACGCCTCGCTCTGCCCGCTGGAATGCGGCCAGATTCCCTCGGTGACAATGAGTCCGGCGTCTGCCCGCTGGGCATAATAGGTCACCACATCGGCGGTCGGCGAGCCGTCGGGACGCGAGCGCAGCCGAGTCATCGGCGCCATCACGACGCGATTGGGCAGGTGCAGGTGGTGTTCGTGATAGTCGGTCAGCAACAGCATGCGCGTACCGTAGAACCTGACATCAATGTGAGGTGCAAGGGAGAAACCGGTGCGCATCGGCGAACTGGCACGACGCACGGGCGTCAGCGTGCGGTCGTTGCGATACTACGAGAGCCAGGGCCTGCTCGCCTCGACCCGGACCTCGGGCGGTCAGCGCGAATACCGTGAGCAGGCGGTGGACCGTGTCATTCGCATACAGGAGATGTTCGCCGCGGGACTGCACAGCCGCACCATCGCCGAACTGCTCCCGTGCGTCAACGACACCGACGGCACGCCCGCGGCGACCGCGACACCGTGGCTGACGGAAACCCTTGCCGCCGAACGTCAACGCATCGACGCGTGCATCAAGGACCTGATCCGCACCCGCGAGGTGCTCGACGGCGTGATCAGCGCGGCGCAGGGCGAGCCGCAGTAGCGCCCGTCGGTCAGGCGGCCAGTCGCGGGTGGCGCACACCGACGCCGCCGGCAGCGGTTGCCGGCGATTCCGGCTCGGCGGCCGCCACGGCATCGGGCCGGGTTCCGGAGCGCAGCGAGGCCAGCACCATCCCGATCAAGCCGACACCCAGACCGGCAATCGTCAACGGGCGCAACGGTTGTGCGATCAGCAGGCAGGCCAGCACCGCCGTGACGAGCGGGGTGACGAAGAACAGCTTGCCGACCCGGGTGGCGTCCCAACGCCGCAGCATGGCGTTCAGCAACAGGAAGCAAGCGACGGCGTTGATCGCCACCATCCACAGCAGCGAGCCCGCGAACCGAAGCGGATCGTCGATATGGGCACTGCCGCTCGCGAGCAGGAAGATTCCCGCCACCGGCGCGCTGACCAGAACGTGCACAGCGGTATTGGTGCGGGTGTCGACCTGCGGCACGAAACGCTTCTGATAGACCGTGCCGAGGCTCAGTCCCAGCAGACCGACCACGCACAGCACCAATCCCGTTGCGGAGAAGTGGGATTGATCGACGACGGCCAGTCCGACGCCGAGGCCGCCGACACCGAATCCGATCCACTGCCGCACGGTGACCGACTCGCCGAGCACGGTCCCGGCGAACAGCGCGATCACCACCGGATTCAAACCCTGAACCAGTGAGATCACCGCCGCGGAGACATGATCGGCCATGGCCGTGTAGAAGGCCCCGAACTGCATCATCTGCATGAGCAATCCGGCGACCGCGACATGCAGCAATTGCCGGCCGCGCGGCCACGTCGCCCGGACGGCGACGGCATACCCCGCCAAGGCCACTCCGGCGCAGGCGAAGCGGGCGAACAACACCACCATCGGCGGCGCCGCGCCGACGCCGATGATGCCGGCGATGAACGCGCTGCTCCACATCACCACGAAGGCCGCGGGCGCGGCCGTCTCCATCAGTCGGTTCCGCACGACACCTCCCGAATAACCGCTTCAACTGGTTACCAACCCTGACATCGGAGCAACTAACCTGTCAAGGGGGTTACCATGGAGACGTGTTCACTTTCGTCAGCGGCAACGTGGCCCTGGATTTCGCCGGCACCGTCCAGGAGCGCAACGCCGGTTTCATCGACCTGCTGACGGCACCCGCCGCACTCGACGAATGGCTGGTCGCGGCCGGATTACTGGACTCCGCCGCGCAGTGCGACGCGGCGGCACTGGCGCGCGCGGTCGAACTGCGTGAAGCGGTCTACCGCTTGGCCCTGGCCTCGAGCGTCGGCGAGCCGTGGCGCGATGCCGACCGGGTGCTGGTCAACCGGATCGCCGACGGCCCGAAGCCCTCGATCGCCCTGCGCGCCGACGCCGGCGTGACCCGGCGCGGCGACTGCGATCATGCCCTCGCGCGGATCGCGACCGAGGCGATCGAACTCCTCGGCGGACCCGAGCGCGATCGGATCAAACAATGCGGCCGCGACATCTGCACACGTCTCTACCTCGACACCTCCCGCGCGGGTTCCCGGCGCTGGTGCGATATGACGCTGTGCGGCAACCGGGCCAAGAGCGCGTCGTTCCGCGCTCGCCACGGCCGGTCGTGATTCAGCGCGCGGGAACGAGTTCCCGCGCCACCGGCGAGACCACCGGCCGGTATCCGCGCGGGCGGGCGCGGACGAACGCGAAGAAGAAGAACACCAGCAGGATCGCGCGTCCCCAGACCCCGAACTGCACGAGCTTCTCGTAGAAGTCCGTGCCCGTCCCGCTACCCAGGGCATGGAAGTAGCGGAAGACCCCGATGCCGAGGGCCAGATCGGCCAGCAGATAGGCGCCGACCGCCGCCCACGGCACCTCGAGCAGGACGAAGAACGGCAGCACCCACAACGTGTACTGCGGTGAGTGCACCTTGTGGAACAGCAGGAATCCACACAGCATCGCCGCGCTCACGCCCACCCAGGGGTAGGAGCCGTATACGGGAAAACGCTTCCACCCCAACCACATAGCGAGCGCGAACGAAACGACCACCAGGACCGGCGAGGCCGTCGCCACGACGTCCTGGAACGACGCTTCCCCGCTCTGTCCCTGCGCGAACATCGGCCGCAGCCCCCAGTACCAGACGGAGTTGGTGGTGATATCCGCCTGGCGCATCTGCTGGAAGGTGAACGAGGCCCGCCAGCCGTCGTAGCCGAGCAGCGCGAACGGCAGGTTGATCGCCACCACCGTCGCGATCGCGGCACCCGCGGCCGCGAACGCCCCGCCCGGGTCGTAGCCGCGGCGGTGGGTATCCGCACGTGACTCGCCGAGGTCCGGCTCGCCGAGAAAGAGGTAGAGCATCAGCGGCAGGACGAAAATCCCCGGATACAACTTCAGGCAGAACCCGATGCCCAGCAGGACCGCCGCGACAATTCCCCTGGTGCGCAACGAGTATCGGGTCAGCGTGGTCATCACGTAGACCGCGCCGACGGCCGTGCACACCACCGGGAGTTCCCAGTTGTGGAACGCGTAGAGCACCAGCGGCGGGCCCACCGACCACAGCAGCGCGACGGCTCCCGACATCCGGCCCAGCATCCAGGCGGTCAGCAGGGCGAACGGCGCCAGCAGCAGGGCCGAATGCAGCAGGAAGCCGGCGTCGTCGTGCACCCCGGCCGCGCCGAGCCACATCAGCAGCCCGCTGAGCACGGGATATTCCACGGCACCACCGGTCAGCGTGCCGTCGGGGGTGATGCCGCCGCCGACGTACGGAAACAGATGCTCGTCGATGCCGCGTCCCAGCCAGAGGAACTGGATGTCGGAATAGCAGACCTCGGCATCCTTGATGCGATCGAAGATCAGGCTGCGCCCGTCGCCGTCGAACGGCGCGCCCGCGCAGCGGGCCTTGTTGAGATAGGCGAAGATCAATGTGACCGCGCAGGCCAGGACCGCGACCGCGGCCGCGACCCGGCCGGTTGCGCGCGCCCGGACTACCGCATCGGCCACGCGGCCACCTCCGCGGACACGCCGTCGCCACCGCCGCGGTCCCAACGGTCGGCGGGTCGAATCGGCATGTGCACCACGATAGGTGGGCTACCCCGCGAACGTCGTTATTCCCCGGGAAGGAGACCCATTTCGCACCCGGTGCCCCGGATTCGGGTCCGGACCGGCCGTTCATGTAGCCTTGTCGGGTTGCTGACGCAACGACCCCTCCTGCCACGGAAAGTCCGTGGCCGTTCACAGTCCACAGGAGGTGATGGGTTCCCGTGCGTCATTACGAAGTGATGGTCATCCTCGATCCGAACCTGGACGAGCGCACTGTCGGTCCGAACCTGGACAAGATGCTCAGTGTGGTCTCGCAGCAGGGCGGCAAGATCGACAAGGTCGACCTCTGGGGCCGCCGCCGGCTGGCCTACGAAATCGAGAAGCGCGCCGAGGGCATCTACGCCGTCGTCGACCTGACCGCCGAGCCGGCCACGGTCAGCGAGCTCGACCGTCAGCTGGGCCTGAACGAGTCGGTGTTGCGCACCAAGGTGCTGCGGCAGGACAAGAAGTAAGCCCCCTGGCATACCTGTCGGAAAGCAAACCGCACTTGTCGTTGCCTGGCCTTAGGCTCTAGCGCAACAGGCGAGTGCACAGCTGATCGCACCGGAGACCAGGAGGAACCATGGCAGGCGACACCGTAATCACCGTCATCGGCAATTTGACGGCAGATCCGGAACTTCGATTCACGCCCGCGGGCGCGGCGGTGGCCAATTTCACCGTCGCCTCGACTCCCCGGGTGTTCGACCGCAACGCCAACGAATGGAAAGACGGCGAGGCACTGTTCCTGCGCTGCAACATTTGGCGTGAGGCCGCGGAGAATGTCGCCGAGAGCCTGACCCGAGGCGCTCGCGTCATCGTGAGCGGACGGCTCAAGCAGCGCTCCTACGAAACCCGCGAGGGTGAGAAGCGCACGGTCGTCGAACTCGAGGTCGACGAGGTCGGTCCCTCCCTGCGCTACGCGACCGCGAAGGTCAACAAGACCTCGCGCGGCGGTGGCGGCGGTGGTTTCGGCGGCAATTCCGGCGGCAGTGGTGGGGGCTTCGGCGGCTCCAACGGTGGCAGTCGCGGCGGACAGGGTTCCGCCGGCGACGATCCGTGGGGCAGCGCTCCCGCGGCCGGCTCCTTCGGAGGCGGCCAGATGGACGACGAACCGCCGTTCTGAACGGCTCACATATCGGGGCCCGCGATACGCGGCTCCCAGGCAAACGGAGTGAAGACCCATGGCCAAAGCACCGGCACGCGAAAAGGTGCTGAAGAAGAAGGCTTGCGCCTTCTGCAAGGAAGCGAAGAAGGACGGCGCGGCCGTCATCGACTACAAGGACACGGCGTTGCTGCGCAAGTTCGTCAGCGACCGCGGCAAGATCCGCGCCCGCCGCGTCACCGGCAACTGCGTGCAGCACCAGCGGGACATCGCCGTCGCGGTGAAGAACTCCCGCGAGGTCGCGCTGCTGCCCTACGTGTCCACGGCTCGCTGAGAACGGGAGGCAGACGATGAAGCTGATTCTGACTGCTGATGTGGACAACCTCGGTGCGCCCGGCGACACCGTGGAGGTCAAGGACGGCTACGGCCGCAACTACCTGCTGCCGCGCGGCCTGGCGATCGTCGCCACCCGTGGTGCCGAGAAGCAGGTCGAGGGCATCCGCCGGGCGCAGGACGCCCGTCGGGTGCGCGACCTGGACCACGCCAAGGAGCTCAAGGCCACGATCGAGGGCCTGGAGGGCGTGTCCCTGTCGGTGAAGACCGCCGGCACGGGCAAGCTGTTCGGTTCGGTCACCGCGGCCGACGTCGCCGGCGCGGTCAAGGCCGCCGGTGGCCCGGTGCTCGACAAGCGCAGCATCGAGCTGCCGAAGTCGCACATCAAGAGCACCGGCAAGCACAGCGTCACCGTGCACCTGCACCCCGACGTGATTGCCAAGTTCGACCTGCAGGTTGCTGCCGCGGAGTGACATCCGCTCCGCCGTCCGGCGGGGTACCGATCGGTTCGCCGATGTGCTCGCTCCGGACGGTGGACCACAGTTCTTCGACGACCATCCCCGTAGTCACTGCGGGGATGGTCTTCGCCTGCGCGCGTTCGCCGTTTCCGACAGGCCCGTATACGGCTCTTGTCGCATTTCGAGCCGGAATCGGATCCGACACGATAGAGTTGCGAAAGATTTGCTCGATGGTGACGATGGACACCGCATCCCGCCGTCGACCGACCGTGCGCACTTTCTACCCAGCTCCTGGGGATTTGTGGACAAGTAGCCGAACCGACCGCCTTGAATGTGATCTGCGCCATAGTCCGAGAGAGCAGTGTTTACCCAACACGCCCGGCTGTTCATCTCGAGTGACACGCCGACGGCATTTCGATCCACATGTGGGAAATCCAAAAAACGTGGTTCCACCTGGTCATAGCCGCTGCGCATGCCGGGTTGTCCCCAGTTGATACACAAGGCCTGCACAACAGCGGGTGAACTGTGCCCAGTTTATCCACAGTTGTTTCCACAGGCCGGTTTGGCGATCCCCAACTCGGTCCCTTAGGTTCTTCCAGGCGCCGTCACCACGCGCCGGTAGCGCCGCGGTTCCCGATGCGCGGAATCGTTAGCTACAGGCGGGTTTCCGATCACGTGGCGGCCACCGCGACGACCGGTGCGACATGTTCGGACGTGTCGGTACCCGGGCGTACAACAAGTCATCAATAGGGTCGAAGCCGGGTGGGATCGGGCCGGGTGCGATGAGAGAGGACGGTCGAGTGGCAGTCGTCGACGATCGCGGGCACTCGGACTACAACGACCAGCCCGGCGAGGATTTCGGTCGGCAACCGCCGCACGATATGGCCGCCGAACAGTCGGTTCTCGGCGGCATGCTGCTCAGCAAGGACGCCATCGCCGACGTCGTCGAGGTCATCCGGCCCGGCGACTTCTACCGTCCGGCGCACCAGGCCGTGTACGACGCGATTCTCGACCTCTACGGCCGGGGCGAACCCGCGGACCCGGTCACCGTCGCCGCCACCCTGGACCGCCGCGGCGAACTGAAACGCATCGGCGGCGCGCCCTACCTGGTGACGCTGACCCAAACCGTGCCGACGGCGGCCAACGCCTCCTATTACGCCGAAATCGTCGCGGAGAAGGCGATTCTGCGGCGCTTGGTCGAGGCCGGCACCCGCATCGTCCAATTCGGCTACGCCGGGTCCGAGGGCCAGGACGTCGCCGAGGTCGTCGACCGCGCCCAGGCCGAGATCTACGAGGTCACCGAACGCCGGTCCACCGAGGACTTCCTGCCCCTGGAGGAACTGCTCCAGCCGACGATGGACGAAATCGACTCCATCGCCAGCCGCGGCGGCATCTCCCTCGGCGTGCCGACCGGCTTCACCGAACTCGACGAGGTCACCAACGGCCTGCACCCCGGCCAGATGATCATCGTCGCGGCGCGACCCGGCGTTGGGAAGGCGCTCGCGCTGGATACTCCGCTGCCCACTCCGGACGGCTGGACGACCATGGGCGAGGTGGCGGTCGGAGACGAACTGCTCGACGCACACGGACGGCCGACGCGTGTCGTAGCCGCCACCGAGACGATGCACGAACGCCCTTGCTACGAGGTGGAATTCTCCGACGGCACGGTGATCGTCGCAGACGCGGAACATCAATGGCTCACCGAAACGCGCGCCTCACGGCGCTCCGCTCAGCAAGCCGCGGCAGGCCGCAACCGGTCCCGGAACCAGCGGATGTGCGCCGAGGTTCGGACCACCGTCGATATCGCCGGAACACTGCGCTGCGCGACCGCGGACGCGCGGCTCAATCACTCGGTCACCAACGCCGCGCCGCTTCAGCTGCCGGAGCGTCACCTGCTCGTTCCGCCCTACACCCTGGGCGCCTGGCTGGGCGACGGCACCGCCGCCTCCGCCCAACTGACAACTGCCGACCCGGAAATCGTGCTGCGCATCGAGAACGAAGGGCTGCTCGCGGTGCCGTCGGCGAGTGCCGTGTTGCGCTACCACCTGCGCCTGCCGGAACCCGATCCCATTTCTCCTCGCAACTGCGTCGTGTGCGGGGCCGAGTTCGTGCCGTTCACCTCCGAGGTGAAGACCTGCGGCCGATCCTGCGGTGGTAAGTCGCGATTCGTGTCTTCCCGCTCGCCCCGGCCTACGTGCCCGCAGTGCGGCCGGCCTTCCACGGGTCTGCGGATGTGCCAGGGCTGCCGCAATGCCACGGGAACGGTGCAAGCACGGTTGCGCACGATCGGTGTCCTGGGGAACAAGCACATACCCACCGCCTATCTCCGTGCTTCCGAAGCACAGCGGCGCGCGCTGCTGGCCGGTCTGCTCGACACCGACGGCACTGTGACCCACGGCGGTTCGGTGCAATTCACAGTGACGAACGAACGACTGGTCTCCGATGTCGAAGAACTGATCGTCAGCCTCGGATACCGATGCCACCGATCGGCCAAGAACGTGCGCGGACGCACCGCGGACAGTTCCGTGGCGTACACGCTCACGTTCGCGACCGACGACGAGGTGTTCGGCCTGAGCCGAAAGAACCTGCTGCACAAGCAGCGTCGGCGCGCGACCGGCACCGCACGGTCGAACTCACGGTTCATCGTCGACGTCCGCCCGATCCCCAGTGTTCCGGTCCGCTGCGTCGAGGTCGACAACTCCGAACACCTCTACCTGGCCGGGCGCTCGATGGTCCCCACGCACAACTCCACCCTGGGAATGGATTTCATGCGGAGTTGTTCGATCAAGCACGGCTTGGCGAGCGTTATCTTCTCGCTGGAAATGAGTAAGACCGAGATCGTGATGCGTCTGCTGTCGGCGGAGGCGAAGATCAAGCTCGGGGATATGCGGGCCGGGCGGATGAGCGACGACGACTGGACCAAACTCGCGCGCCGGATGAGCGAGATCAGTGAGGCGCCGCTGTTCGTCGACGATTCGCCGAACCTGACCATGATGGAGATCCGGGCCAAGGCACGGCGGCTCAAGCAGCGCCACGATCTGCGGCTCGTCGTGGTGGACTACCTGCAGCTGATGACATCCGGTAAGAAGGTCGAATCCCGCCAGCAGGAAGTCTCCGAATTCTCCCGGAGCCTGAAACTACTGGCCAAGGAACTGGAAGTTCCGGTGGTCGCGATCAGTCAGCTGAACCGTGGTCCCGAACAGCGAACGGACAAGCGCCCCATGGTCTCCGACCTCCGCGAATCGGGTTCCCTGGAACAGGACGCCGACATGGTGATCCTGCTGCACCGCCCGGACGCGTTCGAACGCGACGACCCGCGCGGCGGCGAGGCCGACCTGATCCTCGGCAAACACCGAAACGGCCCCACGGCGACCATCACCGTCGCCCACCAGCTCCACCTCAGCCGCTTCGTGGACATGGCTCGCGGATAGCGGGAAGCTGTCGCGGCCAGGCGATTGGTCGACGGAGAGCCACGGTGCGGTGGCGACGGCCGTGGTGGTCATTCCGGCGAAGTCGACGATGTCGCGATGGAGATGGGACTGATCGACGAAGCCGGCTTCGGCGGCGACCCGGGCGGGGCGGTGGCCGGCGGCGAGGCGATGGGCCGCGTGGTCGAAACGCACCAGGCGGGCGCTCTGTTTGGGCGTGATTCCGATCTGAGCGCGAAAGCGCGACCACAGCCGCTGACGGCTCCAGCCGACCTCGGCCGCCAGCGATTCGATCCGAGCCCGGCCGTGGCTGTATGCCAGTCGCCGCCAGACGAATTCGACCTCCGGATCCACCTCCGGTCCGGCGGCGAGTCGGCGGGCCAGGGCGGCGTGGGCGAGCGCGAAGCGCGTATCCCACGATCGCGCGGCACGTAACTGCTCCTGGATTCGCGCGGCCTCGCCACCCCACAGTTCGTCGAGCCCGACCACCAGGCCGTTCAGTTCCGCACCCGCACCGAGCACCGCGTGGGCGACCACGGGAGAGAGCCGGATCTGCAGCAGGTCGACCTCGCGGCCCGACCCCCGCAACGCGGCCCGGGGCAGGCCGACCACGAGGGCGCCGCCCGTGCGCTCACCGCTCACCCCATCGACGACCAGCGCGTCACGGGCATCGATGAAGACCGTCAGCGCCGGATACGGAATCAGCTGCAATGCGACCGATTCGCCGGCTCTCCCTCGGAACCCGGCCATACTCACTCCCGGCATGCCGCGCCCCGCCGGTACCGCGACATCCATCGAGGCACCGGCCAGCGATACCGGCTGGACAGGCATGCCGTCATGGTACGAGCCGTTCACCGGGCCGCCGGGGGTGGCGAATTCAGTTCGGGCGGTAGCGCGCTCGCAGGTGGAAACGTTCGCCCTGAGGGCCGAGAATGCTCAGGAATTCCACCGCGCGGGCGTCGGCGTTGCCGAACCAGTGCGGGAGGTGGGTGTCGAATTCGGCGACCTCGCCGGTGCCGAGGATCAGGTCCTGGTCGCCGAGCACCACGCGCAACCGGCCGTCGAGCACATAGAGCCAGTGGTAGCCCTCGTGCGAGCGCGGCGCCGGCTCGCGGTGACCGCCTCCAGCGGGCAGGATCTGGCGGAATACCTGCAGCCCACCGGGATTGTGGGTCAGCGGAATGACGGTCATGCCGTCGCGTGTGAACGGTTGTGGATAGACGCGCGGGTCACCGCTCGCGGGCGCGCCGACGAGTTCGTCCAGCGGAACCCGGTAGGCCCGCGCGAGCGCCAGCAACTGTTCGAGTCCGGGTTTGCGCTGCCCGGACTCCAGCCGCGACAGGGTGCTGACCGGAATCGCTGTGCCGGCGGAGAGCTCGGTCAGCGTCCGCCCGCTGCGACGGCGCAGCTCGCGCAGCCGTGGTCCCAGCGCCGCCACTACCGGTTCGAACCCGTCGTCCACGCCTTCACCGTGCCCAGTGCACCGCCCGCAGCGCAAAGAAATTTGCCGGATCGTCAAAGGGTGGTGCCAGCCGCGGCGGCGGAAAGGGCGTTATCGCTGCGGGAGGGCTCGGTGTTTACACACCGCGGTTCAGATCACAGAACTGTTCCGGCTGGTAACGCTGGCCACGCCGTTCCCGACACCTCTCGTGACACACACGGCCCGTCGGGGGGCCTGTCCCGCTTTCTTGTCGGATCGAATTGGGGATCAGGACATGGCTCTTCGCGAGTTCATCAGACGGCACCGCATCGCCTCGGCGGCCGCCGGACCAGCAGTTTTGGGGGTGGCGGCCATTGTCGCGGCCTCGTGGGGCCTGATGGCGACACCCGAGTCCCGCGATACGCGGCTCACCTCGTCGGTCACCGAATGTCATGACATGGTGACCATCTCGGTGGCCGGTCGCAACGACAGCCCGGACCCGAACAAGACGGCCATGCTGGTCGACGCGAACGGCAACGCGCTGCCGGCGGCGCTGTCGAGTGACTACAGCAGCCACTGGGTCGATCCGGTGGTCAACGCACCCGCCGACAAGGTCGATCCGGGTTCCTACGCCGCGGTGTACATCGCGTATCCGGCGAATATGAGCACATACGAGCAGGCTGTCGACACCGGTGTGGCCAATGCCGAGAAGGTCATGCACGACATCGCGCAGGCCTGCCCCGACACCAAGTTCTCCATCGTCGGTTACAGCGAGGGCGCCGACGTCGCGCGCCGCGTGGCCATGGGCATCGGCCACGACCAGCCGGGCGCCGACGGCAAATACGATGTCGTCGACCCGAAAAACGTTCTAGGCGTGGTGATTCTGGCGGACGCGGGTCGTACCGCGGGCGATGGTCCGTTCCCCGGCGCCCACGATCCCAACCACCCCGACGGCTTCGATCAGAACTACCAGAACGGCAACAAGCCGATCTCCGGACAGGGCGCGCTGCCGGACCAGGCCGGCGACTTCGGTGCGCTGAACGGCAAGGTCGCCTCCTTCTGTTCCGAAGGCGATCTCACTTGCGCTGCGCCGCAGAACATTTCGCTGCTGCAACTGGCGGCGAACGTGGGCCGGCAGTTGAACGTCGACGCCTTGCAGAACGAGGGGCTGACGCCCGCGACGGGGCAGGACGTGGCGGTCACGCTCGGCCGGATCGCGATGAACGCCTTCTCCTACATCGCTTCGCAGCCGAATTGGATGGCGAGCAACGAGACCTTCCTGCAGGTGCTGTTGAAGGTGTCCGAGCCGGGCTACAAGCCGGGCGACCATCCGCCCACACCCGCTCCGGCACAGTCGATTTCGACCGATCAGATGGCGCCGCTGGCATATCTGCCGCAGAAGGTGCTCAACGAGATCATCGGCCTGATCGTCACCAACCAGAACACGATCCCGGTGATCATGAGTGATCCGTACCAGCTGACTTTGGGCCCCAACGGCACCGGGCACCACTTCGATTACTGGCGCGATTCCGATGCCGCGAACGGCAAGCCGATGACCTCGGCCGAGTACGCGGCGGCGTGGCTCACCCACCTGGCGCAGCAGGCGCAGGCGGGTCAGCAGATCGATCCGAAGTCGCAGCCGACCCAGGCCGACGTCCAGGCGGCGTACAAGACCGTCCAGGACAGCAAGGCGGCGGACACCAAGGCGGCCACCACGACGAGCCCCGCGGCCACCACCACTGCGCCCGCGCCGACGACAGCGACGCCGACGACCACCAGCACGACGCCGACCACCACGCCGGCCCCGACCACCACGACCACGACCGTCGCGCCGGCCGAACCGCCGGCTCGCACCCAGGTCGCGGCTCCGGTCGAGACCACGGCACCGCCCACCACTCAGCCGACGACCATCGAGCCGACCACCACGCAGCCGACCACCACATCGGCGGCGCCTACGACGACGGCCACGAAGTAGCCGACCACAGGTGAGCCGACCACGGCCGGGCCCGTCACGACGGGCCCGGCCGTGTCAGTTGGCCGCTCGCTCGGTGAGCATCGCGGCCGCGGTCAGTTCGACCGATCGGACGCGGTCGCCGATATCGGTGGCGTGGTGCACGAGGATCAGCTCGTCGGCGCCGATCGAGGCGGCGAAGTCGTCGAGGTAGTCGCGCACTTCGTCGGCGGTGCCGGCGGCGGTGTAGCGCGTCATCGAGGACAGCTGGGCGCCGTTCGGGGAGGCGAGGAAGGCGTCGATCTCCTCGTCGGTGAAGGTCGCCGTGCCGGCGCCGCGGGAGATCATCAGGCGGGCACGGGCCCGGTAGGAGACGGTCTTCTGCGCGATCGCCGCGTCGCGGGTCTCGGCGGCGAAGACGTTGGCGCCGGCCATCACATACGGTTCGGAAAGCTGCTCGGAGGCTCGGAACTTCTCGCGGTAGACCTCGATTGCCTGGTGAAGCGCGTCCGGTGCGAAGTGCGAGGCGAACGCGTACGGCAGGCCCAGATGCGCCGCGAGCTGGGCCCCGAACAGCGAGGAGCCCAGGATGTAGAGCGGCACGATGCCTTCCGCGCGCGGCACGGCCTCCACGCCGGGGATCCGCGACTGCCCACTCAGGTATCCCTGCAGCTCCAGAACGTCCTGCGGGAACGAGTCGGCCGAATGCGGATCGCGGCGCAGGGCGAGCATCGTCTTCTGATCGCTGCCGGGCGCGCGGCCGAGGCCGAGATCGATGCGGCCGGGGAAGAGCGTTTCGAGGGTGCCGAACTGTTCGGCGATCACCAGCGGGGAATGGTTGGGCAGCATGATGCCGCCCGCGCCGAGCCGGATCGTCTCGGTGTGTTCGGCGACGTGGCCGATGAGCACACTGGTGGCGCTGGACGCGATCGAGCGCATGTTGTGGTGTTCGGCGTACCAGACGCGCCGATATCCGCTGCGCTCGGCGGCCTGGGCGAGGGCGACGCTGTTGGCGAAGCTCTGCCGCGCGGTCGCGCCGGGTGCCACCGACGCCAGATCGAGGATGGACAGGGCGGTAGGCACAGTGGCGGTAGGCATGGTCGCTGCCTTTCGTACTCGGGGCGCGTCGATCAGAGCACGCGATGTAGTCGGTCGGTGAAGTGCCGGATGCGGGCCTCATCGCGGCGGTAGTAGGTCCACTGCCCGCGCCGGGTGGCGGTGAGGAAGCCCGCGCGCTGCAGTACCGCCAGATGGGCCGAGATGGTCGAGGCCGAGGTTCCGGCCCGGCGCTGGATCAGTCCGACGCACACGCCGAGCTCGGCCGAATCCTGGTCCAGTTCACCGAAATTCGCGTGCGGGTCCTTGAGCCAGTGCAGGATCTGCAGTCTGGTCCGGTTGGCCAGCGCCTTGCATTCCTCGAGCATCTCGCATTCGGCCTCGCTCACCTCGGCGAGGTCTCCCGCGCGGACCGATCCGCTGTCGCGCACATCCACCATCCTTCGGCATTTCGCTAATTAACGAATTTAGGCGCCGAACTGCGGCACGGCACTGTGTCACTGGTCACTACCGGTGATCGACCACGCGGTCGGCATCCGTGCCACGACGCCCGGATCCGCCCCCGCGACCACCTCGTTCCGCCCATCGGGATCATCGGTGACGCGTGGACGCCGAGCGCTCTACCGTGAGCGCAGACGAGTGCTGGGAGTGTGCGGTGACGGACTGGAACGAAGAAGTCGATGTACTGGTCGCGGGATCGGGCGGCGGTTTGGCCGGTGCCTATACCGCTGCGCGGGAAGGGCTTTCGGTGGCCGTGGTGGAGGCGACCGAGAAATTCGGCGGCACCACCTCGTATTCGGGCGGCGGCGGCGTGTGGTTCCCGTGCAATCCGGTGCTGCGGCGGGCCGGTGTGGACGATACCTTCGAGGACGCGCTGACCTATTTCCGCGCGGTCGTCGGCGATCGGACACCCGCCGACCTGCAGGAGACCTATGTCCGCAACGGCGCCCGGGTGATCGAATATCTGGAGAGCGACGACAGTTTCGAATTCCAGATGTTCCCGTGGCCGGATTATTTCGGCGCGGCGCCGAAGGCTCGCATCGACGGTAAGCGTCATATCGTTCCGGCGCCGCTGCCCGCCGCGACGCTGGGGGAACTCGCCGCCGCCGTGCGCGGCCCGCTGGGGACCGACCGACTGGGCGAGCCGCAGCCGGACTATCTGATCGGCGGCCGCGCGCTGGTCGGGCGGTTCCTGCTGGCGCTGTCGAAGTATCCCGACGTCTCGCTGCGGCTGAATACGCCGCTCGTCGAGCTGGTCACGGAGAACGGCGCGGTGGTCGGCGCGATCGTGGAACGCGAGGGCGCGCGGGTCGCGATCCGGGCCCGCAAAGGAGTTCTGCTGGCGGCGGGCGGTTTCGAGGGCAACGACGACCTGCGCCGGCGCTTCGGCGTCCCCGGCGAAGCAAGGGACACCATGGGGCCCTGGGGAAATCAGGGCAGGGCACACGAGGCCGGGATGGCGGTCGGCGCCGCTACCGATCTGATGGATCAGGCATGGTGGTCGCCGGGAATGATTCATCCCGACGGGCGTGCGGCATTCGCGCTGTGGTTCACCGGGGGCATCTTCGTCGACGGGGCGGGACAGCGTTTCGTCAACGAATCCGCGCCTTACGACCGGCTGGGCCGCGACATCATCGCCCGCCTGGACGAGGGCGCCATGACGCTGCCGTTCTGGATGATCTACGACGACAGCGCCGGTCCGGTACCACCGGTACAGGCCAGCAACGTGCCGATGGTGGATCACGAGGAGTATGTGCGCGCGGGGCTGCGCCACAGTGCGGCGACCCTGGACGAACTCGCGGAGAAGATCGGCATTCCGGCGCAGGCGCTGGCCGAGACGGTGCGGCGGTTCAACGACTTCGCCGACCGCGGCGTCGACGAGGATTTCGGACGCGGCGACGAGGCCTACGATCGCGCGTTCTCGGAAGGAAAGTCACCGCTGGTGCCGATTCGGAAGGGACCGTTCCACGCCGCCGCCTTCGGCATCTCCGACCTGGGCACCAAGGGCGGGTTGCGCACCGATACGGCCGCGCGGGTGCTGAACGAATCCGGCACACCGATTCCCGGGCTGTACGCCGCGGGTAACACCATGGCCGCGGTGAGCGGAACCGTCTATCCCGGCGGCGGCAATCCGATCGGGGCCTCGGTGCTGTTCAGCCATCTGGCCGCGCTGGACATGGCCGGACGCTAGTCCCCGCCGGCTTTGGGGCGGGCCCGCACGTGGGCGCGCTCGCCCTGTTTGCCGAACAGGCTCAGGAATTCGACGGACCGATCGTCGGCCGGGCCGAACCAGTGCGGGACGCGGGTATCGAATTCGGCGGCCTCACCGGGAGCCAGCACGAGGTCGTGTTCGCCGAGGATCAGGCGGAGACGGCCGTTGAGGATGTAGAGCCACTCGTAGCCCTCGTGCGTCTGCGGGTCGGGTTCGCCGCGCCGGTTCTCGGGGTGGATCACCATTTTGTAGGCCTGAATGCCGCCCGCGCGCCGGGTCAGCGGCAACATGGTCATCCCGTGCCGGGTGATCGGCCGCAGGTGGATGCGCGGGTCGCCGGTGGGCGGGGCGTCGACGAGTTCGTCGAGCGTGACGCCGTGCGCCCGGGCCAGCGGCAGCAGCAGTTCGAGGGTCGGCTTGCGGTCGCCCGATTCCAGCCGGGACAGGGTGCTCACCGAGATGCCGGTTGTCGCGGACAGGTCGGCGAGCGTGGTCTGGCGTTGTTGTCGCAGTGCGCGCAGCCGCGGGCCCACGGCGTCGAGCGCACGGTCCAGGTTGTCGTCCATGCTCCCATTTTGCCATTTCGGCAAAGAAGTTTGCCATGGTCTCGTTCTGTCCGGCACGGTGGTTCCCAGGAGGTGGTCATGGTGACCGATGAGCTGAACAGCAACTACGACGTGGTGATCGTCGGCGGTGGGGCAGCCGGATTGAACGGCGCGTTGATGCTGGCCCGGGCCCGCCGATCGGTGGCGGTGGTCGACGCCGACGCTCCCCGCAACGCCCCGGCCGACGGGGTGCACGGGCTGCTCGGCCGGGAAGGGATGCCGCCGGCGGAACTGCTCGCCCGCGGCCGGACCGAGGTGCGCGGCTACGGCGGGCACATCGTGTCCGGTGAGATCACCGGCGCGATCCGCGAGGACGGCGAATTTCTCCTCGAACTCGCCGACGGGCGGACCGTGCGGGCGCGCCGCCTGCTGGTGACCACCGGCTTGGTCGACGAGATTCCGGATATCGCGGGCCTGCGGGAGCGCTGGGGCCGCGATGTCGTGCACTGCCCGTACTGCCACGGATGGGAGGTCCGCGACCGCAGGATCGGGGTGATCGCCAACGGGCCGATGGCCGTGCACGGCGCGCTGCTGTTTCGGCAGTGGACCGACGATGTCGTCCTGTTCACCCACACCATGGACGCGCCCGGCGGCGAAGCGGCGGAAAAGCTTGCCGCGCGCGGCATTCCGGTGATCACGGGGGAAGTAGCGGCGCTGGACATCGCCGGGGACCACATCACCGGCGTGCGGCTCGCGGACGGAACGGTGGTGGCGCGCGAGGTGATCACCGTCGGCCCGCGCATGGTCGCGCGGTCCGAGGTCCTTCGCAAACTCGGTCTCGAACCCGTCGAACATCCCTCGGGCGCAGGCGAATACATCCCGACCGATGCGATGGGCCGAACCGACGTCGCGGGAGTCTGGGCCGCGGGCAATGTCACCGACCTGAGCGCACAGGTGGGTGCGGCGGCCGCGGCGGGCGCGTTCGCGGCCGCGCAGATCAATGCCGATCTGGTGGAGGAGGAGACGCGCCGGGCGGTGGAGCGGCACCGCCGCGGATTCTCCGCCGACGATGAGAGGGAGGTCGCCGAGCGCGTTCTCGGCGATCGGCGCCACGGCCTGTGAACTCGCACCCAGCGAAGGAGTCGACATGAGCGGCAGTCATGGGACCGGCGGTGACGCGACGGACGGTCACGCGCACCACGAGCACCGGCACGGCTCCGGCGGGCGTGAATTCGACCGGCACTATTGGGAACGGCGCTACCACGGTGCCGGTTCGGCCTCCGAAACCGAAGCCAATCCCCACCTCACCGGCGAGCTCGCCCACCTGAAGCCCGGCACGGCCCTGGACGCCGGCTGCGGCGAGGGGGCGGAGGCGATCTGGCTGGCCCGGCACGGCTGGCGGGTCACCGCCGTCGACATCGCGGCGGCGGCGGTCACGCGCGGCCGGGAGCGGGCCGATCGGGCCGGCCACGATATCGCCGGCCGGATCGATTGGCATACGGCGGATCTGACGCAGTGGAACGCGGGTGTGGACCGGTTCGACCTGGTCTGCGCATGCTACGTGCACCCGGTCGATTCGAACGACGCCCTGTTCGAGCGCCTGGCCGCCGCGGTGGCGCCGGGCGGAACGCTGTTCATCGTCGGCCACGCCCCCGGTGACCACGAGTCGGCCGCGCACACCTCCGCTTCCCACGTGCACGTCACCGCCGAGCAGATCGCCGAAGGGTTGGCGCCGGATCGCTGGGATATCCAGCTGGTCGAGAGCCGGACGCGGTCCGTGGTCCGGCCGACCGGGGAGGCGATCACGCTGCGGGACAGTGTGTTCCGCGCTCGGAAGCGGTGAGCGCCGCCGGATCAGCGGCGCTCGTGGAGCAGGAGCAGACCGTAGGCGGCGATGGTCTGGGAGTCGGTGATGTCGCCGGTGCGGATCATCCGTTCGACGGTGTCGCGGTCGAACCACTGCGAGCGCATGTCCTGTTCCTCGGGTTCGCGTTCGGGTTTGCCGGCGGTGAGACCGGTCGCCAGATAGGCGTGACCGCGTTGGGCCAGCGTGGCCGGAGCGGCGTCGAGGATGCCGAGGTGGGTCAGGTCGGTGGCGCGCAGACCGGTCTCCTCGCGCAGTTCGCGGCGGGCGATCTCGACCGGGTCGTCGGACTCGCCACCCGGCAGCGCGCCCGCCGGGAACTCCCAGCATCGTTGCCCCAGTGGATATCTGAACTGCTCGACCAGATGCAGGCGGTCGCCCTCCAGCGGTACCACCACCGCGAATTCCGCCCGGTGCACCACGCCGTAGATGCCGGTGGAGCCGTCGGCGCGGCGAATACTGTCCTCGCGGACCTCGATCCAGGGATTCCGATACACGATGCGGGAGGTGAGCGTCCTCATTCGTCCGCCTCCCGGTGCTGCGTCGAGGTGGCCATGCCGCGACCCTACGCGCCGAAGCCGCGGGGCGGCCGGGATCGGCGTGGGTAGGCTGCCGGAGTGAGTGCGAATTCCGATGCGGTGGCGGCCGCATACGACGAGGTAGCGGAGCTCTATACCAACCTCTTCCGGGATGCGATGGTGAACGCGCCGGTCGATCGGGCGATGTTGGGACTGTTCGCGGAGTTGGTACAGGCCGAGGACCGCGGGCCGGTGGCGGATCTGGGATGTGGGCCGGGCCGGATCACCGGATATCTGGATGCGTTGGGGCTGAACACTTTCGGGCTCGACGCGTCGGCGGAGATGATCCGGATGGCCCGCGAGGCCCATCCGCACCTGCGATTCGAACACGGTTCGATGGAGCAGCTGGACGTCGCCGACGGTGAGCTCGGCGCAATCGTGGCCTGGTACAGCATCATTCATATGCGGCCGGAACACCTGCCGGAGCTGTTCGCCGAATTCGCTCGCGCGCTGGCCGCCGACGGCTATCTGATGCTGGCGTTCCAGGCCGCCGACGACGGCGCCGATCGGCAACCGTACGACCACAAGGTGGCGCCGGTGGTGCGGTGGTCGCCCGAACGCCTCGCGGAAATGCTGCGGCCGCACGGGTTCGTCCCGGTGACCCGGATGGTGCGCCCTCCGGAGCCCGACGAGCGGTGCCCGCACGGGTATCTGCTGATGCGCAAGTCCGCGACACCCGGCGGATCGGACGCGGGTCGTGCGAATTCGTGATATCCAGGGCTGATGCGCGACTCCTATGACGTCGTCATCGTCGGCGGCGGGCACAACGGGCTGGTGGCCGCGGCGTATCTGGCACGCGCCGGACTCTCGGTGCTGGTCCTCGAGCGGCAGGACCACACCGGCGGGGCGGCGGTGTCCGAGCGGGTTTTCGCCGGGATCGATGCGCGACTGTCGCGCTATTCGTATCTGGTCAGCCTGCTTCCGGACCGGATCGGCCGGGATCTGGATCTGCGGTTCCGGACCCGCGAACGGCGGATCTCCTCGTACACGCCCGTCGGCGACACCGGATTGCTCATCGATACGGCCGATGCCGGGCGTACCCGCGAGAGCTTTCGCCGCGTCACCGGATCCGACGCGGATTTCGAGGCGTGGCAACGGTTCTACGCGACGACCGCGCGGGCAGCGCAGCGGCTGTCTCCGACGATGCTGCGACCACTGCCGACCCGTGCCAAACTACAGCGGACGCTCGATGACCCGGATGCCTGGGAGATGCTGTTCGAGCGGCCGCTCGGTGACACCGTGGAGGCGCGATTCCGGGACGACACGGTGCGCGGTGTGGTCTTCACCGATGCGCTGATCGGCACGTTCACCCATGCGCACGATCCCGCGCTGCGGCAGAATCGCTGCTTCCTGTACCACGTGATCGGCAACGGGACCGGCGAGTGGAACGTGCCGGTCGGCGGGATGGGCGCGCTCACCGATGCCCTCGCCGATGCGGCACGGCGGGCGGGTGCGCACCTGCGCACGTCGTGCACGGTGACCGGGATCGACACCGACGGCGACACGGCCCAGGTCCGGTTCGACACACCGGACGAATCCGGTCTGGCGGAGGCCCGCCACGTCCTGGTCAACGCGGCGCCCGCGACCCTCGCCCGGCTGTTGGGTGAGCCGGCCGACGCGATGCCGGAGGGCAGTCAGTTCAAGGTGAATATGCTGCTGCGCCGACTGCCCCGGCTGCGCACCGATATCGATCCGCGCGAGGCGTTCTCGGGCACGTTCCACATCGCGGAGGGATACGACCAGCTCGAACGGGCATATCGCGAGGCGGCCGGCGGGCGATTCCCCAGCGCCCCGCCGTCGGAGATCTACTGCCATACGTTGACGGATCCGTCGATTCTGAGTTCCGACGCCGCCGCACAGGGCATGCACACACTGACCCTGTTCGGTTTGCACACGCCGGCAGCCCTTTTCGAGCACGGATCACGCGACGAGCTGCTGGCATCGACGCTGCGTCAGCTGGATGCCGTTCTCGCCGAGCCGATTTCCGAATGTCTCGCCGCGGATGCCAACGGCGATCCGTGTATCGAGGCCAGAACGCCGTTGGACTTGGAATCCGAACTCGGCCTGCCGCGCGGCCATATCTTCCACGGCGACTTGGAGTTTCCGTTCCGCACAGACGACGATTCCGCGCCCGCCGCCCGCTGGGGCGTCGGCACGGGCCATCGCAACATATTCCTGTGCGGCGCCGGCGCGGTCCGCGGCGGTGGAGTGAGCGGAATCGGCGGTCACAACGCGGCCATGGCGATACTGGAGATCACCGGCCGCACCACCCCGACATCGGACTAGCTCACCATCCGCGAGTGAGCCGCGGCCGGTCAGCCGAAGCTCGGGCGCACCACCGAATTGGCGGTGACCCGATAGGTGCTGAGGACGACGCCGTTGTCGAGCACCTCGGATTCGGCGAGGGCGAGGGTGGCTTCCGGCTCGACGGCCTCGAACAGCCGCAGGCCCCTGCCCAGCAGGACGGGATAGACGACCAGGCGGTACTCGTCGACCAATTCGTTTTCGCGCAGGTACTTCACCAGCGAGGCACTGCCGAAGACGAGCAGGTTCTGCTCGGTCCGCAGTTTCGCGATGCCGGCGGCGAGATCGCCCTCGATGCGCTGGGCGTTCCACTCCAGATCACGCAGCGAATCGGTCGCCACATACTTGGGCATGCTGTTCATCTTGTCCTTGTACGCACCCTCTTCCGGGTGGTCCGGCCAGGACGCGGCGAACATCTGATACGTGGTGCGGCCCAGCAGCAAGGCGTCGGCCGCCTCCAGCTCACCGGATTTGTAGTTCGCGATGCCGTCGCACCAGAAGGGCGCGGTCCACAGCGGATCCTGGATGAATCCGTCCAGCGAAACGAACTCGGCGACAACGATCTTCCCCATGATTGTTCTGCTCCTCTGCAACCGGTGATCGGCCGGATCGGCCGATGCGTTCGAACCATGAAGACGGGACGAACAACGCTAACTAATCGGTGCGCAGAAAAACGCGCTGCGGAGAAACGCGGATCAGCTCACCGTGGAGAGACGGGTGCGAGGTTCGGTCAGCCATTGCAGCCAGTGCGGGCCGATCATGGCCGCCAGTTGCTCGTAGCCCGGCGCGCCGGGGTGGTAACCGTCGCCGTCGCGCAGTTCGCGCATCCAGATGTCGTTGTGGCGCAGGGGTTGGTGAACGCGGAGATAGTGAACCTGTTCACGGGCGCACATTTCGGTGAAGCGATCGTCCAATTCGATTGTGCGCGCGTTCTGTTCGTCATCGATGCAGGGCGGTGGCGCGACCACCAGGGCGGTCCAGTCGAGTTCGGCGCAGCGGCGCAGCATGCGGCGGAGATTGGCCGCGGACTCGTCGGCCGGCACCCGAATCGCCTCGTTTTCCCACAGCGTGTCGTTGACGCCGAAGCAGAAGACGACTCGGGCGTCGACCTCGCCGGATAATCGCTGTCCGCATTCGGCCTCCCAGCGGGCGGCGATATCGGACGAGGTCTGGCGACGCACCCCGAGGTTGTAGTAGGTCAGCGGTATTCCGGCCGCGGTCGCACGCCCGGCGAGCCGGCCCGCCCACCCGAGGCACTGCGGATCTCCCAGTCCCGCAACCAGAGAATCCCCCACGAAACAGACCCGAACGTCGCGCACCACCGGCTGATGGTTGCACAAACCGGGACGAACTCGGCGCGGTACCGGGAACGCAATAAGATCGGCGGGTAGTCCGGGAGGGAGCTTGTATGTTGTCCGAGGCGCCGTTGCCGCGCTGGTTCATCGATCTGCTGGCACATCGGCGATGGATTCGTCGCACCCGTCCCTTTCCCCATGTCTACGTTCGTGACGTCTTCGTCGCCGAGTTCTACCAGCGGCTCGCGGTCGAATTCGACCGGGTGCGCACCGATCGGCCGGACCTGTTCGGTCCGGTGGCCGCGGGGTACGGCGCCTCCGGCGCGAGCCTGACCCGGATGCGTAACGGACCGCTCGAGGTCTTCCTGTCGCGGGCCTGGCACGACCTGATCGAACGGGTCGCGGGCGTTCCGGCCAGCGGCGATGTCGAGGGCTCGCTCCACCATCACCCGCCGGGAAGTCCGCGCGGCTGGCCGCATCACGACCTCACCCCGGCCTGGTTCCCGGGGGCAGCGCCCGGACCGGACACGGTCGGCCTGCCGGGCGACGATATCGATCTGAAGTCCGGCGCCCGGCTCGCGGGGGTGCCGGCGCGGGAAATGGTGCGCGCCGTCGCGGTGCTGTTCTATCTCGGCAACGGCGAGTGGAAGCCGGGCGACGGCGGCGAGACGGGACTGTTCGCCGATATCGGCGCCGCGGAGCCGACGCCGACGGTGATCGTTCCGCCGGTGGACAATTCGATGGTCGTCTTCGAATGCACGCCGCGGTCCTGGCACACCTTCCTCGGCGCCAACACCGCGGCCCGCAACAGTGTGGTGATGTGGTTGCATCGGCCGAAGGAGCAGGCGGCGAGCCGCTGGGGAGGGGATCGCATTGTCCACTGGTGACAACCGTCGAGTGTGCCTGGTCACGGGAGCGGGTGGGCGACTGGGCGATGCGTTCTGCCGCGCGTACTACCAGAACTACGACATCGTGGCCGTCTGCCGCACTCGTGTTCCGGCCGCGCCCTCCCAGGAGGAATGGTTCATCGATCCGCTGGAACCCTGGCAGCCGGTTCCGGAGAACGACTCCCGCATCTTCGTCGTCCGCGCCGATCTGGGCCGTGCGGGCGAGGCCGAGCGAGTGGTGGATCTGGCACTGGCGAAATTCGGCGCGGTCGATCTGCTGGTCAACAATGCGGCGCGGCTGGATCTGCAGCCGAACGGGCTGGTCGACGGCGACACCGCCCTCGACGCGTTCGCGCCGCAGTTCGCGATGAACGTCGAGGTGCCGCTGCGGCTGGCGACGCGGCTCGCCCAGCGCTGCTGGCTGCATCGCGGTGACGAGAATCGGGCGCGCAATCGCAATATCGTCAACGTCTCGAGTTTGTCCGGATCGCGGGTCTATTCCGGCGGGCAGGCCGTCTACTCCGCGACCAAGGCCGCACTCGACCACCTGACCAGGCATATCGCCGCGGAATTCGCCGAATTCGGGGTCCGCGCGAATGCCGTCGCCCCCAATTCCTTTCCCGCGCTGGTGCCGACCGAGCTGGTCGCGGCCGCGATCGCCGAACTCGACACCGGCACCATGACCGGCGGCATCTTCAGCGTCGGCGACACCGACGCACCCCAACCCGTCACGGCCGGTCCGGGATCGCCCGGGTGACGCTGCGCCCTGCCGGTCCGCGAAGACCCGGGCCCTCGCGCGGTGGCCCCGGCACGGCGCACACGCCTACCTGCGCGAACCGGGGGAACGGCGTGTTGCCGACGGGCGCTCGAACGGCCTCCTGCATACTCACACCCGAGCCGACCCCGGGGCCGACGCAGCTCCCTCGATCCGAAAGTTTCACGACATGCGAGTAGACGGGCGGGAGATCCCCGTCTCCGGCAGTCTGCTGCAGCCGCGGATCAGGCGGACCAGCGACATCATTCGCGTCGTGCTGTCCGCGCTGCTGGTCGCGCTGGTGGTCGCCGGATCGCTCATCACCCGGCCGCGCTGGGAAGCCCTGGAGCGATCGGTCTCCGATATCGTCGGTTTCCTCACCCCCGAACAGTCCAACCTGGTCTATCTCCTCTACGGGATCGCGATTCTGGCATTGCCCTTCGCGATCCTCGTCCGACTGATCTTCCGGTTGCAGTGGAAACTGCTCAGCGGCTACGTCGCCGCGGGTCTGATCGCGGTGCTGGCGCTGTCCATCACCGAATCCGGAATCTCGGCACCGCAGTGGCATCTGGCGGTGCCCCGCCAGCTCGATACCTTCCTGTCGCAATTTCTCGACGATCCGCGCTGGATCGCGATGCTGGCCGCCGGGTTGACCGTGGCCAGCCCGTGGTTGCCGGCGTCCTGGCGGCGGTGGTGGTGGGCGTTGTTGATCGCGTTCGTGCCGCTGCATCTGTTCGTCAGTCTGGTGGTGCCCTCCCGGGCGATGTTCGGGCTCGCGGTGGGCTGGTTCGTCGGGGCGGTGATCGTTCTGGTGGTCGGCACGCCGGCGTTGGAGGTGCCGCTGGAGGCCGCCGTGCGAGTGCTCGCCGGGCGCGGATACACCGTCACCGGTTTCACCGTGCTGCGCCCGGCCGGTCCCGGACCGCTGCTGCTGAGCGCCGACACCGGGCCGCATCGCCAGCTGGTCATGGAGATGTACGGACAGAATCAGCGCAGCTGGGGAATGTTGCGGCAGGTCCGGCGCTGGCTGACCTTCCGCAGCAGTGAACGCACCCCCGCCTTCGCCTCGATGCGCCGTGCGGTCGAGCATCGCGCACTGATGGGTATCGCGCTAGGCGATCTGGGCCTGGCCAGCAACAAACCGCTGACGGTGGCCGCGCTGAGCCGCGGCTGGACCCTGTACGCGCACACCGCGCCCCGTGGCCGCCAGCTGGCCGCCGGCGACAGTGAGGTGGTGCTGACCAACGTCTGGCGGTCACTGCAGAACATGCATCGCGCCCAGATCACCCACGGTGATCTACGAGTCGAGGAAATCCGCATCGCCGAGGGACGGGTCCTGTTCGGCGGCTTCATGGCGGCGGAATTCGGCGCGTTCGACTCCCGCTTCTCCGCCGACATCGCGCAGCTGCTGCTCACCACGAGTTCCCTGTTCGGGGCGAAAACGGTGGTGGCCACCGCCATTCACGTACTGGGGGCACAGGCGGTGCTCGACGCCTCCCGCCGGCTCACCAAGAACGGGATCGGCGCCCAGGTCCGCAAATCGGTGCCCGACAGCGGCGAACTGATGAAAACGGTCCGCGCTCAAGTACTTCAGCAGACCGGCAAGGATCGCATCGAGGCCGCGCGGATCACCCGGTACTCGCGTAACCAGATCGTGCAGCTGGTGTTGCTGATCGCGCTGGTGTACGTGGCCTACCCGTTCATCAGCCAGGTACCGACCTTCTTCACCGAACTGCGCACCGCGAACTGGTGGTGGGCGCTGCTGGGGCTGACGATTTCGGCCGCGACCTACGTGGGCGCGGCGATGGCGCTGTGGGGATGCGCCGGGACGTCGGTGAATTTCCGCAAGCTGCTGGGTATGCAGGTCGCCAACACCTTCGCCGCGACCACCACACCGGCCGGGGTCGGCGGGCTCGCGCTGAGTGTGCGATTCCTGCAGAAGAGCGGCCTGGGCACGGTGAAGGCGACCGCGGCGGTGGCGCTGAACCAGGCGGTGCAGGTGATCACGCACGTGGTGCTGCTGATCGTCTTCAGCGTGGCCGCCGGTGTCTCGGCGAACCTGGAACATTTCGTGCCGAGTGCGACCGTGCTGTATCTGCTGGCCGGTGGCCTGCTGGGCGCGGTCGGTGCGGCCATGTTCGTTCCGACGGTGCGGCGCTGGCTGCGCAACGAGGTGCGACCGCAGCTGGCGGAGGTCGTCGCCGAACTGCGCACGCTCTCGCGGGAACCGAAGCGGCTGCTGATGATCGTCGGCGGCTGCGCGACCACCACGCTCGGCGCGGCGGGCGCGCTGTGGGCGGCCATCGAAGCCTTCGGCGGCGCAACGACATTCGTGACCGTGACGGTCGTGACGATGATCGGCGGGACGCTGGCCTCGGCCGCGCCCACGCCCGGTGGCGTGGGCGCGGTGGAGGCGGCGCTGATCGGTGGTCTGGCCGCCTTCGGCGTACCCGCCGCGATCGGCGTGCCGGCGGTCCTGCTGTACCGGGTTCTGACCTGCTGGTTGCCGGTCTTCTGCGGCTGGCCGCTGATGAACTGGCTCACCAAGCACGACATGATCTGAGCCGTCAGCCGACACACAGCCGGAGGTCAGCTCGCGTACTCCTTGCGCAGCTGCACCTTCACCACCTTGCCGCTGGCGTTTCGCGGCAGCTCCGGCACGATCACCAGATCCTTCGGATGCTTGTACCGGGCGAGGTTCTCGTTGAGGAACGGGGTCAGCTCCTCGAGGGTCAGCGTTTCGCCGTCGGGCAGTGCGACCACGGCCACCGGCACCTCGCCCCACTTCTCGTGGGCCCGGCCGACCACCGCGGCCTCGTGGATCTTCGGATGCGCGAACAACACGTTCTCCACTTCGGCACAGTAGATGTTCTCGCCGCCGGAGATGATCATGTCCTTCTTGCGGTCGACCACCCAGACGAAGCCCTCCTCGTCCTGGCGAACCAGGTCACCGGAGTGGAACCAGCCGCCGGCGAAGGCTTCCGCGGTCGCCTCGGGCTTGTTCCAGTAGCCCTGCATCATGGTCGGCCCGCGGTAGACGATCTCGCCGATCTCGCCCGGCGCGACGTCGTTCATCTCGTCGTCGACGACGCGGCTCTGGATGGTCGGGATGGGTTTGCCGACCGAGCCGAGTTTGCGCAGCGCGTCCTTGCCCTCGAGCACGCAGGTGATCGGCGACATCTCGGTCTGGCCGAAGACCGCGACGTTCTGCGCGTCCGGGAAGCATTCGGCCATCGCCCGCAGCACGGTCTCCGAGGCCGGCGCCGCACCCCAGCTCAGTGTCTCCAACGCCAGCTTGCGCTCCTTGACGGTCGGGTCCTCGCAGATCAACTGCCACTGCGCGGGGACACAGAACGCGGTGGTGGCCTGCTCGGCCTCGATGGCGTCGAGGAATTCGGTCGGGTTGAACGCGCCGAGCGGATGCAGCACGGTCTTGGAGCCGAGCATGAACGCCGGGGCGAGAGAGCCGAGTCCGGCGATGTGGAACAGCGGTGAGGTGCAGAAGCCGATGCTGTCGGGAGTCGAGTTCATCGCCCGAATACAGGTCAGCGCCTGGGCATTCAGGTTCGCGTAGGACAGGATCGCGCCCTTGGGGCTGCCGGTGGTGCCCGAGGTGTACATGATCAACGCCGGAGTGTCCTCCGGAATGTCCTGCGGCACATGTGGTTCGCCGGTCTCGGCGAGGAAGTCGTCGTAGCCGATGACGCCCTCGCCCGTGGTGCCGCCGATGACGACGCAGGTGCGCAGCGTCTCGCTCTGCGCCATCACACCGGTGGCCAGCGGTTGCAGCAGCGAGTCGGTGACGATCGCCGCGGCTCCCGAATCGGCCACGATGTAGGCGACCTCGGGCGGGGTGAGGCGGAAGTTCACCGGTACCGCGATCGCCCCCAGCGCGTTGATGCCGAAAACGGTCTCCAGGTACTCGGTGTAGTTGAGCGCCAGAATCAGCACCCGGTCGCCGAAGCCGACACCGCGCCGCGCCAGGGCGTCGGCGAATTTCAGTGACCGCTCGTGCAGCTGTTTCCAGGTGGTGTCCTGCCCGCGGAACCGGATCGCCACCGCGTCCGGGCGCATCAGCGCATGCGTGGCGATCTGGTTGTTCCAGTGGTTGCGACGCGACCGGATCGGTTCGTCGGTCTGGACACCGGTGGTCATGCAGGAACTCCTCTCGGACCGTCGGAGTTCGCCACCGAATGGGCCCGGCGGCGTCGACGGCTGAACCAACAGCGAGAATAGCAACTAACTTTTTGCCGTGACAAGGGTTACATACGAGAATCCCGGTTCACAGAAGGCTCGCCATATCCAGCCGTCCCGTGGCGATAACCTGGGAATTTGTCTGAGGGCACGGTGACGTCAGTCTGAGGCCCTGTCAGACCGCCGAAGCAAACTGCGGCTCACATCCTGTTGTCTCCGACGCGGTCGCCATGCCAGTATCGACCCATCCGGGCAGGCCCGGCTCGCACGCGGCCAGGCACCCGAGGGGCGGCAGTCTGTGCACACACCGGCATCGAATCGTGCCGGAGATGCCCGGCGCGCCGCCCCGAGTCGTACCGCGGCCAGGAGGACAACCAGATGTTGCGCACCAGATTCACCGAGATGTTCGGTATCGAACACCCGATCGTGCAGGGCGGGATGATGCACGTCGGCCGCGCCGAACTCGTGGCGGCGGTCGCCAACGCCGGGGGCCTCGGTTTCATCACCGCGCTCACCCAGCCGACCCCCGACGATCTGCGGCGCGAGATCGAGCGCACCCGGCAGCTCACCGACAAGCCGTTCGGCGTCAACGTCACCATCCTGCCGTCGATCAACCCGCCGCCGTATCAGGAATACGTTCAGGCGATCATCGAATCGGGCGTGAAGATCGTCGAGACCGCGGGCAGCAACCCGGAGCCGTTCCTGCCGTACTACAAGGAAGCCGGAATCAAGGTGCTGCACAAGTGCACCAGCGTCCGGCACGCGCTCAAGGCGCAGAAGATCGGCGTCGACGGCGTGAGCATCGACGGTTTCGAATGCGCCGGCCACCCGGGTGAGGACGACGTGCCCGGCCTGATCCTGATCCCGGCCGCCACCAAGGCACTCGACATCCCGGTCATCGCCTCGGGTGGTTTCGCCGATGCCCGCGGCCTGGTCGCCGCGCTGGCGCTGGGCGCCGACGGCATCAACATGGGCACCCGCTTCCTGTGCACCGAGGAGTCCCCGGTGCATCGGAAGGTGAAGGAGCAGATCGTCGCCCACACCGAGCGGGACACCCAGCTCATCTTCCGCACCATGAACAACACCGCCCGCGTGGCCGACAACGAGATCAGCCGCAAGGTGGTCGAAATCGAAGCCGCCGGAGGCACATTCGAGGATGTGCGGGATCTGGTCGCCGGTGCTCGCGGCCGCCGCGTCTTCGACGAGGGCGACCTCGACGCCGGCATCTGGTCGGCGGGACAGGTGCAGGGCCTGATCGACGACATCCCCACCTGTGCCGAGCTGATCTCGCGCATCGTGGACGAGGCCGAGACGCTGATCAACTCGCGGCTGGGCTCGCTGGTCGGCTGAGTCCCGGCGCACGAGGCGAGCCGCGACCCTTGTGGTCGCGGCTCGTCTTCGTCACTCTCGCCCCTGTGGCCTCAGCTGTCTCGACCTCTTCACCGGGCCCCGACTTGTCGGCATAATCGCTGAGGAACCTGCACTACGCGGGATACCCGCACCCCGGTCTGCGCCGTGAGCCGCTGCGCGAGAAGCGCTCACGTGGCCGCCCGACCGTCGTGCGTCGGCGCCGGATACGGGGAGGAGAGGGCGGTGGGGCAGCGGGAACGGATCGGCACCTCGACCGACGCGGCGGTCGCGGCGGTGGCGCACATGCTGGGCGCCGAACCCGAAACCGTGTCGACCACAGTGCCTTTCACCGATCTGGGCTTGAGTTCCGCGCAGCTCGCCCGCCTCGCCGGTGTGCTGGAAGATGCGCTGGGCGTGGAGATCTCGCTGACCGAGCTCTACGACAACCCGGATATCGAGCGGCTCGTCGACCATCTCGAGGGCCGATGACCGCCGTCACCCCACCGATGTCGATCATCGGTATCGGCTGCCGAGTGCCGGGCGCGTCCGGTGCGAACGACTTGTGGCGCTTGCTGGTCGAGAGTCGCAGCGGCGTCGGAGACCCGCCGCCGGGGCGCGACGGCGCGGGCCGCGGCGGTTACCTGGATTCGATCACCGAATTCGACAACGAGCGGTTCTCGATCTCCGATCGCGAAGCGGCCCTGATGGATCCGCAACAGCGGCTCGCGCTGGAGGTCGCGGTCGAGGCGATCGACGACGCCGGAATCGGTTATCGGCTGGGCGGGTCGAATACCGCGGTGCTGTTCGGCGCGTGCGGGTTCGACCACGGCGCGGTCGTCCTCGGCGACGGCGGACAGGACCCGCCCTACGCGGTGACCGGATCCGCGCTGAGCATCATCGCCAATCGAATCTCGTATGTGCTGGATCTGCACGGACCGAGTGTGGTGCTCGACAGCGCGTGTTCGTCCTCGCTGGCCGCGGTGGACCTCGCCGTGCGGTTGCTGGCCGATGACGCGGTGCCGTACGCCGTGGTCGGCGGCGTGAATCTCGCGCTGCTGCCGCATACTTCGCAGTATCTGGCCCAGGGCGGTTTCCTCGCCCCGGACGGGCAGTGCAAGCCGTTCGACGCGGCCGCCGACGGATACGTTCGCGGTGACGGGGCGACCGTCTTGGTACTGCAGCGCACGGCCGACGCGCAGCGTGAGGGCAACCGGTCCTATGCCGAAATCGTCGGTGCCGCAGTGGGTTCAGACGGCCGCTCGAACGGTCTGTACGCGCCGAACGGGCGCGCCCAACAACAGGTGATCCGCACAGCGTGGGCGCGCGCCGGCCTGGATGTCCGCTCCGCCGGATACTTCGAATGTCACGGCACCGGAACACCGGTCGGCGACGCGGTGGAGATCGAGGCGCTGGCGACGGTACTCGACGCGCCGCGTGGCGCGGTGAAACCGTATGTCGGATCGATCAAATCGAATATCGGCCATCTGGAAGCTGCCGCCGGGGTGACCGGGCTGGCGAAGGTGGCGCTGTGCCTGCACCACGGAACCATCGTCCCCACCATCAACTTTCAGCGCGAGAATCCGCTGCTGCGATTGTCCGAACGCGGCCTCCGCGTGCCGGGCGAGGTGGTCGGCTGGCCCGCGGACTCCGGTATTCCGCGATGTGCGGGCGTCAGTTCGTTCGGCTTCGGTGGCACCAACGCGCATGTGGTCGTGCGCGAGGTGGAGCCGGGACCGGTGCGCGAGGTGCGGCCTCCGGTGCTCATCGGACTCACCGGTCGCGACGAGGACGAACTGCGTGACACCGCGGCCGAGCTGGCGGGGACCGGCGAGAGGTCGCTTTCGGTCTTGGCCGCGACCGGACGCGCACTGCCGCAACCGATTCGGGCCGCGATCGTCGCGGAGGAAGCCGACGATGCCGCCGACGCACTGCGCGCGGTGGCGTGCGGCTCCCGTTCGCCCGCCCTGCTCGGAGTCGGTGAGCGCCGCCGCGGACGTGTGCTGTTCCTGTTCTCCGGGCAGGGCGGTCAGCATGCGCGGATGGGGCGGGAGCTGGCGGCCCGATACCCCGAATACGCGCGGGCCGTAGCCGAAGCGGCCGACGCCGTGGCGGATGCGGGCGGACCGCGAGTGTGGACGCCCCGGCACGGCTTCGCCGACAGCGTCGGGACCACCGAGACGGTGCAGCCGGCGCTGTTCGTCTACCAGGTGGCGCTGGCGCGGTTGCTCGCGGCGTGGGGAATCGAACCGGATGCGGTGGCCGGGCACAGCCTGGGGGAGATCGCGGCCGCGGTGATTGCGGGCGCACTGTCCCTCGACGATGCCGCACATCTGGTCACCGTGCGCTCGAGGGCACTGGGCCGGCTGGCCGGACAGGGCATGATGGCGCTGCTCGAGGTCACACCGGACCAGGCGCGGCGGCTGATCGAACCACTGCGCGCGGAGGTCGCCGTCGCGGCGGTGAACGGGCCCCGGGCCGTGGTGGTCTCCGGGACGACGCGGTACATGGAGACACTGCTGCGGCGAGCGCGCCGGCGGCAGTACTACGTGCGACCGGTGCCGGTGGACTTCGCCGCGCACAGCCCGCAGGTTCGCGCGCTCGCCGACGAGTTCATCACCGCGCTCCGAGCGCCGGTGCCACGGGCACCCCGCGTGCCGGTGTTCTCGACGGCACGGTCCGGCCAGGTCATCGATACCGCCGCGATGGATACCGAGTACTGGATCGACAACCTCTGTGGCACGGTCGATCTCGACGCGGCCGTCGAATCCGCCGCGGGCCGGGGATACACCTCGATCGTGGAGATATCACCGCATCCGGTGCTGGCGCCGGCCGTGCGGGACTATCCCGAGCTGGCCGACTCGGTCTTCTCGGCCGCGCATCGCGACGGTGAGGTCACCGCCCTGCTCCGGACCGTCGGTGCCCTGTATGTGCGGGGGCGTGACGTCGACTGGTCGATCCAGGGCGCGACGCCCGGTCCGGCGGTCGCACGGCGGTGTCGGCGAAAGACGTTCCCACTGCTCACCCGCACCGCGACCGATCCCGGCCGCGAACGACTGGACGATCACGTGGTGGACGGCGTGCCGACCGTGCCCGCCGCGTATTGGATTCGGCGCCTGCTGGATTCGGTTCCGGGGCCGATTCGGCTGGCCGACTTCACGGTGCACGAACGGACGGATATCGCGGATCTCGCGGCGGTCGGCTACCGCAGCGGATCGGACCTGCGCGTACTGCTGGGTCCGGTGTCGCTGGCCTCGGCGCGAGCGGAGGGGCCCGCCTCACCCGCCGACATCCTCGGGTGGATGCGCACGGTGGACGACCATCGGACCTCCCTGACGACAGCGGAGGAACTCGATATCGACGAGTTCTATACGTCCTTGCGTCACCGCGGACTCGACTACGGTCCGCGTTTCCGGACGCCGGCCGCCGTGCGCGCCGGTAGTCGCAGCGCCGTCGGGCTTTTCGATTCGATTCCGCTGACCACCGCCGCGCTCGACGGCTGTTTACAGCTGATTGCCGCCGCCGGCCGGGAGCTCCTGCCCGCGGACGGGCTCACGGTGCCGGTAGCCATCGCGTCGGTATGGCTTTCCGACGCACCCCGCGTGCTGCTCACCGAGGCGCACGCGTTCGTGCGTGAACACGGGCCGGACGGGCTGCTGTGCGACGTCATCGCGCTGGACCAGCACGACGCCCCCGCAGTGGCATTGACCGGCGTGCGAATCGCCTTCTCGGGCACGGGTGTTCCCTGGCAGAGCAATCCGCTCGGGCACCCGGCGACCCATCCCGCTCCCGTAGACACCGGGGGCGTCAGCTGTTCCCGCACGGCCGTGATCGCCGACGACGGTACACAGACAGCGGACGCCGGCGCACCGGTCACCGACGATGCGACGCGCGAAAGCAGAAGTGCAGCTTCCCTTCGCGGCGGCATCGCAGGCGCGGGGATGAACCCGCTGCGGGGGCGCACCGCTGCGCGCGGGCGGGCGGAGTACGACGCGACCGTCGCGACGGCGCCGGAGTGGGCGGATTCCGTCCTGCGCGAGGAACAGTGGATCACGGTGCCGTCCGCCGCGGTTACCGCGGAATCGACGCGACCGACCATCGAACGGGCGATGATCGTCGGCGAGTCGGCCCTCGCCACGTCGATTACGCGCGCGTTGGATCGGCGGGTTCCGGCCCAGCGGATCGCTCGGGACCCCGGCGAGTCGGCGGCCCTGCTGGCATCGACGGCAGGAGAAGGATCGACGGCCGTCGTACTGGTCTGGCCCGAGCCTCCGGCTCCGCACGGCCGGGTTCTCCCGGCGCTACCCGGATCCGGTGGGAATGTGGCCGACGCGCACGGCACCGCACCGGACCGGAAACCGCGGCGCGAGGTAATCGGCGCGCCCGCCGAGGTGCACACACCCGTCTTCGACGCCGAACGAGCTCTGCGCGTGCTGCAGCAGATCGTCGCGGCGGAGACGACGGCGAGCCTCACCGTGGTGCTGCGCGACCCGGCATCCGTCACACAGAATGCCGTCGCCGCGCTGGTCCGGACGCTGCAGCTGGAATCCGGCCGCCCGGTGCGGCTGATCTGGTCCGATGACCGCGGCGCCGATACCGTGCGCGATCTCGTGCTGGGCCAGGCCGGGCCCGCCGAAGTTCGGGTGGAGGGGGCGCGGACGCTGACGCGGCGGTTCGGGCAGCTCGGGGGCGCCCGCTCCGAGGTCCCGCTCTGCGCCGACGGCACCTATGTGGTCACCGGCGGGCTCGGCGCGCTGGGAGCCGCCGCGGTCCGGTGGCTGCTCGAACAGGGCGCACGTGACGTGGTGGTGCTGACCCGGCGCCCTCGGCCGCTGCCGCCACTGCTCGACGGCGCCGAGGACCGCGTGGTGGTCGTGCGGTGCGATGTCGCCGATCGCGCGGATCTGGCCAACGCACTCGACGACATCCGGGCGTGCGGATCGACGATTCGGGGTCTGATCCATGCGGCGGGTGTGTTGCAGGACGCCGAATTCGACCGCGTGACAGGGGAATCCCTGGCATCGCACTTCGAGCCGAAAGTGACCGCGGCCGTCTCGCTGCTGGAGCTGACGGCGAGCGACCCGGTCGACTTCACCCTCCTGTTCTCCTCCGCCACCGGCTTGTTCGGATCGCCCGGACAGGCGGCGTACGCCGCGGCCAACGCGGCATTGGACGCACTGGCTCGCGGCACCACCGGCCGCGCCGTGACCAGCATCGCGTGGGGTAGCTGGGACGCCGGCCTCGCCCGCTCGGCCGGGGGCGCCGCACATCTACGGACCGCCGGCATCACCCCCTTCGATGCCGCCCGCGGCATGTCCGTGTTGTCCGCGATCCTCGGCCGCCCCCAGGCGGTGGTGCTCGCGCTGGATTACACGCCCACCGACGACCCGGGACCGGTCGCGGCCAGACTTCGCGAGGCGCTGGCGCCTTCCGGTTCCTTCGCAGCCGATCTGCCACGCGGACGAGCGCCGGGCTCGGCGGCCGACAACGGTGTATCCGACGTTGCCGACGCTGTTTCGGGCGCCGACGTTCAGCGAATCGTCCGCGCTACGGTCGCGGGTGCGCTGTCGCGCGAGGTCGAATCCGTCGATCCCGAAGCGGACTTCGCGACGCTGAATCTCTCCTCACTGTTGGCCATCGATCTGCGGCGCCGTCTCGAGCGCCGGCTGGGGATCCGGATCGCCACCGCCGAGCTGTTCGACAATCCCTCCGTCACGGCGCTGTCGGCCGCGTTGGCGCTTCGAATGCCGCGACAGGAGTGACCATGATCAACCGCGTGGCGGCGATCGTCGCGAGCCGGGCTGCCCGGACACCGGACGAACCGGCCTTCACCGCGCTGTCGTATCCGGGCGGCCGGCGTACGGCGGACACCGTCACGATCGCCGAATTACACAGTGCCGCAGGACTACTAGCCGCGCGGATTCGAGAGCGGTCTTCACCCGGTGATCGTGTCGCGATCCTGTGCGAGCACGGCCTCGACTATGTCGTCGCCTTCCTCGCCTGTCTCTACAGCGCCCGCACCGCGGTGCCGCTGTTTCCGACGGCGATGCGCCGCAATGCCGTTCGGCTGCGAACGATCCTCGTCGACGCCGAGCCGCGTCTGAGCCTCGTCTCGTCACGCCACTCGTCCGGCGCACCCGAATTGCCGGATGCCGCCGACATGCCGCACGGTGAACTCCTCACGGTCGATGCGCACGCCGGCACCGGCGACGTGCGCTTGGATCCGGTCGGCGCGCATCCCGCCTACCTCCAGTACACCTCCGGCTCCACCACTTCGCCTGCCGGAGTGCGCATCACCCACGCCAATCTCACGGCCGCACTCGATCAGTTGCGGACGGCGCTGGCACCGGCCGCCGACCGCCCGATGGTGACCTGGCTGCCGTTCTTCCACGATATGGGCCTGGTGTTCGCCCTGTCGCTGCCGCTGCACCTCGGCGTTCACGCGATCACCCTGCCACCGGCCGACTTCGCCAAACGCCCGATTCGATGGTTGCGCGCGTGCAGCGACTATCGTGCCGCCGTCACCGCCAGCCCGAATTTCGGCCTGACACTTGCCGTTTCGGGAACGTCGGCGGAGGAACGTGACGGCCTCGATCTGTCATCGCTGGATCTGCTGCTCAACGGCGCCGAACCGATTCGCGCCACCGCCCTGGGCGCCTTCACCCGCACCTTCGCGCCGCACGGATTCCGCCACCGGGCCCACACCGCGGGATACGGGCTGGCGGAGGCGACCCTTCCGGTGACCATCTCGTCCCCGGAGGCGGAACCGATATGCGTCGAATTCGACCGCGCCGCCCTGAGCGCGGGCCATGCGATCGTCGCGTCCGCGGGCCACGACGGTATCGCGCTGGTCGACTGCGGCCGTCCCGCCGGGCAAACCGTGCGCATCGTCGACCCGATCACTCTCGCTCCCCGCGACGACGGTGCCGTCGGTGAGATCTGGGTGCGGGGTCCGAATGTCGGCGCGGGATATGCGGGACTGCGCGAGCGGACCGCCGCCACCTTCGGCGCCGTTCTGCCCGGGCAGACCGGAACGTGGCTGCGGACGGGAGATCTCGGTTTCGTCCACGACGGAGGTCTCTACATCGCGGGCCGCTTGCGCGACACGATCGTCATCGACGGCCGCAACCATTTCCCCGCCGATATCGAAGCCACTGCCGCCGACTCCGCGCCCGAACTGCGCCCCGGGCATATCGCGGCGTTCGGGGTCGATACCGGTGAACGCGAGGACCTGGTGGTCGTCGCCGAAGTGGTGAGTCCAGAAAAGGTGAGCCCACCGGCCGCCGCGAGCGATATCGGCCGGCGGATCCGGGCCGCGGTGGCGACTGTGCACGGCATCGCACCGGTGGACGTGTTGTTGCTGCCGCGCGGCGCGATTCCGAAGACCTCGAGCGGAAAGGTGCGCCGGGGCGAATGCCGCACTCTCTATCGGACAGGAGAGTTCAGCAGGGAATTCAGTACCGCAGCGGACGCCCTCCGCGCGAGTTCAGGTCGAATCGCGACCGAGTAGCCGATCGGTTTCGCGGCGTTCGCGCTTGGTGGGCCGTCCGGCACCACGGTCGCGCTTGGGCATCGCGGCGACGATCTCCGGTGCGGGCGGCGGAGGGCTCTTGTCGATATAGCATTGCGTCGCGATCGAAGCGCCGACGCGTTTGACCACCAGCCGGACCACCACGACGATGCGTTCGACCCCGGCGTTGCGGACCCGCACTTCATCACCGGGCTTGATCTGATGAGCAGGTTTGACCGCCGTGCCGTTGACGCGCACGTGACCGCCGCGGCACGCGGTGGCCGCGGCGGATCGAGTCTTGAACAGCCGGACAGCCCAGATCCAGGAGTCGACCCGAGCTGAAGCTGGTTGTGCCTGTTCCAGTTTCGCTCCTCACAGTAGGCCCGGCGGATCACCGCCGGGCCTACTGTCGAGCGGAACGACTAGGCGACGCGGCGTGCGGTGACGATCGAGTCGGGATCCAGATGCGCGTAGCTGACGGTCTCACCCGACTGCGGCGCCTGGAGAATCTTGCCATCCCCGGCGTACATGGCCACGTGGCCGCCACCGTTCTGGATGACCAGGTCGCCCGGCTTCAGGTCCTGGAAGGCGACCGGCTTGCCGACATGCGACTGTTCGAAGCTGGTGCGCGGCAGCTGAATTCCGGCCTGCTTGTACGCCCACTGCACCAGACCGGAGCAGTCGAAGTTCGAAGGACCGGAGGCGCCCCACACGTAGTCGGCGCCGATCTTGCTGCGCGCGGCGTCGAGGGCGACATCGCCGACCCCGTGCTGCTGCTGCGACTGGCCGAACATGCCACCCATCGGGTTCTGTGCGGCGTTGGGGATGCTGGGCGCGACCGCCTGCGAGCTCAGCGCCTGCTGAACTCCCTTGATCTGATCCGCGTGATCGGCGAGTACCTGGTTCGCCTGGCTGACCTGCTGGTCGAAGTCCGAACCCAGCGGAACGTCGAAGTTGCCGACGCCGGGAACGTTGATCGTGGCCGCCATGGCCGGAATCGCCGGAATCGCACCGGTTGTGGCCGCTACTGCGCCGCAGACCAGCGCACCCTTGACGGAATTCGGCAGCCGAGATTCCCGTTGCAGACTGTGTTTACCCACCGAGCTGAGTCTCCTGTTTCTTCCTTGCCCACGCGCCGACCGGGTTAGCTGACGGGTTCGGACCGGGAAGATCGGCCCTACCCCATCGACCTTGCGACCGAAGAGGATTCACCCCAGAAACCTGGGTCCCCGGTTCAGCGATCGAGCTGCCCACTCGACTGCTGATTAGGCGGTGACTCAACGGGCCGCCCCTCTAATGAAGCGACATACTCCGCGAAGTCACGAAGAGATTACGACGGCTCGGTGTTGTTGTCCACCCCACACGGCGGCGTGTCTGCCCGCGTGTCACCAAAACGCCAGGACTACCCCCGATTACAGCCCGGCGGATCGCATCTGCTATGGAGATCACGGCACGGTATCCGCGGCTCTGCCCTCGTTATCGAAACGAGTCGGCGCAGCGTTACATGTGCGGCCGAGTCACTCGGCCGCACCGCGCGGATGGACCGCGCGCTCGAGTTCCGCGATACGTCCGCGCGCGTCCGCCAGTTCTGTTTCCAGCCGGCCCAGGGCGATCACGAGCGGACCGACCGCCAGATCGGCCACCAGTTGCGGATCGTCGTATCCCTGGGCGATCGCGTGCAGGATGTTGTCGCGAATCTGCCGGGCCACGCTCGCACCGGCGGGCACGTCCCAGGATCCGACGACCTCGGCCACCGTGGGGTTCGGCCGATCGCCGGACTGCTGATCTTCCGAATCGGTGGACATGGACCCTCCTGCGACATTTCGGACCTCGATCAGCCACCAGCGTAGAGAGCGCATCGCGCCCGGTCACCCCGCGCAGCGGCTGCCATTCGCTCGGATAGCGCAATCTAGGACATCCCCTATATATCCCGAGATTTCGGTGCGAACGCGCTACGGTGTCGGGGCATGGACCCCGTGCGGAATCCGTATGCCCCGGGCGCCGGCCAGCGCCCGCCCGAACTCGCCGGGCGCGATAAACAGCTCGACGCCTTCGACATCGTGCTCGAACGCATCTCGCGCGGACGTCCCGAACGCAGCGTGATGCTCACCGGCCTGCGCGGCGTGGGAAAGACAGTGCTGCTCAACCAACTTCGGTCCACGGCCCGCTCGCGCGGCTGGGGGACCGGCAAACTCGAGGCGCGACCGGATCAGGAATTGCGGCGCCCGCTGGCATCGGCCCTGCATATGGCGGTGCGTCAGATCGCCGTCGCCCACCGCAATCCCGAGATGGTCGACGATTTCCTGGGCATCCTCAAGGCCTTCGCCCTGCGCGCGACCGCCGACAAGGGAATGCGGGAGCGCTGGCAGCCCGGTATCGACGTCCCGGCCGTCACCGGGCGCGCGGACTCCGGTGACATCGAGATCGATCTGGTGGAGTTGCTGTTGGAGGCCGCCCAGCTCGCGCGCGATATCGGCGTCGGCATCGCCGTGTTCATCGACGAGATGCAGGATCTGGGGCCGGCCGACATCTCCGCGATCTGCGGCGCCTGCCACGAATTGAGCCAGGAGACAGCGCCGTTGATCGTGGTGGGCGCGGGCCTGCCACATTTGCCGGCCGTCCTCTCGGCCTCCAAAAGCTATTCCGAGCGACTTTTCAGCTACCACCGAATCGACCGGCTCGATCGCGATTCCGCGGACCGCGCGCTGATCGCTCCCGCGGAGCGCGAGGCGGTGGAGTTCACCGAGGAGGCACTGAAAGCCTTGTACGACAAGGCGGATGGTTATCCCTATTTCGTTCAGGCCTATGGGAAGGCCACCTGGGATGTGGCCGCCCGCAGCCCGATCGGCGCCGAGGATGTGGAACTGGCGGCCCCTGCGGCCGAGGAGGAATTGGCGGTCGGATTCTTCGGCTCCCGCTATGAACGGGCAACTCCGGCCGAGCGCGAGTACATGCGGGCGATGGCCGATCTGGCCGGCGACGACGGGCCGGTGCCGACCGCGGCCGTCGCCCAGGAGCTGGGCCGCAAACCCGCCTCGCTGTCCCCGGCGCGGGACGGACTCATCAAGAAGGGGCTGATCTATTCCGCCGAGCGGGGCACGATCGGCTTCACCGTGCCGCATTTCGGACGCTATCTGCGCGGCGTGCAGTAATTCTCCACCTCCGATTTCCCCGGAAGCCTACCGGCGAGTAACCGACTCTCCTACACTCGAATGTGATCCTGATCACGTTTCGAGGGAGGATCCCATGGCGACAGCCGCGAAAGTTCACGCCACCGAAGAGCAGGCTCGCGCACTGGTCGAGGAATCGCGCGAAAGCACCTGGGCCAAACCGTCGTTCGCCAAGCAGATGTTTCTCGGCCGGTTCCGGCTCGACCTGATTCATCCGTATCCGCGGCCGGCTCCCGACGATGCGGCGCGGACCGAGGCTTATCTGGAACGGCTACGGGCCTTCTGCGAGACCCTGGACGGGTCGGTCATCGAGGCCGAATCGAAGATTCCCGACGACTACGTCCGTGGGCTGGCCGAACTCGGCTGCTTCGGACTCAAGATCCCGCCGGAATACGGCGGGCAGGGCCTGTCGCAGGTCGGCTACAACCGGGCGTTGATGCTGGTCGGCTCGGTGCACGCGAGTTTGGGCGTGCTGCTCTCGGCGCATCAGTCGATCGGCGTGCCGGAACCGCTCAAGCTGGCCGGCACCGAGGAACAGAAGCGCGAATTCCTGCCCCGTTGCGCGCGGGGCGCGGTCAGCGCATTCCTGCTGACCGAACCGGACGTAGGATCCGACCCGGCCCGAATGGCGAGTACGGCGACCCCGACGGCCGACGGCGAGGCCTACGAGCTCGACGGAGTGAAGTTGTGGACGACCAACGGTGTCGTCGCCGAACTGCTGGTGGTGATGGCGCGGGTACCGAAGGGGCCCGGACATCGCGGCGGGATATCCGCCTTCGTGGTGGAGGCCGACACCCCCGGCATCACCGTCGAGCGCCGCAACGCCTTCATGGGTCTGCACGGGATCGAGAACGGTGTCACCCGCATGCACAAGGTCCGGGTGCCGGCGCGCAATCTGATCGGTCGCGAGGGCGACGGCCTGAAGATCGCGCTGACCACACTCAATGCCGGACGGCTGGCGATCCCCGCGCTGTGCACGGCGGCGGCGAAGTGGTCGCTGAAGATCAGCCGCGGCTGGTCGGCGGCACGGGTGCAGTGGGGCCGACCGGTCGGTGAGCACGCGGCGGTCGCGTCGAAGATATCCTTCGTCGCCGCAACCGCTTTCGCGCTGGAGGCGGTGCTCGAACTGTCCGGGACCATGTGCGACGAGGCGCGCAACGACATTCGGATCGAAGCCGCACTGGCCAAACTGTGGGCCTCCGAGATGAGCTGCCGCATCGCCGACGAACTGGTGCAGATCCGCGGCGGGCGCGGCTACGAGACCGCCACCTCCCTGCGCGCGCGGGGTGAGCGGGCGGTACCGGCCGAACAGCTGGTGCGCGATCTGCGGATCAACCGGATCTTCGAAGGCTCCAGCGAGATCATGCGGCTGCTGATCGCCCGGGAGATGGCCGATGCGCACATGGCCGCGGCGGGCGCACTCGTGGATCGTCATGCGGCGTTGAAGGATAAGGCCACCGCGGCGGTCGGGGCGAGTGGCTTCTACGCGAAATGGTTCCCGCAGCTGGCGGTCGGCCGTGGCACACTTCCGGCCGGATATACCGAATTCGGTCCGTTGGCAACGCATTTGCGCTTCATCGAGCGCATGTCCCGCAAACAGGCGCGCGAACTGATGTACGCGATGGCGCGCTGGCAGGCGAAGCTCGAATACCGCCAGGGATTCCTGGGGCGCCTCGTCGATATCGGCGCGGAGCTGTTCGCCATGTCGGCGGCCTGCGTGCGGGCGCAGGCCATGCGCGCCGACGACAGCCGGGACGCGGCCGCGGCGACGGAACTGGCCGACGCCTTCTGCCGCCAGTCCCGGTTGCGGGTGGAGGCTGCCTTCGCCGCGCTGTGGGACAACACCGACGACGCCGACACCGCGCTGACTCGGCAGGTGCTCGAGGGCCGCTACGAATGGCTGGAATCGGGCGTGCTCGACCCGAGCGAGGGCACCGGTCCGTGGATCGCGGAATGGGAATTCGGGCCGTCCACCGAGCAGAATCTGCTCACCCCGTTCCTGCCGTCCACGCGCACGGCGGCCGACGTGTAGCGATCCATCGGGAAATCTAGGGCTGTCTAGTTCAGAGAGTCGAGAGCCCTAGATTTTCCGATGAACGTCGCTCAGCCGAGATTTCCGAAGAACGTGCGCAGGTCAGCCGCGTATGCCCGCGGTTGATCCATCGCGATGAAATGGTGCCCCGGGGGATTGCCCTCGGGCCAGTGCACGATCTTCGCGGTGCGCTCGGCGAGCCGGCGGATGCCCGGGGCGCCGCTGTACACCCCGGTCGGGACCTGCGCCGAACCGGTGGGCCAGGCGAAGCCGGTGCTGTCGTAGTACGACCACGCGGACGTTCCGAAGCTCTGGGTGAACCAGTAGATGCCCACGGTGGTGAGCAGCGCATCGCGGTCGATCGCCGCATCGAGCGGGCCGGCGGCGCTGAAGTCGGTGTACTTCTGCATCATCCAGGCCAAGGCGGCGGCGGGTGAATCGTTCCATCCGATCGAGAAGGTCTGCGGCGCCGCACGCAGCAGACCGTGATGATCCACGCCGTTGACCCAGTCCGCCGCCATCATCGCCTCGTAGCCGGCCCGTTCGGCGTCGGTCAGGATCGGCACATCGGCCTCGGTGGGGAAGCCCAGGCCGGCGGTGATGTAGAGCCCGGCCACCCGGTCCGGCGCCGCCTCGGCCATCGCGGTGCCCACGTAGGTGCCCAGGTCGCCGCCCTGTACGCCGTAGCGCTCGTAGCCGAGCCGGCGCATCAGTTCCACCCACATCCGGCCCACACGCTCGGCACTCCAGCCGGTTTCGGAAGGCGCGGCCGAGAATCCGTATCCCGGCACCGACGGCACGACCACATGGAAGGCTCGCGCGGGATCGCCACCGTGCGCCCGGGGATCGACGAGAAGGTCGACGAGGTCGGCGAATTCGGCGAAGGTGCTGGGCCAGCCGTGGTTGAGGACCAGGGGCAGCGCCCCGGGCTCGGGCGAGCGCACATGCAGGAAGTGCACATCCACCCCGTCGATCTCGGTGCGGTACTGAGGGAAGCGATTGAGCCGGGATTCCTGCGCCCGCCAGTCGTATTCGGTGCGCCAGTACTCGGCCAGCTCGCGGAGCCGAGCCACCGGGACGCCCCGGCTGCCGGCCGCGCCGGGCAGCTGCGGCGCCCACCGCGTCCGGTCGAGGCGGTCCTGCAGATCGTCGATGTCGGACTGCGGGATGTCGATGCGGAAGCCGCGGATCTCTGCGCTCATGAACGCCACACTAGGGGCGATATAGGCCAGATTCCGTCCCAGTTCTCGCAGGGCGTTTCGATCGTTTTCTACGGCTTTCTACAAGCGTCCGTAGATACCGGCAGATTCTTCTGCCCACCGCCCCGCCGGATCGTCGGCGAAGCGGCGGCAGCGGTTGTGCAACTTCTGCATAACACCAGGTTGGAGCGGTTAACGCGAGGGCACTCACAGACGACATCCGGGCAGGAACGGACTCTGCAGGAGGACGTTATGTCCACGACGATCGCCACCCGCGTCACCGTCTGCGCCGACGACGGCACCCCGCTGGCCGCCTGGACCCTCGGCCCCGCCACGGCCTCGGCGACGGTGGTCTTCGTCCACGGTCACTGCCTGCGGACCGAATCCTGGTGGTTCCTGCGCGATCAGCTGCTGCGGCAATGGGGCTCGGCCACCCGGATGGTGTTCTACGACCACCGCGGTCACGGCGATTCCGCCGGCGCGGATCCCGCGACGTACACCATCGACCAGCTGGGCCGCGATCTCGACGCGGTCCTGCGCGCGGTCGCGCCGGCCGGACCGGTGGTGCTGGTCGGCCATTCCATGGGCGCGATGGTGGTACTGGCTTATGCTCGCCTTTTCCCGGCCACGATCGGCACCCGGGTGGTCGGCGTCGGGCTGATCGCCGGGGCGGCCGCGGGCATCACGGCGGTGGGGCTGGGCCGATTGCTCAATCGCCACACCGTGACGTCACTGCGGGTCGCGGTACAGCGGGCGCCGCGGGCGCTACAAGTCTCGAAACGGTTGGGGCGCCGTGTTTTCGAGCCGATGGTGCGGGAGGCGAGTTTCGGCTCGCGGCGGGTGAATCCACGCATGGCCGCGCTCGCCACCGCGATGCTCAACGACACCCCGCTGCCCACCGTGGCCTACTTCCTCGAATCGCTCATCCGCTTCGACGAGACGCCGACGCTGCGCCTGCTGTCGGATCTTCCGGCGCTGGTCCTCGGCGGATCGGCCGACATCATGATTCCGTTCGCGCATTCGGTGGTCCTCGCCGCGCAACTCGGCCGTTCGGAACTGGTGCGGCTCGACGGCGCCGGGCACAGCGTGATCCTGGAGCGCGCCGAGGAGGTGGCCGTGGCCGTCGCGGCACTCGTGGACCGCGCGCTCGGAACGCCGGCCGCCGTCCCCGGGAATCGCCCTGCCGACGCCGCACTTCCGGTTCTCGCCTCGCTGGTCGGTATGGAGCCTGCGCCGATGACGGCGGCCCTGCCGGCCGCCGGATGAGACCCGCGTCGGGCGCCGGGTGCACGCAGGTGGCGAGATCTTTTTCCATTCGCGACGAGCCAGAACGCAAATGATCACGTAATGTGTTGTAGATCACGATGTGCGGTCCGTCACAGGCTTTGATCTTGCCCACGAGGGGAGGTCCGAACCGGTGATCGGCCCGAAAGCACCAGGAGGTTTCGATGACACGCAGTGAGATCGCCGAACTGCGCTTCGCGGTCGGACAGCTCCGGCAATGCGTCGGCGCGTTGCGCAGCCACTACGGAGATGCCAATTCGGTCCGCCGGCTGGAGAACGATCTCGAACGACTCACCATCGATGCCGAGGAGTTCGAACACACCCCGCCGCCCGAGGTGGACAGCCGCCGCCAGCAGGAGGTCATCTACGTGCCGGACAGCAAGTCCGACGAGGCGGCATGGATGGGCGCGCAGGACGAAGGCCTCGGGTTCCATTCGCGGCCGCGCACGAAGTAACCGGACGTTCACCAGCGGCGCGGGCAGTCGCGGCGGCCATCCGATCCGCCGTGACGGCGCTGCGCCTCGCTGGTTCCCGCCCCACCGTATTCGCGAAGAAGGTCTGAAGTAGCTCGTCATTCACTCGTTGCACCGCCGCCGTCGAGCACGCAGAAAATGTGGCGCAAATCATAGGACGCGGCGTGGATAGATCTTGCCTGGACCGGCCTCGAGTCATAGCCCGGTTGTCGTATGGTGCTCAGCATCACATTCGACGCCGGAGGTAACGATGACGTTCCACGGGGTAGACCAGCGAGGCAGCTTGCAGTGAGCGCAGCACCGACACGCGCCCCCGAGGCGGGCACGGGAGTTTTCAGCAAAGGCCGCGCGGCCATTTCGACACGCACCCTGCGTACCGACCGATGGTGGGTTCCCCCACTGCTCACGGTGCTCGGACTTGCCGCATTCATCATCTACGCAACCGTGAGAGCCTTTGTGCGATCGGCATATTGGGTCTCCGACTACCACTATCTGACGCCGTTCTACTCACCGTGCGTGAGTACCTCGTGCGTCGAGGGTTCGAGTCACTTCGGGCACTGGGTCGGCGACCTGCCGATGTGGATTCCGCTCGGTTTCCTGGTGTTGCCGTTCCTCCTGCTGTTCCGGCTGACCTGCTACTACTACCGCAAGGCCTATTACCGCGCGGTGTGGTTCTCGCCGCCGGCCTGCGCGGTCGCCGAACCGCACGGTAAATACACCGGTGAGACGCGGCTTCCGCTGATCATCCAGAACGTGCACCGCTACTTCTTCTATGTCGCGGTCGTCGTCTCGGTGGTCAACACCTACGACGCGGTCATGGCGTTCCACGGTAAGGACGGCGGCTTCGGCTTCGGCCTGGGCAACATCGTCCTGGTGGTGAATGTCGTTCTGCTGTGGGCATACACGATCTCGTGCCACTCCTGCCGGCATATCACCGGCGGCCGTCTCAAACACTTCTCCGCCCATCCGGTGCGCTACTGGATGTGGACGCAGGTGTCGAAGCTGAACACGCGGCACATGCAGCTGGCGTGGACCACGCTGGCCACCCTGGCGATCACCGACTTCTACATCATGCTGGTCGCCAGCGGGACCATCTCCGATCCGCGTTTCGTCGGCTGATTCCGGCAACAGACAACGCCATAGAGCCCAATTCCTCAGTGTCCCAGGAGTATTCGTTTCATGCCTGAAGTCGAACGGCACAAGTACGACGTCGTCGTGATCGGTGCCGGTGGCGCCGGCCTGCGTGCGGTGATCGAGGCGCGCGAACACGGTCTGTCGGTGGCGGTGGTGTGTAAATCGTTGTTCGGCAAGGCCCATACGGTCATGGCCGAAGGCGGTTGCGCCGCCTCGATGGGCAATGCCAACGAGAAGGACAACTGGCAGACGCATTTCCGCGACACCATGCGCGGCGGAAAATTCCTCAACAACTGGCGCATGGCCGAACTGCACGCCCAGGAAGCACCCGAGCGGGTGTGGGAGCTGGAGACCTACGGGGCGCTGTTCGATCGGACGCCCGACGGGCGGATCAGTCAGCGCAACTTCGGTGGGCACACCTATCCGCGCCTCGCCCACGTCGGCGACCGCACCGGCCTCGAGATCATCCGCACCATGCAGCAGAAGATCGTCTCGCTGCAGCAGGAGGACTACGCCGCGACCGGCGACTACGAGGCCCGGATCAAGGTGTTCGCCGAATGCACGATCACCGATCTGCTCAAGGACGGCGACGCCATCTCGGGCGCCTTCGGATACTGGCGGGAGTCGGGGCGGTTCGTCCTGTTCGAAACTCCGGCGGTCGTGCTGGCCACCGGCGGCGTGGGCAAGTCCTACAAGGTCACCTCGAACTCGTGGGAGTACACCGGCGACGGACACGCTCTCGCACTGCGCGCCGGCGCCTCGCTGATCAATATGGAATTCCTGCAGTTCCATCCGACCGGTATGGTCTGGCCGCCGAGTGTGAAGGGCATTCTGGTCACCGAGGGTGTGCGCGGTGACGGCGGCGTGCTCAAGAACACCGAGGGCAAGCGCTTCATGTTCGAGTACATCCCGGCGGTGTTCAAGGGCCAGTACGCCGAGACCGAGGACGAGGCCGATCAGTGGTTGCGCGACAACGACTCCGCACGCCGCACCCCGGACCTGCTGCCCCGCGACGAGGTGGCCCGCGCGATCAACGAAGAGGTCAAGGCCGGGCGCGGCACCGAGCACGGCGGCGTGTACCTCGACATCGCCTCCCGGCTGCCGGCGGCCGAGATCATGCGGCGGCTGCCGTCGATGCATCACCAGTTCAAGGAGCTGGCCGATGTCGACATCACCAAGGAACCGATGGAGGTCGGGCCGACCTGCCACTACGTGATGGGCGGAATCGAGGTCGATCCGGACACCGGCGCGGCCACCGTGCCCGGATTGTTCGCCGCAGGCGAATGTTCCGGCGGTATGCACGGATCCAACCGCCTCGGCGGCAACTCGCTGTCGGATCTGCTGGTCTTCGGCCGCCGCGCCGGCTTGGGCGCGGCCACCTACGTCGAACGACTGGCACAGCGGCCGGCGGTCGCCGATGCCGATATCGACGCGGCCGCGAAATCCGCACTGGCGCCCTTCGATCCGCCGGCCACGGGGACCGGAGAGAACCCGTACACCCTGCACACCGACCTGCAGCAGACGATGAACGACCTGGTCGGCATCATCCGCAAGGAGCACGAGCTGGAACAGGCCATCGTGCGCCTGGGTGAATTGCGGGAGCGCTACGAGAGCGTGACCGTCGAGGGCCACCGGCAGTTCAATCCCGGCTGGCATCTCGCACTCGACCTGCGAAACATGCTGCTGGTCAGCGAATGTGTCGCGCAGGCCGCGCTGCTGCGCACCGAGAGCCGGGGTGGTCATACCCGCGACGACCATCCGCAGATGGACGCGCAGTGGCGCAATCGGCTGCTGGTGTGCCGCGTCGACCCGGACGGTGCCGGCCGGACCGTGCCGCCGGTGGTGGTCACCTCGGAGGAACAGCAGCCGATGCGACCGGATCTGCTCGCCCTGTTCGAGTTGAGCGAGCTGGAGAAGTATTACACCCCGGCGGAGACCGCCGCTCATCCCGCGGCCGCCGAATCATCCGCGAAAGGGGATGAGTAGCAATGGGTTACGATGCCCACTTCCGCGTGTGGCGCGGTGACGACGACAAGGGTGAACTGCAGGACTACACCGTCGAGGTGAACGAGGGCGAGGTCGTCCTCGACATCATCCATCGGTTGCAGGCCACCCAGGCTCCGGATCTGGCGGTGCGCTGGAACTGCAAGGCCGGCAAGTGTGGTTCCTGTTCGGCGGAGGTGAACGGCCGCCCGCGCCTGATGTGTATGACTCGAATGTCCACCTTCGCCGCCGACGAGGTGGTGACGGTGACGCCGATGCGCACCTTCCCGGTGATTCGCGACCTCGTCACCGACGTGTCGTTCAACTATCAGAAGGCCAGGGAGATACCGTCTTTCACGCCGCCGGCCGATCTGAAGCCGGGCGACTACCGGATGCAGCAGCGCGATGTGGAACGCTCGCAGGAGTTCCGCAAGTGCATCGAATGTTTCCTGTGCCAGAACACCTGTCACGTCGTGCGCGACCACGAGGACAACAAGAACGCCTTCGCCGGGCCGCGCTACCTCATGCGGGTGGCCGAGCTGGAGATGCATCCCCTGGATGTGGCGGACCGGCGCGAGATGGCGCAGGAGGACTTCGGTCTCGGCTACTGCAACATCACCAAGTGCTGTACGGAGGTCTGCCCGGAACACATCAAGATCACCGACAATGCCCTCATCCCGATGAAGGAAAGGGTGGTGGATCGCAAATACGACCCCATCGTCTGGTTGGGTAACAAATTGTTCCGGCGATAATTCGACGGCGGAATCGGCGACAATATTCGTCGCTGATTCCGCCGCTTTTCCACTCTGTTCGAATAATGGTTGTCAACGTAGCCGGTCGGTTCGCCGACCGGCTACAGCATTGTCACCACACCGATCGCGACCACCGCGACCAATGCTCCTACCAGCAATGACGAGAGCATGGCCCCGGTCAGTACGTAAACCCCGACGGCCGATACCACGAACAACATTCCGACGATAAGGTGTTCTACCCAGTCACCCGGAAGCAGTTTGCGGTACCGAGGTGAGGTGTTTCTCAGCCCGCGATCCATGTAGTTCTGATTACCCGATCGGGCCGAAGGTAAACATACATTCGTTGCGAAACGGGTGTGGTTTCGTGATCTGCGGGCAAATATTCGCGGCACGCGTCCGGGCGGCGGCGCGGCGGCGTGCCCGGCGTGTTCGCAGGTAGCGAGGCCCGAGCGGATGCGAAAAGTCCTTTTCTCCCAAGCTGATTCGGTGCTGGCGATTCGCTGGGAATCGGACCGGATCGGCGATTCCGCCCCGCGCAGCGACGATCTGATGGATGCTGAGAGTGTGCTCGCAGCCGGGCCCCGGAGTCGGTCCGCCGGGCACAGTCGGGTATCGCATGCAGGAACGAGGAGTCATGGCTGTTCATGTCATCGGGTCGTCGTTGATGACCAGCGAACTTTCGTCCGCTTCGACCGGCCGCGCCGCGACCGGACCACAGGATCCACCAGCTCCACCGCGCCGCCGGTTCGCGGCGGGGGTGTCCGAATGCAACTGACGAATCTGCACATGCCGGTCGCCGGTCTGCTGCGCTGCGGCGCCGACCCGGGCATCATGACCGTCGAACAAGCCCACGCCGCAATGCAACTGCACCTCGACTGCACCGTCGATACGTGCGTGGTCCGGCGGCGAGCGCGTGCGGTGCTCGTCGAACAGGGCCGCTGTGTCCTCGACGATCGGGCCATCCCGTGACCGCGTTCGCCGGGGGAGGCGCCCGGCATGCCGCCCACCGGCACGCACGGCACCGGGTCGACGGCGGGCACCGCGCGGCCGTCCATTTCCCGGACACCCGGCCGCTACCCGTCGCTGGCACCCGCCGCCCTCGCCATGCGCGCCGCAGCGGACCGGATCTGTACGACCGCATCGTTCTCGCGATTGCCGGTTGGCTGCTGGCGATCCGGATCGCGTTCGTCGGGGAGCACATGGTCGACGAGGTCTAGTTGCGCGCGCCGGACGCTCGGGGCTGAAATCCGGCGCCCGGCGCGCGCCGGCGCCCGGCCCTCGAGAGACGGGGGTTGCGGGTCGCGCCGATCCCCCTATTCTTCTTCGGTAACGGGCGGGGTCCGCGTGTCCAGGTTCCTGCACGACCGAGAGGAACCACATGGCCCGCAACCAGTACGCGGAGCAACGCTGGCCCGAGGTCCCCGAAGAGGAGTACTGGACCGACGAGCCGGAATCCGCGGACGATCGCTGGGATCCGGCGCCGCCGCGACGGGCAGCCGGTCCCCGGCCTACCGAACCCGCCGACGATCGGTGGGACAGCGCGCCCAATCGCCGCCGCACCGGACGGCTGCGGGTCGAGGTGCCACCGATCGTCAATCCGTACGCGATCGTCGCACTGGTCGCCGCGCTGCTCGGACTGTTCCCGGTGGCCATCGTCTTCGGCCTGATCGCCTTCAGTCATCCGCGCGGGCGGGTGATGGCGATGTCGGCCCTGCTGCTCGGAATGGCCGAGGTGTTGATTCTCGCTGCGGCGCTGGTGCTTTCGGGAGTGACCTTGCCGCACACCACGCTGGGCACGGTTCCCGCCGCCCTCAGCACCGATACCGCCGCATCGAACACCACCACGCGGACCGTCGCTCCGACGACGGTGGTGGCACCGCCGCCCACCACCACGGCCGCTCCCGCCGGTCCCGTCTCGGCGGCCAAGGGCGAGGTGTGCACGCAGCAGCAGGCCGGATTGATCGGGTCCGCGACCGACGGCAGCACCCTGCTGTGCCTGCACGGGAGCAGTGGCTACCGCTGGACCGGACCGTATTCGGTGTCGACGGCGGTGTACGAGGGCGGGGCGAAATGCGATCCCGGTCTGGACAAGACGGCCCGCACCCCGGACGGGCACGCACTGGTCTGCGAGGGACAAGGGCGCAGCAGCATCTGGTCGCTGTGGGTGGAATAGCGACTGCCGCCGCGGTGGATGGAATAGCGGCTACCGCCGCGGTGGGTGGAAGAGCGGCTACCGCCGCAGGAGGGGCGGAACAGCGGCGCGTACCGTTCCCTCACAGCGAATGTTCCGAGAGGTACAGGAGGACCGCCAATGGCTGAACGCGTTGCCGTCGTCACCGGCGCGGCACGAGGCATCGGGGCCGCGATCGCGACCCGGCTGGCTCACGACGGACTGAAGGTAGGCGTACTCGACCTGGACGCGGCGCACTGCGCCGATACGGTCCAGGCGATCACCGACGCCGGTGGCCGGGCCGTCGCGCTGGGCGCCGACGTTTCGAACGAGGATTCCGTCGCCGCCGCGGTGACGCAACTGGCCGACGAGCTCGGACCCCCGACCGTCCTGGTCAACAACGCCGGCATCCTGCGCGACAACCTGCTGTTCAAGATGAGCGTCGACGACTGGGACGCCGTGATGAACGTGCACCTGCGCGGCGCGTTCCTCATGACCCGCGCGGTGCAGAAGTACATGGTCGACGCCAAGTGGGGTCGCATCGTGAACATGTCGAGCAGTTCGGCGCAGGGCAATCGCGGTCAGGTCAACTACTCCGCGGCCAAGGCCGGCCTGCAGGGCTTCACCAAGACCCTCGCGCTGGAGCTCGGCAAATTCGGCGTCACGGCCAATGCCATCGCGCCCGGCTTCATCGTCACCGATATGACCGCCGCGACCGCCGAGCGGGTGGGCGTGCCGTTCGAGGACTTCCAGAAGGCGGCGGCCGCGCAGATCCCGGTGCAGCGGGTGGGCCGGCCCGAGGATATCGCGCACACCGCGTCGTTCCTGGTCAGCGAGGGCGCCGGCTTCGTCTCCGGGCAGGTCGTCTACGTCGCCGGTGGTCCGCTGGACTGAGCCAGTCCGTCGCCGCGGCGCGCCGATACCGGTGGCCCGGTAGCGTCACCTGCTGTGAACCGACGAGCGGTTCGTCGTGCCGTGACGAGTTGGATGCTGCTGGCGCCGAGCCTTTTCGGGATCGGGATCTTCCTGATCCTGCCGATCGTGCTGGTCGGCTGGCTCAGCCTGCACAGCTGGAATCTGCTCGGGCCCATGGAATTCGTGGGCCTGCGCAATTGGCGCTCGGTGCTGTCCGATGACGCGTTCGGCCATTCCCTTCTGGTGACGGCCGCGCTCACCCTGCTCGTGGTACCGCTGCAGACCGCTCTCGGTTTCGCGGTGGCGGCACTGCTGGTACGCCGCCGTGCCGGTGGTGCGTTCCGGGTGCTGTTCGCGCTGCCCTGGATGTGCGCGCCGGTGGCGGTGGGCGTGATCTGGCGCTGGCTGTTCGCACCCACCGACGGGGCGCTCAACGCACTGCTGGGCCGGCGGATCGAATGGCTGGCCGATCCAGCGCTGGCCCTGCCTTCGGTTGCCGCGGTGAGCATCTGGTCGAACGTCGGCTATGTGGCCCTGTTCTTCGTCGCCGGTCTGCGGGCGATACCGCCGGAGATCCACGAGGCGGGGGCGCTGGACGGAGCCACCGGCTGGCGGCGCATTCGCTGGCTGACGGTGCCGCTGCTGCGCCCTACCCTGTTCTTCGTCCTGGTGACCGGGACCATCACCGCGTTCCAGACCTTCGACACCGTGTATGCCCTGACCAAGGGCGGTCCGGGCGATCGCACGAATGTGGTGGCGATGCAGATCTTCTCGGAAGCGTTCGACGCCGCGCGGCCCGGGCGGGCCGCGGTCATGGCGATCGTGGTGTTCGTGATCATGCTGGCGATCACCGTGCTCCAACATCGCTACTTCCGTACCAGGACCGGCTATGAATTCTGAGGCCCGGCACCGTTCTTCGGCGGTGACGCGATCGGCCGCCGCCTACCTGCTGCTGCTCGCGGGCGCGGTGTGCGCGGTGGCGCCGCTGGTGCTGGGAGCGTTCACGGCCGTGAAGACGCCGGGGCAGTTCGCGACTGAATCTCCGCTCGCCCTGCCGCATCCGGTGACCTGGGACAACTTCCGGGCCGCGTTCGACCAGGGGTTCGGCCGGGCGGTGCTGGTGACGGCGTTGATGACCGCGTTCATCACCGCCGGGCAGCTGATCACCTCGATCGCCGCCGCATACGCCTTCGGCTGCACCGAGTTTCGCGGCCGCGACCTGTTGTTCTGGATCTACCTGGCGACCATGATGGTGCCGCCGATCGTCACCGTGATTCCGCTGTATCTGATGTTCGCGCACCTGGGTTGGCTGAACACCTTCTGGGCGCTGGTGTTGCCGTTCGTCTTCGGCTCGCCGTATGCGATCTTCCTGCTGCGCCAGTACTTCCGGGGTATTCCGCGCGAGCTGATCGGCGCGGCGCGACTGGACGGCGCGAACACCCTCGATGTGATCGTGCACGTCGTGGTGCCGATGAGCCGGCCCGTTCTGGCGACGCTCGCGGTGATCACCGTGGTGACGCAGTGGAACAGCTTCCTCTGGCCGCTGGTCGCCGGCTCGGGCCGCTGGCGGGTGCTCACGGTGGCCACCGCGGATCTGCAGACCCGCTACAACGAGCAGTGGACGCTGGTCATGGCGGCGACGACGCTGGCGATCGTGCCGCTGCTGGTGCTGTTCGTGGTATTCCAGCGCCAGGTGCTGCGTTCCATCGCGTGGACGGGCCTGAAATGAGAGCCGTGAAGACCTCGACGCTGAGCGTGCTCGCCATAGCGCTCGGCGTGGTCCTGCTGGTGACCGCGGCGCTGTGGCTGGGCCATGACGGGGGCGGGACGGGTCGCACGGTGATCCGGCTGCGGATCTGGGATGCGAGTTTCGTACCGGTTTATCGCGCCGCACTCGACGAATTCCAGCGCGCCGAACCGGATGTCGAGGTGCGGATCACGGTGGTGCCGTGGGGTTCCTACCAGCAGAAGTTGCGTCTCGACGTGGCGGGCGGAACGGCGGACGATCTGTTCTGGACGAATCTGTACACCGATTACGCCGACGCCGGCCGGCTCGCCGATATCGGCGCCATGCTGAGCCCCGAGGCGGTGCGGCAGTGGGATCCGGGTGCGGTGGAACAGTACACGCGCAACGGAAAGCTCTGGGCGGTGCCGCAATTCGTGGACGGCGGTACGGCGGTCTACTACAACCGCGATCTGCTGGCCGCGGCCGGAATCGACCCCGCGGAATTGGCAGGTGCGACGTGGGATCCCCGCGGGCCCGATTCCTTAGTGCCGCTGTTGCGCCGGATCGCCGCGGCGGGGCCCTGGGCTTACAACGCCGCCAACGATTTCCAGTCGCTCTCGCTGCCGTATCTGGGATCGGCGGGCGGGCGGTTCCAGGACGGGGATCGGTACGTCTTCGATAGTCCCCAGGGTGTGGACGCCTTCGGATATCTCGTGGGGCTGGTGCGCGCGGGGCTCACCCCACCGGCGGCCGATACCCGCAGCGGCAGTGATTTCGCGAAAAACGCGTTCCTGCAAGGCAAGCTGGCCTTGTTCCAATCGGGCAGTTTCACTCTGGCGCAGATCGCACAGCAGGCTCGCTTCCGATGGGGGATCGCGATGATTCCGGCCGGGCCCGCGGGGCGGGTGAGTACCGACAACGCGATCGGCATCGCCGCCGACGCCCACACCGCCCATCCCGATGCGGTGCGGCGCGTGCTGGCGTGGCTCGGCAGCCCCGCCGGCAACCGCTATCTGGCCGCCGGTGGCCAGACCATTCCGGCCGTGGTGGCCGATCAGCAGCTGTACCGGGACTATTGGGCGAACCAGGGCATCGACGTGTCGCCGTTCTTCGATGTGCTGCGCGGGCCGCGGATCGCGTCGGGTGGCGGACCGGGTCTCGCGGCCGCACTGCGGGCGATCGACCCCGTCTTCGACGAGATGTTCCTCGGCCGCATTCCGGTACCCGAGGCGCTGCGTCGCGCCCAGAGCGCCGCACAGGCCACGGCGCAGCGCTGATCCGCTCAGATCCGGCTGTGGTCGACCAGCGGCGTCCGCGGGCCGAACGCCGGTTTGCGCGCCTGCCCCGATATCTCGAGCAGCCGGATCGCCCGATAGCGGTGCGGGCGTAGCGGTTCGAGGTAGTCGACCATGCCCTCGTCGTCGAGCGGGCGGCCCAGCAGCGTCCAGCCGACGATGGCGGCCAGATGGAAATCACCGACCGACAGCGCATCGGCGTCACCCAGGGCTCGCTGCGCGATCTCCGCGGCCGTCCACACTCCGATGCCCGGCACGATGCACAGCCGCTCGGCGGCTTGCTGCGGCGTCATCGTCGCGGCGGCCTCCAGCTTCTCGGCCATCCGGGCGGCGGTGACGATCGTGCGTGAACGTTGCGGATCGACATTGGCGCGGTGATAGACCCAGGACGGGATGTAGCGCCAGGTCTGCGCCGAGGGCGGCACCCGCATCGGCGCGGGCGTGGGTCCGGGGGCGGGTTCGCCGTACTGCCACACCAGTTTTCGATACGACGCGCGCGCGGTGACGGTATGCACCCGCTGCTCGAGCACGGCCGGCACCAGGGCTTCGAAGACGAGTCCGGTGCGGAGCATGTGCAGGCCCGGATGACGCCGGTGTGCCTCGGCGATGCGGGGATGTTCGGGGGCGAAGTCGTCGAGTTCCTCGTCGACACACAGCATGCGGGGCAGGTACTCCAGGAATTCCGCCGCCCCCGGACCCCAGGCCCGCGCCGCCACGACATTCGGGTCGGCCTGGACCAGGCGGTAGGTCACCGGGCCGCCGGCCATGCGCGACGCTCGCCAATGGGCGCCGTCGGGAGTGACGCGGTGGCACGGGTCGCCCTGCCCCCGGCGCAGCGGGGCGAGAGTATGGGCGAGGGCTATGGGCCGCGACGTGGTGAGGGTGCGAGCGAGCCCGTCGCGGTCGGCGCGAGGGATGCCGTGATTCGCGCGCGGGGAGTTGTGCCGGGCGGCGAATACCCCGGATCGGGGTGTCTCGATCATCGGCCTGCTTCGTCCTCGCACCGACTCATTGTGCGCCGTGCCCGAGGCGGACCGGGCCGGACCCGCGGTCCGGGCCCGCGCCGGCCGCCGGGCAGCCGCATCTCGAGGAAACTCCCAGGCATTCCTATGGCGGGGATCACGAACCAGGCAAGCATGTAACGATACGATCACGCACGGCGATTTCGCTGAAGAATGGTTCCAACAGCAATCATTCGGCAAGGCCGCAACGGAGGTGTCCATGCTTACCAACATTCTGAATTGGCTGCTCAACGCGTGGGGCGGAGTATCCGCCGGTAGCTCGGGCTACCAGATCCCTCCCGGCACCCTGCCGTTCGGCAGCTGATCCCTGCGCCCCTCGCCCGCCGCCGCTCGGCGCGGCGGGCGTGCGCGGTGAATCACCGGCGCGACCTACCGATATCTGAATCACCGATCAGTCAGATATTGCGCGAGGTGCCGGCCCCGGCGTCCGGCCAACTGGTCGGCCTGAGTACGGCACGAGAATCCGTCCGCCAGGAAGGACGTCTCCGGGTCGGCGGCACGTAATGCCGGGAGTAATCCGCCTTCCGCGATCGCGACCGAAATCTCGTAATGCCCGGATTGCATTCCGAAGTTTCCAGCAAGTCCGCAGCATCCACTGATTTCGGTGATCTCGGCACCCGTTCGCCGCAACAGCCGCCGGTCGGCGTCGAAGCCCGTCACGGCATGCTGATGACAATGCGGCTGCAACACCACGGTCTCGCCCGATCGGTCGGGTGGCTGCCAATCCGGTTGCTCCGTCAGGAATTCGGCGAGGGTGCGCACCGCCCGGGCGGTACTCGCCGCGCGCGGATCGTCGGGTAGCAACTCCGGCAGATCCGCTCGCAACGCCGCGGTGCACGACGGCTCCAGGCCGATCACCGGGCCGCCCTGTCGAACATGGTCGTCGAGCGCGTCCAGAGCGGCTCGCAATCGCCGCCGCGCACCGTCGAGTTGGCCGGTGCTGATCCAGGTGAGGCCACAGCACACCCGGCGCTCGGGGATGCGGACCCGGTATCCGGCCGATTCCACCAGTTCCACTGCGGCCCAGCCTATTTCCGGGGCGAAGGCATCGGTGAAGCTGTCGATCCACAGCATCGCCACCGGACCGTCCGGATGCCGGTCGCTGCCGCGGCGCACCCACCGGCTGCGGAACGAATGCGGCGCCAGTCGCGGCGCCGCGCGCCGCGGATCCATTCCGGCCAGGCGCATCCCCGCGCGCCGCAGCCACCGAATGCCGGTGAGCGCGTTGACGGTTCGTGGCATCGCCGTGCCCGCCGCCAGCCACTGCGGCAACCGGCCGAGCACATAGTGGTCGATCGGTCGCGGCCGTCCCCGGTACGCCCGATACAGCGTCTCGGATTTGTAGGTCGCCATATCGACACCGGCCGGGCAGTCGGAGGAGCAGGCCCGGCACGACAGGCACAGGTCCAGCGACTGTGCGACCGCCTCGTCGCGCCAGTCGAGCGCGCCTCGGACGACCTCCTGCAGCACGCGGGCCCGGCCCCTGGTGCTGTCCTTCTCGTCCGCCGTGGCGAGGTAGGACGGGCACATGACACCGCCGGTCGCACGGCTGTCGGCGCGACATTTTCCGACCCCGACGCAGCGGTGCACGGCCGCGCCGATATCGCCGTCGGCGGTGAACGGGAAACCGCCCACCTCCGGAACCGGCCGCAGTCCGGGCAGCCGCAGATCGGCATCGACCGGTTCGGGACGGACGAGAACCCCCGGGTTCAGAACGGCATCCGGATCGAAAAGCCCTTTGAATTCGGCGAATACGCGCAAGGCATCCGGTGAGTACAGGCGCGACAGCAGTTCCGAGCGGGCGCGGCCGTCGCCGTGTTCACCGGAGGCCGACCCGCCGTAGCGCACCACCAGATCGGTCGCGTCGAACAGGAAGTCGCGAAACCGTTGTGGCGCACGGGCGATCGGAAGATCGAGCCGGACGTGGATGCAACCGTCACCGATATGGCCGTACAGCAGGCCGTCCACACGGTGATCACGCATCAGCCGATCGAAATCGCGCAGGTAGTCACCGAGACGTTCGGGCGGAACGGCGGCGTCCTCCCAGCCCGGCCAGGCCGGCTCCCCCTCCGGTGTGCGCCCGGCCAGACCGGCGCCGTCGGCGCGAATCCGCCACAGCCGAGCCGCCGTGCGATCGTCGGTGACGATCCGGGTGTCGAGTGCGGCGCAGGCGGTGGTGACCGCGACCGCACTCTCGTAGGCGGATTCCGCGGTGTCCCCGGCGAATTCGACGAACAACCAGGCACCGCCCGCGGGTAGTTCGGGTACCGGGTGTCCGTGGGCGCGCACGACATCCACCAGACGGACGTCGAGACCTTCGACCGCGATCGGCCGGCCCGCCATGACCGCTTTCACGTCGTCGGCGGCGGCGGGCATATCGGGATATCCGAGGACCGCGACCGCGGTCGCGCTCGGCAACGGGACCAGATCGACGGTCGCGTCGAGAACGAGGCCGCAGGTGCCCTCGGACCCGACGAAGGCCTTGGCGATCGACGCACCGCGCTCGGGGGTCAGATACTGCAGTCCGTATCCCGACGCCTGCCGGTCGAACCGGCCCAGCTCGGTGCGCAGCGCCGCCAGATTGCGACGGGTGAACTCGGCCAGCCCCGCCACCACCGACAGGTCGGTGCCCAGGTCGCGCTCGGCGCCGGTGCCGTCGAGGATGCGCAGCTCACGCACGGTATCGGAGGTGCGGCCCCAGGACACCGCGCGGGGGCCGCAGGCATTGTTACCGATCATGCCGCCGAGCGTGCAGCGGTTCTGCGTCGACGGGTCCGGTCCCAGTCGCAGGCCGTGGTGGCCGGCGGCCCGTTGCAGGCCGGACAGCACGACACCCGGCTGCACCCGGGCACGGCGGCGGTCGGCGTCGATCGACAGGACGGCGTTCATGTACCGGCTGAAGTCGAGGACCAGTCCGGGCCCGATCGCGTTGCCCGCCACCGATGTTCCGCCACCGCGCGCGGTGATCGGCGTGCCTTCCTCGCGGGCGAACCGCACGGCCGTGGCCACATCCTCGTCCCCGCGTGGGTAGATCACCGCCGCCGGGAGGACGCGGTAGTTCGAGGCATCCGAGGAGTACTCCGCGCGGCGTCGGGCGTCGTCGTCGACCTCGCCGTCGATCCGGTCGCGCAAGGCCCGCACCCAGGAGTCGGTCATATCGCCAGCGTAGAACGCGCGCCGCGCCGGGCCGGTTACGGGAGCAGGACTATCTTGCCGAGTCCGTGACCGGTTTCGCTGTCGCGCTGCGCGGCGGCGGCCTCGGACAGCGGGTAGGTCCGTGCGGCACCGGGCAGGCGGAATTCCCCCGCGGCGACGAGCTGCGCGACACGGGCCACGATGTCGAGGTCGGGGCCGCCGGTTCGAGCGAAGAAGGTGACGCCCTTGTCGGCGGCGGCGCCGTCGGCGATGGTGATGATGCGATCGGTTCCGCCCCGCAATTCGATTGCGGCGTCCAGGAATCCGTGGCCGGCGCAGTCGTAGACCGCGTCGACGCCCTGCGGCGCCAGCTCACGCACGCGGTCGGCGACGCCGGGACCGTAGGTGGTCGGCACCGCCCCCAGCGTGCGCACGACCTCCTGGTTGGCGGACGAGGCGGTGCCGACGACCGTGGCCCCCCGCGCCCGGGCCAGCTGCACCACGAACGCGCCGACCGCGCCGGAGGCGCCGTTGACCACCACCGTCTCGCCCGATTTCACGGCCAGTACGTCGAGTCCGGTACCGGCCGTATTGGCGGCGACCGGAATCGCCGCGGCCTCGGGGAAGGACAGCTCGGCCGGTTTGGCGACCAGCTGGGTGCCCAGGGCGTACTCCGCGTAGCCGCCACCCTGAGCCCAGCCCAATACCTCGTCACCCGGCCGGAACCGGGCCTCGGGGCCGGCGGCGTCGACCACGCCCGCGATCTCGAATCCGGCACGACGCGGGAATCCGGGCGGACCGGGCATCAGGCCGGCGCGCATCTTCCAATCGGCCGGATTGACGCCGGCCGCCCGGATCGCCACCCGCACCTGCTCTCCGGCGGGCTCCGGAATCGGCACCTCCACCAGCGCCAACACCTCGGGTCCACCCACTCGCTCGTACTGGATCGCTCGCATGCTGTGGTTCGACGACATGACGTCGACCTTAGGAGGCGGACGAACCGCGGGCGGGCGCATCGCCGCGGCGCGCGTCGCCGGCGCGTTTCGCCCATGGCGAAGCGGGACTACTTGCTCTCAACCTTTGTTGAGGTCTTAATGTCGGTGGCCCGGAGTTGAATGAACCCGGCAGCGGAAGGAGATGCGGATGAGCATCGAATCGGTCGCGTGGAGTCAGCTGTACCGGCAGGCGCACGCACCCCAGCAGCGGCGTGGTCTGCGCCGGGAGACGGCAGCGCGTATTCTGCGATTCGCGCGCCCGCATCGGGCTCAGCTCATCGGCTTCCTGGTATTCAGCATCGCGTCGGCATTGCTCACGGTGGCCAATCCGGTGCTGGCCGGGCGAGTGGTCAACGACATCGTCGGCCATGCCGCGCCGCGCTCGGTCCTCACCCTCGCGGCGGTGATCGCACTGGTGGCCGTGCTGGACGCGGGCCTGGGCATCGTGATCAGGTGGCTGTCCGCGCGGATCGGCGAGGGTTTGATTCTCGATCTGCGCACCGCGGTATTCGACCACGTGCAGAAGATGCCCGTCGCCTTCTTCACCCGCACCCGCACCGGGGCGCTGGTCAGCCGGCTCAACAACGACGTGATCGGTGCGCAGCGCGCGTTCAGCACGACCTTGTCCGGTGTGGTCACCAATCTCGTGACGCTGCTGTTGACCGTGGGGGTGATGGTGCGGCTGTCCTGGCAGATCACGCTGCTGGCACTGATCCTGTTGCCGCTGTTCATGTTTCCCGCTCGTAAGATGGGCACCCGGATCGCGAGCATCCAGCGCGAGGCCGCCCAGCTCAACGCCTCGATGAGCACCCAGATGACCGAGCGGTTCTCGGCACCCGGCGCCACGCTGGTGAAACTGTTCGGACGCCCGGATCAGGAGTCCGCGGAATTCGCGATGCGCGCCGGGCGGGTACGCGATATCGGCGTGCGGACCGCGATGCTGCAGACGGTGTTCGTCACCGCGTTGACGCTGGTGTCCGCGCTCGCCGTGGCATTGGTCTACGGCCTCGGCGGCTGGTACGCCCTGCGGGGACAGCTCGATGCCGGTGCCGTGGTCGCGCTCTCGCTGCTGCTGACCCGGCTCTACACCCCGCTGACGGCGCTGGCCAGCGCTCGGGTGGACATCATGTCGGCGCTGGTGAGCTTCGAGCGGGTCTTCGAGATTCTCGATCTGAAGCCGCTGATCCAGGATGCGCCGAATGCGGTGGCGGTTCCGCCGGGGCCGGTGTCGGTCGAATTCGACCGGGTGCGCTTCGGTTATCCGTCGGCCGACAAGGTATCGCTGGCGTCGCTGGAAGATGTGTCGACGCTCGACCATCGCGGCGGCAGCGAGGTGCTGCACGATATTTCGCTGCATGCCGAGCCGGGGCGGATGATCGCCCTGGTCGGGTCCTCGGGCGCGGGTAAATCGACCATCGCCCAGCTGGTCTCGCGGCTCTACGACGTGGACGACGGCGCGGTCCGGCTGGGCGGTGTCGACGTGCGGGACCTGAGCACGCGCTCGATCCAGGACACGGTCGGACTCGTCACCCAGGACGGCCACCTGTTCCACGACACGATTCGGGCCAATCTGCTGCTCGCCCGGCCCGAGGCGAGCGAGGCGGAGCTGTGGGATGCGCTGGAGCGGGCGCGGTTGCGCACGGTGATCGACGCGCTGCCCGACGGTTTGGACACCGTGGTCGGCGAACGCGGATACCGGTTGTCCGGCGGCGAACGCCAACGGCTGACCATCGCCCGGCTGCTGCTCAAACAGCCGCGGGTCGTCATCCTCGACGAGGCCACCGCCTCGCTGGATTCCACCTCCGAGGCCGCGGTGCAGGAGGCCTTGACCGAGGCGCTGGAGGGGCGGACCGCCCTGGTCATCGCGCACCGGCTCTCGACCATCCGGAATGCGGACGAGATTCTGGTGATCGAGGACGGGCGCATCGTCGAGCGGGGCAGTCACGCGCAGCTGCTCGCCGAACAGGGCCGGTACGCGGAGCTCTACCGCACCCAATTCGCCGACGATACGGAAGTCGCTGCGGCATAAGGTCTTCGGTGCGGAGGTGGGATACCCCACCTCCGCGCCGTCACGTTCGCTACCGCTCTGCGGGGACGACCGTGGCCGTCTCGGCGGACGGCCGGGCCGCGCCGGTCGGCGACGGACCCGCGTCGGAGCGCTTCCCTTCGGCCCAGCTCAGGCCCACCGATGCCAACGCCGCCACTCCCAGACCCGCGCCGATCCAGGCCACCGCCGAGTAGTCCGCGCCGGCGCCGATGGCGAGTCCGCCCAGCCACGGGCCGAGGGTGATGCCGATGTTGAACGCCATCACGTTGCCTGCCGCGCCCAGCGTCCCAGCGGCCGGGGCGAGGGAGAACACGCGGCTGTTCAACACCGGATTGGTTCCGAAACCGAAGGCGCCCAGCAGGAACGAGACCACCACGACCGCCGGCCAATAGTGCGCGGTCGAGGCCAGCACGGCGGAGGCGAGCACCAGACCCGAGATGCCGACGGTGAGACTGCGCAGCGGATGCGCGTCCGCGGTGCGTCCGCCGATCACGATGCCGGCGAAGGAGCCGAGGCCGTAGATGCCCAGCACCACCGGGACCCAGTTCTCGCCGATCCCGGTCGTCTCGGTGAGCAGGGCGCCGAGGTAGCCGAAGGCGACCAGCAGTGCGGCGGTGGCCGTCACGGTGGTGCCGTACAGCAGGGCCACCGGGCGGGTTGCCAACGCGCGCAGTTCCTTTCGCACCGGCGGCACCTGCTCGGCGCGTTGTTCGGGCACCACGATCGCTACCGAGACCATCACCAGCGCGCATCCGGCGGCGACCGCCCAGAACGCCGCCCGCCAGCCCAGATGCTGACCGATGAAGGTGCCCGCCGGTAATCCGAGAATGGTCGCGATGGTGAGGCCGCCCGCGACGACGCTCATCGCGCGCCCACGAGCCGTCGGCGGCACCAGCCCGACCGCGGTTGCCGAGGCCACCGACCAGAATCCCGCGTAGACGAAGGCGCCGACCACGCGCGTGCCGACGAGCACGCCGTAATCGGAGGTCAGCGCCGCGACGGCGTGCGTGGCGACGAAGACGGCGAGAAAGGCGAGCAGGGCGGTTCGCCGCGACCAGCGCGCCGTGACGACGGCCAGAATCGGCGCGCCCACCAACATGCCGACCGCGAAGGCCGAGATCAGCAGTCCGGCCTGCGGAACGGTCACGCCGAGATCGGAGGCCATTCCCGTGAGCAGGCCGGACAGCATCATCTCCGAGGTGCCCTGGGCGAAGATGGCCAGGCCCAGTATGTATACCGCCGGGGGCATATCGTTCCCTCTCTCGTTTTGGATCATTCAGTTCAAAACAAAGCCACGCGGAGCCGCGTGCCAGCCGATGGACCACCCCGACCGGCCGGTCAGAGGCAGCGCAGAGCAACCTCGGCGATACCTGCCAACGTCTCCCGAGAGGCGCCGCCGCGCGCCGCGACCCGCATACCGCCGATGGTGGCGACGACGAATTGGGCCAGATCGGACGGATCGGCCCGCCCATCGATCTCACCCGACGACTGCCCGCCGCGAATCACCGCGACCAGCGCGGACATCCGACGGTCCAGGTCGGCACGCAGCATCGCGGCGACCTCCGGGTCGCGGGGGCCCATCTCGACGGTTGTGTTCACGACCAGACAGCCCAGCGGATCGTCTTCGGGCGCATCCACCACACGCCACAGCAGCGCCTCGATCTTCTCGCGCACCGAACCGGGGCCGTCGAGCAGTTCGAAGGTATCCGCGTTCTTGGATTCCATGTACCGCCGCAGCGCCCGCTCGAACAGGTCGTGCTTACTGGTGAAGGTGTTGTAGATACTCGAGCGGCCCAAACCGGTGGCCGCGCAGAGGTCCTGGGTGGACGTGCCCTCGTAACCGGCGCTCCAGAACGCTCGCATGGCCGCGTCCACCGCCTGCGGCTCGTCGAACTGCTTGGGTCGTGCCATGCGGTCAGGCTAACACATTTTGGATAGATCAGTTCAAAACTGAGGAGCGAGCGACGGACGCCCGATTCCGGCGTCCGCCGCCCGGTCAGAACTCGCCGGCCACCGCGAGTACGGTGCGGCCGGAGTGGTGACCGCGGCGAATGGCATGCAGTACCGCTTCGGCCTCGGTGATCGGCGCGACATTCTCCAGCGTCGACAGATGCCGGGGTTTCAGGTCTTCGCCGAGCCGGGCCCACAGCGCGCGACGCTGCTCGATCGGGAAGTTCACCGAATCGATGCCGAGGAGGCTGACCCCCCGCAGGATGAACGGTATGACGGTGGTGGGCAGTTCGGTCCCACCGGTCAGTCCGCTGACCGCCACCGACCCGCCGTAGCGGACGGTACTGAGGATGTGGGCGAGCGATCTGCCGCCGACGCTGTCGACCGCGCCGGCCCACTGCGCCTTACCCAGCGGACGAGGCTTGGCCTCCGGATCCTCGGGCAGGCGGCCGATGACCGCGGACGCGCCGAGGGTCGACAGCAGCTCGCCGGCATCGGTCTTCCCGGTGGAGGCGGTGACCTCGTAGCCGAGGCCGGCCAGGATGTCCACCGCGACACTGCCGACGCCTCCGGTCGCGCCGGTCACCAGCACCGGCCCGTCACCGGGTTTCAGGCCGCGGTCGAGCAGTGCCTGCACACTCATGGCCGCGGTGAATCCGGCGGTACCGAGAGCCGCTGCCTCGCGCGGGCTCAGCCCCTCCAGCTTGACCACCCATTCGGCGGGCACGCGCGCGTATTCGGCGAAGCCGCCGTTGTGCGCGACGCCGATCTCGTAACCGTGCGCGATCACGAGATCACCCACCGTGAAGGCGGCGTCTTCGGAGGCGACCACCTCGCCGGTCAGGTCGATACCGGGGATGATCGGGTAATTGCGCACCACGCCCCCGCGCGGGGTGATGGCCAGCCCGTCCTTGAAGTTCGCACTGGAGTAGTGCACCTTGATCGTCACCGTGCCCGGGCCGAGGAAGTCCTCGCCCACCTCCTCGCGGGTCAGTACCACGCCGTCGTCGGTCTCGTGCGCAACCATCGCCTGGAACTGCATGCGTCCGAGCATAGGGTGGGCGGACGCCTCGCGGCTACGACCGAGGTGCAGCCGCACCTCGGTCAGGAAATTTCCCCCGCCGGCCGTCCCTCCCGCCCGGGGCGCGTCTCGTCGGCTTCCGGCGCGTCGGCGGTCAATGCCCGAATGCGGCGACCCCTACCGGACCGACGCCGACGCACACATCCAAACCCGGAGTACGAGAACCGATTCGCAACACCTCACCGCTGCCGACCACATGCACGAACACCGTGTGGACACCCGCCCGCACCGGCGCCACCACCGCATCGCCGTGTTCCATCGCCACCGTGAGGCGACCGTCCTGATTCGCGAAATAGTTGATCTGCGCGGTCCACCCGTGCTCGATCATCGGCCCGTCCAGCCAGAGCGCGACCGGGTCGGAGCCGTCGATGCGGTATCCGCAGCCGGGTTCGGGACCGGCGAGGATCCGGCGATTCCACCAGACCGAGGCATCGACGAGTGTGCCGTCGTCGGTGATCATCCGCAGGTACGGTGTGGACGTGCCGAAAGCACCGTCCGGTGCGATCGGGCCCAGCACCTCGGCGATGAGATTCTGCGGATAGGTCATCGGCGTCAGCACTCCCCACGGCACCTCCTGCTCGAGGAGCGGTGCGCCGCGGGTATCCGCAAGTGCGGCACGGGCATTCGTGAGATAGGTGCGCGTCGGCGAGATCTCCCACGACCGGGCGAACGATACGGTCGTGCAGACACTGCTGACCACGAATGCCGCGGTCAGTGCGACCGCCGCGGCCCGCGACCACCGACGCGCCGGAGAGTACGAGCCCCCCGATTCGGGCGCACGACTCGCCCGCCCCGATCGTGGCCGAGCGACCAGCAGCAGCGCGATCGCCGCCGCCAGCACCACGGCGACATCGGCCAGATAGCGCAGCGACTGCATGAGTTCGGCGGCGGTGTTCGGCCCACCGCGGATCAGCACGATCGGAAGCTGAACGGCCAGAACGTATCCGGCGACCAGGACCCACACCGGCAGCACGCGGCGGCGCAGTCGCAGTGTCACCAGAACCACCGCGGCGACGATCAGCCAGGCCGGCACGACGGTCCACCCCGGCGGCGTGGCCCACGGTGTAGACGGCAGCCAGCGCGCCCACACCCACGGGCCGCCGAGCAGGGTCGGGACGATCCCCAAGGAGGTGGCGCTGTGCAGAAGCCGGCGCGCCCCGGCCAGGCTGGTGTCCATCGCGATGTGGTCGGCGACGGTGAGATAGGCCGCGGCCCAGCCCGCGAGAATCAACGCCGAACCCGCCCACAGCGCCGCGCCCGCGCGCGCCACGTCGCGAACCGCCGCCCGCGCGCTCGGGCCGGCACGATCGCCCGCCGGCTCGGCACCATCGGCGGTGCCGGCGCCGACGAGGTAGCGCTCCAGCACCGCGACGGCGAACGCGACGAACGGCACCACCACTGCCTTTTCGAAGAACAACAGCCCCACGATCAGCACCAGCACGCCGGAGATCGCATAGCGCCCGCGGCCGGTGCGCACCAGCAGCACCGCATCGGCGATCACCCAGGCCAGCGCGAATTGCAGCGGCAGCGCGTTGAGCGAGGCCGCCCACCAGGCGAATGCCGGAAGGGTCAGCGGACAGAACAGATAGCCGATCAACGGAATCAGCACGGCCCAGCGCACCGCACCGGCTCGCCGGGGAACGAGCACCAGCAGCATGCGCAGCACCGCTACCGAGGCCGCGAGTTGCAGCAGCACCATGGTCACCACCGGCCCGGCCCACTGCAGCGGCGCGATGCGGGTCACCACCCACGCGGTCGCGAAGGCCAGCGGCATGAAATGGCCGTCGTGGTCGTAGAGCAGCAGGTCGGCGGACCAGAGCGGATAGCGGTCGGCGCGGCCCACCAGAATGAGATCGTCCCAGTAGAAATAGCCGCGCCCCGCCACCCAGCCGCGCAACGCGATCTGGGCGAGGATCAGCAGTACCGCCACCAGCAGTACGGGACGACGGATCACCGCGCGCAGACCGGGGGACACCGATCGGCCGCGCAGCACGGCGCGCACCGATCCAGGGTGGTGTGCGGGCGCCGAGTCGACCGGGGCAGCCTCCGTCGATCTGTCGTATCGGGTGGCGGACGAGGCGACCTGCGCAACGGCGTCGACAGCAGCATTCCCCCGGCCGTCGCGGTCCGGGCGTCCGTCGCCGCGGTCTTCGTGCCCGTCGCGACGACCCGACCGCACCGGGACCGGTATCCACCCGCGTGCGAAGCCGGGCGCGGAGAACATGGCACCCCACCCTAGTGGCCCACGACCGGCCTCGCGCGCGGCGACGGGTCAGTCCTTCACTCGAAGACGGGGGCGCGCTTGCCGAGGAATGCCGCGATGCCCTCGGTGCCGTCGGGCGAATCGGCACAGGCCGAGATGAACGCCGCCTCGCGCGCGGTCTGCTCCTCGAGCGTGTGCGAGGAACTCACCAGCAGGAGCTTCTTGACGCCGGCATTCGAATGACGGGGCCCCGCTGCGAATTCCGCGACCAGGTCGTCCACGGCGGAGGCGAGTTCGGCATCGGGCACCACGCGATGCACGAGATTCCAGTCCAGGGCCTCGGCCGCCGTCAGGGTGCGGTTGGTGAACATGAGTTCCTGCGTGCGACGCAGGCCGATCAGGCGCGGCAGATAGTAGGAAGCGCCGCCGTCGGGGCTGAGCCCGGCACGGGTGTAGGCCATGGTGAACGCCGCCGATTCACCCGCGAGGACCAGATCACCGGCCATCGCCAGGCTGAAACCGGCGCCCGCGGCGACACCGTTGACCGCCACGACGAGCAGGGCGTCCATCCGGGCGAACGACGAGAGGGCCGCGTGCAGGTCGTCGGCCAGGCCCTTCACGTAGTGGCCGGCGCCGCCGCCCTGGGCGGCCATGGCCTTGAGGTCGCCGCCGGCGGAGAAGAATCTGCCCGCACCGGTCAGCACGACCACCTTCAGCGCCGGATCGTCCACGCACTGCCCCGCGATCTCGGCGAGTTCCCGGCCGAGGACGTGGTCGATACCGTTGGCGGCCTTCGGCCGGTTCAGGGTGATCCGGGCAACGGGGCCGGTCCGCTCGAAGGTGATCGTCTCGTACTCGCTCATGGGCTGCCTTTCGGTCGAGTCTGCGGGCCCAGCATGACAAACCGCCGCACCGCGTGCGACGCCGCCACCACCGAGACATATCCGGCATCCCGGCACGGAAACGCGGGGGACTCGGCTATTGCGGGACGAGTTCGAGTCGCACCCCGAGCAGCCGGACCGGCCGATCGAGTTCGAAACGGTCGATGATCTCGAGCGCGACCGCGGTGATCGCCTCGGCGTCGATCGTCGGTTCGGGCAACTTCTTCTGCTTGGTGCGCGTGTAGAAGGTGTTGGTACGCACCGTGACTCCCACCCGCGTGCCGATCCGGCCGGCCGCGGCCATCTCCTCGGCGACCTCGCGGGCCAGCCGCGCCACCTGCGCACGAATCTCCTCGCGATCGGTCAGATCGTGCGGGAAGGTTTCGGATTTGCTGCGCCCCACCGGGATTCGTGGCTCGGTCACCACATCGGTGTCGCCGGCGCCGTGGCCGAGAACCCAGAGGTACGGACCGGTGGCCGGGCCGAATTCGGCGGCCAGGGCATTCCGGTCGGCGGCCGCGAGCTGGGCGACGGTATCGATGCCCAGGGCCGACATTCGCTGTGCGATGCGAGTGCCGATGCCCCACAGCGCACTGGTCGGTCGGTGGGCCATGAGTTCGTTCCAGTTCTCGGCGGTGAGCCGGAAGACTCCCGCGCCCGGGTCGGCCGTCGGGGAGGGCACCGCTGCCTCGCCGTCCGCATGCTCCTGTCCCGCAACCTCCTTCGCGCGCTTCGCGTCCGTGCCTTTGCCCACGCTCTTCGCGAATCCGGTCGCCAGTTTCGCGCGCAACTTGTTGTCGCCGATACCTATCGAACAGGTGAGGTTCAATTCCGCTATCGCACCGCGGATTTCGCGCGCGAGTCGCTCGGGATCATCGGTGTCGGCGGCGAGAAATGCCTCGTCCCAGCCCAGCACTTCGACCCGCACCGGGAATCTCCGCAGCACCTCCATGACCTCGTCGGAAGCCTCCTCGTAGGTGGTCATGTCCAAGGGCAGGAACACCCCGTCCGGACATTTGCGGACGGCGGTGCGCAGCGGCATTCCCGCCCGCACGCCGAAGGCCCGCGCCGGATACGACGCACACGTGACCACCTTGCGCGGTTCGTTCGGGTCGCCGTTACCGCCGACGATCACCGGCTGCCCACGCAGCTCGGGATGACGGCGGAACTCCACCGCCGCCTGGAACTGGTCGAGGTCGACATGCAACAGCCACCTGGCCACGATTCCGTTCTTACCGCACGGCACCGACAGCCGGTGGGACTTCGCAGGTAGCGCCTTGCGTTCGCCGAAAAACAGAACTAAATTCTGGTCATGAAGATTCGGGATCGGTTGCTGCTCGCGGCCGAGCGGCAGTTCGCCGAGCACGGGGCGCTCGACGCGACGCTGAGCCGGATCAGGGCCGATGCCGGTGCCAGCGTCGGCGCGCTGTACCACCACTTCCCGGACAAGGCCGATCTGTATCGGCAGGTGTGGGCCAACGCGCTGGCCGACTACCAGCGGCATTTCTGGGCGAGCATCGCCGACAGCGCCGATGCCGAGCAGGGCGTCACCGCAGGAGTCGTCGAACATCTGCGGTGGGTGACCGACAACCGATACCGCGCGACGATTCTCATCTCACCGCGGCCGCCCGGAGTGCGCGACAGCGAGAGCAACCGGGAATTCCTCACCTCGGTCGCGCGCTGGTGGCGCACCCATGCCCGGTACGGCGCGGTGCGCGAACTGGAATTCGACGTGCTCTACGCGCTGTGGCTCGGGCCGGCCCAGGAGTACTCGCGGCAGTGGCTCGGCGGCAGTATCCGGATCGCACCGGCCGACGTCGCGGCGGAATTGGCAACGGCGGCATGGAAATCGCTGCGCAGCGATTGATGACCACGGCTTCGACAACAAAGGACGTGACGATGAACCCTCCGACTCGGGTAAACGGCTCCACCGACGGTGCGGCGGCCGAAAAACTGACGTTCGAACAGGCTCGCGCGGTGCTGGCCGCGCAGCCGTTCGCGCAGCACGTCGGCACCGAGATCACCGAGTTCGCGGACGGCGCGGCCACATTGGTGGTCGAGGTGGCCCCCGAGCACGCGCAGCAGTTCGGTTTCGTGCACGGCGGGGTGATGGCCTATCTGGCCGACAACGCGCTCACCTTCGCCGCGGGTTCCGCGCTGGGCCCGAACGTACTGACCGGCGGCTTCAGCGTCACCTATCTGCGGCCCGCGCGGGGCGGCCGGCTCCGCGCGCACGCGACGGTCACCGACGCCACCCGCCGCCAAGCCGTAACCCGCTGCGAGATCTATTGCGACAGTGAAGGTTCCAGCACGATATGCGCGGTCGCGCAGGGCACAGTGCGCGTCGTCGAGCGCACCCTGCCCACCAACGGATCACGTGAGCCGTAGGCGAGGATTACTGGGCGCACCGGCGAGATGATCCTTACGGCCGCTGCACCACACCACGGTCGGCGAGCACGCACACCCGGCACGGCAGCACACATGGGTCGCGCCGACCGATATCCCGGGCGGGCACCGGACGTAGGATTTCGGCATCACGACCATGAGGATGTGCCGATGACCGAATCCCCGGACCGCCGCCCGGACATCGCCCGTGACCGACCGGCCCCCACGGTACGCATCACCGACCACGAACGCGCCCAGGTGGAGCGACTGCTGCGACTGGCACTGAACGACGGCTCCCTCGATCTCGCCGAGCTCGACCGGCGCCTGGCCGTCGCCTATGCGGCGAACACTCGCGAGGAGCTCGCCGCGGTCACCGCCGATCTGCCGGTGGCGGCCGCGCGCGAACCCCTGGTGCTGAGCACCGTCAGTGGTTCGCTGCGCAAGGACGGTCAGTGGATCGTGCCCGCCGAGATCACCGTCTCCGCCGCCTCCGGTTCGGTGCGCCTGGACTTCACCGAGGCGATCTGCCCGCACGCCGTCGTGGACGTGCACGTCGGAATCGCTTCCGGCAGTCTGCGATTGACCGTCCCACGCGGCTGGCAGGTGGATCTGGACCGGGTGTCCTTCGTCAGCGGGAAGGCGAAGAACCGGGTGACCGAACCGCCGCTGCCCGGCTGTCCGACCCTGCGAGTCGACGGGTCCGTCACCTCCGGCTCGATCCGCGCCCGCTATCCGGAACCGCCTCGCCGCTCCTTCTGGGCCTGGTTGCTGCGCCGCCCTCGCCGGTGACCGGGCACGGCGAGGAGGCCGAAATACGGCGAGAGGCCGTTCACCCTCCGAGGGTGAACGGCCTCTCGACTCGTGCGAGCCGGTCGTCCGATCAGGCGCTGGCCGCGAACGCCTCGTAGGCCGGTTCGGCGACCGGTTCGATGGCGTAGGCCAGGATGTCGGCCACGTCGGCGACCGGGCGGACATCCAGTGCGGCGAGCACCTCGGCCGGGACCTCGTCCAGATCCGGCTCGTTGCGGGCCGGGATGAAGACCGTCTTCAAACCGGCACGCTGGGCGGCCAGCAGCTTCTGCTTCACGCCGCCGATCGGCAGGACCCGTCCGTTCAGCGTGACCTCGCCGGTCATGCCGACGTCCGCGCGGACCTGCCGGCCCAGGGCCAGCGACACCAGGGCGGTGACCATGGTGACGCCCGCGGACGGACCGTCCTTCGGCACGGCACCCGCCGGGAAGTGGATGTGGATATTGCGATCCAGCACCCCCGCAGCGCTCCGGCGGGCCGGAGCGTAACCACGTAGGCCCTCGGGAGCTGCGGCATCGGATGGAGCCTCGATGCCGATCTCTTCGAGGTGCGAGCGCACGTAGGTCAGTGCGATCTGCGCGGATTCCTTCATGACGTCACCCAGCTGGCCGGTCAGGGTCAGCGAGCGTTCGCCCTCGGCGGCGTTGGCCTCGATGTAGAGGACATCGCCACCGGCGCCGGTGACGGCCAGGCCGGTCGCCACACCGGGGACCGAGGTGCGTTCCACCGAATCGGGGGTGAAGCGCGGGCGGCCCAGGTAGTCCTTCAGATCGCCGAGGCCGATCACCAGTGGATCGGAATCTGCTGCGGCACCGGCGTTTTCCCCGTAACCGAGCGACGGATCGTAGCCCAGGTCGATCACCGTGGCATCCGAATCACCGTCCGCCGCAACCGGCTGCGCACCGAACTCGTCCTGCGACAGCCGAGTCGCCGCCTTGCGCAACGCCTTCGCGAGCAGCCGCTCCAACTGGCGCACACCGGCTTCCCGGGTGTAGTTGGCGGCGATCTCCCGTAGCGCCTCGTCGGTGAACGACACCTCCTCGGCGGTCAGCGCGTTCCGTTCCAGCTGCCGCGGCACCAGGAAGTCGCGGGCGATGGCCACCTTGTCGTCCTCGGTGTACCCGTCGACGGTGATCAGTTCCATGCGGTCCAGCAGCGGGCCGGGAATGGTCTCCATGACATTCGCGGTCGCGATGAACAGCACATCGGACAGATCCAGGTCCAGATCCAGGTAGTGGTCGCGGAAGGTGTGGTTCTGCGCCGGATCCAGCACCTCGAGCAGCGCGGCCGCCGGATCACCCCGGAAGTCCGAGCCGACCTTGTCGATCTCGTCCAGCAGGACAACGGGATTCATCGAACCCGCCTCCTTGATGGCGCGCACGATCCGGCCCGGCAGGGCACCGACGTAGGTGCGCCGGTGACCGCGGATCTCGGCCTCGTCGCGTACACCGCCCAGGGCGACGCGCACGAACTTGCGGCCCAGGGCCCGCGCCACGCTCTCACCGAGCGAGGTCTTGCCGACACCGGGAGGTCCGGCCAGCACCATCACGGCGCCGGAGCCACGACCGCCGACGACCTCCAGACCACGCGCGGCCCGGCGGGCGCGCACGGCCAGGTACTCGACCATGCGGTCCTTGACCTCTTCCAGCCCGTGGTGATCGGCGTCCAGCACGGCGCGGGCAGCCGAAACATCGGTGCTGTCGGTGGTTTTCACCGACCACGGCAGATCCAGGACGGTATCCAGCCAGGTGCGGATCCAGCCCGATTCCGGACTCTGGTCGCTGCTGCGCTCGAGCCGGTCGACCTCGCGCAGCGCGGCCTCACGGACGTTGTCGGGCAGCTCGGCGTTCTCCACCCGGGTGCGGTAGTCGTCCGCGCCGTCGGGCTCGCCGTCGCCCAGTTCCTTGCGAATCGCGTTGAGCTGCTGGCGCAGCAGGAATTCCCGCTGCGACTTCTCGACGCCCTCGCGCACGTCCTCACTGATCTTCTCGGTGACCTCGACCTCGGCGATGTGGTCCTTGGTCCACCCGATCAGCCGGGTCAGGCGCTCGGCGACATCGGGAGTGTCGAGCAGTTCGCGCTTCTGCTCAGCGGTCAGATACGGCGCGTAGCCGGCGGTATCGGCCAGGGCCGACGGGTCGGTCAGCCGGTTGACCACATCGATGACCTGCCAGGCTTCGCGACGCTGCAGAACCGAGACGACCAGCTGCTTGTATTCGGCGGCCAGCTCCTTCGTGCGCCCGTCGGGTGCCGGGACGTCGACCGGTTCGGCCTCCACCCACAGTGCGGCGCCCGGGCCGGTGACGCCGTGCCCGATCTTCGCCCGCTGCTCGGCCTTCAACACCGCGGCAGCGGCGCCGCCGCGCATCCGGCCGACCTGTTCGATGGTCGCGATCACACCGTAGGCGGCATAGCCCTCGTCCAGACGCGGTGCGAGCAGCACGGAGTCCGACTTCGCGGCCCGTGCGGCGTCGATGGCGGCCTGTGCCGATTCGTCGAGCTCGATGGGGACGACCATGCCCGGCAACACGACCGGATCGGTCAGAAATAGCACCGGCAGACGCTGTGGAGTACTCACAGATTCAGCCCCTTCCAAAGCATGCCCCGGATCCTGTGTTTCTTCGCCTCCAGGGTTGAGCGTTACCTACTCAACTACAGAGTGTGCCGAGTTGTTCCAACCCCTTGTTCACCGGCAGCGAACGTGGTAGGGCCAGCAAACCTCGCTCGGTGGGCCCGAAGGCGACGACCGCAGACCGCAACAGAAGCCCGTTCGCGGGACGGCCGGTGTTTTAGACTCGAGCGCGTGGCGATTCCCTCCCCGTCCGAACCGGCCCCGATCGGGGGGCGGCAGGCGCGGTGGCAGACGCACAACGACCGGCGGCGGAGTCGGATCGTCGGGGCGTTGATCGAGCTGCTGGAGGAGTCCGGCGGAGGTGCCGAGATCTCGATGCAACAGATAGCCGCGCGGGCGGGGCTGGCCAAATCGGTGGTGTACCGGCAGTTTTCGGGGCGCGACGAACTCGATCGCCGGGCTCGGACCGCGATCAGTGAGCAGTTCATCGATACCGTCGACGCGGCGCTGGATATCTGGGACGGATCGATCCACCGAATCCTGCATCGCACGATCGCCGCGGTCGCGGACTGGCTCACCGAGCATGCGCGGCTGTACGACTTCGCGCGCAGCGGGCCGGCGATGGGGGATCCCGACGATGTGGACGCGCTCAGCAGTATCAAGGCCACCATCGCGGCTCGGACCCGGCTGCTGGTTTCGAGCCTGGCGGGCGTGATCGGCGTGGTGGACGAGGCTACGGCCGACACGATGACCTTCGCCATCGTGTCGATGACCGAGGCGACCGTCAGCCGGTGGGCGCGGGACCCGGACCCACTGCTGAGTCGCGAACAGCTGATATCCGAGGTCGCCGGCTACGCCTGGAGCGTGCTCGACGGCGCGGCGCGCGCCCACGGGTTGACCCTGGATCCCGAACTGCCGCTGATCGAACTGATCAACGCGCTGGCCGAGGGAGCCGACGACACCTGAGCAGGCGCCGCCGGGTCCCGGCTCGTCAGGCCGCCAACCAGCCGACGAGAGAGCCGACCACCGGCAACCGGCCCGCCACCGCGGCCGCCGTATTCCGCCGCCCGGGCTCACCGCGATACCGCGACGGTTCGCCGTCGACGTGCAGCAGCGACCACAGCTTGCGGGTCACCGGATTCATCAACCCCAGCTCATCGGCGAGTTTGCGCATATCGCCGAAGTAGCCGGACAGGATCTGCCGCGCATGCGGGCCGTCCCAGAACGCTTCCCGGACGACCTCGCGCGGAATGTCGAATTCCTTCGCGAACGAGCGCGGGGGCGCCATGATCTCACCGGCCAGCCAGCGCATCGTGATCGGAAACGCCAACGCGCACATGCCCTTACCGAAGGGGCTCATCCGCTCGATATGCGCCTTCAGGAACTCGCCGGCGAAGGAGATGTGGCGGGCCTCCTCGGCGATGTGGATCTGCATGGTCCGCAGCACCGCCGGGGGCATCGCCTCGCCCTCCCGGATGATCGCCTTCTGATAGTGGTCGATCGGCTCCTCACCACCGAGGATGCCGATGAACAGGATGGCGTGCGCGTAGCCGCCGGCCACGCCGATGAAGGGCGACAACGCACGGAACAGCGGCCGCATCCCCGGGACATCCACGCCGATCCGGTTGATCAGCTCCTGGAACATCTGGATGTGGTTGCACTCTTCGGTCATCTCGTGCAGGCAGTAGCGAAACTCCGGAGATCCGTTGGGGAGCTTCATGATGTACTGCATCATGCCGCGGATGAGAATGCTCTCGAAAGCGGCGCCGACCTTGATCACGTTGGCGGTGCGCCATTTTCCGATCTCGATCCTGCGCTCCAGCGGCAGCGACTTGTACCAGTCGGTACCACCGAGTGGGTCGAGCTCCGGCGACAGCACCCATCTCGGATCGTCGGGATCGATCGCCAACTCCGGTGAATCCCAATCGATATCGAGATAGGGATCGAAATTGCGATGGACCGATCCCTCGGACAGGATCGCCAGCGTTTCCCGGTAGTCCGGGCCGAATATGTCGGTACGGATGGATTTCGACAGCGTCATCGATGTCTCCTGTGCTCTGCGGGACCCCCGCACCCGGTCGGCCCGGCGAGCGGGCTTCGCGGTGTGGCTCATCGGGCCTCCTAGCTCCCGGCCCCCGAGGCGCGGCCCCGGCGGCGGTCGACACCCAGCAGGTGTGGCCCTTCGAGGATATATGGGACTCGTAGTCCCACACAATCCCCGGAGCCCGGTGAGTCGCCCGGCGCCCGCGACTGCCGTTCGCAACCGCGGCCGAAATCGCGATGCCGGTGCGATACTCGACCGGGTTCGCGGGTCCGCCCGCCCGATCCACGAGGAGTAACCCGACATGCTGGCCGCACGCCTTCACCTGGGACCACGCCGCCGACTGGAACTCGACGACGTGCCGACACCGGAACCGGGGCCCGACCACGTCCTGGTCAAGGTCGAAGCGGCGGGCGTCTGCCTGTCCGATGTCCATCTCATCGACGCAACGCTGACCCCGGCGATGCTCGCCGGTGACGTGGTGACACTCGGCCACGAGGTCGCGGGCACCGTCCACGCCCTCGGACCGGAGGTGACCGGCGCGAAGGTGGGGGACCGGGTGCTGCTGCAAGCGGGCGAACTACGCGGCGGCGCGGTGTTCACCCGCGGCGTCGACTACGACGGCGGGTGGGCGGAATACACCCTGGCCCGGGTCGACACACTCGTTCCCATTCCCGACGATCTGCCCTTCGAACAGGCCTGCTTCATCCCGGACGCGGTCTCCACGCCGTGGGCGGCGATCACCGCGACCGCCCAGGTGCGGCCCGCCGAACCGGTCGGAGTCTGGGGTGTGGGCGGCCTCGGTGCCCACGGCGTGCAATTGCTGCGCATGGTCGGTGCGGCGCCGATCGTGGCGGTGGATCCGCTGCCCGCGGCGCGGGAGCGGGCGCTGAGTTTCGGCGCGGATCTGGCCTTCGATCCGGCCGATCCGGACCTGCGATCGCAGATCTTCGCCGCGACCGGCGGCGCCGGGTTGGCGGCCGCCTTCGATTTCGCCGGAGTCGCGGCGGTGCGGGAACAGGCCGTCACCTGCCTGGGCCCGGGTGGGCGCCTGGTTCTGGTCGGCCTGACCGACAAGCCGATCACGATCACCGGGGGTATCGGTTTCAGCTTCTTCCAGCAGCAATTGCGGGGACACTACGGATCGCAGCCCGCGCACGTCACCGAACTGGTGACGCTGCGGCGGCTGCATCGCCTCGATCTCGCCCGCTCGGTCAGCGCGGTGCTGCCGCTCTCCGAAGCACCGGACGCGGTGCGGGCACTGGAAACCAAACAGGGCAATCCGATTCGACTCGTCCTGCGCCCCTGAACGGGGTGCGTTTGCCCCGCCGACCAGGGCAAGTGCTGCCCCGCCGCATTGACACGGTCTGGCCCCGGTGAGAATGTGGGGACCCAGTCAACTCGCAAGTCCGCACGGCGCAAGGGGGATCCACGATGGCGGTAGTCGCCGGCGGTGTGTTCATCGACTGGGAACAACTGACCGGACAGTCCAAATTCGTCGTGGATCTGATCACCTTCCCGATCTTCAGTGCGGTGGCCGGCTGGCTCACCAACTGGACCGGTGTGCTGATGTTGTTCTGGCCCTTGCAATTTCGCGGCGTCCGGATCCCGGGGCTGCAGGTGCTGTATCCGTATTTCCCCCGCCGCGTGCAGGTGCTGCCGACGTTTTCCGGCGACGGTAGACAACTCGGCTTCCAGGGCTTCATCCCCGCCCGCGCGGAGAAGATGGCCAGCATCTGCGTGGATATGGCGATCATGCGGATCGGCAGCCCGCGCGATTTCATCCACGAACTCGATCTGGAAGGTATCGCCGACTACATCGCCGACCGCGCGCACGAACAGTTGCAGCAGATCGTCGACGATGTGATGTACCGGGAGAATCCGGAACTGTGGCGGGCCGTGCCGCGCCCGGCCAAACAGATCCTCTATCAGCGCATCGACCGCGAACTGCCGAAACTGTGCCGCCGCGGATTCGAGCAACTCGGCGACAATGTCGACCAGCTGATCGACATCAAGAGCTTCGTCATCCGCTATCTGCGGGCCAATCCGGAGATCCTGAAGGATCTGACCACCACGATCGCCGCGCCGGAGTTGCGGTTCATGGTGCGGATCGGGCTGCTCGGCGCGCCCTTCGGTGTCCTGCTGGCGCTGTACATGCATGTCCACTACGACATTCCGGTGATCGGCTGGATCCCGGGATGGCTGGTGGTCCTGGCCGCGGCCGCCACCATCGGCGTGCTGGTGAACATGATCGCCATCAAGATGGTGTTCGAGCCCGGCGATCCGCAGCCGCGGTACAAATACCTCTGGCGTCAGGCGCTGCTGGCCAAGCGGCAACCGCAGGCCGCCGACGACCTCGCCCAGATTCTGGCCTATCAGGTGCTGACCCTGCCGAATCTGGCGGCGGAACTGCTCGACGGGCCCAACGGAGACAAGACCCGTCAGCTCGTCGAACATCTGATCGCCGACGAGATCCGCACCCAGCTGGGACCCACGCGCTCGGTGGTGCGCGCCGCCTTCGGTGCGCGGCAATTCGACAACCTGCAGGTCGGCGCCGCCGGGGCCGCGGTGAGCCTGGCGCCGAGCCTGGTGCAGGACGAGGCCTTCGCCCTGGACCAGGCCAAGAAGATCGACGAATTCGCGGCGCGCAAACTCAAGCAGCTCACGCCCGGTGAGTTCATGGAGATGTTCTACGCCTCGGTCGAACAGGACGCCTGGCTGCTGTACCTGCACGGTGCCGCACTGGGGCTGGCCGTGGGCGGCGTGCACCTGCTGATCTTCGGCTGGTGATAAATACAAGCACGCATGCTTGCATTTTTTTCGGGGCGTTGCCATGCTTTCCGTCATGGCTGACCTAGAGGCGCTGCTCGACGACTTCGAGGCCGAATGCGCGGACCTGGACCGTCTGGTCGCCCCGCTGGAACCGGCCGGCTGGGCGCGCGAGACTCCCGCCCCGGGATGGACCATCGCCCATCAGATCGCTCATCTGACCTGGACCGACGAGGTTTCGACGATCGCGGCCACCGATGCCGCGGCGTTCGCCGAGCTGCTGCGCGAGGCCACGACGAAGATCGCGACCTTCGTCGACGACGCGGCCGCCGAGGTGGCGACCACACCGCCGCCGGAACTGCTCGAGCGGTGGCGTCGAGGCCGGGCCGGTTTGGCGAAGGCGCTGCGAGCGGTGCCCGCGGGCACGAAGTTGCCCTGGTTCGGGCCGCCGATGAGCCCGATGTCGATGGTGAGCGCGCGGTTGATGGAGACCTGGGCACATGGTCAGGACGTCGCCGATGCGCTGGGCGCGGAGCGGACGCCGACGGCGCGCCTGCGCAATATCGCGCATATCGGCGTGCGGACCCGCGATTTCGCCTACACCGTGCACGGTCGACAGGCTCCCGCGGAACCGTTCCGCGTCGAACTCACCGCACCGGACGGGTCGGTCTGGAGCTGGGGTCCCGAGGATGCCGCGCAGCGCGTAAGCGGTTCGGCGTGGGACTTCTGCCTGCTGGTCACGCAGCGCCGGCATCGTGACGATCTACCGCTGGTCGCTACGGGAACCGACGCGGCGGAATGGTTGACGATCGCGCAGGCCTTCGCCGGGCCGCCGGGATCGGGGCGCGAAGCGGGCCGATTCGCCTGACTTGCGGGTGCGGACTTCCGGATAGAGCGGGCGAGCGCCGACTCAGGGTGCGACGTGCTTGTGGCCGACCGGACGCCGTTGGCCGGAGGACTTCGAGACCGCAGCTCGAAGTTGACGCTCGCCAGCCTTCTCGGGTTACCCGGGGTCCGACGGGCGCAAACCTGGGCACCCGCCGGCGATCGGCGGCGCACCGGCACCGACCGGATGGCGTGAACAGCGGTTTTCACGCCGCTACGCCCGCTGTTGTGATCTTGACCGCAGGGCCTCGGAATCCCCTTGCGCCGGGCAGTAACCTGGACATGCGTACGACTTTCAACGGTGCGGGTCGGCCACGAGGGGAACCAGGGGAGAGGGAAGGACGCACCGCCATGGCTCAGTCCACGCAGTCCCGGTCCACCGGCCAAATTCTGCAACACACCGCTGTCGTGCTCGCCGGAATGGCGAGTATCGGCCTGACCGTCGCCGCCGGAACCTACGTCGTCAACCAGATCGGCGGCGCAGGCCTGCCGGCCGTCATCGGATCCGGCGAGCGGGGCGACACGCTCGTCCCGGCGCCCGGCACCCACCGATCCGAGGCGTCACCGAACACCGCCCCGGCCACCACCGGTTCGTGGGAGCCGGCCGCGGCGTCGCGCCGCCTGCCGGCCTTCGCGGCCGAGGCCGCGCCGGCGCTTCTCCTGCCGGAACCGGCGGATCGCTCGCCGGACACCGAAACATCATCGGCGACAACCGGTCCGGGCGGCGTCGGGGGCCGCCTGAACCTCGCCGGTGAAACCTACGTCGGGGCGAATCTGTCCAGGACACAACAGCATTCGTTCGCCGTCACCTTCGACACGAATGTGCCGTCCGCCCTGGGCGCCAACGGCTCCCCGGATCATCAGCCGGGCGCCGCGCCGAATACGGTGACCCAGTTCCGCACCGACGTCGACGTGCACAGCGGTGAGTTCAGCGTCGCGATGAGCGATCCACTGCTGGGCCGGCACGACGTACAGGTCCAGCGGCACGCGCGGCCGGCTCCGGTGCCGTCGCAGCATCCGCAGCAGATCGACACGGACCATGCCGGGTCGACCACGGCCGCACCGGATTCCACGCAGGCATAGCGTTTCGACACCCTCCCGGCCGGGTACCGTCAAGGTGCCTGGCCGGTTGTCGTCTGTGCCCGCTCCCATCGAGCACACTCGAAACGAACTGGTCGTTTGCCGCATTTGTCCTCGTCAGCGGTTATTCGCCACTCGACGTGCGGAGCGCACGTTATTCCCCGGTAACCGTTCAATAAAGAGGAATTCTGTAGTACTTTTGTGGCCAAGCGTGGAACAGGGAGGGCCTATGGGCCACATCAGGTACGCGAGCGACGTCGGGGCTCCGGTGGAGGTCGCATTCACGTACACCGACAACCATCTGTTCGTCCCGGATTGGATGTTCGGTATCGCAGCGTTCGAACCGGTCGGCGAGGCCGGCCACGGACCGGGGGCGGTCTACGCGGCGACGTTCCGGCTCGGGCTGTGGCATCCCACGGTCGACTGTGAGATCACCGAGTACCGCCGCAACGCGGTCATCGGGTACACCCTGCGCAGGCGCCGGCCGGGGAAGGTGGCGCCTGCGCAGGACCAGGAAGCCCGGCCCGCGCTGGCCACCCTGACGCTGCGGTTCGATCCGCTCGGCTACGGCCGGTCGGTGCTGACGTCGGAGGCGGACTACCCGCCGGCGCGCGGCTGGCCGGCCGCCAAGGTCATCGATGCGCTGGCCCAGGCGGCGGTGCGGCGCAGCGAGTCACAATTGCGCAGGGAGATCGAGGAATTCCACGGCACGGATCTTGTCGGCCGGATTGCGTAGGGTACCGGTCATGATCATCGTGAGCACCGACGGATCCTGCCTGCGCAATCCTGGCGGCGCCATCGGCTGGGCGTGGGTCAATCATCAGGGCAGTTCGGCCAGCGCCGGCGCGGCCTCCGGCACCAACCAGGTGGCCGAGCTACGCGCGGTGCTGGAGGCGATCCGCGCGCATCCGGGTGCCGAACCGCTGTTCATCGAGAGCGATTCGCTGTACGCGATCAAATGTGCGTCGGAATGGCTACCGAGCTGGCGGCTCAACGGCTGGCGCACCGCCACCGGCAGCGCGGTGAAGAATGTGGAGCTCGTGCAGTGGATCGATCACGCGATCGCCACTCGCCCGGGGCCGGTGCGGTTCCGCTGGGTGCGCGGGCACGTCGGCAACTACTACAACGAACAGGCGGACAAGCTCGCCGGTGAGGCCGCCCGCGCCGCCGCGGGCCGGGCCGATGCGACGCCGAACGGTATCGACGATCTGCCGCCGTTGCCGTCCGCGATGCGCACCGCCGCACCCGCCGAGACGATGTCCGACACCGCCGCCACGACGCCGCTGACGGTCGTCGTCACCGACAAGCCGGCGTCCCGGCGGAAACGCGGGCGCGCGACGGCCGAAACCGCGGACTCCCTCACCCTTTTCTGACCGGGCACGCGTCAGGCCAACTGAATGGCTTCCGGCGGTGGTGGGTCGGCCCACCGCCGGAGGCGCCCGGTTGCCGCCACCTCGAACGCGTTCCGGCCCCGCGACGGAAACCGTCGCGGGGCCGGAACGCGTTGTCTTGTAACCGGATTCAGTTACCCGGCTGCGGAGCCGGTGCGGGCTGGGCTCCGCCGTTGGCCTGCGGGCTGGTACCCGGGGCCGGCTGCGGCGCACCCGGCGCCGGACCGGACGGACCCATACCCTTGGTGACCGGCGAGTCGAACTTCGCGACGAGCCACTTACCGTCGTGCTTCTCCATCTGGGCCACGCCCGGGATGGTCAGCTTGTCCGGCTGCGGGACGGCCTGGTTGGTCTGCTCCTGCGTGATCACCAGCACCACATTGGCCTGGCTGTCGTTGCCGGACTCCCACGCGCAGTGGATCTCGTCCAGCTTCGACTTGGCCTGCACGCTGACCATGGCCTGCTTCAGCGTGTCAGAGGCGCCGCTGAAGAACTTGCCCCACTCACCCGTCGAGAGATCGTTGACGCTCTTGAAGTAGGCGTCGAGATCCTTCGAGTCGTAGCTGGCCACGGCCTTGCCGAAATCGCACGCAGCCTTGGTCGAATCGTCGCGTGCGGCGAGCTGATCCTCGCGATTGTCGGCCTTCAGATAGAAGACCACCACCGCGGTGATCGCGGCCACCAGCAGCACACCGGCGGCGAAGGCCGCGACGATCGGAACCCACGGAGTGCTCTTCCCGGAGGACGACGCGCCGGCGGGAGCCGGAGCCGCCGACCCGGCCGTCGGCGCACCGGACGAGGCCGGCTCCGCGGTCCGGAGTTTCACCGTCTCGTCCGCAGCGGCGGCCTTCGCGGTATCGGCATCCTTGGCGGCAGCAACCGACGAGTCCGACTCGAACTTGACCGTTGCGTCCGCGGCGGTGCTGTCTTGCGCCGCGCCGACCTTCTCGGTCGACTCGGCATCGTTGTTCGCCTTGTCCTTGGCGGTGTCGTCATCGGACATGAATCGATCTGTCACCTTCCCGGCATGTGGAAACCACGCCGTATGTTTCGGGCCACTCTACTTACCGCACCGGCTTCGGGGTCCGAGCGTTCGGATCGGCACCCGACGGCATCTGCGCTCCGTTGTTCGGAACGTCGGGCCGCGGCGCGTTCGCCGAACCACGGATCTGCTGGTCCGGAGGTGCGTTGGTGCAATAGTTCCACTTCGGGAACGAGCCGTCGGTCGCGACATACGGTGCGACCGGCGCGTGTGAGTACTGGCAGAACGGGCGCGGCCAGATATCGAGGATCGTATAGAACTCCCCGTCGTGGGCCGGCACCCCCATGGCCGAACTGCCGACGACCAGTGACGGGAACAGCGCCCGCAGCGCCGGCAGCCGCAGCTGCGCCGCCTTGGTGACGGCCACGAAGTTGGTCGCCAGGCTGGTGATCGGATCGGTGGTCTCGTCCAGCGTCGCACCCAGCGACTTCATCTGCGCCGGGGCCTGGTCCAGCACCTTGCGGAGTTCGTCGTTGGCGTTGTTGAACTGGGTGAACAACGTCGACGAGTTCTGCGTCAGGGTGCTCAGATCGGGCTGCGCGTTCGACGTGGTCGACGCGATGGTGCGCAGGTTGGTGAGCAGATTGGTGGTCTGCGGCAGCAGATTGTCCAGACCGGCCGTCACCAGGCTCAGCGCGTCGACCATGTCACGCAGCTGATCCGGTCCGCCGCTGAGCGCGGTGTCGAGTTCGGTGAGGATGGTGCTGAACCGGTCCGGGTCGATCTGATCGAAGAATCCGCTGGCGTTCTCCAGCACCGCCGACACCGGGGTCGGGGTCTGCACCTTCTGCGGATCGAACGGGATCACCGAACCGTCGGTGAGGTACGGGCCCTGGTCGGTCTCGGGCTGGAAGTCGATGTACTGCTCACCGGCGGCCGAGAGGGCGTGCACGACGACCTGGGTGGCCTTCGGAATCTTGTACCGGGTGTCGATCTGGGCCTCGGCCGCGATCGAGGCGCCCCGATCCGCCAGCTTGATCGAATTCACCTTGCCGACGCGGAATCCGCGCAGCGTGACGTCGTTGCCCGGCTGCAGACCGCCGGAGCGGTCGAGTGCGACCGTGACCGTATAGGTGCTGCGCAGCGGATTGATCCGCATGACGTTCACCGCCAGGTACGTCGCGCCCAAGACGAAGGCGATCACCAGCCCGATCGTGGACATCAGCAGTTTGTGTCGCAGCAGCCAGCTCATCGATGGCCCCCTGTCACTCGGCCGTAGACGATCTGCAGCACCTGGATCAGACTGCCCGCCATGTCCTGCAGATCGCGCAGATCCCAGAACTTGCTGTGCGGCGGGTCGGTGAGCAGGCCGATGTCGAGCTGGGTCAGGGTCGCGGCGACGGCGAGGGTGTTGCCCTTGAACGACGCGTCGACCTTGGGCCGGATCTCGTGCAGCGCGTCCAGCGCCGGACCGAGGTCGTTGCCGGCCCGCGACAACGCGTCCATCAGCTTGTGCACGTTCTCGAGCAGGCTCGCCAGCTGATCGTGGCTGGTCTCGGCGTAATCGCCGAGCGCCGCGCTGGTGGTGGAGATCTTGCCGAGCAGATCGCCGATCTGCTTGTTGTTCTCCGCGATGGCGCCGATCATCTGCGGCAGCGAATCCGCCACCTGGCCCAGCTGGTCGTGATTGGCCTCGATGGTGTTGGTCAGCGCGTCGAAGCCGTTGAGCGTGCTGTCGATGCGCTCGCTGTTGGCGTGCAGCGTGGTGACCACACTCGTCATCTGCTTGATCAGGCTCGCGAGCTGCTCGGGCCGGCCGCCGACCACCGAATCCAGTTCCGAGGTCAGCTTGGTCAGCGCGGCCACGCCGCCGCCGTTGAACAGCATCGAGACCGAGAGCAGCAGTTCCTCGACGGTGGCACCGGCCGAGGTGTGGTCGATGCCGATGGTGTCGCCGTCCTTCAGCATCGGCGTGGTCTCGTCGGACTTCGGCTTCGACAACGCGACGAACACATCGCCCAGCGGAGTGGCCTGCCGCAGTTCGGCGGTGGACTCGCGCGGCAGCGTGATGTCCTTGCGGACGTTCATGTCGACGATGGCCTGGTAGTTCTTGGTCGCGATGTGGGTGACCACACCGACATCGGAACCACCGATCTTGACCTTGGCCTGATCGGGCAGGTTGAGCGCGTTGGCGAAAATCGCGTGCAGGGTGTAGGTCTCACCGGACTGCCCCGGTTTGGGCAGCGGCAGGCTCTCCACGGTCAGACCGCAGCCGGAGGCCGCCACGGCCGCCGAGACGCCGAGGGCGAGCCAGGTGCGCCGCAGGCGCGTCGATGCCGTCATTTCGTCAGTCCCAACAGTGCGGCGGACAACCCGAGGTCGGGCCCGAAATCCTCGATCTTGCCGGTCCGGCAGCCGTCGGCCCTCATCTGAATGCGTTCACAGAACAGGCTGACGATCTCGCCGGACAGTGCGGTGCCGATTACCGCGTGCAGGCGTACGAAGCCGCGGTTGCGGTCCATCGAACGGTCCAGGTTCTGCAGCAGCAGCGGCGCCACGTCGACGGTCTCGACCACGCCGGCCGCGTTCTGCCGCAGCTGGTCGGTGACCTTGGTGAGTCCGGTGAGGCTCTCCGACAACTGGCTCTGGTACTGGCTGAACACGCCGCTGGTGTTGGACAGGAAGTCGTTGAGTTGATCCAGCGTGGCCTGCAGACCGGGCGCCTGCTCGGCCAGCAGCGACGACATCTGGGTGACCTTGTTGCTGAACTCGCGTACCGACTGGTCGTTGTCGGCCAGCATCGAGGTCAGTTCGTTGAGCTTGATGATGATGGTCGAGATGGCGTCCTTGTTGTCGACGCCGACCTTCAACGCACCCGAGAGCGCGTTGAGCGTGTCGCGGATCCGCTCACCTTGGCCGTTGACCATGTCGTAGAGCAGCGTGCCCGACAGCGGTCCCTGGCTCTGGCCCGGCGCCGGCTTCAGCGCGGCGGTGAACTGGTCGATGGTCTTGATCATCGTGTCCAGTTCCACCGGGGTGCGGGTCTGCTGCACCGTGAGGTGCGTATTGTCCGGCAGCTTGGGCCCGCCGGTGTACCGCGGGGTCAGCTCGATGTGCCGGTTGGTCACGATCGAGGGCGACACGATCGCGGCCGTCACATTCTTCGGGATGTCCACGTCGTGGTTCACCGTCATGTGCACCTCGACGAACTCACCCTTGGGGATGATCTTGTCGACCTTGCCGACCTCGAGCCCCAGCACGGTGATCGGATTGCCCTCGAACACGCCGGCGATATTGCGGAAGTCGGCGGTGATGTGGGTCGAACCGCCCATCGCGTTCTGCACCGAACCGCAGCTGCCGGCCACCAGGACGGCCGCGCCGATCGCGACCGACTTGGTGGCACGGGCCAGCCATTTGTTCAGCATCATCCCTTGCACCCCTCGATCACTCGGGCGAAGCACAACCAGTTGTCCGGGAACAGCCACGGCACACCGACCTCACCGTAGGGGCCGTTGCCGAACACGTTGTTGAACTGCCGCAGCGAGGCGGGCATGATCGTCAACAGTTTGTCCAGGTTGTCCTTGTTCTTCTGCAGGCCCTGGGCCATCGTGTTCAGCTGTTCGATGGTCGGTCCGAGCTGGTTGTTGTTCTCCGCGCCGATCTGCTGCAACTGCTTGGTCAGGGTCGCGGTGTTGTTCAGCAGTTGCTTGAGCAGCTCCTGGCGTTCCATCACCCGGCTGGCGATGGCCTCGCCCTGGGTGATCACCAGCAGCAGGCTGTTGCGGTTGTCGCCGAGGATCTTGGTGACCTTGTCCAAATCCTTGAGCAGACCGTCGACCTGGTCGCGCCGATCGTTGATGGTCTTGGCCAGCGCGCCGACGCTGTCGAGCGCCTGTGCGGTCAGCTGCGGCGAACCGTCGATCTGATCACCGAGCACCTTCAGCGACTCGGCCAGCTTCTGGGTGTCGAGCGCCTCGAACTTCGGGGTGCCGATCTGCACCACGTCGGCCAGGTCGTAGGGAACCTTGGTGTTGGACTTGTGAATCCGATTGCCCGGCAAGCCCTTACCGTTGCCCGGGTCGAGATCGACGTAGCGCGCACCCAGCAGCGTGGCCATCTTGATCGAGGCGCGGGCATCGGGGCCGAGCTTCACGTCGTTGTTCACGTGCAGGGTGATCAGCACGTGGTCACCCTCGAGTTTCGCCCCGGCGACCGTGCCGACCGGCACACCGGCGAGGTTGACCTTGTCACCGGTCTGGACGCCGGCGGTCTGCACGAACTCCGCCTGCACGTCCTTGGTGCCGACGCCCAGCTTCTTGTAACCGCTGGAGACCACGAGCAGCACCACGATGAGGACGGCGCCGATGACGCCGAGCCAGAAGAAGCGGTTGCTCTCGAAACGATTCCTGATTCGCCTACCGAATGTCGTCATGGGCGGCACACCGCCGAGTGGTTGGGTCCGCCGATCTGGCTGACCAGACCTCGCGGCAACAGCACCCCGTACAGCGAAACGTCCAGCGTGCACAGATAGGCGTTGGCGTAGGCGCCGTCGGAGGTGAACTTGCCGACATCGGCCAGGATGCCCGGCAGATCGATCGCGGCCTGATCCAGTTTCGAGCCGTTGTTGATCAGCATGGTCAGCGCGTCGGTGGACGAGTTCTGCGCGGCCGCGATCTTCGGCTGCACCTGATCGACCATATTCACCAGAGAGGATGTGGCATTCGCGATCTGGACGGTCGACGCCTGCAGGGATTGTCCCTGCTCGTAGAGCCCGCCGATCAGCGCGCGGGTCTGGGTCACCAGTGTCTCCAATTCATCACCTCGTTTCGCCAGTCCCGACATCACGCCCGACAGTTTGGTGATCACGTCGGCCAGGATGACGTCGCGTCGCTGGAAGTCACCGGCCACCGCGGCGGCCTGGGTGATGAACGAACTCAGCGACACACCGTCGCCCTGCAACGCCTGGATGAAGGTGTTGGTCAGGTCGTTGACCTGCTGGGGTTGCAAGGTTTCGAACAGCGGCTGAAAACCGTTGAGCAGACCCGAGATATCGAACGAGGGTTCGGTGCGCTCGACCGGGATGGTCGCGTTGTTGCGCAGTGCCGAATTGTCACCCTTGTTGCCCGGCGCCAGCGCCACATAGCGCTGGCCGATCAGATTCTGGTATCGGACAAGGGCTTTGGTGTTGCCGTACACGGTCTGATCGCTCTGCACGATGAACGACACCTTGGCCTGGTGCTGCCCTTCGACCTCGATCTTGGTGACCTTGCCGACGCGTACGCCGGCCATCCGGACGTCGTCGCCCTCCCGCAGGCCCAGCACATCGGTGAAGATCGCCGAATAGCTGTGTGTGGAACCGTTCACGGTGCGCGCCAGCGTATTCCAGATGACCACGGTCACCAGGACCGAGACGATGGCGAAGATACCGAACCCGATCAGCGGTTTGCGAATACCTCTCATCAGCTGGCACCGCTTTCGGATACTTGCAAGGTTCCACCCCTCAGGATCGAGCTCAGCAGCAGATATTCGGCAGTCGTCGGCTCCCGGCCGAGCAGCGCGCTCATCGCGTCACGTCCGGTGTAGTAGGCGATCGGCCCCGCGGCCGGCTTCTGCCCGTCCGCCGCCGGAGCAGCGGCCGGAGCCGGCTGCGGCGCGGGGGCCGCGGGCGCACCCGGCAGGCCCGGCAGCTGCGGGAACAGACCCTCCAACGGAGTTCCGGCGAACGGGTTGCCCGGCTTGGGCGCCTGCTGCGGAGCGGCCGTCTGCGCGGTGTCACCGGTCGTGACGCCCGGGATGGCGGGCAGACCCGGCATCGGCGGCAGCTTGGGCAGCCCCTGCGAGGCGTCCAGCGTGCGCGGCTTCAGGGCCGGTGTCGGCGGGCCGATATCGGAGACCACCGGGGCGGTGCCACAGCTCGGCGCCGCGAGGTCGCCGTAGCGGGGGCAGTCGGACCGGTCGTACGGCTTGTACGGCGTGAAGGTCAGGCCCGCGTTCCAGATCATCTGCTGCTGCGGACCCCAGTGGAAGGTGGTGCTCAGCTTGCGGACCGAGGCGTTCAAGCTCGCGATGGCCTGCGGAATCGCGTTGGGGTCCTCGGTGAGCGCACCGAACATGTCACCGGTGCCCGAGGTCAGCTGCTTGCCGACGTCGGGGTTGCGCGCGAACAGGTTGTTGACCTTGTCGATGGTCGCGGAGGTGCCGGTGATGAGACCGGCCAGCTCACTGCGCTTGTCGGCGATGGTCTGCGCGGTCTTCACCGATTCCGACAGCGTCGTCATCAGATCCGGCGCGGACTGGTTGAGCGCGTGGAACGAGGCGGAGAAATCGTTCAGCGTGCCTTCCGGATTCGGCACCGCGGCGCGGACCTGGGTGAACCAGTTGTCCAGCCGCTCGACGGTGGAACCGGGTACCCGGCCGCTGCCGTCCAGTGCGTAGGACAGGGTGCTCAGCACCCGGCCCAGCTGCATGGGGTCGATCTTGTTCAGAATCGTGCGGACCGTGGTGAGCGTGTCCTGCAGCGCGATGGTGCCCTGGCTGTGGTCCTCGGCGATCTGCGAACCGGCCTTCAGCGAGGCGTTGTCGGGACCGTTGTAGACCAGTTCGACCGAGGTGACGGCGAACAGGTTGCTGGGGACGACGCGGGCGGTGACATTGGCCGGGATATCGGAGATGTAGTCCGGCTTCATGTTGATGTGCACCTGCTGCAGCTCGCCCTTGGCGGCCACCGACACATCCTTGACCGCGCCGACCAGCACGCCGCGGAACTTCACGTCCGCCTGCGCGGGGAGGCCGTCACCGGTGGTGGTCAGGTTGGCGGTGACCTCCACCTTCGGGTTCAGGATGTAGCCCTTGTAGCGGGCCATCAGCAGCGTCAGCGCCGCGGCGACGACGACGATTCCGCAGACGCCCGCGATGAGCAGCTGCCGCATCGTCGGTCCGCGGCCACTCGGATCGATGATCATATTCAGGCCCCTATCCCGAGATCCTGATGCCCGGGTTCACTCCCCAGATGGCCAGCGTCATGAACAGGTCGGCGAAGACGACCGCGATGATGCAGAGCTTGATCGCACGGCCCGCGGCCACACCGACGCCCTCGGGACCACCCGAGGCGAAGAAGCCGTAGTAGCACTGGATGAAGGTCGTGATGGCCACGAAGAGAATGGCTTTCAGCAACGACCACAGCACGTCGTGCGGTACCAGGAATTGATAGAAGTAGTGCTGGAAGGTGCCCGACGCCGTGCCGCCGATGAACCCGACCGTGATGGAACACGACAGGTAGGCGACCGGCAGCGCCAGGCAGTACAGCGGCACGATCGCGATCATCGCCGCGATCATCCGCGTGCTGACCAGGTAGGGCAGCGGCCGGATCGCCTGCGACTCCAGCGCGTCGATCTCCTCGGCGATGCGCATCGAACCCAGCTGGGCCGTGAACCGGCAGCCGGCCTGTGCGGCGAATGCGAGGGTGGCGAGCATGGGCCCGAGCTCACGGGTGGTCGCGAAGGCGGAGATCGCACCGGTCAGCGGGCTCAATCCGAGCAGATTCAGCGAAGTGTAGCCCTGGATGGCGACGGTCATACCGCCGAAGGCACTGAGGATGAGAACCACGCCGATGGTGCCACCACCGACGATCAGGCTGCCGTTACCCCAGGTGACGTCCGAGAGCAGCCGCCAGACTTCCTTCGGATAGTGCTTGAGCGCCAACGGCATCGAGCCGATCGAGCGCAGGAAGAAGAAGACCTGGTGACCGACCCGCGCGAGCCAGTCCCGCGGGGCGCCGGCGGAGCTGCGGATCCGCTGTAGAGGCCGCAGTAGCGGCGGAACATAAGTTGACGACACCGGCTCAAACCATCTGTGGGGGGAACAGGGCGTTGTAGATCTGCGTGATGATCAGATTCGTGCCGAACAGCATCAGCGCGGACAGCACCACGGCGGTGTTGACCGAGTTCGCGACACCGCCCGGGCCGCCGCGGGTGTTCAAGCCCGAATCACACGCGATGATCGCGGCCAGCAGGCCGAAGATCAGCGATTTGATCAACGCCACCAGCAAATCGCTGGTCACCGCGAACGACGCGAACGTGCCGATATAGGAGCCGGGGGTGCCGTTCTGGGCGAAGATATTGAAGATGTAGCCGGTCAGGAAGCCGACGAAGATCACGAAGCCGCACAGCAGCACCGACACCAGCATGGCGGCGCCGAGCCGGGGGGCCACCAGCCGGCGCATCGGGTCGACACCCATCACCTTCATGGCGTCGATTTCCTCGCGGATGGTGCGGGAGCCGAGGTCGGCGCAGATGGCCGAGCCGACGGCACCGGCGATCATCAACGAGGTGACCAGCGGCGCGCCCTGCTGAATGATGCCCAGGCCGTTGGCCGCGCCGATGAACGAGGTGGCGCCGACCTGCTGCGCGACCGAACCCACCTGAATGGAGACGATGACGCCGATCGGAATTGCGACCAGCAAGGTAGGGGCCGCTGCGACGCTGGCCATGAATGCGCACTGCCGGACGAATTCACCGAACGGGAAGCGACGCCGGAAGATGGCGACGAACAGTTCCGCGACCGCGGAGAAGCCCATCGTGATCTGTCGGCCGAAGGTCTCGAGAGACCGCTTGGGGTGATCCTGCCAGTACGCCTTCGTCCAGTCCGCCGCGGCACTCGTTCTCGATGGTGAACTAATTGCCCCCGACCCGTCCGGACCGTTGGTGACTTGCACTGGCTACCCCTCTCGACGCCGGTTACCCGCCCCGACGACTGTTTCGCTTGAGGCACCTTACTACGGAGTTAGGAAAAACACAGCACAAAGTGTGGCTGTGGTCATAGACCCAGATCACGTTGGTTCCGGGCCTGTGATCGGGCACACCCGACTGGTATCGATCACAAAGAACACGACCATTTCCTAGAACAGGTTCTAGTTTACTGATCGGATGTCCAACTCGAGATCCAATACCTGTTTTATCGGATTGAAATTCTCGTTATTAAGATTTGCCCCCGAATACTGACGAAAGCCTATAGCGAGTACCCGCGAAACAGCTGTCGTCGCGCGCAGGTGTCGCATCCGGCCGGCCTCGTAGGTGTCGTCGCGCGGCCACGGCATCGATCCAGCAAACTGCATGCGCATACCGGGCGCACTCCGGCCCGACAACTGCAAGGATGTAGTGCGACAAGGCTGATATCGTGCGGACTTCCGACGTCTGGAGGGAAATGTTCAACACACTCGTCAGGGCGGCTCGTGCCGCCTTCGCCGTAGCTCTGGGCGCGGCGCTGCTCGGGACGGGCGCGGGGGTCGCGCAAGCCGGTCCCGGATCGCCGGTGATCGGCGGCGGCTCCGGCATCATCATCGACAACCAGTTCGAGTGCACCGTGACGACCATCGGCCACGACGCCGGTGGCCGCCTGGTCGGCCTGACCGCCGGTCACTGCGGCGAGGCGGGTTCCGAGGTGTGGTCCGAACAGGACCGCGGCGCGGGCGTGATCGGACATTTCGTCTATTCCAATCACGATCTGGACTATGCGGTCATCCAGTTCGATCCGGGCCACGTCACTCCGGTCAATCGGATCGGCAATGTGACGATCACCGGGATCGGGGCGCCGGCCCAGTTCCCCAGCATCGTCTGCAAGGAAGGCCGGACCACCGGTAACACCTGCGGCCTGGCCTTCGGCGACATCTTCCAGACCGACGAGACATGGTCGGAGATGTGTGTGGTCGAGGGCGACTCCGGCGCTCCCGTCGTGATGGGCTCCACCCTGGTCGGCATGGTGAACGCCTACCTGGCGGTGGCCTGCTTCGGGCCCGAGGTCGGCACCAACATGACGGCGATCGTCAATGACATGAACGGGCGCGGTGGCGCCGGGGCGGGTTTCGCGCCGATCTGATCGGTGGCACGACGACCCTGGTAACGGGCGGCGATTCGGGTATCACACCGGAGTCGCCGCCCGTTTTCCGTGCCCCGGGCGGGACCGGCCGCGCGGCGCGGATCGGGTCGGCCGCCGCGGGGTGCGGTTATGGTGAGGGCTGCCGGCCCGAAAGGAGCACTCCGTGAAGGTGATGAGCGCGATCACAGGTTGGGCCGTCGCGGCCGGGGCCGCGGTGTGCTGGGCCACCGGCACCGCCTCGGCAACCACCGTGCACTGCGATACCGACCGCACCCGCGATATCACGATCGTCGCCGGTACCACGGCGTGCCGCGCGATGGGCGACGAATCCGGGCACGCTCGCTCGGCGGGAATCGATGGTGTCGGCTATGCCAAGGCAACCACGGGTGCGATCGCCCTCGGCCTGGGCGCCGGCGGTGGGGTCGGGGCCAGTGAGGGCGCCGCCGGGCTGCCGGTCGCGGTCGGTATGGGTCCCGACGCCCTCGCCTTCACCTCGCTCGCGCCGGAGGCCGTCCCCGGCCGGATCGGACTCTCCTTCGCGATGAACGGCTCACAGGCGCAGGTGGTTTCGGGTGAGCGCAGCACGGTCTGTCTCGGCTCGGCGGCACTGGCATGGGATTCGCGGACGGGCGCGCTCTGTCTCGCGACGCCGTTCGGGCTGTGGCAGGTCCCGGCGGGCACTGAGCACGATTCCCGGGCTGCCCTACCCTGACGGGTAGGGGTAACGACGCCGCGACCACGCGGCGGCAGGAGGTCGACACACGGTGGATCCGGCACGTTCGGAGCAGGCAGACGAGGCGGAATCGGCCCGGGTGGCGCGGACCGCCGATACCGACGACGCACAGCAGATGGTCATCGACCCGCGATTCGTGCCGGTCGTGCACCATTTCTTCCGGATGTTCCCGCGGCCCAACCGGGGCGGGGGCGCGTTCGCGATATTCCTGCACGGGCGGCCTGTCGTCGATGTGTGGGCCGGATGGTCGGCGCCGGATCAGCGCTGGCAGTCCGACACGGTGGCCTTGAGCTTCTCCACCGGTAAGGGTGTGGTCACCACGGTGCTGCATCGAATCGCCGAACGCGGGCTGGTCGATTACGACGCGCCGGTGGCCGACTACTGGCCGGAATTCGCCGCGAACGGCAAACAGGACATCACCGTACGGGAGGTGCTCACCCATCGCGCGGGACTGCACAAGGTGCGCGGCCTGGCCGCCGACGCCGACGGCATTCTCGACTACGACGCGATGATCGCGGCGTTGGCGGCCGCCGAACCGGATCCGCGCCGGTTGCAGGGGTCGGGGTATCACGCCGTGACCTTCGGCTGGCTGGTCGCGGAAATCGTGCAGCGCGCGACCGGTGAGCCGTTCACCGAGGTATTGCGGCACGAGATCGCCGAACCGCTTCGGACCGAGGAGTTCTGGTACCGGGTGCCCGAATCCGAGCGGCACCGCATCGCCCGCACCTTCCCGCGGTTGCGCATACCCGGGCTGCGCTGGGATACCGCCTCGAAGGTGATCGCCCGCAGCCGCGCAGTGGGTGCGATCGCCGAGGCCGGGATGCCGGCCGGCTTCGATGTGCTGGTCGGCGATTCGCGAGTGCACGACGCGGTGATGCCCGGCTTCAACGGGGTGTTCTCCGCTCGTGCCCTGGCCCGGATGTACGGGGCCCTGGCGAACGAGGGCCGGGTGCTGCTGCCGGACCGGACCTGGAGCGAACCGCTGCTGCGCCCGGAGACCATCGAGAACATCAACCATGTGCAGCGCAGTGAACATCGCGACTACGTCATCGGCGTACCCGTGCCGTTCACGCTGGGATACCACCGGCCACCGATCGCCTCCCGGCGCCCGCTGCGCCGGGCGTTCGGCCATTACGGCGTGGGTGGTTCCGGTGCGTTCGCCGATCCGGAATCGGGCATGTCGGTCGCCTTCGTCACCAATCGCCTGGGTAATGCGCTGAATACGATCGGCGACGGGCGCCTGGCCCGGTTGGCCGCGGAGGCCCGCGCGGCACTCGGCTGACGGCGGCGCGCGCGGACCGCGTCTCGCGTCGAACCCGGCGCCGGGCTGTCTCGTGTGCTGGGTATGCGCGCAGCTACAGCAGGCCGGCACCGCACACCGCAGATTTCCGGCGAACGGGCCGCGCCCCGGCAGCCGCGGTGGGTCGCGGCGCACGCGCTGGCGGCCGGAATAGATTTCGATCGCTACTTCCGGCTGCGTCGCGCGCACGACGGTGATCCGTTTCTGGTCCGGTTCCCGGGATTCGGCGCGGTATTGTTCACGGGAACACCCGGCGGCACAAAGGAATTACTTCGGTCGCCGATCGGAATTCTGCATCCGCCGCAACCGAATCCCATTGAACCGCTGATCGGTTCGGCCTCATTGATACTCGCTCGTGATCAGCGGCATCGCGGCGATCGGACGGTGCTGACGCCCGCATTTCATCGCGCTCGAATTGCACAGTACGGCACGGTAATTCGGGACAGCACCCGCGATGAGCTGTCCGGCGCCGGCACCGGTCCGGCGTGGTCGCCGGGGACGGTGGTCGATGCGCGGGTGGCGGCGCGGGCGCTGACGCTGCGGGTGATCCTCACCCTGATCTTCGGGGCCGACGACCCGCACCGGCGCGACACCTACACCGCGGCGGTCGGCGAGTTTCTCACCGCCTTCACCGGGCCGCTGATGCTCGTTCCCGCCTTGCGGCACAGCGCATTCGGGTTGTCACCGTGGGACAGGTTCGCCCGGGCGCGCGCCCGGCTGGACGCGCTGCTCGATGCCGACATCGCGGCCCGGCGGGCTACCGGTACGCCCGGTGACGGCGCGCTGGGTGTGTTGTCGAGCGCCCGCCACGACGACGGCAGCGGCGTGAGCGACGCCGATCTGCGCGAACAACTGCGCACCCTGTTGGTGGCCGGTCACGAGACCACGGCCACGAGTCTGGTGTGGGCGCTGTTCCGGTTGCACCGCGATCCCGGCGTGCTGGCCCGGCTGCGCGCCGAATTGGGTGCGGTGGGGCCCGACGCCGATCCCGGGGATCTGGCCGGCCTGCCGTATCTGAGTGCCGTGTGCCAGGAGACGTTGCGACTACATCCGCCGGTGCCGATCGTGCTGCGGCGGTTGACCGCACCGCACACGGTATGCGGAGTGGAATTGGCCGAGGGGGACACGATGGGGGTCGCGATTCCGCTCGTGCACTCCGATCCCGGCACCTGGGACGAGCCCGACCGGTTCCGGCCCGAGCGGTTCCTGGATCGCCGGTACGGGCCGTTCGAATACCTGCCCTACGGCGGCGGCCATCGGCGCTGTCTCGGCGCCACCCTGGCCGACTACGAGCTGCGGATCGCGCTGGCCACCATCGTCTCTCGCGTCGAGTTGTCGCTGCTCCCACGCTATCGTCATGGCCGAATTCCGCGCTCGGTGCCGCACAACATCGCGACCGGTCCACACCGCGGAATCCGCTTCAGGGTGGAGGGAATCCGCCACTCATGAGGTGATTTACCTCACAATGAGGTTTGCTGGGTATCGATCCGGCTCTCCTCCGCCCGTCCGGACCTCGAACCCGACTCGCCGATGCGAACGGGACTTTCACCCTGTCACCACTACGCCGCCTGCCCATGGTGACGCATCGCACACGCGCGATGCGGACTTCATAACTGGCGGAACGCAATTGGCCGATGCCCGCGAGAGATGTAGTAATGGATGCCGGGCCGGGGCCTGATAGACCATTCGCGCACCCGCGCGCGAATATTCCTGTGCGCCGTGGCGCGCGATCTAGGTGGGAGAGGACGAAACGGCTGTGCGCACCACAACCTGTCGGAAGCCCGTTCGGGACGAGACCAGCCTGTCCAAGCGGACCGGCCTGTTAGCCCTCGCGGCGACCTCCCTGGCGGTGACCGCCGCCGGTGCCATCGCCATGGCGCCCGCCTCGGCAGCGCCGCTGTGGCCCGGTGGACCCGATGTTCCCGGCGCTCCCGCTGTCGTGCAGGCGCCGCAGCCCGAGCCCGGTGCCGCGCCGGTGAAGAACCCGCCGCCGCTGCCGCAGGCGAATTTCGCCGCGCCGAGCATCAGCCCCGGCGACGGCGACGTGGTCGGCGTCGCGCAGCCCATCATCATCAACTTCAAGGATCCGGTCGGCGACCACGCCGCGGCCGAGAAGGCCATCCGGATCACCTCGAGCAACGCCACCCACGGCCACTTCTACTGGCGCGGTGACAAGCAGGTGCGGTGGCGGCCGGAGGAGTTCTGGCCCGCCAACTCCGACATCACCGTCGAGGCCGGCGGCACCAAGGTCGCCTACAAGGTGGGCGATGCGGTCGTCGCCACCGCCGACGACGCGACCCACACGATCACCGTCACCCGCAACGGCGAGGTCATCAAGACCATGCCGACCTCGATGGGCAAGAAGGACCACGAAACCCCCAACGGCACCTACTACGTCGGGGAGAAGAACCGGAAGATGATCATGGACTCCTCGACCTACGGGGTTCCGATCACCGATCCGCAGGGCTACAAGCTCGAGGTCGAGTACGCGACCCGGCTGTCCAACAGCGGCATCTTCGTGCACGCCGCCCCGTGGTCGCTCGCCCAGCAGGGTGTGTCCGACTCCAGCCACGGCTGCCTGAACGTCAGCACCGAGGATGCCCAGTGGTTCTTCGAGAACGCGCAGAAGGGTGATCCCGTGGTGGTGACGAACTCCACCGGAAACTTCAGCGCCGGCGACGGTATGGGCGACTGGAGCTAGATGCGACGTTGTCCGATAGCGGCCCCGGAGCGATTGTGCTCTGGGGCCGTTGTCGTTGCCGCGGCATTGCGCACGGCGCACTGTCGCCGAATCCCACCGGTGGACGCGCTCGGCCACTTAGTATTCGGCGCATGACCCGGGTGTCGGAGACCACCCTCGCCGACCGGAGTTCGCGCACATCGTTCAAACGCCCGGCGACGGGACTTCACCGCGTGTTCGCACGAGAGCGGCAGGCTGCGAATGTGCGCCGACCGCCCGAACGGGTATTGCCCCAGAATCGGCAGCGCGGTCTGTGGCGGCGGCCGTGGGGCGACTACGGGCTGTTTCTGGTGCTGGTCGTGCCGAATCTGGTGCTGCTCGGGCTGTTCGTCTACCGCCCGCTGGTCGACAACATCCGGCTGTCGTTCACCGACTGGAATCTCGCCGAACCCTTCGCGCACTTCATCGGAGTCCGCAACTACCGCGAGTGGTGGACGCGGGCGGACACCTGGCAGATCGTCGGCAATACCGTGATCTTCACCGTCTTCGCGGTCGGCGGCAGTATGGCGCTGGGCCTCGCGCTGGCTCTGCTGCTCGATCGGAAACTGTTCGGCCGCAATGTGGTTCGCTCGGTGATCTTCGCGCCGTTCGTGATCTCCGGCGCGGCGGTCGGGGTGGCGTTCCAGTTCATCTTCGATCCCGGCTTCGGGCTGGTGCAGGATCTGCTGCACCGCATCGGAATCACGAATGTGCCGGATTTCTATCAGGATCCGCACTGGGCGCTGTTCATGGTGACGGTGACCTACATCTGGAAGAACCTGGGCTACACCTTCGTCATCTATCTCGCCGCACTGCAGGGGGTACAGCGAGAACTGCTGGAGGCCGCCGCGATCGACGGCGCGGGACGCTGGACCACCTTCACCCGGGTACTGCTGCCGCAGCTGCGGCCGACGACGTTCTTCCTGTCGATCACGGTCATGCTGAATTCCCTGCAGGTATTCGACATCATCAACGTGATGACGCGCGGCGGACCACTGGGCACCGGCACGACCACCATGGTCTATCAGGTCTACCAGGAGAGCTTCCGTAATTTCCGCGCCGGATACGGTGCCACGGTCGCGACGATCATGTTCGTGGTGCTGCTGATCATCACGCTGATCCAGGTGCGAGTGATGGATCGAGACGAATGACGAGCACGACGACAACGCCCGCCACCCGCAGCCGGCAGCGGAAACGCCTGCTGGCAACGGTTTTCGGCTATGCGGCGATGGTGTGCGTGCTGATCGTCGTCGGGGTGCCGCTGTTCTGGATTCTGATCACCTCGTTCAAAGCGCGACCCGATATCTACACCCAGCCGGCGGTGTGGTGGCCGCGCAGTTGGCATCCGGAGAACTATCGCGAGGCCACGACCACGCTGCCGTTCTGGACCTTCCTGCGCAATTCGCTCATCGTCACCGCCGTCGTCTCGGCGGTCAAATTCGCGCTGGGCGTATTCAGCGCCTACGGCCTCGTGTTCCTGCGCTTTCCGGGTAAGACGCTGATCTTCCTCGCCATCATCGCCGCCCTGATGGTGCCCAACCAGATCACCGTGATCTCCAACTACGCCCTGATCGCCCAGGTCGGATGGCGCAACACGCTGCTGGGCATCATCGTGCCGCTGTGCGGCGTGGCATTCGGCACCTTCCTGATGCGCAATCATTTTCTCTCCCTGCCGGTTTCGGTGATCGAGGCGGCACGCATCGACGGCGCGAACTGGTGGCAGCTGCTGGTCCGCGTGGTGCTGCCGATGTCCGGCCCGACGATGGTGGCGTTCGCGGTGGTCACGCTCGTCAACGAGTGGAACGAATACCTGTGGCCGTTCCTGATGGCCGACGATGCCGGCGTCGCGACCCTGCCCGTGGGATTGACGCTGCTACAGAACACCGAAAATCCCAGTGTCACCAACTGGGGGCCGGTGATGGCCGGAACCCTGCTGACCATGCTGCCGATTCTGGTGGTGTTCGTGCTGCTGCAGCGGCACATGATCAAGGGCCTCACCACCGGTGCCGTCAAAGGCTGATTCGCTCGAGGAGAGTGCCGTGACCCGACCGCGCACACTGACCCGCCGCGGATTTCTCACCGCCACCTCGGCGGCCGCCGGACTGGCCCTGTCGGCGTGTGCGGGGATGGGCGGCAACACCGGAGCCGGCGGCGACCCGAACACGATCATCTTCTGGTCGAATCATCCGGGCACCTCGAAGAATCAGGAAACCGAGCTGATCAACCGGTTCCACGCACAGCATCCCGATCTGACGGTGAAGCTCGTGGACGCCGGGCGCAACTACGAAGAGGTCGCGCAGAAGTTCAATGCCGCGCTCACCGGCGGTGCGCTGCCGGATGTGGTGGTGCTCTCGGATGTCTGGTGGTTCAACTACGCGCTGAACAAGGCGATCGAACCGCTCGACGAGCACATCGCCGCCGCCGCGGTGCCGCTGGCGGACTACGTCGACAGCTTCGTGGACGACTACCGGTTCGCCGGCAAGCTCTGGGCATTGCCGTATGCGCGCTCGACGCAGATCTTCTGCTACAACCGCGGCCTGTGGGCCCGCGCCGGACTGCCCGACCGTGGCCCGCAGAGCTGGCAGGAGTTCGATGAATGGGGACCTGAACTGCAACGCGCCATCGGCGCGGGGAAATGGGCACACGGCTGGGGTGACGCCAAGAACTACCTGGCCTGGACATTTCAGGGACCGAACTGGACCTTCGGTGGCGCCTACTCGGATCGGTGGACCCTGAAGTTCTCCGACCCCCGCACGGTCGAGGCGGGAAACTTCCTGCGCGACATGATCAATCGCAAGCGCTACGGCGCCATCCGCCCGCAGCTGGCCGTGGATTTCGGCACCGGAGTGGTGGGGTCGGCCATCACCTCCACCGGCGACATCAAGGGCATCGTCGCCAATGCGGCGGGCAAACTCGACTTCGCCACCGCGTTCCTGCCGCATCCCGACGGACCGGGATGTACCACCGGCGGTGCCGGACTCGCGATTCCGTCGCGCATCTCCGATCAACGCAAGGCCAATGCCCTGCGCTTCGTCGAGTTCATCACGAATCCGGTGAACACCGCCTACTTTTCGCAGGCCACCGGCTATATTCCGGTGCGCAAGTCGGCGGTGCACGATCCGTCGGAACAGCAATTCCTCGCCGCCAACCGCAATTTCGCGACCGCCGTCGATCAGTTGCCGCTGACCCGCTCACAGGACTACGCCCGGGTGTTCCTGCCCGGCGCCGATCAGATCATCGGCACCGGGCTGGAACAGATCGGACTGCAGAACCGGGATGTGACATCGGCCTTCGCCGACATCACCGATCGCCTGCAGACCATCTACGACCGGCAGATCGAACCGAAGCTGCCGCGGTAGCTACCAGATCCGCACGCGCTCGGAAGGTTCCAGATACAACGCGTCACCCGGTTCGACACCGAACGCCTCGTGGAAACCGTCCAGATTGCGGACCACACCGTTGCACCGGAACTCCGGCGGAGAATGCGGGTCGACGGCCAGCCGGCGGATCGCCTCCTCGTCGCGGGCCTTCGTCCGCCACACCTGCGCCCAGCCGAAGAACACTCGCTGCAGCCCGGTCAGTCCGTCGATCACCGGCGGCTCCGCGCCGTCGAGTGAGATCTTGTAGGCCTCCAACGCGATCGAGAGCCCACCCAGGTCGCCGATGTTCTCGCCGATGGTGAATTCGCCGTTGACTTTGTGACCGGGCAGCGCCTTCGGTTCGAACTGGTTGTACTGGTCGATCAACGCCTTCGTGCGCTTACCGAATTCGGAGCGATCGGTCTCGGTCCACCAATCGACCATATTGCCGTCACCGTCGTACTTGCTGCCCTGATCGTCGAAGCCGTGGCCGATCTCGTGCCCGATCACCGCACCGATGCCGCCGTAGTTGGCGGCGTCGTCGGCGTTCATGTCGAAGAACGGCGGTTGCAGAATCGCCGCGGGGAAGACGATCTCGTTCATGCCCGGGTTGTAGTAGGCGTTCACCGTCTGCGGCGTCATGAACCACTCGCCACGATCGACCGGGCCGCCGAGCTTGTTCAGGTCGCGGTCGTGGTCGGCGGCATATCCGCTGCGGTAGTTCCCCACCGGATCGGCGGGATCGATACGAACCGCGGAATAGTCGCGCCAGGTGCCGGGGTAGCCGATCTTGGGGGTGAAGCGCTCCAGCTTGGCCAAGGCGGCCTCGCGGGTCTGCGGGCTCATCCACTCCAGTTCGCTGATGTTGCGGCGGTAGGCCTCGATCAGATTCGCCACCAGCTCCTGCATACGCTGTTTCGCCTCGGGCGGAAAATGTTCGGCGACATAGATTTTCGCCACCGCTTCGCCGAGCAGATCCTGCACCAGCGAGACGCCGCGCTTCCAGCGCTCGCGATTCTCCTGGGCGCCGGTGAGAATGCGGCCGTAGAAGTCGAAACTCTCCTCGACCACCGCGGCGGTCAGATACGGCGCTCGGGCCCGCAGCACCCGCCAGCTCGCCCACGCCTGCCAGTCCTCGAGCGGCTCGGCGGCCCACAACTGCGCGAAAGTACGCGCGTAATCGGGCTGGCGCACAATCACTTCGGCGAACAACTCGGGTCCGGAGGCGGAGACACCCTCGGCCAGCGCCTCGGCCCACGCGGTCCAGTCGAATTCGGGATTCGCGGCAGCGAGATCGGCGAAAGTGGTGAGGTTGTAACTCAATTCGGCGTCACGACGGCGCACCACGTCCCAATGTCCGGCGGCCAGTTTGCGTTCCAGTTCGAAGACGCGCTGCGGGTCGTACTCGATCGCGGCCAGCTGGAACATGCGCCGGATGTGCTCGACGTATTTGGTGCGGATCTCGGCGTAATCGTCGTTGCGGTAATACGATTCGTCCGGCAGCCCGAGCCCGGACTGGGTCAGGTTGACCAGATAGCGCTGCGAATTCTTGTCGTCGGTATCGACGTAGGCGCCGACCGCCCCGCCGACACCGGTGCGTTGCAGCCGGCCCAGCAGCACAGCGAACTCGCGGCGATCACTCACCTCGCGCACCGCCGCCAATTCCGCGGCGATCGGGGTGAGCGCGGCGGCCTCCACCGCCTCCTCGTCCATGAAGCTGTTGTAGAGGTCGGCGATCTTGCGCGCCTCCTCCTCGTCCGGCACCGACGCCGCGGTTCCGGCCGCCAGATCCTGGATGATCTTCTTGACGTCCAGTTCGGCCTGGTCGTAGAGGGTACGGAACGCTCCGTCGACCGCGCGATCGGCGGGGATGTCGTAGGTGTCCAGCCATTTGCCGTTGACGTGCGCGAACAGGTCGTCCTGCACCCGCACAGCGTCGTCGCGATAGGTCAGATCGATGCCCGAGGGAGTCGTCACGTCGAAAGTCACGACCTCCAGTATGCCGACGACGGCGTCGCGCCGCCGCCGCATTCAGCCCTGAGCAGCGGTGGCCGCCGGGATGCGGTCGAATTCGCCGTCCCCGGCGCCGGCCAGGAATGCCTGCCACTCGCCGCGGGTGAAGGACAGCTCAGTGGTGTCGTGGACCAGTACCGCGCCGCCGTCCGCGGCCGGGCGAATCTGCAGGTCGCCTTCGCTGCCACCGTGCAGGACCAGGTGGAGGAATGTCATCCAGGCGGAGGCGTCGACGGTGATCACCGGCTCGAGTTCGGGCCTGTTCGCGGAGGCGCGGCGGTATTTGCTGTCGCGGATCAGCACCGCGTCACCGTCGAAACGCACCTCGACGCACTGATTGCCGTTGTTGGTGCGCGTGGAGGTGAACCAGGACGTGACCTCCGGCCGATACCTCGCGGGGGTGGGCATGGGCAGAGTTTACATGGCTGCGTATTTCTCGATCAGCGCCAATGACTCTGTGCGAGTGAGGGATTGATCGAGCGCTCGCACGAATGCGAACGCCAGATCGTGAACCTGTTCGGGATTGTCGACCGGTCCGCCGAAGACCGCGCTCTCGGCCCAGCCGAAGGTCGGCAGGTATTCGGAGGCGAAGTCCAGCAGATGAAAACTCGCCCCGCCGAGGATCGCGCCGTCGGGAGCCGCGAACGGGATGACCCGGATGTCCACGTTCGGCCTGGTGCGCAACAGCCCGGCCAGATACTCCAACTGTGCGCACAGCACGACCTGGCCGCCGACCTGCTGCAACAGCGTCGCCTCACCGACCACCGCGGTGAGGGCGACGGGGTCGTGCCCGTGCAACCGCTTGCGGCGCCGCATCCGCATCGCGACCAGCTGTTCGACCTGTGCCGGGCGAATCATCACGTCCGCGGCGATCAGCGCCCGCGCATACGCCTCGGTTTGCAACAGACCCGGAATCACGAGGCTGTCGTAGCTGCGAATACTGTCCGCGCCGTATTCCATCCCGTAGTAGCGCTGTAGTTCCGGGCCGATCAGGCCCGATCGGGTCCACCAGCCACGCTCTTTCCCGGCGGCCAGCAAGGCGAGCAGTTCCGCGCGTTCCCGCTCATCGACGGCGAGCAGATCCAGCACCGGGCCGATGGTGTTGGCGGTCAGCACCCGGCGGCCCTTCTCGACATGCGACCAATTCGCCGGGGTGAAGCCGACCGCGCGGGCGAAGCCGGCCGAGTCGAAGCCACGGTGTTCGCGAAGTTCGCGCAGACGGCGGACCAATTCCCATCGAGCGACCACTGGCGAGGGAGGGGCCATGCGGGCAGATAGTACGCCGGCCGCCGCGACACGCCCGTGACTATTGTCATTTCAACTGTACGGCGATACGGTCTGCGTATCGGTGGCACTGCACTCGACGACGAGACGAGGTTCGCCATGAGCACGCGCGACCCGCTGGCCGGCGCGATCGAACCGAATATCACCACCATCACCACCGCGCCGCGCGCTGTCACCCAAGAAGCCCTGGTCCGCTGTCGTCGCTACCGCAAGGAGAACGGGCTCTACGGCATCGTCGAACCGGTTCGAGGTCGCATCCTGTTGGAAATAGGCCCGGTCGGCGCGATCACCGTGCCGGCCGCCCTCGGAGCTCCCATTCGCGAATACCTCACCGTGCGCGGACATCGCGGGCCGATCATCGGACATCCGCGTTCGGCACGCTGGACGTTCCTCACCGGACACGTCGACGAATCGGCGACCGACGCCGCCATCGCCTCCGATATGTTCCATCGCTGCGCCGCACTGGTCGCCCCGGGCACCACGATCGTGCTGCCCTCACCCGCCGACGAACGCACCGGATACCGGGTCTGGATCGATTCACCGCACAGCGACTACCGGCCGGAACTGGCCGAGGTGCTCACCGCAACCCGCCAGTGCCGGCCGGACCCGTACTGACCCCGCTCAGGAGGTCGGCCGCGGGCTCAGCGTCACGCTGTACTTGTTCTCCAGCGTCTGATTCCAATCACGCTGGCACTGGTCGATCTTCGACTGATCGCCGTTGGCCTTGTTCACGCAGTCGAGGAAGTCCTTGCCACCGTTGTTGACGAAGAAGTTGACCCCGATCGCGGCGATCACGATTCCGGCGATCAGCCCGAGCAGTCCCAGGACCAGACCGGCCATCGCCATACCGCCCCCGGCCGCGGTTCCGCGCCGCGCCTTGACCGTCGCGATGATGCCGAAGATCAGGGCGACCAGGCCGAACAGGATGCCACCCAGCACCGTCCAGCAGGTCAGCAGGGCGATGATGCCGAGGACCAGCGCCGTGATCGCCAGCCCCTTGCCCTTGGGCTGCTCCCACGTGCCCTGTCCCGGCGGGCCGGGATAGCCGCCCGCGGGCGGCGGGGGATATCCGCCCGGATACTGTCCCGGCTGCTGGGCGTACTGGCCGGGCTGCTGGGCGTACTGGCCGGGCTGCTGGGGATATTCGCCGGAGTGGCCGGGATACTCGCCCGAGCGCCCGGGTTGTTCACCGCCGGACTGCGGATACGGTTCCGGCGGGGGGTAGTTCCCGGGCGGTGGATTCTCGGTCATCGCTGTCCTCTCCTCGGACGCACGTGCCTCGACGGCTGGGTCTACCGACTCTATTGGCCGCCGAGACGTGCGTGCATTTCCCACACCAGGACTTCCGCCGGAACGTCGGCGACGATGCGCTGCCCGCCACTGCGGGTCATCCGCACCGCGTCGCCCTCGTAGAGGGTTCCGACCCCCTCCATCTCGACCTCGCCGCGGGCGACGAAGACATGCAGGTAGGGCGCCTCGGGCAGGGTGATCGCCTGCCCCGCACCGGTTCCCGCCGCGCCGGGCATGCGCCCGACGTGCAGGGCGGAATGGCTGCTGCTGATCGCGATCGCGGTTCGATCGCGGTAGCGCGGCATCCCCGTGGCGACCGTGATCAGGCCGCCGCGGTCCAGTTCGTCATCGATTTCCAGTTGCTGATATCCGGGAGTAATTCCCGGCTCGTCCGGTACTACCCACATCTGCACGAAATGAACCGGTTCGGAATGCGGAGACGTGCCGCCCTGTTCGGGCGGGAGCCGCCACGAATCATTCTTTTCCGAATGCAGAATTCCGGTTCCGGCACTCATTCGCTGCGCCAATCCGGGATAGATGACACCGGCATGTCCCAGCGAATCCTGATGGACCAGAGAACCGTTCAGAACCCAGGTGACAATTTCCATATCGCGATGCGGATGAGTGTCGAATCCCTCGCCCGGCAACACGATGTCCTCGTTGTTCACCAGCAGCAGCCCGTGATGGGTGTTCTCCGGATCGTAATGCTCGCCGAAGGAGAACGAATGCTTCGAATCCAGCCATGCCACACGGGTTTTCATGCGATCGCCGGCGCGATGAACATCGATGTGTGGTGTCGTGAGTGTGGACAACGGGGGTCCTCCTCTCGAGCTGCTGTCGAGGCCGCCGGGTAGATTCTACCGTGGCTGTGCACCGGCCCCGCACATTGATCCGGAGGTGAACCGAAATGCGACCCGACGCTGCGCGGCGGGCCGCGGTGGCCGCCGCCGTCCGCCGGCCCGGAATGCCGCGGCTGGCGCTGATCCGGTTCTCCGGGCAGTTCGGCGACGGAATGTTTCAGGCAGCGCTGTCGGGTGCGATTCTGTTCAATCCCGAACGTGCCACCGACCCGCTGGCGATCGCCGGCGGGTTCGCGGTACTGCTGCTGCCGTATTCGGTGATCGGGCCGTATGCCGGAGCGATGCTGGATCGCTGGGACCGCCGGATGGTGCTGTTGGTCGCCAACGCGCTGCGGGCGGCGTTGATCGTGGTGGCCGCGGTCGGGCTGTCGGCCGGAATCCGGGATACGCCGCTGTTGCTGCTGGCACTGGCGGTGGTCGGGATCAGCCGATTCGTCCTGGCCGGGATCTCGGCGTCGCTGCCGCGGGTGCTGGAACAGCGCTGGCTGGTGCCGATGAACTCGGTGCTGGCCACGGTGGCGTCGGGATGTGCCGGAGCGGGAGCCGCGGCCGCGGTGGCGATCATCGGCGCGATGGGAGCGGGCGATGTCGCGAGCGGTGTCGCGGTGGCGGCCAGTGCCTGTGGGTCGGTGATCTCGGCGGTCGCGGCGATCGGTTTCGCGCGACACCAACTCGGACCCGAACATCGCATCGGGGCGGCCGGGCGCGGTGCGGCCGCCGAATCCGTGCGGGCCGTGCTGACCGGGCTGCGCACCGGCGCCCGCGCGGTCGCCGAATCGCGGGATTGCACCACCGCGATGATCGGGGTCGGCACCCACCGCATCGTCTTCGGCGCGAACACCCTGCTCATGGTGCTGGTCCTGCGCCGCCCCAACGAATCCGGCATGTCGGCGAGTTCGGGGCTGGTCGGCTTCGGCGTCGCGATCACCGCGGTCGCCGCGGGCATGCTGGCCGCCGCGGTCCTGACGCCGCTGCTGATTCCGCGCCTCGGGCGCCCGCGCACGGTGGTCGCCGGTCTGTCGGCGGCGCTGCTGGTGCAGGCGACACTGGTGCCGCCGATCACCGTCGCCACCGGTGCGGCCGAACACCGCGCCCACCAACTGCTGCTGGTGGGCGCGTTCCTGCTCGGCCTGGCCGGGCAGATGGTGAAACTGACCGGCGACGCGACCCTGCAGATCGATGTCGACGACGCCCGGCGCGGACAGGTATTCGCCCTGCAGGACACGATTTTCAACATCACGTTCGTGGTCGCCGTCGCCGTGACCGCCCTGGTCATTCCCGCAGACGGCCGTTCCCTCGGGGTGGTCGCGGCGGGCGCCGGACTGTACGCGCTGGGTATCGCGGCGATCGCGGTGAACAGCCGCCGGCGCGCGCCACGCGGTTCCGCATGTTCGCAGACGCGATCCGAGTGATCGGTTAGATTGTTAGCCGCTGTGCTCGGTCCCAGCTGATGCGGTGACTGACAGTGCATGTCACCAGCGGTGCGAGTGGTAGTCGAGGAGTGCGGTGTTCGGGAACAACGCGAGGGGGAGAGCTGCTGCCGGCCGACCCGCGGCGGCGCGCGGCGTCACCCGCACCGGAAAGCGCTGTGTCTCGGCGTTTTTCACGCCCGCGGTCACCGGACTGCTGGTGTTCGGCACGGTCGCACCCGCGCCGGCCTCGGCCGAACTCGCGCCGTGGGCGCCACCGCCGAAGAACGCGTGCGGCGAAACGGGTTTCGATCCGTTGGCCCGCCAGCCCGATCCGAATGCGCCTGCGCCGCCGATCCTTCCGCCGCGCATCGATATCCCGGTGCCGGTGCCCGAGATCGTGCCCGTTCCCGTCCCGGGTCCGCGACCGGACAACACCCGTATCGTGCCGCAGCCCCTGCCCGCGGACCCGTGCCGCAACCCGTGCCCGGATATTCGCGATACGCCGAAACCGCCGCCGACCGAGGACCCCTCCGCGCCGGGCGAATCCGCACCCGGCTCCGGTTCGGCATCCGGCTCGAACAGTGGCTCGGGCACCGGGTCCGGCTCCGGGTCCGGCACGGGCTCGGGGTCGAATTCCGGTCCGTTCAATCTGCCGAATATCAATATCAATCCGGAACCCGAACCGATTCCGATCCCGATTCCCGGTGGCGAACCGCCCGCGCCGGAGCCCCCGCCGCATCCGGTGCACCCGTCGACCGACCCGGGCGCGGTCGTTGCCGCGCCCGCACCGCGCACGGTCGAGAACGTGAAACTGGTCAACCAGGTGACCGGCCACGGCTCGGTCAACCGCACCGATATGCGCTGGCAGGTCGACGGGACCGACCTCGGCATCATGTGGGAGACCAAGCCCGGCCAGGTCGCGGTGGTGTTCGGCGACACCTTCGGCAAGGGCTGGGAGTACGGCCAGGCCGGCGGACCGGACTGGCGGTCGAACGTGCTCGGGTTCAGCTCCGAACGGGATCTGTCCAAGGGCCTGATCATCGACGACATGGTGCAGGACAGCCGCTGCCACGCCGCCGAACTGCTCGACAGCCGCAAGATCAAGAACTTCGAGACCACGGTGATCCCCACCTCCGGATTCGCGCTCGGCGACCGGCAGTACATGAGCTACATGTCGGTCAATCACTGGAGCAAGATCCCAGGGATGTGGTGGACCAACAACGGTGGTCTGGCCTACTCCGACGACGGCGGCAGCACCTGGGTCAAGGATCAGTACGCCAAGTGGGACAACATGTTCGGCATCGATCGCTTCCAGGTCACGACGATGGTGCCGCACGGCGATTACGTCTACATGTTCGGCACGCCCAACGGCCGCATCGGCATGATCGGCCTGGCGCGGGTGCCGAAGAAAGAAGTACTCAACAAGTCCGCGTACCAGTACTGGGTCGACGGGACCTGGGCGCCGGCGCAGGAGAACCGCGCCACGCCGCTGATGCCCGGCATCGCGGGCGAGCTCTCGGTGCGCTACGACGACTCGAGCCGGCAGTGGCAGATGGTGTACCTGGACCCGGCTCGGCACGCGATCGTGCTGCGCACCGCGACCGAACCGCAGGGAACCTGGACCGACGGCACGCTGCTGGCCGACACGAACGACTACCCGAAGGCCTACGGCGGATTCATCCACCCCTGGTCGACCGGTAAGGATCTGTACTTCACGATGTCGGCCTGGGACAGCTACAACGTCTACCTGATGCACGCGACGCTGAACGACCCGGAACCCGACGATCCGTAGGTCCGCGCCTCACCGCGTGGGAAAGGTCATTCGCAGCCCCTGGCGAATTCACCGGCGGCCAGTACTCTCGAATCAATCATGGCCACCTATTTCGATCCCAAATCCTGGTCGCCGTTGCGGGCAGTGGACCTCGGCCGACGGCTGTTCGACCCGGAGTTGCTGGATCAGTGGACGACCTTCACCACCGCGTGGCTCGACCCGGTGGCGGATCTCGGCGCGGGTACGGTCACCGCACTCATGCCGGATGTGCTGATGACGCTGCTCAGCGAGGGAATTCTGAGTCGCTTCGGCGGCCGGGAGGTCACCGCGACCCTGCTCGGACACGATCTGACCGCGATCCTGCAGACCCTCAAGGTGCGCCGCCGCGGCGCCCACTTCCAGACCAAGACGGTGCTGACCGAGCTGCGCTGGAACGGTCATCCGGTCGAGGAGATGACGGTGATCGCGCACGGGGTGCGGCTGATCCCCGGCGTCCCGACGAAGGTGCGCACCGCCGGACTCGACATCACCGGCACCGTGACCACCGCGGCCCTGGTCGAGTGGCTCAACGAGAAGCGGCTGGACTGGCGGTTCGAGGTGCATCCGAGCGGTTTGATCAGCGCGCGGCATCGCACCCGGAAATTCCAGGCGCTGGTCGACGCCGCGATCAGTGACAACCTCGTCACGATCGCGGTCCATCAGGCTGCCTGGTCGGGCGTCCGGGTGCCGCGGCGCTGGGTGTCGGTGGCGCCGGTCACCCTGGCCGACCTGCCCAACGACGTGCGCATCGTGCGGGCCGACCGCCAAGGCGGCCGGGTGCATTTCCGGCTCGAATTCCCGCAGGTCACCGGCTCGTTCGATCTCGGACAGATGCGGGCGGCGATCGTCGCCGGCACGACGCTGATCGTGTTCTGAGACGGTCCGGCGGATCCGCCGATCCGGGTTCCAGCGCTACTGTCCGCCGGCGTTCCACCATTCGAGCAGCGCGGCCTCCGCCTCGTCGCGAGTCAGCGGACCGCGATCCAGCCGCAGTTCCTTCAGATAGCGCCAGGCACGGCCGACCTGCGGACCCGGCTCCAGGCCGAGCAGTTCCATGATCGCGTTGCCGTCCAGGTCCGGACGCACCCGCTGCAGATCCTCCTCCTGCTGCAGGCGTTCGATCCGGGTTTCCAGATCGTCGTAGGTCGAGCGCAGCAGTGCGGCGCGGCGCTTGTTGCGGGTGGTGCAGTCCGCGCGCACCAATTTGTGCAGCCGCGGCAGCAGGTCGCCGGCATCGGTGACGTAGCGGCGCACCGCCGAATCGGTCCACTGGCCCTTGCCGTAGCCGTGGAACCGCAGGTGCAGATACACCAGCCGCGCCACGTCCTCGGTGAACTGCTTCGGATACTTCAAGGCGCGCATGCGCTTTCGCACCATTTTCGCGCCGACGACCTCGTGGTGGTGAAAGCTGACGCCGCCGCCGGGCTCGTTGCGCTTGGTCGGCGGTTTACCGATGTCGTGCAGCAGCGCGGCCCAGCGCAGCACCAGATCCGGATCGCCCTGCTCCTGGTCGATGGCCTGGCGCAGCACGGTCAGCGAATGCTGATAGACGTCCTTGTGCTGATGGTGTTCGTCGATCTCCAGTTTCATCGCCGGAACCTCGGGCAGCACCCGCTCGGCCAGCCCGGTCTCGCACATGATGTCGATGCCCTCGGTGGGGTGTTCACCGGCGATCAGCTTGTCCAGCTCGGTACGGACCCGCTCGGCGGTGATGCGGCGGATCTCGTCGGCCATCAGCGCGATCGCCACCCGCACCCGCGGCGCGACCTCGAAGCCGAGCTGGGAGACGAAGCGGGCCGCGCGCAGCATGCGCAGCGGATCGTCGTTGAACGAATCCTCCGGCGCCGCAGGCGTATCCAGCACACCGGCCAGTAGCGCGTCCATGCCGTCGAGGGGATCGACGAATTCCAGTTCACCGGCTCCGCCGACGCGTACGGCCATCGCGTTGACCGTGAAGTCGCGGCGCACCAGATCACCCTCGAGGCTGTCGCCGAAGGTCACCTCCGGATTGCGGGAGATGCGGTCGTAGTTGTCGCTGCGGAAGGTGGTGATCTCCAGCTGCCAGCCCGATTTCGACGCGCTCACCGTGCCGAACGCCAAACCACCGGTGTCCCAGAGGTTGTCGGCCCAGCCGCGCACGATCTCGAGTACGACCTCGGGCCGGGCGTCGGTGGTGAAGTCCAGATCGGTGCCGAGCCGGCCCAGCACCGCATCGCGCACGCTGCCGCCGACCAGATACAGCTCGTGGCCGCGCGCGGCGAACAGGCCGCCCAGCGGAGTCAGCACATCCGAGAGCCGGCCCAGGGTGATCGCCGCCGCGGCAAGCAATCGCGTCCGGCGATCATCGTCGGGGTCGGACACGGCCCTTCCTTTCACTTGTGTGCCGTCCTCCACTTCTGCGTCAACGGACTTCGGCGAAACCACGGAAACGCAGCTTAGTTGGTACGCACTCGCCGGTCCCCGCCCGGACCGGCCGCACGACACCACCGTGGTGCGGCATGACACTCGGCATCGAACACGTTCAGTGCATCGATCCGGCGCGGCTAGACTGACCCGGTGTCTCCGGCCGATCGCGCGAACAGTCGACGCCGCCAGCCCCGGCGCCGCGGTTCGGCCGGTAATGCGGCGAAACCTCGCATGCGCACCGTCCGGGAAACCTCCGCCGGCGGGTTGGTCGTCGACGGACTCGACGGCCCCGCCGACCAGCGCTGCGCCGCGCTCATCGGGCGCACCGACCGGCGCGGCCGGCTGCTGTGGTCGCTGCCGAAGGGCCATATCGAGGAGGGGGAGACGGCCGAACAGACCGCCGTCCGGGAGGTCGCCGAGGAGACCGGCATCAACGGCCGGGTGGTCGCGGAACTGGGAAGCATCGACTACTGGTTCGTCACCGAAGGCCGTCGGGTACACAAGACCGTGCACCATTACTTGATGCGGTCGTTGGGGGGTGAGCTCTCCGATGCCGACGTCGAGGTCACCAAGGTGGCCTGGGTGCCGTTGAGCGAACTCGATTCCCGGCTCGCCTACGCCGACGAGCGGCGTCTGGCCGAGGTCGCGAATCGGCTGATAGATCGGATGGAGAGCGGCAGACAATGACGCGTGCGAGTCGCAGTGGGCACCGCTGGGTGCTACTGCTCGTCTCGCTGGCGCTCGCCGTATTGAGCGTGCCGTCGGCCGGGTCGAGCCATGCGCAGCCCTCCGGGTCGGGAGGTCCGACCGCCGCGCCGAAGTTCCTCAAACTCACGCTCGATTCGGTGTCGCCGAGCACGATCACCACCACCAGCGATTCCGTCCTCGCGCTGACCGGCACGGTGACCAACATCGGCGATCGCGTGGTGGACGACGTCAGCGTGCGAGTGCAGCGCGGGGCGGCCATCACCGAACCCAGCGAATTGCGGTCCACGCTGCGTCAGGACCAATCGAGCTTCCCGGTCAGCGCGCAGTTCCAGGACGTCGCCGACCAGTTGGGGCCCGGGCAGCGCAAACAGTTCACCCTGCGGATCGGGGTGCGCGAGGGCATGTCCAACACGGCCGCCAATCCGCCGGTCACCGACTCGCTCGGCATCACCGAACCGGGCGTGTATCCGCTGCTGCTGAATGTGAACGGCGAACCGGCTTACGGCAATCAGGCCCATCTCGACGATGCGCGGTTCCTGCTGCCGGTGCTCGGCCTGCCGGCCCTGCCGAACGGCTCCGATGCCGCCGCGGAGGGCGCACAACCGGTTCCGGCCGCACCGCAGCCGCCGGTGGCCACCACCATGGTGTGGCCGCTGGCGGACCGCCCCCGCATGGTCGCCGGCATTCCCGGTTCGGTGGACGGCAAGGCGCTGCTCACCGACGACGAACTGGCCGGGGAACTGGCCGCGGGTGGCCGCTTGGATCAGTTGCTCTCGGCGCTGGAGTCGGCGCTACGGTCCGATCCCTCGCACGATTCCGGGCGCTCGGGCGCCGGGCTGGCGGGATCGCTGTGCCTTGCCGTGGACCCGGATCTGCTGCTCACCGTGTCGAGGATGACCGAGGGATACCGAGTGCTGGCCTCGCCGTCGGATCCGGACGGGCCGACGCGCGACGGTACCGGACCGCAGGCCGCGCGGGCCTGGCTCGACCGGCTGCGTGCGCTCGCGCCGACGATGTGCACGGTGGCGCTGCCGTTCGCGCAGGTCGACCCGACCGCGCTGGCCGGCGTACACGATGCGGATCTGGTCGCCCGCGCGATCACCGCGCCCGCGGATATCGTCGATTCGCTGCTGTCGGTCAAATCCGTGCGCGGCGTGAGCCTGCCCGCCTCCGGAGCCATCGGAGCCGATGCCGCGACCATGCTGACCGAGCGGGGTTTCACCACCGCCGTCCTTTCCGGCAATGCCGTGGCCGAGGCCGATTCAGTCAGTACCGCAACGGGTTCCGGGCGCGGCGAGGCAACGGTGCGCAGTACCGCCTCCGTCGCCGCGAATATCGCACCGGTGGTTCCGGAGATGGTTCGCCTGCCGGCCGCCGCGGCGAAACCCGAACCCACACCACCGGCGCCCGATTCCGGGCTGAAGGTCGCGACCTTCGACATGTGGTCGGCGACTGCCCTGGCCGCGGTCGGCTCGAATCCTCCGACTCCGGCGTTCACTCCCGACCGGGTCCGTTACGCGGTCACCAACGACTCGCGCACCGCTCGACTGCAGGACGCACTGGGCGCGCTGACCTGGCCGGTGCTGAATACGACCGAGACCCGTCCCCGTGCGACCCTGCTGATGCCACCGCAACAGTGGGGGGCCGACCGCGACGAGGCCGGAGCATTGCTCTCGCACCTGGAACTGATGTTCCGCAGCGGGTTGGCGACCCCGCGTTCGTTCACGGATCTACTGGCCCAGCCGGTCGATCCGCGCCCGTACGACCTGGACTACTCCGGTGACGCGGTGGCCCAGGCGGTGCCGGATCGATTCGTCGCGCCCGTCGGGCAGCAGGAGCATCGCATCGATGACCTGATGAGCGCCCTGGTGGAGGTCCCCCAGCAGGAGCCGACGCCGCGGACGTTCCTGACGCCGCTGCGCGACGATCTGATCCGGGTGCTGACGCTCTCGGATCGCACCGGCACCGATTCGCAGGCCGATACCGTCGCGCAACGACGACTCGAACAGACCACCCGGACCATGGACGGCTTGTTCTCCTCGGTGAGTGTGCTGCCGCCGGGCGGGGTCTACACCCTGGCCTCGGAGCAGAGTCCGTTGCTGCTGGTCGCGCGCAACGATCTGCCGGTCGCGATCCGGATCCGGTTCAAGATCGGGGCGCCCGCCGAGACGAATATCACCGATATCGGTGAGCAGCAGCTTCCCGCGGAGGGTACTCGGTCGTTCCAGATTCCGACCAAGGTGAGCGACAGCCGTAACCTGGTGATTCCGATATCCCTTACCACACCGGCCGGAGTGCCTCTCGGCAATGCCACCTCGGTTTCGGTACGTTCGAACGCTTACGGTCAAGCGTTGGCGATAATTACCGCATGTGCCGGTGCACTGCTGTTCCTGCTCGCCGGTCGCCGCTTGTGGCGCCGCTTCCGGGGACAGCCGGATCCGGCGGACAAGGGTTTGGACCCCGGAAAACGACGCAGGCTCAACCGATACCTGCGCGCCCGCAAACGAGTACTGCAGGAAGAGGAGGCACAGTGAGCGACAATCGCGCAGCGGCTTACTGTGCCGACCGGGTGCGGGTGTCCCGCAGGTCACGAGGCACAGTGAGCGACAATCGCGCAGCGGCTCGCCGTGCCGACCGGGTGATTCACGGGCCGGACCGAATGCCGAGCAGACCGGAGGCCCGGTGACCGAGTACGACGGCCCCGTCGTGCCCGATCAGGCCGACGACGAGCAGTTTCCGCGACGCGCACCCGCCGCGCCGTGGGAGCGTGGACCGCGTCGGCTGAGTCCCGATCCCTCGATGCCGCCCTCGGGCGCCAACGGTGCCGTGCCCAACGGCGCGCCGCCGCATCGCTTACCGAACGAGGCCCGGCCCGATCCGGCTGATCCGCGCCGGCCGCTCAGCGGCCCGATTCCGCAGGTGCCTCCGGCGGGCCGGATGCCCGGCCCGAGCGGGTCCCGGCCGGCACCACCGCCACGCCGGCACACGCCGCCCAGCGCACCGATGCCCCAGACACCGGGTGCCGGCCCGCGCCAGATTCCGCCCGGGCCATCGCCTCGTCCGACACCGCCGAACCCGCCCGACGGGTCCCGGTATCCGGGACCGCAGAACCCACCCCGCCGGCAGAGCCCGCCGAGCGCGCCCATCCGCCGGACGCCGCCGAATACGCCGCAGCAGCCGCTACCGCCGAACGCCCCGCCGAGTGAGCCGTTCCGTCAGGTCCCCTCGACGGAACGCCGAGGTGCGCGCCCGCAACCGGACGTCCCGCCGCCGGGGCGGCCGCGGCCACCGCAGCAGGGTCATCGTCCGCCGGTCGATCCCCAGTTCCGGGATCCGCAGAACCGGGATCCGCGCCGCCGGGATCCCCAGCGGTCCTATCCGCCGGGCCCGCCCAGCGGCCCGGTCGACCAGGTACCTCGCGCACCCCGGCCGGAGCGGGCGATGCCGCGCCACATCGCGCCGTCCGAGTCCGCCGAGCCGCGGCGCCGACCGGTGGGGGAGCGCCCGGCCGGCCCGCGTCCCGATTCGCCGCGGCCGACACGCGCGCGGAGTGATTCGCCGGGTCCTCGCACAGCCCAGCAGGCAGTGGTCGAACCGGAAGCGGAAGAGTCGTCGAATTCGCGGTTGGTTCGTGATTCCGGCTCCATCGCGGTCGCGACGCTGGTCAGCCGCATCACCGGCTTCGTCAAGCAGCTTTTGCTGGTCACCGTGCTCGGCCCGGCCATCGCCAGTGCGTTCACGGTCTCCAGCACGATCCCGACCATGATTTCCGAGCTCCTGCTCGGTGCGGTGCTCACCGCCATCGTGGTGCCGACCCTGGTGCGCGCGGAGAAGGAGGATGCCGATCGCGGCGCCGCCTTCGTCCGCCGCTTGGTCACCGCCGCCTTCACCGTGCTGGCCATCGGAACCGTCCTCGCCGTCGCCGCGGCACCGGTGATGACCACCCACGTCTTCCTGTCGCACGACGGCAAGGTGAATACCGCGCTCACTACGGCGCTGGCCTTCTTGTTGCTGCCGGCCATCCTCTTCTACGGCATGTCCGGCCTGCTCATGGCGATCCTGAACACCCATCAGGTGTTCAAGCCGGGGGCCTGGGCTCCGGTGCTGAACAACGTGGTCGTGCTGGCGATTCTGACCCTGTACGCGGTCACGCCGGGAGAGATCAGCCTCGATCCGGTACGGATGAGCGATCCGAAGCTGCTGGTCCTCGGCGTCGGTGTGACCGTGGGTGTCATCGTGCAGATGGTGAGCCTGCTTCCGGCCATCCGGCGGCTGGGAATCGATCTGCGCCCGCTGTGGGGAGTGGACGCCCGGCTGAAACAGTTCGCCGGAATGGGCGCGGCCATCATCCTGTACGTGTTCATCAGCCAGATCGGCTGGACCATCGCCACCCGGGTCTCCTCGCACGCCGACGTCGCGGGCCCGACCATCTATCAGAACGCCTGGCTGCTGCTGCAGTTGCCGTACGGCGTGCTCGGCGTGACCCTGCTGACCGCGATCATGCCGCGGCTGAGCCGCAACGCCGCCGCCGACGACAACCCGGCGGTGGTCGACGACCTCGGCGTCGCCACCCGCTTGACCATGATTTCGCTGGTACCCGTGGTCACCTTCCTCACCATCGCGGGTCCGCAGATCGGCCAGGCGCTCTACGGCTACGGCCATTTCGGCAGTGCGGACGCCGGTCGCCTGGGCGAGGCGGTGTCGTGGTCGGCGTTCACCCTGATTCCCTACGCGCTGGTGCTGATTCACCTGCGGGTGTTCTACGCGCGGGAACAGGCCTGGACACCGACCTGGATCATCCTCGGCATCACGGGCGTCAAAATCGTGTTGTCGCTGCTCACGCCGGTGTTCTTCAGCGACGATCAGGTGGTCGTCGCCCTGGGCGTCGCCAACGGTCTGGGCTTCGTGACCGGCGCGGTGATCGGCGGCTGGCTGCTGCATCGCAGTCTCGGCGATCTGCGGATGGCCAACGTCGGGCGGACGATCACGCGGGTGGTGCTGGCCTCGGTGGCCGGGGCCGCGGTGACGCTGATCGTGGACGAGATCCTGGGTCTGTCGCGCCTGGACGGCGGAATCGCGTCGGTACTGCGGGTGGGCTTGGACGCGATCGTCATGTTCGGCGTGGCCTTCGGATTGATGCGCCTGGCGGGCATTCCCGAGATCGTCGCGATCACGGTCGCCGTCTCGCGCCGCCTCGGCTTCACGCCGCCGGCGCCCGACCTCGGCTTGGACGACACCGCTGCCGATATGCACGACACGATGGTGCTGCCGCGCCCGGATCTCGCAGCTCCGTACTACTACCGCTACGACCCGTATACCGACGCCCAGACCATGGTGTTGCCGGTAATCCGTCCTGGTGCGGTTGACCGCACCGCTCAGGGCGAGTTCCCGTACCCTGTTCGGCAGAGAAACGCAAATGCCGGTGCTACACCGGCGCAACGAACTTCGACATATCAGGGCGAAGGAGGAACGAGGGTGAGCGACGACGCGGCGGAGGGCCAGCCTTCCGCCGAGGCTGCCGACGCGGCAGGCGCAGTGCGCACCGACGACGTCCCGCCCGGGAGTGTTCCGCCGGCCGACCGCACTCGGGATTCCGCATCCGACCATACGGACGCGTCGAACGCCGCTGCGGCGCCCGACGCCGAGGCCGGTGTGCACGGGGATGCCCCCGACGCGCCGAACGCCGCCGGTGCGGCGCCCGCGAGCGGCAACGGTGCGGACGCCGCGCCTGCGCCCGATGGGGTGCCACCGCGAGACCCGGCCTACGACACCGGCATGCTGCCGGTCGGTTCGCCGGAGATGCCCCCCATGCGGGTGGAACCGCCGGCCCGGCGGGCACCGCGCGGTCCCAAACTGATTCCGGGCGCCTCCGTGGCGGGTGGCCGCTATCGGCTGCTCGCCGATCACGGCGGTGCGCGCGGACTGCGGTTCTGGCAGGCCTTGGATGTGAAACTGGACCGCGAGGTCGCCCTCACCTTCGTCGATGCCGATCAGAAGGCCGCCGACAATCCCGGCCACGACGGCCCGCAGGCCATCCTCTCGCGCACGCTGCGCCTGGGCCGGATCAACTCGTCCGGTTTGGCCCGCGTGCTCGATGTGGTGCGCGGTAGTTCCGGCGGCATCGTGGTCGCGGAGTGGACGCCGGGCCGCTCGCTGCGGGAGATGGCCGAGACCATGCCGTCGCCGATCGGCGCGGCGCGGGCCATCCGCGCCCTGGCCGCGGCGGCCGAGTTGGCCCATCGCGGCGGCGGTTCGCTGTCGATCGACCATCCGGACCGGGTGCGCATCAGCGCGTCCGGCGATGCGGTGCTGGCCTTCCCGGGCACCTTGGCCGATTCCGATGCCCAGTCGGATGTGCGTGGCCTCGGCGCGATGCTCTACGCGTTGATCACCGCCCGCTGGCCGATCCGCACCGGCGGTGTCACGGGTTCCGCGGCGACCGTCGGTGGACTGCAACTGGCCGATTTCGGAAGCGACGGCTCTCCGGTGGAACCGCGCCAGATTCGGCCCGAGGTGCCGTTCGAGATCTCCGCGGTGGCGGTCCGCTCGCTCGAGGCCGACAAGGGCGTGCGGACGGCGGCGACCGTGCAGCACGTGCTCGAGCAGGCCTCGGTCGTCGACCAGAAGACCGATTTCATCCCCGTTCTGCGCCTGGGCCAGCGCGCGGTCGCGAATCCGGACGAAACCCTCGCCGATCCGGAACTGCTCGCCGCCGAGCGCGAGCGGTCCCAGCGCATGCTGTGGATCCTGGTGGGTCTGGGTGTGCTCGCGGCGTTGGTGGTCGGTGTGATCATCTGGTGGCTGCTGAGCATCTTCGCGCCGGGCTCGGCCGACCAGCCGCTCAACGAGCAGCAGCGCAAACTGGGCCTGACCACGGCCAGCGTCGCACCGACGACACCGGCGGCGCAGTCCGCGGGACCCGCGCCGACCACGGCCGCCGGAGTTCCGCTGCAGGCGACGGGCGTATCGGTCTACTCGCCGGAAGGAACTCCGGACAGCCCCGGCACCGTGTCGGCCCTGTTGGACGGTAATCCGACCACCACCTGGCACACCGATCAGTACTTCCAGCAGTTCCCGGCCTTGAAGAAGGGGATCGGGGTCCTGGCGACGCTGCCCGGCCCCAGCAAGGTGAGCAAGGTCGTCATCGATTCCGCGTCGCCCGGCACGGTGGTCGAGGTGCGAACCTCGCCCACCGCGGTCCCCACCCTGGATCAGACCCAGCTCGTCGGCCAGGCCACCCTGGCCGACGGCACCACCACGATCCCGGTGCAGTCCGATCAGCCGGCCCGCTACGTCCTGATCTGGATCACGCAACTGGCCAACAACGGCGGCCAGTTCCAGTCGTCGCTCGGCGACATCCGCTTCGAGGCAGCTTCCTGATTCGTGCCGGCGCGGCCGGTGGTTGTCCCGGCCCGTGATATCGCCTCGCTCTGGTTGCTACCGATTCGTAATAAACGTTATGATTCACAGCGCGCTCTCAGCAGGGGAGCTTCCTGGGATCTGGTGTCTCGGTCCTGGATGATGCGGAATTTGCGGCCTGTCCGGTGTAGGACTTCGTGCCGCCGTGAGCGCTGTCCAAGGGGTTTGTGTGTCGTTCGAAGCGATCGCCAGTGGGGGGACACCGGAGTCGTCTGCTGTTCGTCGTCGCTCGATCGATCCGGACGAAACCACCGATTTCGAATTGCTTTCCGCCCATGTCGCGGGCGATCGCGATGCTTTCGGCATTCTGTTCCGCCGCCATTACAACCGGCTGTGGCAATTGGCGCTGCGCACCTGCCGCACCCCGGAGGATGCCGCCGATTCGCTGCAGGACGCACTGCTGTCCGCGCACCGCAATGCCGCCACCTTCCGCGGGGACGCGGAAGTACGCAGCTGGCTGCATCGCATCGTGGTCAACGCCTGCCTGGATCGTATGCGGCGCAACAAATCCCGTCCCGCGACGTCGCTGTCGGACGAATCGGTGGCCGAACCCGCGGTGGAACGCGACGACATCGCGCAGCGCGAGGTGAGAATGGTCGTCGCCGCGGCTCTGTTCACACTGCCGCCCGATCAGCGAGCAGCGCTGGTTGCGATCGACATGGAAGGGTATACCGTAGCGGAAGCGGCGCAGTTGCTGGGCGTCGCCGAGGGGACGATCAAAAGTCGCTGCGCCCGTGGCCGTAAACGGCTGGAACAGGAATTGGAATTCCTGCGAAATCCGGGGAACCGGACGTAGCCGAGAAGCGTCATTACTAACAGACGGACAATTATTCGTTGTGCTTGCCGCCGCATCGCTGCGATGACAGGCGCTACATCATGAGGCCGGACCCGGAGAGGCGATGGACGACAAGGGCGAATTCGCCGCGCGGCGACGCCGTTCCGGGGTGTGGGGCGACGACGCGGACACAGGAGGTGTGATGGCAGCCCGTTCCGTGCCACGCCCTCCGTTCTCCACCGATCTCCTGGCCGATCTGCACGCCGACAACGTCCCCCCGGAGCAGGCCGAGCTGCTGTGGCCACAAGTTCGCCGGGATCCCGACGCCGTCCGTTTCCTGCACTCGCTCGACGGCGTCAGCGCCGAATTACGCGCGCTGAGCCTGGACGACCGCATCCTGCACCCGATACCGAGCCCGGTCGCGGCCCGGTTGGACGCGCTGCTGGACGAGTTGTCGCGCGGCGAGCAGCCGCAACCGGTCGCCACCGTCCACCAACTCCACCGTGACGGCTCGGGCGGTGAGCCGCCCTCGACCCGTCCCATGCCGGCTCTCGACGCGGTACCGCAGGAGCCGGTATCCCAGCATCCGATTCCCGACGAGTCGATTCCCGACGAGTCGATTCCCGACGAGTCGATTCCCGACGAGTCGATTCCCCCAGAGCCGCCGACGCAGGACGCCGACATCTCCGGCGCGGCGCCTCCGGAGGAGCCGATCGTTCTGGACGGGCACCGTGCGAAGCGTTTGCGCTGGTTCACCGCGGCCGCGGCGGCGGTGGCCGTCATCGCGGGAACCTTGGTCGCCGTCGACGCGGTGACCGATCGCACGGTGAGCCCGAAGGCACTACCCGCCGAACACGGCAGCACCGTCGCCCTGGACGACGAGCTGTCCTCCGCGGCCGTGCTGAGTGCTATGGGGCGCAACGACGTCATCGGCCCGCTGTCGGGCCCCGGCGCGATGGCCGGCTGCGTGAAGGCCGCTGTCCCGGACCGCACGGTGCTCGGCTCGACGAATGTCACATATCGCGGTGAATCGGCCGTGTTGATCCTGCTCACCGGCCCGCGTCCGCCCAAGATCACCGCGCTGGTCGTCCGGACCGGTTGCAGCCCAGCGGATCCGCAGATCCTCGATATGCGCGATATCGGCTGACATCATTCGGCGCGCGCGGACGTCACATCCGCCGCGATGTTCTCGGGCGCGGCCTCGAGCACAGCCGGTCGGCTGCGGGAACATCTACGTTTACCCTGTTGTTGACCGACACGCCTGTTGAACACACTTCGGAAGGGCATCATGAGCACGCCTGTACGCGATCTGATCATTGTCGGCTCCGGCCCCGCCGGCTACACCGCCGCGGTCTACGCTGCCCGGGCCGAGCTCGAACCGTTGCTGTTCGAGGGCACCCAGTTCGGTGGCGCGCTGATGACGACGACCGAGGTGGAGAACTTCCCCGGCTTCCGCGACGGCATCATGGGCCCCGACCTCATGGAAGAGATGCGTGAGCAGGCCAAGCGCTTCGGCGCGGATATTCGTACCGAGGATGTCGAGGCGATCGATCTCTCCGGCCCGGTGAAGTCGGTCACGGTCGGCGGCGAGGTCTACCAGTCCTACGCGATCATCCTGGCCATGGGTTCGGCGGCCCGCTACCTGGGCGTACCGGGGGAGCAGGAGCTGCTGGGCCGCGGTGTCAGCGCCTGCGCGACCTGTGACGGCTTCTTCTTCAAGGGCCAGGACATCGTGGTGGTCGGCGGTGGTGACTCCGCCATGGAGGAGGCGACCTTCCTCACCAAATTCGCCTCCAGCGTGACGATCGTGCACCGCCGCGAGGAATTCCGTGCCTCCCGCATCATGCTCGAGCGCGCGAAGGCGAACGAGAAGATCCGCTTCCGCCTGAACTCCGAGGTGGTCGAGGTGCACGGCGACACCGCCGTGACCAGTCTCACCCTGCGCGACACCAAGACCGGCGAAACCTCCGAGCTGGCGGCCACCGGCCTGTTCGTGGCGATCGGCCACGACCCGCGTAGCGAATTGGTCCGCGGCCAGGTCGATCTCGATGCCGAGGGTTACGTGAAGGTGCGCGAGCCCGGCACCGCGACCTCGGTGGACGGCGTCTTCGCGGCCGGCGATCTGGTCGATCACACCTACCGCCAGGCCATTACCGCCGCCGGCACCGGCTGCCGCTCGGCGATCGACGCCGAGCGCTGGCTCGCCGAGAAGGGCGACATCACCAGCAACACGCTCGACAACGCCGGCAACCCGGTGGAAGTGACCGCCGGCTGATCACCCCGAACCCTTCGAATATCGCGTCATCGCACACCGCTAGGAGTACCGCCATGTCCGAAACAGCCACCAAGACCGTCACCGACGCCACCTTCCAACAGGATGTGCTCGGCAGCGACAAGCCGGTGCTCGTCGACTTCTGGGCCTCCTGGTGCGGTCCGTGCAAGATGGTCGCCCCGGTGCTGGAGGAGATCGCCGCGGCGCACGGCGACAAACTGACCGTCGCGAAGGTCGATGCCGATGCCAACCCCACGAGTTCCCGCGACTACGGTGTGATGGCGTTGCCGACGATGATCCTGTTCTCCGGCGGTAAGGAAGCCAAGCGCATCGTGGGTGCCAAGGGCAAGGCCGCCCTGTTGCGCGAACTCGAGGGCATCATCTGAGTCGTCCCGTTCGAGGCCCCGGGTCACAGCACGTCGCGAGCGTGCCCGGCCCGGGGCCCCGATGCGGTTTCACCAGGAGGCACTCCGGGACCCGATGGCTGTGTACTATTTCGGCAACCCGGAGAATTGCCGAAATACGGCTCGGGTCTGAGACAATCGACCGACGCTCCGGTCGTGCGAGGGTGTGTGCCATCGCAGAAGTGGGTACCCGGGTTGGCGGAAGGAAAGGGCTCTCACGCATGCACCGACTTCGTCACGGCGATACTGGTCCAGCCGTCGCTGAGGTCCGGAGCACCCTGGCAAGTCTCGGATTCCATCCTCACCCGCACGGGACCGGCCGGTCCGGTGCGCAAGGGGAGTACTGGAAGGATTCCGACGCCGTCTTCGATCGTGAACTCGATTCGGCCGTACGCGCTTTCCAGCAGCAGCGAGGCCTGCTGGTCGACGGCGTCGTCGGGCCCGCTACCTATCGCGCGCTGAAGGAGGCGTCCTATCGCCTCGGCGCCCGCACGCTGATCTACCAGCTCTCGGCGCCGCTGTACGGCGACGATGTCGCCACCCTGCAACGGCGCCTGCAGGATCTGGGCTTCTACGTCCACCGCATCGACGGCTACTTCGGCCCGCACACCCACGATGCGCTCACGGCCTTCCAGCGCGAGATCGGCCTGTCCGCGGACGGCATCTGCGGTCCGGACACCCTGCGCTCGCTGGAACTGCTCGGCGCGCGGGTCACCGGCGGCAACCCGCATCGCATCGCCGAGGAGGAGGTCGTCCACCGTGCCGGCCCGCAGCTGACCGGGAAGCGCATCGTCATCGACCCCGGAATGGGCGGCGAGGACAAGGGTTTGGCCGTGCCGACGGAATTCGGCGACGTGTACGAGTCGGAGATCCTGTGGGATCTGGCGAGCCGCCTCGAGGGCCGGATGGCCGCCACCGGCATGGAGACGTTCCTCTCCCGCCCCTGGGGTGCCAACCCGACCGATGCCGAACGCGCCGAGACCTCGAACACCTTCGACGCGGATCTGATGATCTCGCTGCGCTGTGCGGCGAATCTCAGTTCGTCCGCGGGCGGCGTGGCCAGTTTCCACTTCGGTAATTCGCACGGTTCGGTTTCGATGATCGGCCAGGTGCTGGCGGGATTCATTCAGCGCGAAATCGTGGCGCGAACCTCGTTGCAGGACTGCCGCACCCACGCCCGTACCTGGGACCTGCTGCGCTTGACGAAGATGCCGACCGTACAGGTCGATATCGGCTACCTGACAAACGAATACGACGCCTCTGTGTTGACCAATCCCCGGATGCGCGATGTGATCGCGGAGGCCATTCTGATCTCGGTCAAGCGGTTGTATCTGCTCGGCCAGGACGATCAGCCCACCGGCACTTACACGTTCGCCGAGCTGCTGGCTGAGGAATTGGCCGCAGCCGACCGGATGTAGTTCCCCTATACCGCAAGAAGGCGCCCCCGGAATTCGATCCCGGGGGCGCCTTCTGATTTCCGTCAGCGGCAGGGAACGCCCGGCTGGTCCTGCATCGCGGCGGCGGCCAGTAGCTGATCCAGAGCGCGCTCGACGTCTTCCTTCCACAGATGATCGCTGTCGAGTTCCAGCCGCAGTCGCGGAAAACGATGATGCTGCGCCACCACCGAGAATCCGACGTCCTCGAGGAAGTCCGCGTCGATCATGCAGCTTTCGGGCGAGCAGGCGCTGTTCGCCTTCGGCCGCGGGGCGGAGGCGATGCCGTGGCCCGGCGAGTCGATGCGCTCCATGAAAAACATGGACCGCACGCCGCGGGCCGGCAGCGCGGTCGCGGCCGGATCGGTGCGAATTCCGAAGGCTTCGATCGCTCGCACACCTCGGCGCATCAGATCGCCGACCACGGCCTGAATCAGCCGATGGGCAATATCTCCATCATTGTGCGGCGGTTCGGCCCGCAGCGTGGTCAGCAGGACCGCATCCGGGCTCACGGGGGAGGTGGGGAACAGCGCCGCGCGCGGCACCACACTCGGCGGCGAATACAGCGCACATCCGGCCGGCTGGCCATCGACCAATGCGACCTGACCGCAGGATCCCCATTCGAGCATCACCGTCGACAACCACGCCTCTTTTTCGAAGACGGGATCGCTGAATTCACGAGAGTCTGCCGCCACGGCCGGGTCGATCTCCCAGAACACACATCGACGCGCATGTGCCGGAAGTTTGTCCAGTCCGCCGAGGGTTAGTGCGGTCACGCTGGTCGACACCGCTCTGCTCAGCCTCCAGCTTTCCGATTCATCTATGCTCACGCCGCATCAACATCTTCTCGCCAGCAAGAATATGCGATCAAAGCGAACGCCTCATTTCCCATCCCTTATCGATCGCGGCACAGTCGGATCGGCGCGAAAAACAGCGGTGTCACAGTGACGTTTCTCGCCGAACCCCAGGGGTCTGTCTCGTCAGAGCTGTTGTTGCTCCATCAGCCCGACAATGCGCTCCAAATCATCGACCGAGCCGAACTCGACAACGATCTTGCCCTTCTTCTTGCCCATACTCACCGTGACTCTGGTGTCGAACGAGTTGGCCAATCGCTCGGCGACCTTGTCCAACCCCGGTGCATAAATCTGCCGCCGCTTGGGGGTCGGCTTCACTTCTTCTTCGGGGTAGCGGTTCGCGAGAGTGACGGCCTCCTCGGTCGCACGAACCGACAACCCCTCGGCGACGATGCGTTCGGCCAACCGCTCCTGCGCCTCGGCGCCCGCTTCCAACCCGAGCAGAGCGCGAGCATGTCCGGCGGAGAGCACGCCGGCCGCAACTCGTCGCTGCACCGGAATCGGCAACTTCAACAGGCGAATCATATTCGTGACGACCGGTCGGGATCGGCCGATTCGGTTCGCCAGTTCCTCATGGGTGACGCCGAATTCCTCCAGCAGCTGCTGATAGGCCGCCGCCTCTTCGAGCGGATTCAGCTGCACGCGGTGGATGTTCTCCAGCAGCGCATCGCGCAACATGGCGTCGTCGGTGGTCTCCCGCACGATCGCCGGGATGGTCTCCAGGCCGGCTTCCTGGCAGGCTCGCCATCGCCGTTCACCCATCACCAGCTGATAGCGCGGAGTGGGGGAGGACTCCAGCACCCGCACCACGATCGGCTGCATCAGACCGAATTCCCGCACCGAATGGACGAGTTCGGCGAGCGCATCCTCTTCGAAGACCTGCCGTGGCTGCTTCGGATTGCGCTCGATCTGATCCGGCGGAATCTCCCGGTACACCGCACCGGCGCCCGACTCCTCGGCCGCATCGGGCACCCGATGCAGATAGGCCGACGCGGGATGCGGGCCGATCGGGTCGAGGCCGATCACCGCATTGGCTGCCGCACTTCCGAGTCCCTGCACATCGGCAGGACCGGTCGGAATCAACGCGGCTAGCCCGCGCCCCAAACCACCCTTCTTCGCCTGACTCATCGGCCTACCGACCCCTTTCCTGTGCTGCACCAGCCGTACCGGCCGAAGCGCCTTCCTGGTTCGGCGACACCCGGCTCTGGATGACAGCCGAGCGGGCCGCGATCTCCCGTCCCGCGTCGAGGTAACTCATCGCGCCGCGGGAACCAGGATCGTAATCGAGCACGGTCATGCCGTAGCCCGGCGCCTCGGAAACCTTGACGCTGCGCGGAATCACCGAGCGCAGCACCGCGTCACCGAAGTGGCCGCGGACCTCTTCGGCAACCTGATCGGCGAGTTTGGTCCGGCCGTCGTACATGGTGAGAACGACGGTCGAGACGTGCAGCTCCGGATTCAGATGTGCCTGCACCAGACCGATATTGCGCAGCAGCTGGCCGACGCCCTCCAGCGCGTAGTACTCACACTGGATCGGGATCATGACTTCCTTGGCCGCCACCATCGCGTTGACGGTCAGCAGGCCGAGAGAAGGCGGGCAGTCGATCATGACGTAGTCGATGTCGTAGCCCGCCAGGTTGGCCTCTTGGATGGCCGCTTTCAGTCGGCCCTCACGGGCGACCATGGAGACCAATTCGATTTCGGCGCCGGCGAGATCGATCGTCGCCGGAATGCACAGCAGGCGTTCGTTGTGCGGGCTGCGTTGAATCGCGTCCTGCACCGAGATCTCACCGATCAGCAGTTCGTAGCTCGACGGCACGCCGGAGTGGTGCTCCACGCCGAGTGCGGTGCTGGCATTGCCCTGGGGGTCGAGGTCGATAACGAGCACCGTCATCCCCTGCAGCGCCAGCGCGGCAGCAAGATTCACGGCCGTCGTCGTCTTACCGACGCCACCCTTCTGATTGGCGATGGTGATGATGCGCTGTTCGCGGGGCTTGGGGATGCTGAGCGAGCCGGGATGCAAGACCTGGCTGGCGCGATGCGCTTCGGCCGCGATAGGAGTTTCGGCGGCGGAGATATTTCCGAATGCGGTCTTGGCGAATTCATCTCCCTCGAGGCCGCCGCTGTCCAGCATTCCGGGCACCCGGGACGTTGTTTCCCGTGAAACATTCGCCGGACGGTTCGACATACAGGCTCCTAACCCCGAGAACTTCAGACACGTGCCCAGGCAGCACCGGCGCCGCATGGCTCGAACAAGCAGAACGCGGAGCTGCCGGGAACCGCGAAACCGCGCGCTCACGCTCGACGACAACTAGCTTGCCAGCACCGGCCAGAATACGGAAGTTGAACCGCGGCAATCACTATCCGACACGCACGGAATGACTCGCCGCGGCCGTCGCGAGCGGCCTCGCGGGGCGTTGTTTCATGTGAAACAACGAAAGTTACTGTGCGCGCCGGGCGCGTCGACTCGCTTCCTTGTTCGCCCGCTTCTCCGCGCGCGGCACCCGTTCCACGCTGAGCACGACGGTCGGCGGCGACACGATGCCTACACCGCATTCGAGGATCTTCGCGTGGCCCGCACCCGCACGCGCCAACTCCACGTGGTCGCGCTCGAGTTCTTCGGCGACGCTGGATCCCTTGAGCGCCAACATATGGCCGTGCTCGTGAATCAGCGGCAGGGACCATTTGGCCAATTTCCCGAGGGGAGCGACTGCACGGGAAGTCACGTAATCCGCACCGCCCGCTTCCTTGCGGACGTCCGGCTGTTCGGCGCGACCGCGAACCACGGTGATCTCGAGTCCCGCCGATTCGACGAACTCCGCCAGGAATTTGGTGCGCCGCAGCAACGGCTCGACGAGGGTGATGCGAAGATCCGGACGGGCGATGCCGAGTGGAATTCCGGGAAGTCCGGCGCCGCTGCCGATATCGACGACGGAGGCCCCCCGAGGAATCAACTCGCCCAGCACCGCGCAGTTGAGGATGTGGCGGTCCCAGAGCCGTGGCACCTCCCGTGGTCCGATCAGACCCCGTTCAACCCCCGCAGTCGCCAGCGCGGCGCAGTACTGCTCGGCCAGCGGAAGGCGATCGCCGAATACCTCGGCCGCCACTGCGGGCGGCGTCAGATCGACGGAGTCACCGCCGGGGGAGTGCTGAGGAGTGGCACCCGCGCCTCGTTCCACGTGAAACATCCTTCCGGACCATCGAAATCCATCACAACGCAACTCACCACAAAGAGTAGGGCCCCCGGTTCGATGAACCGGGGGCCCTACCTTACCCATCGAATTTCTCAGGCCGGGATTACGACCACGTGCCGGTTGGGTTCGACACCTTCACTCTCACTGGCGACACCGTCCACGGCCGCCACCGCATCGTGGACGATCTTGCGCTCGAACGGAGTCATCGCGGCCAGCGATTCGGGTTTACCCGATTCCGCCACCCGCCGCGCCGCATCGGTTCCGAGGGCGCTGAGTTCCTCGCGACGCTTCGCCCGCCAGCCGGCCACATCGAGCATCAGGCGGCTGCGCACGCCGGTCGCCTGTTGCACGGCCAGTCGTGTCAATTCCTGCAACGCGTCCAGAACCTCGCCGCGCCGACCGACGAGCTTCGACAGATCCCGCCCGCCGTCGATGCTGACGACCGCCCGGTCGCCCTCGACATCCAGATCGATATCGCCGTCGAAGTCGAGAACGTCCAGCAGCTGCTCCAGATAGTCGCCCGCGATCTCGCCCTCTTCGATCAACGCCTCTTCGGCATCGGTCGGATCCGGTTCGGTCGCCTCGTCGCGGTCGTCCACCGCCGACGCATCATCCTGCACACCGAGGGCCACAGTGGCGTCCCCTCCATCGGTCTCAACAGTCATATGTCGTTTCCTTCAATCTGAATCATCCGTCGTATCCGGATCCGCTAGCGACGTCGCTTCTGATTCGCCCGGCCCCTGTTGCCGGATCGCTTGCGATTACCCGGCCCGGGTGACTTACCGGACGAGCCCGACTTGCCGGAGGCCGAACCGGCCTTGGCCGAAGAACTCGAAGGGGTGGACTCCGAAGTCGTGGCGGCGGAGGTGCCGTTCGTCGCGGCCGCGGGCTTGTCCCCGTCGGCGGCCGACGCTTCGGCGGCACCGGACTTCTTCTTGGCAGTCGGCTTGACGCCGGGCTTCGGCGCGTTCTGCGCCTTCCGCTCGATCGCCTCTTCCTTCTTCTTCTGCTCTTCCTTATCGATGCGCCCGAAGACCAGATGCTGCTGCCCATAGGTCCAGATGTTGTTGGACACCCAGTAGAGCAGGATCGCGATCGGCAGGAAGGGGCCACCGACGACCACACCGAGCGGGAAGACCCACAGCGCCAGCTTGTTCATCAGCGCGGCTTGGGGATTCGCCGCCGCCTCCGCACTCTGGCGTGCCACCGAGGCGCGGGCGTTGAAGTGGGTCGCGAGGCCGGCGATGATCATCAGCGGCACCGCGACGACGACCATATTCCACACGTGCGGGATGCCGCCGTAATCGGCGTACGCATCCAGGGTCGCCTTGGGCGAGGTGATCGCGGCGGAGATCGGCGCACCGAAGATACGGGCGCTCAGGAACGACTGCACATCGTGCGCGCTGAACACGTAGTTCGGCGTCATCGCGTTCTGCTCGGGCGTCATGTGCAGCTGGCCGATACCACTACCGGTGCGGTTGAACGACCGCAGCACGTGGTACAGACCGATGAACACCGGCACCTGGGCCAGCACCGGCAGACAGCCCATCAGCGGGTTGAAGCCGTGGTCCTTCTGCAGCTTCTGCATCTCGACGGCCATCTTCTGACGGTCGTTCTTGTATTTGCGCTGCAGTTCCTTGATCTGCGGCTGCAGTTCCTGCATCTGCCGCGTGGTGCGCACCTGCTTGACGAAGGGCTTGTACAGCACCAGGCGGAGGGTGAACACCAGGAACACCACTGCCAGCGCCCAGGCGAACCCGTTGCTGGCACCCTTGTCGAAATCTCCGAGTCCGAAGACGAACCCGAAGATCCGGTGCCAGAACCAAAGGATCCAGGACACCGGGTAATAGATGAAGTCGAGCACGGCTCTATGTACTCCCGTCGGTCGTGTCGCCGGTCACCGCGCGCGGCGACCCTTTACAAGACTTGTGTTCAGCCGCCTCGTCGTGGGCCCGACTCGTCTCGTGAGCCGCTTCGGCAGCAGCCCGTTTCCGCTCCGGAACCGGGTCCCACCCACCAGGGTGCCAGGGCGCACATTTGGCCAGACGCACGGCCGTCAATCCGAGACCGACGAACAGCCCGCGAGTACGCAGAGCCGTCACCGCGTACTCGCTACAGGTCGGGGTGAATCGGCACACCGGCATGCGCGTGGGGGAGACGTACGTCCGGTACAGCTCGATCAGAAAGATCAAGAGCTTCGCCGGAAGACGCGTCACCACACGCAGGCGATTCATGACGCATCACTCGGAGCCACCCGCGCGGCGGTGAGGTCGAACGACAATTTCCGCAGCGCGGACCGCAATTGCTGATCCAGCTCCGCCGAGGTCGCCATCGCGGCACCCGGGAGCGCGCGGATCACGACATCGGCCTCCGCCGGTAGATCTGCGGCGACCCCGGCGCAGATATGACGCAGGCGGCGGGCGACGCGGTGTCGTACCACCGCGGTGCCCACCGCCTTGCTCACGATCAATCCGAAACGAGGACCACCGAAGCGTGCGAGCGACCGAGCCGCCGCATCGTCGGACCTCGCGGCATCGTCGGATCTCAGCTCCTCCGATGCCGACGGCACCACCACATGCACGACGATGTCCCGCCTCCCGACTCGTCGGCCACGTCGCACCGTCCGGGAGAAGTCGGCACGATGATGCAGCCGGTACGGCTCAGGCAACACCCGAGTGTCCGACCACGTAACGGGTGAACGGAAGCAGCGAGACGATCGACGAGTCAGGCATGGCGGCGATGCCGATGCCGTGCGATCAGGCCGTCAGAGAGGCGCGGCCCTTGCGACGGCGCGCCGACACGATCGCGCGCCCTGCACGGGTGCGCATCCGGAGGCGGAAGCCGTGGACCCGCGCACGACGACGGTTGTTCGGCTGGAACGTCCGCTTGCCCTTGGCCACGGTCAACACTCCTCGAGTTGGTGGGCGCCAGGCGGCGCCCGAAGCTGTTCGGTGAAACGTATGTGGTCGCGATGAAAACTGGTCTTCATCGGCACAACGCCCATTGCGTGGTGGTCCCGCTGGATCGATGATTCGACCGGGCAGCAGGCAGCCAACACCGCGTCAACGGGTGACTGTACGAGGGTACTGATCAGCCAGGAGAGGGTCAAACTCGGGGTCCCTCATGAGACGCCCGCCACTGCTTGCCGGCCGGAGAGCCCCGTTCGGCCCGGGCGACGCACCGTGCTGTCGCGACGCGCCGTGCGGACGGCGCGGTCGTGAACCGCCCTTGTCACAGCCACCGCGGACCCACTACGATTCATAGCTAGAAGATAGCTGTAGAAGCGCAGGTCCAAGCGCTGACCGGGGGGTTGTCGCAGCAAGCCACGTATCATCCGAGTTCTCCACATCTGTGGATAATTGTGTGGAAAGACCCCTGGAGTGGCATATTCGTATGGCTGACGGCCAGGCTTGTCAGTGGTCGCCGACCGTTGGAGCTCCTATCGACTTGCTCCGGGGAGGAAATAATACGTGGACGACGAGCAGAACGTGTTGACCGCGGTCTGGCCCGAAGTGGTCGCCGAGCTCACCGCCGGCTCCACCGACGGAGCCATCCCGCCGGTGACCAACGCCCAGAAGGCGTGGCTCGGCCTGGTCAAGCCGCTGACGGTCGCACAAGGCTTTGCCCTGCTCTCGGTGCCCTCTTCCCTGGCCCAGGAGGCGATCGAACGCGATCTGCGCGAGCCGATTCTGCGGTCGCTGGCCCGCCGGCTGGGCCCGCAGGTCGAGGGCTTGGGCGTCCGGATCGCCGCGCCGGCCAACCCGCCGCCGGACCGTCCCGGCGCCGGTGCCCGCCATGCTCGCCTCACCTCGCGCCCGGAGCGGATGCGCGACAAGCCCCGTGAACCGGTCGGTTTCCCGGCGCCACCGCAGTATCCGGACGCCGACGATTTCCCCACCCCACGCTATCTTTCCCCAGCCGACTACCAGGCCCGGACCGCCTATCCCCAGGGTGAATATCCGTCCGCGCCGATGGCCGGGGAATTGCCGGACAGCCTCGGGCCGTCCTCCCCGCTGCGCCGGGACCCGGAAGCGCATCTCCACGAGGAAGCGCTGGCCCGGCATCCGGAAAGTCTGCGACGCGATCCCGATGATCTGCGCCGGGACGCCGAGACCTTCCGCCACGATCCGGACGCACTCCGGCGCGAAGCCGACGTTCTGCGGCGGGACCCGGACACCCTGCCCGGCCGGGACGGCCTGCACGGTCCGGATTCGCTGCGGCGTGAGGCGGACACCCTGCGCCGCGACCACGAACTGCATCCCCAGGAGGCGCTGCGCCGGGAGACCGAGCCGCTGCGTCACGACCAGGAGCTGCCCCGGCCGGGTGGACATCCCGGACAGGAGTCGCTGTTCGCGCCGGAGCCGGAGGTCGGCCAGCGCCCGGTCGCGGCCGAAGACGCGGACGAACCGGTCGTGAGCGCGCGCAACTCCTGGCCGACGTATTTCACGAAGTCGCCGGAACCGCCGCCGCCGGCGCCCGCGAACTCCTCGGCCAGCCTGAACGCCAAATACACCTTCGAGACCTTCGTCATCGGCGCCTCGAACCGATTCGCCCATGCGGCCGCGGTCGCCATCGCCGAGGCGCCGGCCCGTGCGTACAACCCACTGTTCGTGTGGGGGGCTTCCGGTCTGGGAAAGACGCATCTGCTGCACGCGGCCGGGCATTATGCCCAGCGGCTGTTTCCCGGGATGCGCGTCAAATACGTCTCGACCGAGGAATTCACCAACGACTTCATCAACAGTCTGCGCGACGACCGGAAAGTGGCGTTCAAGCGGCGCTACCGCGAGACCGACATCCTGCTGGTGGACGACATCCAGTTCATCGAGGGTAAGGAAGGTATCCAGGAGGAGTTCTTCCACACCTTCAACACCCTGCACAACGCGAACAAGCAGATCGTGGTGTCCTCCGATCGGCCACCGAAGCAACTGGCGACGCTCGAGGAGCGACTGCGCACCCGGTTCGAATGGGGTCTGATCACCGACGTACAGCCGCCGGAGCTGGAGACCCGGATCGCGATTCTGCGCAAGAAGGCGCGGATGGATCGCCTGGATGTACCGCACGACGTGCTGGAACTGATCGCCAGCCGGGTCGAGCGCAATATCCGGGAACTCGAGGGCGCGTTGATCCGGGTGACGGCCTTCGCCTCCCTCAACGGGCAGCCGCTGGATCTGTCGCTGGCCGAAGTCGTGCTGCGCGATCTGATGCCCGACACCACCACGATCGAGATCACGGCGTCGACGATCATGGCCGTGACCGCGGAATACTTCAACACCACGCTGGAGGAGCTGACCGGTCCCGGTAAGGCCCGGCCGCTGGCCCAGGCTCGCCAGATCGCCATGTATCTGTGCCGGGAGCTGACCGACCTGTCGCTGCCGAAGATCGGTCAGGCCTTCGGTCGCGACCACACGACGGTCATGTACGCGGAGAAGAAAGTCCGCAAGGAGATGACCGAGCGCCGCCGGGTCTACGACCAGGTCCAAGAACTCACAGCCCGAATCAAACAGCGCTCGCGCTGAATCGCTGCACAAGCCGATCCACCCGGTTGACCTGGGTGGATCGGCTTTTTCGTGTTGTGGATTCCTCGAGGAGTCCTTGTGGAGTCCTCGAGGAATCCCCGGGTTGTCCTCGAGGTTGCGCACAGTCGATGGCCGGAGCTGTGCACGCATTCGCTCACAGCCCTCGGTCCACAGTTCCCACAGCCGAATTCGTCCACGGGGTCCGAGCTGCGAAGACGGCCGAATCGGCATGTGGATTCCTCGAGGACTCCTTGTCAGGTCCTCGAGGAATCCCCCGGTAGTGCACCGATCGGCACACACGTGTGTACAACAGGTCTCGGGCCATGGAAGAACTCGAGGATGGCTCGAGGATGGACGTTGAACAGTTTCGCGGCCTCCACAGCGGCCCACTGTTCATCCTCGAGTCACCCGCCGGACATCCCCACGCCGCCACGCCACGTGAGCTGGGCGGACGGGCCCCGTCCACAGAATCCACAGTGCCTACTACTACTTCAGTTCTTCTTCTTTAGATTTCTTCTTGAAAACAGGGTGTGTGGAAACTCGGCTCGGGGGCCGACGGATCGATTCGTAGCGCTCCACATCGGAACGAAGCAGGGAGCGGAGGGGTCCGGCCCATCCCGGCGGACGACGCACCGGCCGAGGGGGTGACGTAGTCATCGGCCGCGCGCGCGGGTACGGTTTGATGTCGGTCGCCTGTGCCACACTGCGGTGCGTACAGGCGAGTCGTTTCGACCGCATTGCCGCGCGACCGCATTGCCGCGCGAACCACGCTGTTGTATGAACACGCTGATCACCACGGCGCCGAACAGATCACGACCGATCGAGACTGGGAGAGGACATACCGAGCGATGGAGCTTGCAAGTATGAAGTTTCGGGTCGCTCGCGAGGATTTCGCCGAATCCGTCGCCTGGGTTGCCCGTAGCCTGCCGTCTCGCCCGCCCGTGCCCGTCCTGGGCGGTGTGCTGCTGGTGGCCGACGAGGACGGCCTCACGGTCTCCGGATTCGACTACGAGGTCTCCGCGCAGATGCGCGTCGCCGCCGAGGTGGCCGGCCCGGGACAGGTGCTGGTCTCCGGCCGCCTGCTGGCCGACATCACCAAGGCACTGTCCAACAAGCCGGTCGACGTCTCGGTCGACGGCACCCGGGTGCTGATCGCGTGTGGTAGCGCCAAGTTCTCGCTGCCGACCATGCCGGTCGAGGACTATCCCCAGTTGCCCGAACTGCCGCCGCAGACCGGCGAACTGGGTGTGGATCTGTTCTCCGAGGCCGTGGGCCAGGTGGCCGTCGCCGCCGGCCGCGACGACACGCTGCCGATGCTGACCGGTATCCGCGTCGAAATCGAGGGCTCCCAGGTGGTTCTGGCGGCCACCGACCGCTTCCGCCTGGCGGTGCGGCATCTGGAGTGGCAGCCCGGTCGCCCGGATGTGGAGACCGCGGTTCTGGTCCCGGCGCGCACGCTGTCGGAATCGGCGAAGACGCTCGGAGCCTCCGACGCGCCCGTCCAACTGGCCTTCGGCACTGGGACCGACGGACTGCTGGGGATCGTCAACGGCGGCCGCCGGACCACCACACGGCTGCTCGACGCGGAATTCCCCAAGTTCCGCCAGTTGCTCCCCAAGGAACACACCTCGATCGCGACCCTGCAGGTGAGCGCACTGATCGAGGCCATCAAACGTGTGGCCTTGGTCGCCGAGCGCGGCGCTCAGGTGCGGCTCGAGTTCTCCGATCAGGGCCTGCAGCTGTCGGCCGGGGGCGACGACGCCGGTCGCGCCGAGGAATGGCTGGAGGCCGAGTTCCGCGGTGAGCCGCTGACCATCGCGTTCAACCCGAGTTACCTCAACGACGGCCTGTCGGCGCTGCATTCGGACCGGGTGACCTTCGGTTTCACCACACCCAGCCGTCCCGCGGTGATGTGCCCGACCACCGACGACGAGCCGGAGCGTTCGGAGTCCGGTGCGTTCGCGGCGCTGTCGAGCAACTACATCTACCTGCTGATGCCGGTTCGTTTGCCCGGCTGATCGATTCGGTTCCGATCCTCCCCGCCTCGCCGGCCACGATACGACCGGCGAGGCGGCACTCGTTCAACCCGACCTGTGGAGATGTTGATAAACCTGTGAAAAACCCCGGGCGCGTGTGCATTTCGACCGGTCCGTCACAAAGTGCCTGGTGACGGCGGGTTCATCCATGCACATCCGAACGCTGACTCTGCGCGATTTCCGCTCCTGGGAGCACGCCGACCTCGAATTACCCACAGGCAGAACCGTTTTCCTGGGGTCGAACGGCAACGGAAAGACCAATCTCGTCGAGGCCGTCGGTTACTTGTCCACACTCGGTTCCCACCGGGTTGCCGGCGATGCGCCGCTGATCAGGTTGGGGCAGCAGCGATCTCGGATCGGCGCCACCGTCGTCAACGGTGGCCGCGAACTGCGCATCGATGTGGAGTTGAATCAGGGCTCCGCCAATCGCGCTCAGATCAATCGGTCACCGGTCCGCCGCACGCGTGAGATCCTCGGGATCCTCCAGACCGTGCTGTTCGCGCCGGAGGATCTGGCGCTGGTCCGCGGCGACCCGTCCGAACGCCGCCGTTTCCTGGACGAACTGGCCACCGCCCGGCTGCCGCGGCTGGCGGCGGTGCGCTCGGATTACGACCGGGTGCTGCGACAGCGCTCCGCACTGTTGAAAACCGCTGGGCGGCAAGCTCGTTCGCGGTCGGGCGCGCCGGCCGAACTGAGCACCCTCGACGTCTGGGACGGACATCTGGCCGCGCACGGTGCCGAACTGCTGGCGCAGCGGCTGCGGCTGGTGCACGAACTGCACCCCTATCTCGAGCAGGCCTACCGGTCCATCGCCCCGGAATCGCGGACCGCCGCTATCCGCTACCGCAGTTCCGCACTCCCCGAGGAACTTCTCGATCCACAGCGTTCTCCACAGCCCGGCGATGTCGAGGCGCTGGAGGCGAATATGTTGAGTGAGTTGGCATCCGCGCGCGGTAAGGAACTCGAGCGCGGGGTCTGCCTGGTCGGTCCGCATCGCGACGATCTGGATCTGATGCTCGGTTCGGCGCCCGCGAAAGGCTTTGCCAGCCATGGCGAATCGTGGTCGTTCGCATTGGCGCTGCGATTGGGAGCCTTCGAGCTGCTGCGCAGTGCCGGAACCGATCCGGTGCTGCTGCTCGACGATGTGTTCGCGGAATTGGATCGGCGTCGTCGCACCGCGTTGGCCGCGGTGGCCGCGGGGGCCGAGCAGGTGCTCATCACGGCCGCGGTGCCCGAGGATGTGCCGCCGGAACTCGAGGCCAATCCGGTCCGGGTCGAGACCGACGGCGGCGCGGACGGGCGGACCTCACGCATCGCCGAGCCGCCCGATGCGCACCGGGCGCAGGTTGTCGGACCCAGCGGCTAGCCTTGCCGCAATGCAGTGACCGGACGGGAGAGGAGTCGAAGGTGACCGCAGACCCCGGGCGCGAAGGCGGCTCCTCGCCGTCCACCGGCCCCGAACCGGAACTGCGTGGCGTGGACCTGGCTCGTCGTGCCCTGGAGGAGGCGCGCGCCGCGGCTCGTGCCAGCGGTAAGGCGGTCGGCCAGGGACGAGCCTCACCGCGTAAGGGCGGGGTGCGAGCATTGCGCCGGCGCTCCGGTTGGTCCGGAGCGCGCCCCGACGACCGGGATCCGCAATTGCTGTCCGCGCTGGCCGGATCGCTCGCCAAGAGTCGCGGGTGGTCCGCGAAGGTCGCCGAGGGAATGGTTTTCGGCCGGTGGTCGGCCGTGGTCGGCGACGACATCGCGGCACACGCCGACCCGGTATCGCTCACCGACGGCGTGCTGAGCATCCAGGCCGAATCCACGGCTTGGGCCACTCAGTTGCGCATGCTGCAGTCGCAGTTGCTGGCGAAGATCAATGCCGCGGTCGGACAGGGCGTGGTCACCTCGCTGAAGATCAGCGGTCCCGCCGCACCGAGTTGGCGCAAGGGGGAGCGGCATATCAAGGGGCGGGGCCCGCGCGACACCTACGGCTGATCCGGCTCGGCGAGTTTCACGTGGAACCGGTGCGGAGGCCGGGGGCCGGCCGAACCACATCGGCGTAACTTTCCGGCTCGGGATCCGAGTGCCCGTCGCTTTCGCTGAGGCTCGCGGGAGCGGGTTCGCCCATAACCGGACCCGGCGGCGACCGATTTCACTCACTCACGTCGCTCTCAGGGGTGTCATAGGTGCATCCTGTGCCGGGGGTACCAGTAGGATGGAAGAGTAACTAGCGGCGATACCTTCGGCGCGTTCCGTGCAGCACGCGCGAGGACCCGTAATTCTCGAGCAGTTCGAAATCTCGAGCAGAGGCCATACGGGGCTCGGTCTGTATGTGTTGACCGACGTCGCATCGAGGGATCAGCAAGTAAGGAGAGCTACCGAGCAGTGGCTGCCAACGACTCCAACGCAAGCGGCTCGTCCAAGGCGAAAGCGGGCAACAAGGACTACGGTGCCTCCAACATCACCGTTCTCGAGGGACTCGAGGCGGTCCGCAAACGCCCCGGTATGTACATCGGGTCCACCGGTGAGCGCGGTCTGCACCACCTGATCTGGGAGGTTGTGGACAACTCCGTCGACGAGGCGATGGCCGGCTACGCCACCCGGGTCGACGTGACCCTGCTGGCCGACGGCGGCGTCGAGGTCGTCGACGACGGCCGCGGTATCCCGGTGGCGATGCACGCCACGGGCGTGCCCACCATCGAGGTCGTCATGACCCAGCTGCACGCCGGCGGCAAGTTCGACTCGGACGCGTATGCCGTATCCGGTGGTCTGCACGGTGTCGGTATCTCGGTGGTGAACGCGCTGTCCAGCCGGATGGTGACCGAGATCGACCGCGACGGCTACCACTGGAGCCAGGAGTACAAGGACGCCAAGCCCGGCAAGCTGGTCAAGGGTGAGCCCACCGACCGGACCGGCACCACGCAGCGCTTCTGGGCGGATCCGGACGTCTTCGAGACCACGACCTACAACTTCGAGACGATTTCGCGCCGGCTGCAGGAGATGGCCTTCCTGAACAAGGGCCTGACCATCACGCTCACCGACGAGCGGGTCAGCGAGGCCGAGGTCACCGACGAGGTGGTCAGTGAGACCGCCGAGGCGCCCAAGCACGACGAAGGCGCGTCCGCGCCCGAGCACAAGGTCAAGACCCGGACCTATCACTACCCGGGCGGCCTCGAGGACTTCGTCAAGCACATCAACCGCACCAAGCAGCCGATCCACAACACGGTCGTCTCGTTCACCAGCAAGGGCACCGGCCACGAGCTCGAGGTCGCGATGCAGTGGAATTCGGGGTACTCCGAATCCGTCCACACCTTCGCCAACACCATCAACACCCACGAGGGTGGTACCCACGAAGAGGGCTTCCGCGCGGCGTTGACCACCGTGGTCAACAAGTACGCCAAGGACAAGAAGCTGATCAAGGAGAAGGACGGCAACCTCACCGGCGACGACATCCGCGAGGGTCTGGCCGCCATCGTGAGCGTCAAGGTCAGTGAGCCGCAGTTCGAGGGGCAGACCAAGACGAAGCTCGGCAACACCGAGGTGAAGTCGTTCGTCCAGCGCACCTGCAACGAACATCTGGCGCACTGGTTCGAAGCCAATCCGGCCGATGCCAAGACGATCGTGCAGAAGGCGGTGTCCTCGGCGCAGGCCCGCGTCGCCGCGCGCAAGGCTCGTGAGCTGGTCCGGCGCAAGAGCGCGACCGATCTGGGCGGGTTGCCGGGCAAGCTGGCCGACTGCCGGTCCAAGGATCCGAGCAAGTCCGAGATCTACATCGTCGAGGGCGACTCCGCCGGTGGCTCGGCGAAATCCGGCCGCGACTCGATGTACCAGGCGATCCTGCCGCTGCGCGGAAAGATCATCAACGTCGAGAAGGCGCGCATCGACAAGGTCCTCAAGAACAACGAGGTCCAGTCGATCATCACCGCCTTCGGCACCGGTATCCACGACGAGTTCGACATCTCGAAGCTGCGGTATCACAAGATCGTGCTGATGGCCGACGCCGACGTCGACGGCCAGCACATCTCGACGCTGCTGCTCACGCTGTTGTTCCGCTTCATGCGCCCGCTGGTCGAACACGGTCACGTGTATCTCGCGCAGCCGCCGTTGTACAAGCTGAAGTGGCAGCGCTCGGAGCCGGAATTCGCCTACTCCGACCGCGAGCGCGACGGTCTGCTGGAGGCCGGTCTGGCCGCCGGAAAGAAGATCAACAAGGACGACGGTGTCCAGCGCTACAAGGGTCTCGGCGAGATGAACGCCAAGGAGCTGTGGGAGACCACCATGGATCCTTCGGTGCGGGTGCTTCGTCAGGTGACGTTGGACGACGCGGCCGCGGCCGACGAGTTGTTCTCCGTGCTGATGGGCGAGGACGTCGAGGCGCGACGCAGCTTCATCACCCGCAATGCCAAGGACGTTCGCTTCCTCGACGTGTAGCCGGCGCTGCGCAGCCCACTGCGCGCCCGTCCACACGCCGAGCCCTATGCACAGGCCCTCTAAGGAGACTTCATGACCGAGACCACGCTGCCGCCCAACGGTGGTGCGGGCGACCGGATCGAACCGGTCGACATCCAGAACGAAATGCAGAGCAGCTACATCGACTACGCGATGAGCGTGATCGTGGGCCGTGCGCTGCCGGATGTGCGCGACGGCCTCAAGCCGGTGCACCGGCGTGTGCTCTACGCGATGTACGACAACGGCTACCGCCCCGACCGCGGCTATGTGAAATCCGCGCGCCCGGTCGCCGAGACCATGGGTAACTATCACCCGCACGGCGACGCCTCGATCTACGACACCCTGGTGCGCATGGCGCAGCCGTGGTCGCTGCGGTATCCGCTGGTCGACGGCCAGGGCAACTTCGGTTCCCGCGGTAACGACGGTGCGGCCGCCATGCGGTACACCGAGTGCCGGCTCACCCCGCTGGCGATGGAGCTGCTCCGCGAAATCGACCACGAGACGGTCGATTTCACTCCGAACTACGACGGACGCTCCCAGGAGCCCGTGGTTCTCCCCAGTCGGGTGCCGAACCTGTTGATGAACGGGTCCAACGGCATCGCCGTCGGCATGGCGACCAATATTCCGCCGCACAACCTGAACGAGCTGGCGGAAGCGATCTACTGGGCGCTGGACAACTACGACGCCGACGAAGAGACCACGCTCGCCGCGTGCATGGAGCGCGTCAAGGGACCGGACTTCCCGACCTACGGCCTGATCGTCGGAAGCCAGGGCATCCACGACGCCTACACCACCGGCCGCGGGTCCATCCGGATGCGTGGTGTGGTCGAGATCGAAGAGGACAATCGCGGTCGCACCACGATCGTCATCACCGAGCTGCCGTACCAGGTCAACACCGACAACTTCATCAACTCGATCGCCGAGCAGGTCAAGGACGGCAAGATCGCGGGTATTTCCGATATCCACGACGAGTCCTCCGACCGCGCGGGTATGCGGATCGTGGTCACGGTCAAGCGTGACGCCGTGGCGAAGGTGGTGCTGAACAACCTCTACAAGCACACCCAGCTGCAGACCAGCTTCGGCGCCAACATGCTGTCGATCGTCGACGGTGTTCCGCGCACGCTGCGGCTGGACCAGATGATCCGGCTCTACGTCGATCACCAGTTGGACGTCATCGTCCGGCGTACCCGCTACCTGTTGCGCAAGGCCGAGGAGCGGGCGCACATCCTGCGCGGCCTGGTCAAGGCGCTGGACATGCTCGACGAGGTCATCGCCCTGATCCGGCGTTCGGCCAATACCGACACCGCGCGCACCGGCCTGATGGAACTGCTCGAGATCGACGAGATCCAGGCGACCGCCATCCTCGATATGCAGCTGCGGCGCCTGTCCGCCCTGGAGCGGCAGAAGATCATCGACGAATTGGCCCGCATCGAGGCCGAGATCGCCGATTTGAAGGACATCCTGGAGAAGCCGGAACGGCAGCGTGCCATCGTGCGCGACGAGCTGGCCGAGATCGTCGAGAAGTACGGCGACGACCGCCGCACCAAGATCGTCGCCGCCGACGGTGACGTCGCCGACGAGGACCTGATCGCTCGCGAGGACGTCGTGGTCACCATCACCGCGACCGGCTACGCCAAGCGCACCAAGACCGACCTGTACCGCAGCCAGAAGCGCGGCGGCAAGGGCGTGCAGGGTGCCGGACTCAAGCAGGACGATCTGGTCAAGCACTTCTTCGTGACCTCGACCCACGACTGGCTGCTGTTCTTCACCAACCTCGGCCGGGTCTACCGGGCCAAGGCCTACGAGTTGCCGGAGGCCAACCGCACCGCGCGCGGCCAGCACGTGGCCAACCTGCTGGCGTTCCAGCCCGAGGAGAAGATCGCCCAGGTCATCCGGATCAAGACCTACGAGGACGCCCCGTACCTGGTGCTGGCCACCCGCAACGGCCTGGTGAAGAAGTCGAAACTGACCGACTTCGACTCCAACCGCACCGGTGGCATCGTCGCGGTGAACCTGCGCGACGGTGACGAATTGGTCGGCGCCGCACTGTGTTCGGCCGACGACGATCTGCTGCTGGTGTCCGCGCACGGACAGTCGATCCGGTTCACCGCCAACGACGAGGTGCTGCGTCCCATGGGCCGCGCCACCTCGGGCGTGCAGGGTATGCGCTTCAACGCAGACGATGAGCTGTTGTCGCTCAACGTGGTTCGAGACGGCACCTACCTGCTGGTCGCGACCGCGGGTGGATACTCCAAGCGCACCGCGATCGAGGAGTACACCGCGCAGGGCCGCGGCGGTAAAGGCGTGTTGACGATTCAGTACGACCCGAAGCGTGGCAGTCTGGTAGGAGCGCTCATCGTGGACAACGATGACGAGCTCTACGCCATCACGTCCGGCGGCGGTGTCATCCGGACGGCGGCGAATCAGGTACGCAAGGCGGGCCGGCAGACCAAGGGCGTGCGTTTGATGAACCTCGGCGAGGGCGATACCTTGCTCGCGATCGCGCGTAACGCCGATGAGCCCGACCAGGTTTCCGGTGAAGAAGAGGCCTGAGGCTCGGATTAGCGTTAGGTTCTGGAAGCGGTAATTTCTCCACAAGCAGCGGCGCCACGACGGATCGAAGGATTCTGCATTGACCACTCCGAATCAGCCGAACGACGAGCGAAACCACGCCAACGGTGTGACCGAGCGGATCGCACCGTCACCGATTCCGCCGCGGCCGGCGCCGCGGTCCGGGTCGTCGGCCGACAACGGCTCGGGTAGTTCGCCCGCAAACCCCGAGCCGCAAGGCGATTCCGCGAAATCCGGCGCTTCGGCGCCGGAGGCCGCCGAGGCCGGTGAGGGTCGTGGTGGTTCTCGCTTCGAGGAGGGTTGGTCGCAGCTGCCCCAGCGGGAGCCGCAGTCGAATCTGAATCGCCCGGGCCAGGCCCCCGTGCAGGGCCGGGCGAACCCCCAGACCGGACTCGGCGGCGGGGTGAAGAACGCCCGGACCACCACCGACCTCGCGGCCAAGGCGGCGCGCAAGGAAGCGGCGATGGTGAAATCCGTCGGCATCGACGGACCGACCCGCAGCATCGCCCGTCCGGAACTGATCAAGGATCTGCCGGATCTGTCGGATCTGCGCCATCCGTTGCCGCAGGCGGAAGCCGGTGCGGCACAGTCGGTTCCGATGGCGGTGAACACCGCGGCGCCGACCGTCTCGCCGGCCGCGCAGGCGGCGGTCGCCCAGGCGGTGACCAGCGGTGAGCCGTTGCGCGCGACCGTGCAGGTGCGCCATATCGACCCGTGGTCGACGTTGAAGGTGTCGCTGGTGATCAGCGTCGCCATGTTCTTCGTGTGGATGCTGGCCGTCGGATTCCTCTACATCGTGCTCTCCGGCATGGGTGTGTGGGACCGCCTGAACAGCACCTTCACCGATATGGTGAACGACAACAACTCCTCGGCGACGACGATCATCGACGCCGGCAGCGTCTTCGGATACGCGGCCGTCATCGGCCTGATCAACGTGGTGCTGTTCACCGCGCTCTCGACGGTGGGTGTATTCATCTACAACCAGTGCACCGATCTGGTGGGCGGCGTGCAGGTGACGCTGGCCGATCCGGACTGACGACCCCCGCCGAACGGCCGGCCGGTTCTCACCGGACCGGCCGTTCGCGCTTTCCGGGCCCTGTGACCAGGCGTTTTGGAGAGCAATCGGGGGGTTGTGTAGTCTCTACCGAGTCAGTCACGACAAGACGTCGAGTCGAGACGAACACTACGGGCCTATAGCTCAGGCGGTTAGAGCGCTTCGCTGATAACGAAGAGGTCGGAGGTTCAAGTCCTCCTAGGCCCACATCCACATACCTGGTCGTCGTCGACGGCCGAGGGGGCCTTAGCTCAATTGGCAGAGCACTGCCTTTGCAAGGCAGGGGTTAGGGGTTCGATTCCCCTAGGCTCCACTTCTTCTTTCTCACGATCCGGGGGGATCCGATCACTATTTCGCCGATTCCTGTCGCGCCGGTCCCCATCACACAGTGCCACTGGTGCCGCGTCGTCGGTGCCGGAAGTCGTGGCTGCCGGGACGGTCGCGGCACAGTAGGGTGGACGGCATGAAACTTCTTCTGACGATCGGTGTCATTGCCGCAGTTGTCTTCGCCGTCACCAAGGTTCGCAAGCGGAGCGAGGCGGATCTGTGGCACGAGGTGACCGCGCGCTGAGCCGCCACGCTCACCGGGGCCTTAGCTCAATTGGCAGAGCACTGCCTTTGCAAGGCAGGGGTTAGGGGTTCGATTCCCCTAGGCTCCACCACACAGACTGGCCGCTCAGGGCGTGGAAACGTATTCTGAGCGTGCACGGCGTCAGTACCTGGCGTCAGCAGCCGGTTACCAGCGGTCGGTAACAGGACATCTCACGAGATGTCGCCTGGAACCGACCGGAGGTGACAATGCCCACCCCTCGACCCCGTCCTCGTGCGGACGGGACCGTCGCGTGGCAAGTGCCGTTCAACATCTACATCGATGGCCGCAGGCGCCAGAGTTCGGAGACATTCGACGACCCCGCCGAGGCGACGCGCTGGGCCGCGCTGCTCGAACGTGTCGGCGCCGAGGAAGCACTGAAGATCCTCGACGTCCAGCGCGGCACCGATGTCGAATACCTGACTCTCACCGAGTGGCTGCGCCGCTACGCCGACACGCTGACCGGGATCGAGCCCGAGACCCGCAAGCGCTACCACCGCTACATCGACCGCGACATCGCCGATTTCATGGGCTATCTGCCCCTCGTCGCGATCACGGCCGAGACCGACAAGTCCTGGGTGGTGCACCTGGAAGAGGAGATCGGCAACAAACCCAAGACCATCGCGAACAAGCACGGGTTTCTCTCGGCGGCGATGAGCGCGGCCGCCGCGGTGCGCCCGACACCGCTGATCGCCTACAACCCGTGCGCCGACACCCGCCTGCCCCGCAACGACGCCCCCGAGCCCGACTATTTCGACGACGCCGAATGGGAGCTGTTCGAACAGCTGATGCCGCCGCGCTGGCGCGCGCACGCGGAATTCGGCCTGATGTCGATGGCCCGGCCCAGCGAGGTCACCGCTCTGCGCGTCGGCGACATCAACCCACGCACCGGTGCCGTGCGCATCACCAAGGCGTGGAAATGGGCCGGCGGCGCGCTCAAGCTCGGCAAACCCAAGTCCAGCCGGGGAATCCGCACGGTCAACGTGCCCCTGGAAACCCTCGACCGGCTCGACCTGAACCGTCCGCGCGACGAGCTGCTGTTCCACACCGCCACCGGAAACCCGATCAGCGTCACCTACTTCTACAAGAAGGCGTGGCTGCCCGCCCTGAGTCGGCTGCAAGCACTCGACGAGCTGAACTTCCGGCCGTTCAACCCCGCCACCGGATGGAAGGGCGCCGACCCGCAAGACCTGCTCGAGCGGTTCGACGACGCGGTCACCGGCCTGCTCGGCAAGCGCCTGACCCCCTACACACTGCGCCACACCGGCATCTCCTGGAAGCTGCAAGACGGTGTGCCGCTGTTCGTGGTCTCTCGCGACGCCGGACACGAATCGGTCGCCACCACCGACAAGCGCTACGGCCACATCGACCGCCGCGCCAGCGAATCCGCCGCCGACGTCATCCGTCTGCATCTGCCGCGCGTGCGCAACCCAGGACTGCGCCCCGTCGCCTGAGACAGCCGTACACCGCAATTCATTTCATCGCCGCGACGGTCATGGAATGTAATGAAACGAAATGGAATTCAATGCCACGACCCATTGATCTCCACGCCCGTACACGCAGCACGCGAACCGAATGCGGCTATCCCGGCTGCACGGCCGAGCCCGAGGTGGCGGCCCGGCGTCCGGGCCGCCCCTTCGCCTACTGCGCCGATCCCGACCACAACGCGCAGACAGCGTTGCGCGCCAAACGCAAACACGCCCAGCAACAGACCCGCGAACCCGCCGCACCCAGTCTGCGGCCGGTCACCGACGGCGCGATCACGGTCGCCGGTTTGCTGAGCGAGGCCGCGCGTCTGCGCGACGAGTTGTCCGCGATCGTCAGCGACAGCGCCGACTTGCTGGCCACCATCACCGGCGCCGAGGCGATCGATCGCGAAATCGCCGACATCCGCCGTGAGGCGGCGGTCAAGATCGCCGCTGCCGAGCAGGCACAATCGGCCGCCGAGCGGGCGCTGGCGGAGATGACGGCTCAGCGGGACCGAGCCGCTGAATTGGAAACACTGGCGCTGCAAGCCGCCGACGAGGCGGCCGCGGAAGTCACCGAGGCCCGCCGCGTCGCCGACCAAGCCCGCACCGACGCCGAGGCGAGAATCGCTGCGGCGGAGAAGGATCGCGACAGCGTCTACACCGAGGCCGAGCAAGCGCTGACCAGGATGCGAGACGAGCATGACGCCGCACGCACGGCACAAGCGCGCGCCGAAGCCGAAGCAGACGTCATCCGGCGTCAAGCCGAGGCCACGTCCGCGGAGAACGTCTCCCTGCGGCGGCAACTCGACGAGCAAGCCGACACACACCGCCAGCAGATCGAGGCGCGCGAGCGTGAGCACTCGCGCGCCATCACCGCCGCCCACGCCATGGCCGACCGCGCCGCCCGCGAACAACGCCGCCAGCTCGACTCGATCCTGCGGACACACCAGCCGCCCGCCCTCGCCGCGGGCGACGACGGCCCAGCGTAAGAAGGCGAACGGCGGTTGTGCACAACCGCATCCACCGTTGTAACCGTTATCCCCATTAGCCGGTTTGGGTACAGCGGGGAGGCGGTGGCATGCGCTAGGGCGCGAATTTGCCTGGTGAACAGCGTGTTTTCTGGCCAGAGCGACGGCGAACACGGCTCGCGCGCGCAGAAGTGACACGTGGGAGGTCTCGCATGGAGTGCGGCGTACCGGAACCGCCCAGAACCATCGGCAGGCCGGAAACCAGTGGACCCCGCTTGAGGCAACAGGCGGGGCCGCACAACACCTATCCGCTCTGCGACACGAAAGGGCTGGGCGAACATGAGCCTAACTCCCACCTCCGACCATCCCCGACTGGAGCCATCGGACCCGAGACCGCCCGAGATCCACCCGCTCCTGGCCCTCTCGCTGGCAGTCAGTCTCGCTACCGGGACCGGGCTGCTGACGGGCTGGTCGGAGGCGGTAACAGTGCTGGTCTCCTGCCTTGGTGTCCTCGCAGGAAGGCCCCGGCGCAACAACTAGCCCAGTCGACCCGTTGGGATTCGACCTCCGCGATACGCTCGGTTAGATTGGCGCCGGATCTGTTCCAGGCGATCTCGACGCTCGGGTCGCCCCTCAGGACCGGGCCATGCCGCAGGTGCGGTCGTCCTAGACATCGACGTTGCTGCGATCATCGCCGGGGCGCTCGTCGGCTGGCAACTGGTTCTGGCGAGGTTGAGTGATTCCATCGAGCTGCCACAGTGTTTCGAGCTGATCGTCGAGCCGGTCGGGCGGTAGTTCGGCGGAGGCGATGAAGAAGAAAGGATCGCGCCCTGGCTGAAAATCGACGCTGACGCTATCGCCCTCACCGGCATCCAGCGCGGCGAGAACCGTGGTCGTGTCTACTGTCGTCGCTGCGGGGTGGAACACCCACGCCGGCCCGATCGGCAGGACCCGGTTGCCGAGAGATACGGTGTAGTCAAACTTGAAGGCTACCGGCACTTTTCCTGATTCCAGCAGTGCCCGCAGCTTCCCATAGTCCTCCCTCGGCACTGTTGCGGTCACAGTGCCGGCCTCGGGTGAGGCAACTATGCCGCCCTCGATCACGATGCGCGCGACGCGGAAGGCCACACGATCGTCCTCGGAGATCGTGTCCGGAAAGGCGAAACGCTGCTGGCAATGCTGTTGCACGATGTCGAGGTCGGTCGCGAACGCCTCCAGCCTGAGTTCCTGTTCGTCGGCCGGCAGGTTGGCGTCGCTTCGGACCGACAGCGCGAAGTCCCCATTGATGAAGACTTCGAGTCGGCGTGCGGCGCGCATCTGGCGCACGAAGGCCAGGACCTCGGCGACGACCCGTGGCCGGGCACGATAGATCCCGTGCGATACGTTCGCTTCGGGTGGGACCACTTGCTGCTCGGCGGTCCCGGCGAAGGTGAGTTCCACCGTTAGCCGCTGATCGTAGAAGGTCGTTTTCACCGACATGCCGTGCGGTCCTGCCCCGAGGTTGGTGATGCGGCCTTCATGGGAGGCGACGAGGGTGTCGTCCTCATCGAGGAAATGTAGCTCCAGCGGGAGGCCCACTCCTGGAGCCGCAGGGCCGCGCCCTATGACGACGTAACCCGAATCAAACCGTTGCGCAATCGGCGCCGGCCCGGCGATCTCGATATCCTGCACGACCTCGGGCGGAAGTTCGACTGTATCCGCAGTGCCGAACCCCAGCTTGCGCCGGAACCGCTGTTCCAGCTGGGCATGTTCGGGTCCGAATCGAGGTTGGAACCTCAGGGACACTGGGCTGGAGAGGTGGGCGCCTGGATGTTGGGCTCGCAACACTTGCGAGACCGTGTTACCGACCCGGTGGAAGTCGAAGGTCCAGTCCAGATCTGCCGAATCTGCCAGCTCACCGAGAGCGCCGACCCGTGCGCCGAGATCGGCGGGGCCCAGCAAACTGCTGCGCTCACGGTCGTAGAGTTGCGCATCTTCACGCAGTTGGCTGGTTACGTTCCGCTGTGCCCACTTGTCGACCTCAGGGAAGTCAATGAGCAAGTCGTCTAGTTCCAGCCGACCAATGATTCGCCAGTGCCGCGGCGCGTCAGCCGTCTTCCCGAGTCCACCGACGAATGTCCGCTCAGAGGGAATCACATTGTTCGGCACCACCAGGACCCACTCGTAGGGTTTGTCCTTGAGCATCGAGTCGTACGAGCGCCGGATCTGTTTTCGTCGTGTTTGCGCGAACCCGCCACTGAAGCCTTCTGGAAAGTACTTCAGCTGAAAGATACGCAGCCGGTTGCCTTGGCGCACTTCGATATCGATGCCACCATCACCACCGCGTCCGTTCACCGCAATCACGCTGTCTGCGTCGCGGTATCGGCGTTTGATCAGCACCTCGACAATGCGGTCGAACCACGACTGTCCAATCCGATCCCAGTCGACGCTCACTTGCCGTCGGTTCCTTTCTCAGTCCTCGGCAGATTCGGAGTCGGGCCGGCGGTGCCCGAGAACACCGACCGTACGTGGCTGACGAATCTTCAACGTAGGCCGTCGCAGGGGATTGCCAGCGACGAGGCCGCGGCGTTGAACCTGCTGCTCATGATCTTTCCAGTGTGCACCGATGCCGACCGAATCGACGCGAGGATCGTCGGCGATGCCATTTTGGGCGCTGGCGGTGATAGCGGCAGCGCCGGCTGTGCCCGTGCCGACGGCGCCAGGCCGGGTTTTGACCCAGAACGTCTCTGGTGTCTTCACATGCGCTTCGTGGCATAGCTGCCCGTAACTCGTTGTGCTCAAATATATTTCACGTAGAAGTCGACCCGGCAGTGTGTCGGCGATACTCAGTGGAAACGGATGCCGCTGTCGGTTCGTCCGGATACCGTGTGAGCGCGAAAGCTTCATGTGGCGGATGGGGCCGTCGTAGCGAGGAAGGGGCGCGCGGTGGAGGAAGGCTCGGTCTCAGAGCTGGCCGTGTTGTGGGGAATTGCGGATTGCACGTTGGCGGTGCCACGGTTCGGTGAGCCGGGCTGGTCGTATGAGGAGACACTGCTACTGGCGTGTCCGAAGGGGCATTCGACGGTTCATGTTGCGCGAAAGCCGTTCGAGTACAACGGGAAACGATTGCGGTACGTCGCGTTGATCTGTCCCGATTGCGCCCACGCGTACGAGATGCGGGACTTCGCGTTCACGTCCTACGCTCAAGTGCGAAATGCGTCTTCAGGACGCGGGCCCCGGCCACAGCTGGTGAACGCCTCTCGTTCCCGGACCACTTCACCCGCGAACCGATCGCGGCCGAAGTATGAGCCAACGGCAGAGCAGCAAGCGGTGATCGAAGCTGCCAGGGCTGGAAAGCATCTTGTTGTGCAGGCAGGCGCCGGTGCGGGGAAGACCAGCACGCTGGAGTTGGTGGGTCACGCGTTGGCGGGCCAGAAGGTCGCCTACATCGCCTATAACAGGGTCACCAAGGACGAGGCGAGCCGCCGATTCCCCTCCCATGTCCGCTGCGCCACCGCGCACGGATTGGCCCGCCGGTTTCTGCAGCGCTACCGACATCGACTCGACAACACGCAGCGACAACGGGCCGAGGACCAAGCCAGGATCCTGGGCATCAACCAGGGTGTCGGGCTCACGAAAACCGCGTTGTTCCCCCGCGACCTGGCGCGGATGGCGATGGAAACAGTGACCCTCTACTGCCACTCCCACGACACCGAGATCGGACCCCAGCACCTCCCACGGCAAGTCGGTATCACCGACGACGAACTGGCCTACCTGGCAGAGACCGTGCTGCCCTTCGCGTGCCGCGCGTGGGCGGATCTCCGAAGTACCGACGGCCAGTTGAAATTCGAGCATGACCACAATTTCAAGATGTGGGCTCTGTCCGGGCCGCGTTTGCCATTCGATGTGATCATGCTCGATGAGGCGCAGGACACCAACCCGGCCTTGGCGGCGGTCATCGCCGCCCAAAGTTCCCAGCAGATTCTGGTGGGCGATTCCAACCAGCAGCTGTACTCCTGGCGCGGAGCGGTAGATGCCTTGGAGAACTGGCACGCCGAGGAGCGCCTGACCCTTTGTCAATCGTGGCGCTTCGGTGAGGCCATCGCCGCCGAAGCCAACCTGTGGCTGGGCCTCATCGGTACCGATATGCGGCTCATCGGCAATCCCGGCCTTAACTCCACGGTGGGGCGTGTCCATCGCCCCCACGCGGTGTTGTGCAGAACCAACGCCGAGGCCGTGAGGCAGGTGATGGAAGTGCTGCGGGAGGGGCGCCGACCCGCGCTGGTCGGGGGCGGTGAGGCGATCAAGCGGCTGGCCGAAGCAGCGCAGCAACTTCAACGCGGCAAACAGCCCAGCCATCGTGAACTGTTCGCGTTTCGCAGCTGGGCAGAGTTGCAGGACTACGTCGACAACGACCACGGCGGGCGGGACCTGCGGCCGCTGGTCGACCTCGTCGACGAACACGGCGTGGAGACGATTCTCGATACCGTCGATCACCTGGCGCACAGCGAAGACGACGCCGACGTCGTGGTCTCCACCGCACACAAAAGCAAAGGGCGAGAATGGGATACGGTCACCATCGCCAACGATTTCGCTGAACCAGCACCCGACAACACCGGCCGCCCCGGGCCCCTCCCTCCCGCCGCTGCCATGCTCGCCTACGTGGCTGTCACGCGCGCCAGGCAACGGCTCGATCCCGCTGGCCTCGACTGGATCTTCGACTACCTGAAACAACTCGCCAACCAGCGCAGCACGCCATCGCATCCGGGCTACACAACCGCATCGGTGGGCGGGCGCGGACCGACAGCCGCGCATATTCCCCGCCCGCGTGATCGTTACACAGCCGGCCCACAGTGTGCCGAGTGACGGTGACTTGGCTAGGCACGTGCAGCGCTACGCCGGGCCGGTCATCGACCGTATCGAGGTAGCTGATCTATCGGGAAACACCGGCGGCCACAGCATTTTGGTCTGTAACCATGCCAGCACCGACCTGCTCACCCTTGTCACTACTGGCCTGCGTTTCATCCTCCCGGCGCCCGATACCGAAGTGGCGCTGTCGATCTGTGCTGACCAAACCGATCTCGGGCGGGAGTTGCTCGCCACGGTCGTCTTGTCGTTCATCGTTCGATCCGCTGTCCCCGACCTCGGAGACTGGGTCGTCAGCCGCGAATCCATCCTCGACGAGACCTGGGTTCGTGGCGTGCTCGTTGCTCATCACCCCACCTTCGGACCAGGTTTCAGCACAGTTCGCGATGCTGCCGGCGATCCGTCGATCAATCTGTGGACCTTGCTGCCCCTTGTCGGGACCGAAGCAGAACAAGTCACACGATTCGGACCAGATGTTCTCGTGGAGCACTGGCAGCGCAGATATACGAAGACAGCCGACTTGACGCGTGGCCGGGTGACATAGCTGGAAAGGCTTCTGCGGTATACAAACGACGTGGCGGGTCTGTGCTGGCTGCGCAGGCGTGGATGGGGATAGCTGGTTGGATGGTGGCAGGTGTTGGTCAGGAGTGTTCGAGCCAGTAGCGGTGCGTTCCGGTTTTGTCGAAGCCGTTGCGTTCGTGGAACGGTGTGGTCTCCCACGCGATGCGGTAGCCCTGCTGGGAGATGCGGGCGTGGAGGCCGTCGCTGATCGCCACGAACGGCAGCATGTGGGTGTCGGCAACGGTCTGCTGTTTGAGAACGTTGCCGTGGGGGTCGGTGCAGGTGATCTGCTTGCCGGTCCATGCGAGATCGAGCAGAGCGCGGAACTGCGCGGTCGGCACGATCAGCATGAACCGATCCGGCTGCGGTCCTGGGTTGAAGTAGTAGCAGGTCGTGGCGATTACTTTCGTGTCCGCATCGGTCGGGGGTGGACATGTCATGGCCTGGGCGAGGGTGTCCCATTCGGCGGCGGCGAAGTCCCCTGCGGTAGCTGGAAGCGGCAGTGAGCTCGACTTCCCGGTTGCGGAGTGGACGAGCCAGGAACGCAGTCGTACCTGGATGGTGTTTCGTGTTCGTGTGAGTGCGGGCCGAATTTGGCTGGCGGTGGGGGTGTCGGGTGCTGAGTTGATGAGCTGCCCCAGGTTGACCGGTGGACTGTATGCGCGATTTTCGATGACGAATTCACCTGCCAGAATCCACCATCGGCTGCCGTCGGGCTCGATGAATGAAAAGTCGGCGCCGTTGATGGTGTCGTGGCAGCCGGTCGGGTCGTACACCGCGGCGGGAATGGGGAGTTTGCTGGCGTCGCGGCGGTCGATCGACCCGGCGGCATACAGCGGCACTTCCAGATCGATGGTGGGGTCGGGCAACTCGTCGTAGCCGTCGTCAGGAGCCAGCCAACGCCCGCTGCCCGCCGGTGGCGGCTCCCAGCGACCGTTGATGCGGTGCAGCTGGTCGTGGTAGCGGTGTCGTGCCGAGAGTTCGGCCAGCCACATCTGTATGGCCTGGTCGGTGAGCTTTTTCCGCACGCTCGCCGATTGATGCCGTAACCGCAGGCGGTCACGGTAGGGGATCGCGTGCTGTGCAGCGACTTCGGCGAGCAGCTGCGCGGCTCGGCCGATCTGTTCGTCGAGACCGGTTGTGCTGTCGTCGGCGAATTGTTGATGCAGCTCACGCAACGGCCCGGCCGCGATGTGGTCGCTGTGGGCGCCCACACGGCGATGGCGCCAGCGGACGCGGGAGGCGCTGGCGTACGTGCATGTCAGCTCATGCAGCGTGGGCGGGCACAGCGTCGTGTCGAGGACCTGGTCGGCGGCGTGGAGGGCGCGGTAGAGCGCGACGTGCAGTCGCAGATGCATCGTCAGGCTTCCCGCCGTCGCGTGGCGGGTGCGGAACTGATCGTGGGCTGCCAGGGCGAGGGTTTCGGCGGCGGATGTGGCTGTGGCGCGGGTGATCGCGCCGTACACCGCGTTCCACACCCCGGCGTAGATGTCGACGTCGCCGCAAGCGTGGGCGTGAACAAGCAGGCTAGCGGCGAGATGGGGTTGTGCGGCGAGCACGGCGGCCAGGGTGCGTGTGGCCGAGGCGGCGGTTTCCCCGGGTGGCAGCGCCAGCCACCACATGAGCATGCGCGCGAGTTCGTCGGCGTGGGCCGGGTCTAGCGTGTTGGTGTCGGCGCGGCGGTTGATCCACACAAGGATTGCCGCGAGGTCGCTGTCTTCCTCTTCTCCCGCATCGAAGGTGGCGATCGCGTGGAGTACCTCGATCCATTGCTGTGCGCGTTGAGTTGGTGGCGTGCGTGTCAGTTCCTCATCGATGAACCGCGCACCGAGTGGATGGCCGGCGGTCACCGAGTTGTGGATGGCGAACATCCAGATCGCCAGTCTGCGGGCCGGCACGGCCAGCATCTTGCGCGCGAGCGTCACGGTCGTGGGCGAGACGGTGCTGATCGAGCGGCCTTGCAGCGACAGGATGAAGGCTTCGGGCATACCCGCCCGCCACGTCCAGGCAGGGCCACGCAGAACTTCGTGACCGGAATGTGCCGGTGACAGTTCGGCCATCGCCAGCGTGATCGGATGTGGGTCTGTCCATTTTCTGCGGGCACGCCGCCTCGGCGCGGAGGGAGCATGCCGGCGCCGGGCATCGAGTAACGCTTGAGCGTGCCGGAATTCGGCGATTCGTTGCAGCCCGTATTCGAGGCAGCCTTCGGTGTCGACGAGCACGCCCTCGTAGCACAGGAAGTCGACGGCGCGGTCGACCTCGGCGCTGGACAACCCGTCGGCGTTGCGGCGGATCTGCTCACGAGTGACTGCCTGGCCGGGACGGCTGTCGAGGTGACGAAGAACTACCTGTAGTTCCCCGCGGTCATACATCCCCGGCGAATGCGATGGGTGTTGAGCGGCGAAGTCATGCGAGAGCAAGGCGATCCAGCTGGCGAAAAGGTCCCCGAGAGCCATCGGCGTCACGGTGTCGGCGCTGCTGCCGCTGTGCACGCGGGCGAACATCCGCAAGACCAGGGGACGCCGGTAGTCCGGAATCGTCCATGGCGCGGCAACCGGGGGCAAGTCGAAGGAGCGCCGCAGGATCTGCCACGCCTGTGCAGGGTCGACACCGCGGTGAGGGTAGATCGCCCACGGCGAATGCCCGGCGGCCGGTCGCGGTGTCGGGGTGCCCTCGTCATCGCGTCGTGTCGCGATGAGAGTGATCTCCGGGCAGGGCGCGACTCGCGCCGCCAGTTCCGCGAGCTGGCCAGGCCAGTGCGCGGGGGCGGCTTCGTTGACGGCATCGACGATGATCACGGCTCGATGGCCGCTGGCTTCGGCGTGCAGACGTAGCCCGTCCAGAAATTCGCGGCCGCTGATTCCGGTGTCGACCGAGCGGGCGAGCTCTGTCAGCCACGAGCGAGTCGAGCCTCGCCACATCGCGCCGTTGACGAAGACGGTGGGCGCGCCCTGCTCGATGCGGTCGAGTGCGAACTGCGCCGCATGGTAAGTCTTGCCGGTGCCCCACCCGCCCTCGATGAGCACGACGCCGCACTCCTCGGCGCGCAACCGCCGCCGCAGAGACACGATCGCGCCCTGCACGCTGTCCAACCGCCGTCGAACATCGAAGATGCGGCGCCGGCGAGGCACTGCGACCGCTGACTGCGCGGACTCGTCGAGAGCGCTGCCGACCTCGTCACACCTGGCGGACAACTCATCGATCGCACCCAACAGTTCACCGGCCCATCCGATCTCGCGGGCCAGCGGCACCGCGCGGGTAGGGCGCGGTGTCCCGCCCACGGCCACACAGGTGTCGAGGCGGCGGACCGCGTTGTCCCACAGGGTGCGGATCGCGGCATCGGAGCGCCGCTGTGCGGACTCGTCCCCGGAGACGTCGATGATGAAGGGGTAGCGCCATCCCTCTTCGACATCGGCGAGAAGGGTCCGCAGCTCTTGGATCTGCGTGTTCATTGCGTCGGGACAGGTGAGCTCGGCCAGCTCGGTTTCCAGCGCGGAGTGAAACCGCACCGCGCTCTGTTCGTCGTCGAGCCTGCCCATCGCCGAGAGCGCGCGGGCACGGACGACGGCGTGGATGTCGGTCAGGGTGTGCTGCATGGGCAGCAATGCCGGTGGCAGGCGCAGAACGTCGATCGCCAGCGCCGCGAATTCCGGGCGGCTGAGGTCATCGGCGAGCATCGAACCGTCGATGATCACCAATTCCACAGCACGTGTGGAGATCGAATCCGGTGTTCGGCGGGCCGCTGCAGCGAACAACTCCGGTCGTCGATAGTAGATGTCGACGCCAGCGACGTCGACACGGTCACTGGCACGGCTCCACTGCGTCTCCGACAGGGACTCGACTGTGTAATACAAGATCCGGCCACACGGGAGACTGTCGGAAAGAATCTGTGTCACATCGGATTTCAGTTTGTCCGGCAGCCGGTCGGGCAGCGTGGTGGTGCACGCCACGACTGTCGTGGTCGCGCCCGGTGGCTGGAACGTGGCCGCGAACGAGGCCGCGTCCTCGTCGAGAGCGGTCCAGCGGCTGAAGCCGTCGCGGCCGCGGTCCCCGCCGGCACTGACCGGCCCAACCGATTCGCTGAGGCTGGGATCGAAGCGCAGTCGAGCGTGCGCGACACACAAGCGCTCGAAATCATGGTGGCGGTTGGCCGACCTCAAATCCTTGATCGCCGACCTGAACGATGTCCTGAGCCGTTCCTGCGGCTCGGGCAGACGAGCTCGATCCACCGGTGTTTCTCTGGTCATCGCACCACTTCCCGGTGTGTCACCGATCGATGCAATTGAGGTCGAAGATGTTGTGCCGGAACCGGTCCCGGCTTGTGAAGCCTACAAGAGGGAGTGGCGGTTCGCCCGCGAACCAACGCTGGACTGCCCGCACCGTGGGTTTCGGGCGCGACGACACCAATGTCTACCTGACCGTCGACATGCCTGCCCCCGAAGCGGGGCGTCCTGATCGAGGCACTCATCCGGCAACCAGCGCGATCGTTGCGGGCCCAGCCAGCCCGCGGGGGCGCGCGCTACCTATTTCCGGGCCAGTCGCCCAGTCAGCCCCGCAGCCTCAGGCCCCCGAACCATATGGTGCGTCAGCACGGCACGGCATCCGCACCCGCGCGGCCCGCAACACCGCGATGATCGAACCGCCGAAGAGCCACCGCCAGCGGTGATCAGTGACCTGTTCGGTGCTTGCCTGACCACCGAATTTGGGGCGGATTTGTTCTTACAGCCCGATCGCTGTAGGTACTTCCTACGTGACGACGGACGGCGAAGTCGCCTGGAAGTCATAGGCTTCATACAACGAAAGAGGCAGGATCGAAGG
>NZ_BDAV01000014.1 GCF_001612635.1 Nocardia africana NBRC 100379 | reverse complement strand
GACAGAAGGACGATCGCATGTCCGGTGTATTGGCAAAGCTGGCTTGTGCGTTTACATTTCGCGCAGATCGGCCACGTTCCCTCGAGGATGGTGGATGGTGGGTTGACCTCGACCCATCTGAATGTGGCGATGCGGTAGAAACCTCGCAGTAGAAATCGAACCTCATACGACGGGGTCCGCTGTATCCATTGTTGTTCCGCGGAACGTCGGACAGTCTTCGGCCTGAAGTCGAAGTCTTTGTCGCGCTGTTCGATTGCGGTCTCGCCGTGACGCGTGCATATGTCGGGTAGCTCGTCGGCCAGTCGTAGGACGAACGTTTCCTGAGGATCGAAGTCGGGGTCTTCGGCGAAGTCTTCGCGGAGGTGAATCCGCACTGCGACATCGGTTTGCGCGGCGGAGCGGGGGCTCACTCGAGCCATCCTTGGTTGCGTCGCTGTTGGAAGTAGAGATCGTCTTCGTCCGGTTCCTCGGGGGTGTACAGCTGTTCCCGATTCGGTTTTCTCGTGCGTGGGATCACCGGGCTCCCAGTATCTTTCGCTGCGGTCGAGGGAGCCGGCGGTACATTCTCCGGAGGCGGAGTGGGCGCGGTCTCGTGCTGATCGCTTCGGAGACTTTCGAGTTCCTGTTCTCCGACCTGGGCCAGAGCCTGCCGCTCGTCTTCCGACATTGTCAGAGCTCGATTCAGCTGGCTCGCAGGCACGGAGTCCATGATGCCCGCGAAGGCGTCGGACGTACCGAAGTCCCGCATGCTGCGGCGGCCGCTCAGCACATCGTCGAGTTGTTTTCGCAGAGCGGGATCGGTTACGGCGGACTTGATCGTTTCGAGGGAACGGCGCAGTTGGCGGGACACTGCGATGTCGCCGTGGGCCACGTCGAAGCTGACTTCGGACGGATTTTCCATTCGATCAGACTCCCGGGTGGTCGTAGGATGAATTCGGCAGTGGGGGAAGGTTTTCCGGTGTCGTCTGGCTGGACAGTGCGTTCAGCAATCCGATCATCCCGTAGATGGCCTTGTACGCGGTGGTGACGAGTTTGATGAGTTGGCCCACCTTCGCCACGATCTGGACCAGGTAGGCGGCCGACACTGCGGCCTGGGCCGCGGCAGCGGGAGCACCGACCAGGCTGGAAGCGAGAACCGCCTCGGCCGCTTGCGACGCGAGCCAGAGCAGGGCCAAATCGGAGATGTCCTGCAGAAAGTCTCCGACTCGGCGGCCCAGTTCCCGCATGCCGGTGCTGATATTCGTCAGCTGCCGTTCGATCTCTTCGAGCGGGCGAACTTGGAACTCCACGCAGGCGGCGAGATGTTTGAAGTAGGTTTCCGAGCTCTCCGCGGCGTGACCGTGCCAGGTGGCACCGGCGGTCTGCTGCCACTGAGTGTTGATCGACTCCGCATACGCCGAATTGAAGCGGCTCAGGTTGCCCGCGGCTCCGGCGGCCTTCGCTACCGCCTCCCAGTCGCCATTGACCTTCTCTCCTGCCCAACCGAACACGTCGAAGCCGACGAGGGTTTTGATCGTGGTCGAGATGTAGTAGGCGGGAGAGACGAAATTCCCGCCGGCGATGAACGACACCAGACCCGGCATCGGATCCTCGGCCTGAGGGTCGACCAGTGTCTCTTCGGGGCGGGTCATCGCGCGTTCCCCGGATACGTCTCGTCGAGCTGCCGAGCGTGCTCGTAGTCGGTTGTTCGATAGAGCTGGGCGGCTTTGGCGAGTTCGGTCGCTGAGCCGTCGGTCAGCGTCTGGAGGTGCTTGTAGTTGTCCTCGAGGTTTTGCCGAATGTGCTCGACGATTCCCTTGACCTCCACGAATATGCCGGTGTGGGCGTCCGAGAGGTTGAACCACTTCGTCACGTGGGTGCCTGCTGCGCCGGCCTGGCCCGCGAGATCACGCAGTGCGCCGCTGAACTTGTCCACATCGTCGGGTACGACTTGGAAGTCGGTCATTGCGCTCCTTGTGTGGCGGGTCGAACACTTCTGATCTGTTGGACGGACGGCGACCGCAGTCGGTTCCGGTGAACAACCCGCGGTTGGGACGTGACTGGTGACTGACCACGTGGCCGGACATCTCCGCGCAATGTACTCCCCGCGATGTGGGGGTGCGTCTGGATTGAACGTGATCCGACGCCGGTGCAACACGAAATATCCTGTGCACCTGCAGAACACGGCGAATCTATGCCGCATAGCCTCGTCCGCGACGGAGCGCTCGTACCACACCACAGCCCAATTCCCTGTCATACCAAGGGATGAGAAGGAACGAGAATTCGGCGGATAGCTTCGGGGTATCGAACGCCACTCCATCTCAGGCAATCCCGCTGTGTGCTCGATCGATATCGATCGGTCGATATCGAGGGTGGGCGTGGCCTCTCCGACCCAGCTCTCAGGAAGAAACATGACGACACCGGCTTTGGTTACCGACTCATCCCCACGATCATCGCGGCGCGCCGGCGCTGACGGCGATTACGCCCGACTACTTCGTCGTATCTCCGACGCGGGCTTGATGGACCGCCGACCCGCCTACTACGCCATCCGGCTCAGCCTCGTCGGGGGCGCGTTCGTCGCCGGCTGGGTGGTGTTCGTTCTCGTCGGCGACTCGTGGTGGACGCTTGTGATCGCGGCGTTCATGGCCGTCACATTCGCTCAGGTCGCGCTTGTCATGCACGATGTCGCGCACCGGCAGGTCTTTCGGCTTCGGCGGCCGACCGAGATCATGGGGCGGATCGTCGGGAATGCGGGTATCGGGCTGGGGTATGGGTGGTGGCAGGACAAGCACACTCGGCATCACGCCAATCCGAATCATGAGGAGCTCGATCCCGATGTCGCGCCGGACGTGCTGGTTTGGTCGCAGCGGCAGGCGCGGGGCAGTCGTGGGTTGCCTCGGCTGATCGGGCGGGCGCAGGCGTTTCTGTTCTTCCCGCTGTTGATGTTGGAGGGGCTGAATTTGCATGTGGCCGGGGTCCGTGCGCTTCGGAACCGGGCGGTCAGGCATCGGGTGTTGGAGGGGGCGCTGCTCTTCGGCCATTTCGCTGGATATCTGGGCGTCCTGCTCGCAATCCTGCCTGCCGACAAGGCTTTTGCGTTTTTCGCCGTGCACCAGGCGCTGTTCGGTCTCTACATGGGGTGTATCTTTGCGCCGAACCACAAGGGCATGCCGACCTTGTCCGGAGACGACCGGCCCGACTACTTGCGCCGGCAGGTGCTGACCTCGCGCAATGTGCGTGGTGGCGCGTTCACCGATATCGCCCTCGGCGGGCTGAACTATCAGATCGAGCACCACTTGTTCCCGAGCATGCCGACTCCGAATTTGCGGCATGCCCAGGTGATCGTCCGCGATTACTGTGCCGAGATCGGCGTGCCGTATCGCGAGACGGGGCTGATCTCCTCGTACCGGGAGGCGCTGAGGCATCTGCATCAGGTCGGTGCGCCGCTGCGTGCAGGCGATTGACCTCGGGATGAATCACCGCACGCGGCAACAGCGCGTAGTAAGCCCGGCAAGATTGGACGGCTGTCCGCTGTTGCCACGTCAGCGCCACTGCGGGGCGTCCTGGGCGGCCCGCACTCTTCCGGGTGGTTGATCATCGACCGGGCTGTGGTTGCGGTGAACTAATCGTGCAAAGTTCGCCGATTTTTCGAGTTTTCTCGCATTCTTGTGGAGGTTTGCACGGAAAATTCGGCTCCGACGTCTGGGAAATCGCGCAAGCTGGGCAAGTCGACGTCCTTCGGTGGACTCGGCTGCGTGACGACAGCCGCGCAATCCCACCGAGCGCACAATGGGCCGTGCGAGGATCGGAGCACCCAACCACGGGAGATGTGATGACCACACTGGAACAGGCGGTGGAACTCGGTCGCGCCGAGAAGGGGCTCGCTGTCGTCTCCACGCTCAGATCCGACGAGACCATTCAGTCGACGCTGGTCAACGTCGGGCTGTTGGCTCATCCTTCGACGGGTGAGCCGGTGCTGGGCTTCGTTACCTACGGCAAGGTGAAGCTCGCGAATCTCCGGGCTCGTCCGCAGGTGAGCGCCACTTTCCGGCAAGGCTGGGCGTGGGCGACGGTGGAGGGGCGGGCTCAGATCGCCGGGCCCGACGATCCGCAGCCGTGGATCGACGCCGAGGGGTTGCGCCGGCTTCTGCGTGATGTGTTCACAGCGGCTGGTGGTGAGCACGACGACTGGGACGAGTACGACCGCGTGATGGCGGCGGAACGCCGCGCGGCGGTTCTGGTCGAACCGACTCGGGTGTACAGCAACGGCAGCTAACCTCGCCGAAAGGGATTGGGCCATGCGGATATTGAGAACACCCGACGAACGTTTCGCCGGGCTGCCGGACTTTCCGTTCGAACCGCATTACGTCGAGGTGCCGGCGGGTGACGGTTCCACACTGCGGATGCACTACCTGGACGAGGGGCCGCGCGAGGGTGAGGTCGTGCTGCTGTTGCACGGTGAGCCGTCCTGGTCGTATCTGTATCGGCGGATGATCCCGGTCCTGGTGGCGGCGGGCCTGCGCGCGGTCGCGATCGACCTGGTCGGATTCGGTCGCAGCGACAAGCCGGCGGACCGTGCCGACTACACCTATCAGGCGCACGTCGACTGGACCTGGGCGGCGATCGAAGCCATCGGCCTCGACCGGATCACCCTCGTATGCCAGGACTGGGGCGGCCTGATCGGGCTGCGCTTGGTCGGTGAGCATCCCGGACGTTTCGCACGCGTGGTGGCCGCGAATACGTTCCTGCCGACCGGTGACCGCCATCCCGGCGACGCGTTTCTCGCCTGGCAGCGCTTCAGCCAGGACACACCCGACTTCCGAGCCGGAAAGATCGTCAACGGCGCCTGCCGGACCGACCTCTCTCCCGAGGTAATCGCCGCCTACGACGCCCCCTTCCCCGACGATACCTACAAGCAGGGCGCCCGGCAGTTCCCGCTCCTGGTTCCGACCAGTCCGGAGGATCCCGCCGCACCTGCGAATCGGGCGGCGTGGGCAGTCCTGGAGACGTTCGAGCGTCCGTTTCTGTGCGCTTTCTCGGACTCGGATCCGATCACGCGCGGCGGGGACAAGGTCCTGTACTCGAAAATCCCTGGCGCCGCGGCACCTTCACCGGTGACCATCACCTCGGCCGGGCACTTCCTTCAGGAGGACAAGGGCGAAGAACTCGCTGCGGTAGTCGTCGACTTCGTTCGTGCGACGCCACTGGACAAGTCGCCTGCTTGAGGCGGCCGGATCGGCGTGCCGACTCGATCACTGCCACCGTCCGCTTGCCACCGATGACCGCCGTCAGGGACACCGGGCGCGCCTACTCGCGTGCGATGGTGCGGCCACAGGAAATCACACTGCCGGGAGACGTCTCAGGTGTGCTGGGGCTGGAGCTGTGCGATCGTCGGCACGATCGACGAAGGCGCTGGCGGACATAACCGCACGAGGTTGATGCCGGTGGGATGCGATGTCCTGCGCCTCTGCGCTCGTCGAAGCGCGCCATGAACGATGCGTTCCATCGCAGGTTCGGCCGACAGCGACGTAGCGGGCCGAGAGCGGGATCCGGACGGAATCCGAGCTGACATCGCGGTCGTGCGGACTGCGGACGGTCCGAGACGGAAAAGACAAGTTTCCTTGACATCCGATGTCAAACATCCTTAACATTTGATTCGTGGTCGGCGATCAGCAGGAGCATCCGGTACGGAGGCGGCGGCGCGAGTGCCGGATGACCCAGGCGCAGTTGGCGACGACGGTCGGTGTCAGCCGGCAAACCGTGATCTCGATCGAACAAGGCGACTACGCGCCGAGTGTTTATCTCGCATTGCGGATCGCCCGTGCGCTGGGAACGACGGTGGAAGACATTTTCTGGACCGAAGATCTGGAGGGGACATGGCCAAAACCACTGCATTCGAAGACATCTTCCTAGCGCCAGACGAGCCGGCCTGGGGTGACGAGCGCGCCCGCGAGGAGTTCTATCGAGGCTCGACGATGGCGCTGTGCGCGACGATGTACGGCTGCTACGCGATCGCGATCGTCGCCGCGGCGACGGATGCCACTCTGGTATCGCTGCTGATCTTCGTGTTACCCAGCCTCACATCGCTCCTGCTGCTCCGCTATTGCGCGCGGCGGGGCATCGACATGCAGACGGTGCTGAAGGGCTTTCCGCCGCGGCGCAAACGGATCGCCTATGCCACGACGTATCCGTTGATCGCCGCCTGGCTGATCGTTTTCCTGTGGCGCACCTTGCCGTCGGATTCGTTGCCGCAGAGTCTGTTGGGCGCGGTCGTGGGCGGTGTGATCGGAGCGGCGGTTGCCGTAGTCGTCGCAAAACTCGTTCGGCGCCGATCCGCAGCGCAGCAACTTCCCGAGGACGACAGTTTCGACTAGCGGTCCGTCCGAAGCTCACCGCGGAAGACCGAGTGCAGCAGCGCGATAGCGTCCCGGGGGAGTGCTGTACTCGCGTTTGAAAGCCTTGGCGAAGGCGAATTCGGAGGTGTAGCCGACTCGTTGGGCCACGGTGTGCAACGGGGTGTCGTCGGAGCGGAGCAGACGGCTGGCGAGAGTCATGCGCCACCAGGTCAGATAGGCGAGGGGGGAACGGCCGACCGTGGTGGTGAAGCGCCGCGAGAAGGCGGCGCGTGACAGGCCACCGAGGGCGCCGAGTTCCTCTACGGTCCATGGCTTTTCCGGGCTGGTGTGGATGGCGCGGAGGGCGGTGGCGACGGAGCGATCGGCCAGTGCGGCGGCCCAGCCGTTACGAGGGGTGCCGTCGTCCTCGGTGTCCAACCACCAGGCGCGCAAAATGTAGAGCAGCAGCGTGTCGAGCAGGGAGGTGACGATCGCGTCCGAACCGGGCTGTGATTCCTCGAGTTCGGTGCCGAGCAGCTCCACTGCCGCGCGCAGGGAGCGGTGCGCACCGACCCGTGGGCGCAGATGGACGACATCGGGCAGATCGGTGAGCAAGGGATGAGCGCGTCGGCGATCGAGTTGGTATGCGCCGCAAAGCAATAACGTACGGGCTGCGCCGGGGTCCTGCGGATCGGACGCGGGCGTGGGCCACGATCCGTCGGGGAGCGGATTCACCGCGCGCAGCGGCGCGGCCGGATCGCTGGCCAGTGCATGGCCGCGGCCGTGCGGCAGAAACACGATATCGCCGGGGCCGAGCGGGGTGGGCTCGCGGTTCTCGACGAGCAGCCAGGCCGAACCTTCCAGGACGACATGGAAGCCCGTGCCGTCGGACGCGGGGAAGCGCATTCCCCACGGGGCCGACTTGTGTTGACGCGAGGAGTGCGGACGCCCGGTTCGCATCGTCGCGACGGCATCGCTGAGTACGTCCAAGCCCATATCCGCATGGTAGCCGCGATCCACGCACCGAGACGAACAGACATTTCCGCAAGACTTTCACGCATAGATCATCTCTCCGCTGGTACATAACGTCGGTGGCATGACAACTACACGCACCGTCGTCTTCCACGAACTCGGTGACCCCGAGGTCTTGACCATCGAGAACCTCGACCTGCCCGCCCCTGGACCGAGGGAGGTGCTCATCCGCATCGAAGCGCTCGGGCTCAACCGGGCGGAGGCCTTGTTCCGGGCCGGCACCTACTACTACCTGCCGACGCTCCCGGGCTCCCGACTCGGCTACGAATCGTCCGGAGTGATCGAAGCGGTCGGCAACGCCGTCACCGAATTCGCTGTGGGAGACAAGGTTTCGACCGGCCCGAATATCGAGATGAGCTCGGCCGGGGTCTACGCCGAGCGGGTGGTGCTGCCGGTGGAGTCCGTCGTCCCGCGCCCGGAGGGCCTCGACGCGGTCACCGGCGCGGCCACCTGGCTGACCTACTCCACCGCATGCGGAGGCATGATCGAAACCGGCGGCCTGCGGCCCGGCGACCACGTCCTGATCACCGCGGCATCGAGCGGCGTCGGAATCGCCGCATTGCAGACCGCTGCCCGCATCGGCGCCATCCCCATCGCGGTGACTCGAACGGGCGAGAAGAGCCGATACCTGCTCGACAACGGAGCCGCGCACGTCATCGCCTCCGCCGATACCGACGTCGTGGCCGAGACCCGCCGCATCACCGACGGCGTCGGCGCGCAGGTGATCTTCGACGCCGTGGGCGGGCCCGGCCTCGCCGAATTGAGCACTGCCGCAGCGCATAACGGCACAGTCGTCGTCTACGGCTGGCTCGACCAGCGCCCGATGGCCATGCCGATGAACTGGCCGTTGCGCATCCTCGGCTACGCCAACATGGAATTGTCGGTCACCGCCGACGGCCGCCGACGCATCAACCACTGGATCGCCTCCGGCATCCGCGACGGTGTTTTCCGCCCGCACGTCGGCGCGGTCTTCGACGGCCTGGACAGCATCCGCGACGCCCACCGCCTGATGGAGTCCAGCACCCACACCGGCAAGATCGTCGTCAAACTCTGAGCGTCGAAAAGGGCGAGGTCACGAGGACGCCGTGAGGAACGGCCCACCCTGCGTCGCGAATCCAGCTCATGCATACATGTTTTGGAGCGCATCCCGTATGCCGCCGCGGAGTAGCCTCGACGCAGGGTGGGCAGGCGAAAGGCGACACTGTATGTCCAGCGGGAATATGTTCAGCGTCTACGGGCGAATGACCGCCCTGCCCGGGCAGCGTGACGAGCTGATCGCTGTGCTGGTCGAAGGGTTTCGCGCCGGCGGCGAGGGCAGCGGCCTGCTGCACTACAGCATCAACACCGCCTTCGACGACCCGGACACGATCTGGCTGACTCAGCTGTGGCGCGATAAGGACGCGCACGACGAAACCACTCGTTCCGAGCCGGTCGCGGCGGTCTCTCGGCGGATTCCGCCGCTCCTTGCTCAGCAGCCCGACGGGTCCTACGGCCACACCGTCCATGTCGGCGGCCGGCTCACCGAGGGATGATCGTTTGCCGCCCGCGCGGCCCGCTCAGCTCCGAATCCCAACCGCGACAGCATGAATCCGCGCTGCGCCGATTCCGCATGAGCGGGGCTCCGCGGCTCGACTGGCCGTTCCGGTTCTCCAGTTGCCGGATCACCACCCAACAGGCACGGTAGACCGACCGGGACGGCACTACGGTCGCCGCCGATCGGGAAGCGCCTACGCCCTGATGGCCGTGGTTACCGTGTACCCCTTCGGATCTCGCCACGGCCGGCCCGGGTTGGCTGCGAACCAGCCGCGCACCTCGGCCTCCACCTCGGCGCGGACTTCGGAGTATCCGGGTGCGGCCGGTGCGACGCCGAAGAACGCGAACAGCGATTCCGCGAACCGAATCGCGGGTTCGGGTTCCGGGATGACCAGTGCATTGTCGAACGATCGGACGTCGGCGTTGCCGAAGACATCTCGCATCATGGCGGGCACGGTGTCGGAGTCGACGGTGGGGTTGAGCATCCCCGGCGGCTCCCGAAATCCGTAGCGGGCGGCGACGGCGGCCACAAGGTCGCGGGTCCGTGCACATGCTGTGGCGTGGTTGACGACGACACATACCGTGCCGCCGGAGCGGATGACCCGCCGGAACTCCTGGAGGGCTCCGAGCGGGTCGTCGAGGTGGTAGAGCATGTGCCTGGCCGTGAGGCAATCCCACGTCCCGTCGCGGGCAGGTATCTGCTGTGCCGTGGCACGGATGCCGACCGCCCCTGGAAGCCGGGCTGCCGCCGCCGCGGCCGACTGCGAGGTATCGAGTCCGCACAACCGACCGACATGCCCACCCTCGGCCAGATGAGCGAGGAATTCGCCTGTCCCGCAACCGATATCGATTAGATACTCGGATCCGTCGAGTCGCAAGGCATCGACGACCGAGGTGTTCACGTCGTCGTCGGTCTCGGAATAGAGCCGGTGCGTCCGGATGCGGGTTCGAAGAGCGTCCAGGCTTGCGTACTCGGAGGTGAGCGATGGAGTTGTCATCGGTGCCCTTCCCGATCGGTTCTTCGGCCCATTGTGCGGCACCGATGAGGCTGAGAGCCGGCCTCTGGTCAGGCACCAGGGAATGTCCCGGCGCGATCGAAGCCTCATCCGATGAACCGCGTGTTCGCACCGTCGGTGGTGGCGCGGGGGGTGGCCACGGTGTGGGAACCGTTCCCGCCGGTAGACCAGGAATTCAGGACTAAAACCGTCCATTCGTGGTAGCCGGAACATATGGCCACGCACGTGAATGAAAGGGAACGGAAGTACCAGTTGCCGATCACGGGTGGGGTGCCGCTCGATGATGTGCCCGGTATGACTCTCGACCCGATGACCGAGGAGCTGGTGCTCGACGCCGTCTACCATGACACCGCGGATCTGCGGTTGGCGCACAAGGGGATCACGCTTCGGCGCCGGACCGGTGGGGACGATGCGGGGTGGCATCTGAAGTTGCCGTTGGGGGAGGACACCCGTGAGGAGATTCAGGTGCCGCTGGGGCGCGGGGGCAAGTCGGCGCCGGAGGAACTGACCGACATGCTCACGGGGATCACCCGGGGCCGGCCGCTGGCGCCCGTGGCGCATATCCGGACGAAACGCCGGAAGTGGCGGCTGGTGGACGATCGGGGCGACGTCGCGGCCGAGGTCGTGGCGGACAGTGTGTCGGGGCAGACGCTCGGTGAGTCGTCGTCGGTGATGTCGTGGGAGGAGATCGAGGTCGAATTGGCGGGCGGTGGTCCGGATGTGTTCGACAGTGTCGAGAAGAGACTGGGCAAGCCGTCGGATGCGCCGCCGAAGGCCCTGCGGGTGCTCGGTGTCGGCCCGGTGCAGCGCCCACCCGAGCGGGGCGTGCAGGGATACATGCGCAAGCAGGCGGACAGGATGCTCGAGCAGGACGTCCTGATCCGGCGGCGCAGCCCCGACTCGATACACCAGATGCGGGTGGCCGGACGCCGGCTGCGCAGCATCCTGCAGGCCTTCAAGGGCTCGCGAGATCTGCGCAACGAGTTGAAGTGGCTCTCCGGCGTGCTCGGCGATATGCGTGACCTCGAGGTTCTGCACGATCACCTCGTCGCGGAGGTCAGGGCTTTGCCGGACGAACTGGTGATCGGCGAGGTGCGCCGGCGGCTGACGGAGTCCTTCGTCCCACGCCGGTCGGCGGCGCGCGCCGACGTGCTCGAGGCGCTGAACAGCGAGCGGTATTTCGCGCTGCTGGACTGCCTCGAAACAAGCCATCAACTGCCGCTGAAGCGCAAGAAGCGGCAGGCGCTGCGCAAAACCCGCCGCCGCGTCGACCGCGCGTTCGACAACATCGGCCGGCTCGGCACCGATCGCGGCCTGCACGAGGTGCGTAAGGCCGCGAAGCGGACCCGCTACGCGGCCGAGGCGACCGGCAAGAAGAAGCTGGCCCGCCGGATGAAGAAGTTGCAGAAGTCCCTCGGCGTCCACCAGGACGCGGTCGTCGCCCGCGCCGAAGTCCGCAACCTCGGCGTTCAGGCGCACCTGGCCGGGGAGAACGCCTTCACCTACGGCTTGTTGTACGGCAGGGAGGTACAGCGCGCCGAGGAGGTGCGGCAATCGCTGCGGCTCGGAGAGCGATAAGTCGCCGAAAAGCGGGTCTATCCGACGTCGGGGTGCGCGAAGCGGGCGATGGCGCGGGCGATCGCGTCGCTCATGGCGGGGCTACCGGTGTGGCCGGAGTCGTCGATGACGTGCAGGCGAGCCTCCGGCCAGACTTTCGCGAGTTCCCAGGCGGTTTCCAGCGGTGCGCTGAGGTCGAGACGGCCGTGGATCAGATCGCCCGGGATCCCGGCCAGCCGGCCGGCCTCACGCAGCAGCACACCGTCGTCGAGCCACCCCGCGTGCGCGAAGTAGTGCGTGCAGATCCGCACGAAGGTGAGCATCGCGGTGTCCGGCTTGGCGCTGTATTGCCCTGGGCGGCCGAGGGATTCGTGTGCGATCACCGCGTCTTCCCAGCGGCACCACTCGATCGCGGCGTGGTGGCGCACCTGCGGGTCGGGGTGTTCCAGCAGCTGCCGGTAACCGTCGACCAGGTCACCGTCGCCGGGCAGCACGGCCCGGAATCGCTCCCACTCCGCGGGCAATAGCGGCGCGACACCCCGGTACAGCCAATCGATCTCGCGGCGGCGGGTGGTGGTGACGCCGACCAGCACGATCCCGATGACCCGCTCCGGGTACCGCTCGGCATAGGCGAGGATGAGCGTCGAACCCCATGATCCGCCGTACAGCAGCCAGCGGTCGATTCCGAGATGGATGCGCAGCCGCTCCATATCCGCGATCAGGTGCTCGGTGGTGTTGACCGTCATGTCGGTATCCGGGTCGGCGGCACTCGGAATGCTGCGACCGCAACCGCGCTGATCGAACTGCACGATCCGGAAGATGTTCGGGTCGAACGTCTTTCGCGGCCCCGGACTGCTGCCGCTGCCCGGCCCGCCGTGCACCACCAACGCCGGCCGCCCAGCGGGATTGCCGCTGGTGCACCAGTACACGTGGTTTCCTTGGCCGACCTCCAGCAGGCCGTCGGCGTACGGGTCGATCGGGGGAAAGGGCGTCGGCACGATTGCCGAGGTTAGCCGAACATGTGGCGTCGGCGACTCAGTCGGGGAGCAGGGCATACACCTGCACGACGAATTCCTGGGTCGCGCCGGACGGGTCGGCGATGTAGAAACCGCGGCGGGACAGCGACTTTCGCTCCAGCGGCATGCGGGTCCTGCCGCCGGAAACGATATTCGAGAGGACGCGCTGGTCGTAGTTGGCCCGGACGTCGACCATCACGCTGAACTTGATCACTTCGGTGCCGGGTCCGGTCCGCCAGAGCAGTTCTTCGGCTTCCGGCGGCACGGTCGCGAACGAGAAGTTGTCACTCGCTCGCGCCTTCTGATTGCGCCGAGGCTGTGCATCCGACCGGACCTCGGCGACCAAGACCTCTCGCATCGCTGCCCTCCCTGTATGTCTTGCGCCGCTTCGGGGGTGTCCTCGAATCTTAGCCGCTACGGCTGTCCGATCGCCGGTTCGTGATGTCATCGGTGTCGCGGGACGGCGCGCGGGCGGATGAGGGTTCCGGATTCGTACTCTTCCATCGCATGGGCCAGCCAGCCCGCCGTTCGCGCGACGGCGAAGATGATTTCGCCCGCGCCGGGAATCATGCCGAACACCGTGGCGAGCACGCCGAGTCCGAAATCGCTGTTGATCGCGGGCAAGCGTCGATGTTGCAGTTCCGCTGAAACCGCGTCGGCCACAACGAGAGTCGGATGATCCGGGACGAGTGTGCGGATCGCGTCCACCAGATACGTGCCGCGCGCGTCGCCGGATCGATAGACGGCGTGGCCGGCACCGGGAATGCGTTCACCGCGGCGCAGACGCTCGTCCAGCGCCTGAGGTACGGCGCCGGGATCGGCGATTTCGGCGAGCATTCGCTCCACCGCCAGCGAGGCGCCGCCGTGCATCGGCCCGCCGAGCACCGCCAGGCCGCAGCCGACCACCGCATAGGGGTCGGCGTGCGCCGAGGCCGCGATCCGGGCCGCGAAGGTGGAGGACGCCAGCTCGTGATCGGCCAGCAGAACCATTGCCGCGCAAAGGATGTGCAACTGGTCGTCGCCGGCAGGCTCGGTGGCCGACAGCCGGGACCAGAGCATCGCGGCAGCGGATCGGCCGACCGGGGTGGACAGCTGCGGGAGGGCCTCGATCATGCCGGCGATCACGGCGCGGGCGATGGTGACGACGGTCGCGCGGTCGCGGTGGAAACGCAAGGGATCACCGACGGCCAAGGTGGTCACGATGAGTTGCAGCCGGTCGATCGGCAGCAGGCCCTCGGGCAGGCCGGCCTGCGTGGCGCGTGCTGCGGCCACCGCTTTGTCGGAGGATTCCCAGGGGCCGCTGTCGGTGAGGTCGCCGTCCCACAACCATTCGGCGACGGCCTCGAAGGTGTGCGATGTGGCCAGATCGACGGCGTCGCGACCGCGGAAATACGGCCGGTCGATGCCCAGGGTGGTGACGCGGGAGGCGATGTCGATCTCCGTCGGCGCGGGTTTGCGGCGCGGTTTACCCCGCCTGGCCAGCTTCTCGATCTCGGCCGGATCGAACAGGCTGCGCCGTCGGCCCGGGTCGTAGCGGCGTTTCAGCACGCCCCGGCTGACATAGGCGTAGAGGGTCGCGGGCTTCACCCCGAGCCGTTCGGTGGCCTCGGCGGTGTCTATCCACTCCATGGGTTGACCATAATCAATATTGATTACGGCGGGGACGGGGCGCACAGTTCACTCATGCACCTGGTATCGCAATTCGAGCTGCAGGCCAAGGCCTGCGACAAACTCGGTTCACCGCTGTACGGCTCCCTGCTGCGCGACATCGCGCGCGATATCGCCGATCGTGGACCCTGCGCCGCGGTTCTGGAGGGCTACGAGCACATCGACTTCGATTCCGCGGTGCCGCTGCGCTTGCTGGCCGGCGTGCACGCGTTGGTATTGTCCGGCGCCGCAACCGATCTCGCCCCCTTCTATCCCAGCTCGGGTGCGCCGGTGCGCGTCCAGGATCCCGCCGGCGCGTGGGCTGCGTTCCGGCGGGTCGTGACCGATCGGGCCGAGTGGATTCGCGACTGGCTGACTCGTCCGCCACAGACCAACGAGGTCGGCCGGGCCGTTCCGCTGCTGGCCGGACTGCTCGCGGCGGTCGATGCGGCGCCGCTGCCGATCCGGTTGCTCGAATTGGGCGCGAGCGGCGGACTCAACCTGCGTGCCGACCACTTCCGTTGGGACAGCGGCGATATCGGCTGGGGACCGCGGGATTCACCGGTCACGATCGCCGACGCGTGGCGCGGACCGGTCCCCGAGTGGCTGGCCGGCGCCGTGCGACGCCATCCGCGGCTCACGGTCGTCGAGCGGCGCGGGTGCGATCCGACGCCGTTGGATCCGCTGTCGCCGCGCGATGCACTCGCATTGCGCGCCTACGTCTGGCCGGATCAGCAGGCACGTGCGGCCCGCCTCGACGGAGCGTTGCGCCTGGCCGAGAAGATCCCGGTCGACATCGCCGTGACCGGCGCCCGCGACTTCCTCGCCGGGATCGACGTGGAGCCCGGCACGCTGACCGTCGTCTGGCATTCGGTGATGCGCCAATACGTCGGCAGGGACGAATGGCGGGCGGTCACCGCCGAACTGGACCGACTGGCCGCCGCCTCGCGCGCCGACGCCGGATTCGCCTGTGTCGCTTTCGAACCCCAGAACAACTCCGACGACCGCAACGGGTTCCGGCTCACCGTCCGGATCGGCAAGGGCGAGCCGGTGATCCTCGCCCGCGCGATGCCCCACGGTATTCCGGCCTTCACTTATCCGCCCGACGATCCCGGTACTCGGCGGAGCTGACCGTGGTCTGGGAGTTCTGTTGTGCTTCCCGAAGGGCGGCGCTGAGAGCGGTCCGGAGATCACCCTGAATCCCTGCGGCCTCCAGCCGGGCGTACCACGCTCGGTCGATGTCGGAGACGGCGGCGCGAGCGACCCGGACGGCGCGCGTGCCCTTCTCGGTGAGAACGATCAGCCGGGCGCGACGATCCGACGGGTCCGGTTGTCGCGCAAGGTATCCCAAGTCGATGAGGCCGGCGACGAGTTCGCCCATCGATTGATGGGTGATGCCGGCGCGGGCGGCCAGAGTGGTGAGGCGGGTTCCGCCCGCGTCCATGTTGTAGAAGACCGGGTGGTGGGCGGCGGTGATGTCGGGATAGCCGGCGGCGTGCAGTGTCGTCACGAGTTCGCTGACGATGGCTGCGCTGATGCCGCGCAATAGTGCGACGAGCGGCTGATTCACTGGCCCACCTCCCGAATATGCCCCTGGACAGTATGCAGGTTACCTGCCTACAATTTAGGCAGGCATCCTGCGTAATGAGGTGGTTGTCATGCCTGAACGCCATGCCGCCGTCGGCACTCTGGTCTTCTTCGCCGCTGCCCCGGGCACCGTCGCGGGTCTGATTCCGTGGTGGATCTCGCGCTGGGAGTTCCATCAGACCTGGCTCGCCGTGCAGATCGCGGGCGCCGTGATGATCGGAGCGGGACTGATCCCGCTGATCGGCGCGTTCATCGAATTCGCCCGTGCCGCAGGGACACCCGCGCCGATCGCGCCCACCGAGACGCTGGTGGTGAGTGGATTCAATCGCTATGTTCGAAATCCGATGTACCTCGGTGTCGTCATGATCATCGCCGGCCAATCGCTGCTGTTCGGCCAGATTGCGCTGCTGCTCTACGCTGCTCTGATCTGGGCGGTGACGGCTCTGTTCGTGGTTACCTACGAACAGCCGACCCTGACGGCGCGGTATGGCGAGCAATACGAGAAATACCGGGCCGCTGTTCCGGCGTGGGTGCCCCGGCTGCACCCCTCCGGCAGCCGGGGCGGTGGGAGTGACGGACTGTCGGTGTGATCCGCTCGAAACCCTCAGTCCGCGAACGGAGCTCGCACTGGATGGTTGGCGTGGATCACGTCCGCGGCGTCCCAGCGGTCCTTCGCGGCGACCAGCAGTGGCAGGTCGCTGCCGAACAGACGTTCCGGGGGCGTGGCGCTCTCGGTGAAGCTGCTGATGTCGCGATCGGAGCGCACGGCGGCGACCGCATCGGTCAGCGCCTGGAAGCCGGTCGTGGCCGCTTCGGCCGCGGCCGGGGTGGGAGCTACGGCGACAGCGAACAATAATGCCGCGGATCCGAGGGTCGGGCTCGTGTCGGTGCGGTCGAGGGCGCCACCGAGGTGGCGTAGTTCGACCGAGGTGAGAGTGTCGGCGGGACCGTCGGTCACCGCTGCGACGATCGCGTCCACCACATCTGCGGTGAGCGTCCGGAGCAGCGCGCTGTGAGCGAGCGCCGGGACGGGAACCGGCGGATCCATATGCAGTCCGGCCAACGTCGACGGTGCGACGACATCGAATGTGTCGACCAGAGGGGACAATTCACGCAGCGGAGTCAGCAGATCGTGTGCCGTGGCCGCGTCGGCTTGCACCACGGCCTCGATGATCGCGAACGTCCGCCCGGCGAACATCGGCGGCACGTCGGGTGCGTCGGGGAAGCGCAGTACTCGTGCCACGGAGGTCACCGTCTCCGGAACCGTCGCGGTCCATCGCGTCCACCTGTGGAAGATGTCGCGGGTCGATTCGACCGGCCAGAACAGGGCGCCGGCGACCACGTCACCGATGGCGTGCAGACGCAGCGTGAGGGCGGTGATCACGGCGATATCGGCGCCGGCGAGGGCCGAATCGAACAGGTCGTCGCCTGCTCGGACGCGCCGGAGCACACCGTCGGCGGTGACGAGTTCGAGCTCGAGGACCGAGGCTCGGGCGGGGCCGTGTGAACGGGCGAACCAGCCCAGGCCGCCGCCCAGCACGAGGCCGACCACGCCGACGTCGGCGGAGAAACCGCCGATCGGTACGAGCCCGGCGGATGCCGCGGCCGCGGTGAGGTCGGCGCAGCGAGCACCGGCGTGGACGTGCGCGAGGCGTGCGGCGGCGTCGACCTCGACCCGGTCGAGTGCGCCGGTGCGCAGCAGGATCGTGCGGGCGAGGTCGCCCAGCGGGGTGGCGTTGTGGCCGGTGGATTGCGGTGCGACGCGCAGTCCGAGTGCGGCGGCGGCGCGGACGGTGAGTGCGACGTCGTCGGTCGTCGCCGCGGTCACCACGGCGATCGGTCGTTGATCGGCCAGCAGTTGCCATGCGGCGCGGGCCTGATCCCATTCGGCATCGGTGGGGCGAACGAGGGTGCCGGTCAGGGCGGCCGCGAGGTCGGCGAGGGTACGAAAGTTGTTCGGTAACTCGGCGTTTCGGTCGATGACGGGGCTGCTGTGCGCGCGGTGGAGGGCATCGTGCGGGAGGGTCATGATTTCTCCTTGTTGGGTTGGCTGGTGCGGCCCGATGCGGGCGCGACGGATTGTCCGGCCCGTGGGACATGCAGGCCGGATGAAGTGAAAGATGATGTGGTCGAAGAGAACTGGCCGTGTGGGGCAACCCGAGAAATGTGATGCCTGGCGATGACCGGTGTGTCACCGGGGAAATGGCTGGATGCGCTGATCATCCCGGCTGTGGTGATCGAAAAGGTGTCGAGCTGCCGGTGGGTTTGTCGTGAGCGGATCGTCTCCATCGACGGCGGTGCTCGAGGCCGCTCTGTCGATGACGTCGGCGCCCCGCAGCGTGCGCACGACCGGACGCTGATCGGCACTCCTGAAGCAGGAGACGAGGTTTGGAAAGCGAGCGTGGGCCGACAGGATGCCGCGCGAACGGTTTGCGATGCACCGGACGCCTGGGTGGCGACCGACCGGATCCCGCTTCGGCCTCTCAACGACTCGCAACCAGGTCTTCGCCGGCGCGGTCGTTATGGCCCGCGAACCCGAACGCCGCCCCCCGATCTGATCACCGGACGATGTTTATGCCCGCTGCTGAGTGGCGGATCGCACGGCGCCGGCGACGATCTCGTGTACGGCCCCTGGCCCGGGTGATCGACGGATCGAGTCGCCGATCGCCTTGGCGCGCAGGCGATAACGTTCGTCGGTCAGCACCGTGCGGACCGCGGCGGCGACCTCGTCCGGCGTGGGATTGTCGGTGCGCAGGTCGATGCCGACGCCGGACCAGGCCACCCGCGCGCTGACCTCCGTCTTGTCCTCGGTGCGGCCCGCGACCACGATCGGCACGCCGTGTTCGAGCGCGTAGTGCACGCCGCCGTAGCCCCCGTTGGTGACGAAGACGTCGGTCTGCGGCAGCAACCGGTCGTAGGGCAGGAATTCGGCGACACGCACATTGGCGGGCAGGTCGCCCGGCAGCGTGCCGACCGGTCGCCCGCCGGTGCTGACCACGACGATGACGTCGTCGCCGGCGAGTGCGCGCACCGTGGGTTCGACCAGCGTCCATTCACCGGTGGCGACCGTGCCCTGTGTCACGTGCACGACGCGACGGCCCGCGAGATCGTCCCACCACTCCGGCACCGGGCTCGTAGACGGTCGCGAGCGGGCCACCGGCCCGACGAAATGCACGGTGTCGGGCAAGCCGCGGCGGGGATACTCGAATTCGGGGACGGTGAACTGCACGATGTGGTCGGCTCCGGCCGGCCAGTCGAGGAAGAAGCGCGGCAGTGCGCGCCCCGTCTCGGCGCGCGCGATCTCGTTCGCGAAGCGCTGGACGGGAGCGAACACGAACCTCTCGGCGCCGAGGGTGAGTATCGCGTTGCGCAGACGTCCCAGCCGTCCGGGCATCGGTGCGATCCCGAGACCGAACGGCGCGACATCCGGATGCTTCAGCGCCAGAGGCAGAATCCCCAGGTTGACCAACAACGGTCGTTCCGCGCGCGGAATACCGCTCAGCACCGCGGCGGCGGCGAACATCGACTCGGCGAGAACGGCATCCGTGGACTCGGCGGCGATGGCCTCCCGGACCGCTCGCAGCTGGGCGGGCACCGGGCGGAGGAAGATCTCGATCATGTCGTATCGAATCCCCGCGGGGCCCGACAGCCCGCGACGGCCGGGGAAGGCGGCATCGATATCGCGATCGTCGTAGTCGGCCTCCGGCGGAAGTGGCAGGAAGTCGGCGCCGGTGGCGAGGACGTCGTCGCGGAAGCGGGTACCGGTGAGGAACCGCACGCGGTCACCCGCGGCGACGAGAGCCTCCGCGACGGACAGCAGGGGTGTGACATGGCTGCGCACAGGAGTGGCGGTCAGGAGAACGGAGGTCATGGGCAGGTCTTCCGACGGGTGAAGCGAAGTAAGATTGGTGACACCGATGAAGTATTCACTACCTTGCTGGGGTAGTCAATTAGGAATTGAGATGACTGACAAGACCGCCACCCGGACCTATCGATCCGCTCTGCGCACTGAACAAGCCGCGGCGACCCGCCGCCGTGTGCTCGACGCCGCGGCGGCCTGCTTCGTGGAGCGCGGCTACGGCGGCACCTCGCTGTCCGATATCGGGACGCGCGCCGGAGTCTCGACCGAAACCGTGAAGGCCAACGGCCCCAAGCGCACTCTGCTGCTGGGCGCCTTCGAGCAGGCGTTCGCGGGCGAGGAGGGGGAGGCGCCCGTATCCGACAGCGACGCCGCGGTCGAGGTCAACGCCATCGCCGACCACGACGCGTTCCTGCGGGCGGCCGCGAGTTTCGTCGCCGCGGCCAACGCGCGCACCAGCGTGCTGTGGACGGAGTTCCTGAGTGCCGCGAACGCCGATACCGCCGTCGCCGAGGCGCTGGCCGGACTGCTGGCCCGCCGCAAGCAGGACTATCGCAACGTGGTCGGCATGTTGCTCGACCGCGGAATCGCCCGCGACGACACCGATCCCGAAACCGCGGCCGACGAGCTGTCCTTCCTCTGGTCACCCGAAAGTCACCAGCAACTCGTCCTGCAGGGCGGATGGAGTATGGAACGCTACGAAGAGTGGCTCGTCGCCGCGGTCCGGCGTCAACTGGGCTGAGATCCGAAAGCGGTTGCTGTGCAGTGATTGTCACTTCTCGTCCTAGGTTGCGGTTCCATAACGTCTGCGGCCGTGGCGGTTACCGGCGATGATTTCCGGCCGCCGGATTCGTCTATCTCTTCGAGGCCGTACGTCTCGTGGAGATAGGAGGGGCGCGATGTCGTCAACCGACCGGGAACCGGCGGAGGCGGGGCGCTACGCGGAGCACCCGACCGTCAAACACCTTGCCGCACAAGGGAGAAAGGCGCCCGATCCGGTGCTGACCGCCGCGCGGCTGCGTGAGATCTGCCTCGCTGCCGGGGCCGACGACGTGGGCTTCGTGTCCGTCGACGACCCGAGGGTGGCGGAGGAGCGCGAGCACGCGCGCGGCATTCTGCCGTCGGCGCGCACCTTCGTGGCCTTCTGTATCCGGATGAACCGCGACAATCTGCGCAGCCCGATGCGCAGCCTCGCCAACGCCGAGTTCAACCATGCCGACGACGAGACGAACGTGGTGTCGCGGCGCATCACCCGAGCCCTCGAGGAGGCCGGCTACCGCGCGGTCTATCCGGCGCCGGGATATCCGATGGAAGTCGAACAGTTTCCGGGGCGGGTGTGGGTGCTCGCGCACAAGGTGGTGGCCGAGGCTGCGGGTCTGGGCGTCATGGGCATTCACCGCAACGTCATCCACCCGAAGTTCGGCAACTTCATCCTGCTCGGCACCGTGGTGACCGACGCGGTGGTCGACGAGCCGAGTGCGGCGCTGGACTTCACCCCGTGTCTGGAATGCAAGTTGTGCGTCTCCGCGTGCCCGGTCGGTGCGATCACCCACGACGGTGGTTTCGATTTCCAGGCCTGCTACACCCACAACTACCGGGAGTTCATGGGCGGCTTCACCGACTGGGCCGAAACGGTCGCCGACAGCGCCGACCGCGACGACTACCGCGAGCGCGTCACGAGGGGTGAATCGTTCTCGATGTGGCAGAGCCTGTCGTTCAAACCCAACTACAAGGCCGGCTACTGCATGGCCGTGTGCCCGGCCGGCGAAGATGTGATCGGCGCCTTCCTCGACGACCGAAAAACGCATCTCGACGAGGTGGTGCGCCCGTTGCAGAACAAGGCGGAAACCGTCTACGTGCTGCCGGGATCCGCGGCCGAGGAACACGTCACGCGCCGATTCCCCAACAAGACGCCGAAGCCGGTCGGCAACGGTTTCGGCGACGAGGTCAACGATCTGCTCGACCAGATCGGGCCGCGCCCGCGCCGCGGCACGCCGCCGCGGTGAGCTCGCCTACGCGCGTTTGCGCAGTTGCCCGAGTAGTGGCACCAGCGACACCACGACGATGACCGCGACCGCGGGCAGCAGGTACTTGTCGACGTTGGGCATCGACGCCCCGAGCCAATAGCCCAGCAGGACCAGGCTCTGCGACCACAGGATCGCGCCGACGATCTGCCACACCGTGAACGTGCGGGTGGGCACGTCGAGCACCCCGGCCACCGGGCTGATGACCGTCCTGACCATCGGCACGAATCGGCCGATCACGATCGCCCGGCGCGCGCCGTACCGGTCGAGCCAGCGTTCGCCACGAGCCACGACCGTGTGCAATCGAGGGTTCGATGTGCGATGGAGGACGGCTCGGCCGCCGTGCTTGCCGAAGGCGTATCCGGCCTGGGCGCCGGCGATCGAACCTACTGCGGCGCAGAGCAATACCTGCCACAGGATGAGGTGAGGACCGGAATGAGCCCTGCCCGCGCACAGGATGCCGGCGGGGAAGATCAGGGTGTCGCCCGGAAGGAAGAACCCCACCACCAGCAGACCCGACTCGGCGAAGGTGCCGGCCAGCACGGCCAGCGCCCCGAAGTTGGCCAGCAGCGAGGACCCACTCGTCGGATTGAGTGCGGTCCACGTGCCGGTCACGGGACAACCGTAACGGTTTGCCGGATTCGGGGCCGGATACGGCGTCGGTCGCGCTAGGAAACGCTTCCGTCCCGGCTGTGCTCGACTGTCTGACCCGGTCGTAGCACCGTTCCGCACTCACCGGTCCGCTGGTAGTCGGACAACAGGTGCGGAAGGACCTCGCTCGAGTACCGGCGCAGTTGATCGAGCTGCTTGTCGCCGCGCACCACGTCCTTGCGGACCCAGTCCTCGTCCGGACTGGACGTGTTCTGCGACTGCTGAATCCGGTAGTAGTCGCGGTCCATGCGCGGATCGACGGTGAGGCCGTTCCGCATCCAGACGCCGTGAGTGTGGACGAACGTGGGCTTCAGGTCCTCGAACACGTAGTCGGCGAGGCCGACGTCGGCCTTGCCCGCGTAGATGTCGGCGATGTGCGCATCGGCGAGCCCCGCCATATCGATCAGCCGCAGTCGGGAGGTCAGCGCGCTTCCGCCCATGTCGGGGGCCAGTAGCGTGCCCTGCTGCAGGTCGAGGATGTCGGCGTAGCCGTTGAAGTAGCGCCCGAAGCGGAACGCTATCCAGCACAACGGGATATCGGAATCCGCACGGTAGGACTCGGCGGCGTCGGCCAGGGCGACACCGGAGGGGATCATGGCGGCGACCAGCGTCAGCGCGACCAGTGCCCTTCCCCGGGTGCGCAGCCGGGCCAGCACCTCCGTCGCCGAGAGTACGACGACCAGCGCGGCGAGCGCCCACACCGGAGTGGCGAACCGGAACTGCCCCATCCAATCCGGTTGCAGCACACAGTAACCCGTAATCGCCAGAGCCAGCGGAACCAGCAGGGCGACAAGGCCGTTGCGGATTCTGCCCGGCCCGGCCAGGGCGAACCCGACCACACCGACGGCCGCGACCACGGCGGGTGCGCCCGCGTACTGCACGAGGTCACCCGCCCTGGTCAGGTCGTGCACGGTCGGCATCGCCTGATTCTTGGCGACCGCCGTATTCGCGACGAGCCGGCCGAACTCGCTGATCCGCCACGCCAGATACGCCCCGAACGGAATCGCGAACGCCGCAGCGGAATACAGCACATGACGAAGTGCGACAGGCCAGGTGGCGCGGCGAACCAGGATCACCGACACCAGGGGATAGGCCGCGAGGTAGATCAGGCCGTCGGGCCGGGTCAGCGCCGCGAACGCCGCTATCGCACCGGCCGTCACAGCCATCGCGGGTGTCCACAACCGCTCGTCCAGCACCGCCAGGAACAGGCGGACGGCCAGAGCGCTCGCCGCCAGCGCGAACAATGAATTCTCCAGGCCGGAGAAACACCAGATGACGAACGACGGAATCGCGGCGAGCACGGCGGCGGTGACGAACGTCACCAGCGCGGGCCAACGCGACACCCGCCGCGCGGCGACGTAACAGCAGACGAGGATCCCGGCGCAGCACAGTGCCGCGACCGCCTTGGGGTAGAAGACGAAGTCCGGGATGCCGAACAGGGAGCCGGAGTCGAACAAGCCGCACCATTTGCCCAGCACCAGCACCGCGAGCCAGGTGGGATCGGAGAATCCCTCGACCGGTTGCGCGCCGGGTTGCAGGACCGGCCCGGCGCCCTCGGCGACACTGCGCGCGTAGGCGAACGTGATTCCGGCGTCGTCCACCAGCCAGATGCCGTACTTCGCCGCCTGCCACACCAGTAACAGCACGCCGCTCGTCACCGCGGCCGCCGCGCCCCACCATGATCGCCCGCGTCGCTGCCGGACGTTCTCCCGCTGCCGGCCGGAGGTTTGCGGCCGTGCTGCTACTACCTCAACCATTCACCAGAACCCATACTCGAAAGGTGTTGCCAAGCGGCGCAACGGCTTTTGCGCACTTGCGAATTCCTCGACAGAAGTCGGTCGATCTTGAATCCGTGTGCCGACGGCTGTCAATCCGCCGAGTGCGGTCAGCGGTGGGGAACGCGTGCGTGCCGGTGCGTGACAGGGCACGCGGGCATCGAAACGAGAAGTTCACCCGCGACGAATGATCCGGTAACACCCCGAGCCGTAGATTCTGTTCAGAAAATATTTCATCTGAAAGCAATCGGAGGTGCGTCCATGCCGTTGTATCAGTTCAGCTGTCGCGGATGCGGGGTGTTCGACCGGTCCTATCGCATGGCCGAGGCGCCCGCGAGTGTGGCGTGCCCACAGTGCGCGCAGGCGGCGGTGCGTCGGCCCGGGGGCGGGTTCGTCCGGCGCTCGGCCGCCGTCCGGCTGCTCGACTCCACCGCGCGCACCGCATCCGAACCGGCCGTCGTCGGCGCCGTGCCGCCGGGCCGGGCACCGCGCGTGACGACCGCCGACCCCCGCCACCGTCGCCTGCCGCGGCCCTGATCGAAAGCGAACCGCCATGCCCGAACTGATCTTTCCCCTCGACTCCAGCAAGAAGTTCACCGAACAAACGCTCGTCGGCCACAACCGCTGGCACCCCGACATCCCGGCGGTGGCGACGGTGAAGCCGGGTGACGAATTTCGCGTGCACGTCCGCGAATGGTTCGACGGCGCCATCGTCAACGACGACTCCGCGGCCGACATCCTCGACGCCCCGCTCAGTACCGTGCACTGCCTGTCCGGTCCGTTCGCGATCGAGGGGGCGCGGCCGGGAGACCTGCTGATCGTCGACATCCTCGACATCGGACCCATTCCGCAGGAGGACTCCGGGCCGCTGGCCGGGCAGGGTTGGGGATATACCGGCATCTTCGCCACCGACAACGGGGGTGGCTTCCTCACCGAGCAGTTCCCCGACGCGTACAAGGCGATCTGGGATTTCAGCGGTCACACCGCCACCTCCCGGCACATCCCGGGCGTCAGCTTCACCGGCATCCAGCATCCCGGCCTGATGGGTACCGCGCCGTCGACGGCATTGCTCTCGTCGTGGAACGCCCGCGAGGCCGCGTTGATCGCCACCGATCCCGAGCGGGTACCGCCGCTGGCGCTGCCGCCGCTGCCGCGCGATGCCGTGCTCGGTTCGCTGACCGGCCCCGAATTCGACCGGGTCGCCGCCGAGGCCGCGCGCACCGCCCCGCCGCGCGAGAACGGCGGTAACCAGGACATCAAGAACTTCACGCGGGGCAGCCGGGTGTTCTATCCGGTGTTCGTCGACGGCGCGAACCTGTCGGTGGGAGATCTGCACTTCTCCCAGGGCGACGGTGAGATCACCTTCTGCGGGGCGATCGAGATGGGCGGCTACATCGATCTGCGGGTGGACCTGATCAAGGACGGGATGAGCCGCTACGGCGTCACCGAGAACGCGATCTTCCTGCCCGGCAACGAGGGGCCGGTCTATTCGGAGTACCTGGCATTTTCCGGCACGTCGGTGACTCTCGACGGGCAGCAGCGGTATCTGGATTCGCAATTGGCGTTTCAGCGCGCCTGTCTGCACGCGATCGACTACCTCAGCTCTTTCGGCTACAGCCGCGAGCAGGCGTATCTGATCCTCGGGGCGGCGCCGATCGAGGGCCGGTTCTCCGGAGTGGTCGATATCCCGAATGCCTGTGCGACGGTGTACATTCCGACGGCGATCTTCGACTTCCCGGTCACTCCGACGGCCGCTGGTCCGGTGGCCGTCGACCCCGGTCCCGGGGTGCCGCACGCCGCGCGCTGACGTCCGGTGATCGAGCGAAGGGCGCGATCAACCGGTGGGCCGGGTCGCCCCGGTCGCCGCGGTGGAGTGCTCGGCCCCCAGGAAGTCGAGCAATGTCGTGAGCTCGCCGATCAGCTGCGGCCGGGCGGCGGGGATCGTCTCGAGGGCGCTGCCCTCGAGGCTCCGCCGCATCTTCTGATAGGCGAGAGTGCCACGGCGCGTGCGGGATACGAGCACGCGACGGCGATCGAGCGGATCCACCTTGCGGTGCACCAGATTGTCCGACACCATCGCGTCGATCAGCCGGGTGAGGCTGGCGCCGGTCAGCGGAGTGAGTTCGGCGAGCTCCGACATCGACAGGCCGGTCCCGCCGCCCAGCGCCGCCAGCACGTGCCAGCGGGCGACGGTCGGCTCACCGAGCCGCGCCGTGATCGCCTCGTCGAGCCGCTGTGATGCGCGTCGTAACAGGCGCGCGAAATCTTCCAGGGCGTCTTCTGCGCTGCTACCGTCCATCGGAGACGAGTATACAGCGCCGTATGGGTAATTTTCAGATGAAAATATACGGTGGTGGTGGTTCCGATGTCATACGGGCACTGGGCGGGTGAGCGCCGGCCGACCGTGGATATCGCCCTCGTGGTCCCACTCAGTGGTCCGGCGGGCATGTTCGGGCCGTCGTGCGAAGCGTGTGCGATGCTCGCCGCCGCCGATCTCGATGCCGCGGGCGGGATTCTGGACCGGCCGGTACGGCTGCACGCCGTCGACGCCGGCGCTCCGCCGCCGGTGCTGGCCGCTCGCGTGCGGCGTTTGGTGAATTCCGGTGCGGTCGATGCGGTGGTCGGCTGGCATCTGTCGGATGCCCGGCGCGCGATCACCCCGCATACGGCGGGACGGGTGCCCTACATCTACACGACGTTCTACGAGGGTGGGGAGGACGCGGCCGGGGTGTACATGGTGGGGGAGACTCCCGATCGGCAGTTGTTTCCCGCACTGCGGTGGCTACGCGCCGAATACGGTGTCCGGCGCTGGTGCGTCGTCGGCAACGACTACGTCTGGCCGCGCGAGACCGCCCGCGTGACAAGGGAATTCGCCTCCGTGCTCGGAATAGAGCTGGTCGGCTCGGCATTCGTGCCGCTCGGCGGCCGGGACTTCCGTGGGGTGCTCGACACGATCCGGGCATCGTCCGCCGAAGGGGTGCTCATGCTGATGGTCGGCGCCGACGCCGCGGCGTTCAATCGCGCCTACGCGCGTGCCGGCCTGGACCGCGACCGGATCCGGCTCGCCATGATGATCGGCGAGGATGTGCTGTATGCCAGCGGTGTCGCGGGCACGCGCGGTCTGTTCACGGCGTGCGGATATCTCGAGGGCGTCGCGTCGGCGCCGTCGATGGAGTTCGGCGCGCGGTACGAGCGGCTGTTCGGCGCGGAGGCGCCGACGTTGAACAATATCGGTGAATCCTGTTACGAGGGAATGCTTCTGCTGGCCGCGCTGGCCGAACGGGCGCGCAGCCTCGAGGTGGGCGCCATCGAGCGTGCCGCTGCCCGGGTCAGCTATCAGGGTCCGCGTGGTGAGGTGCGGGTTCGCGGTGCGCACACGACGCAGCCGGTGTATCTGGCCGAGGTGGACGCGCTCGACTTCGGTCTGCTGGCGGATCTGACACCGCGGGGGCGGTAGCGCCTATTCCTGGTCCGGTAGCCCGGCCAGGTGGGCGTTGACGCGGCCCAGCAGATGGAACAACTGGGCGCGTTCGTCGTGATCGAGGGGTGTCATGATCTGCTCGTTGACCCCCTCGAGGACCCGATCGAGTTCGGCCAGGCGGCGCTCACCGGCGGTGGTGATGCTGATGACGTTGCGGCGTTTGTCGGCCGGGTCGGGGTCGCGGCGGGCCCAGCCGCCCGCTTCGAGGTCGTTGAGCACGGCGACGAGATCGCTCTTGTAGATGCGAGTGCGGCCGGACAAGGCCGCCTGGCTCGCCGGGCCCAGCTCGGCGAGTGCGGCGAGGACGACGAAATGGTCCTTGCGGGCGTGTGCCGCGCGCAGCGCCTCGCGCGAAAGGCGTTGCGCCTGAACGGCCGTCATGCCGACCAGGCGCGCGAACTGGCTCTTGAGCCGCTCGGGGGTCTCGGTGCCGTGGTCGAAGCGCAGGTCGTCGCCGGTCTCCATGGTGCGAGCCTAACCCACTTGCGTTAGTCGCACTAACGATCTACATTCGTTAGTGTCATAAACGTTAGTAGCTCCAACGAATTGGGGAATGGCATGACCAGCACCGACACCGTGATCCGCGAACTCGCCGACCGTGCCGAACTCGCCGATCTGGTCGCCCGCCACAGTCTGTGGATCGATGAGCGCCGCTACGACGAGACCGACCGGCTCTTCACCGCGGATGTGCGTGTGACATCGCCGCGCGGGGAGTCCTCCGGCAGGGAGGAGCTCATCGCCCTGGTCCGCAAGGGCCATGACACCTATGTCCGGACACTGCACAACAAGACCAACATCGTCATCGATCTGGACGGCGACACCGCCACGGTGCGCGCCCACGACATGGCCGTCTTCGTCATCGACGACAAGACCGAGGCGATCGCCGGCGGAATTCACCGGTATCGGGCACGCCGCACCGAACAGGGCTGGCGCTTCGACAGCCTCGACATCACGCCGGTCGCTCTCACCGAAGCGCTGAGCAGGGCGCTGTAGGGCGCGGCACCGGGACCGGAAGACGTGGTGCGGGGGCGTGACACCCCGGCACGCACGCGAATCCCGCTGTCGCTCCGAGGATTACAGCGCCGGTGAGGATTGGCGCAAGCCGAGGTCGGCGGAGGTGGCCACCGGATCCTGATGGGTGGCCGACTGGCACTGTTCGTGGCAGCCCTTGGTGAGCGTGCACGTCAGCGAGGACACCGTGCCGCCATGGAAGGGGCAGTCGTGCACCATGTCGGGAAGTTCGTAGCGCTTGCCGTCGACGATGTCGAGCAGCGTCTGCCCGGCCCACAGCGGTTCTCGCTCGATCTCCTCGCGCAGCGGATTCTTGCGTGCCAGATAGTATTTGCCCTTCGTCGCGACCGCGATGAGCGGCGCCAGCACCATCGCGACGGCCAGTGCGAGGTACGGCGACCACGCCTGGCAGAACTCGCCGAACGCGCCGAAGAACGCGGCGATCGAGACCGCCGAGGCCACCAGCATCGACACGAAGCCCACCGGGTTGATCGCGTACAGATACGCCCGCTTGAACTCCACGTACGGCGGGCTGATCTTCAGCAGGCCCTTGTTGATCACCAGATCCGCGACGATCGCGCCGATCCAGGCGATGGCCACATTGGAGTAGAAGCCGAGGATGGTGTTGAGCAGCGAGAACATATTGCACAGCATCAGCGTCAGCGCGATCGCGATGTGCAGCGCCAGCCACACCACCCGGCCCGGATGGATGTGCAGGGCCCGGCTGAAGAAGTTCGACCACGACAGCGAACCCGAATAGGCGTTGGTGACATTGATCTTCACCTGCGACAGCAGCACCATCACCGTCGCGACGCCCAGCGCGACGCCGTGGTTGTGCAGAACCGCACCGTACCCGCCCAGGAACTGCTCGATCGGTTCGGTCGCGCGGGTGAACCCGACCTGATCGACCACGTAGAAGGCCAGGAAGGCGCCCGAAATCTGCTTGGCCGCACCGAGAATCACCCATCCCGGCCCCGCCAGCAGCACGGCCGACCACCATTTCAGCGGCGGAGTCTCCGACTTCTCCGGCATGAACCGCAGGTAGTCGACCTGCTCACCGATCTGCGCGATCAGTGACAACGCGACGCCGGCCCCCGCACCCACGGCGATCGCGCCGACCCGCTGGCTGCCGCCGTCACCGGTCCAGGACAGGAAGCCGTCGGCGCCGTGCGGATCGGCGATCAGGATCATCGCGATCGGCGCGACGAACAGCACCAGCCACAGCGGCTGGGTCCATACCTGGAACTTCGCCAACGCCGACATCCCGTAGAGCACAAGGGGAATGATGAGTACCGAGCCCAGGATGTAGCCGATCGGCAGCGGTATGTGGAAGGTCAGCTTCATCGCCTGCGCCATGATGGCGCCCTCGAGCGCGAAGAAGATGAAACAGAAGCTGGCGTAGATCAGGCTGGTGAGCGTGGATCCGAAGTAGCCGAAACCCGCCCCGCGGGTCAGCAGGTCCATGTCCACGTTGTATTTCGCGGCGTAGTAGGCGATCGGGATGCCGGTGAGGAAGATCGTGGCCGCCGCCACCAGAATCGCGACGATCGCGCTCGCGCTGCCGTGGCTGACCGCGATGGACGCGCCGATGGAATAGTCGGCGAGATAAGCGATTCCGCCGAGCGCGGCGACCCCGCACGCCATCGGCGTCCAGCGGCGGAAGGTGCGCGGGGCATAACGCAGCGAATAGTCCTCGATGGTGTCCTTGGCGGCCCACGCCTGGAAGCGGTTCCACCGCGTCGGTGGAACGCCGGAGGTCGGCGGTGTCGGGGAAGTGTTCATCGTCAGATCTCCTTGCAACGAACGCTGCGACGCTTCGGAACTCTGTCGACCGCACTGTCCTACGTCATCCGATCAGCAGCAAAACTCAAGGTAGGAGAGCTGATTCCGTTTGACAACGTTCAAATGAATATTTTTCGAACGGGCAATCTGTTGGTTACAAGCGGGTTCGGACGGTCGCTCCGCGACCGGCCGGGCCGGACCGCGGCAACCGGCACCACGAGGGCCCGCCGGTTGCCGGGCGATTCGCCGACCGGCGGGTACCGTGCCGATAGGTGCGGCGGATATCGCGGAAGGAACGGGGTCGATGGCGGCAGTGTCGGATACCGTCCCCGAATTGCTGCGCGCTCTCGATCTGACCGGCGTGTTCGCCAACGCGATGCTCGGCGGTGCGGTGGCGCGGACGTTCCGGTTCGACCCGATCGGATTCGCCGTGCTCGCAACCGCTTCGGGGCTGGGTGGCGGCATCATCCGGGACACGCTGCTGCAGCGGGGGACGCCGGTGGCGCTGGTCGACTACACCTACCTGGTGACGGCCCTGTTCGGGGCGTTGATCGCCTTCGTGTTCCGGTTCGAGGGCCGGTTGTGGGACCGGCTGTTCCCCTGGGTGGATGCGCTGGCGCTGGGCTGCTGGGCGGCGGTCGGCGCGCAGAAGACGCTCGAAGTCGGGCTCGGATGGCTGCCGGCGGTGTTGCTGGGGACGACGACGGCGGTCGGGGGCGGGGTGGTTCGCGATATCGCCGTGGGACGGGTGCCGACGATTTTCGGGGGTAACACGCTGTATGCCACGTGTGCGCTGCTGGCCAGTGCGACACTGGTGATCATCTGGTATTCGGGGCATGTGACGGCGGGTTCGATCGCGGCGACAGTGGTCGGAGCGGGGTTGTGCCTGCTGGCGCGATGGCGGGGATGGATGCTGCCGGAGCAGATGAGTTGGCCGGAGCGGTTGCGTTACGGACGGCGAAAGGAGAGGTGATGGCCTCGACTGCGCAGGAAGCGGCGGTATTGGCCGGGCTGGACGGAATCGGTGGGTGGCAGGACGAGTTCTATCGCGACCTGCACGCCCACCCGGAACTGTCGCATCAGGAGCATCGCACCGCCGGATTGATTGCCGGCAAGTTGCGGTCGTGGGGGTACGAGGTGCGCGAGGGGGTCGGCGGGACCGGTGTGATCGGGATCCTGCGCAACGGGGAGGGCTCCGGTGTGCTGCTGCGGGCCGATATCGATGCCCTGCCGGTGCGGGAGGCGACCGGATTGCCCTACGCCAGCGCGGTTTCCGCCACCGACCCCAGCGGCAACGAGGTGCCGGTGATGCACGCCTGCGGCCACGACGTGCACGTGACCTGCCTGCTCGGCGCGGCGCAACTGTTCGCCGAACACACCGATCAGTGGCAGGGCACCCTCGTCGCCCTGTTCCAGCCCGCCGAGGAGGTCGGCGACGGGGCCCGCGGGATGGTCGAGGACGGTCTGGCCGAGCTCCTGCCGAAGGTCGATGTCGCGCTGGGACAGCATGTGCTGCCCGCGCCGGCCGGGACCGTCGGAACGGGCAGTGGGCCGATGCTGGCGGCCGCCGACAGCATGCGGATCACCGTGTACGGGCGCGGTGGGCACGGGTCGATGCCGCAGGCGACCGTCGATCCCGTTGTCCTCGCGTCGATGATCGTGCTGCGGTTGCAGATGGTGGTCTCGCGCGAGGTGGCGCCGACCGAGACCGCGGTGCTGACCGTCGGCAGTATCACCGCGGGAACCAAGAGCAACGTCATCTCCGATCACGCTGTGCTGCAACTGAATGTGCGCACCTACAGCGAGTCCACGCGGACCACGATCCTCGACGCGATCCGCCGGATCGTCACCGCCGAATGCCAGGCGTCGAACTCTCCCAAGGATCCGGAATTCGAGCTGTTCGACCGATTCCCGGTGACCGACAACGACGCCGAGACCACCCGCCGGGTCGCGGGCGCGTTCGCCACCCACTTCGGCGACCGCGCCGTCGAACTGCCGAAGCAGAGTGCCAGTGAGGATTTCAGCGATATCCCCAACGCCCTCGGCGTGCCGTACACCTATTGGGGCGTCGGTGGCATCGACCCGGAGACGTTCCGGGCAGCCGCGAAGGCGGGACGGATAGCCCAGGACATCCCGGTGAACCACTCGCCGTCCTTCGCACCCGTCATCGAACCCACGCTGCGGACAGGGACGGAAGCACTGGTCGTGGCCGCGTTGGCGTGGCTGGGACGGTAGGTCACGGTCGTCCTCGACGGGATCAGTTGTCCGCGTGGGATTCTCGGCGCTCGTATCGGCTGCGGGCGATGTGGTGGGCACGCCGGAGGAGGTCGGTGACGGTGGTGGCGGTGCGCGGGCCCGGGTTCACTACGGCGAGCCAGCCCTGTGCGCCGTAGACGGGGTGGGGGAACAGGGTGTCGGCGATGCTCGGGTCGGCCGGGATCGCGGCGTGGTCGCGCGGGGTGTGGCCGGTCACCTTGTTGAATGCCTCTTTGCCCGCGAAGATGTTGAGGCGGAAGGTGTTCGGGCGGTCCAGGCGGGATGATTCGTCGTCCGGGTAGTCCTTGGTGACGATGGTGGCGAAGGGCTGGGTGCGGGGGACTACGCCGTCGGGGGCGTAGTAGAAGAAGCTGTCGCCCCAGCTGATTTCGGGGGTGCCGTCGCCGGGCCGGGGGCTCAGCGTCAGGACGCCGCCGAGGTTGCCGACGTATTCGATGATCTCGTTGATCTCCATTGCTCTAGCGTTTCATTCATGTGCTTGTGGAGACTTCGCCCATCGAAATGGCAGGTCGGCGAGTGACGAGTCGCAAATCTGCTGTTCTACGGACTGCGGATGTGGCGCGGCGGGCAGGCTGTTCCGTTCAACAGGTGCGAAACCTCGAACGGGACGGTGTGCTGCCCGCGGTCGAGCGTGGTCCGTCCGGATATCGCACCTACGGTGCGGTGCATGTGCTGTCCGCCCGCGCGTATCGGCTGCTGGCGGCGGCGGTCGGGCCCGCGGAAGCGAAAGTCGTTCTGCGCGCGGCACATTCCGGGCAGCACGTGCCCGCGCTGCTGGACGCCGCGCACGCGCGCCTCGATGCGCAGCGGCGGGAACTGCGGCTGGCGCAGCGAGCGGCCGAAGCGATCGCGGAGGAACCGATCGGGGATGCGAGGTCTGCCGACTCGATGACGGTGTCCGAGCTGGCGGAGGCGCTCGGTGTGCGGGCGTCGGCATTGCGGCACTGGGATGCGGAGGGGTTGGTCGTGCCCGGCCGGGCCGGTGCGCGCGGGGCGCGGCTGTACGCGCCGGAGGATGTGCGGGATGCGCGGATCGCGCATCAGCTCCGGCTCGCCGGATATCGCATTCCGGCGCTGCGCGACCTGTTGTCTGCCCTGCGTGCCTTTCGAGGTGGTGACGTGGCGGCCGCACTCGCCGCACGGGAGGTCGAACTGGACGCGCGCTCCTGGGCGTTGTTCGAGGCGGCCGCCCTGTTGTTCCGGATCGTCGCCCCGTCCGGCGACGACTCCCCGGAGATCGGGTGAGCGGTCGCCGGTCGATGCGTCTCGTTTCGGGGTCGCCCACGGGTCGTCTGCCCGTGACTGCCCGGCCCGGATGTTCGGCCGCCGTCGATCCTGTGCGCGGAGCAGGAGCGAGCGGCGGCCGATCCAGCGCGGTCCTCTGCGCGGCGATGTCTCGCTGAAATTCGCGGTGCCGGGTGAGCGGGTCGGCGGCGTAGAGAAGTGTGGCTCTCTCACCGATCAGCCGCGAGTGCCGCTCACGAGACGGGTGCGTCGGAGGCGATGTCCGGTGCCAAAGGGGCGATAGCGCCGATGATTTCGCCGACGGTCGGCTCCGGGACGCCGGCGGCCGTGAGGGCATCGGTGAGGTGGCCGGCGACGAGGGTGAAGTGGTGCATGGTGATGCCGCGGCCCTGGTGGACCTGCTTCATCGGGGCGCCGGTGTACGGTTCGGGTCCGCCGAGGGCGGCGGCGAAGAATTCCACCTGGCGGCCCTTCAACCTCGACATGTTGGTGCCGGTGAAGAAGCCGGCGAGGTCTTCGTCGGCGAGGACCCGGATATAGAAGTCCTCGACGACGGTTTCCAGTGCTTCGTGTCCGCCGATCTGCTCGTAGATCGACGGGGCGGGCGCGGACGGGGCTGCGGACGATTTCGAGAAAAGTGACGAGATTCGCATGAAAACAGGAAATCAGCGGCGTGTTTCACCTCCGTTAGTTGTGTGTCGCCGACGGGTTGCCCTGTGTAGAAAGGCGGTTGCTCCGATCTCACCTGCACCGCGGGTGGGCTGCGAGGTTTCTCTCGCTGCGGTGACGAGGGAGCGGGCCGGTCCGGATGTGCGACCGGCCGGCGGCCTCGATTCGTGCGCGCGGTGTGACCGGCCGCCCCGTATCCCGATGCGCGAGCCCGGCGCCGTGACGCCGGAACCGCAAACCTCCGCGGCGCACGGAACTACGAGGTCGGCATGGCCGGTACCGCCCGGCTGGGATCCACGCCCGAGAAGGCCAGCGAGATGACGAAACCGGCGGCCTCCTCCAGCTGACGTGCGCGGTCCAGACCGCCCAGCACCACCGGTTCGGCGCCGACGTCGCGGACCAGTTCTTCGGTGGTGCGCAGGGCGGCCGCGTCGTCGCCGCAGATCGTGACCGACGGCGGCAGGTTGGTAGTTCCGGTATCGGCGGATTCGGCTGCGGCCCATTGTTCGCTCGGGAACAGATGGAACGCCTTGACCACCCGCGCGCCCGGCGTCAGTTCCGCGACGCGCTGCGCATGTGAGGTCCCGGGCGGCACGCGCAGTACGCCGACGCCGTGGTCGACCGCATTGGTCGCGTCGATGACCGTGAGTCCGGACAGCGCGCCGCCGGGCGCGCCGACCGCGCGGAAAATCTCCTCCACGCCGGTATAGGCCACCGCCAGCAGCACCGCATCCGCGCCGGCCCAGGCTGCTGTGCCGGGGTTTGCCTCCGATCCGGCGCCCGCCGCAATCGCCGCCAGCGGCACCGCTCGCGCGCCCGCACCCAGCCGCTGCGCGAGTTGCCGGGCCTTCTCCACCGAGCGACCGGCCACCGTGATCTCGTGACCGGCGTGCGCCCATCGGCGGCCCAGTGCCTCGGCCAAGGTGCCGGTGCCGAGAATCGTGATTCGTATACGCATCGTGTGCTCCTTCGATTTGTCGATCCGGCGCTACGGTAGGACAGCCGATACGCACCGATCGGTGCGCGACGGATGGGTGATCATCACGGGATGAGCGGTTACGACGAGCATGCGGGCGAACTGGTCGCCGATTGCCGATTGCGTGCGGCCACAGACCTTTTCGCGCACACCTGGGATCCGGTGGTGCTGGTCGGACTGCTCGGCGGGGCGCGCCGGCGCAGCGAATTGCGGGCCGAGATCGGCGGCATCACCGACAAGGCGCTGACCGAGGCGCTGCGTCGGCTGCTCGGCCGCGGGCTGATCGAGCGCCACCGCTACGCGCAAGCGCCGCCCCGGGTCGAATACGCGCTGACGCCGCTCGGGCTGAGCCTCGTCGAAGGCCCGATGCGCGCGCTCGGCGAGTGGATCGAGATTCATGGCGACGCACTATTGGATGCCGGCGAGCCTGAAGGGGAGCGTCAGGACGAACCGGCGTAGCGGCGCGCCCGTGCCGAGAGCGGTGTGTTGCGCCGGTCCGGGTGAGCCCACGCCTGCGGTCCACGTCGGAGCGCCGCCGGCATTCGATCGTCCGAGGCGTCGCCACCCGGGGCTCACGGAGTGCGCAGCGCAGAACCGACACGACGGCCCGGCCGTGAACCACCGGCCCACGACGCTCGATAAGCTCGCCGGGTGACCGACGAGACGCTGCAGCAGGGCCCCATCCACGCCGTCCACGCGGAGCTGGGCGCGACCTTCGCCCCGTTCGGGGGGTGGGAGATGCCCGTGCAATACGCGGGCACCGTCGCCGAGCACACCGCCGTGCGGACCACCGTCGGTGTGTTCGATGTGAGCCACCTCGGTAAGGCGACCGTGCGCGGCGCGGGAGCGGCGGCGTTCGTGAACGCGGCGCTGACCAACGATCTCGGCCGCGTCGGTCCGGGGAAGGCGCAGTACACGCTGTGCTGCACCGAGCAGGGCGGCGTGATCGATGACCTGATCGCCTACTACGTCTCCGACGACGAGATCTTCCTGGTCCCGAATGCCGCCAATACGGCCGCGGTGGTGGCGGAGTTGCGCAAGGCGGCGCCGGAGGGCATCACGATCACCGATGAACACCGCGAGTACGCGGTCTTCGCGGTGCAGGGCCCGAAATCCGCGGAAGTGCTTGCCGCGCTGGGCCTTCCGACCGATATGGAGTACATGGCGTTCGCCGATGCCGAGTGGGACGGCCGGCCGGTCCGCGTCTGCCGGACCGGATACACCGGTGAACACGGCTACGAACTGCTGCCGCGCTGGGCCGATGCCGAGGCGGTTTTCCGCGCCCTGACGGCGCAGGTCGAGGCCGCGGGCGGGCAGCCGGCCGGACTGGGTGCGCGCGACACGTTGCGCACCGAGATGGGCTATCCGCTGCACGGTCACGAACTGTCGCTGGAGATTTCGCCGGTGCAGGCCCGCGCGGGCTGGGCGGTCGGCTGGAAGAAGCCGCAGTTCTGGGGCAAGGCGGCTCTGACGCAGGAGAAGTCGGCGGGTCCGCGCCGAATCCTGTTGGGGCTCAAAGCACTCGATCGCGGTGTGCTGCGGCCGGGGCAGACGGTGCTGCGTGGCGAGGAGACGGTCGGTGAGACCACCTCGGGCACCTTCTCGCCGAGCCTCAAGGTCGGCATCGCGCTGGCGTTGCTGTCCACCGAGGCCGGACTGGAGCCGGGCGACGAGGTAGCCGTCGACGTGCGCGGACGCCGGTTGCGCGCCGAAGTGGTCCGCCCGCCGTTCGTCACACCACACACCTCCTGAACGGCGGCGCCCGCCACACGTGACCGAAATCATGACGCTTCCGGAGTGGAGGGTCCGGTGACCGCTCGGTGTGCCGCGCGAAGGCGGGCAGCGGCTCGCCCGGATGGATCGTTGTGCGAGGAATGGGACGCATCGACCGCCGTCGAGAGGGCATTACGCCACGATTGTCCGGATCCTTCGCCGCTGCCCGCCCAGTCCTGACGCAGGTCCGGGCACCGGCGCCGACGGCCGCAGTTCTAGTATCGAGGTCATGACAGTCGCTGCACAGTTCACTCGTACCCCGCATCCCGCCCCGGTTCCGGCGGATCGGCGCACGGAGATTCTGGCGGCGCCCGGGTTCGGTCGCTACTTCACCGACCACATGGTGTCGATCGACTATCTCGACGGGCAGTGGACCAATGCGCGGGTCGAACCGTACGGGCCGCTGTCGCTGGATCCGGCGACCATGGTGTTCCACTACGGTCAGGCCATCTTCGAGGGCCTCAAGGCGTATCGGCAGGCCGACGGCAGTATCGCCACCTTCCGCATCGATGCCAACGCGGCGCGGTTCCAGCGGTCGGCGCGGCGGCTGGCCATGGCGGAGCTGCCGGAGGAATTGTTCATCGAATCGGTGCGCCAGCTGCTCGAGGTCGACGCGGACTGGGTGCCCGCGGCCGGTGGTGAGGAGTCGCTGTATCTGCGGCCGTTCATGTTCGCCACCGAGGCGGGGCTCGGCGTCAAGCCCGCGTCCGGCTACAAGTACCTGCTGCTGGGTTCGCCTGCGGGCGCGTACTTTCCGCGTGGCGTGAAGCCGGTGCGGGTGTGGCTGTCCACCGAATACGTGCGCGCCGCGCCCGGTGGTACCGGTGAGGCCAAGGTCGCCGGCAACTACGCGTCCTCGCTGCTGGCGCAGCAGCAGGCCACCGACAAAGGCTGCGACCAGGTCGTATGGCTCGACGCCTGCGAGCGCAAGTACGTCGAGGAGATGGGCACGAACAACCTGTTCTTCGTCTACGGTTCCGGTTCCGAGGCCCGGTTGGTCACCCCGGAACTGTCGGGGTCGCTGCTGCCCGGCATCACCCGCGACAGTCTGCTGACCCTCGCCGCCGACTCCGGATACCCGGTCGAGGAACGTAAGGTGTCGGTCGAGGAATGGCGTAAGGGTGCCGAATCCGGTGAGATCACCGAGGTTTTCGCGTGCGGCACCGCCGCGGTCATCACCCCGGTCGGCTGGGTGCAGTCCGCCGAGGGCGAATTCGAGATCGGCGGCGGCGAGCCCGGCGAGGTCACCATGGCGTTGCGCGACACGCTGACCGGAATTCAGCGCGGCACGTTCGCGGACAACCACGGCTGGCTGCGCACCCTGGCCTGACAGCCGGTGCCCCGGGGGGTCGGCCCGGGGCACCACGGTAGGAATCGTCAATCGCGCGACAGCGCTGCCTCGTAATGCTTTTCGACGTCGACATAGGCGTCGTCGGCGATATCGAAGATGACCTTCGCGATCTCACCGCCGGTGAAATCGAACCTGCCGCGATAATCGCCGGTTACCGTGTCGGCGCTGTCGTAGCCGATACAGAGCCCTTCGCCGCAGAGCGTGAAATGTCCCGACTGCGTGCGGATCTCGGACTGTGCGACGGCCTCGTCGTCGACGTACAGCGTTGCCGTACCCCAGAATTCGCCGTGATCGCCCGGCCGCTCCTTCCGGAAATCGACGCCGATGATGTGCCGTCCGGGCTCCGGCGCCGGCGCCTCGAGTCGCTGCTCGGGCGGTATGCCGAGGAAGTTGTAGGTGTAGCGCAGCTTCTCGTCCTTGATGTACAGCGCGTGGCCGCCGAATCGTGAACCGTGGGCGAAGATCACGCCCTGGGTCTCGGGCGTGGTGCTCACTTCGGCGAGAACCTTGAACGACACCGCGTGGGTATTGGCGGCGGCACGTTCGGGTACTTCCGTGGTGCCCGGGTAATAGACGTACTTGCCGCAGGGTGGCACCGGCACCTTGAATTCCAGCCCGAGGAACGTCTGCAGGTCCTTGCCGGTGACGCCGAGGTCGTTGAGCGGCAGTACCTTGTTGATCTCCGCTTCCCGGAACCACAGGCCGATCATGTCGCGAAGCTTGTCGGGATACTCTTCGGCTAGATCGTGATTCTCGGAACGGTCGACATCGGTGTGGTACAGCTCCCAGCGATCCTTGTCGAAATTGCTGAGGCCGCTGGTCGGCCCGTGCACGGTGACCGCCTTCCACCCCTTGTGCCAGATGGCCCGGTGCCCGAGCATCTCGTAGTACTGGGTTTCCTTCCGGGTGGGGGCGTCCGCGGAATCGAAGCTGTATTTCATCGATACGCCCGACAGTGGATTCTGGTGGACGCCGTCGACCGTTTCCGGCATCGGCACACCGCAGCATTCGAGAATCGTCGGCACGATATCGGTGCAGTGGTGGTATTGGTCGCGGATCTCGCCGCGCGCTTCGATTCCCTTGGGCCAGAAGATGACCAGCGGATCGGCGACACCACCCTGATACGAATAGCGCTTGAACATCTTGAACGGTGTGGAGAAGGCCGCGGCCCATCCGGTCGGGTAGTGGTTGTAGGTGTCGGGGGTGCCGAGTTTGTCGATCATTTCGAGGTTGTCCTCGATATTGTCCGGATAGCCGTTGAAGAATTTGTTCTCGTTGACCGAGCCGTTCGGAGATCCCTCGCCGGAGGCACCGTTGTCGGCGGCGTAGATCACCAGCGTGTTCTCCAGCTGGCCGGTCTCCTCCAGATAGTCGATGATGCGCCCGACCTGGTGATCAGTGTATTCGGAGAAGCCGGCGTACACCTCGGCCATGCGGGCGAACAGCTTTCGCTCCGGCTCGCTCAGTTCCGACCACGGGCGCACCGCGTCGGCCTCGGCGAATGTGCCCGGCGGCATCGGATTGAAGTCGGTGAGTTCGGTGCCCTGGGGCAGGATGCCGCGTTCGATCATGCGCGGCAGCACCCACTCGCGATAGGCGTCGTAGCCGTCGTCGAACCTGCCCTTGTACTTGTCGATCCATTCCTTCGGGGCATGGTGTGGGGCGTGATTGGCGCCGGGACAGAACCACAGGTAGAACGGTTTGCCCGGATGGGTTTGGCGCTGATCCTGCAGGAACGAAATGGCCTTGTCCGCAAGGTCTTTCGACAGGTGGTAGCCCTCCTCGGGCTGATACGGCTGGTCGATGAAGTGATTGTCCTCGGCCAGATCCGGATACCACTGGTTGGTCTCACCGCCGACGAAACCGTAGAAGCGGTCGAAGCCCTGTCCCAGCGGCCACCGCTCCCGCGAGGAGCCGGCGGTCCACTCGTCGACGGGGATGTTGTGGTTCTTGCCGACCCAGTAGGTGCCCCAGCCGGCCTTCCGCAATACGGTGGCAATCGAGGCGTTCTCCGGCGGGATGTGGGAGCTGTAGCCGGGGAATCCGGACGAGGTCTCCGAGATCGAGGCGAACCCGTTGAGGTGATGGTTGCGGCCGGTGAGGAAGGTGGAGCGAGTCGGCGAGCACAGCGCCGTGGTGTGCCATTGGCTGTAGGTCAGTCCCTCGCGCGCGAGCCGGTCCATGGTCGGCATCTCGATCCGCCCGCCGTAGGGCGACCAGGCCGCGCATCCGGTGTCGTCGTACAGCACGACCAGCACATTCGGTGCGCCCTCCGGTGCTTTCTTCGCCAAGAAGGCGTCCCAATCGGGAACCGAATCCCGGATGTCGAGATTGACGACGCCCTTGAACTGCTTATCGCTCATAGCTGGAACCCCTGTCGGAGACTGGTCTGCGTCACGGAGTACGTGCCGCCTGCGAGTGCACCACCGGCCGTCGTGACGGGCCTCATCCGCTCGGGGTGAATCCGGGTTTCGCCGCCGCGGTCGCGCATCCAGTTGCCGATACCGCCCCCGACCGGGCGAATCGGGCGGTACGGTCGGGTCAGCGTACGGTCGGCTACCACTGCCGGCGTTGACGTTTCGGACAGTGAGGGAGAGGAAGTCATGCCACATCGCACCGACTCCGGCACCCACCACGCCTGCTGCGCACCCGCGGCGGGAAAGAGCGCCGAATCGACCGGGCCCGGTGCCGATGCCGGTCGGCCGGGCGAGACGGATCGACGGGCCGAGTTCGAGGCCGCGTTGATCGCCGTTCCCGGCGGCACCTTCACCATGGGAGACGAGAGCCGCTGGGCTTATCCCGGCGACGGCGAGGGCCCGTGCCACCCGGTCACCGTGGACGCCTTCGCCATCGGGCGGTACGCGGTGACCAATGCCGATTTCGCCGCATTCGTCGCCGACACCGGCTACCGCACCGATGCCGAGAAATACGGCTGGTCGTTCGTCTTCGCCGGATTGCTACCGCCGGATATGCCGCCCACCCGCGCGGTCGTCAACGCACCCTGGTGGCGGCAGGTGGAGGGCGCGGACTGGGCGCATCCGTTCGGGCCCGGCTCCGATGTCGGCGCCCTGGCCGACCATCCCGTCGTCCATGTCTCCTGGGAGGACGCCCGGGCCTTCTGCGCGTGGTCGGGCACGCGGCTGCCCACCGAGGCCGAATGGGAGTACGCCGCCCGCGCCGGATCCACCGGCCCGTTCCCCTGGGGCGAGGACTTCGAGCCGGGCGGGCAGCGGCAGATGAACGTCTTCACCGGCGAATTCCCCCGCACGGCCCCCGGCGCGCATCTCGGCACGATGCCCGTGAGCGCGTACGCGCCCAACGGTTTCGGGCTCTACAACACCACCGGAAACGTGTGGGAGTGGTGTTCGGACTTCTTCTCGCCGGACTACTACCGGCACAGTCCCGAGGCGAATCCCACCGGACCCGATCTCGGCCGCGACCGGGTGATGCGGGGCGGATCGTATCTGTGCCACCTGTCCTACTGCCGCCGCTACCGGGTCTCGGCGCGCCAGGGCAGCGAGCCGGTCTCCTCGACCGGGAATCTCGGTTTCCGGGTGGTCGCCGATATCCCGGCCGCGCGCTGAGGGTCGCGGCGGCGCGGTTCACCCACCACGTATGAGGTGCTCGGGCCGGACGGCTCGGACACTGTGGCCACGGGACGCTGCCGTGCGCGTTCGGGTGACGTGAGGTCCCGGCGGGCCGAGCCGAACGGGGTGGAGTGGAGGGCAGATGAGCAGCGTGGTGGCGCCGACGCTCACCGGTTATCGCCGCACCTGGCTGCGGGCCGATATCGTGGCCGGGCTCAGCGCGGGTGCGGTGGTGATTCCGCAGGCGATGGCGTACGCGACCATCGCGGATCTGCCGGTGCAGATCGGCCTCTACACCTGCATGGTGCCCATGGTCGTCTACGCGCTGCTGGGCGGCTCGCGCACCACGAGCGTGAGCACCACCTCCACCATCGCGACCCTGACCGCCTCCACGCTGGTCGGCGCGGGGATCGCCGCCGGATCCGCGGACGCGCAGACCTCACTGATGACCTTGACCCTGCTGGTCGGGGTGGTCCTGGTGCTGGCGCGGCTCGCGCGACTGGGCTCGATCATCGAGAACATCAGCGACGCGACGCTCACCGGAATCAAGATCGGCGTCGGTCTCACCGTGGCGGCCGGGCAGCTGCCGAAACTGCTGGGCGTGCCCGCCGACCCGGCCGCCACCGGATTCTTCCGGGTGCTGTGGTCGGCGCTGAGACAACTCGGCTCGGCGAATCCGGCGACGGTGATCCTGGCGGCGGCCGGTATCGCGGGTCTGTACGCGATGTCGACGCTGCTGCCGCGTGTTCCGGGTCCGCTGGTGGTGGTGGCGGTCGGGATCGCGCTGGTCGCCTTCGCCCATCTCGACGATCACGGGGTGGCGTTGATTGCGCCGGTTCCGTCCGGGATCCCGCTGCCCGGGGTGCCTCGGCTGCACGACATCGGCGACCTGCTGCCGGGAGCGCTGGCCATCTCGATGATGGCGTTCCTGGAGACGGTCGCGGTGGGCCGTGGTGTTCGCCGCGCGAGCGAGCCCCAGATCGACAGCAACCGAGAGCTCTTCGCGAACGGGATGGCGTCGCTGGCGGGTTCGTTCTTCCACACTCTGCCCCCGGCGGGCGGGTTCTCACAGACCGCGGTGGCGTTGCGCGCCGGTGCGCGCACACAAGTGGCGGCGATCGTCACCGCGGCGCTGGCGGTCGCGGTGGCGCTGTTCCTCGCGCCCGTGCTCGACGATCTGCCCCAAGCCACCCTCGGCGCGATGGTGGTGGTGGCGACGCTCGGTCTGCTGGATTTCGGTGCGCTGGCGCTGTTCTGGCGCGTCAGCCGCGTCGAATTCTGGATCGCGGCCGGTACCGCGGCGATCGGGCTGGTGATGGGGTTGCTCCCCGCGGTCGCGGCCGGGGTGGTCGCCACGCTGTATCTGGTGTTGCGCGAACTCAATCGCCCGCACGTGGTGCAGTTGACGCGCGGTCCGGACGGCCGGTGGGCAGGCGGAACGCCCACGGCCGCAACCGAACCCGCGAATCCGCTGGTGCTACGGGTCGCGTCGGGGCTGTACACCGCGAACGTACGCGCCAATACCGAGGGCATCCGGCGTCGCGTGGACGAGCTCGCGGCGGCCGGGCATCCGGTGCACACCGTCGTGCTGGACTGCTCCTGGATACCGGATGTGACGCTGACCGTGATGCGCGCGTTCCTCGACGTGGTGAACGAGCTGCAGGACAGCGGTGTCACCGTCTACTTCGCCGAACTGCCCGCGCGCAACCTGGCGACCGTCCGCCGCACCGCGCGCGGGCGCGTCCTGCAGGAGCAGGGCCGGCTGTTCACCACCGTGGACCGGGCGGTCACCGCGCTCACGCCAGATTGACGATGCCGCGGATGGTGAAGAGGGCGCCGAACACCAGCAGCACACCGATCGACAGCAACCGGGTGTGGCGGATCATCCAGACCTTGGCCGCGTCGAGACCGGTGCGGGCGCGCTCACCCAGGAGCAGGTAGATGCCGATCGGGACGATGAAATCGAGGACCGCGGCGACGAGCAGGGCGATCGTCCCGACCGCGGACGCGGCGACCGAGGTGGCCGAACTCGCGATCAGGCTCATGCCCGACAGCATGATGAACAGATTCGGATTGACCACCGCCAAGGCCAGGCCCGCGAGGAACGCGCCGCGCGGGCCGGTGTTCTCCAGTTGGGTCATCCAGCGGGGTCCACCGCCGGGGGCGGTTTTCGGCGTGCGCACCGCGATGTAGGCACCGGCCAGCAGGAACAGCACACCGACCACCAGCCCGGCCCAATGCGAGGTCTGTTTCGACGTGGATTGCGGATCGCCCGCCCCGCCCAGCAGCGCGGCCACCGCGATCTGGGCGTAGACGAGCAGGAACGCGGCGCCGAATGCGGAGGCGTTGGCGATCGGGCGATGCGACTGCAGCAGCAGCACACATCCCGCGACGGCGCCCGGGGTGACGATCAGGCCGATCACTTCCGGAAGCAGCAGTACGAGCAGATCACCCATCTCAACTCCTCGCCAGGGCCGGGTGCCTGCGCCGGAACACATCCATTCGCGCGGCGGTGGGGCTCGTCTGGTGGTGCGCGGGTGCGGTCCCGCACGATGACGGTACTGCGCGGGCACCGGCCTGCAGTCACACGTTGCGGGTGAGATCGGCGGGGGCAGTGGCGGAGTGGAGCATGCAGTCCCGGGCGGTGCCGGTGAAGCCCGAGGCCGAGACGAACTACGCGCCGGGGGTGGTGCGCGAGACGGCCGCGGTGTGAACGAGATACGGACTCAGTAACTCTCGGACGCGTGCCGCCACGGTGTCGACGGGGGTGTGGTTTTCCACCAGGCGCGAGGCGGTGTGGACGACGGCGTTGATCAGTTCGGCGGTCGTCGCCGGGTCGGATGCGCCGAGTTCGGTCAGCGCGGCGATCAGCGGCGTGCGGAGTTCGTCGTGGATGGCGCGGCCCTGAGCGGCGAGGGCGTCGGGTGCGACGTGGGTCGAAAGTCCTTGCACCACCGCGTGTTCGCCCTCGTCGACCAGTTCGAGGTTGGCCAGCGCGTAGGCCAGGACCTTGGCGCCGGGGTCGCCGGCCATGGCCATACGCTCGGTGATCCGTGCGCTCCAGCGCGGTAGCGCGTCGGCCAATACCGCTTCGAACAGTTCGTCTCGTGAGCCGAAATACTGATACACGCTGGGCCGGGCCAGGCCGGCGCGGGCAGCCACCTCGGCGAGGGTGGGCGCCGCACCGGTCTGTTCGGAGAGGATCGCGCGCGCGGCGTCGAGGAGGGCACGTCGCTGTGCCTGCCGGTGTTCCGCGACCGTCGCCGCCTGAATCCTCGGCACGAAACCTCCTTCTCGCCGCGGCCGGGACGGTGTCACCCGGCCGGGCCGCATCCGACCCTGTGCGACAGTGCTATCACACCCTGTCACGGTCGCACTGGGTCGCGGTGGGCCACGACCTCAGCGTTCGGGGGTGAGCCGGCCGTCGACCATGTGCAGGACGCGGTCGCAGCGGTCGAGGATGTCGTGGTCGTGGGTGACCATGACGGTGGCGACCGCCGCCGCGCGGGTCTCGCGGGCGAGCAGTTCCACCACCTCCGCGCTGCGGGCGCGATCCAGGGCGGCGGTGGGCTCGTCGACCAGCAGGACTCGTGGCGACCCGATCAGCGCGCGGGCGATGCCGACGCGCTGGCGTTCGCCGCCGGACAGTTGCTCCGGTCGCCGATTCGCCTTCTCGCCCATGCCGACCGCGTCGAGCAACTCGCGCGGATCGCGGCGGGTGCCGGTGAGACGGGCGACCAGGCGCAGCTGGTCGGCGGCGGTGAGCGCGGGCAGGAGGTTGCCGGATTGGAAGACGAAACCGATGTGGCGCAGCCGGAATCGGGTGCGGTGCCGGGCCCCGAGGGCGAACAGATCGGTGCTGCCGACGCGAATCCGTCCCGCGCCGGGCGTGGTGAGACCGCCCGCCACGGCGAGCAGACTCGATTTGCCGGAGCCGGAGGGTCCGATGATCGCGACGAATTCCCCCGGCGTAACCGACAGGTGCACGTCGTCCAGCGCGGTCACCGTATCGGCGCCGTCGCCGAGGGTGAGGGTTATGCCGTCGAGTTCCAGTCCCCTATTCGAGGCGGACAGATCGCGTCCACGCGAATTCTCTTGTGCCACAGCGACCTTGCGTGTCGTGAAAATGCTCATCGATGGGCTCCCAAGGCCGCGAGGGGATCGATTCTGGTGACACGCACGATGGCCGCGGCCGCGCCCAGCAGACCGAGCAGCACCAGCAGTCCGGCTCCGGTCGCGATGGCCGCGGGGTCGAGGGTGAACGGCATGCCGTGAATGAATCGGCTGCCGCCGACGGCGATCAGCACCCCGAGGGCGGTCGCGCCGGCCAGCACCACCACGGCCTGAGTCAGTCCATCCGCGAGCAGGAACCGCGTCGGTGCGCCGATCGCCCGCAACACCGCCAGTTCGCCCGCGCGCTGAATGGTCCACACCAGGAAGAACGCGCCGACCACCAGTGCCGAGATCGCGTAGAGGAACACCTTGATCAGCGACATGGTCGCCATTTCCGCCGAGAAGCCGGGGGAGGCGTCGTAGGAGGCGGTGCGGGTCATGGCGGTCGTGTCCGCCGCCGCGTCGCCGGCGGCCAGGTCGACGGTCGCACCCGGCCGCGCACGCAACGCCACGGCACTGGCCTCCCGATAGGCCTGTTCCCGCACCTGCTCGCCCGGTTTCACCCCGGCATGGATCTGCTGCCAGGTGCGCAGCGGCACGTAGGCGACATCGACGTGGCCGAAGGTCTGTTTGGCCGCGGTGACGCCGGTGATCGTCAACGTCGTGCCGAGCCGATCGATGACGACGGTGTCGCCGAGTCGCGCCCCCTTGTCGAGGGCGGTCGCACTCACGACGATGCCGTCCGGCCGGTCCAGCCGCGTGCCCCGGGCCGGCTCGGGGGCCAGGAACGACTGCGGTTCGACGCCGAACAGCGCGAAATCGACCGCGACCCCGCCACCGGTCTTGGCGTTGACCAGCGTGTTGCCGAAGGGGGCGGCCTCGGCCACGCCCGGCTGGGACCGCCATGCCGCGACCTGTGCGGTGTCGATCGTGCTGCGGGTGAAGGCCGAGTCGGTCTTGGTGCCGTGCGCGAAGGCGAAGGCGTCGACCGGCAGGGCGCGCAGGCCGGAGACACCGTCGTCGACCAGTCCGGACGACAGCCCGGACAGCATCACGGTCAGGATCGAGATGAGCGCGACCACGCCGCCCATCAGGCCGAATCTCACTCGCGCGTACCACAGTTCGCGCAGTGCCAGGAACATGACAACTCCTCACGGCTGCCGCCGGGCGGACCGGCGGCGCGACAGCACCATCTTCCTGACGGTGCGTCGGTAAGATACCAACGCGTCGTCGGTAAAAGTTCGACGGGGGTGATGCAACTGCGCAGGAAATGCGAAAAGCCCTCTCGCACAAGGCGAAAGGGCTTGAAGGATGGAGCTGGTCGCTCAGCCGGGCATGAGCATATGCCACTGTTCCAGGGTGGTCGGGCGCATGACGTAGTTGTTCTCGCGCACCGACGACAGGGCCGCGCTGGGTTCTTCGGAGTACCAGTGGCCGGGGTAGACGACCGGGTCGCCGGACAGCTCGGCCAGGTGGCGCAGGCTGCGGAACATGGCGTCGGAATCGCCGCCGGGGAAGTCGGTGCGGCCGCAGCCGTCCACGAACAGCGTGTCACCGGCGACGAGCCGGTCCTCGAACAGGAAGCACTGGCTGCCCGGCGTATGGCCGGGAGTGTGCAGGAATTCGATCTCGACGCCACCGACGGCGAGGGTGTCGCCGTGGTCGTGTCCGGTCAGCTCGCTCGGGGCGATACCGGTGACGTTGGCGACCCAGGACAGTTCCTCATGATTCACGTGCACCGGAACCTGCACCCGCTCGAGCAGTTCCTTCACTCCGCGCAGGGTGAAACCCATCATCGTGCCGCCGACGTGGTCGGGATGATGATGAGTGGCCAGCACGCCGGTCAGCCGCAGGCCGTCGGCCTGGGCGATATCGACCAGATCACCCGCCGCGTACGCGGGATCGACCACCACACATTCGCCGGATTCGCGATCACCGATCAAATACGAGAAATTGCGCATCTGGGTGGCAATCGGATCGCCGACGGCCCAGTCCCGGCCCGCCAGCAGCTGACGAAAATATAAACGATCGGATCCCATACGCACACCCTATTGTTCGCCGGCGAACTCCGCGCATCCGGACGCAATGTTGTGAATCGTCACGGCCGTGGGCCGCCGGATGGCTCTGCCGCTCGGGCCGGCGCTCAGCTCAGCAGTGCGCCGAGTTCGTCCGCCGCCTCCGGGCCGTACGCGCCGCGCAACCGCCGCAGCGCCTCGTCGCGGTCGAGCGACCACTCCTGGGTGCCGATGGTTTCCAGGACCAGCACCGCGGTCAGCGAACCCAGCTGGGCCGAGCGCTGCAGGCTGAGTCCGGCGGTGTGCCCGGTGAGGAAGCCGGCTCGGAACGCGTCGCCGACGCCGGTCGGGTCGACCTGCGAAAGTTCCGGCACCACTTCGACATTCACCTCGACGCCGTCACCGTCGACGATGAGCGCGCCCTTGGCACCGAGGGTGGTGACGCGAATGCCGACCCGGCGGCCGATCTCCTCGGGGGACAGGCCCGTCTTCTGCAGCAGCAGGCCCCACTCGTACTCGTTGGTGAAAAGGTATGTGGCGCCGTCGATCAGGGCGAGCGCCTGGTCGCCGTCGAGGCGGGCCAGCTGCTGCGAGGGGTCCGCGGCGAACGGGATACCGAGCTTGCGGCACTCCTCGGTGTGGCGCAGCATCGCGTCGGGATCGTTGGCGCCCACCAAAACCAGGTCCAGCGAATGGTTTTCGGCCACCTCCGCGATAGAGATGTCGCGGGCCTCGCTCATCGCGCCGGGATAGAACGACGCGATCTGGGCCATGGTCTCGTCGGTGGTGCAGACGAAGCGCGCGGTGTGCGCGGTCTCGGAGATCCGCACCGCCGAGCAGTCCACGCCGTGGCGCTCGAGCCAGTCGCGGTACTCGCCGAAATCGGGGCCGACCGCGCCGACCAGCAGCGGGCTCCCGTTCAGCAGACCCATCGCGTACGCGATGTTGCCGCCGACACCGCCTCGGCGAATCACCAGATCGTCGACCAGAAAACTCAACGACACGTGCTGCAACTGATCGGCAAGCAGGACGTCGGAGAATTTCCCCGGAAATCGCATCAAATGGTCGGTCGCGATGGAAGCGGACACAGCGATGGTCACGAAGCCCGGTCCTTGTCTGTCGAGGGCGGAATCAGCCTTACCGTACCGTGTGCACGACACGGCGCGGAACCTCCGCAGAGATTCCGCGCCGGGAGCAGATCGTCAGTTGAAGCTGTCGCCGCAGGCGCAGGAGCCGGTGGCGTTCGGGTTGTCGATCGTGAAGCCCTGCTTCTCGATGGTGTCGACGAAGTCGATGGACGCACCCTGGACATAGGGGGCGCTCATCCGGTCGACGGCGAGCGTGACCCCGCCGAACTCGGCGGTCAGGTCGCCGTCGAGGGTGCGATCGTCGAAGAACAGCTGGTACCGCAGACCCGCGCAACCGCCCGGCTGCACCGCGATGCGCAGCGCCAGATCGTCGCGGCCCTCCTGGTCCAGCAGCGCCTTCGCCTTGGACGCGGCGGCGTCGGTCAGGATCACACCGTGGGTGGTGGTCTCGTTCTGCACAGTCATGAAGTCTCCTCGCAGACCCTCGTTACCCGTGAACGTTGTTTCCGTGAACAGCGCACGGCTCGGTAGCTGTCAACGCCACGTCGCGGGTGGCTATTCCAATCTTGCCACTGCGCGCGCCGACGTGGGCCCGTCGGCCCCGGAATTGCCGGGTTGGCGGCGGTCGGACGTGCGAATCGCCACACGGGCCAGGCGTGTCACGGGGTACAGACCGGCCGGTCGGAGCCGGTTTGCCGGTATGGGTGGTATGACCGATCACACAGCTCGGCGGAGACCGTATTTCCAGGCCGGTATGCCATCCAATAGCCTGGTCGGCGTGAAGTTCCTGCGCCGTGGCGATGCCAGCACCACCGACGACCACGTCGACGACACGTCGGCCACGACCGACGACGACGCGGCCACGGCAGCGCAGCGGCCCGCACCGACGGCCGGCAAGGGGCGGCCGACGCCCAGACGCCGCGACGTCGAGGGCAGACGCCGCGGGCCGGTCGCGCCCGCCCCGCTGACCGCCAAGGAGGCCCGCGCCCGGCGCAAGGCCACCCGCGGCAACCGCGAGGAACGCAAGGTCGCCTCGGCCGAGCGCCGGGCCGCCGCGGCCGATCGCCGCGCCCGGATGCTGGCCGGCGAGGACAAATACCTGCTGCCGCGCGACCGCGGCCCGGTTCGCGCCTACGTCCGCGACCTGGTCGACGCGCGCCGCAACCTGGTCGGACTGTTCATGCCGCTGGCGCTGGTGCTGATCCTGACCATGTTCCTCACCCCGCAGGTGCAGGCCTACGTCACCCTCGCGATGATCGTGATGATGCTGTTCATGGTCGCCGAGGGCTTCGTGATCGGCCGCCTGATCAACAAGCGGGTGCGCGAACGCTATCCCGACGACACCACCTCGAGCTGGTCGCTGGGCTGGTACGCCTTCGTTCGCGCCTCCCAGATCCGCCGCATGCGCGCCCCGAAGCCGCGGGTGTCGCCCGGCGACGCGGTCTGAGTTCGGGTTGTGTGTGGGAATGTCGCCCGCCGAGTCGCATGGCCGGCCGGCGGCACAGCCGCACGGCCGGCTCGGTGCGCTTCTCGTGCCGCCGCGAGGCTCCGGCATCGCCGCCGCTGAGGCAGAGAACTCGGGCGGTGCGGAGTGCTGTGGCGCGGGTAGCCGGTGCTCGGGTGGGCGGCGTCTCGGGTGCGGGCCGATTGGTACCGTGCTGACGTGGTGAACGATGCTGCGGGCGGCCGAGGGCTGCGGACGCTGGTGCTCGGTGGGGCGCGCTCGGGGAAATCCGCCTACGCCGAGGAGGTGGCCGGACGCAGCGGACCGGTGCGCTACGTGGCGACCGCGATTCCCGATCCGGCCGACGCCGACTTCGCCGATCGTATTGCCGCCCATCGCGTTCGGCGGCCCGGCACCTGGCATGTGGTGGAGGGCGATCCGATCACCGTGCTGGGTGACCCGGCGCCGGTGACGTTGATCGACGACCTCGGCACCTGGCTGACGGCCCGCATCGACGCGCGCTCGGCCTGGGAAGCGCCGCGCGGAACCGTCGGCCCCGATATCGATGCGCTGGTCGCGGCGGTGTCCGGTTATGCGGACCGCTTGCTGATCGTGAGCCCGGAGGTGGGTCTGGGCGTGGTTCCGGCGACCGCGTCGGGCCGGCTGTTCCAGGACGAGATCGGGACGCTGAATCAGCGGCTCGCGGCGGTGTGCGACGAGGTCGTGCTGGTCGTCGCCGGAGTGCCGGTCGTGCTGAAGGGCGCGGGCGCATCCACCGGGAGCGGGATCGCGGCGGCCACGGCCGCCGGGCTCGGAGGTGCTGCGGCGGAGCGGGTTTCGGCTTCGCGAACCCCTGATCATGCGGGCAGTGAGCGTCCTGTCCACGGTTCCGGTTTCGCCGACTCCGCTGCGGCGGAAAGAGCTTTGTCAGCCGATCACGATGCGGACGGCGCGGCTGCGACGACCGAAACGAGTGACGCGGCTGGTGCGGGGGCCTCGGCGGGTCGCGAGTTCGCTGGAGCCGGAGCTGCTGCCGCCGGCTCGACGGCGGTCTCGACGCCGCGCGGCCTCGCCGAATTCGATGGCACCACACCGGCATTCGGCCCGGTCGCCGCGCCGGACGCGCGCGTGCGAGCCGAGGCCGAGCAGCGGCAGTTGCAGTTGACCAAACCGGCGGGGGCGCTGGGGCGGTTGGAGACGCTGGGGAACTGGGTGGCGGCGTGCCAGGGTGAGTGCCCGCCGCATCAGTTCCGGCGCGCCCGGGTCGTGGTGTTCGCCGGAGACCACGGTGTGGCCCGCCACGGGGTGTCGGCGTATCCGAGTGAGGTGACCGCGCAGATGGTCGCCAACTTCCTGGCCGGAGGGGCGGCGGTGAACGCGCTGGCGCGCCTCGCCGATGCGACCGTGCGCGTGGTGGACATCGCGGTGGACGCCGACACCGATCCGTCGGTCTCCACGCACAAGATCCGCCGCTCCAGCGGCGCCATCGACCGCGAGGACGCCCTCACCGAAGCCGAGCTGTACGCCGCGCTGGCCGCGGGCCGCGCCATCGCCGACGAGGAGATCGACAGCGGGGCCGACCTGCTGATCGCCGGCGATATGGGGATCGGAAACACCACGCCCGCAACGGTTCTCATCGCCACGCTCACCGACACCGAACCGGTGCTGGCGATCGGCCGCGGCACCGGCGTCGACGATGCCGGATGGATGCGCAAGGCCTCCGCGATCCGCGACGCCATGTGGCGCGCGCGTCCCCACCGCCAGGACCCGTTCGCGCTGCTGCGGATCGCCGGGGGGGCGGATTTCGCCGCCACCGCGGGCTATCTCGCTCAGGCCGCCGCCCGGCGCACACCGGTGATCCTCGACGGTGTGGTGGTCGCCGCCGCGGCGCTCATCGCCGAAATGCTCGCCCCGGGTGCGAAGCGCTGGTGGGTGGCCGGGCACCGGTCCACCGAGCCGGCCCACCCGCTGGCGCTCGCCAAGCTCGATTTGGAGCCGCTGGTCGAACTGGACATGCGGCTCGGGGAGGGCTCCGGTGCGGTGAGCGCGCTGCCGCTGCTGCGCGCGGCCATCGCCGCGCTGTCGGAGATGTCGACCTTCGGCGAGGCCGGGGTGAGCACCGCCGACACCGATTCGGCCGCACCGGAAGTCGTGTCCTGAACGAGGTGGGTGGTGCCGGCCGGCCCGGTGCACCGGATGGCGGTCGACGCGCGCGGCACTCACCGAGCCGGTCGCGTGGCCGGTACGCGGTCTCCGTGAATTCGGTCCGTGGGCGGCGCGGCATCTCCGTATCCGGCGTCGGGGAACGCGCCGTGCATGTCTCGAGGTCCGGGCGATGATCGCGGTGGCTCGGCTCGCGCTCTCGTGGTTGACGGTGTTGCCGGTGCGCGGACCCGAGACGGTCGACCGCACGGCCGCGGCGGGGGCCATCGCGGCGGCACCGGTGGTCGGGGCGGTGCTGGGTGCGGGCGCGGCCGGGTTGCTGTGGGTATCGACCTGGGCGGGAATGAGTTGCGCGCTCGCCGGCCTGATCACCGTCGGCGCGCTGGGATCGGCCACCCGCGGAATGCATCTGGACGGGCTGGCCGATACCGCGGACGGGCTCGGCAGTTACGGGCCGCCGGAACGTGCCCGGGAGATCATGAAGAGCGGCGGGGCGGGGCCCTTCGGGGTGGCCGCGTTGATCTTCGCGATCGGCATTCAGGCGCTGTCGTTCGCCGCCCTCGCCGAACACGGCCGCTGGTTCGCGGTGGGGCTCGCGGTTGCGGTCGGGCGGGTCGCCGTCGTTCTCGCCTGCCGTGGGTATGCGCCCGCTCCCGGGGCCGGGTTCGGTGCGCTGGTGGCGCGCACGCAATCGGTGGTGACACCGGCGGTCTGGACTCTCGTCGCGCTCGCCGCCGGCGTTGTCGCCGCGTCCGCTCGGTGGCTCGGGCCGGTCGCGGTCGCCGTGGCTCTGGCCGGTGCGGCTCTGCTGGTGTGGCATTGTGTGCGGCGTTTCGGCGGGCTCAACGGTGATGTGCTCGGCGCCGCCGTCGAGGTGACCGTCGCGATCACCGCCGCGGTGCTGTCGGTCTCCTGAGCTCCTGCCGGATCCGCGCACGGTCTTCCCGGACGGAACGACCAGCGAAAATGATTGTGTATCAATAACGCAACGGCGTTGCCCCTGTTTGGGAATGAAACATCGGGGTATCCGTGAGCAATGACGGTGATAGAGCGGATCGCCGTTGTTGCCGCCCGCCGACGATGCCGAGCGCACGCGCGGCGATACCGGAGCCCGCCGAATTCGCAGCCCCCGGTATCGAGCGCAGGACCACCGCGCGATAAGACGACCTCGCGATCGACGAACGGTGCACCGAGGTCGAAGAGGGGAGCAGGTTTGTCGATTTCATCCCGTGAATCGAAGCGCAGGAACCCGGAGAAAGGCTATGTGGCCCTGCTGGGTTGGAGTCTGAACGCGGTCGAAGCGGTGGACCGATTCGATCGGCGCTATGTCGTGGTGGCTCCGGAGTGGGCGGAGGAATACTGCATCGAGCATGAAATTCCCTATCTCTGCTGGAATTTCGAGCGGCTCAACGACCGGTCGATGGAAATCGCGGAGACCTTGAAGGAGATGGGCGTCGACGTCGCCATCCCGATCTTCGAGGAGACCGTGGAATGGGCGGGTGCGATCAACTCGGTGCTGCTGGGCAATCCGCGGCTGCTCGGCCAGGCGATGCTGCTGCGCGACAAATCGCTGATGAAGCGGCGCGCACAACTGGGCGGTATCCGGGTCGGCATCTTCGAGGAGGCACACGAGCGTGACGACGTCATCCGCTTCCTCAAGCGCGTCAACCAGACCCTGCTCAAACTCGACGGCGATCCGAACGACCCGATCCACATCAAGGCCTTCGACAAGGCCGGCTGCCTCGGTCACCGGGTGATCCGCACTCCCGACGAGATCGACGCGATCCCCGACGACGAGTTCCCGGTCCTGATGGAATCCCATTTGGACGGTTGGGAATTCGCGGTCGAGGCATGGATCCACGACGGCAAGATCCGATTCCTCAACATCTCCGAATACGTGCGGCTCGGCTACTCCGTCTTCGTCCCCGCGACACCGGAGCTGGAAAAGTACCGGCCGGAGATCACCCGGCAGGTGGAAAAGCTGATCAAGACCTTCGATATCGAATTCGGCTTCGTCCATCCGGAGTATTTCGTCACCAGCGACGGCGAGATGTACTTCGGCGAGGTCGCCTATCGTCCGCCCGGGTTCAAGGTGTTCGAATTGCTGGAGCGCGCATACGGATTCAACGCCTATCACGCGCTGGTGCTCGCATTCGATCCCAAGACCACCGAGGAGGAGATCGTGGCGTTCTTCCCCCGCGAAGTGGTGGATGCGAAAGGACATGCCGGGTCGTTCGGCGTCTATCCGCGGCGGCGGGTGGTCAGCCGGTTGTCGATCCCGGAGGAGACGGAGGACCACGAGTATTTCGAAACCCACGAACTCACCGCCCCCCTGTCGGAAAAGGTCACCAAGCGAACCGCATTCGGCAATCACTGGGGTCTGCTGTACTTCTTCGGCGAAGACCCGTACGCTCTGCGGGACCTGCTGAAGCGACAGGAAGAACTCGACTTCTACGTATGACTCCTTCTCGGCAGGAATGGATCACGGGAGGGTCCTGATTGTCTCCACTCGGCAGCGACGACGACACTCTGGACAGACGTCTCGCCACGCTGGACGAAGCCACCCGAATTCTGGGCGACACCAGCGATTTCGGTAAGCAGGTGAAGCTGTCCAGGGTGCTGGGCGCGCTGCGCCGGGTGCTGCTGCTGCCCGGCGGCTGCGCGGCGGTGCGGGCGCGGGCGAGCGGTCTCGAGGCGGCCGGGCTGTTCCTGGGCACCGACTGGGCGCATCCGGAGATCCTGATCCCGGCGTTGAGTGTGGGTTCGTTGCGCAGCGCCAACGCCGACACGGTGGTGCTGGAGACGGTGAGCGATCTGCGCCTGCTGGCCGTGGCCAAGGGCGAATTCCCGCATCCGTCGGTGAGCGCGGAGCAGGCGCTGGGGCATCTGTCGCAGGTGCTGGCGATGAATCTGAGCTTGCTGTTCACCCCGCCCAGCGAGGCCGAACGCGAACAGCAGGGGCGGATGGCGCGGGTCTCGCGGGAGCTGCTGCATCACCTGGTGGAGGAAATCGGCTACGAGAAGGTGCTCGAGCATCTGGTCGACGAGATCTGGCGGATTCTGCGCCAGCGGCCCATCCAGGTCGAGCAGGTGAAGCGGATGATCACGCAGATCGCCGTCGCCCGCAGCAATCCCGATATCGACCTCGGCGCCAGCGGGCTGGGCGCGGACCGGCTGATCAGCAGCCTCTACGGCACCACCGACGCCTGCCGGGAGGATCCGGGCGTGGAGGTCTACCGCACGCGCCTGGACAGTATGGACGACAGCGCATTGCAGTACGAGGCAACGGGTTTCGCGCGCTCGATGCACGACACCGGGCTGGTGTCGCCGTATCACGCGGTCCTGCTGCGATTCCTGCTGACCAAGGGCGAATATCTGCTCGGGGAGGCGCTGGGCTTGTCCAGCACCGGGCGCGACAGTCTGCTGTGCTACCACGAACTCGTGCGCAAACTGATCGAGGAGGCCGTGCACGTCGAGACCGCGCAGGGCATCTACGGGCTCGCGCTGCTCCTCGAGCGGGGGATTCTGTATCAACCGCCGGTCGCGCCCGCGCTGTGGCGGCAACTCGCGTTGCCGGTGTCACCGCGCTCCCGGGAGCGACTGCACCAGGTGTTCGGGCCGGTGCCGGACGCACGGGCGCGGCTGCTGTCCGGAATGCTGTCGATTCTGGGCCTGCCGCTCGGCGTCGGCCAGGGCGACAATCCGACCTGCCAGTCGGCGCGCGCCCTGTCGATGTGGGCCTACAACGATCCCGACTACCTGTTGCAGACCGTGGTGTGGGCGGCCCGCGACGACGAGATCGTCATGCATTTCGAGGGACAGCCGATCTCCTCCAAGGAGGCCGGGGCCGGGGTCGCGACCTCCCTGCCGATGGACCTGGACCCGGTATCGCTGCTGGTCGTCCCGCATCTCGACCGGATCTACGCCGAAATGGGGCGGCGCTGCGCCGGGCGCGAGGGCGATCCGCATCGGTGGATCAACCCCGAGTTCCACGGCTGGTGGTCCGGGCGCGGATTCCGCATCAACGTCGACGTGGAGACCGGGCGCCTGATCGATGTCGACGAATTCCTGCGGCACTTCTACGCCAGCTACCACCCCTTCTACAACGGCAATCAGCCGCTGATCCACCCGCAGCCGGCCGGCATCGCGGTGACCGACAGCGCCGCCCGGTTCGTCGGCTGGCACGCGATCACGATTCTGCGAGTGAGCCTCGATCCGCAGGACACCATGCGGGTCTACTTCTACAACCCGAACAACGACAGCGGCCAGGACTGGGGAGACGGCGTGGTCGTCGGCACCGCCGGGCACGGGGAACGGTTCGGTGAGGGATCGCTGCCGTTCGAGCAGTTCGCGTCGCGGCTCTACATCTTCCACTTCGATCCGCTCGAACGCGGAGAGCCGGCCGCGGTGGAGCGTGCGGAGCTGGATCGGGTCGTCGGCTACATTCACCGCAGCTGGGGTGCGGACCGGCTACCGGAGATCGTGAGCGATGCGCCGGCGTGACGCGGCGGATACGTTACCCGCATGGACGATTCACGCCGGCGAGCGGCACTCGTGGCCGAGGGCGATGCGATCGCCGCGATACCGCAGGAAGCGTACGGGGCGCCGGTGGCGGCCTGCCCCGGCTGGGATGTGGCGCGGCTGATCTCCCATCTGGGCCGGGTGCATCGGTGGGCGACGGGATTCCTGCGCGGTGAGGACGCGCCGGTGCCCCGCCCCGACCGTGAGGACCTCTCGGAGTGGTATCGCGAGAGCCGCGATCTGTTGCTGCGGCAACTGGACGGGATGGATCTCGACGCCGAGATCGACACCTTCATCGGCCGGCGGACGGTGCGGTTCTGGCTGCGGCGCCAAGCCCACGAGACGGCGATGCACCGCTGGGATGCGCAGGACGCGGTGCGGCCCGGCGCGGCGGCGCCCATCGACGCCGACTTCGCGGGTGACGGCATCGACGAATGGCTGCACGTGTTCGTCCCGCGCTTCCTCGCCCGAGTGGATGTGCCCGGCGACCTTGCCGGAGCCGCAACGCAATTCACGTGCACCGACCTCGGCCTCCCGCCATGGACGCTGCGACTGACCCATCCCGAACCGACGATCGACTACGGCGCGGCGGCGGCCGATACGGTTCTGTCCGGCAGTGCGGCGGACCTGCTTCTCACCGTGTGGCATCGGCAACCGGCCACACCGCCCGAGGCCACCGACGCCGGGCTGGCACGCCGGGTGCTGGATCTGATTCACGTCACCTAGCAGCGGCCGGAGCGGCGACTGTGGGACCCGAGCAGTTCGGAGGCTCGGCGCGACTATCGCGGCCCGGTCAGTGGTCCGAACGCGGCCGCGTGAGGATGAAGCTGTCCACCGGCTTCAGCGTGCCGGTCACGGCGTAGTAGGTGGCGGTCATGGTGGTGTGGCCGCCGGGGGCACCGGGATCGACGTCGAAAGCGCAGAAGCCGTAGGGATGGTCGGGATCCTTGAAGGCGGACCAGGGCGCCTGCTCCATCACGTAGATCGGCGCCTTCTTACCCGTGGCCGGGTCGACCGCGCCGACACCGGTGATCACCCGGCACTGCTGTCCGGGGAAGAACAGCCCGTTCGAGGGGGCGGAGGTTCCGCCGCCGCCGATCACGAGATGCACTGTGCCCTTCGAGGTGTCGATGATCTCGGGTGCGGTCGCGGTGGCCGGAGTGACCGCCTCGGGCACCGGGTTCGGGGTGAGGGTGTCGCTGCCGAGGACGCCGCGGACGGGATGTGAACGCTCGTAATGGTGTTCGTGGCCGCACAGCACCAGGTCGACCTGGTAGCGGTCGAACAGCGGCAGCCACTCCTGCCGGATCCCCAGATCGGCGCCGTTGGACCTGTCGGCCGAGGAGATCGCGGTCTGGTGCATGAACACGACGATCCAGTCGATGGCGCGGTCGGCCCGGGCGGTGGCCAATTCCTTGTCCAGCCACCGTTTCTGGGCGCCGCCGGAGTAGCCGTGCACGTAGGAGTTGCCGCCGTCCTGCAGGCAGATGTCGTCGTTGGCCACCGCGATCACCCGGACCGAGCCGACCGTGAAGGCGTACCAGAGCCCGCGCGCGAGATCCTCGGCCCCGCTGTCGGGCACGGTGAAATACGTTTGGAACGCCTCGTAGCCGATCGGCCCGTTGCCGCGTTCGTTCTCGTGATTACCCGGCGCCGGCATCCACGGGCGGTGGCGAGCGGACCGGGAATTGTTGGCCCACCAGTCGTTCCAGGTGCGGATCCGGTCGGTGGCGAGATTGGCGTAGCACAGGTCGCCGTTGACGAGATTGAACAGCGGGGCCAGATGTTCGATCCCCGCGGTGACATCGCCGGCGACGGGGGAGCCGAGGTTGTCGTTGACGTAGCGGCCGTTGTCCAGTTTGCCGAGCGTCGGAGTGCCCTGGTCGCCGAAACTGGTGAAGCGGAACGCGGCCCTGCCCGCCGGCGCGGTGCGATGGGTGCCCAATTCCGGTGTGGCGCCGTCGTGTCCGGCCGCGTAGACGTAGTCGGTATCCGGCGTGAGCCCGGTCAGCACCGCGTGATGCGCGTACACCTCCGTGCCCGAGGCGGCGTCCCGGTAGACCCGGGTCCGCGCCTGTGCGGTCGCGCCGAAACCCGTTGCGGCCGTGCCGAATCGAACCACCGGATTGCGCACCGATCCCGAGCTCTGCCAGCTGACCACGGCCTCGCGAGCGGCGTCGGCGCCGAACTGCAGATGCAACCCCGTCACCGGCGGTGCGGCCACCCGGGCCGGTCCGATCGCCAATTCCGGTGACAGCGGCCAGAATCGTCCCCCGGTACCGGTCGAGGAACTGTCGCCGTGCAATGCCGCCGTCGTCCCCGCACCGACGGCCAGCCCGGCGATCGCCGCCGCTCCCGAGGCGCCGAACAGCCATCGCCGGCTCACCCCGCGCGATCGGTCGGGGCGAGCACCGCCTCCCTCCGGTCCGCCTGCTCGAGCAGCGGCTTCCGCCCCGGTGACATCTCCGTGGGCACCGGCGCCCGGCGTCGAACCAGGACCCGCCCCCGCCCCGGCGCTACCCGCCTGCTCCGATACCGGCTCCGACGCATCCCGCTCGTCCATACCCCCAGCCAACCGTGCGCGGGTTCAGAAAACCCCACGCCACGGCGAACTCCGGGTGAATCACGAGCCGAATGCCGTCGAGCACTCCCCGTGACTGCCCGATGCCACGGACACCAGCCTGTCGACGGTCCGGGTGGTGGCGAAAGGTAGGTCCGCTCAGGGCCTCGTGCTCAGGCGCGGGCGGCGATGCGTGCTTGCACTTCCGGCCGCCGCAGCGGGGGCACCGACTTCGGCGGCACCTTGCGGTCGGGGAGGGTGGCCAGCAGGCGGGTGGTGGCCGCGGCGATTTCGGCGACGGCCTCGTCGACCGCGGGGCGGGTGGCCGCGGAGATGCTGCTCAGACCACCCACCTTGCGGACGTACTGCAGTGCGGCGGCTTCGATCTCCTCGGCTGTGGCTTCCGGTTCGAGCCCGCGCAGGGCGGTGATGTTTCGGCACATAGTTACGAGGTTAGGCCGCGCACCGCGTGCGATCGAGCCGATGCGATACCGGCTCAGGCGGCGCTGCCGCTCGAGAACGGCGAATAGCCGTAGCCGTAGCCATACCCGTAACCACCGGTCCACGGGCTGTACCACCCGGGATAGAAGCCGCCGTACCCGCCGCCCGGCAGGCCCCAGCCGGGCGTTCCCCAGCCGCCGTGATGGCCCCAGCCATGATGACCCCAGCCGTGGACGAACTGGATATCCGTGGCGGGTACCTGGACTTCCTGGGACCGAGTCGGGGCTGTTTCGGCGAGAGCGGGGGCGGCGGCCGCCACGATCGGGGCCGCCGCGACGGCGACCGCGATCACCGTGCGGGCCATGCGGGTGCGGATCTTCGAGGGCAGGTCGTTTCGAACCATCGGAATTCCTTCGGTACGTGTCTCGGTCATATCCGTTCGCGACTCGATCCGAGCCGCTCGAGTAGCTTGACGTCACTTAATGTACCGCTGTTTAACGGTACGTTCAAGAGCGTCGAAAAGATGACGTGACGTCGATACGTGCGCACGAAGGGAAGGGCTCGACAAGAACGGGCGTCGCACCGCCGGCCGTGATCGGCCGCGGTACGACGCCCGCGTCGTGGTAGCCGCCGGCTAGAGCCGCACGGGGTAGGTGGGCTCCTGGATATCGGGCTTGATCCGGTCCTCGACGAAGATGCCGTGCCAGATCATGAACACCAGCAGCGTCCACAGGCGACGGCTGTGGTCGCCGTTGCCGGCGCGGTGTGCCTCCAGCATCGCCTTGATCGCGGACTTGTCGAGCAGGTGGTCGGTTTGCGATTCCGCGATCTGGGTGGCGGCCCAGTCGTAGAGCTCGGGGCCGCGCAGCCAGTGCCGCAACGGCACCGGGAAGCCCAGTTTCGGCCGGTGCAGCACATGCGGCGGGACGATCGTCTCCAGCGCGCGACGCAGCGCGTACTTGGTGGTCTCCTTGGTGATCTTCTGCTGATACGGGATCTGCTCGGCGACCGCGAACACCTCGGGGTCCAGGAACGGCACCCGCAGCTCCAGCGAATTGGCCATGGTCATCTTGTCGGCCTTGACCAGGATGTCGCCGCGCAACCAGGTGAACAGGTCCAGATGCTGCATGCGGGCCACCGGATCCCAGCCGCGCGAGCGCGCGTAGATCGGGGCCGTCACATCCTGATGCGTCCACTCCGGCCGGAATTCGCGCAGTACCGACCGCAGCTGAGCGTCGTTGAAGCTGCGAGCATTGCCGTAGTAGCGCTGCTCGAGCGGCAGCGAACCGCGATGCAGCAGGCTCTTGCCGCGCGTCCCGTCCGGAATCCGGTCCGACAGCTTGCCGGCCAGCCGCCGCACACCCTTCGGCAGGTATTCGAAAGGCTTGAGCGACAACGGTTCCCGATAGATCGTGTAGCCGCCGAACAGCTCGTCGGAACCCTCACCGGAGAGCACCACCTTGACGTGCTTGCGGGCCTCCTGCGCCACGAAATACAGCGGCACCAGCGCCGGATCGGCCACCGGATCATCGAGATACCAGACGATCTCGGGGATCGCGCCGGCGAACTCCTCGGGGCTGACGGTGCGGATGAAATGCTTCGCGCCGATCGCCTCCGCCGTCTCGGCGGCCACATCGGCCTCCGAATACCCCTCCCGCTCGAACGCCGAGGTGAAGGTGAGCAGATTCGGGTTGTGCCGGATCGCCAGCGCCGCGATCGCCGTGGAGTCGATACCACCGGACAGGAAGGCGCCGACGGTGACGTCCGCGCGCATGTGCTTGGCGACCGAATCCTCGAGCACCGCCGCGATCTCGCGGTAGCGGGCGTCCTCCGAGCCGGCCGCGAACGGGCGCACCCGGAAATTCGGCTCGAAGTAGCGGGTGACCTCCGGCGTGGCGCCGGGACGCAGCGTGGCGTAGCAGCCGGATTCCAGGCGGCGGATGCTCGCGTGCAGCGATTCCGGCTCCGGCACGTACTGCAGCACCGTGTAGTGCTCGAGCGCGCGCGGATCCAGCGCGTCGGAGAGATTCAGCGCGGGCAGCAGTTCCAGCAGGCTCTTCTTCTCGCTGGCGTAGGCGGTGCCGCCCGGGCCGGTGGCCAGGAACAGCGGCTTGATGCCGAACGGGTCGCGGGCCAGCACCAGCTCCTGGGCTTCGGTGTCCCAGATGGCGAAGGCGAACATGCCGCGCAGCTTGGAGAATGCCGCGGTGCCCCAGTGGTGATAGGCCGCGACGATCGCCTCACCGTCGCCCTCGGTGGCGAATTGCGCCCCGAATTCGTCGCTCAGCTGCGCGCGCAACTCCAGGTAGTTGTAGATCTCACCGTTGAACGCCAGCGCATAGCGCTGCGGATTCTCCGGCGGACCCCAGCGCAGCGGCTGATGCGAATGCTCGATGTCGATGATCGACAGGCGGTTGAAGCCCAGGATGATGTGTTCGTCGTGCCAGGTGCCGCGCTCGTCCGGGCCGCGATGGCGCCCGCACTGCAAGGCGTCGTACACCTGCTGTACGACGGAGTCGGTGGCCACATCGGCGGTCAGAAATCCCAGCAGTCCACACACTGCGTCGAGAACCTCGTTTCCGGATCGGGTACGCGGAGAACATTCGAAACCAGTCCCCGAGTATGCCGCACCGCGGCCCGGCTCGTCGCCTCGCTGGGCGGCGGTCGTGCTCGCCAGGCATTTCGCGTCCGGCGCGCGTGGGTGCGAAACCGATCGGCCGGGTATCGCACCCGGTGGCCGGTGTGTCGAAAGCGACCCGGGGACAACGCGGGAGGCGGTTTGGTCTACGCTGCGTAGTACTCGGGAACTCTCGTGGTCGGCCGTGCGTTCGGTGCGGCTCGCGGAAGGCTCCCGAACGTGCTGAAAACGCGCCGCCCGGCATCCGGGTGGCGCCGTGTCGGATGGACGACCAGGAAGGCGTTGAGCGTGGCGCACAAGGCGAGCGAAGCGATAGGGGCACGACCCGCCCGGGTACGGCGGGGCCGCATCCTTCGGCGGGCCGGGCTGGCGGTGTCCATGGGGATCACCGTGATGCTCGTCTCGGGCTGCTCGATCGACAATCCCGTGCTTCGGTTCGGCTGGCCCACGGGTGTGACCCCGCAGGCGACCCGGATGCGGGAACTGTGGACGTGGTCGGTCGTCGCCGCCCTGGCGATGGGTGTGCTGGTCTGGGGGCTGACCTTCTGGACCGTGACCTTCCACCGCAAGAAGAAGGACTCCCCGGAGTTCCCGCGGCAGACCGGGTACAACGTGCCGCTGGAGCTGACCTACACGGCGATTCCGTTCGTGATCATCGCGGTGCTGTTCTACTTCACCGTGGTCGTGCAGAACTACGTGCACGAGAAGACCTCGAACCCCGATGTGGTCGTCGACGTGACCGCGTTCCAGTGGAACTGGAAGTTCGGTTATCAGAAGGTCGTCGGTCAGAACGGCCAGGTCTACCAGGGTGTCGACCAGACCCGTCAGGCGATGAACGAGCAGATCCAGGCCGAGTACAAGGAGCGCACCGCCGACGGCCACCCGCAGCCGGGTCCGTTGCACGGCCTGCCCGCCAACGACATCTCCTACCTGCACTACGACAAGGTCGAGACCGTCGGCTCGTCGAACGAGATCCCGGTGCTGGTGCTGCCGACCAACAAGGTCGTGGAATTCCAGCTGGCCTCCGCCGACGTCATCCACTCCTTCTGGGTTCCGGAGTTCCTGTTCAAGCGCGACGTGATGCCGAACCCGAAGGAAAACCACTCCGACAACACCTTCCAGATCACCAAGATCGAGCACGAGGGTGCTTTCGTCGGCCGCTGCGCGGAGATGTGCGGTACCTTCCACTCGATGATGAACTTCGAGGTGCGTGCGGTGACGCCGGACAAGTTCGACAAGTACATCGCCGCCCGCGAAGCGGGTAAGACCAATGCCGAGGCCCTGTCCAGCATCGGCGAGTCGCCGGTCGCGACGACCACGCATCCGTTCGACACCCGTCGCACCGCGCGTGAAGCCAGCCAGGCCGAGAGCAAGTAAGAAGGGTACTGAACTGCAATGAAGGTCGAAGCACGCATCTTCGAGCTGCTCACGGTGTTCTTCATCATCGTGGCGGTCGTCTACGGATTCTTCACCGGCCAGTCCCGCACCGGCGTCGAGTGGGCGGGTACCACCGCCATCGTGCTGACCGCCGGACTGACGCTGATCGTCGGCACCTACTTCCGCTTCGTGGCCCGCCGCCTGGACCTGCGCCCCGAGGACTACGAAGAGGCCGAGATCGTCGACGGCGCCGGCGACCTGGGATTCTTCTCGCCCGGCAGCTTCTGGCCCATCCTGCTGGCCGGTTCCGCCTCGGTCACCGCGCTCGGCTTCGCGTTCTTCCAGTACTGGCTGATCGGCCTGGGCGTGCTGTGCGTCCTGGCCTCGGTCGCCGGCCTGGTGTTCGAGTACCACGTGGGACCCGAGAAGCACTGAGCATCATCCGACGACAGCGCCCCGGCTTCGGCCGGGGCGCTTCGTTGTTGATGGAGTTGTTCCAGATATCGCCGGGACATCGCCGGAAAGCCGAACGCCCCGACATGTCTGCCGGGGCGTTCGGTCTACGCAGGGAGTTCAGTCGGGGGTGTGGTAGCGGCGGGCGCGTTCGGAGCGGCAGATGTCGTCGATACCGGAGGTGATGTCGCGCAACAGTTCCGGGGCGCCGGAGCGGCCGGAGTAGGTGCCGGTGGGGCGCAGGCGGCAGGTGAAGGTGATGAAGCCGTGGTCCTCGCCGGCGGATTCGTGCAGATACGGGGACCGCACGCCGTAGGTCATGGCGGAGATGACCGTGATGGCGCCGCTGCGTTCGCGATGGTCGGCGAACAGGTCGTGCAGGCGGTGGAAAACGGTGCTGTAGCTGCTCATGGGCGCGAAGACCGCCACCCGGTAGGCGGGGCCGCGCTCGGAGGAGCTGATCACCGTGTCCGCGAGATATTCGGCGTCGCGCAGCGTGAGGACCTTGGGTGCGAACATCAGCGCACCGGCGGCGGCGTTGCGCACCGGCATACCGGCGCGGCCACCCGCGGCCGAGGCGATGGCGCCCAACGACTTTCGTGCCCGCGCGCCCAGTTCGCGGCGGGCCCGTAGCGAGGGGGTGGCGGTGGTGGGGTGCAGACTCGACCACTGGCCGAAGCGGACCGTGCCGAGCTGGATGTTCCCGGTGCCGACCGGACGCGACACCCGCAGCGGGGCGGTGTCGACCCAGCGGCCGACCTGCAGCAGGGCGTCACCGGGGCGGGTGATCTCGGCATGCGAGTGTTCGACGAAGGTGTCGAAGTCGAGGAAGCGGTGCGCGTCGGAGGTGAGCCAGGTGTGGTCCTTGTCGACCTCGATGGCTTGCAGCGTCAGCGCCGTGATGATGCCGGTGCGCCCGGCCCCGCCGAGGATGCGGCGGAATCGGTCGGCATGGTGGGTGCGCCCGCAGGTGCCGAATCTGCCCTCGGGATCCACGTATTCGAGGGCGACCACGTTGTCGCTGAACATGCCGTAGCGGTGCGAGGCCGCGCTGAGCCCGCCGACGGCCGCGAAACCGCCGGCGGTGATCTCGCGGTGGTCGCCGACGATCGGCAGGCCCAGACCGTGTGCGGCCAGGGTGCGATCGATATCGGACAGTCGTGCGCCGGCCTGCACGCGCACCAGTCGCGCGTCGGCGTCCACCGCCTGCACCCGGTTCATCCGCCGCAGCGACATCACGATGCGGCGGTCGGGCGGGGCCGGTTCGTCGTCGAGTTGCTCGCTGTTGTGCTCGCCGCCGCGCACGGTCAGCGGTTGCGGTCGTGAATCCCGCACTGTGCGAACGACATCCGCGGTGTCGCGGGGCAGATATTCCTCCGGCAGAGCAGCGAGCGTGGTACTCATGGCCTCAAAGCTAACCACAGTAGCGGCGCTACGTCTGCACCGAAGTTCGCAGTGCAGGTGCGGGGGTTTTCGCGACCGGGGCGAAGGCGAACAATGCGGTCGCGACGGCCGCCCACAGCATCCACCCCGGGATGCCGGAACCGCCCAGCAGCGCGTGCGCGTGCCCGCTCGAGTCGGCCGACTGCAGAGCGGCGAAGATCATCACTCCGCCGTTCCACGACGCGTGCGCGATCGCCGCGGGCCACACGCTGGCCGACCGCAGGCGCAACCAGCCGAGGACGGCGCCGAAGCTGACGCAGAACGGGATGTAGGCCAGTGCCGACCAGGCGCCGATATCGGTGAAGCCGTAACCGAGCAGTGTGAGCGGGGCGTGCCAGAGGGCCCAGACGACTCCGGTCGCGATCAGCGCCACCGGGGTGCCGTAGCGGGAGATCAGTTGGGGCAGTAGCCAACCGCGCCAGCCGATCTCTTCGCCGAGGGCGTTCGGCAGCGTCGCGATGACGGACGTCGTCAGCGTCTCGAACAGCATCGCCACCAGCGTCGAGGTGTCGATGGCGCCCAGATCGAAATGGAACCAGCCGAGCGCCGCACTGACCTCGTAGCCGATCCACGCGACCATCTGCGTGCCGAGCCACGCGGCGACCATCAACCGGGCGGTGCGCGTGGGTGCCGGACCGAGTCCGAGGCCGACGTCGGCGGCGAAGCCGGGAGCCGCCTGGACGCCCGGGGCCGCGGAGCGCGCGAGGACGGGCTGCCGCATCCTCGACCGCGCCACCAGAACGGCCACTGTCGGGGCGAACATCATCAGGGCCGCTCCGTCGTGCAGCCAGGGCACCGATTCCAGGCCCTTGCCGTCGATCCAGGGAATCGATGCGAGCACCCACGCGAGCGCGTACGCGACCACGATGTAGGTGGCGATATCCGAGCGCCGAGCAACCATATGTCCGTCCTTGCGACTGAATCCGATGCCGATCGGGATCGGCCGCCACCTTTCCGGCATTCGGCGCCCCCGGATACTTCGACGCGGGGGATGTGGGATCGGTTCCCGCGCAGTGTGGTTCGGACGGAGTGTCCGGGGATGTGCGGGCGTGCCGGGCGAGTCGAGGCCGGACGTACCGTGACCTTTTCGTGAAACCGCCACAGGAAATGCGGAAAACCGCCGGATTCTGCGAGGTTTGCACGATTAGTCCACCCATCACCCGACTGCCCGATGTTTACCGTTGTTTGCGATGGTGATTCGGATGTGACATCGGCTGTCGGGTGCTTGCCCGACCGCGGGTGCGGGGTTGGGTGGGGGGATGAGCACAGTGCTGGTGACCGGAGGAACAGGCGCGCTCGGGCGGCACATCGTGGATCGGCTGCGCGAACGCGGGCACGACGTGCGGGTGCTCTCGCGGCGCCCGGGTGCGGGAACGCACGTGGGGGATCTGACGACCGGGGCCGGGGTGCGCGAGGCTGCCGAGGGCGCGGAGTCGATCGTGCACGCGGCCTCGGACTTCCGGCGCTTCGGCAAACCGGATATCGAGCAGACGCGGAATCTGCTCGCGGCCGCCGGGGGAGCGCGGCATCTGATCTACGTGTCGATCGTCGGCATCGACCGGATCCCCTTCGGTTACTACCGCAACAAACTCGCCTGCGAACAACTGATCGCCGACAGCGGTGTGCCGCATACAATTCAGCGCGCCACCCAGTTCCACGACCTGATCGCCGCGGTCCTGTCCGGGGTACAGAAGCTCCCGATCGCCCCGCTGCCCTCGGATTTTCGCTTCCAGCCGGTCGCCACCGAAGACGTGGCCACCCGCCTGGCCGACCTGGTCGAATCGGAACCACGCACTCGCGCAGACGATTTCGGCGGCCCGCAGGTACTCACCCTGGCAGAACTGACGAAGACCTGGCAGCAACACCACGGTCGCCCGCGCCGGACGGTGCGGTTGCCGCTACCCGGCACGATCGCCCACGCCTTCCGCGCCGGTTACAACACCTGCCCGGACCACGCCGACGGGACGCGTACGTGGGCGGAGTACGTGGCCGCGGACCCGGGACCGAGCTACCGGCTGCGTGGCTGATCCGCCGGAGACAAGCGGTCCAGCAGGCCGGGCAGGCGCTGCGAATATGAGTGGCCGAGCCGGTCTCGAGGCCGTGGGTCACCTCGTGCCACGGTCCGAGCCGATGCCACACCGATGCTCGTCTGCGGAGTTCGCCGGTCACCCCGTACGTGGCGGCCACGGCGGCCGAGAACTCGGGCGGCGCGCCGTACAGCGCCCACGCCAGGTCGATGGCCGGATCGCCCAGGTGCGCATCGCCGAAATCGATCACGCCGGCGGCGCGGGCGCCGCTCGACCCAGCGGCCGTCGACCAGGGTCGCCACGGTGTCCCAGCCTCCGGAAACTCCATGGCGCGACCGTAACGCGATCGCTGTGGTTCAGCAGGGACTCTGCCCGCCGACCTCGCCGGTGGTGAGCTCGATGGTGGTGCCGGTCGGGACCGAGGTTTCCGCGTCCGGAGTTTGGCGGGTGATGACGCACTGGCCGCCGCCCGGCCCGCGGCCGGTGCCGCCGGTGATGTGCGCGTACAGGCCCGCGGCGGTGAGGAGTTGGTCGGCGAGGGCCGGGCGGTCGCCGCGGACATCGGGAACGGTGACCGTGCCGGGCGAAGGCGATGCCACGCTGGAGGGCTGGATGGGGTGCACGCCGGTGGCCGTGGTTGCGGTGGCGGACGCCGTGGTCACGACGGTGGTCGGCGTTGCGGACGTGACGGTTTCGGAATCGCAGCCGGACAAGGCGGCGGTCAGCGCGAGTGCGGCGATCGAAATCCGCGCGGAGAGAACGGCACGGCGGTCGTCGGAACGGCGTGGAGAGTTCGTGGTCGGCACATCTCGACCGTAGTTGCTGCGGCGTCGATGCGCGTGGACCGGTTGTGACATGGTGTCGCCGAGCCTGTTCCGGCACCGACGGTTCCCCCGTCCACCGGCGATCTGCTGAGCCTGCTGCTGTTGCGCTGGATGGCGGCACATCCGGGCACGGCGTGCCCGCTGATCAGGTGCCGGTGGCGGTCCGGGTGATCTTTTCCGCGGTGGCCGTGACGGCGGCGCCGAGGTCGGTGAGGCGTTGGGCGGACAGGCGGGTGTCGGGGCACGCCACTACGGCGGCGATGACGCGGTCGCCGGCGAAGATGGGTGCGGCGACGGTGACTACGGCATTCTCGGCGCCGAGTTCGTCGGGGAGGTAGTCGATGGTGATCAGGTCGGTGATCATGCTGCCCAGGCGATTGCGGAGTGGATCGGTGACCGGGGAATTACGCAGGGCGGCAAGGGCTTCGAGTACCGGAGCGGATTCGTCGGCGAGGCGTTCGACGGAGTAGCCGCGGGCGCGGACGGCGTCGAGTACCGCGAGCAGACGCTCGCGATGGGCGGGGTCGGCGTGGTCGATCCAGGTGGTGCGTTCGGAATCCGGTGCCCAGGCGATGAATTCACGAGCCACCGGCGGTGCGAGGGGCAAGCGGCGGCCCTGCCGGATCCACGGCACCGATGGGGTCCCGGCGACCTCGGTGATGATGATGGAACCGTCGTCGCGTTCGGCCAGGAAAACCGGAAAGCCCTGTTCGGCAACGAATTCCCGCAACAAATCAGCGGACAGGCGGCGCAGCGGGAACGCGGCCTCCGCGCGGCGCGCGACAGCGAGCAGCCCCATCCCCAGGCCGTAGTTGCCGTCGAGATCGCGCACGGTCCAGCCGTCGGTGGTCAGCTGGGTCAGCACCGCGTGCGCCGTCGCCCGCGAGAGCCCGGTCTCGCGCACGATCCGCGCCAGCGACAAGTGCTCGGCCGGCCGGCGCGAGAGCAGTTCGATCACCCGCACCACCCGATGCGTGGGTGGTGATCCTGATCCCGCGGACGCGGCGGGAGTCGCGATGTCGATGCCCTCGGACATGGCGTCCTTTCCTGGTCGATAGGTCGATCCGCGCGGCCGGTGATCGCTCGGCGGCAATGGGTCACACCGGTCTCCGCCGCCGCTCACCGTACCGGTCGCCGCAGGCGTGGCCATGGGTGTGCGGCGGGGGTGTTCGGTGCCCGTACGGCGCGGTCGCCACCAGGAGCCGGAGGCCATCGGCCGAGCTGTCACCGGCAGCCCCTTGACCGACGCGTAGCTGTCCGCTTATCGTCGGTGTCACAATATCGAACAATAGCGTCGAATATTCGACACTGCAACCCCGAAGTGGTCGAGATTTCGGATCCGGGGAAGCGGTGCGAGCGATGCGGACAAGGCGAATGTGATGCGGACGGGATACGAGCTGTCGCATCTGTCGGCCCTCGAGGCCGAATCGGTGCACATCTTCCGGGAGGTGGCGGCCACCTTCGAACGACCGGTGCTGCTGTTCTCCGGCGGTAAGGACTCGGCGGTGATGCTGGAGTTGGCGCGCAAGGCGTTCTGGCCGGCGGCGCTGCCGTTCGCGCTGCTGCACGTCGACACCGGGCACAACTTCGACGAGGTGATCGACTTCCGCGATCGCACGGCGGCCAGGCTCGGCGCGCGGCTGCTGGTGGCGCGGGTGCAGGACGATATCGACGCCGGGCGGGTGACCGAGCGCCCGGGGGAGAGCCGGAACCGGTTGCAGACCACCACATTGCTGCGCGCGATCGCCGAACATCGGTTCGACGCCGTGTTCGGCGGGGCGCGCCGCGACGAGGAGAAGGCCCGCGCCAAGGAGCGGGTGTTCAGTTTCCGCGACGAATTCGGCGCCTGGGAGCCGCGGGCGCAGCGCCCGGAGGTGTGGAACCTCTACAACGGCAAACACCGTGCGGGCCAGCACATCCGGGTGTTCCCGCTGTCGAACTGGACCGAACTCGACATCTGGGAGTACATCGACCGCGAGGCGGTGGAACTGCCGTCGCTGTACTACGCGCACCGCCGCCCGGTCTTCCGCCGCGACGGAATGCTGCTGGCCGCCAATCCCTTCCTGACTCCGGGCCCGGACGAACCGGTATTCGAGACGACGGTGCGGTTCCGCACCGTGGGCGATGCCACCTGCACCGGATGTATAGAGAGCGAGGCCGACAACCCGGCGGCCGTGATCGCCGAAACCGCGATCACCCGGCTCACCGAACGCGGCGCCACCCGCGCCGACGACCGCATCTCCGAATCCGGGATGGAAGACCGCAAGCGGGAGGGTTACTTCTGATGAGCCGCAATCTGTTACGTCTCGCGACGGCCGGCAGTGTCGACGACGGCAAGTCCACCCTCATCGGCCGCCTGCTCTACGACTCCAAGAGCCTGTTCTCCGATCAGCTGGCCGCCATCGAACGGGCCAGCGCCCAACGTGGCGATGCCGCAACGGATCTGGCGCTGGTGACCGACGGCCTGCGTGCCGAGCGGGAACAGGGCATCACCATCGACGTGGCGTACCGCTACTTCACCACGCCGCGCCGCAAGTTCATCATCGCCGACACCCCGGGCCACGTGCAGTACACGCGCAATATGGTCACCGGCGCCTCCACGGCGGATCTGGCGCTGATCCTCGTCGACGCGCGCAAGGGTGTCGTCGAGCAGACCCGCCGCCACGCGTTCCTGGCCTCGCTGCTCGGGGTGCCACACCTGGTGGTGTGTGTGAACAAGATGGATCTGGTCGACTGGTCGGCCGCGCGATTCGAGGAGATCCGCGAGGAATTCGCCAATTTCGCGGCGAAACTGACCGTCGGCGATCTGAGTTTCGTGCCGGTATCGGCGCTGCACGGCGACAATGTGGTCACCGATTCCGCGCATACGCCGTGGTATGCGGGCCCGCCGCTGCTGAGCCACCTGGAACAGGTGCATATCGCCTCGGACCGCAACCTGATCGACGCGCGGCTGCCGGTGCAGTACGTCATCCGCCCGCATGCCGCCGACGCCGCCGCCGGCGGGGCCGGGCATCGCACCTATGCGGGGACCATCGCGGGCGGCATCTTCAAACCCGGCGACGAGGTGGTCGTGCTGCCGTCCGGGCGCTCGTCGCGGGTCGCGCGGATCTGGGGGCCGGGCGGGGTTAAGGTGGACGAAGGGTTCACCGGGATGGCGGTCTCGGTGGAACTCGACGACGAAGTCGATGTGGGGCGCGGAGATATGCTGGCCCGTCCCGGTAATCGGCCGCATATCGCCGACGAGGTCGACGCGATGGTGTGCTGGTTCTCCGAGACCACCGAATTGTGGCCCGGGGCGCGCTATGCGATCCGCACCGCCGCCCAGACCACCCGCGTGCAGGTCCACGACCTCGACTACCGGCTCGACGTCAACACCTTGCATCGTGTCACCGACGCAGAAGCCTTGGCGCTCAACGACATCGGCCGCCTCACCCTGCGCAGCCAGCGTCCGCTGATGGTCGACAGTTATCGCGACAATCGCCGTACCGGCAGTTTCATCCTGATCGACGAGGACACCGATCAGACCGTGGCCGCCGGGATGATCCTGGCCCGCGACACCGGGCCGGAGTCGGTGCCGGACGCCTCGGCCGCACCGGCGGTGGTTCGCGAGGACGTCGTCTGGCACAGCTCGTCGGTGGGCCGCGGCCAGCGCCCGCACGCCGGTGCGACGGTGTGGCTGACCGGTCTGTCCGGCTCCGGAAAGTCCACGATCGCCGTGGAATTGGAGCGCCAGCTGGTGGCCGCCGGCCGCCCGGCCTATCGGCTCGACGGCGACAATCTGCGGCACGGGCTCAACGCCGATCTCGGTTTCACCGACGAGGACCGGCGCGAGAACATCCGCCGGGTGGCCCAGGTGGCCTCGTTGTTCGCCGATGCCGGCCTGATCGCCATCGTCTCGGTGATCAGCCCGTTCGCCGACCAGCGCGAGCAAGCGCGCGGAGTGCATGCCGCGAGCGGCCTGGACTTCCACGAGATCTTCGTCGACACGCCGCTCGAGGTGTGTGAGCGCCGGGATCCGAAGGGGTTGTACGCCAAGGCCCGCGCGGGCCGGCTGCCGGAGTTCACCGGTATCGACTCACCCTACGAACGTCCCGAACACGCCGAGCTCGTGATCACTCCCGACCACGGCTCACCCGCCGACATCGCCGCGCTGATCCGCCGCGAACTGAGACTGTGAATCGCAGTACCGCCCGCACAACACGCTAGGACGACATGAGTACATCGACAGGATCGTCACCGGGAACCGCCACCGCCACCGGAAACGGACTTGCGGGCGGGGCTCCGCTGACCGAACCGTTCACCGCGGCGATCGCCGAGGCCGAGAAGCTGATCGCGGCAGCGGATTTCATCCATGATGAGAAGGATCTCGCCGAGGGCTACGCCTATCTCGCGGGCAGTATCGCCGCCTGCCTGCAGCTGTCGGGCACGCACGGCACCAGCCACCCGTATTTCGTGAGCTCCACCGGTCCGCACGCGAAAATGGGCCTGGACAACCCGGATACGCTCTACTACCACGCCAATGTCGAGCCGGGTGCGGAATATCTGCTCACCGGTGTCCGCGGCAGTACCGTCGACCTCAGCTTCCAGGTGCTGCGCGGCGACTACACCGCCACCGACGTGCCCAACGGCGACGACGCCTTCGACGACCGTCGCCTGCGGATCGCCGCCGACGGCAGCTACCAGCTCCGCTTCGGCCCGCCGAAAGCTGATGCCGGACCGAACTATTTCGTCCTCGGCGAGGGCGCCTCGATGCTCGCGGTGCGCGAGGTCTACGGCGACTGGAACGCGGAGAAGAAGGGCAGCATCCGCATCGAGCGCCTCGACACCGTCGGGACCGCGCCCGCCGAACCCGGTGTCGAACAGCTGCGCAAGCGGTATCGGGCCGCGGCGCGGGCGCTGGTGCAACGCATCCACACCTGGTTCAACTTCCCGAAGTGGTTCTACCTGGACCTGCCGGTGAACACTCTCACCGAGCCGCGGCTCACCCCGGGCGGGCTCAGCACGCAGTACTCCTCGGTCGGACATTTCGATCTCGACGACGACCAGGCGCTGGTGATCACGGTGCCGAAATCCGATGCGCCGTATCAGGGATTCCAGCTCGGCAGCCGCTGGTATATCTCCCTCGACTACGTCAACCATCAGACCAGCCTGAACAGCGCGCAGGCCCAGGTCGATCCGGACGGGATGATCCGCATGGTGGTCTCGGCTCGCAACCCGGGCATCACCAACTGGATCGAGACCACCGGACGTCGCCGCGGCATCCTGCAGCTCCGGTGGCAGCGCGTCGCCCGCGAGATGACTCCCGCGGACGGGCCGCAATTCGCCCTCGTGCCGTTCGACGAGGTGGCGGCGCAGCTGCCGCACTACGACCTCAACCGCATCGACGAGCAGGGCTGGCGCGCCCGCATCGCCGACCGCCAGCGCGGTTTCGCCGATCGGATGCTCGGATGAGCGCCGGAACGGGCCTGCTGGCCGACAAGGTGGTCGTGATCAGCGGCGTGGGCCCCGGACTGGGCCGTGCCCTGTGCGTGCAGGCGGCCGCTGCCGGCGCGAAGGTGGTGCTGGCCGCGCGGACCGAATCGCGGCTGCGGGAGGTGGCCGGCGAGATCGACGGCGCGGGTGGGACGAGCCTGATCGTGCCGACCGACATCACCGACGACGCCGCGGTGGCGAATCTGGTCGAGCGCACGGTCGAAACCTTCGGCCGGGTCGACGCGCTGATCAACAACGCCTTCGCCATGCCGTCGATGAAACCGCTGGAGCGCACGGACTTTCAGCAGATCAGCGACAGCCTGGAGTTGACCGTTCTCGGCACACTGCGGGCGACCCAGGCCTTCACCGACGAACTGGCCAAGACCCACGGCGCGGTCGTGATGATCAACTCGTCGGTGCTGCGGCACTCCGAACCGCGCTACGGCAGTTACAAGGTCGCCAAATCGGCGCTGCTGGCGATGTCGCAGACGCTGGCAACCGAACTGGGCGCCAAGGGGATTCGGGTCAACAGTGTGGCGCCCGGCTATATCTGGGCCGACCAGCTGAAATGGTATTTCGGTGAGGTCGCCAAGAAATACGGCATCACGGTCGACCAGGTCTATGAGCAGACCGCCTCCCGGTCGGATCTGAAGCGCCTGCCCGAACCGGACGAGATCGCCAGGGCCGTGGTGTTTCTCGCCTCCGAGTGGGCCAGCGCCATCACCGGCCAGACCCTGGACGTCAACTGCGGCGAATACCACGTGTGAGGAACAGAATTTCATGACCGCTCGTACCACTGTCGGCACCGTCGAGGATCTGCACGCATCCGCCACCAAGGCGTGCGGCCTCACCGATTTCGGCCCCGACGACTACACCGAGGCACTCGGTGTGCTGCTCGACTCGTATCGGCGCGACGCCGACCTCACCGAACTCGGTTCCAAGATGAACCGCTACTTCCTGCGCGGCGCACTGGTCGCGCGGGCGCTGAGCGAGGCGTCCTGGAAGGCCAATCCCGGGTACGCCGAGACCGCGATCCAGCGGCCGATCTTCGTCACCGGCCTGCCCCGCACCGGCACCACCGCGCTGCATCGGCTGCTGGCCGCCGACCCACAGCATCAGGCGCTCGAGATGTGGCTGACCGAACTGCCGCAGCCGCGCCCGCCGCGCGAGACCTGGGCCGACAATCCGGTGTTCCAGCAGATCGACGCCGGTTTCGCGCAGCATCACATCGACAATCCGGAATTCATGGGCCTGCACTACATGAGTGCCGCCGAGGTCGAGGAATGCTGGCAGCTGCTGCGCCAGACGGTGAAGTCCATCGCCTACGAATCGCTGGCCTATCTGCCGACCTATTCGCAGTGGCTGCAGCAGCAGGACTGGACCAACGCCTATCAGCGGCACAAGCGCAACCTGCAGCTGATCGGCCTGGGCGACACGAGGGGCTGGGTGCTGAAGAACCCCAGCCACCTGTTCGCGCTGGACGCGCTGATGGAGGTCTACCCCGACGCGCTGATCATCCAGACCCACCGCGACCCGGTGACCATCGTCGGTTCCTCGTGCAGCCTGTCCGAACAGGCCACCAAGGGCTGGTCGAACACCTTCGCCGGTGAGACGATCGGCCGCACCCAGCTCGAACTCTGGTCGCGCGGCCTGCGCGAATTCAATTCCGCGCGTGCGCGATACAACCCCGACCAGTTCCTCGACATCCAATTCGAGGATCTGCGCGCGGATCCGTTCGGCACCGTCGAGAAGATCTATTCGGCCTTCGGACTGGATTACACCGAGCCCGCCCGCGATGCCATGCGGGCGCTGGACGAGGAAAGCAAATCCGGCGACCGCAAACCCGCCCACAAGTACTCGCTGGCCGACTACGGGCTGACCGAGGACGAGGTGCGGTCGGTCTTCGCCGACCTCTGAGCTCGCTCTCTACGCCGCGGGCCGGCTCGGAATCGTCGTCCGAGCCGGCCCGCGGGCGTTTCTGCCGGGTGGGCCGGTGTCAGATCTCGGCGGACTTCTCGCGGCGGCGGGCGCGCCGCTGCTGAATGGCGGCGAAACGAATCTCCAGGCCGGTGATGAACGACTCCAGCGCCAATTCGAAACTCTCCGAATCGATTTCGTCGGCCTTGGCGCGCAGGAGATGGGCCTGCTCGAGATGGGGATAGCGGTCGCGGTAGACCTGCACATCGTCGACGAAGCCGCGCGAGAACGAGCCGATGGTCGAGCCCATCACCACATAGCGCGTCGCGGCGCCGATCATGGTGGCCTGGCGGGGTGGCCAGCCGGCGCCGACCAGGCCGCCGTGCACGGCGTCGGCCGCGCGCAGATTCTCCTCGCGCTTACCGGGGCCCGAGGCCAGGTAGGGGACGAAGTTGGGGTGGCGGACCAGGGCGGCGCGGTAGGAGCGCGCCCACGACACGAGGCCGGTGCGCCAGTCGGCGGTCTCGAAGGCCGAGGCGTCCACATGGGACATGATGCCGGCGGCGATATCGTCGAGCAGATCGTCCTTGGTGGGGTAGTGCCCGTACAGCGAGGCCGCCTGAACGCCCAGCTCGGCGGCCAGTTTCCGCATCGAGAGCTCGGGGAGTCCGTCGCGGTCGATCAATTCCAGTGCCGTCTCGCGGATGCGTTCGCGACTCAGTAGCGGTACCCGTGGCCGGGGCATCTTCGCCACCTCCTTCGCCGCGACACCGATCCGTGCCGAGTCAACCTACACCGTTGGGTACCGGGGCCTTGAACATCCGAACGCTGTTAGTTTATCGTGGCGGTAGATACCTAACAACGTTCGGTTAGGAGTTTTCCGTCATGGATCTGCAACTCGGCGATGCCCACCGCGAGCTGCGCGAGGTCGCCCGCGCCTGGGTCGACAAGGAGGTCGTGCCCTACGCCGCGGCCTGGGACCGAGCCGAATCGGTGGATACCGCGATCGTGCGCAAACTCGGCGACATGGGTTTTCTCGGTATCGAGATCCCGGAGGAGTACGGCGGCTCGGGTGGCGACGCGCTGTCGTACTGCCTGCTGCTCGAGGAGCTCGGCCGTGGTGACAGCTCGGTGCGCGGCATCGTGTCGGTCTCGCTCGGCCTGGTTGGCAAGTCGATCAAGGCCTACGGCAGCGAACAGCAGAAACAGGACTGGCTGCCGCGCTTGTGCGCGGGGGAGTCACTGGGCTGCTTCGGCCTCACCGAACCGGGCACCGGATCCGACGCGGCGAATCTGACCACCCGCGCGGTCCGCGACGGCGAGGACTGGGTGCTCACCGGCACCAAGATGTTCATCACCAACGGCACCTGGGCCGATATCGCGCTGATCTTCGCCCGCACCGGACAACCGGGCCCCAAGGGGGTCACCGCATTCCTCGTGCCCACGGACGCACCGGGTTTCGGCCGCACCGAGATCAAGGGCAAGCTCGGCCTGCGCGGCCAGGCGACCGCGGAAATCGTGCTCGACGGGGTACGCGTGCCGGATTCGGCACGACTCGGCGCCGAGGGGCACGGCTTCCGGATCGCGATGGCCGCCCTCGACAAGGGCCGCATGGGCGTGGCCGCGGGATGTGTCGGGGTCGCCCGCGCCTGCCTCGAGGCCGCGGTGCGCTATGCCGGGGAACGCGAACAGTTCGGCAAACCGATCGCCTCCTACCAGCTGGTCCAGGAGTTGATCGCCGACATCGCCGTCGACGTGGAGGCCGCGCGGCTGCTGGCCTGGCGGGTCGCCGACCTGGTCGACCGCGGCGAACCGTTCGGCACCGAGGCGTCGGTGGCGAAGCTGTTCGCCAGTGAGGCCGCGGTGAAGGCGGCGAACAACGCCATCCAGGTCTTCGGCGGGTACGGGTACATCGACGAATACCCGGTGTCGAAGTATCTGCGCGACGCGCGGGTGCTCACCCTCTACGAAGGCACCAGCCAGATCCAGAAACTACTCATCGGCCGCGCCCTCACCGGCGTGAACGCCTTCGTCTGACAACCGATTCCGAGGAGAGAATTCGATGACAGAACAGCGCAGAGTGGCCGTGGTGACCGGCGCCGCCCGGGGCATCGGCGCGGCCACCGCGGCCCGCCTGGCCGCCGACGGGGCGGCCGTCGCCATCGCCGACCTCGACGAGAACGCCTGCAAGGCCACCGCGGACTCGATCGTCGCCGCCGGTGGCGTGGCCGTCCCGCTGGCCTGCGATGTCACCGACGAGGCGAGCGTCGACTCCGCCTTCGATCGGGTCGCGGCGGAACTGGGCTCGCTCGACATCCTGGTCAACAACGCCGGCGTGCTGCGCGACAACCTGCTGTTCAAGATGTCGGCCGACGACTGGGACACCGTGATGTCGGTGCATCTGCGCGGCGCGTTCCTGTGTTCGCGTGCGGCACAACGGCATATGGTCGCCCGCCGCTACGGCAAGATCGTCAACACCTCCAGCGTCTCGGCGCTCGGCAACCGCGGCCAGGCCAACTACTCGGCCGCCAAGATGGGCATCCAGGGACTCACCCGCACCCTGGCGATCGAACTGGGGCCCTACGGCATCACCGTCAACGCGGTCGCGCCGGGCTTCATCGTCACCGAGATGACCGCCGCCACCGCGGCCCGCGTCGGCGTGAGTGTCGAAGAGTGGCAGGCGAAATCGGCCGAGATCACGCCGGTGCGCCGGGTCGGCCGCCCCGAGGACATCGCGAACACCGTGGCCTTCCTCGCCTCCGACGAGGCGTCCTTCATCACCGGCCAGACCATCTACGTCGACGGCGGCCGTCGGCTCTGAAACCGTTCCAGGAGAACATCATGCGCAGAACAGGCTTCACCGCCGACCACGACGCCTTCCGCGGCACCATCCGCAAATTCGTCGAGACCGAAGTGGTCCCCGTCTACGACACGTGGTACGAGGCGGGCATCGTGCCCCGCGAGTTCTATTACAAGCTGGCCGAATTGGGCGTATTCGGTATCGAGGTGCCCGAGGAATACGGCGGCGCCGGTATCGAGTCGTTCAAATTCCAGGCCATCCTCATGGAGGAGACGGCACGGGCGGGTGTGTCGTTCGGCGGGTCCAGTGTGCACGTCGGGCTGTGCCTGCCGTATCTGAAGAAGCTCGCCACCGAGGAACAGAAGCAGCGCTGGCTGCCCGGATTCGCCGCCGGTGAGATCATGTTCGCCATCGCCATGACCGAACCCGGCACCGGATCGGATCTGGCCGGAATGCGCACCACCGCCAAGCTTTCCGAGGACGGCACGCACTATGTGCTCAACGGCGCCAAGACGTTCATCACCGGCGGCGTGAACGCCGACCGGGTGATCGTCTGCGCCCGCACCGCGCCGCCCCGCGAGGACGACCGCCGCTTCGGCATCTCCCTGCTCGTGGTCGACACCACGTCGCCGGGTTACACGGTCGGCCGCAAACTCGACAAGCTGGGCCTGCGGACCTCCGATACCGCCGAGCTGAACTTCACCGACGTACGCGTGCCGGTCGAGGATCTGCTGGGCGAGGAGAACAAGGGCTTCTCCTACCTGGGTCAGAATCTGCCGCAGGAACGGCTCTCCATCGCCGCCGGCGCCTACGCCCAGGCGGCGGCCGCGGTGCGGTTCGCGCAGGAATACACCCAGCAGCGCAACGTCTTCGGCAAACCCGTCGCCTCGTTCCAGAACACCAAATTCGAGCTCGCCGCCTGCAAGGCCGAGGTCGACGCGGCCGAGGCCGTGGTGGATCGGGCGCTGGACGCCCTCGACGCCGGTGAACTCAGTGCCGCCGACGCCGCCTCGGCGAAGCTGTTCTGCACCGAGGTCGCCGCGCGGGTCATCGACCGCTGCCTGCAACTGCATGGTGGCTATGGGTTCATCAACGAATATCCGATCGCCCGGCTGTATGCCGACAATCGGGTCAATCGCATCTACGGCGGGACGAACGAGGTCATGAAGATGATCATCGCCAAGGATATGGGGCTGTGAACGCGACGCTGTCGCTGGCGAGCATTCTCGCCGAACCGGCGCGGCGCCGGCCCGATCACGTGGCGCTCATCGAGGGCGAGCAGCGGCTCACCTTCGCCGAATTGTGGCGTGCGGCAAGGGAACAGGCCGGTGCGCTGATCGCGCGCGGCATCCGGCCGGGAGACCGGGTCGCGCTGATGTGCCCGAATACGGCCGACTTCCCCCGGGCCTACTACGCGATCCTCGCCGCCGGGGCGACGGTGGTGCCGGTGCATCTGCTGCTCACCGCCGACGAGGCCGAATTCGTCCTGCGTGACAGCGGGGCGACGCTGCTGATCTGCCATCCGCAGGTGGAACCGGTCGGCGCGGAAGCGGCCCGTCGGGCCGGAATCGCCTGTCTGCGCCCGGAAAGCCTTGTGGGCGAGGCGATCGCGCTGTTCGTCCCGCGTTCACCGCTGGATACGGCGGTGGTGTTCTACACCAGCGGGACCACCGGCCGCCCCAAAGGTGCGGAGCTGAGCCATCTCAATATGGTCATGTGCGCCACCGTGAACGCCTTCGACGCCAACGATGTGCACCGCGACGACATCGCCCTGGGGGCGCTGCCGCTGTTTCACGTATTCGGGCAGACGGTCTCGATGAACTCCACCTGGCGGGTCGGCGCGACCCTCGTGCTGATGCCGAGATTCACCGCGCCCGAGGCGATTCGGCTCATGGTGACCGAACGCGTGAACACCTTCCACGGCGTCCCGACCATGTATCACGGACTGATCGAGGCGGCCGCCGACGCCGGCGAACTCCCCGCGCTGCGACTGTGCATCTCCGGGGGCGCGGCACTGCCGCTGCCGGTGCTGGAGCGGTTCGAGGAGGTGTTCGACGCGCAGATCCTCGAGGGATACGGGCTGTCGGAGACCTCTCCGACCGCCGCGGTGAACCAGCCGGTCTTCGGACCGCGCGCCGGCACCGTGGGACATCCGGTGTGGGGTGTGGACGTGGAGATCGCCGATCCCGCCATCACCGACCGCACAGAGTTGCTGCCGGCCGGCAGCGTCGGTGAGGTCGTGGTGCGCGGGCACAATGTGTTCAGCGGCTATACCGGCAATCCCGAGGCGAGCGCGCGGGCCGTGATCGACGGCTGGTTCCGCACCGGCGACCTCGGGGTGCGGGACGAGCAGGGATATCTGCGGATCGTCGACCGGATCAAGGAGATGATCATCCGCGGCGGATTCAACGTCTATCCCACCGAGGTGGAGGAGGCGCTGCTGCGGCATCCGAACATCGCGCAGGTGGCGGTGATCGGGGTGCCGGACGAGAACTACGGCGAGGAGATCGTGGCCGTCGTCGTGCCCGCCGGTGAGATCAGCGCCGAGGAGGTCATCGCCTACGGCCGTGAGCATGTGGCACGGTACAAATACCCGCGGCGGGCGGAGTTCGTGACCGAACTGCCGCTGGGGCCCACACACAAGGTTCTCAAACGCGAACTGAAGCAACGTTTCATGTGACCCGGCGGCGTGCGCCCCGGCAGCACGAAAGGGACGAGATATGACCGATTTCGCCGATCTGGACGCCCTCGCCGCGGCCGTGGGCACCGAACTCGGTGTCAGCGACTGGTTGCAGGTCGACCAGGACCGCATCAACACTTTCGCCGACGCCACCGGCGACCACCAGTGGATTCACGTCGACACCGAGAAGGCGGCGCAGGGCCCCTACGGACACACCATCGCGCACGGATTCCTCACCCTGTCGCTGCTGGTGCCGCTGACCAACCAGGCGACCACGGTGGGCGGCATCACGATGGGAATCAACTACGGGCTCAACAAGGTTCGCTTCATCACGCCGGTGCCGTCGGGCGGCCGCATCCGCGCCCGCGTCCACCTGGACTCGGTCTCCGAGATCCCCGGCGGCCTCCAGGCGGTGCGGACGGTCACCATCGAACTGGACGGCGCGGACAAGCCCGCGTGCGTCGCGGAAAGCATCGTGCGTTACCTGAGATGAGCGTGGGCCGCGGCGGGACGGAATTCGTCCGCTCCCGTCGCGGCGTCACGTCGTTCTGGGGGGCAACGGTGCGAGGCCGGCCGGATTGTCGCGTGCGGCTCTCACTCGCCGAGTTCGTTGCTCACCTTCACCCAGCGGTCCAGGAGTTGCGTGGCGGCGCCCGAATCGACCGAGGCGGCCGCCCGCTCCAAAGCGGGGCGCAGCAGCTCGTGGATATCGGTGCGGGCGGTCTCCGGGGTCAGCTCGAAGGCGACGATGGCGGCGGCGGAATTGAGCAGGACCGCGTCGCGGACGGGCCCGGGGGCGCCGTTGAACATATCGCGGGCGATCGCGGCGTTGACCGTCGCATCGCCGCCGCGCAGCGCCGCCGGATCCGCGCGGGGGATGCCCAGGCGCGTCGGATCGATGACGGTCTCGTACTGCTCACCCCCGGCGACGACCCACACGTCGGTGGTATCGGCGGTGGTGATCTCGTCGAGACCGTCGTTGCCGCGCACCACCAGCGCGTTGGCGCCGCGTTCGGCGAAAGCCCCGGCGATCACCGGGACGAGCTCGGCGAAGGCGCACCCGATCAGGCCCGCGCGCGGCTGCGCCGGATTGGTCAACGGGCCCAGCACGTTGAAGACCGTCGGAATGCCGATCTCCTTGCGCGCCGGACCTGCGAACCGCAGCGCCGGATGAAACAGCGGAGCGAAGCAGAAACCGATACCCACCTCGCGCACACACTGGGCCACCGACTCCGGGCTCAACGCGATCCGCACACCCAGCGCCTCGAGCACGTCCGCGCCGCCGCTCTTCGACGAGGCCGCCCGGTTGCCGTGCTTCACCACCGGAACGCCCGCCGCGGACACCACGATCGAAGACATGGTGGAGATATTGACCGAGCCGGAGCGGTCGCCGCCGGTGCCGACGATGTCGACCGCGCCCATATCGAGCGACACCCGCCGGGCATGGCTCAACATGCCGGTCGCCAGGCCGGACAGCTCGATCGCGGTGGGGCCCTTCATCTTGATGGCCACGCCGAAGGCCGCGATCTGCGCCTGCGTGGCGTTGTCGGAGAAGATCTCGTCGATCGCCCACGCCGCCTCCTCCGCGGTCAGATCGACCCCGTCGGTCAGGGCACCGAGAATCTCGGGCCAGCTGCGCGCGCTCATCGTTTCTCCCGTTCGCGATCGGACACCCGCATCGCTCGTCCGCGCGGGCGTGGGCGGGCCGGGGATTGCCGTCGGCCGCCCGGCTAGCAGCCTAATCGGCGGAGGCAATCTCTTTGTATCCGCTCGGTTGAAGCGCGTCCCAGCCCGTCGCGGTGCCCTCGTGCCGCTGGGCCAATCCCGCCATCCGCGAACGCTCCTGGGAACAGTGCAGTGCATCGAGGATCTGCACCCGCTGTAATACCAATTCGATATGACCGTCGCCCGCATCGTCGGTCGGGACATCGGTCTCGACGTCGGCCGCCGGCGGTGCGGCGGGGGAGTAGCCCTCCTGGGCGGCGATGTCCACGACCTCGTCGCGGGCCGCGGCCGGAATACGCAGATGATGACGCAGCAGGGCCTGCTCCTCGGCGCGCCAGCCGGTCGCGCGCTCGAGCGCGCTCGAGCAGGCTTCGGCATCGTCGAAACTGGACACAACGACCACCAGATCCGTTCGTGCCGGATCCAATTCCGGCGCCGCACCCCGGCCCGACAGGCGCTGCCACACCGATCGAATTCCCATTCCCTCCGCCTTCCTCCACGCTCGCCCGCAGCATCGCATACCCGCGATTTCCGCTGGTCATCATGGTGGCGTTCGCGCTCGACCTGCGGGTTCACCGGACACGCCGAATCGGCCCCCAGACCCGCTCGCGCGCTGATGATTCCGAACCCGACACCCCGAATTCGCACCCGGCTACGCCTGTCGTACTACGACGAGTCATACTTACCGGCGTGACGACCGCAGTAGGGACCCCAGGATCGGCCATTACTCAGCGTGTGCATTCGCTGAACCGGCCCAACATGGTCAGCGTCGGAACCATCATCTGGCTGTCGAGCGAGCTGATGTTCTTCGCCGGCCTCTTCGCCATGTACTTCGTCGCTCGTGCCCAGGCTCATGGCAACTGGCCGCCGGAACCGACCGAGCTGAACCTCAAGCTCGCCGTGCCGGTCACGGCCGTGCTGATCGCCTCCTCGTTCACCTGCCAGATGGGTGTGTTCTCGGCGGAGCGCGGCGATGTCTTCGGCCTGCGCCGCTGGTACCTGCTCACCTTCTTCATGGGCGCGTTCTTCGTGGCCGGTCAGGGCACCGAGTACCACGCGCTCTACCAAGAGGGCACCACCATCTCGAGCAGCATCTACGGCTCGGTGTTCTTCATCACCACCGGCTTCCACGGTCTGCACGTCATCGGCGGTCTCATCGCGTTCATCTTCCTGCTGATTCGCACCAAGGTCAGTAAGTTCACGCCGGCCCAGGCCACCGCGGCCATCGTCGTCTCCTACTACTGGCACTTCGTCGACATCGTCTGGATCGGGCTGTTCGCCACGATCTACTTCGTCCGCTAGCCGGGCGGCGGCCGTCACGCGCGGTCCGCGACAAATACACACTTTGCACAAGTCGGTTCCGTCTACTCCAAAGGGACACAGATGAGTTCATCTCCCCCGTCAGCGCCAGATCCCACGAGCGGGATCGGCAGCGCTGAGAACAACCAGGCCATCAAGACCCGCAAGCAGCGCCGGATGCGCCGCAAGCTCGCCGGCGGTCTGGTTCTTCTGATGGGCCTCGTCGGAGCCGGCTTCGCGGCATCGGCGCTCACCCCGCACGCACAGGTCGCGACGGCCAACGAGGATCAGTCGGCGCTGATCCGCGAGGGTAAGCAGATCTACGAGACCTCCTGCATCACCTGTCACGGCGCCAACCTGCAGGGTGTGCCGGACCGCGGCCCCAGCCTGATCGGTGTCGGCGAGGCGGCGGTTTACTTCCAGGTGTCCACCGGTCGCATGCCCGCCGCGGGCAACGGCGCGCAGATTCAGCGCAAGCCCCCGAAGTTCGACGCCCGCCAGACCGACGCGCTGGGCGCGTACGTGGCGGCCAACGGCGGCGGCCCGACCGTGGTCCGCGACCCGAACGGCGAGATCGCGCAGGATTCCCTGATCAAGGGTGCCGACCTGGGACGCGGTGGCGAGTTGTTCCGCCTCAACTGCGCGTCCTGCCACAACTTCACCGGTAAGGGCGGTGCGCTGTCCTCCGGCAAGTTCGCGCCGCCGCTGGAGCCGGCCAGCGCGCAGCAGATCTACACCGCGATGCTCACCGGCCCGCAGAACATGCCGAAATTCTCCGACCGGCAGCTGTCTCCGGAGGAGAAGCGTGACATCGTGGCCTATGTGAAGGACCGCACCGAGACCAAGCCGGAGGCCGGATACGGCCTGGGCGGTTTCGGTCCCGCGACCGAGGCCATCGCCATCTGGGTCGCCGGCATCATCGTGCTGGTGGGCGCCGCGATGTGGATCGGATCGCGATCATGAGCGAACAGGAGCGAAACGAGATGAGCCGGCCTGAGGATGGCGGCGGTAAGGGCGTGAACCTGAACCCCACCGAGGAGCAGCTCGACGCGATGTCGACCGCCGAGCTGGTCGAACTCGGTACCGCGCGCGACGGCGTCGACGTCGTCTACCGCGCTCCGCGCTGGCCGGTTCCGGGCACACGCGCGGAGAAGCGTGCCGAGCGCCACGTGACGTTCTGGTTCGCCATCTCCGCCCTGGCGGCGGCCGCGCTGATCGGCGTCTACCTGTTCTGGCCCTGGGAGTACAAGGGCCGCAATGAGGACGGCAACGGCCTGTATTCGCTGGCCACGCCGCTCTACGGCCTGCTACTGGGTATCGCGGTGCTGGCCATCGGCGTCGCCGCGGTCATCATCCGCAAGAAGTTCATCCCGAACGAGATCTCCATCCAGACCCGTCACGACGGTCCCTCCGACGAGGTCGACCGGCGCACCCTGGGCGCGCAGCTGTCGGACGCGCTGGAGACCTCGACGCTGGGTCGTCGCAAGATGATCACCCGTACCGCCGGACTGGGCGTGGGTGTGCTGGGTATCGGCGCACTGTTCCTGTTCGTCGGCGGCATGATCAAGAACCCGTGGGCCAAGGGCATGAAGTCCCCGCTGTGGGTGTCGGGCTGGACTCCGGACTACCCGGGCCAGACCATCTACCTGCGCAAGGACACCGGCCGGCCCGAGGACATCGTGCTGGTGCGGCCGGAGGACCTCGACGCCGGCGCCATGGAGACCGTGTTTCCGTGGAAAGAGGAGTGGCGCGGCAACGAGGAGGAGACCCTCCAGTCGCTGCGTGGCATCCGTAACGCGGTCATGTTGATCCGCCTGCGCCCGGAGGACGGGCAGAAGGCGATCAAGCGCAGGGGCCAGGAGAGCTTCAACTTCGGTGACTACTGGGCGTACTCGAAGATCTGCACTCACCTGGGCTGCCCGACCTCGCTGTACGAGCAGCAGACCAACCGGATCCTGTGCCCGTGCCATCAGTCGCAGTTCTCGGCGACCGAGTGGGGTAAGCCGATCTTCGGTCCCGCCGCCCGCGCCCTGCCGCAGCTGCCCATCACCGTCAACACCGACGGCTACCTGGTCGCCAACGGCGACTTCATCGAGCCGCTCGGTCCGGCCTTCTGGGAGCGTCGTTCATGAGTCCGAGCAAAGTGGTCGCACAGGCCAACGAGATGGACGAGCGGTACCGTGCCGCGGCGTTCGTGAAACGGTCGATCAACAAGGTCTTCCCGACCCACTGGTCGTTCCTGCTGGGTGAGATCGCGCTCTACGCCTTCATCATCCTGATCCTGTCGGGTATCTACCTGACGCTGTTCTTCGATCCGTCGATGAGCGAGGTCGTCTACCACGGCGCTTACCAGCCGCTGCGCGGCGTCACCATGTCGCGGGCGTACGAGACGGCGCTGAACATCTCCTTCGAGGTGCGCGGCGGTCTGTTCGTCCGCCAGGTGCACCACTGGGCGGCGCTGCTGTTCGCGTGCTCGATCATCATCCACCTGTTCCGCATCTTCTTCACCGGCGCGTTCCGCAAGCCGCGTGAGGCGAACTGGGTGATCGGCTCGCTGCTGCTGATCCTGGCGATGTTCGAGGGCTTCTTCGGTTACTCGCTGCCCGACGACCTGCTGTCGGGTACCGGTCTGCGGGCCGCCTTCGGTGGTATCACCATGGGTATTCCGCTGGTCGGCACCTGGATGCACTGGCTGATCTTCGGCGGTGACTTCCCGGGCACGATCATCATCCCGCGCCTGTACATCGCGCACGTGCTGCTGTTCCCGGGCATCATGCTGGCGCTGATCGCGGCGCACGTGGCGATCGTCTGGTACCAGAAGCACACCCAGTTCCCCGGACCGGGCCGCACCGAGAACAACGTGGTCGGTGCCCGCATCGTGCCGGTGTTCGCCGCCGACCAGGGCGCGTTCTTCATGTTCACCCTGGGCGTGCTCGCCGTCATGGGTGGTGTGCTGCAGATCAACCCGATCTGGAACCTGGGCCCCTACAACCCGTCACAGGTGTCGGCCGGTTCGCAGCCCGACTTCTACATGATGTGGACCGACGGTATGGCCCGTCTGATGCCGCCGTGGGAGCTGTACCTGGGTCGCTACACCGTGCCGGCTCCGTTCTGGGTCGCGTTGATCATGGGCCTGGTGTTCGCGGTGCTGATCGCCTACCCGTGGATCGAGAAGCGCCTCACCGGCGACACGGTGCACCACAACATCCTGCAGCGTCCGCGTGACGTGCCGGTGCGCACCGCGATCGGCGCCATGGCCATCGCCTTCTACCTGGTGCTGACCCTGGCGTGTGTCAACGACATCATCGCGCTGAAGTTCGATGTGTCGCTGAACGCGACGACCTGGTTCTTCCGCATCGCCCTGCTCGTCGCGCCGCCGATCGCCTACTTCCTGGCGTACCGGTTGTGCCTGGGTCTGCAGCGCGCCGACCGCACGGTCCTCGAGCACGGCATCGAGACCGGTGTGATCAAGCGCCTGCCGCACGGTGAGTACATCGAGGTGCACCAGCCGCTGGGCCCGGTCGACGCTCACGGCCACCCGATTCCGCTGGAGTACCAGGGCGCGCCGGTGCCGAAGAAGATGAACAAGCTGGGCTGGGCCGGCAAGCCGGGTTCGGGCTCGTTCCTGCGGGCTGATCCGCCCGCCGAGGCCGAGGCGCTCACCGCGAGCGAGCACGAGGCCGAGCACAAGCAGCTGGAGGTCCTGGCCACCTACCAGGAGCAGACCAGCGGCAGCGGCGGCAAGCACAGCCACTGAGTTCGCTGTCACGAAGCCCCGAGTCGATCGTTCGGCTCGGGGCTTCGTCGCGTCCGTGGCCCGTCCGGGCCCATCGCTCGTCCGGCCGCCGGTACGGCCGCGCTGCGGGGGCGGGGCCGGTGCGCAATTAGACTCGCGCTCATGATTACCGCGATCGTTCTGATCCACGCCGAGGCGGCCCGGATTCCCGAAACCGCGCAGGCACTGGCCGATCTCGACGGCGTCGCCGAGGTCTACTCGTGCGCGGGAGACGTCGACCTGATCGCGGTGGTGCGGGTGCGCGATCACGAACAGATCGCCGAGGTGGTGACCGGCCGGGTGAACAAGACCGCCGGCGTCCTGCGCACGACGACCCATATCGCCTTCAAGTCGTATTCGAGTGCGGATGTGGAGGCGGGGTTCTCGCTGGGGGAGTGAATGCCGGCGGGGCCGCTAGGCGCTGGTACGCGTGAGGTATTCGCTCGCGGCCGATTCCGCGCGGGTGGCCGCCTCGGCGCGTTCGACCCAGGCGAGCCAGGGACCCGCGCCCAGCCGTGGTTCCCGGTAGCCGTCGCTGGTGCGGACGATGCGGGTTCCGGGTTGCTCGAGCCAGCGGGCGATCACGCCCGTCTCCTCGGGCGGGGCACCGCGCAGCGCCGGGTGGTCGGGATCGTGCAGATCATCCGTTCCGGTCGGGATGCGCGGCTCCGGCGACGGGCCCGAAGTGACTGTGGTGGGGCGGACCGTCTCGGCCGCGGCGACCAGGCTCTCGACCACCGGCATCGGCGGGATACCGCGCGCGGCGGTTCCGGCGGCGGCGAGGCGACCGTAGCGGATCACCGCGAATTCCCAGCCGCCGCTGCCGTCAGGGCGGGCCGCGATCAGCTCGGCGATCCGGGCGAGGGCGGCCAGGCGCTGTGTGCGGCGTAGCGCCCGCACCACCGCGCAGGTCCGATCACGCAACCGCGCGGCCGCCTCGAAATGCTCGGCGGCGACGTACTCGTCGATGCGGGCGGCGATCGCGCGCAGAGGTGCGTCGTCGCGGCCGATGAACAGATCCCGCACCGCGCGGGGCGCGGCCGCGTACTGTGCGGCCGGCACCCGTTCGCCGAAGATCGCCGCCGGGCAGCCGCCCACGGCCGCGGGCGGGCAGTCGCCGCCGTGCACACCGCCGCGGGGGATCCGCGTCGTGCAGGTGCGCAGGCCGCTGTATTCCGCGAGGGTCGAGGCCACCTCGGTGGCGTCGGTGCGAGAAGTGAAGGGCCCCAAGGCATCCGCGGTGGGCGTGCGGCTCACCGCGAATCGCGGGAAGGGCTCGTCGGTCATGGTCAGCCACCATGCGCGCTTGGGAAATTTCGAGCGCCGATTGTAGGGCGGGGTGTGCGCCACCAGCAGGCGCAGCTCGCGCACCCCCGCTTCCAGTCCGTGTGCGCAGCGGACGTGATCGACCCGGGTGGCGAGCATGACCATTTCCCGCATGCGCGTGCGGGTTTCGGAGCCGGTGAAGTAAGTGCGCACGCGCCGGCGCAGATTCACCGCCGTCCCTATATAGAGGACCTCGTCCGAGGGCCCTCGGAACAGATAGACCCCCGGTGCGGCGGGCAGATCGGCGGCGAGGATGCGTTTGGAGCGCTGGCGGCGGGTGACCTCGGGCAGATAGTCCAGCAATTCGGGCAGGGTCTGGACACCGAGATTGCCCACCCGCTCGAACAGCGCGTGCAGGACGTCGACGGTGGCGCGCGCGTCGTCGAGGGCGCGGTGCGTGGGCCGGGTGGAGGCGCCGAGCAGCTGAGCCAGCGCCGAGAGCCGCACCGTCGGCGCCTCGTCCCGATCGAGAATGCGCCGCGCCAGCTGCACCGTGCACAGCACCTGGAAGGCCGGCCACGCGGTGTCGCAGCGCTGGGCCGCCGCCTTCAGGAAGGACATGTCGAAGCGGGCGTTGTGGGCGACGAGCACTGCGCCCGACGCGAATTCGAGAAATCCGGGCAGCACCGACTCGATCCGCGGAGCCTGCAGGACCATCGCGGTGGTGATGCCGGTGACCTGCACGATCTGCGGGGGAATCGCGCAGCCGGGATCGACCAGGGTCGCGAATTCGCCGAGTACTTCGCCGCCGCGCACCTTCACCGCGCCTATTTCGGTGATGGCGTCCCCGTCGGGCCGGGTTCCGGTGGTCTCGAGGTCCACCACCACGAAGGTGACGTCTCGGAGTGCGATCTCGGGCTCGTCACCGCCGTGACCTGGGAGTTCGAGGGCCAGCTGGGCCGGTCGCGGAACGGGGGAGGGCACGGCGAGCAGCGTAGGCGCAGGGTCCGACAGGATCGGTCCGGACGCCCGCCGGCGGCCGAGCCGGCGCGAGCTTTGCGCCCTGCGAGGTTCGGATTGCACGAGTATGCCGAAAAGTGACCAGGGTCACGGTAATTCGGTATAGCTATGAATAGCGGCGAACCGGCGACGTTCGCGGCGGCGACGACGACGTAGGGCTTGACTGCCCGGTGTTGATCATCAAACCTGCGGACTGTTCGGTTGGTTTTCGGCCGGCATGCTCTGGGCTACTTGCGGTTTCCTCTCTCGGGCGCCTCGCGGCTCCGGTGTCGGCGCGCCCGATTGCGGGGTGAGTCGCACCTGGGCAAACGCGATCGGCAACCGCCGTCGTTATCGTTTCGTGATTACTGTGAGCTATCTCGCAGACTGTCGAGCGGGAGCTCCTACCCGAACCCGCCTCGAAGCGTCGGGGCTTTACAACGCACCGTTATGTCCTCGTAACCTTTTCGAGACCTCACGGAGTCCGACGCACCACCGGGTGCGGCGTCGTGGGGCAGATGAGGAGTACCGCATCATGGCGATCAAGCGACAGGTTCAGGGGCTGCCTCGTACCGCCCGCCGGGCCGTTGCGGCCGGAGCCGTTGGCGCAGCAACCCTCAGCGCTCTGCTGCTCCCGGCGACCACCGCCGCGGCCGCGCCGGTCGACGTACCGGGCGTCGGCACCTTCGATGTTCCCGATCAGGTCCTCGGCGCGGTTCCGCCGGGCGCCGTCCCGCCGGGCATCCAGATCCCGGGCATCGCTCCCGCGCCTTTCGCGCCGCAGCAGACCGTCGGCCGGCGCGCGGCCGATGCCGCCCTGTCCAAGGTCGGCGCCCCCTACTCGTACGGCGCCGCCGGCCCGAACGCCTTCGACTGCTCGGGCCTGGTGAAGTGGTCCTACGAGCAGGCCGGTCGCGAACTGCCGCGCACGAGCTACGAACAGCTCTCCGAGGGCACCCCCGTCTCGCTCGACGCGCTGGAGCCCGGTGACGTGGTGTCCTTCTACGGCGGCAGCCACTCCGCGCTCTACGTCGGCGACGGCAACGTGGTGCACGCCTCGACCGAGGGCGAGCCGGTGAAGGTCGCCCCGATCTCCTCGATGCCGGTGGCGGGCGCTCGCCGCTACTGATTCACCCCCGCCCGGATCGGCGCATTCCGTACAGTTCGGACCGCCGATCCGGGCATTCGGGCGTTACGGCGTGATCGTTTCGTGCTCTGCTGGACATGGACGGTCGCCGTTCCGTAACCTTATCGAGACCTTCGTGGTTTCCAGCTCGGGACGAGAGAACGGGGCACGGCAGGCCGTGACAGCGCACAAGGGCAACGCGCAACGCAACAACAGAACCAGACGCCTGGTCGGCGGCTCACTGGCGGTGGGCGCGCTCGTGTTCGGAGCGTCCTCCGGTGGCCTGGCGACGGCCGATCCGGCGCCCGCGGAACAACCGGCCACCGCCGGTGACGCGGTGCAGCGGCTCATCGAGTTGTCGCATCAGTCGGAGCAGCTCAATCAGCAGGCGCTGGCCGCCCAGGGCGATCTGGAAGCCAAACAGGGCGTGGCCCGCGACGCCGATGCCAAACTCGCGACCGCGACCCAGGCCCTCGATGCCGCCAAGGCCGAGGTGCGCAAATATCAACCGGCCGTGGACCGGACCGCGATCGCCGCCTATCAGGGCGCCCGGACCAACCGGCTGTTCTCGGTACTGGTCTCCGATTCCCCGCAGCAGCTGCTCGACCAGATGTCGACGCTGGACGTGCTCTCCACGCAGACCGCCGACCAGCTGGCGCAGTTCTCCAAGGCCACCGATTCGGCCACCGCCGCCGAAACCGCGGCCAAATCCGCCTCCGACGCCGCGCAGGCCGCCGCGCAGAAGGCCGATCAGGTGCGCGCGGACCTCGAACACAAGCGTGCCGATCTGCAGGGCGCGATGGCCCAGGTCATCCAGGCCTGGGGTGCGCTCTCGGCCGGAGAGAAATCCACCCTCGCCGGATCGTTGTTCCCGCCCGGGTTCGACCGGGACACCCTGTTGCGCGGTCTGGTTCCGGGCAGCGGAACCAGTGCGCTGGCCGCGGGATTGACCCGCGTCGGCGACCCGTATGTCTGGGGTGCGACCGGCCCCGATCAGTTCGACTGCTCCGGTCTGGTGCAGTGGGCGTTCCATCACGTGGGTATCGATCTGCCGCGCACCAGTCAGGCGCAGGCCACGGTCGGCACGCCGGTGTCGCGGGACTCGTTGCAGCCCGGCGACGTGGTGTTCTTCTACTCGGACGCCTCGCATGTCGGCATCTACGCCGGTAATGGCATGATTCTGCACGCCTCCACCTTCGGTGTGCCCGTCGCGGTGGCGCCGATGGGCAATACGCCCTTCCATTCCGCGCGCCGATACTGGATCGGAATGCCGTAAACACTGCGAGAATCTGGCGGCGAGTCATCACACCGACGTGAGGATCGTGTCGTATGAGCGGATTGTTGCGGGTCCGGACATGGCTGGCGCATCGCGGGCGCTTCGAGTTCGTCGCCACCCTCGCCGTCGTAGTGGCTCTGACCGCGGCCGGCGGCGCACTCCTCGTGCTGCCGAAGACCGGCCTGCACACCGTGCCCGCCGCCGCGGAATCCGATTCCGCGCCGGCGCACGCCGATCCGCAGCTGCCCGAGTTGCGTCGCATCATGAGTTCGTACGGACCCGTTGTCGCGCAACAGGTTTCGGGTGACGACGGCAAACTGTCGGTGGTGCTGGGCCATCCGCACCAGCGCGGCGACGTCGACCAGCTCGCCCGCGAGGTGGGACCGGCGGTCACCGCGGTCTCCCAGGTGTGGGGTACCGACTGGGCCCACGAAGCCGTGGTCGCCGTCGCGTCGAGCGGTTCGGAATTCGCGGCGCTGACTCACGCCACCGGCCCGGTGTCCGACGAGGTCGCCGCGGCCTCGGTCTCGGATCCGTTCGTGCCCGGCACCCGGCCGACCGGTCAGCGGATCGTTTTCTCGCCCGATGCCGGGCGCCGGCTCGGCCCGGACGGTCTGCGCGAAACCCTGCGCCACGAACTCACCCACGTCGCCGCCCGGGCCGGGACCGTCGACGGCTCCCCGCAGTGGGTGCTGGAAGGGTTCGCCGAATACTGCGGCCACCGTGGGGACCAGCAGCGCTTCGCCCAGGTGGCACCGACCGTCACCACCCGCGCCCGCTCCGGTGATCTGCCCGCGGACCTGCCCGCCGATGCCGCGTTCATACCGGGCCCGGGCGCCGATGCCGCCCTCGCCTACGAACAGGCCTGGTCGGCCCACGCGTTCGTCGCCGATCGGTTCGGGGAGCCGAAACTCGTCGCGCTCTACCACCGGCTGGCCACCGGCCCGCAGGACGCAGCCGCGCTGGACCGAGGCCTGCGCGAGACCCTGGGTCTCGGCCACACCGAATTCGTCTCCGCCTGGCGCGACTGGATCAAGGCTCGCGTCGCAGCCTGAGCACCCGGCCGCGGCCACACCCATAGCGCCGGACGTCGCGGCCACACCCATAGACTCGCCCCCATGGGCCGCACGCTGTTGATCACCAACGACTTTCCGCCCCGGCCGGGCGGTATCCAGTCGTATGTTCATTCGCTCGCGCTGCGGATGCCGCCGGAGGACCTCGTGGTCTACGCGCCCCGCTGGCGCGGCGACTCTCATCTGCGGTTCGACGCCCAGCAGCCGTTCCCGGTGGTGCGCCACCCGACCACACTGATGCTGCCGACTCCGCTTGTGCTGCGGCGCGCCGCGAAATTGCTACGCGACGAAGGATGCGACACCGTCTGGTTCGGTGCCGCCGCGCCACTGGCCCTGATGTCGCCGGCGCTGCGCCGCTTCGGAGCGGAGCGAATCCTCGCCAGCACCCACGGCCACGAGGTGGGCTGGTCCATGCTGCCGGGCGCCCGTCAGGTGCTGCGCGTGATCGGCGACCACACCGATGTCGTCACCTACGTCAGCAAATACACCCGCCGGCGCTTCGCCGCGGCATTCGGCGCCCGGGCGGCCCTGGAATATCTGCCGCCGGGTGTGGACAGCACCGTCTTCCGTCCCGATCCCGCCGCGCGGGCGGAACTGCGCGCCCGGTACGGCCTGGGCGAACGGCCCACGGTGCTGTGCCTGTCGCGGCTGGTCCCGCGCAAGGGCCAGGACATGCTGATCCTGGCGATGCGCGAGATCCGCCGCCGCATCGACGGCGCGGTGCTCGTCATCGCGGGCGGGGGGCCGTACGAGGAGAAGCTGCGCGCGCTGGTGCGTTCGCTGGACCTGGAGGCCGACGTGGTGTTCACCGGTCGCGTCCCCGCCGCCGAACTGGCCGCCCATCACACGATCGCGGACGTCTTCGCGATGCCCTCGCGCACCCGCGGCGCCGGGCTCGACGTGGAAGGTCTCGGCATCGTCTATCTGGAGGCATCGGCGACCGGTGTGCCCGTGGTGGCCGGAAATTCCGGTGGCGCACCGGAAACCGTGCTCGAGGGCCGCACCGGCACGGTGGTCGACGGGCGCGACGAACGAGCCGTCGCCGCGGCGGTCGTCGACATCCTGTCCGACCCCGATGCCGCGGCGCGGATGGGTGCTGCCGGCCGCGAATGGGTCGCCGACCAGTGGCGCTGGGATGTGCTGGGCGGCCGGCTGCGCAGTCTGCTCGATCCCGGCGCACAGTCCGGCGTCGTGGGCTCCGACGGCAACGTCCGGTGAGTCCGACCGCGCGGGGCGACGGGTCGCGTGTGCTCGGCACTGCGTTACCGCCTCCGGCCTCCGACCCAGTAGGCTCGGGCCTCATGAGCGAGCGCAGCAGCGAGCCACAGCCGTGAGCAGTATCCAGGTGGCCGACCAGACCTTCGTCGCCGCGCCCGGCGCCGCGGTCGCCGAGGTTCTGGCCGATCGGTCGCGGTGGCGCCGCTGGTGGCCCGACCTCACCCTCGAGGTGCGAGAAGACCGGGGTGACAAGGGAATTCGCTGGTCGGTCAGCGGAGCGCTGACCGGCACCATGGAGGTCTGGCTGGAGCCGTCGCTGGACGGCGTGATCCTGCACTACTTCCTGCACGCCGAACCGCCGGGCGCGGACGCACTCTCGCCCCGAACACTGATGGCCGCCAACCGTTCCCGGCGGGTAGCCGGCAAGAAGATGTCGTTCGAGGTGAAATCGCGGCTGGAGGCCGGCCGTCCGGCCGGTGTGGCGCCGTCACGCTAGGTCGAAAGGAAACGCTGTCAGTCATGGCCGACCGGACCCAGAGGTCGATCACCATCGATGCCCCCTCGGATCGGGTGATGGCCGTCATCGCCGATCTGCAGTCGTATCCGGAATGGGTGTCGGCGGCACGATCGGTGGACGTACTGGAGACCTTCCCCGACGGACGGGCCCGCACGGCGAAATTCGTGCTGGACGCCGGCGTCGTCAAGGACACCTATGTGCTGTCCTACACCTGGCGGGACGACGGCCGCGCGGTGAGCTGGCGACTGGTCAGCGGCGAACTGCAGAAGGCGCAGGACGGCACCTACGAGCTCATCGACCAGCCCGACGGCACCACCCAGGTGGTGTACGAGCTGACCGTGGACCTCACCATCCCGATGATCGGGATGTTCAAACGCAAGGCCGAGAAGGTGATCACCGATACGGCCCTCAAGGAACTCAAGAAACGGGTCGAAGGCTGACCCGGCCTCCGCGGCGCGGTCGTGGTGCCGTCACGACCCGTCTCGAACTGTTCATCGGCAAGGGCGGAGTCGGTAAGACCACGCTCGCCTGTGCGGCGGCCATCGCCGCGGTGCAGGCCGGACAGCGGGTGCTGGTCGCCTCGGTGGATCAGGCCCATTCGCTCGGCGACGCATTGGGTTTCCGCTTCTCTCACGATCCCGGCACGGTTGCCGGGGTGGTGACCGTCGCCCCCGGATTCGACGTCATCGAGATCGATTCGCTTGCGCTGCTGGAGGATCGGTTCCGTGATGTCGCGCGGATGCTGTCCGGCGCGGGCCACGATCACGGCATCGACCTCGCCGCGCTCGATCCGGCCGAGCTGACCGGGCTGCCCGGTGTGCAGGAACTGCTGGCATTGACCGAGATCGCGCAGTTCGCGAACGAGGACGACTGGGATCTGATCATCGTGGACTGCCCGCCCTCGGCGGATATGTTGCGCATCGTCACCGCACCCGACACCCTGCTCGGCTACCTCGAGCGGATCTGGCCCACCCATGCCCGGGTGATGAGCGCGACCGGCCCGGATATGCGGCGCGCGGTGCTGGCGGCGACGGTGGAGCGGATCGCGGCCGCGGTCACGGCGATTCGTGATCTGCTGGCCGATCCACAACGCACCGGGGCCCGGCTGATCACCGGCGCCGAACGGGTCGCACTGGCCGAATCCGCGCGGGTGCGTTCGGCGGCGGCGCTTCTGGGTATGCGTCTGAACGCAGTGGTGGTGAACAAAGTGCTGCCGCCGGTGCCGCCGGCCGACGGTGGCGCTCACCCCGCGGTGCAGTGGTATCTGCAGCGGCGCGCGGAACAACTCGACGTGATCGCGGACCTGCGCCGCCGGATGCCGGATGTGCCGGTGGTGATCGCCCATCACAGCGGTCCGGAACCGGTCGGCCCGCAGGCGTTGGCGGCGCTGGCACAGGCATTGCCCGTTCGTGGCAACCGGCCGACCGCCGAGCCAGACCCTATGCTGGGCGACACGACGCCGGAGCCGGGTACCGCGGCGGGGGAGCCGGAGGTGCGGTGGGAGTCGGGCACCGGGCTGGATTCGGTATTCACGCTGCGGATGCGTCTGCCGGTGGTCGACCCGGGCACGCTGCGACTGGGACGAGTGGAGGACGATGTGATCGTGGGAGCGGACGGGGTCCGGCGGCGGCTACGACTGGCGCCGGTATTGCGGCGGTGCACGGTCGAGGGCGCCGAACTCGACGGTGAGCAGCTGATCGTGCGTTTCCGGCCCGACCCGGGGGTCTGGCCGCAATGACCCACGCCCACGACGACAGTTTCGGCGAATTCGCCCAGGAACTGCGCGCCCTCGCCGAGACCCTGCTCGAACGTCTCGAACCCGCCCTGCGTCGCGCGGCCGCCGACGGCCGCGAATGGGACAGCTGCAGCTGGTGTCCCGTCTGTGCGGCCGCGGCACTGGTCCGCGGCGAACACCACGAGGTCGTCGCCGCGGTCGCCGACCACGGCACCGCGATCGTGACCGTGCTGCGCGAGGCACTGGCCGGAGTACCGGTCGAACCGCTACTCCCGGACGACGTTCCGGACGTCGACGACGAATCCGGCGAATATGATTCCGCGGCAACGGAAGTCGGCGCCGATCCCAGCTCGGAGCGCACGGAGCACGACGGGTGGATCGCGGGCGGGGCGGCCGGAGATCCGTCCGACGCCGGTGCCGGAGCGGGCGGCAGTGGGCCCGGAGCCGAAGCGGGCGGCAGTGGTAGCGGAGCGGACCGCCGCGCGAAAGGCGTTCGCCGAGATGTGCCCGGGAACGGCCGCGCCGGCGCTGCGGAGGCGGCCCCGGGGGCGAAGCCGGCGCCCGGCGAGCAGCAGAGCACGACGCGGCGGGGTGGCCGGCGCGCGGCCGAACGTGCTGGGCGGGGGCGGGATTCGGTCGAGCGACCCGGATACGTTCCCATCTCGGTGCGGATCAAGAAATGACCACCAGGGTCGGACGAGAGGCCCCGCTCACCGTCGGCATCGATGTCGGCGGGACGAATATCCGGGCGTCGGTCGTCGACGGGGACGGAGAGGTTCTCGACACCGTCCAGGCGCCCACGCCGCATTCGTCGCACGCACTCGAGGACGGCCTCGACCGCGCGGTCCGGGAACTGTGCGCGCGCCACGACATCGGCGCGGTCGGGCTGGCGGTCGCCGGATTCGTCGACGAATCCCGCTCCTCGGTGCGCTTCGCACCGCATCTGCCGTGGGAGGACACCGCGGTCGCCGGCCGGCTCGGCCGCAGGCTCGAGTTGCCGGTGATCCTCGAACACGATGCCAATGCCGCGATGTGGGCCGAATACCGGTTCGGCGCGGCCGCGGGCGCGCACAACGGCGTGCTGGTCGCCATCGGTACCGGAATCGGCGCGGCGCTGCTGGTCGAGGGGCGGCTGTATCGCGGAAGTTACGGTGTCGCACCGGAATTGGGCCATCTGCAGGTGGTGCCGCACGGCCGGATCTGCCCGTGCGGCAAACGCGGCTGCTGGGAGCGCTACTGCAGCGGTACGGCCCTGGTCGACACCGCGATCGAGATGCTGGCCACCGATCCGATGCCCTCGACGATCCTGGCGCGGGAGGTGGTCGGTGATCCGGGATCGCTGACCGGGCGCCGGGTCGCGGGCGCGGCCCACGACGGTGATCCGGTGGCGCTGCACGTGATGGCCGATTTCGCCCGCTGGCTCGGGCTGGGCCTGGCCTTCGTCAGCGACATCTTCGACCCCGATCTGATCGTCATCGCGGGTGGGGTGAGCTCATCGGCGCCGCTGTTCCTCGACGACGCGCGCGAACATTACGCCGCCGCCATCACCGGCGGCCGTCATCGCCCCCTGGCTCGCATCCGCACCACGCAACTGGGTGAGGCGGCGGGGATGATCGGCGCGGCCGAACTCGCGCGCACGGCGCTCGAGACGGGGGCTACCGAGGGGCTTGCGCGGAACAGCCGCGGCGCCGAGTCGGCGGCCGTGCGGCGAGCCCGATCCGCCGCGGGCCGCGAATAGTCGTCCTGGTTCTCGAAGGCGCTTGCCGAGGGCGATGTCGCGCGGCGGGAAACGAATCGGCCACTCTCGTCGTCGTCCGGCGGGCGGCCGAGGCGTGGGGGCAAACGATCCGCGGCGTCGCACATCTCGCCGATTCTTCGACGCTCGGTCGGTTTTCGCGCACTGAAGCGCCTCACGTGTACCCGATTTCACCGATGTGATTGCCGGCATGTGAAATACCTCGTGTGGGGTTGGTCGCAGCAGGTCGGCGACGGTAGAGTCGTTTCCGACGGAGGTGCCTGCGACGAGGCCGGTCCCGTTCGACAATCACAGGGGAAAGGACGCAATGTTCTACTGGCTGCTCAAATTCGTGCTGGTCGGGCCCTTCATGCACATCTACAACCGGCCGAAGGTCGAGGGCGTGGAGAATATTCCCGCCGACGGAGCAGTCATCCTCGCCGGCAATCATCTGTCGTTCACCGACTGGTTGTTCACCCCGTTGCTGAGCCCGCGTCGCATCACCTATCTGGCCAAGGCCGAATACTTCACCACGCCCGGACTCAAGGGCCGGCTGCAGAAGTTCTTCTTCTCCGGCACCGGCCAGTATCCGATCGACCGCAGCGGCGCCAGCGCCGCCGAGGACGCGCTCAACACCGCTCGCAAACTGCTGAGCGAGGGTCGCATGGTGGGTCTGTACCCGGAAGGCACCCGCTCGCCCGACGGTCGCCTGTACAAGGGCAAGACCGGTGTGGCACGCCTCGCCCTGGAGACCGGTGTGCCGGTGATCCCGGTGGCACTGATCGGGACCGACGAGGTGTGCCCTCCCGGACCGTTCCGGTGGCGCCGTCGCCGCGTCACCGTGAAATTCGGTGCGCCGATCGACTTCTCCCGCTACGAGGGCATGGGCGGTAACCGCTTCGTCGAGCGGGCCGTCACCGACGAGATCATGTACGAGCTGATGCGGATGTCGGGTCAGGAGTACGTCGACGTCTACGCCGCCAGCCTCAAGAAGGGCGTGCCCTCGGGCAGTCGTCCCGAGGCCGAGCGAATCCCGGAGACCCTGGCGAGCTGACTGTCGCCCTCTCTACGTTCTCGGCCCCCGGACAACCGTCCGGGGGCCGACTCGTCTCGGCACGAGAATTGCCGCGAGCGAGTCGCGACCGCGTCGCCACCACAGCGCCGCGCCCGGGCCGCTTACCGCCGATCGATTCCGGTGATCGCGCCGCTGCGGCGGAACGCCTCGATGGCCTCGTACTTGGCGAGATTGTGCCGCGCGTCGGCCAGCGCGTCGTGCGCGTCGGCCGGCACCGGCGGCAACTCCGGCCGGCCGTGGTGATCCCAGTGCTGGCGCAGTTCGTTGGTGTAGCGCGGCAGCGCCGCCGGCAGATCCACCATCGAACCCCACAGCTGGCAGAACGCCACATGGTCGTAGGCCCCCACCCACGCCCACAATTCCGGACGCACGGTCGGCCGCGGTACCAGGAATTGATAGAGGTCGTCGCGAATGCGCTGACGGCTGCGCCACAGCGGCGAGGAGGGGGAGGGGAGTTTCGGCAGGACATTGCGACGCACCCACTGCCCGGCTCGCTCGGGGTCGAATTCCGTTGAGACCGCGTAATATTCCCGACCGTCCTCGCAGACCACGCCGATCGAAATCAGATCGATCGTCACCCCGTCCTCGATGAATTCGCAGTCATAAAAATATTTCACGCGGTCGTGCCCTTTCCGATTCGGCGTACACCGGCGCTCGCGGTGATATCTCGGCCGAACCGCCCGACCCGGCCCCGCGCTCGAGGTTACGGCCCCGCCCGCGCGGACGTATTCATCGGCCCCCTACCCTCCGGGTTACCCCGCGATTGCGGAAGGTCCGTATTCTGATCTGGTGAACTGGACCGTCGACGTACCGATCGATCGCTTGCCGGAACTGCCACCGTTGCCTGCCGAGCTCCGTCGGCGACTCGACGCCGCCCTCGCCCGCCCCGCCCTGCAGCAGCCGTCGTGGGATCCCGAGCAGGCCGCCACCATGCGCACCGTCCTCGAGAGTGTGCCGCCGCTGTGCGTGCCCGCCGAGGTCGAGGAGTTGCGCCTGCAGCTGGCCGAGGTCGCCCGCGGCGAAGCCTTCCTGATGCAGGGCGGCGACTGCGCGGAAACCTTCGCCGACAACACCGAGCCGCACATCCGGGGCAACATCCGTACCCTGCTGCAGATGGCGGTGGTGCTGACCTACGGCGCGAGCCTGCCGGTGGTGAAGGTCGCCCGGATCGCCGGCCAGTACGCCAAACCCCGCTCGGCCGACGTCGACGCGCTCGGCCTCAAGTCCTATCGCGGCGACATGGTCAACGCCCTCGTCGCCGACGCCGCCCAGCGCGAACACGACCCCTCGCGGCTGGTGCGCGCCTACGCCAACGCCAGCGCCGCGATGAACCTGGTGCGCGCGCTCACCGGCGCCGGAATGGCCGATCTGCACAAGGTGCACGACTGGAACCGCGACTTCGTCGCGCAGTCGCCGGCCGGTGCCCGCTACGAGCAGATGGCCTCCGAGATCGACCGCGGCCTGGCGTTCATGAACGCCTGCCGGGTGCAGGATCCCAGTCTGCAGTCGGCGAAGATCTACTGCAGCCACGAGGCGCTGGTCCTCGACTACGAGCGGGCGATGCTGCGGCTGTCCCACAACGCCGCCGGCGATCCGGTGCTCTACGACCTGTCCGCGCATTTCCTGTGGATCGGTGAGCGCACCCGGCAGCTCGACGGCGCCCATATCGCCTTCGCCGAACTGCTGGCCAATCCGATCGGTATCAAGATCGGCCCGACCACCACGCCGGATCAGGCGGTGGAATACGTCGAGCGGCTCGATCCCACCAACGAGCCGGGCCGGCTCACCCTGGTCGCGCGGATGAGCAACACCAAGGTCCGCGACGTGCTGCCGCCGATCATCGAGAAGGTGCAGGCCACCGGACATCAGGTGATCTGGCAGTGCGATCCCATGCACGGCAACACCCACGAATCGTCCACCGGCTACAAGACCCGACACTTCGACCGCATCGTCGACGAGGTGCAGGGCTTCTTCGAGGTGCACCACGCCCTGGGCACCCATCCGGGCGGCCTGCACATCGAGCTGACCGGCGAGAACGTCACAGAATGCCTCGGCGGCGCCCAGGACATCTCGGATCTGGATCTGGAGGATCGCTACGAGACGGCCTGCGATCCACGCCTCAACACCCAGCAGTCCTTGGAATTGGCATTCCTGGTCGCCGAGATGCTGCGGTGACGGATCGGCCCGGAGTGGACGTCGTATTTCGCAATGACGAGGGCCCCTCGCGCGGTGACGGCCGCCCGCGTGGGGAAGGTCCGGCCAGCGCGCAGAGCGCGCTGCGGATCGGCAACGCCGATCGCACCATCCTGCGGTTGCTGCGCGATCGCGACCGCGACGGGATTCCGTCGGAGGTCGTGCTGCGCGACGGCAGTCGCCTGCTGATCTTCAACATCTGCTGGGGCTACGAGATCTCCTGGGGGTTCGACGTGGCCCACGGCTACGCGCCGGTCGCTGCCGCCGCGCAGATCACCACCAACATCAGCCCGAGTGTCGGCGGGGTGCCGGTGGAGGTGTTCACCACCGCCGCGGTGGTGGCGGTCAACGATCCGGAAACCGGTGACCCGTTGCTGGCGGTCGGCTGAACCGACCCGCCGGGGAAGCACGCGATCGTGACATGATCCGCAGAAGTTAGCTGTCCAGTTGCTGAACGCGGAAACCTGCACTAGGTTTCCAGGCGTGACACTGCAGCGGCAACGGGCTGTGCGGGAATTGTGCGGAGAGGATCGCTATGCAGCGCGCATCGGTAGCCAGAGGATTGCAAACTGCGAGCAGGCCGATCGCCGCCCTCGCCGAACATGTGCTCGAGATCGACGGCGTCCCGGTGACGATCGTGATCGAACGTCCGGAGGTCGACCGCGCCGGAATCGCGTGGCGCTGCCGGGTGCGGGTGGTGCGCGGCAACGGCCGGCTCGAACATTCCCAGGTGGTGGGCGCCAGCGCCAGCGCGGTGCTGCAGCAGGCGCTCGACCTGGCCAGTCAGCGGCTGGGCATCAGCGAGGCCGAACTGCTCGGCGGTGCGGATGTGGGCGGCGTCCTCGGCTGAACTCGGATTCAGAACGGCAGGACGGTCAGGGTGACCGTGGACCCCGGCGCCACGTTCGAACCGCCGAACGGTGACTGCACGCGGACCGTACCGCGGTCACCGCTGAACACCTGGTTCAGCACGACCTTGAGGCCCATGCCCTCGAGTTGGGAGCGGGCCACGGCGGCGTTCTTGCCGGTGACATCGGGAACCTGGACGGCATCGGAGACGATCAGCGTCACCGTGGCGCCGGAGAGCACCTGGGTGCCGGCGGCCGGATCGGTGCCCGCGACCTGGCCCGATGTGATCCTGGCGTCGAAGTCGGTGCGGGTGTCGCCGACGGCGAGTCCGGCGTTCTGCAGCGCCGCCTTCGCCTCCTCGACGGTCTTGCCGCGCACGTCGGGCAGCTTCACCGGCTGCGAACCCTTACTGCGGTAGACCTTCACCTGCGCGCCGGTCGGCAGCACCGTGCCGGGCGCCGGATCCAGTTGCGCCACCGACCCTTTCGGGGCGGTGCTGGGTTTCTCGCCGCCGTCGACGGGGGTGAGCCCCGCATCGCGGATGAGCTGGTTCACCGTCTTCGTGTCCTGGCCGGGCTGAAACTGCGGCACGTGCGGCTGACCGCTCGACACCAGGACGGCGACCGTCGACCCCTTCAGCACCTTCGCCCCGGCGGAGGGATCGGTGCCGACCACCCCGCCGACGGGAATGATGTCGGAGGCCTTGTCGCGCACGGTCGTCCCGAAACCGGCGTCCTTCAGCTTCGCGGTCGCCTGTTCCGTGGTCATCCCGGCGATCGCCGGCACCGACGAATAGCGGCCGACGCCCAGCCACCAGCCGCCGATGCCCAGCAGCAGCGCGAGGACCACCACCACGGCCGCCCAGATCAGGACCCGGCGCCGGGACGTGCCACGATCCGGGACGAATTCCGGCCGATGCGGTGGGGCCGGCGGGTGGTGCGGACGGTCCGGTTCGGGATCGGGCATCGGATGGGCCGCGGTCATGACCCGGGTGCGGGCCGGCTCGGACGCGAGCCGGGTCGTCGCCTCGGTGACCGGCTGCGGCGTGGGGGCCGGTCCGGCGGGCGGGGTCTGCACGACGCGGTATCGCGCGGACAGGTGTTCCGCCGATTCCTTGGGTGCCGGTACCCGGTAGTCGGGCAGATGCAGCACGGTGGCGATGCGATGCAGTTCGGCGGCCATTTCGGTGGCATCGGCGAAGCGGTGCGCGGGCTCGCGGGCGGTGGCGTGGGCGACCAGGTCGTCGAATTCCGGCGGCACGCCCTCGATGAACCGGCTCGGGCTCGGCACGTCCTTCTCGACCCGCTGATAGGCGATCGACAGCGAGGTGTCGCCGGTGAACGGCGCACGGCCGGTGAGCATTTCGAAGATCAGGATGCCGAAGGAGTACACATCGCTGCGGGCGTCGGCGTTGCCCGCGGTGACCTGTTCCGGCGACAGATAGGCCGCGGTGCCGAGGATGACGCTGGCCGAGGTCAGATTCGAGCCGGCCACCGCCCGCACCAGGCCGAAGTCGGCGATCTTCACCTCACCGGCGTCCGAGATCAGCACGTTCTCCGGTTTGACGTCGCGGTGCACGAGTCCGGCCGCGTGTGCGACACCGATCGCGCGCAGCACCGGTTCGGCGACCGCGCGCACCGCGTGCGGGGGCATCGGACCGCGCTCGCGCAGGAGTTCGCGCAGGGTGCCACCCTCGACGAGCTCCATGATGAGGAACGGATACTCCCCGTCGATGCCCTGGTCGTAGACCGCCACGAGCGAGGGGTGCTTCAGCTTGGCCACCGAGCGGGCCTCGAATTCGAAGCGGGTCAGGAACTGCGGGTCGCCGGCGAACTTCGGGTCCATCACCTTGATCGCCACGGGCCGGTCCAGCCGGGTGTCGACTCCCCGGAACACCATCGACATCCCACCGCGCGCGATCGGCGCGTCGATGCGGTAGCGCCCGTCCAGCATCTGGCCGATCAACTGCTGTCCTCCGAATTTCACCTAGCGGTTGCCGCCCCCGTGACGGCACCCCCGATCGTATAGGCGCGCGCCGTCACGGTCGCTGATGACGTGCTTACGCCCCCGTCGAAACCGGGCGTACGCCGTATCCGGATGCCGACGGACTACGGTTGTGCAGGTGAGTGCATTTCCTTGCAGCGACGATGTCGTTCCCGAATCGGTGACCCTGCTCCCGTTGCCGGATGTGGCCGAACAACTCGGCATCGCGGTGACCAGAGTGCATCAGATGTTGCGCGATCATCAATTGATCGCGATCCGCCGCGGTGGTATCGCCGGTATCCCGGAAGATTTCTTCGATTCTTCGGGCGCGGTCGTCAAGCCCCTGACCGGCCTCATCACGGTGATGCGTGATGCGAAATATACGAACGAGGAAATCCTCGAGTGGATGTACGCCGAGGACGACACCCTGCCCGGCCGTCCGATCGACGCCATCCACGGGCCGCTCGCCCGCGAGGTCGTCCGCCGGGCCGCCGCCGAACCGTTCTGAGGCGATGTAGGCGGCCTGGGCCGGTGACTTCGGGCCGCCGGTCGGCGACCGGGGCGCGGAGTGGCGCGCTGTCGAGTGCTGCACGACGGCTTTGCTGTGCGCCTGCTCCGAGGGGCGGCTTCGGCCGTTCGATGGTGCCTGAGGTCCGTGGTGGGCGGCGAGTGCGGCGTCAGGCGCGTGGCGCGTTCGGCTGTACTGTGCGGAAGGCCCGGGGGAGCGCGGTGTGGACGGGCGGGGACGGATGGCTCGGCCGGCGCAGCCCGGATCCGAATTCGGTGATCGCGACCCGAAGCCGCCGCGAGGTGGGAACCGTTGCGCGGCGGTCGAATACGGCATAGTCGTGGCGCTCGATCTCGTCGAGGATTCCGCCGTAGAGCACGGCCGCGGTGCGAATGGCGGGGCGTACCCGCGGTCGGAGCAGATCGATGCCGGGCGCGGCGGTGCGATAGACCGCGCGGTTGACCGCGATCAGATGCGCCAGGGCGCGGCGGACTCGGGGATCGGTCCGGCCGGTGCGCCGGCAGTGGGCGAGCAGACCGGCGTCGACGCCGAAGGCCGCGAGTTCGTCGCCGGGCAGGTAGACGCGCCCGCGATCGAGATCTTCGGCGACATCACGCAGAAAGTTGGTGAGCTGGAAGGCCTCACCCAGCGCGGCGGCCGCCGGTTCGGCCTCGGCCACCGGTACCACCGTGCCGAGAACCGGCAGCAGTTGCAGTCCGATCGCCGCCGCCGAACCGCGCATGTACTCCCGTAGTTCGCCCATATCCGCATACCGATTCCGGAACAGCGGGCTCCCCGGCACATCCATCCGCATGGCGTCGAGAAACACCCGGAAGTGTTCGGGCGCGATGCGATACCGGGCAATGGTGTCGACGAGTGCGGTGAGTACCGGGTCGTCGATCGCGGCGCATGTCGCGGGAAGGGACGCGGCCGCCGTGGTGACCGTCGTGGGTGGGCAGCCGTCAGCGATGGTGCTCGCGGGAGATCCGGTGGTTGCGGCGCGCATCGCCAGGGTACCGGGCTCCGTGGTGAGAAGCCCCGCATTCTCCAGCGCAAGGCGGAGTTGCGTTTCGATCCGGTCCAGCCGCCATGCCGCAGTGAGATCGGCCGCTCCGGAATCTGAGGCGGCCCGGCTGCAAGTGTGCTCGGGGCGGGCGACGTTACGTGCCGCCCCGGGGTGCCCCAGGTCGGACGCACCGGAAAGAGTTGTCTCACAGGAGCTTTCGGCCTGATCCACGACGTCGTCGACGGTGCGTGCGAACGCGTAGAGCGCATGCACCGCAGCCTGTTGGGGCGGGGACAGGAGCCGGGTGGCCAGGAAATAGGTGCGGCCGTGTTCCGCCGCGATGGCCCTGCAGTGCCGGTATGCGGCCGCCAGTTCGGCATCGGGGCCGCGGCCGGTCATTGCTTGGGTCTGCCCGAATCGGCGCGCAGTCGCAGCGGATCCACCTTGCGCAGCGACAGCGCCGCCACCACGGCGACGAAGGTGGCCGCCGCGACGTGCCAGACGTTGTAGAGGCCGATCGAGCCGCCCGGCTGGAACACCAGCATCAACCAGGTGCACAGCCCTACCAGGATCATCAGGGTGGTGGTCGACATGGCGAATCCGGCGGCCAGCGCCAGCGGCCACGAGTAGTACCAGGGCAGGGCCGCGGGGGACAGGATCACGATCGCGACGAAGGCGATGAGAATGCCCATCACCGCATCGCGTTCGGAGCTCTTGTAGCGCCACCAGGTCCACGCCAGGATGGCGACCAGTGCGAGCGCGCAGAGCCCGCGCGTCCACACCAGCACCTCGCCGAGATTCAGCGGCGTCACCCAGGTCACCATGTGCGCCATGATCGTCGGCAGCGAGAGCCAGTTGATGATCTTCTTCGATCCCGACAGCGCCGTCAGCCAGCCGATACCCACACCGGCGACCGCGGAGGCGGCCACGAAGACCACCGCGAACACCGACACGCCGAGGCCCGCGATCTTGACGAAGGTCCGAATCGGATGCGGCAGCGGCCCCTTGTTCTCCGCGGCTCGCCGCTCGCGTTCGTGAATCATCCAGATCCACACCAGGAACGGCAGCGCCACCCCGGCGGTCGCCTTGATCGCGACGCCGATCGCGACGACCACGATGCCGGCGGCGTGGTGGCGTTCCAGCACGAGGGCGATGCCGGCGGCCATCAGGCCGACCATGAGCATCTCGTTGTGCACGCCGCCGATCAGGTGGATCAGCACCAGCGGGTTCAGCACCGCCAGCCACAGCGCCACCGTCGGCTTACCGCCGAGGTGTTTGGTCATATGGGGGACGGCCCACATCATCAGGGCCAGTCCCGGCAGCATGACCAGGCGCATCGCGATGGTGCCGGCCACCACGTTGTCACCGGTGATGCTGGTGATGGCCTGTCCCATCAGCAAAAAGATCGGGCCGTAGGGGGCGGTGGTGGTGGTCCAGACGGGGCTGACATTGTCCAGCAGTACACCGGGATTCACCACCGGCCCGACCTTGTACGGGTCGAAACCGTCGCGCAGCAGCGCGCCCTGCGCCAGATAGGAGTACACGTCCTGGCTGAACATGGGCACGGCGAACAGCAGCGGCAGGATCCAGATGCCGACGATCGCCCGCAATTCGTTCAGCGTCACGGTGCTGCCGGGACCGCGGTGGGCGCCGGTGCCGATGGTGATGCGCCCCAACCGGACCCAGGCGATGATCATCGACAGCACACCCAGCCACACCACGATGGTGGCCAGCGCGTAGCCGTGCCCGAATCGCAGCCAGGACAGGTGGGCCGCTTCCAGCAGCGGATCGCTGCGGCGCACCGCGCCGGCGCCCAAGCCGCCGAAGGTGATCAGTACCGCGCCCCAGAAGCCGAGCAGGGCGGCGTGGCCCTCGGGGCTGCGGAAGAAGTCGCCGGCCCAGCGCACCCACCAGCGCGCGGTGTGCACGGCCGGTTCGGGGACCGGCACGACGGTCACCGGCACCGTGGTAACCGTGCTGGTCACCGGCGCTGTCGCGGGGGCAGTGTCCGTATCGGGGGTCGGCATGGTTCGTCTTCCCCCCGGGAATGTCGGTGCGGTGCGGAACCGCGGGAGTGGTCAGTTCGCGGGCCAGTTTAACGGTTTGCCGGCAACCCTAGCGCGCCGGTCGGCGCCGTGGCGCCGTCGGCGTGCCGGAAGGCGCCGGTAATGCGTTCGGCGGCCAGTTTTCCCGAGAGCAGGGCGGTCGGCACGCCGACTCCCGGGGTGGTGCCGCATCCGGCCAGCACCACGTTGGCCGGGGTGCGGGCGAGGTTGCGGGTGCGGAACGGTCCGGTCTGACGGAACAGGTGCGCGGCCGAGAACGGAGTTCCGGCGATCATTCCCTGCTCGTACCACGTCTGCGGCGTGTCGAGGTGATCGACGGTGAAATGCCCGGCGATCTCCCGGTATCCGCGCTCTTCCAGCACGGCCAGCAGTTCTTCCAGGTAAGCCGGCCCCAGTCGCGACCAATCCAGTGGCGCGGCTTCGAGATTCGGGCACGGTGCCAGCACCGACAGCGGTTCGTAACGGCCGGTGGGCCGTTCGACGAACTGGCCGGGATCGCTGAGCGCGGGCCGGGTGATCAGCAGCGACGGATCGCTCATCAGCCGCCCACGACCGCGCCGCGCGGCGATTTCGGCGAAGGTCTCCTCCCAGGCCCGGCCGAAATCGATGGTGTGGTGGGCCTGTATCGGCCATCGCGCCGCCACGTCGGCCGGGATGGTGCCGTGCGCCACCACCGCGGAGGGGGCGGCCCGCAGCGGGCGGTGCCGGCGAATGCCGAAGCGGCTCAGCGAGCCCAGGTCGGCGGTCACGACCACCGCATCGCAGTCGAAGCCGCGCCCGTCGGCGGCGCGGACCCGCCGGGCGCGCCCGGCGTGATAGTCGATACCGCTGACCTCGCAGTTCAGTTCCAGCCGCCCACCGGCGCCGGTGAACGCGGCCGCCAGCGTCGCGGTGATCGCCCGCATGCCGCCGACCGGGAAGTAGACGCCCAGCGAGGTGTCCATATGTGGAATCGCGCCGTAGACGGCCAATGCCTGCGCGGGTGCGGTCCCGGCGTAGAGAGCCTGAAAGGTGAACAGCCGCGCCAGCTTCGGGTCTCCCAGGATGCGCTCGACCCGGGGGCCGAGCCGGCCGAACGCGCCCAGCCGAACCAGTTCCCACAGCGCCGCGCGCTTCTCGGGGATGCGGACCATATCGAGCGGGGAATCGAAATTGGTGTCCATGAACTGGTCGTAGGCGCCGGCGTAGATCCGGGCCAGCCAGTCCCGCAGGTCCAGATAGCCCCGTTCCTGCGCGGCTCCGCAGGTGCGGCGCACCTCGGCCGCCATCCGCTCCGGGTCCGAATACACCCCGATCACGCTGTCGTCGGCGAAGCGCGCCCGGTAGGCGGGGTCGAGGCGGTGGATCCGCAGTCCGTGGGCCGCGGCATCGGTGCCGACCGCGGCCAGTGTCTCGTCGATCAGGCCGGGCAGGGTGAGAACCGTTGCCCCGGAGTCGATTTCGTAGTCCGGCCCGCGACGGACCCCCACCCGCCCGCCCGGATGATCGGCGCGTTCCAGCAGGGTGACCCGGCGCCCGGCTCCGGTCAGATACAGCGCCGCGGCCAGCCCGGACAGGCCGGCGCCCACGACGACGATGCGATCCGACCGTCCCGCAACGGTTTTCATGCCACCCGCCTGGTCGCGGCCAGCGCCATCGCGCGCAGCCGGTCACCGGCCTCGGGGGTGACCGAACTGGCCGCCAGCGCGCCGAGACCGCGGTCGGTGAGTTCGGTGATGCGGCGTTCCACATCGTCGACGGCGCCGAGTCCGGTGATGAGCTCGCGCAACCGGGTGACCTGCTCGGGAGCCAGGTCGGTGCCCAGCGACGAACGCAACAGCCGCGCCGCGGCGGGATCGGTGGCGTCGGCGCGGCGCAGCGCCTCGGCGACGAGGACCGTGCGTTTACCCTCTCGCAGGTCGTCACCCGACGGTTTGCCGGTGACGGCCGGATCTCCGAAGACGCCGAGCAGGTCGTCACGCAACTGGAACGCGATGCCGATATCGGTGCCGAACTCCCGGTAGGCGGCGATCAGTTCGGGATCGGCCCCGGCCAGCGCGGCGCCCAGGTGCAGTGGCCGCTCCACGGTGTAGGCGGCCGTCTTGTACCGGTTGATCCGCAGCGCGGCGGCCACCGAATCGTCGGCACCGGCCTCACCGTGTACGTCGAGCAGCTGGCCGCCCATCACCTCGGTGCGCATCGCCGCCCACACCGGGGCGAAGCGGGCCCGGGCCGCGGCGTCCAAGCCGGCGGCGGCGATCATGTCGTCGGCCCAGGTCAGCGCCAGATCGCCGATGAGGATCGCCACGCTCACTCCGAAATGCGCCGAATCGCCACCCCAGCCCTGGTCGCGGTGGCGATCTTCGAAGTCCACGTGCACGGTCGGGAAGCCGCGCCGGGTGCGCGAGGAGTCGATGATGTCGTCGTGGATCAGCGCGCACGCCTGCACCAGTTCCAGGGCCGCGCACGCGGTGAGCACCGAGTCGGCCTGGTCACCGGACGGATCGCCGCCCGCGCCGAGCCATCCGGTCCAGGCGAACGACGGCCGGGTCCGCTTGCCGCCGCGCAGCACGAAATCCTCGAGGGCGGCCGTCGCGGAGATGAAGACCGGTCCCAGTTCGGCGACCAGTTCGCGGCGGCCGGCGAAGAATCCGGTCAGCGCCTGTTCGACCGCGCGCACCAGCGCCGCGGAGTCGTTCGGCGCCGGACGTGCCGGGCTGGCCGGACCAACGGACAACGCAACCTCCAGATAGTTCGTCGTATCGGCGAGCCGATACCGGGTACGCCGGGGCGTCTCGGGCGTACCGAGAATGTGGCCGGCGAGACCCTGCGTAGGCGCCGGCGGCGGCTGCGGCGGTCCCGCCGATTCCCTCGGCCGGCCATCGCGAACGGGTTCGCGTCGCGGCGCCTGCCGGACCACCGTGAACCTTACTGCGTCGGTTCTGCCGCCCGACAGCGCCGTAGCCGGCACGTGACCGGCACCGCACCGCATCGGACGGGCGCGATCGAGGCCGGTCGGTGCGCCACCGTCGTGGTGCTCGGCGGAGCCGGTGAACAGATCGCGCGGCCGGGTGTGGACCGCCGCCCCGGAGTCGCCGGGGCGAGCAGCGGCCGCGACGGTGATGCACGGCTCCGGCCCGAGCCGAAGCGGCGGCTGGACCGGCGCGGATCCGGGCCGGGCGGCCTGTCGGGAGGGGGCGTCCTACTACACTGGACCGGTGAGTTTCGACAACGTACGGGGACGATCGACCCCAGGCCGACCCTCCCGGACGCCGTCCGCAACTCCCTCCGTGGTGGGGCAGCTGGGCCGCCGCCCCGACGGCACCATCCCGTTCTCGGTCGAATTCAATCCGCCGCGCGACGCCGCGGCCGAGGCGCGGCTGTGGCGCGCCGCCCGTGAGTTCGAGCGGATGCATCCGGCGTTCGTGTCGATGACCTACGGTGCGGGCGGATCCACCCGCGACCGCACCGCGCGCATCACGGGGCAGCTGGCCCGCGACACCACACTGCTGACCGTCGCGCATCTGACCGCGGTCGGGCACAGCGTGGCCGAACTGCGGTCCATCGTCGGCAGCTACGCCGATGCCGGCATTCGCAACATGCTCGTACTGCGGGGTGACCCGCCGGGCGACCCGCTGGGCGAGTGGCGCAAACATCCCGACGGTGTCGAATACGCCGAGGAACTGGTCCGCATGGTCTGCGAGCTCGGCGACTTCCACGTGGGCGTGGCGTCGTTCCCGCAGGGCCACTACCGCTCTCCCGACCTGGACCACGACACCCGCTATCTGGTCTCGAAACTGCGTGCGGGAGCGGAATATTCGATCACGCAGATGTTCTTCGACGTGGAACACTATCTGCGCCTGCGGGATCGGGTCGCGGCCTACGATGCCGAACAAGGCGCCAAGCCCATCATTCCCGAGCTGATGCCGATCACCTCGCTGCGCACCGTGCAGCGCGCCGAGGAGCTGTCGGGCCGGCCGCTGCCCCCGCGGATCATGCAGCGGCTCGAGCAGGCGGCCGGTACCGATCCGGAGGCCAATCGCAACGCGGTACGCGCGGTGGGCATCGAGATCGCCACCGAGATCGGTCAGCGACTGATCGACGAGGGCGCGCCCTGCCTGCACTTCATCACCTTGAACTTCGCCAAGGCGACCACCGAGGTACTCACCAACCTCGGCTATACGGTGACTCCGGCGGCGGCCGTCAACGCCTGATCGGCGTTTCGCGGGCGAGTTGCCGCGCATTCGCCTCGACCGGCGGTACCCTCTCGTGCACCGTGACGACGCGGAGGTCCCCGAGTCATGCTGTGCGGCCCGGCGGACCGACCTGGTGCGGATGTTCCGCTGAACTCAGGAGAACCCCGATGGCCGTGGTGACCAGTCTCGTCCGTCTTTCCGCAGCGCTGACCGTGACCGGTGCGCTGACCTTCGCCGGCGCCGCCGCCGCGACCGCCGCTCCGCCCGACCCCGCCGCCACCATCGCCGCCGTGGGCCAGAACCCGGCGGCGGCGACGGATTTGCTGACCGCGTATCAGACCGCGGTCGAGTCGCTGAAACAGCTGGGTATCCAGCCGTTCCTGTATCCGTCCGGCTCGGCGTTCTGCCAGGACGGCAGCACCCTCGGCCTCGTTCCGGCGCTGGCCGGCGCGGTCCCCGGTCCGTGGCCCAAACTGGCGGTGCCGGTGCCCGGACTGGATCTGTCCGCGGTGAAGGCGGGACAGACGATGTTCGCCTTCGTCCCCTACGGCATGGGTCCCGACGGCCCCGACACCACCGGTATGCAGGTGGCCTGGTTCAACGTCTCCAACGGTCGCGGCGGATTCGCCGCCATGGGCCCGCTGTCGCAGGTCATCGGCTCGATGGTGCCGCCGAATCTGCCGCCGGAGGTACGCCCGGCGTTCGAGCAGGCGATCCGCAACTTCTTCCTGGCGGCGCTGCCGGTCGGCGGTGTGCGCGCGGTGCCGGTGGACACCGGCTCCGGAACGGTGCTGGCGGCGGTGTTCGGCACGGTCCGCAACGGCGCCAACACGTGCATGTTCCTGCCGACGGTCGGCGTTACCTCGGTGCCCTGACTTCGACGGGCCCGGGCCGGGAGCGGTCCGGGCCGTCCGGCACCGGGCGGCCCTTCCAGCGCAGTGCCCCGCGCCGATGCAGCAGCCACGACCGGCCCGACAGTCGCAGATACGCGCCGATCGACACCGGATGTGCCAGCGCCGCAGCGATATCGGCACCGCGCGGGAGCGTTCCCGATTCCAGTGAGCGGGCCAGCAGCCGGCTCGCGACACCCGATCCGTAGCCGGCGACACCTATCCGCCGGATCCGGCCGCGGCCGAACAGTGCGGCGAGGGCGGGCAGCACGTACGCGACCGCGGCGACCGCATCCACCGCCAGGGCACCGGCCGGGCCGCCGTAGGCCGACCACAGCCAGCGGGTGTAGCCGCCGTCGACTTCGGCTGCGCCCCGGTACATTCGGGTACTCGCCAGCGTCCCCGCCGCCACCAGCACGGTGCGATGTCCGGCGCGGCGCAGCACCCGCGCCAGCGCCAGATCCTCGGTGATCGACCCGGCCACCGCCGCATGACCGCCCACCGCGCGATAGACCGCCGTGTCGAAGACGAGGAACTGCCCGCACGCCACCGCGGTCGACGGGCGCAGGCCGCGATCGGCGAGCCGCACCGGCAGCGTCGCGGCCCACGACCAGCACAGCAGCGGCTGCACCAGCGCCTCCGCGAGCGATCCCGCCCGCTGATACGGCCACGGCGACACCGAACCCGCACCGCTGCGGCGCAATTCGCTCACCGCCGCGGCGATGGCGTGCGGGCGCAGCCGGACGTCGGCATCGAGGAAGATCAGGACACCGGGCGGCGGGCCGGCGGTGACGCCCGCGAGTTCGGCCAGGCGTGCGCAGGCCGCGGTCTTGCCGGTCCATCCGGGCCCGGGTTCGGTGTCGGCGGCGACCACGGTGAATCGATCGTCGTCACCGATCGCCTCGACGGCGGCCGGGAAGGTGCCGTCGGTGGATCCGTCGTCCAGGATCCAGATCCGCATGCGCGAAACACCTTGCTGGGCACGCAGATCCGCGATCAGCCGCGGTAACCGAGGTGCTTCGTCGCGGGCCGGGATCGCGATGATCACCGGCTCGATCACCGGGGTGGCGTCGGCCCGCAGCCGCCGCATGCCGAGCCGGTTCACCAGCGCCATCACACATCCCGTGCCGGCCACGACCGCGCCCGCGGTGACGAGTGGCTCGACGACCGGCCGCGGGCCTCGCGGCGTCACGCGGCCCTTCCCGGCGGCTGGGCCGGGACGGCGGGGACGGTGCTCACGGGCGCCCATAGTGGCGGCGGATCAGGCGTCCTGCTTCGCCCGTGGACGCCACGGCGGCGTGGGGTTGCGATTCAGGTACGCCAGCACCGCGACCATGGCGGCCACCGCGAGGGTGATACCACCGACGATTCCGGCCCATCCGGCGAAGGAGCGGGTGTTCGGGTCGGCGTAGCTGACCTCGGCGCGCACGGTGCTCACCTCGCCGGCCGGCAGCTTCCACGAGACCGTCGAATCGCCTTGGCGAGTGCCGTTGGTGGTGCCAACCCGGGCCGGGAAGGCGACCGTGAACTGCACGTCGGAACCTTGCGGCGGAACGGATTTCAGGTCCACCCGGCCGGTGAGCGTGACCTTGTCGCCGGTGCGGATGAACTGCAGGTTGAACATGCCCTGCGTCTGATCCGACAGCGCGCCCAGCTGCTGCACCTCGCCGAAGGTCAGGTCGTCGAAGTAGACCTGGCTGCCGACGTAGCCGTCCTGGCTGTAGGGCTCGACCCGGATCTTCGTGGCCAGGGTTTCGGGGGCCTTCAAGTCGGGGCCCTTGTCCTTGTCGTTGGCCGGGATCACCGCGGCCACCAGATGCCCGGACACGCGGTCGTTGGAGGACACGCCCATCGACACCTGGACCCGCAGGCAGCCGGTCAGCAACGGCGCCAGCAGCAGCGCCAGGAAGGCTACGGACCAGAGGCGATGACGCCGGGTTCGTCGCGGCGTGTGGGTCGACTCTGGCATCGATGGTGTCGGACTCGGCTGCACGGCACACATCGTGCCATGAGCCGGAGTGATCGTCGGCACGCGACGGGCGTTTACGGCGGCGCGAGCAGCCGGTCGTGGTGTCGCGCCGCTCGCAGCACCCACACCGCGGTGGGTACGGCCACCACTCCGAGACCGACCAGGCCGTACCCCGCGGACGCGGGCAGATCCAGGAACACCGCATGGGCCAGGGCCGATCCGAACCACGTCCACAACAGCACCGCGATCGGCACCGCGGGACCGGCGCCGCGCGGTGCGCAGCGGCGTTCGAGCGCCGCGAGCAGCGTCGCCATCAGGGCGCCGACCGCGAACCAGCCGAGGTAGTTCGTATACGGGACAGCGCCGATTCCGGGCAGGCCCGGGTGGGCCGAACACCAGGTCCACTGCCCGTCGGCGACCATCTGCGGATCGAGGTAGAGGTCCCAGCCCACCGCACCGACGGCGGTAGCCACGATGCGGGTGCCGGTGCGCCGGCACAGCAGCCCGGTCGCCACCCAGATGGGGTAGAGGCCGCCGACCCAGGCCACCGGCACGAGCAGTGGCACCTGCGCGAGTGCGGGACCGAGCCGGCCGTGCGCGTAGTGATAGCAGCCGAACGGGAATCCGCTTGCGGTGCCGATCATTTCGGCAACCGCGCCGACGCCACCGACGATCACGGCGTAGCCGGCCGCCCAGCCGATGCCCCGGGCCACCCACGCGTGCAGCAGCGCGGTGGCCGCCGACAGCGCGACGATCAGGATCGTCACCCGGTCACGCGCCGAGCCGTCGGTGAGGGGATAGGCGATCTGCGCCGCGACCCAGGCCACGGCGGTCACCGCCGGCCACTGCCGCGCCGTCATCGCCGTGCGAAGCGGCCGCGGCGCAGCGATCGCAGCACCAGCCCCGCCGCGGTACGCCCGCTCGCGCCCGACACTCCGCCGCCGGGATGGGTGGAGGCTCCGGTCAGATACAGCCCGGGCGCACCCGGCACCTTCTGTCCGGACAGTTCCGGAATCGGCCGCCAGAAGAACATCTGATCCAGTGACATCTCCACATGCATGACATTGCCGCCGATCAGCCCCAGTTCGCTCTCCAGATCGGCGGGTGTCTGCACATACCGCTGCCGCACCGAATCGGCGAAACCGGGTGCGTAGGAATCGACTTCGGCGATGATGCGGTCGGCCTCGCGCTCACCGTGCGCGCGCCACTCGCTGCCGTCGGCCAGTCGGTGCGGATGCCACTGCGCCCACAGTGACAGCTGATGTTCGCCGGGCGGTGAGATCGAGGGGTCGAGGGCGCTGAAACTCATCGCCAGCACCACCGGCCGCGGCGGCAGTTCCCCGGCCAGCGCGGCGGCGTGGGCGAGTCGCAACTGCCGTCGATCGGTCACCAGCAATTGCAGCCCGCGCGTCGACTCCTCCGGTGTGGCGCCGGGGTATGCCGGCAGCGCGGCGGTGGCAGTCCGCACCACCATGCCGATGCCGGGCCCGACCCGGATGCGCCGCCGCCAGTCGGCGAGCACGGTGTCGTCGAATCCGCCGCGCCGCAACAACTCCAGGGTGGTGAGCACGTGTGTGCCGGAAATCACGGTGCGGGCGGACAGCTCGCGGCCGGCCGCCGTGCGCACCCGCCAGCCGTCGCCCGAGCGACGCAGCTCGGTCACCTCGTCACCGGCCGAGACGATGCCGCCGTCGGCGCGCAGCCGCGCCACGAGCGCGGTGGTGAGCGCACCGCTGCCGCCGACCGCGCGGCCGGGCGGGAGTGTATGCATCAGGGCCGCGAACCCGGCCATCGGCGCGGTGCCGGGTTCCGACATCGGCGGTCCCGACTGCGCGCCGAACCAGGCCAGCGCCGCCTTCAGCCGCTCGTCGTCGAACCAGCTGTCCAGCAGGGCATCCCCGGACTGCAGGAATTCCCGCGACAACGCGCTGCCGCCGCCCCGGGCGTCGAGGCCCCAGAACGCGCGCAGGAACCGGCCCGGCGTCGGCGCGCCGCCGAACGCCCGCATCACCCGCTGGGCCCGCGGCCCCCAGATGCGCACGAACCGGCGGTAGGCGTCGGCGTCGCGGGGGCCGCAGGCGCGTTCGATCGAGGCGCAGGTGCGGTCGACATCGCGGTGGAAGACGATCGGCTCGGCGCCGGAGCCCACCGGCGCGGGCGCGAAAGCCCAAGGGTCGCAGTCGATGTAGCGCAGCCCGAACCTGTCCAGTTCGAGTTCCTCGATGATGCCGGTGTGGCGGATCATGATGTGCGCCGAGGAACCCCGGTCCACCAGATGCCCCGGGAAGCGCTCGACCGTCGACACCGCGCCGCCGAGCACCTCGTCGCGTTCGAGGACCTCCACCGGATGTCCCGCGCGTGCCAGATAGCAGGCAGCGACCAGCGCGTTGTGACCGGAGCCGAGAACCAGTGTCGTCACTGCTCGGGCGTCCGCAGCGGCAGCCGGCGGCCGAGGACGGCGAAGCGCCGGGTATCGCCGGAGAAGACGAAATGCCGGACCACATCGGTGAATCCCTGCCGGCGATACAGCCGCCAAGCGCGGTTGGCCTCGCGGTCCACCTCCGGGGTGGACAGCAGCACCGCCGCCTCCGTGCGCTGCTCGAGCAGCCGTACCAGCAGGGTCTCGCCGATGCCGCGGCCCTGAGCGGAGGGATGGACGTGCAGTTCGGTGAGTTCGAAGTAGTCCGACAGCAGGGCGCGCGCGGTCTGCTCCGGCCAGCCGGAGCGGCGCATCCCGGTGTGGACCTGCTGATGCCACCACTGGTGGGGCGCACCGCGATAGCCGTAGGCGATCGCGACGATCGGCGCGGTGCGCAGATCGACGTGGCCGCTGTCGTCGGGGACCACCGCGGCGACGGCCTGCCAGCCCGGCCGGGTGGTGTGTTCGGCCCACATCGGGGCGCGGTGGTGTTCGGTGCCGCGTGGATAGTCCATCGCCGCGACGTACACGGCGAGGGCGTCGTGCAGCCGATGGCGCAACGTCGCGGCCGAGAGGTCGACGACGACGGGCGCGGGAGTCTGGCGGGGCCTGACGGCGGTCATGTGCGGGGAGCCATATCTTCGGGGCCGTCTCTGTCTGTCGAGGGTGTCTGTGGTCTGAGGGCGGACGTCGGAGGTGGGCGCGTGGGGCGCGGGGGTCCCCATCCAGGGTGCGCGGCTCGCGTTCGGCGCGAAAGTCTGTCGGTGGTCGTCTCTATATTCACATCAATTGAAACGTTCGAATACCTGTTCGGTCCGGCACGGTCGACCGGGCGCGGTATGCGAAATGTGGAGGTGTCGAGATGGCTGGTCGGATGGACGATCCCCGACGTAGCGGACGGGCGGGCGGACTGCTCGACCGGGCGGACACGATGGTGCAGCAGGCCTGGGCCGAACCCGACCCGCGCGAGCGGTTGCGCAGCGCCTACCTGGCGGCGCTGCGCGGGGCCGGGGCGGTGCTGGCCGCGACCGGTGCCGACCGCGCGCCGCGGGCTCGCTCCCGCAACGCCTGGGTGCTGATGCAGCAGGCCGCACCGGAGTTCGTGATGTGGTCGGACTACTTCAGTTCCTTCTCCGAGACCCGGGCCGCGCTCGAGGCCGGTCTGGACCGCGCGATCAGCGATACCCAGGCCGACGAGTTCGCCTCGCGGGTGGAGGCATTCCTGCGCGATGTGGAGGATGCGCTGGCGATTACGGCGGCTCGGTTGCGTCCCGCGCCGGGCTGGCCGACCGGCGGCACGGCGTGAACATCGGCGAGTAGGTGGTAGCGCACTGATCGAACTCGTATCATTGGTGGCAGTAGCCGCCAAGGTCGGCTACTTGTCGTCTACCCGGAGGCGACAACCAGGACCTAGTGCCGGGGGAGGTACCGTGCCACTCTCCGAGCACGAGCAGCGCATGCTCGAACAGATCGAGAGCGCGCTCTATGCTGAGGACCCGAAATTCGCCTCGACCGTGCGTGGTGGTCGGCTTCGCTCTGCCACCGGAAGACGCAGGCTTCAGGCGGCCGCGCTGTTCGTCCTCGGCCTCGTTCTTCTCATTGCGGGAATCGCCCTGCCCGTCAAGCCCGGCGGATTCCCGATCATCAGCCTGCTCGGCTTCATCGTGATGTTCGGCGCGGGTGTGCTGTTGCTGCTGGGCGGCTCGGGTATGACCAAGAGCGGCCGGGGCAGCGGCGATGCCCCCTCCGGCCCCGGTGGCATTCCCGGCCGTGCGGCAAAGGGTAAGCAACGCAAGGCCGGTGGCTTCTCCGCCCGCATGGAGGATCGGTTCAGACGCCGCTTCGAGCAGGACAGCTGAGCCCAGGCTCGCGTCCGCGGAAGCGGCGGCGAGTGACCGAATGTGGTTGCGTGATGATTGCCGTGCCCAGCGCCGAGTAGCCGACAACTGAACAACCTGGAACGACACGCCGTGATGTGCGGCGTGTCGTTTTTCTTTTCCCGGAGTGATCCGGATCGCGTTCACGCGGTCCCGGTTTCGTCGGCCGCCCGCATCTCCCCACCTTGCCCCACGCCCGGCCCCCACTCTCACCCACCGCCGGTCGGGGCCGCTTTCAGCTGCGGGTTTGCTGGCGGTTGTCGGGCTGCCCGCCCCGCCGGCGACGCGTGTCGGGGGAACTCGGCGAAAACTCCCCACCCCGGTGATAGCTGAGCTGACCTGCTCAATCCCTGAGCCGGGGACCGAGATCACCGCGGCTTTCGATTGAAAGTGGGGGAAAGTGGGGTAATGTGGAGCGCGCACTGATAAGAGCCGATCCGGACGAGGTGATCGAGCGGGAGGTGTCGAGACTGTGTTTCTCGGTACCTACACGCCTCGGCTGGACGACAAAGGGCGACTGACGTTGCCTGCGAAGTTTCGAGACGAACTGGCGGGAGGGTTGATGGTCACGAAAGGTCAGGACCACAGCCTTGCCGTCTATCCCAAAGAAGAGTTCACCGCCCTGGCGCGGCGAGCCGCGGCGGCGTCCCGAAGCAACCCGCAGGCAAGGGCTTTCGTTCGTGCCTTGGCGGCGTCCACGGACGAGCAACGTCCCGATGGGCAAGGCCGGATCACGTTGTCGGCCGAACATCGCCGCTACGCGAATCTGTCCAAGGACTGCGTGGTGATCGGCTCGGTCGATTTCCTCGAGATTTGGGACAAACAGGCGTGGGATTCCTACCTCGCCGAGCACGAGGAGGACTACTCGCTGGCAGGAGACGAGTCGCTGGGCGGAATTTTCTGATCCGAGACAGGCGAGTGCCCTGCGGCCTCTGCCCGGCACGGACCCTGACGTACTTCCCCAACGCCAGGTGCCGTGTTCGGTCAGAGACCCCGGGGCATTGGCTGTCCACTCGTAAGGCCATCCACCCGTCGCAAGCACCGTGAGCCAGGATCCGGGAGGTCGAGGTGAACCATGACAGCGACCGCCCCCGCCATGTTCCCGTTCTCTTGCGTCGCGCCGATGAAATCCTCGGCCCCGCACTGGAATCCGGCGGAGTCCTGGTCGACGCCACGCTCGGTTTGGGCGGGCATGCCGAACATTTCCTGCGGACCTATCCCGCGATCCGCCTGATCGGGCTGGACCGCGATACCGAGGCGCTGCGCCTGGCGGGCGAGCGGCTCGCGCCCTTCGCCGATCGAATCACGCTGGTGCACACCAGATATGACGGCCTGCCTGATGCGCTGCGGCAGGCCGGGCTGCCGGAGCGCGGCTCCGTGCGCGGGGTGCTGATGGATCTCGGTGTGTCCTCGATGCAGCTCGACGAGGCCGAGCGGGGATTCGCCTATTCGGTGGACGCTCCACTGGACATGCGGATGGATCCGACCTCCGAGCTCACCGCGGCCGATGTGCTCAACACCTACAGCCACGGCGACCTGGCCCGGATCCTGAAAACCTATGGCGAGGAACGCTTTGCGGGCCGGATCGCGAGTGAGATCGTCCGCCGGCGCGCGCAGCGGCCGTTCACGACCAGTGCCCAACTGGTGGAACTGCTCTACGACGCGATCCCCGCGGCGACTCGGCGCACCGGCGGGCACCCCGCCAAACGCACCTTCCAGGCCCTGCGGATCGAGGTCAATCGCGAGCTCGAGTCGCTCGAGGCCGCGGTGCCGGCGGCGTTGGCGGCGCTGGAGGTCGGCGGCCGGATCGTCGTCATGTCCTACCAGTCGCTGGAGGACAAGGTCGTCAAACAGATCTTCGCGCAGGCCTCGGCCTCGCGCACACCATTGGACCTGCCCGTCGAATTGCCCGGTATGGGACCGGAATTCGCGATTCTGACCAGGGGCGCGGAGAAGGCGAGCGAAACGGAGATCGAGGAGAACCCACGCGCGGCGCCGGTGCGTATGCGGGCCGCGGAGCGAATCCAGGCGGCCGGGTGACAGCGATCCGGCTACGGGGGTATTGCCGGTCCGGCAGCACTACGGCGGGCAGTCCCACAAGAAATCGGTAGGGGAGGCAGGAATATGAGCGTGCGGACACGGGTGGACGCACCACAGCGGACGCAGCGGTCCGCGCCGCGGCGAGCGCACAGCGCCGACCGCGTGAAATCCGGTGCGGCCCAACGCGCGTATGCGCGCCGGCGCAATCGGGCGGGCGAGCGCGTGCTTCCGCCGCTACCCGGGCGCACCGGGTCGATGATGGCCGGGCGGCTGCCGTTCGTGGCGGCGATTCTCGCCCTGCTCGGCTGCGGTCTGCTCGCGACCCTGGTGCTGACCACGCATGCCGCCGAGGACAGCTATCAGCTCAGCGACGCCCGCCGCATCAACCGGCAGTTGCTCGACGAGCGCGCCGCTCTGCAGCGCGAGGTCGAGGCCGCCGACTCGGCGCCCGAACTGGCCAACCGTGCCCGCGAACTGGGCATGATCCCGGTCAAGGACCCCGCCCGCCTGCTCGTGGCGCCGGACGGTTCGGTCACGGTGGTCGGCAAGGAGACCCCGGCCGAGGGCGCGCCGGTGCCGCCGCTCAACACGAGCCCCGCCAAGCTGCCGCCGAAACTCGTTCAGGCCCAAGGCGAACGGCTGGTCCCGGTGACCACCACCCCGGCCCCGCCGGCGCCCGCTCCCGGCCCGGCCGAGCAGAACCAGGCTCCGGCGCCGACGACGACCGCGCCGCAGCCGCCCGCGCAGCCGGCGCAGGTTCCGGCCCCGGTGCAGGCCGCACCGGCAGCGCCGGCCGCACCGCCGGCCGGTACCCAGCCGGCGGCACAGGCGGCCCCCGCCGCACCCGCTGCCGAGCCGGAGCCCGCGGCCCAGGCGGCGCCGGTCGCCCCCGCCGGGACGCAACCGACGGCCCCGGCCGGTCCGCCCGCGCCCGTGGCACCCGCCGCGCAGCCGGCCGGGTCCCAGCCGCCACTGGTCCAGGCGGCACCCGAGGGGGCCGATCGATGACCGGCCGCGGCGGAGGCAGAGCCGGCGGGGGTACTACGGGACGCGGCCGGGCGGGTATGCGATCCACGCCCGCCCGGCCGCGTCGCACTCCCCGGCCGCGGGCGGGTTCGCCCGCGGATGCCTCCACGCGGCTGCGGTTCGGAGTCGGACGCGTCCTCATGCTGGTGGCGCTGCTGGTCGTGGCGATGCAATTGCTCTGGCTGCAAACGTTTTCCGCGCCCAGCCTGTCGGCCGAGGCGGCCAGCCAGCGCACGGTGCATCAGACCGATTGGGCGCAGCGCGGTGCCATCCGCGATCGGGACGGCCGCGCGCTCGCGTTCACCGTGGTGACCAAGAAGCTCAATTTCCGGCCGGTGGCGGTGCGCAAGGATCTGGCCGACGCGCGGGCGAAGAGCGACAAGGCGCCCGAGGCCGACAAGCGGCTGGAGGCGATCGCCAAGACGATCCACGAGAAGCTGGGCAAGGACGCGCCTCCGGAAGCGGATCTGCTCGCCAAGTTGCGCAGCGACGACCAGTTCACCTATCTGGCCTACAACGTCGATTCGCGCGTCGCCGACGAGATCACCGAGAAGTTCCCCGAGGTGGGGACCGAACGTCAGGACACGCCGGTCTATCCGGGCGGCGCGCTGGCGGCCAACGTGGTGGGCGCGACCGGCTGGGACGGACACGGCCAGGTGGGGCTCGAGGCGTCGATGGACGCGACGCTGGCCGGCACCGACGGTTCGCACACCTACGATCGCGGCTCCGACGGGGCGGTCATCCCCGGCAGCGAACGCGACAAGGTGCCCGCGGTCAACGGCTCCGATGTCGAACTGACCCTCGACTCCGATCTGCAGTACTACGTGCAGCAGCAGGTCCAGGAGGCCAAGGACAAATCCGGCGCGCAGGACGCCTCGGCGGTGGTGCTCGACGCCCACACCGGCCAGGTGCTGGCCATGGCCAACGACAACACCTTCAATCCGGCGCAGGATCCGAAGTTCTGGGCCTCGGCCGATATCGGCAATCCGTCGGTGACCAACGCGTACGAACCCGGTTCGGTGAACAAGATCATCACCGCGGCGGCCGCCATCGAATACGGCGTGACCAACCCGGACGAGATCCATCAGGTCCCGGGTGAGATTCACATGGGCGGCGTGGTGGTGCACGACGCGTGGTCGCACGGCGTGATGCCGTACACCACCACCGGCATCTTCGGTAAGTCGTCGAACGTGGGCACGCTGATGCTCGCACAGCGAGTCGGTGAGGACCGCTTCGCGGATATGGTCAAGCGTTTCGGCCTGGGGCAGCGCACCGGTGTCGGACTGCCCGGTGAGAGCGGTGGCATCGTGCCCCCGCGCGATCAGTGGTCCGGCTCGACGTTCGCGAATCTGCCCATCGGGCAGGGTCTTTCGATGACGCTGCTGCAGATGACCGGGATGTACCAGGCCATCGCCAACGACGGGGTGCGGATCCCGCCGCGCATCGTCAAGGACGTGATCGGCCCCGACGGGCGCCGCAGCGGCGAACCGCAGCCGGACGGCGTACGGGTGGTGAGCCCGCAGACCGCGAGTACGCTGCGGCAGATGTTCCAGGCCGTGGTGCAGCGCGACCCGATGGGTTATCAGCAGGGTACGGGCGCTTCCGCGGCGATCGAGGGCTACCAGATCGCCGGGAAGACCGGAACCGCGCAGCAGATCGACGACAAATGCCAGTGCTATTCCAGCGATCGCTACTGGATCACCTTCGCCGGGATCGCCCCGGCCGACAATCCGCGCTACGTCATCGGCATCATGGTGAACGCACCCGTGCGCAGCACCGACGGCAGCGGCGGGCAGTCGGCGGCGCCGCTGTTCCACAGCATCGCCTCCTGGGCGCTGCAGCGCGATCGGGTTCCGCCGTCCACCGTGCCGCCGAAACAGCTTGTGCTCCAGGCGATGTAGTGGTGTGCGCGGCTGAATGTCCGGTTTCGCAACCGTGGGTGTCCGTCTGCGGCCCGCCGCACGGGCGGGTGCGGGCGCGGTGAGGCCGGGGAGCCGGTGCGCGCGAGGCGGCCACGCTGCGTGGCCGTCGATCGCCCACAGGTAACCTGACTCCCCGACCCCGAATCTCGACCCGATGCACAGATGTGCGCCCACGAAAGGAGCCTGGTGCCCGTGCAGCCCAGCCCGCAGGTGCTTCGCCCCGCCGTCGCGTTGACGACGCCGGTGCAGGCCGTTGCCGAACTGACCGGTGCGCGGCTGAACTCCGGCGATCCGGCCGGGATCGAGATCACCGGCATCGAACAGCGCTCGAACGCCGTGCAGCCCGGTGACCTGTTCGCCGGTCTGGCCGGTGGTAAGGCCCACGGCGCGCGCTTCGCCGCCGACGCCGTGGCACGCGGTGCGGTCGCGGTGTTCACCGACGCCGCCGGAGCGGAGCTGATCGGCGAACTGGATGTGCCCGTGCTCGTGCACGACGATCCGCGTGCGGTGCTGGGCGAGTTGTCGGCGGCCGTCTACGGCCATCCGTCGCGGCGACTACAGGTCATCGGCATCACCGGCACGTCGGGTAAGACCACCACCTCGTATCTGGTCGAGGCGGGCCTGACCGCGGCCGGGTTGTCCACCGCGCTGATCGGCACGATCGAGACGCGGATCGCGCGGCGTGTCGATCCGAACCCGGAGGAGGCCGCGGCCGGTGCGAGCGCCACCGTCGAGTACCGCCGGGTGCCCAGCGCGCTGACCACGCCGGAGGCGCCGCAGCTGCACGCGATGTTCGCACTGATGGTGGAACAGGGCGTGCAGGCCGTGGTGATGGAGGTGTCCAGCCACGCGCTGGCGCTGGGCCGCGTGGACGGTGTGCACTTCTCCGTCGGCGCGTTCACGAATCTGTCGCAGGATCATCTGGACTTCCACGCCGATTTCGAGGACTATTTCGCCGCCAAGCGCCGGCTGTTCGTCCCGGATCCGGGCGCGGCGCAGCGACAGGTCGCCGCCGATACCTGCGTGATCTGCGTGGACGACGCCTGGGGCCGGCGGCTGGCGCGGGAGGCGAGCGGGCGCGCCCGGGTCGTCACCGTGGCGACCGCGGACTGCCCGACCGGCGAAACCGAGCCGGAGTGGACGGTGACCGGCGCCACCGCGCTGGCCGACGGCGGGCAGCAGTTCACCGCGGTCGGCCCCGCGGGTGAGATTCCGGCCCGGCTGCGGCTGCCCGGGCGCTACAACATCGCCAACGGCCTGCTCGCGATCGCGGTGTGCGCCGAGGCGGGTGTCGACGCGGCGGTGGCGGTCGCGGCGCTGGGCGAGGTGGATGTGCCCGGCCGGATGCAGCGGGTGAACGCGGGACAGGACTTCCTGGCACTCGTCGACTACGCGCACAAGCCGGCCGCGGTCGAATCGGTGATCGCGACGCTGCGCCGGCATCTGCGCGGCACCGGCGGCCGCCTGGCCGTGGTCGTGGGCGCCGGTGGCGATCGTGACGCCGGTAAGCGACCGCTGATGGGCGCCACCGCGGCGCGCGGCGCGGATCTGCTGGTCATCACCGACGACAATCCGCGCACCGAGGATCCGGCCGAGATCCGCGCCGCGATCCGCGCGGGCGCGCTCGGTATCGCCGAGGCCGAGCGCGGTGAGGTGCGCGAGATCGGCGATCGGGCCGCCGCCATCGCCGCGGCCGTGGAGTGGGCACGGCCGGGGGATGTGGTGCTGGTGGCAGGTAAGGGACACGAGACCGGGCAGGAGATTGCGGGTGTGAAGTATCCGTTCGACGACCGTGAGGTGCTGGGACAGGCCCTGGAGCGTAAGAAAGACCTGACGGTTTCATGATCGAAATGACTCTGCGGGAGATCGCCGAGATCGTGGGCGGCATGCTGCACGATGTGAGCGATCCCGCGGTGACGGTGAGCGGTGCGGTCGAATTCGATTCGCGCCGAATCAATTCCGGCGACCTGTTCCTGGCGCTGCCGGGGGAGCACGTCGACGGACACGACTACGCCGGCAAGGCCGTGGCCTCCGGTGCGGTGGCGGTGCTGGCCGCGCGGCCGGTCGGCGTGCCGGCGATCGTGGTCGAACCGTCCGCCCCCGCCTCCGACGCGTCGGCGAACCGCTCCTATGTGCTGGCCCACGACACCGACGGCTCCGGCGCCGCGGTGCTGGCGGCGCTGGCGAAACTGGCGCGCGCGAGTGTGGACCGGCTGGCCGCGGCCGGCCTGAACGTGGTCGGGGTGACCGGTTCGGCCGGGAAGACCTCCACCAAGGACCTGCTGGCGCGCGTACTCGCGCCGCTGGGCGCGGTGGTCGCCCCGCCCGGATCCTTCAACAACGAACTGGGCCATCCGTGGACGGCCCTGCGCGCCGGAGCCGACTCCCGCTTCCTGGTGCTGGAGCTGTCCGCGCGCGGTCCGGGCCATATCAAGGCGCTGACCGATATCGCGCCCCCGCGGATCGGTGTGGTGCTCAACGTCGGCACCGCGCACCTGGGTGAGTTCGGCGGCCGCGACGCCATCGCGCAGGCCAAAGGCGAACTGGTGGAAGCGCTTCCGCCCACCGGTGTCGCGGTGCTCAACGCCGACGACCCGCGGGTGGCGGCGATGGCCGCGCGGACCCGGGCCCGGGTGGTGACCTTCGGTCAGGCGTCCGGCGCCGATGTGCGGGCCACCGACATCGTGCTCGACGCCGAGGCGCGGGCGCGGTTCACCCTGCACGCCAACGGGTCTCGGGCCGAGGTGCATCTGGCGGTGTACGGCGAGCACCAGATCTCGAACGCACTGGCCGCGGCCGCCGTCGCGCTGGAATGCGGTGCGGACCTCGACACCGTGGCACGGGCGCTGGCCGGTGCCACGGTCGATTCGGCGCACCGGATGGATGTGCGGACCCGGCCCGACGGGGTCACCGTCGTCGACGACTCCTACAACGCCAATCCGGATTCCATGCGCGCCGCGCTCAAGGCGCTGGTGTCGATGTCGCGCGCCGGCGGTACGCCGGATGCGCCGCGCGGCCGGCGCAGCTGGGCTGTCCTGGGCGAAATGGCCGAACTGGGCGAGGATTCGGTCGTCGAACACGACGGCATCGGACGGCTCGCGGTGCGGCTGGACGTCGACCGGCTGATCGTGGTCGGCACCGGGCGCCCGGCCCGCGCGCTGCATCAGGGCGCGGTCATGGAAGGCTCGTGGGGCGAGGAATCGGTTCTCGTACCCGATATCGAATCCGCGATCGCCCTGCTGGACAACGAGATCGCGGCCGGTGATGTGGTGCTGGTCAAAGCGTCGAACTCCGCCGGTTTGTGGGCGGTGGCGCAGCACGTGCTCGCATCGGGTGGGCAGGGCACGGAGGCAGCTGGATGAGGCAGATTCTGTTCGCGGCGGGGATCGCGCTGGCGGTATCGATCCTGCTGACGCCGCTGCTGATCCGCATGTTCGCCCGCCGCGGATTCGGCCAGGAGATCCGCATCGACGGCCCCGAGAGTCATCAGGCCAAGCGTGGCACCCCGACCATGGGCGGTGTCGCGATCCTGATCGGCATGTGGGCCGGATATCTGGGCTCGCATCTGATCGGCATCGGCTATCACGCCGACGGGCCCTCGGTCTCGGGCCTGCTGGTACTGGGTCTGGCCACCGCGCTGGGCGTGGTCGGCTTCATCGACGACTTCATCAAACTGCGCAAACAGCGCAATCTGGGCCTGACCGCCGCCGGTAAGTACATCGGCCAGCTCGGTTCCGCGGTGATCTTCGGCGTGCTGGCGCTGCAGTTTCGCGGCGCGGGCGGGCGGACCCCGGCCAGCCGGCATCTGTCGTATGTGCGCGAGATCAACACCGTCTCGATGAGCGTGATCATCTTCCTGGCGTTCGTCTGCCTGGTCGTGGTCGCGTGGTCGAACGCGGTGAATCTGACCGACGGCCTGGACGGCCTGGCCGCGGGTTCGATGAGCCTGGTGCTCGGCGCCTACGTGATCATCACGTTCTGGCAGTACTACCACGCCTGCGAATTCAAGGCCGAGGCCGGCTGTTACAACGTGCGCGATCCGCTGGATCTGGCGCTGGTGTGTGCCGCCGGCGCGGCGGCGTGCGTCGGATTCCTGTGGTGGAATGCGGCTCCCGCCAAGATCTTCATGGGCGATACCGGTTCGCTGGCCCTCGGTGGCCTGCTCGCCGGATTGTCGATCACCACCCGCACCGAACTGCTCATGGTCGTGATCGGCGCGCTGTTCGTCGCCGAGACCGTGTCGGTGGTGCTGCAGGTGGCGGTGTTCCGGACCACGCGTAACCGGTTGTTCAAGATGGCCCCGTTCCACCACCATTTCGAGCTGAGCAAATGGGCGGAGACGACGGTCATCATCCGGTTCTGGCTGCTCGCCGGAATCGCGGCGGCGGTGGGTCTGGGCTTGTTCTACAGCGAATACCTCTCTCAGGTCGGGTAGCAGCGATGGTCGAACATACTCCGCGGGCCCTGCGATCACCGGGTCCCATGCTCGAATTTCTGCGTGGCCGTGACGTTCTCGTCGCGGGATGGGGGGTGTCGGGCCGCTCGCTGATCGAGCCGCTGCGCGACATCGGCGCCCGTCCGGTGGTCACCGACGCCGGGGAGAAGGCGATGGCCGAGGCCGCCGAGCTCGGCCTCGACACCGCCACCGGCACCGCACTGGTCGAACCCGGTGCGCTGGAACGGTTCGCGCTGGTCATCACCAGCCCGGGCTGGCGACCGGATTCGCCGGTGCTGGTTTCCGCGGTCACCGAGGGCATTCCGGTCTGGGGCGACGTCGAATTCGCCTGGTGGGTGGACCAGGCGCGACTCTACGGTCCGGTGCGCAAATGGCTGGTGATCACCGGAACCAACGGTAAGACCACCACCACCCAGATGACGCACGCGATCCTGCGTGCGGCCGGGCTGCCCAGCGTCGCCTGCGGCAATATCGGACTGCCGATCCTGGACGCGCTGCGCCGCACCCCGGGGCCGCAGATCCTCGCGGTCGAGCTGTCGTCGTTCCAGCTGCACTGGGCGCCGTCGGTGCGCCCGGAGGCCGGCGTGGTGCTGAATGTGGCCGAGGATCATCTGGACTGGCACGGCGGCCTCGACGCCTACGCCGCCGCCAAGGCGCGGGCCCTGACCGGACGGGTCGGCGTGGTCGGACTCGACGATCCCGTGGCCGCCGCGCTGGCGCGAAAGTCCAAGGCGCGCCGGACCGTCGGCTTCCGCATCGGGGTGCCGGCCGACGGCGAACTCGGCGTGGTCGACGGCAAGTTGCTGGACCGCGCCTTCACCAAGGCCGCGATCCTCGCCGAGGTCGGCGATATCAGCCCGCCCGGACCCGCCGGTGTCGCCGACGCGCTGGCCGCGGCCGCGCTGACCCGCGCCATCGACGTGGCGCCGCAGTTCGTCAAGGAGGGCTTGGCCGAGCACAAGGTGGGACCGCATCGCGCCGCCTTCGTGCGGGAACTGGCCGGTGTCGGGTTCGTCGACGATTCGAAGGCGACCAATCCGCATGCCGCGCGGTCGTCGATCCTGGCGCATCCGCAGGTGGTGTGGATCGCCGGTGGTCAGCTCAAGGGCGCCCATATCGACGATCTGATCGAGGAGGTCGCCGAGCGCCTCGTCGCCGCGGTGGTCTTCGGTCAGGACGCGCCGATCATCGCCGCGGCAATGGCGCGACACGCGCCGGATGTCCCGGTGGTCGAGCTCGGTTCGGGTGACGATGCACAGATGAGCGGGGAACCCTCCACGGCATCGCTGGTCGCCGAGATCGACGGCGCCGACGCGGTGATGGCCCGCGCGGTCCGCATCGCCGCCGGATACGCCGGGCGCGGTGACACCGTGCTGCTCGCCCCGGCCGCGGCCTCCCTGGACATGTTCGCCGACTACACCCATCGCGGCCGCAGTTTCGTCGCGGCGGTGCAGGCCCTGGACGAGAGAGATATCGGGAGCCAGCAGTGACGAAACCGGCGCGCAAGCCCGTGGGCACCTGGTTCGGTGCCTGGCTGGCGCGCCCGCTGGCCGATTTCCACCTGGTCGTCACCATCGCCACCCTGCTCACCGTGCTCGGTCTGGTGATGGTGCTCTCGGCCTCGAGCGTGGAGGCCTACGCCGACGGCGGTTCGGCCTATTCGCTGTTCATGCAGCAGGCGTTCTTCGCCGCCCTGGGCGCGGCGCTGTTCTATGTGGCGCTGCGGATTCCGATGCGCGTGCTGCGGCAGCTGTCGTTCCCGCTGTTCGCGGCGTCGGTGCTGTTGCTGGTGCTGGTGCTGATCCCCGGCATCGGTTCGCAGGTCCAGGGTTCGCGTCGCTGGTTCGACCTCGGATTCGTCTCGGTGCAGCCGTCGGAGATCGTGAAGGTCACCCTGATCGTGTGGGGTGCGCATCTGCTGGCGACCCGCCGCAGCGACCAGACCGGGTACAAGGACATTCTGGTGCCGCTGGTGCCGGCCGGTCTGCTGACCTGTCTGCTGATCGTGCTGGAACCGAACCTGTCGACGACGATCGCGGTCGGCCTGGTGCTGGTCGCGCTGCTGTGGTTCGGCGGATTGCCGGTGCGGCTGTTCGTGACCATCGCGGTCTCGGGTGCGGTGGCGGCCGGGATTCTGGCGCTGTCGGCCGGCTATCGCTCCGATCGCATGCGCGCGTTCTTCAATCCCGGCGACGATCCGCAGGGCATCGGCTATCAGGCACGCCAAGCGCTGTTCTCCCTCGCCGACGGCGGCATCTGGGGGCGCGGGCTCGGCCAGAGCCGGGCCAAGTGGAGTTATCTGCCCAACGCGCACAACGACTTCATCTTCGCCATCATCGGCGAGGAACTCGGATTTCTCGGATGTGCCCTGGTGCTGGGGCTTTTCGCGCTGTTCGTCTTCGTCGGACTGCGCATCGCCGCCCGCTCGGCCGATCCGTTCCTGCGATTGCTGACCGCGGCCGCGACCACCTGGATCACCGGTCAGGCGTTGATCAACATCGGCTACGTGGTGGGTCTGCTGCCGGTGACGGGCCTGCAGCTGCCGCTGGTGTCGGCCGGTGGTTCGTCGCTAGCGATCACGCTGATGATGTTCGGCCTGATCGCGAGTGCGGCCCGGCACGAACCCGAGGCGATCGCCGCGTTGAAGGCCGGGCAGGACGGGCGGTTCAGCCGATTGCTGCGGCTGCCGATCCCGGAAACCTACGCACCCGCCCGGGCGGGCCGGGCCCGTGCGGTCTCCGGCCCGCGACGGCGGGAACTGCCGCCGGCACGCAAGCGGTCGGGCAAATCCGGTCAGTCGCGCGGCGGGGGCACGTCCCGCGGGGCCGCGGCGGCGCGGGGTGGGAGTGCGGCGGTACCGCGGCGGTCGATAGATTCGGATTCGGCACGACGACGCAGCGCCGACGCCGGACGGCGGGAGGCGCGCGGAGCGTCGTCGTGGCGCACGACCCGGGCCTGGGAGCCCAGCTATCCGATGACACATGCGAGAGAACGAGGTAATTCGAGGTGACAACCGGCGAGAGCGGCGGCACGACGGGTTCCGGGCAACGGACGCTCTCGGTGATCGTCGCCGGCGGGGGCACGGCCGGGCATATCGAACCGGCGATGGCGGTCGCGGACGCATTGCGCCGGCTGGATCCCTCGATCCGGATCACCGCACTGGGCACCCAGCGCGGGCTGGAGACGACACTGATCCCCGAACGCGGCTATCCGCTGGAGCTGATTCCGCCCGTCCCGCTGCCGCGTAAACCCACCGCCGATCTGCTGCGCCTGCCCGGCCGGGTGCGCGCCGCGGTCGCCCGCACCCGCGCGGTGATCGACGCGGTCGAGGCCGATGTGATCATCGGATTCGGTGGCTACGTCTCGGTGCCCGCCTACCTCGCGGCCGGCGGGGGAGTGCTGCGGCGTTCGCGCCGGGTGCCGCTGGTGGTGCACGAGGCCAATGTGAAGGCCGGGATCGCGAACAAGGTCGGCGCCCGCCGCGCGGCGCGTGTGCTCGCCGCCGTGCCGAATTCGGGGGTGCACGCGCGCGGGCGCGCCGATGCCGAGGTGGTCGGGATTCCCGTGCGCGCCTCGATCGCCACCCTGGACCGGCCCGGACTGCGCCCGCAGGCCCGCGAGCACTTCGGCCTGCCGCAGCAGGGACCGGTGCTGCTGGTCTTCGGTGGCTCCCAGGGCGCGCGCCGGTTGAACGAGGCGGTCTCCGGCGCTGCCGCGCAACTGCTGGCGGCCGGTATCTCGGTGCTGCACGCGCACGGTCCCAAGAACACCCTCGATCTGGACGGCATCGACACCGAATCCGGCCGCGACGGCGCGAAATACGTTGCGGTGCCGTACCTGTCGCGGATGGATCTGGCCTATGCCGCCGCCGACGCCGCGGTGTGCCGCTCGGGCGCGATGACCGTGGCCGAGGTGTCGGCGGTCGGCCTGCCGGCGTTCTATGTGCCGCTGCCGCACGGCAACGGTGAACAGGAGTTCAACGCGCGCCCGATCGTCGCGCAGGGCGGTGGCAGAATCGTGGCCGACGCGGAGATGACGCCGAAGTATGTGATGGACGAGGTGATCGCGCTGCTCACCGACCCGGCCGCGCTGACGAACATGTCGGTCGCCGCCGCCGGTGCCGGACATCGCGACGCCGCGGACACGGTGGCGCGAATCGTGCTGGAGGTGACCGGACGGTGACCGGAGGAAACGAGACGGCCGAAGCGGCAGCCGCGGACCCGGTGAACCTCACCGGGCAGGCTCCCGCCGAACTGCCGGAACTGCTGCGGCGGGTCCACATGGTCGGCATCGGTGGTGCCGGCATGTCGGGGATCGCGCGGATTCTGCTCGCCCGCGGCGGCGAGGTGTCGGGTTCGGACGCCAAGGAGAGCCGCGGCGTGCTGGCGTTGCGGGCGCGCGGGGCCCAGGTCCGCATCGGCCACGACGCGAGTGCGCTGGATCTGCTGGAGGGCGGCCCGAGCGCGGTGGTGACCACCTACGCCGCGATCCCGAAGACCAATCCCGAACTGGTCGAGGCGAATCGGCGTGGCGTGCCGGTGCTGATGCGCCCCACGGTCCTCGCGGAACTGATGCGGGGCCACCACACGCTGCTGGTGTCGGGCACCCACGGCAAGACCTCCACCACCTCGATGCTGGTCGTGGCGTTGCAGCACTGCGGCTTCGACCCCTCCTTCGCCGTCGGCGGTGAGTTGAACGAGGCGGGCACGAACGCCCATCACGGCACCGGCGGCTACTTCGTGGCCGAGGCCGACGAGTCGGACGGCTCACTGCTGCAATACGATCCGGACGTCGCGGTGGTCACCAACATCGAATCCGATCATCTGGATTTCTTCGGCTCCGACGAGGCCTACGTCCAGGTGTTCGACGACTTCGTGGCGCGCCTGGTCCCCGGCGGACTGCTCGTGGTCTGCCTGGACGATCCCGGCTCGCTGGCACTGGCCCGCCGGGTCGCCGACCGCGTGGCGGCAGGGGAACTCGATATCCGGGTGGCCGGCTACGGCTCGACGGAGACGGTGGACGTGCCGGTGCCGATGCAGGCCCGGCTGCTGGCCTGGGAACCGCGCGACGTGGGCGGAGTGGCCACGGTGCACCTGGGCGACGAACCCGCGCCGCGCACACTGCGCCTGTCGGTGCCCGGCCGTCATATGGCCCTCAACGCCCTCGCCGCGCTGCTCGCCGCCCGCGACGCCGGGGCCGACGTGGACGAAGTCCTGCAGGGCCTGGAGGGATTCGGGGGCGTGCACCGCCGCTTCCAGTTCGTGGGCCGCGAGAACGGGGTGCGGGTCTTCGACGACTACGCCCACCACCCGACCGAGGTGCGAGCCGTACTCGGCGCGGCGGCGGAGCTGGTCCGCCAGGAGGCGGCCGACGGCGCCCGCTCCCGGCAGGGGCGGGTGATCGTGGTGTTCCAGCCGCACTTGTACAGCCGCACAGCGACCTTCGCCGAGGAATTCGGCGCGGCGCTGTCGCTGGCCGACGAGGTCGTGGTCCTCGACGTCTACGGCGCCCGCGAGAAGCCGCTGCCCGGGGTCAACGGCGCCCTGGTGGCGCAGGCGGTCACCAAACCCGTGCACTATCAACCGGATATGTCGCGGGTGGGCCGGCAGGCCGCGAGCCTGGCACGGGCGGGCGACGTGGTGATCACCATGGGCGCCGGCGACGTGACGATGCTCGGCGGGCAGATTCTGGACGGATTGCGGGTGCGCCCGTCGACGGGACGGTGAGCACGGCGCCCCCGCCCGGCGGTGCCGGCCGGAGAGGGAGGTGGAGATGACACGCCGCGCGACGATCGACGAGGCCGATCCGTACGCCGAGGACGAGTCCGCTGCGGACGGCGACGACCGTATCCACCGCGCCGGGGCTCGCGCGCGGATGCCCTTCGACGGCCGGTGGCGGCGGATCCTGTTGTGGGGCGCGCCGATCGTGGTCGTGGTGATCGTGCTGCTCGTGATCGCCTATTTCACTCCCGCGCTGTCGGTGCGCAGCGTGCAGGTCGAGGGGGTGTCCGCGGTGCCCGAACAGGATGTGCGCGCGGTGCTGCAGATCCCCGACGGCCGCTCCATGCTGCGCATCGACACCGATGCGATCGCGCGCCGGGTCGCGTCGCTGCCGAAGGTGCGGTCGGCGCGGGTGCAGCGGGTGTTTCCGTCCACGGTGCGGGTCACGGTGGACGAGCGCACGGCGGTGGTCTTCTTCGACAGCCCGCAGGGACCGCATCTGCTCGACGGCGACAGTGTCGAATTCGCGATCGAACCGCCGCCGCCCGGCGTCGCGAAGCTGGTCACCGGCCACCCGGGCAGTGCCGACCCGGTGACCCGGGCCGCGGTCGCGGTCCTCGACGCCGCGCCGCCGGCACTTCGTGCCCAGGTGGGAGAGGTTGTGGCGCGGTCGGTTTCGGATATCGAACTGAAACTGCGCGACGACCGTACGGTGATCTGGGGCGGCGCGGACGACTCCGAACGCAAAGCCGCGGTGGTCCTTCCGGTGCTGACGCGCCCGGGAACGGTATTCGACGTTTCGAGTCCCGATCTGGTAACGGTAAGATAGTGACACTCGTTGTGCCGTTGCGGTTTTCGACCGGCGGCCGGGAGTCGATGGCCGTGCGTGATGGCCGTGGCACCTGGGCCCGTCCGGGTGCCGCAGTCGCGTGCGGGGCCGGTGAATCCGCGGTCCTGCGGATATCGAGACCCGATCTCGGTGTCTGTGGCGGCCGTTCGCGGTACCATGCCCGACGGGCTCGGACGAGATGGATCACACAAGATTCTGACCCTCGTGTCGGCGCGCCTGCGCACGGATCGCGACGGGTGCGAATAGCGTTCCGCACCAGTCGGATACTTGACATAACGCCAACCCTATGGTTCAGGTTTAGGGTTTGTCCGAGTGAAAACCCGGGCGGACCGGGGACCTCGAATCGGCGCTCTGCCGAGAATCCGAAAACGACAGGCTTTGGATCGAAGGAAGGCGAGAGCCCATGACGCCCCCGCACAACTACCTTGCAGTGATCAAGGTCGTCGGTATCGGCGGCGGCGGCGTGAACGCCGTCAACCGAATGATCGAACAGGGACTCAAGGGAGTCGAGTTCATCGCCGTCAACACCGACGCGCAGGCACTGCTGATGAGTGATGCGGACGTCAAACTCGACGTCGGCCGCGAACTCACCCGCGGTCTGGGCGCCGGCGCGGATCCCGAGGTGGGCCGCAAGGCCGCCGAGGACCACAAGGACGAGATCGAAGAGGTGCTCAAGGGCGCCGACATGGTCTTCGTCACGGCCGGTGAGGGCGGCGGCACCGGTACCGGTGGCGCGCCCGTGGTGGCCTCGATCGCCCGCAAGCTGGGCGCCCTGACCATCGGTGTGGTGACGCGGCCGTTCTCCTTCGAGGGCAAGCGGCGCAGCAACCAGGCCGAAGCCGGTATCCAGGCGCTGCGCGAATCCTGCGACACCCTCATCGTCATCCCGAACGACCGGCTGTTGCAGCTCGGCGACGCGGCGGTGAGCCTGATGGACGCCTTCCGCTCCGCCGACGAGGTGCTGCTCAACGGTGTTCAGGGCATCACCGATCTGATCACCACCCCGGGTCTGATCAACGTCGACTTCGCCGACGTCAAGAGCGTCATGTCCGGCGCCGGTTCGGCGTTGATGGGCATCGGCTCCGCGCGCGGCGAGGGACGATCCGTGAAAGCCGCGGAGGCGGCGATCAATTCGCCGCTGCTGGAGGCGTCGATGGACGGTGCGCACGGCGTGCTGCTGTCGATCGCGGGTGGATCCGACCTCGGTCTGTTCGAGATCAACGAGGCCGCCTCACTGGTCCAGGAGGCCGCGCACATCGAGGCCAACATCATCTTCGGCACGGTGATCGACGATTCGCTGGGCGACGAGGTCCGGGTCACGGTGATCGCCGCCGGCTTCGACGGGGGCACCCCGGCCCGGCGCATCGAACCGGCGGGGAGAACGAATATCGGCGCGGGCCGTGCCGGTGACATCGGCCAGTCCACGACCCGCCGCGAGTTCGGCAGCACCCGCCAGTCGGAGCCCGAGCGTACGGCCGACCCCACGCCGGCCCGCGGCCCGGCCCCGTCCTATGAACCGCGCCCGGCCACCGAGCCGACCATCGCGCACAACAGCCGCTCGCACATTCAGATGCCGGACGAGGACACCGACGACGTCGACGTCCCCGATTTCATGCGCCGGTAACGACGCCGCTCTCGCTGCCCCCTCCGATCGTTTCGGAGGGGGCAGCGGCGTTCGTGGCTCGCGCGGGGCGATCGAAACCCCGTGCGGCACCGGAATTCCGGCGGCCCGGTGCCGGGCGGCCGCGTGATGCCGGTCTCCGGGGCGGCGCCGCCGGCACCCGGGCAACGGCGTGTGAAACCGAACACCGCGAGCGGAGGCGTCGCGCCCGCTGATGGCGGACGCGGCACCGTGGTGTGGCGGCAATGTCGTGTGCATGAACTCGCACGCCGTGGGTACTTCGCGGGGCATGCTCGCGCTGTGCCCCGTTCCGCCGCCCCGTCACATACGTTCCGCATCACTCGGCGGCACGTTCGACTCCGGACCGGCGCAGCCTATTAATCTCGGAGATATGACACAGGCTTCGGTTCGGACGCGACGGGTGACGACCACGCGGGCCGGTGGGTTCTCGGTGGCGCCCTACGACTTGTTCAACCTGGGCGACCACGTCGGTGACGATCCGGAAGCGGTGCGGCGCAACAGGATACGTCTCGCGGAGGGCATCGGCCTGCCGCCCGGCCGTCTGGTCTGGATGGAACAGGTGCACAGCCGCAACGTCGAGATCGTCGACGGCCCGCGCACCGAACCGGTACCGGTGACCGACGCGCTCGTCACCACCGTGCCGAATCTCGCGCTGGTCGTCCTCACCGCCGATTGCGTCCCCCTGCTGATGTCCGACGACGAGGCCGGCGTGATCGCGGCCGTGCACGCCGGACGCGTCGGCGCCCGCATCGGCATCGTGCCGAAGGTCCTGGAGGCGATGGTATCGGTCGGTGCCCAGCCGCATCGCATCGGCGCCTTCCTGGGCCCGGCCGCCGGGGGCGAGGACTACGAGGTGCCCGCCGCCATGCGCGACGATGTGGAGGCTCATCTGCCCGGCAGCGCCACCACGACGCGGCGCGGAACGCCCGGGCTGGATCTGCGGGCCGGTATCCGTCGTCAGCTGGAGGCGGCCGGTGTCGGCGCCGTCGCGGTCGATCCGCGCTCCACCATCACCGACGAAACCCTGTTCAGCCACCGCCGCGGCGCGCCCACAGGCCGCATCGCCGGGGTGATCTGGATGGAGGACCAGCAGTGAACCACGCCGGATCCGACATCGGCACAACAGAATCCGGGGCGGGGACGCAATCGCGCGAGGCCGAACTCGCCGCCGCGCTCGGCCGCCTGGAAGACCGCATCGACGCCGCGTGCCGCGCCGCCGGTCGCGATCGGGCCGGCGTCCGGTTGCTGCCGGTGACCAAATACTTCCCGGCCTCCGACGTGGAGATCCTGTACCGGCTGGGCCGACGGGAATTCGGCGAATCGCGGGAGCAGGAAGCCTCCGCCAAGGTGGCCTCATTAGGACATCTGTCGCAGATGCGCTGGCACATGATCGGCCGATTGCAGCGCAACAAGGCGAAATCGGTTGTGCGCTGGGCCGATACGGTGCACTCGGTGGATTCGGAGCGAGTGGTGAGGGCCCTTGACACCGCCACGGCGGCCGCGCGCGCGGACGGAGCGCGCGCGGATCCGCTGCGTGTGCTACTGCAGGTGAGCCTGGATCGCGATCCGGCCCGCGGCGGCGTCGTCCCCGATGATCTCCCGATGCTCGCCGATCAGGTCGCTGAATCGGAGAATCTGCAGCTCGCGGGCCTGATGGCGATTCCGCCGCTGGATGCGGACCCGGACGCGGCGTTCGCCGAACTGGCCGGTCTGCATCACGCCCTGCTGGCCACGCATCCGGGCGCGACCGAATTGTCGGCGGGCATGTCGGGCGACCTCGAGGTCGCCATTCGACACGGGTCTACCTGCGTGCGTGTCGGTACTGCTCTCATGGGCGAACGACCGATAACCTCGCAGTAGCAAAGAAACCTCATCAGTCACATTCGAAACATATGCTTGGGGCTGACGAGGACTGAGCAGGACTTCAACACCCCAGGTCAGTCGGGGCCGGAGGAAGGTCGACCAGGATGAGCGAGCGTAGCGAGCGAGACATCAGCGCAGCCACGAGCATGCTCGTGCTGGAGCCCAGCGTTAGTGAGGTGGGAGCATGAGTACGCTGCACAGGTTCAAGGCCTACTTCGGCATGGTCCCGCTCGAGGAATACGAAGACGACTACGTCGACGACCGTGGCCCTCGGGGTATCGACGACCGTGGTCCGCTGGGTGCGGACGACCGCGGCGTGCGCCGCTCGCGTTTCGACGACGATCCGTACGACGCCGCGCGCTCGCGCTTCGGTGACGACCGCTTCGCCGACGATCCGGGCTACCCGGAGCCGGCGTACAAGGCGCCCTATCAGCCCGGCTACACGGTGCCGCGCCGCTCGGAGTTCGCCGACGAGTCCTACTCCGACGACCGCTACGAGCCGCTGCGCCGTCCGACCCGGATCGAATCCGCGCCCTCGGGCCGCTCGCGAGGACTCGGCGGCGGCACTCCGATGGTGCGTGGCACCACGCACGGTGCGCTGGCGGTCGATCCCGAGGCCGAGCGGCGGATGGAAGAGCGGCGGATGGAGGAGCGCGCCCGGTTCGAGCCGGCTCCGCGCCGCGCCCCCGTCTTCGAGGACGGAGGTCCGTTGTCCAAGATCACGACACTGCGTCCGCGCACCTATGCCGAGGCCGCGATCATCGGCGAGCGTTTCCGTGACGGTACACCCGTGATCATGGACCTGGTCGAAATGAGCAATGCCGACGCGCGCCGCCTGGTGGATTTCGCCGCCGGATTGGCGTTCGCGCTGCGTGGTTCGTTCGACAAGGTGGCCACCAAGGTGTTCCTGCTCTCACCGTCGGATGTCGATGTATCGGCCGAGGAGCGCCGCCGCATCGCCGAAAACGGCTTCTACAACCAGAAATAACCCCGAACCGGGTGCCGCGCCGCGGCGGCGGCCCCGGTCGGGTGAGCCGCGTGGGGGGAAAGGACGCCGAATGCACGGCGCGGGGAGTTTGCAGGACATCGAATCTGAGGCAAAGTGGACAGGTGGCCTTGTTTCAGGTGCTGTATGTGCTCTTGTTCCTCTTCTGGCTGTTGCTGATCAGCCGAGTGATCGTCGAGTTCATCCGCAGCTTCGCGCGCGACTGGCATCCGCGGGGGTTCGTCGCCGTCGTTCTCGAGGTGATCTTCACGATCACCGATCCGCCCGTGAAACTGTTGAGGCGCCTGATACCTCCCGTGAACTTGGGAGGAATTCGACTGGATCTGTCGATTATGGTTCTGCTTTTCATCGTGTTCATTCTGATGTCCATCGTCAGCAGGCTCGGGCAGCCGATAGCTCCGGTGTGACAGAATGGGCCGAGAAGAAGAGCTTGCTAGAAGATCTACGTTAGATCTCCGTACGAAGCGCGAAGGGATCCTTCCATGCCGCTGACTCCAGCCGATGTGCACAACGTCGCGTTCAGCAAACCGCCGATCGGGAAGCGCGGCTACAACGAGGATGAAGTCGACGCCTTCCTCGACTTGGTCGAACAGGAGCTCTCGCGCCTCATCGAGGAGAATGCGGACCTGCGCCAGCGGGTTGCCGAGCTGGATGCCGAATTGGCGGATGCCAAGAAGTCGCGGCCCGCGCCGCAGGCGGTGAAATCCGCTCCGCCGCAACCCGAACCGCCGAAGCCCGTCCCCGTGGCGCCGCCGGTGCCGGTGCCGGCCGCCGCGCCGGTGGCACCCAAGGACAACTCCGCCGCGGATGCGAATCTCCAGGCCGCGAAGGTGCTGAGCCTGGCGCAGGAAATGGCCGACCGGCTCACCACCGACGCCAAGGCCGAGGCCGAGCAGCTGCTCTCCAACGCCCGGGCGAATTCCGAGCGAATGGTCAGCGAAGCGCAGACCCGTTCGGACGCGATGGTCGGCGAGGCACGGCAGAAGGCCGATGCGCTGCTCTCGGACGCGCAGACCCGCTCCGACAGCCAGCTCCGCCAGGCCAAGGAGAAGGCCGACGCCCTGCAGGCCGACGCCGAGCGCAAGCACACCGAGATCATGGCCACCATCACCCAGCAGCGCAGCGTCCTGGAGAGCCGGATCGAGCAGCTGAAGACGTTCGAGCGCGAGTACCGGGTGCGCCTGAAGTCCTACCTGGAATCGCAGCTCGAGGAGCTGGAGAACCGCGGTTCGGCCGTGCCGGTCGACGGTGGCGAGGCCTTCGAGGCGGTATCCAACAGCCACGGTCCGGCGTCGTTCGCCAAGGGTGGCAAATAGCTCGTCCCGGGTGCCCGCCACCCCGCCGATACGACGGGGTCCGGCGCATGCCGCTGTGTGGTCGTAGTTCCTCCGAGCCGCCCGGCCCCTCGGGGCGCCGCGGCCCGCCCTGCCCGCCTAGGGGGTGACCATGCTCGTTCTGACGCTCGTCCTGGCCGCGATCGGCTTCGCCCTGTTGGTGACGGCGTTGACCACCGGATCGGTGATCTGGGCGTGGGGTTGCATCGTCGTCTGCGTGATCGGTGCGATCCTGCTGCTGGTCAGCGCGCTGGCCATGCGTGAGCCCGAGGACGACCCGCACACACGGCCCGGCCGTCATGCCAAGCGTTGAGCGGGCACAGGCGTGCTGAACGGGGCAGGGAGCAGGGCACGGAAATAACGTTGCCCGCACTGGCTACAATCAAACCTGTAGATCGGCAGTGATCCGGCCATCACCGGGGAGCCTTCGGAAGAACGGCGCCGCAGGCGCCCAGTAGAACCGAACGGGTGAGCCCGTCACAGCTCGCGACGAGAGGTCCGCCCGGAACATCCGGCCGGACAAGCGGGGTGGTACCGCGGCAGCGGCGCACAGGCGCCGACGTCGTCCCCGTGCACCGACTGCGCCGACCGCGCGCACTGGCACGAGGGAGACCACAGCCGCCATGGCGGACGAGACATCCACCCGCAACGCCTATCCCCGCGTCGACTTCACCGATGCGGATGCCGGCTCGCGGCAGGGCGCGAGCGTGTCGTTCCCGGAGCTCGAGCGCCGGGTGCTGGACTACTGGGCCGCCGACGACACCTTCCGTGCCAGCATCGACAACCGTGCCGAGAAGTGCGACGAGTTCGTCTTCTACGACGGGCCACCGTTCGCCAACGGTTTGCCGCATTACGGACATCTGCTCACCGGATATGTGAAGGATTTGGTTCCGCGGTTCCAGACGATGCGCGGTAAGCGCGTGGAGCGGCGCTTCGGTTGGGACACACACGGATTGCCCGCGGAAATCGAAGCGGAGAAGCAACTCGGTATCACGGACAAATCACAGATCGATGCGATGGGCCTCGCGGAATTCAATGCCGCGTGTAAATCCTCTGTGCTTCGTTACACCAATGAGTGGCGCGAGTATGTGACACGCCAAGCGCGCTGGGTCGACTTCGACAACGACTACAAGACCCTCGATCTCGACTTCATGGAGTCGGTGATGTGGGCGTTCAAGTCGCTGTACGACAAAGGCCTTGTCTACCAAGGCTTCCGGGTGCTGCCCTACAGCTGGTACGAGCAGACGCCGCTGTCGAATCAGGAGGCGCGCCTCGACGACGCCTACCGGATGCGCCAGGATCCGGCGGTCACCGTCGACATGCTGCTCGAGGTCGCCCCCGACCATCCGCTGCGCGAACTCGACGGTGCCAACGCGCTGATCTGGACCACCACGCCGTGGACCCTGCCGTCGAACCTGGCGATCGCGGTCCACCCGGACATCACCTATGCCCACGTGCGCGGCAAGGACGGCAAGCGGTACGTGCTGGCCGTCGAGCGGGTCGCGCACTACGCCCGCGAACTCGGCACCGCCGACGACGGGCTCGAGGTGCTGTCGGAGCATTCGGGCGCGGCGCTGGCGGGCCTGCGCTATCGGCCGCCGTTCGACTTCTTCCTCGGCCACCCCAACGCGCATCGCGTGCTGAACGCCGACTACGTGACCACCGACTCCGGAACCGGCGTGGTGCATCTGGCGCCCGCCTTCGGTGAGGAGGACATGGACGTCGCCTCCGCCAACGGTATCGAGGTGGTGCAGCCGCTCGACGCCGGCGGCAAGTTCACCTCGATGGTGCCGCCGTACGAGGGCCTGATGGTGTTCGACGCCAATCCGGTCATCATCAAGGACCTCAAGGCCGCCGGAAAGTTGTTGCGGCACGAGACGATCGAGCACTCCTACCCGCACAGCTGGCGATCCGGTCAACCGCTGATCTACATGGCGGTGCCCTCGTGGTTCGTGGCGGTCACGAAATTCCGCGACCGCATGGTCGAGCTGAACCAGCAGATCACCTGGGTGCCCGAGCACATCCGCGACGGCCAGTTCGGCAAGTGGCTCGAGAACGCGCGCGACTGGAACATCAGCCGCAACCGGTACTGGGGTGCGCCGATCCCGGTGTGGATCTCCGATGATCCGGCCTACCCGCGCGTCGACGTGTACGGCTCGCTGGACGAACTGGAGCGCGACTTCGGCGTGCGCCCGGCGGATCTGCACCGGCCGGGCATCGACGAACTGGTGCGCCCGAATCCCGACGACCCCACCGGGAAGTCGATGATGCGGCGCACGCCCGAGGTGCTCGACTGCTGGTTCGAGTCGGGGTCCATGCCGTACGCGCAGGTGCACTACCCCTTCGAGAACAAGGAGTGGTTCGACGGCGGAGCCGTCACATCGAACACTTCGGGCACGTCCGTTGCTCGAGCGCACAGCCCCGGGGACTTCATCGTCGAGTACAACGGGCAGACGCGGGGATGGTTCTACAACCTGCACGTGCTCTCGACCGCGCTGTTCGATCGCCCGGCGTTCAAATCCGTTGTGGCGCACGGCATCGTGCTCGGCGACGACGGATTGAAGATGTCCAAGTCCAAGGGCAACTACCCCGACGTCAACGAGGTGTTCGACCGCGACGGCTCCGATGCCATGCGGTGGTTCCTCATGGCGTCACCGGTGCTGCGCGGCGGCAACCTGATCGTCACCGAACGCGGCATCCGCGAAGGGGTGAGCCACGCGCTGCGCCCGCTGTGGAACGCGTGGACGTTCCTGCAGCTCTACGCCTCGAAACCCGGTGTGTGGCGGACGGATTCGGCGCATGTGCTGGATCGCTACATCCTGGCCAAACTGGCCGCGGCCCGGGACGTGATGACGGAGGCGCTCGAGGTCTACGACATCGCCACCGCCTGTGACGAACTGCGGTCGTTCGCCGACGCGCTCACCAATTGGTATGTGCGCCGGTCGCGTTCGCGGTTCTGGGAGGAGGACCGCGATGCCATCGACACCCTGCACACCGTGCTGGAGGTCACCTGCCGGCTGGCCGCTCCGCTGCTGCCGCTGATCACGGAGGTGATCTGGCGCGGGCTGACAGGGGAGCGGTCGGTACATCTGACCGACTGGCCGGGTGAGACCGAATTGCCGCGCGATCCGGAGCTGGTGTCGGCGATGGACGAGGTGCGGTCGGTGTGCTCGACGGTGCTGAGCCTGCGCAAGGCGCAGAACCTGCGGGTGCGGCTGCCGCTGTCCGAGGTCACCATCGCCGCGCCGGATGCCGAGCGGCTGCGTCCGTTCGCCGATCTGGTGGCCGACGAGGTCAACGTCAAGAAGGTGGACCTGACCACCGATGTGGCCGCGCACGGCCGGTTCGAACTGGTCGTCAACGCCCGCGCCGCCGGTCCGCGGCTGGGCAAGGACGTCCAGGGTGTGATCAAGGCGGTGAAGGCCGGCCAGTGGCGCGAGGACGACGGTGTGGTCAAGGCGCTGGTGCCCGGCCACGACGACGGCATCGCGCTGCTGCCCGAGGAGTACACCCAGCGCCTGGTGGCGGCCGAACCCGAATCCACCGCCGCTCTGCCGGGCAATGCCGGCCTGGTGGTGCTGAATTCGGAGGTCACCGAGGAACTCGAGGCCGAGGGCTGGGCGCGCGACCTGATCCGCGACCTGCAGGAGACTCGCAAGTCGCTGGGACTCGACGTCTCCGACCGCATCACCGTGGTGCTGGAGGTGCCGCAGGAGCGCGCGGAGTGGGCGCGGACCCATCGTGACCTCATCGCCGGGGAGATCCTCGCCACCGAGTTGAATTTCGCGCCCGCGGGCGCCGAGGCGGCCGATGTGGTCGGCGGCGTGCGCGCCGCGATCGCCAAGGCCTGAGCGCGAATACCGCAACGAGCCCGGTCCGCTTCGCCGGACCGGGCTCGTTCGGCACTACCCGATCCTCCGCCCGCCTCACAGCTCCGCGGGCAAGCGCGTGTGCGGTGCCGGCGGAGTCGCGTGGGCCCTGATCGCATCACCCCATCGGCTCGGCTGGGGACCTTCCGCGCCCGCAATCACGAGGGAAGAGCTCGATGGTGCCTCGAGCCTGAGGCGTCACGTCAGGATCGGCCGAGTCGGCTCCGGTCGGGGCCACGTATACCCAGGTAGACGGGGGTGACACATCGACGCCGGGTGGGGCGACAGGTGTGGGCGCGGTGTGTGGCACACCGATTACCGATATGACCTGGGATGTGTCCGGTGGGGCCGGAACGGATCACGGTTGCGGGTTGGTACTTGTGGTGTGGATGTGACTTGCGCTAAAACAGCTATGTCACAGCAACCGTCATTCTTTAGTTGAGCTTAGGTGTTTTTCCCGGATCGACCCCCGCTGAAAAACTGCACTACCAGGTATTTGACCGGCTGAGATGCCCGTGGGGAAGCGGCCATCCCAAGTCCATGCTGTGTGCTGTGTAATCGCCGGTCGGCGTGCCGTGGTGGATGCATGTCATACGAAGGGCGAGCACATGGCACCGTCATCCGTGCGCGGATCCTCGCGCCGCAGATACACCCGCTATCTCCTGGCCGCGATCGCCGCGGCCGTCTCCGTATCAATGTGGGCAGGCCCGGCGAGCGCCGAGCCCGCCGACACCGGCAGTTCCTCCGGATCCCTCGACACCGGCAGCAGCTCCGGCTCGGGGAGCGGATCGGCGTCCGGCAGTGCCAGCGGTTCCGCGGCGCTCCCGCTGCCCAGCCCGCGGGCGTCGATCGCCCTGAGCATCGCCGGCTCCCAGGCCGGCAAGCCCTACGAATGGGGTGGGACCGGGCCCGACGCCTACGACTGCTCCGGACTGGTGCAGTGGGCGTTCCGGCAGGTCGGCATCATGCTGCCGCGCACGACCTGGCAGCAGGCCACCGCGGGCAGCGCCGTGCCGCTCGGCGCGATGATGCCCGGCGACGTGGTCATCGTGAACACCGACGGCTCCCACGAGGGCATCTACGCCGGCGGCGGCATGCTGCTCAACGCCTACGGGCCCGGTGTGCCGATCGGACTGACGCCGCTGAGCGAATTCGACATCTACGCGATCCGGCGCTTCTTCTGAGACGGGTGCCCGGGCGGCGGATTCTCGTACCGCAGCCCGGGCACTCGGTGGTGTGTGCGCGCGTCGCCGATCGCGATCGCCGCAGCCCTATCGCACGGCGGCGCGAGCTCAGACGCCGACCGCCTGCTCGATTTCCTCCTCGGCGTCGGAGTCCTCGTCGAAATCTTCACCCGACGCGGCGTTCCCGGACATGGGCGCCGCAGCTGCGGGTGCTGCCGCATGGGCCGGGGCCGCCGCCGACGCACCGGCGGGCACTGCCCGCGCGGAATCCTGTGCTGCAGCATGGGCCGCTACGGACATGGCCGCGTGCGCTGGCACATGCGCCGGGGACTGTGCGGCCGCGCGGCGGCGTTCGTAGGCGCCGCCCACGAGCACCAGCACCACACCGGCCGCGAACCACAGCGCCAGGCTCACGATCCGGCCGCCGAGGCCGCCGTTGCCGTCGAAGTAGAGCAGGCTGCGGGCGCCCTCGACGAAGCCCGCGCCGTTCCAGAACGAATGCAGGGCGCCGAAGAAGCCGTTCTGCAGTTCGGGGCGGTAGATGCCGCCGGAGGTGGTGAAGTTCAGCATCACGAACAGCACCATCATCGCGAGCGTGGTCCAGCGCTTCAGGAACGGGTGCAGGCCGATGCCGATGAAGAGGATGCCCGCGGCGTACAACCAGGCCATCGCCCAGATCGAGGCGTAGTCGTGGTCGACGATGTGGAAGACCGGTCCCGCCAGCACGATGCCGATCACACTCACGACGAACGAGGTGGCCACCGCGGTCAGCGCCCGCACGGCCATGCGCGTGCCCGCGCCGGCGACGCTGATCGCCGCCACGCTGCCGTAGGCGCCGATACTGAGCGCGACCAGCACGAAGAACAGGCCCTGTCCGGTCGGGTCGCCCGAGGCGGAGGGCGCGATGTCGATCGTGCGCAGCGGCAGATTCTGCTGGGCGGTCACGGCGCCGAACACCGTCTCGACGGCCATGGCGGTGGTATCCGAATTCGCCTTGGCGACAAGCAGTTCGGGGGATTGCGCATCGGGGACGAAGGCGCCGGCCAGATCGCGATGCTGCAACCGGTCCACGGCATCGGCGCGATCGGCGATCGTGACGACGTCGAGCGCGTCACCGGCCCGGTCCTTCAGCGTCTGTGCCATCACCTTGACCTGGGGGCTGTCGCCGACGATCGCGACCTGCACGTGGTGGGGCTCGGGCTGGTGGAAGGCACCCAGATAGGCCAGGCCCATACCCAGGCACATGAGCAGCGGGGTCAGCAGATGTCCGGCCATGTGCCGTAGCTGGTGCAGGGACATGAACGTCACTCCAAAGGTTGGTAAATACAACTATTGTTTGTTGTACTATACAACCATGAAGGGGTCGCAGTCATACCCGTCCCGCACTGTGGCGATTCAGACAATCCAGCGGGAGCTCACCGCGTTCGCCCGCCGCGCCCGCGGGCGCGCCGCCGAGCTGTATCCCGAGCTGCCGCTGGTGGCCTACAGCATTCTCGACCTGGTGATCGCGCGCGACGGCTGCCTCGCCGCCGAACTGGCCGAGTATTTCGTGCTCGACAAGTCCACGATGAGCAGGCAGGTGGCGGCGCTGGAGAAGCAGGGCTACCTCGTCAAGGAGGTCGACCCGGCCAACCGCCGCAATCACGTCCTGCGCGCCACGCCGGAGGGCAGGCGCGTCGCGGCCGACTCCGAACGAGCGCGCAGTGCCGCCGTGAGCGAGCGTTTCCGCGACTGGGACGATCGCGACGTCGCCCAGCTCGCCGCCTACCTGGAGCGCTACAACGCCGCCGACGGCGGCTGACCGCTCGGTCTCACTCGTTGCACAGATCGCGCAGCAGCGGCCCGTACTGGGGATGGCTGAGCGCGGAGGCGAACTGGGCGACCAGGTAGTCCGCCGGATTGCCCGTGTCGTACCAGCGGCCGCGAATCACCTGTCCGTAGACCGGGTTCGAGGCGGCGAACACGTTGATCGCGTCGGTCAGATACACCTCACCGGTGCGGTGGGTGTACCACTGGTCGACCTGCTTGCGCAGTTCGTCGACGATGCCGGGGGTCACGACGTAGCCGCCGATCGCGGCGTAGGCCGAGGGCGCGTCCTCCGGCTTCGGCTTCTCCCGGAGCCCGCTGATGCGCATGAGGCCGGGCTCGAAGGAATCCTCGACCACCGGCACGCCGTAACGCTGGGAGTCGGCCGGATCCATCGGCATCAGCGCCAGCACCGGCGAGCCGGTCTTGTTGTAGGCGTCGATGAGCTGCTGCGCGCGGGGTATCTCGGCGACGAAGACGTCGTCGGGCCACAACACCAGCATCGGCTCGTCGCCCAGTGCGCGGGCGGCGTTGAGCACGGGCGTGCCGTTGCCGTAGGGACCGTGCTGGTCCAGATAGGTGATGTGGCCGAGCCGGCCGAGTTCGCCGACCTCTTCCACGGCGTCGGCATAGGCGGATTTACCGTCGGCGCGCAGCTGCGCCACCAATGCCGGATTGGGGCGGAAATGGTCCTGGATCAGGGACTTCCCGCCGCTCACCACGATCGTGATATCGGTGATGCCGGAGGCTACCAGCTCCCGCACGGTGTGCTCGATCACCGGTTTGTCGCCGACCGGCAGCATCTCCTTGGGGATGGCCTTGGTCAGCGGCAGCAGGCGGGAGCCGATGCCGGCGGCTGGGATCACTGCCTTGCGGATGGTCATGAACCGATCATCACACACTTCCGCTGCCGGATATGTCGGTGCCCACGCGTAGATTTCCGGGTATGCACTCTGCCCCCGACGCGGCTACCGGCGGTCTCGTGCCTGGTCAGCGCGCATCCGCCGGGGTCGGTGCGGGTACCGGGGGTGGGCCGGCAGTGCATCTGCACGCACAGGAATCCGACAGCAATTTCGGAGCCGACACGGTGGCGGCGCGGCGCTGGGTGCTGCATATCGATATGGACGCCTTCTTCGCCTCGGTCGAACAGCTGACCCGCCCGACATTGCGGGGCCGGCCCGTACTCGTCGGCGGGATGGGCGGCCGGGGCGTCGTCGCCGGCGCCAGCTACGAGGCGCGGGTCTTCGGCGCGCGGTCGGCGATGCCCATGCATCAGGCGCGCCGGCTGGTCGGCGTCACCGCCGTGGTGATCCCGCCGCGCGGGGTGGTCTACGGCGAAGTCAGCGGGCAGGTCTTCGAGACGCTGCGGTCGTGGATTCCGGTGCTCGAGACGCTGTCGTTCGACGAGGCGTTCGGTGAGCCCGCCGAACTCGCCGGCGCCGACGTCCGGCAGGTGCGCGAATTCTGTGAGCGGCTGCGGCAATCGGTGCGGGAGCGAACCGGGCTGGTGGCCTCGGTCGGCGCCGGCACCGGCAAACAGCTGGCCAAGATCGCGTCCGGACTCGCGAAACCCGATGGGGTGCGGGTGATTTCACCGGCCGAACAGCAGGCGCTGCTGGCCGGGCTGCCCGTGCGCAAACTGTGGGGGATCGGGCCGGTGGCCGAACATCGGCTGCGTTCGGTGGGCATCGAAACCGTCGGTGCGTTCGCGGCGCTGCCCGAGCCGGAGGCGGTCTCGCTGCTGGGCGGCAGTGTCGGCGCGGCGCTGCACCGGCTCGCTCGCGGTATCGACGAACGGCCGGTCGCCGAGCGGGCCGAGGCCAAACAGATCAGCGCCGAAACCACCTACGAGACCGACATCGTCACGTTGGCGCAGCTGCGCCCGGCGATCGAGGCGATGGCCCAGGCCGCACACCGGCGGCTGCTGCGCGACGGCCGCGCGGCCCGCACGGTGGTCCTGAAATTGAAGAAGAGCGATATGAGCATCGTGACGCGCTCGCTCACGCTGCCCTATGCCACCACCGATCCGGCCACGCTCACCGCCGCGGCGCAGCGCTCGGCCATCGATCCCGTCGAACTGGGCTCGATTCGGTTGGTGGGCGTGGGTTTCGGCGGTTTGTCGGCGGTGCGGCAGGAATCGCTGTTCCCCGAGCTGGATCGCGACACGGGTGCGGTGGGCGCCGCGGTCTTCGAGGAACCGATCGCCGCACCGGCGCTCGCGGCCGAGCCGGTCGTGCCGCCGCCGACGCGTTCCTACACCACCGAGTTCTGGTATCCCGGACGCGATGTCGGCCATCCCCGGTATGGCCACGGCTGGGTACAGGGCAGCGGGCACGGCCGGGTCACCGTCCGATTCGAGACCCGCTCGACAGGGCCGGGCCCGGCGTATACGTTCGCTGCCGACGATGACGATCTCACCCCGGCCGATCCGCTCCTTAGTCTTCGTTGAAATTTGGCGGGTAGCGTGAGGCCACTCGTGCACTGCCGCCGGTCGGGTGGGAGCTGTCACGTGAACGGAACCAGACCAACTCGAACGCAAAGGACGAGCATTGAAGCTTCAGATGACTGGACGCATCGCGGTCGCCACCCTGGCAGTCGTGGCTGCGCTCGGCATGTCGGCCTGCGGTAGCGGTGACAAGCACTCGAGCCACAAGTCCACCACGACCAAGGCCGCCGCCACCTCGGCCGCCAACGTGCCGCCGGTGCCCACGGTCGCCGATCTGAACTCGGAGCTGGCGCAGGCGCTGGACCCGGGCGTGCCGGCCGCGCAGAAGGCGCAGTGGCTCGAGGACGGTCAGGACGCCCTCGCCAAGGACCCCGAGATGATGCAGAAGCTGACCGACGCGTATCAGCAGAACAACGCCAAGATCAACGTCACCGATGTGGCGTATCTCGGCGGCGACACGCTGACCGCGAAGGTGGACTTCTCCGTCAACGGCGGTGCGCCCACCAAGGCCGACGTGCCGTTCGTCGCCCAGGGCAACAGCTGGAAGCTGCAGAAGAGCTGGGCCTGCGCCGGACTGAAGAACCTGGGCCAGCAGTCGCCCGCGTGCGAGTAGGTCTCGTCGTACCGGCCCGGGCCGGCGTTTCCGCGCGGAACGCCGGCCCGAGTCGTCCCAGCGCGATGACGAGGGGCGATGCCGTGCCGGACGCACAACGAAACTGAACAAAGACTGAGAAAGGTCGGACGACTTCGTTCGGCCCCGACACCCCGCGCTAGCATCTGCCTCCGTGACCGACACGATGGTGAGGGCGGACGACACGCCCGCGGCAGGACAGGGACACCGGGTCGACCGGTCACGACAAGCTCGCTGGGCCCAGCCGATCGCGCTGATCGCCGGTCTCCTGGGCGCCCTGTGCGCCATCGCCGTGCCGCTGTTGCCGGTGCAGATCGACCACACCACGCTGTCGTGGCCGCAGCAGGGCTCGACCCGCGGCATCGACGCGCCGCTGGTCTCCTATGCTCCGCTGACCTTCGACGCCACCGTTCCGTGCGCGGCGCTCGCGCAGCTGCCCGCCCAGGGCTCCACCCTGACCGCGACCATGCCGTCCGGCGCCCCGGACCTGGAGCGCTACGGTTTCGTCGCGCGGGTGCGGCCCGGCACCGACGGTAAGCCCGGCCAGTTCGAAGCGGTGCTGCGCAATCAGTCTCTGGCCAGTGTGCCGGTGGACCGGCTCGGCGTCGACTGCGCGTTCACCGTGCATTCCGAAATCTCCCACACCACAGCCACTTTCACCGGCACGGAGGCGAAACCGGTGACGCTGCAGGGTGATTGGCGCCCGCAGCTGGTCGGTGTGTACAGCGACCTGACCCGGGCCGCCGGAACCAGTGTCACCGCCCAGGTCGACAGCCGATTCTCGGTGGTGCCCACCGTGATCAAGCGCATCGCGACGGTGCTGGCGGTGGTGTTCACCCTCATCGCGCTGGCCGCGCTGTTCCGTCTGGACCGGCTCGACGGCCGGCGCATCCGGCGCTGGTTGCCGCAGCGGTGGTGGAGCTTCGGCGCGGTCGACGCCGTGGTCCTGGGCGGTCTGGTGATCTGGCATTTCATCGGCTCGACCACCTCCGACGACGGCTATCAGTTCGGCATGGCGCGCGCGTCGCTGGTGTCGGGCTATATGGCGAACTACTTCCGGTTCTTCGGCGTGCCCGAAAACCCCGTCGGCACACCGCCGTACGACATCATCGCGCATATGACCGAGATCAGCACCGCCAGTCCGTGGATGCGGATTCCGACGCTGCTGGCCGGTGTGGTCACCTGGCTGGCGCTGAGCCGGGAGGTGATTCCCCGCCTCGGTGTGGCGGTGCGACACGACCGGGTGGCGGTGTGGACCGGTGCGCTGATCTTCCTGGCGGTCTGGCTGCCCTACAACAACGGTCTGCGGCCGGAACCGGTGATCGCGGTCTGCGTCCTGCTCACCTGGTGTTTCGTGGAACGTGCCATCGCGACCCGGCGTCTGCTGCCGTATGCGATCGCGATTCTGGTGGCGGCGTTCAGTTTCACCGCGGCGCCCTCGGGTGTGATCTGCGTGGCGCCGCTGCTGGCCGGGATGCGCTCGGTGTTCCGCTTCGGCAGTGCCCGGGCGCGCGATCTGGCCGCCGATCCGCTTACGGGTGAGCGTCGTTCCCGCTGGGCCGTGGGGTACGGCTACGGGTCTCTGCTCGCGCCGCTGGCCGCGGCCGGAGCCCTGGTGCTGGCCTTCGCGTTCTCGGTGCAGCCGCTCTCGGCGATGTTCGAGATGCGCCGCGTGCACACCGCGGTCGGCCCGTCGGACCCCTGGTACAACGACTACCTGAACTATCAGTGGCTGTTCATGCCGACCGCCGACGGTTCGATCGGGCGCCGCTTCGGCATGGTGGCGATGTGGCTGGGCCTGCTGGTCTGCGTGTTCGTTCTGCTGCGCAAGGGCGGGCGCATCCCGTTCACCGCGGGCGGGCCGGCGCGCCGGCTGCTCGGCATCACCTTCGCGTCGATGCTGCTGATGGCGACCACGCCCACCAAATTCACCCACCACAACGGCGTGTACGCGGGACTCGCGGGTGCGGTGGCGGTGCTGACCGCCGTCGCGGTCGGCCCGCGGGTGATGCGGTCGCCGCGCAACCGGGCGCTGTTCGGCGCCGTGGTCGCCCTGGTGATGGCGCAGATCTTCACCAGCGTCAACGAATGGTGGTACGTGTCCAGCTACGGCATTCCGTGGTGGGACAAACCGCCGTCGATCCACGGCTTCGGGCTGAGCAAGGTCTTCCTCGCCGTGGCCGTGGTGCTGCTGGCCCTGGCCGGATGGTGGCATGTGCGCGCACCGGAACCCGGTACCCCGCACCGGATTTCGCGGTCGGCGTGGCGATGGGCGAAGATTCCGCCGCTGACCGTGGCCGCGGCGCTGCTGGTGGTGTTCGAGATGGCCTCGTTCGCCAAGGGCGCGGTCGCCCAGTATCCGGCGTTCTCGCTGGCCCGTTCCAATGTGGATGCGGTACTGGGCAAACCGTGCGGACTGGCCGACGACGTCCTCGTCGAAACCGATCCCAACGCCTCGATGCTGACGCCGCTGACCGGTGACCCGCAGACGACCTTCACCGCCGGCGCCACCGGATTCGTGCCCAACGGGGTCGGCGATCTGACCCCGCAGGGGGAGCCGACCAACAGCAGCAGTATCTCCAGCGCCTTCGACAGCGGGAAGAACCAGAGCGAGGCCGGCACCCAAACCGCCGGTGCGCCACTGCCTTACGGCCTGGACTCGGCCACCACCCCGGAACTGGGCACCGCCGGTGAGCAGGATCCGGCCGAGCTCACCACAGGCTGGTACCGGCTGCCCCCGGCCGCCGAGCGCACCGGGATCGTGGCGATCACCGCGGCCGGGCGCATCCGCTCGATCGACAAGGACGGCGTGGTCACCCCCGGCCAGCGGGTCGAGATCGAATACGGCGCCAGCGATTCACCGACCGAGGCGCACGCACTGGGCTCGGTGATCCCGGTCGACATCGGGCCGACGCCGTCGTGGCGCAACCTGCGGGTGCCGTTCGGCCAGATTCCGCCGCAGGCCGATGTGATCCGCATCGTCGCCCAGGACACCAGCCGCGACCCCAGCCAGTGGGTGGCGCTGACGCCGCCGCGCGTCCCGCGCACCACGAGCCTGCAGGACATGGTGGGCTCGCACAGCCCGGTGCTGCTGGACTGGGCGGTCGGACTGCAGTTCCCGTGCCAGCGGCCCTACGACCACCGCGACGGGATCGCGCAGGTGCCGAGTTGGCGCATCCTGCCCGATCGCACCGCCGCCCACGACACCACACTGTGGGAGAGCCACGACGGCGGCGGCCCGCTGGGCTGGAGCCAGCAATTGCTGAGCTCGCAGACCCTGGCCACCTACCTGAAGGACGACTGGCGCCGGGACTGGGGTGAGCTGCAGCGCCTGACACCGCGGGACACCTCCGCGACCGCCGCGGTGCCCACGGTGACCCGGGAGACCCACGGCGGCATGTGGAATCCGGGCCACATCAACACCGCCTGGGGCTGAGGCCGCGGGGGCCGTCAGGGTCCGGCGACACCGTCCAGTCGCCGGACCTGTTTGGCCGTGAGGTCCTGCAGCGAGGCCGGATCCACCTGTGCCGGTGAGGTTTCCGCGATCTGCACCACGCTGCTGCCGACGACGGCGATCGTGGCCGCGGAATACAGCGACATGCCGCCGCTGGTGGTGTGGACCTGGAACGAGGTCGACGCCGAACCGGCCTTCGGCTGATCGAGCCCGCCCAGCCGGTAGTCGACGGAGGTGCCGTCGGCGTCGGTGCCGGAATAGGCACGGCAGTCGCGCAGTAGTTTCTGCGCCGCCGCGAACGCCTGCGCCGCATTGCCGTCGGCGTAGCTGGCGATATCGATGTCGATACTGGCGAAGTTCGGCGACGAGTAGTGCACCGCGCCGCGGGCGGACGACCCGCTGTACAGATCGCCCATCGGCGCCAGGACTTTCGCGCATTCGGCCGGATTCGTGCGGGAGCGGTCCGGCGGCGTCTGTCCGTTGCCGGCCGAGGCGTCCTCGAGCTGCGTGAAACCCGGGGGCAGATCGGCCGGGGTGAGCAATCGCGCCCGCAGCGCATCGGAATCGGTGATGGCCGGGGCGGTGATCGGCGGTACGGTCGCCGTCGTGGGCAGCGACGGCAGCGAATCGTCGTGGTGCCCGCATGCGCTCACGCCGACGACGACGCCCGCGAGCACGACCGCGGCGCGATTCACTCGCCCCATCGCACCTGCGTCCGGACGTCCTGGCGCAGCAGCACATCGGTGTGCGGATCGCGGTAGCACTGATTGCCGCCGATGGTGATCGCACCCGAAACAGGTAGCGGCAGGCCGAGATCCACGGTGATGGTGCCCGCACCGCGCATCAGATAGTCGATGATGTCGAGGTCGCCGGAATTGTTGGGCAGCTGCCAGGTGGCCGATGTGGGCGTCTGGGTGATGTCGAGGGCGATGGTCAGCAGATTGCCGTCGCGCTTGGTGAGCGTCGCGGTCGTCATCTGGTCCAGCGGAACCACTCCCGAGACGCGCTGATGCACCGTCCACACCGCACCCTCGCCGACCGCATCGGCGGGGAAGGCGATCGCCTCGTACACTGCCTGGTAGAAGGCCTGTTCGATGGCGGCGCGGGCGGTGTCGGGCGTCGACGGGGCCGGTGCCATCCGCAACGCGGTGACGGCGCCGAGGTCGGTGAACTCGATACCGGCGTGGGATCCGTCGGCGGCCAGCAGTTGCTGATCCAAGGCCGGGTCCGGTGACGTGGCCGTGCCGAGGACGAGGTCCACGCCGTCGGCCTTCGCGTCCGCGGTGAGCGGAATGGTCACCGACGGCGGTGAGAAGTCCCGCACCGCCTGATCGTTGATCTGTTGTTCGACGTGGTGGTCGGTGCGCAGGGTCACCTGCTGGGAGGTGCCCGGGCGCACGGCCGGGCGCAGCGGAGCGTGCGGTTCCTCGCCCGGAGTGACGAGGGTCGCGACCGCGGCGGAGATCGGCAGGGTGACCTCCTTGCCGAAACCCGAGGGCTCGACCTCGGCGTCGCTGGTGGCCTCGGTCCCGTCGCTGCAACCGACGCCGAGCGCGGACAGGGTCACCGCCAGCACCATCAACAGCACTCCCGAGCGCACCGCGCGCGGATTCGGGCCCCGGCCGGGCGCGCCCGCGGGGCGTAGACCGGTCACCGAGGCGCAGGAGTGGGAAGACAACACCGTCACGCCGATCAGGGTACGACCGGTTCCTGAAAAACAGCTTTGACTCCCCGGCCGCCCACGTGCTGGGTGACAGCACCGCGAACCGGCGATGACGTGATAAGGAATGATGTCTAGCTGTGAATACGGACCGGCCGCGTGAGCAGCACCTCGACGACCCCGACGAACCCCCGCGCGAATCCGCGGCGGATCGGGGCGCCGACCGCGACGACGGACCCGGCACGCGCGGCAGCGGCGCGGACTCCACTCCGGCGCCGGACGCCTCGGATGCGGCCATTCGCGGCGAGGCCGGGACGAACGAGACTGCGCCGGACGGAAACGCGCCGGACCGCAGCGACCGCGAAGGGGCCGTGAGCGCCTCCGGGACCGCCGACGATGCGGCGGCCGAATCCGCTGCGGGGCCTTCCGGCGCGCCCGCGGCCTTCCCGCGCCGCCTGCCGTGGCTGCTGGTGATCGCCGCCGTCGTGCTGGCCCTGGATCTCGGCACCAAGGCGCTGGTGGTGGCGAAGATGACGCCCGGCGAACCGATTTCGATCATCGGTGACGTGGTGCGCCTGACCCTGATCCGCAATTCCGGCGCGGCGTTCTCGATGGCCACTGGCATGACCTGGCTGCTGACCCTGATCGCGGTCGCCGTCGTGATCGGGGTGATCCGCATCGGCCGCACCCTGCGCTCGCTGAGCTGGGCGATCGGTCTCGGCCTGGTCCTCGGTGGCGCGCTGGGCAATCTGGTGGACCGGCTGTTCCGTTCACCCGGTCCGCTGCAGGGACATGTGATCGACTTCATCGCCGTCACCAAATGGTGGCCGGTGTTCAACGTCGCCGATTCCTCGATCGTGTGCGGGGCGATTCTGCTGGTGGTGCTGACGGTGTTCGGCTTCGAACCCGACGGCACCCGTGCCGGCCACGACGATGATCGGGGCGCCGGCGCCCGGGACGGGAAGGCAGGCGAATGAGGGAAACACGAGCCATGCCGATCCCTGACGGGCTGGACGGCATGCGGGTCGACGCCGGGCTCTCGCGGCTGCTCGGGCTGTCGCGGACCGCGGTCGCCGCACTGGCCGAGGACGGTTCGGTGCAGATCGACGGCGCCGCGGCCGGGAAGTCCGACCGGCTCGTGGCCGGGGCCTGGCTGGAAGTCGAGTTCCCCGAACCGAAACGGGAACTCACCGTCGAGGCCACTCCGGTCGAGGGCATGAAGATCCTCTACGCCGACGACGACATCGTCGCGGTCGACAAGCCGGTCGGCGTCGCGGCGCACACCGGTGTCGGCTGGTCGGGTCCCACCGTGGTGGGCGGGCTGGCCGCGATGGGATACCGCATCTCGACCTCCGGCGCGCACGAACGCCAGGGCATCGTGCACCGGCTCGACGTCGGCACCTCCGGGGTGATGGTGGTGGCGCAGTCCGAGCACGCCTACACGGTGCTGAAGCGGGCCTTCAAGCAGCGCACGGTCGACAAGCGCTATCACGCACTGGTGCAGGGACATCCGGATCCGTCCAGCGGCACCATCGACGCCCCGATCGGGCGGGCCCGCGGCAACGACTGGAAGTTCGCGGTCACCGCCGACGGCCGGCCCAGTGTCACCCACTACGACACCGTCGAGGCGTTCCAGGCCGCGAGTCTGCTCGACATCCACCTGGAAACCGGGCGCACCCATCAGATCCGCGTGCACTTCTCGGCGATCCGCCACCCCTGCTGCGGTGATCTCACCTACGGCGCCGATCCGCGACTGGCCGAGCGGCTGGGTCTGCAGCGGCAGTGGCTGCACGCGCGCAGTCTCGGCTTCGCCCATCCCGCCGACGGCCGCTGGGTCGAGATCACCAGCGACTATCCCGACGATCTGGCGCACGCCCTGGATGTGCTGCGCGCGGCGTGACGGAGGTGGCCGGTGAGTGAGAAGTGGCGCCCCGCAGCCGGTTTCGGTGTCGTGGTGGTGCTGCTGATCGTCGTGGTCGCCCTGGGCTGGGCGCGGCCGCCGCGCGCGTCGGTCCTCGGCACCGACCGGCTCGGGCCGGACTCCGGTGAACGCGTCGCCGACTATCTCGAGCGCGCGCACGAATCGTTGTCCGGCGCCGATACCGCGCCCCGCTGGGCGCTGGTGACCGCGAGCACCGGCCTGAGCACCGATGAGGTCGTCGACCTCGGTGCGGGACTGCGTATTTCGCAGGTGCTCTATCACGTTCCGATCGACCGCGTGTCCACCCCGGTGATCACGGTGCCGGTCCCGGCCGGAACCGCCGCGCTGCGGGCCGCGCAGGCGGCGGCCGCGGGCGCGATGGATCACGTCCAGGCCGACGACGACCGCTCCCGCCGCCTCGCGGCGGTGCTGGCCGCGCGCCTGCACGCCGGCTGCGCGTGCGCGGTGAACCTCGTGGTCCGCGGCACCCTCGCTCAGTTGCGAGGTGTGGCGTCCCACACCGGAATTCGCAGTGTGCAGGCGCTGCCGCCGGATGCCGCCGCGGGCGCCTTCGCGGTGCTGCCGCTGCTGCCCGACCACGTCGACGTCGTGGCGCCGGGACCCGACGACGGTCCGATTCCCGACCACTGAGCCCTGCGGTGCTGTCGGTGCCGGGCGGCGTAATCGAGGCGGCGGGGCGATACCGGGGCGACGATCTGGTCGCACTCACCCGTCGCATCGCCGATCGCCGGTTTCCCGCCGCGCACACGGCCGGATGCCGGACGATTGCCCGCCCGTGGGCCCGGGCCCGGGTGCCGTCCGATTCGCCGGAAACGCTCTAGGCTGTCGGACATGTCGATCACCGAGCAGCAAGCGCGCGCACCCGGCCTGACCGCGGCAGAGGTCGCACAGCGCGTTCGTGACGGGCAGACCAACGATATGCCGGATCGGGCGAGCCGATCGGTTGCCGACATCGTCCGGGCCAATGTGTTCACCCGGATCAACGCCATCCTCGGCGTCCTGTTCGTGCTGGTCCTGGCCACCGGATCGATCATCGACGGCATGTTCGGCCTGCTGATCGTGGCCAACAGCGTGGTCGGCATCGTGCAGGAGCTGCGCGCCAAGCGGACCCTGGACAAACTCGCCATCGTCGGCCAGGCCAAACCGATGGTGCGCCGCGACGGCGCCGCCGCCGAGATCGGCCCGAAGGATGTGGTGCTCGACGATCTGATCGAGCTGGGGCCCGGTGACCAGATCGTGGTCGACGGCGAGGTCGTCGAATGCGAACTGCTCGAGGTCGACGAATCGCTGCTCACCGGTGAGGCCGATCCGATCGACAAGTCGGTCGGCGCGAAGGTGATGTCCGGCAGTTACGTGGTCGCCGGATCGGGCGCCTACCGAGCCACCAAGGTCGGAAAGGACGCGTATGCCGCGCAGCTGGCCCACGAGGCATCGAAGTTCACGCTGGTCGATTCGGAGCTGCGCAGCGGTATCGACACCATCCTGAAGGTCATCACCTACCTGCTGATTCCGGCGGGTCTGGTCACGATCTACAACCAGCTGTTCTCCAGTCACCAGAGCTGGCAGCACGCGCTGAACGGCATGGTCGCCGCGTTGGTGCCGATGGTGCCGGAGGGCCTGGTGCTGATGACCTCGATCGCGTTCGCGGTCGGTGTGGTGCGGCTCGGCCAGCGCAAATGCCTGGTCCAGGAGCTGCCCGCGATCGAGGGCCTGGCCCGGGTCGACGTGGTGTGCGCGGACAAGACCGGCACCCTCACCGAGAACGGGATGCGGTTGTCGGAACTGCGTGTCGTCGGCGATGTGCCGGAACAGCGGTTGCGCTCGGTGCTGGGCGCGCTCGCTCACGACGATCCGCGTCCCAATGCCAGCGTCCTCGCCATCGCCGAGGCCATGACCGATGATCCGGACTGGGCGTCGACCGCGGTCGCGCCGTTCAGCTCGGCCAAGAAGTGGAGCGGCATCTCCTACGGCGAGCACGGGAACTGGCTGCTCGGAGCGCCGGATGTGCTCCTCGACCCGGATTCCGGCATCGCCGCCACCGCGCAGGACATCGGCGCGCAGGGGCTGCGGGTGCTGCTGCTGGCCTCCTCGGATCGGCCCGTCGACGACCCGGACGCGCCGGGCACGGTGACGCCGCAGGCGCTGGTCGTGCTGGAACAGAAGGTCCGCCCGGACGCGCGCGAAACGCTGGATTACTTTGCCGGACAGGATGTCTCGATCAAGGTGATCTCCGGCGACAACGCGGTGTCGGTGGGCGCGGTGGCCTCCTCGCTCGGCCTGCCCGGCGGTGAGCATGCCGTCGACGCGCGCCGGTTGCCCACCGCCCAGGCCGAATTGGCCGATGTGCTGGACCGCGAAACCACCTTCGGTCGGGTCCGCCCGGATCAGAAGCGTGCGATGGTGGGCGCGTTGCAGTCGCGCGGGCACACCGTGGCGATGACCGGCGACGGCGTCAACGACGTCCTGGCGCTCAAGGACGCCGATATCGGTGTCGCGATGGGGTCGGGCAGTCCGGCCACCCGCGCGGTCGCGCAGATCGTGTTGCTGGACAACCGTTTCGCCACCCTGCCGTACGTGGTGGGGGAGGGCCGGCGGGTGATCGGCAATATCGAGCGCGTCTCGAATCTGTTCCTCACCAAGACCGTGTATTCGGTCCTGCTGGCCTTCCTCGTCGGGGTGGCGGGCATCGGATCGCAGATCTTCGACTACGCCCCGTTGTCGTATCCGTTCCTGCCGCGGCACGTCACCATCGCCGCCTGGTTCACCATCGGCATTCCGGCCTTCATCCTGTCGCTGGCGCCCAACAACGAAAGGGCGCGAACGGGTTTCGTGCCGCGGGTGCTGCGGCTGGCGATCCCCTCCGGCACGGTGATCGGCGTGATGACCTTCATCGCCTACCTGATCGCCTATTGGAGCGCGGACCAGAGCCTGCCGACCGAGGCGCGCGAGGTGCAGATCGGCACGACGGCGCTGATCACGCTGCTGGTGATCGCGGTGTGGGTGCTGGCGATCGTGGCGCGGCCGTGGAACTGGTGGAAGATCCTGCTCATCGCCGGTTCGGTCGCGGGCTATCTGATCCTGTTCACGGTGCCGTTCACCCGCCACTTCTTCAAACTCGACCCGTCGAACGCCGAGCTGACCGGGGTCGCGTTCGCCTGCGGCGCGGTCGGCATCGTGCTGGTGGAGGTGGCGTGGTGGATCACCGCGGTGGTGGCCGGTGAACAGCGGCACCTGTTCCCGGATTCGCCGGGCCGGAAGCCGCTGGGGCGCAAGGCCTGAGCCGCGCCGGCGCGTCAACTGGTCGCATGGTATGGCGCGCCGTGAAGGTTCTTGTGCCGCGCATCGATTCGCAACGCGGGTACCTTCGGCAGTATGGAGGTCCTGCTGCATCAGATCGATGCGTTCGCGGATGCGCCCTTCACGGGTAATCCGGCGGCGGTCATGCCGCTGCTCGGCTGGTTGCCCGACGAACTGCTGCAGCGGCTGGCCGAGGAGAACCGGCTCTCCGAAACGGCCTTCTATATCTCGGCACTCCCGGTGGAGGCCGGGTTGCCGCCCGGAGACGGCCCGGCGTTCTGGCTGCGCTGGTTCACTCCGGCCACCGAGGTCGATCTGTGCGGGCACGCCACCCTCGCCACCGCGGCGCAGATCTTCGACGATATGCATCCCACCGCCGACCGGCTGCACTTCTTCACCCGCAGCGGCTGGCTCGGCGTGGAACGCGACGGCGCGGAGCTCGAGCTCGACCTGCCGCTGGTCGAGTCGGTGGACACCGTCCCGGATCCGGATCTGATCGCGGCGCTCGGAGTGCGGCCGGTGCGCGTGCTGACCGGCCAGGACGAGATGGTCGTGGTCGCCACCGAGGCCGAAGTACGCCAGGCTCGCCCCACCTTCGCCGCGTTCCCGGCGCTGCGCCGCGGCGTGATCCTCACCGCGCCCGGCGACCGCTGCGATTTCGTCTCCCGCTTCTTCGCCCCCGGCGTCGGCGTCGACGAGGATCCGGTCACCGGCTCCGCGCACGCCCAGCTGGCACCGCTGTGGGCCCGCGAACTCGGCCGACGCGAATTGTCGGCCCGCCAGCTCTCGGCCCGCACCGGCCGCCTGCGCTGCACGGTCAACGGCTCCCGGGTGCTGCTGACCGGCCGCTGCCATCGCTACCTCGACGGGGTGGTCCGTCTGCCGCACGAGCAGACTCTGACCCTTCCGCACTGAGGAGACGAGGACGGGCGAGTCCGCCGACGCTCACGGCCCGGATCGGCCCCGCGCGCCGGCGATCCGTACGGTCGACGGGAGCGCTGTCCGAAACCCGCTCGACAGATGCTGCCGGACGGAAGTAGCGTGCCGCTCGTGCGGGTGCGTGGATCGGTGAGCGGTACGGAGGAGATGTCCGGCGCGGGTGGCCCGGTGCGACGGCGGCTCGGGCGGTCGCTCACCGGTGGCGGCGTCGCGGTCGGCGCGGGGGCGTATCTGATCTGGGGAATGTTTCCCGCCTTCTTCGGATTGCTCGACTTCGCGGGGCCGATCGAAATCCTGGCGCAGCGGATTCTGTGGACGCTGGTCGTGGTGCTGGCGTTGCTGCTGGCGGCCGGGCGATTGCGCGAACTGGGGGCGATCGACGGCCGGACCTGGCGGTTGGCGGCGGTGGCCGCGGCGGCGATCTCCCTCAACTGGGGGACCTACGTCTACGGCGTGACGTCGGGGCACGTGGTGGAATGCGCGCTCGGCTATTTCATCAACCCGCTGGTCACCGTCCTGTTCGGCGTGGTGCTGTTCCGGGAGCGGCTGGTGTGGCCGCAGTGGGTGGCGCTGGGGCTCGGTGGCGCCGCGGTGGTGGTGCTGACCGTCGACTACGGCAAGCCGCCGGTGATCGCGCTCGTGCTGGCCTGTTCCTTCGCCACCTACGGTCTGGTGAAGAAGGTGATCCGGCTCGACCCGATGCGCAGCGTCGCCGCCGAGGGCGTGGTGTCCGCGCCGTTCGCGCTGGCGGTCGTCATCGCGCTGAGCATGCGCGGAGACGCCGAGTTCGGGCACGGCGCGGGCCACACCGCCTTGCTGGTCGCCACCGGCCCGGTGACGCTGATTCCGCTGCTGCTGTTCGCCTTCGCCGCGTCGCGGGTGCCGCTGTCGACCATGGGAATTCTGCAATATCTCACTCCCGCACTGCAATTGGCGTGGGGTGTGCTGGTGGGGCACGAGCCGATGCCCGCCTCGCGCTGGATCGGATTCGGGCTGATCTGGACGGCTCTGGCGGTGTTCACCGCCGACGCGCTGCACCGATCCCGGCGCTGGGCACGACGGGACGCGGTGGGTTAATGTCGGATTCGTGGCGATGCTCCCGTAGGCCGACGAGTACCGGTCCGGGGTCGGGATCGCCACTATCTGAGGAGAAATCCTGTCCATCCAGTTCGATCACACCATTGTCGGCTGTCGTGACAATCGGGAATCGGCGCAGTTCTGGGCCGATATTCTGGGATTGAGTGTGGGAAAGCCGTGGGGGCCGTTCATTCCGGTCACCGTGCACAACGGCGTCACCTTCGATTTCGCTCCGGTCCCGCCGCATATCACCGAGATTCAGCCGCAGCATTACGCCCTGCTGGTTTCCGAACCCGAATTCGACGCGGCCTACGCGAAGATCCGGGATCGCGGCCTGACGTTCTGGGCCGATCCGCAGCAGCGCCGGGAAGGCGAGATCAACCACAACGACGGCGGTCGCGGAATCTATTTCCTCGACCCCAGCGGTCACTACATGGAGTTGCTGACCGTGCCGTACGGCGGCTGGCCCGTGGCGACCGGCGAACAGCGGTAGTGCGCGACCGGCGGCCGAATTCGCTTCGGCCGCCGGTCTTTTCCGATTTCGAATTGTCAGGGCGAGACGGCGATACCGAGCGACAGTGCGGCGAACGTCTTCGGCGCCGCGGAATCGTAGAACCGATCCAGCTCGGTGATCTCGAATCCGGCCTCGTCCAATAATCCGCGGATATCGCGGTTCAGGTGGCAGCCACCAGCGATCACCTGCTGGATCGGATCGAGCCGATGCTGCCAGCTGCGCACGTTCGCATCCGGCGCCAGACCGTGCTCGACGAAATGGAAGGTGGCGCCGGGCACCAGAACTCGTCGCACCTCCCGCAGCGCGACGGCGATATCCGGAATGGTGCACAGCGTCCACGTCGACAACGCGCTGTCGAAACTGTTGTCCGCGAAGGGCAACGACTGTCCGTCCAGCCCGGCCCGCTCCACCGGCACCGGCGAACCCGCGACCCGTTTCGCCGCCAGCCGCCACCCCAGATCCGCCGGTTCCACGGCACTGACGCGACTCACCCCGGCAGGATAGAACGGCACGTTGCGACCCGAGCCGAAGCCGATCTCCACCACCCGGCCGCGCAACCCGGCACACACCCGGCGCCGCAACCGGTCGTTGGCCGCCACTCCACACACCCGATCGACCAACCGCGGCAACACCCGCTCGCTGTAGATTCCCACCCCCACACTGTGTCAAGGCATCGCGGCGCACCGCTACCCGTCAGGGCACCGGGGTGACGTATTTGCCGAGCCATGTGGTGATGTAGCTCAGCACCTCGGGCGCGATCGTCGTCTCGATGGTCGGATATTCCTTCGGGCTGCCGGTATCGGCGGGCTGCATCAGATGGTTGAGTCCGTCGAAGACGTGGACGTCGGCATTCGGGTTACCCGCCAGATCGGCCCGCGCGGCCGGCGCGCTCTGGGCGGCCGGAACCTGCATGTCCTTGGTTCCGTAGAAGGCCAGCACCGGAATGCGCAGTGCCTGCAGGGCCGGCGCGGGGTCGTAATCGACCAGGGCCTGGAAGTACGGCGTGGTCAGCTGATCGAGCGCCGATTGCGACTGCCGCTGCTCCGGCGGTAGCGAGTCGTTGTGTTCGGTGGCGAAGCGGCGGATCTGCTCGTCGTCGCCGGTGCGGATCAACGTGGTCAGGGTGGTGATGTAGCCGACCTGCTTGCGGATGGCGTCGGCGTCGGCGTGCTCGCTGTGCAGCAGCAGCTGGTTCTGCGCGAGCAGTACCTCCGAGCCGGGCACGGCGGGTCCGGCCATCATGATCACGAAGGCGAGCCGGCTGTCGGGGCGGGTGGCGGCCAGCGGGGCGAGATAGCCGCCCTCGCTGTGGCCGAGCAGGCCGATGTGGTTGCCGTCGATGTCGGGACGGCTGCGTAGATAGCCCAGCCCGGCCATGATGTCGTCGGTCAGGTCGGTGTAGCTGCAGGTGTCGAGTTGCCCGCCGGTGCCGCCCACGCCTCGGTCGTCGGTGCGCAGGACGGCGTATCCGGCGCGGGTGAGCGTATCGGCGAGCAGCAGGAACGGTTTGTGCCCGGCGATCTCCTCGTTGCGGTCCTGCGGCCCGCTGCCGGTCACCAGGACGACCGCCGGAAACGGTCCCGCCCCGCGCGGCCGGGTGAGCGTCCCGGCGATGGCGATGCCGTCGCTGCGATAGGTCACGTCCTCGGACAGGTACGGGTACGGCGGGCGCGGCTCCTGCGGGCGCAGCGGAGCCGGCACTTTCCCACGGTGCATGGTCAGTGCCAGGTCGTGACCGGACTGGGTGAAGGTCCCGGTGACCGTATCGGCGCGGCGGTCGTAGCGGCCGTTGAAATGCGGATCGCCCGGCAATCCGGGGATCGTGAAGGCGATCGCATCCGGGGTGGTATTTACCTGTTCGAGCGGCAGATCGAAGATGGCCTGCGCCGGAACCGTCACGCTGCCACCGTCTTCGGTGAAGGTCACCCCGATCGGCAGCTGCTGATTCGGCAGCGGCAGCACGCCGTTCCAGTCGCCGATGACGGGTGCCGGGCGCGGTGTCGCGGTCACCTTGTCGGAACTCGAGCAGGCCCCCACCAGCGCCACGGCGAGCAGCGTGGCGACGACCGCGATCAGTTCGCCGCGCCGCCGCGATCTCGGCGGTGTCCCCGCCCCGCCGCGGGTTTCCGGCAATTCGGACCTCGTTGACCGCAACGATCGCATGTCTCAACGATGACACACCGCGGCGGATGCAGAGGTGTTTTGGCAGGTCACGGCATCGGGCGGGCGCGCGGCCCCGGAGATCACAGACCGGGCGGGGGTCGTGTGCGGTCCGCCTCGAACCGGTCTCGGGGGTGTCACCGTGCGGACAACGTCGTTGCCCGCACAACGGTACGCCCGTACCGTAGGGTATGTGAGCAACGACGCTTTACCCGCAGGTTCTGCGGCTCTGCCCGCAGGTGTGCGTGGCTCGGCCGCGGTCGAGTTCGAACCCTTGGTGCGTAACTTCGCACGCATTGTCGGGGGCCGTGCCGGAGCCGGAGGCGGTCTGACCGTGCTTCGGCACGGTGAGCCGGTGGTCGATGTCTGGACCGGCTACTCCGACCTCACCACACCGTGGACCCGTGAGACGGGTAGCGTCGCGTTCTCCGCGACCAAGGGCATCGCCTCCACCGTGATCCATCGTCTGGCCGACCGCGGCCTGATCGACTACGCGGCCCCGGTGGCCGAATACTGGCCGGAATTCGGCGCGGCGGGAAAATCGCGAATCACGGTGGCGCAGTTGCTCACTCACCGCGCCGGACTGTCCTCACTGCCGGGTGTCGCCGGCGGGCTGGACGAGGTGCTCGACCACGAACTCATGGAACACCGCCTGGCCGCCGCCGCGCCGGACCGGTTGCTGGGGGTGCCGGCCTACCACGCCCTCACCTACGGATGGCTGCTGGCGGGACTGGCACGCGCGGTCACCGGCACGAGTATGCGCGAGCTGTTCCGCACCGAGATCTCCGAGCCGCTGGGCATCGACGGTCTGCATCTCGGGCACCCGGGCCCCGACTCGACCACCACCGTCGCCGCGCTCGCCGGCTCCCGGCTGGCCGTGGCCGGCACTGCCCTGGGCGCCCTGCTCCTCGGGCAGGCCGGGCGTTTCCCGGGGCCGGCGGGCGCCGCGACCCGCGCCCTGTTCCTGCCGGGGCTGCACGCCCTCTTCGACGGTGACGAACCGTCCATCCTGGCGACCGAAATGCCCGCCGGTAACGGCGTGTTCACCGCGGGCGCCTTGGCATCGGTCTACGGCGTGCTCGCCGACGACGGCATGATCGCCGGTCGCCGGTACCTGTCGGCGCAGACCATGCGTCATATCCGGCGCGTGCAGACCCGCCGGCTCGATCACGCCCTGTTCTACTTCCCGATGATGTGGCATCTGGGCTATCACACGTTCCCGATCCCGGGGGCCTCCTCCGGATTCGGCCATATCGGTCTGGCCGGGTCCTTCGGCTGGGCCGAACCGCGGCTTGGTCTGTCCGTCGGCTTCGTGCACAACCGATTCACACCGCAGTCGTTCGTGTGGGATCAGCTGGCCGCGGCCTGGGTGCTGCCTCTGGTGGTCCGGGGCGCGCGGGCGATGCGTGACGGCCGCCGTTCGTCGCAGCGACGCGCGGCCTGAACCGACACTGGACGCCGAACTGCCCTGCGCCGCAAAACTTTTGCGACGCAGGGCAGTCGTGGATCAGGTGAGGTACTGGTAGGTGGGGGAGTCGGGATCCAGCTGCTGGCATTGGATCGGCGAGTCGTCCATGCGTGCCAGCAGTGCCGCCAGTCCGGACGGCGCGCCCAGTTCGATGCCGACCAGCGCGGCCCCGGTCTCCCGGTTGTTGCGCTTGACGTACTCGAAGAGGGTGATGTCGTCGTCGGGGCCGAGCACCTCGTCGAGGAACCGGCGCAGCGCACCGGGCTCCTGTGGGAAGTTCACCAGGAAATAGTGTTTGAGGCCTCGGTGCACCAGCGACCGTTCGATGATCTCGCCGTAGCGCGAGATGTCGTTGTTGCCGCCCGACAGCAGGCACACCACCGTCGACCCCGGCTCGATATCGATCTCGGTCAGCGCCGCCACCGCCAGCGCACCCGCCGGTTCGGCGATCACACCCTCGTTCTGGTACAGCTCGAGCATGGCGGTGCAGATGGCGCCCTCGTCGACCTGCATCATGCGGAAAGACCCGGCGCCCCTGGGGGATTCGGTGCCGATGAGCAGCGGCAGCGACGCATGCGACACCACGCGACCCCCGAAGGTCGCGACCGTCGCGTAGGGCAGGTCGCCCACCCGACGTACGGCCGCGCCGTCGACGAACGGATCGATCTTCGGCAGCGTGACCGGACCGCCCGCGATGAGCGCGGCCGTCATCGAGGCCGCACCCGCCGGCTCGACGCCCAGGATGGCGGTGGCCGGCGAGCGGTCGCGCAGATAGGTGCCGATGCCGGCCAGGCATCCGCCGCCGCCGACCGGGATGATCACCAGATCGGGGGCACTGGGCAGCTGCTCGAGAATCTCCACCGCCACGGTGCCCTGCCCGGCCGCGGTGCGGGCGTCGTCGAACGGCGGGACCATGGTGGCCCCGGTGCGGGCGACGTCGTCGGCGGCAGCCGAGGCCGCCGCGTCGAAGGTGTCGCCGACGGCGATCAATTCCACGAAGTCGCCGCCGTGGGCGCGAATGCGATCGCGCTTCTGCTTGGGCGTGGTGGTCGGCACGTAGATGCGGCCCTGGATTCCCATCGCACGGCAGGCGAAGGCCACGCCCTGGGCGTGATTGCCGGCGCTGGCGGTGACGACTCCGGCGGCGCGCTCGGTGGCGTCGAGCTGCACGATCAGGTTGTAGGCGCCGCGCAGCTTGTAGGAGCGGACCGCGGTGAGGTCCTCACGCTTGAGGTAGACGTTCGCGCCGGTGGCCGCCGACAACCGCTCGATTCGCTGTAGCGGTGTCGGCTCGACGATGTCGGAAATTCGCTTGGCGGCCGCGTCGATCTCGTCCGCGCTCAGTTCGGGCAGCGGAGCGGATACTTTCTCTACGACATCCAGCGGTTCAGACACCCGAACATGCTATCGGGCGCGCCAAGTCCTCCGCGCGGCAGTTTCCCCAGCGGTCCGGTATTCCCGGAAACCGGCGACGCCCGGACCGCGGGCCGGGCGTCGCAACCGTGATCATCGTGGACCGGTGTCGGGGTGAATCAGGACTTCGGGGTCAGGACGAACACCGGGATCTCGCGGGTCGTCTTCTTCTGATACTCGGCGTAGTCCGGGTAGGCCTCGACCGCGCGCTTCCACCAGACGGCCTTCTCCTCGCCGGTCACCTCGCGTGCGGTGTAGTCCTTCACCACGTCGCCGTCGCGCAGTTCGACCGTCGGGTTGGCCTTGAGGTTGTAGTACCAGACGGGGTGCTTCGGGGCGCCGCCGAGTGAGGCCACCGCCGCGTACTCGCCGTTGTGCTCGACCCGCATGAGCGGGGTCTTGCGCAGCTTGCCGGTCTTGGCGCCGACACTGGTGACCAGGACGATCGGAATTCCGCGGTCGAGCAGGGTGTTGGCTTCGGTCCCGTTGGAGGCCTCGTACTTCTCGGCCTGCTCGCGGGACCAATCGGACGGGCTGGGTGCGTATTCTCCGGTGAGTGGCATGACCCGCATAACAATCGGCGGCCGCGGATGTGTTCCCCGCGGCTGTCGTGACCGGATCGCCGCAAATGTTCGGTGGACCGAAATTCCGGATACGTGTACCCTGTCAACATGACAGCGGTCAGCCCCATCGTTCGCCCGGTCCGCCGTGCCACGCATACGGTGCGGCTCGCTGGTGTGCCGTGGCCGGTGTACAAAGTCGAGGCCCTCGCGCTGGGTGTGCTGCTCGCGCTGATTCTGGGCCTGATCACCGGGTCGGCACAGCTCGCCGTACTGGTCGCCGCCGGGTTCGCGGCACTGCGCTGGGTCGCCGGAGTCGCGGCGGATCACCGGTACCACACCGACTGACCCCCGCCTCTGTGGCGTCCCCGGGTCTCGGTGCGCGGCGCACCGACCTCAGCTCGCCAGGCAGCCCGGGCCGAGCAGTGCCTTCAGATCGCCCATCAGTGCCGAGGACGGCGAGACCCGCAGGTTGTCGGCGACCTTGAGCATCGTGGTCTTCTCGCGGGATCCGACGTGGCGGATGTGCACATCGGCGGTGCCGGGGTGGCTGGACAGGACCCGCTTGAGCGCGCTCACCTTGTCGGGGGTGCACAGCCGGGTCGGGATCGTCACCGACAGTGGCTTCTCCATACCGATCGACGACAGATCCGGCACCACCAGATCGTTGGCGATCAGCGAGATCCGGTCGTCGCGCACCGAGACCCGCGCCTTCACCAGCACGACGGCGTCCTCGGTGATATCCATCCCGTACACCGAATAGGCCTGCGGGAAGAACAGCACCTCGATACCACCGGTGAGGTCCTCCAATTGCGCCGAGGCCCAGGGCATTCCGTTCTTGTTGACGCGCCTGGTCACCGAGGCGAGGATGCCGCCGATGGTCACCTGGGCGCCGTCCTTGACATCACCCTGCAGAATGGCCGGGATCGGCGTATCCGCCTGGGCGGCGAGCACATGCTCCACTCCGTTGAGCGGATGGCCGGAGACGTAGAGTCCCAGCATCTCTCGCTCCAGGGCCAGCTTGTGCTTGGCCTCCCACTCCTCGTCGGGCACCTTGACATCGAAGACCGAGGAGATCGAATCATCGGCGTCGTCGAGCCCGCCGAACAGGTCGAACTGCCCGATCGCCTCGGCCTTCTTGGTGGCCATCACCGCGTCGATGGCATCGGAATGCACCAGCAGCAGGCCCTTGCGCGGATGGCCGAGGGAGTCGAAAGCGCCTGCCTTGATGAGGGATTCGGTGACCTTCTTGGTGCAGGCGATGGTGTCGATCTTGTTCAGGTAGTCCGAGAAGTCGGTGAACTTCGACTTCTCGGTGCGGGCGGCGATGATCGAGGACACCACGTTGGTGCCGACATTGCGCACCGCGCCCAGGCCGAAACGGATGTCGGTGCCGACCGGCGCGAAGTTCTGTTCGGACTCGTTGACATCGGGCGGCAGCACCGTGATGCCGAGGCGGCGGCAGTCCGACAGGTAGACAGCGGCCTTGTCCTTGTCGTCGCCGACGCTGGTGAGCAGGGCGGCCATGTATTCGGCCGGATAGTTCGCCTTGAAGTACGCGGTCCAGTAGGAGACCAGGCCGTAGGCGGCGGCATGCGATTTGTTGAACGCGTAACCGGCGAACGGGAGGATGGTGTCCCACAGCGCCTTGATCGCGGCCTTGGAGTAACCGTTCTCCAACATGCCCGCCTCGAAGCCCTCGAACTCCGCGGCCAGCACCTCGGCCTTCTTCTTACCCATCGCGCGGCGCAGGATGTCTGCTCGTCCGAGCGAGTACCCGGCCACTTTCTGCGCGACGTGCATGATCTGCTCTTGGTAGACGATCAGACCGTAGGTTTCGCCGAGGATGTCCTTCAGCGGCTCCTCGAGCTCGGGATGGATCGGCTTGACCTCTTGGCGCCCGTTCTTGCGGTCGGCGTAGTCGTTGTGCGCGTTCATGCCCATCGGGCCGGGGCGATAGAGCGCGCCGACGGCCACGATGTCCTCGAAGGCGGTGGGCTGCATGCGTCGCAGCAGATCGCGCATGGGCCCACCGTCGAGCTGGAACACACCCAGCGTGTCACCGCGGGCGAGCAGTTCGAACGTCTTCGGATCGTCCAGCGGCAGCGCGTCCAGATCGACGTCGACGCCGCGGTTGGCCTTGGCGTTGTCGATCGCATCACCGAGCACGGTGAGGTTGCGCAGGCCGAGGAAGTCCATCTTCAGCAGGCCGATGGCCTCACACGACGGATAGTCCCAGCCGGTGATGATGGCGCCGTCCTGGGCTCGCTTCCACACCGGGATGGCGTCGGTCAGCGGCTCGGAGGACATGATCACCGCGCAGGCGTGTACGCCGGCGTTGCGGATCAGGCCTTCCAGACCCTTCGCCGTGTCGTAGATCTTGGCGATATCGGGATTGGACTCGATGAGGGTGCGGACCTCGGCGGCCTCTTTGTACCGCTCGTGCTCGGGGTCGGTGATTCCCGACACCGAGATGTCCTTGGCCATGATCGGCGGCGGCAGCGCCTTGGTGATCTGATCGGCGATCGCGAAGCCGGGCTGGCCGAACAGGACGCGTGCCGAATCCTTCAGCGCCGCTTTCGTTTTGATGGTGCCGAAGGTGATGACCTGAGCGACCCGGTCGCTACCCCACTTCTCGGTGGCGTAGCGGACCATCTCACCGCGGCGGCGATCGTCGAAGTCGATATCGATATCGGGCATCGAGACGCGCTCGGGATTGAGGAATCGCTCGAACAGCAGACCGTGCGGCAGCGGGTCGATATTGGTGATCTTCAGCGCGTAGGCGACCAGCGAACCCGCGGCCGAACCACGGCCGGGCCCGACCCGGATCCCGACCTCGCGGGCATGGTTGATCAGGTCACCGACGACGAGGAAGTAGGCCGGGAAGCCCATCTTCAGGATCACGTCGATCTCGTATTCGGCCTGATCGAGATACTTCTGCGGGACACCGTCGGGGAAGCGGTACTCCAGGCCGCGCGCGACCTCCTTGCGCAGCCACGAGGCCTCGGTCTCGCCCTCGGGCACCGGGAATTTCGGCATCCGGTCGCGGTGGGCCCACACATCCTCGTAGGACTGCACACGCTCGCCGATCAGCACGGTGTTGTCGCAGGCGCCGGGGACCTCGCCGTCCCAGATCTCACGCATCTCCGCGGCCGACTTCAGGTAGTAGCCGCTGCCGTCGAATTTGAAGCGGGTCGGGTCCGAGAGCGTCTTACCGGTCTGAATGCACAGCAGCGCTTCGTGATTCGTGGCGTCGGATTCGTGCACGTAGTGGCAGTCGTTGGTGGCGAGCGGCGGAATGCCCAGCTTCTTCCCGATATCGATCAGGCCCTCGCGCACCCGACGCTCGATGGACAGCCCGTGGTCCATGAGCTCGAGGAAGAAGTTGTCCTTGCCGAAGATCTCCTGCCACTTGGCCGCGGCCTCCAGCGCCTCGCGCTCGTGACCCAGTCGCAGCCGGGTCTGCACCTCGCCCGACGGGCAGCCGGTGGTGGCGATGATCCCCTCGGCGTACTGGGCGATGATCTCGGCGTCCATTCGCGCCCACTTGCCGAGCTGGCCCTCGATCGAGGCCAGACTCGACAGCTTGAACAGGTTGCGCAGACCGGTCGCGTTCTCGGCGACCATCGTCATGTGGGTGTAGGCGCCGGAACCGGAGACGTCGTCGCTCTTCTGGCTCGGGTCACCCCACTGCACGCGCTTGGTGTTGAACCGGGACTCGGGGGCGATGTAGGCCTCGATGCCGATGATCGGCTTGATGCCCTGCTTCTTGGCCGAGTTGTAGAACTCCGAGGCGCCGTACATATTGCCGTGGTCGGTCATCCCGACCGCGGTCATCCCGAGCCGCTCCGCCTCCTTGAACAGCGGCGTGATCTTGGCGGCGCCATCGAGCATCGAGTACTCGGTGTGATTGTGCAGATGTACGAATCCCGAGTCGGCCACGCGAGGAATCCTAGTCGACGGGACCGACAGCCGACGCCGGGGAACTACATGCGTGCAATTCGCGGCTCGGCGTGTCGGGCGAGTCTTCCGGAATCGCCGGGCACGTCCCGCATCGCCGTGGCGAACCTCACCGCCGCGACCACGGCCGCGGGCGATAGCCGGACCGGATACGAGTGGCACCGGTAACGCCGCGCGGGCCCGGCACCGATAACCCGGCTGCGAGAGACGAACGGTCCACAAGGGCAGATCGGTGCGTCACGGCGGTCGGCGGTCACGGTGCCGCTCCCCGTCTCGCCGATGACGGTCGACCGAGACGAGGGCGGTCGGCCGTCATCATTTTCTCCGCCGTCACCGTTGCGAGCGTCGCCGTTTCTTCGTCGTCGCACGCCGCCGCAGGTAGTCGCGAGCGGCGGACTCCACTACTCGCCCTCCCGCCCTCCGATGCGCGCGAGCATTAACGTAATCACCCGCCGGGCGCGATAATTCGAGTAGTTCGCTACTCGCGAGCGACACGGTACGGGGCGGGAGGATTGCCGGTATGAAGCGTTTGGTTGTGTGCTGTGACGGCACGTGGGGATCGGAGAGCAATCCGACGGTCTCCAATGTCGTGAAGATCGCCGAGTCGGTGCGGTCGAGCGCCGTCACCGACGCGGGCGACCATGTGGGACAACGGGTTTTCTATGTCGACGGCCCCGGCTCTCGCGGCTATCTGGCCGATAAGCTGCTCGGCGGCGCGTTCGGGCTCGGACTCGACGCCAATCTGTCCACGATGTACTGGCAGCTCGCCCTGAACTGGGAGCCGGGGGACGAGATCTACGTCTTCGGCTTCAGTCGGGGGGCCTATACCGCCCGCAGCCTGGTCGGGATGGTCAACCGGCTCGGGCTGCTCACCGCCGACGCGATGGTCGAGCGCGCGTATCCCGAGGCGCTGAAGATCTACCGTCAGCGCAAAGTGGATCCCGACGGCCCGGATCGGCCGGAGTGGATCGAATTTCGTGAGCGCCATTGCATCTACCCGGTGCCGATCACCTTCCTCGGCGTCTTCGACACCGTCGGCGCGCTCGGGGTGCCGTTGCTCACCTCGTGGCGCTACCGCTTCCACGATGTGCGGCTGTCGCGCAATGTGCGATACGCGCGGCAGGCGCTGGCGATCGACGAGCGCCGCCGAATGTACGCACCGTGCCTGTGGGAGATCACCGACGACCCCGAGGGCGGTCCGAGCGGCGCCGACCGGGTGCGGCAGGTCTGGTTCGAGGGCGTGCACACCGATATCGGCGGTGGCTACGCCGACAGCCGGCTCTCCGACATCACGCTGCGGTGGATGGTGGAGCAGGCTCGCACCGCGGGATTGAGCTTCGACGACGAGCGCATCGAACAACTCCTGAACCGCCGTACCCCCGTGCAATCGGCGGCCACACCGGATTCGGCGGTCGCCGCGCCGGATTCGCCTCCGCAGCCGCACGATTCGCTCACCGTCTTCTACCGCGTCCTCAATCGCGTGGGCTGGGCGCTGCATCCGCGCAACCCCCGCTTCTATGCCGATTCCTGGCGCCGTCTGTCCGCCCCCGGTGATCGGCGGGTCTACCTCGCCGACTGCGCCGCGCCGTGCGCGACCTACCGCCCACCGAACGTCGTCCGCTGGGCCGAGGAACTGGCAGGACCACTGCCCACCCTGCCGGTCGGTGAGAGCGACCGGAGCAGCGGCGCCGATCAGCCCGGGACCGACGGGCTGCCGCGGACCGTCGGCGATCAGCCCGTGACCGACGGGCTGCCGCGGACCGGCGGCGATCAGGCCGTGACCGATGGCGCGCTGTCGGCGACCGGCGGTGATCAGGTCGTTACCGACGGCCCGCAACCTCCGGTCGCCGGCACGGCCGCCTGACGCCGCCGCACCTCCGGCGTTCGCCGCGCGTTCGCCGCGCTATGCCCTGCCGACCTGCCGCTGGTGCCGCCGGAAATGCCCCAGTTCTCGGCGGCCGCCGGGGCGATCGGCGCACATCTGGCGGCGCATCGCTTGTCGTGTCGAGCCGTCGGCTGCCGTGCGGCCCCCTTCGCTGAACCTGTCCCCGGCGCGTCCGGTGTGCGCCCGGGTTCGCTTGTGTCTCAGTGGCTTAGCCGCGCGCGGCGATTCGAGTTCCGCATATGCGGATGGCGCGTGACCTGATCGAGATAAACCGGCCCTGTGATCGGTCGCACACATCACCGCAGGTCCAGCTGATTTTTCTCAGCGTAATAACACCTGCTGTTCATTCGACGTTATGTTTACGTTAACTTGCCGCAATCATTCTGTGACTCGCCAAGAAGCAGACCAACGGTCTGTTTTCACTGCGGCGAGCGGGCTTTTGTTCTGGATCGTCGCGTTGGTCCCACCACCGTTCGACGTATCCGGAGTTCGTATCGCCATGCAGATCAGAAGACTGTTACCCCTCGCCGTCCTCGCCGCCGTCGTCACCGTGCCCGTCGCGGCCCACGCCGACGCTCCCGCTGTGCCGCCGCAACTGCAGCAGAGTGCCCAGCAGTGGGTTCAGGGATTGCCGCAGCCGCAGCAGGATCAGGCTCAGCAATTCCTGCAGAACGTGCCGCAGCCGCTGCAGCAGGTGGTCCCGCAGACGTATGCCGACAACCTCGACGGCTGGATCAAGCACGCACTCTTCGTGATGGGGCAGCACGGCATTCCGGGCAGCTACGACGGCATCTACCGCAACGTCATGCGCGAGTCGGGCGGCAACCCGCGTGCCATCAACCTCTACGACTCCAACGCCGCGGCCGGCATTCCGTCCAAGGGGCTGATGCAGGTCATCGATCCCACCTTCGCCGCCTACCACGTCGACGGTACCTCGGGCGACATCTACGACCCGGTCGCCAACATCGCCGCCGCCTGCAACTACGCCGCGCACCGCTACGGCTCGATCGACAGCGTGTTCTCGGCGTACTGATCCGGTCTCGAACCGGCCTCAGCGCACCAGCAGCGCCACCGGCAGGCGGGCGAACAGCTTCTCCAGCCGGGTGCGGCCGGTGAAGGTATGGCCGGTGAGGCGGTCGGTCCAGGTGCCCGAGGGCAGGTCGAGGACGGTATCGGCCCACCCGCCCTCGGCCAGGGCCACGCTGTAGCGGGTCGCGGCCACGATCACCTGCGGCGCCTCGCCGCTGCGGCCGCGCGCGTATCCCACCAGGTGTTCGCTGCGGTCACCGCTGCCGAACAGCGGGGTGTAGGAACCGCCGACGAAGCAGTCCGGCCGCTCCCGCCGCAACCACAGGGCGTAGGCGACGATCCACATCTTCGCCGCGCCGGAATTCTCCAATTCCGGTGTGCCCGTAAGTGATTGCAGCATCGCCAGGCGATGCCCGAAATCGACCGGCCGCCGGTTGTCCGGGTCGACCAGCGAGTCCTCCCACAGCTCGCAGCCCTGATACACATCGGGGATGCCGGGCCCGCACAGCTGAAGCAGCTTCTGCCCCAGCGAATCCGACCACGCGTGCGGCGCGAGCCGGGTCGCCAGTTCACCGAGTTCGGCGCCGACCGGCCCGTCGATCACGGTGTCGAGCCAGCGGTGCACCTCCGCCTCGAAGTCGACGTCGGGTTCCTCCCACGAGGAACGCAGACCGGCCTCGCGCACCGCCTTCTCGGCGAACAGGTGCAGGCGTTCGCGAAACCGCGGCACCGTGGCGGGGCGGCGCCCGTCGACCGGCCACACGCCGAACATGTTCTGCAGCAGGAAGTTCGCGGTCGGCCCGTCCGGCGCGGGCGCGAGTTCCAGCCACGCGCCCACCGCCTTGGCCCAGCTGTCGGCCACCTGCGACAGCACCGTGATGCGGGCGCGCACATCCTCGCCGCGCTTGGTGTCGTGGGTCGACAGCGTCGTCATGGTGGCCGGGCAGCGCACCGCGCGTTCGGCATTGGCGAGATGGAATTCCAGCACCGAACGGCCGAACCGGCCCGGGTCACCGCCCATCTCCTGCAGCGACACCAGCCGCGCGGCCTGATAGAACATGGTGTCGTCGACCGCCTTGGCCGCGACCGCGCCGCCGACCTGATGCATCCGCCGCGCCGCTTCTCCGCCGGCGGCCAGCGCCCGCACCAGCACCGACAGCGGGGCGGTCAGCTCCCGGTTGCGCTGCTGAACCTCGGCCACCACCGTGCTGAGCACGCCGGACAGGGGTGCGTAGTCGGTGCGGTACACCGGCATATGCGACAGCACCTCGATGGTGGCGTTGGTGAGCGCCATATCGCTGATCGCGGCCGAATCGAATCCGTTCACCGCGGCGTCGCGCTTGACCGCGCCGACCAGTCGCCGGACCTCGGGCACGAGCAGGCGTTCGGCCACCGCGCGTTTGATGCGGTGTTCGGTATCGGCCATCCAGGCGGCATCGCTGCCGTGTCCCGCCATCCGCCGCGACAGCTCGGTGAGCGCGTTCTCCCCTGCCGGATCGACGAAGATGCCGCCGACCTCCGCGAGTGCTTCGTAGCCGGTGGTGCCGTCGACGGGCAGGGTGGCGTCGAGCGGTTCGTGGCGGGCGAGCACCTTCTCCACCAGCAGCAGCCGCTGCGGGCCGATCAGCCGGCGCAGTTTCGCCAGATAGGCGGCCGGATAGGCCAACCCGTCGGGATGGTCGACGCGCACCCCGTCGATGAGATCATGTTCGCACCAGGCGGCCAGTTCGCGATGGGTCAGGTCGAAGACCGCCGGCTCCTCCTGCCGGATCGCCGCCAGCTCCGAGACCGCCAGGAATCGCCGGTAGCTGCAGATCCCGGCCTTCCAGCTGACGAGGCGATAGTGCTGGCGGTCGTGGATGCGCAGCGCGTTCTCGCCGTCGGTGCCGGGAGCGATCGGGAAACGCAGATCGCGCAGGGCCAGTACGGGTTCGGGGCCCGAGCGGTCGACGGTGAGCGCGGCCGGATCGTTCTCGCTGTGCAACACCGGCAGCGCGAGCCGCCCGCCCGCGCCGTTGCCCGGGCTCCAGTCGATGTCGAAGAAATGCGCGAACTTCGAATTCTTGCCGTTGCGCAGCACATCCCACCACCACGGGTTGCGCTGCGGATCGCCGACGCCGACGTGATTGGGCACCAGATCGACGATCAGGCCCATGCCCCGGCCGCGGACCTCGTCGGCGAGCGCCTTCAGCCCGCCCGGCCCGCCCAGTGCCGCCGACACGGTGGTCGGATCGGTGACGTCGTAGCCGTGCGCGGATCCCGGCACCGCGGTCATCACCGGGGACAGGTACAGATGCGAAATACCCAGCTGCTGCAGGTATTCGGCGATCGCGCGGGCATCGGTGAAGGTCAGGGCGTCCGGGCGCAGCTGTAGCCGGTACGTGCTGCGCACGGGGGTCCGGCGGGCGATCGGGCCGGTGCGGTGTTCAGGCGAAGGGGTGTCTGTCATCTCGATATCGGTGTGGAATCGGTACGGCGGAGAACGAGCAGGCAGCGAGCGGGTACGGCGACCGTGGCCGCTGCGGGGTAGGTGGCATCCGAGCGCCCGGTGGGTGTCGAGCAATCCAGCGCCACCGTCCAATGCGCGCCGAATTCCGGTCCGGGTACGGCGAATTCGAGGGGTGCGTCGTGGGCATTGAAACACAGCAGGAAGGAATCATCGCGCACGCGTTCCCCGCGCGGGCCCGGTTCGGCGATCGCCTCGCCGTTGAGGAACACCGCCAGCGAGCGGGCGAAGCCGGTGTTCCAGTCGGCGGTGGTCATCTCCGTGCCGCCGGGGGTGAACCACGCGATATCGCCGGCGTGTGCGCCGGGGCGCTCGTCGGATACGGTGCCGGGGCGCTCGTCGGCGAGGGTGCCGGGACGTCCGTCGAAGAAGCGCCGGCGCCGGAACACCGGATGGGCGTGGCGCAGCGCGAAGGCGGCGCGGGTGAACGTCAGCAGGTCGGCGTATTTCTGCGCGGCGCCCCAATCCATCCAGGACAGTGGCGAATCCTGGCAGTACGCGTTGTTGTTGCCCGCCTGGGTGCGCCCGATCTCGTCGCCGTGCAGCAACATCGGGGTGCCCTGTGACAATGCGAGGGTGGCGATCATGTTGCGGCTCTGGCGATCCCGCAGGGCACAGACCTCCGGATCGTCGGTGGGACCTTCGATCCCGCAGTTCCAGGACCGGTTGTCGTTCTCGCCGTCGCGGTTGTCCTCGCCGTTGGCGTGATTGTGTTTGTCGTTGTAGGACACCAGATCTCGTAGCGTGAAGCCGTCGTGGGCGGTGACGAAGTTGATGCTCGCGCCCGGGCGGCGGCCGGTCGCCTCGTACAGATCGGAACTGCCGGTGAACCGCGAGGCGAATTCGCCCAGGGTCGCCGGTCGCCCGCGCCAGTAGTCGCGCACGGTATCGCGGTACTTGCCGTTCCACTCGGTCCACAGTCCGGGAAAGTTCCCGACCTGGTAGCCACCCTCGCCGACATCCCATGGTTCGGCGATAAGTTTGACCTGGCTGACCACCGGGTCCTGCTGCACCAGATCGAAGAAGGTGGAAAGCCGGTCCACATCGTGTAATTCGCGCGCCAGCGTGGCCGCCAGGTCGAAGCGGAAGCCGTCGACGTGCATATCCAGGATCCAGTACCGCAGCGAATCCATGATCAGCTGCAGGGTGTGCGGATGGCGCACGTTGAGGCTGTTGCCGGTGCCGGTGTAGTCCATGTAGTGCGCCGGATCGTCCTCGGCCAGGCGGTAATACGCCGCGTTGTCGATCCCGCGCAGCCCGATCGTCGGCCCGAGGTGATTGCCCTCGCCGGTGTGGTTGTAGACCACGTCGAGGATCACCTCGATGCCGGCGCTGTGCAGTGCGCGGACCATGGCCTTGAACTCGGTGACCGCGGCCCCGGCCCGCGGATCGGCCGCGTACTCGTGGTGTGGTGCCAGATAGCCGAAACTGTTGTACCCCCAGTAGTTTCGCAGCCCACGGTCGAGCAGGATCCGGTCGTGCAGGAACTGATGAACCGGCATCAGTTCGATCGCTGTGACACCGAGGGACAGCAGATGGTCGATGATCGCCGGATGCGCGATACCCGCGTAGGTGCCGCGCAGCCGCTGCGGAATCGCCGGATGCGTCATCGTCAGACCCTTGACGTGAGCTTCGTAGATGACGGTTTCGTGATAGGGCCGCCGCGGTGCGCGGTCGCCGGCCCAGTCGAAGTACGGGTTCACCACCACGCCGGTCATGGTGTGCCCCAGCGTATCCGCGCCGAAGGTGTGCAAGGTGGCGTCGGCGGCGAACGTGCCCGCGAAAGCCTTGCCGTAGGGATCGAGCAGTAGTTTGCTGCTGTCGCAGCGCAAACCGCGGGAGGGCTCGTAGGGGCCGTGCACGCGGAAGCCGTAGCGCTGCCCGGGTGCGACGGTGGGCAGATACGCGTGCCAGACGTAACCGTCGACCTCGTCGAGCGGGATGCGGTGCTCACCGCCCGCGCGATCGATCAGGCACAGCTCGACCTGTTCGGCAACTTCGGAGAACACCGAGAAGTTGGTGCCGGCGCCGTCGTAGGTCGCGCCCAGCGGATAGGCGGCACCCGGCCAGACGCCGAGAGGCGTCATCTCACCGGATGTATCGGGCCGAACCATATACCGACAGTAACCGTCGCGCCGGAGCCACCGGTGCGGGTGGGCCGGGTCGTGCGCGGCCGGTAATCCGGTAGCTATCGATGGGCCGCGGTTACCGCAGGCTGCGCCGCCAGGTCTGGCCGACGAGGTCGGCGCCGAAACTGTGGTGCGGCCGGGAATCGACGAGCTCGAATCCGGCGCGCTGGTAGATCCGCCGTGCCGCGGTGAGTACATCGTTGGTCCACAGCACCATGTCCCGATATCCGGCCTCGGTCGCGAATCGCAGGCATTGCTCGACCAGTGCGGTGCCGACGCCGAGCCCGCGCGCCGACGGTTCCACGAGCAGCAGCCGCAGCCGGGCGGTGGTGTCGTCCTCGCGCACGCAGAACACCGCACCGGCCGCGGCGCCGCCGGTCTCGGCGATCCACGCCCGCTCGGTGTCCGGGTCGTGGCCTGCCAGGAAGTCGGCCACGATCGTGGCGACCAGCGCCTCGTAGTCGGTGTTCCAGCCGTATTCGGCGGCGTAGAGCACCGCATTGCGCTGGATGATCCAGCCGTAGTCGCCCGGGCGCGGAGATCGGAGGCGGACCTCGTGCGCGTTGCCCGCCGCGGATGTGTCTGGGCGTCCCGCCGCCGGGATGCTCGGGCGGCCCGCCGCCGGGATGCTCGGGCGGCCCGCCGCCGGGATGCTCGGGCGGCCCGCCGCCGGGGCCGGGTCGAGCAGCTCTTCGATCGTGCGCATCGCGGTGCGCAGCCGATGCCGGTCCGCCGCACTGTGCCCGGCCAGCAGTGCGGCGATGTCGTGTGCGGAGCGGCGGTCGAGGTCGTCGGCCGCGACCCGCCCCGCCTCGGTGAGCTGGACGAGTTGCCGGCGGGCGTCGGAGTCGGATCGCTGCCGGCGCACCAGCCCGGCGCTCTCGAAGCGGGCGAGGATCCGGCTCAGATAGCCGGGGTCCAGGCCCAGTTCGGTGCGCAGCGTGCGGGCGCCCAGCGGTCCGGAGTGTGCGAGTTCGAACAGAATTCGTGCCTCGGTGAGCGAGAAGTCGCTGTCGAGCAGGTGTTCCTCGAGGACGCCGATCAACCGGGTGTAGCGGCGGTTGAACGCGCGCACGGCGCCGACATCGTCGTGGTCGAGTGCGGGGGTCGTCACGGCCCTCCCTTCGCAGTTCTTTGACTGAGTCAAAGATATCGCGGGCGATCTCTCCGCGCGATGGAACGAAGTTTCCCGGGTATGGTCCCCGCGCTCACCCGATTCGCCGCGGTGATAACTTGAACGGCGTTCAAGACCGTCTCGTGAAGGGATCCGCGTGGCCCTGACAGCCGACCAGATCACCGCCCTCGACGCCGCCCACGTCTGGCATCCCTACGGTGGCTTTCCCGCGAGCACCGAACCGCTGGTGGTCGCCTCCGCCGCGGGCACCCGCCTGACCCTCGCCGACGGCCGCGAACTGGTCGACGGGATGAGTTCGTGGTGGGCGGCGGTCCACGGCTACCGGCACCCCGTGCTGGACGCCGCGCTGATCGAGCAGTCGCAGCGGATGAGTCACGTCATGTTCGGCGGGCTCACCCACGAACCGGCGGTGCGGCTGTCCCAGCTGCTCGTGGAGCTGACTCCCGACGGTCTGGACAAGGTGTTCCTCTGCGATTCCGGTTCGGTGTCGGTCGAGGTCGCCGCCAAGATGTGCCTGCAGTACTGGCGGGCGCTCGGACAGCCGGAGAAACGGCGGCTGTTCACCTGGCGCGGTGGGTATCACGGCGACACCTTCACGCCGATGAGCGTGTGCGATCCCGAGGGCGGCATGCACTCGCTCTGGACCGATGTGCTGGCCGAGCAGATCTTCGCGCCCGTACCGCCGGCCGGCTTCGATCCCGCCTATGTCGCGGAGCTGGACCGGCTGCTGGGCGCGCACGCGCACGAGACCGCAGCGGTGATCGTCGAGCCGATCGTGCAGGGCGCGGGCGGGATGCGCTTCCACCATCCGCGCTATCTGAACGAGTTGCGCCGGCTGTGCGACGAGCACGGCGTGCTGCTGGTCTTCGACGAGATCGCCACCGGATTCGGCCGTACCGGAACGCTTTTCGCCGCCGAGGCCGCCGGAGTGGCGCCCGATGTGATGTGCGTGGGCAAGGCCATCACCGGCGGATATATGACCCTGGCCGCCGCCCTGTGCACCACCCGCATCGCCGAAACCGTCAGCGCGGCCCACGGCGGCCTCATGCACGGGCCCACCTTCATGGGTAATCCGCTGGCCTGTGCGGTCGCGGTCGCCTCGGTGGAACTGCTGCTCTCGCGCGACTGGGCGGGCGAGGTCGCCGCGATCGAGTCCGGGCTGAGGTCGGGACTCGCTGCGGCGCAGGACAATCCGCGCGTAGTGGATGTGCGTGTGCTCGGTGCGATCGGGGTGGTGGAACTCGACCACTCGATCGATATGGTCGCCGCGACCCGCGCCGCCGTCGAGGCCGGTGTCTGGCTGCGGCCGTTCCGCAATCTCGTCTACACCATGCCGCCGTTCATCAGCAGCGCCGACGATATCGCGCGCATCGCCGCCGGCGTCGTCGCCACCGCCGCGGCCGGCTGAGCCGAATTCCCTTTCGGTGCGCGCTGTGTCGTATATCGGAAATTTATTTTCGTGTGATATGGTGGCAGTGAGCACGAAATTTCCCGTCTATCATCGGCATTCGCGCGGTGATTTCCACCGGCTCCTTCGGACGGTGAAAGGGAATTCGATGATCGGCACCGAACCCAGTCGCACGGCGATGATGGCGGCCGCGGCCCGTGCGGCCCACCTGCTGATCGACAGCGAGCCCTATCTGTTCCGCGACACCATGGCCTCCGCCCTGCTCGGCCCGCATGCGGAGGAGCTCATCGGCTACCACCTGCACCACGGCGACCATCCGCTGCTCGCCGCGGTCCGGGCGCAGGCGACCGTGCGCAGTCACTGGGTCGAACAGCGACTCGCCGAATCCGCCGCGGCGCAATATGTAATCCTCGGGGCGGGACTCGACAGTTTCGGATATCGCGGTGCGGCCGAAGGCGTCCGGGTATTCGAGGTCGACCATCCCGGCACTCAGCGGTGGAAAAAGGAAATCCTCGCCATCAACGATATCCAGCCGGTCGGCGAGGTGATTTTCGTGCCCGTCGATTTCGAACGCGACGATCTATCGCGGCACTTGGCCGACGCCGGATTCGACCGGGACCGTCCCGCACTGATCGGCTGGCTCGGCGTCAGTATGTACCTCACCGCCGAGGCGATCGGCACGACACTGGCCGCTCTGTCCGGTCTGGCCCCGGGTTCGGAACTGGTGATGGAGTACATGCTCGATCCGGCGCTGCGCGACGGCAACGGACACGCCTACGCCGAATCCGTGCAGCCCGTCACCAGCGCGCAGGGCGAACCGTGGCTGAGTACCTTCACCCCGGAAACCCTCGACGACCTCCTGTGCCGGTACGGATTCGCCACGGTCGGGCACATCAGCCACCGCGCGGCCGTGCCGGCGGACTGGTGGCAGCGGGCCGATGCGCTGCAACCGGTGGATCTGTGCCGATTGGCCCATGCGCGCGTCGGCGGGTGACCCCCGGCGCCGCCTGCGTCGGTGAGCGCGGTGTGTTTGGCTGGACGCCGACGCCTAGGAGCCGAGGAGCAGGGAATGCGGGCACTGCGAGTGATCGTCGTCGGCGGGGGGATCGGCGGAATGGCCGCCGCGATCGCGCTGCATCGGGGCGGACACGACGTCGAGGTCTGGGAGCGGGCCGCCGATATCGGCGAGGTGGGGTCGGGATTGACCTTGTGGCCCAACGGGTTACGTGCCCTGGACGCGATCGGGATGGGTGGGGAGGTGCGTTCGCGCGCGATGGCCGATACCGAGGGCGGAATCCGTGACCGCTCCGGCCGCTGGCTGACCCGCACCGACACCGGGAAATTGGCCGACCGGTACGGCCCGGTGGTGGCCGTCCATCGCGCGGACCTGTTCGACATCCTGCGCACCGCGCTCGGCGACGACCGGCTGCGCCTGGGACGCGCCGTCACCTGGGTCGACATCGAAAACCGTTGGAGCGCAGGGGACGCGGTGCGGGTTCTGCACAGCGGGGGAGCCGAGGCGGCGGATCTCGTGATCGGCGCCGACGGCTTGCGCAGTGTGGTGCGGACCGTGGTCTGCCCACGAGCGCGGCCGCCCCGCTACGCCGGATACACCGCGTGGCGGATGGTCACCGCGCCGCGCCCCGAACTCCGCGCGGGGGGCCAGATATGGGGCAGTGGTGAGATTTTCGGCATCGTCCCGCTGGCCGACCATCGGGTGTACATGTTCGGCGCGGTGAACGCCGCCGAAGGTGAGCGCGGGCTCGACGGCGAATTCGCGGAGGTACAGCGACGTTTCGGCGCGTGGCCCGATCCGGTTCCGCGGCTGCTGGCGGCGGTATCGCCGGAATCGGTGATGCGCCACGACATCTACGATCTGCCCGATCTGCCGACGTTCGTCCGCGGTCCCGTCGCGCTGCTCGGCGACGCCGCGCACGCGATGACGCCGAATATGGGACAGGGCGCCAACCTCGCCCTCGAGGATGCGGCCACCCTGGCCGCGCTGCTCGACGACCGCGGGGTCGACGACGCGCTGCGCACCTACAACGCGCTGCGTCGCCCGCGCACCCGCGCGCTCGCACATCGCTCGCGGCGGATCGGAAGGGTCGCGCAGATGTCGTGGCCGCCCGCCGTCCGGGCTCGCGACACCGCGCTGCGGCTGCTGCCCGGCCGGGCCATGCTGCGCGCCTTCGATCGTGCCCTCGACTGGACCCCGCCGCGCTGACCTGTGCGGGTCCGGTGGACGGCCCCCGCCGCAACCGTCCTGAACGGCGTTCAAGTATGCTTCCGAGCTGTGAACGAGGATCCGTTGAGCTGGTTGGACGAGCGTGCGGGTGACCGGGTGCGCGCCGGATTGCGGCGGCAGCTGCGGGCGCGACCGGCGCACAGCGATCTCATCGACCTCGCCTCCAACGACTACCTGGGTCTGTCGCGCCACCCCGAGGTGATCGCGGGCGCGGTCGAGGCGGTCCGGACCTGGGGTGCCGGCGCGACCGGATCCCGGCTGGTCACCGGCACCACCGTCGCGCACGAGGAATTCGAGGCCGACCTGGCCGACTTCGTGGGGGCGCAGGCGGGCCTGGTCTTCGCCTCCGGCTACGCCGCCAACCTCGGTGTCGTCACCGCACTGGCCGGGCGGGGCGCGCTGGTGGTCTCCGATGCCGGTAGCCACGCCTCGCTGGTCGATGCCTGCCGGCTCTCGCGGGCGCGGGTGGAGATCGCGCCGCATCGTGATGTCGAGGCGGTCGACCGGCTGCTGTCCCAGCGCACGGAGGACCGCGCGCTGGTGCTCACCGATTCGGTGTTCAGCGCCGACGGCGACCTCGCGCCGCTGGCCGACTTGCACCGGGTGGTCCGCGCGAACGGCGCGGTGCTGATCGTCGACGAGGCGCACGGCATCGGCGTCCGCGGCGACGGCGGCCGCGGTCTGGTGCAGGAGCTCGGCCTGCCCGGGCAACCGGATCTGATCGTGACCGCCACCCTGTCGAAAGCCCTTGCCGCGCAGGGCGGAATCGTGCTGTGCGACGAGCGGGTACGGGCCCACCTCATCGATACCGCGCGCACCTTCATCTTCGACACCGGATTGGCGCCCGCCGCGGTGGGCGCCGCACATGCCGCGTTGCGATTGCTGCGCAAGGAACCGGAGCTGGGCGGGCGAGTGCTCGCCCGGTCCGCCGACATCGCGCGCATCGCCGATGTGCCGCAACCGGATTCGGCGGTCGTCTCGGTGGTGCTGGGGCAGGCGCAGGTCGCCTACGACGCCGCGCAGCAGTGCCGTGCGCGCGGCCTGAGCGTGGGCTGTTTCCGGCCGCCGTCGGTGCCGGAAGGCACCTCGCGGCTGCGATTGACCGCGCGTGCCGATCTCACCGACGCCGAGATGGCGACCATCGCCACGGTGCTGGACGAGGTGCTGACCGCGGCGCGGGATCCGCAGGCCGCCTGAGTGATGCGAGAAATGGAGGAGTGAGGCGGTATGAGCAGGTTGATCGTCACGGGAACCTCGACCGATGTCGGGAAGACCGTCGTCACCGCCGCGCTGGCCGCGGCGGCGCGGTCGGCCGGGCGCACGGTCGCGGTATGCAAACCCGCACAGACCGGCGTGGCTCCGGGCGAACCCGGCGACCTCGCGGTGATCGAGCGGCTCTCGGGCGTCACCCGCACGCTCGAACTGGCCCGCTATCCCGAACCGCTGGCCCCCGACACCGCCGCCCGCCGCTGCGGGCAACCGCTGCTGACCCTCGGTGAAACGGTGGCCGGGATCGACTCGCTGGCCGATGCCGGCCTCACGCTGATCGAGGGCGCGGGCGGACTGCTGGTTCGCGTCGGGGAGTTCACGCTGCTCGACCTGGCACAGAAACTGGACGCCCCGGTGCTGGTGGTGGCGGCCGCGGGCCTGGGCACCCTCAACCACAGCGAACTCACCACCCGAGCCCTCGCCGCAGCCGGTGTGCGCTGTGCGGGCCTGGTCATCGGATCCTGGCCCAGCGCACCGGATCTCGCCTCCGAATGCAACCGCACCGACCTGCCCGAGGTCACCGGTGTCGAGGTTGTCGGGGTGATTCCCGAGGGCGCCGGACAGTGGCTGCCCGAGCGATTCGCCGACACCGCCTCCGGATGGTTCCACGCGGACTGGCTGCGGCGCTACCTCGGCTGATCCGCCCGTCGCGGCGACGCCCCGATTCGTGTCGGTGGGGCCTGGCAGGATGCCGGGCATGAGCGCAACCGGGGAGGATGCCCGCGACTACGCCCTGTCGCTGCCGGAGACGTCGGAGCAGTTCGCCTGGGGGATGCCGATTTTCCGGGTCGCGGGCAAGCTGTTCCTGACGCTGCCCGAGGCCGAGACCTCGATGGCCGTGCGCTGCCCGATCGTCGACCGCGACGAACTGGTCGTGGCCGAGCCGGAGAAATTCTGGATCGCCGCGCACGAGGCCGGTAACGCGTGGGTGCGCGCCCGGCTGGCCGCCCTGGACGACCGGGCCGAACTGGAGGCGATCATCCTGGATTCGTGGCGCCAGGCCGCACCCCGCCACCTGCTCGACGACCAGCGGTAATCGAGCCGGGCGCGAACGCCCTTACAGTGGGTGGGGATGTCCATGCGAGATCGGCACCCTTCCACGGTCGCGGATTACGACGATGCGCGACGGCGGGCCCGGCTGGCCGAAACCCGTGTAGGGCACCGCTGGCGGACGCTGGGGCGGACACGGCGCGTGCTGCTGCGGGCGGCGCTGGTCCCGATCGTCGTACTGGTCGTGTTCGCGCAGTACTGGCATTACGACGTTTCCCCCGAGCAAGCACGGCTGGCGCGCACCGATCCCGCGGTGCTGCCCATCTCCGGCCCGGCCGCGGCGAGCGACCGCGATACCGCGGTGTTCGACCTCGTCGGCCTGGGATCGCTCGATGCCTCCGATACCGCGCGGGCCCTGCCCTCGCTGCGGCAACTGGGTTCGGTGTGGGCGGTGCGATACGACAACACCGGTATCGACACCAAGGTCATCAGCGATCTGATCATCCGCGTCACCGAGGCCGCCCGTATTCACAAGGTGGTGCTGGTCGGCCACAGCATGGGCGGGGTGATCGCGCTCGAGATCGCCAAACACATCCACACCCACAGCACGCGCACCCTGTCGGGGGTGATCCTGGACTGCACGCCGGTCAACCTGGCCGCGGTGCGGCCGGAAAGCCGCGACCAGGGCGAGGAGCTGTTGCGCTGGTTCGGCTGGTTCCCGGGCACGCGGGAGAGCCGCGGGCTGCGACTGCTGGCGGAAACCTATTCCCGGCGTGACCAATTCGTCGACTACGGCTCCAGTCCGCCCGGTATCCGGATGGCGTCGCTGCGCCGCACCGTCACCGATGTGCTGCGGCAGAAGATCTTCAACACCGACGCCGCCAGCAACGGCCTCATCGAAGATCAGTTCAAGGCCATCGTTGCCAGCGGCGCGCTCGACGACCTGCACGCGCTCGCGAAACCGGCGGCCGGCAAACCCCGCCCGGCCATCGTGTTCATCCGCCCGCACGATCCCTACCGCGATACCGTCGTCGACGACGAATACACCCATCGCGCACTGATCGACACCGTCGGCGGCGTCGACGGCACGCTTCTCGTGGTGCTGACCCGCAGCACCGGCCACGCCGATCCGCGGCAGCATCCCCGCGAATACAACACGGTGATCGCGCAGCAGATCGTGCCGTTCATCGGGCTGGTGCACTCCGAGCAGACCATGGGCATGCCCTGAGCCGGCCGTGGTTCAGTGCACGGCGTCGTCGAAGGCCGGGCGAATCGCCGAGGGCGGCAGCATGTTCCACCGCTCGAGCTGCGCTCGCACCTGCTCGGCGGCATCGATATTGAGCGGGCTCGACGTCCAGAGCACATAGGGCAGGTTGAGGAACCGCTGCTCGGTCACCGCGCGCAGCCGGTTGATCCCGGGTTTGGATCGCAGCGCATCCACCTTCTGGGCGAAGGTCTGCCCCGGATAGTCGACGAAGACGATGGCGTCCGGGTCGGCGGCGGCCAGGCGTTCCCACGACACCGTCGTCCACGTATCGGCCACATCGTCGAGTGTGTTGCGGGCTCCCGCGGCCTCGAGCACGGCGTGGGGGCCACCGAATCTGCCGCTGGAGAAGATCGTGTCGCTCGCGGAGTCGAAGACGAAGACGGTCGGCGGGGACGCGGCCCGCGGTGCCGCGCGCAACCGCTCGAGGCGGGTATCGATATCGGCGACGAGTGCGGCGGCCCGATCGGAATGACCGGTGATCGCACCCAGATTCGACAGATCCGCGCGCAGCGCCGCCCACGGCTCGACGGTGCCGCGCTGTCGCCGACCGGCGTGCGGGCGGCAGCTCTCGGTGAGGACGTAGGGAGCGATACCGTTGGCGCGCAGCGTATCCGGGGTGAGATCGGTGGCCTCGCTGTAGCCGTAGTTCCAGCCGGCCACCATCACATCGGGACGCTGGGCGAGCACCGTTTCCCGGGACGGCGAACTCGGCGCGACATTGTTCAACCGATCCACCACGTCACCGTAGTGGCGGCGCAGGGTTGCGGCGTCCTGTTGCAGACCGGCCACCGCGACCACCGATTCCTGGGCGCCCACGGCCAGCGTCATCGCGACCATATTGGTGTCGTTGACGAACATGCGCTGCGCCGGAGCCGGAAAGCGCGCCTGTGCACCACAATTGACGAGGGTCAGATTGCCGTCGGAGGACTGTGCGGGGCCGCACGCCACCAAGGACGCGAGGGTCGACCCGGCGGCGAGCCATCGCAGAAGATGCATATCGTCTACCTCCAGCGGTTGTCAGGACTCCAGCTGCCGGGTTCGAGGCGGGCACCGGCAAGGTGCTCGAACGGTGGTCGGCCGGCCGAGGCGACGCCGTCGCCGGCCCGCCGTGAGCCGGGTGGCGCCGGAATCGCGAGGGTCGCTGTCGGCGGGTGATCGGGCCGGCGTCGGGCGTGAACGCGGTCGGCTCGAGAGCGCCGCGAGGGTACCGGTGCCTCATCCGGCCGCCTCCGTATTCGGTTCCAGCAGCAGATGTGTCGCGCCTGTCGCCGGATGCCGGACGCGCGCCGCTCGCACACCGAAGACGGTGGCGAGGACCTCGGGACTCAATGCCTCCCGTGGCGGACGCAGAGCCGATGCGGCTCCGTCGTGCACGACCAGCACCCGGTCGCAGTAGCGGTCGGCCAAGCTCAGATCGTGCAGGGCGACGACGACGGTGCGGCCCAGCCCCCGGACCAGTTCCAGCAGCGCGAGCCGGTGGGTGATGTCCAGATGATTGGTGGGCTCGTCGAGCAACAGCAGCGGACTCGCCTGCGCCAGTGCCCGGGCCAGCAGCACCCGCTGCCGCTCACCACCGGACATCCGCCGCACCGGGCGATCGGCGAACCCGCGGAGATCGACCGCCGTCAAGGCGTCCTCGACCGCACGACGTTCGGCCGGACTACCGGCGCCCCACGGCGGCAGATACGGTGTGCGGCCCAGCGCGACCACCTCACCGGCACACAGATCGGCGGGCGGCTGCTCGTCCTGCCCGACCAGGGCGACCAGGCGAGCGCGCCGGCGAGGGGATATCGCGTGCAGGGTGTCGCCGTCGACCAGGACTCGCCCGGCTCGCGGGCGCAGCAATCCGGCCAGCGTGCGCAGCAGCGTCGACTTCCCGGCGCCGTTGGGCCCGACGATGCCGACGATCTCTCCGGGCCGGACCTCGACATCGACGTCTGCCAGAACCACTCTGCTGCGGGGCCCGCATGCGAGACGTTCCATCCGCAGTGCGGCGCCGGTTTCCGACGCGGCCGAGGCGGCGAGCGGCCGGTTCACGCCGCACCGAACCGGTAGTGCCGCCGCCCCATCAGCAGCAGAAACACCGGCGCGCCGATCAGCCCGGTGAGCACACCGACCGGAATTTCGGTGGGCCGCACCAGGATTCGTGCCGCCGCGTCGGCCACGACCAGGAACAGCGCACCGCACAGCGCCGCGACCGGCAGCAGACGCCGATGCGTGGCGCCCACCAGCATCCGCGCCGCATGCGGTACCACCAAACCCACGAAACCGATCCCGCCGGACACCGCCACCAGGACGCCGACCAGAATCGCCAGCCCGGCGAACAGCCCGTATCGCACGGCGCGCACCGGCACTCCCACCGATGCGGCGGTGTCGGCGCCCACGCTCAACGCGTCGAGCCACCCGTGCACGGCCAGCAGCGCCGCGCCCGCGACCGCGACGACGGTGGCGGGCAGCGCGATTCGTGTCCAATCCGCTCCCGCCAGGCTGCCGAGCAGCCAGAACAGCACCGACTGCGCGGCCTTCGGATCGGCGCTGCGGAAGACGAGATAGCTGCTCAGCGCCGAAAACGCCGATCCCAGTACCGTTCCGGTCAGGACGAGACGCAGCGGCGTCAAGCCGCCCTGCGCCATCGCGATCGCGAAAACCGTTGCCGCTGCGATCACGGCGCCGAGGAGCGCGCCGCCCGACAACGCCCAGATTCCCGCCCCCGCGAACAGTCCCGACGTGATCACGGCCGCCGCGCCCACGCCCGCGCCCGAGGACACGCCCAGCAGATACGGGTCGGCCAGGGGATTGCGCACCAGTGTCTGCATGGCGGCCCCGGCGAGCGCCAGTCCCGCACCGACCACCGCGGCCGATAGCGTGCGCGGCACCCGCAACTGCCACACGATGGTGTCGAAGGCGGAATCGGCCGCACCGGAACCGCCCAGATGTGCGCCCAGCACCTCGACCACCGCTGCAATCGGAAGCGGTTCGGCACCGCACGCGGTCGCCACGACCATCGCGACGAGCAGCGACGCCAGCGTCACGGGGACGACGATCGTTGTCCGGACGCGGTTCATCGCCGGAACTCCACAGGCATCACGCGACCTTTTCAGAGCAGTGCCCGGCGACCGAGGTCTGACTCCCGCATCGGTCCGCAGGTCAGCGGCCGCCGCGGTCACAGTGGCGCGACCGTCCCGGATTCCCACCGGATTCCCGCGCCGCCGGGGATGACGGTCCCGAATACTACCGTCCGAAATGTCCGGCTAGCGCACCCGGCTCCCGAGCAGGTGCAGCACACCGCCCACGAACAGCTGCAAGCCGAAGTCGAACCGCTCGGTGGCCGAGGTGTTCTCGTAGAGCGGGGAATCCTCCTCCGCCAGTGCGCCCGCGGAATCCATCTGCATCCGCGACTGCTCGTCCACCGTCTCGCCGAGTACGTAGTACAGCAGGGTGTAGGCGGCCAGATCGGCCTCCTCGCGCGTCATGCCGCCGCGAATCATCGCACTGGCCAAGCGTTCCCGGCCCTTGCTGGTGGTCAGCCGGGAGGCGTAGGTGGCCGACACCACCTCCGCGCCGTCGCGATACGCCAGCAGACACGACCGCAGCCGGTGCGCCAGTTCGCTGATCTGGCCGGGCCAGTCCTCGGCGGCGACGGGCTCGTCCATCGGGGTGAGGATGCGGTCGGCGACCGCGCCGAGCAGCGCCTGCTTGTTCGGGAAATGCCAGTACAGCGCCCCCGGCTGCACGTGCAGAGCGGTGGCGAGGCGGCGCATGGTCAGATCGGCGAGGCCGTACTGATCGAGGATGGCGATGGCGCCGTCGATCACATCCGTCCGATGTAGCTGCACTTCTACCCCTCGCGTGTTTTGACTCACTGACCCCGCTACCCTAGCCTGAACACCGTTCAAGTTGCACGGCATGGACGCGCAGGCCCGGAGGCGGCAGCCTGCGTAACCACGGAGGGACCGGTCCATGCCGCGATAAGCACGGCCGCACCGGCCGGACGGAAGGGATTCGTGCTGTGACGCAGGCACCCGTGAAGACCGACATTCTGGCCACCGCGCGCGAGCAGGTTCTCGAGCGCGGCGTCGGACTGACCCAGGAGCAGACCCTCGAGGTGCTGCGCCTGGGCGACGACCAGCTCGAGGCGCTGCTGGAGCTCGCGCACGAGGTGCGGATGAAGTGGTGCGGCCCGGAGGTCGAGGTCGAGGGCATCATCTCGCTCAAGACCGGCGGCTGCCCCGAGGACTGCCACTTCTGCTCGCAGTCGGGCCTGTTCCAGTCGCCGGTGCGCGCCGCCTGGCTCGACATCCCGAGCCTGGTCGAGGCCGCGAAGCAGACCGCCAAGACCGGCGCCACCGAATTCTGCATCGTCGCCGCCGTGCGCGGTCCGGACGAGCGGCTGATGGCGCAGGTCGCCGCCGGCGTCGAGGCCATTCGCAACGAGGTCGACATCCAGGTCGCCTGCTCGCTGGGCATGCTCAACCAGGAACAGGTCGATCAGCTCGCCGCCATGGGTGTGCACCGCTACAACCACAACCTCGAGACCTCGCGGTCGCACTTCCCGAACGTGGTCACCACCCACACCTGGGAGGAGCGCTGGGACACCCTGCGCATGGTGCGCGAGGCCGGTATGGAGGTGTGCTGCGGCGGCATCCTCGGCATGGGCGAAACCCTGGAGCAGCGGGCCGAATTCGCCGCCAACCTGGCCGAATTGGAGCCCGACGAGGTTCCGCTGAACTTCCTCAACCCGCGCCCGGGCACCCCGTTCGGTGACCTCGAGGTGCTGCCCGCGGCCGATGCGCTGCGCGCCGTCGCCGCGTTCCGGCTCGCGCTGCCGCGTACCATCCTGCGCTTCGCCGGCGGCCGCGAGATCACCCTCGGCGACCTCGGCGCCAAGCAGGGCATCCTCGGTGGCATCAACGCCGTCATCGTCGGCAACTACCTGACCACGCTCGGCCGTCCCGCCGAAGCGGACCTGGACCTGCTCACCGATCTGAAGATGCCGATCAAGGCGCTCAACGAAACCCTCTGAGCGCCCGCGGCCGCGGCGGTTCGGGTATTGTCGAGCAGCTGGAGAGCTGCACTTCATAAGGGGTTTCGCGAATGGTGGTCCAGATGCCACAGCCTGATATGCAAGAGCGCTACAACCCGTACACCGGGAAGCGGATCGTCGTGGGTCTCGACGATCCGGTGCCGGCGGCCGCGGCCCTGGGGCTGGAACCGCCGCGCTACTGCGAGCACTGCGGCCGCCGGATGATCGTGCAGGTGAGTCCGGACGGCTGGTGGGCGAAGTGCTCCCGGCACGGGGTGATCGATTCCCACAGCCTGGACCATCGCTGATGACCTCCCGCGGCGCCGCCGCAGCCTCTCCCGCACCGCGCGAGTTGCGCGCGGCGCTGGGAATCGTCGCGGCGGTGCTGGTGGTCAGCATCATCGGCGGCGGAGTGTGGGCCATGCTCGCACCGACCGAGAAGGTCTTCGTCGTCGAACCGGGTAGCGGTATGGCGCTCACCGGTGAAAGCGCGCACCGCTTCGACGCGGTCGCGATCTTCGCCTGCGTCGGCTTCGTGGTCGGCCTGCTCAGCGCCGCCGCGGTGTGGCGCTGGCGTGTGATGCGCGGGCCGATCATGTTGCTGAGTCTGCTGATCGGTTCGCTGGCCGGGGCGTGGGTGATGTCGTGGTTCGGCGAACAGGTCGCGCGCTGGATCCACCCCCGCTCACACAACCCGCCCGTGCACACCGTCGTGGAACTCGCGCCCACCGTCGAAGGCTGGACCGCTCTCCTGCTGCAACCGCTGATCGCCGGACTGGTCATTCTCCTGCTGTCGGCGCTGAGCACCTCCGAGGACCTCGGGAGCGGCCGCGGTGACACGGCGGAACCCACGCCGCGCACCCCCCTCTCCGAGGTGACCTACGGGCCCTACCATCGGCCCGGGCCCTATCAGAACGCCGATTTCCAGCGCTGAATCGCGCCGACGCCGGTTGCGCCACCGGATGACTTTGTAGACGTGTGCCCCGCCTCGATCCGCGTCGGTGAGAACGATGTGGCGACAGGCGGTTCGTGTGCGGACGGTTGCGGGGGGATGTGACTCCTCTCGTCGGTGGGTAGCCTGAATCCGGCACTGGGGGGTCGGCGGGTGGATCGGGGGTTTCGAGACCGTGCGGATATCCGGTCCGGAATTCGAATTATCAGCTCCTACCACGGCTTTCGTCGCCGTTCGACGGCGTTCGGCCGGGTGGGCTCGCGAGGCTGCACAGTGTCCGAACGATGACCGACTGTGCAGGAGGTACCCGTGGAATCCGCACCGCCGCGGCGGGGACGGCCCCGATCCTCGCCGAGAACTCTTTTCTCTCAACGCTTCGCGGAACTGTTCGCCGCCGCCGGAAATCCCACGCTGCGGCGGGTCGCGGCGGCAGCCGACGCGCGGATGCGCGCCACCCGCGGCCCGGGACAGAAGTCACCGGTGTCAGTGCAGCGCCTCAGCGATTGGAAGGCGGGCCGGAATGTGCCCGCGCGGTTCGAATCCCTGCTGCCCGTGCTGCTCACCCTGATCGACGAGGCCCGCAAATCCAGCGGACCGGTGACTCCGTCGCTGCTGGATCTGCACCAGTGGCAGCAGCTGTGGACCGCCTCGAACGACTGGGACCCGAATTCCGAAGGCGCCGATGTCGTCTGCCCCTATCTCGGCCTGGCGTCGTACCGGTCCGAGGACGCCGACGTCTTCTTCGGTCGCGCCCGGCACACGGCGGACCTGGTCGGCCTGATCCGCGCCACCGCCGAGGGCGACGGCGGACTGGTCGTCCTCGTCGGCGCCTCCGGGGCGGGGAAATCCTCCCTGCTGCATGCGGGAGTGCTTCCGGCCCTGACCGATTCGGAACCCGTATGGGCGATCGCCACCATGACACCCGGCCCGGATCCGATGCGGGCGCTGCTTTCGGCGGTGAATTCCGAGGGCAGCACACCGGGTGATCCGGATATCACCGACGTCGTGGGATCGATCCCGGATGCTGTCGCCGAATGGGCATCGGCCGGCCGGCGGATCCTGGTGGTCGACCAGATGGAGGAACTGTTCACGCTGTGCGGGGAGGAGCGCAAGCGCGCCGAATTCCTTGCGGTGCTGGAACATCTGGCCATCGGGAACGAACACGGCCCGGTGGCGGTCGTCGCCGCGATCCGCGCCGACTTCTACGCGCGGTGCCTGGACGAGCCGGTTCTGGAAGACGCGCTGAAACATCGCAGCTATCTGCTGGGCCCGATGCGGCTGGACGAGTTGGCCGACGCCATCACGCGCCCCGCCGACATCGCCGGATACAAGCTGGAATCCGGCCTCGAGGAACTGGTGATCAGCGAATTGTGTGGCCTCGGCGGCGGAGGGGACCGCCGAAGCTACGATCCCGGTGCGCTGCCGCTGGTGTCCCATGTGATGGAGGCGGTGTGGGAGCGCCGCGACGGCTCCCGCCTGACGATCGAGGGCTACCGTGCGGCCGGGGGAGTGCTCGGCTCGGTCGCGGCCACCGCCGAGCGGGCCTGGAACGAACTCTCCGACTTCCAGCGCGCCGTCGGTAAACAGGTGCTGCTCGGCCTGGTCGCGGTCGGCGACGATTCCCGAGACACCCGCCGCAAGGTCTCACGCGCCGAATTACTCACCCGGACAGTCGATGCCGTCGACGCGGCGCTGGACGCTCTGGCCCGCACCCGCCTCATCACCCTCGACGCCGATTCCGCCTACCTCACCCACGAAATCGTCCTGGACGCCTGGCCCCGCCTCCGCTCCTGGATCGACGACGACCGCGTCGGCTACCTGGAACGCCAACGCCTGCACACCGATGCCGCCGACTGGTCCGAACACGATCGAGACCCGTCCCTGCTGTATCGCGGGGCACGGTTGACCACCATGCGCGACCACGCCCGCAACGCCGCCCTCGGCCCGGTGGCGGCGGAATTCCTGGCCGCCTCGGAGTCCGCCCGCACGCGCGCGCAGCGCCGGGCGACGGCGCGGAGGTCGGCGCTGGCGGTGCTAACCGTCGTCTCGCTCGCTCTCGCCGGTGTCGCATTCGTTCAGAGCCACAACGCCTCCCACGAACGGGACGGTGCGTTCTTCCGATCGGTGCTGGCCGAAGCCGACCGAGCCGAGTCGTCGGATCCATCGCTGTCGGCTCAGTTGGCGCTGGTCGCATATCGCATGAAACCGGACGACCGCGACGCACGCGCCCGGGTTGTGAGTGCCGGCAGCATGCCGCTCGCGGCGCAACTTCAGGGCCACGGTGGGTGGGTGGAAGCGACGATCATCAGTTCCGACGGTCGGTTGATGGCCTCCGCAGGCAGCGACAAAGCCATCCGCCTGTGGGATATTTCGGATCGGAGTCGCCCACAGCAGATCGGTGTTCTGATGACAGGCGGCACCGAACGGGTCGAAGAGCTCGCTTTCAGTCCCAGTGGAACAATTCTGGTCTCCCACGATCAAGACGGCCCTGTGCGGCTGTGGGACGTGCACGATCCTCGTCGTCCGGCTCAGCTGAGCGGCCCGATTCCGGGCGGATACGCACGCGGACTGGCTTTCGATCCTGATGGGAAAGTGCTGCTCATGGCGGTGAAAGACCGAAGTATCAACGGGGTCGATCTTTCCGATCCGGCGCATCCAGTGGTCCGAAACGTGGTGATTCCTGCCCCGCCGCCCGGCTCGGAGTACGACATGGTGCGTTTCAGCGCGGACATGCGCAGAGCTGTCACCCTCGGTTTCTCTGGGCAGGTTCAGCTATGGCAGGTGAACAGGCTCACCGACACAGCGGTTTCGCAAGTGCGCCTGGCCGATCACGCGGTGTCGCTGGCGATCCGTCCGGACGGTACGAGGGCGGCGATTTCGGTGGGCCGCACAGTGGAGATGTGGAATATCTCGGCGCCGAATCGCCCGGAGCGGGAAACGGAGCCTATTTCGGGTTCCGGTTCGAGCATGTTCTCGCCGCTGGCGTTTCGTGCTGACGGCCGAGTGCTCGCCGACACCGATGGCGGGGGAGTCGTGCGGCTGTGGGACATCAGCAACCCTGGGCATCCTGTCGCGTTCGGGCGACAGCTCTCGGGGCCGAAGGGGTATTTGAGCGCGGTGGCCTTCAGTCCTGATGGCGCCGATCTGGTGGCAGCCGGCCAGGACGGTGTGATTCGCTTGTGGTCGCTTGCGCGAGGGGTTGGCGAGAACTGGCCGCATGGCCGACTGGTGGCGGTTCGGGACAACCGCGTGGCGGTCGTGAACGGATCGGCGATCGAAGTATGGTCGCTCGACAGCCCCACGGCAGCTCATCGGATCGGACAAGTCGACCTTGGCGATTATGGGCGAGCGTGGCTACATGTGAGCATTAGCCCCGACGGACGGAAAATGCTGGTGCTGTCGGGTTTTCGCAATCCGGAACTGTTCGCGATCGGGGGCGTTCCGGCTATTCGCTCGCTAGGGCAGTTGCCGATGGACTCGCCGATCGGTGTCTCCGGAGCCGTTCTCGATCGGGTTGCCTTCAATCATCGTTCCGACCGAGCGGTCATAGTTGGACGCACGAATTCGATCGCATGGTTCCAACTGTGGGACACTTCCGATGCACCTCAGCCCTCGGTGCTCAGCCCACGCATTCCGGTTTCTGCGGACAAGTTCACGTATGTGTGGTCCTCGAACTTCGGTTCGGATGACAAGACTTTGGTGCTTCCGCAGGTGAACGGCATAGTCGGCTTGTGGAGTGTCGCGGACCCCGCACATCCTCGACGAACCGGTGAAATCCGAGCCGGGCAAGCGCAATCCGGTTTGCGCGTCGTGCTCGCGCCCGATGGTCGTACGGTGGTGACAGCTGGTGACGATCAGTTACTCAGAATGTGGGATATCTCGGATCCCGCCCACCCGGAACAGATCGGTGAACCGTTGCCGGGGCATTCGTCCATGCTGTCCGCACTGGCGCTGAGTCCGGATGGAAAGACCCTGGCGTCATCCGATCGCACCGGAACCCGGATTTGGGACATCAGCGACAGATACCATCCGCGTGGAGCCGACCACGCAATGATCAATGCAGACGAGGGCGGCGACGACTCGAGCGCCTTCTATCCCGATGGAAAGCACCTGGTCGGAGCGACCGCCGACGGCACAGTTCACGTGTGGGATCTCGACACCGAACACGCGGTCGACCGCATCTGCTCCACCACGAGATCCGTCCTCACCGAAGAGGTATGGCGCGAACACCTGCCGCAACTGAAGTACCGGCCGCCGTGTGAGTGACGCTGTGGGCGGCCCGGATCGCCATTTATTCGATGGCGATCCGGGCTCGCGGTCGTTACCGTTGCGCCGGATCAGCAAGGAGGAGGTGCCGGGAGGGGAGGTGTACGAATGGCAGGAGAGAAAGCGCGGTCCGGAAGTGATTGCGCGGCAACTGAAGTGCAGGAACGGCCCGATCTCGTCGCGTGGCGGCGGCGGCACGAACTTCGCCGGTCCGCTGCGGCGCAGCCGGTGGCGAACAAGCGCACCTATCGGCGCACGGTCAAGCATCGAGATCGGCAGTGGTGAGCCGGTGACGGTGGGAATTCACCGTCCGTCGTGGGTGGCGTGGTATTCGGATTCGAGCTTCTTCCCTTGGCGGCGTTCGCGCAGCTTCCACACGATCAGCGCCACGACGACGATCACCACGACCGCGATCGCCATATCGCGGCCGACGGTCTTCGCCACCTTCTCGTAGGAATTGCCGGCGACGTAGCCGAGGACCACGAAGGTCGTTCCCCAGACGATGCCGCCGAAGGCGTTGAACGAGAGGAACTTCGGATAGGGCATGCGGGAGGCGCCCACCAGGGCCGGCATCACCGCGCGGAAGAAGGCGGTGAAGCGGCCGAGGAAGACCGCCCAGCCGCCGCGGCGCGCGAGGAAATCCTGGGCCTTGTCCAGGCGACCACGATGTTTGTCCAGGTAGGACGCGGCGAGCAGGCGGCTGCCGAAATGTTTGCCCACCTCGTAGCCCACCGAGTCGCCGATGATCGCCGCGGCCACCACCAGCAGGATCATCACCCACAGCAGCACATGCCCCTGGCTGGCCGCGACACCGCCGAGGACGGCCGCCGTCTCGCCCGGAATCACGAAGCCGACGAAGATCGCGTCCTCGGCGAAGACGAGCAGGCCCACCGTCAGGTAGATCCACACCGGGGCGATATCGAGAATCCGGTGCATCAGCGATTCCATTCCGCCGACGCTACCGTGCGCGGACCACACGTGTCCGGCGGCGGTCGGCGCGGACCATGCGCGGCGCCCCCGCTGTCCGTGTGCCGACCACGGGTGGCCGCTCACGCAGCGGTGATGTCGTCGGGCTCGGCGACATCCGCAAGCCGCTCACCCCGGGGGCCGCAGCGCCGCGAATTCGTCGGTGACCCGAATCTCGTCGTCGGTGAACCGATACACCGCCGCGGGCCGCCCACCCGACCTGCCCGGCGCGGCGGTCTCCCCGGTCGGCGTAATCACCTTGCGGCGGCTCAATACTCGCTGCAGGTTCGTGGTGTCGACGTCGTAACCGAGTGCGGTGCAATAGATTTCGCGCAAGGTGGACATGGTGAACGACGACGGTGCCAGGGCGAAGGCGATATTCGTGTACGAGAGCTTCGCCGCCAGCCGGGTCCGGGCATGGTGCACGACGGTGCCGTGGTCGAACGACATGTTCGGCAGCGCGGAAACCGGATGCCAGCGGGTGTCGGCGGGCAGTTGCGGGTCCGCGGTCAGCGGCACCAGACCGAGATAGGCCGAGGCGATGCGGCGCACCCCGGGCACGCGATGCGGATCGCTGAAGACCGACAGCTGTTCGATATGCCACAGCTCACGCACGTCGACCTTCTCGGCCAGCTGACGGCGGGCGGAGGTGTCGAGATCCTCGTCGTCGCGCAGCCGGCCGCCGGGCAGCGACCAGGTGCCGGTCTGCGGTTCCATCGCCCGCTGCCACAGCAGCACCCCGAGTTCGGTGCGCAGGCCGTGATTGCCGCGCGGACTCTGCGGATCCACCGGTTCGCTCGCGATCACCGAGTGATCACCCCCTGGACCTGCGGTGACGGTGTCCATGAAGCGACGAACCTGGAACACCGCGGTGAGCGATTCGTGAATGGTGCTACTATGGGCCACGTTTTCGATTGTAAGTCGAAAACCGGGTTGAAGCGAATCGGCCCGGGGTGATGCGCGTGGCGCGAGTGCCGCGCGCATGAGGAAGGAGCCATGCCATGGCGTCAACGAGTCTGACGACAGCGACCACTGGTCCGACGACGCAGGCATTCGCAGCGCAGGTCATCGACGGTCCGGGCGGATTCGGCGGAGTCGAGGCCACGCCGGAGTGGGCGCAGGAGATCAAGCGGCTGGCGCGCGAGCGCAACGCGACCATCCTGGCGCACAACTACCAGCTACCCGAGATCCAGGATGTGGCCGATCACGTCGGCGATTCCCTGGCCCTGTCGCGGATCGCCGCCGAGGCGCCCGAGGACACCATCGTGTTCTGCGGGGTGCACTTCATGGCCGAGACCGCGAAGATCCTCAGCCCGGACAAGACCGTGCTGATTCCGGACCAGCGCGCGGGCTGCTCGCTGGCCGACTCCATCACCGCCGACGAACTGCGCGCGTGGAAGGCCGAACATCCCGGCGCCCTCGTGGTGTCGTATGTGAACACCACCGCCGCGGTGAAGGCGCTGACCGACATCTGCTGCACCTCCTCCAACGCCGTCGACGTGGTCGCCTCGATCGATCCCGATCGTGAGGTGCTGTTCCTGCCCGACCAGTTCCTCGGCGCCCACGTCAAGCGCGTGACCGGGCGGGAGAACATGCACATCTGGGCCGGTGAGTGCCACGTGCACGCCGGCATCAACGGTGACGAGCTGACCGAACAGGCCCGCACCCATCCCGATGCCGAACTGTTCGTGCACCCCGAATGCGGTTGCGCCACATCGGCTCTGTATCTCGCGGGGGAGGGCGCGTTCCCGGCCGACCGGGTCCACATCCTGTCCACGGGCGGCATGATCGACGCCGCGAAGGCCGCGCGGTCGAACCAGGTCCTGGTCGCCACCGAGGTCGGCATGCTGCATCAGCTGCGTAAGGCCGCCCCCGGCATCGACTTCCAGGCCGTCAACGATCGCGCGTCCTGCAAGTACATGAAGATGATCACGCCGGCCGCGCTGCTGCGCTGCCTGACCGACGAACTCGACGAGGTGCACGTCGATCCGGAAACCGCAGCGCTGGCCCGCAATTCGGTGCAGCGCATGATCGCCATCGGCAATCCCGGCGGCGGCGAATAGCACCGGCACCCGCCCGCGGGCGGGCCGGAAAGGTTCGATCGATGATGATGACGCCTTCGATCGGCTGGGAAGCCGAAGCTGATCTGGTGGTGATCGGTGGCGGTGTCGCGGGTTTGACCGCGGCCCGCACCGCCTCGCTGCGGGGGTTGCGGGTCCTGACCCTGAGCAAGGGTGGCCCGACGGATACGTCCACGCAATACGCACAGGGCGGGATCGCGGTCGTCGCGCCGGACGGCGACACCGTCGACTCCCATGTCGCCGACACCGTCGACGCCGGGGCGGGACTGTGCGACGCGCAGGCGGTGCGCTCCATCGTGTCGGGCGGCCGGGATGCCGTCGCGGCGCTGACCGATCTGGGCGCGGTCTTCGACCTCGGCCGCGACGGCCAGGTCTCACGCACCCGCGAGGGCGGGCACAGCACGCGCCGTATCATTCACGCCGGCGGTGACGCCACCGGCGCCGAGGTGCAGCGTGCGCTGAACGCCGCCGGACTGCCGGTGCTGTTCGGCACCGCGGCCCTCGACATCGTCACCGGGTCCGACGGGGTGCGCGGTGTGATCGTGGTGTCGGACCAGGGGTTCGGCGTCGTGCACACCCCGGCCGTCCTGCTGGCCACCGGCGGCCTCGGCCAGCTCTACGCCTGCAGCACCAATCCGCCCGGGGCCACGGCCGACGGCATCGCGCTGGCGCTGCGGGCCGGTGCGCTGGTCGCCGATCTGGAATTCGTGCAGTTCCACCCCACCGTGCTGTTCAGCCCCCGCGGGCTCGGCAGGCGGCCGCTGATCAGCGAGGCGGTGCGCGGCGAGGGCGCGGTGCTGGTCGACTCGAACGGTGATTCGGTGACCGCCGGTGTCGATCCGCGGGGCGATCTGGCGCCGCGCGACATCGTCTCCAAGGCCATCGCCGCCCGGATGCGACAGCTCGGCACCGATCACGTGTATCTCGACGCCCGCGCGATCGACGGTTTCGCCCAACGGTTTCCGACGATCACGACCTCGTGTCGCGCGTCGGGCCTGGATCCGCGCACCGACCTGATCCCGGTCGCGCCGGCCGCGCACTTCCAGTGCGGCGGGGTCGTCACCGATACGCACGGACGCACCGCCGTCCCCGGCCTGTACGCGGCCGGCGAGGTGGCGCGCACCGGTCTGCACGGCGCGAACCGGCTGGCATCGAACAGCCTGCTCGAGGGCTTGGTCGTCGGCGAGCGGGCGGGGGCCGCCGCGGCCGAGCGGGTCGCCTCCGCTCCGGAGGTGACCGCGGTGCCGGAGATGTCGCTGCCGCGCATCGATCGCACCGCCCTGCAACAGTTGATGTCGGCACACGCCGCCGTGGTGCGCGACGGTGACGGACTGCGCGGGGCGATGCTGCGCGTCCTGCATCTACGGGACAACGGCCCGGCGAAGTCCGCGGAGTCGGCTGCCGACGCATCGGACGGTGCTGCGGCACAACGGCTTCCCGAAACGACGCCGTCCGATCCCACGAACGGCGGGAGCGACCGCGAGGCCGCGGCATCGGAAATGGCTGCGCCGCATGCGGTTTCTCGGCTGCACGGCGAGCGGGCCGGAGTGCTGGCCGCGGTGGAGGACGCCGCCCTGACCCTGACCGCGCGGACCCTGCTTCTCGCGGCCACCGCCCGCGCCGAAAGCCGCGGCTGCCATACCCGATCCGATTTTCCCGATCCGCGCGAGGAATTGCGGCGCAGTGTCGCGATCCGGCTCGGCGACGACGGCCGCCCGCAGGTGGTCGCCGATCCGCTCCCCGTCGCGGACCCGCTGCCGGTGGTGAGCACTCGATGACCGCCGCCACGCATCACATGCTGAGGAGTAGATGATGGCACTGGACCCCCAACTCGACCCCGGGGAACTGCGTACCCTGATCCGCACCGCCCTCGATGAGGATCTGCGCTACGGGCCCGACATCACCTCGGCCGCCACGGTTCCCGCCGAGGCGACCGTCAAGGCCGCGATGGTCTCGCGCCAGCCGGGCACGGTGGCCGGCATCGACGTCGGGCTGCTGGTGCTCGACGAGGTGATCGGCGCCGGGAATTACGAGGTGACCGACCGCGTCGCCGACGGCACCCGGGTCGGCCCCGGCGACGCGGTGCTGACGGTCGTGGCGCCGACCCGGCAGCTGCTGACCGCCGAACGCACCATGCTCAACCTGGTCACCCACATGTCCGGGATCGCCACCGCCACCGCCGCCTGGGTGGATGCGGTCGAGGGCACGAACTGCCGGATTCGCGACAGCCGCAAAACCCTGCCCGGACTGCGTGCGCTGCAGAAGTATGCGGTGCGCGTCGGTGGTGGCGTCAACCACCGGATGGGCCTCGGCGACGCCGCCTTGATCAAGGACAACCATGTGGTGGCCGCCGGATCGGTGGTCGCCGCGTTGCGCGCGGTGCGCGAACTGGATCCCGATATCGAATGCGAGGTCGAGGTGGACAGCCTCGATCAGCTCGACGCCGTTCTCGCCGAGGATGTGGAACTGGTGCTGCTGGACAACTTCCCGCTGTGGGCCACCCAGGCCGCCGTCCAGCGCCGCAACAGCCGCTCGCCGCGCACGAAACTCGAAGCCTCCGGCGGTCTTTCGCTCGAGTCCGCCGCCGACTACGCGCGCACCGGTGTCGACTACCTGGCCGTCGGCGCCCTCACCCATTCGGTGCGGGTGCTGGACCTGGGCCTGGACATGTGAGCCGGATCAGCTGGTGAGTTCGCGTTCCAGCGGCGTCCGGAAGCGGGGGATGGCGCGCACGTCGCCGTACCAGGCGGCGGTGCGTTCCACCTCGGCATCGATCAGCGCCTTCGCGTCGGCGCCGACGTCTTCGAGTAGCCGCCAGGCGATCTCACCGTCCGCGCGCTGAGCCCAGCCGCCGACGATGCGGCCGTCGACCCAGATGCTCGGGCCGATATTGCCGTTGGTGTCGAACAGGGCCGGGGCGTGCGGGCCGAGGAACCAGTCGCGCGATTGCCAGCCCATCGGCGTCGGGTCCAGGGCCGGCAGCAGCGCCGCCCACGGTCCGGACTCGGGTTCGGGCTCCGTATCGTCGGACAGGACCACTCCGGTCCTGCCGTCGAGGTCGACTTCCGTGAGGTCGAGACTCGACAGTGTCTTGCGCACATCCGTTTTCGTCCATCCGGTCCACCAGACGAGGTCGTCGACGGGAGCCGGTCCGAAGGTGCGCAGCCAGCGGCGGGCCAGTTCGGCGCGCGCCACGTCGAGTGCGACCGGGGCGGCATCCGGCAGCCACGCCTCCCGGGGCGCCCAGGTGTATCGGCTGCTGGTCCAGCTGCCGTTGGGGCGGCCCCGCACGATGAGCCCGTCGCATCCGAGGATGAGCAGCACCCAGGTGGTGATGTTGGTCGGTTTCGAATACGGCTTGCCGGGCGCGGTGTCGACCTGGGTGCGCAGCCGGGGCACGGCGGCCGACAGTTGTGCGCCGGTCGCACTGCCACGGGCCAGCAGTTCGCGATGGGTCTCGTCGGCCACCTCGGCCAGCCAGGCGTCGATATCGCCCTCGACGGCCTGGGCCAGATATTTCCCGTAGGCGCGGCGCTGCTTGACTGCGAGCGCGTCGGCCACCGCGGCCTGCAGGACGGGAACCAGCCCGACCGGCGCGACGAACATGGTCCGGCGCATCCCCAACAGCCGCAGCAGCGACCGATCCTCGTAGAGGGCACGTTCCACGTCCGCGGGCGTCAGGCCGCGAGTGCGGGCACAGACCGACAGATACACCGTCGCCGGATCCGTGGCGTGCAGGGCGACCATCGAATCGGCGATATCGGCGGGATCGGTACCCCGGGATTCGGCAGCGAGCCGATGCCGCCGGGCCAGCCGCGCGCGTCGCTGAGCGACCGTGATCGAACGCATGGTCGAATCCTAGCCTGCTCGATCCCCGTTTCGGATGCGCTGGCCGAGAAAATACGCCGCCCGGTCCAGGGCCTCGTCCGCTTCGTCGAGAAGGCCGGTGAAGGACTGGAACACATGGGGCACACCGGCAGTCACGTCGAGGATGACGTCCACGCCGGCTTCCCGCGCGCGTGCGGCCAGGCGAGTGGAATCGTCCAGCAGCATTTCGTTGGTCCCCACCTGGAGCAGGATCGGCGGAAATCCGGTGAGATCGGCCGAGACCGCCGGACTGAGCAGCGGCTGACCGGCGTCCTGCCCGGCGAGATACATGGCGCCGGTGTGGTCCAGGCCCGCGCGGGTGAACACCGGGTCGATGCCGGCTTTGGTTTCCATGCTCGCCCCCGTGCGGGTCATGTCGAGTCCGGGGGAGAAGGCGACGATCGCGGCGGGCAGCGGCAGGCCGGCGTCGCGGGCGGCCAGACTCGTCGTGATGGTCAACCCACCGCCCGCGGAGTCGCCGGCGAAGGCGATGGCCGAGGGATCGGCGCCACTGTCGAGCAGGGCCCGATAAGCGCTGAGCGTGTCCTCGATCGCGGCCGGGAACGGATGTTCCGGCGCCAGCCGGTAATCGACCGACAGCGCCCGGAAACCGGTCTTGCACACCAGATTCCCGGTCAGCGTCATCGCCGTCTCGGGCGAACCGAAGACGAAGCCACCGCCGTGGAAGTACAGAATCGTTCCGGCTGCGGCCGGCTCCGGCGGTTCGACGAGCACCGCGGGCCGAGCGCCCAGGGTGATCGTCCGCCTGCGTATTCCGGACGGGACGGCCATCTGCGCCATCAGTGTCCGGAATTCCGCCCGTATCTCGGCCACGGACCGCGGCTGCGCGGGGTGGGGCCGCCGCAGCATCGCGTCGACCTGTGCGCGTTGTTCCTCGCTCATATGTACCTTCCTACGAACTATATTCCTGTACAGTATATGCCATGGAATGTAGTTCTGGTCCGGATGCCGTGGATCTGGCGAATCTGTTCGCCGATCTCGTGCGGTGTGAGACGCGGCTGTACAACGCGGTCAACGACCGGCTCCGGGAACGGCACGGCATCGTCGCCTCCCAGTTCGAATCGCTGCGGTTTCTCCGGGATCATCCGGAGGCGCGGGTGGCCGATCTCGCTGCCGAGTTCGCGGCCGGCATCGGAGCGATCAGCAAGGGCGTCGACCGGCTGGTGGCCCGGGGATGGGTGGTGCGCGAGCCGCATCCGTCGGATCGCCGCTCGTCGGTGCTGGCCCTGACCGAGGAAGGGGCCCAGCTCGTCGCCGCGGCCGAAGCGAGCTTCGCGCAGCGGCTCACCGAGCTGTTCGGCGCCGTCACGTCCGAGGCGTCCCTGCCCGCCGTGGCGCACACCCTCGCGCGGTTGCGTGGCGTGCTCGAACGGGAGCGGATCGGCATACCCGCGGGGTGATCGCCGAGCCGCGGCGGCGGTGGCAGTGGGTGGGAAGGATGGCGGCCGCGCGGTCGTTGATCATGGGGAGAACGACGGTTACCGAGACCACGCAGGAGAACTCATGACGGAAAGTCCGGCCCCGGTCGCGAACTGGGACGGTGCGGCACTGGATCTGCCGGCGTATCTCGCCCGCATCGGCTTCACCGGCGAGCCGGCGCCGACCCTCGACACCCTGCGCGCGCTGCAGTACGCGCACACCACCACCATCCCGTTCGAGAACATCGAACCGGTGCTGAAACGCCCGGTGCTGCTGGACCTTCCGTCGTTGCAGGACAAGATCGTCCGATCCCGCCGCGGCGGCTACTGCTACGAGAACGTGGGCCTGTTCGCCGCCGCACTGGAACGGATCGGCTTCGGCGTCACCGGTTTACACGGGCGCGTGAGTATGGGCGCACGCGGTGAGATCCGCCCGGCGACGCACGCGCTGCTGCGCGTGACCACCGCCGACGACGGGCGGGTGTGGCTGTGCGACGTCGGTTTCGGTTCCGGGCCGCTGGCCCCGCTGGAACTGCATCCCGACGCGGGGGAGGTGCGCGCCGGTGACTGGCGATTCCGGCTGGAACGCACGCGCGGCGAACTCGATTCGGAGCTGTGGGTGCTGCACCACTTCGCCCGCGACGGCTGGATCGACCGCTACAGCTTCACCATGAATCCGCAGTACCGCATCGACTACGCGGTCGGCAATCACTTCGTCTCCACGTCGGCGCGCTCGCCGTTCGTGACCCGGCCGTATGTGCAGCGGTTCCGGCCGGACCGGCACGACATCGTCGACAACACGACCTGGATCACCGAATATCCGGACGGCACCGCGCACAGCCGCGATCTGCCGCCGGCCGATCTGCCGAAGATCCTGGCGGCCGAATTCGATATCGAACTCGACGACGCGGACGCGGCGACACTGGCGGCGGGCGACTGGCTGCGCGGCTGACCGGCGGCCCGCGGGGCGGCCGATTTCCGCACCGCGGCGGCGCGCGGCGGTAGTGTCGGCCGCGTGCGCACCGGATCGAAGTTGTTCGCCCTGCTCGCCGCCCCGATTCTCGCTGCCGCCGCTTGTTCCGGAGACAGTTCCGCCGACCGGCTCGACCGCAGCGTGCATACCTTCGCCGATGCGCTGAGCCACGGCGATCCGGCCGCCGCGGCCGCCGTGACCAGCGATCCGGCGCGGGCCACGACCACCCTGGGCGCACTCTTCGACAGCCTCGGCAAGAAGGTGCGCGTCGACGTCCGGTCGGTGGACCGCTCCGACCACCACGCCACGTTCAGCCTCGCCACCACCTGGACCTTCGGTACGGCCGGAAATCAGTGGGCCTACACCACCACCGGTACCGCCGACGAATCCGGCGACGAGTGGAAGGTCCGTTGGAATCCGGCCACGGTGGCGCCCGGCCTCGACACCGGGCCGCTGTCCTACGACACCGTGGCTCCGCAACCGGCCGCGCGCGTGCTCGACCGCGGCGGCGCGGATCTGATGACCCAGCAGGTCGTCACCCTGGTCCAGCTCGCTCCCGGCGCCGACCCGAATGCCGTTGCGGCCCTGCTGGGACCGATCGATCCGAGCATCACCGCGGCGAGCCTGCGCCAGGACATGGACAAGGCCCAGGGCAAACCCGTCACCGCGATCGCGTTGCGGGCCGGTGATCTGACCCCCGTGCAGGATCGGCTCGCCGCGCTGCCGAACGTCACGCTGGTGCCGCAGACCCGGCTGCTCACCGTCGACAAGACCCTCACCTCACCGGCGCTGTCCGGGGTGAGCGAGCTGTGGCAGCACAGCACCGATGCCGCGGCCGGCTGGGCCGTGCGCGCGCAGGCCGCCGACGGTGCCCACACGGTGGGCGGGCAGGACCCGAGACCCGTCGGCGACATCACCACCACGCTCGACACCGGAATGCTGCGCCGTGCCGAGGCCGCGCTCGCGCCGATCCCGACTCCGGCCGCCATGGTGGTACTGCGACCGTCCACGGGTGACGTCCTCGCCGTGGGGCAGAACGCGCCCGCCGACGCCCAGGGCCCGATCGCATTGACGGGCCTGTACCCGCCGGGTTCGACCTTCAAGACGGTCACCGTGTCGGCCGCGTTGCAGGCCGGGCAGGTCACCGCCGACACCATGCTCGCCTGTCCCGGCACCGAGAACATCGAGGGCCGGCAGATCCCCAACGACAACCACTTCGACCTCGGCACGGTTCCCCTGCACACGGCCTTCGCGCGGTCCTGCAACACCACGATGGGGCGGCTCGCGGTGAACCTTCCTCCCGACGGACTGACCCGTGCGGCCGCACAACTCGGCCTCGGTGTGGACTTCACCGCTCCCGGCATGACCACGGTGACCGGAAAGGTGCCCACCGCGGACACGTCCGCGCTGCGGGTCGAAGAAGGCATCGGCCAGGGACGGGTGACCGCGTCGCCGTTCGGCATGGCGTTGGTCGCCGCGACCGTCGCCCACGGTTCGGTGCCGGCGCCCACCATCGTGGCGGGCTCGCCCGGAAAGGCGGATCACACGCCGGATCCCGTGCCGGCGCCGGTGCTCGATCAGGTGAAAGCCATGATGCGCGAGACGATTACGAACGGCACGGCCACCAGCCTCGCCGACATTCCGGGCATGCTCGGCAAGACGGGCACCGCCGAGTACATCGACGACACCCACGCGCACGGCTGGTTCGTCGGCATCGACGGCGACCTGGCCCTCGCGGTGTTCGTCGCCGATGCGGGGAGCTCGACGCCGGCGGTCGAGGCGGCCGGACGTTTCCTGCGGAATCAGTAGTAGCGCACCTTACGGTCGAGTGAAGTTCGTCACATATACTCTCGCTGTATAGCGGATTGATCTCGACCGCATCGCATGGTGGTCACACATATTCCGCACAGATCTCGCTCCGGCGTCAAAGCGGCCCGTCACGCCCGCTACACTCGTCCGGGAACACGCGCGGGACATGACCCCGCGCGCGGTAAGTCACGGATCGCGGAGAAACTCGGAGTAGTGCCATCGAAACCGGCCAAGTGATCGCAGGGCATTACCGCCTGGTCGAGCGGATTGGTAGCGGCGGCACAGGCGTCGTCTGGCGTGCCGTCGACGAACGACTCGAACGGTCGGTCGCGATCAAGCAGATCCTCACCCAGCCCAGTCTGCCGCCGGGTGAGAAAGAGATCGTGCGTCAGCGCGCGTCTCGGGAGGCCCGCAACGCGGCACGCTTCCAGCACCCCAACGCGATCGTGGTCTTCGATATCACCGAGCACGAGGGCGATCCCTGCCTGATCATGGAATATCTGCCGTCGCAGAGCCTGGCCGTGGTGCTGTCCTCGCAGGGGACGCTGCCGCTGCCGCAGGTGGCGCGCATCGGCGAGCAGGTCGCCTCGGCGCTGGTGGCCGCCCATCGCGCGGGCATCGTGCATCGAGACATCAAGCCCGGCAACGTCTTGCTCGGCGACAACGGCACCGTGAAGATCACCGACTTCGGTATCTCCAAGGCCAAGGGAGATGTCAACCTCACCGCCACCGGCCTGATCTCCGGCACCGCGGCATATCTGGCCCCCGAGGTCGCCCGCGGCGCTGAACCCAGTCCGGCCGCCGATGTCTTCGCGCTGGGCGCAACGCTTTTCCACGCTCTCGAGGGGGAGCCGCCCTACGGCACCAATCCGAACCCCCTGGCGTTGCTGTACGCCGCGGCCAACGGTCAGCTGAGCCAGCCGCGCAATGCCGGCCCGCTCACCGATCTGCTGCTGGATCTGCTGAGCTTCGAGCCGGAGGACCGGCCGAGCATGACCGACGTGCGCGATCAGCTCGCCGATTTCGCGGATCAGGCCGTCGATGCCGAATCGACTCGGATGCTGGCCACCCACCGCGGTGCTCGCCGGCAGGGCACCCGCACACTGGATCGCCGTGCGGCACAGGCGGATATCTCCACCGCGGAGATGATGGCCACCGCGTCGGTGCTCTCGGAGCCGGAGATGCAGCCGGTGCGTCCCGCTGCGGCCGCCGCGCATCCCACCCGCTCCCATCCCGTGCCCGCCGCCGAACCCACACCCACCCGCAATGCGAAACCGTGGGTGTTCGCCGGTGGTTTCGCCGCCGGTCTGGTGATCGTCGCCGCTGCGCTGTATCTGATGTTCGGCGGTGCCAAGACGGAATCGCCGGGCTCGCAGGCGCATTCGCCGTCGTCGACCGCCACCGCGCAGGCGGGTACCTCGACACAGAGCGTCGCGGCCGTGGGCCAGACCAAGAGCGCCGGGAAGACGGACGTCGGCTCGGCGGCCGGTGTCATCCAGAACTTCTACGACGCCCTCGTCGACCAGAACGCCGGCACCGCATGGAATCTGCTCACTCCCGCGGCGCAGCAGGTGTACGGCAGCCAGCAGGCCTTCGCGACCTACTGGAAGCAGAACCAGATCACGTCGTACAACACCATCGAGGGCGCACGCGGTGGCGGCAGCAGTGCCAATTCCGATGGGTCGGTGGATATGTCGGTCGCCAGCATCACCTACGGCGGTCAGTCCAAGTCGATCGAACTTCGCGTCGTGGTGGGCAGCAGCGGGAAGCTGCTGATCGACAGCGACACGCACTGATTCGGCCGCAGGCGGGTGTCTCCGCCCACGGGCGGAGGCGTCGATCCGTCCGCGGTAGCTGTCGCGCCCGGTGTGCCCCCGGTAGTCTCGGGCCGTGAGCACTCGGCAGCTGCTGAACGACGAACGGGCCGAACTGATTACGCTGCTGCGTGATCTGAGCGAGGACGAATGGGAGGCGCCCTCGCTGTGCGCGGGATGGCGGGTGCGTGATGTGGTGGGGCACCTGCTCTACGACGAGATGTCGCTGCTCGGCTACACCCGCTTCGCCCTCGGCCACCGGCTGAACACCGACCGCGTCAACGACGGTCTCGTCGACCGGGCTCGTGCCCTCACCACCGCGCAGCTCATCGAACGATTCGAGAACTCCGGACAGCGCATCACCGGCGTGTGGCCGAGCCTGGGCCTGGCCGACATCCTGGTGCATCAGCAGGACATCCGCCGTCCCCTCGGCCGCCCCCGCACCATCCCGGCCGACCGCCTGATCGCGGTGCTGCGCCATCCCGACCCGTTCGCCGGCCCGCGCACATACACGCGCGGCCTGCGCTTCGTCGCCACCGATGTGGACTGGTCCGCCGGCACCGGCCCGGAAGTTCGCGGGCCGGGCGAGGCGCTGGCGCTGGCCGCGGTGGGCCGCCCCGTCGCCCTGGAAGACCTCATCGGTGAGGGAGTGGAGACGCTGCGCCGGCGCCACGGAGTGTGATTGCGCCGCCGCGAAGACGAATGTCGCTATCGCGCAGCGGTTTCGGTGTCGGCCGTCCAGTCGGTGAGTAGGCGCAGAGCGGTCGCGCTCGGCGAATCGGGCTCGACCGTGTGGACGATCAGCGCCTGATCGGGGTCGTCGGGCAGTCGCAGCGTTTCGAAGCCCAGGTCCAGCCGGCCGACCACCGGGTGCCGGTAGACGTAGTGGCCGTGGGTCTTGTCCTTCACCTCGTGGCGCGACCACAGCCGCTCGAAATCCGCACCACGCCGCCGCAATTCGTCGATCAGCGCCGCGATGCCGTGGTCGCCGGGATTGCGGGCCGCGTCCAGCCGGAGATAGGCGACGACGTCGGCGGCCTTGGCCGGCCAGTCCTCGTACAGTTCGCGCATTCCCTCGTCGAAGAACACAAGCCGCGCCAGATTGCGCTGCCCGGGCGGCAGTGCGCCGAAATCGGTGATCAGCGCGGCGGCCGCGCGGTTCCAGGCCAGCACGTCGGTCCCGCGGCCGACGATGTAGGCGGGCACGTCCGCGGTGTCGAGCAGTCGCCGCAAACCGGGCCGTACCTGTTGCGCGGCAGCGGGTTCGGTGCCCGACCACGGCCGCGCCAGCCGGTACAGGTGGTCGCGTTCGAGTGGGTTCAGTCGCAACGCCCGCGCCACCGCGTCCAGCACCGACTCCGAAAAGTGCAGCGTGCGGCCCTGTTCCAGGCGCACGTAGTGATCCACACTCACCCCGGCCAGCAGTGCCAGCTCCTCGCGGCGCAACCCCGGCACCCGGCGGCGGGTGCCGTGCTCGGCCAGTCCCACCTCCTCCGGGCGCAGACGGGCACGGCGCGATCGCAGGAATTCCCCGAGTTCGGCGCGTCGATCCAGGCTCATGCGGCCAGTATCGCGCGCCCGGCCGCGCTCAGCCTGGTCACCGCATGCCCAGGCTCGGCACGCACTGGTAGCCGGCGACACCGGTGACGAGTCTGGATTTCGGCGCCGCCATCGGGGCGGCGCGAACGAAGGAGACGCGTCGATGAGCACCACCCGCCGCCTTGGCAGCACCGGAATGGACATCACACCAGTGGGTTTCGGCACCTGGGTGATCTCCGGACCCGGCTGGCAGTATTCGTGGGGCAGCACCGACGACACCGATTCGGTGGCCGCCATCCGGCACGCCGTCGGCGCCGGACTCAACTGGATCGACACCGCGGCCGCCTACGGACTCGGGCATGCCGAGCAACTCGTCGGCCGCGCGCTGGCCGGAATCCCGGAGCGGGAGCGCCCGTACATCTTCACCAAGACCGGCCTGATCTGGGAAGACGGCGATGACCCGAACGGCCCGCCGCTGCGGGTGATGCGGCCGGAGACGGTCCGCCGCGAACTGGAGAATTCGCTGCGCCGCCTCGGCACCGACCACATCGACCTGTACCAGGTGCACTGGCCCGATACCGGCGCCCGCTTCGTCTACGGCGCCGAGGGCGAACCGACCGGCGACGCCACGCCGCTCGAGGAGTACTGGCAGCTGATGGCGGACCTGCGCAAGGAAGGCAAGGTGCGTGCCGTCGGCCTGTCCAATCACGATGTGCGGCAACTCGATATCGCCGAATCCATCGCGCATGTCGATGCGATCCAGCCGCCGTTCTCGGCGCTCAACCGCGTCGCGGCGCCGGAGATCGCATGGGCGGCCGCGCACGACACCGGTGTGATCGCCTATTCGCCGCTGCAGTCGGGCCTGCTCACCGGCGCGTTCACCGCCGACCGCGTGCTCGCCGCCGACGACTGGCGCCGCGGTTATGCCGAGTTCACCACCGACCTGCCGGTCAATCTCGCCTTCGTCGACGCGCTGCGCCCGATCGCCGCCCGGCACGGCGTCGGGGTGGCGGAGGTGGCGCTGGCCTGGGTCACGGGCTGGCCCGGCATCACCGGGGCGATCGTCGGCGCCCGCACGCCGGCACAGATCGACGGCTGGGCGGGGGCTCGCGACCTGGTACTCACCGCCGACGATCAGGCCGAGATCACCGCCGCGCTGGTCGCCACCGGAGCCGGTACCGGTCCGGTCCGGCCGTGAACCCGTCCGCACGATCGGAGGAGAACGCCATGGACCTGCACGTCGTCGCCGAACTGCACGCCCGGCCCGGCCGGGAGGATCGGCTGCGCACAGCCCTGGAGGCGATGATCGAACCGTCGCTCGCCGAACCCGGATGCCTGGACTACCGGCCCTACGCCGACCCCAACGATCCGGCTCGCATGGTCGTGGTGGAGCGCTGGCACGGGCCGGACGCGCTCGAGGCTCATTTCGCGACCCCGCACTTCCGTCATATCGCCGAGGTCCTGGATCTGATCCTGGCCGAGCCGATGACGCTGTATCGCCTGGTGCCGGAATGAGTCGCCGCGGCCGGAGCCGGATGCGGGGGCGGGGCGCCGCATCCGGCTCGGGCGGCGGATATCCACTGGCGCCGACCCGATAGGCTGGTAGGCGGTCCGGAGCTTTCGCTTCGATGTGATGACCAGCACAGACCGGCCGGACAGACAAGGATTTCACACCGCTATGACTAGCCGCATCGAGCTCGCCCGCGTGGATCTGCGCGGACGTACGCCCTCCGCTGCCGAACTGCGCGCGGCGCTGCCGCGCGGGGGAGTGGACGTGGACTCGGTGCTGCATCATGTGCGGCCGGTGGTGGAGGCGATCCGCGACCGCGGTGTCGAGGCCGCGCAGGAGTTCAGCGCGAAATTCGACGGCATCGCCCCGGCGAGCGTGCGCGTCCCGGCCGCCGAACTCGACAAGGCCCTCGCCGAACTGGATCCGGCCGTGCGCGCGGCGCTCGAGGTGGCCATCGAGCGCACTCGGAAGGTGCACGCCGACCAGCGCCGCACCGACACCACCACCGAGGTGGTGCCCGGCGGCACCGTCACCGAACGCTGGGTCCCGGTCGAGCGCGTCGGTCTCTATGTGCCCGGCGGCAATGCCGTCTACCCGTCCAGCGTCGTCATGAACGTCGTCCCCGCGCAGGCCGCGGGCGTGGACTCGCTGGTGGTGGCCTCGCCGCCGCAGGCGCAGTTCGGCGGACTGCCGCATCCGACGATTCTCGCCGCGGCGATGCTGCTCGGCGTCGAGGAGGTGTGGGCGGTCGGCGGCGCCCAGGCGGTCGCGTTGCTGTCCTACGGCGGCACCGACACCGACGGCGCGCAGCTCGCGCCCGTCGACATGATCACCGGTCCGGGCAACATCTACGTCACCGCCGCCAAGCGGCTCTGCCGCGGCCTGGTCGGCATCGACGCCGAGGCCGGTCCCACCGAGATCGCGATCCTCGCCGACGGCACCGCCGATCCCGCACACGTGGCCGCCGATCTGATCTCCCAGGCCGAACACGATGTACTCGCCGCCAGCGTGCTCGTCACCGACAGCGCGGCGCTGGCCGATGCGGTCGACGCCGCGATCACCACCCAGCTCGCGGTGGTCAAGCACCGGGAACGGGTCTCGGAGGCGTTGTCCGGCAAGCAGTCCGGGGTCGTGCTCGTCGACGACATCGAGCAGGGGCTGCGGGTCGTCAACGCCTACGCCGCCGAACACCTCGAGATCCAGACCGCCGACGCGGCCGCGGTCGCCGGACGGGTCCGCAGCGCGGGCGCGGTCTTCGTCGGTGCGTGGTCGCCGGTGAGTCTCGGCGACTACTGCGCCGGATCGAATCACGTCCTGCCCACCGCCGGGTGCGCGCGCCACTCCTCGGGTCTGAGCGTGCAGACCTTCCTGCGCGGTATCCACGTCGTCGAATACAGCGAAGCCGCGCTGAAAGATGTTGCCGGACACGTGGTCTCGCTGGCCAATGCCGAGGATCTGCCGGCGCACGGCCAGGCCGTGCAGGTGCGTTTCGAGGCCCTGTCATGACCACGACCGCCGATATCCCGGGCGCCGCGGCGACCCTCGACGATCTGCCGCTGCGCGAGAACCTGCGCGGTAAGAGCCCGTACGGCGCACCGCAATTGGCGGTGCCGGTGCAGCTGAACACCAACGAGAATCCGCATCCGCCGAGCCGGGCGCTGATCGACGACGTGGCCGAATCCATTCGCGCCGCCGCCGCCGACCTGCACCGCTACCCCGACCGCGACGCGGTGGCGCTGCGCACCGACCTGGCCGCGTACCTGACCCGCCAGACCGGTGTCACCGTGCAGACGGCGAACGTCTGGGCGGCCAACGGCTCCAACGAGATTCTGCAACAGCTGCTGCAGGCCTTCGGCGGGCCCGGCCGCAGCGCCCTCGGCTTCGTGCCCTCGTATTCGATGCACCCGATCATCTCCGAGGGCATCGACACCGAGTGGATCGAGGCCGAGCGCAACAGCGACTTCTCCCTCGACATCGACTATGCGGCCGCGGTGATCGCCGACCGCCGCCCCGATGTGGTGTTCGTGACCAGCCCGAACAACCCGACCGGGCATTCGATCGCCCTCGCCGATCTGGAGCGCCTGCTCGAGGCGGCGCCGGGCATCGTGGTGGTCGACGAGGCGTACGGCGAGTTCTCCGCCGCGCCCAGCGCCCTCGCACTCATCGACCGGTATCCGGCGAAGCTGGTGGTCAGCCGCACCATGAGCAAGGCCTTCGCCTTCGCCGGTGGGCGGCTCGGCTATCTGGTCGCCGCGCCCGCGGTGATCGAGGCGATGCTGCTGGTGCGGTTGCCCTACCACCTGTCGGTGGTGACCCAGGCCGCCGCCCGCGCCGCGCTGCGCCACGCCGACGAAACGCTGGCCAGTGTCGCCGAACTCGCCGCGCAGCGGGAACGGGTGGCGAAGGCGTTGCGGGAGATGGGGTTCGAGGTCGTGCCCTCGGATGCGAACTTCCTGCTGTTCGGCTACTTCGCCGACGCACCCCGCACCTGGCAGCGCTATCTGAACGAGGGCGTGCTGATCCGCGACGTCGGCATTCCCGGCTATCTGCGCACCACCATCGGCTTGGCCGCCGAGAACGACGAATTCCTGCGCGTGAGCCGGATGCTGGTGGCCACCGAGGTGATCTCCCGATGAGTACGGAAGCGAGTATGAATCGAACCGCCCGGGTGGAACGCACCACCCGCGAATCCAGCATCGTGGTCGAGCTGAATCTCGACGGCACCGGCCGGACCGACATCTCCACCGGCGTGCCGTTCTACGACCACATGCTCACCGCCTTCGGCCAGCACGGCAGCTTCGATCTGACCGTGCAGGCCAAGGGCGATATCGAGATCGAGGCGCATCACACCGTCGAGGACACCGCCATCGTCATCGGGCAGGCGCTCGGCGAGGCGCTGGGTGACAAGAAGGGCATCCGCCGCTTCGGCGACTGCTACATCCCGATGGACGAAACCCTCGCCCACGCCGTCGTCGACGTGTCCGGCCGGCCGTACTGCGTCCACGACGGCGAGCCGGAGCGGCTGCTGCACACCGTGATCCCCAGCGCCGGTCCCGGTGCGTCGTATTCCACGGTGCTGAACCGGCACGTCTTCGAATCGATCGCCCTCAACGCCCGGATCGCACTACACGTGCGGGTGCTGTACGGCCGCGACCAGCACCACATCACCGAGGCCGAATTCAAGGCCGTCGCACGGGCGCTGCGCGCCGCGGTCGAACCGGACCCGCGGGTCACCGGTGTGCCGTCCACGAAGGGAACGCTGTGAAATCGGTTGTGCTGCTGGACTACGGCTCCGGCAATCTGCATTCCGCGGCGCGCGCGCTGGCCCGCACCGGCGCGGAGGTCACCGTCACCGCCGATCCCCAGGCCGCGCTGAACGCCGACGGCTTGGTCGTGCCGGGTGTCGGCGCCTTCGCCGCGTGTATGGCCGGGCTGACGCAGGTGCGCGGGGAGCGGATCATCGGCACCCGCCTCGCCGGCGGCCGTCCGGTGCTCGGCATCTGCGTGGGCATGCAGATCATGTTCGAGCGCGGCGTCGAGTTCGGGGTCGAGTCCGAGGGCTGCGGACAGTGGCCGGGCACGGTGGAACGGCTTCCGGCGCAGGTACTTCCGCATATGGGCTGGAATACCGTGCAGGCTCCCGCCGACAGCGTGCTGTTCGCCGGGATGGATCCCGGGACGCGCTTCTACTTCGTGCACTCCTACGCGGCGCAGAAGTGGGAATGGGACGACAACGGCACCCTCGCCCCGGCGAAGCTGATCTGGGCCGAACACGGCGGGCCCTTCCTCGCCGCGGTGGAGAACGGGCCGCTGTGCGCCACTCAGTTCCACCCGGAGAAGTCCGGCGACGCGGGTGCGCAGCTGCTGCGCAACTGGGTCGGCTCGCTGTAGGGGACTACGTCTGCGGCGGGAGGGTGTCGACCCGGCCCGCGAGCCACCGGCCGTCGACGTTGTCGAGGAACACCCGCAGCTGGGACCGTTCGGGGCGGGGCAGGCCCAGCGTGGCATCGCTGCGTTCGGACCGGTCGATGGTCACCACGACCTGGGAATGGTCGGGGTCGGCCACGTCGGTGCGGCATTCCACCGAGTTGGCCTCGGAGCGGACGTGCGCCGAGGTCACGTGCGCCTGCCGATCGGGCGCCGACGCGGCGAACTGGTCGTGGAACGCGCCGGTGGACAACTCCAGGACCCGGCGGTCGTAGTCGTCGTAGCCGGCCCAGTCGTAGGTGGTGAACTGCCGCCCGAAATCGCAGGCCGCCAACTGAATCGGATCGGTGGGGGCGGCCACGGCCGCCGGGGGCGCGAGCATCGCGGCGCCGACGGCCCCGCACGACAACGCGAACATGATGGGCCGCAACGTGATCCGCGACATGGGTGAAGATCCTCTTCGTCGACAACGATGGCAGTACGTGCCCCCGACCCAGGGTACGTACGCGGAGACCGCCGGTCTGGACCTCCTGCGCACAGTGACACACGCAGTCTTCGGATTGCCCGGCGTTGTCCAGCTCAAACGTGTGATGCTCGTCCCCGCAGCCAGTGACCGGCGTCCTATTTGCGCCATCCCGGCACCGCGACGCCAACCGGTAGCCAGTAGGCTGCACACGTGAGTCTTGTGCTGCTACCCGCCGTCGATGTCGCCAATGGTGAGGCCGTGCGCCTGGTACAGGGGGAGGCCGGCAGCGAAACCAGCTACGGCGCCCCCCGCGATGCCGCGCTGGCCTGGCAGGAGGCGGGCGCCGAATGGGTGCATCTGGTCGACCTGGACGCGGCCTTCGGTCGCGGCTCCAACCGCGAACTGCTCGCCGAGGTCGTCGGTGAGCTGGATGTGAAGGTCGAGCTGTCCGGCGGCATCCGCGACGACGACTCGCTGAAGGCCGCGATGGCCACCGGCTGCGCCCGGGTCAACCTGGGGACCGCGGCACTCGAGGATCCGCAGTGGTGCGCCCGCGCCATCGCCGAATACGGCGATCGGGTCGCGGTCGGGCTGGATGTGCGGATCATCGACGGCGACTACCGGTTGCGGGGCCGTGGCTGGGTCAGCGACGGCGGTGACCTGTGGGAGGTGCTCGAGCGCCTGGAACGCGACGGCTGCGCCCGCTACGTGGTCACCGACGTGAGCAAGGACGGCACGCTGCAGGGGCCCAATCTCGACATCCTGCGGCAGGTGTGCGCGGCCACCGAGGCGCCGGTGATCGCCTCCGGCGGCGTCTCCACCCTCGATGATCTGCGTGCCATCGCCGGGCTGGTGTCCGACGGGGTGGAGGGCGCGATCGTCGGAAAAGCCTTGTACGCCGGGCGTTTCACGCTGCCCGAGGCGCTGGACGCGGTTCGCTGACGTGACCGCCGCCGTCTCCGACCCGGCCGCGTTGCTCGCGACGGCGAGCGAGATATTGGACGGTGCGGCACCGCGTTTCGTCGAAGGGCTGGGGGCGCCGAGCGCGGTGCAGAAGGGCCGCGGCGACTTCGCCACCGCGCTGGATCTGGAGCTGGAGCGCACGCTGTCGCAGCAGCTGGCCGACCGCACCGGAATCCCGGTGCACGGCGAGGAATTCGGCGGGCCGGAACTGAGCTCGGGCACCGCCTGGGTGCTCGACCCCATCGACGGCACCTTCAACTACTCTGCGGGCCATCCGCTGTCGGCGATGCTGCTGGCGCTGGTGGCCGACGGACAGCCCGTTCTCGGTCTGACCTGGCTGCCGCTGCTGGACCGGCGCTACGCCGCGGCGGCCGGCGGGCCGCTGCTGCTCAACGGAAAACCGTTGCCGCCCTTGGAACCCGGTCGCCTCGCCGAGTCGATGATCGGCTTCGGCGCTTTCAACATCGACGCCCACGGCCGGATCCCGGGCCGGTTCCGCTTCGACCTGCTGGGCGCGCTGAGCCGCCTGTCGAGCCGGGTGCGCATGCACGGATCCACCGGCATCGACCTGGCCTACACCGCGTCCGGAGTGCTGGGCGGCGCGGTCGTGTTCGGTCACCATCCGTGGGACAACGCCGCCGGCGTGGCGCTGGTCCGCGCCGCGGGCGGTGTGGTGACCGATCTGCGCGGCGAAGAATGGTCGATCACCTCGCGGTCGGTGCTGGCCGCCGCGCCCGGGGTGCACGAAGAGCTACTGGACATGATCGACAGCGCCGTCGACCGCGCCTCCGAGCGCAACGAGAATTCGGAAGGGACGCAATGACACTGGCGGTACGCGTGATTCCGTGCCTGGACGTCGACGCCGGCCGGGTGGTCAAGGGCGTGAACTTCGAGAATCTGCGCGATGCGGGCGACCCGGTGGAACTGGCCGCCGCCTACGACGCCCAGGGCGCCGACGAGCTCACCTTCCTCGACGTCACGGCCTCGAGCGGTGATCGCGGCACCATGATCGACGTGGTGACCCGCACCGCCGAGCGGATCTTCATCCCGCTCACCGTGGGCGGTGGCGTGCGCACGGTCGAGGATGTGGACCGGCTGCTGCGCGCGGGCGCGGACAAGGTGTCGGTGAACACCGCGGCGATCGCGAATCCGGAGATCCTGCGCGAGATGTCGCAGCGCTTCGGCTCGCAGTGCATCGTGCTGTCGGTGGACGCGCGCCGCGTGCCCGACACCGGCTCGCCCACCCCGTCGGGCTGGGAGGTGACCACCCACGGCGGCAAACGCGGCACCGGTATCGATGCGGTGGAGTGGGCGGTACGCGGCGCCGAACTCGGCGTCGGCGAGATCCTGCTCAACTCGATGGACGCCGACGGCACCAAGGGCGGTTTCGACCTGCCGATGATCAGTGCGGTGCGCGAGGCCGTCTCGGTGCCGATCATCGCCAGCGGCGGCGCCGGCGAGGTCGACCATTTCGCCCCCGCGGTGCGCACGGGCGCCGACGCGGTACTGGCCGCCAGCGTCTTCCACTTCGGCGATCTGACGATTCCGCAGGTCAAGGACGCGATGCGGGCCGAGGGCATCACCGTCCGCTGAGGCCGAACGGCATCTGCGCAGAGGACGAACAGCTCCGACAGGACAGGTATAACGATGGGTATGAGTTTGGATCCCGCCGTCGCCGCCCGGCTCAAGCGCAACGAGGCGGGCCTGGTCGCGGCGATCGCGCAGGAACGCGGCACCGGCGATGTGCTGATGATGGCGTGGATGGACGACGAGGCCCTGGCCCGCACCCTCGCCACCCGCAAGGCCACCTACTACTCGCGCTCGCGGCAGCAGTACTGGGTCAAGGGCGAGACCTCGGGACATACCCAGTACGTGCACGAGGTGCGGCTGGATTGCGACGGCGATGCCGTGCTGCTGATCGTCGACCAGCAGGGCGCGGCCTGCCACACCGGCACCCACACCTGCTGGGACGGAGATCTGCTGCTCGCCGACGCGAGCTGAACCGGTCAGTGGGCGGCGCCGGCCGTCGCCTCGGTGGCCGGCGGGTCGGGTAGTCCGTCGGCGCGCCCGATACCCCGGGACAGGCCCGCGTCGAGCTGCGTCACCAGTGCCTCACCGAGGGTGAGCAACTGTTCGACCTGCTCGTCGTCGATGCCGTCGAACACCAGCCCCCGCACCCCTTCGAGGTACGCGGGGGTCGCCTTCTGTACCTGTTCGAAACCCTCGTCGGTCAGCACCGCGTAGGCGCCGCGGCGGCCGCGCACCACGTCGCGGCGGGCCCAGCCCAGCCGTTCCAGCTTCGTCACCACATGCGACAACCGCGATAGCGAAGCATTTGCCCTACCGGCCAGCTCGCTGAGTTGCAGGCGATGTCCGGGCTCCTCGGACAGCAGTGCCATCAGGAAATACTCGAAATGCGTCATACCGGCTTCGCGTTGCAGCTGGGTGTCCATTGCCGCCGGTAATCGGGTGGTCAGCGCGACCAGAGTCCGCCACGCTCGCCGTTCGGTGGGATTGAGCCATTCCGTCACTTCGCGCCCTCTCTTGCAGCCCAGTGACGTAAATCTCCGTTCACCGTCACTCGCGACCAACAAGTTTGCCACGACGTCGCTCGCTGGTCAGCCCGGTTGCCGGCGACGTGACAGCTATCACGCCGGTGCGCGATCGCGACGCTGTCGGTTCACTCCCTGATATCGCCTGGTGGACGCGTGTCGTTAGCAGTGTCGGGCGCGGTGACGATGCCGGCTTCGGCGCGGCGGGCCGACCGCGCTCGCCACTGTTTGCGTAGCAGTAGCACGAGCAGCACCGCGACGATCGCGGCCGCCACGATGGCGCCCACCAGCGAGGCGCCGCGGAATCCGGGCGCATCGACGTCGAGCACGCGTTCTCCGGCGTGCGCGGCGCTGTTGCCGCCCAGCACGATGGTGAGTGTCATCAGATTGGGCAGGGCCACGAGCAACGCCAGCACCGCCGCGGCGCCGGCGGCGAATTTGCCGGCTCGGGTGCGCCATACCCGCACCGCGCCGAGCAGGAGCAGCAGGGGGATCAGCGTGCACAGGAAGCCGATCGCCAGCCCCGACCAGATGCCCTGGGCGAAGCTGCCGTGCCCGGACATGCCGGCGATCCGCTGCGCCCACCAGCGCGGAATGAAGGCCGACAGCACGAAATAGGCGACGACCAGCACGATGATGACCGCGAGCAGGCCGAGGGCTCGATTCCGCCACACGGTGGCTCGGGGCTTGGTCCCGGAGTTCGTGAGGGAGCTCGTCGATGTCATGAATCCAGCGTATGCGCGAGGCGCGCGCCTACGCCGGGAGAATCGTGCCGTGTCAGGCCGTCAGTGCGCCCTCACCTGGGAAAAGGAGCGTGCACCCAGGGGCCGCCCGGGGTGTGTCCGGCGGTCGCTTCAGGACCGGTGCTCACGCAGGGCGGTCAGCGCCGCGTCGGCGTGGACGTTCGCGCGCAGTTCGCCCGAGATCACCGCGAGAACGGTGCGGTCGGTGTCGATCACGAAGGTCTGCCGCTTCACCGGCAGGAAGTTGCCGAGCAGACCGCCGATCGCGCCGGAACGCTTGACGCCGAACCGTTCCGCCACCGCGCCGTCGCGATCGGACAGCAACGGATAACCGAGGGTTTGCGCCTGTGCGAAACCGGCCTGGGTGTCGACCGAATCGGTGCTGATTCCCGCGCAACTGGCGCCCAGGGCCGCGAATTCGCTTGTCAGATCACGGAAATGACAGGCCTCCGCGGTGCACACGGGAGTATTGGCGGCGGGGAAGAAGAACAGCGTCAACGGCCCGCCGGCCAGCAACGAATCGAGCGACCGGACCGCGCCGGTCTGGTCGGGAAGTTCGAACCCGGGTGCGCGCTGGCCTTTTTTCACAGTCGCGAGGGTACCGGGCGGCACGGTTGCCCGGTACCTTCCGCGAATCGCGTGGGTCGCGGCGGGGCCAGGAAATCTCGGTTGCGGCGGACTGGAATGATGAGCGATATGCACGGCGCCGCATTCGACCGTCCGAAAACCGCAACCACCACCACCCGGGACCAGTTCCGCGAACTCGCGGCCGCGCACCGGGTGGTGCCGGTGACGCGCAAGGTGCTGGCCGATTCTGAGACCCCGCTGTCCGCCTACCGGAAGCTGGCCGCGGACCGGCCGGGCACCTTCCTGCTGGAGTCGGCGGAGAACGGTCGTTCGTGGTCGCGCTGGTCGTTCATCGGCGCCGGCAGTCCCACCGCGCTGACGGTCGTCGACGGCCAGGCGGCGTGGCTGGGCGCCACCCCCGCCGACGCCCCGGCCGGCGGCGATCCGCTGGCAGCGCTGCACGACACCCTGGAACTGCTGCGCACCGAGCGCCTGCCCGGCCTGCCGCCGTTGACCGGTGGGCTCGTCGGCTATCTGGGCTACGACATCGTGCGCCGCATCGAACGGCTGCCGGAACTGACCACCGACGATCTGCACGTCCCCGAGATGGTGCTGCTGCTGGCCGCGGATCTGGCCGCCTTCGACCATCACGAAGGCGCCATCACGCTGATCGCCAACGCGGTGAACTGGAACGGCACCGACGAGCGCGTCGACGTGGCCTACGACGACGCCGTCGCCCGGCTCGACCGGATGACCGCGGCGCTGGCCGCGCCCGCCGAATCGACCGTCTCCGTCTTCGACCGTCCCGAACCGGACTACATCCGCCGCCGCACCAGCGAGGACTTCGGTGCGGGCGTGCGGCGGCTGGTCGGCGAGATCGAGGCCGGCGAGGCGTTCCAGGTGGTGCTGTCGCAGCGGTTCGAAATGGACTTCGACGGCGAACCGCGCGATGTGTACCGGATGCTGCGCGCCTCGAACCCGAGCCCGTACATGTATCTGATGCACATTCCCGACGGTGCGGGCGGCACCGCCTTCTCCATCGTCGGATCGAGCCCGGAATCGCTGGTGACCGTGAAAGACGGTGTGGCGACGACACATCCGATCGCCGGCACCCGGTGGCGCGGCGCCACCGAGGAGGACGATGTGCTGCTCGAGAAGGATCTGCTCTCCGACGAGAAGGAGAACGCCGAACACCTCATGCTCGTCGACCTGGGCCGCAACGATCTGGGCCGGGTGTGCGAGCCGGGCACCGTGCGCGTCACCGAATACCGTCACATCGAGCGCTACAGCCACGTGATGCATCTGGTGTCGACGGTGACCGGGCGGCTGGCGGCCGGTCGTATCGCCCTCGACGCCGTACGTGCCTGCTTCCCGGCCGGCACGCTCTCCGGTGCGCCGAAGGTGCGGGCCATGGAGTTGATCGAGGAGAACGAGCCCACCCGCCGCGGCGTCTACGCCGGGGTCGTCGGCTACCTCGACTTCGCCGGTGACGCCGATACCGCGATCGCCATCCGCACCGCGCTGCTCAAGGACGGCATCGCGTATGTGCAGGCCGGTGCCGGCATCGTCGCCGATTCCCAGCCCGACTACGAGGACGAGGAGTCGCGCAACAAGGCGATGGCCGTTCTCAAGGCCGTCGCCGCCGCGCGCACCGTGCGCACCTTCACCCCCGAACCCGACGGTGCCCCGCTATGAGTAATCCGGAATCCGATCCAGCCCAACGACATTCGCCGGACCGCCCGGAAGGCACGTCCGTGCCGGGCACGAACGGCGCGTCGTCCACCGCGGCGAGCCCGCCGCGGTCCGATGCCGCCGGCTCCGCCGCCGATCGCGCGCCGGTTCCACCGGGCGTCGACGACCAGGCCACCCAACGGTCCGGCGACGGTGACCCCGACCGCTACGTTCCCGAGACGGATACCGCCGAGGACACGACACCGAAACGCGCCCGCCCCGTGCTGCCGGTCCTGCTGCTCGCCGTCGGCGCGGGCGCGCTGTGGGCCTCCTCGCGCATGACCTGGGTGACGCTGCGTTCCTCCGACGGCCTGACCGAACCGCGCACCCAGCATCTCAACGGCGGTCTCTGGTTCGGGGCGCTGACGCCACTGGCGCTGGTGCTGCTGGCCTCGATCGCGGCCGTCTTCGCCACCAGGGGCTGGCTGCGCCGGCTGATCGGGGTGGTGGTGGCGCTGGTCGCCGCGGTCGCGGCGGTGCCCGGCCTGGCCCTGCTGACCCACCACGGCACGATCGCCGAACGGGCCGCCCGGCTCGCCGAACTGCCCGCCCGCGCGCACGTCGACGCCGCCACGGCCGCCACGTTCCCGGCCGCGCTCAGCGTCGTCGGCGCGCTCGCCGCCTTCGCCGCCGGGGTGCTGCTGGCCCGCATGCCCGAAACGACCGCCCGCATGTCGGGCAAGTACGACAACCCGGTGTTCCGCCGGGCCGCGGCCGCGGAACAGGTCGCCGACCGACGCCGCACGGGCGACGCGGAGTCGGGCGCCGACGCGCCCCCGACTGCGACGCCGAAGTCCTCTCCGCACACCCCGGAGCCGGAGTCGGGCGAACTCTCGCAGCGCGTGCTGTGGGACGCGCTCGACGCGGGCGCCGATCCGACCGACGACGAGCCGGGCCGATGAGCGCGATACCACGGCGTGCCGGGCGGCAGGCGTCACACCCCGCCTTCGGCTCGGCTTACCCTTCCATTTACTCTTTATCAGCATCGGTGAGACAGCACCTGGGGGGATTCTCAGGTAGCAAGTCCGTCTCCCCAGAAAGGATTCGAGCCAGATGACGGTACTCGACTCGATTCTCGACGGGGTCCGTGCGGATGTGGCCGCTCGGGAAGCCCTCCTGGATTTCCAGGCCGTCAAGAAGGCCGCCGCCGCGGCACCCTCGCCGCGCGATGCGCTCGCCGCACTGCACGCGGACGGGATCGGAGTCATCGCCGAGGTCAAGCGCGCCAGCCCCTCGAAGGGTGAGCTCGCCGACATCCCGGACCCGGCCAGCCTGGCGAAGTCCTACGAGGACGGTGGTGCGCGCATCATCAGCGTGCTCACCGAGGGCCGCCGCTTCCACGGTTCCCTCGACGATCTGGACGCGGTCCGCGCGGTCGTCGACGTGCCGATCCTGCGCAAGGACTTCGTCGTCGGCCCGTACCAGATCCACGAGGCGCGTGCGCACGGCGCGGACGTGATCCTGCTGATCGTGGCCGCCCTGGAACAGGACGTGCTGGCCTCGCTGATCGATCGCACCGAATCGCTGGGCATGACCGCGCTGGTCGAGGTGCACACCGAGGAGGAGGCGGATCGGGCACTGACCGCCGGCGCCTCCGTCATCGGCGTGAATGCCCGCAACCTGAAGACCCTCGAGGTCGATCGCGACGTCTTCGCCCGCATCGCGCCCGGACTGCCCACCGAGGTCATCCGGGTCGCCGAATCCGGCGTCAGCGGCACCGCCGACCTGCTCGCCTACGCCGGCGCCGGCGCCGATGCGGTGCTGGTCGGCGAGAGCCTCGTGACCAGCGGCGACCCGCGTGCCGCCGTCTCCGAGCTGGTGACCGCGGGCACCCATCCGTCCTGCCCGCGTCCGCTGCGGCGGGGTGTCACCCGATGACCGGCGTGCACGAGCAGCTGCCCCAGGCCAGCGAGGGCGTCACCCACCGCAGCCACGAACCGGATGTCGGCGGCCACTTCGGCGTCTACGGCGGCCGGCACGTGCCCGAGGCACTGATGGCGGTGATCGAAGAGGTCTCCGCCGAATACGACAAGTCCCGCCTGGATCCCGACTTCCTGGCCGAACTCGACCGGCTGCAGCGCGATTACGCGGGCCGGCCCTCGCCGGTCTTCGAATGCAAGCGGCTCTCCGAGCACGCCGGCGGCGCCCGCATCCTGCTCAAGCGCGAGGATCTGAACCACACCGGTTCGCACAAGATCAACAACGTGCTGGGCCAGGCCCTGCTCGCCCAGCGCATGGGCAAAACCCGCGTCATCGCCGAGACCGGCGCCGGTCAGCACGGTGTCGCGACCGCCACCGCCTGTGCATTGCTCGGCCTCGAGTGCGTGATCTACATGGGCGCGGTCGATACCGCCCGCCAGGCGCTCAACGTCGCCCGGATGCGACTACTCGGCGCCCGGGTGGTGTCGGTGACCACCGGATCGCAGACGTTGAAGGACGCGATCAACGAGGCGCTGCGCGACTGGGTCACCAACGCCTCGGAGACCTACTACTGCTTCGGCACCGCCGCCGGGCCGCATCCGTTCCCGCTGATGGTGCGCGATTTCCAGCGCGTCGTCGGCCTCGAGGCGCGGGTACAGGTGCAGGCGCAGACCGGCCGGCTGCCCGATGCCGTCGTGGCGTGCGTGGGCGGCGGATCGAACGCGATCGGCATCTTCCACCCGTTCCTCGACGACGAGGGCGTGCGGCTGATCGGCTACGAGGCGGCCGGTGACGGTGTCGAAACCGGCAGGCACGCAGCCACTTTCGCGGGCGGCCGGCCGGGTGCGTTCCAGGGCGCCTACTCGTACCTGCTGCAGGACGAGGACGGCCAGACCATCGAATCGCATTCCATCTCGGCCGGTCTGGACTATCCCGGTGTCGGACCCGAGCACGCCTACCTGAAGGACATCGGCCGCGCCGAATACCGGCCGATCACCGATGTCGAGGCGATGGACGCGCTGCTGCTGCTCTCGCGCACCGAGGGCATCATCCCGGCCATCGAATCGGCGCACGCGGTGGCCGGCGCCTTGCAGCTGGGCCGCGAATTGGGTTCGGGCGCAATCATTCTGGTGAATCTGTCCGGACGCGGCGACAAGGACATGGATACCGCGGCGCGCTGGTTCGGCCTGTTCGACGACGCCGCCGCCCCGGAGGAGAAACACTCGTGAGCCGTCTGGAATCGACCTTCGCGGCCAGTCGCGGCGAGGGCCGCGCCGCGCTGATCGGATACCTGCCCGCGGGCTACCCGGACCTGGCCGGATCCATCGACGTGTGCACCGCGATGGTCGAATCCGGTTGTGACATCATCGAAGTCGGTATCGCCTACTCCGATCCGGTGATGGACGGCCCCACCATCCAGGCCGCCACGGAGCAGGCCCTGCGCGGCGGCGTGCGGGTACGTGACGTGTTCACCGTCGTCGAGGCCATCACCGCCGCCGGGGGCAACGCTGTGGTGATGACCTACTGGAATCCGGTGCTGCAGTACGGCGTCGATCGCTTCGCCCGTGACCTGGCCGCGGCCGGTGGTCTCGGGCTGATCACCCCCAACCTGATTCCCGAGGAGGCGGGGGAGTGGTTCGAGGCCTCCCGCGCCCACGATCTGGACCGCATCTTCCTGGTCGCTCCCTCCTCCACCGAGGAGCGCCTGGTCAAGACCATCGAGGCCAGTAGCGGATTCCTCTACGCCGCCTCCACCATGGGTGTCACCGGCGCGCGCGACGCGGTGTCCTCGGCGGCACCGGAACTGTGCGCGCGGGTGCGCGCGCACTCCGATATCCCGGTCGGTGTCGGCCTGGGCGTGCGCAGCGGTGCGCAGGCGGCCGAAATCGCTTCCTACGCCGACGGAGTGATCGTCGGCTCGGCGCTGGTCACGGCCGCGGGAGAAGGGCTGGACCAGGTCCGCAAGCTCACCGCGGAACTGGCCGAGGGCGTGCGTTCGGCGGCCGTCACCAGCTGATCGGCGACGCGAACTGGGCGGAGCGCGCCCCCTCCGTTACGGTGGGGCCCGTGACTTTTCCAGTCCTGGCAGACGGCGTCGATATGCACGGTGGGGCACTACTGGCCTATATTCCCAGTCCGCCGCGAGGCGTATGGGATGTGGGGCCGTTCCCGCTGCGCGCCTATGCGATCTGCATCATCATCGGCATCATCGTCGCGATCTGGTGGGGTGAGCGGCGCTGGCGCGAGCGCGGCGGCGAGCCGGGCAAGGTCCTCGACGTGGCGATGTTCGCGGTGCCGTTCGGACTCGTCGGCGGCCGGCTCTACCACGTGGCCACCGACTGGGAGAAGTATTTCGGCGCCGGCGGGCATGCGATCAACGCGCTGAAGATCTGGGAGGGCGGCCTCGGTATCTGGGGTGCGGTGCTGCTCGGCGGCGTCGGCGCCTGGATCGGCTGCCGGGTGTATCGAATCCCCTTGCCCGCGTTCGGTGATGCCATCGCTCCCGCGATTCTGCTCGCCCAGGCCATCGGCCGCCTCGGCAACTACTTCAACCAGGAGCTCTACGGCCGCAAGACCGATCTGCCGTGGGGCCTCGAGATCTATCTGCGATTCGACTCCGACGGCCAGCTGGACATGATGAACGGCGTGTCCACCGGCGTGGTGGAGAAGGTCGTGCAGCCGACCTTCCTCTACGAGCTGATCTGGAATCTGCTCGGCGTCCTGGTGCTGGTGGCGGTCGACAAACGCTGGCGGATCGGCCACGGCCGCCTGTTCGCCCTGTACGTCGCGATCTACACCTTCGGCCGCTTCTGGGTCGAGCTGCTGCGCGACGACGAGGCCACCCACATCTTCGGCATCCGGGTCAACTCCTACACCTCGGCGATCGTATTCCTGTGTGCGCTGGCCTATTTCGCCCTCGCCACCAAGGGCCGCGAAGCCGCCGCACAGCTCGCCGCCGGCGGTGAGCGCCCCTGGCCCTGGCAGTGGGGTGCGCTGCGCAAGCACGGCGCCGCCGGACAGGAAGCCGCGGCCGCTGCAAGCGCGCCTGCCGTTACGGCCGGCGAATCCGCCGACGGCGAGAAGCCGGGCGACGCCGCGACACCGGAGGACGATCCGAATTCCGCCGCGAAGGCCGACGACTCGACGGCGGCCGGGAAGCCCGACGCGGGCGCCATCTCCCCATCCGGCGAATCGGGTGAGTCCACCTCCGGCCCCTCCGATGTGGCCGAGACCGGCAACGAACCGGATCCGTCCGCCGATGACAAGGATGCGGCCGGTGTCCCCACCGCCGGGAACAGCGAGCAGCGGGCCGACGGCACGTCGGGTAAGCCGGGCCGGAAGAAGGCGGACAAGAGCTGAGCGGGCCCACCGCTCGAATCAGGAGGACTTCGTGACCGACCCCTATCAGCCGCAGCCGGGCTACGGCCCGCAGTACGGGGCACCGGGTACCGGACCGGGAAATCCGGGCGGCTACGGCGAATCCGGCCCCTACGGAGCGGCCCAGTCCGGCCCCTACGGCCACAGCCAGCCGTACGGCCAGCCTGCCGACCCTTACGCCCAGCCGTACGCCCCCGGCCCGGGCTACCCGCCCGCGCCGTACGGCATGGACCCGGAGGCGCCGTACGGGCGCAACATGTACGGCGAACCGCTCTCGGACAAATCGAAGCTGACCGCCGGGCTGCTGCAACTGTTCGTCGGCGGTCTCGGGATCGGCCGGTTCTATCTCGGCTACACCGGCATCGGCGTCGCCCAGCTCCTGGTCACGCTGTTCACCTGCGGTCTGGGTGGAATCTGGCCGTTCATCGACGCGATTCTGATCCTCACCGGCAAAGTTCGCGATCCGTACAACCGGCCCTTGCAGGAGTGACGACCATGCCGGCCAAGTATGTGACGTGCGTCATATTTTCGTCGATTGACAGTGCGGGGTGTGCCGATCAGCGCCACTGCGGCGGCAGGACTAGGCTCGGTGCGTGATGCGACGGACAAAGATTGTGTGCACTCTCGGGCCGGCCACCGCCACCGAGGACCGGATCCGTGAACTTGTCGACAGCGGCATGGACGTGGCCCGGTTGAATTTCAGTCACGGAGAACACGCCGATCACGCCGAGAACTATCACAAGGTGCGGCACGCCGCCGAGCAGATGGGCCGTGCGGTCGGCATCCTCGCCGACCTGCAGGGGCCGAAGATCCGCTTGGGCCGGTTCATCGAGGGCCGCACCGTGTGGGCGACGGGCGAGGAGGTGCGGATCACGGTCGACGACGTGGAAGGCACCCACGATCGCGTCTCCACCACCTACAAACAACTATCCGAGGACGCCAAGGCCGGTGACCGGCTGCTCGTCGACGACGGCAAGGTCGGGCTGACCGTGGTCCGCGTCGAGGGCAACGACGTGGTGTGCCGCGTCACCGAAGGCGGTCCGGTCTCCAACAACAAGGGCGTCTCGCTGCCGGGGATGGATGTGTCCGTTCCCGCCCTGTCCGACAAGGACATCGAGGATCTGGAATTCGCCCTGCGGCTCGGCGTGGACTTCATCGCCCTGTCGTTCGTGCGGTCTCCCTCCGACGTCGAGCTCGTCCACGACGTCATGGACCGCGTCGGCCGCCGGGTGCCGGTGATCGGCAAACTCGAAAAGCCCGAGGCCATCGACAATCTCGAGGCGATCGTCCTCGCCTTCGACGCGATCATGGTGGCCCGTGGCGACCTCGGCGTCGAGCTGCCGCTCGAGCAGGTGCCGCTGGTGCAGAAGCGGTCGATCCAGATGGCGAGGGAGAACGCCAAACCCGTCATCGTCGCCACCCAGATGCTGGAGTCGATGATCGGCAACTCCCGCCCGACCCGCGCCGAGGCCTCCGACGTCGCCAACGCGGTGCTCGACGGCGCCGACGCCGTCATGCTCTCCGGTGAGACCTCGGTCGGCCAGTATCCGATCGAAACGGTGCGGACGATGGCGCGCATCGTGCACGCCGTGGAATCGGAGTCCTCGACCCGGGTGCCGCCGCTGACCCACGTCCCGCGGACCAAGCGCGGCGTGATCTCCTACGCGGCCCGCGATATCGGCGAGCGGCTCAACGCCAAGGCGCTGGTGGCCTTCACCCAGTCCGGCGACACCGTGCGCCGGCTGGCCCGCCTGCACACCACGCTGCCGCTGCTGGCGTTCACCCCGCTGCCGGAGGTGCGCAGCCAGCTGGCGCTGACCTGGGGTGTGGAGACCTTCATCGTCCCGCCGGTGGGCACCACCGACGAGATGATCGGCCAGGTCGACAAGGAACTGCTGTCGCTGAATCGCTACGCCAAGGGCGATCTCGTGGTGATCGTGGCCGGCTCCCCGCCGGGTACCGTCGGCTCCACGAACCTGATCCACGTGCATCGCATCGGCGAGGAGGACCACTGAGGTGAGCGCATCACTGGGCGAATCGGTCGGGACCGGCCGCGAGAGCGGCGGCGATCTCGCCGTCCTGCTCGGCCTGCTCGAGCTCGAGGAGATCGGCGAGGACGTCTTCCTCGGTCACCATCCGGAGAAGGTGTGGAGTCGCACCTTCGGCGGCCAGTTGGTGGCGCAGGCGATCATCGCGGCCGGCCGCACGGTCGGACCGGGACGCCCGGTGCACGCGGTCAACGCTCATTTCGTGCGGGGCGGTGATGTGCGCAAACCGATCGAATACCGGGTCGAGCGCCATCGTGACGGGCGGGCCTTCGCCAACCGCACGGTGACGGCGTATCAGGACGATCAGGAACTGTTCGTGATGCTGGCGGCGTTCCAGGACTGGGCCAAGGGCCTGGAACACGCCAGCCCGCAGCCGCAGGTGCCCGATCCGGACGGCCTGCCCCGGGTGGAGGAGTCCTTCTCCGGGTTCGAGGACAAACTGCAGATGTTCGTGCAGGCGCCGCATCCGATCGATATGCGCTACACCAACGATCCGGCCTGGATCCTCAAGGGCACCGGCGGCACCCTCAACCACAACCGTGTGTGGATGAAGGCCGACGGCGAACTGCCCGACGATCCGCTGATCCACGTGGCGACGCTGGGATATTCGTCCGACACCACGGTGCTGGATTCGATCATCACCACGCACGGGCTGTCGTGGGGCCACGACCGGATCGTGGCCGCCACCGTGAATCATTCGATCTGGTTCCACCGTCCGTTCCGCTTCGACGACTGGGCCCTGTACGCGACGCAGTCACCGGTGGCCGCCGGTTCGCGCGGTCTGGCCACCGGTCACTTCTATTCGCGGGCCGGAGAGCTGCTGGCCACCGTCGTGCAGGAGGGCGTGATCCGGCACTTCCCGGCGCGCAAGTAGCGCCGGGCGCGCCGGTCAGAGGCGTTCGCGGTTCTCGTCGAAGTCGTAACTGTCGCGATGCAGCGCGTGAATCGTGTAGGGCACGGCGTCGGCGGTGGTGGCGATCCCGAGGACCAGCCGATGCTCGAGTGCGGCCAGACCGGTCTCGGTGAGCTGATCGGGATCGCCCACCAGGCTGAGTGCTATCTCGTAGGTGCACCGCGAGCCGGGATGGCGGTCGGGGTGTTCCAGGCGCCACTGGGTTTCCAGCACCGTGTGGGCGGGTTGATCGGCGTCGACGGGCAGGGTGAAGCGCCAGGCGAAAACATCGTGCTCGGCGAGGTGGTCGTCGACCACGCAGCGCACGGTGTGCACGACGCGGTCGAGCGTTTCCGGTGTGACGTAAACATGGAGTGAAACATCCGAAATTCGTTTCGGCATGTCTGTGTCCTGTTCCGGTGTCGAACCATCGGCGTCGGCAGTTTCCGCGGGGAGTCTAACCCCGGAATCCGATCCGTGGGAGGGCGGCATGCCCGGCACCGGATTGTTCAGGCGTGGCGGCCGATTCGCACGGGCTCGATACCCCAGGGCGGCGTCTCGACGCGCCCGCCGGGCAGCAGGACCAACCGGGGCCGGCCGGACTCCGTGCGGCCCGTGTCGCGGGGGGCGTGCAGGGCGAGCAGCAACGGGACCAGCGTTTCGGCGATCCGATCGCCCACGGCACAGTATTTTTCGCTCGACAAGCCGACCGGGTCGGCGATGTTCTCCCGGCCCACCAGAGCCAGATCGTTTCGGGCACTGTCGATCTGGGCGATCGTGCGGGCGCCGGAGACCTTCGTCACGCGGTAGGCCTCGAGCAGTGTGAAGGTCCGGGGCCGGGCGGCCGGAACCAGGTCGATGATGTGGTCGCGGATCTGCTCGGTCATCGCCAGCACGAGGTCCGCGCGCGTGACCATCTCCGGCTTCAACTTGCGTGCTGAGAAGTTGCTAGGATCCGCGCCGAGGCCTGTGATGGTCTGTGCCGCAAGGGGATCGACGCCGAAGCCGACGAGCGCGCGGGTGCCGGCGCTCTCGGCGGTCAGGTCGTCGAGGCCGTGTTCGGCCGCGACGGCGCGGGTCAGACGTTCGGCGATCACCGAGCGGCAGACGTTGCCGGAGCAGACGAACAGGACGTGCATGACCGCTACGGTAAGTGGCAACGGCCCCCGGTAGAAGCCCGGGACGGCCGAAAACCGCTGATTTAACGTGATGTTCAGCTGCCCGTAGCGCGTCGCGTTCGACCGTTTGCCGAACTTTCGCTGATCGGCCGGGTACAGGGTGCGGCGCTACGGCTGCCGGTCCGCGCCGGAACCCTCGGCGCCGGAGGCGTTTCGATAGTAGGAGGATTCCTCGACGACGGGTGCGACCGTCGGTTCCGTGCCGAGATGAGCGCTGTCCGCGCCGGCGCGCGTGGCGTTGTCCTGCGCCCGGCCGCGCGCACTGAACAGCGGCCCGCGCATGGCCCGGGTGGGAGCGACGGCGCCCAGACCGGTCGGCGTGGTCATATCGTCGTACATGGTGTCGATGCCGCCGCGCAGGAAATAGGCCTCGTGCCAGAATCCGGTGCCGCCGGAGTCGCGCAGAAACCGCTGCCACCAGTCGCGGTGCGGCTGGGAACGGGTCCAGCGCTCCAGACTGTCCAGATCGCGCCAATACTGGCGGGCGCCCCAGTGTGGCGGGAACAGCGACCAGATGATGTCCTCGTGCCGCAACAGGCCGTCGGGCCGATCGTGATGGGAGCGGTACAGTTTCGGCCCCAGGCCGAGCAGACGCAGCATTCCCCGCGGCGTCCGCACCCGCATCCCCAGATAGATCACCACCAGATCGGGATATTCCGAAAGATCCGCGGTGAGCCGGTTCACCCGCATACGCGCGACCTCCTCCTGCCCGGGGTCGTGTGCCCCACCCTACGCGTATTCACGGGGCAACCTGCCGATTCGGTTCGAATACGACAAAAGCGGCCCGATCGGACCGCCCAGGATGGTGCCGAGTGTGGGACTCGAACCCACACGTCCGTGAGGACAACGGTTTTTGAGACCGTCGCGTCTGCCAGTTCCGCCAACTCGGCGCACCGGGAGGAAATGATAGCCGGTGGGTGCCCAGGTTACCGAATCGGTGCCGTGCGGGCGGGTTCCCGCTGGGTAGATGGGTTGTGAGCGACGTTGAACGGTACGCTTTAGGACACTCGGCGTGCGTGGCCGGTGACAGGGTGGGACCGGAGGCGCACATCGGGTGTCGGCATCGGAATATCGAGGGGTCTGTCTATGGGAACGAATGCAGGGGGCGCGGGCGCGAAGCAGGACGCGCCGGCTGCCGCGAAGCGTGTCGTGGTGGCCGAGGACGAGGCGCTCATCCGGATGGACCTTGTGGAGATGCTCTCCGAGGAGGGCTACCAGGTGGTGGGTGAGGCCGGCGACGGCCAGCAGGCGGTCGATCTGGCCGTGGAACTGCGCCCCGATCTGGTCATCATGGATGTGAAGATGCCGCGGCGCGACGGTATCGATGCCGCCGGCGAAATCGCCTCCAAACGTGTTGCGCCCGTAGTGATTCTGACCGCGTTCAGCCAGCGTGACCTGGTGGAGCGGGCGCGCGACGCGGGTGCGATGGCCTATCTGGTGAAGCCGTTCACGAAATCGGATCTGGTGCCCGCGATCGAGTTGGCGGCCAGCCGTTTTCACGAGATCTCGGCGCTGGAACAGGAGGTCGCGAATCTGTCCGACCGCCTGGAGACCCGCAAACTGGTCGAGCGCGCCAAGGGCGTGCTGATGCAGACGCAGGGACTGTCGGAGCCGCAGGCGTTCAAGTGGATCCAGCGCACCGCGATGGATCGGCGCACCACCATGAAGGCGGTCGCGGAGGTCGTTCTGGAGAATCTCGCGCCCAAGTCCTGAGCGTCGCTCGTTCGCGACCGTCACGCGGGTGGCGGCTCGCGATCGCGCACCGGTCGCGGGCTCGGGGCGAGCCCGGCGTGCGAAGTCCGGCGGGTACCGCTGAGGCGGGTGTGGTCGGAGTGAAAGGCACGCGTCGGTACCGCGGGTGCGGATTCCCCGCGACACATCCCGGTCCGTGCCCGGTGGCCGGGGATGTCGGTGGATATCCCTAGACTCTGTGCCGTGACTCCAGCCTCCACCGATCAGCGTCAGGGCAGTGTGTCGTCCACCACCGCCGCAGCGGCAGCGCCGAAGGCCGGCAGTACGGCAGCGGGTGCTCCCGGCGAGCGGCCCACGCTGTTGTTGCTGGACGGCCATTCTCTGGCCTACCGCGCCTTCTACGCGCTACCGGCGGAGAACTTCAAGACCGTCACCGGGCAGACCACCAACGCCGTCTACGGCTTCACCGCCATGCTGATCAACCTGCTGCGCGACGAGCGGCCCACGCACGTGGCGGCCGCGTTCGACGTCAGCCGGAAGACCTTCCGGGTGGAGGCCTACCCGGAGTACAAGGCCAACCGCATCACCACTCCTGACGAATTCCGCGGGCAGGTGGAGATCACCCAGGAGGTGCTGGGCGCGCTCGGCATCCCGGTCATGGCCATCGAAGGCTACGAGGCCGACGACATCATCGCCACGCTCGCGACTCAGGCTGTGCCGCAAGGTTTCCGGGTGCTCATCGTCACCGGCGACCGGGATTCGCTGCAGCTGGTCAACTCCGATGTCACCGTGCTGTACCCCAAGAAGGGCGTCTCCGAGCTCACCCGCTTCACGCCGGAGGCGGTCGAGGAGAAGTACGGCCTGACCCCCGCCCAATATCCGGATTTCGCGGCCCTGCGCGGCGACCCGAGCGACAACCTGCCGGGTATTCCGGGCGTGGGGGAGAAGACCGCCACCAAGTGGATTCGCGAATTCGGCGATCTGCCCACCCTGGTCGAGCGGGTCGACGAGGTGCGCGGCAAGGTCGGCGACGCCCTGCGCGCGAACCTGTCCAGCGTGGTGCTCAACCGGCAGCTCACCGAGATGGTCAAGGACGTTCCGCTGCCGTACACCCCGGAACAGCTGGCGCAGCAGCCGTGGGACCGCGACAAGATCCACCGCCTGTTCGACGATCTCGAGTTCCGGGTGCTGCGGGACCGGCTGTTCGAGACGCTGGCGCCGCCGGAGCCGGAGGCCGAGAGCGGTTTCGAGATCAGCGGTGGCCCGGTCGCGCCCGGCGCCGTCGCGGACTGGCTGGCCGAGCATGCGAAAGCCGGTGTGCGCCATGGTGTTTCGATCGTCGGTACGACCACGCCCGTACAGGGTGATGTGCGGGCGATCGCGATCGCCGCCGCCGACGGGGAGGGCGGCTACTTCGACGTGGTCGCGCTGACCCCCGAGGACGAGCTCGCCCTGGGCCGCTGGCTCGCCGACGCCGAGACCCCGAAGGCGGTGCACGAGGCCAAGGCGGCCATCCACGCACTGCGCGGGCGCGGCTGGCGGCTGGCCGGGCTCACCAGCGACACCGCGCTCGCCGCCTATCTGGTCCGGCCCGGGCAGCGCACCTTCAACCTCGACGATCTGTCGCTGCGCTACCTGTCGCGGGAGTTGCGGGTCGAGGCCGCCGCGGACGCCCAGCTGTCGCTGCTCGACGACGAAGACCAGGTCGACACCGAACTGGCCCAGGCCGAGATCCTGCGTGCCCGCGCGGTGGCCGATCTGGCCGAGGCGTTCGACACCGAGCTCGACCGCATCGAATCGGTGCCGCTGCTCACCGAGATGGAACTGCCGCTGCTGGGCGTGCTGGCCGAACTCGAGCATGCCGGCATCGCCGTCGACTGCGACAAACTGGACGAGTTGCAGGGCGAATTCGCCGACCGGGTGGCCTCGGCCGCGGAAGCGGCCTACGAGGTGATCGGTGAGCAGATCAACCTCGGCTCGCCGAAGCAGCTGCAGGTGGTGCTGTTCGACAAACTGGACATGCCCAAGACCAAACGGACCAAGACCGGCTACACCACCGACGCCGACGCGCTCGAGTCGCTGTTCGAGAAGACCCAGCATCCCTTCCTCGAACATCTGCTCGCGCACCGCGACGCCACCCGCCTCAAGGTCACCGTGGACGGGCTGCTGAAGTCGGTCGCCGACGACGGCCGCATCCACACCACGTTCAACCAGACCATCGCCGCCACCGGCCGGTTGTCCTCGACCGAGCCGAATCTGCAGAACATCCCGATCCGCACCGACACGGGCCGGCGAATCCGCGACACCTTCGTCGTCGGCCCCGGCTACGAGTCGCTGATGACGGCGGACTACAGCCAGATCGAGATGCGGATCATGGCGCATCTGTCCAAGGACGCCGGGCTGATCGAGGCGTTCAATTCCGGCGAGGACCTGCACAGTTTCGTCGCGTCCAAGGCGTTCGACATCCCGATCGCCGACGTGCACCCGGAGATGCGCCGCCGGATCAAGGCGATGTCCTACGGTCTGGCCTACGGCCTGTCCGCCTATGGACTCTCGCAGCAGCTGCGGATCAGCGCCGAAGAGGCGAAGGCGCAGATGGAGGTCTACTTCTCCCGCTTCGGCGCGATTCGCGACTATCTGCGCGACGCGGTGGACCAGGCGCGCAAGGTCGGCTACACCGAGACGCTGTTCGGCCGCCGCCGCTACCTGCCCGATCTGGATTCCAGCAACCGTCAGCGCCGCGAGGCCGCCGAGCGGATGGCGCTCAACGCGCCCATCCAGGGCACCGCCGCCGACATCATCAAGGTCGCGATGATCAACACCCAGGCCGCCATCGCCGAGGCCGGCCTGCGGTCCCGCATGCTGCTGCAGATCCACGACGAACTCGTCTTCGAGGTCGCGGCCGGTGAGCGGGAGGCACTGGAATCGCTTGCCCGCGAACAGATGTCGAACGCCATCGACCTGTCGGTACCACTCGAGGTCTCGGTCGGCGTGGGCCGCAGCTGGGATTCGGCGGCGCACTGAGAGAAGCCGCTGCATCGTAGGGTGGCGCGGTGGGTGCATGGGACTGGGATCACAACGCCTTCTATCACCGGACGCTGCTGCGGCAGCTGCCGCAGCGGTGTGCGCGGATCCTCGAAGTCGGTTGCGGGGCGGGCACTTTGGCGGCCGAGCTGGCGCGGCGTGCCGACCGGGTCGACGCGGTGGACCGGTCGCCGGAGATGATCGAGGCGGCCCGCCGTGTCGTCCCGGGCAACGTCGAATGCACACGGGCCGACATTCTCGGGCACCCGCTGCCGGAAGCCGCCTACGACGCCGTCGTGTCGCTCACCACCCTGCATCACCTGCCCCTGGAACAGGTGCTGCCGCGGCTCGCGCACGCGCTGCGGCCGGGCGGGGTACTCGCGGTGATCGCGCTGCCGCGGGCCGATCCTGTGCGTGAACTGCCCGCGGAAGTCGCGGCGGCACTCGGGCAGCGCGTCTTCGGCCTGGCTTTCGCGACGCTGCGCGCCACGGGTCGCGGCACCTGGTACGAACACGAACCCACGCACGCGGAGATGCCGGTCGTGCTCGATCCGCCGTTGACCACGCGCGAGGTCGCGCGGCGGGCGGGCGACATCCTGCCGGGCGTGCGGGTGCGCCGGCTGGTGTTCTGGCGCTATCTGTTGCGATGGGACAAGCCCGGGCAACTCCGGTGACGACACACCGAAGACGTCCGGGGAACATCCTGTGGACCCGCTGTGGCCTGCGTGAATGCGGCGCTCACCCTGGCACTGTCCGTTGGCATACCGTTCACGGGAAAATGTGACGAAGTTACTCGTTGGTTCCGCCGCAATATTGTTGCCATCGACGCGGTGAGTCCATATTCTCGAAGCCGTGCCGAATCCCGCCGCAAGCCACAGCGCCGCGCGCAACGTCGCCGACCGCGACCGCGTGGTGCTCCTTCCGCTTACCGCGATGGTGGCTGCGGCGCGACTTCTCGTAGTACCTCGCCGTAGCGGGAGCTGATTCGGACCGGCCCCCTCGCTGCGGCCGTTGACAAGTGTTTGCGCTGGTCCCCTCTGTCATCCGACCAACGACAAAACTTCGGGAAGACCTAGTCCAATGACGATCACTATCGATACACATGACTTCATCGCGGCCGCGCCCAAGGGGCTGCGCGCCGAATCCGCCGACCTGACGCCCGCGGAGTTCTACGACCGCTACTGCGCGCACACCGGCCCGGTCAAGCTCAGCGAGTGGGCGCGGGCCGAACAGCGGGCGACCTATACCGCGACCATCGAACTGGCCGGACATGCGCGGACCGTGGTGTCCGCGGGCAGCCCGGTCGCCGCGCTGACCTCGGCGCTCTACGACGAGGGCTACCCGGTGGAGATTCTGCAGTTCCACCAGCGGCGCACCGGCAGCGGGACCGCCACCTTCGTGCAGTGCGAATGCAACGGCCGCCGAGGCTGGGGTGCCGCGCTCGCCGGGGACGGACCGGAGTCGACGGTCCGGGCCATGATCGCCGGCATCAACAAACTCGGGAACTGAGCCGGCTCGGCCACCGGGCCGGCACACGAAAACGGCAGTGCCGCATCCTGTTTCGTGAAGAAATCGGGATGCGGCACCGGTTCGTGCGGGTCAGCCCTGCTGCTGTTCGGCGAGCTGCTTGCGCACCTCTTCCATATCGAGCGCCTTCACCTGGGAGACCAGATCTTCCAGCGCGGCCGGCGGCAGTGCGCCCGGCTGCGCGAAGACCAGGACACCCTCGCGGAAGGCCATGATCGTGGGGATGGAGCGGATGTTGGCGGCGGCGGCGAGGCTCTGCTCGGCCTCGGTGTCGACCTTGCCGTGGACGACATCGGGATGCTGTTCCGAGGATGCCTCGAAGGTGGGCGCGAACGCCTTGCAGGGCCCGCACCAATCGGCCCAGAAATCGACGAGGACGACGTCGTTTCCGGTCACAATCTCGTCGAAGTTCTGCGCGGTCAGGGTCTGGGTGGCCATGGGTTCCTCTCGTGTCGTTGTCTGCGGTGCAACGCGGGATGCTGTGCATATCTTCCGCGCGGCCGGCGTCCGCGGCTCAACCGTGGACCCCACCCCCTGGGGCGACCGGCCACTCGATCCGCCGATCACCGTCCCACCGCCGAATACCCACTACGGTAGTCGCAAAATCCCGCTCGGCGGCCACCGCGTCGATCACCGCGGGCCAGTGCTCCGGCTTCAGCCGCCGTGCCAGCGTCACGTGCGGGGTCCACGCGTCCGGGCACATGTTCGACGGAACGCCGGGGCACCCGTCCACGACCGCGGCGATGCGCCGTTGCATCGTCAGCAGGTCTTCGGTGGGCACCACCAGCCGTACCAGAATCGGATGGCGGGCGCCGAATATCAGCAGCCCGCCCAGCCGGATCGGGAGCGGCTCGAACGGCAGGGCGGCCAGTGTCTTGTCCAGTCGCGGCCAGATCTCACGGGCGACCGCGACGGTGATGTGCGGTCGGTGTTCCGGTGTGGGACTGCGCATTCCGGCCTCGGCCAGCGCACGCCACTGCCGGCGGATTTCGGCCTCCGCCGCCTCGTCGAGTACCAGTTCCACCGACTGCACCATGGTGCAGGACAACTTACGCGCGAGGGCCGGTCCCGGTGCGTCGATCAGGGAGTTCGCCGGGCAGGCCGGGCCCGAGGTCGGCTCGGTGACCCGGCACCCCATAGGGTGACCCGGTGTGCCGGGCCGCGAACCGGCCGGGACGGGGTGCGAGCAGAGGAGTGAGCGCGGTGGATGCGCGGCGGGCGATGCGGCTCGGGCTGATCGAGGGCGACGGCATCGGGCCGGAGGTGGTGCGGGCGACCCGGGCGGTGGTGGACGAGGCTCTCGCCGCGGCCGGTGCGGCGACGCCGGAATGGGTCGAGCTGCCGATCGGGCACGCGGCCATCGCCGAATGCGGGGAACCCCTGCCGGAGACCACGCTGTCCGCTCTCGCCGACCTCGATGCCTGGATTCTCGGACCGCACGACAACGCCTCCTACGCCCCGCACCACCGCGTGGGGGCTCCGCCGGGTGGGGCGATCCGCAAACGGTTCGGCCTGTACGCGAATATCCGCCCGGCTCGGACCTTTCCGGGCGTGCGGGCGGCGGCGACCGACATCGATCTGGTGATCGTGCGCGAGAACAGCGAGGGCTTCTACGCCGACCGCAACATGTTCGCCGGTTCGGGCGAATTCCGGCCCACCGCCGATGTGGCGATGGCCGTGGCCGTGATCACCCGCGCCGCCTGCGAACGCATCGCGCATCAGGCCTGCGCGCTCGCGGCGGCGCGGCGCGGCCGGTTGACGATCGTGCACAAGGCGAATGTGCTGCCGCTGACGATGGGACTGTTCCGCGAGGTCTGCGCGGAGGTCGCCGCCGGATATCCGGGGATCGTGGTCGACGATGAACATGTCGACGCCGCCGCGGCCCATCTGGTCCGGGCGCCCGGTGACTACGACGTGCTGGTGACCGAGAATCTGTTCGGCGACATACTCTCCGACCTCGCGGGCGAACTGGCCGGTTCGCTGGGCTTGGCGGCCTCGCTGAACTGCTCGGACGACAAGGCGATGGCTCAGGCGGTGCACGGCGCGGCGCCCGCGCTGGCAGGGCGAAACCGGGCGAATCCGGGCGCGCTGCAACTGTCGGCCGCGATGCTGCTGCGCTGGCTGGGCACTCGCGGTGACGATCCGGCAGTGCTCGGCGCGGCCGACCGGATCGAGCGCGCGGTGGCGGCGACCCTGGCGGCCGGTGTCGCCACCGCCGACCTCGGCGGACTGGCCTCGACCAGTGAATTCACCGAGCAGGTCCGGGCTCGCGTGCATCGCCGGTGAATCGGCGTGTACCCCTGCCGCCGGTCGCGGCGCGCATTAACCTTCGGTAACCGACCGGCGCATCTCGTGCCGATCGCCTAGATTTTCGAATGGCTGCATTGCTACACGGTGACCCGCCCACGGAGGCGGGTCGCGCGAATACGGAGGGCCGCGTGTCAGTTCGACTCGGCGCCCGCGGGTACATCCTGCGAGCCGCGTGCGTGATCGTCGGTGCGGCAGTGCTGGCGGCGGGATGTGCGGACAACACCGAGGGGGAATCGCCCAAGGTACCCAAGGTGCCGGTGACGAAGGTCGAGTCGATCGCCGCGCAGCTGCCGCCGAAGATCGCGCAGGCGGGGCGGCTCGTGGTCGGTGTGAACGTTCCATACCAGCCCAACGAGTATCGGGACCCGCACACCGGCCAGATCATCGGATTCGACGTCGATCTGATGGATGCGGTCGCCGCCGTGCTCGGCGTGCGCGCCGACTACCAGGAGGCCGACTTCGAGAAGATCATCCCCGCGATCGAGGCCGGCACGGTCGACGTGGGAATGTCGTCGTTCACCGACAACCTGACGCGGGAGAAGACCGTCGACTTCGTCGACTACTTCTCCGCCGGCATCCAGTGGGCGCAGCGCAAGGGTCGTCCGATCGATCCGGACAACGCCTGCGGCAAGAAGGTCGCGGTGCAGCGCACCACCACCGAGGACATCGACGAGATCCCGGCGAAGTCGAAGGCATGCACCGACGCCGGCAAGCCCGAGATCCACAAGATGTCCTACGACGAACAGAGTGCCGCGGCCACCGCCCTGGTCCTCGGACAGGTCGACGCCATGTCCGCCGATTCCCCGGTCACCGCGTACGCGATCAAGCGCAATCCCGACACCATCGAGGCCGCGGGTCCGGTGTTCGAGGCCGAACCCTACGGCTGGCCGGTGCCGAAGGGTTCGCCGCTGGCCCCGGTGCTGCAAGCGGCGCTGCAGCATCTGATCGATACCGGCGTCTATCGCACCATCGCGCAGAACTGGGGCGTGGAAGCCGGTGCGATCACCACCTCGGTCATCAACGGCGCGAAAGGCTGAGTGCACATGTCCGCGCAACCCCCCGCCGGCTCGCAGGCCGGGTCGCCCGAGGCGCCGATGCCGGAGCCGATCGAGGCCGTACCGCTGCGGCGGCCGGGACGCTGGATCGCCGCGGCGGTGCTGCTGATCCTGCTCGGGCTGTTCGTCTACGGTGCGGCCACCAACCCGGCCTATCGCTGGGACACCTACTGGAAATATCTGTTCGATCGGCGGATATCCGAGGGTGCGGTGGTCACCCTCGAACTGACCGTGCTGGCGATGGCGATCGGCGTCGTGCTGGGCGTGATCCTCGCGGTGATGCGGCTGTCGCCGAATCCGGTGCTGCGGTCGGTGTCGTGGGTGTATCTGTGGATCTTCCGCGGCACCCCGGTGTACATCCAGCTCGTCTTCTGGGGCCTGTTCCCGGCGCTGTACAAATCGATTCAGCTCGGAATCCCGTTCGGCGGGCCCAGTTTCGTGCACTGGGATGTGCAGGACTGGTCGCAGCCGTTCATCTTCGCGATGGTCGGCCTGGGTCTGAACGAGGCCGCCTACATGGCCGAGATCGTGCGTGCCGGCGTCAACTCGGTGGGTGAGGGGCAGCGCGAGGCGTCGGTGGCGCTGGGCATGTCGTGGGGGCAGACCATGCGGCGCACGGTGTTGCCGCAGGCGATGCGGGTGATCATCCCGCCCACGGGCAACGAGCTGATCTCCATGTTGAAGACCACCTCACTGGTCACCGCGATTCCGCTGACCACCGATCTGTACGGCCGGGCCCGCGACATCTACGGCATCAACTTTCAGCCGATCCCGCTGCTGCTGGTCAGCGCGACCTGGTATCTGGCGATCACCAGTGTGCTGATGGTCGGCCAGTTCTATCTCGAGCGGTACTACTCGCGCGGGGTGACGCGGCAGTTGACCGGCCGGCAGCTGCGCGCGCTGGCCACCGCCCAGCAGACGACGGAGGTCGGCAAATGAGTGGCGTCGCGGCGGCTTCGGCCGACGTTCCGATGATCCGGGCCGAGCAGGTGTGCAAGAACTTCGGCGCGCTGCGGGTGTTGCAGGGAGTGACGCTCGAGGTCGCGCGCGGGCAGGTGATGTGCCTGATCGGCCCGTCCGGTTCCGGCAAGTCGACCTTTCTGCGCTGCATCAACCATCTGGAACGGGTGAATGCCGGGCGGCTCTACGTCGACGGCGATCTGGTGGGCTATCGCGAGCGCGGTGGCAAACTCTACGAACTGCGTCCGCGCGAGTCGGCTCGCCAGCGCCGCGACGTCGGCATGGTGTTCCAGCACTTCAACCTGTTCCCGCATCGCACCGCGCTGGCGAATGTGATCGAGGCGCCGATCCATGTGAAGAAGATCTCCCGCGCCCGGGCGGTCGCCCGGGCGCGAGAACTGCTCGAGCGAGTCGGCTTGGCGGACAAGGCCGATTCCTATCCGGCGCAGCTGTCGGGCGGCCAGCAGCAGCGGGTCGCCATCGCCCGCGCGCTGGCGATGGATCCGAAGCTGATGCTGTTCGATGAGCCCACCTCCGCCCTGGACCCCGAACTGGTCGGCGAAGTCCTCACGGTCATGCGCGAATTGGCGCAATCGGGCATGACGATGGTGGTCGTCACGCACGAGATGGGTTTCGCCCGCGAGGTCGCCGACCAGCTGGTGTTCATGGACGGGGGAGTGGTGGTGGAGGCCGGAGACCCGCGCGAGATGCTGGCGAATCCGCGACACGAGCGCACCCAGGCCTTCCTGTCCCGAATCCTGTAGGAAACGAGGCTCAGTTCTCGTCGAAGGCCGTTGCGCGCGCGACCTTTTCCCACTCGCCGATCTCGGCACGCACGGATTCGAGGTGGCCGAGCAGAGTGTCGACCGAATCGCTGCCCAACGGCAGTCGCAGGGGGGTGCGCTCGGCCTCGAGTGCGGCGCGGATGGCGGCCGCGGCCTTGGCCGGGTCGCCGGGCTGGGTGCCGTCGCCGCCCTCGATCATGCGGCGGGTCTTGCCCGCGGTGTCGGCGTAGACGTCGGATTCGGCGCTGAAATAGGCGGCGCCGGAACCGAACAGACCGGTGCGGAAGGCGCCCGGCTCCACGACGAGCACCCGGATGCCGAACGGCGCCACCTCGTCGGCCAGCGCCTCCGACAAGCCCTCCAGCGCGAATTTGGTCGCGCTGTACGCGGAGAAGCCGGCGAACGACATCTGGCCGCCCACACTGCTCATCATCACGATCGCCCCGCTGCCCTGGGCGCGCATCTGCGGCAGGACGGCGCGCGTGAGAGCCGCGGGACCGAATACGTGCAGGTCGAACAAGTCCCGCAATTCCCGGTCGGTGGTTTCCTCCACCGCGCCGACCTGGGTGCGCCCGGCATTGTTGACCAGCACGTCGATGCGGCCGTAGCGGGCGATCACATCGGCGATCACCGCGTCGATGCGGGCGGTGTCGGTCACGTCGAGCGCGACGGCCTCGATGCGATCGGGGTGGGCGGCGACCAGATCGTCCAGCGCGGCGGTGCGACGGGCGACCGCGACGACGATATCGCCGGCGTCGATCGCGTCCTGGGCGATCGCACGGCCGAATCCGCTACTGGCGCCGGTGATCAGCCAGACCTTGCCTGTGCTCACGGAAACTCTCCTCGGTAGTTCTGGGTACGAGAGAAATCTTCGCCTGTCCCCAGTGGTGGAGTCCAAGACCTTTCGCTATAACCATGGGTTATGGATGTGCACGGACGTGATCTGCGGTATTTCGTCGCCGTCGCCGACGAGCTGAATTTCACCCGTGCGGCCGAGGTCCTGTTCATTTCCCAGCCCGCGTTGTCGAAGCAGATCCGCGCACTGGAACGGCGGATCGGTGCGCCACTGTTCGATCGCCGCGGCCGGGCGGTGCGCCTGACCCCGGTGGGCCGGACGCTGCTGCCGCATGCGCGAAAGCTGCTGGCGGACTGGGATATCGCGCGTGCGGAGGTGGAGGCGGCGAAGGCCGGCCAGTATGCGACCGTGACCATCGGGATCAGTACCAGCCCGGGGCGCGGTTTGCTGCCGGCCGTGCGGTCCCGGTTCGCGACCGCCTTCCCGCACGCGAAACCCGCGCTGCGCCAACTGGGTTGGTCCGACCCGACTGCCGGATTGGCCGATGCGAGCGCCGATGTGGCCTTCGTATGGCTGCCATTGGCCCAGCCGGACCGCTACGACTGGATCGTGGTGGCACGCGAACCGCGCATGGTGGCGTTGCCCGAAAACCACCCTCTCGCAGCACAGTCGGTGGTCGACTTCGCGGACCTGCTCGATGAGCCGTTCCTCGCGCTGCCGGAGTCGGCGGCCGAGTTGCGCGACTACTGGCTGGCCGTCGACGCGCGGGGCGGCCGCGCCCCGATCATCGGGGCGGTGATCTCCAGCACCGAGGAAACCTACGAGGCACTGCTGAACGGTGACGGCGTGGTGCTCCTCGCGGCGGGCAATGTTCCGCTCATCGCGCACGAGGGCGTGGTGGCCCGCGAAGTACGCGGTATCGGCCCGAGTGAGCTGGCGCTGGCGTGGCGGCGCGGCGACTCCCGCCCGCTCGTCCACGGATATGTCGAGGCGTGCCGCTCGGCGGTGGGCGCTGGATGAGCCTCAGCGGTGCGCCGGCTTGCGGTGACTCAGGGCGATCCGCAACTGGCCGAGTAGTACCTTCGCGGCCGGCGCCGCCGGGCGATCCGACCGCCAGACCAGGCCGAGCTGTCCGTACATCGCCGGATCGGTGATCTCGATCATCCGGACTCCCGCGGCCTCGGCGTGGGCAGCGCCGAGGGCCGGCACCACGGCGATGCCCAGCCCTCCGGCGGCCAGCTGCACGAGCAGCGGCGGCGCGGCGGCCTCGAACTCGATCGTCGGAGTGAAACCCGCGGCGGCACAGCAACGTTCGAGCACGCCGCGGATCCCGGTGCCGCGCGGCAGGCAGATCAGAGAGCGCTCGCGCAACTCGGCCAGCGCGATCCGGGACCCGAATTCGTGGTCGTCGCGCGCCACGGCCACGGCCAGGCGCGTCTCGAAGACGATGTCGGCGGCCAGGCGCTCGTCGAGCTTCTCGCCGGTCAGCCCCACCAGGGCGATATCGAGTTCACCGCGGGTCAGCGCGGCGAGCATGCGGTCGGTGGTGTCCTCGGTAAGGGTGATGCCGACCTGTGGATGATCCCGGTGGAAGGCCGACAGGACCGTTGCGACATCGAATTCCTCGGTCGCCGCCCCGGAGATCAGGCCGATGCGGACCTGTCCGCGCAACAATCCGGTGAACTCGTCGACGGTGAAGGAAACCTGTTGTGCCGCTGCCAGTGCCGCGCGTGCGTGCGGCAGCACGGCCGCACCGGCGGCGGTCAGTGTCACAGTGCGTCCCGACCGGTCCAGCAGCGGCTGGCCCAATTCTCGTTCCAGCTGCCGGATCTGTGCCGAGAGACCGGGCTGGGCCAGATGCAGCCGCTGGGCCGCCCGGGTGAAATTGGCCTCCTCGGCGACGGTGACGAAGTAGCGCAACTGCCGCAGTTCCATAACTGTTGATTCTAGTATCGAGAACAACTATCTGTTTTACTTCTCATTCCGCCGACGGCAGAGTTCAGAACATGACGAACTCGAACTTCCCCGCCGAACTGCCCACCGTCACCGGTCCCGTTTTCCGCCCGGGGGACGACGGCTACGCCGCCGAGGTCTCCGGCTTCCAGACCGCCTACACGCACCGGCCCGATCTGGTCGTCGGCGCGGTGCACGCCGAGGACGTGCGTGCGGCCGTGGAATTCGCCGCCCGGCACCGGCTGCCCGTCGCGGTGCAGGCGACCGGGCACGGCCTCTCGGTGCCGGCCGCGGGCGGTGTGCTGATCAGTACGCGCCGGATGACCCGGGTGCGCGTCGATCCGGGCGCCCGCACCGCCTGGGTGGCCGCCGGCGTGCAGGCCGAGGCGCTGATCGCGGCCGCGGTCGCGCACGGTCTGGCACCGCTGAACGGCTCCTCGCCCTCGGTCGGCGTGGTCGGGTATCACCTGGGTGGCGGGCTCGGAATTCTGGCGCGCACCTTCGGCTACGCCGCTGACCGGGTCCGCGTCCTGGAGTTGGTGACGGCCGACGGGCGGCTGCGCCGCCTCACTCCCGGCGACGAATTGTTCGGCGCCGCACTGGGTTCCGGTGGCAACTTCGGTGTGGTCACCGGCATGGAGCTCGAACTGTTCCCGATCACCGAGGTCTACGGCGGACAGCTCACCTTCGACACCGCGCTGGTGGAACCCGCGCTCGAGGCGTGGCGGCAGTGGACCGCCGAGGTGCCCGAGGAGATGACCTCGGCGATCACCATGATGACGATGCCCGACGTTCCGGCGATTCCGGAACCCCTGCGCGGGCGCTATCTGGCGACCGTCAATATCGCCTTCACCGGGGCGGCGGCCGACGGCGAGCGGCTGGTCCGGCCACTGCGTGAGGTGGGCGCCCGGATCGCCGACGACCTGCGAACCATGCCCTACAGCGAGACCCACGGCATCTACCGCGACCCGAATTTCCCGCACGCCTACACCGCCACCAACGCGCTGCTGTCGGATCTGACCGCGGACGCGGCCTCGGCCTTCCTCGACGCCACCGGCCCCGAAGCGCCGGTCGCGGCGGTGGCGGGATTCCGGCATCTCGGGGGAGCGCTGCGCCGCCCGGGTCCGGCGGGGATCGCGATGGATCACCGGGAGGCCGAATACACCGCGCGCGTCATCACGATGCCGGCCCCGGACGGCCCCGATCTGCGGGGCTTCCACGACCTGGTCGCGAAGACGTTGTCGCCGTGGACGATCGGCCACAATCTGAACTTCCTCTACGGCGCCGGGGATTGGGCCGACGAGAACCAGACCCGCGCCGGATACGCGGCGCCGACGTATGCGCGGCTGCAGGTGCTGAAGTCGGAGTACGACCCGGCCAACCTGTTTCGCTTCAACCGCAACATCCGGCCTGCCTGACCGGTTCCCGCGATCGTCCCCTTGGCATCCGGGATATCCGTGCGCTATCGTCGTGATATCACTTCAATATTGGGAGGATGTCATGTCGCTGCGTCCGGCTTTCCGGCTGAACGGGTTCTTGATGCTGTTGGTGCTGCTGGTGGTCGGCACCGCCGGACTGATCGGCGGGGTCGCCGCCTCCAGCGCCGCCGGTTCGGGCGGGGGTGCCGGGGCGGCGATCGGCGCGGCTGCGGGATATGTGATCCTCGCGGTCGCGGTGATCCTGCTGACCGGGCTCACCACGGTCGGCCCGAACGAGGCCAAGGTGCTGCAGTTCTTCGGCCGCTACGTCGGATCGGTCGCCGACGCCGGCTTCTTCTGGGCCCTCCCGCTGACCACCAAACGGCGAATCTCCTTGCGGGTCCGCAATTTCGAAACGCAGAAGTTGAAGGTCAACGATTTCGACGGCAATCCGGTGGAGATCGCGGCGGTGGTGGTCTACCGGGTCGTCGACAGCTTCAAATCCGCCTTCGCCGTCGACGACTACGAGGAGTACGTGCAAACCCAGTCCGAGGCCGCGGTCCGGCACCTGGCCACCGTGCACCCCTACGACGCCGCCCCCGACGTGCGGCCCGCGGCCGTGGCGGCGACGCCTGCTCTCACCGGAGCCGACGACCCGGCCCCGACCAGCCTGCGCAACGGCGCCGAGGTCGCCGGGGAACTGACCACCGAACTGCGCGAACGTACCGCGCTCGCGGGTATCGAGATCCTCGAAGCGCGGATCACCCACCTGGCGTACGCACCGGAGATCGCCCAGTCGATGCTGGTCCGCCAGCAGGCCGCGCAGGTGGTGGCCGCGCGGAGCCGCATCGTCGAGGGCGCGGTCGGCATGGTGGGCATGGCGCTGCAGCGGCTGACCGAGGAGGGAATGGTCGACCTGGACGAGGAGCGGCGGGCCTCGATGGTGTCGAATCTGCTGGTGGTGCTGTGTGGCGACCGCTCCGCTCAGCCCGTCGTCAACACCGGAACCCTCTACTCCTGATGGCCAAGCGCGAGCCCAAGAAGGTGCTCGTCCGGCTCGATCCGGCCGTCCACGAGGCGATCGCCAAGTGGGCGGCCGACGACCTGCGCAGCATCAACGCTCAGATCGAGTTCGCCCTGCGGATGGCGCTCGATCAGGTGGGGCGCTCCCCGCGACGATCCGGGGAGACCCCCGAGTGAAAACAAACCTGACACCCGTTTCGTCCGATATTTATTACCAGGTGGTCACACGTTGAACACAAAACGCCCCAGGAAGTGCGAAAATGTCACAGATGGGTAGCGTGGTTGCGTGCCAATCGTGTTCGAAACCGGGGGACTGCAGCAGCTTGACCAGACCACGTGGGGGAATCCGGCCACCCGTGACATCATCACGCTGAGCTATATCGATCTGGTACCGGACTTACCCGCCCCGCTGTCCGACATCGACACGTTGCGCCGCTGCCTCACCGAACTGCAGGCCGAGTTCGGCTGCCTGATCGAGGCACATGCCATCACCGTGGATTCCCAGCCGGCCCTGCTGCGCCTGGAGAAGTTCCCATTGGCCGATCAGGCGAGCGGACTCGGCTTCACCGCCGGAATCGTCGTGCCCAAGGCCGGATGCAGCGCGATCGTGAAGATCATGTGTCCCGAAACCGGCCGCTCCGGCGTCCGGGAGGCCGCGGTCGTGCCGAAGGTCGGCTTCGCGAACATGTTCCCGCCGCATCCGTACGCGCCCCAGGTGAAGGGCAAGCTGCCCTACAACATCGCCGACGACGCGCGGTGGGATCCGCAATTCCCGGACCATCCGCTGACCCGCGCGCGGCGCTGGATCACCCACGTCAGCCGGACCGCGCGCATCGACCCCCGGTTCGCGGCGCTGCCGCCGTTCCCGGGGCCGGCCGGTGCGGACGCGCCGACCGGCAAGGCGGGGCCGACCGGCAAGACCGGTAAGGCGGAGCCCGCCGCCGCGCCCGCCCCGCCGGTGGCCGAGCCCGATCCGGGCAAGACCACGCCCATTCCCGCGCAGAACTCGGTGTCCGACGGCAAGGCGACGGTGGCGCCGCCGCCGCTGCCGCGGGCCGCGCGGGCTAACGCCGCGACGGCTTCTCGGTAACGAAAATGGCTGTGCCGGGGAAGATCTCACCGCGCAACGGGCTCCACTGACCCCATTCGCGCTCGAGCCACTCCGGCCATTCGGGTTCGACGATGTCGAGCAGGATCAGGCCCGCGCCGACGATGTCGCGGACCCGATCGCCGATCGTGCGGTGATGTTCGACGTAGATCGGTTCGTCGTCGGCATCGACCTCGACGTAGGGCGTGCGGTCGAAGTAGGGGATCGCGGCGCGCAGGCCGTCCGGGCCCGGATCGTCGGGGAAGATCCACCGCATGGGGTGGTTCACCGAGAACACCCAGCGCCCGCCCGGCCGCAGCACCCGGGCCACCTCCCGCATGACCGCGGCGGCATCGGCGACGAACGGAATCGCGCCGAACGCCGAGCAGGCCAGATCGAACGATTCGGCCGCGAACGGCAGCGCCTCGGCACCGGCCTGCACCAGCGGCACCCGCGGTCCGCCGCGCGCCATGGCCGCGAGTCCGCGGTCGAGCATCGCCCGCGACAGATCCAGTCCGACCGGATGTGCGCCCTGGGCGGCCAGCCAGCGCGAACACGGCGCCGATCCGCAACCGATCTCCAGGACCCGCCGCCCGGCGACCTCGCCCAGCAGATGCCAGTCGCCCTCGTGCAACCCTTCCGGGCACCAGACGAATTCTCCGGCCTCGGAGTCGACGCCGAGGAAATCGGCGTGGGTCTCGTGGTACTGCGCGGCATCGGCATCCCACCAGCGCCGGTTGGCGCGCTCGCTGTCCGCCGACCCGACCGTCGTGCGGGTCACCCGCGCGGTGCCGAGCAGGGCGTTGGCCTGGGCGTGGCGCTCGTCGTCGAGAAGGGCCGGATGCGGGTCGTCGGACATGGTTCGCAGCGTATGGCACGGCCCGGTCCGCGCCTCCGCGGACGCCGTCTCCGGTCCCGCCGGCACAGGCGCGTGACCGGGGTGATTACTTCTCGGCCGTGACGGGTACCACACTGTGCGGGAACGGTGTTCGGTGCCGGACGTATGATCATGGTGCGGGCGGGGACCCGTGTTTGCTTGGCGTAACTCACGTCGCGTACGCTGTTTCCCGCGAGTGTCTTCGGCATTTGCGTAGCCGCTGTCGGTACTGTAGCGCTCGGTACCGGGCGCAGGGGTTACGGATTTCGGAAGTCGCCCGCGGGCTGTGATTCAGCAGCCGGTGCTGTGAGTTTCTGCAGTGAGTACAGCGTTGTGCTGTGTCGCAGCGATGTGCTGTGCATGGCCGTCAACGTAGTTCCACCGCTGTGACTTCACAGCAAAACCGAGAGTTCCAATGTCCACTACCGACCACAATCCGTCCGGAGCAACCCAACATATGCCCACCACCGTCACCTCGCCGCAGGTAGCCGTCAACGACATCGGCTCCGCCGAGGACTTCCTCGCCGCCATCGACAAGACGATCAAGTACTTCAACGACGGAGATATCGTCGAAGGCACGATCGTCAAGGTCGACCGCGACGAGGTTCTGCTCGACATCGGTTACAAGACCGAAGGCGTCATCCCTTCCCGCGAACTGTCCATCAAACACGATGTCGATCCGGCCGAGGTCGTTTCCGTGGGCGATGAGGTCGAGGCCCTCGTTCTCACCAAGGAGGACAAGGAAGGCCGCCTGATCCTGTCGAAGAAGCGGGCTCAGTACGAGCGGGCGTGGGGCACCATCGAGGAGCTCAAGGAGAAGGACGAGGCCGTCAAGGGCACCGTCATCGAGGTCGTCAAGGGTGGTCTGATCCTGGACATCGGCCTGCGTGGCTTCCTCCCGGCCTCCCTGGTCGAGATGCGCCGCGTCCGCGATCTGCAGCCGTACGTCGGCAAGGAGATCGAGGCCAAGATCATCGAGCTGGACAAGAACCGCAACAACGTGGTCCTGTCCCGCCGCGCCTGGCTGGAGCAGACCCAGTCGGAGGTTCGCAGCGAGTTCCTGCACCAGCTGCAGAAGGGCCAGGTCCGCAAGGGCGTCGTCTCCTCGATCGTCAACTTCGGCGCATTCGTCGATCTCGGCGGCGTCGACGGTCTGGTGCACGTCTCCGAGCTGTCCTGGAAGCACATCGACCACCCGTCCGAGGTCGTCGAGGTCGGCATGGAGGTCACCGTCGAGGTTCTCGACGTCGACCTGGACCGCGAGCGGGTTTCGCTGTCGCTCAAGGCCACCCAGGAAGACCCGTGGCGTCAGTTCGCCCGCACCCACGCCATCGGCCAGATCGTGCCCGGCAAGGTCACCAAGCTGGTTCCGTTCGGTGCGTTCGTGCGCGTCGAAGAGGGCATCGAGGGCCTGGTACACATCTCCGAGCTGGCCGAGCGTCACGTCGAGGTGCCGGACCAGGTTGTCGCCGTGGGCGACGACGCGATGGTCAAGGTCATCGACATCGACCTGGAGCGTCGCCGGATCTCGCTGTCGCTGAAGCAGGCGAACGAGGACTACCACGCCGAGTTCGACCCGTCGAAGTACGGCATGGCCGACAGCTACGACGAGCAGGGCAACTACATCTTCCCCGAGGGCTTCGACCCCGAGACCAACGAATGGCTCGAGGGCTTCGACAAGCAGCGGGAAGAGTGGGAAGGCCGCTACGCCGAGGCCGAGCGTCGCCACAAGATGCACACCGCTCAGATGGAGAAGATGGCGGCCGACGCCGCCGCCGAGGCGGCCAACGGTGGTGCCTCCGGTAACTACTCCTCCGAGAGCGGCGCGCAGAGCTCGTCCTCCAGCTCCTCCGAGCCGGCCGGCGGTTCGCTGGCCAGCGACGCGCAGCTCGCCGCGCTGCGTGAGAAGCTGTCCGGCAACGCGTAATTCGCTGAGCTGAAACGAAGGCCCCGGTTCGATGGACCGGGGCCTTCGCCCGTTTCCGGGCTGCCCATTCAGCCCGTCGTCACCGCGTCGATACCGCCGGTCCACTATTGTCGGCAAGGATCTGCCACTGGCCTCTGTCAGCCGGCACGGTCTTGCCGGCTGGCGCGGTCTTGTCATCCGGCACTGTTGTTTTCACCGACGCGGAAGGTCTCGGCACCGGCATGGGTCTGTTCGACGGCATCAAGAGGCGTGATTTTCTCGCGAAGGCCATGGCGGCCGGTGGGGCCGGGGCGCTGGCCGCGTGGGCGAACCCGATCATCGAGCGTGCGCACGCGGCCGACCCGGCGGGAATGGGCGGGCTCGGTGACATCGAGCATTTCGTTCTGCTCATGCAGGAGAACCGCTCGTTCGACCACTACTTCGGAACCCTGTCCGGGGTACGAGGTTTCGACGACGCCTCGCCGGCGTGGAAGCAGTACGGCTACGCACCCGGCGTCGGGCCCACCGCCGACGGGTTCATCGTCCCGTTCCGGCTCGACACGACCCGCGGGGCGACCCTCGACGGCGAATGCATCAACGATCCCGATCATTCCTGGGCCGGTATGCACGAGGCGTGGAACGGCGGCCGCAACGACCGCTGGATGCCGATGTCGGTGGCCGGCGTCGGCGCTGCCAACGGTCCGGCGGCCATGGGGTATTACACCCGCGCCGACATTCCGGTTCACCACGAGCTGGCCGACGCGTTCACCCTCTGCGACCACTACCATTGCTCGGTACTCGGCCCGACCGACCCGAACCGCCTGTACTGGATCTCCGCGACCATCGACCCCGACGGTCTGGCAGGCGGGCCACTGGTGGAGACGCCGACGCTGATCCCGCAGAATGCCTACAGCTGGCGCACCTACCCGGAGAACCTGTCCGAGGCCGGCGTCGACTGGAAGATCTACAACAACCGCGATATCGGCCCGATCTCGTCGGTGATCCTCGACGGCATGATGGGCTGCTTCAAGCAGGCCGCGGACCCGAATTCCGAACTCGCCCAACGCGGCAAGGCCCCGGTGTATCCGCAGGATTTCGCCGCGGACGTGGCCGCCGACCGGCTTCCCTCGGTGTCGTGGGTGATCCCGCCGCTGTTCAACTGCGAACATCCCGCGCTGCCACCGGCATTGGGCGCGGTGGGCATCATGCAGGTGCTCGACATCCTCACCTCCAATCCGAAGGTGTGGGAGAAGACCGCGCTCATCGTGAGCTACGACGAGAACGGCGGCTTCTTCGATCATGTCACCCCTCCCACCCCGCCGCCCGGCACGCCGGGGGAGTACCTGTCGGTGGATCTCGGCCGGGTACCGGCGGCCAAGGGCGTCGCGGGACCGATCGGATTGGGTTACCGCGTCCCGTGCTTCGTCATCTCGCCCTATTCGCGGGGCGGGCTGGTCGCCTCGCAAACCTTCGACCACACCTCGCAATTGCGTTTGCTGGAACGCCGATTCGGTGTCGAGGTGCCGAATGTGACCGCCTGGCGCCGCAGCGTCACCGGCGATATGACCTCGGCATTCGATTTCGGTTCCACGCCCGATTCGGTGCCGCCCCGAATTACCGATCCGAAACCGAAATCGGATGCCGCGCTCGCGCAATGCGGGCCGAATATCGCGCTCGGTACCGACGGTAAGGGAATTCCCTATCCGGTGCCGCCGAATGCGATGCCGAGCCAGGAAGCGGGCTCGCGCCGGAGCCCGAGCGGCCTGGTGTGAAAAACGGGCGGCCCACCGCATCCGCGGTGGGCCGCCGAACGTTCGAGGTACTGGTCAGCTCGCCGTGGCGGGAATCCAGCGGGTGGCACCGCCCCGGCTGCGCATGGCCGCGAAGCTGTGCCGCGCCGGGCTGAGTAGGGCGGTCAACCACGAACGGCGATGTTCGGCCAGTGCTGCCGCCACGGCGGGAATCCGAATGCAGTGCACGGTGCCTGCCATACCCAGCCGGTGGCGACCCGACTGGATGTGTGTGGTGCCCAATGATCTTCCTTCGCTAGCTCGGATGGCCTGGATCGCCCGCGGCGAAACAGTAGCGGAACAAAAGTGTGGGGTCGCGGATTTTGCGTGACTTCGAGCCCGGCGTGTCGGAAAGTTGCCGACCCCAGGTCGGTATCGCGCGGAAAAAGTTGCGAATTGATATCACCGGCGTCACGGAATGGGTAATACCGCGTGGGCGAGGTGAAAAGGATTCACTCGATGGGTAATCGGCTCTATCGCCTCGCGGCGGGGTGCGGGCGGGCACCGCGGTGGCGGGATGCGAGACTGAGGAAATGTTGCGTATCGGTCTCACCGGAGGCATGGGAGCGGGTAAGTCGACGGTCGCGCGGCTGCTGGTGGAACACGGGGCTGTTCTGGTCGACAGTGACGCCATCGCCCGCGAGGTCGTCGAACCCGGCACCGAGGGCCTCGCCGCACTCGTCGCGGCGTTCGGCCCGGAAATTCTGGCCGAGGACGGCAGTTTGAACCGCCCCGCGCTCGCGGCGGTGGCCTTCGCGGACGAGCAGTCGCGCACGACGCTGAACTCGATCACCCATCCGCTGGTCGGCCGGCGCACGACCGAACTGATCGCCGCCGCGCCGGCGGACGCCATTGTGGTGCAGGATGTTCCGCTTCTGGTCGAGAACAACCTCGGCGCGATGATGAATCTCGTCGTGGTGGTGATGGCCGACGAGAAGACTCGCGTGCACCGGCTCGAGCAGTTCCGCGGTGTGAGCCGCGCGGACGCGCTGGCGCGGATCAAGGCACAGGCCGATGACGACCAGCGGCGTGCGGCCGCGGATGTCCTGTTGGACAACAACTCCGATGCCGAGGCGCTGGCGCCGCAGGTGCGGGCGCTGTGGGAGCAGCGGCTGGTGCCGTTCGAACGCAATGTGCGCACCGGGACTCCGGCGCGCTCGACCGAGGCGGTGCGCGTGGTCGAGCCGGATCCGCAGTGGCCGGCGCAGGCGCAGCGGTTGATCGGCCGGCTGTGGCTTGCCTGCGGCGGCGATGCGCGCCGCATCGATCACATCGGTTCCACCGCCGTACTCGGGCTGCCCGCCAAGGATGTGATCGACATCCAGATCACGGTGGCCGACCTCGCGACGGCCGATGCGCTGCGAGATCGGTTGGCCGCCGCGGGTTTTCCCCCGATCGTCTCCGTCACCGGCGACAACCCCAAACCCACGCCGCAGGACCCCGCGGGCACCGACGCCGGGCTGTGGGCGAAACGTCTGCACGGCAATGCCGACCCCGGGCGGCTCGCCAATATCCATGTGCGCGTGGACGGTTCGCCGGGGCAGCGGTTCGCCCTGGACTTCCGCGACTGGTTACGCGCCGACGCCGACGCCCGTGCCGAGTACCTGGAGATCAAGCGCCGCGGGGAGGCGGAGGCGGCGGGCACGGTGGGCGACGAGGCCGTCGAGGTTTATCTGTCGGTGAAAGAGCCCTGGTTCGACAAGGTCTACGAGCGGGTCCCCCGCGGTTGACGCAGGCTCTGCCGCGATCGGGCGCACCGGCCGAGGGCATTCCGCCGGGCGCCCGCTCCGCTGTCAGTGCGATGCGGAGGTGATCCGGTCGATCTCCGCGAGGTCCTCGGCGGTGGGCTGCCACTGCCCGGCCCTCACATTGGCCTCCACCTGCTCGGGTGAGGTTGCGCCGGCAATCACCGAACTCACCGCGGGCTGCGCGGCGAGACCGCCGATGGCGACATCGAGCAGGGTGATCGATCGTTGCGCCGCGAAATCCTCCAGCTGTTCCACGATGTCGAAAGCCGCGTCCGTGAGGGCGGATTCCCGGCCCCACGCCTGAATTCTGCTGCCTTCGGGCGCGGGCGCACCGCGTTTGTACTTGCCGGTGAGCAGACCGCTCGCCAGGGGGAAGTAGGGGAGCAGACCGATCCCGTAGTGCTCGAGCGCCGGCACCAGATCGGCCTCGATTCCGCGCTGCAGCAGGCTGTATTCGTTCTGCGCGCTGATGAACCGCTCGAGATTGCGGGTGCGTGCGGTCCATTCGGCGTCGGCGGTCTCCCATCCGGTGAAGTTCGAATGGCCCAGGTACCGGATCTTGCCCTCGTGAACGAGATCGTCCAGCGCGGACAGCGTCTCCTCGATCGGTGTCGCCGGATCCGGGCGATGAAGCTGGTAGAGGTCGATCCAGTCCGTGCGCAGCCGGCGTAGCGACTGTTCGACCGCGCGGCGGATGTAGCGGCGTGAGCCACGCGCCCCCCAGTCCTCGCCGTTGTCTCCGCCGAGGCGGCGCACATCGTTGCCGAACTTGGTCGCGATCACGACATCGTCACGTCTGCCCTGCAGGATCTCGCCGATTCGCCGTTCCGATTCCCCGTAGGAGTCGGCGGTATCGATCAGAGTGATGCCGTGGTCGAGCGCGGCGTGCAGCACCGCCCTGCTCTGCTCGAAATCGAGCTTCATCCCGAAATTGTTGGTGCCCAGCCCGACGACCGAGACCGCGAGCCCCGAATTCCCGACACGACGCAACGACGACGACTCACCCATGGCTCTCCCGGTTCTCGAGGGGACGTGATCGACTTGCTGGACCCTAGTGGCGGGGACCCACCACCGAGAAGAGTTCGGCGCAGCCCGACTCGTTCCCACATCTGCCGCACCGGGCTCGGCGCCGGGTCTCACCGCCAGCCGAGGGTGATACCTCGGGAGCGCAGCCAGGCTTCGAAATCGTGTCCGTGCGAGGCGATTCCGTCGATGGCGGTGGTGGCGGCCTCGATCGCCTGCTGTGCCTCGGACGCACTCAGATAGCCGGCGGCGTGGGCGGCCAGGAGCTCGTCGACATCGAGCAGGAGCGCCTCGCGGCCGGTGCGGACCACGATGTCGAGGTAGTGGTCGACCGACCTCCACATCTGCGGTCCCGCCGCGGCGAAATCGCCGATATCGAGGTAGAAGTCCTGGTCGCGCAGGTGCGTGGGGCGGAAGTGGAAAACGGTGGCGCGCAGCGACAGCTCCGGCAGCAGCCAGGATTCGAGGTAGTGGAATTCCGGATGATCGGCGGTGCGGGCCATGTAGAGCCCCCAGGGTTCGGTCCGATACGTCTCGACCGGCCGCACGAAGCCCTTCGGATCGGTGTTGGTGGACCCGGCGAGGTCGAAGTACTCGATCTTCGGCCGATGCAGATCGACCACATGCCCCTGCGTCATGCCCCGAATCTACCGCCGGGGGCCCGCACAACACCCGCTCGCGCCGCGATTCGGATGATCATCGGCGCGAGCGGGCGGTGATGCGATTACAGCCAGTGCAGTGTGATGCCCTGGGTGGCGAGCCAGCGTTCGAAGTTGTGATCGTGCGACGCGATACCGTCGACGACCGCCGTGGCGTGCTCGAACGCCTGCTGAGCCGTCTCAGCCGACACGTAGCCGGCCGCGTGCGCGGCGAACAGTTCGTCGACCCCGTGCAGCTGGCAGACGTGGCCGTTGCGGGCGACGATGTCGATGTAGTGGTACTCGGCGCGCCAGCGCTTCGGCTCGATCTTGGCGAAGGTGCCGAAATAGATGTGGTAGATCGGATCGCGATCGTGCGCCGCGTTGACATGGTGCATGGTGACGCGGATCGATTGCCTGGGCAGCAGCCACGTCTCGGTGTAGCGGTAGGGCGGGGTATCGGCAGCCCGGACCAGATACAGTCCCCACGGCTCGGCGTGATAACTGTCGACCGAATGGACGAAACCGCGGGAATCGGTTCTGGTGAGATCGGCGATGTCGAAATATTCGACGTGCGGTCTGTGTGCCGTACCCGTTGGTGGCACCGGAATCGGTGCTTTTCGGCCCGGAATGTTGCGATTCGACGGCATTGGGCTGACTCCATTGGGCGCGGCAGTGCGCAGAGTCCGGGTGACACGTTCAGCGAGGAAACCGGCCATAACACTTGCCCTTCTCGACTTCCGACCGGATCAGCGTACACCCGGGCAACCCCCTCGGGCGGGGTGAAAACGACACGGATTCGGGCGGATTCGGCCGTGCCATGATCATCGAGGCGCCTTGTGCTACCGGACATTTCGGGCATCTGGTCGGTTGATTCACTGCTTGCGCGTTCGGTTGCCGGAACAATGCTCCGACCGCTCTGGCAAACCGTGGGTCAGCCCTGCCGCGATGGTCGGCGGCGGCGCTTCGGCCGCGCGGGCGGGAGTGTGGACGCCCGGTGGGTGAATGGGCGAATTATTGTGCAGGATAGTGTTTTCGGCCCGCGGTCGCCGAAAGATAGCCGCGCATTTCGAATTGTTGGAAATGTCCGGACGGGTCGGCGGGGAATTGTGTAGTCGGTAGCGCCGGCCGGACGGTGTCCGAGCAGTGCGGCGGTGGCCCGTTGCCGCCGATATCCGGCCGTGGCCGACAATGATCACCGAGGGTGTGGCTGTGCCCGCGGTCACCGCGCCGGAACTTGTCGGTGCCGCGGCTTACCCTGGTGACCATGGCTTTCGCAACGGAGATCCCCGCGGATTCGGACGCACCCGGCGGGCAGCCGCTGGCGCATTCGGAATTCCGGCCGATCGGGGCGATCGAACGCTCCGACGGGCGGTTCGAGGTCGTCAGCGAGCATCGGCCCGCCGGTGACCAGCCCGCCGCCATCGCGGAGCTGGAGCGGCGGTTGCGTGGCGGTGAGAAGGACGTGGTGCTGCTCGGCGCCACCGGCACCGGCAAGTCGGCCACCGCGGCCTGGCTGATCGAGCGGGTGCAGCGCCCGACCCTGGTCATGGCGCCGAACAAGACCCTGGCCGCCCAGCTGGCCAACGAACTGCGCGAGATGCTGCCGCACAACGCGGTGGAGTACTTCGTCTCCTACTACGACTACTACCAACCCGAGGCCTACATCGCGCAGACCGACACCTATATCGAGAAGGACTCCTCGATCAACGACGACGTGGAGCGGCTGCGCCATTCGGCGACCTCGAGCCTGCTCTCGCGGCGTGATGTCGTGGTGGTCGCCTCGGTCTCGTGCATCTACGGCCTGGGTACCCCGCAGTCCTATCTGGACCGCTCGGTGCAGCTCGAGGTCGGCACCGAGGTCGAACGCGACCGGCTGCTGCGCCTGCTGGTCGACGTCCAGTACACGCGCAACGACATGGCCTTCACCCGCGGTTCGTTCCGGGTGCGCGGTGACACCGTCGAGATCATTCCCTCCTACGAGGAGCTCGCGGTCCGGATCGAATTCTTCGGCGACGAGATCGAGGCGCTGTACTACCTGCATCCGCTCACCGGAGATGTGGTGCGTCAGGTCGACACCCTGCGCATCTTCCCGGCCACCCATTACGTGGCCGGACCGGAGCGGATGGAGCGCGCGGTCGCCGATATCGAGACCGAACTCGAACAGCGGCTGGCGGAACTGGAGCGGCAGGGCAAACTGCTCGAGGCGCAACGGCTGCGCATGCGCACCCAATACGACCTGGAGATGATCCGGCAGGTCGGCTTCTGCTCCGGTATCGAGAACTATTCGCGCCATATCGACGGCCGTCCGGCGGGTTCGGCGCCGGCGACGCTGCTGGACTACTTCCCGGAGGACTTCCTGCTGATCATCGACGAGTCGCACGTGACCGTCCCGCAGATCGGCGGCATGTACGAAGGCGATATGTCGCGCAAGCGCAACCTCGTCGAATACGGTTTCCGGCTGCCCTCGGCGGTCGACAACCGCCCGCTCACCTGGGAGGAGTTCGCCGAGCGGATCGGCCAGACCGTGTACATGTCGGCGACGCCCGGCCCGTACGAGCTGGGCAGTACCGGCGGTGAGTTCGTCGAACAGGTGATTCGCCCGACCGGTCTGGTCGACCCGCAGGTCGTGGTCAAACCGACCAAGGGCCAGATCGACGATCTGGTGCACGAGATCCGCACCCGCACCGAACGTGACGAACGCGTACTCGTCACCACCTTGACCAAGAAGATGGCCGAGGATCTCACCGACTATCTGCTGGGCATGGGTGTGCGGGTGCGCTACCTGCATTCGGAGATCGACACGCTGCGCCGCGTCGAACTACTGCGCCAGCTGCGGCTGGGCGAATACGACGTGCTGGTCGGCATCAACCTGCTGCGTGAGGGCCTCGACCTGCCCGAGGTGTCGCTGGTCGCGATCCTGGACGCCGACAAGGAAGGCTTCCTGCGCAGCGCCACCAGCCTCATCCAGACGATCGGGCGCGCCGCGCGCAACGTCTCCGGCGAAGTGCACATGTACGCCGACAAGATGACCGATTCGATGCGCCAGGCCATCGACGAGACCGAACGCCGGCGGGCCAAGCAGATCGCCTACAACGAGGCCAACGGCATCGATCCGAAACCGCTGCGCAAGAAGATCGCCGACATCCTCGATCAGGTCTATCGCGAGGCCGACGAGACCGAGGTCGAGATCGGCGGATCCGGGCGCAATGCCAGCCGCGGACGCCGCGCCCAGGGTGAACCCGGCCGCGCGGTGAGCGCCGGTGTGTACGAGGGCCGCGATGTCGCGAATATGCCGCGCGCGGAACTGGCGGATCTGGTGGCCCAGCTGACCGATCAGATGATGAACGCCGCCCGCGAATTGCAGTTCGAGCTGGCCGGGCGATTGCGTGACGAGATCGCCGACCTGAAGAAGGAGTTGCGGGGTATGGACGCCGCCGGGCTGAAATGAGTTCCCGCACAGCATCGTTCCCGCATACGCGGCGGTGCCCCGGCCGGACCGGGGCACCCGCGCGGCCCGCGTCAGCTCTGCGTGGCCATCCACTCGTTGACCCGGCGCTCGCCCTCCTCGCGCGAGACGTCCTCGACCCGGGTCATGACCACCCAGCGATGTCCGAACGGATCCATCACCAGCCCGTAGCGGTCGCCGGTGACGAACGTCTGCGGCTCCTCGACCCGGGCGGCGCCGTGTTCGGCGGCGCGGGCGACGACCGCGTCGACATCGGGGCAGTAGTGCACGATGCTGGTGTGCACCCAGTCCGATTCGGGTGCGCGCACCCCGTGTTCGGGGATGGGCATACCCATCTGGATGGTGGAATCGCCGATCGACAGTTCGGCGTGCGCCGGTTGCCCGTCGGGAAGGTCGTTGCGGCTGAGCACCTTCGCGCCGAAGACCGCGGAGTAGAACTCGATGGCCTTGTTGCCGTCGGGTACGGCCAGGAAGCAGTTGATGGAGTGGTAACCCTCGGGAATGGGATTGACGTCGTTGCTCATAGGAACAACTCTCGGCCATCGCGGGGAGGAGATCTTGTAAGAAAGCGACAGTCTCGTCCGCGACGGGAGACGGGCCGTGCCGGCCGCTGACGCGCGCGCGAAAGGCGCTGCGCTGCATCCGGTTCCGGTTCCTCCGCCGGAAGTGACGAAGGGCATCCTGCATCCCCGTGAGCAGGCGCGCCACCGCCGGCTGATCCGGTTGCCGGCCGGTCCGCAGACCGCCGAATTCGTCGAATGGTATTGGTCGGTCTCCTGGGATCTGCGCGGCCGGCCGCCCTATCGGGCGCAGGTGCTGCCCTTTCCCTCGATCAACGTCAGCTTCGAGCGGTCCGCCACCCGCACCGGCGGGTTCGTCAACGGCGTGTCCACCGGCAAATTCGTCCGCGAACTGGTGGGGGAGGGCGAGACCTTCGCGGCGAAGTTCCGTCCCGGCGGCTTCGGCGCCTTCACCGGGATCGATGTGGGAGCGCTGCGCGATACCGCGATCGAACTGACCGGGGTGTTGCCCGAGGCCGCGGGCCTGACCGAACGCGTGCTGGCGGCCGGCAGCGCCGACGAGCGCCGCGACATCGTCGACGCCTACTTCGCCCGTGCCGCGCGCCGCCGTACGCCCGACGACAATTACCGGCTGGTGCTGCGAATCATCGCCGCGATGGAGGGCGATCCCGACCTGACCCGCGTCGACCAGGTCACCGCCCGTTTCGATATCCCGATTCGCACCCTGCAACGCCTGTTCCGCCGCTACGTCGGAGCGGGCCCGAAGTGGGTGCTGCGCCGCTACCGCCTGCAGGACGGCGCACAACTGCTGGCACAGGGCCGCACCGACGATCTGGCGACCCTGGCCCTGGAACTCGGCTATTTCGACCAGGCCCATTTCAGTCGCGAATTCGCGAACGAGATCGGAATGGCGCCGCTGGAATACGCGCGCGCGTCGCTACTGTCACACCACGCGTCACCGCGGGACTCGGCGCCGGATCGCTGATTCGTTTCGGCCGAACCGGTTCCGGGAATAACCGAACACATAAGTAGTTGAATGCTGTACTACCAGCCCGGCGGCGGTGCCGCCGGCCGACAGAGGAGTTGGCGATGAGTGTTCTGGTGCTGATCGGGCGCATTCTGTTCGTCATATTGTTCGCGAGTTCGGCGATCGGGCATCTCACCCAGGCCGATGCGATGACCGGCTACGCCCGCAGCAAGGGTGTTCCGATGGCGAAGGGGGCGGTGCTGGGTTCGGGGGTCGTCCTGCTGCTCGGGGCCTTGAGCGTGCTCCTCGGGGTGTGGGCAGATCTGGGGTCGCTGCTGCTGTTCGTATTCCTGCTGCCGACCGCATTTCTCATGCATCCCTTCTGGAAGGAATCCGATGCTCAGGCCAAACAGGGCGAGATGATTCATTTCAACAAGGATCTGGCATTGGCCGGTGCGTCGCTCATGCTGTTCGCCTTCTTCGCTCATGTCGACGATCTCGGCGCCACAATCACCGGGCCGCTATTCCACCTCGGGTGATCGCGGAACGGCCGCATTCCGCTTTTCGTTTATCGCCTCACATATCCGGTAAGCGCCGGAACGGTTTCCCGCCGCCGCGAATTGTGAGTTCTCACGATCCCGCCGGGGTGGCGTCTGTGCCTCCGCGCAATCGCGGTCCGCGCAATTGGGGAATGCCCATCTGTGACGAAAATCCCAGGGCCACAAGCGGGTTCGCCACTGCGACGACGGTCGCAGCGAGAGGTGGCCGCGGTCGGGATCCGCGCTGGTGAGACGGGTCGCGTGGCCATCCGGGCGGCCAATGTGGTCTGAGGATCGCGGGGCGCACCGATGTGATGTATTGCGATTGTCGATGATTCCGGCACGATAACGGTTATGGTCTAGCGCAGTTGCCCCGCGCGGGTTTCTGCTCCGGAATTGCGCGCAGGCATCCGCCCACTTGTACGTTTGGAGGAAAGATGACCGCCTACCGGTCCATTGTCGTCGGTACCGATGGCTCGGATTCGTCGTATGTCGCTGTCGAGAAGGCTGCCGCGCTGGCCGGCGACGCGGGCGCCACCCTGTACGTCGCATGCGCGTACTACCCGACCGACGACCGCGATGTGGCCGCTGCGGCCGATGTCCTCAAGGACGAGGCCTACCAGGTGCGCGGCTCGGCCCCCACCAACGAGATCCTGCGGGTCGCGCGGGACAAGGCCGTCGCCGCCGGCGCGACCAACGTCGTGGAGCGGGCCGTCGTCGGCGAACCCGTCGAGTCGCTGCTGAATCTGGTCAAGGAGGTGGAGGCCGATCTGCTGGTCGTCGGTAACCGCGGCCTCAACACCCTGGCCGGGCGCCTGCTCGGCTCGGTGCCCTCCGATGTCGCCCGCAAGTCGCGCAGCGACGTCCTGATCGTGCACACCGTCCGCTGACCTTCGCCCGGCCTGCCGCCCGGGGCCTCAGCGCAACGCGCCGAGGACCTCGGGCAGTGCGCCGGTGTGGACCACCGATAATCGCTGGGTGGCACGGGTGAGCGCCACGTAGAGATCGTTGAGTCCGCGCGGCGACTCGTCCAGGATGGTCTGCGGTTCCACCAGCACGACCGCGTCGAACTCCAGGCCCTTCACCTCCGCCACCGTCAGCACCTGCACGGAATCGCCCGCCAGCGAGGCGAATTCGCTCACCGTCGCATGCGGGGCGAGCACGGCGGTGATTCCCGGCTTGTCCGCCTCGGCGGCGACGAGTTCGGTGACCGCGGCCAGCGAGCCGCCGGCCGCGACCTGCACGGCCCGGGGCGGAAAGCCGGATTCCCGCACGGATCGGGGAATGGTCGCCTCCGGATCGATCGCCGCCAGCACATCGGCGGCCACCGCCATGATCTCGGCGGGCGTCCGATAGTTGACCGTCAGCTCCGTGAGCTTCCAGCGCTGTGCGACATAGGGTTCCAGCATTCGCTGCCAGGACGAGGCGCCCGCCGGATCTCCGGTCTGCGCGACGTCGCCGACCACCGTCACCCAGCGATTCGGGATGCGCCGCATCACCATTCGCCACGCCATCTCCGACAGTTCCTGGGCCTCGTCGATGATCACGTGTCCGTAGGTCCAGCTCCGATCGCCGGCCGCCCGCTCGGCGGTCGTCTGGCGGTTGCGCACGTGCTGGCGTTCGGCGAGCTGCCCGGCGTCGATCAGGTCGTAGGCCATGAGGATTTCCGGATCCAGATCGTCCTCGAGATCCTGTGGCGCCGAACCGGTCAGGATGTCGAGTGCCTCCTGCGCCTCGGCCAGCTGTGCGCGCCACCGCCGCCGCGAGCGTTCCCGCTCCTCCGCGTCGTCGATGCCCAGGAGTTCGGCCAGCTCGTCGAGCAGCGGCGCGTCCGCGGCCGCGAAGGCGGGCCCGCGCGCCGGGTCGAGCGCGCGGAACAGCTCCTTGCGGTCCTCGGCACTGAGGCGGTCCGCGGCATGCGCCAGCCGTTCGGGCTCGGCCCAGAGGTCGGCGAGCACCTGCTGCGGCGTCAGAATCGGCCACAACTGCGCGATGGCGCGCTGAATGCCGGCGTCGGCGCGCATCTCGTCGCGAATCTCGGTGAGGTCGGCCTGGCTCAGCAGATTGCGCCCGGAGCCCGACGGGCGCCGGCCCGCGGCGGCATCCGCCTCGTCGACGGTCTCGGCGAACTGGTCCTTGCCGATGATCTGTGCCAGCTGGTCGGTCAGCGCGTCGACCACCGAGGCGGCGAAGATCGGGCGGGCGAGGTTGTGCGGGCGGCGCGAGGAGCGCGCCCGGCCGCGGGCACGGGTGGCGATCTTGCGATCCAGCGTCAGCTCGTACCCGTCGAAGTCGAGGCGGACCGGGTCGCGCGGCACCTCCTGCCGGTCGCGCACCGCCTTCTTCAGCACATCGATCATGTCGAGCGAACCTTTGAGTTCGCCCGCGCGCAGCGAATCCTCCAGTGTCGCGTCGACTCCCGGATACAGATTGCCGATCGTGGACAGCAGCACGCCGGTCTCGCCCAGCGACGGCAGTACCTGGCCGATGTAGTCGAGGAAGGTGGAGTTGGGGCCGATGATCAGCACGCCGGCCTTGTCGAGCTGCTGGCGGTAGGTGTAGAGCAGATACGCCGCACGATGCAGCGCGACCGCGGTCTTCCCGGTACCCGGACCGCCCTGCACCACCAGGACGCTGCGGTGCTCGGAGCGGATGATGGCGTCCTGCTCGCTCTGGATCGTTTCGACGATGTCGGTCATATGGCCGGTGCGCGCCGCGTTCAAGGCGGTGAGCAGGGCGCTCTCACTGCCGACACCGCCGTCGTCGGAGTCGATCGCGCCGGCTTGTCGCGCCATCTCCAGATCGAGGTATTCATCGCTGATACCGGTCACGGTGCGATTGCGCGAGCGGATGTGGCGGCGACGGGTCACGCCGTCGGGGGCAGCGGTCGTGGCGAGGTAGAACGGGCGGGCCAGCGGGGCCCGCCAGTCCAGGAGCAGGGTGTTGTAGTCGTCGTCCTCGTCGAGGATGCCGAGGCGGCCGATGTAGCGGTACTCGCCCTCGGCGCTCGCGTCGCCGGTGTCCTCGGTGTTCCCGGCGGACAGATCGATCCGGCCGAAGCACAGCCCGTTCTCGGCGGCGTCGTATTTGGCCAGGTCCTCGGAGTAGAGCTGGGTGAACGATTCGCGCTCGCTGCGGGCCTGCGGGGTGCCGCCCGTTTCCAGCAGCACCGTCCGAAGCCGGCGCTGGGCGTATTCGCGCATACCGTCGAGCCGCTGATACAGCAGGGTGAGATAGCTCTGCTCCCGTTCCAGTTCGGCGGCGCGGTCGGCGGCGGGGCGATCCTCGGTGAGGCGGTCGGGCAAAACGGAACTCCTTGTCACCACAGGGGCCGAGCGGGCCGCGCGCGAAGAGAACGGAATCGTCGAGTCTAGTTGTGGTTCGCCGGACTCGCCGTAGTCGCAGGTGAACGCGTCGCGCACACGGTAGTGAAATGTTGCACCACCGGGAACGGATCGTAGAAGTGATGCAGGAGTCGCTTCCAGTCCTGATAGTCCGCGGAGCCGCGGAAGCCCTCGGTGTGATCGCTGAGTTGCTCCCACTCGACCAGCAGCAGATAGGTGTTCGGTGACTCGGCGGATCTCGACAGCGTCAGCGACCGGAACCCCGGCGCGCGGGCAATCAAGGGGCGCGCCTGCTCGAACGCCGCCTCGAATTCGGCCGTGTGTTCGGGCCGGACGGGCAGCAGCGCGTGTTCGAGGATCATCGCGGGTCTTTCAGGAGGCGTGGGTGTTGTTCGGCCGCCGTCCCAGGGCATTGCTCTCGGAGGTCGCCGGTTTGGCACGGTACATCGCCAGATCCGCATCGTGCAGGACCGCTTCGGGAGTGCGCGGATCACCCGGGCGCAGCGCGGTGACGCCGATCGATGCCTCGACGTGGATGCGGTGGCCGCGGGCGATGATCGGCTCGGCCATGGTCTGGCGCAGCCGGGTGATCAGGCCGTCCAGGTCGTCCGGCTGGGTGCGGCCCGACAGCAGCACCAGGAATTCGTCGCCGCCGATGCGGCCCACCACGTCGTCGGTGCGCAGGCCGCGCTGCAACCGCTGGGCCACGATCTGCAGCACGGTATCGCCGATCGCGTGGCCCAGGGTGTCGTTGATGGCCTTGAATCCATCGAGGTCGATGAACAGCACGTTCGACACCGGCGACTGTTCGTCGACGCCCAGCGCGGTGGCCAGCCGCGAGAGCACCAGCGATCGGTTGGCCAGCCCGGTGAGCGGATCGTGGGTCGCCTGATACTCCAATTGCCTTCGGCTGGCGCGGAATTCGGTGACGTCGTTGAACGAGGAGACGGCCGGCGAGTCGGGTGCTCCGGGGTTGAGCAACCGGCTCGAACCCGACAGCCAGCGCCGCTGGCCGTCCGGGCGGTCCACGCCGAACACGTAGCGGGAGATCGTTTCCCCGGTGGCCAGGGTTCGCGCCACCGGATGGTGGCTCGGGGCCAGCGGCTGGGCGTTCGCGTCCAGCAGCGCCAGCGGCAGCGAATCGATGCGGCGGCCGACCAGATTGTCGCTTTCCTGACCGAAGATGCGCAGCGCAGCCGGGTTGATCGACTCGATGCGGCCCTCGCGGTCGATGACGACCACACCCTCCTCGAGTTGCGACACCACGGCCGTGAAATGGTGTTCGGCCCGGCGTTGCGCGGCCTCGGCGCGGCGCTGAGCGGTGAGGTCGTGGATCACCACCTGATAGGCGAGCCGGTTCTGCCAGACGGTGAGCACCGAGACCGTCTCGACGTCGACCGCCTGGCCGTCGCTGCGAATGAGCGTCATTTCCGCCGTCTCGGACGCGTCGCCGGTCTGGTGCAGCCGATCGATGCGCTCGAGCATCGCCGGCACGTCGCGATGCGCCACGAACTGGGTGACCGGATGTCCGACCACCTCGTCCACTCCGGGGGCGGCCAGCAGCCGCACGATCGCCGGATTGGCGTAGACGACGACGCCGTCCTCGTGCACGACGACGCCGTCGGGACTGTGCTCGACCAGGGTGCGGTACCGCTGGGCGAGCAGTTCGGCGTCCATCACGGCCTCGGGCCGGTTCTCACCTGCCTCAACCACATGTAACCCCCTGATCATGGCCTGCTCAGGTCAATTGGCGCACGGGATCATTCTGATGGTGACGTACCGCGGATCACAGTGTGGACGGTATTGGTTCGGTCACAGTTCAGGTTCTCATCGGGCCTGTGGGTGATCATGACAGGTGCCCGTTCCCGCGGTATCGGCGGAGGGTACGCTGTCGGGTTCGGGTTCGGTCCGGTCGGGGGGCCGGACCGGGTGTTACGCCGGAGGCAGCTGCCCAGGCCGGGTGTAGGAGCGCGAATGCCGAACACAACCCCGATGTCGACTCGAGAATATCAAGATCGTATGCCGATCGCAGGTATCGGCGTGGTCAGCGGTTACGGCTGGGGCCGGGAGACGCTGTGGCGCGGACTGCACACCGGTAAGGCGGCCGCCGGACTCTATCCCGGCTACGGTCCCGACCGCGACGAATACGCGTGGATCGCCCTGGTACCCGACGGGGGCGACGAGTCGCTGAGCCCGAGCCGGTATGCCCGCGCGGTTCAGGAGGCCGCGCGCGAGGCGATCGCCGATGCCGCCGGACGAGGCTGGCGTCCGGGCCGCACGGTCGGGGTGATCCACGCGATCGTGCTCGGCGACGTCCGGGACTGGGAGGATTTCTACCTCGACGACGGCAGCCGCCGCCGCTCTCGCGACTATCTGCGGCTGCTGCCGTCGACTCCGATTTCGCTGCTGATGCAGGAATTCGGCTTCCACGGGCCGTCGATGAACGTCTCGGCGGCCTGCAGTTCGGCCAACGTTGCCCTGATCACCGCACAGATGTGGCTGGATCAGGGTTTCGCCGACGACGTGGTCTGCGTGACCACCGATCTGTCGGCCAGCCCCGATATGGTGCACCACTTCGTGCAGATGGGTGCGGCGGTGATCGATGCCGAGCCGCTGGAGGCGTGCCGTCCGTTCCAGGAGGGCAGCCGGGGGTTCAGCTTCGGCGAGGCGTCGGTGGCGTTCGTGGTGTCCCGGCAGGTCGAGCGGCCGTACTGCGCGATGCTGGGCGGGGCGATGACCAATGACGCTTATCACGTCGTGTCCGTGGATCCCGGTCTGGAGCGGATACTGGACTGTACGCACCGGGCCCTGGACCGGGCCGGGGTGCGCCCCGGGGACGTGAGCTACTACAACGCGCACGGACCGGGAACCCGGCAGTGCGATGTGGCCGAACGGGCCGTGCTGGCGCGGATCTTCGACGACCGCCCGCAGGTCTATTCGATCAAGCCGCTGACCGGACATTGCATGGGTGCGGCGGCCGGCGTCGAGATCGCGGCGACGGCGCTGGGGTACGAGCGCGGCGTCGTGGTGGCGCCGCCGATCGTGGCCGAGGCGCATCCTCGCCTGCTGGACGGACCCACCCCGTTCGACGGCGGATTCACGGTGAAGACCTCGCTCGGCATGGGCGGGCACAACTCCGTGGTGGTGCTCGGTCCGGCGTGACGGCCGAGTCCGCTCGCGGTCCGGAACGGGGCCGCTCGCGGTCGTGTCGCCGAACTTGTCGGTGGGTGTGCCTAGCATGGCGTCCGGGGAGATTCTGGACGCCGAATTTCGATCGAGAAGGGACAGCCGGTGGCGGATCTGTTGACCGTGCGCGGAGCTCGGGAGCACAACCTGAAGGGAGTGGACCTCGACCTGCCACGGGACAGCCTCATCGTGTTCACCGGACTCTCCGGGTCCGGTAAATCGAGCCTCGCCTTCGACACCATCTTCGCCGAGGGTCAGCGCCGCTACGTCGAATCGTTGTCGGCGTACGCGCGCCAGTTCCTGGGGCAGATGGACAAGCCCGATGTGGATTTCATCGAGGGACTCTCTCCGGCGGTGTCGATCGACCAGAAGTCGACCAACCGCAATCCGCGCTCGACCGTCGGCACCATCACCGAGGTCTACGACTATCTGCGCCTGCTCTACGCCCGCGCCGGAACCCCGCACTGCCCGGTCTGCGGTGAGCTGATCGCCAAGCAGACCCCGCAGCAGATCGTGGATCAGGTGCTGGAGATGGAGCCCGGCACCCGTTTCCAGGTGCTGGCGCCGGTGGTGCGCACCCGCAAGGGCGAATTCGTGGACCTGTTCGACCAGCTCAACACCCAGGGCTATTCCCGGGTACGGGTCGACGGCGTGGTGTATCCGCTCACCGAGCCGCCGAAGCTGAAGAAGCAGGAGAAGCACGACATCGAGGTCGTGATCGACCGGCTGGCCGTCAAGCCGACGTCCAAACAGCGCCTGACGGATTCGATCGAGACGGCGCTGCGGCTGGCCGACGGCATCGTGGTCTTGGACTTCGTCGATCGCGACGAACACGCACACGACCGCGAGCGGCGGTTCTCGGAGAAACTGGCCTGCCCGAACGGTCATCCGCTCGATATCGAGGATCTGGAACCGCGTTCGTTCTCCTTCAACTCGCCGTACGGCGCCTGCCCGGACTGCACCGGTCTCGGCATTCGCAAGGAGGTCGATCCGGATCTGGTGGTGCCCGATCCGGAACTGAGCCTCAACGACGGCGCGATCGCCCCGTGGTCGCGCGGGCAGACCGCCGAATACTTCAACCGGTTGCTGTCGGGGCTGTCCGAGGCGATCGGCTTCTCGATGGACGCGCCGTGGAATACGTTGCCGCTCAAGGCCCGTAAGGCCGTGCTCGAGGGCAGCTCCGATCAGGTGCACGTGTCCTACACCAACCGCTACGGCCGCAAGCGGTCCTACTACGCCGATTTCGAGGGCGTGATGCCGTTCCTGCAGCGGCGGCTGGAGAGCACCGAATCCGAGCAGATGAAGGAGCACTACGACGGGTACATGCGCGATGTGCCGTGCCCGGTCTGTAGCGGTGCGCGGCTGCGCCCGGAGATCCTGGCCGTCACGCTCAACGCCGAAGGCGGACGCCGTTCCATCGCCGAGGTGTGTGATCTCTCGATCCGCGACTGCTCGCGTTTCCTGAACTCGCTCGAGCTGGGGGAGCGGGAGGCCGCGATCGCCGGGCAGGTCCTCAAGGAGATTCAGGCCCGGCTGGGCTTCCTGCTCGATGTGGGCTTGGAATATCTGACCCTGTCGCGTGCGGCGGCGACGCTGTCCGGCGGTGAAGCGCAGCGGATCCGGCTGGCCACCCAGATCGGTTCGGGACTGGTCGGCGTGCTGTACGTGCTCGACGAGCCGTCCATCGGCCTGCACCAGCGCGACAACCGGCGCCTGATCGAAACCCTCACGCGGCTGCGCAATCTCGGCAATACGCTCATCGTGGTCGAGCACGACGAGGACACCATCCACTCCTCGGACTGGGTGGTCGACATCGGCCCGCTGGCCGGCGAGCACGGCGGCCAGGTCGTCTACAGCGGTCCGTATCCGGGTCTGCTCGAGGATCCGAATTCGCTGACCGGCGCCTATCTTTCGGGCCGCGAAGTGATCGAGGTGCCGCTGGTACGCCGGCCGGTGTCGAAGAAGAAGCAGCTCACCGTCGTCGGCGCGAACGAGCACAATCTGCGCGGCATCGATGTCGCCTTCCCGCTCGGCGTGCTGACCTCGGTGACGGGTGTCTCCGGTTCCGGCAAGTCGACGCTGGTCAACGACATCCTGGCGACCGTGCTGGCGAACAAGCTCAACGGTGCGCGGCAGGTGCCCGGCCGGCACACCCGGATCAACGGACTCGACCACCTCGACAAGCTGGTGCAGGTCGACCAGTCCCCGATCGGGCGCACGCCGCGCTCGAACCCCGCGACCTACACCGGGGTCTTCGACAAGATCCGCACCCTGTTCGCGGCCACCACCGAGGCCAAGGTGCGCGGCTATCAGCCGGGCCGGTTCTCCTTCAATGTGAAGGGCGGCCGGTGCGAGGCGTGTTCCGGCGACGGCACGTTGAAGATCGAGATGAACTTCCTGCCGGATGTGTACGTGCCCTGCGAGGTGTGCCACGGCGCCCGGTACAACCGGGAAACCCTCGAGGTGCACTACAAGGGCAAGACCATCGCCGAGGTGCTCGATATGTCGATCGAGGAGGCGGCCGAATTCTTCGAGCCGGTCACCTCGATCCACCGATACCTCAAGACCCTGGTCGATGTCGGCCTGGGCTATGTGCGGCTGGGCCAGAGCGCCCCGACGTTGTCCGGTGGTGAGGCGCAGCGCGTGAAGCTGGCCGCCGAACTGCAGAAGCGCTCGACCGGGCGCACGGTCTACATCCTCGACGAGCCGACCACCGGCCTGCACTTCGAGGACATCCGCAAACTCCTAGCGGTGATCAACGGATTGGTCGACAAGGGCAACACGGTGATCGTCATCGAACACAACCTGGACGTCATCAAGACCTCCGACTGGGTGATCGATATGGGTCCCGAGGGCGGCTCCGGCGGTGGCACGGTGATCGCGCAGGGAACCCCGGAAGACGTTGCGGCCGTTGCCGACAGCTACACCGGCCAGTTCCTGCGCGAGGTCCTCGACAAGCCGGCCGCACCGGCGAAGACGACCAAGGCGAAGAAGGCGCCGGCCACCAAGGCGGCGGCTGCGAAGCCGGCCGGGCGCCGGAAGACCGCTGCGGTCGGCTGAGTCGCGAGTAGTACGCGACGGACCCGCTGGTTTCCGGCGGGTCCGTCGCGTCTCGACGCCGCACGGGTGACATTTCGTTCAGACGGCGTCCCAGTTGCCGGCCCCGCGGCGGCGGCCGAGCTGCCGGCGCCGGAAGAAGACCTCCTCCACCGAGACCGAACTGGCGGCCACCGCGCCGGCGACCGTGGTCAGCCGCGGGTCCTCGCCGCGTTCGTCCAGATGCCATCGCACGCCCGCGCGGCGCTCCGGAGGCAGCATCGCCCAGCGGCTGCCGATCCGCGTCTGCACCGAATGATCGCCCGCCGCAACGATATCCAGCAGGATGGGCCACAGATCGGCCTCCGTCGCGTGCGAGGGCAACGCCGTGATGGTGGCGTCGGACTGCTGGGCGAGCATATCGGCCAGCGCCGGCCGCATCGTGGGATCGAGCTGTGCCAGAAGGGCGAACAACCCGCGCCAGGGCGCCGGATCGGAGCAGCCCTCCAGTCCCTGCAGCAGCGCGGCGGCCACCGCGGTATCGGTGAAGATCGGCAGTGCCGCCATCGCGGTCAAGGCGGGCGGGCGCAGGGTGCCGAAGAAGACGGCCAGATCGCGCACCGCCCCGCCGTGGATCGCGGTCGCCACCAGATTGCACAGCACGGCGGGCGTCCCGACGCCCAGCGCGATATCTCCCACGTCGGCGACGACGTCGGCATCGCAGCGCGCGAAGATCGACAACGCCGCCAGCCGCAACTCCGGCGACCCGTGCAGCACGGTCTGGATCATGCGCGGCATCCGGCGCGCCGGGCCGTTCAGCAGCTGGCGCAGCACGGAGGTCAGGGCGCTGGTGGAGAAGGCGAACGACGCCGAGAAGATCAGGCCTTCGTCGTCGGGGACGCCGCGCTCCACGGCTTCGATCAGCCGAGGTGAGGCGTAGCCGAGAAACGGCCCCGCGGTGATGTAGTCGCGCCGGCGCAGGACCTCGTTGACGATCTGCACGATCGGTTCCGGTGGTGCGATATCGGCCAGTTCACCGACCGTGCGCGGGTCGAGATACGGCGCGCAGTCGGCCGCGTAGCCGATGCCCAGCAGCGCGACGGTTTCGGCGGCCTTCTTCGGGTGATCGACGCCCACCGCGCCGGCCGCGCGCCCGGTCAGCGCGGGCGGCACCAGCTTCTGCACCAGCGGCATCGAGATGCCGAGCGGGATGACCGGCACCAATCTGCTGATCCGCTTGAAGGTTTCGGCATGCTGATCGAAGACGATCGCGGCCATCCGCTGCTGCAGCTCGTGCAGATTCTGGGCGCCGAGGCGCTCGAGATGAGCGAGTCGTTCCGGCGGAACGTGCAGCGTGCGGGCGAGCAGGATGAGCTGGGCGCGGGTTACCGGATCCGTCATCAGTCCAGCAGGCTCCCGAACATGATCTTCTTCGCCGGCCCGCGCAACGGCCGCGGCAGGGCGCTGATCATCGCGTCCACCGATTGCGACAGCGCCTGCGCCTCCTCCCGACGCGCCTGCGTGAACAGCTGCAACAGGTCGGCGCACTCGTGATCGGTCAGTAGATCCGTGGCGGCGATCGGCCCGCCGAGTTCGTGGTCCAGATCTCTTCTGGCGGTCATGCTGCACCCCGGTATCGTCACGTCTTCGGCTGAACGTACCCATGAAGACATCCGGCGAATCATAGAAGGCGGCTACCGCGCGGTCCGGGCGAAAGTGCCCGCGTTGGGGCAAGTCACCGCGAAAAGCGGAGAGTGCTCGAGTGCGGTAACCATCAATCGGTTCGCACGCCGCCGTCACGTCCGCCGCGCACACCTGCGACGATCGGGGCATGGCGATCCCGACCGCATTCACCGACATCTTCTCCGTCCGCCACCCGATCGTGTCCGCTCCCATGGGTGGGGAAGCGGGCGGGGCGCTGGCCGCAGCGGTCTCCGAGGGTGGCGGTCTGGGGCTCGTCGGTGGGGGTCGCGGCGACCGGGAATGGGTCGAGCGCGAACTGCGACTGGTGCGCGAGAACACCACCGCGCCATGGGGAGTCGGCTTCCTGAGCTGGGCGATCGACCGGGCCGTGCTCGACCACGCGCTCTCGTTCGACCCGGCCGCGGTGGTGTTGTCCTTCGGCGATCCGATGCCGCTCGCGGCCACCGTCCGCGACGCCGGTGCGGTGTTGATCGTCCAGGTCACCGATGTCGAGGAGGCGCGGCGGGCGCTGGACGCGGGCGCGGATGTGCTGGTGGCGCAGGGCAGCGACGCCGGTGGCCACTGTGCCGCCCAGGGCATCGGGACGCTGTCGTTCGTGCCGACGGTCGTCGATCTCGCCGGTTCGGTGCCGGTGCTCGCGGCCGGCGGAATCGCCGACGGGCGTGCGATCGCGGCCGCTCTGGCGCTCGGCGCGGCGGGGGCGATGGTGGGCACCCGCTTACAGGCGACCCACGAGGCTCTCGTGCCCGCCGAACTCGGCAAGGCCCTGGTGGATGCCGCCGGCGGCGATACCGAGGTGAACTGGACGCTCGACATCGCGCGCGGCGCACCGTGGCCCGAGAAGTATCCGGCCCGCACCCTGCGCAACCCCTTCATCGATCACTGGCGCGGCCGCGACGAGGAACTGCGCACCGACGAGGCCGCCCTGCGCGACTACCGTGCGGCCGCCGCCCGCAACGACCTCACCGCTGTTCCGGTGTGGGCGGGCCAAGCCGTGGACCGGGTCACCTCGATCGCGTCGGCCACCGAACTGGTGGGTGTGCTCGCCGCCGAGACCGAAGCGGCTCTGCGCCGAATCACGATGCGCGACAACTGATCCGCGACGGACTCGTCACGCCGCGGACGACGTCGCGCCTCGGCGCTCACGGCAGTGGTTCTCCGGCGGCACTGAGGATCCCGGTCGATCACGCCGAGCGGTCTGCCGCCGACACCGATCGGGGTGCGCCGGCACCTTGACGACCGGACGTCCCATCGACCATTATGAACACACGTTCATGAACACTTGTTCATAATATTCGCGAGGAGACCGTGATGACCCACATCGTCAACACCGCACAGTCCGAGGCGTGGAACGGGTACGAGGGCGAACATTGGGCAGACCATGCCGACCGTTACGACGCGGTGAACTCCGGAATCAACGAGCCGTTGCTGACCGCCGCGACCATCGGGCCGGGAGATCGCGTCCTCGATATCGGTTGCGGGAACGGGCAATTGACGCGAGCGGCGGCGCGCAGGGCGGCCTCGGCGACCGGGGTCGACCTCTCCGGGCCGATGCTCGCGCGAGCGCGCCTGCTCGCCGAATCCGAAGGTGTGGACAATGTTTCGTTCGAACAGGGCGATGCGCAGGTGTTCGGGTTCGCGCCCGGCTCCTACGATGTGGCGATCAGCCGGTTCGGCATCATGTTCTTCGCGGATCCGGTGGCGGCGTTCACCAACATCGCGCGTGCTCTGGGTCCCGGCGGGCGGCTCGCGGTAGCGGTCCCGGCCATGGCGGACTCCGAGATCGCCGGTGTCTTCGCCGCGGCCGCGGCACATCTGCCCGGTTTCGAGGTGGGGCACGGCTTCAGCGCCCTCGCCGACCCCGTGGCCACTGCCGACCTGCTGGGCGCGGCCGGATTCGCCGGCGTCGAGAACGAACTCGTCGTCACCGACAGCGTCTGGGGAGCGGATGTCGACGACGCCACCGAATTCGTCGTGGGCTGGGGGCCCGTGCGATATCACCGGTTGCGCAACGATTTCGGCACCGATGCCGAGGTGCGGGCGGCGGTCGCCGCCGCCCTCGCGCCGTTCGCCGGCGACGGTCCGATCCGGTTGCGCGCGGCCTCCCGGCTCGTCACCGCCACCGTCGCACTACCGTAGTTCCCATGTCACCCCGACGGGCGGCGGCGCTGCACGACCGCGACGATCGCGATCTGCGCGCCCATCTGATCGCCACGGCCGAGAAGTTGTTCGCCGAACAGGGCAGCGCCGGGCTCACCGTGCGCGCCATCGCGCGGGCGGCCGGGGTGTCCGACGGGGTGCTCTACAACCATTTCGCCGACAAGGAGGAATTGCTCGCCGCGGCGCTGCGGGCTCATGTGGAATCGGTGGATCGGAGCTTCCCGCCGCTACCCGCCGCCGGTAGCGGCGATCTCGCGGAGAACCTGGCGGTGTGCCTGCGTCAGGGGCTGGCGCTGCATCAGGCGGTCTTGCCGGTGTTCGCGGGCCTGATCACCCAGCCCGCGGTCCTGGCCAGATTCGCCGAAACGGAAGGCCGGCAACGGATTTGGCGCGAGGAACTGGTCGTCTATCTGCGTGCCGAACGCGATCTGGGCCGGCTGGCGGCCGATGCGGACGTCGATGCGGCCGCCGCCGTCCTGGTCGGCATCTGTCACGACGCGGTGCTGTCGTCGTTGCTCTCGGGCACGCCGCACCCGTTCGCGCCACCCCCGGTCGATGCCGTCGTCGCCACCCTGCTGTCGGGGATCGCCGTGCGGTGAATGCCCGGCGCGGCACGGCCACCCGTTGCCGCGCCGATCGGACCCTCGGCTCAGTAGACCGGCCCGGTGTACTTCTCACCCGGTCCCGCGCCCGGCGCATCCGGATGCGCCGACGACTCGCGGAACGCGCGTTGCAGCGACTGCAGACCCTCGCGAATGGGTCCGGCGTGCGGGCCCAGATATTCGACCGAGGCCGTCACCAGCCCGGCGAGGGCCGTGATCACGCGCCGGGCCTCGTCCAGATCGCGACGCGGGCTGGAATCGGGATCCTCGTCGGCGAGGCCGAGCTTCTCGGCGGCCGAGCTCATCAGCATCACCGCGGCCCGGCTGATCACCTCGACGGCGGGGATATCGGCCAGCTCCCGCACGGTTTCCGGATCCGCGGACTCACTCAGGGCCGACTGGTCGCCGGCATGCTCGCTCATATCCGTAGCATGTCATCGAGTCGCATCGCCGGGTTGCGGGGGCGGCCGATTGGGAGTAGGGGCGTCTCCGGTGTTAAAGTGGTCGGCGACGACCGCCCCGGTCCCGTGCTGGAACCGATCCAGCGCACCGGCTCGGGGCTGTAAGTGGAGCCCGACTCCCACCATCGGCCGGCCTGCGTGCCAGGTTCGATGGTCCGGTCACCCGCCGTATGCGGTGGGTTCTCGCTCGGATCCGTCCGTGGCGAGGTCGAGGTGGCAGTCCTGGTGATGGACGCCCGCGGCGACCGGTCGACATTCGGGCCCCGTGGCGGTGAAATACCGCGACGGGGCTTTCGTGTTGGGTATGGGGTTGCAGTTGTTGCTCGCGGTCGTTGGATGACACCGCTTGACCTAGGAGGCCCCATCAGCACTGAGACCCGCATCAACGATCGCATCCGCGTCCCCGAGGTCCGACTCATCGGACCGGGGGGTGAGCAGGTAGGGATCGTGCGTGTTGAAGATGCACTACGCGTCGCCCAAGAGGCTGACCTCGACCTCGTCGAGGTCGCACCGGACGCGCGTCCACCGGTCTGCAAGATCATGGACTACGGCAAGTTCAAGTACGAGACCGCGCAGAAGGCGCGCGAGTCCCGCAAGAACCAGCAGCAGACCGTGATCAAGGAGCAGAAGCTCCGTCCGAAGATCGATGACCACGACTACGCGACCAAGCGGGGACACGTGATGCGGTTCCTCGAGGCCGGGTCCAAGGTCAAGGTCACCATCATGTTCCGTGGTCGCGAGCAGTCGCGTCCCGAACTCGGTTTCCGGCTGCTGCAGCGGCTGGCTTCCGACGTCGCCGACCTCGGCTTCGTGGAGACCTCCGCCAAGCAGGACGGCCGGAACATGACGATGGTCCTCGCACCTCACAAGGGCGCGAAGACCCGGGTCAAGGCGCAGACCGCCGCGCAGCAGACCGCGCAGCGTGGTTCGGCGCCCGGCAGTTCCGCGCCCGCTGGGGGCGACGCTGCGGCCGGTTCGGCGCCCGCGCCGGAAGCCGAAGCGGCCAGCCCGCAGTAAACCGATACAGCACCGGCGGTATCGCACGATGCGATGCCGCCGGAACGAGACAAGATTGAGGAATCCATGCCGAAGATGAAGAGCCACAGCGGCACCTCGAAGCGATTCAAGGTGTCCGGTCGCGGCAAGCTGCTGCGCCAGCAGGCGAACCGTCGCCACCTGCTCGAGCACAAGTCCAGCCGCCGGACTCGTCGTCTGGACGGCACGGAGGTCGTCGCGCCCGCGGACGTCCGTCGCGTGAAGAAGCTGCTCGGTATCTGAGCGCACTCGCGCACCGTTCCCTCTCCCAACCTGTGGGCGCCCGCCGCGCCCCTCGATCGAACAAGGACTGACCAGTGGCACGCGTCAAAAGGGCCGTCAACGCTCAGAAGAAGCGCCGTTCCGTGCTCGAGGCCTCCAAGGGCTACCGCGGGCAGCGCTCGCGGCTGTACCGCAAGGCCAAGGAACAGCAGCTGCACTCGCTCACCTACGCCTACCGGGACCGCCGGGCTCGCAAGGGTGACTTCCGCAAGCTGTGGATCGCGCGTATCAACGCCGCGGCGCGGCTCAACGACATCACCTACAACCGCTTCATCCAGGGCCTGAAGGCCGCGGGTGTCGAGGTCGACCGCAAGATCCTCGCCGAGCTCGCCGTCTCCGACGCCGAGGCGTTCGCCGGCCTGGTGGCGGTGGCCAAGGCCGCCCTGCCGGAGGATGTCAACGCCCCGGCCGCCTGAGCTGCGACCAGTTGACCAACACGTCGAAACGACCCGCGGAGCGCGGCTCCGACGACCGGACGAATCCGGAACTGTCGGAACGCAATCCGCGGGTCGTTTCCGCTGTCAAGCTGCACCGTTCGGCCTCTCGCCGCAAGAGCGGTCTCTTCCTGGCCGAGGGCGCCAATTCCGTGGCCGCGGCCTTGGATACCGAGCGGGTCGAGGAGCTGTTCTACTCGAGCCGCGCGGCCGAACGCGACCACGAACTGGTGGCCACGGCCGCCGCGCTCGGTGTCCGCACCAGCCTGGTGAGTGAGCGGGCGGCGCAACATCTGGGGGAGACCGTCACCCCACCCGGTTTGGTCGCGGTCTGCCGGCTCGTGGATGTGCCCCTGGGCCAAGTGCTGTCGGGAACCACGTCGCCGCAGACGCGCGAGGGGGTGGACGGCCACGCGGCCGCGTCTCGCATGCTGGCGGTTCCGGTCGAGATGTCCGATCCGGGCAATGCGGGAACGTTGATTCGCGTGGCCGATGCCGTCGGCGCGAACGGTGTCGTGCTGGCCGGTGATTCGGTCGATCCGCACAACGGCAAATGTGTGCGCGCCTGCGCGGGCAGCCTGTTCCACGTCCCGATCGCGCGCGACCGCGATATCGACGCCGTGCTGAACGCGTTGCGCGACAAGGACATCACGGTGCTCGCGACCACCGCGCGGGGTGAGGTCGATCTCGACGACGCCGACGACCTGCTGCGCACCGCGGGCGAATCGGGCGGCACCGCATGGCTTTTCGGCAACGAGGCGCACGGCCTGGACCCGGCCGTCGCCGCCCGTGCCGACCACCGCATCCGCATCCCCATCCACGGCCGCGCGGAAAGCCTGAACCTGGCCGCCGCCGCCGCGATCTGTCTCTACGCCGACGCCCGGGTCCGCCACCGCCCGTAGCGCCCGGCCGGGCCGCGGCGACGGGCCCCGAATACGACTGTGGGCGCCGGATATTCGTATCCGGCGCCCACACCTGTGTCGATCAGTCGCGCGGGTGTGCCAGCTCGATCACGTGGTGGTCACCGGACCCCGCGGCCAGGGTCAGCGTGGAGGTGGTCTCCGGGTAACCGGACGCCACCACCGTGTAGTCGCCGACCGCGAGATTGGCGAACAGGTACCTGCCGTCGGCGTCGGTGGTGGTGCTGTCGATCACCGCACCCGCCGCGTCGACGAGGCTCACCCGGGCATCGCCCAGCGGACCGTGCGCGCCGTACACGACACCGCGCAGTTGCGCGCCGCGGGAGAGCACCACATCGAGCTGGGTGATGCCCTGGCTGCCGACCTCCGCCGGCAACGCCACCGGCTGGAACGTGGCGGCGTTGACCGCGACGGTCACCGGCCCGGGGACCAGTTCGGTCAGCGCGTAGTCGCCCTCGGGACCGGAGGCCCCCGCCGCCAGCACATCGCCGCGGCTGTCGGTCACGATCACCAGCGCATCGGCCACCGGGGCGCCGTCGTCGGCCGCCCGCACGGTGCCGGCCAATCCGCTCATACCGCTCAGCCGCACATCGTGTTCCAGCGGCCGCGCGCCCACCGTGATCGGCGTGGCCTGCGGCTGGAATCCGTCGGCCGAGGCGATCAGCACGTACGAACCGGGTTCCGGTGCGTCGAGGGCGTAGTGCCCGTCACCGCGGGCGATGGCACGGCCGATCTGGCGGCCGGTGGGGGAGATCAGGGTGAGCGCGGTGCGTGTCACCGGCGTGCCGTCACCGGCCCGCACGCGCCCGTGGACCGTGATCCCGGTGCTCACGAACTCCTCCGGCACCAGGCCCGAGGCATCCTCGGCCATGACCTGGGCCGAGAGCACCGGTTCGGGCCCCGACTCCGACTCCGCGGCCTGTGCCAGCGCGCCGGTGGTCCGCAGCGCGACCTCCTTGATGAACAGCGTCAGCAGGAATGCGACGAGCGCGATGGGCGCCGCGATGAGGAACACGTCGGCGATGCCGTGACCGTAGCCGTCCTCGACGACCGTGCGGACCGGACCGGGCAGGGCGGAGATGTCCGGGATCTGGCTGCCGCCGCCCATGGCCCGCGCCGCGGCCGGATTCAGGTGGCTCAGACCGTCGCTGATGTAGTCCTTCACCCGCTCGGCCATCACCGCGCCGAGCGCCGAGACGCCGATCGCGCCGCCGAGGCTGCGGAAGAACGTCACCAGCGAGCTGGCCGCGCCGAGTTCGTGCGGCGCCACCTGGTTCTGGGTGCACAGCACCAGGTTCTGCATCGTCATACCGATGCCCAGGCCCATCATCGCCATGTAGATCGCCACCAGCCAGTAGTCGGTGTCGTAGCGGATGGTGCCGAGCAGACCGAGGCCGGCGGTGACCAGGAAGCCGCCGGTGACCAGCCACGCCTTCCACCGGCCGGTGCGGGTGATGATCTGGCCCGACACCGTGGAGGAGATGAACAGGCCGCCGATCATCGGGATGGTCATGATGCCCGACATCGTGGGCGATTCACCGCGCGCCAGCTGGAAGTACTGGCTGAAGAACACGGTGCCCGCGAACATCGCGACACCGATGAACAGCGAGGCTGCCGAGGCGAGGCTGATGGTGCGGTTGGCGAACAGGTGCATCGGCACGATCGGTTCGGCGGCCCGCAATTCGGCGAAGACGAACAGCACGGCGAGTACGACGGCGCCGAGCACCATCACCAGGGTCTGCCAGGACGCCCACGCGTACTTGTCGCCGGCGAAGGTGACCCACACCAGCAGCAGGCACACCGCCGCGGTGACCAGGAAGGCGCCGAGCCAGTCGACCTTCACCTCGCGCCGGGTGACGGGCAGACGCAGGGTGCGCTGCAGCACGATCAGCGCGACCACCGCGAACGGCACACCGACGTAGAAGCACCAGCGCCAGCCCAGCCAGCTGGTGTCGGTGATGACACCGCCGAGCAACGGGCCGCCGACGGTCGCCACGGCGAACACCGCGCCCAGGTAGCCGCTGTAGCGGCCGCGTTCGCGCGGGGAGATCATCGCGGCCATCACGATCTGGGCCAGGGCGGACAGACCGCCCGCGCCGATGCCCTGCACCGCGCGGCAGGCGATCAGCATGCCCGGATTCTGCGACAGACCCGCGACCACGGAACCGGCCACATAGATCAGCAGAGCGATCTGGACGAGCGCCTTCTTGCTGAACAGGTCGGCGAGTTTGCCCCACAGCGGGGTGGTGGCCGTCATCGCGAGCAGGGAGGCGGTGACGACCCAGGTGTAGGCGGACTGTCCGCCGCCCAGCGTGCCGATGATCTTCGGCAGCGCGTTGGTCACGATCGTGGAGGAGATGATCGCGACGAACATGCCCAGCAGCAGACCGGACAGGGCCTCCATGATCTGCCGGTGCGTCATCGCCGCCGTGTCACCCGATTCCGGGGATCTGCGCGCGGCGTCGTTCGCAGAGGTGATTGCCATCGTTCTCTTTCGGAAGCGGTCGATGCGGCGCTCGGCGGGTCGCCGATGTCGCCGCATCACGAAGTGTTCGGGAGATATCAAACAAGTTGATTAACGAAAGTAACTATAATCCTGTGAGAACGCTGCGCAAAGGCCGAACGCCCGGTGTGTTCGATCACATCCGGGCGCGGTGGGGCGAAATGGCTGGTCAGTCGTCCGCGAGGCAGGCGTTGATTTCCTCGGCCCAGCGGGTCGGCACCGCATCGGGTCCGATCACCTGCATGGCCGTCATGACGGTGATGAGCATGCCGGTGGCCATGAACCGGCGGGCATCGTCGGCGTCGGCGCCGGTGAGTTCGCGGACCAGGTCGTAGATGCGCCCGAAACGCTCGCGGACGTTGTCGCCGATCGCCGGATCGGCGCTGGCGGAGAAGCCGTGCAGCAGGATGAGCGGCAGTTCCCGTTCGGCGAGGAAGACCTCGTAGCCCTTGCCGAGCGCCTGCAGCGCTTCCTGCGGGGTCGCGTTCGCCGGTGCGTCGGCGCGCGCGGCGCGGAAAACCTGTTCGATCCGCCCGCAGGACTGGTTGATCGCGGCGACGAACAATCGTTCCTTGGTGCCGAACAGCCGGATCACGTAGGGCTGCGACACGCCGGCGAGGCGGGCGATCTCATCGGTTTTCGTTGCGGCGTAACCGCTTTCGGCGAAGGCGGTGACCGCAGCGGTCAGTACCTGCTCGCTGCGCTCGGCTGCGGTCAGCCGCGTGCGGGTCGAGTCCGCCATGGTCCTCCTCGCGATCGTCCGACGGTCACGGTAGCGCGCGGCGTGGGCGAATCGAGTCGCGCACTGCTACCTGTTGACATGTTATCAGCGGATGCATACTCTTTTCGATATCAAGTTATCAGTCGATAACAACAAAGGATCTGCGATGACCTCCACCCTCGAAACCACTCCCGGCGCCGGCACGTCCGGCTCCCTCCGCCGACCGCTGGGCGCCGTCCTGGCCGCCGTCGGCATTCCGATGTTCATGGTCGCCCTGGACAATCTGGTCGTCACGAACGCGCTGCCGGTGATCCGCACCGAACTGAACGCCTCGCTGAGCGACCTGCAATGGTTCGTCAACGCCTACACCCTGTCCTTCGCGTCGCTGCTGCTCACTGCCTCCGCGCTCGGCGACCGATTCGGCCGCCGCCGGATATTCCTCCTCGGCATCGCGCTGTTCACCGCCGCGTCGGCGGCCTGCGCCCTGGCGACCGAGCCGTGGATGCTGGTGGCCGCGCGCGCGATTCAGGGATTCGGCGGCGCGGCGGTCATGCCGCTGTCGCTGACGCTGCTGTCCGACGCGGTGCCGGAGAAGATGCGCAGTGCCGCGATCGGCATCTGGGGCGGCATCTCCGGACTGGGCATCGCGGTGGGCCCGGTGGTCGGCGGCGCTGTCGTCGGCGGCCTGAGCTGGCAGTGGATCTTCTGGCTGAACGTGCCGATCGGCATCGCGGTGCTGCCCTTCGCGGCCCGGGTGCTCGGTGAATCCTTCGGCGGCGCACGGCGTTTCGATCCGCTCGGACTGGTGTTGTCGGCGGGCGGAGTGCTGGCGATCGTGTGGGCGGTCGTGCACGGCGCCGACGACGGCTGGACCTCCGCGCCGGTGCTGAGCGGCCTGCTCGGCGGGGCCGCGCTACTGGCCGTCTTCATCGCCTGGGAGCGGCGAACCCCCGCCCCGATGCTGCCGCTGCGACTGTTCCGGTCGCGCGCCTTCCGGGTCAGCAACATCACCAGCTTCACCTTCGCGGTCGGTGTCTTCGGCGCGATCTTTCTGATCTCGCAGTACTTCCAGGTCGTGCGCGGCTACAGCCCCTTCGAATCCGGTCTGCGCACCCTTCCCTGGACCGCCGCGCCCATGGTCGTGGCCCCGCTGGCCGGCCTGTTCGTCGGACGGATCGGCGCCCGGACCATGCTGGTGGCCGGACAGGCGATGCTCGCCGCGGCCCTGGCCTGGATGGCGACGGTGAGTACGGTCGACGCCGGCTACGACTCGTTCATCGGCGCCATGGTGCTCGGCGGCGTCGGCATGGGCCTGACCTTCGCGCCCAGCGCGACCGTCGTCATGGCGAGTGCCGCCGCCGAGGATCGGGCGATGGCCTCGGGCACGAACAACACCATCCGCGAGGTGGGCGTCGCGATCGGTGTGGCGATTCTGGCCTCGATCTTCGCCTCTCACGGGTCGTATGTGAGTCCGCAGGGATTCGTCGACGGGCTGGTTCCGGCCGTGTGGACCGGCGCGGTGATCGTGGCGGTCGGGGCCGTGATCGTCGCACTGCGGTTGCCGCGTCACATCGTCGCGATCGAGGCGCCGGCCAGTGCGCCGGACTCGGCCCACGACGCTGTGACCGCACCGGCCCACGCGTGACATCGGGTCCGGCGCGCCGTCGGTGACCGGGCCGGGACTGCCTCGCAAGACGGCCTGCACAGGCGCGTCGCTCGGATCCCGGGCGGCGCGCCTCGTCGCCGCCCCCGATGCACCGATTGCCGGTGGTCGGGCCGATGCCGCGGAGTGTCCGAACGCCGGAAATATCCGTGTGAGGCGGCCTGCCGACATCGCCTACGATTCGACCAGCGACAATGGTTGGCATCGCATAGTCGTGCATCGCATGTGCCGATGCCCGATGCGCGTATGCAGGCAACCGCACGGACCCGACCAGCCCAGGGGAGAGACGAACCATCGTGGCCGACGAGAAGGATGCAGCCGAGCAGTCAGCGACGCCGGCGGAGGCGCTCAGCGAAGAGGCTCTCTCCGCTGCTGCCGCCGCCGCGGAAAAGGCGTTCGCGGCCGCGGCCGACCTGGATGCGCTCGCCACCGCCAAGACCGAGCATATGGGCGGCAAATCGCCGATCGCCCTGGCTCAGCGGGCGATGGGCGGGCTGCCCAAGCAGGACAAGGCCGACGCCGGTAAGCGGGTGAACGTGGCCCGCGGCCGGGTCTCGGACGCCTTCGAGGCCCGCCGCGCCCAGCTGCTCGCCGAACGCGACGCCGCCGTCCTGGTGGCCGAGGCGATCGACGTCACGCTGCCGGCCCGGCGGAGTCCGATCGGCGCGCGCCATCCCATCACGGTGATCTCCGAGCAGATCGAGGACGTCTTCGTCGGCATGGGCTGGGAGGTCGCCGAGGGCCCGGAGGTCGAGACCGAGCACTTCAACTTCGACGCGCTGAACTTCCTGCCGGATCACCCGGCTCGCACCATGCAGGACACCTTCCATGTGGCGCCGGAAGGATCGAGGCAGGTCCTGCGCACCCACACCTCCCCGGTGCAGGTGCGTTCCATGCTGTCGCGCGAGCTGCCGATTTACGTCGTGTGTCCGGGCCGCACCTTCCGCACCGACGAACTCGACGCCACCCACACCCCGGTCTTCTCCCAGGTCGAGGGTCTGGCCGTGGACAAGGGCCTGACCATGGCGCATCTGCGCGGCACGCTGGACGCGTTCGCGCGGGCGCTGTTCGGTCCCGACACGCGAACCCGCATGCGGCCCAACTACTTCCCGTTCACCGAGCCCTCCGCCGAAGTCGACGTGTGGTTCCCGGACAAGAAGGGCGGCGCCGGCTGGGTCGAATGGGGCGGCTGCGGCATGGTCAACCCGAAGGTGCTGATCGCCAGCGGTATCGATCCCGAGGTCTACAGCGGATTCGCCTTCGGGATGGGACTCGAGCGCACCCTGCAGTTCCGCAACGGCATTCCGGATATGCGCGACATCGTCGAGGGCGATGTGCGCTTCACGCTGCCGTTCGGCATCCGCGCCTGAGTCCGGCCCCATCCACCACCCGAGAACCCTTCATACGAGGAAGCGAAACGTCACGTGCGAGTAGCGCAGTCCTGGCTGACGGAAACCCTGCAGCGGACCACCCCCGGCTGGTCGCTGACCCCCGAGGAGCTCGACGCCGGTTTCGTCCGCGTGGGCCTCGAGGTCGAGGAACTCGACACCCTCGAGCCGGTCACCGGCGATATCGAGCACCCGCTGGTGGTCGGCCGGGTCGCCGAGATCACCGAACTGACCGAGTTCAAGAAGCCGATCCGCTTCTGCAAGGTCGATATCGGCAGGCCGGAACTGCAGGAGATCGTCTGCGGCGCACGCAATTTCGCGGTCGGTGACCTCGTGGTCGTGGTGCTGCCGGGCGGTGTGCTGCCGGGCGGATTCGCCATCAGCTCGCGCAAGACCTACGGCCACGTCTCCAACGGCATGATCTGCTCGGTCGCCGAACTCGGTATCGGCAAGGACCATTCGGGCATTCTGGTGCTGGAGCCGGGCACCGCCGAACCGGGCGCCGACGCCAACGAACTGCTGGGCCTCGACGATACGGTGATCGAACTCAACATCACCCCGGATCGTGGCTACTGCTTCTCGGTGCGCGGCCTGGCGCGCGAGCTCGCCTGCGGTTTCGACCTCGACTACGCCGATCCCGCGGTGCGCACGCTGCCCGACGACGAGGCCGACGCCTACTCCGTGACCGTCGAACCGGAATCCGGCTGCACCCGCTTCGCGGTGCGCATGGTCACCGGCGTCGACCCGAACGCGGTGAGCCCGTGGTGGTTGCAGCGCCGGCTGCTGCTGGCCGGGGTGCGGCCGATCTCACCCGCGGTGGATGTCACCAACTACGTCATGCTGGAACTGGGTCAGCCGCTGCACGCCTTCGACGCCGCGAAAGTGTCCGGGCCGCTGGTCATCCGGCGCGCGCACACCGGCGAGACGCTGCGCACCCTCGACGAGGTCGAGCGTGTGCTGGACGCCGAAGATGTCGTCATCACCGACGATTCGGGCGTGATCTCGCTGGCCGGCATCATGGGCGGCGCGAGCACCGAGGTCGGCGACGCCACCACCGACATCCTGCTGGAGGCGGCGACCTGGAATCCGCTGGCGGTCTACCGCACCGCGCGCCGGCACAAGCTGGTCTCCGAAGCGGGCAAGCGCTACGAGCGCGTCGTCGATCCGGAGATCAACGTCGCCGCGCTCGACCGCGCCGCCACTCTGCTGGCCGACATCGCCGGTGGCACAGTGGAGGCGGCGCTGACCGACGTGCGGCTCCCGGTGCCCGCCACCGAACCGATCCGGATGGATATCGATCTGGCCGACCGCACCGCGGGCGTGGTCTATCCCACCGGCACCTCGGCGCGCCGGCTCGCGCAGATCGGCTGCGCGGTCGAGGTGAGCGTCAGCGAGACCGGCCACGGTCAGCTGGTCGTGACCCCGCCGAGCTGGCGACCCGATCTCACCCAGCCCGCCGATCTGGTGGAGGAGGTGCTGCGGCTCGAGGGCTTGGAGCAGATTCCGTCGGTGCTGCCGACCGCTCCGGCCGGGCGCGGCCTCACCGCCGTGCAGCGCCGTCGCCGGGCCGTCAGCCGTGCGCTCGCCTTCTCCGGATGTGTGGAGGTGCCCGCGCCGATCTTCATGACCGCCGGGGTCTTCGACACCTGGGGTCTGGACGCCGACGACCCGCGCCGCAACACCATGCGCGTGCTGAATCCGCTCGACGTGGAGAAGGCGGAACTGGCGACCACGCTGTTGCCCGCCCTGCTCGAGGTGGCCGCCCGTAACATCTCCCGGGGTGAGCGCGATCTGTCGATCTACGGCATCGCCCAGGTCGTCCTGCCCGGTCCGGACACCCACGCGGTGGCCGAACTGCCGGTCGACCGCCGTCCCACCGACGAGCAGATCCGCGAGCTGATCGAATCCCTGCCCGCCCAGCCGGTGCACGTCGCCGCGGTCCTGACCGGCCGGCGGGAACCGCGTGGCCCGTGGGGCCCGGGCCGGGTCGCCGAGGCGGCCGACGCGTTCGCCCTCGCCGACGCCGTCGCCGATGCCGCCGGGGTCACGATCGAGCGCCGCCCCGCCGCCTACCTGCCGTTCCATCCGGGCCGCTGTGCGGAACTGCTGGTCGACGGCACGGTGGTGGGCCACGCCGGGGAACTGCATCCGGCCGTCCTCGAGCGCAGCGGTCTGCCGCCGCGCACCTGCGCGCTGGAACTGGATCTGGACGCGCTGCCACTGCGCGAATCCCGGCCCGCCCCGGTGGTTTCCGCCTTCCCGGCGGTCCTGCAGGACGTGTCGGTGAGTGTCGAGAAGACCGTGGGCGCGGCCCAGGTCGAATCGGCGCTGCGCACCGGCGCGGGCGAGCTGCTCGAGGACATCGCGCTGTTCGACGTCTACGAAGGCGCACAGGCTGGAGAGGGCCGCAAATCCCTCACCTACGCGCTGCGCTTCCGCGCGAGCGACCGCACCCTCACCGAGGACGAGGCCAGCGCGGCCCGCGATTCCGCCGTCGCGGCGGCGGCCGACGCGGTCGGGGCGGTCCTGCGCGGGTAGTGCGAATGTAATTCCTACCCTGGTAGCATTTATAGTATGAAGCTGAGTGTGAGTCTGTCTGAGGACGACCTGGCGACGATCGACGAGGAAGTATGTCGGTCCGGTTTGCCTGGTCGGTCCGCCGCTGTGCACAAAGCCATCGAGCTGCTGCGTGCCCGCGCCCTGGAAGATGCCTATGAACAGGCGTGGGAAGAGTGGGAAGAAGCGGGCGAGGAAGCGGCCTGGTCGGTCGCGACCGGTGACCTGTAGTGCGGCGCGGGGATGTCGTGCTGGTCGATCTCGACCCGGTCCGGGGAAACGAGGTGGCGAAGACACGTCCCGCTGTCGTTGTGAGCAACGACGGAGCCAACCGGCGTGCGGTTCAGCTCGGCCGTGGCGTCGTCACCGTGGTGCCGGTGACGAGCAATACGGACAAGGTCTTCCCGTTTCAGGTGCTGTTGGAAGATGTCCCCGGCTTGCGGGTGGCGTCGAAAGCGCAGGCCGAACAGGTTCGTTCCGTGTCTGTGGAACGAGTGGGCCGGGTACTCGGCACCTTGCCGCCGGCACTGATCAAGGAAGTGGACCGAGCGCTACGCCTGCATCTGAACCTGTGAATTCAGCGGCTGGGTGGAGACTGAGTGGTGGTTGGCGCTAGGAAGGGATTATGCGACATCCGGCCGAGGGCGTGCTCAACGCGCTGACGTTCCATCCCGAACGTCGGATCACCATGACGCCCGAGCAGTTCGGGTACGTCCACGAGGACCTCTGGCTCACCGCGGACGACGAGGCCCGGATCAACGCGTGGTTCGTGCGCGCCGAGCAGCCGATCGCTCACGTGCTCTACGCCCACGGCAACGGCGGCAATATCGGCGATCGCTCGCCGATCCTGGCGTTGCTGGCCGCCGCCGGTTTGAACGTGCTGACCTTCGACTATCGCGGTTACGGTCGCAGTCCGGGCCGTCCGAGCGAACGCGGACTGTATCTGGATGCCCGGGCCGCCCGCCGGGCGCTGCTGGAGCAGTCCGGTGTGGACCCGAAACGCGTTGTGTACCTGGGTAAGTCGCTCGGTGGCGCGGTCGTCACGGAGCTGGCGACCGAACATCCGCCCGCCGCGATGATCCTGATGTCCACCTTCACCGGCCTGCGCGACGCGGCCCGCGCGGTCTACCCCTTCATTCCGAAAGCTCTGGTGCCGAACGCGTTTCCGACGCTGCAGCGACTCCGCACGCTGCGCGTGCCGACGTTCGTCATGCACGGCGAGGCCGACGAACTCCTGCCCGTCGAGATGGGCCGGACGCTGCACGCGGCGGCGGCCGACCCCAAGCGGTTGCTGATCTACCCGAACGCCGGTCACAACACTCTGGTCTCGATTCCCGGGTGGTCGGGAACGGTATCGGCGTGGGTGCGCGATGTGCTCGCGGGCGTGGAATCGGTGACCGGCGAGTGAAACCGGCCGGACCGCGGTCGCGATGCGTAGCCTGGGTGCATGTCCGACACCGGTGATATGGCGGCAGTGCTCGCCGCGCTGCAGGATGAGGATCTGCTCGAGGTCGTGGTCACCGCGACCACGGGCCGGCCGGGTCTGGAGAAGTTGCATCTGACCGCGGTCGAACTGGCGGCCCGCCCCACTCGTGCCGAGCCCCAGCCCGATGTGAGTTCGGACACTCCCGGCGCTGCCGCCGCCGTGCCGCCGCCGATTTCCGGCGGATTCGGGCAGGTCGCGGTGGGCTCGGGTGTGCCGCTGCCGCCGGAGGGCTTCGGGGTGCCCGGCGGGTATTCCGAATCCGGAGTCCCTACTTTCGAGTCAGTTCGCGATAAGGTCGAGCAGCGCTACGGCACCGCCCAGGGGATGGGCGAACTCGACCGGCAGACACCGGCGGGCCGCAGCGCCGACGAACAATGGCAGGCGCGGGAGAAAGCCGCGCGGGAACGCCTGGACGAGATCCGGAAGTCGCTGCGCGACGACGTGTGATTCCGGCTGGTCCGGCGGTCCGGACAGCTGAAGGGGAACCGATGACCGCAGCACAGGACATCGCCGCGAAACTGCTCGACGCGCAAGTGGACTACCTGCTCGCGGAGGTGACGGGAGATCGGTTCGCCGAGGTCGTCGCCCGCGACGTCGACGATGTGCTGGCGGTCGCCGACACCATCGTCTTCCGCGATGTGGTCTCCGTCGCCGACGCCCGGCAGACGGTGCGCACCGTGGTGAACCGCATCGGCGGCAGCCCGGTGCTCCAGGATTCGGTGGCGGTGTTCGCCGACGCCATCTACGACAACATCGCCGAGAACAACGACTACACCCTCGGCGACGTCGTGGACCGCGAACCCGTGGAAGCGTTGCTGGAGAAGATCTTCGGCATGCACCAGGCGCAGGAGCGCCTGTTGGAGCGGCTGACCGAAAGCCCCTTGGTCGCGAAGGCGGCGTCCAAATTCGTCGACAAGCTGATCGACGACTTCATGGAGTCGAACCGGCAGATGGCCAGCAAGGTTCCGGGCGTCGGATCGCTGGTGTCGTTCGGCACCAACGCGGCCAAGTCCGCCCGCAAGGCCGCCGAGAAGGCCAGCAGCGGCACCTTCATCGGCGATATGGCCGGCAAGGGCGCGATGTTCGCCCTCAAGCGCACCAACAACGCGATCCGCGAAATGCTGCGCGACGCACCGGTCCACGGCGCGGCGATGGAGTTCTGGGATCTGCACGCCGGTGAGCCGGTCAGCGGTCTGCGCGACTACCTGACCCAGGCCGACCTGCGTGAACTCGCCCTGCTGATCCATCGCATCGTCGTCACCACCCGCGACAAGGAGTACGTGGGTGTCCTCCTCGACGAATGTGTCGACGTGTTCTTCACCAAATACGGCGACCACACCCTCGGCGCGCTGCTGCCCGAACTGGGCCTGTCCGCCGACGACATCCGCACCGAGATCCTGCGCTACGGCCCCGTAGTGGTCGAGGCGGCGAAGCGAAACGGCGTGCTGGCCAAGCTGATTCGCGAACGCCTCGAACCGTTCTACACCTCGGAACCGGTGCTTGCGATCCTGTCCGAGGCCACGCAGTAACACCCCGCCGAGGTCCGGCCCAGGCCGTCTACCCCTGGGCCGGACCGCGTTTCGCCCGCTGATCAGCCGTCGATCTCGGCGAACATACCGGGCTCGTACGAGCCGCCCTGCTGGCGCACGATCACGCCGAGCCGGTTGGCGGCGTTGATCTGCGCGACCAGGCCGACCAGTGCGGCGATCTGGTCGTCGTCGTAGTGCTTGCGCACCTGCGCCCAGGTCTCGTCCGATACGCCCTGGTGGGCGTCGGCGAGGCGGGTGCCCTCCTCGGCCAGCGCCAGCGCCGCCCGCTCGGCCTCGGAGAACACCGACGCCTCGCGCCACGCGGCGACCAGGTTGATGCGCACCGCGGGTTCCCCGGCGGCTGCGAGGTCCTTGCTGTGAACGTCGGTGCACCAGCCGCAACCGTTGATCTGGCTGACGCGCAGCATCATCAGGTCCTGGGTGGCCTTGGGCAGCGTCGACTGGAGGATGACCATGCTGGTGTTGCCGAATCGCTTGGCGAACTTGGCGCCGAGTGCGCTGTCGGTGAGGGTGAAACGGGATTCCATGACGTCGTCCTTGCTGTCGTGATCGTGGTCGTGAACGAACACGAGATGCCGCTCACGCGATCGGTGTGACAGCGCGGAGAAGTGATGTGTGGCACATCAGCGCGATATCGTCAACGGCCGTAGCAGGGGCTTCATCAGAGCCAGTTGCCCGGCGAACTCGGACGGGTCGAGGGCGGCGATGCGCAGGAGGATGTGCTCGGCGCCCGCGGCGATGTACCGATCCAGTTGCGCCGCAACGTGTTCGGTGGTGCCGGTCATCAGGACCTGGATCGTCTCGACCGTCTCGACCGGCATCCGATAGGTCGCCTGTGCGTAGCGGTCCAGCGCTGCCCGGCCCTCGCCGGGATCGTCACTGAGGTAGACGGTGGCGAAAAGCGCCGGCGTGATGGATGATTCGGCTCGTCCGGCGGCGGTCGCGGCGGCTCGGACCGCGGTCAGGCCGTCGACGTAGGTGTCGACATCCGGTGGGTAGGGGAGCCAGCCGTCGTAGCGCCGTCCTGTCCGGGCGAGCGCCGCGGGCGTGATACCGGTGGCCCAGATGGGCGGCCCGCCCGGCCGATGCGGCTGCGGCACGTCCGGCAACCAGTCGTAGTGCAGAACCTTGCCGTGGAAGGGGTCGGTGTTCTCGGACCACAGCCGCCGCCACAGGTCCACGGTGTCGTCGAGCTGGGAGAAGCGGGTTCGGTAGTCCACGCCGACCAGGTCGAATTCGGCTCGGCTGAGTTCCGGGAATCCGGCGCCGACGCCGAGGATCAGCCGGCCCGAGGCGAGCTGGTCCAGCGATGCGAGGGTGGCGGCGGCCTGGACCGGATGCCGGTAGGCCGGCATCAGCGCGGCCGTTCCGAGCGTGATCCGCTCGGTCAGCGCCGCCGCGGCCGCCAGGATCGTCAGGGGTTCGATCCGGGCCCGGCTCAGCGAATCGCCCAGCCACACCGAATCGAATCCCATCCCTTCGGCCGTCACCGCCAACTCGGCCAGGCTGCGGGCCGCGCCGCCACGCTCCAACTGCGCGACGCCGCCGGGGAGGAGCAGACCGTATCGAATGTCGTTCACGAGATCAGCCTCCGCGCCGGGGCGCCTCGCGACAATTCCCCGGAGGGTATCGCCGGGTGCCGGCTCGGCCGGATCGGCGATCGCCGGACAGCGACAGCAAGCCGGTTCCGCGACAACGAATTCCGCGCTGTCGAATTCGTCTCGTATGGTGTGAATTTCTCGGCACAGCGGGCACTGATGCCGACTTGCGAGAACCGACCGCACGGTATTTCGATATTCCCACTCGTGAACGCACCGCTGTGCGGCAGTACGTTGTTTGAAGATTCAATGTTGTCCACCGGAAGGTCCGGTCATGAGTACAGACCACCGACCCGTCGAATTGTCGGCTCTGGCCGCGGCGTGGCATACCGAGCAGGACGGCTACCGAAAGTCGTTACGCAACCGTCAGCTGCAGATGATCGCGATCGGTGGAGTGATCGGCACCGGGCTGTTCCTCGGTGCGGGCGGGCGTCTCGCGGATGCTGGTCCGGGGCTATTTCTGGTCTACGCGGTGTGCGGTGTCTTCGTCTTCTTCGTGCTACGGGCGCTGGGGGAATTGGTGCTGTACCGGCCGTCGTCCGGATCGTTCGTATCCTACGCGCGCGAATTTTATGGCGAGAAACTCGCATTCGCCGTCGGCTGGATGTATTTCTTTCACTGGTGTATGACCGGCATCGTCGATATCACCGCGATCGCGACATATGTCCGATATTGGGGTGCGTTCGCGGTGGTACCGCAGTGGGTGATCGCACTGGTGGCGCTGCTCGCCGTCGTCGGCACGAATTTGATCTCGGTGCGATGGTTCGGAGAACTCGAATTCTGGGTGGCGCTGGTGAAAGTCGTCGCTCTCATCGGATTTCTGATCGTGGGCTCGGTCTTTCTCGCCGGCCGATTCGCGATCCGGGGCGAAGCGACGGGGGTCGGCGTGATCGCTCATCACGGCGGACTGTTCCCGACCGGTGTGGTGCCGCTCGTCACGGTCACCACGGGCGTCGTCTTCGCCTACGCCGCAGTCGAATTGGTCGGCATCGCGGCCGGGGAGACCGAGAATCCGCACGAGGTGATGCCGCGCGCCATCAATTCGGTCATCGCCCGCATCGGGGTGTTCTACGTCGGCTCACTCGTCCTGCTCGGACTGTTGTTGCCCTACACCGCCTTTCGTGACGGCGAGAGTCCGTTCGTCACCTTCTTCGCCCGCATCGGCGTCCCCGCCGCCGGATCGATGATGAACCTGATCGTGCTCACCGCCGCGTTCTCCAGCCTCAACGCCGGCCTGTACTCCACCGGCCGCATCCTGCGCTCGATGTCGGCGAACGGAAGTGCCCCCGCCGTCGCCGGCCGCATGTCGCGCACCGGCGTGCCCTACGTCGGCATCCTGGCCACCGGCGCGCTCGCGCTGGTCGGCGTCGGGCTCGACGCGGTGGTGCCGGACAAGGCTTTCGAGATCGTGCTGAACGTCTCCGCACTCGGCACGATCGTCTCGTGGATGGTGGTTCTGCTCTGTCAGCTGCGCCTGTGGCGACGCTGGTGGGACGGCATCTCCCACCGTCCCGCCTACCGCATGATCGGCGCCCCCTACACCGGTATCGCCACCCTCGTGTTCCTGGTGGCCGTGATCGCCCTGATGGCTTGCAGCAGCGACCCGATCCAACGCTGGGCGGTCGTGGCCACGATCTGCGTCATGGGTCCCGTACTGGTCGGAGGATGGTTCCTCACGCGCCGGAAAGTGTTGCGGATAGCGGCGATTCGCCACGATCACACGGGTCAGTTCCCGGTGGTCGCCGAGCGCCCGTGGCCGGGGCGGCCGGCGGAACCCGAAGTGATCGTGGAGGGTCCGGGCAAGCGTGGGGAATGACATCGCAATGGTGGCCGTGGGACCGAGCGCGGCTCGCTGGTCCCGCTCACGACGTGTTACGCGTTCAGGTGCTCGTGCAGCAGATCTCCGAACAGGGTGGCGACGGCATCGGCCACCTCCGGCTCGACATGTCCGCCGATCCGGATTCCGACGACGACGGGCGGTGGCGCCGGCAGCTCGCCGATGGTCCGCAGCCGTGGGGGCAGACGACCCAGCTCGGGCAGGACGGTGACGCCCAGACCCGCGCGGACCGCGGCGTGAATGCCCGTCAGATCCGGCGCTTCGGCGGCGACGGTGTAACCGATTCGCGCCGCGGCCAGGGTGTCCACTGCTCCGGATCGCAAGCCGCAGTGATGATCGAACAGCACCAGCGGCACCGGTGCGCCCCCGCCCAGCCAGGTCGATGATCCGACCCAGCGTGTCGGAATCACCCGGGACGCAGGCGATTCTGGCGGCAGGTCGTCTCGGGCAAGACGCTCCAAGACAAGGGCGACGTCCACGCTGCCGTGGTCGACGGACTCGCGCAGTCGCGCGCTCCGGCCGAGACGAACCTGAATCCGCCGGGCGGGGAAGCGTTCCCGCAACCGATCGACCAGCTCGGGAAGGAGCAGATCGGCCGCGTGGTCCATGGCGCCCACGGTCAGCTCGTCGGCCGGCCCGCCGACATCGGTGACCGCGTCGTCGTGCGCGTCGAGGATGGACCGGGCATGTCCGAGCAGTCGCTCGCCCGCCGGTGTGAAGCGAATGCCGCGGCCCTCACGGACCACGAGTTCGACGCCGAGCGCATCCTCGAGCCGCTGTACGTGCCGGCTCACCGCCGACTGGGTGAGGTGCAGGGCGCGCGCGGCCCGGTGGAAACCGCCGCAGGTAGCCACGGCGACGAGGCTGCGCAGCGCGACGATGTCCAGAGTGGCGGGCACGCGAATCAGAGTACCGATGACGAAAACGCATCGGTTCCGACTCCGCGGCGTGCCAGAGCGTTCGGCGTCTGGAGCGGTGTGTACGGCCTCAGTATGGCGATCGGTCCGATTCTCGGGGGAGTGCTGGTCGGTTCGGTGGGCTGGCGGTCGGTGTTCTGGATCAACCTGCCGATCGGTGTGGCGGCGATCGCGCTGTGCGCGCTGTTCGTGCCGGAATCGGCGGCGACGCGTCCGCGCCGCGCCGATCCGGTCGGCCAGGTGCTGGTCGTGGTCGTGCTCGCATCGGCCACGTACGCGATCATCGAGGGCCGCGCCATCGGAGGGGCGGCGGTCGCGGTGGTGATGGCCGTGGCCGCCGGGGCGGCTGTGGCGCTGGTGCGATACGAGCTGGGACATCCGGAACCGCTGATCGATCCGAGACTGTTCGCGCGGCGCGGTTTCGCCGGCGGTGTGGTGATGGCGCTGATCGGGATGGCCGCCGCCGGAGGGTATCTGTGGGTGACGACGTTCTATCTCCAGGACGCCCGCGGCCTGTCGGCGGCGGCCGCCGGGATATTCCTCCTGCCGGTGGCCATGACCGTACTGCTGGTCGCGCCGATATCGGGCCGGTTGACCGCAACCTATGGACCGCGAATCCCGTTGCTGCTCAGCGGTTTCGGAATCGCCGCCGCGGCCCTCCTGCTGACCGGTCTGACGCCGGCCACATCCGGATGGTCGGTGGTGTCGTCGTTCGTCCTGTTCGGTGTGGGCTTCGGCATGCTCAACGCGCCCATCACGGCGACCACGGTGGCAGGCATGTCCCCGGAACAGGCCGGTGTCGCCTCCGCGGCCGCGTCGACCGGCCGCCAGGTCGGGCAAGCATTGGGAGTTGCGGTGGTCGGTGCGGTCGTCGTACCCGGCATCGGGACGCACCCGGCGCAGACGCTGGCGGTCGCCAGCCATCCTGGCTGGTGGATCATCGTGGGTGCCGGACTGTCCGTCGCGCTCTCGGCCGCCCTCACGGCTCCGCTGCGGAAGCCGGAACGGGCGGCGGACGTGCCGAGTCCGACGCCGATTTCAGCAGGTGACGGGCTCGCCGGCTAACCACCGCGCAAAGTTCGTTTCCCGATCGCGGCGCTCAGCGCGTCCAACTCCGCGATCACGTCGACCGCGGCCCAGACGCGGCTGCGTCTGCTCTCGGAAAGCACCTCCAGGATGCCGGCGGCGGTCAGGCGATCCAGCGCGCGATATGTGCTGGCTTCAGTTGTGCCGGTGAGGTTTTGCGCGATCTCCACATTGAGGATCGGATTGTCGAGGAGAGCTTCGAGCAGGGCCTCGTCCGCCGACCTCGCCCGCGGTCGGGAGACAGCGGCCCAGCGCTGCGGTAGTCCGCTCAAGGCGAGGGCAGACTCTTCAGCTGCCGAGCTGGAATGGATCGCGGCGTGAGCGAAGTACTCGACCAGTTCGTCGGCGCGTCCCGCACGATAGCCGTCGAGGTGAGCGAAATAGCGGTGGGTGTCGGCAAGCATGACCGACGCCAACGGAACAGTCACGCGGTGGGTGAGCCGGCGACGCCGGAAAATCGCGCTGATCAACGCCCTTCCGATACGTCCGTTGCCGTCGGTGAACGGGTGAATCGACTCGAATTGAGCATGGGCGATCGCGGCCTGCGCGACGATCGGCACATCGGTTCGATTGGCGAAGCGCAGCAGGTCGGCCATCATCGCGGGAACCAGATCCGGCGGCGGTGGTACATACAGTGCGTCGAGGGGCGTGTAATCGCTGCCGCCGATCCAGTTCTGGACGTCGCGCAATTGCCCCGAATCGCGGGCGGTGTAGTAGTCCGGCGACATCAGCGTGCGATGGGCGTCGAGCAGCATCTCGAGTGTGATGTCCTCGTGTGCCGCTCGATCGACCATGGCCGCCAAGGCCCGAACCGCCGCCAGTTGCGACAGGGCCTCGTCGCTTGCCTTGGCTCCCGCGACGGCTTTGCCGAACGCTCGCCAGCCCGCGTCGATGTGCTCGATCTTCGACGACGCCACCGATTCGCTACGCAGCAGAAAGTCTGCCAGGGGTGCGAGGTAGGCCCCGAAGCCGGCTTCCAGCCGCGCCACCGCGATGACGGCGTCCTCCTGTGCGCGAGCGACCGAGCCGACAGCGTCGAAGTCGAGTTCCGCGATGCTCGGGGGAATGGAGACCTCGACGCGGTCGAGTAGGCGATCGGCGCGAGAGCCCTGCCGTACGCGCGCCTGCCAGTCCCGCTTCTCCTTGCGGTGCGACGGCCAACTCATATCAGGCTCCTTGAAGCGGCAAAGTATAGTAAGCGCCTCGTTACTATACTTTATGGTGCTTAACATATAGTAACGACTGGCTTGCTGTACTTTAGGCGCTCAACCTCCACTGGGAGTGACTGACGGCAGAGCTTGGCGCGTCGGGATGGCGGCGGGAAATGCCGCCGGGGGTGGCCGGTCTCTGTGTAACGGACGAAGGTTTCCGGCTCGAAGCTTTGTGGATATGACGATACGACAAGGGCGTTCGAGCGTATTGGCTCGAACGCCCTTGTGGCACAGACGGTTAGGTGAGGTCGAAGCCGCCGCTCTCGAGTCGGGCGGTGAACGCGTCCCACTCGGTGGGGGCGAAGACGAGGGCTGGGCCGGTGGGGTTCTTGGAGTCGCGGACGCCGACGTGGCCTTCGCTCAAGTGCGCGACCTCGACGCACTCCTTCTGAGATGTGCTGCGGCTGGACTTGAACCATTGGGCGCCGGATAGATCAATGTTCACTCGCGAACTCCTTCGCTACCGCCAGGATCAGATCTCTGGACACGTCCTGATCCAACGCTACACGGCTGATCTCCTGCAGCGCAGCCCTATAACGGTTCACTTCGGGTTCGCGTTCGAGGTACAAGTCCCCGGCGAATTCTTCGACATAGACGATAGGTGGCTCGGTGATCCTGGAGTGCGGAAGCACGGGGAACTCCATCAGGATCGCCGAGCCGACGCACGAGCCGAGGTGGTTCGTCGCTCCGAACGGGACGACGCGGACCGAAACATTGGGCCTCTGAGTGACTTTCGTGAGGTGCAGGAGCTGGTCGCACATGACAGCCGGCCCGCCGATCTGGTCTCGCAGAACGGCCTCCCACAGCAGCACGTCCATCGTAAAGGCGGGGTCGTCGAGACGGGCTTGTCGATGCGTTGCCATCTCCACTCGCTTCTCGATCTGTTCGGAGGGGGCGGTTGGCGACTCGGTCCAGGCTATGGCGCGGCGATAACTGGCCGTCTGGAGCAGGCCGGGGACGATCGCGACCTTCCATGCGATCATCTTGCAGGCGGCCTCTTCCAGCGAGAGGTAGTGGTCGAAACCGGTGCCGAGTTCATCGGCATAACTCCTCCACCACCCACCTCCACGCTCCCGTGATGCCCGCACCTCGGATACCAACCTCAGCAAGGTCCGCCGTTCCTCATCCGACGCCTCATAGAAATCGCACAGAGCATTCACCTGCAGCCCAGTGGTTCTCGTGGACAGCCCCTCCTCGATGCGGCCGATGGACTGGGGTGAGGTTTCGGCGGCGCGGGCGGCGGCGGCCTGTTTCAACCCCTTGGCCTCGCGGAGGCGGCGCAGTTCGCGCCCCAGGGCGCGGCGGGCGAGGGTGCTGCCGGTGACGGACATATCTTTAGCCTCCCTGACGATCGAGCCTGTTTCTGGAAGCCACCCTGTGGTGGCGTTCGAAGTTCGGTCCCCGTAGTGAATGTCCGGGATCCGTGAAAAGCATTCGGGCACTGGCCCATTCCGGATGCGGGACGTGTGGAGTGTACTGGCTATCGGGCCCGCCATTGCCGAAACACGCAGGAGCGCACCGATGTACGAACGTCCGATCACCTATCACATCCAAATCACAGCGGTGTGTGATCAATGACGTGTGCCGGTTGCCCGACGTATCGGCAGTCGGTTACCGACCACCTGTCGCGGGTCGGTATCCACTGTCCGCCAACCACTTCGGATCAGGAGGTATCGATGGGAGAACCGGTCGTTCATCCGGCCGAAATGCGTTGTGAATATGCGAATCGCAATTTCACCGACGGCGGTACAGCGGCCAGGCGTGATGTCCGCCGACATTTCCGCTCCGCCCTGCCCGGTAGTATTCGTGGCGATCGCGAATCTGTTCATCCGGGAAGGGAGCTTCGGCTCCGGGCGACGGCGAATACGCCGGCGCCGATCACAGCGGTGGAGGAGAGCGCATGGCGAAAACGAATGTGGCCGACCAATTCGTGCAGGTTCTCGTACAGGCCGGAGTGCGGCGGATCTACGGCGTGGTGGGGGACAGCCTCAATCCGATCGTCGACGCGGTGCGCCGCACCCCGCAGATCGAATGGGTGCATGTGCGCAACGAGGAAGCCGCCGCTTTCGCCGCCGCGGCGGAGGCGCAATTGACCGGCCGCCTGGCCGTCTGCGCGGGCAGTTGCGGCCCGGGCAACACCCACCTCATCCAGGGCCTCTACGACGCGCACCGCACCGGAGCACCGGTCCTGGCACTGGCCTCCCACATCCCCTCCGATCAGATCGGCACGCAGTTCTTCCAGGAAACGCATCCGGAACGGCTCTTCGTCGAATGCAGCGGATACTGCGAGATGATCAGCCGGCCCGAGCAGATGCCGCGCATGCTGCGGATCGCGATCCAGCATGCGCTGGCGCGCAACGAGGTCTCGGTGGTGGTGCTCCCGGGCGATGTCGCCCAGCTGGACGCCGCGCATCCGACCGGCGAAACGAGCCTCGTCTCCGAACTCGGCCGCGTCATGCCCGTCGCCGGCCAGGTGCGGGCGCTCGCCGATGCGCTGAACGCGGCACGTACCGTCACCCTGTTCTGCGGTGCGGGCGTGCGCGACGCGCACGAGGAGGTGATGCGGCTCGCCGAGATGCTGCACGCACCCATCGGGCACAGCCTGCGCGGGAAGGAATGGATCCAGTTCGACAATCCCTACGACGTGGGAATGAGCGGCCTGCTCGGCTACGGCGCCTGCTACAAGGCCATGCACGAGGCCGATCTGGTTCTCCTGCTCGGCACCGATTTCCCTTACGACGAATTCCTGCCGGGAACCAACACCGTGCAGATCGACCATGATGCCGCCCGCCTCGGCCGCCGCACGCCACTGCAACTGGCCGTGCACGGCGACGTTCGCGACACCGTGCGCGCGGTCCTGCCCCTGCTGGAGCAGAAATCAGACCGCGAATTCCTGGACCGCATGCTCGGCGAGCACTGCCGGCTGCTCGAGCAGGTCGTCGACGCATACACCCGAAATGTCGCCGACCACAAGCCGATTCACCCCGAATACGCCGCCGACATCCTCGACGAACTCGCCTCCGACGACGCGATCTTCACCGTCGACACCGGCATGTGCAATGTGTGGGCGGCCCGCTATCTGACCCCGAACGGCCGCCGCCGGGTGATCGGGTCGTTCCTGCACGGCACAATGGCCAACGCCCTGCCGCATGCCATCGGCGCGCAATTCGCCTATCCGGACCGGCAGGTGATCTCGATGTCCGGTGACGGCGGACTGGGCATGCTGATGGGGGAACTGCTCACCGTGGCGCTGCATCGGCTGCCGGTGAAGATCATCGTCTTCAACAATTCGTCGCTGGGTATGGTGCGGCTGGAAATGCTGGTGGATGGCCTGCCGAATTTCGAAACCGACCACGCCCCGGTCGATTTCGCCGCCGTGGCCCGCGCCGCCGGCATCCACGCGGCGCGGGTGACCGACCCGTTCGCCATCCGGAACGCCGTCTCCGACGCGCTGGAACATCCGGGCCCCGCCCTGGTCGACCTCGTCACCGACCCCAACGCCCTGTCCCTCCCGCCGCACATCACCGCTGCGCAGGTACGCGGCTTCGCGCTCGCGGCCAGCAAGATCGTGCTCACCGGCGGTGTGGGCCGCATGATCGACATGGCGCGATCGAACCTGCGCAACGTGCCGCGCTGAAACAGACTATGACTCAGCGTGTTTCGCGGTTGCCGGGCGGGGAGCTCCCCGCCCGGCAACACTCACGCGTACTGCTCGCGCAGCTTGCCTTTGACCAGTTTGCCCGTCGGCGTCCGAGGCAATTCGTCGGCGAAATCGATGCTGCGCGGCACCTTGTAGTGGGCGATGCGCTCGCGCAGGAAGTCGCGGAGTCGTTGTGCCAGTTCGGGTCCCGGTTCGGCGCCGGGTGCGGGCTGGACGACCGCCTTCACCGATTCGCCCATCTCCTCGTCGGGTACGCCGATTACCGCCACATCGAGGACATCGGGATGCAGGGCGAGGGCGTCCTCGATTTCCTGCGGGTAGATGTTCACGCCGCCGGAGATGATCATGAACGCTTTGCGATCGGTCAGGAACAGGAACCCGTCGGCGTCGATATAGCCGATATCGCCGGTGGTGGTCCAGGTCGGATGGTCGGGGTGGATCGCCTTCGCGGTCTTCTCCGGATCGTTGTGGTAGTCGAACGGGACTTCCTCGCGTTCGAAATAGATGGTGCCGATCTCACCGGCGGGCAACTCGCGGCCGTCGTCGTCGCAGATGCGAACGGCGCCCAGACCCGCCGGCCCGACCGAGCCGGGTTTGCGCAACCACTGCTCGCTGTCGATGAATGTGGCGCCGTTTCCTTCGGTCGAGGCGTAGTACTCGTGCAGCACCGGCCCCCACCAGTCGATCATCGCCTGCTTCACCTCCACCGGACACGGCGCGGCGGCGTGGACGGCGACCCGCATACTCGAGACGTCGTAGCGGGCACGCACGCTCTCATCCAGTTTCAGCATGCGCACGAACATCGTCGGCACCCACTGGCTGTGGGTGACGCGATAGCGTTCGATCGCGGCTAGCGCCTGTTCGGCGTCGAAGCGTTCCATCACCACCACGGTTCCGCCGAGGGCGTGAACCACGCCGCCGAACCGCAACGGCGCGGCGTGATACAGCGGCGCCGGCGACAGGTAGACGGTGTCGGTGTCGAATCCGTAGAGCGGGCCGAAGACGGCGGTGTAGGTGTCGCCCGGCGGATCGCCGACCTGCCGATCCGGCAGCGGATGCTTGATGCCCTTCGGGCGGCCGGTGGTGCCCGACGAATACAGCATGTCGGCGCCGCGCGGCTGATCCGGCAGCGGTTCGGAAGACGCTGCGGCCGAAGCCTTTTCATATGATTCGTAGCCGTGGACATCCCCGCCGAAGGCGAGCCGGATCTCGACCTCGGGGGTCTGCTCGACCACCCGCTGCGCCACATCCGCCAGCTCCGCCCACACGATGAGCGCCCGCGCGCCGCAATCGTTGACGATATAGCTGATCTCGTCCGCGGACAGATGCCGGTTGACGGCCGTGATGTAAAGGCCGGATCGCAACGCCGCCCAGTAGACCTCGTAGACTTCGAGCGTATTGCCGGACAGCAGCGCGATGTGATCGCCCTTGCGCAGGCCAGCGTCGTACAGATGGCGCGCGAGGCGGACGGAGTTGTCCTCGAGCTCGCGGTAGGTCAGCGCCGTCCCGCTCTCGGCCAGCACGACCGCCGGTTTATCAGGGAAATGATCGACATGCGCACCGGGGTACATCCTGCTCCTCCACAACACCGCCGACGGCTCCGACACGACCGCCGGTCGAGAGGGACCTGCCTCGCCGCCGCGACACGGCCCCGCCGGGACACCGTCCCGACGAGCGCGACGATAGCGGAAAGTGAACGACGATTCGTGAGTTATCGCCAAACTGGTGCGGCGCCTCCGAGGCGGCGGAACCAGGCGGTTTGTTGCGCCCGCTCGGTCGGCGCAGGTCTCGCGCCCACGTATTTCGGGGCATAACAGGTCCCTCGAGGGGCTCGATACTCCGTACGAGAGCTCATCGAGCGGGAGGTTCCTATGAAGATCGGGCGTATCTGTGCGGTAGCCGCCGGACTGGCGATGGCGGCCACGACCACGGCCGGGCTGGGCGTTGCGGCACATGCCGATCCGGCCGGTGCCGATGTGGAGGTCTACACCTACTGCGGCGGGGCGCTGCCCGGGTTTCCGCCGCCGTTGCAGGTGATCGTCCGCAATATCGGCACCGCGACCGCGGAGAATGTGGCGGTGACCTATTGGACGCCGTTCGGCCCGTCCGGATCCATTATCAAGCCCACGCTGGCGCCGGGAGAAATCGCCAACTACACGGTCGGCACCGCGCGCACGCTGGAGCTGGTCACCGCCAGGGTGACGAGCACGACGCCGGATGCGAACCCCGGCAACAACTTTGTGCTCCAGCCGATGGTCTGCATGGCGTCGACCTAGCCCGCCCATGCCGCGGCGACCGGGTCGACGATGACGGCCGCGTCGACGGTGACGCAGGGCCGCGCCCCGGGGGGCGTCACTGCGTATGCCGGTGAACCCGCGCGGACCTCGGCACTCGCTTAGGCTGAGCCACAAGCGATGCCGACAAGGAGTCCCGATCGATGGTGAACCCGTACCAGCCCGGATATCCCGCACCGCAACCACCGGGCTGGGGTGTGCCACCGAATTACCCTGGTGCTCAGCCGTTCTCGGGGACCCGGCCGCCGGGTAACCGTTCTGTCGCCGATATCGTGGCGGGCATCGCCTCGGCGGTAGCGGCTGTTCTCGGTATGGCGCAGTCGATATGGGGGTTGATATCCGCGCACGGCTACGGCTTCTGGGAATACGGAAACGGCGCGCATCTCATCGTGTTCTGGGTGTGCTCGCTGACCGCCCTGGCCGGCGGCATTCTGCTGGCCTCCACCGGCTCCCGTTACGGACGAGTCCGCGTCATCGCATCGCTGGGTTCGGGTGCGGTGTTCATCGCGACCGCGCAGGAGATCCTCACCATCTGCTTCGTCCACTACACGCGCCTGTCCGACAGCGGAAACTGGTTGGTCATCCCCACAGCCGTCGCGATCCTCGCCGCTGTGGTAGCTCTGATCGTCGGTAAGCCGGACACCCCGGCGGCACCCGTCCCCGGTTACCCCGGCGTGGAGCTCCATCCGGGGGCGACGGCTCATCCCGGCACCCATGCGTCACCGCCGATTCCCGCACCGCAGCCCTGGTCGGCGCATCCCGGCGCAGCAGCACCGGCCTATCCCGTCGCGCCTCCCGCCTACCCGGCCGGTACACCCGGCTATCCGGCTCCCGCGATCCATGCGGCCCCCGAGTCTCCGTCGCCCACTCCCACGCCTGATGGCCGGCCGTCGTATACGGGCGCTGCCGCTGCCGGCTATCCGGGTGCCCCCACACCGGCCTACCCGGGAGCGCCGGGCTACCCGCTCGCTCCGTACGCCGCCGGCACGCCGTCGCCGCACGCTCACCAAGACGCCGCACCGGCGGGCGCGGCGGGTCCGCAACCGGGTTACGCGTCCGCACCGGAACAGCCCGGCGGCCCGGACTCATCCTCCGCTCCCACAGTCCATGCGGGCCCCAGTGGCACGCCGCCTTCGGAACCGCGTCTACCTCAACAGTGAAGCGGCGCTGTGGATCGGGGGAGGAGATGGGCTGACCACTGCGCGCACTGATCGGCTGAACTCGGTAGTGGGCACGAGGCAGGCCGACTTCGCTGCGGCAACGCATGTTCTTTCGGCCGCTGCTGGATCAGGTTGCGCGGTACCGCTTCACTCGGTCGGCCGTTCTGCCGGCACCCGGTGGGCGGCGATCGGGCGGAGGTGTTCGCGCAGAAGATCGCCATGGGCACCGAAGATCTGGTCGTCGGTGTCTACGGCGACCCTGATTGCCGCGGACGCCAAATCCCTTCCCGCGGCGGTGAGTTCGAGCCGGAAGGCACGGGCGTCGGCGGCGTCGGGGTGGCGGCGGAGCAGGCCGCGCTCCTCCAGGACACGGATCACCCGCGACGCCATCATCCGGTCGGTGCCCGCCATGTCCGCCGCCTGCTGTTGAGTGGGGAGTGCCTCGTGGCGGGCCAGCCATCCGGTGGAGGCCAGCAGATTGAATTGCGTCGGTGTCAGTCCGAGCGGGCGCAGGTTCCGTTCCAGCGTTGCTCGCCACTCGAGGGCGGCGTGATGCAACCAGAACCCAGGGGACATGAGCGGCCCCTGGGGTACGGCCCGCGCCGATCGTTCAGCCACGCCGTGCCGCCTCAGCCGCCAACGCCGCGAAGGTGCGCGGCATATCCGCCCGCATGCCCTTTTCCCAGATGAGTTTGAACAGCGGTCCCATCGGCCCGTGGACCTCCACGTTCTCCGCTACCCGCACCGTGCCGTCGCCCAGTGGCTCGTAGGTGCGCCGGCCTCGCAACTTGCCGAACGGCAGGCCCGCCTCGCTGGTCCACGACCGTCCGGGTTCCACCTCGACGATCGTGAACGGCCCCGCGGGTGCCCCCTTGGGCTTCACCCACCCCTTGGTTCCCGGGGCGAACGGCCCGTCGAGGCGGGCCTTCTCCTCGTGCGGATCCCATTCGGCCCAGCGCGCGACGTCCGTGGCTACCGCCCAGATCCGGTCGATATCGCCTGCTATTACCGCTTCTTCGGTGAACGAGTACATCATGGCCGCCTCCAGTTTGTTGCTGCAACAACAATAACTGTTGTTGCAGCAACAAATCTAGAGAATGGCCGATACCCGCTAGAATTTTGCGGAGGTTTACACGGAAAGTTCAGCCAGGGACGGCCGACGTCTGCGTGACGGCGCGCGTGGCCTCGTTGCGCAGAGCGTCGGGTTGAACCTCACCGTCCCGTCCTGGTGCTAACTCCGGTAGCGGAACAGGATTCGGCCCCTGGTCAGGTCATAGGGGCTGAGCTCCACCAGGACCCGGTCGTCCGGGAGGATCTTGATGTAGTTCATCCGGACCTTGCCGGACAGATGCGCGAGGACTGTGTGGCCGTTGGGGAGTTCCACCGTGAACGTGGCGTTGCGCAGACACTCCACGACGTGCCCCTGAACTTCGATCGCTCCTTTCTTCATCGCCACACCAACTCCAGCGTGCTGTTCGACCGCTCGGCGCCGATGCCCTCGAACAGGGCGGTGGCCGCCGCGTTGGATTCATCGATTTCGGCCGATGCCCACGCCTTTCCGGCGCGGTGCAGTGCGCCCAGCGCTAGGCCCAGCAGGGCCCGGGCGATGCCGCGCCGATGCGCCTCGGCGCGGACCGCGATCAGGCCGATGCGCGGTAGCCGAGTCGGTTGCGTCACGCGGCACAGTCCGGCATAGCGGCCGGCCTGCACTGCCACCACGTAGTGCGCGGGATCGATCGGTCGGGAGATCACCTCGGCCGGCATGGTCTGCCAACCGGCGGCGGCCTCGACTTCGGCGCGTACGGTGCGGTCCAGTTCGCGCAGTGAATCCGCCTCGGCCACACCGAAATCCAGGATCTCGACGCCGGGCGGCGGCGCTGAAGCGAGCCCTGTGATCGCCGGATCGGTGGGAACCCGGTATTCCCATTCGCGCCGCCGGGTCGCCAGACCCGCCCGGCGCCAGTGCGCGGTCAGTTCGAGGTCGGCCTCGTCGACCACCGTGTAGAGCGGTGTGGGTAGCTCGGCCAGCATGGCGGTCGCGAGCCGATCGAAGGCGTCGGCCTGCCAGGAGTCGATGCTGAGGAACAGTCGCCCATCGGGCCGCGGCGAGGCCTCGCCACACCCGACCACCCGGTCGCCGGTCCGCGCCTGCCACTGCCGGTCCGCGATGCGCGTCACGATGAGTTCGGAAGAGTGCATTGTCGTCCCCTTTCGGGATCGCTCGGACGAGCGCTCCCGATGACGACGTGCGTCAATCGTCCGATCGTGAGAACGGGGAGCGCCCAAGGAATGCCGTGAAAATGGGACTCACCCCCTCGCGTGATCAGGTCGGACCGCAGAAGGTTAACAACTCGAATACCGCGGGGCCACCTGTTATTTCGAACGGGTCCGGCGGGTGGCTCGGCGTGATCATTGTCGCGGCGTGACGAGTGCCTGTTCCAGCCCGGCGAGAAGGCCGGTCAAGGTCACTCGCTCGGCGGGGCCGAGAGCGCTGATGAGGTCTGCCTCGTGCTCGAGGAGTTGACGCACGGTGGCTTCGATCGTCCGGTGACCGGCTTCGGTGAGCCGGACGGCGACCGCCCGGTGCGACACGGACGACGGTGATCGTTCCACCAGCCCCGCCTGCTCCGCGCGGGCGATGCGCTGCGAAACGGCCCCCGCGGTGATCATCGTCCGGTCGGTGATCTCGCGAGTCGTGAGTTCGTACGGTGGTCCCGAACGCCTGATCACACTGAGGAGATCCAGCGTGGAGGGGTCGACTCCGAGTTCGCTCAGGGTGCGTCGCCGGTCGTCGGCGAGGGCTTTCGCGATCCGCCACACGGACGTGATGATCTCGATGGATTCGGTGCGCACGCCCGGCAGCTCCCGCTGCCACGCCGCCGCGATATCGGCCGCGGGCCAGCGCGCGGAGATCGACCCGATCGGGTAGTTCTCGGCATCACGATCGGTGGACACAGCCGCACTCTCCTCGGTACGTTTAGAGCTAAACGTTAGGGCTGAAGAATAGCAGAGGGGTCATTGTCATGGGTCGTATCGTGCTCGTCACCGGCGGTGGAAACGGGATCGGCAAGGCGACCGCGGCTCGTTTCCGCGCCGACGGGGACACCGTGATCATCACCGGCCGAAACGCGGAGCGCCTCGCTCGCGCCGCGGCCGAGATCGACGCCGAACCCATCGTCTGCGACGCGACCGATCCGCAGGCGGTGGCGGAGATGGCCGACGAATTGGGCGCCGACCTCGACGTGGTGGTCAACATGGCGGGCGGCAACACCGACCTGGGCCGGTCCGGTGGGCACCCCGCGTCCCTCGACGAGGTGGCCGCGGCGTGGCGGGCGAATCTGGACGCCAATCTGCTGAGTGCTGTCCTGACCACCACGGCGGTGCTCGACAAATTGCGGCCGGGCGGCTCGATCATCACCATCGGTTCCATCGGCGCCGAGTACGCGGCGTCCTCGTACGGCGCGGCGAAAGCGGCGCTGGCGGCGTGGACCGCCGGCCTGTCGTCGACCGTGGGTGCGCGAGGGCTGACGGCCAACGCGGTCGCTCCCGGCTATATCGCCGAGACCGGCTTCTTTCGCGGCGAACTCAGCGAACAACGGCGGACCGCGCTGATCGACGCCACACACAATGGGCGGGCGGGGCGCCCGAGCGACGTCGCGGAAACGGTCTACTTCCTGGCCTCCGCCGGTGCGCGCCACATCACGGGCCAGACGCTGCATGTCAATGGCGGTGCGCACACGACTCGTTGAGCGTGTGCCCCGCGCGTCCCGACCCGCGGTGACCAGGTCGGTATCCGTGGCGTCCACCCCGCTCGTGAATGAGCTTGCATGATCGTGCATAATCATCACATGGCGGATACCTCGAGTGGGCCCGTGGTACGGGTCGCGGTGGCTGGTGCGAGCGGATACGCGGGCGGTGAGGTCCTGCGTGTGCTGCTGGGGCATCCGGAGTACCGAGCCGGGCGCCTCGAGATCGGGGCGCTGACCGCGGGATCCAATGCCGGGACCAGGCTGGCGCAGTTGCAGCCGCATCTGCTGCCGCTGGCCGATCGGGTGCTCGAGGCGACCACGGCGGAGGTGCTGGCCGGCCACGACGTGGTGTTCCTCGGATTGCCGCACGGGCAGTCGGCCGCCATCGCGCAGCAGCTGCCGGAGTCCACCGTGATCATCGACTGCGGGGCCGATTTCCGGCTCACCGATCCGGAGGACTGGGAGACCTACTACGGATCTCCGCATGCCGGCAGCTGGCCTTATGGTCTGCCCGAGCTGCCCGGCGCCCGGGAACAGCTGCGCGGGGCCACCCGGATCGCGGTGCCGGGCTGCTATCCGACGGTGTCGAGTCTGGCCCTGGCCCCGGCGGTCGGGGCGGGCATCGTCGAACCGGATGTGACCGTGGTCGCGGTGAGCGGCACCTCGGGCGCCGGCCGCAAACTCGACGTGGGTTTGCTGGGTTCGGAGGTGATGGGCTCGGTCCGCGCCTACAACATCGCCGGCGCGCACCGGCACACCCCCGAGATCGCGCAGAACCTGAAGGCCGCGGCCGCGGCCACGGGCGCCGACATCGGCGATGTCACAGTCTCTTTCACGCCGGTGCTGGCGCCGATGCCGCGCGGCATCCTGGCCACCTGCACCGCGCGCCTGCGCCCCGACGCCGCGGGCGCGGTGGCCGACCTGGCCGCCGCTCGCGCCGTCTACGACAAGGCCTACGGCGACGAACCGTTCATCCATCTGCTGCCCGAAGGCGTACTGCCGCAGACGGGTTCGGTGGTCGGCTCCAACGCCATCACCCTCCAGGTCGCCGTCGACACCGCCGCTCGCACGCTGGTGGTGATCGGCGCGATCGACAATCTGACCAAAGGCACCGCGGGCGCCGCGGTGCAATCGATGAATCTCGCTCTCGGTCTCGACGAGACCGCCGGACTTTCCACCGTAGGAGTGGCACCGTGACCGACACCGATATCGCCGGCGGCAAACTGGTCCGCACCCAGGGTGTGACCGCACCGCTCGGATACCGGGCCGCCGGTATCGCAGCCGGCATCAAGGCCAACGGAAAGCTCGATCTGGCACTGGTTTTCAACGAGGGGCCCGACTACGCCGCGGCGGGCGTGTTCACCCGCAACAAGGTGAAGGCCGCGCCGGTGCTGTGGTCGCAGCAGGTGCTCACCAGCGGCCGCCTGCGCGCGGTGATCCTCAACTCCGGCGGCGCCAACGCGTGCACCGGGCCGGGTGGATTCCAGGACACCCATGCCACCGCCGAGGAACTGGCGAAAGCGTTGAGCAACTGGGGAACCGAAACCGGAGCGGGCGAAATCGCGGTCTGCTCAACGGGTTTGATCGGTGACCGGCTGCCGATGGACAAACTGCTGCCCGGCGTGACCGAGATCGTGCACGAGATGGCGGGCGGCCTGTCCGGCGGCACCGACGCCGCGCACGCCATCATGACCACCGACACCGTGCCCAAGCAGGCCGCGTTCCACCACGCCGACAAATGGAACGTCGGCGCGATGGCCAAGGGAGCGGGCATGCTCGCCCCGTCCCTGGCCACCATGCTCGTAGTGGTCACCACCGACGCCGCCGCCACCCCGCAGCAGCTGGATGCCGCGTTGCGCAACGCGACCCGGCTGACCTTCGACCGGCTCGACGTCGACGGCTCCTGCTCGACCAACGACACCGTATTGCTGCTGGCCAACGGCGCGAGTGGTGTCACCCCGAGCCAGGACGAACTCGACGCCGCGGTGCTCGCGGTCTGCGACGACCTCGCCGCGCAGCTGATGGCCGACGCCGAAGGAGTCACCAAGCGCGTCGAGATCACCGTCACCGGCGCGGTGAGCGAGGACGAGGCGCTGATCGCCGCCCGCGCGGTCGCCCGCGACTCGCTGGTCAAGACCGCGTTCTTCGGTTCCGACCCGAACTGGGGCCGGGTGCTGGCCGCGGTGGGCATCGCGCCCATCGAACTGGATCCCGATCGGGTCACCGTGTCGTTCAACGGAAATCCGGTGTGCGTCAACGGAACCGGCGCACCCGGCGCACGTGAGGTGGACCTGTCCGGACCCGATATCGCGGTGCTGGTGGAACTGGGACTCGGCGAGGGCACCGCCACCGTGCGCACCACCGACCTCTCGCACGGATACGTCGAAGAGAATTCGGCCTACAGCTCATGACCACGGAAGCCACACCGGAGGTTCCGGTGACCACTCAGGATCTGTCCGCGCTGGACAAGGCGCACGTGCTGGCCGGCGCGCTGCCGTGGCTGCAGAAGTTCCGCGACAAGATCGTGGTCGTCAAATACGGCGGCAACGCCATGATCGACGACACTCTCAAACACGCCTTCGCCGCCGATATGGCGTTCCTGCGCACTGTCGGCGTGCACCCGGTGGTGGTGCACGGCGGTGGTCCGCAGATCAGCGCCATGCTGAAGAAGCTGGGCCTGCAGGGCGAATTCCGCGGCGGCTTCCGCGTCACCACTCCCGAGGTGATGGATGTGGTGCGGATGGTGCTGTTCGGTCAGGTCGGCCGGGAGCTGGTCGGGTTGATCAACGCGCACGGCCCGTACGCGGTCGGCATCTCCGGTGAGGACGCGCGACTGTTCACCGCCACCCGCCGCACCGTCACCGTCGACGGCGAGCAGACCGATATCGGCCTGGTCGGCGACGTCACCGCGGTCAATCCGGACGCGGTGCTCGATCTCGTTCGCGCCGGGCGCATCCCGGTGGTGTCGACCATCGCGCCCGATGCCGACGGCGTCGTGCACAACATCAACGCCGACACCGCCGCCGCCGCGCTGGCCCAGGGCATCGGCGCGGAGAAGCTGGTGGTGCTCACCGATGTCGAAGGCCTGTACACGAATTGGCCGGACCGCTCGTCGCTGACCACGCATATCGACACCGACGCCTTGGCCGCCCTGCTGCCGAGCCTGGACGCGGGCATGGTGCCGAAGATGGAGGCCTGCCTGCGCGCGGTGCGGGCCGGTGTCCCGACCGCGCACGTGATCGACGGCCGGGTGCCGCATGCGGTACTGCTGGAACTGTTCACCGGGGAAGGTATCGGAACGATGGTGACCCCACCCGAGACGGCGGGAACGACAACGTCATGAGCGACAACGGCATGAGCACAGAGCAATTGCAGCAGCGGTGGGCGTCCGCGCTGATGAACAACTACGGCACCCCGAAGGTGGCGCTGGTGCGCGGCTCGGGTGCGGTGGTGTACGACGCAGACGGCAACCGCTACGTCGACTTCCTGGGCGGTATCGCGGTCAACAGCCTGGGCCACGCCCATCCGGCGATCGTGGAAGCCGTCACCCAGCAGCTCGGGACCCTCGGGCACGTCTCGAATCTGTATGTCAGCGAGCCGGTTCTCGAACTGGCCGAGAAGCTGCTCGCGCATTTCGGTGACGGCACCGGCCGGGCGTTCTTCTGCAATTCGGGCACCGAGGCCAACGAGGCGGCGTTCAAGATCGCGCGCCTGACCGGACGGCACAAGATCGTGGCCTGCGACGAGGCCTTCCACGGCCGCACCATGGGCGCGCTCGCGCTGACCGGCCAGCCTTCGAAGCGGGCGCCGTTCGAACCGATGCCGCCCGGTGTCATCCACGTGCCCTACGGTGACGCCGCCGCGCTGGCCGCTGCGGTGGACGACGACACGGCCGCGGTCTTCCTCGAGCCGATCATGGGGGAGAGCGGTGTGGTCGTGCCGCCGCCGGACTATCTGGCCGAGGCCCGCCGGATCACCTCCGAGCACGGCGCGCTGCTGGTCCTCGACGAGGTGCAGACCGGAATCTGCCGCACCGGACCGTTTTTCGCCCATCACGCCGCGGGCATCGTGCCCGATGTGATGACGCTGGCCAAGGGGCTCGGTGGCGGTCTGCCCATCGGCGCGGTGCTGGCACAGGGCCCGGCGGCGCAGCTGCTGACCCCCGGACTGCACGGCACCACCTTCGGTGGCAATCCGGTCAGCGCCGCGGCGGCGCTGGCGGTGCTGCGGACCATCGACGAGCAGGGACTGGCGGCCCATGTCGAATCGGTCGGCAAGACGCTGATCGACGGCATCGAGGACCTCGGCCACCCGCTGATCGACCACGTGCGCGGCGCGGGGCTGCTCATCGGAATCCAACTGACACAGGACGTTTCGGCGAAGGTCGAGCAGGCCGCGCGCGCCGCCGGCTATTTGATCAACCCGCCCAAGCCGAATGTGATCCGGTTGGCCCCGCCGCTGATCCTGACCGAGGCGCAGGCGGAGGGCTTCCTCGCCGATCTGCCCGGCATCCTCGACGCGGCTTCCCAGGAGAGTGAGTGACCATGGTGCGGCATTTCCTGCGCGACGACGACGTCACGCCCGCCGAACAGGCCGAAATCCTCGCGCTGGCCGCGGAATTGAAGGCGGCGCCGGTCTCCCGGCGGCCGCTGGAGGGACCGCGCGGGGTGGGCGTGATCTTCGAGAAGAACTCCACCCGCACGCGGTTCTCCTTCGAGATGGGCATCGCGCAACTCGGTGGGCACGCGGTCGTGGTCGACGGCCGCGACACCCAGCTGGGCCGCGAGGAGACCCTCGCCGATACCGGCCGGGTGCTGTCGCGCTACGTCGACGCCGTCGTCTGGCGCACCTTCGAACAGCACCGGCTCGACGAGATGGCCTCGGCGGCAACGGTTCCGGTGGTGAACGCGCTGTCCAACGAATTCCATCCGTGCCAGGTGCTGGCCGATCTGCTGACCTTGCGGGAGCACAAAGGCGAGCTCGCGGGTCGCAAACTCACCTACTTCGGCGACGGTGCGAACAATATGGCGCATTCGCTGCTGCTGGGCGGCGTCACCGCCGGGCTGGACGTCACCATCGCCGCGCCCGAAGGTTTCCAGCCCTACGACTGGGTGCTCGAGGCCGCCCGCAAACGGGCCGCCGAAACCGGCGCCACGATCACCCTGACCGACGATCCCGTCGCGGCGGCCACCGGCGCCGACGCCCTGGTCACCGACACCTGGACCTCGATGGGGCAGGAGAACGACGGCCTCGACCGGGTCGGCCCGTTCCGCCCGTACCAGCTGAACGCCGAGCTGCTCGCTCATGCCACCTCGGATGTTGTTGTGCTGCATTGTCTTCCGGCGCATCGCGGTGAGGAGATCACCGACGAGGTGCTCGACGGCCCGCACAGTGTGGTGTGGGACGAGGCCGAGAATCGGCTGCACGCGCAGAAGGCGCTGCTGGTGTGGTTGCTGGAGCGACGATCGGGCGGTGCGGCGTGAGCACGGCCAGAGCGAACGGGTCGGCTGCCGGATCGGAGGGTCCGCGCACCGGCCCGGCCATCGCCCGCACCCGCGCCGGGCGCCAGCAGCGCATCGTGGAACTGTTGTCCGCCCACGCCGTTCGCAGCCAGACCGAGTTGGCGGCCCTGCTCGCCGACGAGGGCATCGAAACCACCCAGGCCACGCTGTCGCGTGATCTGGACGAACTCGGCGCGGTGAAGCTGCGCGCGGCCGACGGTGGCGCCGGCATCTACGTCGTCCCCGAGGACGGCAGCCCCGTGCGCGGCGTCACCGGCGGCACGTCCCGGCTCTCGAAACTGCTCGGCGACCTGCTGGTCTCCACCGATCACAGCGGCAACCTCGCGGTCCTGCGCACGCCGCCGGGTGCGGCGCACTTCCTTGCGAGCGCGCTCGACCGCGCTGCCCTACCCGAGGTGGTCGGCACGATCGCCGGCGACGACACCATCGCGGTGATCGCCCGCGAACCCATGACCGGTGCGGAGCTGGCCGCGAAGATCGAACACCTGGCGTAGACGGCCGAATCGGGGATCGACCCGCCTGGTACGTGTGCGTCACGGCGTCAGTCCGAGGGCCGCTCGAAGTGCCGCCCTCCCGCGTTCGGCGGCGCGGGGATCCTCGAGGAGTTGTATTTCCTGGTTGACCGCCATCGTGATGCCGATGACAGTGGTGACCAGTTCGTCCGCCGGGCGATGGGGACCCTCCGATTCCGCCTGGTACGCAAGGATTTCGGATTCCAGCGCCGCACGTGCGCCGGTCACGTAGGCGCGGAGGCGGTCCCGCAGCACTCCCGGCCGGCCGTCGAGTTCGGTCGAGGCCGCGGTGACGAAACAGCCTCCCGGAAACGGGCATTCGGCCAGATAGCCGATCCAGTTGTCGATCAGACGCGTCAGCCGTTCGGTGCCCGGCGGTACCCCGTCCAGCGGGGCGATTACCGCTTCTCGGAAGATCGTCCCGGCCTGCTCCAGTGCACTCAGCTGCAACTGCTCACGCGATCCGAAGGGCCCCACGACCCCGGCCTTGCTCATGTCCAGGCTCTCGGCGAGCGATCCGATGGTCACGCCCTCCACCCCGACCAGCGAGGCCTGTTCGACCGCGGCCGAGATGATGCGCTCCCGGGTGTGGGCGGCGTCGGCGGCGGAACGGCGAGGGGACATGAGCCAAGCATAGCGTCCGTTCGTTCGCTATAGTCATTTGGCGAACGATCGTACGCTAAACGGTGAAAGGTATTGTCATGAGCGAACTTCTGCGGCTGGACGCGATGGCCCTGGCCCTGATCGGCCATGATGTGGTCACACTCGACGATGCGGATCTCACCGCGCCGACGCCGTGCGCGGGATGGAATGTCGCCGATCTGATCACGCATATGAACGAGCGGCACGAGGCGGTCAACGCCTCCGTGCTCGGCACCTCGGCCGAATTCGCGGACGATCCGCGCGCCGCGTTCGCGCACATCACCGCCCGGTGGATCGCGGCGATCGAGCGCTCGCGCGAGGTCGTGGAACTGCCGCGGTCCGGCCCGCTCGCCACCGAGCGAGTGCTGGGCGTCCACCTGGTGGACATGCTCACTCACCGCTGGGACCTCGCACGGGCGCTGAACCGACCCTGTCTCGTCCCGCGGCGATTGACGGCGGTGGCATTGCCGATCGCCCGCTCGATCACCGCGCCGGGCAGCCCGCTCAACGGCCCGGGCGGCGCCTACCGGCCCGGGCTGGCCGAGGACGAATCCCGCACGCCGCTGGAGAATATCGTCGCCCTTCTCGGCCGCGACCCGGACTGGCGCTGCTGAGCGCCGACGCTACGGCTTGCGCGCGACCGCGCCCCAGCAGTTGACCTGGGCGTCGAGCCAGGATGGGGGTTCGATGCCGGGGCGCCAGCGATTGACCGCGACCACGCCCGGATCCAGCAGTTCGAGGCCGTCGAAGAAGGCGGCGAATTCGTCGCGGGTGCGGGCCTGCGCGTACACGGCGCTGCGGCGATACATCTCGAGCGCCCGGTCCATCCCTTCCGGGTCCAGATCGGCGGTGATGTGTGACGCGATGACGAACGAGCCGGGCGCGAGGTTGTCGAGCAGGGTTTTCAGCACGCCGGCCGGATTCTGTTCGGCGGACAGGAAATGCAGCACCGCGACCAGGCTCAACGCCACCGGACTGGCCAGATCGAGGGTCTCGCGCAATTCCGGTGCGGACATGATCGCCTCGGGATCGGTGAGGTCGGCCCGAATGAAGGTGGTGCGGCCCTCGGGTGATCCCGCGAGCAGGGCGCGCGCGTGAGCCAGCACCACCGGGTCGTGATCGACGTACACCACGCGGGCCTCCGGCGCCCGCTCCTGTGCCACTTGATGCAGATTGGGTTCGGTCGGAATGCCCGTGCCGATGTCGAGAAACTGTTTCACCCCGGCGTCGGCGAGGACGCCGACCGCGCGATGCATGAACTGCCGGTTGTGCCGGGCCGCGATCCGTACCGTCGGAAAACCCTCCATGACCTTCTCGAGGGCGCGGCGGTCGACTTCGTAGTTGTCCTTGCCGCCCAATGCGTAGTCGTAGATGCGGGCACTGCTGGGCGCCTCGGCATCGGAGGTCGCACTGCTGTCGGATGCGGTCATCACAGTCCTGTCGGCGCGGGATCGTGTCGTTCGGATGGTATTCGAAACCAAGCGCACGTGCACGGAATCCGCGCCGACCGGAAGGTGTTGGCGATCAAAGGGTTTGGGGCATCCGGAACGGGCTCCGCCGATTCCGCGGACGACATTCCGGATTCGGGCGACCGGATCGGCGAATCAGCCGGCGACCGCCGGAGCGAGCACCTCCTCGCACCACTGCCGGAAGCTGGTGGGGGAGTAGGACTCCGGTGTGCGCGGCGTGTCGTAGAGACCGTCCTCGACCGCGGCCGACATATCCACCAGGCCCTGCGCCCAGGCCGGGCTCATCCCGTGTGCCGTCAGCGACGCCGCGTAGTCGGCCGCCGGGACCTGCTGGTAGCCGATCGAGCGGCCGAGCACCTCGGACATGATGCGCGCCATCTCGTTGTGCGACAGATCTTCCGGGCCGCGGATCTCCACGCTGTCCTGTCCGGTCCAGGACTCGTCGAGCAACAGTCGCGCCGCGACGGCTGCAATATCCCGGGTGGCACAGGTGGGCGCGCGGAAATCGCCGGAGATGGTGCCGAAGAAGGTGCCGAGGTTCCGGATCGGGTCGACCTGCCGCAGCATATTGTCCATGAATCCCGGCGGGCACAGCGACCGGTAATGCACCCCGCTGCTCTCGATCAGCGCGTCCATCGCGAAGATCGCCGAAATCTGGCCCGCCTTACGGCCGTTGGCGCGACCGAGGCTCGATACGGCGACGATCCGGCCGAGGCTGTCGAGCGCCTCACACAGCGGCGTCACGAATTCCAGGACGTGCCCGGGCACGCTGGGCGCCGCCGGATTCGGCGGAACCACCCAGAACACGGTGTCGGCCCCCTTCAGCGCGGCGGCGACGACCTCGCGATCGGAGGTCGATCCCTGGACCACCTCGACCCGATCGCGGAGGTGCGGGGCCAGGCGCGCCGGATCGCGGGCGATCACCCGGATCGGCTGGTCGCTGTCGGCGACGAGATCGAGAACCTGGTGTCCGATACTGCCTGTAGGTGTGGTTACGACGATCATGACCTACTCCTGAACGAGTGCGACGTAAGTAAACTACACCGTACCGTTTACTTTGACGGAAGGGAAGACCGCATGGCGAGGCGTGGTGATCGGCTGCGCGAACACATCCTGTGGACGGCCAAGGACGTCTTCCTCGAGGTGGGGTTCGAGCGCACGTCGATGGATGTGCTGGCCGCGCGCGCCGAAACCTCGAAGCGAACCCTGTACGCGCACTTCGAGAACAAGGACGCGCTGTTCCTCGCCGTCGTCGACTTCGTGCGCGGTCTGCATCTGAACCGGCTGGGGACTCCCGAGGACTACGGTGACGAGCGCCTGGACGCGGTGACCGGGTATTGCGTCGGATTCCTGTGGTCGGTGGTGTGGGTCCAGTCGGTGCGGACCTGCCGGCTGGTGATCGCCGAGGCCGAGCGGGTACCGGCTGCCGCCGCCGACTTCTACGACGCCATCTTCGCGACCACGCGGCGCAATCTCGCCGCATTCGTGGCGGCGGCGTGGCGGATGCCCGAATCCGAGGCGCTCGCCGCGGTGGACGAAATCTTCTCTCTCGCAATCCATCCGCGCTTCACCGCGGTCCTGTTCGGCATCGAGGACGCGCCCGGTGAATGGCCCGAACGGCCACCGGCCACGACCGATCCGGACTACGAGCGGATCCGCCGGATCGTCACCGGCGTGCTCGGCGACACCTGATGCGCCGAGTCTGTCGGTGGCCGTGCTTAGGGTGTGCGCATGGCGCTGACCTTCGAGCGGTACTGCGATGAGATCGTGGCCCAGACCGAATTGCTGCGAGCCGCACTCGCGCACGCCGACACCTCGCTTCCCGTCCCGACCTGCCCGGGCTGGACCGTGGGCCAGCTGGGACGCCACCTCGGCGGCGCGCAGCGGTGGGCCCGGGCGGCCGTGGCCGCCCGGGTGCGAGAACCCTTGCCGGAGGACGACTTCGCGTTCCGGGATCTGTCCGGATATCTGGACGAGGACCCCGAGCAATTACGCGACTGGCTCGCCGAGGGCGCCGCGGCTCTGGCCGCCGAACTCCGCGAGGCGGGGCCCGGCCGCACGCTCTGGACGCCGGTGCCGGTCGTGCCGACCACCGACTTCTACGCCCGCCGCTTCACCCACGAAACGCTGATCCATCGAGCGGACGCCACGCTCGCGCTGGGCGCCGACTATCACGCCGCGCCGGACGTGGCCGCCGACGCCATCGACGAATGGCTGGAACTGGCCTCGCTGCCGGTCATGTTCGACTACAAGCCGGAGTCACGGGAACTGCTCGGGCCCGGCCGCACCCTGCACTTCCATGCGACCGACACGCCCGAGGAATTGCACGCCGAATGGATCGTCGATCTCACCGGCGACGCCATCGGCTGGCGGCGTGCCCACGAGCGCGCCGCGGTGGCGGTTCGCGGTCCGCTCACCGAACTCCTGCTGGTGATCTACCGGCGCCGACCGGTCGAGGATGCCGGAATCGAGATTCTGGGCGATCGGGAACTGTTCGACTTCTGGCTCGATCGGGTCGGCTTCGGATGAATGCCGATCCCGCCACTCAGGCCAGCGGATACTGCCCGGGCGGGTAGTTGCCGCCGAAACCGCCCGGCGTGGCCGCGCCGCCCGCGCCGATGAGGTCGGTGATGAGGGTGATCACCGATTGGCCGATCGCCAGCACATCGGAACCGATCGTGCCGAAATAACCCGCAAACGTGGAGAGCATGGGTCCGCCTTTCCCGGGGCACCGGAGTCCGTTCACCATCAGGGTGACATATCGGTGATACCCCGTTTCGGCAATCTCATTGACGCGCAGAGGTTTCGGGGTGAATGTCCGTAGTTGTCCGATCCGTGAGGCAGGCCTGCGGGGGCGCCGGGGCGCTCGGGCGGTGGTATGCCTACCCCCGGTTATGAATGGGATTGCATCATCATGCATAATCATTTGCAGTTGATGTGAGCCGTCCGAGGGCGGGTAGCGGCGGCACATCGCACCGGTGACATCGCGCACCCCCTACGCATACGCACGAACCTGAGGAGCATCAGATATGGCCGATCGCGTCGTACTCGCCTATTCCGGCGGGTTGGACACCTCCGTTGCCATCAGCTGGATCGGCAAGGAGACCGGGGCCGAGGTGGTCGCCGTCGCGATCGATCTGGGCCAGGGCGGCGAGGATATGAACGTGGTGCGCCAGCGCGCACTGGACTGCGGCGCGGTCGAGGCCATCGTGGTCGACGCCCGCGACGAATTCGCCGACGAATACTGCTTGCCGACCGTGCAGGCCAACGCCCTCTACATGGGCCGCTACCCGCTGGTGTCCGCGATCAGCCGCCCGCTGATCGTCAAGCATCTGGTCGAGGCGGCCGAGTACCACGGCGCGACCACCGTCGCGCACGGCTGCACCGGTAAGGGCAACGACCAGGTCCGCTTCGAGGTCGGCATCGGCGCGCTCGCGCCCGATCTGAACGTCATCGCTCCCGTGCGCGACTACGCGTGGACCCGGGAGAAGGCCATCGCCTTCGCCGAGGAGAACGCGCTGCCGATCACCGTCAGCAAGAAGTCGCCGTTCTCGATCGACCAGAACCTGTGGGGCCGCGCGGTGGAGACCGGCTTCCTCGAGGATCTGTGGAACGCGCCGACCAAGGACGTCTACGACTACACCGTCGACCCGACCGTCAACTTCGAGGCGCCCGACGAACTGATCGTCACCTTCGACAAGGGTGTGCCGATCGCGATCGACGGCCGGCCGGTCAGCGTGCTCGAGGCGATCACCGAACTCAACAAGCGCGCGGGTCGCCAGGGCGTGGGCCGGCTGGACATGGTCGAGGACCGCCTGGTGGGCATCAAGAGCCGCGAGATCTACGAGGCGCCGGGCGCGATCGCGCTGATCACCGCGCACCAGGAACTCGAGGCCGTCACCGTCGAGCGCGAACTCGGCCGCTACAAGCGCCAGGTCGAACAGCGCTGGGGCGAGCTGGTCTACGACGGCCTGTGGTTCTCCCCGCTCAAGCGGGCCCTGGACGCCTTCGTGCGCGACACCCAGCAGCACGTCTCCGGTGAGGTGCGGATGGTGCTGCACGGCGGCAACGTCGTCGTCAACGGCCGCCGCAGCGAGGAGTCGCTCTACGACTTCAACCTCGCCACCTACGACGAGGGCGACAGCTTCGACCAGTCGCTGGCCAAGGGCTTCGTCCAGATCCACGGCCTGTCCTCGAAGGTCGCCGCGCGCCGCGACCTGTCCAAGAAGTAGGACGCCGGCAGTCTCGGCCGGGCCGCGCGCCCGGCCGGGGGCCTGCGCGCCGGTCGTTGCCGTGCGGAGTCCCGTGCGCTCGGTCCTCGATCGCTCGCTGACCGTGCCGCTTCGTCGCGGCAATCGTCTCCGCCATTCGGGTCCACCTCCGGCGCGAAGTCGGCACCGTCCGGCTGTGGCACTCCTTGCGCCGAGTGCGCACAGCCCTGGTGCGGAGTCCGGAGCCGCACCGGGTGCGGAGTAGCCTGCGACCGGGTGACACCGCACGACCGCAGGGTGCGCATCGTGTAGGAGGCGACGCAGCCCGAACGGGAGGAGACGTCCGTGCGCAGTGACGACGACAGCTGGGATATCACCGAAAGCGTCGGCGCGACCGCCCTCGGTGTGGCCGCGATGCGGGCGGCCGAGACCCGGCGCCCCGATGCGCTGTTCCGTGATCCCTACGCCGCGCGTCTGGTCGAGGCCGCCGGTTCGGGCTGGAGCCGCATCATGAGCGCTCAGGTCGCGGCGGCATCGGGCAGTGCCGATTCCGCCGCCGAGGGCGCGGGCAGCTCGGTGAGCGAGGGCGCGGCGGACTCCGGCGGCGGTGCGGACGGCCCCGGCAGCGCAGCCGCCGAGGGCGCCCCTGTCTACAGTTCGCTGGCCGCGATGCTCATCGCTCGCACGGTCTACTTCGACGAGTACTTCGCTGCCGCCTCCGCCGCGGGTATCCGGCAGGTCGTGATCCTCGCGAGCGGACTCGACGCCCGTGCCTACCGGCTCGAGTGGCCCTCCGGCACAGTAATTTTCGAGATCGACCAGCCGAAGGTGCTGGAGTACAAGAACTCCGTGCTCGCGGATGCGCACCCTGCCGCCGACCGGCGCGCGATCGGTGTGGATCTGCGCCAGGATTGGCCGAAGGAGCTGTGGGACAACGGTTTCGAACCCACCGCTCCGACCGCCTGGCTGGCGGAGGGGCTGCTGCGTTACCTGCCCGGTGAGGCACAGGACCGGCTGTTCGGCGATGTCGTGGCGCTCAGCGCACCCGGCAGCCGGATCGCCCTGAACATCGGACGCGGCCGGCGCGAGGATTCGCCCGCCCGGCAGGCGATGCGGGAGCGCCGCAAGCGACTGCTCGCCGAGGCCGGGATCACGCTGAACCTCGAAGAACTCTGGTACCCCTGGGAGGGCCGCACCGACCCGCGCGAATGGTTCGCCGCGCGCGGCTGGGCCGTGACGACCGGCGACCCGGTGGCCGTCCTGACCGACCACGGACGCGAGCAGCCCGATGTCGCTCGCGCCGAACTGAACCACCACATTCTGATGACCGCCACACGAGGAGACGAGAACCGATGAGCCAAGCCACCAACGAAGGCGCGCTGTGGGGTGGGCGTTTCGCCTCCGGCCCCGCCGCGGCCATGGCGGCGCTGAGCAAATCGACCCATTTCGACTGGGCACTGGCGCCCTACGACATTCGCGCGTCCAAGGCCCACGCTCGTGTGCTGCACAAGGCCGGACTGCTGTCGGAGGCCGATCTGGCGGGCATGCTGGACGGGCTCGACCGGCTCGCGGCCGATGTCGCCTCCGGCGCCTTCACTCCGGCCGAATCCGACGAGGACGTGCACGGCGCGCTCGAACGCGGTCTGATCGATCGGGTCGGCGCCGAACTCGGCGGCCGGTTGCGCGCGGGACGCTCCCGCAACGACCAGGTGGCCACCCTGTTCCGCATGTGGTTGCGTGATGCGGTGCGCCGCATCGCCTTCGGCGTGCTCGAGGTCGTCGACGCCCTGGTCGAGCAGGCCGCCGCGCATCCCGATGCCGTGATGCCCGGCAAGACCCATCTGCAGGCCGCGCAGCCCGTACTGCTGGCCCATCAGCTGCTCGCCCACGCTCACCCGCTGCTGCGCGATATCGACCGGCTGCGCGATTTCGACAAGCGCGCGGCGATCTCCCCGTACGGTTCGGGTGCGCTGGCCGGATCGTCGCTGGGTCTCGATCCGGAGGCCATCGCCGCCGATCTGAATTTCGATGCGGCCGCGGCCAATTCGATCGACGCGACCTCCGCGCGCGACTTCGCCGCCGAGGCCGCCTTCGTGCTCGCGATGATCGCGGTCGATCTGTCGCGCATGGCGGAGGAGATCATCATCTGGAGCACACCGGAATTCGGTTACATCACCCTCGCCGATGCCTGGTCCACCGGATCGTCGATCATGCCGCAGAAGAAGAATCCCGACGTGTCGGAGCTGACCCGCGGTAAGGCCGGACGCCTGATCGGCAACCTCACCGGCCTGCTCGCCACCCTCAAGGCGCAACCGCTGGCCTACAACCGGGACCTGCAGGAGGACAAGGAGCCGCTGTTCGATTCGGTGGCACAGCTGGAACTGCTGCTGCCCGCCATCGCCGGTCTCGTCTCCACCCTGACCTTCCACACGGAGCGGATGGCCGAATTGGCGCCCGCCGGATACACCCTGGCCACCGATATCGCCGAATGGCTGGTGCGCCAAGGCGTTCCGTTCCGCGTGGCGCACGAGGCCGCCGGTGCGTGCGTGCGCGCCGCCGAGGCGCGCGGGGTCGGCCTGGACGAGCTGACCGACGCCGAGTTCGCCGCCGTGGATCCGGCCTTGACGCCGCAGGTACGCGAGGTGCTCACGGTGCAGGGCTCGATCGCCTCCCGCAACTCCCGCGGGGGTACCGCCGGGGTGCGGGTCGCCGAACAACTGGGCGAGGTCCGTACCACCGCCGCCGAAGCTCGCACCTGGCTGAGCTGATCCAGCGGGCGCGACCTGCCCGTGCGGGCGCCTCGGTCACCGCGGCCGATATCGTGCGCGCATGATGTTCCTCTTTCTCGGGTTGGCCATCGTGACCGAGGTGTCGGCGACCGTGTCGCTGAAGCTGTCCGAGGGATTCACCAAGCTGGTGCCCTCGATCGTGGTGGTCGTCGGCTACCTGGCGGCGTTCGTCTTCCTGTCGCAGGCGCTGAAGCGGGGCATGTCGGTCGGTGTCGCCTACGGGGTGTGGTCGGCGATCGGGGTGGCGCTGGTCGCCACCATCGGCGTGCTGTTCCTCGACGAGCCGCTGTCGGTGGTGCAGATCGGCGGCGTCGCGCTGCTGATCGCCGGGGTGCTGGCGCTGGAATTGGGCGGCGCGCACTGACGCGTGCGGCTCGATTCTGCTGACGCGCGGTCAATCCTGCACGCGCACAGCGTATTCCGCCCGCTCGAGCGCGTCGAGAACATCGTCGCGATGGGCGGGGCCGCGGGTCTCGAGGGTCAGCTGCACCTCCACCTCGTCGATGGCCAGACCGGCGGGAGTGCGCGCGTGCACCACGTCGAGCACATTCGCCCCGGTGCCGGCGACGGCATCGAGCAACCGGCTCAGACTGCCGGGCCGATCCGAGATGGTGATTCGCACCGCGAGGTAGCGCCCGCCGGTGCTGAGCCCGTGGCCGATGATGCGGGTCAGCAGGATCGGGTCCACATTGCCGCCGGAGATGACCGCGCAGACCGGTCCGCGTAGGCGCAGTTCCTCGGCGGGCAGGCTCAGCAGGGCCGCGACCGCCGCCGCGCCCGCCGGTTCCACGAGGAGTTTCGCTCGTTCCAGGCAGAGCAGCACGGCCGCCGAGAGTGCGTCCTCGTCCACGGTGACGATCGTCGGCTGGTGGGCGATGACGTGGGCGAAGGGCACCTCACCGGGCCGTCCGACCGCGATACCGTCGGCGATGGTCGACATACGCTGCAACGCAACGGGTTCCCCGGAGCGCAACGAATCGGGCCAGGCCGCCGCCAGCGCGGCCTGGACGCCGATCACCCGCACCTGCGGTGCGACCGGGTGCAGGGCGGCGGCGATTCCCGCGAGCAGTCCGCCACCCCCGGTCGGCACCAGTACGGTCCCGACGTCCGGAAACTGTTCCAGCAGTTCCGATCCGACGCTCGCCTGGCCCGCGACGATATCCGGATGGTCGAAGGGATGGATCAGCGTCGCCCCACTGCGATCGGCGAATTCCTGGGCCGCGAGCAGTGCCTCGTCCACCGTCTCGCCCACCTGATGAACGGTGGCGCCGTAGGCGCGGGTGGCGACGAGTTTGGGCAGGGGCGCTCCGACGGGCATGAACACCGTCGAGGCGATGCCGAGAGTGGTTGCGGCCCAAGCGACCCCCTGCGCGTGATTCCCGGCGCTCGCGGCCACCACACCGTTGCGGCGTTCCTCCGGGGCGAGATTGGCGATCCGGAAGTACGCGCCGCGCGGTTTGAACGACCCCGTCCGCTGCAGATTCTCGCATTTGAGCCGCACATCGGCCCCGGTCCGTTCGGACAGCACCCGTGACGCGATCACGGGGGTGCGGCGGATGACGGGCGCCAGCATCTCCCGCGCCGCGCTGATGCGATCGAATCCGATCAGCTCCATGCGGCCATGCTGCCAGACAGCTGTGGTGAATCCGCGCAGCCGGGCGCGCGGGCGGCGGGGTGTGAGCCGGCCCGCAAAATCCGCAGGATGCGGGGTAATTGAACACACACCGCTGAATGCGCTTGTCAAAGGCGGAATTAAGTAGCCTGGGAGAATGCAGTTGTCGCGATTCACCGATCTGGGGCTGCGGGCGATGATGCGGCTCGCGGTGAGCAGCGGCGCCGACGAGCGGGTTACCGCGAAGCTGATCGCCCGGCAGGTCAACGCCTCCGAACACTACGTCGCCAAGGCCGTCACCAAACTCTCCGAGCTGGGCCTGGTGGCCTCGCAGCGCGGCCGCGCCGGTGGCATCTTCCTCACCGACGCCGGGCGCACCGCCACCGTCGGGCAGATCGTGCGCGGCCTCGAGGGGGCGGCCGAGGTGGTCGACTGTGTGGGTGAGCACCCCTGCCCGATGGCCGGGGCATGCCGGCTGCGGCGGATCCTGGCGGAGGCGCAGGAGTCGTTCTATCGAGAACTCGACCGCTATACCCTCAGCGATCTGGTCGATCAGCGCACGCAGCAATTACTGCATCTGTCGGCCTCGCCGAAATTACCGTTCGGCGGTGTCGCGGCCCATATTCCCGCCGTTTCCTGACGGCTACTGTCTACGAGAAACGCTGTGCGCCAATAACTTCGGGGCGCACGGCGCGGTTCGCTATATTCGGTTGAAAATGTGGCGTGGACAACATAATCCGCACCCGGGGTGGTAATTGAACACACGGGCTCGGAAATGGATTCGAGGCACCCGAAATGGTTACCGTGGAATTCGCCGGTAATGCACCGGAATTGTTGCTCGAAGAGGAGTTTCACCATGACGACCGCGTCGACATCGGCTTTGGACACCATCGCCGAACTGGAACCGCATCACGCCGAGATCGTGCGGGCGACCCTGCCGGTGATCGGGGCGCGGATCGACGACATCACCGCCGAGTTCTATCGTCGTCTCTTCGCGGCACACCCCGATCTGCTGCGCAACGTGTTCAATCGCGGCAATCAGGCCCAGGGTGAGCAGCAGCGCGCACTGGCCGCCTCGATCGCCACGTTCGCGACCCACCTCGTCGATCCGAACCTGCCGCATCCGCGCGGGCTGCTGGCCCGCATCGGCCACAAGCACGCCTCGCTCGGGGTGGTGCCCGACCAGTATCCGGTCGTGCACGAACATCTGTTCGCGGCGATCGGGCACGTGCTCGGCGAGGCGGTCACGGCCGAGGTGGCGGCCGCCTGGGACCGGGTCTACTGGCTGATGGCCGACACGCTGATGGGATTCGAGAACGAGCTCTACGCGGGCGCCGGTGTCGAACCGGGCGCGGTCTTCCGTGAGGTCCGGGTGGTGCAGCGCATCGAGGACCCCGCCGAGACCGTCATCTTCGTCGTGGAAGCCGCCGACGCGGCCGCGCCGCTTCCGGACTTCGTTCCGGGGCAATACGTTTCGGTCGGCGCCGATCTGCCCGACGGTGCCCGCCAGCTACGCCAGTACAGCCTCGTCAACGCTCCCGGGGCGGGCCGGCTGGCCTTCGCGGTGCGCCGCGTCACCGCCGCCGGCGACCGCCCCGAAGGGGAGGTGTCGTCGTGGCTGCACACCGACGTCCAGGTGGGCGACAGGCTGCAGATCACGCTGCCGTTCGGTGATCTGACCATCGACACCGCCGCGCGGACGCCGCTGGTGCTCGTCTCGGCCGGAATCGGCGTCACCCCGATGGTCGGCATCCTGGAATATCTCGCGGCCACCGGGTCGCCGCGCCGCGTGCTGGCGTTGCACGCCGACCGCGCCGCGTCCACGCACCCGCTGCGCGGCACCCAGGCCGATCTGGTCGCCGGTCTGCCGGACGCCGAGCTGCACGTCTGGTACGAGCAGCCCACCGCCGGTGCGCACGCGGGCCTGCTGTCGCTGGCCGGCATCGACCTGCCCGCGGACGCCGAGATCTATCTGTGCGGCGGCACCGGTTTCCTGCAGGCGGCACGGGCCCAGCTGACAGCGGCCGGTGTGTCCGACGAACGGGTCCACTTCGAACTGTTCGCGCCCAACGACTGGTTGCTGGATCTGTGAGCGGCCTCAGCGGCCGGCGCGCGCCGCGGCGAGCACTCCGTGCAACCAGGGCGTGAAATCCGCTGGGGCGGAGGCGATATCGGCCTCCAGTCGATCGGGCTCCGCCCAGCGCAGCGCCGCCACCTCCGTCGGGTCGGGGTGGTCGGGCACGCCGGCGAACTCGCCGACCAGCACATGATCCCACTCGTCCTCGACCCGCCCGGTCGCCGGATCGTCGGCCCGATAGCGGTACACGCCGACCTCACGCAATTCCGCGCTCACCCGCAATTCCTCACCCAGCCGGATCGTGGCGGCCTCGGCGAGGGACTGGCCCGGCGCGGGATGTCCGCAGCAGGTGTTGGACCAGCGCAGCGGGAACCGGGTCTTGACCGCGGCCCGCTGCTGGAGCAGCACCCGGCCGTCCGGCCCGAACAGCAGCACCGAGAATGCGCGGTGCAGCCGTCCGGGCGCGGTGTGGGCATCGGACACCGGGCAGATTCCGGTCGCGCGGCCCTGCTCGTCGACCAGTTCGACGAGCAGGGACTCGCGGTCGACCGTGCTGTCGGCGGAGGTGGGGTGGGTGCCGGTCACCGCCCTACCTTATCGGCGGCTATCACCAGATACTGGAAACTGCCCTCGCGATAGGACGTGAGGAACGGTTCCTCCACACCGGTCGCCAGCTCGCAGTGCGTGCGAAGTTCCCAGTAGGGGATGGTCGCGGAGGTCAGATCGGTGACCGCGATGGGAACCAGGCCGTGTGCCGTCATCGCGCGGAAATACTCCCCGCGGGGATGGATCATGCACCCGTAGTGCGCGTCGATCCAGCTCACCGCTGCCGACCGGCCGCCGGTGACGTCGTTGGAGCAGCCGGTGACACAGACGTAGCGCCCGCCCGGTACCAGCAACCGGGCGACTTCCGCGAACAGGTCCGGCAGGTCGACGTACATATCGGTTTCGTTGGTCCAGACGCCGCGCATGGAACCGGCCTCGAATCCGGTGTCGAGCATGTTGCGGTAGTGGAACCGCACCAGATCGTCCACGCCCCGCTCGCGGGCCTGATCGTTGGCGAAGCCGACCGAAATCGGGTTCACGCGTCGCGGTAGCGGCGGCTGTCGGCGTGCCAGGCGCGATTGCCGCCCAGCCATGCCCACAGTCCGGCGAGGAAGCGGCGTTGCTGCGGCGAACCGGTCGCCGCCAGTGCCGTGGCCTCGGCCTCGAATCGATGGACCAGTTCGTCGTGGATCGCCGCCGTGCGCTGGACGGCCTCGCGGCGGGTGCAGCCCTCCTCGGCGGCCAGTACCGTCGGCAGATTGAATTCCCTTCCGCCGGACACGTCTTCGCGGGCCATCGAGTACAGATCGTTGACCATCTGGGCCGCCAGCGCGGCGGTGGTGACCGCGCGCCGCATGCGGGGATCGCAGTAGCCCGCCGCGTCGAGTTCGTAGCCGCCGACCGTGTCGATCGGTGCCATGCACGGCAGGAAACTGTGCGGTTGCCGGTTGGCGAGGTATTCCCACACCGGTGGCATCCGCCCCGCGGCGCGCCACCCCGCTTCGGCGCCCAGCGCGATGAACCAGCCGCCGATCTCGGTGCGCAACCGGGCGAGCTGAGCGGCGCTGGAGTAGCGCGCCAGATGATCGAACGAGGTGCGGAAGGCCCGCAGGATCGGATCGGCCCGCAGCGCGCGCTCCAGCCGTTCCTGGTAGGCCACGGGCAGTTCGACGGGATCTATTGCGGCCACGGCCAATTCGAGCCGCGGACCCAGTTCGGCGGCCGCATCGGACGGCGTGCCGTCGGGTGCGTGGTCGTCGGCGTCCTCCTCACAGTAGTAGTCGTCCACCGACCACTCCGAGACGGCGGCCTTGGCCGCCGTGAGGAGACGATCGGCGTCGTCGCAATCGGGGTGGGCGAGCATGACGAGGCGGCCGAACCCGGCCTTCGCCAGATCGTCGAGCCGGCCCTCGTAGAGCCCGATGTCGTTGGCCCACCCCAGAATTCCCGCATCGACCTGCGCCGCGAGGGCGGGATCGTCGCGAATGGGCGGCGGGCAGTACAGCGGCGGGATATCCGTTCGGGCGGGCAGGTCCTCGCCCGGACCGCCGGCGCCGGATGCGGCCGGCCCGGGCCCCGGCGGCCGCGCCCCGGGCGCTGCGGAATCGGCGCCCGGGCGGGGTAACCGTAGTCCCGAGGTGCCCAGGCCAGTGGGGCCGAGCAGGCCGGCGGGGATCGCACCGGTGACCATGGTGTGCACCGTCGCACCGCCCGGCGGAAACGTCGGCGCGGAGCCCGGAATCGCCATTCGAGCGGGGGGAGCGTGATCGAAACTGCCGAGCAGCGCCGCGATCGTTCCGGCCAGATCGTCACCGGCCGGTGGCGCCGCGGCACGTGAGAGTACCGACATCTGCGCTCACCTCGTCAATCGCACGTTCAGGCTGGGCTCGTATTCGTCCGGAATTCCGGTCTGGTGCAGGCCGATCACGCCCTGCTCCTTTTCCCCTACCCGCATCGCCAGAATCGACGTGATCTGCTTCTCGCTGACCGGGATCTTTCCGCACGGCAGAATTGGCATACCGCGCCACGCCGGGACCCGCCGGCCCTCGATGTCGACCGGATCCGGGTACAGGCCAAGTTTGTTGCATTCCCGCCCGAATGCCGCGATCGCCTTCGGATGGGCGAGAAAGAATGTGGTGCTGCGGCGCATGCTCAGCAGTTCGTCGAGATCGTCCGGTGTCGGCGGGCCCGATTCGGTGTAGATGCGCTGTTTCAGATCGCAATTGTTCAGCAGTCCGAATTCGGGACTGTTGACCAGATCGTATTCGCGGCGCTCGTGCAGGGCCTCGATGGTCAGCCGCAACTGCTGTTCGATCTGATTGTGCGGATCGTTGAACAGATCGGCCACACGAGTATGCACTCGCAGCACGCTCTGCGCGGCGCTCAGTTCGTATTCGCGCGGAGAACTGTCGTAATCGACGAAGGTGCCGTCGAGCAGCGGTTCGCCGATATGCCCGGAGGTGATCTCGATATTCGCCTCACCGTATTTGTTCTGCGGCCGCACCGGTGACTGCGAGACCCGGGACAGATGTTCGCCGAGCAGCGGCGCCTGGTCCGCCAGGCGGTCGAATGCGGTGCGCGGCAACGTGAGTACCGTGACGGGTGTGACGGTCTTCACCGTCACCGGCCAGATGGCGTCGCGGTCGGTGAGCATGGCGTCGCCGCGCCGCGAGGATCTCCTCGTCGTCGAGATCGCGCAGCGCCGGTAATTCCTGCAGTTCGAGCGGGATGACATGGGCGTGCGAGCCGTCGATGACGAATTCCACCTCACCGTTTCCGACGGTGTGGGTCAGCCGGCGGTTGACTCGGTAGATACCGCCTTCCACCTGGGTCCACGGCAGCATCCGGGTCAGCCAGCGCGAGGAGATGCCCTGCATCTGGGGTTCGGATTTGGTGGTATGGGCCAGTTGACGGGCGGCGGCGGTGGACAGGGATCTACGGTCTTGGTGATCGGTCTGGGCAGGAAGTTCGAGGGTCATCTGCGGTCCTCACCTCGGGGGTTGGCGATGGATGCGGACAGCACCGAAAAACTGGCTTCGGCACGCGAACATGCGGACACGAAATCGGCCGGGACCGATTACTGTCACCTGACGAGAACTGGAGTCGGGACTAGCCTGGCGAACTAGACATCTGATCGAATAGTCATGCGCTACAACGGCGTTCCGTAATCCATGGTAGGGCAATCCCGCTGCCGCGCGAATACTTTCGCCGAAAGTCCGTGGCGCCGTCCGCACCCGCACTTCGTCCGTGCGCAACCTGTGATCGCGGATGGGACCGATCACAACAGGCCCGCAGTAGGCTGTCGATGTGGCAGGCTCGACCCACACGCAGGGGGCGTGAAGGTGTGAGCGCAGGGCTCGAGGGCTGGGAGTGGTTGTGAAATTCGATACGAGAACCCTGACGGGACCGGCGCGACGGCTGATGGCGACCGCGCAGAACGGCCTCGAGGTCATCCGTTTCGGCGGCCTCGCCCACGATGTGCAGTCCTCGCCCTTCGAGGTCACCGAGCGCAAGCGGATGTACCGGCTGCGCCACTACTTCCCCGACGAGCCGGCCGCCGACCGGCCCGTCGCGCTGCTGGTGCCGCCGCTGATGGTCAATGCCGACATCTACGACGTCAACGCCGAGGGCGGCGCCGTCGGCATTCTGCACCGCGCCGGAATCGATTGCTGGGTACTGGATTTCGGATCGCCGGCCACGGAGGAAGGCGGCTGGCAGCGCGATCTGGCCGATCATGTCCTCGCCCTGTCCAGCGCGATCGACACGGTCAACGAGCTGACCGGCCGCGGCGTGCACCTGATGGGGTACTCGCAGGGCGGCATGTTCGCCTACCAGGCCACCGCGTTCCGCTACGGCAAGGGCGTACAGAGCATCGTCACCTTCGGCAGCCCGGTCGACATCGTGGCGGGACTGCCGTTCGGACTGCCCTACGGGCTGGTGTCGGAGGTGGCCGATTTCGTCGCCGACCACGTCCTCACCCGGTTGCCGATCACCGATGCGATGGTGCGCGTCGGTTTCCAGTTGCTCGACCCGGTGAAGACGGCCAAGGCCCGTATCGACTTCCTGCGCCAGCTGCACGACCGAGAGGCGTTGCTGCCCAAGGAACGTCAGCGCCGGTTCCTCGAACACGACGGCTGGGTGGGCTATTCCGGACCGGCGGCGGCCGATCTGCTCAAGCAGTTCGTCGCGCACAACCGAATGATGTCCGGCGGCTTCGTCATTCGCGACCAGCCGATCTCGCTGGCCGAACTCAAATGCCCCATCCTCGCCTTCGTCGGCGAGGTCGACGATATCGGCCAGCCGGCCGCGGTGCGCGGCATCGTGCGTGCGGCGCCCAATGCCGAGGTCTACGAGGCCACGCTGGTGGCCGGGCATTTCGGCCTGGTGGCGGGCAGTACCGCGACCAACCAGACCTGGCCGCTGGTGCGCGACTGGGTGAACTGGCTGGGCGGGAACGCCGAACTGCCCGACCAGATCGCGCCCATGCACGAGCATGTCGCCGCCGACCGCCAGGCCACCGCGGCCACCCGGGTCGTGCACACCGCGGCCACCCTCGCCGAGGCCGGCGCCGGAATCGGCGCGGCGTTCGGCAGCCTGGCCGGAAACGCGCTACGCGGATCGAAGGAGCTGACGGGGGAGGCCGCCCGTGCGCTGCCCCGGCTGACCCGGCTCGGCATGATCCAGCCGCACACCCGGATCTCGCTGGGCCGCCTGCTGGCCGAACAGCAGCGCAACGCGCCGATGCGCGAGCTGTTCCTCTTCGACGACCGGGTGCACACCCACGCCGCGGTCGGCGCCCGCATCGACAACGTGGTGCGCGGGCTGATCTCGGCGGGCGTACGCCCCGGCACCCGCGTCGGAGTGCTGATGGAAACCCGCCCGAGCGCGCTGGCCTCGGTCGCGGCACTGTCGCGGATCGGGGCGGTCGCGGTCCTGCTGGCGCCCGGCGGCGAGACCGCGCGGGCGGTCGAGTCGACCGGGACCACGGTGATCGTGGCCGATCCGGAGAATCTGCGCGCCGCGGCCGCCGCGGGAACCCGGGTCCTGGTGCTCGGTGGCGGCAACGCCCGCGCGCTCGACATCCCGGACGGCGCGGATGTGGTCGATCTCGAGCAGGTCGACCCGGCGGCGGTGGCCTTGCCGGGCTGGTTCCGGCCCGATCCCGGGTTGGCGCGCGAGCTGGCGTTCATCCTGGTCACCGGCACCGGTGACAAACTCGACCTGAAGTACATCACCAACCACCGGTGGGCGCTGTCGGCCTTCGGCACCGCGTCGGCGGCCGACCTCGACCGCCGCGATACGGTGTATTGCCTTGCGCCGCTGCATCATTCGTCGGGCCTGCTGGTGAGTCTGGGCGGTGCGGTAGCCGGTGGCAGCCGGATCGCGCTGGCCCGCTCGCTGGATCCGCCCAGCTTCGCCGCGGAGGTGCACCGCTACGGGGTCACCGTCGTCACCTACACCTGGACCATGCTGCGCGACATCCTCGACGTGGAAACCTTCCCCGCCGGCCATTCGCATCCGATCCGGCTGTTCATCGGCTCCGGCATGCCGGCCGGTCTGTGGCGGCGCACCATCGAGCGGTTCGCGCCCGCGCGGGTGCTGGAGTTCTACGCCTCGATCGAGGGCGACGTGGTGCTCGCCAACGTGGCGGGCGTGAAGATCGGCTGCAAGGGCCGCCCGGTGCCGGGCACGGCGAAGGTGGAGCTGATCTCCTACGATCCGATCGCCGAGCAGATCGTCACCGACGCACGGGGTTTCGCGCGCCGTGCCGCCGACAACGAGGTGGGCCTGCTGATCGGGCGGGCCGCCGACAACGTCGACATCTCCCGCGGCGGCCTGCGCGGAGTCTTCACCGCCGGGGATGCCTGGATGCCGACGGAGAATCTGTTCCGCCGCGACAGCGACGGCGACTACTGGCTGATGGACCGCCGCGACACCGTCATCGCGACCGCCCGCGGGCCGGTCTACACCCAGCCGATCGTGGATGCGCTCAACGACATCACGGCCGTCGACATGGAGGTCGCCTTCGGCCGCCGCACCCCGAGCACCACGCTCGCGGTCGCCGTGGTGAGCGTGCGCGCGGGCCACCACCTCGAACCCGCCGACGTCACCGAGGGCCTGCGCCCCCTCGACCCCGCCCAGCGACCCGACATCGTGCAGGTGGTCGCCGAAATCCCGCGCAGTTCCAGCTTCCGTCCGGCCACCCACGCAGTGCGATCGGCGCTGCGCCTCGAACCGAACGAGAACACCTGGTACTACAACCGGGAATCGGAAGGCTACGAAGTGCTCACCCCGGAGGTCGCGGCCGCCCTGCTGGGGTAGCTGCCAGGAGGTTGCGGCGGAACCCGGCGTATGCGGCGGCCGGTCCGGCACCGTTGTCGCGAGTGGTCCCCGCGCCCGCTCACACGGTGAACGCGGTGACCGTGTCGATCACGCGCGCGACCTGCTGATCGGTCAGATCCGGCCACAGCGGCAGGCGCAGCAGGGTCGCCGAGAATTCGTCGGTGCGCGGGCAGGGGACCGTGGTGCGGCCGAGTTTCTGACCGGCCGGACTCGAATGCAGCGGCACGTAGTGGAACGGGGCCGAAATGCCTTGTTCGCGAAGGTATCCGATCAACGCGTCGCGGGAGACCTCGGTGGGGGTGCGCAGGTAGTACAGATGCGCGGTGTGCTCGCGGTCGTCCGGTACCTGCATCAGCCGCACGTCGTTGCGCGCGGCCCACTGCGGCAATGCGTCGGCGTAGGCGTTCCAGACCCGCATGCGCCCGGCCTGGATCCGGTCGAATTCGGCCAGCTGCGCATCGAGCACCGCGGCATTCAACTCACTGGGAAGATAACTCGATCCGATGTCCTGCCAGGAGTACTTGTCGACCGCCCCGCGCAGGAACCGGGCCCGGTCGGTGCCCTTCTCGCGGATGATCTCGGCGCGCCCCATCAGGATCTCGTCGGTGAGCAGGATGGCCCCGCCCTCACCGCAGTGCACGTTCTTGGTGTCGTGGAAGCTGAGCGCGCCCACGGTGCCGATCGTGCCCAGCGGCCGCCCGCGCCACCGACCGCCGAGGCCGTGCGCGGTGTCCTCGACGATGGCCAGGCCGTGCGCCTCGGAAATCTCGAGCAGCCGGTCCATATCGGCGCCGACTCCGCCGTAGTGGATGACCACGATCGCCTTGGTGCGTGCGGTGACCGCCGCGGCCACCGACTCCGGATCGAGGTTGCCGCGCTCGTCGATATCGGCGAAGACACAGGTGGCCCCGCGCATCGCGGCCGCCGTGGCGGTGGAGGTGAACGCGAAACTGGGCACGATCACCTCGTCGTCGGGCCCCAGTTCGAGCAGCAGCCCGGCCATCTCCAGCGCATGGGTGCACGAGGTGGTCAGCAGGGCGTGCGGGGCGCCGGTGATGGCGCGCAACTTCGCCGTCGCCGCGGCGGTGAACGGTCCGTCGCCGTGACTGTGGTCCGAGGCCAGGACGGCGGCCAGATTCGTCAGCTCGGCCTGGGCACGGTAGGGACGGCTGAAGAGGATGCGGTCAGTGCTCACCCGGATTGTGTCCCCCGATTGCTGCGGCCGTGGTCGGAACCCGCGCCTCGGCGTGCGGACGCGGTGTCGGGGAATCTACCGTCAGATACAGCGGTTTGCCCACCAGCACGTGCAACGCCACACCCAGATACTCCGCGATCAGGCCGAGCGAGAACAGGATCGCGCCCGAGACCAGCAGCAGCACCACGATGATGGAAGCCCAGCCTTCGGGGTCGTGACCGTTGCCGAACAGGGCATTCCAGATCACCACGGCGGCCATCACCGCACCACCGGCGGCCAGGGTCACGCCCAGCAGGCTCACCAGCCGCAGGCCGCGGGTTCCGCTGCACAACACCATCTTCCAGAACAGCGAGAACAGCCGGCGGTAGTTGTAACCGGACTCTTCGCGGCCCTCCGCGCGCAGCACCACCGGCGCCTGCGCGGTGTTGTCCACGACCCAGGTCAGCGCCACATCCAGATACACCCCGTTGGAGGCGACCTCGGCCAGCTGACGGCCGATATCGCCGCGGATCAGCCGGTAGCTTTCGAACCGGGTGGAATCGGGGAAGGCGAAGACCGTCGCCAGCACCACCTTGGCGCCGCGCGAGGTGAGGTTGCGCAGCAGGCCGTGCGGGCGGGTGTTGGTCGGCTTCGAATAGACCAGATCCGCGCGCTGGGCCAGGGCAGTGTCGAGGAAGGCGCCGATGAACCCCGGATCGTGTTGTCCGTCCTCGTCCATCGTGACGATCCATTCGCCGCGCGCGGCGGCCATGCCGGCGATGGTGGCCGCGTCCTGGCCGAAGTTGCGGCTCAGCCAGATCACACGCACCTGCGGGCATTCTGCGGCGAGCCGCTGCAAGACGACGTCGGAACGGTCGGGGCCGTGGTCGTGGACCAGCACGATCTCCTCGACCGCGAAGCTGTTGCCGTCGGGTGTCACCGACGGCTGGGCCAATCCGTGCAGTTCGGCGACCAGTCCGGCGATGGTCTGCTCGCCGCGATACACCGGAATCACCACCGAGACCGCATGCACTCGTTCGCCGCCGGTGACCGGTGGGTGAACATCGGGTGTCGACGCCTGCCCGGCGGCAGGGGGATGTGCGGTTGCGGACGGAATCGGCATCAGCTGGTTCGACTTTCGATGACGGTGCGCACCGGAACTCCTCGCCTGTATCCAGAGCCCGAATCGGGGTGAACTCTAACACGCTGCTGGTCACCGGCATCGGCTCCGCGGGGGGCCGCGGTTCCGGGGGCGGTGCTCGCGAGCGCGCGGGCGGGTAGGGTCTGTCAATCGTGGTGGAAAGTGCAGTGTCGACGACGGCGCTCGCGGAGCCCGGGAAGGATCGGCGCGATGGCGCCGTCGAGGATGGGCGGCCTGCCGCTCCCCGGCCCGATTCGAGTGTCGCGAGGCATCGGCGGCGGATCGTGTTCCGATGGGGCGCGGTCACCGCGATCGGGGTAATTGCCGGATATGTCGCGGTGCTGCTCGCCAACGCGCGGCACTTCTACACCGACGACACCGAATCCCAGTACACCCCGCTGTGGGTGATGCTCGGCCGGCATCTGCGCGAGGGCCATCTGCCGCTGATGGTGCCCGAACAGTGGATGACCGGGAACTACACCATGGAAGAGGCGGGGCTGTTCAACCCGCCGCAATTGCTGATCGATCTGATCGCACCGTCGGTGGACAACCTCGCGCTGCTGGCGACGGTCGTCAAACTCATCTTCTCGATCATCGCCGCCCTCGGTGTGTACCGGGTCTGCCTGGTCTACGGCAGTCGCGCGTCGTGGGCCGCCGTGGCGGGCATCGCCTTCCCGCTCTCGGGCTGGTTCCTGTTCTTCGACGAGGCCAGCTGGGTCACCTCGCTGACCGGTACCGCCTGGATGCTGCACGCCTGGGCCAGTGCCGTGCGCTATGCCCGCGGCCCGGCCGGTGATCGGTCGCGCTACGGCGGCACCCGCGGCTACGGGCCGATCCCGTTGTTCGTCTTCCTGTATCTGGCGATTTCGGTCGAATACGTCTTTCCGGCCGTCGAGGCGGCGCTGATGCTGGTGGCCGTCGCGGTGGGAGAGCTTGTCGTCCAACGCGCCTGGCGGCCGGTGCTGCGGGTCGCGGTGGTCGCGGCCGCCGCCGGTATGGCCGGTTTGATGACGTATCTGCCGAGCATGTTGTCGGCGACGGTGAGCTGGCGAGGCAACTCGCAGATCAACAACGATCGGTTCCTGACGGTGCCGTGGTCGGAATCGCTGAATGCCAGCCTGCCGTCGGCGATGCCGGCTTTCACCTCCTGGTGGGGGTATGTGCAGCCGCTGCCGGTCACCTATATCGCGTGGTTCCTCATTCCGGCGCTGGCATTCGTCGACTGGAATCGCGCGCGCCGGGTCTGGCGGGAACTGATCTCGGTGGCGCTGTTCGCGATCATGTTCCTCATGTGGACGGCCGGGCCCGGGACGGTCGGCCCGCTGCGCTGGCCCGCGCGGGTGCTGCCGATGGTGGCGGTCGGCCTGCTGATCCTGGTCTGCGTGCTGCTGGGCCGGTTCGGCACGGTGCGGGACTGGCGCCCGCGCGCGGTGGCGGCGGCGGTGCTGATCGGTTTGCTCTGGGTGCGGACGTTTTCCGCCGATCCACACCACGTCTGGTGGCATGTGCTCTCCGCGCTCGCCGTCGCGGCGCTGGGCGCCGGCGTGGTGTGGCTGTGGGCGCGGCGCGGCAGCGGGGCGGCCGCGCTGGCGACCGCGGTCGCCGTGCTCCCCATCGCGTATCTGCAGGTGAGTCTGGTCCAGCCGACGCCGATGGGCTGGAATCTGCCCGTGCACCGCGCCGAGGCGGAGGCGGCGTTCCCGGCCTTCGACGGCGTCACCATTCAGCTCGGTGACCGCGGACTGCTGCAGCCGGCGGACAAGAGCCTGGAGGGCGCCTACGGATCGCTGGTGTTCGGCAACTTCGCCAAGGACGTGCATCGCAACTACGTCAACGGCTACACGCCCAACGGGCACTACTGGTTCGGCGAAATGCTCTGCATGCGCTGGGATTCCAGCGTCTGCCCGGACGCGTTCCGGCGGCTGTTCACCCCCGAGCCGATCACCGGGCGCGCCCCGGTGGATCTGATGAAACTCGACCGGGTCGTGCTGCAGCGGGCGATGTTCCCCGACCTCGGGAACCAGCCCGCGCCGCCCGGCTGGACGTGGGCCGACTATCCGGGCCACGAGCGCTACATCTGGGTGCTCGAGCGGGAGCAGGGCCCGGTCTCGACCACGAACGGCCGCATCTCCGACGCGCACGACGTGCAGGCGACCTCCTTGTCGGAATCGGACCGCACCAGCCGGGCACGCGTGAGCTCACCCGACGGTGGGCGCGTGGTCCTCGCGCGGCTGAACTGGCCCGGTTATCGCGCCACGCTCGACGGACGCGAACTCCCGATCCACGAGATCGCGAAATCGATTCTCGCCGTGGATATTCCGGCCGGCACCCGGGACGCCACGCTGGAGGTCTCCTGGGAGCCGCCGGGGTGGCGCATCGGGGTCGCCGGCGCGGTCGGCGGCCTGGTGCTGCTGGCGGTGATGCAGTGGTTGTATCGGCGGTCGCGGCGGCGTCCCGGCGAATCCGGCGATCCGGTGAAACAGGAAGCAGCGGAAGTGGTTTCGTGAGCGTCGGTGCGGACGGAGCGGCCGCGGCGCGGGTGGCGGGGGAGCCGGACACCCCGCCGCCTGGCCTGCTGCTGCGACTGATTCGCCGCCAGGAGATCGCCTTCGCCGCGGTGGGCGCGGCCAACACGCTGCTGGGCATGGTGCTGACGGTGATGTGGCTGAAGGTGCTGCCCGGCGGCTGGCCGCCCGCGGTGGCGGTGGCGCTGGCCTACGCGATCAGCATCGTGTTCGCCTTCTTCGCCCATCGCACCCTGGTCTTCCGGGTGCGCGGTCACCTGGTCGCCGACTTCGTGCGATTCGTCGCGGTCAACTCGGGTGGGCTGATCCTGAACATGGCGGGCGTGCAGCTGGCGGTCGGGGTGTTCGACCTGCCGGAGACCCCCGCCACGGTGGTCGTGATGGGCGCGGTGGCGGTGCTCAGCTTCTTCGGGCATCGGCACATCTCGTTCCGGCGGGCGGCCCGGCCCGCGGATTCGGCGGGCGGGTAGGTTGTCGGATATGGCGGAGCAAACCCTGGACCCGACGTTGTTGAGCCTGCTGGCCTGTCCGGAGGACAAGGGACCGTTGTCGCTGGTGCGCGACGCGGACGGCAACAGCGTGCTCTACAACCCGCGCCTGCGTCGCGCCTACCCGGTCGACAACGGCATCCCGGTGCTGCTGGTCGACGAGGCCCGCGCGGTCGGCGACGCCGAGCACGAGGCCTTCATCGCCCAGGGCTGAGGCCGGCCGGCGGTCGGTAGCCTAGCCGCCGGCGGCGGGCAGGTCACCCGTCAGATAACGCTGGATGGTCGGCCCGACCGCCGCGGCCAGCTCGTCCAGCGGCATCGACGCTACGGGTTCGACCTGCAGAATCTTGCGTGCCACCAGCAGGCCGATCATCTGCGACACGGCCAGCACCACGCGTGTGGTGCCGGAGCCCGGCGGCGAATCCACTTTCTCCCGAACGTCTTTCAGCGCGACCTCCAGCAGGAAACTGCGGGCGAGCGCGGCATCTCCGCCCGCGAGAATGCCGCGAAAGGCCGCGACCGCGTGCACGCCGACCGAGGAATCCCAAGCGCCGACCACGGTCCGGACCACGGTCTCGCCGAGCCGGTCGAGTTCGGCGGCCCGGATCGGCGCGCGGATCAGCTCCGGGTCGATCGGCAGATTCAGTGCGGCGGAGAACAATTGCTGTTTGGTGCCGAAGTAGTGATGCACCAGCGCGGGATCGACCCCCGCCGCGCCCGCGATCGAGCGGATCGAGGCCTTGTCGAATCCGACCTCGGCGAACCGGGTGCGCGCCGCGTCCAGAATCGCCTCCCGGGTACCCGATTCGCCGGCTCGCCGCCCACTGCGGGCGCTCACCCGATCGGTCACGTCGCTCATGCCGTTCCCTCTGTGGCACGGGCGCAGCGCTGCGTGGTGATGCCGCGCTGCCGCCCAAGCTGGCCGCTCATGCCGTGCGCCTGCGGAGGGTGGCGGCGCCCAAAGCCAGTGCGACAGCGGCGAATGCGGCGACGATGCCCAGATCGCGCCACATCGCGGCGGTCGCGCCCGGATGCCGGGAGACCTCCTGCAGCGCGTCGACCGCATAGCTCAGCGGCAGCACGTCGCTGATGATCTCCAGCCAGCGCGGCAGCTGATCGCGCGGTACCAGCAGGCCGCAGAGGAAGAACTGCGGGCCCACCACCAGCGGCATGAACTGCACGGCCTGGAATTCGGTGCGCGCGAACGCACTCGCCAGCAGTCCCAGCGCCACGCCCAGCACCGCGTCCACCACGGCGATCAGCAGCACCAGCCACGCGCTGCCCGCGGCGTGCAAGCCGAGCAACCAGAAGGAGACCAGACACGCCAGGCCCGCCTGCGCCGCCGCGGCGATGGAGAACGCGGTGCCGTATCCGCCCAGCAGATCCAGCTTCGACAGCGGTGTGGTCATCAGCCGCTCCAGCGTTCCCGAGGTCCGCTCCCGCTGCATCGCGATCGCGGTGATCAGGAACATCACGATGAACGGCAGGATGCCCAGCATGCTGATGCCGACGCGGTCGAACAGCGACGGCACCCCCGGCATCGTCGGCGTCTCGTGATAGACGAAATACAGCAGTGTCATGAGCAGCGTCGGCACCAGCAGCAGCATGGCGACGGTGCGCCGGTCCGCGCGCAACTGCCGCAGGATGCGCGCCGAGGTCGCGGTGTAGCAGCGCAGCGGCGGGCGTGACGGCGGGGCGAATGTCGTTGTCATCGCGGCTGTCCCATCGTGATGAGGGCGAGAAATGCGTTCTCCAAACTGGTTTCGCCGGTCTCGGCGCGCAGCTGGTCGGGGGTGAGCTGGGCCAGCAGATGACCGTCGCGCATGAGCAGCAGTTGCTCGCAGTGCTCGGCCTCGTCCATGACATGACTCGAGACCACGAGCGTGCGACCCTGACCGGCGAGTTCGTGGAACTGCTTCCACAACTCGGCCCGCAGCACCGGATCCAGTCCGACGGTCGGCTCGTCGAGGACCAGCAGTTCCGGATCGGCGACCAGCGCGCACGCCAGTGACGCCCGGGTGCGCTGCCCGCCGGAGAGTTGATTGCCCCGATGCCGGATATGCGGGCTCAGGCCGACCTGTTCGATCGCCGCGTGCACCGCGTCGGAGTCGCGGCCGTAGAGCGCGGCGAAGTAGGAGACGTTGTCCAGCACGCTGAGATCGTCGTAGATACTCGGCGCCTGGGTGACGTAACCGACGCGCGAGCGCAGTCCGCGGGTGCCCGCCTCCTCGCCGAGCACCCGCACACTGCCGGCCTCGATCAGCTGCGTGCCGACGATGCTGCGCATCAGCGTGGTCTTACCGCAGCCGGAGGGCCCGAGCAGGCCGGTGATGCTGCCCGCCGGAACGGTCAGCGAAATGTCGTGCAGCACTTCGTGTCCCCCGCGACGCACCCGCAGGTGCTCGACGGTGATCGCCGGGGACGAATCGGGGTTCGCCACGGTCCACCTCTCACGTCACACGGCCGGCGAGGTTATTCACCGAGCGTTGAATTCATTGTGTGTTGAATTCTGCCCGCGGTCCGGTCGTGACGCAAGAGGGGAGTCGTGACGCAAGAGAGGATCAGTGGTGATCGTGCGGCGGCGATGTGGCCGGGAATCGATGGGGGGAGTGCCGCGTTCAGCCCCGGTCGTCGGCGGCGGGCACGGCGCAGCCGTCCGGACCGCAGGCATCGCCGTCGCCGAGCACCTGCAGCGCGGGCGCCCGATCGGCCCACGCCCGCTCCAATGCCTGAGTGAACACCTCCGGCGGCTGAGCCCCGGATACCCCGTAGGTGCGATCGAAGACGAAGAACGGCACGCCGGTCGCACCGAGTTCGGCGGCGGTCTGTTCGTCGGCGCGCACCGCTTCGGCGTAGGCCTGCGGGTCGTCGAGGGTCGCGCGCACCTCGGCCGCGTCCAGCCCGGCTCGCGCGGCCAGCTCGATCAACCGTTCCCGGTCGCCGAACACCGGCTTCTCGTCGGCGAAATTGCCCTCGTACAGCGCGTCGAGCAGTTCCTCCTGCCGTCCGCGTTCCAGTGCGAAGTGCAGCAGCCGGTGCATATCGAAGCTGTTGCCGAAGTCGCGGCCCTCGGTGCGATACGGCAGGCCGACGGCCTGGGCCTGGGCCGCGATGCCGCGTTCGTTGGCGGCGGCCTGGGCCTCGCTGATGCCGTACTTCTCCGCGATATGGGCGACCACCGGGCCGCTGTGCCCGGCCGGCAGCGTCGGATCCAGCTCGAAGGATCGGTGCACGACCCGCACCTGGTCGCGGTGGTCGAAGCCGGCCAGTGCCTGCTCGAAGCGCCGCTTGCCCAGGTAGCAGAACGGGCAGTTGATATCGGTCCAGATCTCGACCTGTACGGCCATGGTCACCTCATTCGCGTCGTCCGGAAGTCCTGACATGTCAACCGGACCGGTGGCCGCCCTGTTCCCTGTGACCGGCATCACAAATGAAGGTGTCACGAATTCGGCGGCCTACTTGTCCCATCACCGAATCGCACAGTCGACCCGCGAAAGGACAGGACCATGAGCGAGACCCAGCGCAGCAATCGAAAGACCCAGCACGAGCCGCACGCCGGGCGTCCGCACGAGATCGTCGTCCTCGGCGCCGGATACACCGGAATGCTGGCGGCGATCCGGCTCGCGCGCCGCACCCGCAAGCAGGCGGTGCACATCACGCTGGTCAATCCGTCGGAGCGGTTCACCGAACGGCTGCGCATGCATCAGGTCGCGGCCGGTGCCGAACTCGCCGATCACCGGATCCCGGAACTGCTGGCCGGCACCGGCGTGACCTTCCGGCGCGCCGCCGCTACCGCGATCGACCCGGTCGCACACCGTGTGATCTGCGACGACGGTGCCGACCTCGGCTACGACACCCTGGTCTACGCCCTCGGCAGCCGTGCCGACACCACCACCGTGCCCGGTGTGGCCGAGCACGCGTGGACCCTCGACGATCCGCGCACGGCGCATCGGATGTCGGAGCGCCTCGCCGAACTCGAGGCGAGCGGGGGAGCGGTCGCGATCTGCGGTGGTGGCCTCACCGGCGTCGAAGCCGCCACCGAGATCGCCGAATCCCACCCCGGTCTGACCGTGACCCTGATCAGCACCGGCGAACCCGCCGCCATGCTGGGTGAGCGCCCGCGCGCCTACCTCGAGCGCGCCCTGGACCGCCTGAACATCGTGCGCCGCAGCGGAACTCGCGTCACCAAGGTGCTGCCCGACGCGGTCCGCCTCGACAGCGGCGTGATGGTGCCCGCCGGGCTCACGCTGTGGACCGCCGGAGTGCGCGTGCCCGCCCTGGCCGCGGCGGCCGGCATCACGACGGACGCGGCGGGGGCCATCGTCACCGACGCGACCTTGCGTTCGGTATCGCATCCCGACATCTACGCCATCGGCGATGCCGCCGCGATCACCCAGCCGTGGGGCCGCATGCACGGCACCTGCCAGAGCGGTATGCCGACCGCGGCCTACGTCGCCGACACCATCGCGCGACGGCTGCGCGGAAAGCCGGTGCGGCCGTTCCGGTTCGGATACTTCCATCAGCCGGTCAGCCTCGGCCGCCGCGATGCGGTCATCGGGTTCACCCACGCCGACGACAGCCCCCGGCGCGCGTACCTGAAGGGCCGCGCCGCGGTGCGCTACAAGGAGTTCGTGAGCAGCAGCCCGGTCCCGACCTTCCGGTTGAGCCGCCGCGCGAATGTCTCGGTGACGCTGTCGCGAGGGGGCCGCGCGACACGCGCGGCCGGCCGGATCGCGGCGTGAGGGACCTGCGCCGACATTGCGGGCGCTCGATCGATCGGGAGAGGATGAGCGCATGGACGGTGAGGCCGAGGACGCCGGTGCGGTGACCGCGCGGCCCGCGCACCCACCGGCGGACCCCGGCGATGCGTTCGACACGCATCGCCGGCTGCTGTTCGCCACCGCGTATCAACTGCTCGGCAGTGTGGCCGACGCCGAGGACGTGCTGCAGGACGCCTGGCTGAAATGGCACGAGGTCGACCGGGAGCGGGTCCGCCACCCCAAGGCCTACCTGGTGCGGACGGTGACCAACCTGTCGCTGAACCGGCTCACCAGCGCCCGCGCGGTCCGCGAAACCTATGTCGGCCCGTGGCTGCCCGAACCGCTGCTCAGCGAACCCGACGCCACCGAGCGCGTCGAGATCGTCGACACGGTGTCCACGGCCATGCTGGTCGTGCTGGAGACACTCGGCCCGGTCGAGCGGGCGGTGTTCGTACTGCGCGACGTCTTCGGTTTCTCACCCGCCGAGATCGCCGGCTTTCTCGATCGACCCGAGCCGGCCATCCGGCAGATCTCGCATCGCGCCCGCAATCACGTGCAGGCGCGCCGGCCGCGCTACGACACCGATCCCGTTGCGCGGCAGGAGATCACCGAGCGGTTCCTGGCGGCGGCCAACGGCGGCGACGTCAACGCGCTGATGCAGCTGCTCGCCCCCGACGTCACCCTCTGGAACGACGGCGGTGGCAAGGTCACCGCGGCCCGCCGCCCGCTGCACGGCCCCGACCACGTCGCCCGCTGGCTGCTCGGCGTGCTGGCCAAACCCGTCCTGACCGGAATCCGGATGCGGGCCGCGGTGCTCAACGGCGAACTGAGCGTGGTCGGCGAGATCGGCGAGTTTCCGGTCGGCGCGCTCACCTTCGACATCCTCGACGGTCGCGTGCAGAACCTGCGCTTCCAGGTGAACCCCGACAAACTCGCCGGCCTGCGCCCACCGCAATAGAGCCGATACCACTGATTCGCCCGAAATGTCCTGTGTAGCTGCGGGATGCGCTATTTTTGTCATCCGCCGGGACGGTTCCGGCCGCGATCAGAATGGTAGGAGTTTCACAAGTGCACAGCGTAGCGAGCCGCCCCCGTCGATCCGGCGCCGGTATTCCGGCCCGTCGAACCACCCTGACCGGCTGGCTGCTCGCCGCCGGTGTCGGCTTTGCCGCCGTCTTCGCCCCCACCGCGACCGCCACCGCCGCCCCGGCCTTCATCTCCTGCCCCGCAGGCGATTACGAGAACGTCGACCACGCCTGCGTCCCGCGTCCCGGCTCGGATCCCGACGGCGCGACCGCACAGTGCAGCGACGGCACCTACAGCTACAGCCGCCACCGCAGTGGAACCTGCTCCCATCACGGTGGTGTCGAGCGCTGGCTCTGACCGAGCCCGGCGTCCGCGGCGGGCGTGGCGCCGGTCACCACGGGTGCTCGAGTAAGAATGAGAACCCGTGTCTGCCGAGGAACTCGCCGTGGAACCGCTGGCCGCCGCCCGCCGCCTGCTGGGCGCGACCATGCGGTCCGGCCCGGTCGCCGTGCGCATCGTCGAGGTCGAGGCGTACGGCGGTGACCCGGCCGGGCCCTGGCACGACCCGGCGGCCCACTCCGGCCGCGGGCGCACCCCGCGCAACGCCGTCATGTTCGGTCCGCCCGGCATGCTCTACGTCTACTTCAGTTACGGCATGCACACCTGCGTGAACGTCACCAGCGGCCCCGACGGCATCGCCAGTGCCGTGCTGCTGCGGGCCGGTGAGGTGATCGAGGGCCACGAGATCGCGCGCTCCCGGCGCCCCGCGGCCCGCGCCGATATCGATCTGGCGCGCGGGCCCGGCAACTTCGGCAGTGCCCTGGGAATCACGCTCCCCGACTACGGCACCGCCCTGTTCGACCCGGCAGCGTCGATCCGAGTGGAGTTGGGCCCCGAGATCACCGACTCCGCGGCGATCGGTGTGGGCCCCCGGGTCGGCGTGAGCCTGGCCGCCGACCGCCCGTGGCGGCTGTGGTTGCGCGACTCCCCGGCGGTCTCGGCCTACCGGCGCAGTCCGCGCGCCCCCGAGGTCGGACGGTCAGCCTGAGCGGTCAGCTCGTCACGTCGGCGCGGATCCGCCCGCGTTGCGCCGCCGCGATCGTCGCCGCCAGTTCGGCCGCCGCGACCGTATCGGCGATCCCGAGCGTCCATCGGGTGTCCCCGCCGATCCGGAACTCGCCGTAGACCACGTATTCCGCGTCCGCGCCGGCAGGCAGCCGGTGGTGGGCCGACTGCAGCGACTCGATCGAGATACCGTGAGCGGCAACTATTTTCGTGAGTTCGTTCGCGGCATCGGCGGCCGCCGAAATGGTCTCGACGGCCTCCGGCGCGGTGATCACGACGTCGCCGGACTCGCTGAATCGGCAGTGGATCCGGCCTGCGGCACAGTCGATACCGTCGCCCGTCGGGCCGTACACCTGCCACAGCAGATCCCACAGCCAGGGCGCACTCACCTCGGCGCCGGTGTCGTCGGTATGGCGCTGTACGTGCCGGGCGAAGTCGATCTGCAACCGTCGCGGCAGTTCCAATCCGTATCCGGTCTGCAGCAGATACGCGATACCGCCCTTGCCGGACTGCGAATTCACCCGGATCACCGCCTCGTAACTGCGTCCGACATCCGCCGGATCGATGGGCAGATACGGCACCTGCCACTCGATCTCGGATTCCGGCACCCCGGCCAGCTCGGCCCGACGGCGATGGTCGGCGAACCCCTTCTTGATCGCATCCTGGTGCGTTCCGGAGAACGCGGTGTAGACCAGATCGCCGGCGTAGGGGTGCCGCTCCGGAATCGGCATCCGCGTGCAGTACTCGACGGTCCGGCGAATTCCATCGATATCGGAGAAGTCGATCATCGGATCCACGCCCTGGGCATGCAGATTCAACGCAAGCGTCGCGATGTCGACGTTGCCGGTGCGTTCACCGTTGCCGAAGACGCAGCCCTCCACGCGCTGGGCTCCGGCCAGCATCGCCAGTTCCGCGCAGGCGATGCCGGTGCCGCGGTCGTTGTGCGGATGCACCGACAGGATCACCCCGTCGCGGCGGCTCAGATTGCGGTGCATGTATTCGATCTGGTCGGCATAGACATTGGGCGTGGCCACCTCCACTGTCGCCGGCAGATTCAGCACCACCGGGCGCTGCGGGCAGGCGTCCCACAGCTCCGTCATCGCATCGCACACCTCCAGCACGAAATCCGGTTCGGTGAGCATGAAAACCTCGGGGGAGAACTGGAATCGCAGATTCGGCCGATCGCCGGCCAGCCGCGCGATCTCGCGTCCACCCGCGAGGATCATCTCCGCCACCTCGGCCCGGGACCGTCCGAGCACGACCTCCCGCCACAGCGGCGCGGTCGCGGTGTACATGTGGATCACCACGTCGTTGCTGATCCCCTCCACCGACTCCAAGGTCCGTGCGATGAGATCGGCACGTGCCGGAGTGAAGACGGCCAGGGTGACGTCGGCGGGCGCCAGCTCGGCGTCGCGGATCAGGCGGACGAAGTCGAAATCGGTTTGCGAGGCGCTCGGATAGCCGACCTCGATCTCCTTGTAGCCGATCGCGACCAGCATTTCGAAGAATCGGCGCTTCCGCGTCGGATCCATCGGTTCGGCCAGGGCCTGATTGCCGTCGCGCAGGTCGACCGGCACCCACAGCGGGGCGGATTCGAGACGTTTCGAGGGCCAGCTGCGGTCGGTCAGCGGCACCGGAACTCGGTGATACACATCGTGATAGCGATGCGAGGGCATGGCGGAGGGGCGCTGGCGATTCCAGCGGGACGTGTGCTCGTGCACGGGATCGGCTTTCTGCGTCGGAGGTGTCGACCGGCGCAGCCCAGCAACCCGCGGGCAGGGTGCCGGTCGTTCAGACCCCGCCGCGGCGGCCGAGGAGAAGCAGTCCCTGTCCCATGTCGGCTACCATAGCGAGTAACAACTCCTCAGACAAGTAGAGAGGTGAGGGCCGATGGCGACCGTGCAGAGGCAACCGCTGGCGGCCCAGGCCGCCCAGCTCCTGCTCGACCGGATCCGCGCGGGCGAATGGCAGCTCGGACACAAACTGCCGGGCGAGACGACCCTCGCGGCCCAGCTCGGCGTGGGACGCTCCACGCTGCGCGAGGCGATCCGGGAACTGTCCGGCCACGGCGTGCTCGAAAGCCGCCAGGGGGCAGGCGTTTTCGTCACCGCGCTGGAGGCGGCCGAGGACTGGGACGAGGTGCTGCGCCGGGCCGACGTCGCCGCCGTCATCGAGGCCCGCATCGCCGTCGAGGCCGAGGCCGCGGCTCTGGCGGCGCAGCGGCGCACGCCGGCCGATCTGCGGATCATGCGAAAGGCGCTGGCGGTGCGCGCCGGATCCGGCGATTCGGTCGAACATCTCGTCGACGCCGATACCGCCTTCCATCGCACCGTGATCGCGGCGGCACACAACGACGTGCTGTTGCAGTTGTTCGACGCCTTCGTCCCGCGCGTGCACCGCGCGATGACGCAGATGCTGCGGATGCGGCCGATGGCCGATCCCGCCGCGGACCATCACGCCCACGAGGTGTTGTTCGAGGCGATTCGCGATCGGTCGTCCGAGACGGCGGCCACGGCCAGCCGAGTGCACCTGAGCGCCTTGAAATCGGCTTTCACCTGACCGATGAATTCCTCCGGGGCGGTCCGTCTTCTGTGGTGAGCGCGCTCGAACAGACACCGAGCATCCGGAAGGACACCGAATCATGACCGCCATCACCGCCTCCGCCCCGTCCGTCGCCACCCGTCCCGGCAAGATCCGCAACCGCGTGCTGTGGACCCTGCAGATCGTGCTGGGCCTGTTCTTCGTCATCGCCTCCGGACTGCCGAAGGTGGTCGGCCAATCCGACGCCGTCCGCATCTTCCACGACATCGGCTGGGGCGACTGGTTCCGCTATTTCACCGGTCTGGTGGAGATCTCGGGCGGCATCGGCCTGATGGTGCCGCGCCTGTCCTGGCTCGCCGCCGCCGGACTGTCGATCACCATGGTGTGCGCCGCCGCGACCCAGGTCTTCGTCATGGACGCCCCGGCGGGTGCGATCTTCCCGCTGGTTCTGATGGCGGTCTTCGCCTGGATCGCCTACGAACGTCGCCCCGCACACTGAAGCGCGACCGCCCGATGGGCCCGCTCCGGGAAACACCCGGCGCGGGCCCATCGACATGTCGGTCGAGCGTGCCCGGAGATCTGTACCGCCGCGGACTTCCCAGGCTGCGGCACAACGACTTTCGGCGGTGGCGTTGGTCAGCCGCCCGCACCCGCGTCGCGTTCCGCTTCTCCCGCAAGGGGTTCGGTGCGCCGGTGCATACCCGGGCTGACCCCGTAGCGCCGTTTGAACGCGGCACTGAGACTGAACGCCGTCCCGTAACCGACCTGCCGGGCGATCGACTCGATGGTGGCGTCGGTGCCGCGCAGCAGGTCCGCCGCCCGCGCCAGCCGCCATTCGGTGAGGTAGGCGATCGGCGGATCCCCCACGAGTTCGGTGAACCGGCGGGCGAGCGCCGCCCGGGACGCGCCCACGGTCGCCGCCAGTTCGGCGACCGTCCAATCGTGGGCGGGATTGTGCTCGAGCAGCCGCAACGCCTGTCCCACCACGGGATCGGCGTAGGCGCTGTACCACTGCGGCGCCTCCGCCCGCGCGAACCAGGTACGCAGTGCGGCGATGGTCAGCAGATCCAGCAGCCGGTCGAGAACCGATGCCTGCCCCGGAACGTCGCGGCCGGACTCGTCGACCAACAGTCCGAGCAGACGTTCGTCCACCTCGTGACCGTCGAGTACGGCCCGCGGCGGCAGTGCACGCAGCAGCCGGTCGCTGACCGTGCCGGCCACCTCGTAGGTACCGGTCAGCAGCGCGGTCGTTCCGGCTGCATTCGTCCCCCAGCTACGGACCCCGAGATCCCATGTCTCACAGAGCAGTTCACCGTCCGGAGTGGTCGTGGTCTGCCCGGGGTGAACGATCGCCTGCGGCGGGGTCGACGGTTCGTCGGCGACCGTGTACGGATCCGGACCGCGCAGAATCGCGACCGCGCCCTCCTCGAGCCGGATCGGATCGTCGTCGTCCGGGACGAGATAGGCGTATCCGCGGGTCACCACCACCACCGTGAGCGGCGCCCGGTCCTGGATCCGCAGCGACCACGGCGGGTCCAGCAACGAGCGCATCACGAACGCACCGCGAGCGCGCGGGCCGTCGAGCAGGTCGGCGAGGGCATCCATCCCACGACGATCGCGTATGGCGGCGAGCGCGGCAACCGGGTTCCCAGCACCGGCGGGCCGGCGGCACCCCGGGAAATCGTGGACGATCACCGGCATCTCCGATCACCCGCGCGGCGCATCGGACGGTTCGCCGCCTCCTACCGGCCAACTGCCCTCGGCCGCGGTGCGCCGGGCATAGTCGGCAAACGATCGCGGCCCCCGCCCGAGCGCGCGCTCGACCCCGTCGGTGACGGCCGTATTGCGACCGTCGAGAACGGTGCCGAACAGATAGGTCAGCGAGTCGACGACCTCGCCGGGCAGCCCCATCGCCGACATCGCGGCGGCGTACTCGTCCAGGCTCACCGGCTGATATCCGATCTCGCGGCCGGTGGCGGCGGCGATGGTGGCCACGGCCTCGGCGAAGGTCAGCGCCTGCGGCCCGGTCAGCTCATAGATCTCACCGGCATGCCCGTCCTCGGTGAGTGCGGCGACGGCGACATCGGCGATGTCCTCGGCGTCGACGAACGGCTCGGCGACCGCGTCGGCCGGCAGTGTCACCTGTCCCGCCGCGATCTCCCCGGCCAGAAAATCCTCGCTGAAGTTCTGGGCGAACCAGCTGCACCGCACGACGGTCGTGGCCAGGCCGCTGCGCAGGGCGATCTCCTCACACCGCTGCGCTTCGGGCTCGCCCCGGCCGGACAGCAGAACCAGTCGCCGCACCCCGGCCCGCCGCGCCGCCTCGGTCAGTGCTCCCACCGCCTCGTCCGCGCCCGGGGCGGCGAGATCCGGCTGGTACGCGAGGTAGACGGATCGGGCGCCGTGCAGGGCGGCATCCCAGGTCGTCCGGTCGGCCCAGTCGAAGGGGACCGCCGTCGAGCGGGAGGCCGGTCGTACCTCGATCCCGCGCTCGGCCAGGCGCGCCACGATCCGTCGGCCCGTCTTGCCGGTGCCGCCCAAGACGACGACCGGGCCCGCATCGGTGTGGTCGAGGCCGTGGGAGGCGGTAGTTGCCGTGACCGGGTGATCGGATTCATCGGTCTCGAAAACCGTTGCGGTGCTGATGGTTTCGTTTTCGCTGATGGTGTTTTCGGTCATGCGTCAAGTACATCCGGCGCGGAGCCCACCGGCCATGGTCCGGACGCTCGCCCACATACGCGCGCGTCCACGCCGGGCGTTCCTGCCGAGGATCGTCGAGCACCGGCGCGCTCGCCGCTCGTCCGCCACCGGACCGTACGCCCATCCGGACATGGCCGACCCAGCGCAGCCGAGCGGGCCCGGTGCGGAAAGATGGGAGGGCGTGAGCGCCGACATCATCGACGAACTGACCTGGCGTGGGCTGATCGCACAGTCCACGGATCTGGATGCCCTGCGGGCCGAAACGGCGAAGGGCCCCATCACCCTGTACGCGGGTTTCGACCCCACCGCGGCGAGTCTGCATGCGGGTCATCTCGTTCCGCTGCTCACGCTCAAACGCTTCCAGCAGGCCGGACACCGCCCGATCGTCCTGGCCGGCGGCGCCACCGGCCTGATCGGTGACCCCCGCGACGTGGGGGAGCGGGTGATGAACTCGACCGACACCGTCGCCGAGTGGGCCGACCGGATCCGCGGCCAGCTGCAACGCTTCGTCGACTTCGACGATTCGCCGACCGGCGCGATCATCGCCAACAATATGGAATGGACGGGCAACCTCAGCGCCGTCGACTTCCTCCGCGACATCGGCAAGCACTTCTCGGTGAACGTGATGCTCGCGCGGGAGACGGTCAAGCGCCGCCTCGACAGCGACGGCATCTCCTACACCGAATTCAGCTACATGCTGCTGCAGGCCAACGACTTCGTGCAGCTGCGCCGCGCACATGGCTGTCACCTGCAGGTCGGCGGCTCGGATCAGTGGGGCAACATCATCGCCGGCGTCGAACTCAACCGCCGCCTCGACGGTGCACAGGTTCACGCCCTCACCACCCCGCTGGTCACCTCCGCCGACGGCAAGAAATTCGGCAAGTCGACCGGCGGCGGCAGCCTCTGGCTCGACCCCGAGATGACCAGTCCGTACGCCTGGTACCAGTACTTCGTGAACACCGGCGACGCCGATGTGATCCGCTACCTGCGCTGGTTCACCTTCCTGGACCGGGAGGAGCTGGCCGAACTCGAGACCGCGACCGCCGAACGCCCGCACGCGCGGGAGGCGCAACGCCGTCTGGCCGCCGAGATGACCACGCTCGTGCACGGCGAGGCGCACACCCGCGCGGTGCAGCTGGCCAGCCAGGCGCTGTTCGGCCGCGGCGATCTGCACGACCTGGACGAAACGACGCTCGGGTCCGCGCTGGCCGAAGCCGCTGGTGAGGGCACCGTGGCGGAGGCCGGTCCCGAATCGACGATCGTGGATCTGCTGGTCGCCTCCGGACTCTCCGACAGTCGTGGCGCAGCTCGCCGGGCGGTCGCCGACGGTGGTGCCTCGGTCAACAACGTCCGTATCTCCGATCCGGAGTGGGTACCCGCCGACGCCGACTACCTGCACGGACGCTGGTTGGTCCTGCGGCGCGGCAAGAAGAACTTCGCCGGCGCCCGCCGAGCGGGACGCTGATCCGGCCATGACCTGAGTCACATCCGTGTGATTCAGGTCGGTCACCGGCCCGGAGCGGGCTCGGTGACCTGCGCAAACGCGCGCCGACGTGGCGATTTGACGTTCCGTTCTCCGCCACGTAACTTATTCCAAGTCAGAGCGACACGGACACCGACCCGGAGCCGAGAGGCCCGGGACAACGAGGTCGGACGAGGAGCGCCTGACGGCCAGTAGGACCCAGAGATCGTGAGTTGACTTCGCGAGCTTCAGTGGTTAGGCTGGAAAAGTTGCCTCTCAGGAAGGTCGGTTAACCGGCCGGACTGTTTGTGCGCCTGTTCTTTGAGAACTCAATAGTGTGTCGATGAATGTCAGTGCCAAATGTTTTATTTTGGTTCCGATCTTCACCCCCCGTGTGAGGGTCGGACATTTTTGTCAGCTAATTTTCCGGCTGGCGTTTTAGTTAG
>NZ_BDAV01000013.1 GCF_001612635.1 Nocardia africana NBRC 100379 | reverse complement strand
GGGCTGCGAAGGCCCGGCTTTCCTCTGACGAGTACGCAGCGTTGCAGCGTGGACTGGAATTGCGATACGGAGTCGACTGAGTCGCGAGGAACAGGTGCACACCGACCTCCCATCCGGCAATCGGCATGAGCGCGCACGTGAGTTCGCTAGAGTCAGCCGGACGGCGCGGCTGGAGCGTCGGAACTCGCGAGGCGCCGGCGCTGGTTGGGTCGAGGGGAGGTGCAGAGGTTATTCTGCTTCGGAACGTGGCGCGATGTGTGAGCAGGGGTTTGACGTGCCGATATGGGATGTCAACGTAGTCGAGTTCCGCTTCAACGTGTAGGGCGCCTGGGAAGAAGTGGGGCAGCGCGTGTATCGCTGCTGGTAGCGACTCTGCTGAGGCCCCATCCGGATTCGGGTGGGGGCTCAGTCGTTTCGCTGGCGTGGTGCGATGGTCGACCTCGACCGCGTGGTATGCGGTATTTCCGAGCGGCCTGATCGGGGTCAGGTCGAATCCGTGGGCAGTTCTGGCCGGAAACGCAGCGCACATTCGGTCCCGGTGGCGCGGTGAAGATTCCTTCGACCGCGGCGATGAGTTTTCCGGATCGCCCCCGTCCGTACTGGTGAACGCGCCACCAACCCGGCGCGACCGACCCAGAAGGAACGAGAGATGACCGCCATCACCAACACCCAGACCACCACCACCGTCCGCCCCGGCAAGATCCGCAACCGTGTCCTGTGGACCCTGCAGATCGTGCTCGGTCTGTTCTTCATCATCGCCTCCGGCGGCCCGAAGCTCGTCATCCCGCAGACCCTGATGGAGAACAACGCGACCGCTTTCTCGATCCCGTTGGCGCTGTTGGTCTTCATCGGTCTCGCCGAGGTCGCGGGCGGTATCGGACTCATGGTGCCCCGCCTGACCGCGGCCGCCGCCATCGGCTTGGCGATCGTCACCTTCCTCGCCGCCGGCTTCAACGCCTTCCTGGCCGGCACCCCGGAGTTGGCCCCCTTCCCGCTCGTGCTCACCGCGATCTTCGCCTGGATCGCCTACGAGCGCCGGGCCTCGATCACCGCCTTGCGCGCGCTGCTCGAGCGATGACCCACGCATAACGCCCGGCTACCGGCGGCACGCAGCCGCCGGTAGCCGCGTTGTGCGTTACGGGACGGGCCGGTCGGGTTGGTCGGGGCTGTCCCATCGGAGTCGCGGGCGGACGTCACCGGATCGGGCCGCCCACCCCGCGTCCCTCCGAATCATGTGATGACAGTTGTTGTTTCGCGCCGGGCGGGGCGGTGCCCCAGCCCGACGCGCGAGCCTGTGCCGTGTGCGGGCGAGTGCCCTTATCGCTCGTCCGGCACCGTCATGGGAGCTGGTACAGGATGTTCGGCGCGGCAGTCGATCTCGCGCCTTGTTCGACCGATACGGGCAGGTGAGTGTGCTCGCGGATGAAGAGGAGCCCGTCCTTGTCGCCGGTGTGTGGAACTATTCGCGATTGATCGACAATCTATGAACACGGATAGGGCGAACTGGATGACGCTGGCACGCGATGAGGCATTGGCGCTACTGACAGACTCGCTCTCGGCGCGGCGGCGACGCGGCGCAAAACGGCTGCGCGCCCTCGCAGACCCGACAACAGCGGCTCGAGTCCGCGCCGCGCTCGAACGCGAAGTGCTGGACAAACGCACCTGGGAGACGCAGTACCAATTGATCATGGCGCTGGGAACGACCGGCAGCCGCGAGGATGTCGAACTGTTGAAAACACTAGCGCTGCAACCTCGCTCGGCACCGGTGGTCAACGCTGCTCTCGGCGACGCCATCGTCCGCCTGGGTCGCGACGTCGACAACGACCCGGCCCCCGCCATGTGGTGTCTGCAACAAGACGTCGAACTTCTCGCTGACGGCGCGCTGCGCGCGGTCGCGATGCTGCGACTGAACTTCCCCGACACCGCGGTCGACGCCGTCATCGACTACGCCGAGGCCGGTTTCCACGATCTCAACCATAAGTACCTGGCGTACTGGCCAGCGGTCGCAGCAGCCGGTTGGTCCGGGCCTCGTGTGCGGGCGTTTCTGACCCGATGCTCACAAGATGGCCGCCAGATCATCGCCGAAGCCGCCACGGACGCCCTGAACGGTCGTTACGGAAACTACATGAGCGTGCTGTAGCCGGATCGATGGGCGGTGTGGGCTTCATCTTGTGTGCTTTGTCGGCGTCGATGGATAGCTTGGGCGGATGGGTGCCGACGAACACGAGCAACCTCGTACCGCGGCTGCGCTGCGCGCACGGCTGCGCCATGTCTATTGGATCGGTGGGGGCAGCGGTGCGGGCAAATCGACCGTCGCCGCCAATCTCGCGGCCCGGCACGGGTTGCGCGTGTACTCGACCGACGATGCCATGCGCGACCACGCCGCGCGCAGCACACGGGAGAACGCGCCCTGGCTGAGCAGATTCGCGGCGATGAGTATGGATGAACGCTGGGTGGACCGGTCGCCGGAGACGATGCTCGACACGTTCCACTGGTATCGGGGCGAAGGGTTCTGGTTCATCGTCGACGACCTGCTGGGCTCATCCTCCGAAAACAGTGTCGTCGCTGAGGGATTCCGTCTGTTGCCACGTCTGGTCGCTCCGCTGCTCGCCGAGCGCAGCCACGGCGTGTGGTTGCTTCCCTCGCCCGCGTTCCGCCGCGCAGCGTTCGACAAGCGCGGCTGGGAAATCCCCGGCAAGACTCGTGATCCGGAGCGTGCCGCACGAAATCTGCTCGAACGTGATCGGTTGTTCACCGACCGTCTCCGCGCGGAAAGTGCCCGCCTCGCCCTTCCCGTCATCGACGTCGACGCCATGTCCGAGGAGGATCTGACCGAGAGGGTCGGCCGAGTATTCGGACTCTGAGCCTCGAGTCGCCCCAGCCGCCCCGCGTCGACCGGCGGTAGTGAGGCCCTGTCAGGGAGAAAACCGCGAAATTCGGCGCGGTTTGCACGATCTGTTCAGCGTCGATACCCAGGTCGCCTAGAAGTCCATGCCACCGAGCCCCTTGGGCGAAGACTCGGGTTCGCCCTGCCCGCGACCGCCGGTCGGGTCGCTCGTCGTCGAGTGGTGTTCGGCGGCGAGATCGGTGTTCGGTTCGCGGCGGGGATGACGGACCATGGCCCACGCCGAATGTGCCGCTGCCGATATTCGCTGTCCCAAGTGGGCCGCAACTCCTGACATCGGGTACTCCTCGTCGGACGACTGTTCTTGCCTCGCGCATACCCGGTGATGCCTCGAGCATGCCCCATCGACGTCACCGTGGCTGCGCGCCGCCCGGGCCGAAAGCCATATCGAGGGCGGGACATCAGAGGACGTTCTGCCCTTGGTTGGGCCCGCCGAGGAGGCGACGCTGGACAGCGACGGATAGCGATCGCACTGCTTCGAGAGGGCAAGAATATGAAACCGTTGTCGGAATCACTGATGGATCTGGCGGTCCGGGTGAAACAGTTCGAAGACTCCTCCGCCGGGGCGCGGGACAAGAGCCGGGCCGCACTGCAGTCCCAGCGAGAGAAACTGACCACGACTCTCGGACATGAAGGGCACGAGTTGGAGAAGACCGCGGCGGAACTCCGTGAGGCCGCACAGAGTTGGTGGGCCGACACCCAGGAAGCCATCGAACGTCAGATCGGCGTGATGCGCGCCGACTTCGAGAAGTGGCAGGCGAACATCAGGTCACAGCGCGCGGGACAAACCCCCGAGCTGACGGAACCGGCGAGCAAGGACTGATCGAACCCCGTCAGGGGACTGTGACCTACATCACTACTCGTTCCTGTCAGGAATTCGCGCTCTGTCTCGTTCAGGCAGCACGCGAACCAGACAGGAGCGAATCATGAAGCACCGCATCGTCGTTCTCGGGGCCGGATATGCCGGGGCATTCTGCGCCGGATACCTGGCCCGTCAACTGCACGCCGACGACTTCGCCATCACCGTCGTCAATGCCGAACCCGATTTCGTCGAGCGGTTGCGGCTGCATCAGTTCGCCGCCGGGCAGGAACTTCGCCATCGGCCGCTGGCCGAGGTGTTCGCGGGTACGGACATCCGGTTGCGAGTGGCACGGGTGAGCGCCGTCGACGTCGAGGCCCGGACCGTCGCCGTCGCCGACGATGCCGGTATCGACCGGCTCGAATACGACACCTTGCTCTACGCACTCGGCAGCACCGCTGCCGACCAGGGGATTCCCGGCGTCCACGAGCATGCTTTCCACGTGGCCGCGCGGCCGGCGGCGCTGCGTTTGCGCACCCGCCTCGACGAGCTCGGCGAAGACGGGAAAGTGCTGGTCGTGGGCGGCAACCTGACCGCGATCGAGGCCGCCACCGAACTCGCCGAATCCCGTCCGGGGCTTCGAGTCGGTCTCGTCACGAGCGGCGAGCTGGGCGGCTGGCTGGGTGCGATGGGACGCCGTCACCTGCTGCGTGCCTTCGACCGATTCGGCATCGCGGTGCACGAGCACACCACGATCGGGTGCGTCGAGGAGAATGCCGCCGTCGCGACCGACGGCACCGTTTTCGCCTCCGACGCGACGGTGTGGGCCGCGGGTTTCGCCGTTCACCCGATTGCCGCGGCCGGCGGTCTCGACGTAGTCGCCGACGGTCGGATCGCCGTCGACCGTCAGATGCGGTCGGTCTCGCATCCGGACGTCTACGTCGCCGGCGACAGTGTCTTCGTCATCGGCGAGAACGGCCGCCCGTTGCCGATGTCCTGCGCCTCGGCCGGATTCACCGGGATGCAGGCGACCGCCGCGATCATCGGAGACCGCACCGGGCGGAAGATACCGACGACCTCCCTGTCGTATCTCGGCAACCACATCAGCCTCGGTCGCAAGGACGGGATCTTCCAGTTGGTCGACGGCAATGCGCGGGCGAAGTCGTGGGCCCTGTGCGGCCGCACGGCCGCGGTCGTCAAGTCGAAAATCCTCGATACCGCTGCCTGGAGCCTGAGCCACCCGACCTTCGGGAAGCCGAGTCACCAGTACCGCTGGACCGGCAGCCGGGAGACCTCACCGCACGTGGTCGCCGCATAGAGTCGTGCCCATGGATACCGTGGCGAGTTTCGAGGCCAGTCGGAATCGGCTGGCCTCGCTCGCCTACCGTCTCCTCGGCTCGGCCGCCGACGCCGAGGACACGGTGCAGGACGCGTTCCTGCGGTGGCAGGCCGCCGACCGCGGATACGTCGAGGTGCCCGAGGCGTGGCTGACGAAGGTTGTCACCAATCTGGCCCTCGATCATCTCCGTTCGGCGGCGGCGCGGCGCGAACGCGCGGTCGGCGCCTGGATGCCTGAACCGCTGCTCGACGGCGACCCGATGCTCGGCCCTGCCGATACCGTCGAGCAGCGCGAATCGGTGACCTTGGCGGTGCTCATGCTCATGGAGCGACTGTCGCCGATCGAACGCGCCGTTTACGTACTGCGCGAAGCCTTCTCATACAGCCACGCCGAGACGGCCGACATCCTCGACATCACCGAATCAGCGAGTCAGCAGTATCTGCATCGGGCGCGGCGTCGAATCGCCGCCGCCGGCACGACCACCGGAACAGACCGGGCGTCCGCGCGCCGCATCGTCGAGGCGTTCGTCGCCGCCGCCTCTTCGGGCCGGACCGAGCGGCTGGTGGCACTGCTGACCGACGACGCGACCGGCGTCTCCGACGGCGCGGGTCTGGGATGGGCCGCGAAACTCATCCGGTACGCGACGCCGGAACGGATCGCCGCCGCGGTGCGGGCCGGCTTGAAACCGACTCCCGCGAAGCGCAGACTCGCCGGTGGCTCGCCTGCCATTCATGCCGCCGTGGTCAACGGCTGCCCCGCCATGCTCGCCACACTCGACGATCGCGTCGTGGGCGTGCTGATCCTGGAGGTCCGCGACGGCAAGATCGCGGGCGTGCGCGGCATCGCCGCCCGGCAGAGACTCGGCCGCCTCACCGAGGAATGGCAACGGCAGGACCACGATGCCCCGCTGATCGAATCGTGGTAACCGTAGGGTCTATCCCTGCTCGTCCAGGACCGCCAGGACCGCCGAGGTGTCGTGATAGTAGGGACGGAACTCGGTGATCAGGCCGTCTCGGAAGCTGATCCATTGCAGCAGTGACGTTTTCAGTTCACGTCCGGTGCGGCGCGCCCGCAACCGCCCCCGGCTGTGCACGACGACCCGGTCGCCGTCGCTGAGGAACTGCTGGTCGTCGAACCACAAACCGTCCCAGCTGTCGCCCATTGCGGCGATGAACCTCCGGAAGCCGTCGTGTCCGTGCCATTCGCCGCCGTAGGGCAGGCTCGACGCCTGATACATGACGACATCGGAGGCCAGGTGCCGAGCCATCTCCCCGAACCCGGCCCCCTCCGTGAGGTAGGCCGCTTCGGCCGCGTAGAACGCTCGCAAGGTGGTCATCACATCCGCCGTCATGCCCTCGATCGTGGCGGTCGATATGACGGTCCGCTGGCGAGAATTCGACGTCGCGATCGAGCAGCGGGATTCTCACTCGAGCGTGCCGCTGACGTAGAGCGTGTCGCCCATGTGCATGTCGTCGTTCGACAGCGACTGAAGGTTGTTCGCGGCCAACAGGTCTCGGATGGTGGATCCGGTGATTGCCCAGCCGCGGTCGGTCAGGTAAGGGGCCGCCTCGTTGCGTTCTCCGAAATAGCGCAGCGTCGTCATGTCGGTGTCGAAATCGTGTGCGCGCCAGCGGTCCGAGATGCGATGGCGGTGGCGGTGGGCCAATCGTCACGCAGATCGACTCCGGCCGCGCGCCGGTCGGCGGTCGGTGCAGCGGCCAGCTCGGTCAAGGTGTGGGTCTTGAATTCGACGACCTGCGGCTGTCGATCTCCGGGAGGCTCCTCGCCGGTCGCGAGCCGGGTGAGGAGGTCGATGCCGACCGCACGGACGAGCGGTTCGGCGTTGTCGGGGAATGATTCCCGTGCACATCACGATACGCCCACCGCCCGTCCGAGCCGACGGGCTCTCGAACGCTCACACGACGATGACCCGCCGGCCGCGGGTGTGCCCGGCGCGGCTGTCGATGTGTGCCGCAGCGGCATCTGCGAGGGAGTACGACTTTTCGACCGGGATATGCAGCTTTCCCCGCGCGAGGAGGTCGGCGGCCTCGTCGAGCGCGGCCGGCATGCTTCCCGCCACGCCGGAGAATCGGACGCCGAACTCGGGTGCGCCGAGGTCGGCGATGGTGATCACCTGCCGCGGGTCTCCGGTCAGTTCGACGAGTTCGCCGATGACGCCCGAGCCGGCCAGGTCGAGGGCCGCGTCGACGCGGCCGAGTCGGCGCACTCGCTCGACCCAGCCTTCGCCGTAGGTGGTGGCGAGGGCGCCGAGGCTGCGTAGGTAGTCCTGGTTGGACGCGCCTGCCGTGCCGATGACCGTGATGCCGCGCTCGCGGGCGATCTGGAGCACCGCCGATCCGACTCCGCCGGACGCACCGCTGACCAGCAGAGTTTGTCCGGGCCGCACGCCCACCTGGTCGATGATGCGCAGTGCCGTCTCCACCACCGACGGGTAGCCGGCCGCCTCCTCGAAGGACAGCTCGCCGGGTATGCGGGCCCAGGCCGTCAGCACCGCGAACTCGGCGTAGGTGCTCGAACCTTCGCCGAAGACGCGGTCGCCGATGGCGAAATCCGTTATGCCTTCGCCGATTTCGTCCACCACGCCGGCCGCGTCCTGCCCCACTCCGGCGGGCAGCTCGATCGGATGGGCCTGCTGGAACTGGCCTTCGCGAATCCGCCAGTCGACGGGGTTCACACCTGCCGCGCGCACGGCGATGCGGATCTGCCCGGGGCCCGCGTGGGGCTCCTCGGCGTCGACGAGTCGCAGGACCTCCGGGCCGCCGAACTCGGCGAAGCTCACCTTCTTCATGCGGTCGACGATAACACTAACCGTTAGTATTTTGTAGTTGTTAGCTTTTCATAGTTGATAGCATCCAGAGGTGACTGCGCCGACCGGACGTCGTGAGCGGAAGAAGGCCGCGACCCGCCAGAAGATCGCCGATACCGCGCTGCGGCTCTTCCTGGAGCGCGGGTACGACGCGGTGGGCATCCGGGATGTGGCGGCGGAAGCCGACGTGGCCGTGACCACGCTCTTTTCTCACTTCCCGTCGAAAGAGGCGCTGGTATTCGAGCGGGACGACGACTTCGAACAGCGCCTCACGCGGGCGGTGGCCGAGCGGGCGCCGGGTGAGCCGCTCATGCCCGCGCTGCGCCGCGAGATCCTCTCGCTGGTGCGACACTGCACGGCGGCGGGCGCCGATCCGATCTGGCGGATGATCGACGAATCGCCCGCCCTGCGGCAGTACGAGGAATCGATGCGGCTGCGGCACGCCGAGTCGCTGGCGACGGCCATCGGCGCGGACCCCGAACTGTCCCGCACGCCGACGGCCTGCCGGACGATCGCGAGATTCGTGATCGACGCCTACTCCCTGGCGCGCGAATCGGCCGATCCGGATGCCGCGGTGGACGAGATCTTCGCAATGATCGAGGGCGCGTGGGCGGTCGCGCCGAGGACCGATTCGGCTGCGGGACAAGCGGTTACGCACCGCAGCGGAATCGTTCCGGCTAGCCGGTGACCGATCGGAAGAATTCGCGAATATCGGTGACGAGCTCCGCCGGCGCCTGCAGAGAAGCGAAGTGGCCGCCCACGGGATACTCGTTCCAGCGCACGATCGTGTTGGCCGCCTCCGCCAGGCCGCGAACGGCCCGATCGCCCCGGAAGTTCGCGACCGCGGTCGGCGCGCCCGAGGGTGCGGGTTTGCTGCCCCACGACGCCCCGGACTCCCGGTAGATCCGGGCCGCGGAGCCGGCGGTGCCGGTGAGCCAGTAGGTCGTGACGTCGGTCAGGATCATGTCGCGGTCGATCGGCGCTTGGTCGGTGGCCGTCGGATCCCAGTCGACGAACCATTCGAGATTCCACGCGAGCTGGCCCACCGGTGAGTCGTTGAGGGCATAAGCGATGGTCTGCGGGCGCAAGGCCATCTGGGTCGCGTAGCCGTTGTGCCCGTACCACCACATCTGGTTGGCGATCGCCTTCGCGCGATCGGCCTCCGACAGGTCGGCGAGTTCACGCCCGGACCCGCCGGCGGTCGCGGCGTCGGCCAGCGCGTTCACGTGCACGCCGATCACCCTGTCCGGTGCGACCCGCCCCAGCGCCGGGGAGATGAGACTGCCGTAGTCGCCACCCTGGGCGCCGTAGCGTTCGTAGCCGAGCCGTTGCATCAGCGTCGCCCAGGCGCGCGCGACTCGCGGTACGTCCCAACCGGTTTCGCGGGTCGGGCCGGAGAATCCGAAGCCCGGCACCGACGGCGCCACCACGTGGAACGCGTCGGCCGGATCCCCGCCGTATGCGCGCGGATCGGTCAGCGGTCCGAAGATGCCGAGGAAGTCAACGGGTGTGCTGGGCCAGCCGTGCGTGAGGATCAGCGGCGTCGCGTCCGGCTCGGGAGAGCGAACATGCATGAAATGCACTGTCTGCCCGTCGATTTCGGTGACGAACTGGGGGACCTTGTTCAACCTCGCCTCGTGTTCGCGCCAGTCGTAGCCGGTGCGCCAGTACTCGGCCAGATCGATCAGGTAGTCCCGATCGACCCCATAGGACCAGCCGACACCGGGCAGGGCGTCGGTCCATCGGGTGCGGGCGAGCCGGAAATTCAGTTCGTCCAGGTCTTCCTGCGGGATATCGATGCGGAACGGGGTGATCGTCGTATCGGTCATGAGAAGAGCATTCATCCCGTATAGGACGGAAACGGTCCTATACATGCGAGATGATCGATTCATGCCCGAAACCACGCCGGCCCGGCTGCTGCGGTTGCTGTCGCTGTTGCAGACACATCGCGACTGGACCGGAACGGAGCTGGCCGAACGACTCGACGTCACCACCCGCACCATCCGGCGCGACGTGGATCGCCTGCGCGAGTTGGGATATCCGGTGCACGGTGTGATGGGACCGGTCGGCGGATATCGGCTCGGCGCAGGTGCCTCCTTGCCGCCGCTGCTGCTGGACGACGACGAGGCGGTCGCCGTCACGATCGGACTGCAAACCAATACGGCGGGCACCGTCGCAGGCATCGAGGAGACCTCGCTGCGCGCGCTCACCAAGATGGAGCAGGTACTTCCGGCCCGGCTGCGCCACCGCGTCGACACACTGCGGGGGGCGGTGGTCGCCATGCCGCCCCGCTACGACCCCGGTCCCGCCGTCGACGCCGACCAGCTCACCGGCATCTCTGCCGCCATCCGCGCCGCCGAGACGCTGCGTTTCGACTACCGCAGCCACACCGGCGACGACACCCGGCGCAGCGTCGAGCCGCACCGCATCGCGCATTGGGGCCATCGGTGGTACCTCGTCGGCTGGGACTGCGACCGGGCCGACTGGCGTACCTTCCGTGTCGACCGCATATCGCTGCGCACGCCCAACGGCCCGCGCTTCACGCACCGACCGTCGCCCGACGGGGATGTGGTCGCCTACCTGCGCCGCACCATGGGCTTCGCGATGTGGCCGTACCGGTCGGTCATGCGGGTGCATGTTCCGGCCGAGCAGCTCGCCGGCCGCATCGAAGGTCTCGTCACTCCCATCGACGAGCACACCTGCCGGCTCGAAATGGGTTCGGACTCCTACGCTTTGGTGGCCCTGGTGGTCGGCATGCTCGACGTGGAGTTCGAGGTCGAGTCCCCGGCGGAACTGGCGGAACACCTGCGGGCACTCGCGGGCCGATTCACCCGCGCGGCAGATGGATAGCGGTCGCGGCGCGCGACGACCCGGTACGGTTCGGCAAGACCCGGCCGGGCAGGGGCGAGTGGCTCCCTGCCCGGCCCGGTTCGATGATGGGCGCTCAGTGATTCGCGGACCCACGAAGAGTCCGTGGGCCGGCGATCGGAGAAGAGACTGTGGCGATCAAGCGGATGGACAACGTGCTCATCGTGGTCGAGGACATCGACGCGGTGATCGCGTTCTTCGTCGAACTCGGTATGGAACTGGAGAACCAGGGGCCGGTCGAGGGCCGGTGGGTGGAACGCGTCATCGGCGTCGACGACGTGCGCCAGGACGTCGCGATGCTGCGAACCCCGGACGGACACGGGCGGGTGGAGCTCGCGATGTTCCGTCGGCCCGAACCGGTCAGGCCCGAACCGGAGCACGCGCCCGCCAACACCCTCGGCATCCGTCGCATCATGTTCGCCGTCGACGATATCGACGACGTCGTCGCCCGCGTGCGCCGGCACGGCGCCGAACTCGTCGGCACGGTGGAGCAGTACGAGAACATCTTCCGGCTCTGCTACGTCCGCGGTCCGGAGGGCATCATCGTCGGCTTGGCCGAGGAGATCGGCTGACGGCGGGCACAGTCCGCAAGCGGGCGGGTCGACCCGATGACCAGCGCAAACTCCGTGTCAGTGATCGTGTCAGGCCGGCATCAGGCTCGTATCAGCCGCCCACCGCACAGTTGTCCCCATGAACAGCACAGCAATTGCCGCCTCCGGGTTGCGGAAGGCGTACGGGGACAAGACGATCCTCGACGGGATCGATCTGACCATCGAGGCCGGGACGATCTTTTCGCTGCTCGGCCCGAACGGGGCCGGGAAGACGACGACCGTGAACGTATTGACCACGTTGGCGAAGGCCGACGGGGGGACCGCTCGGATCGCCGGCCACGACCTCGCCACCGAGGGTAAGGCCGTCCGGGCGGCGATCGGGGTGACCGGGCAGTTCGCGGCGGTGGACGACCTGCTGACGGGGGAGGAGAACCTGCGGCTGATGGCGGGACTGCATCGGCTGCGCGGGAATGCGGGCAAGCGGGTGGTGGCCGAACTGCTGGAGCGGTTCGATCTGGTGGAGTCCGCGGGTAAGCGGGCGGCGACCTACTCCGGCGGTATGCGCCGGAAGCTGGATCTGGCGATGACGCTGGTCACCAAACCGCAGATAGTCTTCCTCGACGAGCCGACCACCGGACTGGATCCGCGCAGCAGGCGCACCATGTGGGACATCGTGCGGGAGTTGACATCCGAGGGTGTGACGATCTTCCTCACCACCCAGTACCTCGAGGAAGCCGATCATCTGGCCGACCGGGTCGCGGTACTCGACCAGGGGCGCATCGTCGCCGAAGGCACACCCGACGACCTCAAGCGCCTGGTGCCCGGCAGCCACATCCAGCTTCGCTTCACACAACCCGAGGAACTGGATGCGGCGGCGCGCAGCCTGCCCGGCGCCACCCGCGACGACAGCGCGCTGACCTTGCGCGTCCCCGGCAACGGCGGCACGAAATCGCTGCGCCACCTGCTGGATCGGCTCGCCGAATCCTCGGTCGAGGCCGAGGAGGTCACCGTCCACACCCCCGATCTCGACGACGTTTTCCTTTCCCTGACCGGTCACGCGACCACGGAGGTTTCCCCGCGATGAGTACGATCACCATGCCCGCACCCCTGTCCGACGCGTCGAAGATGCTGGGCCGCAACTTCACCCACATCGCCCGCACTCCCGTCACCATCTTCAACGCGGCACTGATGCCGGTCGTGATGATGCTGATCTTCGTCTACGTCTTCGGCAACGCCTTCGATGTCGGCGGCCACTACATCGACTACGCCACACCGGGTTTGATCCTGCTGGCCATCAGCTACGGGCTGTCCGGCACCGCGGTGTCGGTGAGCTCCGATATGGCGAAGGGCATCATCAACCGGTTCAAGGTCATGGACGTCTCCCGCAGCGCCATCCTGATCGGCCACGTGGTGGCGACCATGCTGACCAATCTCGTGGCCATCGCGGCCGTCATCGGTGTGGCCTTCGCGCTGGGCTTCCGCCCGCCGGCGAGTGCGACGGACTGGCTCGCCGCCATCGGCATCATGGTCGCGACCTCGTTCGCGGCGTCGTGGCTCACCGTCGCCCTGGGGATGGCCGCGAAGACGCCGGAATCCGCCGGTATGAGCGTGGTGCCGCTGATCATGCTGCCCTTCGTGAGCAGCGCGATCGTGCCGGCCGACAAGATGGGCCAGGGCATCCGGCAGTTCGCGCAGTACCAGCCGTTCACGCCGATCATCGAATCGCTGCGCGGATTTCTCGAAGGCCACCCGTCCGGCGGCTACACCGCCGCCGCGCTCGCCTGGTGCGCCGGATTCGCCGTGGTCGGATTCTTCTGGTCGCGTGCCACGTTCAACAAGCGAGCGTAGTCGCCGCCAGTTCCTCCCACTTCGCTTGTGCCCCTTCAGACGTCGCCTCGGTGAACCGCTGGTCACCGAGGCGACGTCGTGCTGTCTGCTCGATCCGCTCCACATCCGGCTGGGCGCGGTCGACCAGCCCGCGGACCGCGGCACTGGCCGCGAGCAACCGGACCGCCTGTTCGTGCTCTCCGCCCCGTGACGCCAGATCCGCGATCCCCACCAGGATCAATGCGGTGAGCGGTGCGTAACCGGCACCGGTCGCCGCCCGCAACGCGGCGGCGTGCAGTGTGCGTGCGACATCCAAATCCATTGTGAGACAACCCAGCTGGTGGTTCGTCAACGCGTCGACGTAGCTCCGGTCCGCGTCGCCGCCCTGCAGGGATGTCGCGATCTCGATCTGCCGGCGGGCTTGTTCCGTATCGCCCTGCCAGCGGGCCAGTTCGGCCTTGGTGAAGGCCAATTCGGCCAGCGCGTTCGGCCAGGCGGAGCGGTCCGCGAACCGCTGCGCCTGCGCCATGGCGTCGGCGCTCGCCTCGGCGTCGCCCAGCAGCCAATACAGTTGAGCCTGGCGCGCCCGGATCAGGAAGACGTCCTCGATGGCGCCGACCTCGGTGACCACCGCGATCGCCTCGTCCAGATGCGCACAGGCGATGGCGAATTCGCCGCGCATGGCGATCCGGTTCGCCAGCTCGGTCAGGGCGAACGACATTCCCCAGCGCTCGCCGAGCGCCCGGAATTCGGCCAGTGCCGCCTCCAGATGGTCGTCCGCCTCCCGGCCGGGGAAACCGAGGGCGATGCGCGCCTTGCCCACCTGCAGCCGGGACAGCGCCCGCACCCAGGGATCGTCGTGGGTGAGCAACGGTTCGAATGCGGTCAGGAACTCGTCGCCGCCGCGCAACATGCGGTGCAGGGCGCCGATGAACGCCAATAGCGGATAGTCGCTCAAATTCTCGCGGCTGAGGTCGTAGGCCTTGTGGACCCATTCGGCCACCTGGTGTTCGTCGTTCGGCCCGGAGCTCATGAAATGCACGATCAGGCCGTAGACCCGAGCGCGGATCTGATCGTCCGGTGATGCTTCGCTGCCGCCTTCGTGCCCGCCGATTCGTGCCGCTGTGTCGATGGCGGCACTCGCGAGGGCACTGCGTGGTGACGCTTCGCTGCCGCCTTCGTGCCCGCCGATTCGTGCCGCGGCGGTGATCAGTTCCATCCCTTCGGCTTTGTGCCCGCCGAGCCACCAGTACCAGCCGGCGGCCGCCGCGAGCCGCATCGCTCCCGCCGCGTCGTCGTCGGCGAGCGCGCCGCGCAGCGCGACCGCGATGTTGTCGTGTTCGGCGTCGAGCCTGGCGAGCCACTCCAGTTGCTCGGCGCGGCGCAGATGCGGCTCCGCGGTATCGGCGAGGGTCGTGAAGTACGAAAGATGGCGCCGGCGAACACGTTCCGCTTCGCCGGCCGCGACCAGACGGTCGTGGGCGTACTGTCTGATCGTCTCGAGCATCCGGTAGCGGGGCTCGCCGTCCGCCGTGTTGAGCAGCAGCGACTTCTCGGTCAGTGCCGTCAGCACGTCGAGCACCTCCCACTGCTCGACGTCTCCCGGCTCGTCGGAGATGCCCGCGCAGATCTGCTCGGCCGCTTCGAGACTCGCACCGCCGGCGAAGACCGACAGCCGGCGCAGCACCATCCGCTCGGCGTCGGTGAGCAGTTCCCAGCTCCAATCGACCACCGCGCGCAACGTCCGGTGCTGCGGGATGGCGGTGCGGCTGCCACCGGTGAGCAGGCGGAATCGATCGTCGAGGCGGTCGGCGAGCTGGTCGAGGGACATGGTGCGCAGCCGGGCCGCGGCCAGTTCGATAGCCAGCGGTATGCCGTCGAGTGCCCGGCAGACGCGTGCGATGGTCGACAGGGTGGCGGGATTCGTCATATCCAGATCGGTACGGACCGCGCCGGCCCGGTCGCGCAGTAACTGGACGGCGGGGGAGGATTCGATCTCGGCCGGCTCCGCGTCCTCGGCCGGCAACGCGAGCGGCGCCACCTGCCACAGCGCCTCGCCCGTGATGCCGAGCGGTTCCCGGCTCGTGGCGACTATCCGCAGGCCCCGGCATTCTCCGAGGACCCGATGGGCGAAGGCCGCGGCGGCGTCGATCACGTGCTCGCAGTTGTCCAGGATCAGCAGCGTCTCGCGGTCTCGGATCGCCGCGACGAGCCGGTCGACCGGTTCCGCGTCCGGCGTGGCACCGAGCAACGCGTCGCGCAGACCGAATGCGGCCAGGGCCGATTGCGCCACGTCACCGCCGGCGCCGACGGAGGCCAGCTCCACCAGCCAGGCCCCGTCCTGCAGGTCGTCCAGCAGCGTGCGTGCGGTCTCCAGCGCCAGCCTTGTCTTCCCCGAGCCGCCCGGACCGGTCAAGGTGGTGAGCCGGTGGTTTGCGATGAGTTCGCGCACGGCGGCGACATCGGTGTATGTGCCGATGTATGTGGTCAATTCGGCCCGCAGGTTGGTCTTGCGCTCGCTGTCTCGGGGTCCCGCTTCGCCGCGCAGCAGGGCCACGTGCAGATCGGACAGTTCCGGGGCGGGATCCACACCCAGCGTGTCGGCGAGTGCTTCGCGGGCCCGCTGATAGACGAGCAGGGCCTCGGCGCCGCGGCCCGCCGCGGCCAGCGCCCGCATCAACGCGGCGACCAATCGTTCCCGGACCGGATGCCGGGCCACCAACTCGGTGAGCTCGGCGACCAGCTCCGGTCCGCGTCCGAGGCGGATCTCCGCTTCGTACAGATCTTCCAGCGCGGCCAGTTGCAACCCTTCGAAGCGGGTGACCACCGCCGCGACCGCCTCGCTGTCGCGCACGTCGATGTCCTGCATCGGCGCCCCGCGCCACAGCGCCAGGGCCTCGCGCAGCAGATGCGTCTGCCGGACGACGTCGCCGCCACGAGCCTGCTCGAGGAGACGTTCGAACCGCAACGCGTCGACCGCGCCCGGATCCACCGCCAGCCGGTAGCCGCCGGCCTGCCCGTCGAGCGATCCGTCCGGCAGCACCCGCCGCAGCCGGGAAACCAACGCCTGCAACGCATTCGCCGCGTCGGCGGGCGGTTGCTCCCCCCAAATCCAGTCGACCAGCGTCGCCTTGGGGACCGCGCGGCCGGGCTCGAGTGCGAGGGCGATCAACAGCGCCCGCAACCGGGCCCCCGGTACCTCGATCACTTCACCGTCATCTGCCCGGATGTCGAGCGTTCCAAGCATCCCGATTCGCACCCGCAACATTCTGCCGTGGCGAACCGGCCGGTGTGAGATCACCCGTCCCAGCAGGGGAAACATCATGTCAGCGGGCATGTCAGCCCGGCGTCAGTCCGATATCAGCCGGGGCGGCGACAGTAGTTCTCGTGAACAGCACAGCGATCCGCACCGCGGACCGGTTCACCGGCCGGATCCCCCGATTCCGCCGCCCGATTCCCAGCAGAACCCAGGAGAACGCCATGCCTACCTTCCAGACCCCGGAACCGATCGCCGTCGCCGTCGAGGTGCTGTCCGGCAACGTCACCGTCATCGCCTCCGACCGCACCGACACCGTGGTCGCGGTCCGTCCTGCCGATGCGGCCAAGAAGGCCGACGTGCGTGCCGCGGAGCAGACGCGGGTCGATTTTGCCGACGGCACCCTGACCGTGACGACACCGAAGGACTGGCGGACCTACACCCCCTTCGGCGGCAACCCGTCGATCGAGGTGACCGTCGAGGTGCCGACCGGTTCCCGTTTCCGGGGCACCGCCGGTGTGGGCCGGATCGTCGGCGCCGGCGAACTCGGCGAATGCGTGCTGGAGGTGTCGGCCGGTGACATCGTCGTCGAGCGCCCGCTGGGTTCGGTGACCGCGAAGACCGCCCTGGGCAATATCCGGATCGCCGAGGCCACGCGCGGTGTGCTCCGGCTGGAGACCTCGACGGGCGAGCTCGAGGTCGGCATCCGCCCGGGCAGCGCGGCGCGGCTGGAAACCGCGGTCGCGAGCGGCGCGGTGCACAACCAGCTGGGGCCGGTCGACGGTGCCCAGGACGACGAGCACACCGTGCGGGTGTACGCGCGCAACGCCCTCGGCAACGTCATCATCCGGCACTCGTCCGCCGCCTGACTCCCGTCGTCTCTCCCGAGAGGAAAACGCAATGCCCCGAACGGTTCCCGTCCCGCACGGCCTGCCCATGGAACGTGATGCGGGCCCCTTCGATCCGCCCCGCGAGATCACCCGGTTGCGCGATGCCCACCCGGTCGGTCCGATGATCTTTCCCGACGGGCACGAGGGCTGGCTGGTCACCGGATACGACGAGGTGCGCAGCCTGCTGGCCGACTCGCGCTTCAGCTCGCGCCAGGACATCGGCGTTCTGCATGTGCCGTACGAGATTCCGGGCATGCCGGTCGCCACCGAGCCGTCGCCGCAGATCCCCGGCGTCTTCATCGCGATGGACGCGCCGGATCACACCCGGTTGCGGCGCAAGCTCGTCGGCGCCTTCACCGTCAAACGGATGAAACAGCTCGAAGACCACATCGCGGACATCGTCGAGCGGCAACTGGAGGCGATGGCCCGGCTGACCCCGCCGGTCGACCTCGTCGCGGAGTTCGCGCTGCCGGTGCCCTCGCTGGTGATCTGCGAACTGCTCGGCGTTCCCTACGAGGACCGCGCTACCTTCCAGCGCAACTCGGCCGCGTTCCTCGTCAAGGATCAGGCGCTCGAGGAGAAGATGGCGGCCTACGGCGCGCTGACGTCCTATCTGGCCGAACTGGTCGTCCGCAAGCGCGCCGAACCGGGCGAGGACATCCTGTCCGACCTGGCCCGCCACGACGACCTCACCATCGAGGAGCTGACCGGCATCGCCTTCCTGCTCCTGCTGGCGGGGCACGAGACCACCGCGAACATGTTGGGGCTCGGCACCTTCGCGCTGCTCGAGCATCCGGAACAGGCGGCCGAGCTGCGTGCCGATCCGGCTCTGATTCCCGATGCGGTCGAAGAGCTCATGCGCTACCTCTCCGTCGCCGACATCTTCTACCGCTACGCCACCGACGACATCGAACTCGGCGGCGAAACCATCGCGAAGGGCTCGACCGTCGTCGTCTCGCTGCTGGCCGCCAACCGCGACCCGCGCCGCTTCGACGACCCCGACACCCTCGACGTGCACCGCACGGCCCGCGGCCACCTCTCCTTCGGCCACGGCATGCATCTGTGCCTCGGCCAGCAACTGGCGCGGATCGAAATGCGGGCCGGATTCGCCGGCCTGCTGCGTCGCTTCCCGACCCTGGCCCTCGCCGTCCCAGCCGATGCGGTGAGATTGCGGACCGATATGAATATCTATGGGGTGCACGAACTTCCGGTGACCTGGACGAGTGTCGCGGAGTAGCCGGAGTGGCCGGGAGCGGCGGTTCAGGCGGCCGGGCTGATGTGCTCGGCCGATCCGCCGATCACGGCCGCCTCGGGTCCGGCGAGGGTGCGGATGAAAGCCAGCTGCGCGGCCCGGCCTTCGGCGACGACGCGCTCGAACTGTCCGGGGATCAGCCGGGCCCGCGCCGACTGCGCGAGGTTGACGGGTATGCGCAGCAAGGGATACCAGGGCAGGGTATGGCTGGGCAGGCCGAGTCGTTTCATGGCGGACGGGCCCAGATACATCATCGCGATCGACAGATGCTGGGACCGGGCGATCCGCCGCCGCAGCCCCGGCAGCCGGTCGTAGTGCCAGCCGAGCGGTTCGTCACGCATCGGGATCGCGAGTTGACGGGAGGTGTCGTCCGGGTTCGTGATGGCGGTCATCGTGTGGTAAAGAATGCGCACGCTGTCGCGAAAGTCGTTGGGCAGGAAGCGTTCCTCGACACCCATCACCCAGCCGACGTAGCGGGCCAGGTGGGCCATGGCCTCGGCGTCGCGGGGCGTGATGACGACACCCATGCCGATCGCGCCGATCATCGGGGCGATCAGCGCGCCGACCAGTGTGGCGGCCATATCGGTCTGATTGATCGGCAGCCCCCACTCCTCGGCCCGCCAGTCCGGCATCGCGGCCACGTGCCGACGTACCAGCGAGTGGATCAGCCGGACGTGCACGGTCGAGCGAAAACCCGTGCCGTGCGGCGACATTCCGCCGGCGGCGGTCACATCCATCGCCCACTGCGTGGTCTCGGCGAATCGTTTGGCCGGGCCCTTCTCCAAGGCGCCGGTGCGCAGCAGGGTCTTGTTGAAACCCGAGGCCAGGTATCCGCCCAGGAACGACATGTCGCGGGCGACGTAGATCCCGTCGCGGCCGCCGAGGCAGGAGACGCGCTCCGCGTGGCGGATCTTTCGCCGATCCACCCACTCGGGTACCGCTTCGACGTATTCGAAGAATTCGCGCAGCGGTGCCGGGGCATCCGGCAGCGCGGCGATGCCCTCGCGCAGGGCGCGTTCGAACAGTGGCCGGGTGGTGGACATCCCCTCGCGATACATCCAGTCCACGAGCTCGTCCATCGGCCGGTCGCCGACGGTCAGAGCCTCGCCCAGCTCGCGAAATTCGGCCGAGGTGGGTGTGCCGAGCCCGAGCATCCGGGCGAGCGTGCCGAGGCCGGGCCCGGGGACGGGCCGGGGTGAGCTCGGGTGCCGGAGCGGAACGGTCGGCGTCACGATGTCCTCCTCGTCGAAGATCTGGCAAGATCCTCTACCAGAAACCGACTTTTGGCAAGATCTCCTACCAAAAATTACGGCAACGTCAGCGACAGCATGCGTTGCGAGATGCCGGGAATGCGTTGCCGCACTTCGGTGAACCGCATTCGCGGATCGTGCAGAGTGGCGATGATCAGCGGGGTCCGAAACCTCACCCGGGGAGTTCGTGGCAAATCGAACGTAGTGCCTCGGAAATAACCTATAGTCCCAGGCAAATCCCATAATTCGCTGCAGATTCGAACTTGCGCTCGGGTAGTAGCGAGTTTGTGGCAAATTTTCGCTCGTGCGGCCGAAAGGAACGGCGGATGGGCACCGTGATCGGCAGGACCCTGCCCTTGGCCGCCGCGATCGCGGTGAGTCCGCTGCCGTTGATCGTGGCTGTGCTGATGCTGGTGTCGGGGCAGGCGCGGGCGAAGAGCAGCGGCTATCTGCTCGGCCGGATCTGCGGGTTCGCCGCGCTCGTCACCGCGGTGGCCTTGCTGATCGGGGCGTCCGCGGCCCGGCATCTGCATCCTCATCACGCCTCGGCGACGGCCTCGCTCGTACGGCTCTGCGTCGGGATCGGGCTGCTCGGTGTCGCGGCGTGGTTCGGGTTCCAGCGTGGGCGCGGCGAGCAGAAGCCGCGGAAATTGTGGGATCGGGTCGATCGTGTGACTCCGGCGGGCGCCTTCGGGCTCGGTGTGGCGCTCGTCGTCGTCGATGTCAGCACGGTCGTCCCCGCCGTGATGGGTGGGCTCGACATCGCCGAGGCGCGGCTGCCGGCGCCGCGAGCGGTGGGCGCCGGTGCGATCTTCCTCGTGATCGCGCTGGTCTCGTGCATCGCGCCGGTCGCCGCCTATCTGGTCGCGGGCGAGCGGCTCGATCGGCCTCTGGCAGCCGCGAAGACCTGGCTGGTCGCCAACGATCGCACCGTGATGATGGTGCTGCTCCTCCTCGTGGGAACGATGCTGATCGGCCGGGCCATCGAAGCCCTGAGCTCCGGATAGCCGTGTCGGTTCGGTCCCGTCCCGCATCCCACGCCGACGTGCCGAGCAGGCTCGATCGCGGCGCGAGCTGCGGTGTTGCTTGGTGATGCAGATCACTGCCGCGAGTTGTTATGCGACGGGGTCGACGGTCGTCTTGTGTGCGTTCACGCAACGAAGGGGGCTCGGCGAAGGTGGCGGATTCCGTCTCGCCCGCCGCCGGTCCGCCTCCTCTGTCGGAAGGAAACGCCATGCGTCTCACCATCTTCGGGGCCAACGGTCCCACCGGTCGCCAACTCACAGCGCAGGCTTTGGCCGCCGGACATCAGGTCGCGGCGGTGACGCGGCGGCCGGGCGAATTCCCGCTGCGCCACGATCGGCTCGAGGTGGTCGGCGCCGATGTCCTCGACCCGGACGCGGTCGACACCGCGGTGAAGGGGCGGGACGCGGTGCTGTCCGCGCTCGGCGTGCCGCCGAGCAAGGAACCGATCACCACCTATTCCGGCGGTGTGTCGAACATCGTGACGGCGATGCGGCGGCACGGGGTGAGCCGGATCGTGGCGGTGAGTTCGGCCGGCGTCGATCCGCGCCCCTACAGCGAGGGCGGCTTCCTCTTCAATCGGCTGCTGGTGCCGTATGTGACGAGGGTGGCGGGCAAGACCCTCTACGACGATATGCGGCGAATGGAAGCGCTCCTGCGCGACAGCGATCGGGAGTGGACCGTGATGCGCCCGAGCGGACTCTACGACCGCCCCGACGTCACCGATTACACGATCGCCGAGGGATACGCCGACGGGATCTTCACCGCCCGCAGCGATCTGGCCGCGAGCATGCTCGCCGCCGTGACCGAGGGCCGCTTCGACCGCGCCGCGGTCGCTGTGATCACCACCGATTCCGGCAATCCCACCCTGCTGCGATGGATCCGGCAGCAGGCGAGCGCCGGCCACTGAACCACCCCGGACGCGAGGTGCGGGATGGCTGCCTAGGCCCCGCCGAATCCGCGGTACGGGCTCAGTGGGATCACGGTGAATTCGGAGACTCCGGCCGCGGCCATGGGCAGTTGCGCGACGATGGCGTTCGCCTGTTCCGCATCGGCCGCCTCGATGGTGAAGCAGGCGCCGGCGACATCGCCGCGTAGCCAGATCTGGCGGACGACGCCGTCGAGGTAGAGCCGGCGAACGTGGTCGGTTTCGGCGGGGAGCACCGCCTCGAAGTCCGCTTCGGTGAACGTCTCGGTGCGGCGACGGGAGAGAACCATGAATTGCATTGCGGCTCCGGATCTTGTCGAGGTGAGGCGATCATTCTCCCGCGTCGACATTCGGCGGAGCCCCCACCAGGGGTGAGAGAATGCGAGTAGATTTCACTCACTGTTGACCGTCCCTGACGAGCTGCCTACAGTGATCGGAACCGGCTCGGTGCGGCTCGGCCTTCGGAGCGAGCTTCCCGCCGATCGAAACCCGCTGTCGCGCATGGAGGTTCGGATGAACGATGCTCGTCGGTTCGTGGTGATCGGTGGCGGTCTGGCGGGGCTGGCGTCGGCCGTCTGGCTGGCCGAGGCCGGGAAGCGGGTGACGTTGCTGGAACGCCGGGCTCGGCTCGGTGGCCGCACCCAGGCGATGACGGTCGCCGAGGTCGGCGATACGCCCGACAACGGTCAGCACGTGATCGCCAGCGGCTACCACCATCTCTTCCGGTATCTCGCGAGCGTGGGGACCGAGAAATGTCTGGAATTCCCCACCGGGGGCACGCTGCGCTGGCCGGGCGGGCGCGCAACCGCGTTGCACACCAGGGGAATTCGGGCGCTCGGCACACTGTTCGGCGCACATCCGGATGCCGGACCGATCGAGCGACTGGCCGCGGCGCGGGCGACGATGCGGCTGGGTCTGCAGTGTCTGTTCCAGCCCGCGGATCTGGCCGACATCACCACCGAGCAGTGGTTCGAACGCGTCGGCATGCCCGCGAAAGCGCGTGAGGCGCTGTGGGATTGGCTCGCGCTGGGCATCGCCGCCGAGCCGGTGCAGCGGGAATGCGCGAAGGTTTTCGCCGATGTGCTGGCCACCGGCATCCGGCTCGGGGTGCGGGATCGGCGCGCGATCACCATCGGCTATCCGACCGTCGACCTCGATACGCTCTATGTCACCGGCGCGGAGGAGGTGTTCCGCCGCTACGGAGTCGAGGTCCGCTATCGCGCGGTGGCGGACCGGATCCGGATCGCGGACGGCGCGGTGACCGGGGTCGATCTGGTGGACGGCAGTACGATCCCGGCCGATGCCGTGATCTGCGCCGTACCCAACTCCCGTATCCACGGCCTGCTCGACGATCTGCCCGGACACGCCGAAATCTATGCTGCGGCAGAGAAATTGGGCGCCACGCCGATCGTCAGCACCAATCTGTATCTGGACCGGCCGCTCGGCACCCGCAGTGCGATGGAGGCGATCATCGGCGGCACCGGGGTGATCGACGAGGTGTTCGACCGGCAGCGCATGCACGGCCGCGAACCGAACGGCACCTGGCTGTACTGCCTGACCACCAGTGGCGCCTACGAACAGATCCACAAGAGCGGCGACGACATCGTCGACGAGCAGATGGCGCTGCTGCGCCGCTACTACCCCGACGCGGCCGATGCGCGCGTGGTGCACGGCCACGTGGTCAAGATGCCGAAGGCGACCTTCTCGCAAGCCCTCGGCACCGACGGGCTGCGGCCCGTTCAGCGCACCTCGGTGCCGACCCTGATGCTGGCCGGGGACTGGACCCGCACCGACTGGTCGGCCACCATGGAAAGCGCTGTTCAGAGTGCCTCCACAGCGGTGGCGGCGCTGCTGCGGCTGCCGCCGCTCTAGCGAGTTCGCGGCCCGCGAAGCGGCTCGAGGAACGCCCGGGCGACCTCGAGGTGGTCCGGGGTCAAACCGGTGTGGCGGTCGACCGGGACGAGCAGGGTCGGGGCGACGGTGGCGGTGCGGCGTTCGGCCCAGCCCTGGTCCGCGGGCTGGAATTCGTCGTCGAACCAGCACAGCGGCCGGCGGCCGGCCCAGCGGTCGATGGTCGGAAGCTTGCCGTGGTGGCCCTCGCGATGCCGAATCCCGGTGTCCTCGAAGATGATCACCTCCAGCGGCGGCAGGCCGAGAACCGGACCGAGGACCGTATTCGCCGCATACTCCCACGCGGTCGCCCATACCAGTTCGGCATCGGTGACGGCGGCCAGATCCAGCAGCCGCGAGCCGACGGCGGCGTCGAGCAGCACCTGCTGGTCGACGGGCGGGATCGCGGGAATGATGCTGTGCTGCAACACATAAGGCCGATAGCCGTGCGGTGGCGGGTGCGTGGGACGGGGGTAGGGATTGAGCGGGCCGTCGACGTCGAGCAGGATCGCCGCCCGTGATGTTTCGGTCATGACGCCCCCCGTTCGCTCCTACCAGGCTACGACGGCACCTCCGGAGGAGTCTTCCACTCCGGCAACGGTTTCGTGTCGACCCGATAACCGGGGCGAACGCACCGAAACAGCCCGGGAACCGCCGTGACCGGCCGTCTGCGACGCGCCGAGCGACACGCGAGCAATCCCGGTAAATTTACGGCGCACCTGCATTGACGACGGCACACGTTCGATTATCGTTCATCTCACTGTCCGATGCTGCTGCCGGCGCGCCAGGACTGGTCGTCGATCCGGAGCGTTGTGGGCCGGTGTGACGATCGTTGGGCGTTACCGGAGTCCGTCCCGAAAGATCGAGGGAACGTGCCTGCACCCGTCATCCTGACCGGCCGCCTTGTGCGGCTGGAACCTTTGGCACCGCACCATGTTCCGGGGCTCGCCGAGGCGGGCGCCGCGGATCGCGATGCGTTCGCGTTCACACCCGTACCGCACGGCCGGGCCGAGGCGGCGGACTACGTCGCGCAGGCCGCGGCGGCGCACGCCGTCGGTTCGGCGCTGGCCTTCGCGGTCGTCGCGACGGCCGACAACCGGGTACTGGGCTCGACGCGGTTCTGCCGCTTCGACTACTGGCAGGGGCCGCTGGTGTGGCCGATCGCGCACGGTATGCCGACCGGAGATCCGCTGCTCGCGGTACCCGACGCCGCCGAGATCGGTAATACCTGGCTCTGCGCGCAGGCGCGCGGCGCCGGTATCAATCTGGAGTCGAAACTGTTGCTGCTCGAGCACGCCTTCGACGTGTGGCGGGTCCGGCGGATCGCGCTGCGCGCCGATATGCGAAATGTGCGCTCGCGCATGGCGATCGAGCGGCTGGGCGCGACCAGCGACGGCGTCCGCCGGGCGCATTCGCGTGGGTTGGACGGGACCGTGCGCAGTACCGCGTTCTATTCCATCCTGGACGAGGAATGGCCGGCGGTGCGCCGGCGCATCGACTCGGAGCTGGCCGGACTGCCGCGGTTGCTGAACGCCTGATCATCCCGCCCGGAAGCAACCGGATAGCGGATTCCGGGTGTCGCGTCGTGTCCCCGGCTCCTATAATTCATGGCACAACGGTCGGACGTCGAGGAGATCGGTCCGAGTCGGGTAACTCGGCGGCCGGCGCAGCTTCGGACCTCGTACCAGCGTGTTCGTGGGAGGGCTGAGCGCCCTCCCCTTCAGGAGACCGCATGTCCGACCCGATCCCCACGCCCCCGTCCACGCCCGCCGCGCCGCGTGCCCACGATCGATCACATACGCGGATATGCCTGACCGATGCCGCCCACCCCGGTCCGATGGTGAGTCTGTTCCTGGTGCCCGAGCCGCGGGTGCGGGGCGCCTCCATGCTGCATCTGCTCGAACAGGTGCCGGTGCGTGATGCGCCGGCGCCGGATCCCGAACTGACCGCCGCGCTGGAAGCGCCCACCCTGCCGGGCGCGGCAATCCGGTTGCTGCCCTGCGTTTTTCGCCGCTCCGATACCGCGGAGATGCGCCACATCTTCCATGATCACTACATCGCCGACGGGCCCATGGGCCTCGACGTCTGTGATCCGGAGGAGATGGCGCGGCTGGCCGCACTGCCCGAACGCGCGATCGGCCCGCGCCGCATCGACGATTTCGCCGACTACTCGGTGCGGCAGGCGATGCTGGCCGTCTTCCGCTATTTCGGTGTGGACCAACGGATTCCGCTGATGTATCACGGCTACGCCGATCCCGGCGGACGCTGGCTGGCGGTGCGCACGGCGCTCGCCTGATCTCACCCCGCGGTGACGAACCCCTGCCGGATCAGCCAATCGCGCGCCACGGTAGCCGGTTCGGCGCCGTCGACGTCGACCTTGCGGTTCAACTCGGTGATCGTCTCGTTGGTGAGCAGCGCGGAAATCGGCGCCATGACCTGCGCCACCTGTGGATGCGCGTCGGCGAACGATGCCCGCATCACCAGTGCCGCATTGTATTTGGGGAAGAAGTTCAGATCGTCGATGAGTTGCACCAGATTCAGCGCCTTGGTGCGCCCGTCGGTCGCGGTGACGTCGCCGAATTGACAGGTGCCGTTCGCGGTGGCCGAGTAGACCAGCGAATCCTGCATGATCTGCTTGCGCACCTTGCCGAGGTCGAGACCGTATTTGCGGGCCAGGCCCGGAAAGCCGTCCTGACGGACGCTGAATTCGGTACCGAGGCAGGTCGGTCCGGTACTCGGATCGGTATTCACCAGACGGGCGTAGTCGGAAATCGTCTTCGCGCCGGTGCGGGCGGCACTGCCCGCATTGGTGACCATGGTGTAGGTGTTGTTCATCGGGGCCGGATCGGCCCACACCATGCCGTGTTGTGCGAGATCCGCGTCGCGCACCGCCTCGAATTGCCGGGTGGAATCGGGAATCGGCGTCTCGTTACCCAGATAATTGATCCATCCGGTCCCGGTGTAGTCGTAGGCGACATCGACCTGTCCGTGCAATTGCGCATCGCGCAGGCTGTTGGATCCGGTGATATTGGTGAGGTCGCGGACCTGAGCTCCGGCCGCCGTGAGCGCGAATTCGATGAGGTAGCCGAGGATGTTCTGTTCGGTGAAATCCTTGGAGCCCACGGTGATCTGCACACCGTCGAGGGCGGGAATCGGCTCGATACTGCCCGGCCCGACCGGCAGCGGAACGGCGCCTCCGGCCTCGAGACCACAGGCGGCGACCACGGCGACCAGCAGGGTGGCCGCCGCTGTGGCGGCGTTGCGTCCGAGGTGACGTGCTCGCCGCTTCATCGCAGCCCCCGCGGTCCGAGAAATTGTTCGGCCAGCGCTCCCAGCCAGTCGACGAGCAGTGCGAGCGCCACCGCGAGAATCGCTCCCACCCACAGGGTTACGTTGTCGCGCAGCTTGTAGCCGGTGTCGATCAGAATGCCCAGACCACCGGCGCTGACCAGGAACGACAGCGTGGCCGTGCCGACGGCCAGCACCAGCGAGGTGCGCAGCCCGGCCAGGATGTAGGGCACCGCGAGCGGAAACTCGATGCGGCGCAGCACTGTCAGCGCCGACATGCCCTGCCCTCGTCCGGCATCGACGAGGGCGGGGTCGACCTGCTGGTATCCCAGAATCGTATTGCGCAGCACCGGAAGTAGCGCATAGAACGCGATCGGCACGACACCCACCCAGAAGCCGGTCTTCTCGGTCCACAGATAGGTGAGCACGATCAGGCCGATCGCCGGCGCCGCCGCACCGATGTTGGCGATGCCGACGAACAGGGGAGTGAGACGCCGGTAGCGTGGCCGAGTCAGCAAGGTGCCCAACGGAACCGACACCGCGACGACGATCACCACGACGGTCGCGGTGATCGCCACGTGCTGGCGGATCACGGTGGCGATGGTGGTGGGGTTGATACTGGCCTGCTGTGTCGCGGTGAGGGTGCGGTCGAAGGCCCACACCAGCACGCCGGCCGCCAGGGCCACGGCCAGCACCGGCTGGGCGAACAACCGGATCCGGTCGGCGCGCCGCTCGTGCCGCTGGACCGGACTCATGGCCGGTCACCCGAATTCGCCGTGACCGCGTCGTGTTCGGCGCGGGTGCGCGACAGGTGTGCGACGAGGGTGTCGATCGCGACCAGCCCGGCGTATTCGCCGCGTGGCCCGGTCACGACGGCATTGGCGGTACTTTCGGCGAGCAGCGTCTCGAGGGCCGCCTGCAGCGTCGAATCCGCGGTGACCGTGCCGGTCACCGGGACGCCGGCGTCGTGCAGCGAGTGTGCGTGCGCCAGGTGCGGTTCCGATACCCAGCGCAGCGGCCGATGGTCGGAGTCGAGGATCAAACCCCACTTCCACTCCTGCGCGGCCAGCGCCGCGCGCAGCGTGTCGACCGGATCGTCCTGCGCGGCCGTGGGGCAACTGCCCAGTTCCACATCGGCGACCCGGACCAGCGTCAGCTGTTTGAGCGCGGCGTCGGCGCCGACGAAACCGGCCACCGTCTCGTCGGCGGGCCCGGCGAGGATCGCGGCCGGGGTGTCGTACTGGAGGACGCGGGAACTGTTGCCGAGCACCGCTATTCGGTCCCCGAGCTTGACAGCCTCGTTGAAATCGTGGGTGACGAACACGATCGTCTTGTGCAGTTCGGTCTGCAGCCGCAGCAGTTCGTCCTGCAGGAGCCCGCGGGTGATGGGGTCGACTGCGCCGAACGGCTCGTCCATCAGCAGCACCGGCGGATCGGCCGCCAGCGCGCGGGCGACTCCGACTCGCTGCTGCTGGCCGCCGGAGAGCTGGCGCGGATAGCGGCCGCGGAAGGTCTCGGGATCGAGTCCCACGAGGGTCAGCATCTCGTCGACGCGCGCCCGGACCCGGCCGCGATCCCAGCCGAGCAGTCCCGGAACCGTGGCGATGTTGCGGGCCACCGTCATATGCGGAAAGAGACCGGCCTGCTGGATCGAATAGCCGATCCGGCGCCGCAGCAGGTCCGGATTCACCGCGGTCACGACCCGCCCGGCGATGGTGATGGTGCCGGAGGTCGGTTCGATCAGGCGGTTGATCATCCGCATCGTGGTCGTCTTGCCGCAGCCCGAGGGGCCGACGAACACCACGATCTCACCCGCCGGAATCGTCAGCGAAATCCGGTCCACCGCCGGATCGCGTTGGCCCGGATAGTGTTTGGTCACCGCATCGAGCACGATCTCCGCGGGTTCGTGGTCGGTGCGGTCGGCGGTCGCGGTATCAGTCACGGATTCCCCTCGAGGTGGTGAGCCGGCCGATGCCCACGAGGACGGCATCGAGCACCAGGGCCAGCACGATGATCAGCACCGTGCCGGACAGGGCCTGCGGGACGGCGGTCGGACTGCCCAGCCGGGCCAGCCCGGTGAAGATCAGATTGCCGAGCCCCGGCCCCTTCGCATAGGCGGCCATCGCCAGAATGCCCATACTCATCTGGGTACTGATCCGCATTCCGGCCAGAATCGACGGCCAGGCCAGCGGCATTTCGATCCGGGCCAGGATCCGGGTGCGGTTCATGCCCACCCCGCGCGCGGCGTCCGAGACCGCCGGATCCACCGATGCCAGCCCGATGATCGTGTTGCGCAGAATCGGCAGCAGCGCGTAGAGCACCAGCGCGGTGACCGTCGGCCGCACGCCCAGGCCCAGCACAGGGATCAGCAGTCCCAGCAGCGCGAACGACGGCACGGTGAGGACGATGCTCGCCGCCGCCGTGGCCGCCGCCGAACCCCACGGGCTGCGATAGACGACGACCCCCAGGCCCACCGCCACCGCGGTCGCGATCAACACGGACTGCACGACGGCCGACACGTGCAGATAGGAATCGGTGAGCAGTTGTCTGCGATGGTCCACCAGAAAGGTCCACAGAGTATCCAGGGCGATGTCCTCCCAGAGCTCGGCGGCGTCCGAGCAGTCTATCGATCCCGCGGCGCGGGCGCAGGAAACGAGCAAGACCGGCGCGTGTGTATCGGCGCACGGATGCGGCGGAACCGTGACGGTCCCTCGCACGTCCTAAACCTCAGGAGGCCGATTTCCGGTCGGGGACGGAGGGATTCATGAGTGCCACGTGGGCTCGGGGGCTCGGACGTGCGCGCTGGGCGTTGCTGCCGGTGCTGGTGGTGGTCGGTGTACTGGCAGTGGGAGCCGCGGTGGCGATGCCCTGGTGGCACGAGCGCACGGCCGCCATCGCCGGGCAGCGGCTGACCGATTTCCCGGATATCGATGCGAGCGCGCTGGATTCGGATCGCAGTCGCATCGTCGCGGTACTGCGCACGGAATACGCCCACCCCGGTGATGGTCCCAAATACGCCCAAGGCGCGGATGAGCCATGGTGTGCCGATTTCGTCAGCTGGACCATGCGTCAGGCCGGACAGCCGCTGTCCAATCCGAATTCCGGATCGTGGCGGATTCCCGGTGTGGCGACGCTGCAGGAGTATTTCGAAGCGAACGGCCGATTTTCGGCGGTGGGATCCGGATATTCGCCGCGCCCGGGTGATGTGGTGATCTATGCGCCCGGCAGTCCGTTCGGGCAGCACACGAATATCGTGCTGGCCGTCGGTGATCACTCCCTGACCACGATCGGCGGCAACGAGCGCGGTTCTGTGCGCATTCACCGCTACGACCCGGCGGCGGTTGACGGTATCGTCGGGTTCGGCCATATGTGAAACGTTTTCGTCCAGTGGCGGACGATCTCTATCTGCGGGAATGGTGAAGCGACACCGGACCCTACGATGTATCCGGCGGCGCCCGGCAGCGCCGGCGGTGCGGTCCCGGTTCTGTTGCCCCTCATCGGCCGGACGGGGATCTGCGTGTGTAGGTGATCGGTGGAGGAGTGGGAGCAGATGGCAGAGCCCGGCGCGCACGACGAGCCAGAATGGATGGACTACTCCGACTTCGGTGAACGTTTCGTGGTGCACGCTGTCAACCGCGACCGGATCGAGGCCGCGGTGTCCGGGATGGCTGGTCGGGGGATGAGTATCGGGCCGTTCTCGATCGGTCCGGCGGGGCTGGCCGGGCTGGTGGCGGAGGGCAAGGTCGGCAAGCCGGTGATCGCTCGCAGCGGGCCGCACGTCACCTTCGAGGTCCGGGTACCGGTGTCGATGCACCTCACGGTCACCCTCGGGGGCCAGCAGTTCCGGATCGAGGCGACCGTCGAGATCGACCTCACTCTGCACGCGCGAACCGCCGATCCACTGCTGGTCGTCATCGACATTCCACGAGTGCGTTCGCGCGACGTGAGTTTCGCCGTCCGGGCGGAGGCGGTCGGCGCCGCCGTCGACGTCCTGCTCGACCCGATCGCAACCCTGGTTCGGCGTGAGGTCGCGAGCCGGCTCAACGCCATGCTCGCCGATCCCGCGGCCCGCCGCGGGCGGGTTTTCGACATCGAGGCCATCATGAACGGCACGCGTTCGGAGCACGTGCTGCGCACGGACTTCGAATGGATCGAGTACGCGGAGTTCGGGCGGCGTTTCTTCCCGCTGATCGTCACCCCGGATCGGGTTCGCGACGTGGTGGAAGGGCTGGCCGGGGGCGCGGTCGAGGTGGGGCCGCTGCGTACCGGGCCCGGTGATGCGGCGACGGTCGAGGTGCAGGGTGCCGTACGGATGCCGCGGCTGGCCCGGCGGGACGGCGACCATCCGGTGTCGTTCGATTTGACCATTCCGGTCGGTCTCGACATCACCGTCGACGTGCTCAAGGCGAATCGCTATCGCGCCGAGGTGGAGGTCGGGTTGCTCCTGGTGGCGCGGGCGGCGGAACCGCTACTCATCGTGATCGACGTGACGCCGCCGCGCAGCGCCGATGTCGCCGTCGACCTGCAGGCCGAGGGATGGCGCGCGAAGGTGCTGGGTTCGGTCGGCAAGATCCGCCGCCAGATCGCCGCGCAGGTCGCGCAGGTCATTCGCGCGGAACTGGCCGATCCTCGGGGCCGCACCATCGACGTCGCCGGCCGGATCGATGCGGCCACCTCCTGACACCTGTTACTTGTGGTGTTGATGTGACCGGATTGGCCTAGCGGTTCAATTGTGCATGTGGTGAAATGAGTCCACGTTCGAGGCTTCCGGCGCGTGGATGACAGCCCTGTTGTCGTCGGGGAAGGCGCGCCGGACACGCTTGCATTTCCACCGGTCCGCGGGGTGGCCGGCATCTGGTGAGATCTCTATATCGCTGCAGCGCGAAGGAGTTTTCGATGCGTTCCGTTCCGATGACCCGCCGCACCCTGTTCGGATATGCCGGTGCCGCCGCGACGGCCGCCGGTCTGGCCGCGCTCGCGCCCGCTGTCCTCGCACCGACCGCCGCCGCCGGCAACGTCCTCGGCACCCTGCTCGACTATGCCGGCGGCGTGCCCGACGCGGCTGCCATCCGCGCCGCGGGACATGCCGGCGCTATCCGCTATGTCTCCGATCGGCGCCCGGGTGCGGAGTGGATGACCGGAAAGCCGTTGCGCGCGAGCGAGGTCGACGCGCTGCACGCGGCCGGGCTCACCGTGGTGTCGTGTTACCAATTCGGCAAGGGCGCCACCGCGGATTGGAAGGGCGGGCTCGAGGCCGGCAAGCGCCACGCCGACCGCGGGCTGCAGCTGCACCACCAGGCGGGCGGGCCGGACGGGGTGCCTATCTACGCCTCCATCGACGACAATCCGACGCCGGTCGATTTCGCCACCCTCATCGCGCCGTACCTCGAGGGGTGGACATCCGTGCTCGGCAAGGAGAATGTCGGCGTCTACGCCAACGCGCCGACGATCGAACTGGCCAAGGTCGCCGGCCTGGGTTCCTGGTACTGGCAACACAATTGGGGCACGCCGAAGGGTTTCGTGCATCCGGCGGCGAATCTGCACCAGATCGAAATCGACGATCGCACGGTCGACGGCGTGGGTGTGGATGTGAACAACATTCTCACCGCGCAGTACGGGCAGTGGTGAATACGAGTCGCGTGAGGAATCGGCGGCTGTCTACGTTTGGCAGTGGCAGGTGGGATCGCCGACGAGATCGGGTTCGTCCGGGACCACCGTCAGCGTCGGCCGCGCCTCGGGTGCGTCGCGGACGCCCATCCACGACAGCAGCGACCACCGCGACAGGCCCGAGAAGGCCGAGCCGAGGCTGAAGAACGAGCCGACCGATCCGACCGACAGCACCGATCCGACGCTGCCGATCGAGAGGACGGAGTAGGCCGAGCCGATCGAGAGGATCGACCGTTCGGACCGGAACGACAGGATCGAGCGATGCGATCGGGTGGACAACACCGATCGGTAGGACCGTCGCGACATCACCGAATGCCCGGCTTTCCCGCGCCGGCCGCGAGGGGCGGCGCCGGTGTCCGGCGTGGTGGGTGCAGACCGTTCGAGCTGATCGACAGTCGACATACCTAGCGGTCTACCACAGTCCGGAACATCCCACGCCGCATTGACGGCAAACGGCCCGGAGTGTCGCCTTCGCGACATCTCCGGGCCGTCGGGAGCTCGAGATCAGTTCTGCGGACGTACCGCTGCGGGCTGCTGCACCACGTGTGCGGCGGGCACGGTGCCGGCCGGGTTCACCGGAGCCGCGGCCTGGGCGGCGCCCGGCGCCACCGTGAACAGCCCCAGCGTGGGCAGGAACGAGCAGGTGATCGGCGCCTGATCGGCGGCCGGCTGGGTCGTCAGCGAACCCGCGATCACGGAGACGACACGACCCGGGCCGGTGTCGACGATGGCCGACAGCGTGGCCGGACCGTCCGGGTTGATGTGCGCCTCGTCGGTCAGCGCCACAGTGCCGCCGCGGTGGTTGTCCAGGTTGTACCACTGGACGGTCATCGGCGGATTCTGCTGCGGCGTCAAGCCTTTGGTGCCCAGCGCGGTGAAGACGAAGCCGGCCTGACCGGCGGCCGGTCCGGGCGGGGGCAGTTCGGCCGGGCCCGGAACGGCGAGCGCGGTGCCGACCGAGTCGGAGCCGGGGCCGATGCAGTCCTTACCGATGGTCGGGTACAGGAACTGCGCGATGGCCGGACCGTTCTTCGGGATTTCGGGGCCGCCGCCACCGCTGCCGTTGAGGAAGGCGACGATCGCCTGCAACGTCTGCTTGACCTGCGGCGGCAGACCGGCCTGATCGAGCAGCTGGATGGCCTGATCGAGGATCGTCTGAGCGCCCGGCGAGGCGATGTTGCCCGCCTGGGCGGCAGCGCCGACGATGGCCGGAGCCAGCGACGCGATCGCATCGACCGGAACGCCCTCCGGGACCAGCGGAACGTCGGCGGCTTGGGGCCTCGGTGCCGGTTCGGCAACCGCGATCGTCGACGCGGCGAGTGTCGCGCCGGCTGTCAGGGCCAGCACGGACAATGCGAACCGCGTTCCTCTGCTGCGAAGCACTGGTGTTGCCGTCCTTAACCTCGGGGTTACCTCGTCATGCGATGCGAGAACATCGCGCGATGGGGGCATCGCTTCGCGACACTCTAAAGACAGTGCCGCCGTGTTGTACAGCCGTGGGTGTGATCTTGCCTGCACTCCTCGGCAAATCCGATCACCCCGCCCGGCGCGTTATCAGAACTTAGCCGTGGTTTCGGCCTTCGCTTCGCTCCGGCGGGGTCTCGGCCCCCTGGGCCTCGATTTTTCCCTCCTCCGCTCGGTCGCTGCGCTCCCTCGCTCCGTCAGTCCGAAATCGAGGCGGGCCGCGACCCCCGAAGGGGGTACGTCTCGTCGACGTATGCCCGGGGGTTCGGCCGCCGGGAAGCGAAGGCAGAATTACAGCCCGTGACCCGACACCTCCGTTCGGCCGACATCCGCGTGGCCGGGGCTGTTCTGGCCGCATCCGTGCTGGCGCGGCTGGTGCTGATGTTCGTGCTTCCGCACGGTCTCGACGTGGTCGACCTGCGCGTATATGTCGAGGGCGCGGCCAATGTGGGCAGTGGGCATCTCTACGACTTCGTCTATGCCGACAAGACTCCGGATTTCCCACTCCCGTTCACCTATCCGCCGTTCGCCGCGGTGGTGTTCTATCCGCTGCATTTCCTGCCGTTCGGGCTGGTGACGCTGCTGTGGTTCGGGTTGATCGTGGTCGCGCTCTACGCCTCGGTGCGAATCGCCTTCGCGCTGTTGCCGGGTTCTGCGGCGGCGGAACCGAATCGGCGGGCGGCGGCGATGCTGTGGACCGCGCTGGGGCTGTGGCTGGAGCCGACGCGGACCACGCTCGACTACGGGCAGGTGAACGTGTTTCTGCTGCTGGCCGGGCTGGCGGCGGCGTATTCGGCGCGCTGGTGGCTGTCGGGGCTGCTGGTGGGTGTCGCGGCGGGAGTCAAGCTGACGCCGGGTATCACCGGCTTGTACTTCCTGGCGCAGCGGCGGTGGGCGGCCGCGGTGTGGTCGGCGGTGGTGTTCGCGGCGACGATCGGAGTGAGTTTTCTGATCTCGCCATCGGAGACCCGGACCTATTTCGGGCCGCTGATCGGTGACGCGAACCGCATCGGCCCGGTCGGCTCGGTGGTCAACCAGTCGCTACGCGGGGCGTTGAGCCGCATTCTCGGCCACGACGCGGGAGCGCCCTGGTACGTGGCGGGGCATCGCATCCCGTTCGGGCCGTGGTGGCTGGGCGCGGTGCTGCTGACCGTGGTGCTGGCCTGGTTCGCTTGGCGCGCGGTCGATTTCGGCGATCGGCTCGGGGTGCTGCTGGTGGTGCAGCTGTTCGGCTTGATGGTGTCGCCGATCTCGTGGTCGCACCACTGGGTCTGGTTGCTGCCGCTGATGATGTGGCTGGTGCACGGTCCGCTGCGTTCGATCGCCGGGGCACGGCTGGTGGCCGGATTCTGGCTGGTGACCACGCTGGCCGGTATTCCGTGGATCCTGACCTTCTTCCAGCCGACGATCTGGGAGATCTCCCGCCCGGCCGTGCTGGCCTGGCTGGGTGCGATCTACGTGTTCGGCGTGGTGGCGACCTACCTGTGGATCATCTGGGCGGGCAGGCAGCACGGGCGGCCGGGCACGGCGGTGCCGGCGCCGGCGGTCGCGGCGGGTTCGGTCCGGGCGGGCTAGGCCGGTTCAGCTCTGATCGGCGAGGCGGTCGATCTGGCCGGCCAGCGCGAGGTCCTTGCGGGTGATGCCGCCCTCGGAGTGCGTGGAGAGGGTGAAGGTGACGCGCCGCCACCGGATATCGATATCGGGGTGGTGGTTGACCTTCTCGGCCGAGTCGGCCACCCGTCGCACCAGTTCGATACCGGCCAGGAACGAGGGAGCCTCGACGGTTCGGGAGATGCTGCTGCCGGTGTGCGTCCAGTCGGGTAGTTCGCGCAACCCAGTGGCGATCTCGCTGTCGGAGAGCAATGGGGTACTCATACTGTCGGTTCTACCCCAGCGGTAGCGGCTCAGGCCGCACGCGCGAGTTTGAGAGCCTTTTTGAGATCTTTGCCCTTGACCCCCGCAGCCTGACACTTCTTCATTTTCGAGACCACGACAGGGCATTTCAGACAGCGCTTCTTCTTACGGCAGCACTTTTTCTTCGGTGTGAGGTGTGCGACCTCCTTGGCCTTCACCTTGCCCATGCGGCCCAGGGTAACCAACCATGATGCCGGAAACGGCGGCCGAGGCGTGTTTCGGTACTGTATAGCTGGCCGCATGTCCGGTGAGATCAGTCCACCTGCCTTGTTCGGACCCGCTACGGCGCGGGTCGGCCGCAACCCATTCATTCAGCAGGAGGATTCAACGTGTCGTCTGTCGAGTTCCGCAATGTCGCCATTGTGGCTCATGTCGACCACGGCAAGACGACGCTGGTCGATGCCATGTTGCGGCAGTCCGGTGCCTTCGCCGAGCGTGCCGAGCCGGTCGACCGGGTGATGGACTCCGGTGATCTGGAGCGCGAGAAGGGCATCACCATTCTCGCCAAGAACACCGCGGTGCATCGTCATCACGGCGACGGCAGCGTCACCGTGATCAACGTCATCGATACCCCCGGTCACGCCGATTTCGGTGGCGAGGTCGAGCGCGGTCTGTCCATGGTCGACGGTGTCGTGCTGCTGGTGGACGCCTCCGAGGGCCCGCTGCCGCAGACCCGGTTCGTGCTGCGCAAGGCGCTGGCCGCCTCGCTGCCGGTGATCCTGGTCGTGAACAAGACCGACCGCCCCGACGCCCGGATCGAGGAGGTCGTCGAAGAGAGTCACGACCTGCTGCTGGATCTGGCCTCCGACCTCGACGACGAAGCGTCCGAGGCGGCCGAGCTGGCGCTGGATCTGCCGGTGCTCTACGCCTCCGGCCGCGAGGGCAAGGCCTCCACCCAGCGTCCCGAGAACGGCAGCGCGCCGGATGCGGAGAATCTCGACGAGCTGTTCGAGGTGCTGCTGAAGTACGTGCCCGCGCCCAAGGGCGACCCGTCGGCGCCGCTGCAGGCGCATGTCACCAACCTGGACGCGTCGCCGTTCCTCGGCCGGATCGGCCTGGTCCGCATCCACAACGGCACCCTGCGCAAGGGCCAGAACGTCGCGTGGATGCACGGCGACGGCGTCAAGACCGTGAAGATCACCGAGCTGCTGCAGACCATCGGCGTCGAGCGCAAGCCGGGCGAGGAGGCCGTGGCCGGCGATATCGTCGCCGTGGCAGGCATTCCGGAGATCATGATCGGTGACACGCTGGCCGATGTGGACAACCCGGTGGCGCTGCCGCGGATCACCGTCGACGAGCCGGCCATCTCGGTGACGATCGGCACCAACACCTCGCCGCTGGTCGGCCGGGTGCAGGGCCACAAGCTGACCGCCCGCATGGTGAAGTCGCGGCTGGACCAGGAGCTGGTCGGCAACGTGTCGCTGCGGGTGCTCGACATCGGCCGCCCGGACGCCTGGGAGGTGCAGGGCCGTGGTGAGCTGGCGCTGGCGATCCTGGTCGAGCAGATGCGCCGCGAAGGTTTCGAGCTGACCGTCGGCAAGCCGCAGGTGGTCACCAAGCAGGTCGACGGCAAGGTGCACGAGCCGTTCGAAGAGCTGACCATCGATTGCCCGGACGAGTACCTGGGTGCGGTCACGCAGCTGCTGGCCGCTCGCAAGGGCAAGATGGTCCAGATGAGCAACCACTCCGCCGGGTGGGTGCGCATGGAGTTCATCGTTCCCTCGCGCGGTCTGATCGGTTTCCGCACCGACTTCCTCACCGAGACGCGCGGCACCGGCATCGCCAACGCGGTCTTCGACGGTTACGCGCCGTGGGCCGGTGAGATTCGTGCCCGCCACACCGGCTCACTGGTCTCCGACCGGGCCGGCACGGTGACCCCGTTCGCGATGATTCAGCTCGCCGACCGCGGCCAGTTCTTCGTGGAGCCCGGCGCCGACACCTACGAGGGCCACGTGGTGGGTATCAACCCGCGCGCCGAGGACCTCGACATCAACGTCACCCGTGAGAAGAAGCTGACCAACATGCGCTCGGCCACCGGCGACGTGCTGGAGACGCTGGCCAAGCCGCTGCAGCTGGACCTCGAAGGCGCCATGGAGTTCTGCGCCGCCGACGAGTGCGTCGAGGTGACCCCCGAGATCGTGCGCGTGCGCAAGGTGATCCTGGGCGCCACCGAACGCGGCCGCGAGGCATCCCGCCGCAAGGCCCGCGACCGCGCCGCCCAGAACGCGTAGGGCACCCACCCGCTGAGAAGCCCCAGAGGCGCACGTTCCACGGGACGTGCGCCTCTGTCGTTCCAGCGCCGGGCAGCCGGTGTGGGTGTAGATCTGCGGCGTGTGCAACCCGGCGGCCACGGGTCAGTCCGTCTGCGTGCACATCTGTGACATGTGCACTCGCCTTCATCGAGTGGACGACCCGGCGTACATCCACGAGCCGTACACCTTGGTGGGTTTCGGCCCGCCTCGATTTTGGACCGACGGAGCGAGGGAGCGCAGCGACTGAGCGGAGGAGGGAAAAATCGAGGCCCAGGGGGCCGAAACCCCGCCGGAGCGAAGCGCAGGCCAAAAACACAGCCTGCTCCTCCCGAGGCAGTACACCTGGATGTTCATTTCCCGAACAACCCCGCGAACGGAAAGGCGCCACCCGGCGCAATAGAGTACGTCTCGTGATGTCGGGAGTTCGAATGCGTGCAGGGCGGCGCGTGGTACTGGTGCTGATGCTGGCGCTCGGCGTGCTCACCGCGTGCACCGCCAATCCGCCGCCGCCGATCGAGAGCACCGACAGCCCGAAGACGACTCCGGCGACGCCGACGAAGTCCACGGTGGTGGTGGCGGTGGACGATATCGGGATCGGATTCAATCCGCATCTACGGTCGAACCAGTCGCCGGCGACGAATGCCGTTGCGTCGATGGTGTTTCCGAGCCCGTTTCGTCCGGTGCCGTCGCCCACGGTGCCCGGCGGAACGGATCGGGTGCCGGATCCGGCGTTGATGGTGTCGGCGGATGTGACGCCGTCGGATCCGTCGCAGCCGGATCAGTTCACGCTGACCTACAAGATTCAGAATCAGGCGTCGTGGTCCGACGGGGCGCCGATCGCGGCCGAGGATTTCCGGTATCTGTGGCAGCAGATGATCAGCCAGCCCGGGGTGGTGGATCCGGCGGGCTACCGATTGATCACCGATGTGAAGTCCTCGGAGGGCGGCAAGACGGTGACGGTGACGATGAGTCAGCCGTATCCGGCTTGGCGGCAACTGTTTTCGGATCTGCTGCCCTCGCATCTGCTCAAGGACGCACCCGGTGGATTCCAGCGGGCGCTGGCCGTGGAGCGTGGGCTGATCGACCAGAATCCGATCTCCGGCGGGCAGTTCCGGGTGAAGCAGGCCGACGCCGGCCGCGAGGAGATCCTGCTCGAACGCAACGACCGTTACTGGGGTACCCCGGCGGTGCCGGATCAGATTCTGTTGCGGCGCGGCGGAACTCCGGCACAGCTGGCCGAATCGCTACGCGCGGGTGACGCTCAGATGGCGCTGGTGCACGGCGGTGTCGCGACGCAGGCGCAGCTGGCGGCGATTCCGCAGGTGCGGACCGCGATCATGCCGCAGGCGCGGGAAATGCAGATGGTGCTGAACGGGCGGACCGGTGATCTTTCCGATCCGCGGGTGCGCCACGCGGTGCTGGGTCTGCTCGATCCGGCGTTGCTGGCCTCGGTGGGCGCCGAGACCGGTGCCTGGGTGGATCCGGTGCGGGCGCAGATTCTGGCGCCCTCGGATCCGGGATACGCGCCGACGGCCCCGCCGCGGCCGTCTCCCGACCAGGCGTTCGGGCTGCTGGCCGAGGCCGGATTCGGCCGCGCGCCCGAGACTCCCGCGGCGGGTAATCCGACGACCTCGCCGGCCCCGCAGCCGCGCCCGGTCGCCAAGAACGGCCGGACCCTGACACTCCGGATCGGCGCGGTGGACAAGGATCCGACCACGCTGGCCGTCGCGAATACCGCCGCCGACCAGCTGCGCAGCGCCGGAATCGACGCGTCGGTGCGCAGCCTGCCGGCCGACGAGCTCTACGGCAAGGATCTCGCGGACGGGACCGTCGACGCGGTGGTCGGCTGGGAGCGGGCCGGGGAGGATCCGGCGACGATCCTGTCCTCGCGCTACGGCTGCCCGCCGGTGGCCGCACCCGGTCAGGAGGACACCTCGCAGATCGATGCCATCCGCAAGGCGCCGAGCAATGTGTCCGGCATTTGTGATCCGTCGCTGCAACCGCAGATCGATGCGGCGCTGCGCGGGGTGGATGTGCCCAAGGCGATCGGTGATGCGGAGCCGAGGTTGTGGGATCTGGCGACCGTGCTGCCGATCGTGCAGGACACCGGCGTCGCCGCGGCGAGTTCGCGGATGGACGGGGTCTCGCTGAGCGGTTCGATCCAGGTCGGGGTCTTCGGTGGCGCGAGTACCTGGCGGCGGCTGTCGTGACCGGAACCGGCGGTCTGGTTCTGGTACACGCCCATCCCGACGACGAGTCGATCACCACCGGCGGCACCATCGCGCTCTACCGCGCCCGCCGCGTTCCGGTGACCGTGGTGACCTGCACACTCGGAGAGGAGGGCGAGGTCATCGGGGAGCGGTGGCAACAGCTCACCAGCGCTCACGCCGATCAGCTCGGCGGGTTTCGCATCCACGAGCTGACCGCCGCGCTGGCCGCCCTCGGTGTCGAGGCGCCGTATTTTCTCGGCGGGGCGGGGCGTTGGCGGGATTCCGGGATGAGCGGCACGACCGCCGACCCCAAGCCCATGGTGCCGACGCACCCGCGTGCCTTCGTCGATTCCGGGCCGGCCGCGGTGGCGGAGTTGAGCGAGGTGCTGTTGCGGCTGCGCCCGCGCGTGGTGGTCGGCTACGACCCGCGTGGGGGCTACGGCCATCCGGACCATACGCGTGCTCATCGGGTCACCATGGATGCGGTGGCCGCGGCGGCCGAAAAGGGTTGGGACACACCGAAGGTGTACTGGACGGTGACCGACGCCGACGTGCTGCGCCGGCATACCGAGGCCTTGGCTCGCCGCACGGTCGACCGGCTGCCCGGGGCCTTGCCCAGCGGGTGGCGGCTGCCGGCGGTCGGCGAGCTGGCATGTGTGGCCAGTGACACCGTGACCACCACGATCGACGTCTCGGATGTGCTGGCGGCCAAGCGCGCCGCCTTGCGGGCGCACGCCACTCAGGTCACGGTCGCGCCCTCGGGCCGCGAATTCGCGTTGTCGAACAATATCGCCCAGCCGGTCCTGCCGGAGGAGCACTACGTGCTGGTTCGTGGGCGCCTCGGACCGGTGGGCCCGGACGGACACGAGGACGATCTGTTCGCCGGGCTCGATTGACCGCAAGAGCCCGCACCGGGGCTGGCCGGATCGTGGGTGCTTCGGCTTAGACTGCTGGGCATGTACAACTGGAGCCTGCAGGACGCCATCGTCGCGTTCGTCGAAAGCCAGAAGCCGAACTGGCAGGCGCAGCACGATCTGTACCTGTCGGTGCTCTACGGATTCGTCGATATGCAGAGTCATCTGTTGACCCTGCTCGGCTTCCCGCCGGTACCGTGACGGCCCCGACGACCAGCCGGACCGCGTATGTGCCCGGCGGGTCGAAGTATGCCTGGCCGGTGCTCGGCGCCGTGCTGGCGGCGGTGCTGGTGTTCGACGGGCTGCTCTCGGTAGTGCTCGAGGTGCTGTATCTGCCGCTCTATATCGGCGCCACGCCGTTCCCGATCGCGGCCCTCGTCGCCGCGGTGGTGAACGTGCTGCTGGTGCGTGGCATGGGTGTGGTCGTGTCCCGCCCGGCCGCGATGGGGCTGCCGGTGATCGCGTGGCTGTTCGGATTCCTGATCTGCTCCACCACCGGGCCCGGCGGCGATGTGCTGCTGACCGACTCGTGGACCTCTCCGCTGCTGCTGGCCTGCGGCATCGTGCCGGTGGGTTTCTATCTGTTCCGCCGGGCGTTCCTGCGGCCGAAGGTCACGCCCGCCACGCTCTGAACCGGTGCCGGTCGCCGGAAAGCCGTTGCCGCAAAGAGATATCGGCGAACCGCTGTAGCGGGCCGGAGGGTCGGTTAGTCTCTCAGGCGTTATCTGTGGTTCTGCCGCCCGGCGGGCGGTGTGGTTAGGAAGTGGGGGCCGGTTGCTCAGCTGGCCGGTTGGCTCGGGTGCGCCGAGATCCGAATGCGCGCGGACATCGCCCGACAACAGGAAGATCACCCGTGGTTGAGTGGTCGAAGCTTCCTGGATTGCCTGTGAACACCACGAATTCGCGCTGGCTCGGACTGATGAGCCGGGGTGTGCGCGGGCGGGTCAGTGTGCGCGTGCGCCTGCTCGCGATCGTGCTGATCTCCAGCGTCACGTTGCTCGCCATCGGGGTGGGCGCGGCATCGTATCTGGTGCGGTCGGGCCGCGATGCCCGGCAGTGGGCCGAACTGGCCAGCAGCACCGCGGCTCCGGCGGTCGCCATCATGGAGACCTTCGGGGAGGAGCGCCGGCTCTCGATGCTGCAGCTGGCGGGTGATCCCAGCGCCACAGCACAATTGGCGGCGGCGCGGCAGCGCTCGGATGTGGCGCTGGCCGCCCTCACCGCCAAGGGCAACGAGGCGCAGAAGATGAATCCGGACAACTCCGGAGCCGATATCGCCGCCTACGGTCAGCTGCTCGCGCAGTTGCCGCTGGTGCGTCGCGGCGTCGATTCCGGTCAGGCGCCGCCCGATCAGGTCTTCGGGTTGTTCAGCCGTTTCACCGCGGCCATCATCGACGCCTCGATGCTGGCGGCCCGCGTCGCGCCGGACGCCGGCATCGCCGTCCAACTCGGCTATGCCGTCCAGGTGATGCGCGCCGCCGAGGCGCTGTCCGAAGCCACGGCACTGGGTGAATTATTCGTGGTGACAGGTACGTCGACGCCCGCGCAGTGGACGCAGTACATCGATTATCTGGGGGAATTCCGCGGCCAGATCGCCTATTCGCTCTCGGTGCTGAAGGGCCAACGCGCGGATCAGCTCGACGCGATCATGACCAGCCCGGCGTGGGCGCAGATCAACGAGATGGCCGACGCGATCGCGGCGCGCGGTCCGATGCCGGGCACCGACGATGCCGACGCGAGTACGCGGGCCGGTGACACCACGCGTTCGCGCACGACCCGGCAGACCGCGAAGCCGCTGCCGATGACCCCGCAGGCCTGGCAGGACGGCTCGGCGCAGATCGCGTCCGCACTGCTGACGCTGTGGCAGGACAAGAGCCGGGACGCGCATGCCGAGGCGCGGGATCAGGGTGACCGCACCGCGATCGGGTCGCTGGCCGGCGGCGGCGCGGTGTTGCTGGTGTCGATTCTGGCCTTCCTCGCCTCGCTGGTGCTGGCGAACCGATTCATCGGCCGGATGCGCCGATTGCGCCGCGACACACTGGAATTGGCCGACGAGCGGTTGCCCGACATCATGCGCCGGGTATCGGCCGGTGAGACCGTGGACGCCTCGCTGGAGGTGTCGCGGCTGGACTTCGGTTCCGACGAACTCGGCCAGGTCGCGCAGGCGTTCAACCGGGCGCAGGTGGCGGCGGTCTCGGCGGCGGTCGCGGAATCGAATACCCGCGCCGGTATCAACACGATCTTCCTCGATATCGCCCATCGCAGCCAGGCGCTGGTGCATCGCCAGCTGGCCCTGCTGGATCAGGCCGAGCGACGTGAGGAGAACGCCGACCAGCTCGAATTGCTGTTCCAGCTCGACCATTTGGCGACCCGCGCCCGCCGCAACGCCGAGAACCTGATCATCCTCGGCGGTAAGCAGCCCGGGCGGCGCTGGCGCAATCCGGTGCCGCTGATCGAGGTGATTCGCGGTGCGGTCGCGGAAAGCTTGGACTACACCAGAATTCGCATCGGCCGCATACCACGCACCAGGGTGATGGGCACCGCGGTCGCCGACCTGATCCACCTGCTGGCCGAACTGATGGACAACGCCACCTCGTATTCGCCCCCACAGGCGCGGGTGGAGGTGCATGCCGCGGTGGTCGGACGCGGGGTCGCGGTGGAGATCGTCGATCAGGGCCTGGGCATGACCGCCGACGAACTCGACCGGCGCAACGAGATGCTGTCGCATCCGCCGGAGTTCAGCGTGGCCGCACTCTCCAGCGACACCCGCCTCGGACTGTTCGTGGTCGCGAAACTGGCCAACCGCCACGGCATTTCGGTGAAGCTGCGCGAGTCGGTGTACGGCGGCGTGCGCGCGGTGGTGCTGATCGGCACGCCGGTGCTCGAAGGCGGCGACGTCAACGGTACGGACTTCGAGGATCCGGGACCCGCCACCGGGGAATTCGCCGCGCTCGGACCGGCGACCAGCGCTTCGGCCGCCCGCGCCGAAGCGGTTGTCGCCGAGGACGTTCCGGTGTCGACCGAGGCGTCGACGCCACCGGCCGCCGATCCGGACCCGAGCCCACGGCGCTCGGCCTGGTTCACCTCGGCTTCCGAGCACATGGATTCAGCGCCCGCGACCGGAGTGTTCGGTGCGCCCGTGACCACGTCGGGCGTGGTTCGCGCCGGTGAGGGCCGACCGCCGCTGCCGCGCCGGGTGCGTTCGGCCGATCGCGCCGATACGCCGGCGGCCGGCACGAATACCGTTCGGCAACGCACCGCCGATCAAGCTCGCAACCTGATCAGCGCCGTCGAGCGGGGCACCCGGCAGGGCCGCCGACCCGCTGCAGAAACCGGCTCCACGGCATCTCATTTCGACACAGACGAGGGTGAAGATGGCTAATCCCAACCGAAGTGACGTCGGCTGGCTGCTCGACGATCTGGTGAAGGGTCTCACCGGTGTGCGCTACGCGGTCCTGCTGTCCACCGACGGACTGCTGCTGGGCAATTCCTCGGAGCTGGAGAACTCCGATGCCGAGCGATTCTGTGCGATGGCTTCCGCGCTGCACAGCCTGGCCCGCAGCGCCGGACACCATTTCGACGCCGGGGGTGTCTGCCAGACCATGGTGGAACTCGACCGGGCGGTGCTGTTCATCACCGCCGCGGGCGACAACGCCTGCCTGGGCCTGCTGGCCGCGGACAACGCCGATCTGGGCATGGTCGCGTATGCGATGAACCAGACCGTGCAGCGGGTCGGTTCACATCTCGCCGTCGACCGACGATGAGTCACCGTGAACGACGGTGACGCCTGGTTCGACGACGAGGCCGGACCACTGGTCCGGTTGTACGCGGTCACGCAGGGGCGGGGCCGCAGCAACCGCCCGGAACTGGATATGCTGACCCTGGTCGTCGATATCGGGCAGGGCACGGCGCTGCGCCGCCACGAACCCGAATACGCCGCGATCGTGGAATTGTGCCGCACTCCACAGTCGGTCGCGGAAGTCGCCGCGCGGCTGGGACTTCCGCTGACCATGACGAAGGTCCTCGTCGGCGACCTCATCGACGACGGGCGCCTCGAATACCGCCAGCCCCGTCCGGACGAGGCGTCCGACGTCGGCCTGCTGCAGGCGCTGCTGGACGGTATTCGCGGGCTCTGATACGGCTCAGTGCAACCGTGCCGCAAGGCGTTTCGCGTTCATGTAGGCGATCGCCTCGATCGAGACCATCGGATTCACCCCGGACGCGGTGGGAAAACAGGACGCGTCGGCGACGACGATGTTCTTCACGTCCCAGGTGGCGCCGTCGGGGTCGACCGCCGACATGACCGGTGAGCCGCCCATCCGCGCCGAACCCATGATGTGCAGCGCGCCCATCGCGCACTGTCCGGGTCCGTAACCGGCGGCGGCGCAGGCGGCGGCGAATTCGGCGTGCGACCCGGCGCGGCCGGGCTCGTAGGCGGGGCCGGCCTGCTGGCCGGAATAGATGCGGCGTGCCCCGGCGGCCTCGAGAATCTCTGCGGCGCCGATGATTCCGGTGTGCAGATGGCCGCGATCGTGGTCGGAAAGCCGATAGGAGACCACCGGTTCGCCGTTCTTGTCGACGCCGACACTGCCGTGGTCGCGGTCGCGGGTTATCACGCCCAGGGCCACCGACTTGTGCAGTTCCAGCAGATTCTTCCGATAGGCCGCCGCGCCGCGCCAGTTCATGAAGCCGACGCCCATCCCGGGATGGATGGGTCCGGTCTCGTAGATGACGCCGTAGCCGTTGCCGTCCAGATCGCGGTGCCGGCGGCTGATCCGGGCCTGCATACCGCCCTCCCACGGCCGGATCGGCTCGTCGAAGACGCCGAAGACCGCCGCGGCGGGATGCAGTCGCAGATAGTTGCCGATGTTCTTGTTGCCCAGGCCCGATCGCCGCAGCAGCGCCGGGGTCTGCACCGCACCGGCGGCCACGACCACGGCGCGTGCCGACACCTCGATCGGGGTGCCGTTCGAACTCACGGCCGAGACGCCCTCGGCGCGACCGTTGTTCACGCGGATGCGACGCACGTTCGCGTCGACCACGAATCGGGCGCCGTGTCCGGCGGCATCGGCGAGCCAGGTCTTGGTGACCGACTGCTTGGCGCCGACGCGGCAGCCGTAGGGGCAGCGACCGCATTCGACACCGGCGTCGCAGGCGTCGCCGACATTGCGGGGCAGGGTGTCGATATGCCAGCCCAGGGCCGTGGCGCCGCGTTCCAGCACGCCGTCGCGCGCCGAGAGCGGGGAGTGACGATCGTTGACGCCGAGGCGGCCGGTCACCGCGTCGAGGGCGGCGGTGTATTCGTCCTGCGCGAACTGCGGCACGCCGAGCCCGGCCCATTCGGCGCGCACCTCGTCGGGGGTGCGCAGCGAGGTGCTCCAGTTGACCACCGTCCCGCCGCCCAGGCAGGTGCCGGCGACCAGGGTGATCTGACCTTCGGCGGTGGCGGGCGGGCCGGGAGCGTAGAGGTTGAGCAGCGCGTCGAGTTCGCCGGTGCCGAAATCGCGATCGTCGTAATAGTTTCCGCGTTCCAGCACGATCACGTCGAGACCCGCCTCGGCCAGTACGGCGGCGGCGGTGCCACCCCCCGCGCCCGAACCGACGATGACGACATCGCAGGTCAGTGTGGTCGCTTCGGTCGGACGCAGCACGGAGAGCGCAGGCGCCGGGGCGGAGGCGAGGGTGCCGGGCGGGCCCGGGTAGTCGATGGCCTTCCACAGGGGGTGGCTGCCGGTCGGGCCGGGTGTGACGTTGTAGGACAGCAGCGCGGCCTGCTTGAGCGCCTGGAACAGGGTGCGCTTCACCGCGATTCGGGAATCGCCGAGGCGCAGGAGGGTGCGCTCGCGTTCGTCGGCGGTCAGCGCCGAGAAGCGCCGGCCCCGGTTGCCGAGCAGCACTCCCGCCACTCGGGAATCCCACAGATCGAGCAGGGTGGCGAGCTGTTTCGCCTCGGAGGGGCGCGGGTTGCGACTCAGGATGTCGAAGACCGTAGCCACGGAACCGAGTTCGGTCGCCGACGGCAAACTGAGCCCGTCGCCCGGAGTGAACGTATCGCAGATCAGGCCCAGGGCTGCGCGCTGCTTCGCTGTGGGATCCATAAAAGCTCACCTTTCACAACACTGGGGTGAGTTGTATCACGATGCGTGAATCTGCGCTTACTTATAGGCAACACCACTCCTGATATTGGCCAGTTTTTCGGTGCTGTTCTGCGTCTCCGTAGGAGAACTGTCGATCACATGAGGTTCGGTGATCGGTGCCGTGAAGGAGCGTCGGCCTCACGCTCCGCGCGGTTGCGCGACGGCGTTGTCCGGCGCGGAGCCCGGTGGCGGAACAGGGGCCGCGTTGCGTTCCGCGCGCGTGCCCAGCCGGCCGGGCGTCACCTGGTCGATCAGCGCCCATGCCCGTTCGATGGGCAGATCCACGATGCTGTATTTCTTCTTCCCCGCCGCACTGGCCGCGATCACTGTCGCCAGCCCCGCCCGCCGCTGGAAAAAGGTCTGCCGGACGGTCCACCCGATCACGCCCGGCGCCTCCAGGCAGTCACGGTCACGATCGAGCGCCCCGCGCCGCGTGATCAGCCAGACCGGACGCTCACCGTCCGACGGGATCACCGCATGCCCCAGTCCGCGATATCGATCGTGTGCCAGAGCCGCCGCCACGAGCGCGACGATCGCCGGAACTGCCCATGCCCACGGTGGAACATGCAGTCCGGCAACGAGTATCGCGGCCAAGGCGGCGAGAAGAATCCACACCGGAATGAAGGCACGCGTGTAGCGCCGCCGTCGCGCGCGCGGGCCGTGCTGTTCGAGTGCTACCAAGGCGGGAGCGGCGGCGGTTGCGGGGTCGTCCCAGAGATGGTGTGGTGCAGCGTGATCGCTCGCGGAAGCAGCCGTTCCGCGACGAGGACGGCTGGTGAGTAGCTGGGCCAGAGTGCGGTCGACGGCGGCGCGCGGGGCCTGGGGAAGCAGCTTCTGGCGCGGGCTGGTGCCGGTCATGATCGCTTCGAGTTCGGCGCCGCCGGCCAGCCGGAGCAGCAGCGGTTCCTTGACGGTCGCACCGCGCAGTCGCGAGAGATCGAGCGTGGTCTGGCGGGTGGTGAACAGGCCGCCGCGGATATGCAGCGCTGTGCCGTCGTCGAGCACACGCAGACCGAAATACGTTGTGAGATATCGGATGCACGCGGCAATGGCCGCGATCACCAGCAGCACCACGACCGCGCCCGTCACGGCCAGGGCGATGAACACCGCACTGTGCTCCGTGAGGTCCCGCACGGCTTCCGAACGCACCAGCACATCGGCGACGCCGACCTTCGCGGCGAGGCCGATCACCGGTCCGACAATGGCGAGGCCGGTCAGCGACAGCGGCGCGTACCGGACCCAGCGCGGCCGCCAGTGCCCGATCTCGATCGCGTCGTCCGCGAGCGCGTCGGATTCGCCGCCGGTAGCGCCGGTGTCCGACTGCGTATTCTCCACCGGCCGCAACAACAGTGCCCGCAGCTCGGGAACCTGCCGCGCATCCACCCCGTCGAGGTGAAACCGCTTCTCCCGATGGGCATGCTGCCCGGTGCCGATGACCAGCACCACCAATCCGAGCAGCCGATGCATCAGGTCCGCGTGCACGTCCACCGACCGAATTCGCGACCGCGGCACCGTCAAGGTCCGCCGCTGCAGCAGGCCCCGGCGCAGCTGCACGGTATCGGCGCCGATCCGGTAACTGGTGGTGAACCACCGAGTCAACGCGAACGCCACGATCACCACCGCGACCGCCACCGGACTCCACGCCGGCCCGCCGCTCTGGGTTCCGACGATCACCGCGCCCAGCAGCACCGGAATGTATTTGAACAACTCCCGCACCGGATGCACGAGCAGCATCCGCATATCCAGCCGCCGCCAATCGTCGGCCACCGTCCCCACCCGCGGACCACTCACGTCGCATCCTCCCGATGAATCGACGCGATATCGGTCAGGTGATTCACCGTGCGCTCGGCGACCTCCAGATCCAGCGCCGCGATCCGCACCGCCCCCGCCGAGGATGCCGTGGTCACCGTGACCGTCGCCAACCCGAACATCCGCTCCAACGGCCCCCGATGCGTATCGACCGTCTGCACCCGCGTGATCGGCGCGACCCGGCTCTCCTGGTTGAACCACCCCGTCCGCGTGTAGACCGCGCTCTCGGTCACCTCCCACCGATGCACCGCATACCGCCACATCGGTACAACCACCACGCTGAACCCCGCCGCGACCACCGTCGCCGCCACCAGAGCGAGCGCCCACCCCCGATGCGAGCCGTCCAGCACCACCCACACCAGCCCGCCGACCAGCACGAACGCCCAGAAAATCGCGGGCCCGGTCGCCCACAACAGCGGTGCCCGCCGACTGGCCCGCCACGCCGGAGCGGCCAAGATCGTGCGCGCGGGCGAGACTTCCGGCGACCGGGTCATACCAGCCATCGTGACATGGAATCGGGCGCGGCCGGTGAAGCCGTTTGCCGGGTGCGGTGATCGGTTCGATCAGGTGAACCAGCGGTCGGCGAGGCGATCGACCCAGCCGATGCACTCGTCCGGGCTTTCCGGCGGCATGTCCACCAGGACGAGTTCGGTGACGCCGAGGTCGCTCAGTTCGGCGATGTCCGCGCGGGCCGGGGTGCGTAGTGCCACCGCGAGGTGCAGGTCGGCGATGTCGCGGCCGGCGTCGGTGCAGAACCGGGTCAGGAGGTGTATCCGGTCGCGGACTGTCGACACGGTGTCGAGGTTGAAGCCGTACCAGCCGTCTCCCCAGGCGGCTACTCGGCGCAGCGCGCGGTCGCTGTTTCCCCCGACCAGGATCGGCAGGTGGGTTTGCGTGGGTTTCGGGTTGACGCGGATGGTGCGGAACGAGACGTGTTCGGAGGCGTAGGTCGCCGGGTCGTCGCGCCACAGCGTTCGGATGGCGTGGACGTAGTCGGCGGTGCGGGCCGCTCGCCCTACGAAGGGGATGCCCAGCGCGTCGAACTCGTCCTCGGACCAGCCGATGCCGATGCCGAGACGGAGTCGGCCACCGCTGAGCCGGTCCAGGGACGCGGCCTGTTTCGCCATGATCACCGGGTTGTGCTCGGGGAGGAGGACGACGCCGGTGGCCAGGTGGATGGTCGAGGTGACCGCGGCGGCGTAGGTCAGGCAGGTGAACGGATCGAGCCAGTCGGCGGTGGCCGGGACGGCGATGCGGCCGTCGTCGGAGTAGGGGTAGGTGGACGACGAATCGTCGACCATCACGACGTGCTCGCCGCACCACAGCGTGGCGAAGCCGCGGCGTTCGGCCTGCTGGGCGGTCGCGTCGATGATCTCCGGCCGGGATCCGGAGCCGATTCCCAGACCGTGTAACCCGAATCGCATGGCATCGCCGCCTCGTCTGTATCCGGTGGGTCCGGAATTCTAGCCGGTAGTGCTCTCACCAGCACAGTCGTCGACGCTGTATTCCCGGAGGCAAACTGGTCGCCGGAATCAGGAATAACCCGTGAAGGCCGCCGGGTTGTCTCACGTCACAGGGCACCGAAGGGAGAACACTCGGATGGTTGGCGCATGATCGACGGCGTGAACGAACAACCGCACACTGGGCTACCGACTCCTGGTGTACCGCCCGTTCCGCCGAGTTCTTCGGCCATGCGCAGAGCCCTGCGGCGTGCGCGCGACGGGGCGACGCTCAATCTCGACGAGGCCGTGGTGCTCCTGCACGCACGTGGTGCGGACCTCGAGGATCTGGCCGCGTCCGCGGCGCGGGTGCGGGATGCGGGGCTGCGGGAGGCGTATTCCGGGGACACCCTGCCCATCACCTATTCGCGCAAGGTGTTCATTCCGCTCACCCGCCTGTGTCGCGACAAATGTCATTACTGCACGTTCGTGACCGTGCCCGGCAAGCTGCGCGCCGAGGGGCACGGCATGTATCTGGAACCCGACGAGGTTCTCGATATCGCCCGCAAGGGCGCCGAATTGGGTTGTAAAGAAGCGCTTTTCACGCTGGGGGACCGCCCGGAGGATCGCTGGCCGGAGGCGCGGCAGTGGCTGGACGAGCGCGGTTACGATTCCACCCTCGACTACGTGCGCGCCATGTCGATCCGGGTGCTCGAGGAAACCGGCCTGCTGCCGCATCTGAATCCCGGGGTGATGAGCTGGGCGGAGATGTCGCGGCTCAAGCCGGTCGCCCCCTCGATGGGCATGATGCTGGAGACCACCTCCGAGCGCCTGTTCACCGAGCGTGGTCAGGCGCATTACGGCAGCCCGGACAAGGATCCGCAGGTCCGGCTGCGCGCCCTCACCGACGCCGGACGGCTGAGCATCCCGTTCACCACCGGCATCCTCGTCGGCATCGGTGAGACCTATGCCGAGCGTGTCGACTCCCTTCTCGCGATCCGCAAGTCGCACAAGGCGTTCGGGCATGTGCAGGAGGTGATCGTGCAGAACTTCCTGGCCAAGTCCGATACCGCCATGCGCGACACCCCCGATGCGGATCTCGCGGAGTTCCGCGCCACGATCGCGGTGACGCGGTTGCTGCTGGGACCCAAGATGCGGATTCAGGCCCCGCCGAATCTGGTGTCGCTCGACGAGTGCCGGGCCCTGATCGCTGCCGGTATCGATGATTGGGGCGGGGTGTCGCCACTCACCCCCGACCATGTGAATCCGGAGCGGCCGTGGCCGAACCTCGAGGTGCTCGCCGAGGTGACCGCGCAGGCCGGCTATGCGCTGACCGAGCGGCTGACGGCTCATCCGAAGTATGTGCTCGCCGGCAATCCCTGGATCGATCCGCGGGTGCTGGGACATGTTGCCGCGCTGGCCGATCCGCGCACGGGGCTGGCCCGCGACGTGAATCCCGCCGGTCGCCCGTGGCAGGAACCCGACCAGTCCTGGGAGTCGCTGGGCCGGGTGGATCTCAACACCGCCATCGACACCGAGGGCCGCAATACCGAGTCGCGCAGCGATTCCGGGCTCGACAGTGACGGCCTCGGCGCCTTCGGCGACTGGGAAACCGTTCGGGAACAAGTACTTTCGCTCAGCGCGCCGGTGAAACTCGATACCGACGTGTTGAGCGCGCTGCGCGCCGCGGAGAAGGATCCGGCCGGGCTCACCGACGACCAGTACCTGGCGCTGGCCACCGCCGACGGCGCGGAACTCGACGCCATCGCCGCGCTGGCCGATCAGCTGCGCCGCGACACCGTCGGCGACGATGTCACCTACGTGGTGAACCGCAATATCAACTTCACCAATATCTGCTACACCGGCTGCCGGTTCTGCGCATTCGCCCAGCGCAAGGGCGATGCCGACGCCTTCACCCTCTCCGCCGACGAGGTCGCCGAACGCGCCTGGGAAGCGTATGTCGAGGGTGCCACCGAGGTGTGTATGCAGGGCGGGATCGACCCCGATCTGCCGGTCACCGGGTATGCCGATCTGGTGCGGGCGGTCAAGAAGCGGGTGCCGTCGATGCATGTGCACGCGTTCAGCCCGATGGAGATCGTCAACGGCGCCTCGCGCGGCGGTCAGAGCGTGCACGATTGGCTCGCGGCGCTGAAAGAGGCTGGGCTGGACACGATTCCGGGCACCGCCGCCGAGATTCTGGACGACGAGGTGCGCTGGGTGCTCACCAAGGGCAAACTGCCCACCTCGGCATGGATCGAGGTGATCACCACCGCGCACAAACTGGGCATTCGGTCGAGTTCGACGATGATGTACGGCCACGTCGACAATCCGAAGCACTGGGTCGGCCACCTGCGGGTGCTGCGCGGCATCCAGGACGAGACCGGCGGGTTCACCGAATTCGTGCTGCTGCCGTTCGTGCACCAGAGCGCGCCGCTGTATCTGGCGGGTGCGTCGCGGCCGGGGCCGACGATCCGGGACAACCGCGCCGCGCACGCGCTGGCCCGCATCATGCTGCACGGGCGCATCGCCAATATCCAGACCAGCTGGGTGAAACTGGGCATCACCGGCACTCAGGTGATGCTCAACGGCGGCGCCAACGATCTGGGCGGTACGTTGATGGAGGAGACCATTTCCCGGATGGCCGGATCGGAGCACGGCTCGGCGAAGTCGGTGGCCGAACTGGTCGAGATCGGCGCCGGGATCGGTCGCCCGGTGCGGGAGCGCACCACCACCTACGGGATACCGAAACACCAGGTGTCGGCCCTGCCACTGACGGTCGGCTGATCGCGACGCGGCGTCGCCTCCGGAGCCGGAGCCTCGGAGCTCCGGAAACGGCGTCGCGCATACCGCCGGACCGGCGAATCGGACACCGCCGGACCGGCGAATCGGACACCGCCGGACCGGCGTAGTGAACACCGCCGGAGACGGTGTGTCGCATCCCGCCGGGATCGGCAAGTTAGGCAAGGCTGACCAGTTGTAATGTGAGTCCCCGGGATACTGTTGCGCGGGCGGAAGTGTCCCGCAGGCAAGGACAGACTAGGAGAACGGCAGTGCCGTACATCATCGCTGAACCGTGCGTTGACGTGAAGGACAAGGCGTGCATCGAGGAATGCCCCGTGGACTGCATCTACGAGGGCAATCGCATGCTGTACATCCATCCGGACGAGTGCGTGGACTGTGGTGCATGTGAGCCCGTGTGCCCGGTGGAGGCGATCTTCTACGAAGACGACACCCCGGATCAGTGGAGCGGCTACGTCAACGCCAATGTCGATTTCTTCGACGACCTCGGTTCGCCCGGTGGCGCCACCAAGGTCGGCAAGACCGACTACGACCCGCCGTTCATCGCCGCGCTACCGCCGATGGCGAACGAGTAGGTAGCGCCTCGGTGATCCGCGATCGTGTGCGGGTCAGCAGTCTGCTGCCCGATTTTCCCTGGGACACCATCGCCGGGGCCAAGGCCCGCGCCGCGGCGCATCCCGACGGCATCGTCGACCTGTCGGTGGGCACGCCGGTCGACCCGGTCGACCCGCTGATCCGCGCCGCGCTCGACTCGGCCGCCGACGTACCCGGTTATCCCGCCACCTACGGCACCTCCGAATTGCGGGAGGCCGCGGTGGCGGCGGTCGCGCGCCGCTTCGGCATGTCCGGTATCGGCTCCGATGCCGTGCTGCCGGTAATCGGCACCAAGGAGTTGATCGCCGGATTGCCGCGACTGCTGGGTCTGGGCCCCGCCGATCTGGTGGTGATCCCCGAGGTGGCGTATCCGACCTACGAGGTGGGTGCGCTGCTGTCGGGGTCGCGAATCCTGCGCGCGGACGGCATGACTCGGCTCGGCCCCGAATCGCCGGCGCTGATCTACCTGAACTCGCCGTCCAACCCCACCGGCCGGGTGCTCGGCATCGACCATCTGCGCAAGGTGGTGTCCTTCGCCCGCGAACGCGGCGCGATCGTCGCCTCCGACGAGTGCTACCTGGGCCTGACCTGGGATGCCGAGGCGGTTTCCATCCTCGACCCGCGCGTCAGCGACGGCGACCACACCGGCCTGCTGGCCATCCACTCGCTGTCGAAGACCTCGAATCTGGCCAGCTACCGGGCCGGTTTCGTCACCGGCGACGTCGAGCTGATCCGGGAGCTGCTGGAGGTGCGCAAACATTCCGGCATGATGGTCCCGTACCCGATCCAGGTCGCGATGACCGCCGCACTGGCCGACGACCGGCACGAGGCGCAGCAGCGCGAACGCTACCGCGCCCGCCGCGAGGTGCTGCGAAAGGCGTTGCAGGAGGCGGGTTTCCGCATCGACCACTCCGAGGCCGGCCTGTACCTGTGGTCCACGCGCGGCGAGAACTGCCGCACCACGCTGGACTGGCTCGCCGAGCGCGGCATCCTCGCCGCACCCGGTGACTTCTACGGCCCCACCGGCACCGAGCACGTGCGCATCGCCCTCACCGCGACCGACGAGCGCATCGCGGCGGCTGCGGTCCGGCTGTCCGCCTGAGACGGCGGCCGGGCCGCGCCCCGGCTCGATCAGCAATCCGCCGGCGACGCGACGCGCGTCGTACTCGTCGGTTTACCGCAGCATCGGTGCGGGAGCGGACTAGCCTGGCGTTATGGACGCTGTCACGGTTGTCCCGACTCCGGCGAACGAGCCGGTTCACTCGTATGCGCCGGGGAGCCGGGAACGAGAACTACTGATCGGCAAACTTGCCGAAATCTCCGGGCGAACGGTCGATGTGCCGCTGGTGATCGGCGGCAAGCATCGGCCGGGGACCGGGCCCCGGTCCGAGATCGTGATGCCGCATCGGCACGCGCACACGCTGGGCACGTACGCCGATGTGACTCAGGAGGAGGGCCGGGCCGCGATCGAGGCCGCGGCGGCCGCGGCGCCGCAGTGGCGGGCGCTGCCGTTCACCGAACGCGCCGCGGTGCTGCTGCGGGCCGCCGATCTGCTGGCCGGGCCGTGGCGGGAGACGGTGGCCGCCGCGACCATGCTGGGGCAGTCGAAATCGGCGTATCAGGCCGAGATCGACGCGCCCTGTGAGCTGGTGGACTTCTGGCGGTTCAACGTCGCCTTCGCGAGCCACATCCTGGCGCAGCAGCCGGAATCGTCTGCGGGCGTGTGGAATCGGATGGATTATCGCCCGCTCGAGGGATTCGTCTACGCGATCACCCCGTTCAACTTCAGCGCGATCGCCGGGAATCTGCCGACCGCGCCCGCGCTGATGGGCAATACCGTGGTGTGGAAGCCCTCGCCCACCCAGACGCTGGCGGCGTACTACACGATGCGGGTGCTCGAGGAGGCCGGGCTGCCGCCGGGGGTCATCAATCTGGTCACCGGTGACGGGATCGAACTGTCCGAGGTCGCGCTGACCGATCCGCGCCTGGCGGGCATCCACTTCACCGGTTCGACCCGCACCTTCCAGCACCTGTGGCAGCGGGTGAGCTCGAATATCGGTCACTACCATGGATATCCGCGGCTGGTGGGGGAGACCGGCGGGAAGGATTTCGTCCTGGCGCATCGCTCGGCCGATCCGGACGCGTTGCGCACCGCGCTGATTCGTGGCGCCTACGAATATCAGGGGCAGAAGTGTTCGGCCGCCTCCCGCGCCTACATTCCGCGCTCGCTGTGGCGGGAGATGGGCGACGATTTCCTCACCCAGGTCGACGAACTGAGCTACGGCGACGTGGCCGATCTGACGAATTTCGGTGGGGCCGTGATCGATCGGCGCGCCTACGACAAGAACGTCGCCGCGATCGAGCGGGCTCGCGCGGCCGGTCTGGGCATTCCGGCCGGCGGCACCTACGACGACAGCGAGGGCTTCTTCGTCCAGCCCACCGTGCTCATCGCCGATACCCCCCGCGACGACGCGTTCACCACCGAGTACTTCGGCCCGATCCTGGCGGTGTACGTCTACGACGACGATCACCCCGAGGCCTTCGATTCGGTACTCGCGGAAGTGGATTCGGCGGCGCCCTATGCGCTGACCGGCGCGGTCTTCGCCCGCGATCGGGTCGCGATCGACCGGGCCGCCACCACGCTGCGCTTCACCGCGGGCAATTTCTACATCAACGACAAGCCGACCGGCGCGGTGGTCGGCCAGCAGCCCTTCGGCGGTGCGCGCGCATCGGGCACCGACGACAAGGCCGGGTCGTATCTGAACCTGTTGCGCTGGGTCGCGCCCCGCACACTGAAGGAAACCTTCGTTCCACCGACCGATTACCGCTATCCGCATATGGAGTCGGAATGAACGGCGAACCGGTGGGCGCGTCCGGAAGGGCACGACGATGAACCCGCTGCGTCCTGCCATCCTCGCCGCCGCCGGTTCGTTGCGGATGAAGCGGGCGATCACCGGGTTTCCGGTCACCGCGGAGGTCGTGCATCGATTCGTGGCCGGTGAAACGCGCACCGACCTCGCTCCGGTCGTCGCCGCGCTACTGGACAGCGGCCGGATGGTGAGCGTCGACTTTCTCGGTGAGTACACGACCGAGCGGTCGATGGCCGACGACGCGGTCGCCGAATATCTGGCACTGATCGACGACCTGGCCCGATGGAATCTCCTGGCCCGATGGAACCGATCGTGGTCGGTGCAATCCGTTGCACCGGTGGAGGTTTCGGTGAAGCTGTCCGCGCTGGGGCAGTCGCTGGGGCTCGACGGCCCCGAGATCGCCACCGCGAATCTGCACACGCTGTGCGAGCGGGCGCAGCAGGCGGGGGTGTGGATCACGGTCGACGCGGAGGACCACACCACCACCGAAACCACCGAGTCGACCGTGCACATGGTGCGTGCCGACTATCCCTGGCTGGCGGTCGCCACCCAGACCTATCTGCGCCGCGCGGAGGATCGCTGCCGCATCGCCGCGGCCGAGGGCGCGCGAATCCGGTTGTGCAAGGGCGCGTATCGCGAGCCGGAATATGTCGCCTACCAGCGCACAGCCGATGTGGACGAGTCGTACCTGCGGTGCCTGGAACTCCTCATGGCCGGTTCGGGGTATCCGATGGTCGCCACCCACGACCCGGTCATGATCACCGCCGCCCACGACATGGCCGGCCGGAACGGCCGCGCACCGGGCGATTTCGAATTCCAGATGCTCTACGGCATCCGCTCCGAGGAACAGCGACGCCTCGCCGAGGACGGCCACGCGGTGCGGGTCTACATCCCCTACGGCAACCAGTGGTACGGCTACCTGATGCGGAGGCTGGCCGAACGCCCGGCCAACCTCGGCTTCTTCCTGCGCGCCCTCGCCGAGCGCTGAATCAGACCAGCGGTCGCCCGAAGCGCCGGCGCAGCCGCATATCCGCGAGATAGAAGTTGAACGGGAAGACCCGGATCACCGTGGGCATCCGCGTCCATACCGCCGAGATCGCGCGCAGGACGAGCCGGAACCGGCGTTCGTCGCGTGCGGTCCAGCGCATCCCCATCTCGTCGCGCAGGTGCTGCGGAAGCAGGGCGGTGACGGTGAACCGGTGGAAACGCCCGGCCAGCAACCGAATCAGGCGCGGCTGCATCTTCAGATCGATCAGATCGTCGAAGTAGCGGCGCACAGGTTCGTCGATGGTCTTCGTCGCGAGGTTCTCCTCCCAGTACGCGTAGAACGCGTCCCGGTCGGCCGGCCACATCTCCGGGCGCATCTGCAGCCCGGTGCCGAGCCGGACGCTGTAGCGGTAGAAACGTTCGGCGAGTTCGGGATCCATCGGTCCGCGCATGCGCTGGTACAGATCGTCGACACCCCAGTACAGGCAGGCCGCCACCCACAGCTGCAGTTTCGGATCGAAGGCGTTGTACTTGACCGGGCTGTCCGGGCCCGAATGCACCGGGCGGTGCGAGGCGTTGACCGCCTCCCGATAGCTCCGCACGTCCTCGTCGTTGCCCAGCCAGGCCACGGCCAGATAGGTCAGCGTGGTCCGCAGCCGCTTGAGCGGGTGCAGCGTCACCTTGCCGCTGTCGACTGTGCTCTCCAGCACGCCGTAGCCGACCGGCGGGTGGCTGAGCTGCATGATCACGTTCGCCGCGCCGCCGAGGAAGGCGGCCACGCCGTCGATGTGTTCGCGCACCGTCTCCGGGGTGAGCTCGTCGCCCGGAATTTCGGGCTGGTAGCCGGTCGCGCGCAGGGGGGCGGTCATCGTCGACTCGTCTCCTGTTCCTCCCCGCCGATCGGCGAGAGAATGTGAGAAGCTTTCGTATAAACCTTCTCATCGGGGTGGCATCATGTCAATCAGAGCGCTGACCATATGGGATGATGAGAGCGTCACCGTGTCCGCGACCCGGGCGAAGGAGAGGAACGACCATGACCGGCTCGACCAAACTGTCGACTCGGCTCCTGCCGCTGGTTCGCGGCGCGGGTCCGGAGGACCGCAATCAGACCACGGTACTCGACGCGGCACTGCTGGCCTTCCTGGATTTCGGCATCAAACGCACCAGCATGGTCGAGGTCGCGCGGCGCGGGCGGCTGTCGCTGGCGACGCTGTACCGGCGCTTCGCCGGTAAATCCGATCTGATTCAGGCCGTCGGCCTGTGGCAGGCGCGCCAGTTCGTGGAACAGGTCGACGCCGCGGTGCAGCGCCAGATCGATCGCGACGCCAGCGCCGAGGATCAGATCGTCGAACTGTTCGTCGCCTTCCTGGACGGGTTGCGCGGCAACAAACTGCTGGACCGGCTGCTGACCACCGAACCGGAGGTCGTGCTGCCCTATCTCACCGTACAGGGCGCGCCGGTGATCGAGCTGGGACGCGACTACGTCGCCGAATTCATCACCCGCCTGCAGTCGGAAGGCAAACTGCCGCACTACGATCCGCTGCCGCTGGCCGAACTCGTCGCACGCAACGCGCTCTCGCTCGCGCTGACTCCGCAAACGCTGATCCCGGTGGACGACGAGGCCGCCTGCCGGCAGTTCGCCCGCGACCACGTGGTTCCCGGTTTCCGGATCCCCTAGTCGCCGGATTCCCTGGTCGTCCCGGTGCCGCCGCCACGTCTTCCGGATCGCTCACCCGGAGTCCGGATCACACGAGCCGCAGCCCCAAGCGCCGCCGGATCCTCATGTCGAGCATGTAGGCGTTGACCGGAAACATCTTGAGCTGCTTGGGAACTCGCTCCTCCACCGCGCCGACCGCGTGCAGCAGCCGGGCCAGGCGGCGGTCGTCGGCCGCCGTCCACGGCATCTCCATCTGCGCGCGCAGATTCGGCGGCAGCAAACCGGCGACCACCCAGCGGTGAAATCGCTTGAACGGCAAGCGAACCGGAGGGGGGAACATCTTCAGATCAATCAGATCGTCGAAGTACGCGCGGATCGTCGGATCGATCCGGACCTCGGCGATCTGCCGGTTCCAGTAGGTATCGAAGGCGGCGCGATCGGCCGGCCACATCGCCTGCGGCATCTGCAGTGTGGTCCCGAACCGGGCGGCGTGGCGGTAGAAGGCCTCGGCCTCCTGCTCGGGCATCGGGCCGTGCATGCGCTCGTAGAGGTCGCGTGAACCCCAGTACAGGCAGGCCGCCACCCACAGCTGCAGCTTTGGATCGAAGGCGTTGTACTTGACCGGGCTCTGCGCGGTCGAGCGAACATGGCGGTGCTGCCAGTTCACCGCCGCGCGGTAGGCGGCGCGTTCGTCGTCGCTACCCAGCATGGCCACGGCGAGGTAGGTCAGCGTGGTGCGGGTGCGTTTGACCGGATGCAGCATCACCTTGCCGCTGTCGACGGTGCTCTCCACCACGCCGTAGCCGACGGGTGGAAGCGACAGCTGCATGATGACGTTGACCGCGGCGCCGAAGAAGGCGGCCGAACCGTCCAGGTGTGCCGCGACATCGTATTCGGCGACCGGTTGCCCGGGCGACGTGCGAATGGACGTGGTCATCGTCGACCCCCATCTCCGCGTGAGAAGACTGTACTTCGACAGTCTCACCACCTCAATGCCCTGTCAACGGCCGCGCGACGACGAGACGAATTCGCAATGGGCCGCCCGGCGGGGGAGGGCGCCGGCGGTGCCGGATGACCGAGCCGGATTGATAGGTTGGCCCGATGTCCTACGGTTCGCTGCCGCTGTTGCCCTCGCTGAATCCGGCCGCCGTGGCCGCCGGCTACGACATTCCCGATGCGGTCACCATCGACGGTGAGACGCTCTCGCGCAGTGATCTGGTCGGCGCCGCGACCTCGGTGGCCGAACGCATCGCCGGGGCCGGCCGCGTCGCGATTCTTGCCCGCCCGACCGCCACCACCGTGCTGGGAATCCTCGGCTGCCTCATCGCCGGGGTCGCCGCCGTGCCGGTGCCGCCGGATGCGGGATCGGCCGAACTGGACCACATCCTCGCCGATTCCGGTGCGCGGGCCTGGCTCGGTGCGGCACCGGACAACTCCGCGCTGCCGGTGATTCCGGTGCGCAAACACGCCCGCTCCTGGCACAGCCATCCCGAACCGGCCGCGAACACCACGGCTTTCATCCTCTACACCTCGGGGACCACGGGTGCGCCCAAGGGGGTCGTGCTCAGTCGCGGCGCCATCGCGGCGGGTCTCGACGCGCTGTTCGAGGCGTGGTCGTGGACCTCGAAAGATGTTCTGGTCCACGGTCTTCCGCTGTTCCACGTGCACGGGCTGATCCTCGGCGTGCTCGGACCGCTGCGAGTCGGCAGCCCGCTCGTGCACACCGGCAAGCCCACGCCCGCCGCCTATGCGGCCGCGTCCGGCACCCTGTACTTCGGCGTGCCGACGGTCTGGTCGCGAATCGCCGAAGACCCCAGTGCCGCAAAGGAATTGGCGAATGCAAGGCTGCTGGTCTCCGGCAGTGCGCCGCTGCCGGTTCCGGTCTTCGAACGGCTGCGTGAGCTGACCGGGCAGGCGCCGGTGGAGCGTTACGGCATGAGCGAAACCATGATCACCCTGTCCACCCGGGCCGACGGCGAGCGCCGGCCGGGCTGGGTCGGCCTGCCGGTGGCGGGTGTGCAGACCCGGTTGCGCGACGAGGCGGGGGCGCCGGTTCCGCACGACGGCGAGAGTATCGGCGGACTGCAGGTGCGCGGGCCCATGTTGTTCGACGGCTATCTCGGCCGGCCCGAGGCCACCGCCGACAGCTGGACCGAGGACGGCTGGTTCGTCACCGGCGATGTGGCGGCGATCGATGCCGAGGGATTCCATCGCATCGTCGGGCGGGAATCGGTGGATCTGATCAAATCCGGTGGGTACCGAGTCGGGGCGGGGGAGGTCGAAACCTGCCTGCTCGGCCACCCGAGTGTGGCCGAGGTCGCGGTCGTCGGGATCGAGGACGCGGATCTGGGGCAGCGCATCCGGGCCTACGTCGTGCCGCGCGCCGACACCCCGATTTCGGAGCGGGAACTGATCGACTTCGTCGCCCAGCAGCTCTCGGCGCACAAACGGCCGCGCGAGGTGCTGATGGTGACCGAGCTGCCGCGCAACGCCATGGGCAAGGTGCAGAAGAAGCAGTTGCGCTGACCCCTCGATCCGCTGCCGGGAACGTTGCGGGTTGACCTGTACCGCACTCGAGGTTCTAAGGTCGGCGCATGATCGCAACGCTGTCTGCAGCCCAGATCGAGTATCTGGCGGGCCAACGCCTGGGTCGGCTGGCCACCATCCGCCCGGACGGATCGCCGCAGAACAACCCGGTGGGTTTCCGGTACAACGAAGCCCTCGGCACCATCGATATCGCGGGTCACAACATGGGCGCCTCGCAGAAGTTCCGCAACCTCACCAAGGAGGAGCGGGTCGCCTTCGTCGTGGACGATATCGCCTCGGTGAATCCGTGGCAGGTGCGCTGCCTCGAAATCCGCGGCGTGGCACAGGCTTTGCGAGATGTGGAGACCTACCTCGAGGGCGGTTCGCGGGAACTGATCCGCATCACCCCACAGCGCGTGCTGGCCTTCGGAATCGAATAGGGGCGGTTATGCGAAACGCCCCTTCCGCGCTCGGATCGGATGACGAGCGGGAAGGGGCGTTGTGCGTGAGATCAGTTGGCGTGCAGGGCGGCGTTGAGTTCGATGCCGGTGCCCTTGCGGGCGACCACCTCGACGCTGCCGGTCAGCGAGTTGCGACGGAACAGCAGATTCGACTGCCCGGACAGTTCGGAGGCTTTGATCGTGCGGCCGTCCGGCAGGGCGACCTTGGTGCCCGCGGTGACGTAGAGGCCGGCCTCGACGACGCAATCGTCGCCCAGTGAGATGCCCAGGCCCGCGTTCGCGCCGAGCAGGCAGCGTTCGCCGATCGAGATGACCTGCTTACCGCCCCCGGACAGGGTGCCCATGATGGACGCGCCGCCGCCCACATCGGAACCGTCGCCGACCACCACACCGGCGGAGATGCGGCCCTCGACCATGGAGGCGCCGAGCGTGCCGGCGTTGAAGTTCACGAAACCCTCGTGCATGACCGTGGTGCCCTCGGCCAGATGCGCGCCCAGCCGCACCCGGTCGGCATCGGCGATGCGGACGCCGGCGGGCAGCACGTAGTCGACCATGCGGGGGAATTTGTCGACGCCGTAGACGGTGACCGGGCCGCGGGCCCGCAACTTCGCGCGCACCAGTTCGAAGTCCTCGACCGCGCACGGGCCGTGATTGGTCCACACCACATTGGCCAGCAGCCCGAACTGCCCCTCCAGGCTCAGCCCGTGCGGGCGGACCAGACGGTGCGAGAGCAGGTGCAGGCGCAGATATTCGTCGTGGGTGTCGATCGGCGGCGCCGACAGGTCCGCGATCGAGGTGCGCACCGCGACGACCTCGACCCGGCGGGCCTCGTCGGGGCCGACCAGATCGGCGAAGCGCGCGTACTCGGGATCGGCCGGGCTCAGCCGCGTGGTCTCGGACGTCTCGAACGTGCCCAGTTCCGGATACGGGTACCAGGTGTCGAGGACCGTCCCGTTCCCGGTCACCGTCGCTAGGCCGACTGCGGATGCTCCCTGTGTGCTCACGGCACCTCAGCCTACTGGGTGCGGATCGCGAGGCGGTGGGCTCCCTGCGCCGCCCGGCCCGGGCCGCTCGGCCGGTCGTGAGTGGAGCGAACAATTAGGCTGGTCCGGTGACCATCGATCTGCGCGCCGACCCGATCTCGATCACCGCGACCCTCGTCGATATCCCGAGCGTCTCCCGCGACGAGGCGGCGATCACCGACACCGTCGCCTGGGCGCTGCGCGAGCAGACCGAGGGTTTCGAGGTGCTGCGCCACGGCAACACCGTGCTGGCTCGCACGAATCGCGGGCTGCCGCACCGGGTGATCATGGCCGGTCACCTCGATACCGTGCCGATCGCCGACAACGTGCCGGGCCGGTTCGAGACGATCGACGGTGAGGAGGTGCTGTTCGGCTGCGGCAGCGTCGACATGAAGTCCGGCGACGCGGTGTTCCTGCACCTGGCCGCGACCGTCGCCGATCCGGTCTGCGATCTGACCCTGATCTTCTACGACTGCGAGGAGATCGCCGCCGAATACAACGGTCTCGGCCGCATCGAACGCGAACTGCCGGAATGGCTGGACGGGGATCTGGCCATCCTCGGCGAACCGTCGGGCGGGTGGATCGAGGCCGGCTGCCAGGGCACGCTGCGGGTCCGCCTCGGCCTCGGCGGCACCCGTGCCCACACCGCGCGAGCGTGGCTGGGCGACAACGCCATTCACAAGCTGGCGCCGGTCCTGCAGCGGTTGCGCGACTATGTGCCGCGCGAGGTGGACATCGACGGTTGCGTGTATCGCGAGGGGCTGTCCGCGGTGAAGGTCGAGGGCGGCGTGGCCGGCAACGTGGTGCCCGACGAGGCGGAAGTGCTGGTGAACTTCCGGTTCGCACCCGATCGCACCCTCGCCGAGGCGACCGAGCACGTGCGCGAGGTGTTCGACGGACTGGATGTGAGTTTCGAGCGGACCGACGGTGCGCCCGGCGCGCTACCGGGTCTGTCGGCTCCGGCCGCGAAGAACCTGGTGGAGCGCGTCCACGCGCACGGCGGCGGCGGGGTGCGCGCGAAATACGGCTGGACCGACGTGTCGCGATTCGCCGCGCGTGGCATCCCGGCGGTCAACTTCGGGCCCGGCGACCCCAATCTGGCGCACAAGGTGGACGAGCGGGTGCCCACCCGTCAGATCACCGTCGTCACCGAGATCCTGCGCAACTACCTGACCGGTCACAAGGGCTGAACCGGTAGGTTCGGTCCCATGTCCACCGCGTCCGAGCCCGCATCGACCAGATCACCGAAGTCCACTCCGAAATACCGCGGCCCGATCATGTTGCGCCGGGCGCGCAAACAGGGCACCGGAACCACCGATCAGCATCTGCTCGACGGCCGCGGACCCACCGACTGGGTGCACACCGACCCCTGGCGGGTGCTGCGGATCCAGAGCGAGTTCGTGGAGGGCTTCGGTGCGCTCGCCGAAATCCCCAGGGCCGTAGCGGTTTTCGGTTCCGCCCGGACGCCGGTGGATACGCCCGAATACGAGGCGGCGCGGGCCATCGGCGCCGCCCTGGCCGAGGCCGGTTTCGCGGTGATCACCGGCGGCGGCCCCGGGGTGATGGAGGCGGCCAACCGCGGCGCCTGTGAGGCGGGCGGCTACTCCGTGGGCCTCGGCATCGAGTTGCCGATGGAACAGGGGCTCAACGAGTGGGTCGACCTCGGCATCAACTTCCGCTACTTCTTCGCCCGCAAGACGATGTTCGTCAAGTACTCCCAGGCGTTCATCTGCCTGCCCGGCGGCTTCGGCACCCTGGACGAGCTGTTCGAGGCGCTCACTCTGGTGCAGACCCACAAGATCACCCGCTTCCCGGTCATCCTGTTCGGCAGCCGCTACTGGGCGGGGCTGGTGGACTGGCTGCGCGATTCGCTGGTCGGGTCCGGCAAGATCGCGCCCGCTGATCTGGAACTGCTGCACGTGACCGACAGTGTGGAGGAGTTGATCGACATCGTGCTGCAGGCCGCCGCGCGCCGCGGCGAGGAGTCCACGGGGAAGGAGGATCAGTGGTGAGCGGGCAGCCGTTCGCGGTGTGTGTCTACTGTTCGGCCAGTGCCACCGATCCCGGGGCGTTGCAGCTGGCCGCCGATGTGGGTAGTGAAATCGCCCGGCGCGGTTGGCAACTGGTCTCCGGCGGCGGACACGTGTCGATGATGGGCGCGGTGGCGGTGGCCGCGCGCGCCGGAGGCGCCCGCACCACGGGCGTGATCCCGAAACGCCTGGTGCATCAGGAAGTCGCCGATGTGGACAGCGACGAACTGATCGTCACCGACACCATGCGCGAACGCAAACAGATCATGGAGGATCGCGCCGACGCCTTCCTGACCCTGCCGGGCGGAATCGGCACGCTGGAGGAATTCTTCGAGGCGTGGACCGGCGGATATCTGGGGCTGCACGGCAAGCCGCTGGTGGTGCTGGATCCCAACGGCCACTACCGCGGCCTGTTCGCGTGGCTGGACGAGCTGAGCGCGGCCGGATTCATCGGGCGGCCGGCACTGGATCGGATTACCGTGACCGCGGATGTGGCATCCGCATTCCGAGCCCTGACCGCGCCGCGAATCGACACCGCCTAGGAATCGACACGGCCCGACCGGAAATCGTTGGAGGAGAATGTGACCGCCGAGGCTCGAAACACGATCAGTCTCTGGGATTTGGTGCGCAGGCTGCCTGCGATGGCGGTGGAGACGCCGGGCATGCTGCGCGGCGCCACCGGCATGCTGGTGCGCCCCGACGACAAATCCTCGGTCGGGCTGTATTTCCAGAAGGCGGCACGGCGGTACCCCAATCGGCCGTTCCTGCGCTTCGAGGGCCGCGAATACACCTACGGCGAGGCCAATATCGAAGTGAACTGCTTCGCCGAGGTGCTGGCGCAGCGCGGTGTGCGCCGCGGCGATGTGGTGGGCGTGCTGATGACGAACCGCCCCGAGACGCTGTTCGTGGTCCTGGCGACGGTGAAGCTGGGCGCGACGGTCGGGCTGCTCAATCACAATCAGCGCGAACAGGTACTCGCCCACAGCTTCGGCCTGCTGGACAGCACGGTCAACGTGGTCGGCGAGGAATGCGAGGAGGCGGTGCGCTCACTGCCCGAGCCGCCGCCGAACCTGCTGTATACGGAGGAATTGCAGGAGTTGGCCCGCGCGGCCGATCCGGCGGATCCGGCGGTGTGCGCGGACGTGCGCGCCCGGGAGCGCGCCTTCCTGATCTTCACCTCCGGCACGACCGGGCTGCCCAAGGCCAGTGTGATGACCCATCTGCGCTGGACGAAAAGTATGGCCGGGCTGGGCGGTCTGGGCATCCGCCTGCGTGGCGGCGACACGATGTATTGCTGCCTGCCGCTGTATCACAACAACGCGCTGACGGTCGCGCTCGGCGCGGTGCTCGGCTCGCGGGCGACGCTGGCGCTGGGGCGCAAATTCTCGGTGTCGAACTTCTGGAACGAGGTCGTCGCGACCAGGTCGACGGCCTTCATCTACATCGGCGAGCTCTGCCGCTACCTGCTCAACCAGCCGGAATCGCCCCGCGAACACGAACATTCGGTGCGGCTGGCCGTCGGCAACGGCCTGCGCCCGGAGTTGTGGGACGAATTCCGGCGGCGCTTCGGCATCGGCCGGGTGGTGGAGTTCTACGGCGCGAGTGAGGGAAATATCGCCTTCATCAACGCCTTCGGCGTGGACCGCACCGCCGGATTCGGGCCGCTGCCCTACGCCGTGGTGGAATTCGACGAGGAGACCGGTAAGGCGAAGCGATACCCGGACGGACGGCTGCGCAAGGTTGCCTCCGGCGGGGTGGGCCTGCTGCTGGCGAAGGTCACCGACCGCTCCCCGTTCGACGGCTATACCGACAAGTCGGCGACCGAATCGAAGCTGGTGCGCAACGCGTTCGACGACGGCGACTGCTGGTTCGACACCGGAGATCTTGTGCGCGACCAGCATTGGCGCCACATCGCCTTCGTCGACCGCCTCGGCGACACCTTCCGCTGGAAGGGTGAGAACGTCGCAACCACCGAAGTCGAGGGCGCCTTCGACGGCGCGCCCGGTATCACCGAGGCCGTGGTGTACGGCGTCGACGTGCCCGGAGCCGATGGCAAGGCGGGGATGGCCGCGGTGACCCTCGACGCCGGCACCGACTTCGACGGCTCCGCCCTGGCCGTCCATCTCTACGACCGCCTGCCCGGGTATGCGGTGCCGCTGTTCGTCCGCGTGGTGCCCGAACTGGAGACCACGTCGACCTTCAAGAGCCGCAAGGTGGATCTGCGCAAGCAGGGATTCACCCCCGACGACTCGACCGCGGTCTATGTGTTGAAGGGGCGCGAGCAGGGATTTGTGCCGTTCTACCCCGGCTATCCCGACGAGGTGGCGGCCGGTACCGCACCCCGGGGCTAGGTCGTGTCGGAGGGCGCCGACACCCCGGCAATTAGACTCACCTCCATGAGTTCTGCGTCACCGCTGTCCACCCTGTGCGGGAAGCCGGTGGCGACGGATCGGGCGCTGGTGATGGCAATCGTCAACCGAACCCCCGATTCCTTCTACGACCGGGGCGCGACCTTCTCCGACGACGCCGCGATGGCCGCGGTGTCGCGCGCCGTGTCCGAGGGCGCGGATCTGGTCGACATCGGCGGGGTGAAGGCCGGGCCGGGGGACGAGGTCGACGCCGCGGAGGAGGTGCGGCGCGTGGTGCCGTTCGTGGCGGCCATCCGCGCGCGCTATCCCGACCTGTTGATCAGTGTGGACACCTGGCGCAGCGAGGTGGCACGGGCGGCGGTGGCCGAGGGCGCGGATGTGATCAACGACACCTGGGCCGGGGCGGATCCGCAGCTCGCCGGCGTGGCCGCCGAACTCGGCGTGGGGATCGTGTGCAGCCACACCGGCGGCGCGCGGCCGCGCACCCGGCCACATCGGGTCCGGTACGCCGATGTGGTGTCCGAGGTCACCGATACCCTGGTTCGGGCGGCCGAGGCGGCGCGCGCGGCAGGGGTCGCCGCGGATGCGATTCTCATCGACCCGACCCACGATTTCGGGAAAAACACCTATCACGGGCTCGAACTGTTGCGGGCCGTGGACATTCTTGTAAATACCGGATGGCCGGTCTTGATGGCGCTGAGCAATAAGGATTTCATCGGAGAGACTCTTGGTGTCGGACTTTCCGAGCGATTGGAGGGGACATTGGCGGCAACCGCGTGGGCGGCCGCGGCCGGCGCCCGGGTCTTCCGAGTTCACGAGGTCGCCGCAACCCGGCGAGTAGTGGACATGATCGCGGCGATTCAGGGCATCCGGCCCCCCGCACGAACCTTGCGAGGTCTGGTATGACGTTCGATTGGACTGCCACGAATACGTGGGACCGACCACAGTGGGCGATCGACGAATTGGTCGACGCGAAGAACGGGCGCACCGTGTCGGTGGTGCTGCCCGCATTGAACGAGGAACGCACGGTCGCCGATGTGGTGGCCAGTATCCGGCCGCTGCTCGGCACGCTGGTCGACGAATTGGTGGTGCTGGATTCCGGTTCCGTGGACGCGACGGCCGAGCGGGCCCGTGCGGCCGGGGCGCAGGTGGTCACCCGCGAGCAGGCCGTGCCCGAACTCGAGCCGGTGCCCGGCAAGGGCGAGGTGCTGTGGCGCTCGCTGGCCGCGACCTCCGGCGACCTGGTGGCGTTCGTCGATTCGGATCTCATCGATCCCGATCCGATGTTCGTGCCGAAACTGCTGGGTCCGCTGTTGACCGTGGACGGCATGCACCTGGTGAAGGCCTACTACCGGCGTCCGCTGCGCCAGGGCGCGGCGGTGGAGCAACACGGTGGTGGCCGGGTGACCGAACTGGTGGCACGGCCGCTGCTGGCGGCGTTGCGCCCGGATCTGTCGAAGGTGTTGCAGCCCTTGGGCGGTGAGTACGCGGGCACGCGGGAACTGCTGACGGCTGTGCCGTTCGCCCCGGGCTACGGCGTGGAGATCGGCCTGCTGCTGGACACTTTCGACATGCTCGGCCTGTCGGCGATCGGCCAGGTGAATCTGGGCGTGCGCACGCATCGCAATCGTCCGCTGTCCGATCTGGGCGTGATGAGCCGGCAGATTCTCGGAACCGTGCTGGGCCGCAGCGGAATTCGCGACTCGGGTGCGGCGTTGACGCAATTCCCGCTGGTCGGTGAGGAATTCACGGCGCTGAGCACGGATGTGCATCTCGCGGATCGGCCGCCGATGAACACCCTGCGTCCCACCGAGGTCGCCGCCTGATCACCGCTCGTGGCGGTAGATGGGCGTGAGAAGGTCCACTTCGAGCGGTTCGCCGGTGTGGCGGTCGTAGCGGACGCCGACTACCGCCGAGAAGGCGCGAGTGTCGGCGCGTTCGTGCAGAGTCGCCAGTCGTGTTCCGAGAAGCCGTATCGCGCCCAGTGATCCGGGCGGATGCAGTCCGTCGATGACGAGAATGGTTCCGTGGCCGTCGGGGCGGGGCAGGCGCGCCAGATAGGCGATGTCGTAGGGCTCGGTGCCGCCCGGTCGGTAGATCCGCCGGGCAGCCCGGTCCTCGATCGCGCGGCGGACTCGCCCGGCCCGGGCCAGCGTCCGGCGCAGCCGCGGGTCGGCCGCCACCAGATAACGGAGACTGGGCGACAATTCGGGCCCGCCGAGCACGATCAGGCCCTCGCGGTCGAGATTCAAGGGCCGTCCGGGGAGGAATCTCTCGACCGTGACGGTGAATCCCAGCTGTCGCAACAGCTCTGCCAGCCGGTGCGGGGCGGCGGCGTCCGGCGCGCCGATCAGCGGCGTGGCGCGGGTGACCGCGCGGAGGTCGGGGGTGAGCACGGTGAGTGGTCCGTGCCCGAAGAACAGCCCTTCCGGTACCGGCCCCTGGGTGCTGACCTGGTGGATCCGGGCACGTGAAAGTCCCGCTGCCGCACCGATCCTGGCGAAGGTCCAGCCCTCGGCGTGCAACTCCCTGATCACCGCTCGGCGGATGCGGGTGAGCTCGTTGATGGTCTGCTGGGCCGCCGCGACCCCTTCGGTGGCAGCCTTGAGGCGTTCGACCTTGTCTTCGATCGCGAACACCCGTGCCACCTCGTCGGCTGACATGTGCGAAGTCTAGATAGCTCGACAGCCGGATGTGTCTAGACCGGTTGACGAATCCGCGGCAGGGGCCGAATCAATCGAGCGCACCGGGCATTTGGGCCGGACCGGCGGTCCGTAAAGGGTGCTATCAGCGCATTTCGATCAGGTGGCGTCGAAATCGATCGGCGGTTTTTCGTTGCGATCGAGCGGTTTCGGCGGCTCGGGCACCGAATAGCCGGGTGGGGTCACAGAATTCGGCGACCCGGTCTGTGAGATGCCGGAACCGCCGGACGAGCCGTTGCCCGGATTCGCTGCCCCGAAGGTGCCGGTGAACAGCGAATCGTCACCGTCGAAGAGGTGCTTGGTGACCATCGACCGCGGTGTCATCCCGCGCAGACCCTCGAGTGGTTTGCGGAGCTCGTTGAGTTCTTCGAGCGGTTTGCGCAGTTCGTCGAGCTCGGGTCCCAGATCGTTGCGCAGCTGGCTGGTGGCGCCGGAGGCGTAGTCGCGGACCTGACGCAGACTCTGCGCGGTCCAGCGAATCGCCCCCGGAAGCCGTTCCGGGCCGAGAATCACCAGCGCGGCGACCACCAGGATCACCATCTCGGGCCAGCCGATATTGAACATAAGACCAGGCTACTGGGGTGGCTGCGGGGCGTTTTTATCGGATTCCAGCGTCACCGGCACATCGACCTGACGGCCGTCGCGGATCAATTGGAAATTCACGGTCTCGCCGATCTGGTGGGACTGGACGGCGACGGTGAGTTCGGCCGGCTCGGTGACCTGCCGATCACCCACCTTGACGATCACGTCACCTTCGGCGATACCCGCCTTGGCGGCGGGGCTGTTGCCGACCACATCGGCCACCGCGGCGCCGCTCATGACGTCGTTTTCGACCTGCTTGGTCTTCGCGCTGACGCCGAGCCACGGGTGATACATCACACCGTCGCGGATGAGGGTCTGCGAGACCCGCTGCACCAGATCCACCGGAATCGCGAAGCCGAGGCCGACCGATCCGCCGCTCTCGCTGCGGATGGCGGTGTTGATCCCGATCAACCGGCCCTCGCCGTCGACCAGGGCGCCGCCGGAGTTTCCGTGGTTGATCGCCGCGTCGGTCTGCACGGCGTCGAAGGCGCCGGCGGTGTCGTCGCCGGCTTCCGGGCTCTCCTGGATCGCGCGATGCAACGCGCTGACGATGCCGGAGGTGACGGTCTTGCTCAGGCCCAGCGGCGAGCCGACGGCCAGCACGTCGTCACCGACCTGCACATCGCCGGACTTCCCGAGCCGGGCCACGGTGAGGTTCTTGACGTCGACCTTCAGCACCGCGAGGTCGGTCTTCGGGTCGCGGCCCACCAGCTTGGCCGGGGCCTTCGTACCGTCGGAGAAGGTGGCCTGGATCTTGGCGCGTCCGGATTTGTCCTGTGCCGCCATCGAGATGACGTGATTGTTGGTGACGATATAGCCGTTGCCGTCGATGACCACGCCCGAGCCCAGGGCACCGTTGTCGCCGACGGTCTCGCGGATCGAGACGACCGAGGGCAGGACGGCGTCGGCCACCTTGGCAACCTGGCTGTGCGGTTTGTCGGTGTTGCTCTCCTGCTGCAGTGCGATCTTGCGCGAGGTCAGCGCCCCGGTGTTCTCGGCGGTGAATCGGCCCACCAGGCCGCCGAGCACGCCGATGACCAGGGCGACCACACCCAGGACGGCCAATGCCTTGGGCGCTACCTTGCCGCCGAACAGCACCTCGCGGGCACCGAGCTTGGCACCCGGCGGCAGCGGCTGCGGGGCGGGGATGTGGAGGGCGGGATCGCCGAGGCGGGCCGCGGCCGCGGGATCGCGCCACGGATCGACCGGTGCGCTCGTCTCGGGCGTGTCGGCCCCGGCCTCGGGGTCGCGCTGCAGGAGCTCGTCCGAACCCGCGGGCCGTCCGAAGGCCTCGGCCAGCACCGCGTCCGGCGGGCGATTGACCAATTCGGGAGTGTCGTGCCGCGGCGTGGGCGCGGGCTGAGTGTGCGGTGCGAAAGATCCGGCCTGGCCCTCGGGGCGGCGGAAAGCGCGGGCGGTGTGTTTATCGATATCCGGGCGGTACACCGGGCGCGGCCCCAGCACGGGCGCGTCCGACGGCCTCAGGTTCCCCCTGGCCGCCGAATCCGATGAAGCGGACGGCGTCGATTCGGTGGTCACGTTCGCAAACTCTACTTGCGCCACCATCCCGTCCACCGCCTGCTCTCGAATCCCATTTCTCGATTCGAGGAGGAGGCGAAACGGAACGAATCCGCCCGCAGGCCGAGGAAACTCGCGCCGCGCGACATATTGTCGGTGCTACTTCCGGTCAGGTCGGCCAGCGGAATTCGGCTCAGCGTGTCCTGCAGGTCGGTCGGCGCGGAAATCTGCATTTGTGCCGCCCGGCGCAATGCCACCCGGGCCTGCTGCTGCGCCTCGACCTCGGCGGCGCATTCGGGACAGCGGGACAGATGTTCGGCCGCGCGCAGATAGGCGTTCATTCTCAGCTCGCCGTCGACATAGGCGACGACGGCCTCACTGGCCAGGTGTTCGGTGGGGGCGAAACGACCCTCGCCGGTCATACGGATGCACACCCTTCCGACGGACTACAGCTTCGCCGGGCACGGCCGCGGCGCTGCACCGCTGTTTACCCGACTTTCTCCTCAGCGGCGAACCGCTGCTGAGAACCATTATGCGCAAGGTATTCCCGTAGTGCCTGACGGCCGCGGTGGATCCGGCTGCGCACGGTACCCAACTTCACCCCGAGGGTAGCGCCGATCTCCTCGTAGGACAGACCCTCGATATCGCACAGCACGACGGCCGCGCGGAACTCCGGGGCCAGCGCGTCGAGCGCCCGCTGCAGGTCCGGATCCAGCCGGGCATCGTGATAGACCTGCTCGGGTCCGGGGCCCTCGGACGGCACCCGGTCGTAGTCCTCGGGCAGCGCTTCCATCCGGATGCGGTTGCGCCGGCGGACCATGTCGAGGAACAGGTTCGTGGTGATCCGGTGCAGCCAGCCCTCGAACGTGCCGGGCTGGTAGTTCTGCAGCGAGCGGAAGACCCGGATGAAGGTCTCCTGGGTGAGATCCTCGGCATCCTGCGGGTCACCGGTCAGGCGGTAGGCGAGCCGGTACACCCGGTCGGCGTGCTCGCGCACCAATTCGTCCCAGGACGGCATCATGGTGCGGTCGCCGGTGGCGTCGAAGGCGGCGGTACCGCTCAGCGCGTCGTCGTCCGCGGCATCGCCCGCGACGGATTCGGTATCGTCGAAGTCGGCGCCGTTGTCGACGTCGGCCCGCAGTGCGGGACCGGCTTCGGCTTCCGGACGAACCTCGACCTCGGTACGGACATCGCTACGAGCGGCACCGGGCAGCTCGTAATCGGCCGAGACGCCGATAGGCAGACTCGACTCGGGCAGGGTGGCGTACTCGCGCGCCGCATCGACCTTGTGGATGGGGTGACCTCCTACTCGGGACCGTGGTAGGCGCACGACGACTGGTGGTCGTCGCGTACCGGGTGTAACCCCGAACCTGAGTCCGGTGTTCCCGGGCGCCGTCCGGCGGTCGGCCGGCCCTTGCTTGGTCAATACTCTGGCGGTTCCCGATGTGCCGGTGGTATGGGGAGGCTGAGGGACACCTGAGAAAAACACCGGCCGTCGTCGCGCCCCCGGACTGCCCCGCCGTTAGCCTCATATTCGTGAGCCACATCCCAGCGGCATCGGCCCTGCAGCGCAACCTCGCCTACGTGGAGGATTCCGTGGTCGAGGACGAGATTCTCATCGCCGCGCGGGAGCGGGCCACCGAACTGGGCGCCGCACCGGTGCCGCCGTCGGTGGGAGCGCTGCTCAGCATGTACGCCCAGCTGCTCGGCGCCCGAGCGGTGGTCGAGGTCGGCACCGGCGCCGGAATCAGCGGCCTGTGGCTGCTCGACGGCATGCGCGAGGACGGCACGCTGACCACGATCGACTCCGAGCCGGAACATCAGCGTGCGGCCAAGGACGCCTTCCGCGCGGCCGATATCGCGCCCGCGCGCACCCGGCTGATCAACGGCCGTGCGCTGGACGTGCTGCCCCGGCTCGCCGACGGCGCCTACGACCTGGTGTTCATCGATGCGGCCCCGCTCGAACACCCGCAATACGTCGAGCAGGCCGTACGTTTGCTGCGCGAGGGCGGGGCGGTGCTGATGTACAACGCGCTGCTGGGTGGGCGGGTGCCCGATCCGGCGCAGCGCGACGCCGCGACCCAGGCGGTGCGGGCGGCAACCCGGGCCGTGGCCGAAGATCCCGACCTGACCAGCGTGCTGATCCCGGTCGGCGACGGGCTGCTCTGCGCCTCCCGCGGCTAGTCGCCGCTCGGAGTTGCCCGAGGGGTTGGATCGGGCCGGTTCCGGGATTAGCTCGCCGAACGCTGTCTACCTGCGCGTTCATCGTCCGAAATTTGTCGGGGCCGGCTCTTGCGTGCGGATTGAACGAGTGTTTAGTATATTGAACATGTGTTTAAGGGAGCAGCCGTATCGGAAGGACCCACCTCGGACCTGAGCACGCCCGCCCGGATCCGGGACGCGGCGATCGTCGTCTTCGGAGAAGAGGGATTCGGGGTCGGAGTGCGGGCCATCGCCAAGGCGGCGGGGGTTTCGCCCGGACTCGTCAATCACCACTTCGGTTCCAAGGACGGCTTGCGCGAGGCGTGTGACGAGCACGTACGTGCCGTCATCCGTGCCGCGAAGACGGAATACGTCCAGCAGCCCTCGCCGAATTCGACCCTGAAGGCCCTCGCCGACATCGAGGAGTTCGCGCCCTACACCGCGTATCTGATGCGCAGCTTCCAGGCCGGCGGCACGCTGATGACCTCGCTGTTCGATCAGCTGCGCGCGGATGTGGAGTCCTACCTCGAGGTCGGTATCGAGGCCGGCACGTTGCGCCGGCCCAGGGACTTGTCGGCGACGGCGAACTATCTGGCGGTGCAGAACGGCGGTGGATTCTTCTTCTTCCTGCAGCTCTACGCCGCCCGCCACGAAGGAAAGCTCGACTTTCGACAAGCGTTGCGCGAGTATGCCGACCAGATGGTGCTGCCGGCCATGGAGGTCAACACCCACGGCCTGTTCACCGATTCCTCGGTGCTCGACTCGTTGCTCGCCGAAATGTGAACCCTCGTCTCGCAAGGAGATTTCGATGTCATCGGCAATCGAGGTCCGGAACCTGCACAAGCATTTCGGATCGGTACGCGCCCTGGACGGCCTCGACCTCGAGGTCGCCGAGGGAGAGGTGCACGGCTTCCTCGGGCCCAACGGGTCCGGCAAGTCGACCACCATCCGCATTCTGCTCGGCATCCTGGCGCGCACCTCGGGGGAGGCCCGGGTGCTCGGGCGTGATCCGTGGAGCGACGCGGTCGAGCTGCATCGCGATATCGCCTACGTTCCGGGCGATGTCACACTGTGGCCGTCGCTGTCGGGCGGGGAGACCATCGATCTGCTGGCGCGGATGCGCGGTGGGATCGATACCGGGCGTCGCGCCGAGATGATCGAGCGCTTCGAGCTCGATCCGCGCAAGAAGGCGCGCGCCTACTCCAAGGGCAACCGGCAGAAGGTCGCGCTCGTCTCCGCCTTCTCCTCGAACGCGCGACTGCTGCTGCTCGACGAACCCACCTCGGGCCTGGATCCCTTGATGGAACAGGTCTTTCGTGAATGTGCGCGAGAGGCGGCCGCGCGCGGCGCCACCGTACTGCTGTCGAGCCACATCCTCTCCGAGGTGGAGGCGCTGTGTGATCGGGTCACGATCATCCGCGCCGGCAAGACCGTCGAGAGTGGCACCCTGGCCGAGATGCGTCATCTCAGCCGCACGTCGATCAAGGCCGAACTCATCGGCGACCCGGGCGATATCGGCGCCATCGCGGGCGTCGAGGACGTCACGATCGAGGACCACACGCTGCACTGCCAGGTCGACAGCGACCATCTCGGCGAACTGATCCGCGTGCTCGGCGACGCCGGAGTGCGCAGCCTGGTCAGCCAGCCGCCGACGCTGGAAGAGCTGTTCCTGCGCCACTATTCGCTCGGCGGCGACGCGCCGGCCGACGCCCGGCGACCCGCGCACACCGCGGCGTCGCGCGAGGAGCAAGCATTGAGCGAGGCGACGAAATGACCACCGCGAGCCTCGACCGCCCGCACGGCGGTTTCGCCGAAACATTCACCCGGGCTTCGGATTTCACCGGCACCGGGCAGCTGCTGCGCCTGTATCTGCGGCGGGACCGGATCGTCCTGCCGCTGTGGGTGCTGCTGTTCTCGGCGCCGCTGGGCAGCGTCTACTTCTCCAGCGTGAAGAATCTGTACTCGTCGCCGGCCGATCTGCAGAATTTCGCGCACACCATCCTGTCCAGCCCGGCGCAGCTGGCGTTGTACGGCCCGATCTACAACACCAGCCTCGGTGCGGCCGGAGCGTGGAAGCCGGGGGCCTTCTACACCCTGATCGGCATCGCCACCATTCTCACCGTCATCCGGCACACCCGAGCCGAGGAGGAAACCGGACGCGAGGAGTTGCTCGCCTCGACCCGGGTGGGCCGCTTCGCCGCGCTGTCCGCGACCCTGCTGCTGACCTGTGCCGCCTGCGTGGCGGTCGGAATCGTCGCGACGCTGAGCATCGCCTCGTCGGGAGTGCCGTTCAACGGCTCGCTGGCCTTCGGCGCGGCGCTGGCCGCCTCGGGCATCGTCTTCGCGGCCGTCGCCGCGGTCGCCGCGCAGCTGAGCGCGAGCGCGCGGCTGGCCCGTGGCATCGCCCTGGCGGTACTGGCGGTGACCTTCACACTCCGTGCCATCGGCGACGCGCGGGCCGGTGACGGTCCGACCGATATCCTGACCTGGCTGGCGCCGCAGGGCTGGTCCCTGCAGGTCCGTCCCTTCGCGGGCGATCGCTGGTGGGTGCTGCTACTGCATGCGGTGACCACGGTGGTGCTGGTCGCGGTCGCCTACACGCTGCTGCGGCGGCGCGACACGGGGGCCGGACTGATCGCCGACCGGCCCGGTCCCGCGACCGGATCGGCCCTGCTGGGCGGCCCGTTCGGGCTGGCCTGGCGGTTGCAGCGCGGCACCCTGGCGGCATGGACGGTGGGGCTCGCGCTCTACGGTCTGATCATCGGCAGCGTCGTGCACGGCATCGGCGACGAGATCGGCTCGAGCCAGACCGTGCGCGACATCATCGCCCGGCTCGGCGGCTCGCAGGGGGTGGAACAGGCCTTTCTGAACACCGCCTTCTCGATGGTCGGCCTGGGCGCGGCGGCCTTCTCGATCTCGGCCGCGCTGCGGATGTACGCGGAGGAGAACGACGATCGCGCCGAAACCGTCCTCACCGGCGCCGTCGGCCGAATCCGCTGGGCCGCAAGTCATCTGATCTTCGCCTTCGGCGGTCCGGTGCTGGCGCTGTTCGCCTCCGGCGTGATCGGCGGCCTGGCCTACGGGCTCGCCGCATCGGATGTAGGCGGCAAATTCCCGCAGGCGCTGAGCGCGGCGATGATCCAGATTCCCGCGGTGTGGGTGTTCACCGCGATCACCGTGCTGCTGTTCGGACTGCTGCCGCGCTGGACTCCGGTGGCGTGGGGTGTGTTCACCGCTGGGGTGGCGATCTATCTGCTCGGCTCGATCTCCGGTATGCCGCAATGGGTTCTGGACCTCAACCCCTACGGTCATCTGCCGAAACTGCCTGCCGAGGACTTCCGTGCTGTGCCGGTGATCGTGCTGCTGGTGCTCGCGGCGGTGATCACCGCGGTCGGACTCGCGGGCTGGCGCCGACGCGATCTGCGCTGATCCGCAGGGCATTTCGCCGCCCGGCCGCTCCCGTTGCGGAGCGCCGGGCGGCACTTTCCGTGGCCGGGAGCATCGGACTGCCGATACCATTGGCACAGTGGGTAATTCGGCGGTACCGGGAGGCGGGGAGTGTACGAGCGCGGAATCCTGATCGAGGTCGCGCCTCGCGGGTGGCTGGTCCTGGCTCTCGTCAGCCTCGGCGCGGCGGTCTTCGTGGCACTGCTGGTGATGTTGCTGGTCAGTGACGACAAGTTCGACGATCCGTCGAGGTATCCGAGAGTGCCGCACGGTACCTGCACGCCATTCTGCTACACGCCGGAGAGCCCGGGTGTCACCGAACCGGCCCCGCCGCCGCAGTATCCGATGCCGGGCCGCTGAGCCGGCCGCCCGGCTCGAATTCGGGGCTCAGACCCAGACGCCCTTGCCGACGGTGACCACGCCGCCGTTGCTCACCGCGAACCGCTCGCGGTCGCGGTCGCGATCGACGCCGATGATCTCGCCCTCGCCGACCATCACGTTCTTGTCCAGGATCGCGCGCCGCACCACCGCGCCGCGGCCGATTCGCACCCCGGGCATCAGCACACTGCCCTCGACGGTCGCCCCGTCCTCGATGAACACATTCGAACTCAGCACCGAATTGCGCACTGTCGCCGCGGACAGGATGCTGCCCGCGCCCACGATGGACTCCTGGGCTAGCCCGCCCTGCGCGAATTTCGCGGGCGCCAGATTCTCCGCCGTGCCTCGAATGGGCCAGTGCTTGTTGTAGAGATTGAAGATAGGGTGCACCGAGACCAGATCCATATGGGCCGCGTAGAAGGCGTCGATCGTCCCGACGTCGCGCCAGTAGCCGCGGTCGCGGTCCGTGGAGCCGGGAACGTCGTTGCGGGCGAAATCGTAGACGCCGGCCTGCCCCTGGGAGACCAGCGCCGGAATGATGTCGCCGCCCATGTCGTGATCGGAATCGACATCGTCGGCATCGGCACGAATCGCGTCGACCAGCACCTTCGTGGTGAAGACGTAATTGCCCATCGAGGCGAAGGTCATATTCGGATCGTCGGGCGTGCCCGGCGGATGGACCGGTTTCTCCAGAAATTGCGTGATACGGCCCGATTCGTCGGAATCGATACAGCCGAACGCGCTCGCCTCGCTGCGCGGCACCCGGATTCCGGCCACGGTCACCCCCGCACCGGAGTCGATGTGATGGGCGACCATCTGTTCGGGATCCATGCGATAGACGTGGTCGGCGCCGAACACCACGATGTAGTCGGGGTCCTCGTCGTAGATCAGATTCAGCGACTGCATGATCGCGTCGGCGCTGCCCGTATACCAGCGCGGTCCCAACCGCTGCTGGGCCGGGACCGGAGTGATGTATTCGCCGCCGAAGCCGGACAGTCGCCAGGTCTGGGAGATGTGCCGGTCCAGGGAATGCGATTTGTACTGGGTCAGCACGCAAATGCGCAGATAACCGGCGTTGACGAGGTTGGAGAGGACGAAGTCGATCAGGCGGTACGCACCCCCGAACGGGACCGCCGGCTTGGCGCGGTCCTTGGTGAGGGGAAAGAGTCGTTTGCCCTCACCACCGGCTAGCACTACTCCGAGTACGTGCGGCTGGCTCCTCACGGAATTCAACCTACCGTCCCAGTCCACGGCGTGTCCGATGCCGGTTCACTCCGGCGTGGCCGGGCAGGTGTGGTGGGGCGGGGGCACACCGATTAGGTTGGACCGGTGAGTTTCGCGGATGGCGGCCGCGAGCCGATATCGCCTGCCGACCCCGACCGGCTCCGGGTCGCGATGTTGACCCGCGAATATCCCCCCGAGGTGTACGGCGGGGCCGGAGTACATGTGACCGAGCTGGTCCCGCAGTTGCGCCGGTTGTGCGACGTGACGGTGCACTGTATGGGCGCCGAACGCGGCGATGCGGTGGTGCATCAGCCGGATCCGATGCTCTACGCCGCCAATTCCGCCCTGCAGATGATGTCGGCGCAGCTGCGCATGGCCGATGCCGTCGGCGCTGTCGACGTGGTTCACTCCCACACCTGGTACACCGGGCTCGGCGGGCATCTGGCCGCGAGTCTGTACGGCATCCCGCACGTCCTGACCGCGCATTCGCTGGAACCGCGCCGGCCCTGGAAGGCCGAACAGCTGGGCGGCGGCTACCGGTTGTCGTCGTGGTCGGAGCGGACCGCGATGGAGAATGCCGATGCGGTGATCGCGGTCAGCGAGGGCATGCGCCGCGACGTCCTCGATGCCTACCCGACCGTCGACCCCGCGCGAGTACACGTGGTGCACAACGGGATCGACACCCGGGCCTGGTTCCCGGGCGGGCCGGTGCCCGAGGCCCGCGATGTGCTCGCCGAACTGGGGGTTCGCGACGATGCGCCGATCGCCGCGTTCGTCGGCCGCATCACCCGGCAGAAAGGGGTCGCCCACCTGCTCGCCGCGGCGCGCGACATCGACCCGGGGATCCAGCTGGTGCTGTGCGCCGGCGCACCGGATACGCCGCAACTGGAGGCCGAGGCGGCAGCGGCGGTGCGCGAACTCGCGGCGACGCGCGGCGGGGTGTTCTGGGTCCGCGATATGTTGCCGACCGAGCAGGTGCGCCAGATCCTCTCCGCCGCAAGTGTTTTCATCTGCCCCTCGGTGTACGAGCCGCTCGGGATCGTGAATCTGGAGGCGATGGCCTGCGGCACCGCGGTGGTCGCCTCGGATGTCGGCGGTATCCCGGAGGTGGTCGCCGACGGGGAGACCGGGCGGCTGGCGCATTACGACCCGCAGGCGCCGCGCGACTTCGAACGAGACCTCGCCGGCCTGGTCAACGACCTTGCCGGTGACGCGGAGACCGCAGCGCGTTTCGGGGCGGCCGGCCGCGCACGCGCGACGGCCGAATTCAGCTGGGCCCAGGTCGCCGCCCGCACCACCGATCTCTACGACCGCATCCGCAAGGGCTGACGACCGGGCAGGCAGCGGTCGGCGGGCCGCAGCGCCCACGACGTGACGGTCAGCAGGGTCATGGCGCTCAACACCGCCACCTCCGAGCGCGCATAGCCGGTGATCAGATGTGAGGCGATCGCGCCGGTGTAGACGAAAAACGTTCCGGCATATGCCCATTCCTTGCACAGCGGGAGCCGGGGAGCGGCCAGCACGATCGCGGCCGGGATCTTCCACACGCCGAGCAGCACCAGGAAATAGCGTGGGTACCCGAGGTGGGTCACCACATCGGTCACGAACGGGATGCGGGCGAGATCCCAGACGCCGCCCATCCCGGCCTCGGCGACGATGACGGCGGTCGCGACCCGATAGCCGACGGTGCGGTAGCGGCCGTCGGCGAGAGCGAGCACGGGTGGGCGGTCGCGGCGGAAAAGACGTCCGCTGGTGCCGGCGGACATGGTCGTACCGGCCGGCGCGGAGCGGGAAAGACTACGCATGGCTGCCTCCTGGCTGGTTAGGGTGAGTGGTCGCACTGATAACGGCCGCACTGATAACGGCCGCACTGATAACGGCCGCACTGATACGGCGTAGCGCGTGGCGAGGATGTGACCGGTGTGAGCGAGCGCGAACAGGCCCTGCAACGGCTGCACGAACAGCGGCCGCGATTCCGGGCGCTCGCGCACCACATCCTCGGTTCGGCGACCGATGCCGAGGATGCCGTTCAGGAGACCTGGCTGCGCGTGCATCGCAGCCCGCCCCGCGCGGTCGGCAATCTCGACGCCTGGCTCAGCACGGCCGTGGCGCACACCTGCCTGGATCTGTTGCGTCATCGAAGGTCTCGGCCGGAACATCCGAGCGGCACCCGGCTGCCCGATCCGCTGCTCGTCGCCGCCGATGGTCCCGCGGCGCCGGAAGAGCAAGCGCTGCTGGCGGATTCGGTGGGGCTGGCGATGCAAATGGTGCTGTCACAGCTGGATCCTGCCGAACGTATCGCCTTCGTCCTGCACGACAGCTTCGCGGTGCCGTTCGATCGCATCGCCACACTGTTGGACCGGACCCCCGCCGCCACACGCCAATTGGCCAGTCGCGCGCGGCGTCGGCTGCGGACCGCACCGACTCCCGACGGTGAACTCGCTGATCAGCGTGCGGTGGTGGAGGCATTCTTCGCGGCCGCCCGCCGCGGCGACTTCGAGGCTCTGGTGGCGCGGTTGGACCCGGAGATCGTGCTGCGTGCCGACGCCGGTGCGGGAGGCGGCTGGGAAATCCACGGCCCTGGCGACACGGCCACCCGCGCTCTGCTGTTCGCCCGGCCGTCCTCGGATGTGCGGCCGGTACTGGTGAACGGTGCCGCCGGAGCGGTGATCGGCTTCGACGGGCAGCCCGGGGTGCTGCTCGCCTTCACGGTGACCGGTGGTCGCATCGCGGAGATCTATGTCTATGCCGACCGGGAGCGGGTGGCGGCATTCTTCCGCTGAGGGCCGGGGGATCGGCCGACCGGTCGGACATCCGGTGGATCTAGTCGGCGAGAACGATCAGCGCTGGTAGACCGTGACCGTGACCGAGGCGGTGACCGGCATCGTCTCCGGCAGGGCGGCGATCAGATCGCCCCGGGATTCGGCGGCGTGGTGCGCGGACGGGCCCATACCGACCACATTCGCGATCGACGCGTGGTCCAGGGTCATGTCGTACTCCACCGTGACGCTTCCGGTGCAACGGAAATCGGCGGACAGGGCATCGGTCAGGCGTTCGTCCTTGTCCGCCTGCACGCCCACCATGCCGAGCGGGGCGATGAGTTCGCCGAGGTGCCGCGGGGTGGGGGTGACCACGACGAAGGTGCCGCCGGGACGCAGCACCCGCGCGACCTCGGCCGGATTGCGGGGCGCGAATACACACAGCACCCGGTCGAGTGCACGGTCCCGGATCGGCAGCCCCCGCCAGACGTCGGCGAGGATCGATGCCGCACGCGGGTGGGCGCGAGCGGCCCGGCGCGCCGCCGGTTTCGAGACGTCGAGTGCGATGCCGTGGGCGGCGGGCGCCGCCGCCAGCCCGGCCGCCAGGTAGTACCCGGTGCCGGCGCCGATTTCGAGAATCGTGCCGGTCGGTGCGCCGTCCGCGACGGCGTCGGCCGTCGCGCGCGCGATCGGGTCGAAATGGCCGGCGCTCTGGAATCGCGCCCGGGCGTCCAGCATGTCCGCGGTATCGCCGGTCATCTTGGTGGCCGCGCCGGTCAGCAGACTGACGTACCCCTGTTTGGCGAGGTCGAAGCTGTGGCCCGATTCACACACCAGGCGGCGATCCCGAAGCTCGACACCCGCACGGCATTCCGGGCAGGCCACCGCGGAGGCGATCGCGGCCAGGGGCGAGGCGTGGACTGTGGACGGCTCCGGTGTCGTGCCGGGTGTCGCCCGGCGCGTGCCGCGGTCGGGCCCGGTCATGGGATCTGCCCGGCACGTGCGGCTGCCCGGTCGCCGAAGCCGGTGTGACGGCCGCAGATCCGGCCGGTGACCCGGCCGGATCTGCGCGCGCGGGTTCGCGCCGGCAATTTGATCACCGGTGTATTTCGTTGGGTCGAGCGGCTAGCTGGTCACCGCGGTGAGCTCTTTACCGAGAGCTGCCGCTTCCTCCGGCGTGAGCTCGACGACCAAACGCCCGCCACCCTCGAGTGGAACCCGCATGACGATTCCACGCCCTTCCTTGGTTGCCTCGAGGGGACCGTCCCCGGTGCGGGGCTTCATGGCCGCCATCCTCTGCTCCCTCCAGATCCGCGCGGTCTGCTGCGCACTTCTCGGAACTAATGTGTTGTCACCAACAGGCAGCCGCCGGACCCGACAGGCGTGTCCGGTGGGCTGCACCACGCCTATTCTTCCTTATCAGCGAACCGGCCGGGTACCTGAGTTCGAAAACCGACCGGCGTGGCGCGCGATCAACGCCGCAGATCGACCCAGCAATCGGCCAGATGGTCGTCCACCATTCCGGTCGCCTGCATCAATGCGTAGGCCGTGGTCGGACCTACGAACCGGAACCCGCGCTTCTTGAGTTCTCTTGCGAGAGCGACGGATTCGGGTGTGACGGCGGGCACGTCGGACAGGGCGCGCGGGCGCGGGCGAGCGGGCGGTGCGAACGACCAGAGCAACTCGTCCAGCCCGGGGCTCAGCTCCCGCGCAACCCGGGCATTGGCGACACAGGCCAGGATTTTGGCGCGATTGCGCACGATGCCTGGATCGGCCAGGAGTCGCTCCACATCGTCGTCCCCGAATTCGGCCACCCGGTCGATGGCGAATCCGGCGAAGGCTGCCCGGAAGGCCGGCCGTTTGCGCAGGATCGTGATCCAGGACAGCCCCGACTGGAACGCCTCGAGACACATGCGCTCGAACAGCGCGTCGTCCCCGTGCAGCGGCCGGCCCCATTCGGTGTCGTGGTAATCCCGGTAGAGCTGCGAGGACTGCGACCAGCCGCAGCGCACCTTCCCGTCGTCCACGACCGCCTCGACGCTCATCGAAGTCCTCCGGCGGCCGAAGGAGGGTCTCCCGGTAACGGCGGCGGCGCCCACCCGGTCGTGGGTGCCTCCGTCGCCGGGGCGAATCCGGTCGCCGAGTCCGGCCCGGGGGCGGCGATGTCACCGGTGGTTCCGGCCGCTCCCGGCTCGGTCGCGGTCTCCGACTCGGCTGGGCGGACGGTCGTCGGCCGATCGGTCGACGCCACACCGTCGTTCCCGGCGGAACCCTGCGGGGCGGTGCCCGGCTCGACGGAGCCCGGTCCCGCCGCCTGCGCGGTGGCGTCGGCCGGTGCGGCGACAGAACCGAGTGGGCCGTGGGCCCGACCGCCTGGCTCAGCGGCAGTGGACCCGGTGGGCGTGGTGCCGGGGCCTGGGACGGCCGGGGCGGTGCCGGTGGCCGGTGCGTATCCGTTCGCCGGTTGGCCGGCCGCCGGGAAGGCGGTGCCGCTCGGCGGCCCCGATCCGAAGCCCTCGGCCGACGTGAAGCCCGTGCCGGCGATGGAACCCATCCCGGGTGTGAAGCCGGTGCCGTGGGCGAAGCCGGTGGCAGGGGTCGAGCCGGTGCCGGAGCTGTCAACCGGTCCCGCGGCAGTCTGGGCGCTCGTGCTGCCGACAGCCGGGCTACTCGGACCAGCGGGCGTCGGTCCGCCGAGACTGTAGGGCGGCGTGCCGCCGGAACCGGCGAAGGAGATGCCACCGACATCTGGGCTACCCGGACCGGCCGAACTCGGTCCGCCCAGGCCGTTGGGAGTCGCTGCGCCGGAACCGCCGAACGCGGAGCCGCCTATAGCGGGGCTATTCGGTCCGGCGGAGGTCGGTCCGCCGAGGCTGCTGGGGATCGTGCCGCCCGGACCGCCGAAGGTCGTGCCGCCGGCGGCCGGGTTGCCCGGTCCAGCCGAAGCGGGTCCGCCGAGGCCGTTGAAAGTCGCGCCGCCGGGACCGGGGAAGGTGGCGCCGCCGAAGAAGGTGCCGGTGCTGAAGTTGGTCGCCGTGCCGTTGGCGGCGGGCGGAGGAGTGTCCGTGGGAGGGAGCGTGGTTCCCGTATTCGGTTGCGCCGGTGCGGTTTCCGGTTCTCCGGCGGCGGGGGAGGCGCCGCGGCTGCGCTCGAGCTGCAGTTCCAGTTCGTCGATCCGCGCGGCCAATCGGCTCAGCGCCCAGTCGACCTCGCCCGCCTTGTACCCCCGGAACACCTGCTGGAACCGCAACGCGCGCACATCCGATCCGCGAATCCCCGCGGCGGGCAGCACCGTCACCGTCGTCCCCTCCGGCAGCGGCCCCAATTCCTCCCCGCGCCCGAACACCGCACTGGCCACCAGGAACAGCAACGCGGCCACCAAGCCGACGATGAGCACGTACAACAGCAGCGTGAGCATAGGTCGAGCTTAGGTGGCGACACCGACAGCGATCTCGGCAGCTGTGGTGGGCCGGCGCCGCCTTACAGGTGCCGGGTGGTGTCGATGCCCAGCGACATGCCCGCCAGGCCGCGGCGGCGCACCGCCAATTTGTCGGCGATCCCTCGAAGCGCTTGTGCCGCAGGATTTTCCGGCTCGCTCAGCACGATCGGCGTGCCCTCGTCACCGGCCTCGCGCAACTCCTGGGTGATCGGGATCTGGCCGAGCAGCGGCACCTCGGCGCCGACCGCGCGGGTGAGCCGGTCGGCGACGGCCTGGCCGCCGCCCGCACCGTAGAGCTCCATGCGGGACCCGTCGGGCAGATCCAGCCACGACATGTTCTCCACGACGCCGGCGATGCGCTGCCGGGTCTGCAGGGCGATCGCCCCGGCCCGTTCGGCGACCTCGGCGGCGGCAGGCTGCGGCGTGGTCACCACCAGGATCTCGGCATTCGGAATGAGCTGGGCGATGGAGATCGCGACGTCACCGGTGCCGGGCGGCAGGTCCAGCAGCAGCACGTCCAGATCGCCCCAGAAGACGTCGGCCAGGAACTGCTGCAGCGCCCGGTGCAGCATCGGGCCGCGCCAGACCACCGGGGTGTTGCCCTGGGTGAACATGGCGATCGAGATGACCTTCACGTCGTGGGCAACCGGCGGCATGATCATCCGCTCGACCTGCGTGGGCCGCTGGTCCGTGCCGAGCATGCGCGGGACGGAATGGCCGTAGATATCGGCGTCCAGCACGCCGACCGACAGGCCGCGCGCGGCGAGAGCGGCCGCGAGATTCACGGTGACACTCGATTTTCCGACGCCGCCCTTCCCGGAGGCGACCGCGTACACCCGGGTCAGCGACCCGGGCTGGGCGAACGGGATCACCGGGTCGGCGGAATCGCCGCGCAGCTGCTTGCGCAGTTCGGTGCGCTGCTCGTCGCTCATCACATCGAGGTCGACGGTCACGGCACCGACGCCGGCGACGTCGGCCACCGCCTTGGTGACCATCTCGGTGAGCTTGGTGCGCAGCGGGCAGGCCGCGGTCGTCAGATAGATCTCGACGTGCACACTGCTGTCGTCGCGGACCGAGACGCTCTTGACCATGCCGAGTTCGGTGATCGGCTTGCGGATCTCCGGGTCGTCCACCTTTGCGAGCGCGCCCCGCACATCCGTTTCCGTAACCACTGGCATAGCCGTGAGTCTAGCGACCGTAGCGACGGGGCTGTTCGGGGCAGCCTGGCCGGTACCGTCCGGCTCAGATTCGCGGCAGCTGGCTGGGCTTGGGCGCCACACCCGTCCGGTACGCGACCTCCCACGCCATCACATTGGCGACGTAGGCCATCGAGTTGTTGTAGCGCATGATCGCCTTGGACTGCTGCGACAGATCCGTCATGTCGAGTCCGCCCGAGCAGAGGTATTTGCCCGCGGTCAGGGCGGCGTCGAACAGGTTCTGCGGATCGGCGATGCCGTCGCCGTCTCCGTCTCCGGCGTATTTGCGCCACGTCTCGGGCAGGAACTGCATCGGGCCGACCGCGCGGGTGAAGCCCCGCATGCCGCCGTCGAGATCGTCACCGGTCGCGTGCACGACGTTGTTGCCCGCCAGGCTGCCGTCGAGGACGGGCCCGTAGATCGGGTCGAGCGCGACGCCCTTGGAATCGGCCTTGCCGTAGGCGTGATGCGATTCGACCTGTCCGATACCGGCCAGCACGGACCACGGCATATGGCAGTCCGGTTCCTCCTGAGCCAGAATGCGTTCCGCGTTCTGGTAGGCGGCGTAGGCGATGCCCGGCATACCGTTCGGACCCGGCGGCAGATCTGCGGCGACCCGGCCTGCCGGCTGCGCAACGGTTTTCACGATCGGCGGGCCGGGATGCTTTGCGGCGCGCATCATTTCGTCCGGCGCCGCCTGCTGGTCGACGGCCTGCGGGTCGTCCGGAGCGTGTTGCGGCAGAGCCACGGCGGTGAATTCGCCGGTGTTGACCTCGGCGGCAGAGGCGCCGACGGCGACGAGTCCCGCGGGGACGAGTCCGGTCAGAGCGATAACGGATCCGCGCCGGACAGGTGTGGCCGGCTGCTTACGGTGACGTCCCACGATGTGGTGACCCTCCAATGCCCGCTGTGAGCTTTTCGTGACACAACGGAATCAGATTACCGCATCCGAGACCTTTTCGTTACTGCTTCGTGACCGCATGTCCCGTTTACGCCGAAACCCCCGTCTCAGCGGGGGTTTCGGATCGGGCGGGCGGCTCGGCCGACTACTGCGGCGGTGCGGGCGGCCCCGGCAGGACGGGCAGCGGGACGACGATTCCGAACGGCAGCGTGATCCCGGGCTGCTGGGTCGGGCTCGGCGGCGCCGCCGGTGCGGGCGCGGCAGCCTCCGGTCCGGGTTCCGGTGTCGTGGAAGGCGTTTGCGACTGCTGTTCGGGCGCGGCCGGTGCCGGTGCACCCTGCGGCTGTGCCGGTGCCCCCGGCTGAGCACCGGGCGCCGGCTGTCCCTGCGGCTGGGTGCACGCCGGGGCCGGCGGCTTGGGTGCGTTCGGATCGGCCGGGGCCGCATTCGGATTCGCGGGCGCGTTCGGATCGACGGGCTTGCCCTCGGCGGCCTGCGGATCGATCGGGCGCACGGGGTCGCCCGCCGCCCAGCGCTGGGTCCGCGCGGGTGCGGCCGGTTGCGCGGGCTGTCCGGGGTGCGGCATCGGCGCCGGCACCGCGGCCGGATCGCACGGATTCGGCTTCGGTGGTGGGCAGAAGATGCCGCACGGAATCGGCGGCAGCCCCGGAATATTGATCATCACCTGCGTCGGCTGCTGCGGCGTGGGCGCGGTGGTGGTGGCCTGCGACGGCGGCTCGGTGGTGGTCGGAATGCTGCCGTTCGCGGCGAGGATGTCCGGGCCCGCGGGCGGAGCCTGCATCGTGCCCGGCGGAATCAGATCGGGCGAGATCTGCACCTGGGTCGGGGCGCCGCCGGTCTTGTAGGCATTGGCCCAGCTCAGCACATTGGCGGCATAGGCCATCGAGTTGTTGTAGCGCAAGACCGCGCGCAATTCCTGCTGCGGGTCACGCAGATTCAGCCCGCCCGAGCACAGGTACTTGCCGGCGGCCAGCGACGCGTCGAAGACGTTGTTCGGATCCGCGACGCCGTCGCCGTTACCGTCGGACGCGTACAGCGCCCAGGTGCTGGGCAGGAACTGCATGGGGCCGACCGCGCGGACGAAACCGCCGTCGGCCGCCTTGATGACCTCGTTACCCGGAAGGGTGCCATTGAGCGCCGGACCGTAAATGGTGCCGATGGTCGTTCCCGCGGCATCGGTCCGGCCGTTTCCGGCGTGGTTGGACTCGATACGCCCGATGCCGGCGAGCAGGCTCCAGCTCAGGCCGCAGTTCGGCTCCGAGGACTGCAGGGTCAGTTCGGCATTGCGATAGGCGGCGAGTACGACCTCCGGAATTCCGAAGGCTCCGCTACCGCCCGGCAACGCGATGTCCTGCAGCGGCACGGTACCGCCGAACAACGGCGCCCCATCCGCGGGCGCCGTCATAGCTCTGAGTTTGCGAGGTGGTTCGGGGGCGGCGGGAACCAGCCCCACTCCCTCGGCATCGGAGTTGCCGGCGTCGGTGGAGGAGGTCGCTGCCGCCAAGCGCGCATCGGCCGTCCTTGGCGCACTGGTTCGGGCGGTGGTGTGCGCCGCCGAACCCGTAGCCATCAAACCCGCAACCACCAGCGCCGATACGGTAATCGGTCCAGATATTCGCATCGGCACAACCAATCCCCTCGTAGTCGTTGAGCGACCTGATTCGCGCGGGGCCGCCACGGACAACGTGATCCAGGTTACCTGTCGGTCAGCGCCTTGTTATCGATAATTGCGGTCAGCCGCCATCTATTTGAGGCGAAATCGGTACTCGACCCCTCTTTCGATCGGTACTTTTCTTGGACTTCGCCGTCTCGACAGCATCTTCGTCGTCCAGAGGCGCATGGAGGTGGAGCCGCGCCAGAGCGTCTTTGATGTCCTCGAGTTCGCGGCGCAGATAGTCGCGAGTAGCCACCTCGCCCACCGCGATCCGCAGCGCGCCAGCTCCCGGGCCAGGAATTCGGTGTCCGCCTTGGTTTGTGCGGCGCGCCGCCGATCCTCCTCGAGCGATACCTTGTCGCGGTTGTCCTGCCGGTTCTGGGCCAGCAGGATCAGCGGTGCGGCATACGCGGCCTGGGTGGAGAAGGCCAGATTGAGCAGGATGAACGGATACGGATCCCACTGCAGGCTGACCGCGAAGACATTGAGCCCGATCCAGACCACGACCACGACCGTCTGCAGCAGCAGGTAACGACCGGTCCCCAGGAACCGGGCCACGGTCTCGCTGCCCCGCGCCACGGCCTCGGGGTCGATCTCGAATCGGAACCGCGATTCGACGGGGGTCTCCAAGCGCTGCCGGGCGATCGGCTTGTCCGGGCGGCCGGCACGTTCGCTGCGCTCACTCATGCTTTCGCCCTTCCGGCCGCCGCTTTACCCGTCGCCGCTCTACTCGTCGCCGCCGCGCGCGACGCCGTCGCGAGGGAATGGATCGTGCTCGCCGGTTCCGAGGCGTCCTCATCCTGTTCGCGCCAGTCCTCGGGCAGCAGATGATCCAGCACGTCGTCGACGCTCACCGCGCCGAGCAGGTGGTTCTCCTCGTCCACCACCGGCCCGCAGACCAGGTTGTAGGTCGCGAAGTAGCGGGTGACCGCCGTCAGCGCGGCATCGGGATGCAACTGGGTCAGATCGCTGTCGACCAGTCCGCCCACCATGGTCGCGGGCGGTTCCCGCAGCAGCGCCTGGGTGTGCACACAACCCAGATAGCGACCGGTCGGCGTCGCGGTCGGCGGGCGGACCACGAACACCATCGACGCCAGCGCCGGAGTCAGGTCGGGGTCGCGGATGCGGGCCAGTGCCTCCGCGACGGTCGCCGCGGGGGTGAGCACCACCGGGCGGGGCGTCATCATGCCGCCCGCGGTGTAGGGCGAATATTCGAGCAGGCGCCGCACCGGCTCGGATTCCTCGGGGTCCATCAGGGCCAGCAGGGCCTCGGCCTCGCCGGTGGGTAGTTCGCCGAGCAGGTCGGCCGCGTCGTCGGGATCCATCGCCTCGAGCAGATCGGCCGCGCGTTCGACACCCAGGTTCTGCAGCACGTCGACCTGGTCGTTCTCCGGAAGTTCCTGCACCACGTCGGCGAGTCGTTCGTCGTCGAGGGCCCGGGCCAATTCGATCCGGCGTTTCTCGGGCAGTTCGCGCAGCAGATGCGCCACATCGGCCGGGCGCAGGCCCTCGAACTGGCCGAGCAATTGGGTGACGTCCTGCCCGGGCAGATTCAGTTCGTGCTGGGTCAGCCCGCGCACATCCGACCACTCGACGACGTGCACCTCGCGCCGCCGGCCCAGTCGCCGGTGTCCGCGCACCGCCACCCGCGAGAGCACCCAGTCCCGGGTGCGGCTCTGTTCGATGCCGAGGTCGACGACGAAGACGTCCACCCCCTCGAGGTCCGGGAGTTCGGGATCGACCACGCGCACCTTGGAGTCGAGCACCTGCGCCAACGCCAGCATTTCGCCGGGCCGCTGTTCGAAGCGGCGCAGGCTCACGGTGCCGGTGTTGAGGTTGACCGAGTTCGGCTCGATCGCGTTGACCCGGAGCATCGGGACGAAAATACGTTTGCGCGTGGGTAATTCGACCAGTAGCCCCAGCACCCGGGGTTGCTGGCGGTCGTAGCGGATGGAGATCACCACGTCCCGCAGACGGCCGATAGACTCGCCGTCCGGACCCAGTACCACCAGGCCCGCCAGCCTGGCGGCGAAAACTTTCGTTGCTGCCATAAGTGCAAGGCTATGTGGTGCAGCCCCGCGAGACGATTCAGGAGCCGCCCATGTCAACGCGTCGTTCGGTGCTCGCCGTACCCGGCAGTAATCTGCGGATGATCGACAAGGCCAAGGGTTTGCCCGCCGACGAGATCTTCCTCGACCTCGAGGACGCGGTCGCCCCGCCCGCCAAGGCGGCGGCACGCGCCAATATCGTCGCCGCGCTGAACTCGCCCGGCTGGGGCAATCAGATCAAAGTGGTGCGGGTCAACGACTGGACGACGGAATGGACCTACGCCGACGTCATCTCGGTGGTCGAGGGCGCCGGTCGCGATCTGGACGCGATCCTGCTGCCGAAGGTGCTCGACGGCGCCCAGGTGCGCGCGCTCGATCTGCTGCTGACCCAGTTGGAGAAGGCCAACGGCCTCGAGGTGGGCCGCATCGGTATCGAACCGCAGATCGAGAACGCACAGGGACTGCGCAATATCGACGAGATCGCCATCGCCAGTCCGCGGGTGCAGACCCTGGTCTTCGGTCCCGCCGACTTCATGGCCAGTATCAATATGCGCACCCTGGTGGTCGGTGAACAGCCCGAGGGCTACGAACCCGGCGACGCCTACCACCACATTCTGATGACCATCCTGCTCGCCGCCCGGGCCCACGGCCTGCAGGCCATCGACGGCCCCTATCTGCAGATCCGCGACCTCGACGGCTTCCGCCGCGCCGCGTCCCGCACCGCGGCCCTCGGTTTCGACGGCAAATGGGTGTTGCACCCCACTCAGGTCGAGGCGTGCAACGAGATCTTCAGCCCTCGCCAGGCCGATTACGACCGCGCCGAGGAGATCCTGGACGCCTACGCCTATCACACCTCAACCGCCGGCGGCGCCCGCGGCGCGGTCATGCTCGGCGACGAGATGATCGACGAGGCCAGCGCGAAGATGGCGCAGGTCGTCGCGGAGAAGGGCCGTGCCGCCGGAATGACTCGCACGACGAGTTTCGTGCCGCCGCAGGCGTAGCGACAAGTCACAATCGGCCCGCGCATGTCTCGTGAAATCTCGTGAAAGGTCGAGGGATCCGGCGAGCGGTGGCTTCGGTCCGCTTACGCTCCAGCGCAGCCGAGCGTTGAGGAGTATGGCTTGTCCGAGCTAACCGTGGATGTGGCGGCATACACGCGGTCCCTGGTGGGATATGCCTACCGTGCCGAGGACTACTACGAGGTCGGGCGGGAGAAGATTCGCGAGTACGCCCGAGCGGTGCAGGATTACGGCTCGGTGCACCGGCTGGAGGCGGCCGCCGCGGAGCACGGCTACGGCGCGGTGGTCGCGCCGCCCACGTTCCTCTCGATTCCCGCGATGCTGGCCAATCGCCGGCTGTTCGAACGCGTCATCACCGGCTACGACGTGTACGTGCAGACCGATCAGGTCTTCGAGTTCCACCGGCCGGTGGTCGCCGGTGACCGTCTGGTGAGCGACGTCGAGGTCGCCGCGGTGCGCACCATCGCCGGGAAGGATCTGATCACCGTCACCAACACCTTCATCGATCAGTTCGACGAGATCGTCCACGTGATGCACACGACCGCGGTCGGTGTCACCGGCGACGACATCGACGCGGGTATCGGCGGCGCGATCGAACGGGTGATCATGCACGGTGTCGGGGCACCGTCGGCGGCGCAGGGTCTTTCCGAGGCGGACGTGCTGGACGCCGCGGTCGCGCCGCGCCGTGACCACCGCGTCTCCGAGGCGTCGCGAAAGCGATTGCTGCACAACGTGGTTCGCTTCGAAGACATTGCGGTCGGTGACGAGCTCCCGCCGCGCACGGCGCGAATCACCCGCGGTGATCTGGTGAACTACGCGGGTGTCTCGGGTGATGCCAACCCCATCCACTGGCACGAGGGCGTCGCCGCGCTCGCGGGCCTGCCCGACGTCATCGCGCACGGCATGCTCACGATGGGGCTCGGCGCGGGCTTCGTCACCGGATGGCTCCGCGACCCCGGAGCGCTGATCAGATACGCGGTGCGGCTGTCGAACTACACGATCGTGGATGCCCGGTCCGCCGGCGTCGTCGAATTCACCGGCCGGATCAAATCCCTCGATCCCGAGACGCGTACCGCCGTCGTGGTGGTCGTCGCGAAGTCGGCGGGCCGAAAGATATTCGGGCCACCGCCGAGGTCCGCTTGTCCTGAGGCGTGACCGGCCGGCTCGTCCGGGTCGATGGGGGCCGTACGCCGGGTGTGATCCTCGGCCGCGCGATGTCCGATTTGCTCCCCTCCGGCGGTAAAATCGGACACGCGGGGCGGCCGCCGGGTCGCCGCATCCAGCCGCAGCGGCGATATCGACCTAGGATCGTGGAGTTATGACCAATCCGTTGGGTAGTTCGAATCGCAATCGGCCCGGCTTGCCGACGCCGCCGTCGGGGTGGCCGGTCGCCTCCTATCCGACCTACGCCGAGGCGCAGCGGGCGGTCGACTATCTGGCCGACAACCAGTTCCCGGTGGAGAACATGACCATCGTGGGCGTCGATCTGATGCAGGTCGAACGCGTGCTGGGCCGGCTGACCTGGGGCAAAGTCATTGGCGGCGGTATGGTTTCGGGCGCCTGGCTGGGCCTGTTCCTGGGATTGCTGCTGAGCCTGTTCACCACGGGCGGCGTGATCGGCCCGCTGGTGGTGGGCCTGGTCGGCGGCATCATCTTCGGGCTCATCTCGGCGGTGATCCCGTACGCCGCCACCCGCGGCACCCGCGACTTCGCCTCCACGATGCAGTTGGTCGCCGGCCGCTACGACGTGCTGTGCGATCCGAAGGTGGCCGAGCAGGCGCGGGATATGCTGGCGCGCCTGGCGCTGTAGGGCTCTGGCACGCTCTAGGGCTATGGAACTCGATCAGGTGCGGTCCGCGGTACTGACGCATTTCGGCATTCCCCGGACGGGTTCGGGATTCGACGACACCCGCTTCGACTCCGCGTCGGTGACCTTCCTGGGCCTGGAGCCGATCGACATCCTGCGCATCCCCGACGGCGAATTCGTGCACTATGTCACCCTCGGCGGCTCCCGGCATCCGATGACCGATGCCGCGGCGGCGCTGGCCGACCCGGTGCGCGGCCCGCGCGCCGAACTGGTGCTGACGTTGCGCGGCGGAGCCGGTGTCCAGGCGGGGCTGCCGCGCGGACTCGGCGTGCTGATCGCCGCGCCCGCGGTGGAAGGCGTTGTGCTGCAACCGGATGCGCTGCTCGACCTCGGGGAACCGTTGTGGCACAACGCTCCCTTCACCGCGGTCCTGCTGGGCGAGGCCGCTATCGTCGAGGTGCCCCTGCCGGACCCCGCCGATCCGGTGCGATTCCTGTCGGTCGCGCCGATCACCGCCACCGAGGCGGCGTGGGTGCGAGTGCGCGGCGCCGCGGCGCTACGGGAGGCGTGGGCCGAAGCGGGGATCGACATCCGGGATCCGCATCGGGCCGCCGCGAATCTCTAGTCCGCGCGGGCCACGGCATACTCCTCCGCGCCTCACAACCACTTGTTGCGCCGCAGCGTGACGAACAGCGCACCGCAGACGACCAGGATCACGATCCACACCATCCCGTATCCATAGGCCCACGACAGCTCCGGCATATGCGTGAAATTCATGCCGTAGATGCCGGCGATCATGGTCGGCACCGCGGCCATCGCGGCCCAGGCCGAGATCTTGCGCATATCGGTGTTCTGCTGCACGCTGACCTTCGCCAGCGCCGCGTTGATCAGCGCGCTGAGCGCCTCGTCGAAATCGCTGATCCGCTCGGCGACCGCGGTGTGGTGGTCGGCGACGTCACGAAGGTAGCGGCGGATCTCCTTCGGCATCGGCAGTTCCGAACTGCGGCTGAGCACCTGCAGCGGCAGTGCCAGCGGGTTGACCGCCCGTCGCAGCTCGACCACCTCGCGCTTGAGCTGATAGATGGCCTCGATGGTGAGCCGGCTGCGCGGGGTGAAGACCTCTTCCTCCATACCCGCCACATCGTCTTCGACCGATTGCGTCACCAGGAGATACGAATCCACCACGTGGTCGGCCACGGCGTGCAGGACCGCGCCCGGCCCCAGCGCCAGACGTTCGGGGTGCTTCTCCATCTCCTCGCGAACCACCTTCAGCGCGGTGTGCTCGCCGTGGCGGACGGTGACCACGAAATTCGCCCCCACGAAGACCATGATCTCGCCGGTCTGCACGATCTCGCTGACCGAGTTGGGGTCGTGTTCGAGGTATTTCACGGTGCGCAACACCAGGAACAGAGTGTCGTCGTAGCGTTCCAGCTTCGGGCGCTGATGGGCGTGCACGGCATCTTCGACCGCGAGTTCGTGCAGGCCGAAGATCTCGGCCACCTCGGACATCTGATCCACGTCGGGAGCGTGCATACCCACCCAGACGAAGCCGTCGCCGCGCTCGCGGACCTGTGCCAGCGCGGCCGACGGGGTCACATGCCCGGACTGGCGGTGGCCGTCGATATAGACGCCGCAGTCGACGATCGCGCGGGCGGTGGGAACCGGGATCCGGGGCAGCTGCGGCCCGCGCCGAGACCTCCCGGAGCCACGGAACGGGGGAAACGGCGGTATCGAGGGCACGCCTCGGATGCTAGTTGGGCAAGATGGAACGCGTGCGTATCGACCTCCACACCCACTCGACCGCATCCGACGGCACCGACACTCCCGGCGATCTGATACGCGCGGCCGCCGCGGCGGGCCTGGACGTGGTCGCGATCACCGATCACGACACCACCTCCGGATGGGACGAGGCGGTCGCCGCGCTGCCGGCGGGACTGCGGCTGGTGCGCGGGATGGAGATGTCCTGCGTCGGGATGGGGGAGGACGGCTGGCCGGTGCCGGTGCACCTGCTGGCCTATCTGTTCGATCCGGCCGATGCCGCCTTCGCCGCCGAACGCGAGCGGTTGCGCACCGAACGCGTCTCGCGGGTGCGCGCGATGGCCGATCTCATGGTGGCCGACGGCCTGCCGATCGACCCGGATGCGGTCCTCGCCGCGGCGGGCCCGGCGGCGGGCCGCCCCCATCTGGCGCGGGCACTGGTCGAGGCCGGCGTGGTGCCGACGGTCGGCGCGGCCTTCGACGATCTGCTCGCTCCGCGCGGCCGCTACTACGTCGAGAAGGCCGACACCCCGTTGCGGCAGGCGGTGGAGATGGTGGCCGCGGCCGGCGGGGTGACCGTGGTCGCGCACGCGCGGGCCCGCACCCGGGGGCGGCTGCTGGCGATCGACGACATCCGGGATCTGGCCGGGCACGGGCTGGGCGGTCTCGAGATCGATCACCCCGACCACAATCCCGCCGACCGGGCGGTGCTGCGCGAGCTGGCGCGCGAGTTGGACCTCATCGCTACCGGATCGTCGGATTACCACGGCGCCGATAAACCGGTCGGCCTGGGCGAATGCACCACCGACGCAGAGCAATTCGAGCGTCTGGCGGAGAAGGCGAGCGGCGTCGCGGTGATCGCCTCGTGAGAGTGGTGCGGGCGCTCAGCGGAACCGTGGCCGCCGGACTGGTGGTGCTGGCGGCGGTCGTCGTCGGCGCGGCGGTCCTGGGGGTGCGGCGCGGATTTCCCGGGCCGGGTGCGAGCAGCGTCGGCTGGCATATCGGAATGGCGGGGCTGGCGCTCGGCGCGCAAATTTTTTCCGACCGACGTCGGGGAATTCCGGCGTTTTTCGGATCCCTGGTCGTCTTTGTGGCGGCGGGTTACCTATTGGTTACGCAATGGTGGAATTGAACCCCGCGTAACAGTTGCGGCCGGGTGAATTGTGGCCGAATATTTTCCTTTGTGAGCGTGCGTAGCCGGTCCACTATTCGCGCGGAATCCGAGATCGCGGCGGAGACGACCGCCGATGTGCTGGTGGTGGGTGGCGGTCCGGCAGGCGCCTGGGCGGCGTTGACGGCGGCGATCGCCGGAGCGCGGGTGATCCTGGTCGACAAGGGGCGCTGCGGGGAATGTGGCCCGACATCGAAAGGCGTTGTCGCGCTGTGGGATATCCCGCCCGGGCCGGAGCGGGAGCGAGCGCTGGCGCACAGCCTGTCGCGCGGCGGTGACCTCGGTGACCCCGAGTGGATGGACCGGGTGCTCGGGGAGACCCATCGCCGCATCGCCCATTTGCTGCGCTGGGGTTACCGGCAGGCCGGAGACGGGCCCGCGGCGCGCGTCCACCTCGAGGGGCGGCGGTATCTGGCGGCCCTGCGGCGCACGCTGTTCCGATTGGGTGTTCAGGTCGTCGACCATCATCCGGCGCTGTATCTGCTGGTCGATGCCGACGGCGTGGTGTGCGGGGCCGGTGGGCTCGCCGGTGACGACCGATACCGCGGCTGGACGATTCGCGCGGGTGCGGTGGTGCTCGCGACGGGTGGGTGCGCCTTTCTGGCCGGCGGCGCCGGAACCGATGTCGATACCGGTGAGGGCCTGCTGATGGCGGTGGAGGCGGGCACCGAATTGTCGGGCATGGAGTTCTCCGGCGCGTACGGTCTGGCCACGATGAGCGATCTGCGCGAGCCGCGGTTCGCGTCGCTGTACGACGAATCGGGGGCTCGCATCGACGGTGACGACTTCACCGCCCGGTCCGCGGCCCTCACCGCGCTGGCGCAGGGACGGGCGGTCTACGCCGACATTCCGCCGGCGTCCGCGGTCCGGTACGGCCCGGCGTCGGCGGCGCCGCCGGGAACCACGGCGGTTCCCGCGAGCACCGGTGCCGGCGACTCGCCGCCGGCCGGGCGGGTGCGTCTGCGGCCGGTCCTGCAGGGTACCGTGCGTGGTTCCGGTGGGATCAGATTGGTCGGATTCGATTGCGCCACAACGGTTCCCGGGTTGTATGCCGCGGGGGACGTGGCTTCGCGGGAACCGATCACCGGTGCGGTCGGCGGATTCGACGGGCACGGCGGCGGATGGGCGATCTCGTCCGGAATGTGGGCCGGCTCGGGCGCGGCACGCTTCGCGCGCCACCGGGGCCGCGTCGGCGAGGCGCGACCGGTTCCGGGGGCCGGGCTGAATTCGCACCCCGGGGCCGATGCCCGCGCGGATATCGACCCCCGGGCGGTGATCGGGCTGGTCCAGGAACATACGTTGCCGCTGCGGCGCAGCTATTGGCGCAGTGCGGGCAGTCTGCGCGACAGCATCGCCGAACTCGACGCGATGTGGCCGGTCACCGAATACGGGCTCGGCGGCACGGGCGCCGACCAGGTGCGGGCCCGGCAGGCCGCGGCCTTGCTGGCGGTGGCCCGCTGGACGAAGTACAGCGCTTTGGCGCGCACCGAGACCCGGGGCCTGCATCGGCGCACCGACCATCCCGGCCCGGCCGGCAACTGGCGCCGCCGCCTGCTGGCCGGCGGTGTGAACGAGATCTGGGTGCGCCCGGCATGACACGCCGGATGGGCACAGCATGAGCTCACACCGGCCTTCCGGGTGGCGGTGGGACTGTTCACCGCTGTTTCCCGGCAGGGGCGAGTTTCCCCTTACGCGCAGGTAATTCGGCGGCCCTACCCTCGGAAGATGGCAGTAGACACCCGCCCCCGGGCCGGCCCCGCAGCGAGGGGATCATGCCCCGGTCGAGGAGCGATTTGGCAACTCACTGTCCGTACTGGCAGAATGTTGCGGATTCCCGGCCGACGCCACCGCCCGGTCCGGGACGGTTGGTGACCTTCGGTTCGTGACGCACGGCTCCGATCCGCGGATCACCCCGCAGCCTTGCCCGGACCACCCGTCCGGTTCTCGCTCGACGGATCGTGCGCGGCCAGATCGCAAAAGCAAGCCCGCAAAGGCGCAAACGCGTGTGTGCCGTACTCGGTAGCACCCCACGGCACGCCGCGATGTAATCACCGAACGGTTTTGCGCGACCACGTGAACACATGGTCGGCGCACATCGTTCGAATTCCGAAGACCTTCAATACGAAAACCCGGCGGTAACCGTGAGCCGGTTCAGCCCGGACCGAGCAGGAGTGAAATCGTGTCATCTGTGACTGACGCACCGAATGCCACTACAGCGAGCCGTGAAACCGATACGACCGATCTGTCCGCTATCACGCACGAGGAAATTTTCGCCGGCCATCTCGGTGGCAAGCTTTCGGTGGAATTGTCCGCACCGCTGGAGACTCAGCGGGATCTGTCCATCGCGTACACGCCGGGCGTCGCGCAGGTGAGTCGCGCCATTCACAAGGACGAGGCGCTGGCCAAGCGCTACACGTGGACCGACCGGCTGGTGGTCGTGGTGAGCGACGGCACCGCGGTTCTCGGCCTGGGTGATATCGGCCCGCGGGCGTCGCTGCCGGTCATGGAGGGCAAGGCCGCGCTGTTCAAGAAGTTCGCGGGGCTGGACTCGATTCCGATCGTGCTCGACACCAAGGATGTCGACGAGATCGTGGAGACCCTGGTGCGCCTGCGTCCGAGCTTCGGTGCGGTGAACCTGGAGGATATCTCCGCTCCGCGCTGCTTCGAGATCGAGAAGCGCGTCATCGAGGCGCTGGACTGCCCGGTCATGCACGACGACCAGCACGGCACCGCCATCGTGGTGCTGGCGGCGCTCAACGGTGCGGCCAAGGTGCAGGGCCGCGATATCGCCGATCTGAAGGTGGTCGTCTCCGGTGCCGGTGCGGCGGGTGTGGCCTGCTCGAACATCCTGCTGGCCGCAGGCGTGTCGGATGTGGTGGTGCTCGACTCGAAGGGCATCGTCAGCCGGGACCGCGCGGACCTCAACGAGGTGAAGGCCGATCTGGCCGAGCGCACCAACCCGCGTGGCGTCACCGGCGGTGCGGCCGAGGCGCTGGCCGGTGCGGATGTGTTCCTGGGCCTGTCGGCCGGGACCATCGCCGAGGAATTGATCGCCTCGATGGCGCCGGAGTCGATCGTGTTCGCCATGTCGAACCCGGACCCGGAGATCCACCCGGAGGTCGCGCACCGCTACGCCGCCATCGTGGCGACCGGCCGCAGCGACTTCCCGAACCAGATCAACAACGTGCTCGCCTTCCCGGGCGTGTTCAAGGGTGCGCTGGATGCCGGTGCGCGCCGGATCACCGAGGGCATGAAGGTCGCCGCCGCCAACGCCATCTTCGGCGTGGTGGCCGACGAACTCTCGGTCGACAAGATCATCCCGAGCCCGCTCGATCCTCGGGTCGCTCCGGCGGTCGCCGAGGCCGTGGCCGCGGCCGCGCGCGCGGAAGGTGTTGCGTAACACCAGGATCCCACACAGTGAGGGCGCCCCGGGAACTCCCGGGGCGCCCTCGCCGTATTCGGATGCCGATGCGCGGCCGCTACTTCTTGTGGCAGGACTTGTGGTAGTCGATCATCGGCTGCCGCACCCCGCGGAAATCCTTCAGCTCCTGCTGGTGGCCCTGGCGGTAGGCCTGCATCTCGGCCTTGCGCTGATCCTTCGGCATCGCCTTCACCTTGGCCAGTTCGGCGGCCAGATCCGGATGGCTCGCCAGGAACGCGGCGACCTGCGGGGCGGTCTGGGCCTGGACCTGGGCCCGTGCCTGCGGGCTGCACTGCGGGGCGTCGGCCGAGGCGACGCCGGGGACGGCGACGGCGAGGGCGGCGATTCCGGCGGTGCCGGCCAGCAGGGCGGCGACAGTGCGCTTCATACCGGTAACTCCATTCGTGACGGGATCATGTCGGTTCCGAATCTGCGCGCCGAATCTGAAAGGACCCTGAAAACGCCGAGTGGCAGTACCCGATCTTCAGCCGATCCTCAGGCGGCCGATGGCCCGTCCGGCGACCCGGGACCGGGGTCCCGGGTAGGCAGCGTCAGCACGAACACCGCACCCGATGTCCCGGGTGGCGGTTCCACGCAGCGCAGGTCGCCGCCGTGGGCGCGCGCGAGCCCGCGTGCGATGGCCAGCCCCATCCCGGCCCCGTCGCGACGGTGGTCCCGGCTCGCGTCCAGCCGGACCAGGCGCCCGAAGATGTGTTCGCGCTGGGCGGGCGGCACACCGGGACCGGTGTCGGCGACGCGGATCTCGGCCCGGACTCCGCCGGTGCCGGTGCCCGGCAGAGTAGGGATGGCCGGGACCGATGGGGTGGTGTCCGGGGCACGGGCGGGACCGGCCCGGTCGGCGGGTCTCACCGGGATCGGCATCGGCCCGGCGGGCGTTGATCCGGCGGTCTCGGTAACCGTTCCTACGGCGATGGAGACAGCGCCGCCAGGGGGCGTGGCCTGGCATGCGTTGGCGAGCAGATTCACCAGGATCTGGCCGACGCGTTCGGGATCGGCCACGGCGAGCACGGAGTGGCCGGTGAGCCGGAAATCGATGTCGGGGTGCAGGATCCGCATGCGGTCGACCTGGGCGTGCGCGAGGTCGTACAGGTCGACCGATTGCCGATACAGGGCGAGCCCGGCGTCGATGCGGGCCATGTCGAGCAGATCCTCGACCAGGCGTCCGGCGCGCTGGGCTTCGCGGACCAGCAGCAGATACATGCGTTCGCGATCTTCGGATCCGGTGTCGGCGGGCTGGTGCAGGACCGCTTCGGCCATGGCCTTGATCCCCGCGATCGGGGTGCGCAGTTCGTGAGCGGCATCGCCGACGAAGGCGCGCATCTGCTGTTCGGAGGCCCGGGCCCGGGCTTCGGCACCCTCCAGGGCGTCCAGCATCTCGTCGAAAGCGGCTGCCGTGCGCCCCAATTCGGTATCCGTGCGAGCGGGGGAGAGGCGGCGGCCGCGGCCACCGCGAGCGATCTCGCGGGCCAGCCGGGTCATCGAATCCAGGGGCGCCAGCGCGTGGCGCAATCCCACCCACAGCGCGGCCGTGATCGCCACGATGGCGGTGGCGGTCACCCCGATCAGGACGAGGCCGAGCCGTGACCGCACCGCGGTCAGCAGCGGGGTGTCGACCTGCAGCGTGAGCCGGGCCCGGTCCACTGTGCCGCCACCGCCGAGGGTGACGGTTCGGGTCCGGGGGCCGCCGTCCCCGGCGTGCCGGGGCGAGAGGCTGCCGTAGACGGTGCCGTCGGCGAGGACCAGCCGGGCGCGCACCGAGCGATTGTCCACGCGGGCGATCAACTCCGCGGGCGCAGTGTTCTGCTGCGCGAGTTGCCGGGCCAGCTGGACCCGGTCGGTGAGTACGGTGTTCGCGCTGCGCGCCACCACGATCCCGAACAGACTGTGCACCGCCAGCGCCACCACGATCAGTGCGAGCCCGGAAATGACCGCGGCGGTGAGGGTTACCCGGCGCCGCAGCGAAATGGTCGGCAGTGCACGCGGTCCGGGTTCTGCTGCCGCGGGCGCGGAGAAGTGGTCCGGTCCCGGCGCGGGTTCGAGACTGCTCGATTCTCCGGCGGGGTCCGGAGTGCCGGGTCGGGTGGGCGCGGGGTGGGCCGGGTCGTCGCTCATCGCGAAGTCGCCCGTAACGCGTAGCCCATGCCGCGCACCGTATGCAGCAGGCGCGGGCCGTGTTCCTCCAGTTTGCGGCGCACCGCGCTGACATAGACCTCGACCAGATTCGGGTCGTAGTCCTCGTAACCCCAGACCGCGGTGAGGATTTGAGTTTTCGTGACGACTCGGTCGCGGTGCGCGGCGAGATAGGCGAGAAGTTTGAATTCGGTGGCGGTGAGGCTGATCGGTTCGCTGCCGCGCAGCACCACGCCGGAATCGGTTTCCAGCACCAGATCGGCGATGGCGATACGGCTGTGCATACGTCCCATTCGCCGCAGCAGCGCCTCGACCCGTGCCGTCAGTTCGGCCAGGTCGAACGGTTTGACCACATAGTCGTCGGAACCGGAACGCAGTCCGCGTACCCGATCCTCCACACCGTCGCGCGCGGTCAGCATCACCACTCCCGCGCTGCTGCGGGCGCGCACCACCTCGAGCAGGCCGAAACCGTCGCGACCCGGCAGCATCACGTCGAGGACGACCACATCGGGACGAAACCGCTCCAGATCCGACTCCAGCCGATCGCCGTGCTCGCGGGCGAGGACCTCGTGCCCGGCGGCGCGCACGGCCGTCGCGACCGCCGTGCGAATGGCGTCGGCGTCTTCGATCAGGAGAATGCGTCCCGGCTGCACTCGCACATTATTCGTCGCCGCGCCTGAGACCTCGCTGAATACTGCTCGAGAGTCCGGTTCGCGCAGCGGAGCCGGCGGGCGGCGCGCGACATCGCCTCGCTGCGCCGCGCGAACGGACGTTCGCGACCGCGGGAGGGCAATCTCGTACGGAGATGCGGGCACTCGGGGAATCGAAGCCTGACACCGGTAACTGCGGTTGGCCATGGTTGTCGCACGACGGGTGCGGATCGGATGCCCGGATGCGGCCCACCTACGATTCGTGTGCCGGGGCGCCCCTCGGCCGCGGATGTGGTTGTCGCTGACTATCGGGAGTGGGTGTCGCCGGATGGGATTGGCCGGATCGGTGCGAGTGACGGCCCGGGTTCTGGTCGCCGTCACCGCTGCCACGCTGGCGGTGGCATGTGCCCACGGTGAGGGCGCGCCGACGATCACCGTCGGCGCCGGTGATTCGGCGCAGTCGGAGGTACTCGCCGAAATCTATGCCCAGGCGCTCGCACGCGCCGGCACGCCGACGTCGGTGAAGAAGCATCTCGGACAGCGCGCGGACTATCTGGCGGCCCTGGACGCGGGCACGATCACGCTGGTCGCCGACACCAGTGGTGATCTGCTGACCACCTTCGACTCCTCGTCCTCGGCGACCGCGCCGGATCGGGCGACGGCGGCGAGCGTCGCACAGCATCACGACCCCGGCCCACCGGTCGACATGACCGCGGGGACGCCGGTGACGCTCGAGGCGCGCTATGTCGGCTCGGTCGCCGACGATCTGAGCCGGGCCGTCCCGGAGGGGCTGGCGGTGTCCGATCTCGCCGACGCCACCGATCTGCGACCGCAGTTCGCGCTCGGCCCCGCCGCGGCCGCGCGCTACCCGGCGAATGCGGCCGACCTAGCACCGCATTGCGGTGACCTCACCGTCGGTATCGCCGGCGGGCGCGAACTCGACCCGCTGCGGACGCCGCCGGACCCGCAGCGCGACGTAGTGACTCCGCTGCGCACGGTCTACGGCTGCGATATCACCCGCCACGTCGAATTTCCCGGTGATGCCGAGCTGCGCAAGGCATTGCGCGACGGCACCGTCGATGCGGGTGTGTTCACCTCGGCCGTCCCACTACTGCCGGGCGGGCCCGGCGATCCGGCCGTCGTCACCGATCCGGCGTATGCCTTCCGCGCCCAGAATGTCGTCCCGCTGCTGCGGCAGGGCGCCCTGGACCAGCGGCAGATCAAGAAACTCAACTACGTCGCCGGCGAGCTCACCACGGCCGACCTCGCGACCATGGTCCGCCGCGTCCGTGACGAACACGCCTCGGCGGCCGAGCTCGCCCGCACCTGGCTCGACGAACACGCCCTCTGAGCACCCCGTCCGTCCGCCGTTCCGGCGCGTCGTTCATGATCAGGTTCGGCACGGATTCGGGCGTACAGTGCGAATAGATCACCTGAGCGGGGGTCCGCATGGTCCTGGTCATCGCGTTGGGAGTGCTGGCCGCGTTCTTGTTCGCCGCGGCCGGTTATCTGCAACAGCGCGCGGCGCGCATCGTGGTCGCCGAACAACCCCGGGCGGCCCGGGTCTTCGGTATGACCACACTCATGCACCGTCTGCTGCGCAGCGGCACCTGGCTGCGCGGCTGGATCACGAATCTCGCGGGTTTCCTCACCCAGGCGGCGGCGCTGCATCTGGGCTCGGTGGCCGCCGTGCAGCCGCTGATGTCGACGCAGTTGCTGTTCGCGGTTCCGCTCGAGGCGTTCGGACGCCGGCGTCGCCCGCGCGGCCGCGACATCTGGTTCGCGCTGCTGGTCTGCGCCGGGCTGGGCGTGCTGTTCGGCGTCGGCGGCGTGGCGCCGCTGGAGGGTGATCCGGATCGCGGCCGCGTCTTGCTGGCCACCTTCTCCGCCGCGGGGCTGGTGGCGCTGCTGGCCCTGATCAGCATCCGCTGTCCGATCTGGGTGGCGGCCAATCTCGTCGCGGTGGCCGCCGGTGTCTGTTTCGCGATGAGCGCCGTCTTCATGAAGCTGACCACCGAGGATCTGATCTATCGCGGCATTCCCGCCACCGCCACCGACTGGCCCGGCTATCTGCTCGCCGTCTCCACACTCAGTGGGCTGGTACTGGAACAGACCGCCTTCGCCGCCGGTCCGCTGCCGTGGGCGATCGCGGCTATGAGCGTGACGAATCCGATCGTCAGTTACGTGGTCGGCGTGCTGGCCTTCAAGGTCGCGCTCCCGCACACCGCCGGGTCGCTGGCCGGGATCGCGGTCGCCGGAGCGCTGATCGCGGCCGGTATCGGCGGACTCGCCCATTCGCCGCTGGCCCGCGCGTTCTACGCCGGTAACAAGGAGATAACCGACGAATCGCCCAGCCTGATGTCGTAAAAGCTTGCGACACATGTGTTATGACGGTTGTGTGGGCAATCCGTCGCGTCCGGTGCTGTGGCGGGACTGTGTGGTCGGGCTCGCGGTCTTCGGCCTGTACCTGGCGGTCGACGCCCTGCACACCCCGGCTCGCCGCGAATCGGCCGATCGCAATGCCCATCGCATCGTCGATCTCGAACAGTGGCTCGCCATCGACGTCGAGCGCCCGCTCAACCGCTGGCTGGAATCGCGCGCGCTGCTCGCGACCCTGGCCAACTACGAATACGCCTTCACCTACATCATCAGTGCCTTCGCGCTGCTGTTCTGGCTGTATTTTCGCCGCCGCGCCGAATACGCCCGCGCCCGCGACTCGTTTCTGCTGCTGAACGTCCTGGCCATCGCGTGTTTCGCGTTCTTCCCGGTCACTCCGCCGCGGCTGCTGCCCGAGCTGCACTTCACCGACACCGTCGTCGACGGCCACACCTGGGGTTCCTGGGGTTCGTCGCTGGTGTCGGGCGCGAATCAACTCGCGGCCGTGCCGTCGCTGCACGTCGGCTGGGCGCTGTGGGTGAGTGTGGTGCTGGCCCGGGTCTCCGGCGGCTGGGCGGTGCAGATGCTCAGCGCCTTCCACGTCGGACTGACCACCTATGTGATCGTCGCGACCGCGAATCACTTCATCCTCGATGCGGTGATCGCGGTGGCCTTCGTCGCGGTGAGCATCCAGTCGGTCGACCGCTGGTACGCGCGACCGCCCGTGGTGCCACCCGCCGACGCCTTCTTCCTGCATATCGAGAAGTCCGGCATTCCGCAGCAGGTGGGCGGCATGGTCGTGTTCCGGCCGCGGGCCGACGGCGGGCCCGGCCTCGCCGCGGTCCGGGAGCTGGTCCAGGGCGAGCTGGCACATCTGCCGCGGTTCCAGCAGCGTCTGGACCAGCCGGGGCGGTGGCGCCGGGCACGTTGGGTGGACAGTCCGGTCGACTGGGACTGGCACGTCACCGAGCGCACGATCGCGGGTAGCTCGTCGGATGCCGTCGGCGACCCGGGCCGTCGAGGGGCTGGGCTCGCGGCGGACGGAGATCGTGAATATCCCGATGGCCCAGCGACTTTCAGCGCAGTGCTCACCACCGGTGTCGCCGTCGGCCCGGCAGCGGGCACCGGGGAGTCCGCGGCGGTGGAATCACGTGGTCCGGCGACGGCCGAGGCGACCATGACGCCGAGCGCGGTGGCACGGCGCGTGGACGGCATCAGCCGGGTGGTCACGGATCTGGCCGCCGAGGTGCTGCCGAAGGATCGGCCGCTGTGGCGGCTCGTCCTGGTGCGCGACCCGGAGGCGGGCGCGATCGGTGTGGTCCTCCTGCTGCATCACGTGGTCGCCGACGGCATCGGCACGGTGGTGCAGGCGCTGCGCCTGCTGCGACCGACCATCGATCTGCCGGTGGCCGAGCGTGAGCCGCCGAGCTGGGGGACCGCCGTCGCCGGCACCGCGGCCGGTCTGGCGCAGTTGGCCGCCGACGCCCAGCCGAGGGGAACACTGCCCGACGACTGTCTGCGACGCGTGTTCACCGTCTGCTCACTGGATCTGGAAACCGTTCGGGCCGTAGCTCGTTCGCATCGCGCCCGGGTGACCGATGTGCTGCTGAGCGTCACCGTCACCGCGCTGCAGCGTCTTCGTCCCGACCTGGGCGAGCGACTCGGCGGGCAGATCCGGGTGGCCGTGCCGTTGATGGTGCGCGACCCGACGTCGGGGGCGGAGGGCAATTCCACCGCCGCCGTGATGATCGACATCCCGCTGACGGCGGCGACCCCGGCGCAACGACTGGCCGAGATCCGCACCCGCAGCGACCGGCTGCATTCCGGGACCCGGGCGCTCGCCTCGCATTTCGTGATGGACCGGGTGCTCAGGGTGTTTCCCGAACCGGCGGTGGGGGCCTTCGCGCGGTCGGTATACGGCGGGCGGTTCTTCCACGCGATCGTCTCCAACATGGCCGGTCCCGATCTGGCGATGACTTTCGCGAATATGCCGATCACCCAAGTGTTTCCGATTCTGCCCTCGGCGCCGGGAGTGCCGCTGGTCGCGGGGGTGCTGAGCTGGAACGGCGACGTGGGGATCGGGCTCTCGGTGGATCCGGCGATCCTCGAGGCGCGGGCGGTCGCCGCCGAGTTGCCCGACGTACTGGCCGAACTCGCCGATACCACATTCGTGTCCGATAAGCGTCCGTAGTCCCGGTCCGGCGAGTAGTCTTCGAGCGAGTTGATCACCGAGCCTACCGTCACCGAGGGAGGCCGCATGATGTTCGATCGTGCGATCGTGGCGAAAATGCTTGCGGCATGCGCTCTTACCGCGCTGGTGACCGCGGCGTGCGGCAGCAACGACTCCGGCGGCAAGTCCGCCGAAACATCGAGTAGCGGCACGCCGACGGTGACCCAGGCGGTCAGCCGGAACTTCGAGCGCTTCTTCGACGGATCCACCTCCGCCGACCAGAAGGTCGCCCTCCTGGAGAACGGGCCCGCATTCGCCGCCGCGATCAAGGCGCAGGCCGATTCGCCGATGGCCAAATCCGCCTCGGCCAAGGTCACCAATGTCGCGAGTACCAGCACCGACCACGCCGATGTCACCTTCGACGTGCTGTTCAACGGCGCTCCGGCGCTGTCCGGTCAGCAGGGCGGCGCCGTGCGGATCGAGGGCACCTGGAAGGTGACTGCCGCGACCTTCTGTGCGCTGCTCACGCTGGAGGGCGCGGCCCCGCCGGTCTGCGGTGCGGCCTCGGCGACGCCGGCCCCGGGTGCGTCGCCGGCTCCGGGCGCGACAACGGCGGCGCCGGGCGGGCCCACCATCGTTCCTGCGCCGACCAGTTGAGGTCGCGATGACGTCGTCGGCGAGGGATCCCGTTGCGGCGCAACCTCCATCGACCGGAGCCGAGCGTCCCTATGTGGCGCTCGCGGTGGTCACGGCCGTCCTGTTCGTCACCTTCCTCGACACCACGATCGTCAGCGTCGCCCTCGGCGCGGTCCAGTCCGACCTGCATGCCGGTGTGGTGTCGCTGCAGTGGGTGGTGAATGCCTACACGCTGGTGTTCGCGAGCCTGATGCTCACCGCGGGCACCCTCGGCGACCGATGGGGGCGCAAACGCGTCATGGTCGGCGGACTGATCGTGTTCGCGATCGGCTCGGTGTCGTCCGCGGTGGCCGGCAGTGTCACGATCCTGATCGCCGGTCGTGCGGTGATGGGTGTCGGTGCGGCGGCCTCCGAACCGGGCACGCTGTCGGTGATCAGGCACCTCTTCCCCGATCGCGGCGCCCGCGCGAAGGCACTGGGCGCGTGGGCGGCGGTTTCCGGATTGGCGCTGGCGCTGGGGCCGGTGATCGGCGGTGTGCTGGTCGGGGCGTTCGGCTGGCGTTCGATCTTCTGGTTCAACCTGATCGTCGGCGTGGTGGTGCTGGCGGCGGCGCTGAAGTTCGTGCCGGAGAGCGCCGATCCGCAACCGGGCCCGGTCGACTGGGCCGGATTCGTCTCGGGCGCAACATTTCTCGGCTGCGTGATCTACGCGGCCATCTCCGGTGAGCAGGTGGGCTATTCGGCCGCCTCGGTGATCACGCTGTTCGTGATCGGAGCGATCGCCTTCGTCGCCTTCCTGGTGGTCGAGTCGCGCGCGGCCAATCCGATGTTCGACTTCCGCTATCTGGAGCGCCCGCTGGTGCGCAGTGCGCTGGTGGTCGCGTTCGCGGTCTACTTCGGGATCTTCTCGATCTTCTTCTTCACCGCGCTGTATCTGCAGGAGGTGCTGGACTATTCGGGCTGGCGAACCGCCGCGGTCTTCGGCCCGATGGCCGTGGCGATCATCGTCGGCTCGCTGATCTCCGGATTCTGGGTGGCGCTGCGCGGCTCCCGGACGCCGATGATCGCCGGGTGTGTGCTCGGCGCCGCGGGTATCCTGCTCACTCGCCAGTTCCTCGGTGTCACGGTCGAATTCACGCCCCTGGCGCTGGCCCTGATGCTCGCGGGTCTCGGTTTCGGCATCGCGGTCGTGCCGCTGACCTCGGCCGTTCTGTCCGGGGTTCCGGCCGAACACTCCGGCATGGCCGCCGCGGCCACCAACACCATGCGTCAGGTCGGGGCGGTGGTCGGTGTGGCCGCACTGGGTTCGCTGGTCAACTCGTTCCTGAACTCGGATCTGCGAGATCGATTGCGGCAGATCGGCGTTCCGGCGAATTTCCAGGCCATCGTCATCGACGCCATCGAGACCGGCAATGTTCCGGCCGGGGGTGACGCGGCGGCCTCGGCTGCCTACGGACCGATCGTGAACCGGGTCATCCACGCCACCTACGAGGCCTTCCACCGCGGGCTCGAGGTAGCGCTGCTGGTGTCGGCGATCATGATTCTGGTCGCCGCGGTGGTCACCGCGCTCTGGCTACCGCGGCGCGGCGATCGCGCCGGTTACGCGCACGAGGACTGAGCTCACGCGGGCAGGACGTTGCCGCCGGCCGAACCGGCCAGCCATTCGGTGAGCACCGGATGCATGGCGAGCGCGGGCAGTGCGCCGACCAGGGTGTCGATCAACTGGGTACGGCTGATCTGCTCCTCCCGCAACCAGATCAGCGTCGTCTCCTCGACGAACGCGATCCAGCCGCGGAAGACCAGGCGAAGCCGCGGCAGTTCGGGATCGTCCGCCGCCAGCGGGGTTTCGGCGAGGATGCGGTCCACCATGGCATCGCGGGTGGCGTCGGCGAGGGCCACCAGTTCGGGGCTGCCGCTGGCGGGACCGCGCAGCAGGCCCTGATAGGAGATCCGGTTCTCGCTGACGTAATCGATATAGCGTTCGACCGCGTCGCGCAGCATGCTGAACAGATCGAGGCTGCGGTCGGGCATGGTGCGAGCGAGTAGTTCCTCGTTGGCGCGGCGCACGATGGCGCGCTGGAAATCCTGCTTCGACGCGAAGTAGTGGAACAGCAGGCCGCGCGAGATTCCGGCCTGCCGCGCGATCTCCCCGATGGAGATGTCCTCCAGCGTGCGGTCGCGCAGCATTTTCACGCCCAGGGACACCAGCTGTTCGCGGCGTTCGCCCGGGCTCAGCCGCACCCGTTTGGTGCCGGGACCGTTGTCACTCACGGTTGCCATCCTACTGAACGGTAGTCAATACTGTTGACTCCTGCTCAATAGGATCGTAGGCTTGGATACATGAGTCGTAGGGTTACAGACAACGGCCGTAGCGACGGGCTCGGAGGCGGTAGCTTGCGTGACCACGGAGAGCGCCGCGAAGGCCGTGATGGGCGGAGCCGCGGTGTCGCGGGGGCGCGTCATGTGCATACGTTGATCGTCGGCAGTGGATTCTCGGGCCTGGGCCTGGCCATCCGCTTGAGCCAGCAGGGTCGCGACGACTACCTGGTGCTGGAGCGCGGCAACGATGTCGGCGGAACCTGGCGCGACAACACCTACCCTGGTGCGGCCTGCGATGTGCCGTCGCAGCTGTACTCCTACTCGTTCGCGCTCAATCCGAACTGGTCGCGCTCGTTCTCCAAGCAGCCGGAGATCCAGGCCTACATCCAGGGCGTGGCCGATCGTCACGGCGTGCGGGACAAGCACATCTTCGACTGCGAGATGACCGGCGCCCGGTGGAACGAGGAGCAGGCCCGCTGGGAGGTGCAGACCAGCAAGGGTGCGTTCACCGCCGACATCCTGGTCTCCGCCGTCGGCGCGCTGTGCGAGCCGAACCTTCCGGATATCAAGGGCATCAACGACTTCCAGGGCCGCATCTTCCACTCCGCGCGCTGGGATCACGACGCGGATCTGACCGGCAAGCGGGTCGCGGTGATCGGCACCGGCGCCTCGGCCATCCAGATCGTGCCGTCGATCGCGCCGAAGGTGGCCCACCTCGACGTGTACCAGCGCACCGCGCCGTGGCTGCTGCCGCGGATCGACCGCCCGTACACCCTGCCCGAGCGCCTGGCCTTCAAATACGTTCCGGGCGTGCAGAAGTTGTCGCGCGCGGCCATCTACGCCGCCCGTGAGACGCAGGTCGTCGGCCTGGCGAAATTCCCGCCGGCCATGCTCGCGTTGGAAGGCCTCGCCCGGCTGAAGCTGCGGCTCGAGGTGCCGGACGCGCAGCTGCGGGAGAAGGTCACGCCGAATTTCCGCATCGGCTGCAAGCGCATGCTGATCTCGAACGAGTACTACCCGGCGCTCGGCCGCGACAACGTCGACGTGGTCACCGACGGCATTCGCGAGATCCGCGCGAATTCGATCGTCACCGCCGACGGCACCGAGCGCGAGATCGACGCCCTCATCGTGGCGACCGGATTCCACGTCACCGATTCGCCGGTGTACGAGACGATCGCGGGCCGCGACGGCCGCACGCTGACCGAACTGTTCGACGAGATCGGGCAGCAGGGCTACAAGGGTGCGGCGATCCACAACTTCCCGAACATGTTCTTCCTGCTCGGGCCGAACGTCGGCCTCGGCCACACCTCGATGGTGTACATGATCGAATCGCAGATCAACTACATCGCCGACGCGATCGACACCTTCGACCAGCGCGGCCTGCGCACGGTCGAGGTGCGCAAGGATGTGCAGGACAGCTACAACCGCGATCTGCAGAACCGCATGTCCAACAGTGTCTGGCTCAACGGTGGTTGTGCCAGCTGGTATCTCGACAAACACGGCAACAACACCACGCTGTGGCCCGATTTCACCTTCCGCTTCCGCAAGCTGACCGAGAAATTCGACGTCGCGGCATACGACACGACCCGATCGACCGACGGGGCAGACCGCTCCGATCTGAAAGTGGTAACAGCACAGTGAGCAATGACGCTTATTTCACGGGCAAGGTATGTGTGATCACCGGCGCCGGCTCGGGTATCGGCCGCGCGCTGGCCGAGAATCTGGCCCGCCGGGGCGCGAAACTCGCACTCTCCGACATCGACACCGAGGGCCTGGCCGAAACCGTCCGCCGCGTCGAGGCGCTGGGTGCGCAGGTGAAGTCCGACCGGCTCAACGTGGCCGAGCGTGAAGCGGTGCTGCTCTACGCCGACGAGGTGAAAAAGCACTTCGGCGTGGTGCACCAGATCTACAACAACGCCGGTATCGCCTTCCACGGCGAGGTGGTCGATTCCCAGTTCAAAGACATCGAGCGCATCATGGATGTCGATTTCTGGGGCGTCGTCAACGGCACCAAGGCGTTCCTGCCCGCCCTCATCGAATCCGGCGACGGCCACGTGATCAACGTGTCCAGTCTGTTCGGCCTGATCGCGGTGCCGGGCCAGAGTGCGTACAACGCAGCCAAATTCGCGGTGCGCGGGTTCACCGAATCGCTGCGCCAGGAGATGATGGCGCGCAAGCATCCGGTCAAGGTGACATGTGTTCATCCCGGCGGTATCAAGACCGCCGTGGCGCGCAACGCCACCTACGCGGAGGGGATCGACGCCCAGAAGTTCTCCTCGTTCTTCGACAAGCAGCTCGCTCTGCACACCCCGGAGATGGCCGCGCAGACCATCACCGAGGCCGTGCGCAAGGGCCACGGGCGCGTGCTGATCGGCTGGGAGGCGAAGGCGCTCGATCTGTTCGTGCGCACCACCGCGTCCTACTATCAGCGCATCGCGAACGTCGTCAACAGCCGGTTCCTGCCCTGATTCGCCGCGGGAACAGACTGTGATGCCTGGTTTTTCGAAATCCGTGTCCTTGCCGCTGCCCGTCGTGCGGGCCGTCCTCGGGCCGATGTTCCGGTTCGCCATGCACAGCCGGCTGCCGTGGGAGGCGCAGCGCTCCCTGCTCGACGCCGGTTCGGTGCTGCAGACGCTGCCCGCCGGCACCCGGGTGCATCGGATGCGCCTGGGCGGCCGTCCCGCCGAGCGGGTGACCGCCGGTGCGGCCGACAGCTCGAGTGCGGTGCTGTATCTGCACGGTGGTGGGTACACCATCGGGTCGCCGGCCACCCATCGGTCGCTGGCGGCGCATCTGGCGCGCGACATCGGTTGTCCGGTCTACGTTCCGGACTACCGGCTGGCGCCGGAGCATCCGTATCCGGCCGCGCTCGACGATGCCGAGGCGGCATTCCTGGAGCTGGTGTCCACCGGCCTGGCGCCGCAGCAGATCGCGGTCGCGGGCGACTCCGCCGGCGGCGGACTGTCGCTCGCGCTGGCGTTGCGCCTGCGTGACCGGCACGGAATGCGGCCCGCCGCACTGGGTTTGATCGCCCCGTGGGCCGATCCGAACGAGCTGCCGGCGCGCGAGCGGGACCTGGTGGTCAACAAGGCGTGGTCGCGGTTGTGCGCCGCCGCCTACCTGGGCGACGGCGATCCGCTGGATCCGGGCTACGCGCCGCTGCTCGGGTCGCTGAGTGGGCTGCCCCCGACCTACGTCCAGGTCGACGAGGGCGAGTTGCTGCATTCGCAGTGCGTGCGCCTGGCGGCCGCGCTGCGGGTGGCGGAGGTGCCGGTTCAGTTCTCGGTGACGCGCGGGCTCTGGCACGTCTCGCAGCTGCAGGCGTCGCTGGTGGCGCCGGCCGCGCTCGCGGCGCGTGAACTGGCAGGATTCCTCGGTCAATCGCTGCAACCAGCGCAAACCGGGTCCATAGGATAGAAGCCGTAGGACACGTTCCGCCCGGCCGCATCCACGTCGAAATTCTCGACCGGGCGGCCGGGCGGAGCCTGCCGTTGCGGCTGGCGTAAATTACTGGCGAGTAGACCACGTGGAAGGGCACCGATGCGAGAGTTCGAAGTCCCGGCTACCTACACCATCCCCGAAGACGCCAATATGTCCGATGGCGCCTTCCGGCACGCCGAGCGCACGCCCGGCCTGGTGGTGTTCAACAGGCCGGACGGCAAGGGCGGTTGGACAGATGTCACCGCGGCGGAGTTCGCGAAGCATGTCACCGCGGTGGCCAAGGGACTGATCGCCTCCGGCATCGAACTCGGCGACCGGGTCGCCATCCTGGCCTCCACCCGGTACGAGTGGGTCGTGCTGGACTTCGCCATTTGGGCGGCCGGCGGCTGCACCGTCGCGATCTTCGACAGCTCCTCCGCCGAACAGGCGCGCTGGATCCTGTCGGATTCGGGCACCAAGCTGATCGTGGTCGAGAACGCCCGGCATCGAGCCACCATCGCCGAAATCGAGGACGGTCTGCCCGAACTGGGTGAGCCGCTGGTGATCGACGACGGTGCGATCGACACCCTGGTCGCCCGCGGCAAGGACCTCGGCGACGAGGCCGTGCACGAGCGCCGCAAGCAGGTCAAGGCCGCCTCACCGGCGTCGCTGATCTATACCTCCGGCACCACCGGCCGGCCCAAGGGCGTCATGCTCTCGCATGCCAACCTCTACGCCGAATCCGCCGCCGACCGCGCCGCGATGCCGCAGTTCCTCAAGCCGGGCCACCGCTCGCTGCTGTTCCTGCCGCTGGCCCATGTCTTCGCCCGCGCGGTCGCGCTGGCGGCCTTCGACGCCGGTGTCACCGTCGCGCACACGGCCGACTGGTCGACGCTGGTCGAGCAGTTCGGCGAGTACAAGCCGGACTTCATCCTCTCGGTGCCACGGGTTTTCGAGAAGGTGTTCAACGGCGCCAAGCAGAAGGCGCACGACGGTGGCAAGGGCAAGATCTTCGATCTCGCCGCCGACACCGCCGTCGAGTACAGCCAGGCGCTGGACAACGGTGGCCCGGGCCTGGTGCTCAAGGTCAAGCACACCGTGTTCGACAAGCTGGTCTACGGCAAACTGCGCGAGGCCATGGGCGGGCGCTGCAAATCCGCGGTCTCCGGCGGCGGGCCCCTCGGCGCGCGGCTGGGCCACTTCTTCCGCGGCATCGGCGTCACGATCTACGAGGGCTACGGTCTGACCGAGAGCACCGCCGCGGTGTCGGTGAACACCCCCGAGCACCTGAAGGTCGGCTCGGTGGGCCGCCCGCTCGGTGGTCACGCCGCCAAGGTGGCCGACGACGGCGAGCTGCTGCTGCGCGGCCCGGTCGTGTTCGCCGGGTATTGGAACAACCCGGCCGCCACCGAGGACGCCTTCGACGACGGCTGGTTCAAGACCGGCGATCTCGGCGCGATCGATGAGCAGGGCTTCATCACGATCACCGGCCGCAAGAAGGAAATCATCGTCACCGCCGGCGGTAAGAACGTCTCTCCGGCGATGCTCGAGGACTCCCTGCGCTCGCATCCGCTGATCAGCCAGGTGATGGTGGTGGGCGACGGCAAGCCGTTCGTCGGCGCGCTGATCACCCTGGACCCGGAGGCGCTGCCGGGCTGGAAGACTCGCAACAACGTGCCCGAGGACACCCCGATCGAGAAGCTGATCGAGCTGCCCGAACTGACCGCCGAGATCGACAAGGCGGTCAAGGACACCAACAAGCTGGTCTCGCATGCGGAGGCGATCAAGAAGACCCGCATCCTGCCGGTCGACTGGACCGAGGAGAGCGGTGAGCTGACGCCGAAGATGTCGCTCAAGCGCAACGTGGTGATGAAGAACTACGCGGACGAGGTCGAGGCGATCTACGGCTGAGCCCGCCCGTACGACGAACGGCCCGCCTTCTTCGCGAAGGCGGGCCGTTCGCGTTCGCGACATGCGACGATATGCGCGATCACCCGCGATGATTTTCTCCGGCTGCCGCCGTCTCCTCTATGGGGCCGCGGCCGCCGGCCGCAGGCCCGTATCCATTCCGGAGGAGGCAATCGTGAAGTCGGCTACCGCATATCTGTTGTTCGACGGTGATGCCGAGGAGGCATTCACCTTCTATCAGTCGGTACTGGGCGGGGAACTGCAGATGGTCCGCTATCGCGACATGGGTGGCGGTGGTGGCGGGAATCTGCCCGACGAAGTGGGCAAGCGAATCGCCAACGCCGCGTTGACCTGGCGGGAGGATCAGCTGCTGATGGGCTCGGACTGTCCGCCCGATCAGAAGATCAACCACGACAACGTGCCGTTCAGCGTCTGCCTGGACGTGGACGACGAGGCCGAGGCCGGCCGGATCTTCACCGGGTTGTCCGCGGGCGGGCAGGTCACCATGCCGCTGGGCAAGACCGAGTGGGCGCAGCAGTTCGGCATGGTCACCGACAAATTCTCGGTGCCGTGGATGATCAATCTCTACGGCGGCTAACTGTAGGGACTGGGTTCGTTGGCGCGCGCCCACGCCTTTTCGGCCTCGCTGCCGGCGTCCGGCGGGAACAATCCGTCGATCATCCACAGGTCGCGCGGGGATTCGTAGGTGTGGAATTCCCAGTGCAGTCCGCGGGCGCCGGTGTAGGGCTCCATGATCGAGTTGAGCCGCTGCGTCGACCGCTTGCGCAGCTGCGGGTCGTCCAGATGGCGGGCGAGATGTTCCACGACGATTCGCACGGTGGTGTTCGACGGCTTCCCGCCGACGAAGAAGGACGTCTGCTCGATCTCCCGGAACAGCACGACGACGTAGAACTCCGGCAGGCCGAAGGAGCTGTACAGCGCGGTGATGTCCCGGGCGAAATCCTGTTTGTCGGCGTCGGAATAGGTGTCGGCGGGATGATAGACATGCCACAGTGGCATCGGTGATTCCTTCGAAAGATGGTGTGCGGAAACAGGTTCAGCGGGAGATGGTCAGTGCGAGGCCCTCGACGGGACCGGACAGTGCCGCCTTCACCCCGCGGGTGATGTCGTCGACCAGCACCTCGGTATCTCCGCGCAGCACGCCGTCGAAGGCGGCCTCGGCCACCACGCTCGGCGCGAGCTTGTCACCCGGGAGGCGCCGCACCATCTCGGTATCGGCGAATCCCAGATGGACACCGACCACCTGCGTGCGCTGGGCGGCCAGCTCCAGCCGCAGCGAATTGGTCAGCGACCACAGCGCCGCCTTCGACGCGCCGTAGGCCGCCGCGCCCGCGGCCCACGACAGCACCGAATGGATGTCGATCAGGACGCCGCCGCCGTTGTCCGCCAGAATCGGCGCGAACGCCCGCGCCACCCGCAGCGGGCCGAAGACGTTGGTGTCGAACGTGGTGACGATATCGGCCATATCGGCGGTCAGCAGCGGCGCGGGGAGGAGAACGCCGGCATTGTTCACCACGATCTCGACGTCGCGGGCTCGATGTGCCGCGGCGGCAACCGAATCGGCGTCGGTGACGTCCAGGGCGAGCGGTTCGACGCGGGGGTCGTCGGCGGCCTTCGGAGAGCGGGCGGTGGTGTAGACCTTGGCGGCGCCGCGCCGGAGCAGTTCGTCGGTGAAGGCTCTGCCGAGCCCCCGTTGCCCGCCCGTCACCAGTGCGACCGCGCCTTCGATTCCGGCCATCTCTCGTCCTTTCGGATCGCTCGGGGCTGCTGCTCACCCTCTGGGTAACGATCTCGTTAGGTAGATGACAGCACAGCTGGCTGGGTAACGCAAGCGTTAGGTAACATGGTCCCGTGTCGATGATGTTCGAGCCGCGGCTGAGCGACCGGGATGCCTGGTCGATCGGTGACCGATGTTCGGCCGGGCGGGTGCTCGAGCTGCTCAGCACTCGCACGGTGTTTCTCGTCGTCCGCGAATGTTTCTACGGGACAACACGATTCGAGGATTTCGCGACCCGGATCGGAACGTCGGCACCGGCGGTGTCGCGTGCGCTCAAACAGCTCGAATCGGCGGGCATCGTGGAACGGGTGCCGTATCGCGAACCCGGCCGGCGCGAGCGCGCCGAGTACCGCCTCACCGCGGCCGGTGAGGATCTGCTGCCGATATTCCTGTCGCTGATGCAGTGGGGCGACAAATATCTGCAGGACGGGAAGCCGCCGCTGTCGTTCGTCGACCGGGAATCCGGTGCGGTGGTGGGTGTGCGGGTCACGTCCGAGCCCGTCCCGGACAAGAAGGCCGACGAGATCGAGATCCGGCTGAACTCGTCGGGGCGGGAGCGACCCGCGCCGGTCGCGGACTGAGAGGCTCTCGGCCGATGCGCGAACCCCGCCGCATCCTCGCTGGGATGTCGGCGGGGCCGATGTCGTCGGTGCCGGGTCAGCCCACGGGGCCCTGTGCGAGCGACGCCTGACCGGACTCGCTCTGTCCCGAGCGGTCCACCCAGGTGAGGGTGACGGTGTCGCCCGGGTGATGCTGATCCATCGTGTTCGTCATAGTGGTCGCCGAATCGATGCCGTGGCCGTCCAGGCCGGTGATCACATCGCCCGGGGCCAGGCCGGCGGCCTGTGCCGGACCGCCACTCACGATATTGCGGACCAGCGCACCGGCACCGTTGGCATCGCTCATCGTGATACCGAGGAACGCCGAGTCGCCGATGTGCACGCGGTCCGAACTCTTCCCCGCCCTGATCTGCGCGGCGACCGTCTTCGCCTTGTCGATCGGGATCGCGAAGCCCTGACCACCGCTCGCGCCGAGCTGGAAACCCTGGGACGCGGCGGTATTCACGCCGACCACCTGGCCGGAGCTGCTGATCAGCGGACCGCCGGAATCACCCGGCTGGATGTTCGCGGCCACCTGGATCAGACCGGTCAACTGCTCGGCGGCGCCGGCCGATTCGTCGCTGGCGGTGATGGCACGGTCCAGCGCGGTGACGCGTCCGGCCGCGGCGGTCGGGGAGCCGGTGCCGCCCGCGTTGCCGACACCCACGATGGCGTCGCCGACCTTCACCTGGTCCGAATCGCCGAGCGGCGCCGTCTGCAAACCGGAGGCGCCCCGCAACTTCACCACGGCCAGATCGTCCTGCCGGTCGAATCCGGTGACGCTGCCGGTGTAGGTGCGGCCGTTGCCGAGATCCGTGGCCGAGATGTCGGTCGCGCCCTCCACGACGTGGTTGTTGGTGAGGATGGTGCCGTCCGAGCCGAGCACGATGCCGGTTCCGGCGCCCGCGCCGTTCTGCATGCCGAGTTCGGTGTTGATCACGACGATGCCCGGCACCACCGCGTTCGCCGCCTGTTCCAACGCCGCGGACTGCGGTTGCGAATCGACCGGCTGCACCACCGAACCCTGGCCGTGGCCGAACGGGGCCGCCTGGCCCGGCCCGTGGGCGTCGATGCGGGAGCCGACGAACGCGATGGTGAGCGCCACCACCGCGACCAGGGCCGCCAGCATGCCGAACGTCACACCGTGCCGTGGCGCGCGTCCTCGCGGCGGGTAGGGCTGCTGACCCGGATACTGCCCCGGGTAGGGCGGCTGACCCGGATATCCGTGCGGACCGTACGCCCCCGGCCGTGGATCGTACGGTCCGGGTTGGTGCGGCCGATTGCCCTCGTTCGGATACACGCTCATCACGTCCTGTTCGGTCACATCCTGTGTGTCGGCTCGGACCCGGCCCCGACGCATTCGGGTCCTCTCTCAATTAAGCGCGCGATTCCTGAGAAGCGGCTGGGTGCTTGCCGTGGAACCGCCGACATGGGCTGGATCACTCGCGCGTGATTCGGGGCGGTACCCGACCGAACGCGGGTCGCCTGCCATTGCTTCGAGTGGCCGGGGCCGCGCCGGCAGTGGGGTGCGCCCGTACTTCTCGCGGCGGACCGGTGCGCCGGAATTCGCAGTACGCTCGCCGTTATGGCCGGATCGGGACTGCGCGCGGCCTGCGGGATCGTCTCCGCGGGGCTGGCGTTGGGTGTCGCGGAGTTGGTGTCGGTACCGGTCGGAGCGGGGAGCGCGCCGTTGGCGGCGATCGGGGCGACGGTGGTCGACCACACGCCCGATGGGGTGCGGGAATGGGCGATCGACACCTTCGGCACGAACGACAAGATGATGCTGTACCTGCTGATGGGTGTGGTGGCGCTGATCGTCGCGGCGCTCGTCGGCGTGATCGAGCGAACCACGCGGCCGATCGGGTCGGTGGTACTCGGCGTCTTCGGGGTTGCGGCGGCGTGGGCCGCACTCGAACGCCCGGCCGCCAACTGGACCTGGGCGTTGCCGTCGGTCATCGGGGTGGCGCTGGCTGTTGGGTCGCTGCGGTGGCCGATTCGGCGCTACGAGGCGGCCGGTACACCGGCGATGGCGCGGGGTGGTGCCGGTGGAGGGGCAGCTGCGCACGATTCGTCGAAATCCACTGCGGCGCAGGACGACCGGACGCGCGCGGCGGACATCCGTATCGACGGCGCAGCGGTCGGTTCGGCCTCGGGTGGCGGTGCCGGTGAGGCCAGGAGTGCGGAGACGGGTGCAGAAGATCCGGTCGCGGGCGGTGCTCGCCCCGCGGGGACGCCGGGGCGATCCCACGGAGACGACGCCGGCCTGAGTGCGCGCGGAGCTGCCTGGCCTCGTGCGATGAAAACCGATGTGGCGCAGGTCGATCGGCGGCAGGTGATGCGCGGGATCGGCGGGGTGGGGGTGCTGGCGGTCGCGGCGGGAATCGCCGGGCATGTGCTCGGGGCGAGCGCGCGCAGTGTGGCGGGGGAGCGGGCGGCGGTGCGGCTGCCGCCACCGAATGTGCCGGTGCCGCCGGTGGATCCGGCCGCAGACCTGCGCGTACCGGGACTGGCGCCGTATCTCACCCCGAATTCCGACTTCTACCGGATCGATACCGCGCTGACCGTTCCCCAGGTCAGCAAGGAGACATGGTCATTGCGGATCCACGGCATGGTGGACCGCGAAATCCGGCTCGACTACGCCGATCTGGCGCGCCGGCCGTCGGTGGAACGCTTGGTGACGCTGACCTGCGTCTCGAATCCGGTCGGTGGCGATCTGATCGGCAACGCGAGCTGGCTGGGGTATCGCCTCGACGAGTTGATCGCCGAGGCCGGCCCGCATCCGGACGCCGATATGGTGTTGTCGCGCAGCGCCGACGGCTTCACCGCCGGAAGTCCGCTCGCCGCGCTCACCGACGGTCGCGACGCCCTGCTCGCGGTCGGCATGAACGGTGAGCCGTTGCCCGTCGAACACGGATATCCGGCCCGGTTGGTCGTGCCCGGCCTCTACGGCTACGTCTCGGCCACCAAGTGGGTCACCGAACTCGAGATCACGAGATTCGATCGCGCCCAAGCCTATTGGACGCGGCGCGGCTGGTCCGAACGCGGGCCGATCAAAACCGGCACCCGTATCGACACCCCACGCGGCGCCGTCCGCGCCGGGAAGGTGACGATCGCCGGTGTCGCCTGGGCTCAACATCGCGGCATCGGCGCCGTCGAGGTTCAGATCGACAACGGACCGTGGCAACCCGCCCGCCTGGCCGCCGAACCGTCCGTCGACACGTGGCGGCAGTGGAGTTTCGACTGGGACGCTCCCGCGGGCACCCACACCGTCCGCGCCCGCGCCACCGACGGCACCGGAACAGTGCAGACCGCGGACGTCGCCGACGTCATCCCGGACGGGGCGAGCGGTTATCCGATCCGGACGATCCGGATCGGATAACCGCTCACAGCATCACCCGAAGCGGTTTCTCTCGCGGGCTCAGCCGGGGATGCCGGCCTTCTCCGGTTCGGTGCCCGCCTCGGCCGCCTGCTGCTTCTTCGCCGAGCTGCCGACGAACAGGGCCGACGCCACCACACCGATCAGCAGAATCGCGCCGGGCAGGATCATCGCCTGGCCCAGGGCCGTGCTGAATTTGTCGATGATCTGCTCCGGGATATGGCCCATTCCGGTGCCACCGCCCTCGCCGAACTGGCCGCTGCCCAGCCCCTGAGCGGACATGCGGGCCGAGACCAGCGCGCTGATCGCGGCACTACCGAGCACCGAACCGACCTGGCGGGTGGTGTTGTAGACGCCCGCACCGGCGCCCGCCTGATGAATCGGCAGGTTGCGGGTGGCGGTGGAGGCCAGCGGAGCCCAGATGCAGGAGTTCGACAGACCGGCGACGGCCGCGACCGCCAGGAACAGCACGATGGAGCTGTCCGGCTTCATCAGTGCCGCGAAGCCGAACACGGTCAGGGCGAACACTCCGAATCCGAGGGTGGGCAGAATGCGCGGCGGCATCCGGTCGGAGATCTTGCCGATGAACGGCGCGGTCAGGCCGGTGACGATGGCCATCGGCGCGAAGACCAGCGCGGCGCGGGTCGGGGTGTATTCGCGCACCGCCTCCAGGTAGAAGTACGCCGGGACCATCAGCGAGGTGACCGCGGCGCCCATCGCGGCGATCGCGACGCTCGACATCGAGAAGTTGCGGTCGCGGAACAGGCTCAGCGGCACCAGCGGCTCGTCCTTGTTGCGCGCCTGGTTCACCACGAACAGGCCGAGCACCACCAGGCCAGCGATGATCATCGTCCAGATCCAGGCGTCCCAATCCCGGGTATTGCCCTCCTGGATGCCGAAGACCAGCAGGAACATGCCGATACCGCTGAGCACCACCCCCACGAAGTCGAACTTGTGCTGGTGCGTCTCCAGATTCGGGACCAGCCACACTGCCAGCGCGAACGCCACCACGCCGATCGGCACGTTGATGTAGAAGATCCAGTTCCAGCCCTGCCAGTCGACCAGCACGCCGCCGAGGATCGGGCCGACCAGCGTGGCCAGGCCGGCGACGCCGCCCCACAGCCCCATCGCCGCGCCGCGCTTGTCCGGCGGGAAGGTGCGGGTGATGACGGCCATGGTCTGCGGCGTCATCAACGCCGCGCCGAGGCCCTGCACCGCGCGGGCCGCGATCAGCATCTCCACGTTGGCCGATACCGCGCACCACAGCGAGGCCAGGGTGAAGACCGCCAGACCGGCCAGATAGACGTTCTTCGGGCCGAAGCGATCGCCGAGACGCCCGGTGACCAGCAGCGGCACCGCGTAGGTGAGCAGATAGGCGCTGGTCACCCAGATGACTTTGTTGATGTCGGTATGCAGATCCTGCATGATCGCCGGATTGGCCACCGCGACGATGGTCATATCCAGCAGGATCATGAAGAATCCGACGACCAGCGCGGTCAGCGCCAGCCACGGATTTCTTTGCGATGTCATAGATTTCGTTCCTGTTCCCGGCATCGATCGACGACGACCGATGGGTGGTTCGTATGAAGGTCTCGGGGCGCGACGCGCACCTGCGCCCGATCAGTGCTGGGCAGTGGTCGCACCACCTTTCCGCAGCTCGGCGAGTACGTCGTCGGTCAAAGCCGCGCCCCAGTCGTGGCCGAGGTCACCGGTTCTGTCGGGGCAACGGGTGCCGGCCTCGTCGAATTCCAGCCACGGCAGCGAACCGTCGCGCAACTCCTCGATGAGACCGCGCAGCCACGTGGCTTCGTGTTGTGCCACACCTCGCAGATAGTCGATCACCATCCAGTACCGCCGTGGTACCTCGCGGGAGCGCGCCCATTCGCGGATGGCGTCGAGTTCGGTGATGTCGTTGTCCAGCCAGCCGATCCGCTCGGTGATCAGGGCGATCACCTCGTCGACCGGAAGATTGTGTGCCTCCGCCAAGCCGATGGGAAAGATCGGATATTCACGAGTCGGCTGCCGCACGATATCGGCGATCCGGGTACGCAGCGCCGCGGTACCCGCTTCGGTGATGCAGTAGGTGGTGCGTTCCGGCCGGTTACCCGAACGCTCGGTACCCTCCGCCTGGACCAGTCCTTGTTCGGCCAGCCGGGTCACCGTGTGATAGAGCGAGCCGGGGCGAATCTTGAGCAGATTGTCCTTCCGGCGTTTGAGCAGCAATTGATACATCTCGTACGGATGCATGCGGTCTTCTTCCAGCAGCGCCAGTACCGAGATCGCCAACGGCGTCAACGTGGCACCCGGCTGCTTGGACATCGGTCTCGACTCCCTTCGTCGCTGCCGCCGCACACTACGCGGGCGGACCGACATGTTCCGGCTCAAATATTCCACGCCGAATATACGACGCGGAAGAGTGTTAGCACAAGAGCCGGCCACATCACTACGACGATCGACGACGCCCGAATGTGACAGCGTCCGGGAGTCGACAGCGCCCCGAATACGACAGACGCCGGGCCGAACCGCTCGACAGAGCGATCCGGCCCGGCGTCCGGGGTGAGGAACTACCTACTCCGTGGGGGCGAAGGCTTCGTCCACGATCTCCTGCTGCTCCACCGCGTGCACCTTCGACGAACCCGAGGACGGGGCCGACATGGCGCGGCGGGAGATGCGGCGCAGCTTGTTGAACCGGTCCGGCAGGATCTCCGGCAGGTTCAGCCCGAAGAACGGCCAGGCGCCCTGGTTGGCCGGCTCCTCCTGCACCCACGCCAGATCGGTGGCGTTGGGGTAGGTCGCGAGCTTCTCGTTGAGCCGGTAGGACGGGATCGGGTACAGCTGTTCGATACGCACGATCGCGACGTCGTCACGGTTCTTCTTGGCCTTCTCGGCGACCAGCTCGTAGTAGAGCTTGCCGCTGGTCAGCAGGATCCGCTTGACCTTCGACCGGTCGCCGTCACCGCTCTCGTAGGTCGGCTCCTCGAGCACCGAGCGGAACTTCGCGTCGGTGAAGTCCTCGATGTTGGAGACCACGGCCTTGTTGCGCAGCATCGACTTCGGGGTGAAGACGATCAGCGGACGGCGGATGCCGTCGAGCGCGTGCCGGCGCAGCAGGTGGAAGTAGTTCGACGGAGTGGAGGGGACCGCCACAGTCATCGAACCCTCGGCACACAGCTGCAGGAACCGCTCGATGCGACCGGAGGTGTGGTCGGGACCCTGGCCCTCGTGACCGTGCGGCAGCAGCAGCACGACCTCCGAGAGCTGACCCCACTTGGCCTCACCGGAGGAGATGAACTCGTCGATGATCGACTGCGCGCCGTTGACGAAGTCGCCGAACTGCGCCTCCCACAGCACCAGCGCATCCGGATTGCCCAGCGAGTAGCCGTATTCGAAACCGACCGCGGCATATTCGCTCAGCGCCGAGTCGTGCACCGCGAACCAGCCCGGGTTCTCGCTGCCGATGTTGTGCAGCGGGGTGTACTCGGCGCCGGTCTTGCGGTCGATGATCACCGAATGCCGCTGGGTGAAGGTACCGCGACGCGAGTCCTGACCGGTCAGGCGCACCGCCTTGCCCTCGTCGATCAGCGTGCCGAAGGCCAGCAGCTCGGCGAAGGCCCAGTCGATCTTGCCCTCGTAGGCCATCTCCCGGCGGCGTTCCAGCACCGGTTTGACGCGTGGGTGCACGCTGAAGCCGTCCGGCACGCCGAGGAATGCGTCGCCGATGCGCTGCAGCACGGACTTGTCCACGGCGGTGACGACGGTGCCCGGAACGGTCTGCTCCTGCTCGACCGATTCGCTCGGCTCCGGCGGATACTTCTCCAGTTCGCGGACCTCGTTGAACACCCGCTCCAGCTGGCCCTGGTAGTCCCGCAGGGCGTCCTCGGCCTCTTTCATCGAGATGTCACCGCGGCCGATCAAGGCCTCGGTGTAGGACTTGCGGACGCTGCGCTTGGTGTCGATGACGTCGTACATGTACGGCTGGGTCATCGACGGGTCGTCGCCCTCGTTGTGGCCGCGGCGGCGGTAGCAGATGAGGTCGATGACCACGTCCTTGTGGAACCGCTCGCGGAAGTCGGTGGCCAGCCGGGCCACCCAGGTGCAGGCCTCCGGGTCGTCACCGTTGACGTGGAAGATCGGCGCGCCGATCGACTTGGCGATATCGGTGGCGTACTCGGTGGAGCGGCTGTTCTCCGGGGCGGTGGTGAAGCCGATCTGGTTGTTCACCACGATGTGCACCGTGCCGCCGACGCGGTAGCCGCGCAGGCCCGACATGTTCAGCGTCTCGGCGACCACACCCTGGCCGGCGAAGGCCGCGTCACCGTGCAGCATCAGCGGCACCACCGAGAAGGTGCGCGCCTCTTCGCCCTTGGTGACCAGGTCTTCCTTGGTGAGCAGATCCTGCTTCGCGCGGACCAGACCCTCCAGCACCGGGTCGACGGCCTCGAGGTGCGACGGGTTGGCCGTCAGCGAGACCTCGATGTCGTTGTCGCCGAACATCTGGATGTAGGTGCCGTGCGCGCCGAGGTGGTACTTCACATCGCCCGAGCCGTGGGTGGCGGCCGGGTTCATGTTGCCCTCGAACTCGGTGAAGATCTGCGAGTACGGCTTGCCGACGATATTGGCCAGCACGTTCAGGCGACCGCGGTGCGGCATGCCGATGACGACCTCGTCGAGCCCGTGCTCGGCGCACTGGTCGATGACGGCGTCCATCATCGGGATGGTGGACTCGGCGCCCTCCAGCGAGAAGCGCTTCTGGCCGACGTACTTGGTCTGCAGGAAGGTCTCGAACGCCTCGGCCGCGTTCAGCCGCGACAGGATGTACTTCTGCTGCGCGACGGTCGGCTTCTCGTGCTTCTGCTCGACCCGCTGCTGAATCCATTGCAGCTGTTCGGTTTCCAGGATGTGGGTGTACTCCACACCGACGTGGCGGCAGTACGCGTCGCGCAGCACCGACAGCACGTCGCGCAGCTTCATCCGCTCCTGGCCGTGGAAGCCCGCGACGTTGAATTCGCGGTCGAGGTCCCACAGGGTCAGGCCGTGCTGGGTGACGTCGAGGTCGGGGTGGCTGCGGAACTTGTCCTTCACCAGCCGCAGCGGATCGGTGTCGGCCATCAGATGGCCGCGACTGCGATACGCCGCGATCAGCTCCTGGACGCGCACGCTCTTGTCGACACCGCGCTCTTTGATGTCCTTGCGCCAGCGGACCGGCTCGTAGGGCACACCCATGCCGTGGAAGATCTCGTCGAAGAATTCGTCGGAGATCAGCAAATTGTGGATGGTGCGCAGGAAGTCGCCCGACTCCGCGCCCTGGATGATGCGGTGGTCGTAGGTGGAGGTCAGCGTCATCAGCTTGCCGATCCCGATCTCGGCGAGCTGCTGGTCGCTCATGCCCTGGAATTCGGCCGGGTACTCCATGGCGCCCGCGCCGATGATCGCGCCCTGGCCCGGCATCAGTCGCGGCACCGAGTGGTTGGTGCCGATGGTGCCCGGGTTGGTCAGCGAGATGGTGACGCCGGTGAAGTCCTCGGTGGTGAGCTTGCCGTCGCGCGCGCGGCGGACGATGTCCTCGTAGGCGCTGTGGAACTGCGCGAACGACATCGTCTCGGTGTTCTTGATCGCCGCGACGACGAGAGTGCGACTGCCGTCCTTACCCGGCAGGTCGATCGCCAGGCCGAGGTTGGTGTGCGCGGGGGTGACCGCGTTCGGCTTGCCGTCGACCTCGGCGAAGTGGCGGTTCATGTTCGGGAACGCCTTGACCGCCTGGACGATCGCGTAGCCGAGCAGGTGGGTGAACGAGATCTTGCCGCCGCGGGTGCGGGCGAGGTGGTTGTTGATGACCAGCCGGTTGTCGATCATCAGCTTGGCCGGGATGGCGCGCACGCTGGTCGCGGTCGGGATGGTCAGCGACGACGACATGTTCTTGACGATCGCCGCGGCCGGTCCGCGCAGCACCTTCGACTCGTCGGCGGCCGGTTCGGCCGGAGCGGTCTTGGTGGGCGCGGCGTTGGAGGTCGGCGCCGGGGTGGTGCTGGCCTGTGGCTTGCTGCCGCGGGCCTGCGGCGGCGCGGCGGCCGCCGAGACGGCGGCGGTGGCCTTCGGCGCGGCCGGAGCCGAGGCGGCCGGGGCGGCAGGCGCCGGGGCGGGAGCCGGAGCCGGAGCGGGCGCCGGGGTGGGCGCGGTCCTCGGCGCGGCGTTGTGGACCTTGGAAGCGGCCGGAGCGGGAGTGGCAGGCGCGCTGGGGGCGGCGGTCGGCGCGGATGCGGCGGGAGTGCTGTTGGCTATCTCACCCGGCGACTCCGGTGTGTAGTCGGCGAGGAACTCGTGCCAGCTCTCATCGACCGACGACGGATCTTGCTTGTACTTCTGGTACATCTCGTCGACGAGCCACTGGTTCTGTCCGAACTGGGATGTTGAGCTGCTCACAGCAGGTGTTCGCCTCATTTCGTTCTTCGCGCTGCGACGTTTGTGACGTGCCCGGCACGGGTCGATCGGCACGATGTGCGCCGATGCGCCCTTTCTGAGGATAGGCCCAGCCGTGACAGCGTGCCCCAGCGCGGCCATGCGAAGGCGCACCGCCGCGCCACTGTCCGGTTAACGACCCCCGGACAGACCCAGCCTCATAGGTGACGACTCGTCCCGGGTCGAGAATATTCCTTCGTCGGAATCGGCTGCCTCCCAGAGTCGGTTATAGATTCCGCGCTTTGCCAGCAACTGGGCGTGCGTGCCGAATTCCACGATCCGGCCGTGCGCGACGACCGCGATCCGATCGGCCCGCGCGGCGGTCGCCAAACGGTGCGCCACGATCACCGTGGTGCGCCCGCGAGCCAGTGATCTGCTCGCTACCAGCACCTTTTCCTCGTTGGCCGGATCCAGCACCGCGGTGGCCTCGTCGAGCAGCAGGAGATCCGGGTCGACCAGTTCCGCGCGTGCCAGCGCGATCAGCTGCCGTTGGCCCGCCGACAGCCCGCGCCCGCCCTCACCGATCGGCTGGGCCATGCCCCGGGGCAGCGTCTCGATCATGTCGAGTGCGCCGACCGCCGCGGCGGCTCTGGCGATGTCTGCCGTTGTGGCACAAGGTTTCCCGAACGCGATGTTGCTGGCGACATCGCCGGTGAACAGGTGAGCTTCCTGAGGGACCACCCCGAGCCGGGCACGGAACCGCGCGAGCCGGTAGTCACGAATGTCGATCTCGTCGACCCGAATGGATCCGGAGTGCGTGGATCCGGAGAGCACTGCCGCACCGGCTCCGTCGCCGCCGGGCTGGGAGCGGGGAAGGTCGTAGAGGCGCGCCAGCAGTTTGACCACCGTCGATTTGCCGGCCCCGGTCTCACCGACCAGCGCGAGGGTCGAGCCGGCCGGAATGTGCAGGGAAACACTGTCCAGCGCAGGTGTTCTGGCATCGGGATAGCGGAAGGTGACGTCGTCGAAGCGCACGTCACCGCGCAGGCCGCCCTCGATCTCGACCGGATCGGCCGGATCGGCGGCGATCGAGGACGGAGTGTGCAGCAGTGTTTCGATGCGCCGCAGCCCGACCCGGGCCTGCTGGTAACCGTCGAAAACCTGGGAGAGCTGGGTGATCGGCCCGAACAGCAGGCTCAGGTAGAGCACGAAGGCGACCAGGGTGCCGGCGGTCGTGGTGCCGTGCGCGACCTCGCGGGCCCCGAGATACACCACCGCCGCCTGGGCCAGATCCGCCCAGGCCAGCACGAACGCGAAATACAGCGCGATGGCGCGCTGAGCCCGCAACCGGGCTCGGCGGTATCGGTCGGAGTAGCCGGTGAACCGGCGGGCGGCCTCGGCCTCGTGCCGGTAGGCCTGGGTCGCACGCAGGCCGGCGACGTTCTCCTGGAAGTCGGCGTTGACCGTGGCCACCCGTTCCCGCGAGGCCGAGTACGCCGAGGCCGACACGCGGCGGAAGAACATCGTCGCCACGAGCAACGGCGGCAGCGCCACGAACACCACGACGGCCAGCGCGGCGTCGATCACCAGCAGTGCGATCACGATGCCCAGGACCGTGACCAGGCTGATCAGGGCGGTGCCCAGCCCGGTTTGCAGGAAGGTCGACAGCGCATCGATATCGGTCGTCATCCGCGTCATGATCCGGCCGGACAGTTCGCGCTCGTAGTAGTCCAGGCCGAGTCGTTGCAAATGGGCGTAGCTGCGCACCCGCAGCCCGTACAGCACCCGTTCACCGCCGCGCGCGGAGAGCCGGGTTCCCAGTGCCTCGCCCACCCAGCTCACGAGCACCAGCACCACCCCGGCGACGGCCGCGGCCGCCAGGACGGTGCCGCGATGCTGTCCGACGCCGTCGTCGAGCGCGAACCGGGTGAGCGCCGGGAACGCCACCGAGATGGCCGCGTCCAGGGCCAGCAGCGCGACCACGGCCGCCAGCAGCCAGCGCACCGGCCGCAGCAACCGCACCAGCCGGAATTTCGGATCCGGCTGTTCCAGTTCGCGGTCGTCGAGCCCCGGTAGTTCGGTGGCCGGAGCCAGGCTCGCCAGGGCGGCCCGCATCTCCGGTGGCGCATCCGGCTCGGGGCTCGAATCTCCTTCGGCAGCAACGGGTTCGGCATCCGGGACGGTCGCCCCGCGGGGTGTGAATCCGTCGCCCGATGCGGCGGCATCCAGACCCGGCTCCGCGAAGCTCCCGCCCGGTCCCGGCAACCGGATGACCCGGTCCGCGTGTGCCAGGGTCGATTCGCGGTGCGCGAGGATCAGTGTGGTGCGGCCGTGGGCGGGCAGGGCGTCGAAGATCGCGGCCTCGGTGACGGCGTCGACCGCCGAGGTGGCGTCGTCGAGAACGAGGATGCGCGGATCGGCGAGGAGGGCGCGCGCCAGGGCCAGGCGTTGCCGCTGGCCTCCGGAGAGCGTGAGTCCGCGCTCGCCCACGACGGTGTCGTAACCGTCCGGCAGTGCGCGGATGAATTCGTCGGCCGCGGCCGCGCGCGCGGCCGCTCGGATCTGCTCGGGATCGGCATCCGGAGTGCCGAGGGCGATATTGGCGGAGATGGTGTCGGAGAACAGGAACGGCTCGTCGAAGACCACGCCGATCGCCTCGCGCAGGTCGGCGGCCCGCACCCGCGCGATATCGATTCCGGCGGTCTCCGGATCCTGGTCCGCCCCGAAGAGGCTGATCCGCCCCGACTCCGGCGCATAAAATCGCGGCAACAGCAGTGTCAGCGTCGATTTTCCGGACCCGGCCGGCCCGATCACCGCCACCGTCTCACCGGGGCGCACGGTGAGATCGAGATCGCGCAGCACCGGGCGGCCCGGTTCGAATCCGAAGGTGAGGCCCCGGATGTGCAGGCCGAGCGGCCCCTCCGGCAGGGGTTGCGGATCGGGTGGGTCGACGGTCTCCGGAGCGTCGTCGATGACCTGGTAGACGCGTTCGGCCGCCGCCCGGGTCAGCTGCGCCATGACCAGGACGTTGGACAGTATCCGGGTGCTCGACGCCATCATGGTCACGTAGGTCGCGAAGGCCAGGAAGGTGCCCACGCCGATCACCGCGTGCAGCGCCAGCGTGCCGCCGAGGGCGATCACGATCACCAGCCCGGCCTGCGGAATCGCCGACACCGTCGGCGCGAACCGGGAATCGATGCGGGCCGCGCGCATTCGATGGGCGTAGAGGCGCCGCCCGTGCTCCTCCAGGATCCGCACCATCCGCGTTTCCTGGCCGAAGCCCTTCACCACCCGCACGCCGGTGACGGTCTCCTCGACGTGCTGGGCCAGATCGGCCGCTCGCTGTTGCGCCGACCAGGTGGCCGCGTGCAGCCGCGGCCGCACGCGATACACCACCAGCGCCAGGACCGGCACGGTCAGCAGCGACACCAGCGCCAGCGGCGGTGAGAGCACCAGCATGGCGGCCGCGGCGAAGACGAAGATGAGCAGCGATGCCGCCGACAACGGCGCCATCGCGAGCAGTCCCTGCACCAGTTGCAGGTCGCTGATCGAGCGCGACACCACCTGACCCGTGCGCAACCGGGCCTGCCGCGGTCCGTCGTAGCGGTGCAATGCAGTGAGCAGGTCCACCCGCACCTCGTGCTGGACGTCGAGGGCCAGCCGCCCCGCGAGCCAGCGCCGCCCGTAGGTCGCCGCGAATCGGGCTACGGCGAGGGCGACCAGGATTCCGGCGATCGGCGCGAGTGCCCCGACCTCGCCCAGCCGGGCTCGGTCCAATGCCGCCTTGGCGGCCAGCGGTGCCGCGGCCTCCGCACCGGCTCCCGCGACCACGGCCAGAACGACGCCGGCCAGCACCCGCGGGTGACCCGCGCAGGCGGTCCAGAGCCGCCGCAACCAGCCGCCGCGGCCCGCGTCGGGCACCCGGCGGCGCCGCGCGCGGGACGGCGGCCCTGCGGCCGAGCCCGCGTCGCGGCCGGGTTCGGGGTGGAGGGTGTCGGTGTCGTTCATGTCGATTCGACGGTACCGACGCGCCCCGACACCCCGCGTTTCCCGCACCCCGTGCGGGAAATTCCGGCCGGATCGGCTGTCGAAATCAGATGTCGCGCGTGCGCAGGTACCACCAACCGGCCGCCCCGGCGGCGACCGCCCAGATCACGAGCACCACGGCCGAGGCCGCATTCGGCGGCAGGAACGGGCTCTCGGGGAACGAACCGATCGCGACCGAGCCGATGGTCGCCGACCCCGGCAGCAGCACCACGACGCCCGCGATCCCGGCGCCCTTGGCGACCAGCCAGATCAGCGGTTCCAGGATGAACAGCCATCCCGCCATCGCGATCACGGCCAGATTGGGCGAGCGCACCAGCAATCCCAGGCCCACGCCGATCACGCCCCAGCACACCGCCGCGAGCAGGCCGCCGCCGAACACCCCGGCCAGTCGCCAGCCGAATTCGACGGTGTGCCGACCGAATGCCAGCAGGCCCAGCGCCGCGCCGACCTCCGCGCACACCGCCACAACCAGCGAATAGGCCGCGGCCACACCGGCTTTCGCGCCGAAGAGCACGTTCCGGTCGGGGGTGAACAGCGCGGTGAGTCCCATGCTGCGATAGCGGTATTCGTCGCCGGCCGCGACCGCGCCGCCGATCGCCGCCGAACCCACCGCCACCGCGATCGCCAGATACAACCCGACGGTCGCCGTCCCGGTGACCAGCGCCTCGCGGGGTTGCGGACCCGAACCGCGCAGCGCGGACGCCGAGGCGACGACGAAGCCCACGGCCGCGAGCACCGGCGGCAGCACCCATCCGGAGCGCACCGCGGTGATCTTGCGGAGCTCGGCGGTCGCCGCCCGGCTCACCTCGGCGGGAACGGTAGGCAGGGTCGGCAGCATCATCGCGTTCCGTACATGGTCGCAGGGGCGGGGGCGGGATAGGCCGGCGGCGCGGACGATTTGGTGAGGATGGCCAGCACCCGATCCGGGTGGACGGGTTCGGCCACCACCTCGCCGAGATGCACGCGGGCCAGCGCCGCGGCCGCCTCGATCTCGGCGCGTGACGCCTCGGCGACGGCGAGTCTGCCGTCGCCGCGCATCACCGCGTCGGTGAAGCCCTGGGCGGCCAGCGTGGTGGCCAGCGCGATCGGGCTCGACGCCGCGACCACCAGCCGATCCGGATGGTTGCGCCGCAGCCGCCGCGGACTGCCCTGATAGGCCACCGAACCGGCCGAGAGCACGATTACCTGATCGCAGACCGGCACCGCCGCGGCCAGGCTCTGCGAGGTGAACAGGGTGGTGCCACCGCGCCGGGCATGAGCGCGCAGATAGTCGAAAAGCCATGCCCGCTCGGCTGATTCGAGACCGTCGAACGGGTCGTCGAGCACCAGCAGGCGGGGCTGGGCGAGCAGTGCCTGGGCCAGTGCGAGCCTCGTGCGCACGCCGTCGGGGACGTCCCGCACCCGCGTCGTGGCGGCCTCGGCGAGGCGCAGCGTGGCGAGCACGGCGTCCACCCGCTCGTCGTCCACACCCAGGGCGGCCGCGTACACCCGCACTTGGGCACGCACGCTCCGGGCCGGGTGCAGCCCGCGCGGCTGCAGCACCGCGCCGATCCCGCCGCCGTCGGCGGTCTCGGCGATGCCGGAATCCGCTCGCAGCAGTCCGAGCAGAATGTGGACGAGCGTGGACTTTCCGGATCCGGGCGGGCCGACGAGGGCCGCGGTGGTTCCGGCCGGAACCGAGAACCCGACATCGCGCAGGGCGACCACACCCTCGAACTGCTTGTGCAGTCCGCTGATCGAGACGGCGAGCGAGCGGGCCGCGCTCATCGTTGCTCGGCCGTCGAACCGGGGGCAGTGCCGTCCGTATTACCCAGTGCCGGTAGTGGATCGGCGTCGATCACGGTGCCGCGCGCGGTACCGCCGGACCACCGCATCGGCGCGGGTCCGAATGCCTTGCGCGCGTTGGCGATTACATTCTTCCCCAGGGCGCGGTTGCCGAATCCGCCGACGGCCGCGCCGATTCCGGCCGGCAGGATCTTGCCGAACATGAGCATGCTGCGCTTGGTGACGAACTGGATGACGAAGCGCTTCATCAGCGATTCGTTCATGCCCTTGATGCCCGGGATCCGCTCCGCCAGCAGCGTGCCCCAGTTCTTGGCCGAATGGCCCACGCTCTGCTGCACGATCTCCATACCGCTCTCACCGAGCACCACCGCCAGCACCAGCGCGCGCCGGCGTTCCTTGTCCTCGGGGGCGACGCCGTGCACGGCGGCGACGGCGAGGGTGAACACGGCCGAGGCCTCGAGGAAGAACGTGGTTTCCGCGCTCATCGCCGCGATCGAGGTCAGGGTGCCGACTCCCGGGACGGCGGCGGTGGCGCCGACCGCGGTGCCGCTGCCCGTCACGGTCGTGAGATAGATCTTCTCCAGCCGGTCGAGGATCTGAGCCGGACTCTCGCCCGGGTGTGCTCGGCGGAACCGGTCGACGTACTTCGCGACCGCGGGAGCCTGCAATTGTGCCCCGTTGTCCAGCAGTGACCGCACGGCCTTTTCCACGCCGCTGTCGAACATCGGTAACGCACCCCTCTCGTCCGGTCGGCACAAACTCTAGTGGTGCCGATCCGACGGCCGCGGACGAAGTCGGCGACGGTGGCCGATACGGCCGTCGTTCGTGCAACGAACCGCACCCGGGTCCGGTTCCGCCGCGCCCGCGCGCCGCCTACCGTGGAGAGGGTGAGTGGTGTCTCCGCGGGAGCGCGCCGGTTGCCCACCCCGTCGTTGCGGCCCTACCTCGGCCGCTACGACGGATATCTGCTGCGTGGATTCGATCCGGGCGTGCACGTCGGCATGCCGAGTACCGCGATCACGGTGATTCTCACCATCGACGAACCGATCGACGTGCCGGTGTCCTCCCACCCCGACCAGGCCGGCGGCCGCTGGGACGCGCTGGCCGGCGGGCTGACGCTGCGGCCGACACTGGTCGCGCACAACGGCTACCAGCACGGAATTCAGCTGGCGGTCACACCGCTGGGTGCGCGGGCGCTGTTCGGAATACCCGCCGGTGAGCTGGGGGAGTGGATCGTCGATCTGTCGGATCTGCTGGGGCCCGACGCCGAGCGGGTGCGGGAGCGGATCGCCGCGACCTCCGACTGGCGCGCGCGGTTCGCCGTGCTGGACGAGGTCTTCTGCGCGCGGGTCGCCGCGATCGATCCGCGCCGGCGCGAGATGGACGCCAACCTCCGCCGGGCCTGGCGGCTGCTGACCGATCCCGCGGGCGCACCCGCGGTCGACCGGGTGGCGCACGACATCGGCTGGAGCAGAAGACATCTGGCCGCGCGATTCGCCGGCGAGTTCGGCATCACGCCCAAGGAGGCCGCGCGGCTGACCCGGTTCGAGGTCTCGCACCGGATGCTGCGCCGGCCCGAGGTGAGCATCGCCGAGGTGGCGGCCGCGACCGGTTATTACGACCAGGCCCACATGGCCCGCGAGTGGCGCGAACTGGCCGGCTGTCCGCCGTCGGTGTGGCGTGCGCGCGAGGTGTTCCCATTCGTCCAAGACGACGGGGCGCCGGGCGAGAAAGGCTGGGTCCATGACCGAAACAACCGATACCGCAACGACCGCTAGCGCGACGACGACGGCCCCGCTGTGGCCGACGTTCGTCTACCGTGACGCCCCGGCCGCGATCGACTTCCTGCAGCGTGCCTTCGGATTCGTCGAAGTCGCCCGCTACGCCACCGACGACGTGGTCCAGCACGCCGAACTCGGCTGGCCCGGCGGGGGCGGCATCATGCTCGGTTCGCAGCGCGAGGATTCCGCGCTCTGTGAGCAGCCGCCGGGGACCGGCTCGGTGTACATCGTCGTCGACGATCCGGACGCGCTCTACGAACGCGCCCGCGCCGCCGGTGCGACGATCGTGCGCGGACTCCGCGACGAGGACTACGGCTCGCGCGGGTTCACCTGCCGCGATCCCGAGGGCGTGTTCTGGAGCTTCGGCACCTACGCGGGAGCCTCCGCATAACGCAGCGACCGCACGAACCGATCCGGTGCGGAGGCGGACCGCCTCCGCACCGGCTCAGACCCAGTCGGCAGCCGGAACTCGTTCCGCCGGCAGTGGCGGTGGAGGCGGCGTGCCGTCGCCGAAGGGCTTGCCGCCCAGCGCTTCTCGGCCGTGTGGGGTGAGCCAGCCCGACAGTTCCGGCCCCTTCGGCACGATCCCGGTCGGATTGATATCGCTGTGCACGATGTAGTAGTGCCGCTTGATCTGCGTGAAATCGACGGTATCGCCGAAGCCCGGGGTCTGGAACAGGTCGCGCGCATAGGCCCACAGCACCGGCTGTTCGGTGAGCTTGTTCCGATTGCATTTGAAATGGCCGTGATACACCGGGTCGAACCGCACCAGCGTGGTGAACAGCCGCACATCGGCCTCGGTGATGGTGTCGCCGACCAGATAACGCTGTTCGCTCAACCGTTCCGACAGCCAGTCCAGCGCGGTGAACAGCCGATCGTAGGCGGCGTCGTAGGCGTCCTGGCTGCCGGCGAAACCGCAGCGGTAGACGCCGTTGTTGACCTCGGTGTAGACGCGCCGGTTCACCTGATCGATCTCGGCGCGCAGCGGTTCGGGATACAGCTGCGGCGCGCCCGGTCGGTGGAACTGCGTCCACTCGGTGGAGAAGTCGAGCGTGATCTGCGCGTAGTCGTTGGTGACCACCCGTCCGGTCGGCACGTCCACCACCGCCGGGACGGTGATGCCGCGCGGATACTCCGGGTCGCGCGCGAGATAGGCGTCGCGCAGAAAGTGGATGCCCAGCACCGGGTCCACCTCGTCCGGATCGAGGTCGAAGGTCCAGCTGCGTTTGTCGTGGGTCGGCCCGCACAACCCCAGCGAGATCACCTGCTCCAGGCCGAGCAGCCGCCGCACGATCAGCGTGCGGTTGGCCCACGGGCAGGCCCGCGCCGCGATCAGCCGGTAGCGCTGCGGTTCGACGGGATAACCGTCGCGGCCGTCGGCGGTGATGCGGGTCGTGATGTAGTTCGTGTCGCGCTTGAATTCGCCGGGCTCGACATAGGTCGCGGTGTTCGAACCGGCGTTCTCGGTCGGCGAGGTATCCACCGCACCAGTCTGGCAGACCGGCGGCCGGGGTACCGGTTATGACGGGTTCTGGATAGATTCGGCCGATGAGCGATTCGAAACCCACCCGGTTGGAGCGGACCGAGACCGAGGCCGGCGCCCAGCTGGCGATCATCACCATCGATCATCCGCCGTTGAACCTGTTCGATTCGGCGCTGCTGGGATCGCTCGCCGCCGATCTCGCCGAGTTGACCGCGAACCCGCCGCGCGCGTTGCTGATCCGCGCCGAGGGCAAGGTCGTCTCCGGCGGGGTCGACGTCCACGAATTCGACGGATTGAGCGTGGACCAGGGCGCCGAACTGTGGCAGCGCTTGTTCCAGAGCATCATCCACCCGGTCGAGGCGCTGCCGTGCCCGGTCGTCTTCGCCGCCCACGGCCTCACCCTGACCGCCGCCTTCGAGATCTCGCTGGCCTGCGACATCCTGCTGGCCTCGCCGAAGGCCAAGTTCGGGCTGGTCGAGACGGTCGTGGGCCTGACGCCGTCGATGGGCGGGCCGCAGCGGCTGGCCGAGCGTGCCGGTTCCGGCCGGGCGCGGGAGCTGGTCATGACCGGCGACCTGTACGACGCGGCCACCCTCGCCGACTGGGGTGTGGTCAACGCGGTGCACGAGGACGTCGACGCCGCGGCCCGGGCGCTGGCCACCCGCCTCGCCGACGGCCCGACCCGCGCCCACGCGGCCACCAAGCAGATCATCGCGGCATGGCGTTCCGGCGGCGTCGAGCATGCCGATTCGGTGACGCCCAAGGTCTCCGGCGAACTGTTCGACACCGAGGATTTGCGGGGTGCGGTGCGCAGCTTCCTGGAGGTCGGCCCGGGGAAGGCGAGCTACACCGGGCGGTGATCACCCGGACAAGTTTGTCGCCTAACGCCCCACGGCTGTGATCTGCGTCATATAGTCACAGGTGCCTGTTGATCGAGGCATCCGGAGGGACTTGATGACGCAGCTTCTGATCGAATATCCGCAGACGCGAAATCCATGGTGTGGCAACCCTCTTGCTCGCGGAGCCGACGGCGTACTGCGGTACGGAAATCTGAATCCGGCCCTCACCGAACTACTCGATGTGCAGGTACACGCGTTCTCGGGCCGGGAGGCGGTCGTCGAGATCGGCGGACCGCGGCTGACCTACCGGCAGCTGTGGCATGCCGCCTCCCGGATCGCCGGCGGACTGCAGGAACACGGAATCGGCTACGGCGACCGGGTTGCCGTGCGGATGCCGGTGGGCGCGCGCTGGGTCCAGGCCTTCCTCGGCGCCCTGCTGTCCGGTGCGGTGCCGGTGCTGGTGCACGACGGGCTGCCCGATGGCGTGGCCGCCCAGGTGATCGCGGACAGCTGCGCGGATTTCGTCCTCGACGGCGGCGGCGCCGATGCCGGGTACGCCGACTTCCCCGACGGCGCGGCCTTCATCGACGACGGCGCGTCACTGAGCGAGCTCGCCCTGCTGTGCTACACCAGCGGCGCTGCGGCCCAGGGCCTTTCGGAGGCGCCGGGCGGTCCGCGCGGCGTCGAGTTGACCAACGAGAATCTGCTCTCGGCGGTGCGCTCGGTGGTGGGCGCCTTCGACCTGCCGACCGACGGACTGCGCAATCTGGTTCTGATGCCGCTGGCGCATGCGAGCGGCTGTGTCGATCAACTGCTGCCGACCTTCGCCGTGGGCGGCACGGTCGTCCTCGCCCCGGATCCGGCCATGATCGCCGAGACGATCGTCGCCGAACGTATCGACATGGTGGCCGCGACGCCTCGCATCTTCGCGGGCCTGCTACCCGAACTGGCCGGATTGCGGGCCGAGGGCGTGCGTCAGGTGTGCAGCGCGGGACATCGCGCCGAACTGGCCGCGACCGACGCCGGCACCGCGGAAATCGTCGCCGAGGCGCTGCGCGAGGTGTTCCCGCTGGCCCGGCAGTGGTCGGTGTGGGGTGCGACCGAGACCAGCGGTATCGGATTGGCTCTGGTGGACAGCGGCGCGACGTCCGGCAGCGACGTTCTCGGATTCCCGTTCGGCGGTACGGAATTGGCGCTGTGGGGGCCGCGGGCGGGGGTGGGCAGCGGCGAGTTGCTCTGTCGCGGCCCGAATATCACCCCGCGCTACTGGAACGACCCGCAGACCACCGAATCGCGGTTCACGGGCAGTTGGTTCCACACCGGAAATCAGGTGAGCATCGATACCGACGGTCTGGTCCACCGCACCGGGTAGCCGGTGCGGGCCGGTCGTACCGGATCACTCCAGCATGCGGGTGTGCAACGCGGCACGCAGCTGCGGCGTGATGCCGATGGCGTCGAGATAGCCGTCGAGGGTGCCGTAGCGGCGGTGCATGGCCTCGGTGCCGGCGGCGAGGTATTCGATGCTCACCCCCAGCAGGGCGGGCGGCAGCGGCTCGCCGGAATTGCGTGCCACGTCGGCGGCCAGCGATTCGACCGCCTCGTTGCTGAGCAGATAGTCGGCCAGGACGTTGTCCTCGGTGACGCCGACCGCCCGCAGCAGGGTGGCGACCGCCCAGCCGGTGCGGTCCTTGCCGGCCGCGCAGTGCACCAGCACCGCGCCGTCGCCGCGGGCCAGCGACCGGGCCATGGCGGTGATCGCGACGCCCGCCTCCGGCATCGAGGGGAATTCCGCGTAGACCTCGAGCAGATCGAGGTGGCGGCTGGTCGTGGCCGCGTTGTCCTGTCCGGCGGCCTCATGGGGCGGCAGCGCCGTCTCCTGTGGAGCCTCGTGCGGCGCCCGGGCGGCGCCGACGCCGGAGTGGAACGGTGTCACCTCCAGCCGAATGCCGTCGGGAAGGATGTCGACGCCCATTCGGTCGGCCTCGCCGGGTCCGCGCAGATCGTGCACGGTGGCGACGCCGAGCCGGCGCAGGATGGCGTGTCCGCGTTCGTCCAGCCGGCACAGCTGAGCCGACCGGAGCAGAACTCCGCTGCGAATCTTGGTCCCGCTCGCCGTGCGCAGGCCGCCGACGTCGCGGTAGTTGAAGGTGCCGGGAATGTGGAGATGATCGGGGCGCACCGTTGTCACGACTCCAGGTTATCGGCGTGTTCGAGGCGGGGAGTGAGCCTTGGCCCACCTGTGTGCTCGCCCACATCGATATAACGATTCCGGCCCGGAGGCCGTAGAGTTCTGGGCGTTTGCGCTTGGGCGCCGCCCGCGCTGACCGTGGGGGATTCGCCGCCGAACCACCGCGCGGGGTGTGTCGGAGAGGTAACAAAACAATCTTTCAGTACGGAACGGCCTATCGAACCTGGTCGCGATCCCCGAAAACCCTCTAACATTGACGGATGTTGAACGGGTCGCCCGAGGTAGACCTCGGAAGAGATCACCGCGGATCCGATGCCCGTTGAACGAGCCGCGCAGGCGAGGTGCGCGAGTTCTTTCGCCGAGGGAGTCGTCGTTGAGCGCTAGTGGAGAGATGATTCGGGTCCGGCCGCGGCCGATCGTGCAGGAGGCCATCGACGCCGCGTCGGCCGCCTGCGACTGCACGGGCACGCGCGCGTTGCGGGTGGTTCTGCACGCCGGCGTGAGTGCGATGTGGTCGGCCATCCGGGCCACGCCGCAACGGCAGGTGCACACGCTGGATCTCACGATCAGTTCCTTACGCCGCCGCTGGGAGGGGGAGGCCGACTGCTCCGGGCTCTCGGCGACGGAGTGGCTGCGTGACCTGGACGCCGAGGTCGCCGCCGCGCTGGACGCGTGCGCCGAGCGTTCGAACACCCAGTGGATCGAGCCGGTGGCGGCGATATCGGCGTATGTGCTGGCCGTGATCCAGGGTGCGGTGCTGCGGTGGCTCGCCGACGGTGACGACGAGACCACGCTCGTGGTGCTGGACGATCTGGTCGCCACGCTGATCACCAAGGCGGTCGATCGGTAACGACGCGCCCGGTTCTCCTGGACGTGTGACCAGTTTCGTGATTGTCTGATGTGGTGACAGACGCGTCGCCCATCGCCGACCTGCACGCCGCCACCGCGGACCTCGATCCGCCCCTGGCCGCGCTGGACCTGAGCGCGTTGCGCGCCAACGCAGCGGACCTGGTGCGCCGGGCCCGCGGCGTGCCGATCCGGGTGGCCAGCAAATCGGTGCGCTGCCGCGCGGTCCTCGAGGAAGTGCTCGGACCGGGGCTCACCGGCCGCGGCGGATTCGCCGGCATCATGTCCTATTCGTTGCGCGAGGCACTGTGGCTGGCCGGACACGGGGCGCGCGACATCCTGCTCGGCTATCCGAGCGTCGATCGCGCCGCGCTGGCCGACTTGGCCGGCGACGCCACCCTGCTCGATTCGATCACGCTGATGGTCGACGACGTCGCGCAGCTGGATCTGATTCGCGCCGCGGTCGGCGGCGCCGGAATCAGCCCGCGCGTCTGCCTGGACGTGGACGCCTCGTTGCGGATCGGCCCGCTGCACCTGGGGGTGCGCCGATCGCCGATCCGGACACCGGAGCAGGCCGAGCGGCTGGCCCGCGCCGCCGGCGAGCGCGGCTTCCGGGTGGTGGGGGTGATGACCTACGAGGCCCAGATCGCCGGCCTGCCCGACACCAATCCCGCGGTGCGGCTGGTCAAACGGCTCTCCGCGGCCGAAATCGGCACGCGCCGTACGCAGGTGCTGGAGGCGGTGCGTTCGGTGGCCGGTGAACTCGAGATCGTCAACAGCGGCGGCAGCGGGTCGATCGAGGTGAGTGTGGCGGCGCCCGAGGTCACCGAGGTGACCGCCGGATCCGGTCTCTACGTGCCGACGCTGTTCGACGGATATCGCGCCTTCACGCCCCATCCCGCGCTGTATTTCGCGCTGCCGGTGCTGCGCCGCCCGGCCGCCGATATAGCCACCGTCTTCGCCGGTGGCTATATCGCCTCCGGCCCGGCCGGTGCCTCGCGGGTGCCGAAGCCGGTGTGGCCCAAGGGTTTGCGGTTGATCGGCACCGAGGGCGCGGGAGAGGTGCAGACGCCGTTCACCGGTGCCGCGGACCTGTCCGTCGGGGATCGGGTGTGGATGCGCCACGCCAAGGCCGGTGAGCTCTGCGAACGCTTCGACGCCATCCACATCGTGGACGCCGGCGACCGGCGCACCACGGTGCCGACCTATCGCGGCGAGGGCCGCAACTTCGGCTAGTCGCTCCCGGTCAGTTCGAGATAGGCGGCCAGATCGGGCAGTTGTTCGGGTGTATCGGGTAGGTAGTCGGTGAGCAGCGGGGACGCCACGACGATCGCCGCCCACATCGCCCGGGAGACGGCGGTGGTCAGCCAGTGCCGCGAGAGCAGATCGTCCATGCCGTGCGGTGCGTCGGCGGGGGCCGAGGTCGTCATCGAGATCAGCACGACCGCAGCCTCCCGCCCGCGGAACCGATCGGCGGTGCCGACCACCACATCCTCGATCCTGGCCCGCGACAACAGCATTCGAATGCGCGCCACCTGCGCGTGATAGGGCGTGACCACCAGGATGTCGTGCGGATGCAGCCGCCGGGTCAGCACGCCCTGGCGCCAGGTGCGGCCCAGCAGGGACCGGACCTGACGGACGATCTCGCGGGCCTCCTCCGCGGATTCGGTGCTGTTGCCGTGATGTTCGACCGGCACCGCGCGCACGCCCGGCGCGACGCCCTCGAGTTCGCGCGCCAGTGTCACCGTCTCGTTCGAGCGCAGCCGGCGACCGTAGCGCAGCGACGACACCGGCCCGCACACCTGCGGATGCATCCGCCAAGTGCGTTCCAGGAAATAACCGAAAGCCGTAGGGACCGTGGGGTTGTCGCCGACGATGCGGCCCAGGGCCGATTCGTGGACGCGCTCCGGGTGCAGGCCGGTACCCGGCAGCGGAGCCGGATCGCCGATCAGCAGCAGATTCCGCGCCGAGGCGCCGACCGCGATCGCCTGCGCCAGCGGGAAATATCCGGCGTCGGCGATCACCAGTAGATCCAGACTCTGCGGCGCCACCTGCTCGGGATCGGTGAAATCGCCTGTGAGACCGCCGATCACGCAGCCGTTCACCGCGTTGTCGAGGAAGCGCGGATAGCGGTCGGCGGCGATTCCCAGCCATTCCGGAGCCACGGTGTGCACATCCGATTTGGCGACCAGTTCGGGCAGGACGCCCACGCGGACCACCGCGTCGAGCAACGCCTCGGCGGCCGAATGTGTTTGCGCCACCACACCGACGCGCCATTTGTAGCGGGTCACCAGCCGCTCGATCACCCGGGCCGCGGTATCGAGTTTGCCGGTGCCCGAGGGGCCCTGCACCGCGAGGTACGAGCGGTCGAGATCGAGCACCGCCGCGGTGATCGCGGCCGCGTAGTCACCGAAGACCTGCGGCAGCGCGGTCGCACCGTGCAGCCGGGGCCGGCGCCGGCACAGCAGATCGAAGGCGGCCGTCAGCGGGACGTCGGGCAGGCTGACCAGCAGTTCGTGCGCGACGGCGTTCAGCGCCTGTTCCAGATTGTCGTCACGGCCCGGCGGATCGGGCACGATGGCGACCGGCAGTTCGTCGTACGGAGCGCAGCCCGGCGGCAGCAACTCCTCCACCCGCACCACATCGTCGAAGTTATCGTCGAGGGCGAAGCCGAGCACCGTCGCGGCCGCGGTGGCGCGCCGGCCGGGGGTGGCCGGAAGGTCGGGGACGGGCGAATCGTAGAGCGTGCGTACCGCGGTGCCCGGAGGCGGCGGGCGGCCGGTGCCCAGCCTGCCGGTCAGCTTCAGGTAGCGCCGCATCGGGCGGTCGTCGGTGTGCTGCCATTTGGTGTCGACGCTGGCCCAGTCCGCGACGAGAACGCCCGGGGTGTCGGCCCATTCGCCGATCGGCCGATGCAGACGGTCCTCGTGCGCCCAGTGCAGCGGTTGCCGCTCGCGCCGGTGATACCCCAGTACCGCGGCCATCATGGCGGCGGCTTGCTGTCCGGCACTGCGGGTCTCGTCGTAGTCGAAGGCGAATTCGCGCAGCGCCGCCTCCACCGCGGCCGGTTGTTCGGCGAGGGTGCGGCGCGGAACCGGGCAGGGCTGGATGTCGTGCTCGGCGGCGAGCTCGCACAGTCGCTCGCGCAACCGCAGCGTTGCCGCACAGGAGGATTCGAGATCGGCGCGGACCGGTTCCGCCTCGGGGTCGAGCAGGCCGAGTACTTCCGGCAGATCGTAGGATCGAGCGCCGATCAGCAGCGCGGAACGCACGATCGGGTACAGGTCCAGCAGCGCGCCGAGCAGATCGTCGGCGGTCTCCTCGTCGGCGCCGCAGCGCGCGCACAGGTCGGCCAGCAGCGTCCGGATCGGCGAGCAGAAGTGGTAGATCCGCAGGTCGGGATGATGCTGCTGGCGGTCGGCGAGAAATTCCAGCAGCGCCACCGGATCGTGGGTGGTGAAGGCGTGGAACAGGAACACGCCGTCGCCGCCGTCCGCGCCGCGCGCGGAGACTCCGACTCCGACGGCCGATCCGGCGACCGAGACGAAGACGTCCCCGGCGTCGGGCCGGGCCAGCTCACCGAAGGCGGCCGCATCGGTGACGGCGTAGGCCGGGCGCCCGGTGCGCTCGCGGCGCAACTGCAGTTCGGCCTGCCGTCGCAGCGTCGAAAAGGTCTGCACCGCAACACCGGTCACCGACGAATCCGCGGCGGCGAGGCGATCGACCGTGGTGATGCCGGCATCGCGCAGTTGCGCCCGCACCGACGGTCGCATCCCGGCCACCAGCAGCAGATCGCGCCCGGCCACCAGTTCGGCGGTACAGCTCGCGCATCGCCCACAGGCGAGGTAGCGGCGGTCTCCCCACTGCACGGGAAGCAGTTCGTCCTGTTTGGCGGTGAGGATCGCGGCGAGCCGAATCCGCCGCGCCGCGTACACCGTGTCGGCCGGACCGAGTTCGTAGATCCGTTCCGCACCCGCGCCGTCCCGGATCCGGACCCACGGATCGACGTCGAACCCGTTGTCGCGCACCATCCGCGCACACGCGGCCGCCTCCATGAGCGCCGCCACATCGGACGACGTCGAGCGGACGTACAGCACGAAGCAGGAACTCGGGATCGGCGACGCTTCGTGGGCCTCGTCGGCGACGCCCCCAGCCGGAGCCTCGCCGGACGCGCCGATGTCCGGCAGCGCCGCGGGTCGCCGCACGCGCACCGGTGCGGGGTCGTCGCGGCGGACGAGAACGGCGCATCCGGCCGCGAAGGTCCCGTCGAAGAATGTGGCCCCGAATACCGCCGGCGCATCGCTGCCGAGTGCGGCGACGGTCCGGTCGTGCACGCCGCGCAACTCCGCGGCCGTGGCGGCGGCCGGCGGATCGATCGAGATCACGCTCGCGCCGAGGGCCGCGTACACATCGTCGAACACGTCGTCCGGCAGTGCCCGCGAGCCGAGCGGAAAGCTCACCGGATCGGTCGTATTCGGCGAAACGACAAGGCCCAGTTCGGTATCGAGCGCGCGCAGCAGCGCGAATTCGCAGCGCGCTGCCCTCACCAGGTCATCGGTGCTGCACACGACACGATCACCGAACAGAATCAATCGCGGCCCTCCTGAGTTCCGGACACCCGCACGCGGCCGACGCACCGCTCGCGTGCCGAGTCGCGCAACAGCGTAATCTTTCGAGGTCGTACGGCGTGGCGTGAGGGGGGCGTGTCGGATATCGGTCTCACGTCGCCGGGCCGGACCCGCGCACCGGCGACCCGCCCGTGACAATGGGGTGATGCCGTACTTCCAGGGTGCCCGCGGTCGACTGCACTACCGCCGGTGGCCGGTGGAGCGGCCGGTGGCGCTGGTGGCGTTCCTGCCCGGAACCGGCCAGCACAGCGGGCATTACCATCGGCTCGGCCGTGGCCTGGGTGCGCGCGATATCGAAGTCTGGTGTCTGGACACCGCCGGCCAGGGGCTGAGCGAAGGCGACCCGGGGGCGCCGGGAACGCTGCCCGAACTGGCGGCCGACGCGGCCGCGCTGGTCCGGGTGATGCGCGCCGAGCAGCCCGGTCCGCCACTGTTCCTGGCGGGCCACTCCCTCGGGGCCGCGACCTGTCTCGCGTCGATGTCGTTGCCGGAGATGTCCGGGTGCGCGGGCATGGTGCTGACCGGAACCCCGAAGCGGGCCGTCGAATCGCCCGCTGCGGTGCCGCCCGAGCTGCCGATCCTGGCGCTGCACGGCGTCGACGACCGCCGCGCACCGATCGACTCCGCGCGCGTGTGGTCGGCCCGGCACCGGTCGGTGGGGTTGCACGAGTACACCGATGCCGGGCACGATTTGCTGCACGAGCCGGTGCATGCGGCGGTCACCGCCGATATCGCGGAGTGGATTCGCGAGGTCGCGGACCGTCGTCACGGCGCCACGGAAGTGGGTTGAGAAAGGGGGACCGCGATGCAGTCACAAGAGGCCGGGAATCTGCGCAACGATGTCGGTGCGCTGGCCCAGGCGGTGGACGACGGAGAGTTGTGGATCGACGGCGTACTCGTCGGCGACGGCACCCACGAACGCTGCGCGCGCCGCTACGAGACACTGGCCGACCAGGTCGAGCAGCAGATCCGCGCACTCGGTGCGGCCGCGTCGTTGCCCGGATTCGGTGGCTTCGAGTCGGGCCGGTCGCTGCGCCGCGGCTTCGAAGGAAAGGCCGCCGACGCGGCCGATCGCTTACGCGAATACGCCGATGCCGCACGGCAATTCGCACAGACCCTGCGTGCTGCCGCAGCCGCCTACGCCCAGCACGACGCCGACGCCGCCGCGGCGATCGGAAAGACCGCACCACCTCCGGCGGTGGTACAGCCGTCGCAGCCGGTGGGGGTCGGACATGCATAGGGTCAGCGGCAACGGGACACCGCCGGCGCAGGGGCATACCGATCCGGATTACGCCCCGACGGTCGAGGTGTTCGACAACCTCACCCATCGCGATATCCAGCGCGGGGTGCAGGAATTGAATCCCGAGATCATCAGCGCGGGCCGTCAGGCATGGCAGAGTTCGGCGGCCGGGATGGCCGACGCCGTCCAGTCCGCGCACACCGAAATCCGCGGTGCCATCGCCGACGGCTGGCGCGGTGGGGCCGCGCAACTGGCCGCCGACGCGGTGACCGCCTTCGAACGACTGGGCCAGCAGCTGTCCGATGTGATGGCGGTTGTCGGCCAACGACTCGCGCAGGCCACCGACGCAGCCGAGACATTGCGTGCCTCGGTATCGCAACAGGCGACCGCCCATCCGGATCTGGAAGCGGCGCTGCTGGATCCGAAACAGGCGACGGCCAACGCCGCCGTGCAGAAGAGCGCCGAGAACGTGCGCCAGGACGCCGTGCGGGTGATGGATTCGGTCTATGCCGGTGTCTTCCTGCGCACCGGCGACAGCGTGCCGGCGTTTCCCGACGGCGGCATGTACCCGAATCCCGCTGTCGTGCCGCCGGGTTACGAGGCGACCGCACCGGGTGGGGGCAGTGCGGACCTGGTCGGCGGGGCGACGGGCTCGCGAGTGACGCCGACTGTGGACGGACCCCAGGGACCGGAAGCGGTTCCGGCGGATCGGCCGAGCGAACCCGGCGGCGATCGGCCCGGCGGTGATCAGCCCGGCAGTGATCAGCTTGGCGGTGATCGGCCCGGCGGTGACCAGCCGGCCCCCGACCGGCCCGTAACCGTGACGCCGGCCGCGGTCGCACCGACGACGCTGATAGAGCCCACGGCACCGGCCGCCACTCCGGTGACCAGCACCCTTCCCGCCGCCGCGGTCCCCGATACCCCGGTGGCAACCGCCGATCCGGTTGTCGCGCAATCGAAACCGGCCAACGACGGGCAACCCGCACCCGGAACCGGGGCGCCGGCCGCTCCGGGCGTGGCCCCCGCGGCCGTGGGTCCCGCAGGGTCGGCCACCGGCCCGGCGTCGACGGCGCAGAGCTCCGATTCGACAAAACGCGACGACCACGACCAGGACCGCAACTCCGGCGCGGACTCGATGTCCGGCATGGGCGCGGGCATCGTGGGCGGCCTGGCCGGGGGCGCGTTCGCCGCGGGCGATGCCGTGCGACAGGGCCCGTCGACTCCGGTGGCGGCGAAGCCGATCCGCCGCGACGACGAGGACGACGAGGACTACTACCCCGAATTCGACGACGAACCGACCTTCCTCGAACCGGCCGAGCCGGGCGGCGAACTGGTCGGGCACCTCGCCCCGACCACCCCACCCGTACTGGGCGAATGGTCCGAGGATGACTGATCGCGCGGTGACGGCGGGTGACCAGGCGGGCCGGCGGCGGTGAAATGGACGCTGACGCCCGACCAGTTCGCGATGGCGTGGCAACGGATCGACGGTGACCGGATCCCGTATCCGCTCGCGGTGCGATTGTCCGCCCGCGACAGCGCCGAACGGGCCGCGCAGCTCCCGGAGCTGATCGAATGGTGCGATCGCACCGTGGACCCCGATCTGGAGGCGGCGCTGCGACTGCTCGCCCGGCCCGCCGTATGCGTCGAGGTCTTCGGCGAACACGGCGCGGGGCAGGCCCGGCCCGTCCGGGTGCTGGGCGCGGCCGCCGGCCACATCACGGTGGTCGCGGCCCAGCGCCACGGCAGCGCGCCCGACCGCGGCGGCGATGTGCGGCTGTTCGTCGGGAACTCCAGCACCCTCGCGGCCCGGGTGGTCTCGCTGCTGCCGGAGTGCCCGCCCGGGGCGGAACCGCGCCGCACGGCACCGCTGGACCGGGTGCGCGAGGACAGTCGCGATCTGGTGACCGTGCCGGTCGCCGGCCCCTCCACCACGGCGCGGATGCGGCGGTTGCTCAAACAGCCCCGCGACGGCATCGGCCAGATCGTGGTCTCCGCGCGTCGCGCCGACGACAGCATGCGCCCGCTCGGCGTGCTGTGCTGGATCGACGTCACTGGTGACGGCCGCTACGCGGTCCGCACCCGTGCGGAGGTCGATATCGCCGGCGTCACCGCCGAAACCTTCGCCGCGCAATTGCGCCCGCTGGTCGCGGCCGCGGAACGAGTGGTCGCCGACGACAACGAATGGTGAAAACGTCTGCCCTGCACGGGCTCAGCCGCCGGGCTGGTGCGCCGTGCGCAGCAGATCCAGCATCTCGTCGTCATCGAGTTGATGGAAATCGCGATACGCCCCGCCGACTCCGCCGAGGGAGCGCGGAATCCACGGGCACACCGTCTCCCGCGCCAGGCCGCGCAGCCGTTCCATCGCCTCGATAGACGACACCGGCACCCCCACCGTGATCCACCGTGGCCGGTGCGACTGCGCCACGCGGCACGCCGCGGCGACCGTCGCGCCCGTGGCCATCCCGTCGTCGACGATCACCACCGCGCGATCGTGGATCGGCACCCGCGGCACCTGCGCGCGCACCACCCGCTGCCGCCGCGACAACTCCGCGCGCTCGGCCTCCTCCACGGCGGCGATCTGTTCGGATCGCACGCCGGTCTGGCGCACCACATCGTCGTTGAGAACCCGGACCCCGTCCTCGCCGATCGCGCCCATCGCCAGTTCGGGTTGCCACGGCACGCCGAGTTTGCGGACGAGCAGCACATCCAGATCCCCGCCGATGACCTCGCGCACGGCGGCCGCGACCGGCACCCCACCACGCGGCAGTCCCAGCACCAGGGGATGCCACGCCCGCAGGTGCGACAGCGACTCACCCAGCGTGCGACCGGCCGACCGACGATCCGGATAGATCATGGTGCCGTCCAGTCTATGGCTCGGCGGTGACTTGTGGCTCGACGGTGAATCGGCGCAGGCTCAGGCTGGGGTTGGTGGTGCGGATCTGCCGCAGGTGATCGAGGTCGACGCGGCTGGTGGCGATACCGGGGGAATCACCGAGTTCGGCCAGCAGATTGCCGGAGGGGTCGACGATCATCGACGCGCCCGCACCGCGCGGGGCGCAGTGGTCCGCGGCGGCCACGTAGACCGTGTTCTCGATGGCGCGGGCCCGCAGCAGCGTGGTCCACTGATCGAGCTTGCCCGGGCCCGGAATCCATTGCGCGGGAAGGAGTAACACCTGCGCACCCGCGGCCGCCACCCGGCGGCAGCCCTCCGGAAAGCGCAGGTCGAAGCAGGTCTGCAGGCCGAAGGTGACGCCGTCGACGGTGAACGTGGCGGGATCCTCGATCGGCCCCGGAGCGACCACGTCCGATTCACGGAATCCGAACGCGTCGTACAGGTGCACCTTGCGGTAGATCGCCGCGAACTCGGCATCGGGACCGGCCGCGATCAGCGTGTTGTAGATCCGATCGGTGATCTGACCGCCCGGCGCCTCGACGACGCCGGCGACCACGTGCACCCCGAATTCGGCGGCGAGCCCGCGTAATTCGCTCGCCCACGGGCCGGTGATCGGTTCGGCCGCCGCCACCACCCGTTCGTCCAGCCGCTTCACCGCGAACATCGAATATTCCGGAGCGACAACCACTTTCGCGCCGTGCTCGGCGGCGGCGCGAATATGGTCGCGCAGCGCGGCGAGATTGGCGGCCTTGTCGGTATGCGGCCCGAACTGCACGACCGCGATGTCGACCGCCTGCGCCGGAGCCGGGGCGGGTGCCGGCCGGGCGGCGGGCCGGGATTCGAGTCCACCGGGCACCGCGGGCGCGGGCCGTCCGGCCTCCGCGGTGGTCGAGTAGGTGATCACGATCGGGACGGGGCTGCCGATCGGATCAGCGGTGTGCGCGCGGCCGATTCCGGGTGCGCCGGCGGTGTCGGATTCGTCACTCACGGGTGCTCCGGCGCCGCCGGGAGAATCCGGCTCGGCGGGCGCAGATGCGGTGGGCCGCAGGGGTTCGGCGGATTCCGGAACGGCGCGCGAGGGCGGCTGCTGCGGTTGCATAGGTCTCACCGTATTGGCCCGATGGTCCGGGCGGCCACCGCAAGGCATTAAACTGCTGGTCAATATGAACAACTCATCGGTCGACAGCGTGCCCGGCGGCGAGGGCGACAGGCCCGAAGGCGCAGACGAGCGCAACCACGAAGGGCCCGCGGACGCCGCCACCGGGTACCGGCGCGACAGCGGCGATGTGATCGAGCCGTCGTTCGCCGACCTCGGCATCGACGATCGGCTGCTCGCGGCCATCGCCGATGTCGGCTACGAGTCCCCGTCGCCGATCCAGGCGGCCACCATTCCGCCGCTGCTCGCGGGCGCCGATGTCGTCGGCCTGGCCCAGACCGGTACCGGTAAGACGGCGGCCTTCGCCATCCCGATTCTGATGGGCCTGGAGAAGCGGCCGAAGCCGCCGCAGGCGCTGGTGCTCGCACCGACCCGCGAACTGGCGATCCAGGTGGCCGAGGCCTTCGGCCGCTACTCGTCGCATCTGCCGGGAATCCACGTGCTGCCGATCTACGGCGGTCAGAACTACGCGGTCCAGCTGCAGGGTCTGCGCCGCGGCGCGCAGGTCGTCGTCGGCACGCCGGGCCGGGTCATCGACCACCTCGAGCGCGGCACCCTCGACCTCACCCAGCTGCGGTATCTCGTGCTCGACGAGGCCGACGAGATGCTGAAGATGGGTTTCCAGGAGGACGTCGAACGCATTCTGCGCGACACTCCCGCGGACAAGCAGGTCGCGCTGTTCTCGGCCACCATGCCGTCGGTGATCCGCAAGATCTCCAAGCAGTACCTCAAGGATCCGGTCGAGATCACGGTCAAGTCCAAGACCTCGACCAACACCAACATCACCCAGCGCTGGGTGCACGTCTCGCATCAGCGCAAACTCGACGCGCTGACCCGGATTCTCGAGGTCGAGCCGTTCGAGGCGATGATCATCTTCGTGCGCACCAAGCAGGCCACCGAGGAGCTGGCCGAGAAGCTGCGCGCGCGCGGCTACTCGGCCGCCGCGATCAACGGCGATATCGCGCAGAACCAGCGCGAACGCACCATCGGCCAGTTGAAGTCCGGCACCCTCGACATCCTGGTCGCCACCGATGTGGCCGCGCGCGGACTCGATGTCGACCGCATCTCGCACGTGGTCAACTACGACATCCCGCACGACACCGAGTCCTATGTGCACCGCATCGGCCGCACCGGCCGGGCCGGGCGCACCGGTGAGGCGCTGCTGTTCGTCGCGCCGCGCGAACGCCGGCTGCTGGATGCGATCGAGCGCGCCACCCGCCAGCCGCTGACCGAAATGCAGCTGCCCAGCGTCGACGACGTGAATGCCCAGCGTGTGGTCAAATTCCACGACGCGATCACGGAGAATCTGGCGTCGTCGAATCTCGCGCTGTTCCGCAAGCTGATCGAGGACTACGAGGCCGAGCACAACATCCCGGTCGCCGATATCGCCGCCGCCCTAGCGGTGGGCGGCCACGACGGCGACAACTTCTTCATGGAGGCCGAGCCCGAGCCGATCCGCCCGCCGCGCCGCGAACGCGCCCCGCGCGAGGATCGCGAGCGGCGCCCGGAGGGTGGTCCGCAGCACCATCGCGCCACCGGCGCGGAGATGGCCACCTACCGCATCGCGGTCGGTAAACGACACCGGGTTGTCCCCGGTGCGATCGTCGGCGCCATCGCCAACGAGGGCGGTCTGCGTCGCAGCGACTTCGGCCACATCAGCATCCGGCCCGACCACAGCCTGGTCGAGCTTCCCGCCGATTTGTCGTCGGAAACGCTGGATGCGTTGCGCCGCACCAGGATCAGCGGCGTCCTGATCCAGTTGCAGCTGGACCAGGGCCCGCCGTCCCATCGCTCGCTGAGCCGCGGCCCGCGCCGCGAGGGCCCGCGCAAGTACGACCGCCGCAAGCCGCGCAGCTAGTTACGGTCCTCGGCCGCGCGGAAGAGGCGCCAGACATTGTCGACCCGGGTGCCGGAGCGGCCGTCGGGTGAGGTCAGCGCGCGTTCGACCGGCTCACAGGTGCGAACGGTCCATTCGTCGCCGAGGCGCAGGGCGCGCAGGACGCCGTCGAGGGTGGGGAAGACGGCGTCGAACGGATGCTCCTCGCGTGTCATCCAGGTCGGCCAGCCGGCGTGCATGACGATGAGCAGGGTACCGCCGGGCGCCACCGCGTCGGCCGCGCGCTGGAGCACGCCGTCCTGGTCCAGCGCCACCGGTGACTGCAGGAACTGGGCGTTGACCAGGTCGTAGCTGCCGTCCGGGAAGGTGGGCCCGAGTTCGTGTCGCTGCCACGAGATGCGATCGCCCAGGCCGGCCTGCTCGGCATGGGCCGCGGCGCGCTCCAGCGCGGTCCGGGAGATGTCCACGCCGGTCACCTCCCAGCCCTGTCCGGCCAGCCAGACCGCGTCGGCGCCCTCGCCGCAGCCCAGATCCAGTGCGCGGCCCGGGCGCAGCTCCGCGGTTTCGCGCACCAGCAGGGGATTCGGATTACCGCTCCAGACCCGGTCGCTGTCGCGATACCGCTGCTCCCAGAACGCTGCGGCTTCGGTGGGTGATGTGGCGGACATGAGACTCCTCGTCGCTCGGGGGCGCCGCGTCGGCGCCTGGTCCCAGGATCACCAGTGGCCGAGGAAGGCGGCAAGAAAACTTGCCGGAACGGCAAAATGGGGCCCTCGGCCGATGACGCGGCGCCGATCGCCGAGCGTGTTTCCCGTCGTGGGGAATTCGACGGAATGCATGCGAATTAGTATTAACTTAATCCGTATGCGGCGAATTGCGCAGGGTACGGCCATTTCGCCGCAACCTAAAGGTTCCGGCGCACCGGCGGTCGAACCGGGCCGCTCGGGATCGCGGCATCGTGCGCGATTCGTCGTTTATGATCCGGTCGACGACCGGTTCGATTCGAGGCGTAGATTCGATTCGGACCTACGAAATATGGTGGGAGATGCCCATGAAACTTGCCCTGTCACCCGACGAGGTGGCCTTCCGGGACGAACTACGCACGTTCTTTCGGACCGAGATACCGGCGGAGATCCGGGACAAGGTCGAAAACGGCCGGGAACTCTCCCGCGAGGACATCGTCACCGCCCACAAACTCCTGCACGCCAAGGGCATCGCGGTGCCGAAGTGGCCGGTGGAGTGGGGCGGTCAGGACTGGACCCCGATGCAGCGTCACATCTGGGAAGACGAGATGCAGCTGGCCTGCGTGCCCGAGCCGCTGACCTTCAATGCGAACATGATCGGCCCGGTCATCGCGCAGTTCGGCTCCGAAGAACTCAAGCAGCGCTTCCTGCCGCCGACCGCCTCCCTCGACATCTGGTGGTGCCAGGGCTTCTCCGAGCCCGACGCCGGATCCGATCTCGCCTCGCTGCGCACCACCGCGGTGCGTGACGGTGATTCCTACATCGTCAACGGCCAGAAGATCTGGACCACGCTGGCTCAGTACGCCGACTGGATCTTCTGCCTGGTGCGCACCGATCCGAATGCGCCGAAGAAGCAGGCCGGTATTTCCATGCTGCTCTTCGATATGAAATCGCCCGGTGTCACCGTGCGGCCGATCAAATTGATCGACGGCCGGCACGAGGTCAACGAGGTCTTCTTCGAAAACGTGCGGGTGCCCGCCGATCAGCTGGTCGGTGAGGAGAACGCGGGCTGGACGTATGCGAAATTCCTGCTCGGCAACGAACGCACGGGTATTGCCGGCGTCGGCCGCACCAAGGTCGTGATCGCCACCGCGAAAAAGCATGCGGCACAGATCGCGACGGGTTCGGGCACGCTGCTGGAGGATCCGGTTTTCGCCGCCCGTGTCGCCGAGTTGGAGAACGAACTGCTGGCGCTCGAACTGACGCTGTTGCGGGTGGTGGCCAATTCCGCCGAGGGCAAACCGAATCCGGTGTCGTCGGTGCTGAAGTTGCGCGGTACCGAATTGCAGCAGGCGGCCACCGAGCTGATGCTCGACGTGGCGGGCCCGGACGCGGTGCCGGTCGGCGCCGACGACATCGCCGCGCCGGACTGGGCGCAGCGCACCGGACCCACCTATCTGAACTACCGCAAGACCAGCATCTACGGAGGCTCGAACGAGGTGCAGCGCACCATCATCGCCTCCACCATCCTCGGATTGTGAGGCGCTGCCATGGATTTCGAATTGACCGATGAACAGGTCATGCTGGGTGAGACGGTGCGTGATCTGCTGGCCCGTGCCTACGACCCGGAGAGCCGGCTGAAGGTGCTCGACACCGAACTCGGCTGGAGTCGCGACGTGTGGGCGCAGCTGGCCGAATTGGGTGTCCTGGGACTGTCTTTCAGCGAGGAGGACGGCGGAGTCGGCGCGGGCCCCGTGGAGACGATGGTCGTCATGGAGGAGGTCGGCCGCCGCCTCGCCCCGGAACCGCTGCTGGACGCGGTCCTGCTGCCCGGTGGTCTCGTCGCCTCCCTGGGCACCGCAGACCAGCGGCAGCGGATTCTGCCCGAGGTGGCCGGCGGGTCCCGGCTGCTGGCCTTCGCCCACGAGGAGGCCGGTTCGCGCTGGCCGGATCTCGCGGTGGCGACCACGGCCACCGCGGACGGCGACGGCTACCGGCTCTCCGGTGTGAAAAGCCGGGTGCCGCACGGTGATTGCGCCGACGAGCTGCTCGTCACCGCGCTCGGGCCCGACGGTGTGCTGCGGGTGTTCCTGGTGGCCGCCGATGCCGACGGGGTGACCCGCACGGCCTACCGCACGTTCGACGAACGCCGCGGTGCGCAGATCGAATTCGCCTCGGCCCCGGCCGAACTGCTCGGCGCGGCCGAGGCCGGCGATGTCACCGAGGCCGTCGCCACCGCCATCGCGACGGCTCAGGCGAGCCTGTGCGCGGAGTCGATCGGCGCGATGGGTGAGGCGTTGCGGCTGACCACCGAATATCTGAAGACGCGCAAGCAGTTCGGGGTCACGCTCTCGAAGTTCCAGACCCTGACTCAGCGCGCCGCCGATATGTACGTCGCGATGGAACTGGCTCGCAGCATGAGCTTCTACGCGACCGCCTCGCTGGCCGAGGGCACGGTCGATCCGATCGCGCTGTCGCGGGCCCGCCTCCAGGTCGGCCGCGGCGCCCGCCACATCGGGCAGGAAGCGGTGCAGATGCACGGCGGAATCGGTATCACCACCGAATATCCGGTCAGCCACTACGTCGCCCGGCTCACCGCCGTGGACCAGACCTTCGGTGGCCGCCGCGAACATCTGGGTGTGCTGAGCAACCGGGTCGGAGACTACGGCCTGGTCGAACTCTGATCCGCACGCCGGGTCACCGGTGAGGGTGGTGGTCGTCGCGAACCAGCGCGGCCGCCACCCTTTTCGATGTGCCGATCAGTTGCCGGCGTCCCCGGTGGTCGGCGCGAGGTAGGAATCGGTCGTCGGTTCCGATTCCTCGACCGTGCGCGGCGTGTGATGTGGCCGCGTGGTCGTCGGGGACTCGGAATCGGCGGAGGGTTCGGCGGCGGAAGGCTCCGTGGTCGGGGCGGGAGTCTGTGTGGTGGTGGTCGGCGCGGGCGGTGCGAACGCCGTGTAGCTCGGGTCGGCCTCGGTCGTGGTGCTGGTCGACGTCGCGGAGGTGGTGCGCCGGGCCGGCGTATTCGCCGCGACGCGCCAGGTGGGGGAGGGCGGAATGATCACCGCGGGGGTGGTGGTGGTGCCGCTGCGCGTGATCGGGGTGGTGGCCACCTGCAGATCCGCGGCGAGCGGCGGCGGGGCGACGTAGACGTCCTTGTGGCCGATCCCGCAGGCCCCGATCAACACCAAACCCAGCGATACCGCACCGGCGGCCATCGCGGGACCCGCGACCTTCATGTTCAGGCGGCCCGGGGTCTCCTCATCGGCGCGATCCCCCGTGCTCGCCCTGTCGTCCATGGATGTGGTGCTCCCTCAAACTGTTTCCGAGTGGCCTCACAGTAACCGAGAGCCGCACCCGGGGCCAGGCACGCCGGTCGCTCCGCAAAATACCGGACGGTAACGTGAAAAGCCAATACTTCACATAACGAAGTAGTTACGTTCAGCGTGTCGCGGGCACGTGTCGCGTGGAGATTCGGTGACGGGCACGTACCGTGTGAGCGAAGTTACATGTGCGACGCGTGTTATTTACCGGGTGAAACGGACGTTTCGACAATCTCGGTGGGCGTCATCGAGGAGTAGTGATGGGAGCTTATTCGACATCCCCCACGCGCGCGGTGTCGCAAGGTGATTCGGCTGCCGCCGAATCCGGACGCAGCGCCTGGACGATCACCTCCCGCATCGCGGCATGGCTGATCTTCCTCGGCGGATTGGTCGGTGCGGTGCTCGGCATCGCGGGCCTTCGTGTCGAAATCACCGTTGCCGGACTGATTCTGGCCTGCACGGCCGGTCTGGTTCTGCTGAAACTTCGCGCCGACGGGCAACAATCGGCCTGAGAATCGCCCTGTCGTGAAAAATCGGTGGGAGACGTGCTCCGAGGGGCCTACCGTTGGGCGGCATGCGGATCGAGCTGACCACGGACCCGTTCGAGCTTCATGCCCGCGCCGGGCACTGCCTGGCTCGAGAGCCGCTGCGGCACACCGTCATTGCGACGATGGTCCGCACCCGCGCGGCCGGGGCGATGACGATCGAACCGGTCTTCGCCATGGTCTGCGACGGCGACGCGGTGCTGGGCGTCGCCATGAATACCCCCGGGCACGGCGCCTACCTGGGTGACATTCCCGCTGCGGCACTGGAGAAGTTGGCCGCGGCGCTGTTCGGACGTGACCCGGCCACCGTCGCGGTCGAGGGAGAGCCGCATTCCGCATCGGAATTCGCGATGCACTGGCAACGACTGTCCGGCACCACCTTTCGGCGGCAGTGGACGACCCGGCTCTATCGACTCGGGGAGTTGCGCATCCCCGCCGTGCCCGGCCTCGCCCGCCGCGCCGGCGAATCCGATATCGAGGTGTGCGTTCACCTGGCCGAGCGCATGCGTCGCGAAGAGGATATCGGCCCCGATCCGCGTGCGGTGCCCGATCGGATCGCCGCCGGGCAGTGGTGGCTGTGGGAGGACGAGGGGGTGCCGGTCAGCGTGGTCGCCCATCAGCGCCGCGCATACGGCTGGACCCGGATCGGGCCGGTCTACACGCCTCCCGAATTCCGTCGCCGCGGATACGCTGCCGCCGCCACCGCGCAGGTGTCGAAAGTGCTGCGCGACAGCGACTCCCAGGTGTGCCTGTTCGCCGACCTCGCCAACCCGACCTCCAACAAGATCTATCAGGAGATCGGCTACCGGCCGGTCGCCGATTTCCCGAGGTTCGTCTTCGGCGCTGCCGACTGACGACGGCTACGCCGTGCGCCGCAAGGGCGACTTCTCCGGCTGGAACGGGGTGTTCTGGGCGGCCGCGAGCCACCACCGCCCGTCCCGCTCGACCAGCACGTACATGGCCGTCTCGGAGAAACCGCCGGGATCGTCGGCCTGCCTGCGGATCTGGGCCACCACCACCCCCGGCGCCGGCGTGGTCGCGGCGACCACCTCGAAAGTCGAGGGCGGCGCCACCTGTCCGGTCATCAGGCGGTGGTGAATCGGATTGAGCTGGTCGTAGCCGACGACGGTGGCGCCGAACGGGCTGCCCCACAGCACATCCGCGGCGAAGGAGTGGTCGTAGAGATCGGCGTCACCGGCCTCGCCCGCGCGTTGCAGTTCCGCGGCGAATTCGGCGGCCACCCGCTGTGCCGTGGTGCGGGCCGCGGGATCATCGAGGGCGGGGCGGTGTGTCATGGCTGTCTCCTGTGTCGTCGTCGCTTCGGCTACAGCCAACCTAGGAGCTCAACGTAACTCGAGGTCAAGGGTGCGGGTGGATCGCGGCCGCGGCGGAATCGGGAGCGTGGTCGGTGCCGTGGATGATGCGGGTCCAAACCGACCGGAAGGCGGCGGCGAAATCCTCCGGCGCGGCCGGGGTTCGCCACGCGATCACCTGGTCCGGGCGGACCAGCAATGCACCCGTCGTGGTCGAACCGACCGTGGCACACCACGACCGGTCCATGCGCACGATGTCGGCGGGGAGCGCGCCGGGGGTCCAGTCCGGCGCATCCGGACCGACCAGCAGTGTGAACGTAGTTCCGATCAGATCGAGGGTGGAACGGCCGTCGGCGAGGTAGCGGTGGGGCAGCCGGGTACCGGGCTGTCCGGTGAGATCCAGATGGTCCATGGTGTGCGCACTGCCGTCGTCGACGAGCGCGCCCGCGGGATAGCGAGTGCCGAGGACGAGGGCGATCGGGTCGGCGAGCGGTGTGCCGTCGGTGGATTCGCGAGTCATGGTGCGCAGGTTCGCGGTTCGGATACTGGATTGGTCGGCGATGTACCGGCCGATGGGGCGGCGCTCGCGGTCGTAGCTGTCGAGCAACTGCGCCGGCGCCGCGCCGCGCAGCACCAGCGCCAGTTTCCACGCCAGATTGTGGCCGTCCTGGATGCCGGTATTGGCACCCGCGGCCGCGTACGGCGGCATCACGTGTGCCGCGTCGCCGGCCAGGAACACCCGGCCCGACCGGAACGTGTCGGCGATGAACATGCCCGGCTCCCAGGGCAATACGCTAAGCACCTCCACATCGATATCGGGGACCCCGATGGCTTCCCGCAGCAGTTCCGGCCACCCGTCGGCGGGGCGGTCGACCTCCGCCGAACTGGTGAAGATCCATCGGTGTGAGCCGTCCACCGAGGCGAAAGCGCCGGGGATGCGGGCGTTCTCGATCTGGCACAGGTTGAATTCACGGTCCCGCACCAACTCCGTCAGATCCGCGCGGAAGTACACGTTCACCGCGCGGCCGAGGGTGCCGCGGCCGTGGCGGCCGATAGTCAGTCGCTCGCGAATCGGGCTGTGCGCACCGTCGGCGGCGATGAGGTACGACGCCCGCACAGTGTCGACGCGATCCGGGCCCGTGCGCAGGGTCGCGGTGAGACCCACGGCGTCCTCGGTGACGTCGACGCATTCGACACCGAAGCGGATATCGCAGCCGCGCGCCTCCGCCAGGCCACGCAGGGTGGGCTCCAGCAGATCCTGCGCGCACAGACACGCTGCCGCGGGCGTGATCGCATCCCAGTCCGGCAGCCCGCCCGGGAAGGTGAACGGCAACCGCTCGGCCCGGGCCAGCGTCGGCCCCGCTGCCATCGCCTGATGTGCCGAGAGTCCGCGTGCGGCGTCCTCGACGGCCGCGGCGATTCCGATCTGCCGGAACAGCTCCATCGTGCGGATGTTGATCCGCCGGGCTTTCGGCTGGGCCGAGGTGGTGGGCCGGCGCTCGACAAGCACCGACGGTACGCCCTGATGCCGCAGGAACAAGGCGGCGGTCAGGCCGGTCAGACCACCGCCCACGATCAGGACGGGATCGACGTGTACGTTGTACATCACATGTACGTTGTACACGGATGGTTGAATTCCGGCAAGGAGGTGTGCACGGTGACCGAGGACGTGCCGGGACCGCTCATCTGGTCCTTGCCGGAACCACCCGGCCGGCCGACGACGAATCTGAGCCGCGCCGGGATTCTGCGCGCGGCGATGACGATCGCCGATGCCGAAGGCGCACGGGCGCTGACGATGCGCCGGGTGGCCCAGGCCGTCGGCGCGTCCACGCCGATGTCGCTGTATCGCTACGTGGGCAGCAAGGACGGGCTGGTCGATCTGATGATCGACGCCGTCTACGGTGAGATACCGCTCGCCGACACCTCCGCCCCGGACACGGCGGCGCATCCGGACTGGCGTGGTGAGCTGGAACGTCTCGCGCTGGATACCTGGACCATCATCCAGCGCCACCTCTGGTTCGGCGAACTGGTCCACACCCGCCCTCCGCTGGGCCCGAACGCGCTGCGCTACTTCGACTTCCGCTTCGCGATGCTCGAACCGCTCGGCCTGTCCGCCGACGACCTCTCGCTGCTGACCGGTGCGGTGGACGGCCATCTGTTCGGCGCCGCGCTGCAGGTGGCCGAGGAACGGCGCATGCGCGCTCGCGTCGGACTCGCCACCGACCAGCAGCTCGCCGAGGCGGCGAAGCCCCTGGTGGAACCCCTGATCGCGGACGGCCGCCATCCCGCCTTCACACGGTGGTTCCACGGCCGCACCGGCGCCGGGCCCGCCGACCCCGTGGCGTGGACCCTCCGCTGCCTGCTCGACGGCATCACCGCGCGCATGGGTCTGGACGACCCGAGCGGCAGATAGGGCCCGGCACGCCTAAACCTGCCGTGGCACAACCCATTCGAAGGCGCGGGCCTCGGAACGAGCGCCCTCGGCGGTGCGGGAGCGGTTGGGTTCGCCCAGATCGGTCAGCAGCCGTTCGGTGAGGCCGACCATGGTCGCCAGCGCGGCCGGGGTGAACCAGTCCGGGCGGGTGGCGAACAGGATGTCCTCGCTGGCGGTGTTGCCGCTCGCGCCCGGCGCGAAGGGGCAGCCGCCCAGCCCACCCAGGGAACCATCCACCGCGTCGGCGCCCGCCGCCAGTGCGGCCAGCGAGTTGGCGACGCCCATACCCCAGGTGTCGTGGCCGTGAAAGACGATGCGGCGCTGCGGAGTTCCCGATCGCACGGCGGCGATCAGGGCGTGCACCTGCGCCGGATACGCCTGGCCGAGCGTATCGGCGATCACGATATCGGCGGCGCCGTCGGTGCGGGGGTCGGCGGCGATCGCCAGGACCCGCTCCGGATCCACCGGCCCGTCGAACGGGCAGGTGAAAGACGTTGCCAGACAGAGCTGGATCGACCCGCCGACCTCCTCGGACAGCCGGATCGCCTCGGGCATCGCGGCGACGCTGTCCTCGGTCGTGCGGCCGATATTGGCCTTGTTGTGCGCATCCGACACCGACAGGCAGTACTGGAACTTCCGCACTCCCGCCTCGGCGGCACGCGCGACCTGGCGCGGCGTGGCCACCCACACCCAGCAGCGTTGCAGCTCTTCGGGTGTCAGCGCGGCCACGACCTCCATCGTGTTCGCCATCGGCGGGACCAGATCGGGGCGTGCCATCGAACCGATCTCGAGTTCCGGCACGCCCAGGGCGAGCAGGGTGCGGGCGATCTCCACCTTGTGCTCGGTCGGCAACACCTTGCCGGTCAACTGAAGTCCGTCCCGCAGGGTCACATCCCGCAACGCGCCCGCGGTGGTGGTAACAGGTTCGCTCATCCCGCCTCCTATGTCATGCGGGACACCCGCACCCGGTCGGCAGGATGAGCCGCTGCGCGATTGTCGCTCATCCCGCCTGCGGTGTTCATGCGGGACACCCGCACCCGGTCGGCAGGATGAGCCGCTGCGCGATTGTCGCTCATCCCGCCTCCAAGCCGTCGATGTCGGCGTCCGACATGCCCAGCAGTTCCGAGAGGACCTCGCGGGTGTGTTCGCCCAGATCGGGGCCCACCGCTCGGATCGGCAGCGAACGGTCGCCGATCACCGGGACGATGCCGGTGAAGGCGACCTGTTTCGGTTCGCCGGCGCCGACATCGACCGGGAAGTGCTGAATCATGTTGCGCGCCCGATACTGTTCGTCGGCGACGATGTCCGCGGCGGTGTAGATGGGGCCGCACGGAATGGCCGCCTGCTCGAGGATCGCCAGCGCCTCGTCGCGGGTGTGGCGCACACTCCATTCGCCGATCGCGGCGTCGAGCCGGTCGCGGTGGCGCCAGCGGCCGGCGTTGTCCTGCAATTCCGGATCCTCGGCGAGGTCGGGGCGCTCGATCACCTGCATATAGCGGCGGAAGATCGCGTCGCCGTTACCGCCGATGATGATGCTGGTGCCGTCGGCGCATGGGTAGGCGTTGCTCGGCGCGATCCCTTCCATCCGCCCGCCGACGCGCTGCCGGTTGATGCCGTAGGCCTCGTAGTCCGGAACCAGCGACTCCATCACGGAGAGGATCGACTCGTTCAGCGCGACATCGACGATGCGCTGCGGCAACGGAATTCGCTCCTCGGATCCCTTGCGCTGGAACAACGCCAGCACCGTGCCGAAGGCGGCGTAGATCCCCGCGATGGAATCGCCGATCGAGACGCCCACCCGCACCGGCGGCCGATCCGGATCACCGACCAGTTCGCGCAGCCCGCCGACCGCCTCGGCGACCGCGGCGAAACCCGGCCGCTGCGACAGCGGTCCGGTCTGCCCGTAGGCGGAGATGCGGGTGATCACCAGGTCGGGATTGGCCTCGTCGAGCGCCTCCGGTCCCAGTCCCCACTTCTCCAGCATCCCGGGCCGGAAATTCTCCAGCAGCACATCGCAGTGCCGGATCAGATCCAGCACGATCGCCCGTCCCGCCTCGGTGCGCAGATCCAGGGTGATGGACTTCTTGTTGCGGTTCACCGTGCGATACAGCATCGAGGTGTCGCCGCCGTAGAGCCGCCAATTGCGCAGCTCGTCACCGGTTTTCGGGCGCTCGACCTTGATCACCTCGGCGCCGAAGTCGCCGAGAATGCGCCCCGCGGTCGGCGCCGCGATGTAGTTGCCCAATTCCAGCACCCGAACGCCGGCCAGCGGTCGAATCTCCATGTACCGATTCAACCACCGGCGGCGCCTGGGGATCAGGCCGCCTCGGCCAGGTTCTCGATGATCGAATAGTGGTCGGCGTTACCGGCGATGCTGAGGCTGGTCCGGCCGTCCACGCCCACCGGGATGTCTCCGGCCAGCGTGATGCGGGTCAGCTTGCGGTGCTCGGCGCCGTCGTAGTCGTCGATCGCGTAATGCTGAGTGGCACGGTTGTCCCAGATCGCCACGTCGCCGAGCGACCAGTTCCACCGCGTGGTGTGCTCGAGCCGGGTCACCCGATCCTGGAGCAGGCGGAACAGAGCATGTGACTCGTTGGTGGACAGACCCACGAACTGCTTCACGAAATGTCCGAGCAGCAGCGCGCGCTCACCGGTCTCGGGGTGCACCCGGACCACCGGATGTTCGGTCTCGTAGTAGGTCGACTGGAATTCCTCGCGGTAGGCCTGCGCGTTGGGGTCCGGCTGCTCCTCGTGGCTCGCGGCGTAGTCGTACTTGTTGGTGTGCACCGCGCGCAGCTCCTCGACCAGCCGCTTCAGCGGTTCCGGCAGCGAGGCGTAGGCCGCCACGGTCGAGGCCCAGGTGGTCGAGCCGCCGTAGCTGGGCAGAGTCACCGCCCGCAGGATCGAGGCCTTCGGGATGCGGTCGACGAAGGTGACGTCGCTGTGCCAGCTGTTGGCGCGGCCGTGGTGGGAATCGATCGCCAGGCTCTTCACGCCCTTGGACGTGACCGTCGGATGCGGGGTGGTCGGGCTGCCGAGCAGCTGCGCGAACTCGTGCTGACCGTCCTCCGTGAGATGGTGCTGATCACGGAAGAAGATCACCTTGTGCTCGTTGAGCGCCGCGCGGATGGCCGCCACCGTCTCCGGAGCCAGATCCCCGCCGAGCCGGACGCCGTCGATGCGTGCGCCGATGTGGGTTCCGAGTTTCACCACGGACACGGACTCTGCTGCGTGATCGCTTGACATGGAGGGCCTTTCGCTCGGAACTTGCTATGTTCCGAGCACACCATCGAGGTCCGGACGCGACCAGGTTTACGGTCAGCGCGATCACAAAGGCGGTGCCGCCGCTCCGCTCAGCCGACGTGTTCGCGCAGGTAGGCGAGGTCCTCGGCGACACCTTCGGCCGGCGTCTCCAGCACCACGGGTGCATCGGCGGTACGGCACACCTCGGCGAGCAACTGCGGATCGATGGTGCCCTCGGCGAAGTTGGCGTGCCGGTCGGCGCCGGAGTTGAAGTCGTCGCGCGAGGAGTTCAGATGCACCAGATCGATACGGCCGGTGATCGCGCGAATCCGATCGACCACGCCGATCAACTCCTCACCACCCGCCCAGGCGTGACAGGTGTCGAGGCAGAAGCCCGCGCCGAAGTCGCCGACCGCATCCCACAGCCGGGCGATCGAATCGAAATGACGGGCCATGGCGTGATTGCCGCCGGCGGTGTTCTCGATGAGGATCGGCACCGCGAAGCCACCCTTGTCCTGCTGGCGCTCGAACAGCTTGCGCCAGTTGACGATTCCGGCCTCGATCTCGGCATCCGAGCGTACGTGCCCGCCGTGCACGACCAGGCCGAACGCGCCCAGATCCGCTGCGGCCTGCGCCTGCTGCGCGACCGCGTTGCGCGACGGCATGCGCAACCTGTTGTTCGTACTGGCCACGTTGATCTGATAGGAGGAGTGCACCACCACGTCGATGGGGCTGGATTTGATCTCCTCCGTGCGCGGATGCGGCTGCGGTTTGTCCCAGCTCTGCGGATCCACCACGAACATCTGGATGACGTCGGCACCCAATCGCTCGCCGAAGCCGATCGGATCACTGTCTTGACGGACGTGTGCTCCAATACGCATGGCAGAGAGCGTATCGGTAGGCACCGACAGCCCGCAGCGACAGGCGGGAGCGCGGTGTTCGCGCGGGCCGGCGGCCCCGTCGATCGAGAATGCCGGTTCCGGGGGACTGCTATGGTTTCGGTGATTCCGGCACGGGAAGTGGGAGCGGGGCATGCTGGCCAACGGTGATGTGTTCGCGGGCTACGTCATCGAACGACTGTTGGGCCGCGGCGGTATGGGACAGGTCTATCTGGCCAAACACCCGCGGTTGCCACGGATGACCGCGCTGAAGCTGCTCAACCGCGAAATGGTCGCCGATCCGGAGATCCGGGCCCGCTTCGAACGTGAGGCCGATCTGGTCGCGCAACTCGATCATCCCAAGGTCGTCACGGTCTACGATCGCGGCCTCGAGGATGGTCAGCTGTGGATCTCGATGCAGTACATCGACGGGATCGATGCCGCCAGTGTGGATCCGAAGAAGCTGCCGCCCGAGCGGGCCGTGCAGATCATCGCCGAAGTGGCCGAGGCGCTGGACTACGCGCACGGCAACGGGGTCATGCACCGGGATGTGAAGCCGGGCAACATGTTGCTCGCGCGCTCCACCGGCGGCAAGGGCGAGCGGGTGTATCTCACCGACTTCGGTATCGCCCGCCTGCGCGACGACGGCGGTCACCTCACCCAGACCGGAACCTTCACCGCGACCCTGGCCTATGCCTCACCCGAACAGCTCACCGGTGCGCCGCTGGACGGCAGTTCGGACCAGTACTCGCTGGCGTGCAGCCTGTTCTGGCTGTTCACCGGCCGGGGTCCGTTCAACGCGCCGAATCCGGCGGCGGTGATTCGCGGCCATCTGCAAGGACCGCCGCCGGCGCTGAGCAGTGTGCGACCCGGCCTCCCCGCGGGCCTCGACGCCGTCCTGCTGAAGGCCATGCAGAAGCGCGCGAGCGACCGATTCGGCAGCTGTGCGGAATTCGCCGCCGCCGCCCGTCAGGCGGTGTCGCCGGCCAGTGCGCCGCGGATGCCGACGGTCGGCCGCCCCTACACCGGCCCGCCCATGCCGACGACGGGCCGGCCGGGCACCGGGCCGGGGCAGCCGGTCGTGCATCGGCCGGCGACCGGTCCGTCGGTGCCACACGCCCGGCCGCAACCGATGCCGCCGCATGGCGCCGTGCCGCAGCCGTATCCGGCCACCGCCGCGCGACCGGTGAATCAGCCGCAACCCTACGGCGCGTCCGGCCAGTACAACCAGTACAGCCAGCCCTACGGACAGCGGCCGCCGATGCAGCCGATGCGACCGGTGCCGGCGCAGAACACGTCGAATACCGGGCTCATCATCGGCATCATCGTCGGCGCGGTGGTGCTGCTGCTCGTGGTTCTGGTGCTGCTGGCCGCGCTCTCGAACTGACCCGCGCCCGCCACCACAGGTAGGGGCCGAGGCACAGCGCGAGCCAGACCAGCCCGATCGACCAACCGGCCAGTACATCGGTGGTCCAGTGCACGCCGAGATAAATCCTGGTCAGGCCGATCGCCACCGCGAACAGTGCCGCGACCACGACCGCCGCGCCGCGGGCCACCGGGCCGCGCGGCGAGAGCACGACCATGGCGGCGAGCACCCCGACGACCGCGGTGCTACCCAGGGTGTGACCGGACGGGAACGACGGACTGGTCTCGGTGACCAGCTGATCGATCGCGGGCGGCCGATGCCGGCCGATCGCGGATTTCATCACCGAACCGATCACCGCCACCCCGATACCCACCGCCGCCGTTGCCAGCAGTCGCGCCCACTGCCGCCGCACGCCGAACCAGGCGCAGGCCACGATGGTCAGGGTCGTCATCGCGGCGACGCCGCCGGCATCGGTGAAGGTGCTGATCGCCGGATTCAACCAGCTGATGCGATGGTCGACCACCCACTCGGTGATGGGTTCGTCGATGCGGGTGAGGCCGCCGCCGTCGACCACGTCGTGGGTGAGTTGCGCGGCGCCGCCGAGTGCCGCGGCCGGTACGAGCAGCCGGACGGCCGCCGTCGCGCGCAGTATGCCGTGCTGCGCCAGCGCGATCCCACCGACGAGCATCAGCAGGACCGGGGTGAGCGCAGCCATGCGCACGAGGATAGGTGCGTCCACGCCCGGCGTTGCGGTCCCGCAGGTGCTCGGGGTCGATGCGCCCCAGGTATTGGGGGGAAATCCTGATGGCGCCCGCACGCCGGTTTGGCCAGACTGGAGACCATGACTGCCGATGCCCTGGGCACCGAACCCGCCGCGGCGACCACGCTCGCGGCCCGCGCCACCGACCTGATGAAACTGTACGGATCCGGAGACACCCAGGTCCGCGCCCTCGACGGGGTTTCGGCCGATTTCGCCCAGCGGGAGTTCACCGCGATCATGGGCCCGTCCGGCTCCGGAAAATCGACGTTGATGCACTGCCTGGCCGGGCTGGACAGCGCCACCTCCGGCACGGTGCACATCGGCGACACGGCGCTGACCGGTCTGTCCGACAAACAGATGACGCGCCTGCGCCGCGATCGCATCGGCTTCGTCTTCCAGGCGTTCAACCTGGTGCCGACGCTGACCGCGCTCGAGAACATCACCCTGCCGCTGGATATCGCGGGCCGCAAACCCGATCAGGAGTGGCTGGACACCGTGATCGGGCGTCTCGGTCTGGGGGATCGCCTCGACCACCGGCCGAGTGAGCTGTCGGGCGGGCAGCAGCAGCGCGTCGCGTGTGCCCGGGCGCTGGTCGGCCGGCCCGACATCATCTTCGGCGACGAGCCGACCGGCAACCTCGATTCGCGATCCTCCGGTGAGGTGCTGTCGATTCTGCGGGCGGCGGTCGACGAATTCGGCCAGACGGTCGTGATCGTGACGCACGAACCGCATGCCGCCTCCTACGCCGACCGCGTGATCTTCCTCGCCGACGGGCGCATCGTCGACGAATTGCGTGATCCGACAGCGGAATCGGTGCTGGACCGCATGAAGTCCCTGGAAGGATAGGCATGGCTGGATCGCCGATGCGCAAGGTGGCCTTGCGCAATCTGGCCGCGCACAAGGTGCGGCTGGCGCTGACGTTGCTCTCGGTCGTGCTCGGAACCGCTTTCGTCGCAGGTTCTTTCGTGTTCACCGACACCCTGCAACGCACCTTCGACGGCATCTTCGCCGACCAGGCGAAGGGGGTCGACGTGCGGGTGGAGCCGAAACACAGCCAGTCGCTGGGTGTTCCGAACGACCTCGTCGCCAAGGTCGCCGCGACCGACGGCGTGCGCGCGGTGGCGCCGGCGGTGCAGGGACCTGTCGTGCTGCTGAAGGACGGGCATGCGGTGCAGACGGGTGGCGCGCCGAGTTGGGGACGGTCGTATCTGCCGCCCGACAAGGCGATCGCCGACCCGGAGCATTTCGTCGACGGGGTGGCGCCGGTGACACCGGGGCAGATCGCGATCAATTCCGGTGGGGCGGACCGGGCCGGACTGCACGTGGGGGACAAGGCCAAGGTGCTGATCCCCTCCCGCGGCACCATCGATATGACCGTCAGCGGCATCTACACGGTGTCGTCGGACACCGGCGGATTCATCGGTCTGCTGTTCGACGACGCGCAGGCCCGGGAACTGTTCACCGACGGAGCGCATGTCGCCTACGTGGATGTGGCCGCCCTGCCGGGCATCTCACCGGATACGTTGCGCGACCGGATCGCGAAGGTGGCGCCGGAGTACAAGGTCATGGACGGCGATCAGGTGCGTGCCGATCTGAAGGCTCAGGTCGGCAACGCGCTGAAATTCGTCAACTACTTCCTGCTCGCCTTCGGTGCGATCGCGCTGCTGGTCGGCACGTTCATCATCTACAACACCTTCTCGATGATCGTGGCGCAGCGATTGCGGGAGCTGGCGCTGTTGCGAGCGGTCGGCGCCGGACGGCGGCAGGTCGGCTTGTCGGTGGTGGCGGAGGCCTTCGTCATCGGCCTGATCGGCAGCCTGCTCGGACTGGCGGGCGGCATCGGGCTGGCGTTCGGGCTGTCCGCGCTGCTCAACGCCTTCGACCTCGGACTGCCCACCGGCACCATGCAGGTGTTGCCGCGGACCGTGCTGGCGGCGATCGGCATCGGCCTGGTGGTGACGGTCGCCAGCGCCTACGCACCCGCTCGGCGGGCGGCCAAGATTCCGCCGGTGGAGGCGATGCGCGAGGAGTTCGCCCCGGTGGGCGAATCGCTGCGCGTGCGCACGCTGATCGGTGCGGTACTGGCGGTGATCGGTGTGGTGCTGGTGGTGCTCGGGGCCCGCAATACCGGCGGCAATGCCGCGGCCACGGTCGGAGTCGGCGCGGCGGCGTTGATCTTCGCGGTTCTCTTCGCCTCACCGGCGCTGTCGCGTCCGGTGGTCGGAGCGCTGGGCCTGCTGGTGCGTCCGTTCGGTGCGATCGGCGCGATGGCGCGCAACAACGCGATGCGCAATCCACGCCGCACCGCCGCCACCGCGTTCGCGCTCACCTTGGGGCTCATGCTGGTCTCCGCGATCGGCATGCTCGGCGCCTCGGCGAAGGCGAGCGTCGGCGAACTCGTCGACAAGGGCGTGAACGCCGACTACGTGCTGGCCGGGCCGCAGATGATCGGGGTGCCGCTCGGCGCCGCGGAGGCGGCGCGCTCGGTCCCCGGGGTGTCCGACGTGGTGGCCTTCCGCGGAGTCGCGCTGCGGGTGGGCGACGAGCAGGTCACCGGCACCTCGCCGGACGCGCCGATGGGGCAGGTCCTGCGCTACGACATCCGCCACGGCACCGACAACCTCACCGGCGACTCCCTGCTGGTGTCGGAAACCGAAGCGGGCGACCGCCATTGGCACGCGGGCGACCGTGTCGAGGTCACCAGTGTGGACAACAAGAAGTTCTCGGTGACCGTCGCCGGCATCTACGCCGACAGTCAGCTGCTCGGCCCCCTGGTGGTCGCGCCGGACCTCTACAACCAGGTCATGCCGGTGGCGTTCCGCACCGACCTGATCGTGCTGGTCAAGGCCGCGCCGGGCGCCGACGTCGCCGCGATGCGGGGCAATCTGGAGAAGGCGACCGCGTCCTACGTGGTGGTGCAGGTGCAGGACCGTGAGGAATTCAAAGGCGCGCAGGGCAAGCAGATCAACACCATGCTCGCCATCCTCTACGGACTGCTGGCGTTGGCGGTGGTGATCGCGATCCTCGGCATCGTGAACACGCTCGCCCTCTCGGTCGTCGAGCGACGGCGCGAGATCGGCATGCTGCGCGCGGTCGGCATGCAGCGCCCACAGGTCCGGCGCACGATCTATCTCGAATCCATGCTGATCGCGGTCTTCGGGGCCGTGATCGGGGTGGTCCTCGGGCTGGGACTCGGCGTCGGATTCCTGCGCACGCTGTCGGATCTGGGGTTGAGCACGATCACCGTGCCGTGGGGCCAGATCGTGGGCATGCTGATCGGCTCGGCCGTGGTCGGGGTGCTGGCGGCACTGTGGCCGGCGGTGCGCGCCGCGCGGACACCACCGCTGGCGGCGATCGCCGATCTGTGACGAGGGCACGGCCGCTGAGCGCATGCGTGCAGCGGCCGTGCCGAGTCGCACTCAGACGCAGTACTGGCAGACGCCGCCGGCGGGCAGCTGGATGAAGCACTGCGAGCACACTGCCGGGCGCGGCTCGGAGGTCTTCTCCTCCTGTGCCACCACGGTTTTGGTCGCGCTGCGACCGCGGCGGCGGGCGTCCACCTTCGGCGTCAGCGGCGGAACGCCGACCTCGGCGGGCATCTCCGCACCGTAGTGCTGATAGCACTGCCAGCGGGCGTAGGCCGCGTGCAGTTCGAGATCGTCGGGAATCGGCAGGCCGGCGAGTTCGAGCACGTACTTGTAGTCGTCGCCGACGGTGTGGTTCTGGCGTACACAGAGCGCGGTCAGCGGTGGTTCGCCGGCGCCGTGGCAGCGTCGCGCGACCTTCCGCAAAATCGCGGCCATCCAGGTGCGCGTCGGCGCCTCGGTATGCACCCCGGACACGTCCTGAATCCGTTCGGCCAACTCGTTCACAGTGATGAAATGCCCGTATCCGGTCGCGGTTTCGGCCAGTTCGGCATGGGCGGCCAATGCCCAGGCCACCGCCGCCTCGCGAAATGACACCGCAGTGCCGTCACCTACCCGCCATGCTCCTGCCGTCGTGGCCACGGAATTCTTCAACACCGGTCCAAGTTATCGCGTCGATTTCCGCGCCGGCGCGCGGCCCGCCGATCTGCGTGGCCCATGCGGGGGTGAAAGCCCGCGCCGCGCCGAGAACACCAGGTAGTCGCGGCGCGGCCTCCGGCGGCCGTGAGAATCGCGGCCCGGCAACCCCTTTCGTCGCCCGGGTGCGGGCGGGCGCCCTCAGGTGTTCATCGGCCACCGGCGTGTGATCGGGCCCAGGTCGCGACATCGCCGCGGTCGAGGGCCACCGACAGCAGTTCGGGAAAGCGGTCGGGAGTGCACGCGAAGGCGGGCACTCCGAGCGCGGCGAGGGCGGCGGCGTTGTCGTGGTCGTAGGCCGGGGCGCCCTCGTCGGAGAGCGCCAGCAATACCAGCACCTGGACGCCCGCCTCCTTCATCGCCGAGACCCGCCGCAACATCTCGTCGCGGATTCCGCCCTCGTACAGGTCGGAGATCAGGACGAACAGTGTGTCGGCCGGCCGGGTGATCAGTTGCCCGCAGTAGGCGATGGCCCGGTTGATATCGGTCCCGCCGCCGAGCTGTGTGCCGAACAGCACATCCACCGGATCCGACAGTTGCTCCGTGAGATCCACCACCGCGGTGTCGAAGACCACCAGTGAAGTCTTCAGCGAGCGCATCGAGGCGAGTACCGCACCGAAGACGGAGGCATAGACGACGCTGGCCGCCATGGACCCCGATTGGTCGATCGCGAGCACCACCTCACGCCGCACCGCCTGCGCCTTGCGCCCGTATCCGACCAGCTGCTGCGGCACCACCGTGCGGTGTTCGGGCAGATAGTGGGCGAGATTGCGGCGAATCGTCCGATCCCAGTCGATATCGCGCAGCCGCGGCCGCGACACCCGCGCCGCGCGGTTCAGTGCACCGGACACGGCGGCCACCGTGCGTGCGGCGAGCCGGCGTTCGATGTCGCGCACCACCTTCTCCACCACGACTCGTGCTGTGGCGCGGGTGGTTTCGGGCATCATCCGGTTCAGGCTGAGCAGGGTGCCGACGAGCTGGACGTCGGGTTCGACCGCCTCGAGCAGTTCGGGCTCGAGCAGCAGTTGCGTCAGCTGCAGCCGGTCGATGGCGTCGCGCTGCATGACCTCGACCACCGTCGACGGGAAGTAGGTGCGGATATCGCCCAGCCAGCGGGCGACCTTGGGCGCCGAACCCCCCAGGCCGGCGGCGCGTTTGTCCGACGGCGTGTGTTCGTCGCCGTTGTAGAGCGCCGACAGCGCCCGGTCCATCGCCGCGTCCTCGGCGGTGCCGAGCCCGCCGAGACCGGACTCGGCGGGAGCGCCGAGGACCAGCCGCCAGCGCCGGGCCTGCACTTCGTCCGATTCGATCTGTGTCATCACCGGCTCCTCTCGGCTCGAATCATCGTGCGCCCGCGAGAATTTCGGTCGCCGCCTGCAGGGCCAGCACGCCGCGGGCGGCGTCGGGCCCGGAGTGGTCGCGCTGCGGCGCGGCCGCGGGCGTTCCCTCCCGGACGGCTCGGGCGATGGCCTGCCGTTCTCCGGCCTCGAAGGCGCCGAAGGTGCGCCGCAGCAGCGGCAGGGTCGCGACGAATTGCTCCTCGTCGAGCTCGCGCAGCCAGGAATCTATGCGCCGCAACAGGTCTCGGTCGTGGACGAGCAACAGGCCGCGCCCGCCCAGGAAACCGTCGATCCACGCCGCCTTCTCCGCCGGGCTGTGGCCGATCGACAGGGCCGCCGACAGCCGCCGCGCGGCCTCGGCGTCGGCGATGATTCCGCCATCGCAGAGCAATCGGACCGCGCGGCCCACCAGCGCCCCGTGCACGTCGTCGCGATCGGCCAGCAGGCCGAGGGCCGCCAGCCAGGACCGGGTGGCGTGCGCATCGTCGCGCGTCGCGATGGCGACGTGGGTGGCATCGATCAGGCCGCGAAGCTCGGTGGCGGCATCGGTATCGAGACCGGTGACGGCGCCGGGTAATCCGGCGCAGATGCGCAGGAGCAGGCCGTCGGCGACCCGTGCCAGCGCGCCCAGGTCGGTGCTGCGGACGTCGCCGTAGCGCAGTGTGCGGATCAGCCCCGGTAGTGCGGCGAGCAGGTGGGTGACGTCGTGATCCAGCGCGGCCACCGCCTCCAGGCGAGCGACCAGACCGTCCACCGCACCGCCGAGATCGGCCAGCAGCGCGGCTTCCAGGGCCGCGCTGATATCGGCGACCGTGGCGTCGGCGGCGCCGGCTCGGTCGAGGATCATCGCCTCGGCCGCGGCGCGGATGGTCGTGCCCCAGCGCGACGCCTCGATGACCGCGACCGACAGGCCGGGCTCCCACCGCAGCGCCCACGATTCCCGGAAGGTTCCGGTATTGCGCACCTCGCCGGTAACCGGTGTGCCCCAGTCGATTCCGAGCAGTCGCAGCCGATGCAGCAGATGCGACCTGGCCACATCGCGGTCCTTGCGCAGATCCAGGTCCAACTGCTGGGCCAGGGCCTGCTGTTTGAGTCGCAGGGTGCGTGCCTGAGCGCGCAGATCGGCGTCCAGCGGGACGGTCGGCGTGCTCTCGGGCACCGAACCGAGCGCCTCGCCGACGACCAGTTCGGTGCTGACGAACCGCAGCATCGACTCGTCGCCGTCGCAGAGCACCGACCGCGTGGCATCGGTCACCTCGGACAGTCCCGGCGCGGGACGACCGCGCAGCGCGGCCAGGGTATCGGCCAGTCGCACCGACTCGATGATGTGCGCACTGGAGACCGGCAGGTCACGGGCGCGCAGCGCACCGGCCACCCGGGTGAACCAGCGTGCGATCGGTTCGTCGGTCCGGGTGAACAGGTGGTGATACCAGCCGGGTGAGGTGATGCCCGCGCCGTATCCGGACGAGCCGGCCAGCCGGGAGTGGGTCCACGGTACCCAGGTCAGCGTGGCCTTCACCTTGGGAAGTCCCTTGAGCAGCCGGGAATCTGCCGCGGCCGGACCGAGTGTCCCCGCCAGCGCCGGCGCATGCCACGCCCCGCACACCACCGCGATGCGGCGCGCGCCGCTCTTCAGCGTCCGGCGTATGACCTGCCGCATATATGCTTCGCGCTGCAGAGTACGCAGGTCGATGCCGCCGGGCAGGCGCGCCGAGGGTGCGGACGAATCCGGTTGTGGCGCAGCATCTCCCGCATCGTCGCCCGGGCTTCCGGCGTCCCGATGCTGGGTGGAAGGCGCGGCCTCCTCGGCTCCGGGATCGGTGCCCGACCCCGCGGGTACGGGCCCGTCCCCGGCCGCGGCGCGCAGTGCGCCCATGGCCTCGGTGATGGCGTCGAAGATCTCGGTGCCGTCGCCGCTGGGATCCGACGAGGATTCGATGACGGCGTCCCACCACCGCTCCGGATCGTCGTACCCACCCGCGGTGGCCAGAGCGGCCAGCGGATCACCGCTGTCGCCCGGCTCGGTGTCGAGAGCGAGGGTGTTGGCGGCCGGAAGATCGCAGAAGCTCACGGGCACAGCGTGTTCGGACGCGTACCGCAGCGCCTGCCACTCCGGGGAGAACACCGCGAACGGCCAGAAGGCCGCCCGCGAGGGGTCGTTCGGGGCATAGGCCAGCAGTGCCACCGGCGGTTCCATGCCCTCGGCGCCGACATAGGCGACGAGCGGATCGGCGTCGGCCGGTCCTTCGATGAGGATCGCATCCGGGCGGAAACGCTCCAGCGCCCAGGACAGCGAGCGCGCCGACCCGGGACCGTGGTGGCGGATGCCGAAGATGCGGGTCCGCGGTTCGTCGAACGCGACGGCGTCGCCGCTCATCCGTGCACCTCACGGCAGGCGCGGTAGAAGTCGGACCAGTCGGGCCGTTCGCGGACGACGGCCTCGAGGTACTCGGTCCACACGACGGCATCGGCGACCGGATCCTTGATCACGGCGCCGAGTACGGCTCCGGCGACATCGCTCGCGCGCAACACCCCGTCGCCGAAGTGCGCCGCGAGCGCGATGCCGTTGGTGAGCACCGAAATCGCCTCCGCCGTCGACAATGTGCCCGACGGCGACTTCAATTTGGTCCGGCCGTCCTCGGTGATGCCGGAGCGCAGTTCGCGGAACACCCGCACCACCCGCCGCACTTCTTCGGCGGCGGCCGGAATCGGCGGCAATTGCAGTGCGGCGCCGAGCTGTTCGACCCGCCGGGTGACGATCGCGACCTCGTCGTCCTCACCCGCCGGCAGCGGCAGCACCACGGTGTTGAACCGGCGGCGCAGCGCGGAGGAGAGTTCGTTGACGCCGCGGTCGCGGTCGTTGGCGGTGGCGATGACATTGAAGCCCTTGGCCGCCTGCACCTCGATACCGAGTTCGGGCACCGGCAGCGTCTTCTCCGACAGCACCGTGATCAGTGCGTCCTGCACGTCGGAGGGAATGCGGGTGAGCTCCTCGACCCGGGCGATCGCACCGGTGCGCATCGCGGTCATGACCGGCGAGGGCACCAGCGCGCCGGCGCTGGGCCCTTCCGCGAGCAGGCGCGCGTAGTTCCAGCCGTACCGGATCGCCTCCTCGGCGGTTCCGGACGTCCCCTGTACCAGCAGGGTGGAGGCGCCGCTGATGGCGGCCGAAAGATGTTCCGACACCCATGTTTTCGCGGTACCCGGTACGCCCAGCAGCAACAGCGCGCGATCGGTCGCCAGCGTGGCGACCGCCACCTCCATCAGGCGTCGCGGGCCCACGTACTTGGGGGTGATCACCGTGCCGTCGGGCAGGGTGTCGCCGAGCAGGTAGGTGACCACGGCCCAGGGCGACAGCCGCCACGACGGTGGCCGCGGGCGGTCGTCGACGGCGGCGAGGGCTCGGAGTTCGTCGGCGTAGGCCTGTTCGGCATGGGGGCGCAGCAGGTCGGCGGGTGGGTTCTGGGTGGTGGTCATGCCAGCTCCTCGAGCATCAGGGTGCGTTGGGTCAGATCGTCGGCGAGGCGGTCGAAGGCGCTCTGCCAGTACGGGTCCGCGCAGCGGCGGGCGGCGACGGTCACCGCCGCGACGGCGCGGACCGGGAAGTTGATCGCGGCACTGCGCAGCAGCGTGCGATAGGAGGCGGGGGACAGCCCGGCCGCGCCGGGACGGGCGGCGGCCAGATGGGCGCGATCGAGCAGCAGCCGGACCAGGTGTTCGGCCAGCGACTGTGGCCACGGCCGCGGGAGCGCCGAGACGAGCAGTTCGAGTTCGGCCAGCCAACTGCTGTCCAGGCCGCACAGGTACCGCACCCGCCGGTCGATCGGCAGCAGGGCGAACAACTGCTGTCGCAGTCGCGGATCCGCACCCAGGGTGGGCGTGGTGGTCAGCACCTCGAACAACGGAATCGCCCAGTCGGAATCACCCTGCGCGAGAGCGGCTTCCGCCCACCCCGCGGCGACCGGTCCGAGGATGTCGTCGGGCAGCCGCAGCGCCGTGGCGGCCTCCGCGGAGCCGCACAGCTGTTCCCAATGTCGCAGCGGGGTGGCGGCCATCAGTCGGCGCAGCCGTTCGGCATCCACGTCCGCCCCACCGTCGCGGCGGTAGGCCACCGGGTCGAGCCGGTCGGCGAGTCCGTCGCGGCGAGCCGCGTCGTCGAGATCGCGCGGCAGGTGCGCCTCGAGCCGGCCGGACCGGACGGTCAGCCACCGGCCGGCGCGCTCACGCATCCGTTCCGCGAACGCCGAATCCGGCAGGTGGGCGAGGAGATCGGCGGCCGTGCGGCGAACTTCGGGCCGCGCGTCGTCGAGGGCCGATTCGAGCAGCGGCTCGTCCTCGGGTCCGACTCCGGCCGCCAGCACCGCCAGCAGTTCGGCCCGGCCGCGCGCCGGCTCCCGGCTCCAGGTGTCGGTGAGGGCGTGCCGGGCGGCCGCGGCGTCGCGGGCGCGCAGCGCGGCCAGCCAGCTCCGGCGTTCGGCGGGCCGGCCGTGCGTCCACACCTGGGGATCGTCGTCACCGGTCCGCAGCAACGGTCGCCAGCGGGGATGCAGCGCCGCCAGCCACCGGCCCCGGGCGCCCGCCAGGCGCAGCAGCGGAACCCGCAGGGCGGCTTGGCTTCTCGCGGCCTCGAGAAGCGTGGCGCAGAGTGCGTCGGGTGCGCGCCGGTCGCCGGGCAGCGCGGCCTCGAACCATTCCGCGAGCATCGGTGAGCCGTCCGCCAGCAGGTGTCGCAGCCGCTGCGCCGCTGCCCGCGGCAACTGGGCGCGATCGTCGTCGGCGGCCGGGCCCGGCAACTCGGCCCGGACCGGTGGCACCCCGCCGCGGTGATAGAGCTCCTGCAGCGCCGCCGCCCCCAGCACGGCGTGTTCGGGAGTGTCGGCGCGAGCGGCTGCGCTCACCGCGGCGGCCGGCCCGCTCGGCTCGAGCGTGCGCCGGGCCGTTCCCAGCAGCGCAACCGGCACGATCGTCTCCGACGAGGCCGGGACCGCGGTACCAGGGGTCGGTATCGCCTCGAGCGATTCGGTCTCGACCCCGACGAGTTCGCCGGCCACCAGAGCCGAGACGGGAACGAATCCGGCCGCGGTCCATTCACCGATCACCGTCAACGGATGACCGCCCGACAGTCCGATCAACTGCCACGGGACCTCGACGGTCGCGGCGATGGGCACCGCTGTGCCGTCCGGCTCGGCGAGATACCAGCCGGCCGTTCCCGGGCTGGGGACCACGTCCGCCAGCAGCATCGGCCACCCACGCAACCACGGATCGGCGCCCAATGCCCGCGCGTGGGCCTCGAGCTGTCCGGCGATGGACGCGGACTCCGACACGATGGTGGTGAACGGTTCCGGTTCGCCGTGGCGTACGCCCCAGACCGCGCGCAGCGGCATCGCCCCCGGGTAGTAGTGCAGGTCCGCCTCGACCATGGTGCCCGGAATCGGCAGCTCGCCGGCGAAACTCGCACTGCCGAAGCTGTGGTCGAGGACATGGGCCCAGCGTTGTGTGTCCCGGCCCAGCAGCAGAGTGCGGCGGGTGAAGACCCGTTCCTCCTCGGTGATCCGCACCCCGAGCACCATCCACCGGTCGCGGACCGCGGGCTCGCCGCCGCGGACCTCCTCGGCCTTGGCCGGATAGCCGATATGGGCGCGCACGCCCGCAGCCAGCGCGGGCGGCAGTTCGTCGAGCCGCCGGTGCGCACCGATCAGCAGATGCAACCGGGCGTATTCGCTGAGCAGAATCGCCGGCCACTGTTCGACGCCGAGGGTGCGGCGCGGCAGTTGCCGCAATGCTGCCGCCACCCCCGGCGCCTGTGAATCCACCATGCGGGCGGCCACGGCCTCCAGGGCCGCCGCGGAATGGTCGGCCTGGGCCAGGCCGGTACGGATCTGGTCGCTGAGCCACACGTCGAGATCGTCGAGTCCGGCGGTCACTCGCGCCCGTCGTTGGTCGAGCGTCGACTGTTTGGTCGCGCGCGTCGCCGGCTCGGCCGGTTTCGCGGCCCGTTCGGCCCGGCCCGCCAGCCACTCGGCCGCGAAGTCGGCGGGGGCGTCGGCCGCCGCGACGGTGCCTTGCGACCAGAGCAGTAACAGCGACAGCGCATGTTTGCAGGGAAATTTCCGGCTGGGGCACGAGCAGCGATAGGCGGGCCCCGACAGATCGACGATCGTCTGATATGGCGTCGCTCCACTGCCCTTGCACCGCCCCCACAGCGCGCTGCCGTGGACGCCGGTGCCCAGCCATGCGGTGGTGAGCTTGCGGGCGGCGCTCACCGACGCGGCGTCGGGCGCCAGGGCCAGCACATTGTCGGCGGTGACGGCATAGGTCGCGGCCGGAGAGGTCGTCACGTGTTCCCCCGTTCGTTCGGTACCCCCGGATTTGTACCCGACCCCACCGACAACATCGCGCGGCCGGTTGGCGGAGCCGCCGGCCGGGCGGTCGCAACCGGGTTCGCTCATGGATTGCGAGATGAATTGCCCTGGCGCGGAATGTGATTGCAGGATCAAGCACTGTTGTGAATGATCGTGATCTCTGGCATTCTGACCTGTTCGGTTGAACCGAGCCACCCGTCAGGGGTGTAACCCGTGGAACTGCCCGGCCGGGACGGCCGAGGGGTGGACATCGGGCGGTTCGACCGCTCGATGGCCATGCGTCCCGCCCGGGCCGGTTCTCCGGTAGCGTTCGCGACGACGAGTCGTGCGCGAGGGCCGGGAGGGGTAGTGGGGCAAGAGCAGGGGGAGGTCGCGCCGCGACTACGAGACCTGGTTTCGGCTCGGCTGCAGGCGGATTCGTCGGTGAGCCCGGAGGTAGCGCAGACGGTGCTGGCGGCGCTGGGGGAGTCCGCCGAGGCGGGCGGCGCCGGGCCGCGGTCCGGAGTGTTCCTGCGTGCCATCCGCGTCCGTGGCTTCCGCGGAATCGGTCGTGAGGCCGTCCTGCGCATCGCGCCCGGACCCGGTCTGACGCTGGTGGTCGGTCGCAACGGGTCGGGCAAGTCGAGTTTCGCCGAGGCCACGGAACTGGCACTCACCGGCGTCAACCGGCGCTGGGAGGGCAGATCCGCGGTCTGGCGCGACGGCTGGCGGAATATGCACTGCGAGAAGGCTCCCCGGATCGCGATCGATCTGATCGCGCAGGAACGCGGCCCGTTCACGATCGAACGCACCTGGGCGGACGGTGACGACCTGGCCGGAGGTAGCTGGACGCAGCGCGAAAACGGCAGCGACAGTGCCGAATTCCGGCCGCAGGACTGGGCGCGCGCCCTGGAGCTGTATCGGCCGTTCCTGTCCTACAGCGAACTCGGCGCGGTGGTCGACGGCCGCCCCAGCGACCTGTTCGACGCCCTGCATCGGCTGCTCGGGCTCGACGACATCAGTGCCGCCCTGGACCGGACCCGCACGCGCCGAATCGAATTGGAACGCGCCGCGAAACAGTCCCGGGACGGCCGGCAGGCCCTGCTGGACGAACTGAGCACCGTCGCCGACGAGCGCGCCGAGCACGTCGCCGACATGCTGCGCGCACCCACACCGGACCTGTCCGCGATCGCCCACGAACTCGCCGGCGCCCGCCACGACCCCGGCGGCGTCGCGGCACTGCAGGCCGTCGCACGGCTGCGCATCCCGGCTCCCGCCCAGGTCGAGGCCGCCGCCGAGGCGGTGGAGCGGAGCACCGCCGAACTGCTGGACCTGGCGACCGGCGACCTGGAAGCCGAACTCCGCGTGGTCGAACTGCTGCGTGGCGCCCGCGACCACACCGAGGACGGCGAATGCCCCTGTCCGGTCTGTGGCCACGGCCGGCTCGATTCGCGGTGGCGGCGCGAGGCGACGGCCCGGATCGAGGCCGTCGAGCGGCGCGCCGCCGTCCTGACCGCCGCCCGGGGGGCGCTGGGCGAGGCGATCGCCGCGGCTCGGGCGCTGATCGAACCCGTGCCGCCGGAACTGGAATCGACCATCGCCGCACCCAATATCGATCCCGTGGACGCGCATCGTGCCTGGACAGCCTGGTCCGCCTTGCTCGAGGTAGAAGCGGGCGCCACGCTGGCGGCCCGGATGCGCGGCGCGCACGCCGAACTCGCCGTGCGGCTGGACGTGTTGCAGCGAGCCGTGCACAAGGAACTCGATCGCATCGATGCGGTGTGGACGCCGCTGGTCCCGCGCATCGCCACCTGGTTGCACGAGGCGCGGCTGGTGGCCGCGGCCGAGGCCGAGCTGCGTACCGTCCGCCGCGCCGAGGACTGGCTGAAGTCGGCCGCCGCCGGCCTGCGCGACGAACGCCTCGCCCCGCTGGCCGAGCACGCCCGGCGCATCTGGGGCGGATTGCGCCAGCGCAGCAATGTGGATCTCGGCGCGATTCGCCTGCAGGGCAACGCCGGCGCCAGTCGCAAGGTGCTGCTCGACGTCACCGTGGACGACTCCGGCGCCGCCGCGCTCGGAGTGATGAGCCAGGGCGAACTGCACGCGTTGGGCCTGGCCCTGTTCCTGCCGCGGGCCACGGTGGCCGAAAGTCCGTTCGGATTCGTCATGATCGACGACCCGGTACAGGCGATGGACCCGGCGAAGGTCGACGGACTCGCCCGCGTGCTGGCCGCGGTGGCGCGCAGCGGACGCCAGGTGATCGTGTTCACCCACGACGAGCGGCTGGCCGAGGCGGTGCGCCGGTTGCGTTTGGACGCAACGGTTCTCGATGTGCAGCGGCGTGAACACTCGCGGGTCGAGGTGCGCGCGGTCGAGGATCCGGTGCAGCGCTATCTCGCCGACGCCCGGGCCCTGCTACGCACCAGGCAGCTGCCCAAGCCGATCGCGACCGAACTGGTCATCACCTGCTGCCGATCGGCGATCGAGGCGGCCGCATTGGCCCGCGCCCGGCGGGAACTGCTGGCCGCCGGGATCGATCACCGCGAGGTGCAGCGCCGCGTCGATCGGGCCCGGACCACCTGGGAGACGGTCGCTCTCGCGGTCTTCGGTGTCCCGGACCGGGTCGATGATCTCAACGACTATCTCGACCGGGAGGCGCCGTGGGCGCGCGCGGTCGTGCGCGATGCCACCGCCGGAGCGCACATCCGCATCCAGCGCCGCTCGGGCGATGTGATCTCTGGGACGAAGAGATTCGTGACATGGCTGAATCCGTGAGCCCGACCGTGGCGCAACGCCTGGCGGCGGCCGCGGAACTGCTCGACGGCACGGTCACCGACGCGGGCGGCCTGTGGTCGCGGGCGACCGTGTGGATCCTGCGGATCGCGCTGGAGCAGTCGGTGGACCGGCTGTGGGCGCGGGTGTCGCCGCCCCTGGCCCGGTGCAGTATGCGCGCCCAGCTACTGGCGCTGGACAGCTGCGCCGGCCCCGACGTCGCGGGCCGGGTCGCCGGATTGTGGGCGACGCTGTCGCGGGCCGGGCATCACCTCGATTCCGAACCCGCGCCGACCCTGCACGAACTGCGTGACTGGTACGGCGAAACCGCCCGGCTGGCCGAGGAACTCGACCGCATCGGCCGAGCGGATGTGCCGGCCGTCTTCGGCCGCCGCCGGAACAGGTGAATCGCCGGCGGCGATAATCGTCCGATGGCCGACACCTTTCCCGAGCGTCCGGACGACACCGACCGCTGTCCGTGCGGTAGCGGCGACGAGTTCGGGCAGTGCTGCGGCCCGCGCCTGGACGGCACCCGCCCGGCGCCGACCGCCGAGGCGCTGATGCGTTCGCGCTACACCGCCTTCGCCGTCGGCGATCGCGACTATCTGCTGCGGACGTGGCATCCGCGGACCCGGCCGCGCCGGCTGGTACTGGATCCCGCGCAGCGCTGGATATCGCTGCAGGTCTTCGGCACCGAAGCGGGCGGCCTGTTCGACGACACCGGAGTGGTCGAATTCCGCGCCACCTACCGATACGACGGCAGGCGCGGCGTGCTCTCCGAGTGCAGCAGGTTTGCCCGAGTCGACGGCCGGTGGGTCTACGTCGACGGAGATATCGAATCGTAACCGGCTCGTAAAAAGTTCCCAGTGGTCTCCCATTACCATAATGGGAATACATTTCCGATTAGAATAGATAGCGAAGGAGTTGCCGTTAACGTGGACAGCCGCGCGGTGACTACCGGGAATCCGGGCCCTCAGTAGGGTCACCGCATGGCGCGAATCGCGATCGAATACTGCACGCAATGCCGGTGGTTGCTACGGGCCGGATGGATGGCTCAGGAATTGCTGAACACCTTCGGCACCGACCTCGATGAGGTGGCACTGGTTCCCGGAACCGGCGGCGTCTTCCGGATCACCGTGGACGGTGAGCAGATCTGGGAGCGTCGAGCCGACGGCGGCTTCCCGGATATCGCCGGGCTGAAACAGCGCGTGCGCGACCGCATCGATCCCGCCCGCGACCTCGGCCACATCGATCGAGGCTGACGCGGTACGAATGATCTCGGACGTACTCTCGGTTACAGGGAGTACGAGGAGGTGCGAGATGAGCACTCAATTCTTCGAGGCGACTCCGGTCGAGGACACTGCCGGACCCGTCGCCCACACGACCAGCGGTGCGGTACGCGGATTCCGCACGGGATCGGTTCACGCGTGGCGCAGTATCCCCTACGCCGCGGCACCCGCGGGCCCGAAGCGGTTCGCGCGGCCGGAACCGCCCGAACCCTGGTCGGGAGTGCGTGACTGCACCGAATTCGGCGAGATCGCGCCGCAGACCATGGGCGATATGGTGCCCGTGGACTCGGGGCTGCGCATGGGCGAGGACTGCCTGTGGGTCAACGTGTGGGCACCGGCCGCCCAACCGGTGCAGCCGCGTCCGGTGATGGTCTGGCTGCACGGCGGCGCCTACTGTCTGGGCACGGCGGCCCAGGCGATCTACGACGGCTGCCGGATGGTCGAGATGGGCGACGTGGTGATCGTCGCGGTCAACTATCGGCTCGGCGCACTCGGCTTCCTCGATCTGTCCTCGCTGGGCGACGGGTTCGTCGCCAACCTCGGCCTGCACGATCAGATAGCGGCCCTGGAATGGGTGCGCGACAATGCCGCCGCCTTCGGCGGTGATCCGGGCAACGTCACGGTCTTCGGCGAATCCTCCGGCGCGGGATGCGTCACCGCGCTGCTGACCTCGCCGCGGGCCGCGGGCCTGTTCCATCGCGCCATCGCGCAGAGTCCACCCGCTACCACCGTCTTCGGCCCCGATCGGGCCGCCGGGGTGGCGAGCCGTTTCCTGGAATTGATGGATCTGCCGCCCGAACGTGCCGGGGAACTGCTGGAATGCCCCATCGAGCGGATCGTGGACGCGGCCGGCATCCTGCTGGACGAGGTGCCGCTGCAGTCGCCCGGGCGCCTGGCCGCGGCGCCGGTGGTGGACGGTGATCTGCTGCCCACCTATCCGACCGACCGCTTCCAGCAGGGCCGCTCGCATCGCGTACCGCTGATCATCGGGACCAACAAGGACGAGGCGTCGCTGTTCCGGCTGTTCCGCTCGCCGATCATGCCGGTCACACCGGATGCGGTGAACGCGATGCTCAACGCCGTCGCGGGGGAACACCCCGGGCTGTCGCACGAGCGGATCGCCGAAATCACCTCCGCCTACCCGGATCTGGCCAAGACGCGCGGCGCGCTGGCGATGTCGACCGATGCGGCGTTCCGGATGCCGGCGCACTGGGTCGCCGATGCGCATTCCCGGCACAGCCGCACCTGGATGTACCGCTTCGATCAGGCCACGCCGATGCTGAAGGCGGCGCGCGTGGGCGCCGGCCACGCCACCGAATTGCCGTACATCTTCGGCAATTTCGGCTCCTTCGATCACGACCCGACCTTCTGGCTGGGCGGTCGCAAGGTCGCGAGCGAGGTCTCGGGCCGGATGATGCGGCGCTGGCTGGCCTTCGCCGAGCACGGGGTGCCCGCGGCGCTGGACGGCTCGAAGCATTGGCCGCCCTACCGCGAATCCACCCGCACGACACTGGTTGTCGACGCCGTGGACCGGGTCATCGACGATCCCGATCACGATCTGCACACCGCCTGGGGTGACCAGGCGGTCGGCTTCAGCTGAGCCGGCTCAGACGCCGCTGGGCTGTTCGGCGCGCTTACCGAGCAGCACCGGCAACCGGCTGTAGCCGTGCAGGGTGAACAGCGGCCGGCGCTGCGGGCGACCGGCCAGCACGAGATTCGGGAAACGCTCGAACAGCGACCGCAGCGCGTATGTGCCCTCCATCCGGGCCAGGCTGGCGCCCAGGCAGGCGTGGATGCCGCTGGAGAACGTCAGATGATCCTTGGCGTTGGCACGCGTGACGTCGAAGCGGTGCGGTTCGGCGAACACCTTCGGGTCGCGGTTGGCGCCCGAGAGTGACAGCACCACCGTGCTGCCCCGGTGCACGGTGATACCGCCCAGCTCCACATCGCGCCCGGCGATGCGGCCGGTGTTCTGCACCGGGGCGTCGAAGCGCAGGATCTCCTCGATCGCGTTGGGCCACAGCTGCGGATCCTCGCGCAGCAGGTCCAGCTGATCGCGATGGTTCACCAGCTGGACGACGCCGTTGCTGATCAGATTGACCGTGGTCTCGAATCCGGCGCCCATCAGCAGCGTCGCGGAGGCCTTCAACTCGGTGTCGTCCAGGGTGCCGGAACTCACCAGGCCGGACAGGATGTCCTCACCCGGCTCGCGGCGCAGCCGCGCGATGTGCGCGTCGAGGTAGTGGTCCATTTCCACAATGGCCGCCGAGGCGTCGCGGGTGGTGCGCCAGCTGATGCCGATGTCGAGCATCGGCGAGACGGCGTCGCCCCAGGCCAGGAAGTGGTCCCGGTCGGCGTCGGGGAAGCCCAGCATTTCGGAGATGATCGCGATCGGCACCTGGGAGGCGAAGTCGGCCACCAGATCCGCCGAACCGCCGGAGGGCAGGGCGTCGAGCAGTTCCGTGGTCACCGATTCGACGCGCTCGCGCAGCCGGGCGATCGCACGCGGAGTGAATGCCGAGGCCACCGGCTTACGCATCCGGGTGTGGTCGGGCGGATCGATCACCAGCATCGACGGCGGCTGCACCGGATTGGGCGGCAGCGTCGCCAGATCCATCAGCGGACGCAGCGGTCCGGGCACGAAACCCTCGGCCGCCGCGACCGTGAAGGTGGAGTCGCGCAGCACGGTACGCACCAGCTCGTAATCGGTGGTCGCCCAGCCGAGGGGGGAGTGCACCAGCCGTCCCTGCGCGCGCAGGGATTCCAGCAGTGGTATCGGATCCTGGAGCGCCTCGGGGCTGGACATCAGTTGTGCCACGGTTTCGCCGCGCCGGGCGTAGGTCTTCAAGACCAGCCGCGGCGTGCCCTGCACCACCAACCACCGAAACCAGTACTGCGGCTTCATCGCCATCCCCGTTCGTCGTCCGGTTCCCTGACCCCCACACTACGGAGTAGCGGGCGAGCCGAAAACGGACTGCGGGTGGATCGTCGTGCCCTACCCGGGTAGGAGATCAGGACCGCCGCGCGGTGACGCGCTCGGTCTCGATCCGGTGCGCGACTCGAGCCGGATCCGGGGCGCTCACCTGCACCAGCGAGGCCCCGGCCGCGTACACCGCGAGCAGTCCGTCGATCAGGTCGGCGGTGGTGTCCCAGTCGGTGCTGGACAGCACCCGGTCGCTCGCGGTAAACCCCTGCCGTTCGGCCGAGGCCCGGGCCGCCGCCACGGTCTCGGCGACCGTGGCGCCGTCGAGGGCGGCGCCCGCGCCCGACGGGTGGAACTGGTCGCCGTGCGCACGCACCGACGTGGCGTAATCGGTGATGCCGACCGGCAGATCGGCGACCGGCATGCCCATCGGATCCAGCGACAGCGCGGCCACCTCGGCGATATCACCGGCCTCGTCGATACGCGCGGCCGAGACCAGGGCGAGTTCGGCGTCGGCGTCCGGCCGCAGCACCACTTCCGTGCCCGCCCACCAGCAGCCGAGCAGGACCGCGGCGGTCTGCCAGTGCGCGGGCAGCAGCACCGACACCCGTGCGCCCGGGGCGAGGCCGAATTCGTCGCGAATCATATTGGCGGTCTTGGCCGCCCAGTTCGCCAGCGTCAGCCCGGACAGTTCGATGCGGGCGCCGGTGCTGTCGTCGTAGTGGGTGATCCGCGGCGCCGCGGGCTCGCGGGCGAGGATCGGGCCGAGCAGGGCATCGGTGAGAGTGTCGTTCAGTTCACGCATTTCGGTCCGTTCTGGCCGGCGTCGATGGGAGGCGCGGGCGGCACCGGTGCCGCGGTGCCCGAGGCCGGCGAGGTTCCCGACATGTCGAACAGACTGCCGGCCGCCGAGCCCGGACCAGAGTAGTCATCGGCGAGTACCACGCGCACCGCGCCCTCCGGCACATCCGGTTCGGCGACCACGGTCAGGCCGCCGAGCGCCTCGGCGACCGCCTTGGCCTTGGGATCGGAACTCGAGGCGGCGAGCACCCGGCTGCTGCGCACCGGCGCACCCGGCCAGTTCCCGACGTTTTCGGTGTGAAAACCCTTGCCGGTCAGAGCCTGCGCGACCTGGCCGGCCAAACCGCCGGTACTGCCGGCGTTGTAGACGTCGGCGGTGACCGAACTCGGCGCGGCGGCCCGGTCGCCGTCGTGGTCGTCGACGCCGGCGCCGACCGCCGCCGCGACGAAGGATTTCACCGATTTCGGGTCGACCTTCACCACCGATTCGCCATCTGCGGTGGTCCCGTCCAGATCCTGCACCGGAATCGTCTCGAAATTCACCTTCCCGCCGGACAGATCCTGTAGCTGATGCATGAACGCGACCACATCCCAGTCCTCGTCGAGCACGATCGTGCGCCCGACGGCATCGGCGAGCTCACGCAACTTCCCCGGATTGGCGAGGATGCGCGCGTTGAGTGCCTTGTTCACCAGCGAGGCCATGAACACCTGCTGACGCACGATCCGGTCCAGATCGCCGCGCGGCAGATCGTGGCGCTGGCGCACGAAACTCAGTGCCTGCGCCCCGTCGAGCCGCTGCTGTCCGGCAGGGAAATCCGCACCCGAGAGCGGTTCGTCCACCGCGTTGTTCAGGCATACGTCCACGCCGCCGACGGCATTCGTCAGCAGCACGAATCCGAGCAATCCCACCTCGGCGTAATGGTCGACGGTGACCCCGGTGAGATTGGCGACCGACTTGATCAGCGCCTGCCGGCCGGCCTGGGTGGACTTCTGCTCGATCTGGGAGTCCGACAGACCCTGCGCCGCGTATTTCTGCCGGGCGTTCTCCTTGGTCGCGCCGTAGGCGGAGTTGATTTTGCCCTTGCCGATACCGGGAATGTCGACGTAGGAGTCGCGCGGAATCGAGATCGCGGTCGCCGAACGGCCGTCGTTGGGCACCCGGACCAGCACGATGGTGTCGGTATTGGTGCCGACCTCGTCGCCGGCGTGCAGCATGGCCCGTTCCCGGTCGTTGAGCGGATTGCCGTGCGCGTCGGTGCGGCTGTCGATGCCGACCATCAGAATGTCGACCGCACCGTCGTGGCCGCCGCCCAGGCCCAGATTGCCGATTCGCTCGATACCGGAGATCAAGGAATCCACGCTGTGCCAGCCGAAGCCGGTGACGATGAACACCACGGCCGCGGCCGCCGCGGCGAGCATCCGCCCGGGACGATTCACCTCGGGGCTGGTACTCGGGCGAACACCGCGAGCTCGCGGGATGCGGCCGCCGGGCAGTGGTGCTCCGGCGCCGCGGGGCGGCGACGACGCACGTCTGTTCTGCGGCACTCCGTATTCCTTTTCCACGCTCGATCGACCCCCGTTCGAGAATCCGCCGCGTCGCCCACCGCCTCCGATACCGGTGGCGTACCGGGGAGTTCCCGGATTCGAGGCTATCCAACCAGTGCGCCCGTACCGCTGAACCGCTGTTGGCGTGGCGTGCCAGACTTGCCGGGTGAGTCCTGATTCCCCACCCCGGCTCGTGGTCACCGGCGCCGGCGGACAGCTCGGCCGCGCGTTGCGCGCCGCGGCGCCCGCGGCCCTCGCCCTGGGGCGTGCCGATCTCGACATCACCGACGCCGAGGCGGTGCGCGCTGTCGTTCGTCCGGGCGACGTGGTGCTCAACTGTGCCGCCTACACCGCCGTCGACGCCGCCGAATCCGATCACGACGCGGCGTACGCGGGCAATGTCACCGGGCCGGCGGTCCTCGCCGCCGCGTGCCGCGTGGCCGATGCGCGCCTGATCCACATCTCCACCGATTACGTCTTCGACGGCACCGCCTCGGCCCCGTACGAGCCGGACGATCCCACCGGCCCGGCAAGTGTGTACGGCCGTACCAAACTGGCCGGTGAGCAGGCCGTGCTTGGTGAGTATCCGCAGGCCACGATCGTGCGCACGGCGTGGGTCTACACCGCCGACCGCGGCGACTTCGTGGCGACGATGCGCCGGCTCGAGGCCGAACGCAAGACGATATCGGTGGTCGACGATCAGATCGGATCGCCCACCTACGCGCCCGATCTGGCGCGGGGTCTGCTGGAACTCGTTGCGCGGCAGCCGGTTCCGGGGGTGCTGCACGCGAGCAACGGGGGTGCGGTCAGTCGCTTCGGGCTGGCACGGGCGGTGTTCGCCGAACTCGGGGCCGATCCCGAGCGGGTGCGGCCCTGCGGTACCGCCGACTTCCCGAGTCCCGCACGGCGCCCGGCGTATTCGGTGCTGTCGAACCGGGCGTGGATCGAGGCCGGCCTCACGCCGCTGCGTGAGTGGCGCGCGGCGCTCGCCGATGCGCTGGCACGCCTGTCGGATCGGGCGGAGCCGTGATTGTCCCTGCTCGCCGCCGCCGGAACCGGCGAGCGTGAGCCGGTGCGTCGGCCGCCAGTCTGATAAGGCCCTGTGGGTGGTTGCGCTCGGGTGCCTACTCCGGCCCCCACCCATTAGGCTGGCCTTCCGTGAGCGCTTCGGATTCAGCCCCTTCCGCGGACCGTACCCCTCGCCTGGCGGTGGTCACCGTAACCTATTCGCCGGGCGAGCATCTCGACCACTTCATCAGCACACTCGCGACCGCCACCGCGGAGAAACCGCAGGTGATCCTCGCCGACAACGGCTCGACCGACGGCGCTCCCGAGCTGGCCGCGGAGTCCAACGAACACGTCACGCTGCTGCGCACCGGCGGCAACATCGGCTACGGCGGCGCGGTGAACCGAGCGGTCGCCGAACTCGATCCGGATATCGAATACGTGGTCATCGCGAATCCCGATGTGCGCTGGGGCACCGATTCCATCGATCAACTGCTGGCCGCCGCGCGGCGCTGGCCACGGGCGGGGGCGCTCGGGCCGCTGATCCACGAGCCGGACGGCAGTATCTATCCCTCCGCGCGGCGGGTGCCCGGCCTGCTCGACGGTGCCGGCCACGCGATCCTCGGCACGGTCTGGCCGGGTAACCCGTGGACGCGCCGCTACCGGCAGGAGAACGAGGAGATCGCCGAGCGCACCGTCGGCTGGCTGTCGGGTTCGTGCCTGCTGGTCCGGCGCGACGCGTTCGACAGCATCGAGGGCTTCGACTCCCGCTACTTCATGTACATGGAGGATGTCGACTTCGGCGACCGGATGGGCAAGGCCGGCTGGCACAACGTCTTCGTGCCGACCGCCGAGGTCACCCACGCCAAGGGGCACGCGGCCGGGCGGCATCCGGAGACGATGTTGCCCGCCCACCACGCCTCCGCCTATCGTTTCCAGGCCGACCGCCATCCGCACTGGTGGCAGGCCCCGCTGCGCTGGGCATTGCGGGCCGGACTTGCGATTCGCTGCAAACTTGCGGTTCGATCTGCGCTGCGCGAGCGCGACCGCGAAGCGCAGCGATAACGCGTGGATCGAACCTGAAAAAGGGGAAGACTGATGCCGGACAATTCGGGAGGGAGCGGCGTGGACACCGCAACTGACGCCGTGATCCTGGTCGGTGGCCAGGGCACCCGGCTGCGCCCGCTGACGCTGTCGGCGCCGAAACCGATGCTGCCGGTCGCCGGTCTGCCGTTCCTGCACCACCTGCTGGCCCGGATCGCCGATGCCGGCATCACGCATGTGGTGCTGGGCACATCGTTCAAGGCGGAGGTCTTCGAGGAACATTTCGGCGACGGCGCCGAACTCGGCCTCGACCTCGAATACGTCACCGAGACCGAACCGCTGGGGACCGGCGGCGGCATTCGCAACGTGCTGCCGAAGCTGCGCGCCGACAACGTGATGGTCTTCAACGGTGACGTCCTCGGCGGCGCCGATCTGGGCGCCGTGCTCGACACGCACGCCTCGACCCGTGCCGATGTGACCCTGCATCTGGTGCGGGTCGGTGATCCGCGCGCCTTCGGCTGCGTGCCCACCGACGAGACCGGCCGGGTCACCGCCTTCCTGGAGAAGACCCAGGATCCGCCGACCGACCAGATCAACGCCGGCTGCTACGTCTTCCGCCGCGAATACATCGAGAAGATCCCGAGTGGCCGCCCGGTCTCGGTCGAGCGCGAGGTGTTCCCGTCGCTGCTGGCCGAGGGCGCCCACATCCAGGGCCATGTCGATGCCTCGTACTGGCGGGATATGGGGACGCCCGAGGATTTCGTGCGCGGATCCGCAGATCTGGTGCGGGGTATCGCGCCCTCTCCGGCGCTGCCGGGGCAGCGCGGGGAATCGCTGGTCCACCCCGGTGCCGGCGTCGCGCCGGGTGCGCTGCTGATCGGCGGCACGGTCGTGGGCCGCGGCGCCGAGGTCGGCGCCGGTGCGCGACTCGACGGTGCGGTGCTGTTCGACGGCGCCCGGGTCGAGGCCGGCGCCACCGTGGAGCGTTCGATCATCGGATTCGGCGCGCGCATCGGTCCGCGAGCGCTGGTCCGTGATGCGGTGATCGGTGACGGCGCGAGCGTCGGCGCCCGCTGTGAGCTGCTGCGCGGCGCCCGAATCTGGCCGGGCGTGGATCTGCCCGACGGCGGGATCCGCTTCTCCACCGACGTCTAGTTCCGGCGATCGTCGGTGGTTGCGGCGCGGCAATCGCTACCTTGTCTAGCGTTGCTAGAATTTCGATATGACGGTTCAGGAACGCAAGGAACGCGAACGTGCCCAGCGCCGGCAGGCGATCATCGACAGTGCGCGTGAACTGGCCGAATCCGACGGCTGGGATGCGGTGACCGTACGCCGGCTCGCCGAGCGCATCGAATACAGCCAGCCCGTGCTCTACAGCCACTTCTCGGGAAAACGGGCAATCGTCTCGGCCGTGGCCGAGGAGGGCATCGGCCGGTTGCGGGATGTGCTCCGCGCTGCCCGCGAGCAGGCCGACGGCCCCGATGCCGCGATGGAGGCCGTCGCCCGCGCCTATCTGAGTTTCGCGGCGGAGAACGCCGCCCTCTACGACGCCATGTTCGTCCTGGACACCGAACTGCCCTTCGGTCCCGACGCACCGCAGACCCTGCGCGACTGCTTCGAGGAACTCGAGCGGCTGTTCCGGCCGCTGGTCCCCGAAGCCGAGACCGGGGAATACACCGAGGTGTTCTGGAGCACGCTGCACGGTATGGCGGCGCTGGACCGAAGTCATCGCCTCCGCCCGGACCTGTGGGAACAGCGCATGCGCGTGCTCATCCACTGGGCCACCCGGAGTTGATGCGCTGAGCCCCTTGGTTTTCGGGCCCTACAGTGGTGATCATGGCGGATGCGGTGGTGGTCGGCTCCGGGCCCAACGGTCTGGCCGCGGCGGTGTTGCTGGCCCGCGCGGGGCTCGCGGTGGAGGTGTTCGAAGCCGCGGATCATGCCGGTGGGGGCTGCCGTACCGCCGAGCTCACCCTGCCCGGATATCACCACGACGTGTGCGCGGGCGCGCATCCGATGGCGCTGGCCTCCCCGTTCTTCCGCGCCTTCGATCTCGGCGCGCACGGCGTCGACCTGCTGACTCCCGAGATCTCCTACGGACATCCGCTCGACGACGGGGTGGCCGCGTCGGCCTGGCGAGATCTGGATCGCACGGTCGAGGCTCTGGGCCGCGACGGTGCGACGTGGCGGCGCCTGTTCGCCCCGCTGGTGCGACAGTGGGAGGCGGTGGTGGAGCTGGGGATGTCGGATTTGCGCCGTATTCCCCGTGATCCGCTGACCGCGGTGCGGTTCGGCCGCCGACTGCTCGAGCAGGCATCGCCGATGTGGGACCTGCGTTTTCGCGAGGAGCGCGCGGCAGCACTGTTCACCGGGGTGAGTGCGCACGCCATCATGCCGCCGCGGCAGTTCTCGGCGGCCGGTGTGGCGCTGCTGCTGGGCACCCTCGGCCATGTGGGCGGCTGGCCGATTCCGCGCGGCGGCTCACAGGTCATCGTCGATGCGCTGATCGCCGATCTGGAGCGGCACGGCGGGCGCGTCCACGCCGGCCACCGCGTCGATTCACTGGACGAATTCGCCGGCGTGCGATCGGTTCTGCTCGATACCGCGCCGACGGAACTGCTCCGGATCGCGCGGGTTCCCACGGCATATCGAAACCGGTTGCAGCGCTATCGATTCGGCGGCGCGGCCTGCAAGGTGGATTTCGCCCTGTCGGGCCCGGTGCCGTGGCAGGCGCCGGAGCTGGCGGCCGCGGGCACCGTGCACGTCGTCGGCACGCGAGCCGAGGCGATGGCCGTCGAACGTCGCGTCGCGTCGGGGCGCCACGCCGAGCGGCCGTACGTCCTGGTGATCCAGCCGGGCGTGGTCGATTCGTCCCGGGCTCCCGGCGACAACCACACGCTCTACGCCTATGCCCATGTACCCCACGGGTCCGGCCGCGACGTGAGTTCCGAAGTCGTCGCGCAACTCGAACGCTTCGCCCCCGGCTTCCGTGATCTGATCCTGGCCACCCACGTGTGCCCGGCAGCACACATGTCCGCGCACAACGCCAACTACGTCGGCGGCGATATCGCGGCAGGCGCGATGACGTCGGCGCAGACGATCTTCCGCCCGACGCCGCGCTGGAACCCTTATGCCACACCGCTTCCCGGGGTATACCTGTGTTCCGCCGCGACCCCGCCCGGTCCCGGTGTGCACGGCATGTGCGGCATGCACGCGGCGACTCGTGCGCTGCGCGAGCAGTTCGGCATCCGGATCGACCCGGCCGTGCTGCTCGGCGCGCCGTCCTGAGCCGGAACCCGCGCATCGCCCCCGGATCTGGCCGGTGGTTCCGGTCGTCGGGCATCCGCCGCCGGGTTTACACCGGCTGGGTGCGGTACAGATCCGGTTCGATGTACATGACTCGCGCGGCGGGAACGGCGGCCCGCACCCGGGCTTCGGCGTCGTCGATCGCGGTGGCGATATCGGCGATCTCGAGTCCGGGCACGATCGACACTTTCGCCGCGACGAGCATCTCCTCGGGGCCGAGGTATTCGGTGCGCAGGTGGATGACCCGGTCGATGCGTTCGCCGTCGACCAGATTGGCGCGGATCGCCGCGTCCTGCGCGGGCGTCGCGCCCTCACCGATCAGCAGGCTCTTCATCTCCACGATCAGCACGACCGCGATGACACCGAGCAGCACGCCGATGCCGAGGGTGCCGATACCGTCCCAGATCGCGTTGTCGGTCACCACGGTCAGGATTACGGCGGCCAGCGCGATCAGCAGGCCGATCAGCGCGCCGGTGTCCTCGAGCAGCACGACCGGAAGTTCCGGGCTCCGCGAATTGCGGATGAACCGCCACCAGCTCGCCCCCTCGCGCAACGGTGCGGATTCCCGCATCGCGGTCGCGAAGCTGTAGCCCTCCAGCGCGGCCGCGAGGGCCAGTATCACGATCGCGACCACGGGCGAGGTCAGTTCCTCCGGATGCTGGATCTTGTGCACACCCTCGTAGATGGCGTACATCGAGCCGAGGGAGAACAGCACCAGCGCCACGACGAAGGAGTAGAAGTAACGGTTGCGCCCGTAGCCGAACGGATGCAGGTCGTCGGCCTCCTGCTCGGCACGCTTCTGCCCGAGCAGCAGCAGTCCCTGGTTACCGGTGTCGGCCACCGAGTGCACGGCCTCGGCCAGCATCGAGCCGGAACCGGTGATCGCGGCGCCGACGAATTTCGCCACCGCGATACCGGCATTCGCGCTCAATGCCGCGAAGATCGCCTTCTTTCCGCCACCAGCAGACATGGTGCAGCCCCGGTCCTTCCGTCCCCGGCGCTCGCCGGCAGATGTCCGATTTGTTCGATCAATCTACTAAAGCGGCCGAACCCGCCGTGCGGTCACTCGCCCACGCAGGCGCAGAACAATTGCGCCGGGCCGCCGAGGGCCCGCGCGCGGATGTCGGTATCGCTGGCGGAGATCCACGCCGCGCTGCCGGCGGCGATCGGCAATTCGCTCCCGGCCTGCGAGAGCAGTACGGTACCGGCGGTCACCAGCATGATGCCCGGCCCGACGCGCGGAATGTCGACCGCCGCGGCGTCCTCGGTCAATTCGAAGCGCCGCAGCGCGAATTCCGGTGCGGGGGTGGCATACCGGAACGAGTTCTCATCGACCGGTTCGGGGTCGATGATCGGCGTGCGCAGCGGTTCGAAATCCAGCACCCGCAGCAGTTCGGGCACGTCGACGTGCTTGGGAGTGAGCCCACCGCGCAGCACATTGTCCGAATTGGCCATGATCTCGACGCCCATGCCGCGCAGGTAGGCGTGCAAACTGCCGGCGGCCAGGAACAGTCCCTGTCCGGGTTCGAGGGTCAACCGGTTCAGCAGCAGCGCCGCCAGTACCCCGGCATCACCGGGATACGCCTCGGCCAGTTCCAGTGTGGTGCGCGCCTCGGCCGCGAATTCCTTGGCCTGTCTCGGGGGTTCGAGTGGGTCGACCTGTTTGAGATAGCGGACACATCCGTCGAGCACCTTCGGCAGCAGGGTGGCCAGCATGGCCTGCGGCAGGGTGATCCAGGTGGTGAACAGGGTGCGCAGACCGCCCGAATCCGGCTGGGCGGCAAGCAGTTCGGTGTACTGCACCAGTTCCGGAACCGCCAGCGAGTTCAGCAGGTCGACGGTGCGCAGCGGGTCGCGGAAGCCGGCCAGCGCCTCGAAACGGCCGAGCGCCACCACCAGTTCGGGTTTGTGGGAGTCGTCGCGGTAGTTGCGCATGGGGGAATCCAGCGGCACGCGCGAGTGATTCTCCCGTTCGAATCCGTAGCGGGCCTGATCGGCGCTGGGATGTGCCTGCAGTGACAGCGGTTCCTCGGCGGCCAGGATCTTCAGCAGGAACGGCAGGCGCCCGCCGAATGCCGGCGCGACTGCACCCAACTCCCGGCTCGGCTCGGCCTCGAGCAGTTCCAGCAGCGAGCGGCTGGCGCCGTCGGCGAGGACCTTCGCCGGGTCGGCGGGGTGGGCGCCGAACCACAATTCGGCCTCGGGATGGGGGGAGGGGACCTCCCGACCGCACAGCTGAGCGAGTGCGGTGCGAGATCCCCAGGCATAGGAGCGCAACGCACCAACGAGTTCGTGCACTAGTAGTGGCCCCCGTCGTAGTGGGCGGGACGGCTCGCGGCTGGGGGGCCGCCGAGCAGACGCAGATAGGCGGCGGCCATTTCCAGCCGCAGCACCAGCACCGCCAGTTGTTCGAGTTCGCTGCCGCGCCCGGCCGCCGGTGCCTGGGGTTCGCCCGCACCGGTATCGCGCGGCACACTCGCCTCGGTGCGCATCAGCTCGACATCGACGTTCACCAGATCGGCGTCGACGATGCCCGCGCCCGCGCCGAAGACGGCCAGCCGGCGCCGGGCCGCGACCTGGTCTCCGTCGGCGCTCACCACGAACACCCGGGCCCGATCGACCGGCGCCGGCCCGTCCAGTTGCTCGTCGTGGAAAAGCGGATCGTAGCCGGGTGCGGTCGTCTCCGCGGATTCGATCAGCCGCGCGTTCGCGGCCACGGCCTCGGTGAGGTCGACGGCGGCCGCGATCTGTCCCGCGGTCTGCAGCAGCACCTCGGCGCCGTGCTCGGCCACCACCGCGGCGGCGGGCGAGTCACCGGTGAGCACCAGCCGCCGTTCCCGCATTCGCGCGGCGAGGGTTTTGGCGGGGTTGTGGAAGACCTCGTGGTGCGGGCCGTCGCGCAGGGCCTCGGCGTCGAGCGCGTCGGCGAGTTCGTCGAGGTTCGGCACGAGCGGTCCGATGTGCGTCGGATCGATGGCCTGCAGCACCGCGATCCCGACGGCGACGAATCGCAGAATCCGGTTGTGGTCCAGCACCCGGACCCGCGGCGGCAGCATGGCCGCGCGGCCGGCGGCCGCGGCCCGCATCGGGCCCTCGTCGGGCGCGGCGACCACGACTTCGGCGCCGCGGCGCAGTGCCCGGTCGACAGCGCCGGTCAGTCGCGGATCGGCCGAGTCGTCACCGGCGACGACCACCACATCCAGCGAACCGACCCACTGCGGAATCGTGGTGGCGCTGATGATGGGCAGCCCCGCGCGGTCGCCGAATGCGGCCTGCAGCAGAGTGGCCGCACGGGCCGCGCGGCCGGTGCCGGAGACCAGCACCAGACTTCGTGGCCGCAGCCCGTCGAGCCGGCTGAGCGCGTTCTCGGCGACGGCGGCCGCGGTGGCACGCACCTGGGCGCCCCCGGAGGCGGCCGAACGCAAAATTCCCCCGGAATCCGCAGCCTCCAACGAGGCGACGTCATCGAGGTCGAGTACGGGTGTCCCTGCGATCATCGGGCGTTGCCACCTCCCCTCAATCGGGTCACCACGCCGGGGGATGTCGTTGTCCCCGGGCGAATCCAAGCCCTGTGATTCCACTATTCCAGTCAGCCGCGCACGATGCTCAGAATCTCGGTTACGAGTGCGTCTACTTCCTCCTGCGAACGGGCCTCGACGTTGAGTCGCAACAACGGCTCGGTGTTGGATGCGCGCAGATTGAACCACGCCTGTCCGGGCAGCCGCACGGTCACGCCGTCGAGCCGATCCACCGATTGCGCGCGCCCTTCGAATGCGGTGACCACCGCCAGCGTTCGCTCCTGCGCATCCGCCACTGTGGAGTTGATCTCCCCGGAGGCCGCGTACGTCGCATACGAGGACGCGAGCTCCGACATCGGCCGGTCCTTCTCACCGAGGGCAGCCAGCACGTGCAGAGCGGCCAGCATACCGGAGTCGGCACCCCAGAAGTCGCGGAAGTAGTAGTGCGCGGAGTGCTCGCCGCCGAAGATCGCGCCGGTCGAGGCCATCTGCTGCTTGATGAAGGAATGGCCGACGCGGGTGCGGACCGGCGTGCCGCCGAGTTCGGTGACCAGTTCGGGCACGGCCTGGGAGGTGATCAGGTTGTGAATGATCGTGGCGCCCGGCTCTTTCGCCAGTTCGCGTTCCGCGACCAGTGCGGTGATCGCGGAGGGGGAGACCGGTTCGCCACGCTCGTCGACGACGAAGCAGCGGTCGGCGTCACCGTCGAACGCCAGGCCGATGTCGGCGCCGGTCTCGCGGACGTATTTCTGCAGGTCCACCAGGTTCTTCGGATCCAGCGGGTTCGCCTCGTGATTGGGGAACGACCCGTCGAGTTCGAAGTAGAGCGGGGCGATGGTCAGTTGCGGCACCGCACCGAGTACGGCGGGGACCGTGTAGCCGCCCATCCCGTTACCGGCGTCCACGGCGACCTTCAACGGCCGGATCGTGCCGAGATCGACCAGGCCGCGCAGGAATTCGGCATAGGCCTCGAGCAGGTTCTGCTCGGTGGCGGTGCCGCGGGTGCCCGGTCCGGCCGGCACGCCCTCGACGAGCTCCTCGGTGATGGTCGCGAGCCCGGTCTCCTGACCCACCGGCAGCGCGTTGGCCCGGCACAGCTTGATGCCGTTGTAGCGGGCGGGGTTGTGGCTGGCGGTGAACATCGCCCCGGGGCATTGCAGATGGCCGGAGGCGAAGTAGAGCTCGTCGGTGGAGGCGAGCCCGATGTGGACCACGTCGAGCCCCTGATCGAGAACGCCGTCGGCGAAGGAGGCGGCCAGTTCCGGGGAGGAGTCGCGCATATCGTGACCGATGACGATGCGCGTGGCGGGGGTGGTGTCGGTGCGCATCAGCCGGGCGAAGGCCGCGCCGACGTCGCGGACGAATTCCGCGTCGATCTGCTCTCCGACAACCCCGCGAACGTCGTATGCCTTGACAACTGCGTGAACGGACTCGGCAGACCGGGCGACTGTCATGACCAACACCCTAATAGGGCCGCAGGCCGGTCCGGGCTTCAGGCCGGTCGCGCGTGTGGCGCGGGTGGCGCGGGCTCAGTTCGGGGGATCGGGCAGCACGCGCAGATGGCCGCGGCGGCCGGTGCGGCCGGGCCGCTGGGGTCGCGCCGGGGGCGGGGAGTAATCGCTGTAGCCGCGCTGTTCGGGTTCCGGCGCGCGCCGGCGCATACCGGCTTCGCGGACGGCCTCGGCCAGTGCGGTCAGGTCGTCGTCGTCCGGTGTGCTGGAGGAGAATCCACCTTCGTGCCGGACCAGTTCCCAGCCCTTGGGGGCGGTGATGCGGGAGCCGTGGGTTTCGCACAGATCCCAGGAGTGCGGTTCGGCGACGGTGGCGAGGGGGCCGACGACTGCGGTGGAGTCCGAGTAGACATACGTGAGCGTCGCGACGGCCGGATTCTTGCAGCCTGGGCGGCAGCAACGACGCATGGGAATCACATCCAGCAGACTAACCCCCCACGCCGTGTGTCGCAGACAGACACGCGGGCCGGTGCCCGCCCACTTCGGGGCGCGCGAGGGCTCCGGCTCCGGGGAGAGCACGTGGCCGCGCCGCCGGCGCGGTGACTACTGTCGCAAGGTATGACCCGATCGAAGAGGCGGCCGGTGACGACCCGTTCGGTGGTTCGCCGCGGGCGCGGTGTGCGCGGACCGATGCTGCCGCCGTCGGCGCCCGCGCGCCGCACTCGCGGCCAGCAGTTCGACCGCCTGGTACTGGAGGCGTTCGCCCCGCTGGACGCCCGCTGGCACGATCGCCTGACCAAACTCGACATCGCGGTCGACGACGTCCCCAAGATCCGTCCGCTGCACCCGGATTCGGTCACCTGGCCCGACGAGGTGGTCGCCGACGGCCCGGTCCCGCTGTCCCGCCTGATCCCGGCGGGCGTCGACCGCCACAACGTAGCCACCCGAGCCCGAGTGGTCCTGTTCCGCAAACCCCTCGAACTCCGCGCCCACGACCCGGAAGACCTCCTGGACCTTTTGCGTGAAGTCCTGGTCCAGCAGATAGCCACCTATCTGGGCGTAGACCCGGAGATCATCGACCCGACAGGGGAGTAGGCCCAGAGAGCGGCCCGTCGACCCGTTCGTCACGGAAACGAGAACCGGACGACGCGATCACTGTCGCCCCCGTTCCCGCCCCGCTCCGCCGAAGCGAAGCGAGGCGAACGGGGAACCCGGACAACATATTTCGCGAGCACCTGGGGAACGTGCCGGGCACGCCCACAACCCGGCCAGGCCCACAACCGCCGGCCCGCAACACGACCCGAGCGGCTCTCACTCGTCCGCAGAGGCCCGGAGAGGCGGCTCGCTCAGCTGATGCCGCGCTTGAGGCGGCGGCGTTCGCGTTCGGACAGACCGCCCCAGATACCGAACCGCTCGTCGTGGGCGAGTGCGTACTCCAGGCACTCGTCGCGGACCTCGCAGCCCAAGCAGATCCGTTTGGCTTCCCTTGTGGAGCCGCCTTTTTCGGGGAAGAAGGCTTCCGGATCGGTTTGGGCGCACAGCGCCCGTTCCTGCCACTGTTCTTCGATGGTGTCGAACATCGCATCGAAGTCGGTGACGATGAGACTCAGCTGCGGTGGTTCGGGTTTGCGCTGAGTGCGCGCCCATTGCCCTCCCTGCGGAGTTCTGCTGAGCGATTCGTCGTTCACCGTGCTGCCCCCCTCTCGTTCGTCGTTCCGGCTGTCAGCGCAGTCGCTTGGTGCTGCGCATGCTGTGGAATCGGTTTGCGATACACCGCCCGGAATGCCCGACGGGGCCAGCTCCTCGGCCATCGCTCCGCCTCCTCACTGTGTGTTAGCGCAGAATGATTTTTCCGTCGGACCGGACGTGCCCACCGACGGTCCCACACCGCGACGTAGTCCCGCGGACATCCCCGAGCTTGTCGTTCCGATGCGAACATGCGTTCGAAACGCGGTCTGCGCCAAAGGCTCTCGCGCGGACCCGGAATGACATGTCTGTGATTAGACACGCCGGACGCGCCGATGGTCAAGCTGCCGACACAATTCCGTTACTATCCGAGGCCGCCTTCGGCGCGGTTTGGTAACCCCGAAGTAGCAAATGACCAGCAAATACGCTCTCGAACACCCGCTTCCGGGCACCGCATAGGCTGTGCGGATGTGACTGGAGAACAAGCGGACATCGCGGCCGAGATCGAGCGGATTGATCGTAAACCGCGCATTGCGGTGTTGGTCGGTGGAGTCGGCGGCGCGCGCTTCTTACAAGGTGTGCGGGAACTGCTGCCGGACGCGGATGTAACGGCGCTGGTGAACGTCGGCGACGACGTCTGGATGCACGGTTTACGCATCTGTCCCGACCTGGACACCTGCATGTACACGCTGGGTGGGGGTATCGACACGGAACGCGGCTGGGGCCGGGTGGGGGAAACCTGGCACGCCAAGGAGGAACTGGCGAAATACCACGCGCAACCGGATTGGTTCGGACTCGGAGATCGCGATATCGCGACGCATCTGGTGCGCAGTGAAATGCTGCGCGCGGGATACCCGCTCTCGGCGGTTACCGAAGCGCTGTGCAATCGCTGGCAGCCCGGTGTGAAACTTCTCCCGGCGAGCGACGATCGGTGTGAAACGCATGTTGTGATCAGTGACCCCGACAACCCTGGCGAACGCCGCGCGATTCATTTCCAGGAGTGGTGGGTACGGTACCGAGCAAACGTCGAGACCCATGGATTCGTCACAATCGGGGCGGATCAAGCCAAACCCGCCCCTGGTGTGACGGAAATCATAGAGGGTGCTGATGTGGTGCTGCTGGCACCCTCGAACCCCGTGGTGAGCATCGGTGCGATCCTCGCCGTGCCGGGTATCCGGGGCGCGCTGCGGACCACCTCCGCCAAAGTCATCGGTTTATCGCCCGTCATCGGGGGAAAACCCTTGCGCGGCATGGCTGATGAATGCCTCGAGGTGATCGGCGTGGAAACTTCGGCCGAGGCCGTCGGACGGCACTTCGGCGCTCGGTCGGATACCGGCATTCTCGACGGCTGGCTGATCCACTCGACCGACGAGGCCGACGTACCGGGTGTGGAGGTGCGCAGCGTGCCCCTGCTGATGACCGACCCCGCCGCCACCGCCGCGATGGTGCGAGAAGCGCTCGACATCGCGGGGGTGCCGGCATGAGCGATCAGGGGCGAAACACCGATCACGCGCCCGGCGGGGAGATCAGGATCATCCCGGTGCCGGGGCTGCCGGAATTCCGGCCGGGCGACGATGTCGCGGAACATATTGCGGCTCAGGCACCTTGGCTCGTCGACGGGGATGTGCTGGTCGTGACGAGCAAGATCGTCGCCAAGGCCGAGGGGCGCATCGTCGACGCGCCGGGGGATCCCGACGAGCGCGACGCGGTGCGGCGGAAACTGGTCGATGCCGAGGCGGTGCGGGTGCTGGCGCGCAAGGGGCGCACCCTCATCACCGAGAATCGGATCGGCATCGTGCAGGCCGCCTCGGGCGTCGACGGCTCGAATGTCGAACAGGGCGAATTGGTCCTGCTGCCAACCGATCCCGACGCCAGCGCGAAGGCGTTGCGGGCGGCGCTGGCACAACGCCTCGGCGTCGACGTCGCGGTGGTGATCACCGACACCATGGGCCGCGCCTGGCGCATCGGCCAGACCGACGCCGCGATCGGCGCCGCCGGCCTGCGCGTCGTACACGACTACGCCGGCGCGGTCGACGGGCAGGGTAACGAGCTGCAGGTCACCCAGGTGGCGGTGGCCGACGAACTCGCTGCCGCAGCAGATCTCGCGAAGGGCAAGCTGGGCGGGGTGCCGGTCGCGGTCGTGCGCGGGCTGACTCCGCACGACGACGGATCCACCGCCAAGGATCTGCTGCGCGGGGGCGAGGAGGATCTGTTCTGGCTCGGGACCGCCGAGGCGATCGAGCGGGGCGGCCGGGAAGCGCTGCTGCTGCGCCGCTCGGTGCGGACCTTCGCCGACGCCCCTGTCGATCCCGAGCTGATCCGCGCCGCGGTCGGCGACGCGCTCACCGCGCCGGCGCCGCATCACACCCGGCCGGTGCGATTCGTCTGGGTGCGGCAGCCGGAGCTGCGCGCGCGTCTGCTGGATTCGATGGCGGAGCAGTGGCGCAACGACCTCGGTGGCGACGGTCTCGATCCCGAGCGGGTGGAGCGTCGAGTCGCCCGCGGCCGGATCCTGTTCGACGCACCCGAGGTGATCATTCCGTTCTGTGTCCCCGACGGCGCACACGACTATCCGGACGAGCGCCGCCGTGCCGCCGAGTCGACCATGTTCACCGTCGCGGTGGGCGCGGCCGTGCAGGGATTGCTGGTCGGTCTGGCCACGCGTGGGGTCGGCAGCTGCTGGATCGGCTCGACCATCTTCGCGCCCGAGGTGACCCGTGAGGTGCTGGGGCTGGCGCCGGACTGGAATCCGTTGGGCGCCATAGCGATCGGCTATCCCGAGGAGGAGCTGTCGCCGCGTCCGCCGCGCGAGGCGGGAACGGGTCTGGTCGAGTTGTGAGTACCGAGTCGCTGCATGCCTCGGCTACCGAGCTGCTCGAGAACTGGCAGCCCGCCACGCATCCGGAGCAATCCGTGCGGGAGGCGATGCTGGCATTCCTGGGGTCGGCGCCACGCGGCTGCCTGCGCGAACACGCACCCGGGCACATCACCGCTTCGGCGGTGGTGTTCTCCCACGACGAGCGCGAGGTGCTGCTGACGCTGCACCCGCGGGTCGGCCGGTGGATCCAGCTGGGCGGTCACTGCGAGCCGGGTGACGAGACCGTCGTCGACGCCGCGTTGCGGGAGGCGACCGAGGAGTCCGGGATCGCCGGGCTGGAGGTCGAACCCGGCCTGTACGGTGCGCAGGCCCATCCGATCACCTGCTCACTGGGGGTGCCCACCCGCCATCTGGATCTGCTGTTCAAGATCCGGGCACCTCGGGGCGCGGTGCCGGTGCGAAGTGCCGAGTCGACGGATCTGCGCTGGTGGCCGGTCGACGCACTGCCCGCTGATTCGGACGTGCTGTTGCGCTGATCCCGCTGTGCCCGGCGGGACGGGTCGCCGATCGCAGCCCGTTCCGCCCGGCCGTTCTGCGGTCACAACGCGTTTACAAAATGGCAAAAATGTCTAGACGCCGGACAGGTGTCGGCATATTGTCCACGGTAATGGTTACCCACATCACAGTAGATGTGGAACCTGTATCGAATGGAGACGACGATGTCGACCGAAGCCGGAACCGCCGACGGCCTGCTCGACTCGGGATGGCGTGACCGCAAGCGCTATATGTGGTTGTGGGGCTTGTTCGCCCCGACCGGGCTGTTCATCATCGGCCTACCGCTGATCTGGGGACTCAACGAACTGGGCTGGCACACCCTCGCGAAGGTGCCGTTCTGGCTCGGCCCGATCCTGATCTATCTGGTCATTCCCGCCGCCGACCTGTTCTTCGGGGCGGACGGGGAGAATCCGCCGGACGAGGTCATGGAGTATCTGGAGAACGACCGGTACTACCGCTACCTCACCTATATCTATCTGCCGTTCCAGTACGCCACGCTGGTCATGGCGTGCTACCTGATCACCGCGGACAACCTGAGCTGGCTGGGTATCGACGGCGGGCTGACCGTCGTGGACAAGATCGGCCTCGCCCTGACGGTCGGAATGGTGGGTGGAATCGGGATCAACACCGCCCACGAACTCGGGCACAAGAAGGTGCATCTGGAGCGCTGGCTGTCGCGGATCGCGCTGGCCCAGACCTTCTACGGCCACTTCTACATCGAGCACAACCGTGGCCATCATGTGCGGGTGGCCACGCCGGAGGACCCCGCGAGTTCCCGTGTGGGCGAGACGTTCTGGGCGTTCTGGCCGCGGACTGTGTGGGGCAGTCTGCGCTCCGCGTGGGGCCTCGAGCGGACCCGGCTGGAACGGCTCGGGAAGCGGCCGTGGAGCCTGCACAACGATGTGCTCAGCGCGTGGGCTATGTCGCTGGTGCTGTACGTGGCGCTGGTGGCCGGCTTCGGCCTCGAGGTCCTGCCGTATCTGGTGCTGCAGGCGGTGGTCGGCTTCAGTCTGCTGGAGGCGGTCAACTATCTGGAGCACTACGGCCTGCTGCGGCAGCGCACGACCCGCGGCCGGTACGAGCGGCCGACACCGCGGCACAGCTGGAACAGCGACCATCTCGTCACCAACATCTTCCTGTACCACCTGCAGCGGCACAGCGATCACCACGCCTACCCGACCCGGCGCTACCAGACCTTGCGCAGTTGGGACGGAGCGCCGAATCTGCCGAGCGGCTACGCCAGCATGATCATGCTCGCCTACTTCCCGCCGCTGTGGCGGCGCGTGATGGACAAACGCGTGCTGGCCCACTACGACGGCGATCTCACGCTGGCGAACGTCCAGCCGAGCAAGCGGGACAAGATCCTCGCGCGTTACCAGGAGACACGGTGAGCGACAATCGCGCAGCGGCTCGCCGTGTCGACCGGGTGGGGGTGTCCCGCATGACACGAGACACGGTGAGCGACAATCGCGCAGCGGCTCGCCGTGTCGACTGGGTGGGGGTGTCCCGCATGACACGAGACACGGTGAGCGACAATCGCGCAGCGGCTCGCCGTGCCGAACGGGTGCGGGTGTCCCGCACGACACAGGAGGCACGGTGATGGGGGCTTTTCGTTGCCCTGTCTGTGATTACGTCTACGACGAGGCGAAAGGCGCTCCGCGGGAAGGGTTTCCGGCGGGCACCCCGTGGGAGTCGGTGCCGGACGACTGGTGCTGCCCGGACTGCGGGGTGCGGGAGAAGATCGATTTCGAGGAGGCGGCAGGGTGAGTCGGCCCTATCGGATTTTTCAGTGCATCCAGTGCGGCTTCGAATACGACGAGGAGCAGGGCTGGCCGGACGAAGGTATTGTGCCGGGGACGCGCTGGGAGGACATTCCGGACGATTGGACATGTCCCGACTGCGGCGCGGCCAAGGCCGACTTCTTCATGGTCGAGATCGAACGTTCGTGAGTCGTTTTGACTGCGGAATCGACCCGTGACACCGTCGCGGGTATGCCGCGTAACGGATCCCGGGTCCCGTATCAGGAGGCGGCGCGCACTCTGCTGCGCACATCGGTCCTCGATGCGATGCGGGAACTGCTGATCGAGCGGGACTGGGCCAAGATCACCCTCGGCGACGTCGCGACCCGCGCGGGGGTGAGCCGCCAGACCCTGTACAACGAATTCGGCTCCCGGACGGGGCTGGCGCAGGCCTATGCGCTGCGGCTGGCCGACCAGCTGGTGGACCATGTCGGAACGGCCATCGAGGACAACGTGGGGGATGCGCGGGCGGCGTTCCGCGAAGGTCTGGCAAATTTCATCCTCGACAGTGCGGCCGATCCGCTGGTGCAGTCGCTGGTGGTCGGCGAGGCCAAGCTGGATCTGCTGCGGTTGATCACTCTCGACGCCGGGCCGCTCATCGAACATGCCGCCCGGCGCTTGGGCGCGGCATTCGAAAACAGCTGGGTGGGGGCGTCGGCGGCGGAGGCGGATGTGCTCGCACACGCCCTGGTGCGCATCGCTATCAGCTACATCCCGACCCCCGCCGCAGTGCACCGCGACGCGCCGGAGGAGCTGAGCAGGTTGCTGTCGCCGTATGTGGAGGCGATTCTCGCCGCGCGGGACCGGACCGGCGGCCCGTAGCCCGAAATCGTCCTGTGGCGGATAACGATTCGGCCGGGCGCCGATCGGGGTGCTGAACGACAGCCGTGCCGGCCTTCTCCGGCCTGTCCGAGTGGTCTGCATAGGTGCTGACCTGGGCGCTCGCCACGAAAACAAGGGTTGCTCATGCGGTGCGGAGCACCCGGTTCCGGCCCGCGCTGTCTGTGACTTCGGGTCCCCCTGTGTAACGGTTACCACTTTGGGGGTTTGAACCGGGCGTAACGGCCTCGGAGCCGCTACATATTTACCTGGCAGGAGTCCAGATTCGTTCTAGTGGGGCAATGAGTGCAAACGGTCGGCAAACGCTCGGGTTCGGCTGATCCCAAGAAGCATCTGTGGATGTTGGGATTGATCGCCCCAGGCTGCGCATTGCTCCCTTCCCAGCTGGTCGCCCGGACCGGCATCGAAGCGTTCTGGTGGATCGGGCCGATCATCGTGCTGATCGTGATACCGGTCCTGGACTGGTTCGTCGGCGAGGACGGCACCAATCCGCGCGACGAGGACTACGAGCGGCTCTCCCACGACCGCTACTACCGGTGGTGCACCTATCTGTTCCTGCCCATCCAGCTGGCCGGATTGGTGATCGCGGCCTATATGTGGTCGGGTGACGAACTCGACGTGGTGGACAAACTGGGGCTGGCGGCGACGCTCGGGTTCGTCAGCGGTATCGGCATCAACGCCGCACACGAGCTGGGGCACCGGGTGGAACGGCTGGAGCGGTGGCTGGCCAAACTCGCACTGGCGCAGTCCGGATACGGGCATTTCTACGTCGAACACAACAAGGGCCACCACGCGCGGGTGGCCACCCCGGACGATCCGGCCAGTGCCCGGCTGGGTGAATCGCTGTGGATGTTCTTGCCGCGCAGCATCTTCGGCGGACTGCGCTCGGCGATTCGGCTGGAACGAGATCGGCTGCACCGCAAGGGCCTCGGCTGGTGGAACGTGCGCAACAACATCCTGCAGGCGTGGTCGCTGACGGTGGTGCTCTACGGCGCGCTGCTGGCGGCGTTCGGTGTCGGCATGCTCCCGTATCTGCTGCTGCAGGCCGTGATCGGATTCGGGCTGCTGGAAACCGTGAACTACGTCGAGCACTACGGGTTGTTGCGCCGCCGCCTGCCCGGTGGCCGCTGGGCGCGCTGCTCGCCGGCCGACAGCTGGAACTCCGATCGGCTGGTCACCAACATCTTCCTGTTCCATCTGCAGCGCCACAGCGACCACCACGCCAATCCGGGCCGCCGTTATCAAACCCTGCGCAGCACCCAGGAGGCTCCGCAACTTCCGGCGGGCTACGCGACGATGATCCTGCTGGCCGCCGTCCCGCCGCTGTGGCGACGGGTGATGGATCCGAAGGTCGCCGCCCACTACGCGGGCGATCTCGGCAGAGCCAACATCGCGCCGCGCAAGCGGGAGCGCACCCTGGCCGTCTACCGGCTCGCCGGATAGCGGTTCAGGCGGGGACCAGGTCGGTCCGTTCGGCGGGAGTCGCGGGTGCTTCGGCAGGTTCGCCGTCGACCATCGTCGTCTCGTCGAAGGGGAGCTCGCGATCGAGCACGGCGCGCACGCGCGCCTCGTCGATGGTCTTGGTCCAGGTGCCCACGAGGACGGTGGCGACGGCGTTGCCGGAGAAGTTGGTGATGGCGCGGGCTTCGGACATGAACCGGTCGATCCCGACGATCAGCCCCACACCGTCGATCAGATCCGGGCGATGGCTCTGCAACCCGCCGGCCAGGGTGGCCAGGCCCGCGCCGGTGACCCCGGCCGCGCCCTTGGAGGCGACGATCATGAACACCAGCAGGCCGATCTGCTGCCCTAGCGACAGCGGCTTACCCATCGCGTCGGCGATGAACAGCGAGGACATCGTCAGGTAGATCGCGGTGCCGTCGAGGTTGAACGAATATCCGGTCGGCACCACGATGCCCACGGTCGAGCGTTCGACCCCGAGGTGTTCCATCTTCGCGATCAGCCGCGGCAGCGCCGACTCCGACGACGAGGTGGAGAAGATCAGGAGATATTCGCGGGCCAGATAGCGCACCAGCTTGACGATCGATACGCCCGAACTCACCCGCAGCAGCGCACCCAGTACGCCGAAGACGAAGACCAGGCAGGTCAGATAGAACGCGAGCATCAGTGCCGCAAGCTGTTTCACCGCATCCAGTCCGGTGGCCGCCACCACGTTCGCGATCGCGCCGAAGGCGCCGATGGGCGCCAGCCACAGGATCATGGTCAGGATCTTGAACACCAGCTTCTGTGCCAGTCCCACCGCGCGCAGGATCGGTTCGCCCTGCTTACCCATCGCCTGAACGGCGAAGCCGACCAGCAGCGCCACGAACAGGGTCTGCAGCACGCTGCCCGCGGTGAGCGACGAGAGCAGCGATGTCGGGATGATGCTCTCCAGGAAATGCCAGGTGCCCCCGCTGCCTTCGGCCTGTTTCACGTAGCCGGCGGCCGCGCCGACGTGTTCGTGGACGTTCAGGCCGCTGCCCGGCTGCAGCAGATTGCCGACCACGAGACCGATCGTCAGAGCCACCGTCGACATGATCAGGAAGTAGCCGATCGACAGGCCGCCGATCTTGCCGACCCGCGCTGCCGCCCGCACCGAGCCGATACCGAGCACGATCGTGCAGAAGATGACGGGGGAGATCATCATCTTGATCAGGTTGACGAACATGGTGCCCAGCTCGCCCACCGACTTCCCGAATCCGGGCGCCAGCCAGCCGACGAATACTCCGGCCACGACCGCCACGATGACGGCGAGGTAGAGCCAATGGGTACGGTCGCGACGGTGCGTCCGTGTCGAGTCGCTCATGAGATGTGCCTCCGGTGCTGCCCGATATGTCCCTCGGGTTCGTACTGTGATGATGGGGGTGACCGTGACCTCGGTCACCATTACGTACGTTTCGTTCACGGGAGGACCGTTGCGGGCGAGAGGCCGGACCGCCGGGGGCGCGCGGGGTATGACCCTGGCCGGCCAGGTCTTCGTGGTGCAGCTGGCGGTCCTGGTGGTGGTGATCGCGGTCGGATCGGCGCTGGCGGTGTGGGAGGTGCGGCGCGAACAGGACGATGCGACGGCTCGGCGGGTGACCGGCATCGCGGTGGCCCTCGCGCAGGCACCCGCCACGGCCGCCGCGGTGCGCACGCCCGATCCCACGGCCGTGCTCCAACCGGTGACCGAACGGATCCGGCAGCGGACCGGGGTGGATTTCATCGTGGTGATGGCCCCCGACCGCACCCGCTACACCCATACCGATGTCAGCCGGATCGGGCAGCCGTTCAGTGGAAACATCGATCGGGCGCTGTCCGGTGAGACGTTCACCGAGACCTATACCGGATCGCTGGGCCCGTCGATCCGGGCGGTCACACCCGTCGTCGACGACACCGGCCGGGTCGTCGCGCTGGTCTCGGCGGGCGTGACCAGGGCCCGCATCGGCGATCAGGTGAGCGCGCAGCTGCCGCTGATCCTCGGGGCGGCCGGCGCCGGTCTGCTGCTGGCCGTTCTGGGCGCGCTCCTGCTGCGACGCCGGCTGCTGCGCCAGACGCAGGGACTGGGTCCGGCCGACCTACGGACGCTCTACGAACATCACGATGCCGTGCTGCACTCCGTGCACGAGGGGCTGATCGTGTTCGACCGCGACGACGAGACGGCGGCGGTGGTCAACGACCAGGCCAGACGCCTGCTCGAACTGCCGGACGGCCCGGTGCGACGCGCCGATCTGCCGGTGTCGCTGCGGCGCCTCGACGCGACCGTGATCCGCGACGAGATGCACGTGACGGCAGCTCGTGTGCTGGTGGTCAATCAGGACGTCGTCTCCTGGGCGGGTCGGCGCCTCGGCACCGTCCTCACCATCCGTGACCACACCGAATTACGCGACATCATGGGTGAATTGGACTCCGCGCGCGGTCTGGCCGAATCGCTGCGGGCGCAGGCGCACGAGGCGGCCAATCGGTTGCATGCGGTGATCACGATGGTCGAGCTGGGCAACGTCGCCGGCGCCGTCGATTTCGCGACGGCCGAGCTGCGGCTGTCCCAGGCGCTGATCGACCGCCTGACCGATGCGGTCCACGAGCCGGTCCTGGTGGCATTGCTGCTGGGCAAGGTCGACCGGGCCATCGAGCGCGGAGTGGAGCTGACCGTCGCCGATGACACCGCGCTGGAATCCGTCGCCCCGTTGACCCCGCAGGAAATGGTCACCCTGGTGGGGAATCTCGTCGACAACGCGGTGGACGCGGTGGCGCAGGATCCCGACGCGTGGGTCGAGGTGACGGTCCGCTCGGAGGCATCGGCGCTGGTGGTCCGGGTCGCCGACAGCGGCCCGGGAATGTCGGAGGAGACCTTCGCCCGGGCGATGGAGCGGGGGTATACGACCAAGGCCGAACATCACGGACTCGGCCTGGCGCTGGTCTGGCGGCTGGTGAACAGGTACGGTGGCACGCTGCGGGCCGAGCGGAGCCCGGAATCGGCTGTCGTGGTGAGGATTCCGGTGCGATGACGAGCCGGCCGATCCGGGTGCTGATCGTGGAGGACGAACCGCGCATCGCCGAGGCGCATCACTCGTATGTCGCGCGGGTGGCGGGATTCGAGCCCGTGGGTGTGGCCGCCACCGGCCGCGACGCCATCCGGACGGCCACGCAGGCCGCCGCCGCCGGAACTCCCATCGATCTGGTGCTGATGGATCTGGGACTGCCGGATATCGGCGGGCTCGAGGTGACCGCCGCCCTGGCCCGGTTGACCCCGCGGCCCGATGTCATCGCCATCACCTCGGCGCGCGACCTCGAAATGGTGCGAGCCGCGGTCGCCCACGGAATAGCGCTGTATCTGCTGAAACCCTTCACATTCGCGGCCTTCCGGGACAAACTCGAGCGCTACCTGGAGTTCCGGGCCGCGCTGCCGCCCGGCGATGCGACGCTGACCCAATACGACATCGATCGGGCATTGAGCGCGCTGCGCACCACCGATCCGAAGGCGGCCGCGCCGAAAGGTATTGCGCCGCAGACACTCCAGGAGATCTCCCGGGCGGTGCGCGAGGCGCCCGACGGGCTGTCGGCGACCGAAACCGGCCGCGCCGTGGGGGTTTCGCGGGTCACGGCATGGCGCTATCTGGAACAGCTGGCCACCGACGGCGTGGTGGAGCGCCGATCGGACTACGGCCGCGCCGGGCGTCCCCAGGTCCGATACGTCTGGCGCCGGTGATGTGCCGGGCGGGCACCGACGCGGCCGGGACCGGAATTCTCTCCGGCTCGGCAGCCGCACCCCGTCGGCGTACACCGAACGCGCGCGAGCGACTAGCCTGAGTTGTCGAACCGACATCCACCGAGAGGCTGATCCAGGCGCATGACGACCTCAGAACTTTCCGCTCAGACGAAGCTGACTCCCGATGTCCGCAACGGCATCGACTACAAGGTGGCGGATCTGTCGCTGGCCGAGTTCGGCCGCAAGGAGATTCGACTGGCCGAACACGAGATGCCCGGTCTGATGGCGCTGCGCCGCGAGTACGCGGAGGTGCAGCCGCTGAAGGGGGCGCGCATCTCCGGTTCGCTGCACATGACGGTCCAGACCGCGGTGCTGATCGAGACCCTGGTCGAACTGGGTGCGCAGGTGCGCTGGGCCTCGTGCAACATCTTCTCCACCCAGGATCACGCCGCCGCCGCGGTCGTGGTGGGCCCGCACGGCACCGTCGACGAGCCCAAGGGCACCCCGGTCTTCGCCTGGAAGGGGGAGACCCTGGAGGAGTACTGGTGGGCGGCCGAGCAGATGCTCACCTGGCCGGGCGAGCCCGCCAACATGATCCTCGACGACGGTGGTGACGCCACCATGCTGGTGCTGCGCGGCGCCCAGTTCGAGAAGGCCGGGGTGGTCCCGCCCGAGGACGAGTCCCATTCCACCGAATACAAGGTGTTCCTCAACCTGCTGCGCGCGAGCCTGGCCGCCGACGCGGGCAAGTGGACCGCGATCGCCGAATCGGTGCAGGGTGTCACCGAGGAGACCACCACCGGCGTGCTGCGGCTGTACCAGTTCGCCGCCGCCGGTGAGCTGACCTTCCCGGCGATCAACGTCAACGACTCGGTCACCAAGTCCAAGTTCGACAACAAGTACGGCACCCGCCATTCCCTCATCGACGGCATCAACCGCGGCACCGATGTGCTGATCGGCGGTAAGAAGGTGCTGATCTGCGGTTACGGCGATGTGGGCAAGGGCTGCGCGGAGTCGATGGCCGGCCAGGGCGCGCGCGTGCAGGTCACCGAGATCGACCCGATCAACGCGCTGCAGGCGCTGATGGACGGCTTCGACGTCGTCACGGTCGAGCAGGCGATCGCCGATGCCGACATCGTGATCACCTCGACCGGTAACAAGGACATCATCGGCCTGGACCACATGAAGGCGATGAAGGATCAGGCGATCCTGGGCAATATCGGTCACTTCGACAACGAAATCGACATGGCGGCGCTGGAGAACTCCGGGGCCACCAAGCTGAACATCAAACCTCAGGTCGACCTGTGGACCTTCGGTGATACCGGCAAGTCGATCATCGTGCTGTCCGAGGGCCGGCTGCTGAACCTGGGCAACGCCACCGGCCACCCCTCGTTCGTGATGAGCAACAGCTTCTCCAACCAGGTCATCGCCCAGATCGAGCTGTGGACCAAGCCGGAGCAGTACGACAACGAGGTCTATCGCCTGCCGAAGGTGCTCGACGAGAAGGTCGCCCGCATCCACGTCGAGGCACTGGGCGGCACCCTCACCAAGCTGACCAAGGACCAGGCCGAGTACATCGGCGTGGACGTCGAGGGCCCGTTCAAGCCGGAGCACTACCGGTACTGAGTTCGGAATCGGTTGTCCCGCCGGTGCTTTCGAGCCCGGCGGGACATCGTTCGTGCCTGCGGGGCCCTGCTCAGAGCTGGCAGGCCGGGCTGGGATGCAGCAGCCAGCACAGCACCGAGCCCGGCTGGTTCGAACCGCTCGCCGAGCCGGACCCGAGCGGCGTGTCGGCGATCGCGGTGTTCGCCTCCGGCGTCCGGGCTGTCGTCGCGGCGGCGCAGACGGTGCCCGGGGTGCATCCGTGGCTGATGTCGCCGAGCAGTTTCACCAGGTCGATGAGGCTGCTGCCGGCGCCGCCGTCGGTGGCCGAATCGGCGCTTCCGGAGGTGCCCGCGACCGGGGCGGCCGGCTCGAGCGGCAGCGGTGCGGCCGCCGCGACACCGGCGGCGAGGCCTGCGGTGATCGCGAGAGTCGCTGCGGCGGTCTGTAATACACGAGAGATGAGCATGGGCGCCTTCCTGTTTTCGGGACGCTTCCTTGATCCCGTGCGGCGTCGCGGCCGTTATCCGGTGTGATGCCCCCAAAAGTACCATCTTGTGAAACATCGACGTTTCCGATAACGCGCGCGGGTGCGTGGAACAGGGCGGACGCAAAAGCTGTAACCTGCACGTTATGGGTGCACTCATCGCGGTAGAGGGCCTCGACGGCGCGGGTAAGCGGACGCTGATCGACGCCGTCGTCGCGGGTCTGCGCGAGCGTGGTCTGCGCGTGGAGACGCTGGCCTTCCCGCGCTACGGCCGGTCGATCCACGCGGATCTGGCGGCCGAGGCCCTGCGCGGCCGGCACGGCGATGTGGCCGCATCCGTGAGCGCGATGGCGTTGCTGTTCGCCCTGGATCGCGCCGAGGCCCGCGACGAGTTGTCGAAACTGTTGGCAGACAACGATATTGTGCTGCTCGATCGGTATGTCGCCTCCAATGCCGCCTACAGCGCCGCGCGGGCCGGCGAGCAGGCGGACGGCGAAACGAGTTCGTGGATAGCGGAATTGGAGTTCGGCCGGTTCGAACTGCCGGTCCCCGATATCCAGGTACTGCTCGACGTACCGACCGAGCTGGCGGTCGAACGCGCCCGGCGCCGAGGTGAACTCGACACCGCCCGCGCGCTCGACGCCTACGAACGAGATATATCGCTGCAGGAACGTACGGCGGCGGTCTATCGTGTGTTGGCCGAATCGCGGTGGCACGGGCCGTGGTGGGTCCATGCGCCGCAGGACGATCCGGTCCGACTCACCGAACGACTGGCGGAAATGATTGGCCGATAGGGTGGCATGTGCGTCGGTAATGTAACCAGTGTTGGCGTGGTTGCCCGTTCCGAGCCGGAGAGATGACAACATAGTAATTATGAAGCCGAAGATTCTGGTCGTCGACGACGATATGGCGCTCGCCGAGATGCTCACGATCGTCTTGCGCGGCGAGGGTTTCGACCCCCATGTGGTCGGCGACGGCACGCAGGCGCTCACCGCGGTCCGGGAGCTACGCCCGGATCTGGTGCTGCTCGACCTCATGCTTCCGGGCATGAACGGTATCGACGTGTGCCGGGTGCTGCGCGCCGATTCCGGTGTGCCGATCGTGATGTTGACGGCCAAGACCGACACGGTCGACGTCGTCCTGGGCTTGGAATCGGGTGCCGACGACTACATCGTCAAGCCCTTCAAGCCGAAGGAACTGGTCGCGCGGGTGCGGGCGCGGTTGCGCCGGACCGACGACGAGCCGGCCGAACTCCTGTCGATCGCCGACATCGTCATCGACGTACCGGCCCACAAGGTGACCCGCAGCGGTCAGCAGATATCGCTGACGCCGCTCGAATTCGATCTGCTGGTGGCACTGGCGCGCAAACCGCGGCAGGTGTTCACCCGTGAGGTGCTGCTCGAGCAGGTCTGGGGCTACCGGCATGCGGCCGACACCCGCCTGGTGAACGTGCACGTGCAGCGACTGCGGGCCAAGGTCGAGAAGGATCCCGAGAACCCTGAGATCGTGCTGACCGTTCGTGGCGTGGGTTACAAGGCCGGACCGCCGTGATCGCAGGCTCCAGAAGCCGCGTCGAGCGGCTGCTGGCAGCTGTGGTGGCCTGGTTCAAATCCGTCGGAGAATCGCTGGGCCACACGTGGCGGCGATCGCTGCAGTTGCGCGTGGTCGTCTCCACGCTCACCCTGTCGCTGATCGTCATCACGATCCTCGGTGTGGTGCTGACCAGTCAGATCACCGACCGCCTCCTCGACGCGAAAGTCAATGCGGCCGTTGAGGAGATGAGTCGCGCCCGCAATACCGTCGAGGCGCAGCTGACGGGCGTTTCCGATTCGAGCACCCAGGCGGTCCGGCTGCAGGACGCCGTGCGTGCGCTGTCCTCCGGCAGCAGTTCGTCCACCGGCGGCGCCGGAACCTACAATGTCGCGCTGGCGATGGTGGGCGACGGCCAGCAGGAAGTGACCGCCGGGCCCATCACGGAGGTGCCGGCCGAGTTGCGCCGGTTCGTTCAGCAGAACCAGGTGAGCTACCAGTTCGCGACGATCTCGGATCCGGACGGTTATCGCGGGCCGGCGCTGATCATCGGCAGCCCGAGCTCGGAAGTGCCGACCCTCGAGGTCTATCTGATCTTCCCGCTCAACAACGAGCAGCGCAGCCTGAGCCTGATGCGCGGCACCATGCTGATCGGCGGCATCGTGCTGCTGCTGTTGCTGGCCGCGATCACCGCGCTGGTGGCCCGGCAGGTGGTGTTGCCGATCCGCTCGGCCGCCCGGATCGCCGGACGCTTCGCCGACGGCCGCCTCAAGGAGCGGATGCTGGTCCGGGGTGAGGACGATATGGCCAGACTCGCCATGTCGTTCAACGAGATGGCCGAAAGTCTGTCCAATCAGATCACTCAGCTCGAGGAATTCGGCAACCTGCAACGCCGCTTCACCTCCGATGTCAGCCACGAGCTGCGGACCCCGCTCACCACGGTGCGCATGGCCGCCGACCTCATCCACGGATCCAGCGACGAACTCGATCCGGCGCTGGCGCGCAGTGCCGAACTGCTGGTGACCGAGCTGGACCGATTCGAGGGCCTGCTCAACGACCTGCTCGAGATCAGCCGTCACGACGCGGGTGTGGCCGAATTGCAGATCGAATCGCTGGACGTGCGGATGTGCGCGCGGGCGGCGGTCTCCACGGTCCGGCATCTGGCCAAGGAAGCCGGCTGCGAACTGGTGGTGGACCTGCCCGAGGAACCGCTGGTCGCGGAGGTCGACCCGCGCCGCGTCGAACGCGTGCTGCGCAATCTGCTGGCCAACGCCATCGACCACAGCGAGGGCAAACCGGTCCTGATCCGCATGCGCGGTGACGTCGACGCCAACGCCGTCGCGATGGTGGTGCGCGATCAGGGCGTCGGACTTCGGCCCGGTGAGGAGAAGCTGGTCTTCAATCGCTTCTGGCGGTCGGACCCCTCGCGGATGCGGCGTTCCGGCGGTACCGGCCTGGGTCTGTTGATCAGCGTCGAGGACGCGAATCTGCACGACGGACGGCTCGAGGCCTGGGGCGAACCGGGGGCCGGTGCGAGCTTCCGGCTCACCCTGCCGCTGGTGCGCGGGCGAAAACTCGGAGCGAGCCCACTGTCGCTGGAACCGCCCAAGCGGCGGCTGGCCGACCTGCCCGCCGGGTCGGTGGAGGCGGCGGACGATCCCGCGAACGAGGCGCTCGCCGACCCGGCGGACCCGGCCACGAGCCCGGCAGCGGGGGACGGGCCCGACGGTCACGCGGGGATTGCCGGTACCGTCGAAGCGGATGCCGATGCCGAGCCGTCGGCGCGGACGACGCCGCCGGGCGCGGACGACACCTCCGAATCGCCGGAATCGCCGGACGGTGAACCGGCGGCCGAGCGGCCATCGCCGAAGCCGGCGAGGAAGAGCACGGACGGCTCGGACGACACCGCACTCGCCGACAAAGAGGACATCAACCCATGAACCGCACTCGTCTGGCAACGCTGCTCGCCGCGCTGTTCAGCTGCGTGCTGGTCCTCGCCGGGTGCGCCAACCTGCCGGATTCGTCGGCGCCGCAGGCACTGGGAACGCTCAACCACGAACCGACCTCGACCGGCCCGCATCCGCCGATCGTCGGGCGGGACCCGGATCTGCTGCTGCACGACTTCCTGGAGGCGACCGCCGATCCGACCGACCATCATCGGACGGCACGGCAGTACCTCACTCCGGCAGCGGCGCAGAGCTGGGACGACACGGCCAGCACCGTCATCGTCGACAAGCCGGATACGCTGCGCGAATCGCGGTCGGACAATACGGCGACCTATCAGATTCGCGCCCGCAAGGTCGGCCAGCTGGAAGCCGACGGCGCCTACAGCCCGGTCGACAACCTGCTCGAGAGCAAGATCGAGATGACGAAGGTCGGCGGCGAGTGGCGGATCGATGATCTGCCCGCGGGCGTCGCCATCGACAGCAACGCCTTCTACAAGTCCTATCGGCGCTTCACGGTGAACTTCGCGAATACCGAGGGCACCGCGATGGTGCCGGACCTGCGGTGGGTGTCGGCCCGGAAGGAGCAGCTCACCAAGGTCCTGCTGTCGCTGCTGTCGCAAGGGCCGCAGCAGGCCCTCGCACCCGCTGTGCGCAATGTGCTGGCCGATCCGGTGACCGTCCGGGGGATCAGTAAGGCCAACGGAGACGTGGAGGGTGTGGGCGTGGGCCTCGGCGGCGTCCGGGTGGACCTCACCGGTACGGCGGGGCTGGATCCGCACAGCCGGGAGCTGCTCGCCGCCCAGGTGGTGCTGACCCTGTCGAGCGCCGACATCCTGGGCCCGTACTTCTTCTTCGGCGACGGTAAACCGCTGGACGAACGGCACGCCGAATCCGGCTGGTCGGTCGCCGATGTCGGCAATTACAACGTGATCAACCGCGCGCACAACAAGATCGGCCTGCACGTGGTGCGCGACGGTGCGCTGATGAAGGTGACCGACACCTCGGTCGTGCCCGTGCCCGGATATTTCGGTGCCGCGCGCAACTTGCAGTCGGTCGGTTTGTCCGAGGACGGCAAACTCGTCGCCGCGGTGGCCGACAGTGGCCAGGCGGCGCCGGCTCCGGCGCAGATGCTGATCATCGGCAACATCGACGGCACGGCGTTTCCGGTGGCCCAGGGCAACACCTTCACGCGGCCGTCGTGGTCCTTCGACGGCGGGTCGGCATGGGCGGTCGTGGACGGCAACCGCGTCATCCGGGCCGTGCACGACCAGGCCAACGGCAACGTGTCGGTTCAGGACGTCGACGCCTCCGACCTTTTCGCGGTAGCGCCGGCCAGTTCCTCCGGGTCGGTTCCGCCGCGGCTGCCCATCACCGAACTGCGGATCTCACGCACCGGCGCGCGGGCGGCGATGATCATAGGCGGCAAGGTCTATGTGGCCGTGGTGGTGCCGAAGGGCGACGGGAAATACGCGCTCACCTCGCCGCAACCGGTGGCCGTCAGCCTCAGCACGCCCGCGGTCTCGGCGGATTGGCTCGGCGGCGACACCCTGATGGTGGCCCGCGAGGGCAGTGTCGATCCGGTGCAGTCGGTCGTCATCGACGGATCGCAGCCGAATCCGTTCACCAGCCGGAACCTGACCACCCCGGTGCGGGTGGTCAGCGCCTCCCCGGACGAGCAGTACGTCGCCGATTCCCGTGCGGTCATGCAGCTGCAATCGGTGGAGCCCAATACGGAACGCTTCTGGCGGGAAGTCCAGGGTCTGGGCGCCAACGCCATGCCCGTGTTACCGGGCTAGTCCGCGCGACGGCTACCTGTCGGTGGCCTCGGCCAGACTGGGCCGATGCGGACGCTGCTGGATTTGGTCCTGCCGCAGTACTGCGGGGGATGTGGATCGGCCGGAATCGGGTGGTGCGGGGAATGTGCCGCGACACTGAGCGCGGCGCCGATGCGGGTGTGGCCGCGCACCGATCCGGGGGTGCCGTGCTGGGCGTTGAGTGGATATGCGGGTCCGGCGCGGCGTGCTGTGGTGGCGGCGAAGGAATCGGGCCGCCGGGATCTGATCGCGCCGCTGGGCCGGGCCCTCGCCCGCGGTATCGGCGCACTGCGTGCTCCCGGCCGCCCGGTGATTCTGGTTCCGGCGCCGAGCCGCCGGGTCGCGGCCCGGCGTCGCGGGGGCGATCCGGTCCTGCGGACCGCGCGCGTCGCGACCGGTTGGCTGTCCGATTGCCATCTCGCACCCGTGCTGTGGGCGCGTGGTGAGGTGCGGGACTCCGTCGGATTGAGCGCGCGGGCGCGCCGGGACAATCTGGCAGGCCGGATCGTCGGCCGCGTCGGTGCCACGTCGGTTCTGCGTACCCTCGCGGCCGCCGACATCGTGCTGGTAGACGATGTCCTCACCACGGGCGCGACCGCCGCCGAATCGGTGCGGGTGCTGGCTCTGGCCGGGGTGAACGTGCGTGCCGTGATGGTGACGTGCGCCGCGTGAGTGGGAGAAATTTGCGTGAACAGTGGCGGACGGATCGTCGGCGTAATAGCGTTGCTGACAGAGCGATCTGACACCCGAACCCAGAGTTTGGAGGTGGCGACTCGGACGACTTCGTACCGAGCAATCCGGCATGAGTGGCGGGCCACGGGTGGCAGTCTGCAAGCCCTTCCGAATCCCGCGCAACCTCTCTCCGGTCGGCTCGGTGCGGTTGCTAACCCGCCGCACATGAATCGGTTGTGCGGCCAGATCCGGGAGGTACGCGTGACGACTTCACGACCTTCAGTGAAAGAAGCAGATCCCTCGACCGGTACGGGCACCCAGGTGGGTTCCGGTGAACTGAACGGAGCCGAACAGACTATTTCGGATGTGCCCCGGACGCCCGATGCGGACGTCGTGGTCAAGGGACGTAACGTCGAGGTACCCGATCATTTCCGCATTCACGTCGCGGACCGACTCTCCCGTCTGGAACGTTTCGACCCGTCGATCTATCTCTTCGATGTCGAGCTGTTCCATGAACGAAACCGCCGCCAGCGCAAGAACTGTCAGCGTGTCGAGATCACCGTGCGCGGCAAGGGCCCGGTGGTCCGGGCCGAAGCCTGTGCCGACAGTTTCTACGGCGCACTGGAATCCGCGGTGGTCAAACTCGAGGCCCGATTGCGGCGCAGCAAGGATCGCCGCCGGGTGCACTATGGCGAGAAGACACCGGTATCGGTGGCGGAGGCGACAGCCGCGCTGGTGGACGACACCCTGCCTGCCGGCCCTGACGGATCCGAGCCGGCCGACCGCACCGACACCGAATCGAGCGAGTACGCCGGGCCGGGGCATATCGTGCGCACCAAGGTCCATTCCGCGACGCCGATGTCGGTGGACGACGCGCTGTATCAGATGGAACTCGTCGGTCACGACTTCTTCCTCTTCCACGACCGCGAGACCGACCGGCCGTCGGTGGTCTATCGCCGTCACGCCTTCGACTACGGGTTGATCAGGCTGGCATAACGAGTTGTCGGAAGCCGGACGGCCGGGGCCCAGATGCCCCGGCCGTTCGTCGTTCACCGGACCGGCGAGATTACCGTGACATCTTGTATCGGCATCTTGCTCGCCCTACTGTAAAGGCATGGCCACCAAGCGTTCTCGTCGCGCCGTCATCGTCGCCGGTGCTCGCACCCCGTTCCTGCGCGCCTTCACCGACTACACGCGGATGGACACCATCGACCTGGGTGTCCTGGCTGTGGGCGGGCTGCTGGAGCGGACCGGACTGCCCAAGGATCAGGTGCAGGCCATGGTGTGGGGCGGGGTGATCCTGCCGAGTGCGGCGCCCAACGTCGCGCGGGAAATCGCCTTGGATCTCGGCCTCGACCACGGGTGCGAGGGCTACACGGTGACCCGTGCGTGCGCCTCCGGACTGCAGGCCGTGACCGCGGCGGCGGCCGCCATCGAACGCGGGGAATACGACATCATGGTCGCCGGCGGCAGCGATTCCACCAGCAATGCCGAGGTGAAGCTGCCGCAGAAGATGGTGCACGCGGCCGCGCCGCTGGCCCTGGGCAAACCGAAGCCGAAGGATTATCTGTCCGCGGTGGCGCAGTTGGCGCCGTTCACGGATCTGCTGCCGCGCCGGCCGAAGATCGCCGAGCGCACCACCGGCGAGGTGATGGGGGAGTCGGCGGAGAAGATGGCCCGCATCAACGGCATCACCCGGGAGCAGCAGGACGCCTTCGCTGCCCGGTCGCATCATCGCGCGGCGGCGGCGATCGAATCCGGCCGGTTCGACCGGGAGGTGCTCGCGGTCGCCACACCGGACGGGAAGACGGTGACTCGCGACGGACTGGTGCGCGCGGACACCGGTGTCGAGAAGCTGGCGACCCTTGCCCCGGTCTTCCAGCGCGACGGCACGGTGACCGCGGGCAATGCCAGCCCGCTCACCGACGGTGCGGCCGCGGTGCTGCTGATGAGCGAGGAGAAGGCGCGCGCCCTGGGCTTCGAACCGCTGGCGGCCTTCCGGTCCTGGAGTTTCGTCAGCGTCGACCCGTCCGATCAGGTGCTGATCGGTCCGGCCATCTCCATGCCGCGGGCGCTCGACAAGGCCGGGCTGGCACTGTCGGACGTCGATGTCGTCGATGTCCACGAGGCCTTCGCCGCCCAGACCCTCTCGGTGGTGTCGGCCCTGGGCAGCGACACGTGGGCCAAATCCCGGCTGGACCGCGACAGTGCCGTCGGCGAGATCGACCCGGACATTCTCAATGTGCACGGCGGTTCGATCTCGATCGGTCATCCCTTCGGCGCCACCGGCGCCCGGATGGTGACGACCATGGCCAACGAGCTGGCCCTCACCGGGAAGAGCACCGCGCTGCTGGGTATCTGTGCCGCGGGAGGGCACGGCGCTTCGGCGGTTCTCGAACGGGTGTAGCGCAGGGGTCAGTACCGCTCCCAGTGGATCGCGTCGTCGAGTGGACGCCGGTCACGCCAGCCGAAGCGTTCCAGATCCGGCGTGTGCTGGAATTCGTGCACCGGACCGACGCACAGCCACGCGACAGGACGAATGCCGGCGGGCAGCTCGATCAGTTCGGTGAGGAACGGTGCGTCGTAGAAGCTCACCCAGCCGACGCCCACCCCTTCGGCGGTCGCCGCCAGCCACAGGTTCTGAATGGCGAGAACGGTGGAATACAAACCGGTTTCGGGGACGGTCGCGCGACCGAGGATCTGTGGTCCGCCGCGACTGTCGTCGTGGGTGACGACGATTCCGGTGCCGCTCTCGGTAATGCCCTCGATCTTGATCGGCTCGAAGGTACGGGCCCGCTCCGGTGGCAGCGAATCCCGGAATTCGATGCGCTTGTCGGCCACGTGTGCGGCGAAGCGCGCCAAGGTCGCCGGGTCGCGCACGACGACGAAATCCCACGGCTGCGAATTGCCGACGCTGGGTGCGCGATGGGCCGCGTCGAGGATTCGGAGCAGGGTCGCATCGTCGACGAGTTCGCCGGTGAATTCCGCACGCACATCGCGGCGCCGCCGGATCACGTCGTAGATGCTGGATTCTTGCGTTGACACCGGTTCAGTCAATCAGGCCCGGACGCCGGCAGACGAAAGGGGCTCTCCGGAGATCGAATCCGGAGAGCCCCCTCTGTTCGGTGATCGCTCAGGCGGCCGAGCCGACCGTCTGCCGGCGTTCCGCCACCCGGCGCTTGCCTTCCTTCAGCGCGGTGCGCAACCCGCGCCGGCGCCCGGTCACCGGGTCGACCGTGCCGATGCCGCCGAATGCGCGCTCGGATTTGGTCTCGGGAGCGTCGTCGGTGCCGCGGCGCAGATATTTGTTGGGCACCGAGAGCTTGATGATGGTGCGCCACGATTTCGCGTACTGCACCGGCAGCGAGCCGCTGGTGTAGGGCAGATCGTATTTGTCGCACAATTCCCGCACGCGCACGGCGATGGCCCGCAGCCGGTTGCTCGGCAGGTCCGGGAACAGGTGGTGTTCGATCTGATGGGAGAGGTTGCCGGTCATGAAATGCATGACCGCGCCGCCGGTGATATTCGCGCTGCCCAGCATCTGGCGCAGGTACCACTCGCCCTGCGTTTCGTTGTCCACATCGCCCTTGGTGAACTTCTCCGCGCCGTCGGGGAAGTGGCCGCAGAAGATCACCGCGTTGGTCCACACATTGCGAACGATATTGGCGGTGATATTGGCCGTCAGTGTGGACAGGAAGGCCGGTCCGGTCAGCAACGGGAAGATCAGATAATCCTTGGCCGCCTGCTTGCCGACCTTCTTGAGCACGACCTTGCGGTCCTGCTCGAATTGCCGGCGTTCCGGCGAATCGGCCGGCCACTTCTTCTTCGCGACCTTGCCCAGCTCCAAATGCTGGATGGCCACGCCGTATTCGAAGAACATCTGCAGCAGCAGGTTGTAGACAGGCTGTCCGAGATAGAACGGTGTCCACCGCTGATCGCGCGTCACGCGCAGCAGGCCGTAGCCGATGTCGTCATCCATACCCAGCACGTTGGTGTACTTGTGGTGCAGGTAGTTGTGCGTGATCTTCCAGTGTTCCGACGGGCCCGCGTTGTCCCACTCCCAGTTGGAGGAGTGGATCTCCGGATCGTTCATCCAGTCCCACTGGCCGTGCATGACGTTGTGGCCGATCTCCATGTTCTCGATGATCTTGGCGGCCGACAACATCGCCGTGCCGGCCAGCCAGGCCGGCGGTAGGAAACTGGCGAACAGTGTGGCGCGACCCCCGATTTCCAGGGCGCGCTGCAAACGGATCACGTTACGGATGTAGCGAGCGTCGTTCTCGCCTCGGGAGGCCTCGATTTCGCGCCGGATCGCATCGAGCTCCGCGCCGATCGCTTCCACATCCTCGGGAGTGAGGTGGGCGTATTCCTTGACATCCGAGATCGCCATACTGGTTACACTACCGTAGGTTACGGTCCCGTAGGTTGTCTCCGGATCAGATTACAAATGTGGCGTATACCGCATTGTGATCGTGCCCGATATGGCTTAGGTTAGTCGCTTCCGTTGTTGCCGCAACCGGACGCGAACGGTCGCCCGGCCACGCAGCCCGCGGCGCCGGAGAATCTGCTTCTCCGCCCGTGCTTTTTCCTGCAGGGCGAGCTTGGCTTCGCGCAGCGCAGCCTTTTCCTGCCGGGCCTTCTCGCGCAATGCGGCCTTCGCTTCGACCAGTGCCGACCGCAATCCCTGTCGCCGCCCGGTGAGCGGGTCGACACCGAACAGCGGATCCTCGGTACCGGCCGTCAAGGGACGGGTCAGCAGCGAGAATTTGCGTTCCGACGACGTCTCCGGGGCGTCGTCGGCGGTACGGCGGAGGAAACGATCGGGCAGCGCCAGTTTGTGAATCGTGCGGAACGCCAGCGCATATTGTCTGCCCAGCGATCCGGTGGTGTACGGCAGATCGTATTTGTCGCAGAGCTGACGGACCTGCTCGGCGATCTCCGGATACCGATTGCTCGGAATGTCCGGAAAGAGATGATGTTCGATCTGGTAGCACAGGTTGCCGCTCATGAACGCCATCGCCGGCCCGGCCTGGAAGTTGGCACTGCCCAGCATCTGCCGCAGATACCATTCCGCCCGGGTTTCGTCCGCGAACTGTTCCTCGGTGAATTTCTCGGCGCCGTCCGGGAAATGGCCGCAGAAGATCACCGCGTACGCCCACAGATTGCGGATCAGGTTGGCCGTCGCGTTGCCCTTGAGTGTCGCCTTCCAGCCCGGGCCGCTCAGCAGCGGAAAGACCACGAAGTCCTTGGCGACCTGACGGCCGGCCTTGCGCAGGAACTGCCGGTTGGGTTCGGACAGCAGATCGCTGCGCGGAACTCCGGTCTGCAGTTTCTCGATCTTCAGATCGTGCAGGGCGATACCCCACTCGAAGAGCGCGGCCAGGATCAGATTCGCCACCGGCTGTGCGAGATTGATCGGCTTCCACTCTTCGTCGCGGGTCATGCGCAGAATGCCGAAGCCCACGTCGTCGTCCATGCCGACGATGTTGGTGTAGGTGTGATGCGAGAAGTTGTGGGCCCGTTTCCACTGCCCGGAGGTGCCGGTCATATCCCACTCCCAGCTGGTGGAGTGGATCTCCGGGTCGTTCATCCAGTCCCATTGCCCGTGGCTGATGTTGTGCCCGAGCTCCATGTTCTCGATGATCTTGGCCACCGACAACATGGCGGTGCCGGCGACCCAGGCCCATTTGTTGCGGCCGGCGAACAGCGCGGCCCGGCCCGCGGCCTCGAGCGTGCGCTGGGCGCGGATGGTGCGCCGGATGTACGCGGCGTCGCGCTCACCCAGCGATTGCTCCACCGTGCGGCGGATGGTGTCGAGTTCCTGCCCCAGTGTGTCGATATCGGCAGCCGTCAGATGCGAATACGCCTTGATGTCGGTGATGGCCACGGTCCTGCAATGCCTCCGCTTCGCTCCGGCGGTTTCGAAATGAATGCCTCTGCATCGCGTCGGCGGCCGGGATCGGATTGCCTCCGCTGCGCTTCGGTGGGAGGTCTCGGTCTTGTCCTCTTCAGGGTATCGGTTACCGGTGGTGATCGCTCGCACCGCTGCGGGGCGAGCTGGTGAACACCACCGGAACGCGACTCACACGTCCAGGGTGCAGTCACCGGCCGCGGCCGAGATGCAGGTCTGCACCTTCTCCCCGGCCTGATGCTCGGCGCCGTTGCGCAGATCGCGCACATGTCCGTCGGCCAGGGTGACCACGCAGGTCTGGCAGATACCCATCCGGCAGCCGAACGGCATCTGCACGCCCGCGGCCTCACCGGCCTCGAGCAGGCTGGTGGCGCCGTCGACCTCGGTGCTGCGATCGGTGCGGGCGAAGGTGACCGTGCCGCCCTCGCCGACCGCCGAACGTTCCACCTCGAACCGCTCGACGTGCAGCTTGTCGCTGATACCCGCGGCGGCCCAGTGCTTTTCGACATCGTTGAGCAGACCGGCCGGACCGCAGGCCCAGGTCTCGCGCTCGCGCCAGTCGGGGAACCGGCTGTCGAGATCGGCCAGATCGAATTTGCCCTGTTCACCGGTGAGATGGATGTGGGCGGTGAAGCCGGGATGCTTGTCGTGCAGCGCCCGCAGCTCCGCGCCGAACATGACGTCGTCGGCGGTCCGAGCGGAATGGATGTGCACGATGTCGTCCATCGCGTCGCCGTCGGTGCGGTCGGCGGCACGGCGGTCCATGGTCCGCAGCATGGCCATCACCGGAGTGATGCCGCTGCCCGCGGTGATGAACAACACCTTCGCCGGCGGCGGTTCCGGCAGGACGAACCCGCCCTGCGGCGCGGCCAGGCGCACCACCGTGCCCTGGGGCACGCCGTTGACCAGGTGGCTGGACAGGAAGCCCTCCGGCATCGCCTTCACCGCGATCGAGATCACGCGGTCGGCGCGGCTGTCCGGATGGGTCCAGTCCGGCGGGCAGGTCAGCGAATACGACCGCCAGTGCCAGCGCCCGTCGACCAGGACACCGATGCCGATGTACTGGCCGGGGGTGAAGGTGAAATCGAAACCCCAGCCCGGCTTGATCACCAGGGTCACCGAATCAGCGGTTTCCTTGCGGACCTCGACGATCCGCCCGCGAAGTTCCCGTGCCGACCACAGCGGATTCACCAGATGCAGGTAATCGTCGGGCAGCAGCGGGGTGGTGATGCGGGCGGCCGCGCCGCGCAGCGCGTCCAGGCGCGTCCGTCCGGCCATCTTCGCGTCCGCGACCGGGGCCTCGAGCCATGCCCGCAGGCCTTGTACCGATTTCGACACCATCGTGCGAATGCTCATTTCCTGTGATCACGCGCCTGCGGCGCACCCTTCGAGCCAAGGTTACGGCATCGTAGGTTAGCGGGCGGATCAGAGGAGGTCGAGCAGGAACGGCAACTCCTGTGCCGCGTACCAAGCCAACTGGTGATCCTCCGCGTCGCCCAGCACGAATTCCGCGTCCGGATCACCCAGATCGGCCGCGTCTACGACGTCGACGGCCTTCGCGACCTGAGGTTCGGCCTCGGCCAGGTCGACGTGCACCGAGGCGATGCGCTTGTAGGTGATCGGACCGGACAGCCGGACCACCGCGTCGTCGAGGTCCGGGCGCAGGGTCGTGCCCGTCACATCGGCGGCGATCACGGCACGGCGGTACACGGGTGCCGAGTACGACGCCCCCTCGTCGTCGGCGTCCGGATCGGTCCCGGCCTGTTCGGCATCGCCGTCTTCGGCGTGCAGCAGGGCGGATTCGCGTTCCTCGGCGAGCAGTCGCAGCGATGCGCGTGCCGCTTCACCCATCGCCACCTCGGCCAGTTCCTCGTCGTCGCCGGAGGCGTAGGCCTCGCGCAACGCGGGGGTGACCGCGAAGGCGGTGTCGTTCACCGCGCGAATTTCGCGCTGCGCCACCAACTCTCGGAGCATGGCGATGGTGGCTGGGACATAGACGCGTAACTTGCCCTGATCAGACGCAGGCACCGAGCATCTCCTCCATGGATTCGCGCACCGCCGACGCCAGTACGGCGATATCGGCCATCGCTTCGCGGTCGGCATTGAAACCGTAGAACACACGTCCGTCGTAGGACGTGATTCCGATGCTCGATGCCTGATTGCGCAGCAACGGCGATACCGGATACATCTCCAGCATCCGCGCACCGCCGATGTACATCGGCCGCTGCGGACCCGGGGCGTTGGTGATCACCAGGTTGAATGTGTGTTCTGCGAACGTACTCGCCGCCCGCACACTCATCGCGTGCAGGCTCGCCGGGGCGAAGCCGGCCATGTGAACCAGGGTGCGTGCCCGCACACCGCGTCCGTTCCGGGAATTCTCGGCCGTGGCATGCGAGATGTGCGACAGCCGCATCACCGGATTCTGCTCTCCCACCGGGAGATCGATCAGAAACGAGGAGACCTCGCTGGCCGGGTGCACCGTGTCCTCGGCCGGCCCGTCGACGTAGACCGACATCGGCACCACCGCTCGCAGCACCGCAGATTCGACCAGGACCTCCCCGCGTGATTGCAGGAATATCCGCAGCGCGCCGGTCACCACGGCCAGGATGGCATCGTTGATGGAGCAGCCGAAGTGTCGTCGAATGCGGCGATAGTCCTCGAGGTCGGTCCGTGCGATATCGAACCGGCGGCACCGGGAGATCGAGGTGTTGAAGGGGCTGTCGGGCGCCGTCCGCCCGGCCGCGCGCACCCGGCTGACCGCGGCGTCGACGGCCTTGCCCGCGGCCGCCACCACCGCCGACGCGTTGGCGCCGGCATCGCGCACGACTTCCCATGCCGCCGCGGGCTGGGTCGCCATTTCGGCCAGCGACATGCCCAGCAGTTCCACGTCACCGGGTTCGCGGTGCGCCACCCAGGTGTCGGTGGCGACCACCCTCGGCGAGGGCCCCGAATCCAGAATCACGTGCCCGATCTCGAGCGCGGCGTCGCCGTCCACCAGCGCCGAATGGGTTTTGGTGAAGATCGCGCAGCGGTCCTCGGACAGGCCCTCGATCAGATACATCTCCCACAGCGGCCGGCTCTGGTCGAGCGGTCGCGACGTCAGCCGCCCGACCAGCTCGTAGAGCTGCTCGTCGGAGCCCGGGGCCGGCAGCGCCGATCGCCGTACGTGATAAGTGAGGTCGAAGCGGCTGTCCTCGACCCAGACCGGGCGCCCCACCTTGAACGGGACCTCGCGGACCTTGCGGCGGTACCGCGGCACCATCGACAGCCGGCTGTCGACCACGTCCAGCAGCGTCTGGTAGTCCACGCACGCCGAACCGTCGCCGGGATCCTCGGGCGTCGCGCGCACGATCGCGAGAGAGCCGATGTGCATGGGATTGGTGCTCGACTCGAGCCGGAAGAACGACGCGTCCTGCGGCGTCAATCTCGTGATCACGCTGTCCGAACTCCTCTCCGTTGCCGCTCTCCATTGTGGAGTGACACAAACCTTCTGCGCGTGACTGTGTGGGACTTGTCGCGTCGGCGTCGGAATTCCGCCGTCGTCGACGCCGGGCATGGCATGCTGGTTCGATCCGTGCCCAAGCATGCCGACCAGGGGGAGTGTCGAATGCTCGAGTCTTCTGCAAGCCCGGTATACACCCGCCGCGCTTGCCGCGCGCCGGTATTCGAACCGCCGTTGGATCCGAGGAGTTCCGGTGATCCGAATGCGGTAACGCCGCTCGATCGGGGGACGGCCGGACACAGTGTGCCGCGCCTGCGGACGCCGCGCCGGTCCGCGCACGACGGCCGGTCGCCGGGCTCCGGCGCCGGTGCGCCGGTGCCGTCCGGGCTGTGCGGCGGAAACGAAAATGGTTCGGCGGCAGCGCATTTCGCGGAGCGTTCGCTACGGCTGGTCCTCGAGGTCATCGACGGGCGGCGTCCGCTCGGGCAGCTGCGTCCGGTGGTGGAGCCGACCGTGCTGGCCGCCGTCGAAACGCTCGCCCGCACCGCCGCCGCGGAGCGCCGCCTCGGTACGGCGGTGCTCGTCACCGTGCGGCTCGCCGAGGTCACCGCGAGCGCCGCGGAGGTGTGCGGCGGATACGAGCGGGGGCAGCGCCGTTTCGCCGTCGCCGCGCGGTTGGTGCTGCGCCGCGGGCGCTGGCGGGTGAGTGCTCTGCGCATGCGGTGATCGCGGGCGCGTGTGGTGCCGAGGTGTGATCGATCACTGTCGGGCGCCGATGGGCCGCCGCTGTCCGTGGATGTTCCGACGCGGCGGCGCCTACGATGGAGGCCGCATTACCATGGACGATGCCGCTTATCCGCGCGCCGGGAATTTCGCCCATACGATGTGGCGGGGGCTTCGGTATGCCGCGAGTAGTGCGGTGTGCCGAAGATGTAGCACTGCAAGACGACAACATCGACCAGAGGACTGACGAGACCCGTGCCTGCGCTGACACTGACGAGGTTGCTACGTTTTGGTGAGGGTCGCACCGTCAAGCGGCTCGCGCATCTGGCCGACGAAGTTCTCAGCCTGGACGACGAGTACGCCGATCTCACCGACGCGGAACTGCGTGCCAAAACCGACGAATTCAAACAGCGCTACACCGACGGCGAATCCCTGGACGAGTTGCTGCTCGAGGCTTTCGCCACCGCGCGCGAGGCCTCCTGGCGCGTGCTGAATCAGAAGCATTACAAGGTGCAGGTGATGGGTGGCGCGGCCCTGCACATCGGCAATGTCGCCGAGATGAAAACCGGTGAAGGTAAGACGCTCACGTCGGTGCTGCCCGCCTACCTCAATGCGATCAGCGGCGACGGTGTGCACATCGTCACCACCAACGACTACCTGGCCCGTCGTGACTCCGAGTGGATGGGCCGCGTGCACCGCTTCCTCGGCCTGCAGGTCGGCTCGATCCTGTCCGGGATGAGCCCCGCCGAGCGGCGTGCGGCCTACAACGCCGACATCACCTACGGCACGAACAACGAATTCGGCTTCGATTATCTGCGCGACAACATGACCCATTCGCTGGAAGACCTGGTCCAGCGCGGGCACAACTTCGCCGTGGTCGACGAGGTCGACTCGATTCTGATCGATGAGGCCCGGACCCCGCTGATCATTTCCGGTCCGGCCGACGCGTCGAGTAAGTGGTATGCCGAATTCGCCCGTATTGCACCGCTTCTGAAGAAGGATGTGCACTACGAGGTCGACATCAAGAAGCGCACCATCGGCGTGCACGAGGCCGGTGTCGAATTCGTCGAGGATCAGCTCGGTATCGACAATCTCTACGAGGCCGCCAACTCGCCGCTGGTCAGCTATCTGAACAACGCGATCAAGGCCAAGGAACTCTACGTTCGCGACAAGGATTACATCGTCCGCAACGGCGAGGTCATCATCGTCGACGAATTCACCGGCCGCATTCTGGTCGGCCGTCGCTACAACGAGGGCATGCACCAGGCCATCGAGGCCAAAGAGGGCGTGGAGATCCAGCCGGAGAATCAGACGCTGGCCACCATCACGCTGCAGAACTATTTCCGCCTGTACGACAAATTGTCCGGTATGACCGGTACCGCCGAAACCGAGGCGGCCGAGCTCCACCAGACCTACGGCCTCGGTGTGGTGCCGATCCCCACCAACAAGCCGATGATCCGCATGGATCAGGCGGACCTGATCTACAAGACCGAGGAATCGAAATTCGCCGCGGTCGCCGACGACATCGCCGAGCGGCACGAGAAGAACCAGCCGGTGCTGATCGGTACCACCTCCGTGGAGCGCTCGGAGTACCTGTCGAAGCTGCTCACCAAGCGCGGAATTCCGCACAACGTGCTGAACGCGAAGTTCCACGAACAGGAAGCACAGATCATCGCCGAGGCCGGCCGCCCGGGCGCGGTCACCGTGGCGACGAATATGGCGGGTCGTGGTACCGACATCGTGCTCGGCGGTAACCCCGACATCATCACCGATACGCTGCTGCGCCGGCAGGGCCTGGATCCGGTGGAGACGCCGGACGAGTACGAGGCCAACTGGCTGCCCGCGCTGGAGCAGGTCAAGCGGCAGGTCGAAGACGACGCCGATCTGGTGCGCGAGGCCGGCGGTCTCTACGTGCTGGGCACCGAGCGGCACGAGTCGCGGCGTATCGACAACCAGTTGCGTGGTCGTGCCGGCCGCCAGGGCGATCCGGGTGAATCGCGCTTCTACCTCTCGCTCGGCGACGAGTTGATGCGGCGCTTCAACGGTGCGGCCCTGGAGTCGATCATGACCCGGCTCAACCTGCCCGACGACGTGCCGATCGAGGCCAAGATGGTCTCGCGCGCGATCAAGAGCGCCCAGACCCAGGTCGAACAGCAGAACTTCGAAATCCGCAAGAACGTTCTGAAGTACGACGAGGTGATGAACCAGCAGCGCACCGTCATCTACGCCGAGCGCCAGCGCATCCTGGCCGGCGAGGATATGGAGGGCCAGGTTCAGTCGATGATCACCGACGTGATCACCGCCTACGTCAACGGCGCCACCGCCGAGGGCTACGTCGAGGACTGGGATCTGGCCAAGCTGTGGACGGCGCTGAAGACGCTGTACCCGGTGGGCATCGAGTACCAGGATCTGACCGGTGAGACCGAAGACGGTGAGATCGGTGAGCTGAGCCGCGAGGAACTGCTCGACGCCATTCTCGAGGACGCCCACGACGCCTACGCGCGGCGTGAGAAGGAAATCGACGACCTGGCCGGCCCAGGCAGTATGCGCAATCTCGAGCGCCAGGTGCTGCTGTCGGTTCTGGACCGCAAGTGGCGCGAACACCTCTACGAGATGGACTATCTCAAGGAGGGCATCGGCCTGCGGGCGATGGCGCAGCGCGATCCGCTGGTCGAATACCAGCGCGAGGGTTTCGACATGTTCGCCGCCATGCTCGAGGGCCTGAAGGAGGAGTCGGTCGGCTTCCTGTTCAACCTCCAGGTGGAGGTCCAGCAGGCTCCCGAACCGCAGCCCGCGGTCGGCGCCGGCCTGCGTTCCCCGGTGGGCGCCACGCACCCCGCCCCGGCGGTACCGCAGGGCAACGGCGCCGCCGAGAACGCCCCGGCGGCCTTGCGCGCCAAGGGAATCGACGAATCCGGTCCGCGCGGTCTGAGCTTCTCCGGTCCGGACGAGGGCGGCCACGCCGAAGTCCGCAGTGCCGCTCAGGAATACGGCGACACCCCCTCGACCGGCATGACCCGCCGCGAGCGCCGCGAAGCCGAGCGTGACCGGACCAAGCAGTCCAAGCCTCCGAAGTCCAAGCGCCGCCGGTAATTTCGGCGAACGAGGCGGCCGGCTCACCGATCAGGTGGGCCGGCCGCTGTCGTGCTGTGCGGTTCCCGCTTGCTTCTCGTAGCGTTCGCGGGCGGCGTGGACCTGGTCCATGTTCTGCTCGGCCCAGTCTTTGACGGCGCGCATCACCGGTAATAGCGAGTGGCCGAGGGGGGTCAGTTCGTAGTCGACGCGGACCGGGACCGTGGGGGTGACGGTGCGGGAGATCAGGCCGTCGCGTTCGAGGTTGCGCAGGGTTTGGGTGAGCATCTTCTGGCTGACGCTGGCCAAGCGGCGTTGCAGGTCGCTGTAGCGCTGGGGCCCGTCGGCGAGGGCGTTGACGGCCAGGCTCACCCACTTGTCGGCGATGCGGTCGAGTAATTGCCGGGCTGGGCATTGTGCCAGGTAGGCGTCGTATTCGGCGCCGGCCTGAGCCCGGCGCTGGGCGGCGGTTCGGGTGGCCACGGGTCTCCTCGGGGTGGGATACGCACCTTGCAGTGCGTACTTCCTTATGGAGAGTAGCTCTCCATACGTTGTGTTGCATGAGTTCTCGAAACAGCATGCGGGCCGTGGTCGTTCGCCGGGTCGGTGGTCCGGAGGCGCTCGAGGTGGTGCGGGTGCCGACGCCCGAACCCGGACCGCGTCAGGTGCGGATCCGGGTGGAGGCGGCGGCGGTCAACCCGGTGGATATCGCGACCCGCAGCGGCGCCTTGATCGATGCGGGTCTGATGGCGCCGCGCGAGATCATCGGCATCGGCTGGGATGTCGCGGGAGTTGTCGACCGTGTCGGGCCGGACGTGACGGCATTCGCGGTGGGACAACGCGTTATCGGGTTACGTGATCTCCTCGACCGGTCGCTGGGGGCGTACGCCGAATATCTGGTGCTCGATGCCGACGCGGTCGCGCCGGCGCCACCGGGTGTCGATGCGCCGGAGGCGGCCACGCTGCCGCTGAACGCACTGACCGCGCAGCAGGCGCTCGCGCTGCTCGACCTTCGCCGCGGTGACACGCTGCTGGTCACGGGCGCTGCCGGAGCGGTCGGCGGCTTCGCGGTCGAGCTGGGGGTGCGTGCCGGCCTGCGGGTGGTCGCGCAGGTCGCCGACGCGGATGTGGCGTTCGTTCGCGGACTCGGCGCCGAATGGACCGTGCCGCGAGCGAGCGCCGACCTCGCCGGGGAGATCCGTGCGCTGGTTCCGGGAGGTGTCGACGGCGCACTGGACGGCGCCGGCCTGGGAGTGCGCGCGGCGGCCGCGGTCCGCAATGGTGGCGCGTATGCCGGGGTGGCCGGTGGACCGTCCCCTCTTCCCTTGCGCGGCATGACAATTCATCAGGAGTGGATCAGAGCCGACGGCGCCGCGCTCGCCGGACTCGCGACCCTCGGCCTGACCTTGCGGGTCGCCGACGTCCTTCCGCTCGAGCGCGCGGCCGAGGCGCACGAGCGGTTGTCCGCCGGTGGAGTGCGCGGGCGGCTGGTGCTGATCCCGTAGTCAACCGCCGGTTATGTGTTCCGTCGGCACGCCGCGGCGATCAGGGCTGTGACTTCTCAACAGCGGGAACGAGCAGGCAGACGAACGGCTAATCCGGGGCATACGGTCGGCTTCGTCGAATGCCGACACGACCGACCAGGAGCTGCCGATGTGCTCGAAGTCGCAATTCTCGCCGCACCGCGTCACCGAGACGGCCGCGATGGCGCCCTCGGGTGCGGTACCAGCAGCCGCGCGCAGAGGCGGTGCTCGCCATGACCGGTGAGGTCTCAGGCTCCGAAGGCGCCGGGGTCGCCACGGTGTCGCCGCTGCTGGTGCTCGATCGCAGCGGCGCCGACGCTGTCGGCGGCCTCCCCACCGCTGAAATGCTGCTGCGCATGGTGCGTGATTCGCGCCCCGCCGCGCATCACTTGGACCCGCTCGCGCGGCACCTCGCGGAACTGCACACCGGCACCGCCCAATCGCGCGATGCCGACTATCGCCGTGCGGCCGAGGCGTCGCGCCGCGAGACCGTGCGCGCGATCGACCGATGGATCGAAGCGCACGTCCCGCAGCATCGGCACGGCACGGCGATCCATACCGAAACCGTCGGCTGCGTGATCGATCGGCTCATGGCGGCCTACGCCCGCGCCGCGCACCTGCTGGAGACCACCACCGACGATCTGGCCTTGCACGCCGCGTGGTTCCGGGTGGCCGAACTGGTCAACGGCTACGACGATCTGATCGCGGCGATCACGCACGGCGAGCGCCGGCTGCCGACATCGGCGTAAACGCGCCCGGTTTCTCACGCCCGCCGGGCGGTGACCAGGAGGTACTCCCAGCGCATCCGCCCGCCGCCGAGATCGTGGCGAGCGGCCAGGTCGGCGAGGGCGCGGTCCAGGTCGGCGATGCGGTCCGGGTCGCCGGCGAGAGCCTTGTACACGGCGACCGTGGGACCGTAGTTCGCCTTGAAGAAGTCGCGGAACCGGTCGCCGTCGGCGAAACACTCCACCGTCGCGAATTCGCGCTGCGTCCGCAGATCGGTGACGCGGTCGCCGAACAGGTCCCGCAGGTGGTCAGGGGTGCCCCAGAGCAGCGGCGATTGCGCCCCGGACGGCGGTGGCGGCGCGAACCGCTTCACGATCGAGAACATCTCGCCGATGAATCCCTCCGGTGTCCAGTTGATCAGGCCGATCGTCGCATCCGGCGCGGTCACCCGAAGCAGTTCGTCGGCGGCCGCCCGATGCGACGGGGCGAACATGATGCCCACGCAGGACAGGGCGACATCGAATCGACCGTCGTCGTAGGGCAGTGCCTGAGCGTCCGCGGCCTCCCACGTGAGATGGACACCGCGGGCGGCCGCTGCGGCCCGGCCGGCCGCGAACATTTCCGGCGTCAGGTCACTGGCAATGACGTCCGCGCCGGCTTCGGCCGCCGGAATGGCCGCATTCCCCGCTCCGGCGGCGATATCGAGCACTCGCCGGCCGGGACGAATATCGCAGGCCCGGACCAGTCGCCGGCCAAGGCCGGGTATCACGGTGTCCGCGACGCGCGGATAGTCGCCGAGGGCCCAGAGTGCGTGTGTGCGTTCGGTGATCTCGTCGGGTGATTGCTGGGTGTGGTGGATAGCTGTCATATCGCAAGCATCCGGCGGCCGGGGTGGCGCCGGCCAGTTCAACATCTGTACCCGGCGCGCGCCGAGTGGTGTACTGGTTGTGTGTCCGGCTACGGGGAGTTCTGCCCGATCGCCAAGGCAATGGACGTCCTCGACGAGCGGTGGACGCTGCTGGTCGTTCGCGAATTACTCTTGGGCAGTACGCATTTCAACGAGTTGCGGCGGGGCAACCCGAAGATGTCGCCCGCCCTGCTGTCGCGGCGTCTGCGTTCGCTGGAGCGGTCGGGGGTACTGCGTCGCGAGATCGGTGCGGACGGGCGCGCCGCCTACATCCTGACCGACGCCGGACGCGAGCTGTCGGCCGTCGTCCAAGCGCTCGGGACGTGGGGGGTGCGCTGGATCGGCGATCTCGGCGACCGGGATCTGGACCCGCACCTGTTGCTGTGGGATATCCGTCGCACGATGCCGGTCCGGGCGTGGCCGGATGAGCGCACGGTCCTGGCGGTCGAGTTCACCGATGTCCCCGGCAAGGAGGCGCACTGGTGGCTGATGGTCGAGCGCGGTACGGCGGCGATCTGCGACTACGACCCCGGTTTCGAGGTCGCGGCGACCGTGCGCAGCACGCTGCGGCAGCTCACCGAGATCTGGCGTGGCGACCGGAGCTGGGCAGCGGCGCTCCGGGACGAAACCACCGAGATCGTGGGCCCGGCCTCGATTCGGCGGCAGGTACCGCAGTGGATCGGGCAGGCAGGCCTGGCGGCGACTCCGCGACCGGAACACGCCGAGTGATCACCTCAGCCGTTCCCGACCGCCCACGGATCGTTGGAATTCAGCGCTGTCAGCAACAGCCGGATCGCCGCCACCCGCCGCTCCTTGCCCGGTAGTTCGTCGAGCGCGCATTCCGGGTCCGCGGGTGGGCCCAGGTGGGTGCAGCCGCGGGGGCAGTCCTCGATGGCATCGGACAGGTCGGGAAAAGCAGCGATCACGTCGTCGGGGGAGATGTGGGCGAGGCCGAAGGAACGGATGCCCGGGGTGTCGATGACCCAGCCGCCGCCTTCCAGCGGCAGGGCCACCGATTGGGTGGAGGTGTGCCGGCCCTTGCCGACGCCGGAGACCGTGCCCACGGCGCGTTCCGCTTCGGGGACAAGGCGATTCACCAGCGTCGACTTGCCGACGCCGGAGTGGCCGAGCAGGCAGGTCAGCGAATTCCGGAGGAGGTCGCGGACGGGCTCGAGTGGATCGTCGCGGCCGCCGTAGACGATGGTGAGGTCGAGATCGGCAAATTCGGCGGCGAATTCGGAATCGGCGGCCAGGTCGTGTTTGGTCAGGCACAGAATCGGTTGCAGCCCACCGGCATACGCGGCCACCATGGCGCGTTCGACGAAGCCGGTGCGAGGCGGCGGATCGGCGAGCGCCACGACGATGAACAGCTGTTCGGCGTTCGACACCACGATGCGTTCGAAGGGATCGGTGTCATCGGCGGTGCGGCGCAACACCGTTCGGCGATCGGCGACGCGCACGATCCGCGCCAGGGTGTCGGGCCGTCCGGACAGGTCGCCGACCACATCCACCTGATCGCCGACCACGATCGGCGTGCGGCCCAGTTCCCGCGCCCGCATCGCGACCACGCGGCGATCCGGATCGTCGCCGATCACACACCCCCAGCGTCCCCGATCCACCGAAACCACCATGGCCGACACCGCATCTCGATGTTCCGGGCGAGTCTTCGTGCGGGGACGCGAACCCCTGCCCGGGCGCACCCGGACATCGGATTCGTCGTACTCCCGGCGCCTCAGTGGGCCGCTCCCTCACCCGATAAGGCGCCGGCGCCCGCCAGCATCAACTCCCACAGGGTGACGAATTCGGGCAGGGTCTTGGCGGTGGTGCCGATGTCCTCGATGCTGACGCCGGGCACGCGCAGGCCGAGAATCGCTCCCGCCGTGGCCATTCGGTGATCGGCGTAGGAGTGCCACTGTCCACCCGTCAGCGGGGTGGGCTCGATGCTCAGCCCGTCCTCGGTCTCGGTGACGTTGCCGCCGAGGCGGTTGATCTCGGTGGTCAGCGCGGCCAGCCGGTCGGTTTCGTGCCCGCGCAGATGGGCGATCCCGCGCAGCCGCGACGGGGAATCGGCCAGTGCGGCCAGTGCGGCCACGGTCGGCGTCAGCTCGCCCACATCGTGCAGGTCGATATCGATGCCGGCGAGGGACTGCGGGCCGCGCACGGTGAGTTTGCCGTCGTAGCGCCGCGCTTCCGCGCCCATCCGGACGAGAATTTCGCGGATCACGTCACCGGCCTGGGTGGTCAGCTGCGGCCAGTGCGGAATGGTCACCTCACCGCCGGTGACCGCCGCCGCGGCCAGGAAGGGCGTGGCGTTGGACAGATCCGGTTCCACATCCCAGTCGACGGCGTGGATCGGCCCGGGGTCGACCGTCCAGACCTGTTCCTTGCGCGGATCGGCCGGCGCCTCCACCCGCACCCCGGCCTGCCGCAGCATCTGCACCGTCATCTCGATATGCGGCATGGACGGCAGCGGTGCGCCCTCGTGATGCACGGTGATCCCGGTCTCGAAGCGCGCCGCCGACAACAGCAGCCCGGAGACGAACTGCGAGGAACCGGAGGCGTCGATGGTGACCCGCCCGCCCCGCAGCGTCCCGGCGCCGTGCACGACGAACGGCAGAGTGTTGCCGTCGATGTCCACGCCGAGGCTGCGCAGCGCGTCGAGGATCGTGTGCAGGGGACGCAGCTGCGCCTGTTCGTCGCCGAAGAACGCGACGTCGCCGTGCGCCAGCGCGGCTACCGGCGGCAGGAACCGCATCACGGTGCCGGCCAGTCCGCAATCGACGGTGGCGTTGTGCAGGTGCGCCGGCGGGGTGACGGCGAGGGTGTCGCCGTCACCGGTGATTTCGGCGCCCATCGCGCGCAAGCCCGCGATCATCAGCTCGGTGTCCCGGCTGCGCAGGGCGCCGGTGATCGTCGAGGGGCGGTCGGCGAGCGCGGCCAGAATCAATGCCCGGTTGGTGATCGATTTGGACCCGGGCAGGGTGACGGTCGCGTGCACGGCATGGTCGATGTGGGGCGCGGGCCAGAAACTCACCGGACCATCTTCGCGCATGAGAGCTGAACCCGTGTGCAGGGAGCGCGGATTTGTGATCTCCGACGTATGCTCGTTTATTTGCTGGATTCGGACAATTGCCGCCTCATGCGGGAATGCGCCGGTTGCCGCGGCCGATTCCACCACGCGATCGGGCCCGCACCATTGGGTGCGGGCCCGATCGTGAGGCAGTGCTCTGCGTGTCGTGGATCTACTTGTGGCGGCCGTGCAGCAGCGGAACCACCTTGCGCAGCAGCTTCATGGTGCTGTCGGTGCGCTTGTAACTCAGCAGCGCCATGCCCGGAATGGCGAAGCGCTGCACCGCGATCGAATGCGGGCTGGTGAACTCCAGCAGACCGGGCGCGCCGTGGATGCGGCCGATACCGGAGTCGCCGACGCCGCCGAAGGGCAGCGACGCGATGGCGGCGAAGCCGAGCACCGAGTTGACCGAGGTCGCCCCGGCGCGGAGGCGGCGGGCGATCTCGAGGCCGTGCTTGCGCGAGTACACCGCCGATCCCAGGCCGTACTTCGAGTTGTTCGCCAGGTCGACCGCCTCGTCGATGGTGTCGACGGTGCGGATCGTGACGGTCGGGCCGAAGGTCTCCTCGCATACGGCGTCCGACTTCTCGTCCACGTCGACCAGAACCACCGGCTCGATATACGGCGCGTGCACCGAGTCCGGGCCGCCCAGCACCGCGGTGCCGCCGTTGGCCAGCGCCGATTCGATGTGCCGGCGCACGATGTCGACCTGCGACGGCATGGTCATCGGGCCGTAGGCGGCCTTGCCGTCGGATCCGGCGTGCACGTTAGACAGAATCTTCTTCACCTCGGCCACGAACGGCTCGCGAATCGACTTGTCGACGTAGACGCGTTCGACACCGGCGCAGGTCTGGCCGCTGTTCATGGTCGCGCCGTAGGCGACGGCGTCGGCCGCCGCGGCGATATCGGCGTCCGCGGCGACGATCACCGCATCCTTGCCGCCGCATTCCAGCAGCACCGGAGTCAGCGTTTCGGCCGCGGCGGCCATGATCTTCTTACCGGTCGCGGTCGAGCCGGTGAAGGCGATCTTGTCGACTCCCGCGCGCACCAGCGCGGCGCCGGTCGCGCCGAATCCGTTGATCGTGACGAAGACGCCCTCGGGCAGGCCGGGGTTGGCGTCCACGAAGGCCTGGCCGACGAAATTGCCGATGGCGGTGGAGTATTCACTCGGCTTGAACACCACCGTGTTGCCCGCGGCCAGCGCGTAGGCCAGCGAGCCGTTGGGGGTGTAGACGGGATAGTTCCACGGGCCGATCACGCCGACAACGCCGAGCGGGCGCTGTTCGATCGACGCCGCGAAATTCGACATCAGGGCGCCGGGCGAGACCTTCTTGGGTTTGAGAACCTTCTCGGCGTTCTTGGCGGCCCAGGCGATGTGTTCGAGGGCCAGCATCAATTCCAGGTACGCGTCGTCGCGCGGCTTGCCGTTCTCGGCGTGGATCAGATCGCAGAGTTCGTCGGCACGGGCGACGAGGCGGCTGGACCAGTGCAGCAGCGCGCGCTTGCGATCGGCGAAGCTGAGGCCGCCCCAGGTCGCGGCGGCCGCGCGGGCCTTGGCGACGGCCGCCCGCACCGCATCGTCGTCGGCGATGGGGTGCGTGGCGATGACCTCGCCCGTGGCCGGATTGACTGAGGAGAGCTCGGTGGGCCGAGCGGATTCGGCTGCCTGCGCCGACGCGGTGGTGGCGGTGGACTCGGTGGTGGACATGGTGCGGCGACCCCTAATGAGAGAGTTGTGGCAAAAAGTTCTCACATTCGCGATGTGATGTCAATCGCCTTCAGTTGGCTTCGTCACGTTGTGCGGGTAAGGCCGAGCCTACGGATTCTGTCGGTCTCCGATGGCAGCATGGAGATATGTGCGGCAGATATGCGACCACGGCGAATCCGGCCCGGCTGGCGGTCGAACTCGACGCCCTCGACGAGACCGCCGACGGGGCGCCGAGTGGCGACGCCGCCGCGGGAAAAGCGGCGCCCGGCGGCGATGGTGGCACGAGCGCCGGCGGTAAATCCGGAGACGGCGCCAACTACAACGTCGCCCCGACGAATCAGATCCTCACCGTCGTTCGCCGCCACGACCACGACCACCCCGACGACGACCCCGCCCTGCGGATTCGCCGCATGCGCTGGGGGCTGATCCCGGTCTGGACGAAGGCTGCCGAACCGGGGGTTCCGGCCAAGGGGAAGCCGCTGTTCAACGCCCGGGCCGACCGCGCCGCCACCGCACCCTCGTTCCGGGATTCGGTGAAGAAGCGCCGCTGTCTGGTTCCGATGGACGGCTGGTACGAATGGCTCACCGAACCGCACCCCACCGGCTCCGGGAAGGCCGTCAAGCAGCCGTACTACATGTCGGACGCGGAGGGGAACCGGTTGTACATGGCCGGCCTGTGGTCGGTGTGGCGGGACCCGGCGCAGCGGGATATGGCCCCGCTGCTGTCCTGCACGATCCTCACCACCGATGCGGTGGGCGATCTGACCCGCATCCACGATCGGATGCCGCTGATGATGCCGCGCGAACACTGGGACGCCTGGCTCGACCCCGATCACCCGGCGCCGCACGAACTGCTGGAAACCCCTGAGCCACAGGTGATTTCGTCGATCGCCGCGCGGCCGGTGTCACCGTTGGTGAATTCGGTGCGCAACAACGGTCCGCGGCTGCTGGAGCCGGTATCGGGTGCGGGCAGCGAACAGGCCGGGCAGATCAGCCTGATCTGAACCCGGCCCGTCGCTGTTCGCCTGCCGCTAGTCACATTTCACGGATGGCATCGCCATATTCAGCCCACATTTCAGGACGTCGGCGCCCATCTGGACGATCTTCGTGGTGGTGTCGGTGGCCAGTTCGATGATGTCGGTGGCGGCGTGGCCGCCCAGCTTCTCGGCCTTCTCCGCCTGTGGATCCTGCTCCGGCGTGCCCGGATGTTCGGCGTCGCCGCCGAGCGGATAGTTCGGATCGTGGACGGGAACCGGCGCGCTCGGAGTAGCGCCGGCGGGCGCTGCCGTCAGCAGACCGGATCCCAGGGTGAGCAGTGCGGCGCCGGCGGTCGCTGCGAGCAGGCTACGTACGCGCGGACGATGGATCATTTCGCATCACATCCTCGGTTCGGAACGAATCGGGGGAGAACGAACTGCCCGACCAGTAACGCACGGAGACAGGTGAGCTTCGGGTAATTGGCGGGAATCGTGGGTGTGGCGCAGCGTGTCCGGCGGAGTGTCGCCGTCCGCCGGGTCACCTCTGGAGAGTCTCCGCACTGGCCTGCAGCCCACCCGCCGTGCGTAGCGGCACTTCCTTCCAGAACATCACCAGCAGCAGCGCGATCCCGGCGATGGCCGCGACGGCGAGGAAGACGGTGTCCATCGAATCGGCGAAACCGACCTGGAACGGGCGGGCCAGCGTCGGATTCAACTGCTGGATCACCGAACTGTCGCTCATCACCTGACCCGCTGCCGAAACATCGTGGGACAGTAGGCCTTTCGATAGCGCCGCGTCGGCCGGATTGCTGCTGTGCGCACCGTCGATCACCGCATGCTGATACGCAGGCTGGGTTGCCGCGCTGTGCAATTCGTCGCTGATATGCGGTGTCAGCTGGGCGAACAGAATGGACAGGAAGACCGCCACACCCAGGGTGCCGCCGATCTGCCGGAAGAAGGTGGCCGCGGCCGTGGACACGCCCATGTCCTTCGGTGGCAGGGCATTCTGCAAGGCCAGCGTGAGCGGCTGCATGAGGTTGCCGAGGCCGAGTCCGGCGATCGCCATGAAGATCATCACCAGCCACAGCGGACTGTCGGCGCCGATCAGATGCAGCAGGAACAATCCGAGCGTCAGCAGGCCGGCGCCGATCAGCGGGAAGACGCGATAGCGGCCGGTGCGGGAGATGGTCCGGCCCGCGATCACGGAGGCCGTCATCATGCCGAGCACCATGGGCAGCATCTGCAGCCCGGCGACGGTCGGGCTCGATCCGCGCACCACCTGCAGATACTGCGGCAGCAGCGAGATCCCGCCGAACATGGCGGCGCCGATCACGAACGAGATGACCACGCCCAGGGCGAAGGTCGAATTCGTGAACATCCGCAGCGGAATCAGGGCCAGATCGCCGAGTTTCGCCTCGACCGCGACGAAGCCCAGGACGCCGGCCGCGCCGATCAGATAGCAGACGACGGCATCCGGACTGCCCCAGCCCCATTCCCGGCCCTGCTCGGCCACCACCAGCAGCGGGACGATGCCGACCGCGAGCATCAGCACGCCCCACCAGTCGATCCGCACACCGGGATGCGGGCGGCGCGGCAGATGCAGGACCTTGGTGACCACGGCGAAGGCGAGCAGCCCGATCGGCACGTTCACCAGGAACACCCAGCGCCACCCGTCGATGCCGAGAATCGCCGGCCGACCCGCGAACAGGCCACCCAGCACGGGCCCCACGACGCTCGAGGTGCCGAAGACGGCCAGGAAGTAGCCCTGATACCGGGCACGCTCACGCGGCGAGACGATATCGCCCATGATGGTGAGCGCCAGCGACATCAGGCCGCCCGCGCCCAGCCCCTGGAACGCGCGGAAGGCGGCCAGCTCGTACATCGACTGCGCCATGGTGCACAGCAGCGATCCGGCGACGAAAATGGCGATCGCCGCCAGATAGAAGGGCTTGCGCCCGAACATATCCGACAGCTTCCCGTACAACGGCGTGCTGAGCGTCGCGGTGATGAGATAGGCGGTGGTGACCCACGCCTGCAGCGAATAGCCGCTGAGATCGTCGGAAATGGTGCGAATGGCCGTGGACACGATGGTCTGGTCCAGTGAGGCCAGCAGCATGCCGAGGATCAGGCCGCTCATGATCACCAGCACCTGCCGATGGGTGAACCCCGCGGCGTTCGGTGCGATGCCGGCCTCGGCCGGGGTGGTGGTCGTGGTCACGAATTCTTCTCCGTCGCAGGGCCTTCCGTGGGGGAGGGGAGGGTGAGTATCGACGGTCGCGCGGCTTCGTAGTCGTCGACGAAGCGGTGTAGCAGGACCGCGAACTGCTCGCGGTCGGGGTCGTTCCAGTCGGTCAGGATGCGGCCGATCATCTCGTTGCGTCGCGCGCGCAGATGGGCGGCCATCTCCTTGCCGGCGTCGGTGACGATCAGGACGCTGGCGCGGCCGTCGCTGGGATCGGCCTCGCGGCGCACCAGGCCGCGCTTGACCAGAGCCGCCACCTGGCGGCTGATCGTGGACGCGTCGGAGTACATCGCCTCGGCCAGCGCGCCCGAGCGCATGGGGCCGTCGCAGAGCAGGCGGAAGATGATGCGGTACGCAGAGAGGTCGATATCGCCGTGCGACGCGGCTGCCACCTGGGCGTTCGTCCGCTCCCGGATCCGCCCCAGGCGAATCAGCTGCTGGGCGATCTGATCGATCACCTGCTCGCTGTCCATATCGGACCTCCCGCTTCCGCCCGCTCGGCCGCCTACCGGCCGAAAACTACTTGCATCAATCAACTATTTGTATACACCAACTAGTTGTTACTTACAAATATTTCCGATCGGGGCGGTCGGATCTCACATGCTGGGAGAAATCAGGCGATGACCGGCGCGGTGACCGCTCCGGTGAGCCGGATCAACTCCGCGGGTGCGAGTTCGATCTCGAGGCCGCGCTTTCCGGCGCTGACGAGGATGCGGTCCCAGTTCCGAGCGGATTCGTCCACCACTGTGGGGAGTGCGCGCTTCTGCCCGAGCGGCGACACCCCGCCCAGGACGTAACCGGTGACGCGCTGGGCCTTCGTCTTGTCGGCCAGCACCGCCTTGGGTGCGCCGAGAGCCGCGGCCGCCGCCTTCAACGACAGCGAGTGCGGAACCGGGAGCACCGCGACCGCGGGCGTGCCGGTCGACAAGTCGATGATCAGCGTCTTGAAGATCTGCGCGGCCGTCACACCCACCCGCTCGGACAGGGCGGCGACGGCCTCGTCGCCGTAGGAATCACTGCGCGGATCGTGAGGATAGGAATGCACCGCATGGGGCACCTTCGCCTGGGTCAGCGCCCGGATCGCGGGTGTCGATGCGGCCATGGCGGTCACCCTAGCGGCGCCGGTTCATGCCCGGCAATCGCATTCGACGGGGTGTGACGCGGCCGCGGGAACACAGTGGCGGCCCCACATGTTGCACTGTTCCGCCAGCACAGCGCAGCTGCCTTCGCAGCCGCTCCAGATCGGAAAAGTTCGGAGGAGATGCCGGTGACCGTCCTCGTCGACGAACGCCCGGTAACGACCGGCGACTCGCTGTCGTACCCGCTGATCGACATCATGATCCCGGACACCGGGTTCGATCGGCGACCCTCGCGCGCGGTAGATTCAGATGCTACGGCGACCGAAGGGACTTCCGTGACGAGCGACGACGAACTGGCGGCCGATCGCCCCCGCGGTGACACCGCGGGTGGTTCTCGACCGGAAGATATCGAGATCCCCGACGACCCGGTGGACGACGAGCTCACGTCCGACGATTCCGACGCTCGCGACGCCGAGGACGCGGAGACCGACGGCGAGTCGACCGTGCGCTCCACGGCCGACGAGGCCGAACTCGCGCGGCGCTTCGAGCGCGACGCGCTGCCGCTGCTGGATCAGCTCTACGGCGCGGCCCTGCGGATGACCCGCAACCCGGCCGACGCCGAGGATCTGGTGCAGGAGACCTTCGCCAAGGCATATCAGGGCTTCCGGTCCTTCCGGGAGGGCACCAACCTGCGGGCCTGGTTGTATCGGATCCTGACCAACACCTACATCAACTCCTATCGCAAGAAGCAGCGCCAGCCCGCGCAGTACCCCACCGACGAGATCACCGACTGGCAGCTCGCCGCCACGGCCGAGCACACCTCCACCGGTCTGCGCTCGGCGGAGATGGAGGCGCTGGAGGCGCTGCCCGACGACGACATCAAGGCGGCACTGCAGTCGCTGCCGGAGGAATTCCGCATGGCGGTGTATTACGCCGACGTGGAGGGCTTCCCCTACAAGGAGATCGCCGACATCATGGGGACTCCGATCGGCACCGTCATGTCCCGGCTGCACCGCGGGCGCAAACAGCTCAAGGGGCTGTTGGCCGATGTCGCCCACGAGCGGGGGTTCGACCGGAACCGAACGGGCAACGGGGCGCGTCAGGAGGTAACCCAGTGAGCACCAGTGGGCACGAGCACGAGGATCGGGGCGCCGGGGACGAGATGGAACTGGACTGTTCGGCGGTTCTCACCGACGTCTGGCTGATGCTCGACGGTGAATGCGACGAGGCCACGCGGGCGCGATTGCAGCACCACATGGACCATTGCTCGCCGTGTATCGAGGCATACGGTCTGGAGGAGAAGCTCAAGCGCCTGCTGAGCCGCAAATGCGGTGGGGACCGAGCCCCCGAATCGCTGCGGGAGCGGCTCACGCTCGACATCCGGCGCTCGATCACCGTCACCGAGACCCGGGTCGAACGCGAGTCCTGACCCGAAACGCGAATGCGGCACGCCATCCGTGATGGCGTGCCGCATTGTCGTTTTCAGCAGTGCACCGAGTCCCGCTGGGCGGTCCCGGGGCGCACGGCGCGACGGCTCAGGAGTTGGGCCGCTTGCCGTGGTTGGCCGCATTCTTACGGCGGCTGCGCTTCTTACGCCCACGCTTACCCATCGGTATCTCCCTTCTGACCACACCAGGCTGGGGTGAACCCGCCTCAGGTGCGAGTTCCTGGGAGGAAAGGTTACATGCGCCCGCCGCCCCTCCGGCAATCGGCCGGTGGGCGCCCGGAAAGCAGTGATCCGCGCCACCGCTCGCCGCGTGTCAGAGAATCGCCGGTGCTACGCGCGCGACCGGAGGAAGCGGCGCGGTCTCGGCGGTGGTTGCGAAGGCCTGGATCACGAAGGCGGCGAAGCGGCGCGAGGCAGCGATCCTGGCGGCCGGGGAGCCGAGGTGAATGCCTCGGTTGGCCAGGAGCATGAGGATCAGGTCGTCGACGACGAAGTCGGGACGGAGCCGGCCCGCGTCCTTGGCTCGATGTGCCAGCGCGGCAAGGGCTTTCAGTGCGTATGCGCGTTCGGCGGTGAAATCCAGCGCGTGCGGAAAGGCCGCCGTGAAGGCTTCGGTGAAGCCCCGGCTGCGCGCGTGCAGTTCGAAGAGTTTCTCGACGACGAGGCAGAAGCCGCGCCATGGGTCGGGTTCCGCCAGTCCCTCGTCGACCACGGCCCGGCAGGCGTGCATCTGCTCCGTGAACGCCTCGGTGGCCAGGATCTGTTTGGTCGGGAAGCGCCGGTACAGCGTGGCCGGGCCGACTCCGGCGCGCCGGGCGACCTCCCGCATCGGCACGTCCAAACCCTCGGTCGCGAACAGGGCACGAGCCGCCTCCAGGATGCGTTCGCGGTTGTCGCGGGCGTCGGAGCGCAGCGGTCGACTGGAATCGGGGAGTTGAGGCAAATCGTCGGGCATCGCTCTCAGTTTAGCTAAACGGACGGGGGCGTCCGTTAGCTTCGAGTGCAGCCCGGACGGGTCGAGTCCGGATCGGCTCGAAGCGAGGAAAGACAGTGAAGGCAGTAGTCATCCGCACATTCGGCGACCCGGACGGGCTGGCCGTGGTCGACCACCCGGCGCCGGCGCCGGCGCCCGGTCAGGTGCTGATCGGCACCGAGGCCATCGGCGTCGGCGGCGTGGACGCCGTGATCCGCAGGGGCACGCTCGGCGGCTACGGCTTCGAAGCCGGCCACATTCCCGGCAGCGAAGTCGCGGGCACCGTCATCGCGGTCGGCGACGAGGTGGATACCTCTTGGATGGGCCGGCGGGTGTGGGCCTTCACCGGAGTCGGCGGCGGCTATGTCGAACAAGCGAGCGCCCGCGTGGAGGATGTCCTCCCGCTGCCGCCGAGCCTGTCCCCGATCGATGCGGTGACGCTCGGGAGTTCCGGAGTGGTCGCCCATTTCGCCCTGGCGCATGGCCGCTTCGCTGCCGGTGAGTCCGTCCTGATCCGGGGTGCGGCCGGCAGTATCGGGGTCACCGCCGTGCAACTCGCGTCCCGCGGCGGCGCCGGCGCGGTGGCGGTGACGACCTCGTCGGCCACCCGGGGCGACCGCCTGCGCGAACTCGGCGCGACCCACGTCCTGGACCGCTCGGGGAAGGGCGGTGCGGACGCTCCCGTGGGCTACGACGTCGTCCTCGACGTCGTCGCCGGGGTGGACCTGCCCTCGTTCTTCGCCCGTCTGAGGCCGAACGGCCGTATGGTGGCGGTCGGTGTCGTGGGTGGCCACCCGCCGGCGGATTTCGGCATGCAGTTGATGGCCGCGTTTCGAAAGTCGTTGTCCTTCGCCACTTTCAGCGCGGACACCGTACCCGAACCCGAGCGCCGGACGGTACGCACGCAACAGTTCACCGCCGCCGCCCGCGGCGAACTCCGCACGGCGGTACACGAGGTACTCCCGTTGGACGATGCCGCTCTCGCGCACCGGAAGATGGACGCGGGCGAGGTTTTCGGTCGCATCGTCCTCGTGCCGTAGCGGCGGTGGCGCGAGGGAGAAACCGGCGTGATGGTGCGGGCGGCGGTTGTGGCGGACCCGGGCGTCGGTACCGTGGGCGGAGGAGGTGCCAGGTGGTGGACAGACAGATGACGCAGGCCAGGCAGCAGCGCCGGCGGGTGATCCTGGCCGCGGCGGCGGGTTTGTTCGCCGCGTGTGGGTATCGGGCCGCGGGCATGGAGGAGATCGCCTGCCGCGCCGGGATCAGCAAACCCGTCCTGTACAAGTCGTTCTCGAGCAAGCTGGAACTGTATCTGGCCGTCCTGCACGAGGCGATGCAGGAACTGGAGGAGACGCTCACCGCCGCACTCGAACCCGCCGAGGGCATGCGCTCGATCGTGGAGGCGTCGGTAGCGGCGGTGTTCGACTTCGCCGACACCCGGCCGCGCAGTGCCGCCCTGCTGGCCGGCGCCGCCGTGGCCGACGAACCGTCGGCGCAGCGCATCGCCCATCAGGCCGCCACCATCTGTATCGACACGCTCGCGCAGGCGCTGGCACCGCACCCGCTACCTCGTGCCGAGCACGGCTGGCTGATCACGGCCGAGCTGGTCGCCATCGCCCAGTCGTGTGCGCGGGACTGGGTGGCCACCGGCAAACCCCTGCCGAAACACGAGGCCATCGCCACGACCGCCAGTCTGTGCTGGACCGGACTCGCCGGCGTGCAACTGGCGCCGAAGCGGTCGGCCCGCGACGCCGGCCAGTTCCCGGTCCCGGACGCCACGGCATAGCGAGCGAACCTTCGGCAACTCTGGTGTCGCCGTTGATGCATTGTGCCGATTCGACTTTCGCGCCTGCCGTCATATCGCCCCGGCCGTCGAACACGACCTGCGTATTCGGTCACGATCAGTAGAGTGAATTCGTGAGTCCCGCGAAGATCGTGATCATCGGCGGTGGTTTCTCCGGCGTCGAATGTGCCCGTTACCTGGAACGTCATCTCAGCTCCGACGAAGCGTTCATCCAACTCGTGACACCGGATGCGGGGCTGCTCTATCTGCCGCTGCTGCCGCAGGTCGCCTCGGGTGTGCTGAATCCCCGCTCGATCACGGTGTCGCTGCGGCGGGTGTTGCGCCGCACCGAGGTGGTTCCGGGGATGGCGATCGGCGTGCATCCGGACACCCGGCAGGTCGTGGTGCGCGGATCGGCGGGCACCGACAGTGCCCTCGACTACGACCATCTGGTGCTGGTGCCGGGCAGCATCACTCGCGTCCTCGATGTGCCCGGACTGGACGAGTACGGATTCGGCATGAAGACGCTCGCCGAGGCCATGTTCCTGCGTGACCACGTCCTGCAGCAGTTGGACGTCGCGGCCGTGCGCGGCGGCGAGGAGGAGGACCGGGAGCGGCTGAACTTCGTCACCATCGGCGCCGGATACGCCGGTACCGAGACCACGGCGGTGCTCAACAAGGTCACCCGGGCCGCCGCGCGCCGGTATTTCCCGAAGCTGGAATCCGGCATGGTGCGCTGGCATCTGGTCACACACGGCGACCGGATCATGCCCGAACTCGGCCAGCGACTGGGGGAGCAGGCCAAACGAAATCTGGCCGAACGCGGCATCGAACTGATCACCGGCGCCTCGGCGAAAGAGGTTACCGCCCATGGTGTTCAGCTCACCGACGGCCGGTTCATCCCGACGCGGACGGTGTTGTGGACCGCCGGTGTGGTCCCCAGCCCCCTCGCCGGACACCTCGGCGCGGCGACGGTGAAGGGCCGCATCGTCGCGGACGCCGATTTCACCGTGCCGGGGCTCACCGGGGTGTGGGCCTGCGGCGATGCGGCCGCGGTACCCGACCTGACGGCGGGTGAGGGCGCGCTGTGCGCCCCCACCGCCCAACACGCCATGCGGCAGGGCCGCCACCTCGGCAAGAATCTGGTGGCCGCGCTTCGTGGTGAACGGCCGACGCCGTACCGGCACCAGGACCTCGGGATGGTGGTCGACCTCGGCGGCGCCGATGCGGTGGCGCGCCCGCTGAAGATCGGATTGCGGGGCATCCCGGCACAATTCGTCACGCGCGGCTATCACCTGATGGCCCTGCGAACCCTCGTCGCCCGGGCACGGGTGGCCTTCGACTGGACCGTGCACGGCCTCAGCGGCGACGACTTCCTGCGTATCGGCTACGGCGACTACAACACCCACACCATCGGCGGTTTCGAGCAGACCTCATGCTATCTGCCGGCCGAGGAAGTCCCGCAGACCTTGAAAGCGCTCTGCGACAACGACTGACCGCGGATGTCCTCTCACCGGTTCGCCGCGGCCGCCGGGAGAACGGGCTTGATGTCGAGGACCGGGGTGCCGTCGAAGGCTTCCAGGTGGGCGACGCGGATCCGGGCGCCGGCGATGGACAGGATCCGGACCTCGTGCAGCCCGATCGGATTGGGACGGTGTGGTGAGCGCGTGCTGAAGACTCCGCTGAGCGGGCGGCTCGTGTCACCTCGGGGATGCACGGCCAGGGTGTCCCGGTCGGCACGGTCGAGCCAGGTCAGCAGCACCAGGTCCATCCCGGGCGTGAGGCCCTCCAGCGCCTCGGCATAGCGGTCGTCGAGCACGATCCAGGCCGGCGGTGCGCCCTCGTCGGGCTGGCGCGGTGCGGTCGCGCGGTCCGTGAGTTCGGATTCGACGGTTCCGATCGGGCGCAGCAGATAGTCGGTCACCGCCCCAGTGTGATACCTCAACCCCGCTGCGGGTCAAGGGTTTCGGACGACGACACGGCTCCGGCGGCGGCGACCTCTACGACCCGTACAGTTCGGCGCGCATCTGCTCCGGGCTCCGGCCGTACCGGCGCTGGAAGGCTTCGCGGAACCGGCGTGTTGTGGTGAACCCGGTGTGGTGCGCGACCGTGTCCATATCCACCGGCAGGGGAGACGACAAGCGCTGCCGCGCACGGTCGAGGCGAATCGTGCGCAGCAGCGCCGCGGGGGCAAGACCTGTCGACTCGGTGAGGGCGCTGTGCAGCGTCCGTCGCGAGCAACCGCACATACCCGCGACGGCCACCGGTGTCAGTCTGCTGTCGCCGCAGTGTATTTCCATGATCTCGCGTGCCCGCGCAGCCAGATGCGCGTATTTGCCGCCCGCCGCGACGCGGGTGTGGTCGTGATTGAGCACTCCGTCGAGCAACACGAGTGCGCTGGAATACGCGACGGCGAAATCCACTGCGGTCCAGTCTCCGTGACCGGCGTGCAGCTCACCGATCTGCCGCACCAGCGAGCGCACCAGAGGACGCTGTCCGTCGAGTGCGACGGGGGCGCTTCTCGCGCGGGTGAGGTCCACCGACGTCTCCGGCACGGTCATGATCAGCGCTTGCAGCGGCTCGTCCTGACGCATCACCAGTGGCGATCCCCAATGGAAGAATGCCAGTGTGCCGGGAGCGACGACTTCCGCGGAATCACCTTGCGCGAACGCGAATTCGCCGCGCAGCGGTAGCAGCAACCGGTAGCTGTCGTCGCCGTCGCCCCGCACGTCTCGTCCGGTGCGGCGATAGTGCACGGGATCGGAATCGAAACGCACGATCTGCAGGCCGCCGACTCGCTGCGCGGTGGTCGACCAGGCGAAGTCCTCGACGGTGTCGCCGAACGCCAATCCCACCGACCCTTGCCGGCTTCGCAGGTAGTGGTGCCAGTACTCCATCCGCTCGGCGGGTGTCTCAGCGGCCGCCGAGGATTCCTCCTCCCACCAATACTCCGAATCCACGAGAAGGTTCCCTTTCGCGCCCAGCCGCAGAACGACTTCAAGCTACCAAGGCGAAAGAGGAGCCGATCGTCTTCCGGCCGTCGGAACTTCGTCTCGGCGCGTGAGCGCTCCGGCCCGAGCGACTCCGGCCTGAGCGCGGATCTCCCCTCCTACTTGCGGATCCGCGATCAGGTCGTCGTTGTCCGCCGCGACCACCCCTGGCGCACGAAAAACGTTAGCCGCCAACACTTCCGATTTCTGGCAAGTTCGTGGCGCATTCTGGCAAGACTTGGTCGACTAAAGGGATGTTCAGGACATATCGGAAAAAGCCGACGAATCGCGACACGGCCGCTTTCATGTTCGAATCGACGTTTCGCCGAACGGGCTGGAAACGCATTCCGTCGAGACGGCTCGGATTTCTCGTCTTTCCCTCTTCGCGGTTATAGTGCTTGCGTTCCGCTTGGTTGGGTCCGATTGTCGTGAAGGTCGCCGATGATGTCGCTCGTCCGTATTGCCGACACGTCGTCGTTTTCATCGGACCGGGCGGTCGCGAGGTCTTTGCCGTGAAGTGTCCGGATAACCGAATTCGTGGTGCCTTGGCCGGCGTCGCGTGCGGAATAGTGGCTTTCGCGGCGCACGGTATCGAAGGGGACTCTCCGAATTCTGCCGCACTGATGCTCGTGTTGCTGGTCAGTGGCTTGGTCGGTGCGGCAGTGGGTTCCTCGGCCGGCCGCGGCCGGTTGCGGTTGTTCGGGATGCTGGCCCTGGGCCAGTTGCTCGGCCACACGGCATTGGCATCGACGGAGCCGCCGCGACCCTCGCATCCATCCGAAATCAATGGCTGCGGCGGGGGATGGATCATGCTCGCCGCCCACGTGGCGGCCACGATGCTGTGTGCGCTGCTCATTGCGGCGGCCGAGCGGTTGTATCGCGCGATGGCCGGGCTCGTGTGGACTCTGCTGTCGACGTTCTCGCCCCGCCCTGCTCTCGACGACCCCCGCTCCGGTGTGCGGTACGCCGCTGATCGACGGGGCACGATTCCGCTACGGGGCGCGATTTCTCGTCGCGGCCCTCCTGGTCCCTCGCCGGTTGTGGTAGCGGCCTGACCGGTTATCGCTTCGGCGCGACCGTTCGGCAACCGGCCCTTCTCGTACCGACCGAGATCCATATCGCGGGCATTGAACCGTGGCCTGCGGCGAATATTCCCACAAGTGGTTATTCGATACTTTACTTCGGTGCGGTCGATCTGATCATCTGTATCGCTGCGATTTGATGCGGCGCTATCGGATGGGAATGTGCACGGCTGTTTTCCTTCGGGATCACCGGCCGGGATTTGTCATTGCCATGTAGCTGTTTGCTGCTCGCGGCCGCCCTGTGCTCGCGGGCGGAAAAGATAGTCCGCCACTGTCGTTTCCCTCGCCACTTTTCGACTCGTGGGCATTCGTTGCTCGCGGGGAAGGACACCTGATGAAGACCATGAAGAAGTTCGCCGCCACCTCCGCGATCGCGATCGCCGCGCTGACGGTCTCCGCCGGTACCGCATACGCCGACACCGCCGCGCCGCCGGCTCCGGCAGCCGGTAAGCCCGACGCGACGATCAGCACCGACGTCGCCCCCGGGATTCACTACACCGCCAACGTGGTCGACCACTCGGTAGTGCTGCGCACCGATGCGGGCCGGCTGATCACTCGCGGAAACCAGTTCGAATTGCTCGACGGCAACGGCAATCTCGCCTTCGGGATGCCGCTGACCTATCGGCTCGATCAGAAGGACTGGCCCATCGCCGCGCAGATCGACGCCGACGGCCGCACCGCGACGCTCACCCCCAGTCGTAACCCTGCCGACGCCGTCGCGTCGACGCAGCCCGATGCGAAGCCGATCTTCTCCCAGGACGACTTCAACGAGGCGCTCGGTGTGGCTGCCAACCAGGTCGGCCTGGCGTCCGGACTCGGTGTCCTCCTGGGGACCGCGATCGGTCTCGTCGGCGGCTGTGTGGCCGGCGCGGTGGTCGGCACCGCGCTGATGCCGCCGCTGTTCTTCGCCGGCGCACCGGGAGGCTGCATCGCGGGCGCCATCTCCGGTGCGGCGCTCGGTGCCGCGATCGGCACGGTCGCCATCGGCGGCCCCGCCGCGGTGGTCTCCCTGGTCCAGATGTACAACACCCTCACCAACCCTCAGAAGTAACGCTGTGCGGGTGTCGCGTTTCGTCCACGGACCGGGCGCGACACCCCGCTCTGCGGTGAAAACCGCTGCGGTGGAGCATCTTTCACCGCGCCGTCGCTCGACGGCATCATCGGACGTCAGGGCTGGACGAAGGCCCGTTCCAGGAGTGTGGACAGACGAGCCCGGTCCTCGTCGCCGAGCCGGCTCAGGCCTTCCCGGGTCTGGTGCATCTTCGCGCGGATCGCGTCGACGGCACGCTCGCCCTCGGGTGTGATGACCAGATTGGTCACGCGGCGGTCGGATGTGCTGGCCTCCCGTCGCACGAGACCCCGCTTCTCCAGCCGGTCGATGATTCCCGTCACGTTGGACGCGTCGCACGCCAGTATCTCGGCCAGTGTGCGCATCGCGGCGGGGCCCCGGCGCAGCACCGTCAATGTCTTGCCCTGGCTCGCCGTGAGGTTCTCGCTCGCCGCCGCGACCGTGAAGTCGCTGTAGTAGACGCCCAGCGACACCGAGAGCAGCTCCATGAGCCGGTCGGTGTCGAGGTGCGGAACCTGTGCCATGGAATTCATCCTACGTCCTGAAACTTGACCATCTCAACTATTCGGACCTACGGTGGAAAATGCTTGAGGTTATCAACCATCAAAGATGTCAAGTTTGTATGAGGAGTATCCAGTGACCGTCACCGCGTCCGACGTCTCCCGCGCAGCGGAAATCCTGTCCCGGCCCGTGTCCGTGAACAGCCTGACCATTCCCAACCGCATCGTGATGGCGCCGATGACGCGCATGTTCTCCCCGGGCGGCATTCCCGGTGACGACGTGCGGTCCTACTACGCGCGCCGGGCGGCCGCCGGTGTCGGTCTGATCGTCACCGAGGGGACCTACGTCGGCCACGCGTCGGCCGGTCAGAGCGATCGGGTACCGCGATTCCACGGTGCGGAGCAGTTGGCGGGCTGGGCGAAGGTGGCCGCGGACGTGCACGCGGCGGGCGGCACGATCGTGCCGCAGCTGTGGCACATCGGCATGGTCCGCAACCACGGCGAAGCGCCCTACCCCGAGGCCCCGGCCATGGGCCCCTCCGGCATCCGCGTCGACGGCACCGAGCCGACCGGTGAGGCGATGACGCAGCGCGACCTGGACGACGTCATCGCCGCCTTCGCCGAGGCTGCCGCGGACGCGGAGCGGATCGGATTCGACGGGGTCGAACTGCACGGCGCCCACGGCTACCTCATCGACCAGTTCCTCTGGGCGCACACGAACCGCCGCACCGATGCCTACGGTGGAGATCCCGTGGCGCGCACCAGGTTCGCGACCGAGATCGTCGCCGCGGTCCGCGCAGCCGTGTCGCCCGGCTTCCCGGTGATCTTCCGCTTCTCGCAGTGGAAGCAGGAGGCCTACAACGCACGTCTCGCCGAAACCCCGCAGGAGCTCGAAGCCATCCTGGCGCCGCTGGCCGCGGCCGGCGTCGACGCCTTCCACGCCTCCACCCGCCGGTACTGGCTCCCGGAGTTCGAGGGCTCGGACCTGAATCTCGCGGGGTGGACCAAGAAGCTCACCGGCAAGCCCACCATCACCGTCGGCTCGGTCGGCCTCGACGGCGACTTCCTCCACGCCTTCACGGGCCGAGGCGCCGAACTGGGCAGCATCGACAATCTTCTCGACCGGCTGGAACGCGACGAGTTCGACCTGGTCGCCGTCGGCCGTGCCCTCCTGCAGGACCCGGAATGGGCAGCCAAGGTTCTGGACGGCCGGATCGGCGAACTGAAGGCCTACGATGCGGCGGCGCTGAAAACTCTGAGCTAGGAGCATGATTCGTCGCGGCGGATCGTCTTCCCGCCGGGCCACGCGCCGCGTCGGTGTGAGCCGGCCGATCCGGGGTACGCCTCGCACAGCAGACCGGGGCCGCGACGCGTGGCGTGCCCGGGCACGAACGAGAAGACGGAGGCGATCGCCGTGTCGAGTGCACAGCCGCACAGCACCAGTTCCTGCCCGCCCACCTCTGGCGTGATGCGTGGACGTCACCGAGAGAGCAGGTGAGCCGATGACTGCGGTCAAGCTCGCTTACAAGCCGGTCGGTCTCGTCCTGGGAGCCATCAGCGGACTCCTCGCCGGACTGGTGTTCAAGCAGACGTGGAAATTGCTCGGTCACGACGAGAACGCGCCCGACGCCACCGACGAGGACCGGACCTGGCGCGAGGTGTTGATCGCCGCCATCGTTCAGGGCGCGATATTCGCCGGCGTCAAAGCCGCGGTCGACCGCGCCGGTGCGACCGCGACCCGGCGCCTGACCGGCGAATGGCCCGGCTGACCGCGCAGCAACCCCGCACCGCCGATCATCTGCGGTCCCGTACCGTCCCTGGCGAGTCCGTGCCCGCGTCCGTGCGATCATCGCTTGCGCTGTCCGTCACGTATTGTCCTCGCGCCGTGCGGATTTCCCGCAGACCGTGGGAGACGGACGTGGCGATCACAGCGATGCCCAGCAAGCCGACGCAGATCGAAAAGATCAGCTGCCCATGGGCACCATCGAGTCTCATACAGTCCTCCTCGCTCGTCTTGTCGAAGGCGCCGGTTTCTGTGGCATAGACGCGGCCGGGATTTCGAAACCCCCGGCACGGGTTGAACTTCGAATGTCGGTTGGTTGCGCGGATGTGGGGTATATCGGCGTCGAGCACGCTCGGATCGTGAGCGTTTCGACGTTCGACAGAGGAGACACCATGTTGGGTCTGGGAATCATCGGCTGGATCATCATCGGCGGATTGGCCGGCTGGATCGCCAGCAAGATCATGAAAACCGATGCGCAGCAAGGCATTCTGCTCAATATCGTGGTCGGCGTGATCGGCGGCTTCATCGGCGGGTTCCTGCTGAAACTGTTCGGCGTCGATGTCGAGGGTGGAGGGTTGTGGTTCAGCTTCTTCACCTGCCTCGGGGGCGCAGTGGTCCTGTTGTTCCTGGTCGGTGTGGTCACCGGCCGTGGCCGCGCAATCCGATAAGCCGATCTCACCGCGCAATGCCGGGCTCGGAGGCCGTTACAGCCTCCGAGCCCGGCATACGCTCTCTCGCGCTCAGATCACCGGTGCTGACCCACGCCGGGCGTTACGCCGGCTGCCGTTGACCAGATCGTTGAACCGGTCGACGGCCCAGATGGTGCGTAAACCCCACGGGCCCATCATCATCGGGCGGGGGAACTTCGGCTTCTGCTGCCACAGCGACTGCAGATCCTCGTGGGGCCGACCGTCGACGATCAGGTCCGCGATCAGCGATCCGAGATAGGGTGCCTGGGCCAATCCGTGGCCGTTGCAGGCGATCGAGTAGAAGACACTGTCGTCGATCCGGCCGGCGAGCGGCAGCCACGAGGAAGTGATCGCGATCCATCCGCCCCACGCACGAGCGACCGGCACGTCGGCCAGGGCGGGGAATCGTGTCGCGAATGCGTGGGCGAGTTCGGCGACGAGCCCCGGATCCGGCTGCTTCGTGGGAAGCGGGCCGTTCTTTCCGCGTTCGATCCGGCGAACTCCGAACACGATCGTGTTGCGTGAGGTCAGCCGGTAGTTCTCCATGAAGTTGTGCTGAGTGAACAGGCCGGCGCGGCTGGTCCACCCCAGTGCGGCCAGACGCTCGGGATCGATCGGCTCGGTCTCCACCTCGATGACCCAGATGGGCACGGACAGATTCTTGGGAGTGATCGCCAGCTCGCCGCCGTATGCGTTCGTCGCGAGGACGACCTTGTCGGCCAGCACCACACCGCGGGGTGTGCGTATGACGACGTGCCCGGCTTCCCGTGTTACGTCGGTGACCCGGGTCTGTTCGAAAACTCTTGCGCCCGAGGAGAAGACGGCCCGGCGCACACCCATGGTGAACTTGCCGGGATTCATTGTTCCGCCGATGGCCTCGCGCATCCCACCGAGAAATCCACGAGGAATGCCCAGCTCCGCGCTCGTGCCGAATTCGGCTTTGGCACCGGCCCGCTGAAGAATCTTGGCGACGCGACGCGCGCGGCCCAGCTGTCCCCGCGAGACCGCCACGCCGACGTTGCCTGTCGATTCGTACTCACAGTCGATGTCGTGCGTCCTGATCAGATCTTCGACGTGATGCTCGGCGTGATCGGCGAATTGCACGATGCGGGGCAGCTTCTTTCGGTAGAGCAGATTCAGTAGCTGAATGTCTCCACCGGGGGCGCCAGCCAGCTGTCCCGCGTTGCGGGAACTGGCGCCGTGCCCGCAGAATTCGGCCTCCAGCAACACCACGTCACGACCGCGCTCGGCCAGCCGCAACGCCGTCGACATACCGCTCAGGCCGCCGCCGACGACCGCTACTTCACAGGTGATGTCGTCTTGCAACGCCGGCCGGACATCGCTGGGTGGTTCGATCCAGCCGGTGAAGCTGGTGTATTCGACGTTGTCCGTATTCATTTCGATGATCCTTTTCGCATGGGTATTGACGGCGGCACGCCATCGTCGGGCCCGCGGCCGGCGATGGCGTGCCGTTGAAATGCGGCCCTCTCAGGCCCCGGCAGCGCTCTGTTCCCGCCGAGCCGGCCGCGCGTCGGCGGCTTCGTTGTGGTTGTGCAAGGCGCGGTAAGCGAGGAAGTACATCCACAATTGCGTGCCCCAGGTGGCCAGCGCGGCGGTGTAGAAGATCGTCCGGAGCTCGTCGTCACCGGGGATCGGGAAGAAGTCGTAGGTGATGGCGATGGCGAATCCGGCGGCGGTGGCCGCGAGAGTTCCGGCCGCCTTCACCTTCTCGCCGACCGCCCACAGTCGGCCCGCGAAGTAGATCAGGAACAGCGACGTCGCAACGTTGACGACCACGTAGTAGGTGGCCGGTCCCAGCGCGAAGTGGGCGTGGAACTGCTGAAAGTACAGGCCGGCGACGGTGGCGAGCACGAAGACGCCGATGTCGGTTGCGATCGTGGGCTTGTATCGGTGGGTGACGCGCATCAAGCCCATGACCAGGATCAGCGTGATACCGACCGATCGGGAGAACGCGTCCAGGAAGCACGCGAACGTGAACATGGGACTGTTCTCGCTGCCCTTGATCGCGGACCAGATGAGGAAGTTGGTGCCGGACGTGGCGACGATCATCCACTCGAGGCCGAGCAGGTAGTTCTGGTAGCGCCGGATGAACTTCCATCCGTAGAAGAATCCGGCGAAGATCATCCACAGGTCGGCGATCATGAAGAGCAATTCTTTGAGTTCCATTGTCTCTCAGTTCCTTCGGCTGGATTTCGCTGGATCAGGACACGGCGACTGCGGCGCGCCGGCGAGAACGTGCGCGTGAGATCAGCACCGTCGCCAGGACGCCCGCGGCCAGGACGGCGGAAATCCAGTAGCTCGTGCCGTACAAGCCCTTGTCGGCGACCGTGATGTCCGTGCCGGGAACGAGGACGACCGAGGCGCTGAGAACGCCGGTGATCAACGCGGTACCGAAGGCGAAGCCGACCGCCATGGAGGTACCGGCTACGCCGGCGGCCATTCCGGCCTTCTCTTCGGGAACTGCTATCTGCACGACGGTGAAGCCCGCGGCATATCCCATGCTGCATCCGAGCCCGATGACGCCGGCCCCCACGAGGTTCTGCCACGCGTGGTCGTGGGCGAGTGCCAGCCAGGCCAGGCCGGCGACACAGACGAGTGCTCCCACCACGAAGACGCGGGTCGCGTGTCCCTTGGCGATCGGGCCCTCGGCCACGCGGCCCCCGACCCGGAACAGCACCGCGAACGGCACCATCAGCACACCCGTTTGCAGCGCCGAGAGTCCGAGCCCGTACGCGTCGGAGGGCTGCAGGGAATCGGGATCGACCTGGCTGAAGGTGCTGAGCAGCAACAGAAACGCCGCGTTCACCGCCGCGAACAACGCGATCGACACGCTCGCCGCGGTGACGAACGGCGATTTCAGCATGGCGACGTCGAAGACGGCCGCCGAGGACTTGCGCTCGACGCGCACCCACAGGGCAGCGGCGACGAGACCGCCGATCAGCGGAACGAGGGCCCCGGCTCCCCAGACCAGGCCCTGTGTCAAAGCCAGCAGCAGGGCCGCAACCCAGCCGATCATCCACACCGTTCCCAGCGCGCCGATCCGGCCGGTGGGCTCCGCGGGCGGCGCGTGCGGAATCACGACGAACGATACGACCGTCGTCGCGGCGAAGGCGGCGGTGAGGACGCAGAAGAAGCTACGCAGCGACAGGTACTCGACGATCAGGCCGCCGCCGATCATTCCCACGACGATGCCGAGGCCGGTGGCGACGACCAGGACCTTGACCGCGGTCGCGACTCCATTGTCGGCCAGATTCCGCCGGAGAAATCCCAGCGGCAGCAGTTGAGCCGCCCCGCCGATTCCCATGAGCGCGGCACCGATGAGCAGGGCGGGGTAGGAATCTCCGAGGGCGGGGACGAACGCACCCAGCGTGAGGCATCCGGCGGCGAACACGGTCGCGTTGCGGTCGCCGAAGACGTCGGCCAGGCGTGGCAGCAGAATGAAGCCCGCTCCACCTCCCAGCGTGAGCACGGTGTAGATCCAGGTCGTCTCGGAAACCGTGGAGAGACCGTACTGCGCCTGAATGATCGGCAGCAGCGGCGGCAGGACGAAGATGATCGCGTTGGTCAGAGTGACCAGCAGGGCGCCGACTCCGATCAGCACCCCTCTCGGCGGCGTGTCACCAGCGTTCGAATCCCGGCCGGCGCCGGTCGTTTCATTGATCTCAGTCATGTTCGTTCTCCAGAGAAATCGGCGGTCTCATCCGCACGCTCGCGGGAAGCTGCCGCGCCGAGTTGTGATCCGCGCCATAGACTAGGAGGTATGTAGTCATATGATCAAGGTATTTGACCAACTCTTTGCAATGGAGATTCGGGAATCGACGCATAAATTGCCGTCTAGCTGCATCAATGAGAGTTGATCAAATGAACGACTCAAGTGAAATTGGCGGGTACAGCAACGTCTTCAACGATCCGGAGGCGTGCGCATCACGCTGATGCGCACGCCTCCGGATTGCGGACGGGGTCGTCCGGCGTCAGCTGCTCGATGGGATCGGCTGGGCCGGCGCCCTGGTGTCACCGACGGACGAGCCGGCGCAGATAAGCGCACACGTCCTCGATCGCCTGCTCGGTCTTGGCGAATACGCCCACTTCGGTGAAGAAGCCGTGGAATACCCCCGCGTAGCGCGTGGTCACGACGGCGACGCCGGACCGGTGCAGACGCACGGCGTACGCCTCCGCATCGTCGCGGATCGGGTCCACTTCCGCGGTGAGGATCAACGCGGGGGGCAGCCCGTGAAGCGATTCCGCGCGGATCGGCGCCGCGAGAGGATCGACACGGTCCTGATAGTCGGGCCCCCGGTACTGCTCGATGAGCCATTTGGAATCTGCACTGGTCAGAAGTGGTGCGTCCGCGAACTCGGTCCATGATGGCGCGGTGAAGGTGTCGTCGACCGGTGGGTACGCGAGCACCTGGGCCATCGGCAGCGGCAGGTTGCCGTCGCGTAGTGCGAGGCAGAGTCCGGCCGCGAGAGCGCCGCCTGCCGAATCGCCGCCCACCGCGATGCGGTCGTGGTCGATCGCCAGGTCGCCCGCGTGCTCGCGGAGCCACAGGTACGCGTCGACGCAGTCGTCGAGCGCGGCCGGATACGGATTTTCCGGCGCGAGCCGATATTCCAGCGAGACGACGACGAATCCCGAGCGAGCCGCGATGGCCCGGCAGAGCTCGTCGACGCCGTCGAGGGTGCCCAGGATGAACCCGCCGCCGTGCATGTAGAGCAGGGCGGGAGCGTCGGCCTCGATCGTGTCCCCATAGAGCCTGGCCTTCAAAGTCCCTGTGCGGGAACGTATCTCGAGTTCTTCGACTCGGCCGATCGACGTGAGGGGGTGGTCGCGCGGCCGCGTCGCGAGCAGTTCGCGCGAGGTCTCGGGCCCCAGTTCGCGGAGCGGCTTCGGGAGCGCCGTCGCGATAGCTTGCGCGGCCGCCTGCGCGTCCGCGTCCAGCAGATCCCAGTACGCGGGTGTCGGTGTGAGCATCGGCGATCCTCTTCGAGTTGTTGACAACGAGTGACGTGTGCCTCACGATCATAGTCACGTGACCCAGACAACTGACTATGACGGTTGCGTTCTCGCTCGAGGTCTTCTGCTGCCGCGCGCGCCACACGATCTCGCATAGTCGAAAGGACTCCGAAGATGACCGAAACCACGATCGACCGCGTGGTGCCCAGCGCCGGCGCGGCCGCAGGCATCGACATACGGATCGAGGACGATGCCACGCCGATCGTCCGGCTGATCGGCCGGACGCTGCGCGATTCCGCACGCGCCGGCCACGCGCTGCCGGCGCTGCAACGGGCCGCGGCGACGGTGGCGATCCGCTCCCATGACACCCCGCAGTCCGCGACGATCGCGTTCGACGGCGGTGCCGTCGAGGTGTCCAGCGGCGTTTTCACCGAACCCGATGCCCTCCTCACCGTCGACCTGAATGCCAGGTTCGCCCCGGTCGGCGACCCGGTGGGTGATCAGGATCTGGTTGCCGATGTCTCGGCCGCATTGACGCCTCCGCTACCCGACTGGCGCGCGGCGGCCGAGCATTTCTGGACCGTATCGCGCTCGGTGCCGGGCGTTCCGGACATGCTCATCGCTGTCACGGAGGGGCCCGAGGGAGTGGAGCAGATCGTCTGCGGTGAGGGGGAGACCCACTACGTGATCGCCGGAGCGCCGGAGACGCTGGCCGGCGTGTTCTCCGGTGCGGACGACCTGTTCGCGACCTTGGCCACCGGTGCCCTCGGAATTCAGGGCACCCTCTCTCAACTGTCGGTCATGATCGGCGCATCCTGGAAGGCTCGTTTCGATGTCTGAAATCACCATCGCCACTTCGGAATTCGGCGTCCGCGGCACCGACGTTCGCGCCGTGCGGCTGGAGGCCACCAATCACGAGGGGTGTTTCCTCGGCAAGAACGTCTCGCCGAAGAAGTTCGCCGCGAGCGCGGCGTCGGGATTCAATTTCGCCGACCTGCTCTTCGGGCTCGACCTCGGCAACGCTCCCAGCATGGGCTTCGCCTATCCGGGCTGGCGTGGGCACCTCGACGACGTCAGCTTCAAACCGGATATGTCGACGATGGTCGAGTGGGAACCGGGACTGCAGTCGGTGATCGGCGACTACTGGCTGAAGGACGGCACACCGGTGCCGATCTGCCCGCGCAATATGGTGCGAAAGATGGTCGATCGGCTCGCGACGCTCGGGTACACCGCGACCATCGCGGTCGAGATCGAAACGACCTTGTTCTCGGAGTCGATCGACGAGGCACGGGCGCGTGGTTACCGCGACCTCACTCCGCTCGGCGGATCCGCCGGCACCGCCTACCACCTCGCGAAGTCGAAAGACTGGATCGACTACATGACAGCGGTGTCGCGGCGCCTCGACGAGCTGGGCATCGAGTGGGAGGCATGGAGCGACGAGGACGCGGCCGGGCAGGTGGAGCTCAACCTGGTGCCGGGCGATCCGATCGGGGTCTGTGATGCGTGGGCGCGCACTCGTCAGGTGATGCGCGAGGTCGCGTTCGAGCAGGGGCGCTCGGTCACGTTCATGGCCAAGCCGACGGCGGGCTACGGGCAGGCCTCGCACATCAACCTCTCGCTGCAGCGCGACGGCGTGAACGCGTTCTACGCCGAAGACGGGCCCTCGGCGACGATGCGCCACGCCATCGGTGGCCTGCTCGCGACGTTGGAGGGCAACACCTCGATCGTGTTGCCGCAGATCACGTCCTACCGCCGGCTGGTGGATCTCAGTGGTCCACCGGTCACCGTCAGCTGGGGCATCAGCAACAAGACCACCGCCGTCCGGGCGGTGTGCGGGCACCCGTCCTACTCCCGGCTCGAGTACCGCCTCCCGGGTGCGGACGCGAACCTCTATCTCGCTACCGCGGGCGTGCTGGCCGGTGTGATCGCCGGTATCGAGCGCGACATCGAGCCGCCGGATCCGGTGTCGGATATGGCCTGGTGTATGCCGCCCGGTATCAAGCGACTGCCGGACACCATCACCAAGGCGGCCGAAGCGCTCGATGCGGACCCCCTGCTGCGCGAGCTGCTGGGCGACGAGTTCGTCGACTATTGGATCGGCACTCGCCGGTGGGAGTGGATGCAGTTCCACACCGGCGGCGGTGACCCGTTCGCCGAACTCTCGGAATGGGAGTCCGCGCGCTACTTCGAGTTCCCGTGACCGCGGTGCGCGAGACCGTGAATGCCGTGCGGCCCCTCATCGGCATCACCGGCAGACGGTTCCGGCTGGGGCTGGTGAACGGGCTGGACCCCCGATACGCGGACCGGTTCACCGACGCCTTCATGTCCGACTTCTCGGATCGTATCGCGCGGGCCGGTGGGGTTCCGGTCATGCTGCCCTACGATGCCGATCCGGCCGCGGTCTGCCAATGGCTGAGCGGGGTGGTCGTCACCGGCGGTCAGGATGTTCATCCGGCGTGCTGGGGTGGTGATCCGGCGGTGGTCCGTGCGGTCGGTGCGCGATCGGATCCGATGGTGCACGATCCGAAGCGGGACGCGTACGAGATCGCGCTCGTGCGCGCGGCGATCGACAGCGATACCCCGGTGCTCGGAGTGTGCCGCGGTCTGCAGGTTCTGAACGTCGCGCGGGGCGGCACGCTGATCGCGGACCTCCCGGCGGGCCCGGTGCGGCATCTGTCGGAGCGGGCGGCGCTCACCGACGGCGCACCCGATCATGTCGTGTCGTTCGCGCCCGGATCGATCGCGCAGACGCTGTTCGGGGACCGCGCGGTCACCAACTCGTGGCACCACCAGGCCGTCGACGTGTGCGGCGACGGCCTGGTCGTCACGGGCCGGACCGCGGATGGCGTCGTCGAGGTCATCGAGCTTCCGGGTGCCGCTGTCCTGGGTGTCCAGTGGCACCCGGAGTGGATGGAGCGCGACGACCGGGCACTGAGTTGGGTCGTCGACGAAGCGGCCGAGCGGCTGTGCGTCGGTCGGGCCCGATAGGGAAACCATCCGCCGAGGGACCACTGGGGTGAGCGAGAGCCGTTCTGCCGCAGGATGTTTCCGGGCCGGCCTGGGTGCCGGCCCGGTACCTGCCGGACTCGAGGCAGGTGCGGCGGTGGCAGCGCGAAGGACCTCGGTCCGTTCAGTCGACATCCACCCAGGAGACGAGCGAGCTCATTCCGGTCCTCGGCTGGACGGCCGGGGTGGGCGTCCACTGCACAGCCGGGGCCCGGGAGCCGAGTTTCGTGGCCAGCCACGCATCGAGCACGGAGATGCTCAGGTCAACCTGTCTGGCGGCCTCCGCCCGATCGCCGAAGGTGAGCCAGTTCAGCGCGAAGCCGTCGGCCAGTGATGCGACGATGTAGCTGATTTCCTCGATCGTTTCCGGGGGCAGCGCGCCGTCCCCGTTCGCCTTCCCGAGGATGGAGCGCAGGACGGCGAACGCCTGGTTGTAGACGATCGCCGCCGGGTTTCCCTCCTGGCGTTGGGCCCAGCTGACGAGTTCGATGGTCGCGGCACCGAATGCCTTCGATTCCAGGTACCAGAGCATGACCCCGCGCAGGAGTTCTCTGGCCGTGGTCGCCACGTCGCCGTGCACGTCACTGCGGATGATCACCTCTTGGTACTGGGCGGCCACCCGTTCGAAAACCGCTGCGAACAGGAGCTCTTTCGAGGCGAAGCAGTAGTGCAGTGTCGCCAGCGGAGCATCGGCCTGTTCGGCGATGCGGCGGGTCGTCGCGCCGTCGACGCCGTGGGTCGCGATCACCTGGATGGCCGCGTTGACCAGGTCGTTGCGTCGTTCAGCCGCCGGGATCCGTGCCACTGCATGCCTCCTGGATTAGTTGGGCGGTTGATCAAGTCTAACTCGACGATATCACCGTTCATGATCGCCTTTCGGTCCCCGCGCGGGAGCGGCGGATGAGGAAGTTAGTCAATTGGCTTGATCAAATGACTATGACGGCGTTAACGTTATGGCCGGCATCACATCGCAAGGAGAAACCGTGAACGCAATCGAATCGACCCGGGATGTGGTCCGTCGGCCGGCGGTCGCACGCGACCACATAGGGGACGATCCGGCGTCGGCGACGTTGATCGACCTCTTGTCGACGTGCGCTCGGACATCGCCGGATCGAGAATTCCTCCGCTTCGGGGACGAGTCGTGGACGTTCGGCCGGATCGACGCGTGGACGTCACGTCTGGCGCATCGGCTCATCGAGGTCGACGGCATCGCGCCCGGTGATCGAGTCGCGATCATGCTGCCCAATGTCGTGCACTGGCCGGTGGTCTGGCTGGCGACACTGAAGGCGGGCGCGGTGGCGGTCCCGGTGAACTCCTCGTATCGCAGGGCGGATCTGGCCTTCGTTCTCCGTGATTCGGGTGCCCGCGTCGTGTTCTCGGAAGGGGCGAAGCTGGGCCTGCTCGGCGAAGTGACGCAGGACGAGGACGATCTGTCCGGTGTCCGCATCGTCGATATCGCCGCGGACGGCTCCGAGGATTTTCCCGACCGTGCGCCCGATGTCCGGCTTGCCGGCGACACCCTCGCGAACCTGCAATACACCTCCGGAACCACCGGCTTTCCCAAGGCGTGCATGCTGACCCACGACTACTGGGTCCGGCTGGGCTGGATCTGCGCGGCGGCCGCCGGACTGCACGCCGACGACGTGCTGCTCACCGCGCAGCCGTTCTCCTACATCGATCCGCAGTGGAACACCGCTGTGGCGTTGACGATCGGTGCGCCGCTGGTCGTGTTGCCGCGCTTTTCCGCATCGGGGTTCTTCGCCGACGTGCGGCGGCATCGGGCCACCTTCACCTATGTCCTCGGCGCCATGCCCACCCTGCTGTTCAAACAGCCGCCCGGCCCCGACGACCTCGACAACGACCTGCGGCTGATCATGTGCTCGGGAATTCCGGCGGGACTGCATCGGCAGCTGGAAAAGCGTTGGGGCGCACCGTGGCGGGAGATCTACGGGATGACCGAGTCCGGCGCCGACCTGGTGAGCTATCCGGAAGACCTCGGCGATGTGGGGAGCGGAAGCCTCGGACGGCCGGTACCGACGAAGCGGGCCCGGGTGGTGAACGCGGACGGCATCGACGTTCCGGACGGCGAACCCGGCGAGCTGATCCTGTCGGGCAAGCCGATGATGCTGGGCTACTGGAACCGCGCCGAGGCCGCCGGACGCACGCTGCGCGACGGCTGGTTGCACACCGGCGATGTGGTCGTGCGTCGGCCCGATGGCCGCTGTCACCTCGTCGGGCGGATCAAGGACATGGTTCGGCGGGGCGGGGAGAACATCGCGAGCGCCGAAGTCGAGGCCGTCCTGGAAAAGGACGCCTCGGTGGTGTCCGCGGCGGTCCTCGGCGTACCCGACGAGACATTCGGTGAAGAGGTCAAGGCTTACATTCGGCTCACCGCCGGTGTCCCGGCCGAGCGTGCGACCGCCGAGCGGATCATCGCGCGAGCGCGTAATGAGCTGGCGCGCTTCAAAGTTCCGCGCTACGTCGAATTCGTCGACGACTTTCCGCGAACGCCGTCCGAGCGAGTGTCGAAGCCGGCGCTGGCCGCCCGCGCCGCCGACCACCCCGGCATCACCTACGACCTGCGCGAGAACGGGCAGCACGGATGAGCGCCTCCGCGAGCCAGCACCTCGACACCCGGATCGAACGGAATGTCGCGGTCCTGACCCTGCGCCGCCCGGAGAAGCTGAACGCGATGAACGTCGCCACCCGGCTGCGGCTGGCGAGCGCGATCCGGGAATTCGGGACCGGCGACCGCGTGCGCGGAATCGTCCTGACGGGACAGGGGCGTGCGTTCTCCGCCGGGGAAGATCTGGGGACACCCCCCGCGTCGTACGCGGAGTTCCGAGCGGCCTTCGAGACGTTCCACGACATCACCCGCGCGATCGTGGAAACCCGAGTTCCCGTGATCGCGGCGGTGAACGGAATCGCGGTCGGCGGCGCTTCCGAGATCACCCTGTGCTGCGATGCCCGGATCGGGACCCCCGCGACCGAGTACTTCCAGCCGGAGAACGGTCGGGGGATCACCATTTCGAACGCCTCGAGCCTGCTGCTCACCCGCCTGGTGCGCAACCACGCGATGCGCATGGTTCTCGGATCGCCGCGGATCGGCGCCGACGAGGCGCTGCGGATCGGGCTTCTCGACGAGATCGTCGCGCCCGACCTGCTGCTCGAGCGGGCGATCGATCTGGTCGTGGAATGGACCCCGGAGAACAACACGACCGCACTGCATCTCGCCCTACTGCGACCGGCGCTCGAGGATCTCGAGGCGGCCTTCGCGCGCGAGGATGCGGCTGCGCACAACGCTTGGGAGAACGGCGTTTTCAGCTCGGGTGTCGCCGACTTCTGGGCGGCGCGGGGGAATCGATCCGGCGCCGACGCACACCCTGCTTCACCCATGCACAACGGATTGGACAGACCATGATCAACACGGAAGCCGCGGTGCTCACCGCGATCGAGGAACCGCTCGAGATCACCACGATTCAGGTGGACGATCCGGAGCCGAACGAGGTCCGGGTCGCGGTCTCGAATGTCGGTTTGTGTCATAGCGATCTGCATTACATGACCGGAACGGTGCCCACCGATCTCCCCGTGGTCGTGGGCCATGAGGTGGCGGGCGTGGTCGAGGCCGTCGGTTCCGCGGTGACCGGACTGGGGCCGGGGGACCGGGTCGTGGGCGCCCTCACGCCGTCGTGCGGTCGCTGCGTCAATTGCGAAGCCGGCCGGTCGACACAGTGTCAGCGGGTCGACGAGATCCGTCGCCGGCCCCGGCCCGCCTACCGGCTGTCCGACGGACAGCCGGTCGCGCGGCTCGGGGATATCGGCGCATTCTCGCGGCACATTCTGATGCGGGAGAACGCGCTGGTGAAGCTGCCCGACGAGGTGTCGCTGCAGGTGGGATGCCTGCTGTCGTGCTGCGTCATCACCGGTGTCGGGGCGGTGTTCCGCGGGGCGCAGGTGCGGCCGGGCAGCACGGTCGGGGTGATCGGATGCGGCGGAGTCGGATCGGCCATCATCCAGGGCGCCCGGCTCGCCGGCGCGTCCGCCGTCGTCGCCATCGATCTCGACGAGGCGCGGCTCGCGGCAGCGCGCGGTTACGGCGCGACGCATGTGGTCAACGGCGGCGTCGACGATGTGGCGGCCGAGATCCGGAAGGTGCTGGGCGACGGTGTCGACTACTCCTTCGAGGCCGTCGGGTCGGCCCGCACCGCCGCTACGGCGCTGGCGGTGCTCCGGCCGACCGGTACCGCATGCCTGGTGGGCATCGCACCGGACGGCACCGAGCTGAGCCTGCCCGCCTCGGACTTCTTCTTCGGCGAGAAGCGTCTGATCGGGTCGTATATGGGCTCCGGACAGGTGCGTCACGACATCACGCAGCTCGCGCAGCTGTATCTGCAGGGGCGATTGCTCCTCGACGAGATGGTGACGCAGGTGATCCCTTTCGCGGAGATCAACAAGGGTTTCGAGGCGATGCGGTCCGGCGACGTGACTCGCGTCGTGATCGATCTGGAGCAGTGACGACCTGGATGCCGTTGCGCCAGGCCGAATTCCGAATATAGAGGTGTTATCGAATGACGAATCCGACCATCGCGATCCCCGAGCCGGTCAACTACATCGCCGACAGCTGGGTCGAATGCGACCCGATCGCGGGCGAATGGAACGTCGACCCCAACACGCGTGAGCGGCTGCACCGGGCCGTCACGACCGGCGACCGTGATGTCGAACGGGCCCTCGCACATGCCGAGCGTTCCTACAGCATCGGACGCTGGGACGATGCCGCCTGGCAGGAGCGCGCGGAAATCCTGGAGCGCGTAGCCGATCTCATCGAGGGGCGGGTCGAGGACATCGCGCGCACCGATGCCGTGACCAGCGGAGTCCCGATCCGCGACACCCGGAAGTCGGCGGCTTTCCTGCCCGCCCGGATCAGGGCGACAGCTTCGGATCTGCGGACCATCCCGCGGGTGCGGGCCCTCGCTGCGGGCGGCCGCGACGTCCGCCTGTACAAGATCCCGTGGGGACCCGCGGCGATCCTCACGCCGTGGAACGGCCCCAGTTTCATCCCCGCGGCCAAGGTGGTGAGTGCGGTGGCGGCCGGATGCCCCGTGATCCTGAAGCCGTCGGAACACGCGCCGAGCAGTGCGCAGCTCATCGTCGAGTGCTTCGTCGAAGCCGGACTACCCAGCGGGGCAGTGCAACTCGTGCACGGCCGGGGCGATGTCGGTGCCGCGATCACCGGCGATCGGCGGGTCAAGATCGTCTCCTTCACCGGCGGTCCGGTCGCCGGCCGGGCGATCGCGCGCGCTGCTGCCGAGGATTTCAAAGTTCTCCAGTTGGAGCTCGGCGGCAACAACCCGGCGCTGGTCCTCGACGACGCCGATATCGACGTCGCGGCCGACGGCATCTTCGAGGGGATGACCAAGCTGAACGGGCAGTGGTGTGAAGGACCGGGCAAGGTGCTGGCGCATCGCAGCCTGGTTCGACCCCTCGTCGAAGCATTGACCGAGCGGATCGCGAAGATCGCGGTCGGTCATTCGCTGGACGACGGCGTCGAACTGGGCCCGATCTCGAATGCGCCGCACTTGGCGACCCTGCAGCAGCGGATCGAAGAACTCCGGACCAAGGGCGCACATATTCACCAGCCGGCTCGGCTGCCCGAACTCGGCGGGTTCTTCCTTTCTCCGACCGTCGCCACCGGTATCGACGGATCGGAGGCCACCGCGGAACTGTTCGGCCCCGTGGTGTCGGTACACGCCGTCGATTCCGACGACGAGGCGTTGCGCGTGGCGAACGCGAATCCGTCCGGACTGGACGCCTACGTCTTCGGTGCCGACACCGATCGGGCCATCGACGTCGGCGCGCGCATTCTGTCCGGCGAGGTGCGGGTCAACGGCGCCAAGGTCGCCGACCTCGGCGACGACTCCGCACAGAGCTTCTGGGAGTCGGCGGGCATCGGTGGTCACGGCCCCGCGGAGTCGGTGCGGGTCTTCTGCGGTGACCGGGTGGTCGGCGTCGATTCACCGGATCTTCCGCTCTGATCCGAGCACGGTAGAGTCGAGCGAACGAATGATCGTTCGCTCGAAGGGGTCCCGGATTGGCCACGGCAGCAAGCACAGTGGCCGCCATCGAGGCGGAGGACGCCGCTGCCCTGGCCCGCATCGGGGCGTTGGTCGAACAGATGGATCGCCGTATCGCGGACGCGACCCCATCGCTCGGCCGATCCGACACCCGCGAACGCATCCTCGAGGTGGCGATGGAGCTGTTCGCGCAGCGCGGCTTCGAGGCCTGCACGGTGCGCGATCTCGCGGACGCGGTCGGGATCAAACCGCCGGGAATCTACAGCCATTTCCGGTCGAAAGAGGCCATTCTCTCCGAGGCGATGCTGCGCGCACTGCACGGCTTCCTCGCTCGGATGTCGGCTGCCGGGCAGGCGGGCGACGCCGAAGCCCGCCTCGGCGAGACCATCGGCCGTCACGTCGCCTACCAGCTCGAACATGCTCAACTGGCGCGTGCCCACGACCTGTTGCTGAACTCGCGGGCAACCGAACGATTCCTCCCCGAAGCAGAGCGTCGGCTGCTGCACGATGCCCGGCGGGCGTACTACGAGCTGGTGCGAGGCCGCATCGCCGCGGTGAGCGGAATCGACAGCGAAACCGCCCTGACCACAACCACTTTCGCGGTGACAACGCTCTGTGACGGCGTGCTGAACTGGTACCGGCCCGACGGCGCGCTGACCGTGCACGACGTCGCCGAGCACTACTGGCATCTGGTCCGCGGGATGCTGCGAATCGGCTGACGATAGGAGACGAGCCCTGGGACAGTGCCCCTGTATCCCTGGGCTCGTGGCCGACGTCCGCGTCAGATATCACCGGCTGCGTGCAGCGAGTTGTACATCTGGACCGCGCTGGCGACGCCGACCGGAATTCCCAGCAGCGCGGCGCCCGTCACCCCGCCGATGCCGGCGCCCAGGGAGGCGCCCATCACGCAGCCGAGCGCCGCTGCCGGGGCAGCGATCGGCCCCGTCGGAATGGCGAGGAAGCCGCCGGTCAGCGCGCCGCCCACGCATCCGAGGCCCATGCCGACCACACCGCCTGCCAGCGTTCCGACACCGGTGGCGAGACCGAATTGGACCGCGGCCTGACCCAACGCCGCGTTGAAGTCGGCGCCCGCGTCGATCTGCCGATTCGGCGCGGAGGTCACCGTCGCGGGCGCGATACCCGGATCGGTGTCGGTGTTGTGTTGCGGCGCAGGGTAACTCGCCGTCTCGCTCTGTTGCGGCCGGGCCGCCGTCGGCCACTGCGCCGGATCTGTCCCCTGGGTCAGTGGCTGACCGGCGACGACGTCGCCCTGCTGGTCGAGTACCTGAAATTCGGTGCCCCTGGTGGTCAGTGATCCGAAGGGCGTAGAGACGAAAACCGAACTGTCGCCGGCGTTCCCGCTGTAGTCGACACCCGGTGCGAGGCTGGTGTGCAGCGACGTGCCGGGCTCGGCCGGCTGCACGGTGCCGGGCTGCTCGGAACTGGCGTGGGCTGTTCCGCACGCGAGTCCGACAACTGCCGTCCCGCTCGCGATCGACGCGGCAATTCGTGTGTACTTCATGCGATTTCGCTTTCTCCGAGAATGGCTTCGACGACGGATCGATGTCCCGCGATGACGGGATGCCTGTCGAAGGAGGAGCCGCAGGAAGGGGCTGACGAATGCGATGAATCCTGCGGAACCTTAACGATCATTCGTTAAGGTGAATGAAGTGTGACGGCCGTAACATTCGGTGTCAAGGGATCGGGAGGAATTCCGCTAGCGGCAGTGTCCGGTCATCTTCATTACTTCGGCGGGACCTGACCATCCACACGGAAGTCCGCAAGAACCGAGTGTGCTGACCGTTGTTCCAACCGACGGTGATTGTCCATCGCGAAACCTCTCATGCCGCGGGATCGTGGAACAACTGCTCGCAGGGAAGGCGTGGCAGAAGACTGACATCACAGCGTGCCGTGGTGACCATCTCGATTGCCTCGCAACGCTTCCGGTGCCATTCCGTGAAGAAGGCGACAGCTGCTGCGGGGGCGGCGCGAAAGTCGAAAGCCATACCGCCCAACCAGATTCGAAGCTGCACGTCGCCGTCGCGCTGCGGAGGGGCCGCAGAATGCATGAGCGTTCACCTTGTCTCGGGCGGCACACCTCTGCCCTGTTCGGGTGATCGTGGCGGCCGGCGTTCGGATACCTCGGAAGCTTGCGTCGGTCGGCCGGCGCTCGCCTCGAACCGGCCACATCTCAGTCATATGACTGGGTCGAGTGATTTCAGGGTAGAGAACGGAGTATCGCAGGTCAACAGCGGCGATCGGTGGCTCGACCAGCGGAACTGCCGGTGCGGCGAATGCGGTTACTTTCGGCCCGCCTCTTGACTGTGACTGGGGCCACTGGTCTACTGACAGCTACTGAGTCATCTGATCGAGTCATTCGACTATTACGGACGAAAGCGGCAATTTCCATGAACTCCACCACCTCGGATGCCGGGGTCGTCGACGTCATCGGCGTCGGTGCCGGCTTCACCGGCCTCTACCTCTCGTACCGGCTCGCCAGCGCCGGGTGGACCTTCGCGGGCTTCGAGGCCGGTCCCAGCGTCGGCGGCACCTGGTTCTGGAACACCTATCCCGGTGCTCGCTGCGACGTCGAGAGCATCTACTACTCGTACTCGTTCGACGAGGCGCTCCAGCAGGAATGGACGTGGAGCCAGCGGTTCGCGCCGCAGGCGGAGATCCTCGGCTACCTGGAGCATGTCGCCGACCGTTTCGACCTGCGCAAGCACTTCACCTTCAACACGCGCGTGCTCGGCGCGACGTGGAACGAGGGCGACCGGCTGTGGGAGGTGCGGCTGGACAACGGTGAGACACGGCGCTGCCGATACCTGATCTCGGGTGCGGGCGGCCTGTCCACTCCGAAGGAGTTCGATGTGCCGGGGCTGGAGAACTTCACCGGCCTGCGGGTGTCGACCAGCCGATGGAATATCTCGCTCGACGACCTCGCCGGCAAGCGCGTCGCGGTGATCGGCACCGGATCGTCCGGTGTGCAGGCGATTCCACTGATCGCGGAGGTCGCCGAGCACCTCACGGTGTTCCAGCGCACCCCGAACTATGTGATGCCCGCCCGCAACGCCGAGCTGACCCCCGAGCAGGTCGCCGCCGTCAAGCAGGACTACGCCGCGATCCGTGAGGAGTGCCGGCATTCGCCGGGCGGCATCCCCGATCGCCCCGTCACCGACCGGGCCTTCGATGTCTCGGACGAGGAACGCCGACGACGCTACGAGCAGGCTTATGAGCGCAGTGGCTTCCTGGGCGTCGGCGCCGAATTCGTCGACCTGCTCACCGACGCCGAGGCCAACCGGACCGCGTCCGAGTTCATCCACGACAAGATCCGCGAGATCGTGAAGGATCCGGCCACGGCCGAGCTGCTGGTACCGAAATATCACCCGCTGGGCGCCAAGCGCAGCGTTTTCGGTACCGACTACTACGAGACCTACAACCGGCCGAACGTGTCGTTGGTGTCACTGCGCGACGAGCCGATCGAGACGATGACCGAGAACGCGATCGTCACCTCGGCCGGCAGCTACGACGTGGACGCCATCGTGCTGGCCATCGGATTCGACGCCTTCACCGGACCGCTGTACGGGCTCAACCTCACCGGAGCCTCCGGCCGGAAGCTGCAAGAGGTCTGGCGCGACGGTATTCGTTCCTATCTCGGGATCATGGCCGCCGATTTCCCGAATTTCTTCATGGTCGCCGGCCCGCTGAGCCCCGCCCTCGCGAGCAACGTGGTGGTGAGCATCGAGCAAGCCGTCGACTGGATCGCCGACCTCCTCGAGCACGCCCGCGACACCAAGGCCACGACGATCGAAGCCACCGTCGAGGCCGAGCGCGAATGGGTGGAGATCACCGAGTGGACCGTCGCCCAGACGCTGTACGCCACCACGGACTCCTGGTATCGCGGATCCAACATCGAGGGCAAGCCCAACACCTTCATGGGCTACGTGGGCGGGGTGGGCAAGTACCGCCGGATGTGTACCGAGATCGCCAAGCGCGGTTACCCCGGCGTCGAGATCGACGGTGAAACGCCCTCCCGCACCATCGGCCCGATCCACCAGAAGATCGCATGAGCAGCGCGATCCACCGGCGCTACGTCGCCTTCTCCGACGCGCACTACGCCGGCAACCTCGTGGACGGCGCCTACGCCTTGAAGTTGTTCGGCGACGTCGGCACGAATCTGTCGATCGAGCTGGACGGCCACGAAGGCTTGTTCGCCGGCTACTCGTCCGTCGAGTTCCTCGCCCCGGTCCGGGGCGGCGACGTCGTCGAGGCCGAGGCAACCTTGGTGAGAAAGGGAAACCGCAGCCGCACAGTCGATTTCGAGCTGCGAGTGATCTGCCGTGGCTGCGATGACACCGGCCGCGCCGAGGTGCTCGACCCACCCCTGGTCGCGGTGCGCGCTCGCGGCACCGCGGTCATCCCGGTGGACGAATCGAAATGAAACGGCCATCGCCGCCGGTCGGTTGATGCCAGCTTGCTAGGAGAAAATCATGTCCATCAAAGAACTGCTCTTCGCGGTGGCGGACATCTGGATGATCGCTGTCGGATACACCTACGGGATCAAGTTCATCCGGAATTACAAGAACTATCTGCTCGGTATCGAGTGGATCATCGTCGCCACATCGGGGACGAACTTCCTGATCTACGGTCTCATCAAGGCCGGTCACGACAGCCCGATGTACCACTTCGCCTACTTCCTCGACGCCTTCTCCCGGTCCGTCGGCATCACGCTGATCCTGGTCCTCGGATTGATGAAGGTCACCCACCGGTACAAGCCGGCCGTGGCGGTGGACATCGGCGCCTTCGCGCTCGCGGCCGTGGTGGGCTTCGTCCTCAGCACCTTCGCCGAGCAGATCGGCACGCCGGGCAAGGTCTTCTACATCGTGGTCAACGTGCTCACCACGATGTTCCTGATCTACTTCGTCACGCGCCTGTGGAACATCGGCGAACGCGGGCACGCCGCGTGGGCCGCCCTCGCCACCGCCTTCGCCTTCGTCATCGCCGCGATCTACGACTTCGTCCACATCCCCGGCGACGACTCCGAACACACCATCTTCTACATCTTCGCGCTGTCCACATGGGGCCTGCAGATGTTCACCTACTACCGCGCCTACCGAGCCTTCGACGCCCACAACAAGCGTATCGACGCCCCGGCCGTCGGCGCTTCGGTCACCGCTCGATCGTGACCGAATTCGAATCGCCACACGTCTATGCCCAGCCGTCGGTGGTTCATCGGATCTTCCCCTCGAAAGCTCGGAACAAGGAGTCATCATGAAGACCCACAATGTCGTGGAAGAGACCACGGACGTCGTCGTCATCGGCGCCGGGATGGCGGGATTGACGGCGGCGACCACGCTCGGACGGCACACCGACCTGATTGTCCTCGAGTCGACCGACCGCACCGGCGGGCGAGTCGACACCGTCCGGCAGGGCGACTACTGGATCAACGTCGGCACCCAATTCACCGAGGGCACAGGCACATTGATCGATGCCCTCGACCGGCACGGTATCGAGATGGGCTCGCTCGCGGGTAAGAGCATCGCGCTGCACCTCAACGGCGGGACGGTCGACACCTCGAATCCCTTCGCGCTGATGTTCCGCACCAAGATGACCATGCTGGACCGGTTGGGCCTGGCCGTCGTCGGTTCGCGCATCCTGGCGGTCACCCCGTTCCTCGAATCGGAAAGCACTGTCGCGCAACGTGTCCGGGCGCGGCTCGATACCAAGCTCGCGTCGTATCTGCTGAAAGGTGTGCGCTCGGAGCTGGCGCACACCATCGTCCGGTCGTGGTCGGCGCAGTGGATGGGATGCGACCTGCACGAGACCGCCGCCACTCAATTCGTCACCTCGGTCGGCATGGCACTGGCCGATCCCGAGAAGATTCCGAACTTCTCGCTGCCCGCCGGTGGCAACCAGACACTGACCGATGTGCTGACCGAAGATCTCGGTGCCCGGATCAGGCTGAACTCGGTGGTGCGATCCGTGCGCAACGACGGTGACGGCGTCGTCGTCGACTATCTCGACGGCGATCGCCCGGCCCGGTTGCGAGCCCGGCGTGCGATCGTGACCGCGCCCGCCGACATCGCCGAGCGAATCATCCCGCAACTGCCGCAGCGGTACCGAAACGCCTTCGACGACATCACCTACGGCCGATACGTCGTCGTCGGCTTCTTCACCGACGAGGCCGGACCGCAGCGCTGGGACAAGTACTTCGGCATCTCCACGCCACAGCTGTCGTTCCAGGCGGTGTTCAACCATGCCGCGGCGCTGCGCACCGGCGGCGATCGCAAGCCGGGCGGCGCGCTGGCATGTTTCGCGGGCGGCGGCAAGGCCGACGCATTGCTCGACCTGCCCGACGAGGAGATCGTCTCGCGATTCACCGACGACCTGCTCACCGTGTTGCCCGAGCTGAAAGGCAAACTGGGACAGGGCATTCTGCGCCGCCACCGCCGGGTCGTGCCGTTCTGGGCGCCCGGCCGCCGCACCACCCTCCCGACATTGCGCGAGCCGCTCGGCAACATCTACCTCGCCGGCGACTATCAACTCGATCTGCCGTCGCTCGCCGACGCCGCCGCGTCGGGTGAAGGCGCGGCGAAGGCGGTAGCGGCGAGTTTGGCCGGACCGCAGTAGCCGCTTGCCGCTTTCCCCAGGGCGTCAGGAATTCTCAGCCGAGTGCAAAAGGTCTGAAGTGTGGGAGCACTGTCGTGCCGGGTGGTTCGATGAACCACCCGGCACGATTGTATGCATCTACTGTGCCCGTGCTGTTCAGGCTGGGTGCGACGGTGAACGTTTCACCGGTCTGCATGCGCAGTGTCGTCGGTATCGTGCCGACCACCGAACCGTTGGGCGCGGTCACGGTGATGGCATCCGGCGCCAGGCTGAACTTCCCAGAGGCCAGATCGACCGTAGCGCGTGAGTGGTCGGCAGCGAGGTTCGTAGTGTAGGCGACGGCGCCGTCGACCCCATGCAGGTTGACATCTGTAACCTGCCTGCCCGTTCGCTGTGACAGTGGCAATCGCCGTAGCGGCGATGGTGAATATGGCGGCCGCCACCAGTTTCCTGATAAACATGTGCTGCGAATACTTCGATAGACCGAAGTTGGGGTGGTCAGGACTTTCGGAGGTCCGATCACCAGTGGTGCGTTCCTGGGCCCGACCGCCGCCCGGTACGGGACTGATCATCCTCTCGGAATCGCGCACCGGCCGCGGCTCTCACTCGCCCGCGGCCGTCGGATTCCGTGCCGCGATCACCTGACGGCCGTTCACCTGAGGCGTAGGGTCCGGGGCCATGGGCGGCGACAATGGCATCGGCGAGATCGAGCAGGTACTCGCTGCCGGGCATACGCAGGGCATCGGCTGGTTCCGTTTCTGGTTCGACGATCAGCGCTGGGAGTGGTCCGACGAGGTCGCGCGCTTGCACGGATACGGTCCCGATGAAGTCGAGCCCACCACCGAACTGCTGTTGTCGCACAAGCATCCCGACGATCGAGACCAGGTCGAGGCTGCGATCGTCACGTCCGTGCACGACCACGCCCCTTTCTCCAGCAGGCACCGCATCATCGACACCCATGGCACCACCCGCGAGGTCATCGTTGTCTCCGAACCGATCCTCGACCCCCAGCAGAATGTGGTCGGCACCCGCGGTTACTACATCGACCTCACCCCCGACAGCGACCAGCAAGCCCGCCGGCTCCTCGACGAAACCCTGCCGGAGCTGATCGAGCACCGCGCCGTGATCGAACAAGCCAAGGGCGTGCTCATGCTCGTCTACAGCATCACCGCCGAGCAGGCATTCAAGGTGCTCGCATGGCGATCACAAGAAACCAACACCAAGCTCCGCGACCTGGCCGCCATGCTGGTCGAGGGCCTGCACACCCTGCCCGAGTTGCCCGCACGACACCTGACCGCATTCGACCACCTGCTGCTCACCACCCCCCAGCCCCCCACCGACCCACCTAGCTGAGGGGTAGAACCGAACCGCCTTCGTATCACCGGTCTAACACCCCGAACATGTTGTGACAGAGCTCTTTACGACTACTCACGTTATCTCGCAGCGGAACGAGCTCGGCTTCCCCGGGCCGAGCGCGGAGCGACGGTCCGTGAAGCTCGGGACTATGAGGACTTGTTCTTGTCGCGCGCCTTGGGGCGGGATCACCGGTGAAATCACGATCGGCCTAGGCTGCTACCGGCTCGTGCAACGCTGCCAGGTGCGGCCGAGCGCGCACATTGCCGCCGAGATGGGCCGGACAGGGCAGTGTGCGAGCAAGTGGTTCAACAGATTTCGCCGGTTCGGTGAGCTGGGCCTGCTCGACCGTTCCTCGGTGCCGCACCGGTCGCCGACAGCGACAGCGGCCGAAGTTGTCGCCCGCATCGAGCAGTTGCGGCGCCGGCGCAAGTGGTCGGCCCGACACATCGCCACCAAGCTGCATTCCGAAGGCGCCCGCTCCTGGCGACTGGCTCTAGCGGGCTCAAGTGCGCCCTCATGCCGAATGCAGAGCATGAGCATGCTCCTGGAGTTGTTGCATGCATTGTGATGAGGAAGGCTGAGCCTGGTGAGCAGATCTCCCGTTCCACTCGATGAGCAGCAGCCGATCGACAAGAACCTGGGTGGCCACGTGCTGCGCCATCTCTACGGAGGCGAGACCCACGCAGAACTGTCGATCACGGTGCAAGACAGAATGATTCAGTACTCCCTCGTCTCCGAGCTTCAGTCAGCGAACATCCCCGACGACGATCTCGTTCAGGCAATCTGCGATCTGGTCGACTTGCACGAACGCTTCGGGTCCGGCCTGTGCGGGGCGAATTATCGATTCGTCAAGAACCCGGACGGAAGGTGGAACATGGTGGGCCGTTTCTCCTACGAGTCGGACACCTCATCCGTCTGAAGTGTGGAATCCACTGACATGCCGCTGCGCGGCCGCTCCGCACAGCGAGAACGGTTGCGGTGCAGAACATTCCCGCCTTGCCATGTGCGAGTAAGTCGAGTGCTGCAGCTGCCCGAGCCGTGTCGTTCGATGACGCCCAGCATCTCCACACAGGCGCAACGCGATAGATCACAAGCTAGAGTCATGCTGTCGGCTGCTCGACGCCGGTTGGGAGGGGCGAAAATTCCGTGACTCCAGCAATATTGGCCGCCGCGTCAGCGATAATAGGCATCGTGCTCGGTCGGTTCTGGGACGTTCGGGCCGAGTCGTCGAAGTGGCGCAGGGACCAGAAGACCGCCAGCTATCAGCGCTACGCGGAAGAGTTTCAGGTCGGCTTCGAGCTGGTTCGCACCATTGCACTCGCAGACCACGCGGACGACGCCTTCACGGAACTCGTACGTCGGGCGCGGACCGATGGCTTCAAAGCCTCGGACAGCGCGTTCATCGCCGTCTGGATTCACGGTTCGGCAGCAGTCGTCGAGGCTGCCACTACCGTCGAACACACTATGTCGAGATTGTTTGAACAGGCTCAGGAGCGAACCGTATCCGAGCAGGAATGGAAGCAGATGCGAGGTCCCGCTCGTCAGGCGTTCGAGCAGTTCCTCGCCGCAATGCGTCGTGAGCTTGATCTGCCCGTTGTGTCGACGACCTTCTTTCGTCAGGGGCAGCAACCGACCGAGTGACATCCGCTCATGCCGCGACCCGTGACCCGCGCGGTCCGAAGCGCCCATCCCCCTTCCCGAGGTACGGGGCGGTTGTGTTCCACGCCGTAGGTCACTGTGCAACTATCGGCCGCCCGATTCGTGCCTACGAAACCCACTCCTCCCCAGGGCGATGAGCAGCGCCGGGCCAACACACCGGCCGCAAGTCTGTGCCGATATGCGTGCGCATCAAACACCGTTCAGAACACGATCGAGCGCCGCCCGACCAACAGGCCCCCAGTGCGGCTTGCCGCCGGGAAGGCCTCGATCTCCGTTGTGCCCCATGAGTATCAGGAACAGGCTCTTCATAGTGGCCAACCTCGCGGATCCTCAGCCCTGCAAGGTCTGAATGTTGCTCTTGAAGCAGGTCGCGGACCAGGTCCGCGGTGATCTCGGTTTCGGCCAAACGAAGTCACAGTACCGAGGCGGCCGGCCCGTGATGTTCTAATGGCGTCGCATCCGGCGGAAAGCGCGACGTAGGCAGCCGTCACCGTGCTGTCCAGCCTGCCGAGGTGAGCCCTGACCCGGCTGATCGGCGGAGTCCAATTGGACGACGATCCCGCCGAAACGAGCCTCCTGCATGGTCGCTGGGCGCCCGTCGATGAAGCACGCACCGGTCCGACTGACCTCGACGCATTCTTCGTATCCGGAGCCGTCCGATACCTCGACCGTGTCGGCGTAGTAGGCGATCATTCCGCCGCTCATATCGATGTTGAACCCGGCAACGCGGCGCCCGGATCGGTCGGTAGTGCGGCCGCCACACTGATCGCAGACCGCGCGAGGGTAGCGTTCCTCGTAGAACGTCGGCTGTCCACAGTGGGGGCATGGCTGGGTGTATCGGCGTCCGGGTGTCGGACCTTCCAGCAGGAAATCGTTGTGGGCGAGGATCTTACGCCCGGAGTTCCCCTGGTTGTGGTTGCGCCGCAGAACCAGCAGAATGAACGTGGCGTAGTCGGCCCGCTGCGCGCCGAGCGCCCGATGGCTGGGCACCTCCTCGATGCGCGTGAGCCCAGCATCGTATGCCTCCAGTGCCACCCGGTGCGCCACCGAGAGTTCGCTGTCCGGGATATCCCGGTTCTCATGTTCTGTCTGGGCCAGATATTCGGCGATCACCTGGTCGATAGTGCGTCCGGCCTTCGACAGCACCCCGCCGCCGCGTCGGGTCGTGGTCACCAGGACATAGGCATCCGTATCGCCGCTGTCGGTCCTGATCGTCTCCAAGAAGGCGAAACCTCGCCCGTATCGGGCATTCTCGAGTCTCAGGTGGGGATAGTGGACGAGCGTGCCGGCATCCTGCGCCAGATCCCGCGCAATTCGCAGCGCTTCGTCGAAGGTCGGAGAATTCGGGTCCGGACGTTCCATGATCGTCACTCTATCGAGCCGGATATTTATTGCTCAATCGATATTCGACATCCCGGGATATGTTGGTCTGCAAGGTATCTCGGGTGATCGACCGGCGATTCTCAATGGTCCTGTCCCTCTCCTGTGTATGAGTGTGGCTTACGGCGGTAGGCCGCACCGGTTCTGCATCATCATGCTCTGCTGCGAACTCGTCACACCGCTGATCTACACGCCGCTACGACAGCGGGTCACCGGGGCGCACGGTGCGCACCGAAGAGTCCGCCTGTCGGGAGGTCGTCGGCGCGTCTGGTGGATCCAGGCGCGGCCGACGAAGCGGACCGGGCAGAGCGAACGCAGGGCGTAGAGACCGACGAAAACGACTATGGCTGCCCGGTTACCTTCTGGCAAGCCGAGCGTCATACAGTGCAGCAACATACTGTCGTGCCGCATACCGCGCTGACCGGACCGGCCGGTGCGGAGCAACCGACGACCAACGGGCCGCGGCCATCCGACGCCGGCCGAACGGACTGACATGCCGAGTTCTGTGTGATCTGGGTGGCCGGGTTAGGCGGCCTGTGTTGCACCGCTCTGTCTACGCTGGTCCTCTGTGGCGGGCTTGATTGCCCGTGCGGAACTTGGTGATTGAGCTGATGGCGGCAATTCAAATATGGGTAGATCGAGGGCGTCAGAGATGTCGGCCGATGTCCGTCAGCAGTGGCTGTTCGAACGACTGGTAGACGAGGTGTGCTCGAACGCGCCCACCGAATACTGGTACGACATGAACGTCACCTATGTCGCCGCAGGTTCGTCGGTGAAGATGAGGACGGAGGTCCATCTGCAGGGTAAGGAAGAAGTGCTCGACCGACCGCTGGGCTTCGCAGACATCCCGCAACAACAAAGAGCGTTGATGTACAAGCCCGGCCAGGGCACGTGGTTCACCCAGCACCTGGTCATCAACAGTAACGGTGACTCGTTCACGGAGTACGGATACGAAGAGCCCGAGTGCTTTCCGTTCAGTCGTGCCGACCTCGAGGATGATCTGCGACTTTATCCGCGCGAGAGCGTGCCGCAGTGGATTACTGAGCGCTCGATACAGGATCCCGAATCAAACTCGACCGGATCGGGCCAGTTTCTGTTGCTGCCATCGCCAGCGGCGGCACGATCGGATAAGGAGCTGCTCGGCCGAACCAAGGCCAAGGCCGCTCTTGCCAGCGCGGTCGCGGGCGCCACATCCGAACCTCGTGACGATGACTGGTGGTGCTTCAAGGTTGAGCTCGATCCCCGCCGACACGACGGCCTCCGTACCGTGTACTGCCAAGCCCTCACCGATTACTACCAAGGCCTCACGAACGGATACGAGCGTCGGCGCGCGGAGATCTACGTTGATGGCCGAATCGTGTTGATCGACTCGTCTATCAGCGTCAGCCAGACACGCATCCCAGCCCTGGACCAGCTCTTGGATGCGCCCGATTCTGCAGAGATCCTCCTCACCCTCGAGCAGTTCCGAAAGGCCTGGATCGGACTCGGAGGGCAGTGGGAGCCCCGACAATCGGGGCTCGCAGCCGCGCTCGAGGCGGTGCGTCGGAAGATCACCCCAAGGCTTCGGTAACCACACGCACGGTAATGCCGATGAGCGTGCGCTCAGTGGCGCTCCGCAGCCTTTGAGTCGCTTCCGGTTCAGACAGACTCGTCGATGAGATGAGCGTTCCACACGGCAACCGCCTGCTCATGAGCATCGACACCGGCGAAGAAGGCTTCGCCCATTACGCCGTAGTCGGGGTCGGTGAAGCCGTTGGTCTCAAGGAATTTGGGCCGGTAGACGCCGAAGCCTTGTTCCGATGTGTGTGGTCGGTAAGGGACGGCCATCTGTATCGATCGTCGATCCGGCCTGTACTGGACAGCGTGGATGATCAAAGCGTCGATCCGTCCGGTGGACAGGTGGAGGAAGGCGTCGACGACCAGCGCCGCGCGCACCCAGTTCGGCCGACCCGCCAGCAGCCTCTCGGCCCCGACGCCTGCGTCCTGGGCGGCGTCATCGGAGATGAACCGCTCGTGACCCTGGTCGCCGTTCGCCTCGATATATCCGAGCAGAGGAGTCAATCCTCCCGAGTCGGACACGCTCCAAATCCCGTGCGCCCCAAAGAAGCCCGCAGTGCTTGCAATCTCGTACACGAGTACCAGGCTAGGCGGGCACGGCTTTCAAGGGACGTTCGGCATCGCAGTGAAACGGCCGTCGTTGCCATTTCGGAAGTGTGGGGTCGATCAGAGACCTCACCAATGCACTCTTCTGCTGCGACCCGGGCGTCCTGGAGCCGCCGCGGGCTCCGTCGGCGAACACCCTCATGCCGATGACCGTGCCATCGAGGGCGTGCTTGCAGCGGTCAGTACCCGTTGGCATCCAAGGCTTCCCGCACGGCTTTGCAGAGCTCGTAGTCCACCGCGCCAGGCCGGAGCAGCAAGTCTGCCTCGCTGAGCACGTCAACTGCGAGGTCGTCAATAGCGTGCCACGGAGAAGTTCCGTCGTCTTGTTCCTTGACTCCCATTCCCGCCCAAATGACAAGAAGTCCGCCGCGGTCCTTCCTGTCCAGCTTGCGGATCCGCCACCAAAGGTTATCGATCCTCCACATGGCGGAGATCGGGTCGATCAGGTCCATCCGCCGGGCACGACCGTAGGTCCCGGCGACCACATCCCAGGGATCGAGGCGTGGCGCACCTCCGAGATGGCGGTCGATCTGGCCGTGCAGCTTGCCGAGCTTGGTCTCGATCACGCTGTCGTCGCGGGATTCCATCGCCGCGAGGTCGTTCAGGGCAGACCACGAGAAGCCCTGATGCAGTAAGACTTGCGCGATCAACGGCCAACAGCGTTCGAAAAGTATGTCCTCTGCTGCCAGTCCAGTAAGACCGTGGATCACCTGAGCAGTAGCCGTCGCGGACATCCTGCGAGCATAAGCACCACGTCGGCCTCCCCAAACCGCAATACCACCGCGCTATTTTGCCGCAGCCCGCGCTGACCGAACCGGCCAGCGCGGAGCGGCCGGTGGCCGGGACCCCTTGCGGCGCAGAGCATCCGCTATTGCCGATTACCGGATGGGAGGTCGGTGTGCGCCTGTTCCTGACGACTCAGTCGGCTCGGTATCGCAATTCCAGTCCGCGCTGCAACGCTGCGTACTCGTCAGGGGAAAGCCGGGCCTTCGCAGCCAGCTCTGCATCGGCTGCCGATCCGAATCGTGAACGTGCCCAAGCAGTATGGTCATCGACCAGAACGAGTGTGTCCCAACCACCTCCCATGCAGCGGGGACCGCCGACCAGCTCGTCGGCCAGTGCGCGCCAGATGAGCTCGTCCTCGTCGGCGAGCAGTTCGGCCGCATCCGCGACGACAAGGCAGCTCCGGTACGCGGAAGGGCGTTCGCTCACCGCTTCGAAGAACTCCCACAGGGTTCGCGCGGCACCGTAGGGAAGCTGCAGTGCGGCGGCGAAGTGCTCGAGCGCACGCTCCAGCGTCGAGCAGGCAGACCCGAGCGCCAACCGAACGTCGGCGCCGTCATCGGCGTCGTACCCGTCGTCGTAGATCGGTTGGAGACGAGCAACCAGGTCCGCCACCTGATCGCGATCACCGACTTCCACCGCGACCACCTGGCCAGGACTGGCGGCGATCGACTCGGCGATCCTTTCGATCTCTTCCACCTGCCCGATTGTGGCACCCGGTCCGGCGCGGAGCCTCGCGAGGATTCACTCTATGCCGCATACCGAGCCGGCCAGCGCGGGGCGCCGGCGGCCGGAACCTGGTGCGGTGCAGAACGTCCGCTCACGCCGATTACAGGATTATCAGCGGCGACCATCGCCGTATCGGTCCATTACGGTGATGAGGATCGTTGTGCAGGCGATGGGGGTGGAGGACGGTTCGATGAGTCGTGTGGATTGTGCGCTTCGATCAGGTTGCTCGGTATCCACGGGATTCGATATCCGAGTGGATGCGCGCAGAACTCGGCGATCGACTGCCGATCGCTGGAATCGCGGCCGAGCCGGTGCGGTCGGCTTGCTGCAACAGCAACGACGACTGTGACTGTATCGATCGGGCCCAGGCGATCGACACTCCGAGTTCGACCATATCGCCGTGTCGTTCAGCGAGATCCTGAGCACGGGCCACGAGTGGCGTCGGGTCGAGCTGTTCCGCGACGGCGGTTCCGGCCTGGCGGCGGTCTCTGGTGGTCACACTGAGTTCACTCGGTTGTCCGGCCGTATGCCTTCGGCGAGGGAGATCTCCGACCTGCCGCACTTGTCGACGGAGGAGATCACACCTGTCGAGTTCCAAACGGAGTGGCTGAGCGTCGGAGGCTGGTAGTCCGCCGAGTGTCCGCTACTGCCGCGACCCGGGCGTTCGGAGCCAGGCAGCGGGCTCGGCCGGCGTCTGCACGCACATGCAGGGACGGCTCGGTAGCCCTGTCGGGCCAGCGTGGTTCGGCGAGCCGACACGAAAAATGTTGTTGCATCGTCATTCCTGGCCGATACCCTTGCGTCGCGGAGAGGAGTTTCTTGGCGCACATATGGGTCACGGTTTGCCTGCCGCCCGAAGCCACAGACGACGTTTTCGGGTCGCTTGGGAGGGCGCTGGCTCCGTTCGAGATGTACCGCGGTTACGGGTACCGCGAGATGTGGGACTCGTGGCGAATCCGGGGTGGCGGTGAGGGCAGAGGGTTCCATGTGCTGCCAGGCCATGAGAACGATCCGCGGTTGATTCACGATTCGCCTCGCTACGACGGCTTTGTACATCCCAGCAGGCGTGGCGAATGTGCTGGCGGTCCAAAGTCTTTGCTGAATATGGCTGTTAATCCTGCCGGTTGGGCCGATGTCTTGACCCTCGATGGGTGGTGGGTCGAACCTGATGGCATTGCCAGGTATGCGGGTTGTGACCACGAGGAGCCATGTGAACATGACGCTCTATGCCCTGTCGACTCATGTGGGATCGGACGCTATTTGCTGACGGTTCCCGACGACTCGGTGCTCGTGCGGGTGTACTGCCACGGCTAGCGGGAAGAAGATTGCCGTCGACTCTGGAGCGTCTGCTGATGCTGGCGCCCTGGTGAAGGCACGCTGCTGCCGCTTACAAGGCTGTTCGGACCGACAGGCGGCAGTCGGCCGAACGCACCATCATGCCGATTGCAGCGCCTTGCCTGGATGATGATCGAACGCGCTTGCCGTGAGCCTGTTGGCCGCAAGTGAGAACCGGCCAGCAGAATGATCAGCGGAGTGATCCACGTCGGGGGGCAGATCGGAGCCGCAATGAGTATGTACTTCGAAACCGACGACACTGACCGATGGAACCCAGTTACTCGAACCCGGCAGGATGTTCGTTTCGATGACCGAGTGCATAGGCCAGCAGCCACTCGCTACGACAAATTCGCCGCCCGCTACCGGGCCACGGTCCGGATCGCTGCGATCAATCAATGGCTCAAACACCAGTGAGGGCGGCCCAACCAGCCCGCCCTCACCACTTCGAAACACTCCCTAGTGTTCTGCGCCTGAAATCCGTTGTGTAATTGTAGGATTCGTCGGTGGCAAGGACGGGGCGGCCGAGGTCGGGGCCGGATTTGGTTGTGACCGCTGCTCAGCGTCGGGAGTTGGTGCGGGGTGCGCGGGCGGCGACGTCGACGCAGGCGTATGCGTTGCGGTGCCGGATCGTGCTGGCTTGCGTCGAGCCGGGTGCGTTCAACACCCATGTTGCGGCGCAGGTGGGTGTGTCGGCGATGACGGTGCGTAAGTGGCGAGGCCGTTTCATCGAGTACGGGCTGGCAGGCTTGGCCGATGAGCCGCGGCCGGGCCGGCCGCCGTCGATCCTGCTGGATCGGGTTCAGCAGGTGGTCGAGTTGACTCTCGAACAAGTGCCGTCGGATGCCACGCACTGGTCGCGGTCGTCGATGGCCGAACGGACCGGGCTGTCGAAATCGACGGTCGGGCGCATCTGGCGGCGGTTCGAACTGAAACCACATCTCAGTGACGGCTTCAAGATCTCCACCGATCCATTGTTCGTGGAGAAGGTCGTGGATGTTGTTGGCCTGTACCATAATCCGCCCGAACGGGCGGTCGTGCTGTGTGTGGACGAGAAGTCACAGATCCAGGCCCTGGACCGGTCGCAGCCGGTGCTGCCGATGATGCCGGGTATGCCCGAGCGCCGCACCCACGACTACGCCCGCCACGGCACGACCAGCCTGTTCGCCGCGTTCAACATCGCCGACGGTACCGTGATCGGTGAACTGCACCGCCGCCACCGCGCGACAGAGTTCCGCAAGTTCCTGACCAGCATCGACAAGGCCGTGCCCGCGGAATTGGACGTGCACGTGGTCTGCGACAACTACGCCACCCACAAGACCCCGCTGGTCCAGCAATGGCTCGCCGCGCATCCACGGTTCCACGTGCACTTCACCCCGACCGGATCGTCGTGGCTCAATCAGGTCGAGCGCTGGTTCGCCTTCCTCACCCAGCAACTCCTGCGGCGCGGCGTCCACAAAAGCGTTGCGGCACTGGAGAAAGACGTCCGCTACTGGGTCGACCAATGGAACACCAATCCACGCCCGTTCGTCTGGCGCAAAACGGCCGACGAGATCCTCGACTCCCTCGCACGATATCTACAACGGATTTCAGGCGCAGAACACTAGCAAGGTCGCAATTCCTCTACCATCGACTCTAAGTTGACCGGAGTTACACGCCAACGTTTAGCGTTTTTGTACTCAAATTCGACTTGAACACTCATGTCCGATCGCCTGATTTGAATCAGGCACACTTTCCAACCCTTGCCGTCCGGAGTTGTCATGGTCGTTCGCAGATCAATCGCGCGATCGAGCACCTGCATACTGAGACGCACATCAGGACTCCAGTTTCCGTCATCAGCATAACGGTATCCGAACATCGACTGCTGGCGATGGAGATTGACTACGACGGTCAGTGCATCCCATTCCAGCTCTTCATCGACACAGCCTTGAACGATCGCTTCGGCCATGGCCGACAGCGCATCCGAGGCTGCATCAGTATCGAATCTTGGGTTGTTCACTCAACGCCCCTTCATTGCTTTTCTAATATCCTTTGAAGAAACTTGCGGGTAAGTTTGTCCGGCTTGGTTGCCGAACCGATAATCGCCTGCGCTGCGGGCGTCGACCGCTCGTTCGTCTATCGCTATTACGACCTGCTCGCCAAAATCCACATCGCCCAAGTCGACCCAATCGCGGCCCCCGCCGCCGAGGGCGGCGCGGCGGCGGTCACGACCGGCCTCGCCAACTCACCGAACGCGAACAAGAACTCGACGCGGCCCCGCGCCGCGAACCGGGAACTGTTCGCCAACATGAACAGACGGTCTTGAATTGCGCTGTCCTGCCGCGCGCCGAGGTGCGCGACAGGACAGGTTCGTCGTGGCCGTGCTGGTCAAATCCGCAGTCAACCATCGACGTACCAACCCTGGACATCATGCGGCGCAGTGGATCCGGGTCCATCGACGGAACTGAACGCCGCCAACTGGCATGTCCCACTCGTTCGGCGTGATTGCCAAACACGCTGTATTGCCGATTTTCGGATGTCGAGTGGCACGGGTGTGCGGCTTAATGCGGCCGTTTGAACCAGGCTTCGGCACTGGGCCGAGACAAGAGGATGACGATTGCCAGGCTCGCACCGAAGCCGAGGGGGCCCGGCGGATGTCCCTGTGGCGTGCTGCCGAGGCCCCACAGGATTCCGAAGCTCGCGACAACAATCGCCGCCACGCGCAGGCCGTTCCCGTTCACGGTGAAGCCGAAGGCGAAGATGGCCAGGAAGAAGGCAGGAAGGTAGCCCGCGATCAGCGCGCCGCACAACTCGGGTTTATCCATGGTGCCTGCGAGCACCGACAGCGCGACGCCGAGACCGCCGAACAGCCAGGAGATGATCTGCGCCCCTCTCACCGGTCCGGGCATCCTGGTGGGATGCGCCAGGACCCCACCGTCCGGCTGATGGTCGTGTGACGGCGTTACGTCGGCCGGGAGCGCTGCCGGCGAGCTGTCGGACTCGGTGGGATACGCCTCGTAGCCAGCGCTGTTGCTCGCGTCGTGGTTCTTGCTCAAGTCCACTGGGACTCCCCATCTTTCCCGTCCCAGCCGCTCTACGCGCTGGTTCTCTCAGTAGCGAACACTACAGCGCCGGGGGCTGCTGTCCCGACCCGCAAGAGCAGCTGCTGCTGGGCGCGGGCAGCTTGCTCGTCGCAGCGTGCAGACCGGCCAGCCCAGCACGCGCACCTTCAAATCGTCACCCGAGCCGCCGTGTAGATCCTTTGGCGTGAGCGCCCATCCCAGAACACATCTGGCATCGCCACCAAAGGCACGGCGGGAGGGGTTCTTCGAAGGCCCAGAGAGCGAGCGCATCTCGACGATTTAATGGGTCTGCGCCTGCAAAATGTCGGCAGTCTTCGAGTCGGCCGTACCTCCCCGTGACTATCTGGCACCAGCGCATGAAAGGCATTGAGCTTTGAGGTGTAGTCGCGCGAAGCGAGCGGCTGTCGGACGACCCGTTCCTGCTCTGTGGTATCCCTTGGACCTGTTCTCTGCGAACGCATTACAACTGAGAAGGCAATACATGAAGACGATCGCTATCCTCGGTGCGACTCTCGCCTGTCTGTGCGCTGCGGGTATGGCTGCGCCAACAGCTGCGGCCGATGTCACGTCCAAATATGGACTGATGACGGTGTGCGGTGAGGATCTGCGGGTGGGTTCCACCTACACCATCTACCTGGGGGACCTCCGCGGGTATCAGTCGGTGGGTGTCGTGGAAAAGGAAGCCAACCCCCACGACACGGTCGACAAGCTGGTCCACCTGGTCGACAACGCCATGGGCACGAAGGTCTCCTGGACTCCTCGAACGGCAGGGGTACGGACAATCATCTTGTCGCCCACTGGCGATGCCGATGGACCTGTAATCGACTGGGTGCGTGTAAGCGTCAATTAGGACTGTGCACCACAGCAAAAGCCACCGACATTCTGAGGGCGGTGTGCTCGAGATCAAAACCGGTCGGCCCCAGCGATCTTCAGGGCCGACCGATTGGCTGCTTCGAACCGCGCGGCTCGCGGCAGATGAGTGCGTTCAGGAGGCGGAATAGAGAGAATCCTTGGCGCCCGTCACGACGGGGCCGCCCGCGTCGACCCAACGCGCCGTCCTGCCGAATGTCGGATTCAGACTCACGAATGAGCCGAGTAGCTGATTATCAGCCGCCGCCGGCCAGCCACTCTCTCTGGAACTGCGACGCAGTGATCTGGGCTGCACTGACATTCGGATTCGCCGACAGCGTTGCGAGATCGACGAGGTCATCATCGAGCCACGTGCGATCGGTCTGAACGAACCCACCGACACATTCTGTGCGGCCGTCTCTGAACTTCTGGACTTTCCGACACTCGAAACCTTCGTCGTCTACCTCACTGAAGATCTCATACCCTTCGTCGCCCGCAGCGCCCGGGTTGGTGACCTTGAAGTACCGCATGCCGGGTTCGTCCGGAGTGAAATCTTCTGCTGCGCTACTCCACCCGGAAGCGAACGGGCCCCAGTCGAGGGGGCGATAGCGTTCCGCGTTTTCCGGTAGCAGGTCTTGTATCCGCTTCGTACGGGTCTCGCGGGGGTACGTGTGTGGTTTCGGGTCCGCGGCAGTGTAGAGATATCGGCTCGACTCCACCGGTTCGTACCCGAAGTGCGTGGTGACCTCGCCCCCGGCCTGGATCACCAGGCGCAGAGTAGACCAAGCCCCGCGATCGGATACCGATGCGTCATGCCAGAGGTCCCGAAGCGCGTGCGGGACACCGACCGCCAGGTCCAGCCAGCTCAGAAACGGACCGTCGGTGGTGGTGATGCCGATCTCGACCTCGAGTGCCCGGCCATCCTGCACGGTCCAGGTCAGCTCGATCTGCGTCCAGTCCAGACGCTCGCGATTCGCGTCGAGGACGTAGACCACCGCATCAGCGATCCTCTGGATGCGCTCCTGTTGATATTTCGCAACAGCACTCCGGTGATCGGCTTCGCTGGGTTCTGGCTGCCGGTTTCGCGACAGCGCCGCGGGTTCGACATCCGAATCTTCCTGTGGCCGAACGTAACCGAAATGCGTTGTGACCTCGCCTTCGGAAGGGATGGTCAGGTGCAGCGTGAACCATGTCCCTTCTTCGTGGGCGTGCGTGAGATCGCGCAGCTGTATCAACTCGGGCGGGAAGCCGATCCGCTGATCCAGCCATCCGGGGAACGGGCCATCGGCGGTCTCGACACCGATCTCCAGGTCGCCATCGTCGCCTATCAAGGTCCAAGTCAGGTCGATCAGAGTCCACTCCAGCGGAACAGTGTTCACGACCATCTTGCTGCGGACGTTCTCGACGATCTGGTGCACCAACTCCTGTTGCCTGACAGAGACATTCGACGACGACGGATCAGTTGACATGCTTGCCTTTCTCGCGACCCGATCTCACCACGAGCGTCCTGAAAACGCACTAATCTGCCGCTAGGCGCGCTAGTCGATCGGGGCATGGGGCGTCATGAACCTGCTTGACCCGATGCCGTTCATGATCGGGTCATGGCCAACGAAGCGCCATACGACCAGGCTTTCCTGTGACTCGCAGCGGTAGATGGCGGTGTTGTCGCATCCTCAGATGGCGTCAACGAGGCTGATGTGGTGTGCGCCTGACGCCGAGGCTCTTTCGAACGTCCGCCCATGCCGGATGCAGGGCATGTACCAGGTCTATCTCGGTTCGCCCACTGTGTATCCGACGATCGTGCGGCGGATGTGGAGCTCCGCTCCCGCCACCTGCGAACCAGCAAGGTACTAGTGTTAGCCGGTTGCGCTGTCTGTCGGGCGCGTTCGGAGGCGGGTGGGATGGTTGATGTGAACACGGATATCGTGAGCGCTGCTGAGCGGGCGGTGGCCCTGAGTAAGGCTCGTGATGGGCAGGTACTCGACTACTCGGAAGCCAGCCTCGCGATCGTGGAGGATCTGCTTGCCGAAATTTCTTCGTATGCAGCGGATATGACCGATACGGAGGTGCAGACCCTCGTCGAGTGCTTCGGGTGTTACGTCCTCGAGGTCGGCCGACGGGCTCACGGCGGGCGATACCAATGGTTCGACCAGCGCGAGGAGCCGATCTTGGTCGTCGAAGGGCCGGATTTCCGCATCGCCATGATCACGTGGGGCCGGGTCCGCGGGCGGATCGAGGGCGATCCGGGGGACAACATCCCGTTCTTCTATGACGGCTTCGCCCAGCGGGTTCGGGCCGCTGAACCGGCGACGGATGCGCTGTACGTCTGACCTTTCCGAGGCTGTTCGATACAGAACCCACCTCGGCCGATGGCGGCGAGCATTGCTTTGACTAAGAACCCAGATCGAGTGCATGCATTGTGATGAGGAAGGCTGAGTCTGGTGAGCAGATCTCCCGTTCCACTCGATGAGCAGCAGCCGATAGACAAGAACCTGGGTGGCCATGTGCTGCGCCATCTCTACGGGGGCGAGACCCATGTTTTTCAATGCGTGGAATAGAGCAGGTTGGGAACCGGAATGAGTGAGATGAGTGCCATTGAATCCGTACTCGAGGAGGATTCTCTACCCGGCCGTGTCAAGCGTCAACGTATCTTCGACCTGCTGAATGTACGGCCGCACCTCGGGGCGGAGGTCGCGGCACGCTACCTCGCCGAAACCGAGAACGAGGCCGGAGCCGACTATGTGGCCCAGTACCTCGCCCTGATCCCCGGAATGACGGCCGAGAAGACCCGCGCCGCTGAGCGCCTGCGACGTTCGCAGGCCCTGACTGGGGCCGCGTCGTGGCTCGTTCCCTGGCTCCCGGATGACCTCCTCGACGCCTTCATCACCGACTATCTGACGGCCTCCGAACCCAGCGAATCACCAGCTCGCAGTGTCGTCTACTGCATCGGGCTGTTCCATCCACAGCTCCTGCGTCCCTATGGGAATCGACTCGAGCCACTGATGGTCCGTGCCCTGTTGTCCGGCGGGCCGGATGAATTGGCCGATGCCTTCCTCGCACTCTGGGAACAGACCCATGCCCTCCCGAAGTTGGAAGCTCTCGCATTGATCCGCACGGACTACGCTCGCGAACTCGTGCGAAGCGCCCGCGACACCGTCGACGACCCCAGTGACTGGACCCTATTGATGCAGCTGGCCGGCACACTGCCGGACACCGGTCAGCCTTCCGGATTCTGGCCCGTCTGCATGGGTTTCATCGCCGCCCGACAGCAAAGCCCGCACACCGTCGGCGGCCTGTTCCACGGCGAGGTACCGGTGTGTCTCGCATGTGGGACACCGGCCGAGCAGGTACTCAAACTCGCCGCAGACTCACTCCCTTTCGCATTGAAAAACGACCCCTCCTTCTTTTGGTACACCTGCGGCTGCTACTCATTGGAATCGACAACCCTGCGCATCACACCTGAAGGCACGCACGTCTATTACGGTCCGTCCACGCCCGCCACTGACAGCACCGCCATGGTGCCCGGCGGGGAACGCTCACTCGTGTTGGAACACCACCCCAACCAGACCGGTATCAGCGACGAGTCGACCGACGAAAGCAATCAACATCAAGTCGGCGGGCTCCCCAACTGGATCACTGTCGACCGGCATCCACGCTGCCCCGAATGCGGCAACTACATGCCTTTTCTCGCCTCGATCGGGGGCAACCTCACGCCCTTCGGCAACCTGGCGTTTGACGGCACACTCTACTGTTTCTGGTGCGACGACTGCTGCGTCTCCAGTACCAAATACCAATCCTGAAGAAAACTCGCCTGAGGTGGGAAGAATGATTGCTGCTGCGGAGGTGTCTGCTGGTGTCGCTCTGGAATCCTGGGGGGATCGTGGTTAGTGCATGGTGAGGCGTCTCTTGTGGGACGAATATAGCTCCGGACACGAAGAACCTCGGAAGGTTCGAGAAGCTCATGCCGGGGAAATGAACGAAAGGTAGCTGCCGTAATGGTTGTCGTCGACTCTCCTCGAAGGATTTCCGAGCCGGATCGGGCCTACTCCGCCGAACTGCGGACACTGGACCCCGCCGAAGTCGAGCCGTCGGCTGTATGCCGAGCGCGGTGCGGAGACGACTGATTGGAATTGGTGATGAGTAGGTTTGCTGAAGTTATCGTACTGGCACGGCGAGCTGAGGATGTGATGGCTCCGCTTACGACCTCCGATCCTTCCCGTGGATGGCCGCAACCTTTTATCGAGATCGACGATGCGATATTCTCAGGTGCGGGATTTGAGTTCGGATCTGATGAATGCTACATGTGGATAAATCAGTTCTATAGAAATAATTGGGGCGGGCTGCTGGCGTATCTTGAATCGTTGCCGTGGCCGCGTCCAGAAACGGTTCAGGTGCTCATTCATGATGAGGGCGATGACTGCTTCGGTGTCTGGATGATTTACGACGGAAAACTCACAGAGGTTCCTCTGCCGAGGACTTGTCGAGAAGAATATGCGAGTTCGATTACTGGAGTTCTGTTCAGGGAGGATCGAGCGCCGGAGTGATAGGACTAGGAGAAAGGTGTTTTACTGATGCCTGAACGGGTAGCCTTTGCTGATATCGAGACGGCTCTGACCGGTTTTTCTGAAACTGAGACTACAGGCGGTTTCTGATGCCGCCCAGGTGATGGTCAGAGTCCCTGATCCGCGGCCCGCGCGGATGGTGCGGGTTGCCCGCAATGATCGTAAGGCGCGGTTGGGTATGGAGGATCGGGAGGGGCGCCGTGGTGCTTACCTGATTCTGGATCGGCCTCGGGTGGTGTTCGAATGTACCGATGATGCCGGTGGTGCCGCGGAACTAGCGGCCAAGGTGCACGACATCGTGAATGCTGCGGCGCCTGGCGACATCGGCACCGTCTGGTGCGACCACGTCGAGGATGCCGGCGAAGAGAACGATACCGATCCGGTGACTGCCGCTCCGCGGTACACGATCGTCACCGATTTGATTGTGCGGGGCACTGTTCTCGCCTGACTGCGTGTTCGTGGCAGTTACAACTGAATATCCAATCTCTAGGGCCTGCGCAAATCCCAAGGGAGATAACTAAAATGGCCCTGCCTTCCAGCAAGTACATTGGCGCCGGCACCCCGAACATCGCTGTTCCCGGCGGTGCTCTGGTGGCTCCGCTGGCTACCGCGCTGCCGACCGGTGCGGCCGGGATTAACGATCCCGCGTTCAAGGCGCTGGGTTATGTGTTCGAGGACGGCATAATCGCGGACACGTTAGGCGGCTTTGGAAATGCGGCAGTGGACGCGGCTTCCTGGGCCGGTGCCGCATTGGGCTCCGCCCTGGCGCCCATGTTCGGCCCGGGCGGCTGTTCGCGGCCCGTCCTGGATCTGCGGCATCGGCGTCGGTTCGCAACGATGCGGGTCTGACCGGCACAGGCTCGGCCGTTCCGATGACGGCCTCGATTCAGGCCCCCCTCCGCCACGCTTGGGTTGCTCGGTACCGCACAACCGAATTCGCCGACAGGCGCGGCCGGTGAGCTGGGTTCCCTCGCCGCGGCGCTGGGCTCCGGAATCACCGGTGCAGCGACCGCCGCGGGCAGCCGCCTGGGGGAGATGTTCGGTGCCGCAATCCAACCCGCGCTTGGGCCATCTGGCGAACTCGCACCCGTGATCGGCGAACAACTGGGCCGGTTGATCGGCTCACAGTTTGACGCTCAGCTGAGTACCTCGCTGACCGTGCAGGAATCTGTGCGCGAGGGGGGACTTGAACCCGGAAATGTGTCACGGGCGACCCAAACACGTGGTTGAGCACATCTATGGAGGACGACTCAACTAGGTGGACAGTAGCAGATCTCGGGTGCACATGTGGTGGAAGCGAGTTAGCTCGGAACCGCCTGAGGCCAACCCGTGCACGAAGAGCATGAGACTTGGTGGTGGCCGACGCTCGGCGATTGGTGGACGCCACTTGGCGGGTTACCGCGCGAATCGCGGACCGCTGTTAACAGGCTCGTGCGTTCGGAAATGGTTATACGGATACGGTGCTTGTGTCGGGGCGCATCGGACATCGGTGCAGGATTGACAATTCCATCGTCTTGGCACAGTCGCGAGCTGGATCCGGCTGGGCGCGTAGCCGAGGTTGCCGGCAGCGATTCCGGTCAGTTCGGTGATGGGTCCAGATCAGGGTGGAGGAGGAGAACGTCGGATACACGGCATGTCGGCAGTGATTAAGGTTCGGAAGCTTCCGGATCCGGGCGTGTCGATGCTGCAGACTGCCGAACGGACGAAACCTGGACGGGCCCGTCAACTCGACGCTGTTCAGGTTCGGGAGTTGATTGCTGGCTATGAGGGTGGGGCGACGGTGTATCAGTTGGGGGTTCGGTTCGGTGTCGAGCGGCGGACGGTCAGCGCGATTCTTCATCGGCACCAGGTGCGGATGCGTCGGCGTGGTCTGACGTCTGAGCAGGTTGATGAGGCCGCCCATCTGTATGGGCTCTTTCGAGAGTCGGCCAACGTCTGGGTGTTGATGGTATGGCCGTTTTGAATCGGCTTCGTGAACGCGGGGTCCCGACGAGGGATCCTCAGGGTCGGCCGTCGGAGTAGGCGGCCGTGAACGGTTGGCGCCCGCGGCGGGGCTTCCTCGGAGGATGGGCCTTGGCCTCAGTGGTTGGGCCGTTGCCGGGTCGGGGCGGTGATCAGTAGCAGACCGGCGAAGGCGATAACCGCGGCAGTGGGATAGCCGACCAGCAAGTCTTGCCATCCAGAACTCCACAAGAAATGCCAGTCGCCGAGGTGGGTGAGCATGTGGGTGAGGCCGACGACCAGACCGATCACCGCGAGCAGCCATCCGAGGGTGCGTCGCCGCCGTTCGCGGCGGTAGGCGTCGGTGTACATTGACCGGTCGCGGGCCCGTGCGGCTCGCCATTCACGGATGTCCATGGTCCCCATTCCTCGGATGCGGGGCAGTTGCCACTGCCGGTAACTACTATCCAGGTTAGTATGTTGTACACCTTCTACCGATCGACCGCGTCCGCAACGCAGCGCGAAACCCGGTCCGGCTCTCGGATCAGATCGGCAGCACGGTGTTACTGACGAACGCGTCGCGAATCCAGCCGACGAACACTGCCCACGTGCCGGTGACCAGGGCGGCACCGACGGCGAGCAGCATGAGTCCGCCGAGGATCTGGATCGTGCGGGTATGGCGACGCAGCCACGTGACGGTGCGTACCGCGTGGGACGAGCCGAAGGCGAGGGCGATGAACGGCAGGCCCAGTCCGAGGCAGTACGCGACGATCAGTGCCACGCCGCGTGCTGCGGTCGTGCCCTGAGTGCCTGCGGCAACCGACATGACTCCGGCCAGGGTCGGGCCCAGGCACGGGGTCCAGCCGAGTCCGAAAACTGCTCCCAGCAGCGGCGCTCCTGCCCAGGATGCGATGCGGCGGGGCTGAAATCTGGTGTCGCGCTGCAGCGCTGGTATCCAGCCGAGGAAAGTCATGCCCATGAGGATGGTGACGATGCCGCCGATGCGCTGCAGCAGATCGGTATTGACCTGCAGCAATCCGAGCATGCCGAAGACGGAGGCGGAGGCCAGAACGAATACGACGGTGAATCCCGCGACGAACAACAGTGCCGCACCGGTGGCCCGCCAGCGTCCGCGCGGCGGTGAGTTCACCTCCGATGCGGTGACCGCGGGCATATCGGCGCCGGAAATCCCGGCGAGGTAGGACAGATACCCGGGTACCAGGGGGATGCAGCACGGCGAGGCGAACGACACCATGCCTGCGAGGGCCGCCGCGCCGAGGCCCATCAGCAGCGGGCCGGTAGCGGCTGCGGTCTGGAAACCCGAACCCAGCCCCGCGAGTATCACAATGATCCCGCAATGGATTCAGGCAGGCGGACGGGTTTCGGCATGGCTGGGCCTTTCGTTCGGGTGTTCGGGTTTGCGCGGTCGGACCAACCGTGGTCGATCACGGTTCCGCGGCGAGGCGTTGCACAGTCGGTACCAGTACATCCGGCCGCAAAGGTTCGATGAATACCGCGGCGACGCGATGGCGGCGATCCAGAACCACCGTCGTCGGGACCACGCTGGTGGGATAGTGTGCGCCCAGCGCGCCGAGGGTCGTCATATCCGGATCGAAGATCGACGGGTAGGTCACCGCCCGGTCCGATATGAAAGCTGTTGCGGTGCTGCGGAGGTCGCGCACGTCGACACCGAGGAACTGCACGCCGGCCGTCTGGGTCTGCGCGAAGGCCTGCTGTAGGCCGGGGATTTCCGCGCGGCACGGGGCGCACCACGAGCCCCACATGTTCACCACGACGACCTTGCCGGGGAAGTCCGATACGTGAATCGTGGTGTCGCGGACGACGTCCGGGCCGGTGAGATCGCCGATGGTGCCGCGGGCGCTCGGTGGGTCGTAGTAGTGCGCGGGGTTGCCGCTACTCGAGACGAAGTCGAAGGTGCCGTGGGGCACCTCGGTGGTCTTGGTCGCGGCGATCTTGCCGGTCGTTCCGCAGCCCGCAACGATCAGCGCCGCTGCGGTGAGGGCGGCCGAAGCGAGGATTCGCAGTCGTCTGGACATAGTCTTTCCCGGGCGTTGTCGCATGACAGGCACATATTCGATGCCTATCTACTACTTCATCTCGTACTAGATGGCATAGTATATTGCGGTAGGCGTTCGCATCCTGAGGGTGCGAAGTCGAGCACCGCCGAGGCGCGAACAACTCCGCGTTGCCGCTGCGCCGCGACCCCACCGTCGTCGGTCCAGCGCCTTGATTCACGAGTGATTGGGTGTGTGAGATGCCGATTGACCCCAGCCTGTCCTACTACAGCGATCTGGCGTTCCGATCGGCATTCGTCGTGTATTTGATTGCCGCTGTGCTGTTTGCGGCCGAACTCGCGCGCTCGCGCGTGCCGGCCGAGGTGTCACCGGCGCGGGCTCCGGTACCTGTAGGTGGTGGGCCGGCTGCATCGTCGGGCGCCTCCGGACTTCCTGGACGGATTGCCCAACCCGGCGCTCGGTCGTTCGACGATCGACTCGGGAGGATGGGTTTCGCTGTCGTCCTGGTCGGGTTCGGGCTGCACGTGACCTCGATCGTGTTGCGCGGCGTGGCCACTCATCGTGCGCCGTGGGGCAATATGTACGAGTTCATCTCGATTGCTTGCGCCGCAGGTGTTTTGGCCGGTGTGGTGGCTCTGCGCGGTCCGATGCTGCGACGACTGTGGGTTTTCGCCCTCTTCGCGGTGCTGATCCTGATGTTCATCGCCGGGGACCTGCTCTACGCGACGGCCGCTCCGGTAGTGCCGGCGCTGCAGTCGTATTGGCTCGCGATCCACGTATCGATCGTCTCGACCGGCAGCGGGGTCTTCCTGATCTCGGGAATGGCCAGCGCGCTGTTCCTGGTGCGTCGCCGCTTCGGCGAGTCGACCGGGCTCCTGGGGCGATTCGCCCAACGGCTACCCGATATGGCAATCCTCGACCGGGTCGCGTACCGGACCACCGTTTTCGCGTTCCCGCTGTTCAGTGCCGGGGTTATACTCGGCGCGATCTGGGCCGAGGCCGCATGGGGACGATTCTGGGGCTGGGACCCCAAGGAGACGACCTCGTTCATCGCCTGGGTGCTGTACGCGGCTTACCTGCATGCACGCGCCACCAGTGGGTGGCGCAGTGACCGGGCCGCGTGGATCAACGTCGCCGGTCTGGTCGCGATGCTGTTCAACCTGTTCGTCATCAACATCGTGGTCTCGGGCCTGCACTCCTATGCTGGATTGAACTGACACGCCTGCGTCGGGTGATCGAGGAATATCGCATGCGCGAGCGAGAAGTACCTGTGCGGCACCGGCCACTACGCGATCGGATCCGGTGGGTCGATCGAGATACTGCTCCGTGGCTGACCGTGGGTGCCTGCGTGTTCGCGCTCTCGGCTGCCGTGCTCGCCGTGGCCGGAGTCCCCGCCGCGGACTTGCACGGCCCGTTGCATAGGTGGGGGATCATGGACCCGGCCTGGGGCGGCACGCGATCGGTGTATCTCCTCCTGCATGGCGAGTTGGCGCGGTCGGTCGAATTCAACCCCGCGGTCCCGATAGTTGTGGCGGTGGTAGGGGCAGTTGTCCTGCGGGCCCTCGTCGGCCTGGTGAGAGGGCGCTGGTTCTCCTTCTCGGCGTCGCGGCGGATCGTCGCGGTTGCAGTGATCGTGTCACTGCTGGCATTGGAGGTAAACCAGCAGATGCATGCGAACCTGCTCACCGGACCGTGGAGCGGATGAGCCTGCCAGGTGGGCTGAGGGCTTCAGTTTCCCGCACAAACTACTAAGCTGCATAGTATGTTGAGCGGAGTTCAGGGCCGGGTTTCATCCCCGCCCAGTGCTGCGCTCTGGTCGACTGCGGTGCTCGGTGCGCAGCAGGCGTGGATGGATCGCTCGGATCGTCTCGATATCGCCGCTGGACGGCGTCGTCACGCGATGTGTCGATGCCTCCAGCGATGTCGCGAATGCGCGCAGCTGTGCAGGCAGCTGGCCGATGAGTGCTGCCGCGCTCAGGGGTCGGCGGAATACCGATCCGTCATTGGTTCGTCTCGCCTGTGTGCCGGTGTCTGTGATGATCTCGCCTGCGCATTGTCGAACAGCGACCGGTTGATCGAAGATATCGGCCCGATGCTGGATTCGGCGGTGAACGTCTCGGTGGAATGCGGCGACGAGTGCGACGAGCTCGGTGATATCTGCATTGTCGGCCCCAGGTGTGGCGAGGCATGTCGCCGTCTCGCCGTCGCCTGCCTCGGGCTGATCTCGGCTCTCGACTGAGTTCGAACTTCCTCTGCCGTGGGCCGGCGGAGTAGAGATGGCGCGATGAGGTAACGCACACCCTCCGCTAGCTGCGCCTTGCCGGACGGCGCACCCGTGCCGCCGGTGCCCGTTCAGCTCATTGCACGTAGGACAGCACCGTCATCATTCCGGCCTCGCCGTGATAAACGTTGTGGCAGTGCAACATCCACTGACCGGGATTGTCGGCCTGAACGTCGACTTCGACAGTCTGCATCGGCAGCACGATCGAGGTGTCCTTGCGCGGGCCGGTACCTGTGGCGTTGACGACCTGAAAGGTGTGGCCGTGCAAATGCATCGGGTGCCACATCATCGTCTGGTTCACGAATCGCAGCCGAACACGTTGTCCCTGAGTGATATCCAGCGGTGTGTGGTCGGGGTAGGCCTTGCCGTTGATCGTCCACACATACTTGTTCATATCTTGGCCGAGAAACACGTCCAGGGTCTTGTCCGGTGCGCGCTTCGGTAGCCGCACGGCATCGACCGCGACGAGCCGGTCGGCGGTCAACGGCGGCGCGGACAGCTCCGCCGGCCGCACATCTGCCGGAGGGGGATTGCCGCCGCCGGTGCGGATCAGCGCAAATCCTTGTCCCGCTTTACCTTCCGCAGACGCCACCAGGGGAAAGACGCCATCGGCCAGGTCGACAACGACGTCGTAGCGTTCGCCCATTCCCAGCAGCAGGCTCGACGTCGTCACCGGCTGCACCGGGTAGCCGTCGCTGTGTGTGACGCGCATCTGATGCCCACCGACCGCGAGGCGGAATGCGGTGTCCCCGCCAGCGTTGATGATGCGCAACCGCATCCGCTGGCGCGGTTTTCCGCTGAAGGTCACCGGGTCGGCACCGATGCGGCCGTTGATCAAGTAGTACGGATAGTCCTTGACATCGCCGGTGTCGGAGCCCAGCGGCGCGTTCGGGTCGGTGGGCGTGGAGTTGCCCAGGCTCATCCCCGGCATAGTGCCGTGATCCATGCCGCTGGAACTCATGCCCCCCATGCCCGCCATCCCCTTGTCCTGCAGTTGCTTCAGCTCCTGATCGGGGTTGCGACCGTTCACGCCGTCGAGCCAATCGTCGAGAACGACAACGGCCTCGAGGTCGTAATCCTTGCCGTCGGAAGGATCTTCGATGATCAGCGGGGCGTACAGGCCGCGGTCGAGTTGCACGCCGACGTGGGGGTGGAAGAAGTAGGTGCCGGCGTCGGGCACGGTGAATTCATAGCGGAATGTTCCCCCGTTGGGTGCGATGGGCGCCTGAGTGAGGTCGACCATTCCGTCCATGTTGTTGCGCAACGCGATCCCGTGCCAGTGGATCGTCGTCGGCGCGGGCAGCGTGTTCGTCAGGTCGGCGCGCAGGACCTGCCCGCGCGTGAGCCGGATCTCGCGCCCAGGAAGATTCCCGTCGTAGGACCAGGTTTGGACCTGCACTCCGCCGAGGTCGATCGTCGTCGGCGCCGCCCGCAAGGCGACCTGATGGACTTGGGCGTCGGCGGCGCGGCGTGCGTTTTCGGCTGCTTCGACCGCCTCGGAGTCGGGCTGGACGAGGGTTGGGCTGCTGGAGGAGTTGTTCGAACAGGCGGCCAGGGCGGCGGCCGTGGCGATACCGGTTCCCAGGGCGAGGAATCCGCGCCGCGTCATGGGCGGCTGCGGGAAGTTCCTGCTCGACATGGCATCTCCCTAATGTGGGTGTGGTCGTGCTGCGTCGCGTGAGCCTTGACGATGCTGAGATGAGTAATTGCGGAACGGTCAAAGTATGAAGGGCATACAGTTGATGACTCCGTAGCCGGTGAGAACTTGGGCGAACACCGGCGCGATGAGTACTGCGGCGGCGAACAAGATCAGTCCGGTGCGGTTGCGGTTCCGATCGGATGCGCTCTCGGGTAGGGCGAGCCGCGCCACCCGCGCCGCGACCCCGACGCTGCTGGCGCCCATCGCATTGGCGGGGACCGCCGCATTGCTGGACAGCGACAACAGTGCGCCGAGGACGGCGTCGCGGCCGTGGTGATGGGCCGCTGTGTCGTCGGCGCACATCTCGAGCAGGCGTGCGATCTGGATCTCGGCGACGGTGAACAACCTGATGCGCGACAACGACTTCGCCAGCGATCGTGTGGTCGCGAGAAGGAGATGGTGTTTCCCGGAGAGGTGTGCGCGCTCGTGCGCCAGGACGGCGTCCAGGTGTGTTTTGTCCAGTGCCGCGAGCGCGGCACTGGTGATCACCACGGTGGAGGTCGGCCCGGCAACGCAATAGGCCGCCTTCTGCGGGGCATCGATGACCACGCCGTCCACCCCATCGACCCGTCGGCCGATGATCAGCGCCGACTCGGCGTGATCGCGGCTGGTCGTGCGCGCACGAGTGAGTGCTCGCGCCGTGCGCGCACCCAACAGTGCGACGAATGCCGTCAGGCCCGCGGCCGCGGTCAACGCCACCACCTGTGCGGGCCGGCCGTGGCCGCCGACCGCGACGGAATGCAGGGCGGTGAAGCAGTCGCCCAGTGCCGAGCGGCCCGGTTGACTCCATACGTGCACCGCCTGTGCAGTCAGCGCGACCGCTGCGGCGACCCAGCCCGCGAGCACGCTGGCGAGTACCACGAGCCACACCGCCACGCCGACAGCGGGAGCATTGCCTCGCTCGGTCAGCCGAGCCAGCACGCGTGGTGCCACCGCGCAAACCATGCCGGTGTAGAGCAGCACACAGACCGCGAGGCTCACCCGCGGTCCTTCTTCGATGTCAAGCGCCGCAACATCTTTCGCAGGGTCACCGATTCGTCCTCGGAGATCTGCTCGACGAAATGGGCCAGTACCAGATCCGATGGTGCGCTGTCGAGGGCAGCGCGCATGAGCTGGGCGCTGTATTCCTCGCGGCTCAGGCGGGGCCGGTAGTGGTAGGCCTTGCCGTGCTTGTCGCGTTCGAGCCAGCCTTTGCGGTGGAGGTTGTCCATCGTCGACATCACGGTGGTGTAGGCGATCTCGCGATCGCGGGCGAGGTCTTCGAACACCTCGCGGACGGTGATGGTGTTCTGCGCCGACCACACCCGGTCCATGATGACCGTTTCCAGCTCACCGAAACGATGTGCCATCGGTTGTCTCCTCGTCGTCGTGGGCATCCGGTGCGCGTGATCGCCGCGGCTAGCGCCCTGGGTACCGAACCCCTCGTCTGCTGCTCGCATACTATCCACGTACGTAGAACGCAGGTGGTCCGGGGCTTGCGGGTCCGCGTCGTCCGCAAGCTGCCCGGCAGGCCCGGTCATTCCGGTCGCCCCGCGTTCGCCGGGGCGCCGACGCCTTTGAGTTTGGCGATCTCGGACCGCAGCGCGGCGATTTCGTGGGCGTCGCCTGCCGACCCGGAGTCGGGCGCGTGTTTGCCGCCGCCGCGCATCATGAGCAGCATCATCAAACCCATCCCGACCGGGCAGGCCAGCAGGGCGACTGTGGACAGAGTTGGTGACATTGCAGAGCCTCCGATGTATGCGAGTCGCGAGGGTGGAGGCCCACCCTTAATACTAATTACGTACGTATATAGTACGGCACTGGTCCAGGCCGGTGCGATGTCGGCGTGGTCCGGAGGATCGAAGGGAGGTGAATCGATGAACCCGCTCCAGGCGATCTGCGCGATGATGTGCCGCATGATGGGATCCATGTAGGCCCGACGACGCCGGCCCGCTCGGTCGAATTCTCGCAGTGAACTTCCGATCGGGCCGGTGACTGGCCTCGAGTTTCCGTTTCGTTAACCAGGTTGAGCCTGGTGATACCCCGCCGTACGATCATTTCCTACGGTCTCGCATAGTAGGAAAGTCGTCGTCTTCGACTGTCGGCGGCGCGACCGAGTTCGCAAGGTGAGGAGATCGAGGGGTGAGCTCGCGAGGATTCGGAGACTTGGAATCGGTGGTGATGGATCGGGTGTGGGGCCGCACGGATTCGGTCACGGTCCGGGAGATATACGACGAAATGTCGGGGGAGCGTGAGATCGCCTACACCACGGTGTTGTCGACTATGGACAACTTACGCCGCAAGGGGTGGCTGGACCGGGCGCGCGAGGGCAAGGCCTTTCATTACTGGCCGACGGTGACGCGGGAGGAGTACTGCGCGCGTCTGATGCGAGAGGCGCTGGGGGTGGGTGGCCGATTCGAGGTTGTCCTGACGCATTTCATCAACGGCATGAGCGCCGAGGAGTCTGAAGGACTCCTGGCCGCGCTACGCCGACGTATGGGGTGCTGATCGCCTACCTCCAGCCCCGTGGATGTTACCTAAGTCACAATCCAACCGCGGAGTGGATACTATTTACGTACGTAGATAGTATTCGTGGGAAGGCTTGCGGTGCGTTACCGCACCGCGAGGGCGCCGAATTCAGCAGCGGCGTCTGCGATCGGGGTCGACAAGTCGTTCCCTCATAGGCTTGTCGACCCCGACCGCTCCTTTGTCGGGCCCAAGCGACGCCGCGCGCAGGTTGTGGGTGACCGGGCGATCAATGTGAGGGTCGAGAAACAGTGCGCGCGATTGCCGAATAGGTGTGCGGTTGCGCGTGGGGATGGTGGTCGTCGCAGCCGAGTTGGTGCAACGCGACCGCGATGATGTGCGAACCCAGTGCCGTGGCTTGATCGTCGTCTGCGGTGCACACTGCCAGGCCCACCGCCGACATGACCATCGCCACCAAAGGGCCCACCGTGGCGAATGCGGTGGCGGCGCTGAGTTTCAGCCGCGTTGCCCACCGTCGTTGCGGGCGGACGTTGATGGTGAGGCGTTCCACCCGGGCGGCGACACTGGTCCCGGCGGCGCCGAGCGCACCTGCTCGCTCTCCGGCACCGGACAGCACGAGAAGAGCCGAGGTGACGGTCCGGTTTCCGTGGGATCTGGCGGCCACGTCGTCGGCACACATCTCCGCGAGCTGGGCCACTTCGACGGCCCCGGCCCGGAAAAGCTGGACTCGTGGAAACAGGCCGGCCAGTCCGCGAGTCAGGGCCAGGAGCACGTGGTGGCGACCGGCGAGATGTGCGCGTTCGTGCGCCAGTACGGCTTGCAGATGGGCATCGTCCAAGGCTTCGACCACGCCCTGGGTGACCACCACGGTGTCGGGTTTGCCGGCGACGCAATAGGCCATCGGTTCATCGAGATCGATGACGAAAACGTCCAACCGGGAATTGTGCCGACCGATGACCCGCGCCATGCGGGCGTGATCATGTGTCACCGATCGCGCTCGCAGCAGGCCGGCTGTCAACCGGGCGAGCAGAAATCCGCCCGCGACGGCGGCCATAGCGGCCAGCGACAGCAGGGCTACCTGGATAACTGCCCCGTATTGCCCGGTCGCCGCGTCGTGCAGCTGGAGCAGGCAGCTGTCCAGAATGCTGGTCTCGCCGGGGTGAGACATGTCGTGCGCGATATCGACGACGACCACCACAATCGCGGCAGCCCACGAGACTGCGACCGAGACGATCGCGCACAGCCAGGCGGTCAAACCCAGCCGCGGTGCGATGCCGTCGCGCGTGTAGCGACGCAGTACCGAAGGCGCGAGGACCGCGACGACGAATCCGTAGAGCAGCAGGCAAACTGCACTGCTCACGTGGTCACCTTTCCCTGGAAATCGACTGGGATGTTCAGTGTGATGAGCGGGGCCCCTCGTGACGGGGACCGAATCAGCTGGGCGCTGCGTGCGTACTGCACAGAGTATTCGATTGTCCGCGCTGGGAATACCTGCGTTCCCGCTGTATCGATTTCGCTACTCGCACAGGGGTTTTCGGGCGCGGAGGATATTTGACCGAATACCACCCCGCGCTCAGCTCAGGTCGACCTGGGCCACCTTCGCGGCGCCGACGGCCTCGGCGATCGCGGACTGCACATCGGCCGGGACGGATTCGTTGACGCGCAGGATGACGGTCGCGCCTTCCTTGTCGATGTCCTGGCTCAGCTGCGCGGCCTTGATGTCGATGGCCGCCTCGCCCAGCTTGGTGCCGATCTTGCCCAGGGCACCCGGGCGGTCGTCGTAGTTGAGGATCGCCAGGTTGAGGCCCTCGGCGCGCATGTCGTAGTTGCGGCCGTTGATGTTGACGATCTTCTCGACCTGAGCGGGCTCGGTCAGGGTGCCGGCGACGTTCAGGGTGCGGCCGTCGCCGAATACGGCGCGCAGGTCGACCAGGCTGCGGTGGGTCGGGCTCTCGCTGTGGGTGGTGACGGAGGCCTCGAGACCCCGCTCCTCGGCCAGCGACGGGGCGTTGACGAAGGTGACCGCGTCCTCGACGTGCGCGGAGAACACGCCACGCAGCGCCGAGAGTTCCAGCACCGCAACCTCTTCCGAGGACAGCTCGCCGCGCACCTGGAGTTCGAGGGAGACCGGCAGCTCGTCGGCGAGGGCGCCCAGCAACACACCCTGCTTGCGCACGATGTCCAGCCAGGGCGCGACGATCTCGCTGACCGCGCCACCGGCGACGTTCACCGCACCGGGCACGAACTCACCCGCGAGGGCGAGCTGCACCGACTTGGCGACATCGGTTCCGGCGCGGTCCTGGGCCTCGGCGGTGGATGCGCCCAGGTGCGGGGTCACAACGACCTGCGGCAGCTCGAACAGCGGGCTGTCGGTCGACGGCTCGGTCTCGAACACGTCGATGCCGGCGGCGCGCACGTGGCCGGAGGTGATGGCATCGGCCAGGGCCTGCTCGTCGATCAGACCGCCGCGGGCGGCGTTGACGATGATGACGCCCTTCTTGGTCTTGGCCAGGGTCTCCTTGTTCAGCATGCCCTTGGTCTCGGGAGTCTTGGGCAGGTGAATGGAGATGAAGTCGGCGCGCTCGAGCACCTCGTCCAGGCTCAGCAGCTCGATGCCCAGCTGGGCGGCGCGGGCCGGGGAGGTGTACGGGTCGTAGGCGATGACCTTGGTCTCGAAGGCGGCGAGGCGCTGCGCGAACAGCTGGCCGATACGGCCCAGGCCGATGACGCCGACGGTCTTGCCGAAGATCTCGACACCATTGAACTTGCTGCGCTGCCACGTGTGCTCGCGCAGGGTGGCGTCGGCGGCCGGGATCTGGCGGGCGGCGGCCAGCAGCAGGGTGACGGCATGCTCGGCCGCGGTGTGGATGTTGGAGGTCGGCGCGTTGACGACCATGACACCGCGCTCGGTGGCCGCGGGCACGTCGACATTGTCGAGGCCGACGCCGGCGCGGGCGACGATCTTGAGGTTCTTACCGGCCTCGAGCACCTCGGCGTCGACGGTGGTGGCCGAACGGACCAGCAGCGCGTCGGCCTCGGGCACGGCGGCCAGCAGCTCGGGTCGATTGGGGCCGTCGACCCAGCGAACCTCGACACCGTCACCGAGCGCATCGACGGTCGACTGGGCGAGCTTGTCGGCGATCAGAACAACAGGACGGCCATTTTGGCTCACTGTGGGGCACTCCTGAGAGTCTCGGGAAAACTGGCGTTGCGGGCGACCGATGGTGGAGGTGACGTGCTGGGGGTTGCCGAGGGAAGGCCTATTCATGTGGGTTCGATTCTGTGAGCCGCAGCCGGGCACGGCAGCGGGACGGATGAGGGCAGCAGCCACCGACCGAGATTCTCGGTCTGGCGCTGACCCGTCAGTCAGCGTCGGGAGATACAGAATCGAGTGAGAATTGCGCGGCCCTGGGAGCTGGTCGACTCGGTGCGTGGTGGAGCGCGCATGCTGGCAGTTCGAGGCGGCGCGATATCGGCGGGCGTGATGCTCGACACGGGCAACGCGGCGGTCGCGCTTTCCGGGCGGGGCGCTACCGACTTGACCGTCGAGTGTCCGGGCGCAAACTTGTTATCGCCGTCGGAATGTTCATGCGTAGCATGGGCGTAGCCGATCTTGACCGGCGAAGCCGTAATCCGGTTGCCCGGAACATTGACCGCAGAAACCGAATCCGTGTGTGTCGATTCGGTTCGGGCGGCATTGATCAGCTGGCAATGGCTCGATCCCAAGCCGAGCAAGCCGAGGGTAACGAGAACGGCAAAGACTGCTCGAACAGTCCATGCGCGAATCCCGGCGGCGATCACACCACGACTATAACCATCGCGCCGCGAAACTACTATTTGTCTACGTAGATTGTGCTGATTACCGCGCAGCGGTCACCGGTTCCCCTCACGCGCGCCGTGATGTGGGCACGGGACTTGGACGATCGTGGCGAGGGCCTGGCCGACGGGATCGTCACGGCCGAGGCGCCGGTCGCGTTCGATTGCCGGAATCGGTTGCAGGACATCGGATCACCTCTGCTACTGATTGAAGGCGAACGAGATCCATTCCTGTCGTCGGACATTGCGGCTCGCACAGCCGCACTGGTACCGGACGTCACGTTGCTGGTCCGGCGTCGGCGCGGGCACTACGGGAGCTTGATGAGCCGGCATCTGGGGAACGAAGCCACGGGATTTCTCAGTGGCTGAAACCCGTTGAGGGACAGCGTTGGTAGTGGTCTTCCCGATCTGTCCGACATCCATCTAACAAATGCCCGGCAGATGGCGATGTGATGTCGTGGCTCTTACTCCGTCGGCGCCTTCGGCGTCCAAAGTTCTCGATCTCGACCACGATGCGGTTGCCGCGCTGATTCGGCGGTGGCGCGACGACCCTGGCGGGACGTATCGCACCTGGTTCCTCTGGGAAGAGAGGCTGAAGAATTTTCGTTCCATCCGGCGCGGTATCGAGGAGGTGGTTCGCGAGATCGAGGCCGACACGTTCGGGGTCGCCTACAAGGGATCGTCGCTCGAGACGGTCGTCGGGTCCATCGCCGAACAGCGGCAGATGTTCAAGGGCGCCGATCATGCCTTTCTGTGGAAACCGAAGCTCCGCATCCCCGATATCTACGAAAACCGTGACAACCAGCTGGCTTTCGCCCGGATGCTGGAAACCTGCCGCTGTTGCACCACCGAGGCCCAGGTGCTGGCCGCTATCCGGGTGTTGGCCGGACAGAACATCAAAGGGCTCGGGCCCGCCGCCGCGAATCTGCTGTACTTCCTGCATCCCACAGTGGCAGCGCCGTTCAATACCGCGATCGTCAACGGCTACAACGCCCTCGTCGGCGCACGGGTCAAGCTCGGCAAATGGGACCAGTATCTGGCCATGCGGGAGGGGATGTTGGCGCTCAATGCCACCCACCGGAATTTGTTGTCCAACGACCTCGGCGCGGTCGCCGGACTGTTGTTCGACCTCGGGCAAGGGCGGTATGTGGCGCCGCCTCGCGCCGGTGTGGATGCGAATGCCCGTGCTGCGTGGGAGGCGGATCTGGTACTGGTGCGGTCGGACGCCGCTGTCGACAAGGCCCGGGATCGGGCGATGCGTGACGATGTGTCGCATACCGAGGTTCAGGGTTGGCTACGCGATCTCGGCCGTGCCCTCGGATTCGATGTCTGGATGGCAAGCAACGACCGCGGTCGCGAATATGACGGCGGTCGCCTGGGGGACGGGTGTCTGGCCGCGCTGCCGGTTGCCCTGGCGTCGAGTCCGGCAGCGGATGCGATCGGATTGATCGATGTGCTGTGGTTCGACAGTCGCGGAAGCGTCGCCGCCGCGTTCGAGGTGGAGCACACGACCTCGATCTACTCCGGGATCGTCCGGATGCTCGATCTCGCGCTCAGTGGGGAACCCGCTGCCGCGCGGGGATTGTTCCTCGTCGCGCCGGATTCGCGCGAACAGGAGGTTCGAGCGCAGATCAGGCGCCCCGCCTTCAGTCGCGTTGCCGACCTGAAAGTGCGGTACCTGCCCTATGGCGAACTTCGTGCGCACCGCGAGGCGATCATGCGGTTCGGCACAGGGATGCGGCCCATCGAGGAACTGGCCCGAGACCTGAGTTGAATCTCCGCTGAAATGGCGTTGCCGGGGTCAGGCAGCTGATCAGGAGAAAGAGTCCATGAGGCGGTCGGTCCAACCCTTGCTCAGCGCTGTCCCAACATGGCCTTCATTCGGTCGATTTCTGCCTGCTGGCTGGTGACGACTGAATCGGCGAGTTTGCGTGCGTCGGGATTGACGCCCTGGGCCTGCTCAGTCTTGGCCATATTGATGGCGCCGGTGTGATGCTCGATCATCATCGACAGAAACGTGCGGTCGAAGTCGCTGCCGGACTTCGATTGCAGGTCCTGCATTTGCTGGGTGGACATCATCCCGGGCATGTTCGGCATGCCCGGCATGTCCTGCATGCCGCCGGTATCGGCCGACGGGCCCGGTTTACCGAATTGCTGCAGCAGCGAGCGGATCTGAGTCATCTCGGGCTGCTGGGCGTTCTTGATCTCGGTCGCCAGTTGGAGTATCTGCTGGTTCTGCGTCCGTGCCGGAGCCAGGTCGGCCATCTGCACAGCCTGTGCGTGATGGGGATACATTTCCTGCAAGAAGGTGACGTCGGCGTCGTTGAAATCGGTACGAGTCGGTGCCTGCCGAGACGAAGACTGGGCCATGCCGCTCATGCTGGTAGTCGGCATCGTTGTGGCTGTTGTGGTGGAGCCGGTGCCGCTGCGGTCACTACAGCCGGCGACTACCACCACACTCGCCGCGGCAAGTCCGGCCACCGTCCATCGAAACACTAGCGATCGTGCATGCATCCGGATCTCCTTGCTCGATTTGGGGATCTCATGTTGGTGCGGTCTCGCCCGTATCGATACTTCCGGCGCGTCACCGCTTCGCTCGTGCGTGTGATACCCGTCAACGGTAGATTCACTCGCCCAGACAGATAGCCGTCAGGCGCCGAGACGACCATCACCGTCCGCTCAATTTCAGGGGAGCATCGTCGGGGGAGTCCGGGCGAGATCGAGCCGCCACAGGATTTCTCCGCCGCGGCAGTGGTGTGCGCGGCGGATCAGCTTGGCCATCGGATGCTCGTCAGCGCCCGATGCTTGTAACTGGGTGCGGTACTGGGCAATCGCACGCAGCTTCACCTTCTCGTAGCCATCTACTGGAGCGATCCGGGCCGACCAGTGCGCACCATCGCGCGGGCTCTGTCCCGCAAGATCCGGGGACGTGGGTCCCCGTGACAGCACCGACATCGCTTCCATGACGATCCCGGCTGCCGGGCTGGCCCATAAGGGGGCTGACCTCAACAGCTGTGGTAACGTGCGCGCGACCGGATGGCGGCGCCGCCACAACTCCGACAGTGCCGGAAAATCTTCGTAGAACTCGATGCGGTTCGTTGGGGCGTGCACAGCCGCGACGCGAATCGCCGCGGTCGCAACTTCTACATGGTCGTAGTGGTTGCCGATGCCCAGCGGAGCCAGAATCCGAATACCGGGGTCCTCGAGCAACTCGACTATGCATCGCTCGATAGTCAAAAGTTCGGCCGACTCCAAAAGTCGACCGGAGGTCCGGAAAAGATCGGTGCTTCGTTTCAACGGCGGCTGACGAAACAGTCGCTCGCGCAAACCAAGCCGACGCGACGCCGCGCCGAGGAGGATCATTGCACGGTCGTCTTCGGCCTGCCGGGTCGCGTAGTCGCCGAAGAGCCGGCTCCTGCCGGGCAATTCCGCGCGCGACGGTGGTTCCGTGTAGACCGTCAGCACCCGAACAGGATCGCCTGCTGCGGCCGACCGGGCGATGAGCGCGCCGACCGAGAGCGCCGCATCATCGAAATGTGGCGATACGACCACCAAGCCCCCGCTCATGATTTGCGCTCCAATCTCTCGCGATACCTGGCGACGCCGTTGAAGCGCAGCGCCGTGCCTGCCGAGCGCGGGTGCGCCGAGCATGGTCGCATTGCGCCCCTGACAGTGCACTGTCGGTCGGTGCGACTACGGCCTCTAGTCAAGCTATCTACGGCCCAACATAGTAGCTATTCGCTACCTGTGTTCTTGAATGGCGCGCGAGTTCGCAGCTCGAATGTGCCACAGTCCTGGCCCTACGCCGGGGTCACCACGCACTACCCGTCGGAGGCAGACTCCGATGGGGCGCGGGCGTGTTGGGGTGCCGGTCGTAGTTCGGAAAACTCGGTCGGCCAGGGCCCGGGATGGCGCGGTGCGGCGGAGCCGGTGCGTGCGGGGCTGGTGGGATGTACGGGGTCGGCGGCATCGACAGGGGATAGCTCGCACGCTCGGCTTGCGGTGTGGCGTCAGGGGCGGCGAGTGCGGGCGCCATCGGGACCGACACGGCGAGGGCCGATGCAGCTACCGCTACGCCGAGTCTGAGGATCGATCGCTTCGGGCGGATCTTCGAAGGTTCTTGTGAGACGCCGGTATTCATTGCGCTGCCTTTCAGCGGGTGGAGTAGCTGCGGAACTACGGCCTGAGCTTTGGGCTGACGGCTCGGCCGTGTCCACGCGGCCGAACCGTCGGGCTGCTTCGCGAACTACAGAGCGCTGCCGCTACCGGGCAGCCGGAAGCCGTTCCAGCCCTGTCCATTCCGGCCGTGACCGTGGCCATGGCCGTGTCCATGCCCATGCCCGTGGCGGTGGCCCTTGATGTCTTGCAGTGCCGAACCCGGACCCGCAGCAGGGGCGGCCGAGGCGGTGCCCGCGAAAAGTACGGCGGCGCCCAGCGGGGCCGCGGTGGCGAGTGCGAGCACGGTGGCGAGACGGCGGCGGTTGGCGGAACGCTTCGTCATGGTCGGATCGATCCTTTCTGCCGGGAACGGCAGGTTGCGGGCCGCGCAAGTGTTGTGGCGTAACACGATCCACGAGCGGGGCGGTCTATCTACTATCTACCTACGTACGTAGAAGGTACATGGCTTGTCGATGGCCGCCAAGCCCTGAACTACTATTCGAGTTAGTAATTTGCTGAGGACATTCGGCAAGCGTCCGAGAAGGGGTGCTGATCTGTGACGATCTCTCAGTGGAAGTTGCGGCGCTGGGTAGTAGCGCTCGGGGTTGCGGTACTCGCGGCCGTGGTCGTGGGCGTTCCGACCGGGGTGATATCGACGCCGTTCTATACCCGGATGACGCCGGTGCTGTGGTGGAACTACCCGGTGTGGCTCGCGACGGCGATCCTCAGTGGCCTGATCATGGCGACGTACGTGCGCAGTCCGCTGTCGGCCAAGGCTCCCACGGCAGGGGCGTGGGCGAATCTGTTGTCCGCGTTTGCCGTGGGGTGCCCGGTATGTAACAAGCTCGTGGTCGCCATTATCGGCGTCAGTGGAGCGTTGACGTTGTGGGCGCCGGTGCAGCCGATACTCGCGGTAGGGTCGCTGGCCTTGCTCGGCTGGGCGTTGGTGCGGCGCCTGCGCGGGGAGCGATCGTGTGGAGTTCCGGCGGCTGCGACGCGGTGAGACGCCGCCGGGCTTAGTCTTCAGCGCAGCGCGCTGCCCTGTTGCCACTGATCCCACGGCACGCTCCAGTCGCCGTTCTGCCAGACCTCGAGGGGTGCGCCGCCCGTATTGCGGATTTCGACGACATCGCCGGGTATGGAGAAGTTGTAGAACCACTGCGCGTTGTCGAGATTCAGATTCAGGCAGCCGTGTGAGGTGTCGGTATTGCCTTGCGCCCACACGGTGGAGTCGAGTTGGTGCAGGTAGATGCCATCGGTGCTGATCTGAGTGGCCCAGTTGATGGCTTCCTTGTAGCCTAGTCGCGAATTCACCGGCAGTCCGTAGGTGGAGGAGTCCATGATGACGGGGTTGGCCTTGCCCATCACGGTGTAGACCCCGGGCTGGGTCCAGAACGTGATCGTCTTGCCGGCGATGACCTCACTGCCCCCCATGCCCATGGAGGTGGGCATGGTGCGCACCAGTTGCCCGTTCTCGAACACCTGCACCTGCTTGGTGTTGTCGTCGGCGATGGAGACGTGCGACGGGCCGATGGTGAACGTCGTGGAGCTGTCTTCCTGCCCGAACAGGCCCTGGCCCAGCTCCGCGCCGTAGATCCTCGCCGAGACGGTCACCTTGGTGCCGGGCCGGTAGTACTCGCGCGGACGCCAGTGCGCGTTGCGGTTGTCGACCCAGTACCAGGCGCCGTCGACGGCCGGATCTGTGGTGACAGTCAGCCGCTTCTCCGCGGCCGCGCGGTCGGGAATGTCCTCGTCGAAGTGTGCGACGATCACGGTGCCGACGCCGTAGGTCCCGCCGTCGGCCAGAGGCTGGCCGCCGGTCGTGGTGAGGTACACCGTCGTCTGATTGCGCGGGGTGAGCGTAGAGAACGACGATGTGACCGGTCCCGTGGGTCCGGCGACACTGATCCCTTCCGCGCGCACGGTGTAGGTCCGTCCGTAGCCGAGCGGAACGGCCGGTTTCCATTCGGTCTTGTCCGGCGTCATGATCCCGTCGATGGCCTTGCCCTGCTCGTTCGTCATGGTCACCGACGACAGCACCCCGTCGCTCGTGCTCACCTGGACCCGAGCCGAGGGATCGACGTCTCGGGTGCCCTGGCCGGGGGTGATCGAAATGGCTGCGGGTGCGGGTGTGGCCGCCGATCCGCCGCCGCTCGACTGGGAGGAGGACGAACATGCCGAAATAGTGAGGGCGGAGACCAGGGCGAGGGCTGCGGCGGCAAATAGCCGATAACGCGGACCGGACATGGGCACTCCTCGACTTCTCGCTGCTGGGCGACGGCGCGGCGCAACCCTTTCTTACTATCCAACATAGTAGTTTACGGGGCGGGTAGTGGACCGGAATTTGGATTGCCGAGAGGTAGCTTTGCTGGTCATCAAGCGGCGGGTTCTCTGGTATTTACCACTACCGGGTAGCCGTATATGGTCCGATGGTGCGTTGTGCCACCGAAAGACGTGGCGAGACAGCATCGTCGCCGCGAGGCAAGGGAGGAGGTGGTCGTCGTGGTGAATCTGCTGGTGTTGCTGGGTGTCATGGGTGCTTCGATCGCGGTTATCCACGCCGCGGCACGCGTGTGCCGGACCGTGCCGATCGCGACCGAGATCAAGCCGTTCCTCTCCGGAGCGGCCCCCGTCGAGCACGCGGTCTCGCGCTATCACGTTCGCTGGTATGCGATCACGATGGTCTTCCTGGCTTTCGACATGGAGATGGCATTTATGTATCCGTGGGCTGTCGTCGTCGCCGACATCGGCGCCACCGCGGTGATCGAGATGTTCGGATTCCTTGCCGTGCTCATGATCGGAGTCCTCTACGCGTGGCGAGAGGGTGCGCTGCGATGGGTCTGAGTGCGTGGCTGCGGAAGCGGGCGGCGATTGTGCCGCTGATCGTGACGGTGCCGGGCGGGACCGGAGCTCGGCTCGCCGTCGAGCGGGTCGTCCGCGAGAACGGCTGGCGCGCAGCGCAAAACCCCGCGGCGGCCAACCTGGTGATCGTCGCGGGAACGGCCGCAGCGGATTTCGAGGCTTACCTCCTGCGACTGATGGCCACCGTGCCCGAACCGCACGCGCGGGTAGACATCGCAGAAGGCGATGACGTCGAGGCGAAACTGACGGCTGCGGTGCGCCGAATGCGGTCGACCGACTCAGGACAAGCGAACGCCGATGCCGAACTCCACGTTTCGAGCCACCACGGACACGGGGGCGCCGGCGGTGGGGCGAGCCCAGCCCATGGCGATCACGAGTCCGCGCGCCACCCTGCCGGCCATGAGGATTCGGATGAGGCGGGCGGGCACTACTACGGCACCAGTTCTGCTTCCGGCCATGACGGCGACTCTGGCCATCACGAGCACATGGCACACGAACACGGAATGCCACCTGATGTGCCCGGCCTGGGTGATGAGACCCACTCCCAGCATACCGAGCAGCACCACCATACTGCACCGTCGTCCATGGACGCCGAAGCTGAAGCGCCGCGGGATGACTCAGCAGCCGCGAGTAGCGATGACGATTGGGTAAATCCTGGCGGCAACCCGCACGACAACCGATCGCATGATCGCGACATGGGCCAGGCAGGAGAAGGCCGCGTGCACGGCCACTCCGGCGCTGATCACGGGCCGCGCCCGGCTGCCCATGGAGATGCCGGCCACGAGGATCCGGACGCGAGCGGTGCACCTCATCACAATGCCCACGGCCCTGACCATGCCGATCGCATGAGTCATGGTGGTGAGTCGGCAAGCCATATGGGAATGGAGCACGGGGGAAGTGACAACGAGCACTGCGATGGGCACGAGCATCACGGCGGACACGACCACCACAGTGCGCACGGGGATAACGGTGGGCACGGGGGTCACGGTGGGCACGGACATCACGGACACGACATGGGGATGGAACTACCCGGCGGGCTCGTGATGGCCGATCGTGCGCCCGACCGTGACGGGCTGATGCTGGATGTGCTGACGCTGCCACTGGGGCCGGTTTCGGTGTTCTGGCCGGCCGGATTGGCGCTCACCACGACGATGCAGGGCGACGTCATCGATGAGGTGGTCGTGTCGCTGCTCGATCCGCCCGCCCATGCCGACCCGTTTTGGGTTCGTCCGTGGCTGCGCGCATCTGCAGGTGAGCCAGTGACCGTGGGTGATGGTGAAAGATACTCGGCAGCACGGCGTTTGGATGCTGCGGCCGCGCTGCTGGCGGTGGCCGGCTGGGACGATAAAGCCACTGTCGCCTGTCGACTTCGTGACGAGCTGCTGATCGAGGATGCACCAGAAGATTTTCCGGCCCGGCTGAATCGCTGGGCGCGGCAGGTTACGGTATCGTCGATGCTTCGGTGGTCGCTGCGTCGGGTCGGGCATATCGCCGAGGGGCCGGAGGTTCCCACCGAAATCGCCGGCGACGCTCATTCTCGGCTGCTGCGGTGGATTCACGACATCGTGGACGCCGATTCGGACGGCGAAACTGCTTTGAAGCCAGGCGAATACGTGGCGGAGCGTGTCGCGTGTGCGCGATGGATCGTCGACAGCTTGCCGGATCTGCTGCGTGGTGCGGAACTGGCGGAAGCGCGCCTGATCGTCGCAAGCCTCGCCCCGGATGTGGAGTTGCTGGCCTGGTCGTCGAATTCGACGGGAGCAGTGCATGGTTGAGTCGGCCCCTTCGTGGTTGGCGGTGTTGCTACCGGTGATCGTCGCCGTGGTAGCGACAGGCTTCGCGATGGTGGATGCCGCGTGGCGGGCGAGGGCCGCCGGAGCACCTGTCGACGCAGCCCTGGGCCCGCTGCGCTCGACCGCGCTGCTGATTGTGCAGCAGCGTCGGCGCATCGTGGGCGCCGACACTCTGCTGTGGCGCAGCTCCGGCCTCGTCCTGCTGATCGCCGGGATGGCTGCGGCGGCCTTGGTTCCGCTGGGTGATGTTGTGGTGCTGGACAATTCGGTGTCGCTGGTGTGGTTCAACACGCTGGAGGTCGTGGCCTGGGCCGCGGTGTGGCTGGCCGGCTGGGGCGCGAACTCGGCGTTCTCGCTCGTCGGGGGCTATCGCTTCGTGGCGCAGGGGCTGGCGTATGAGTTGCCGCATATGTTCGCGTTGACGTGCGCCGCGATCGGAGCCGGATCGCTGCGGGTCACCGATATTGTTGCCGCACAACAGGACCGTTGGTTCGTCGTCATCATGCCGGTCGCTTTCATCGTGTATCTGCTGTCGGTTCCGGCGATGTCGTTCAGCAGGCCGTTCGATGCTGCGACCGGGCGTGATATTTCCGGCGGTGTGCTGGCTGAGTTGTCCGGGATCGATCGGCTGCTGCTGGTTGCCGGACGCCGGGTGTTGTTCGTGGCTGCCGCGGCGATGGCGGTGCCGTTGTTTCTCGGCGGTGGGTCGGGTCCGTTGCTTCCGTCGTGGCTGTGGGTGTCGATCAAGACCGTGGCGGTGCTGGGTGTGCTGATGTGGCTGGGACACCGGTGGCCGACGGTCCGGATGTCGCGCTACATGGAAGTCGCCTGGGTGGCCCTGTTGCCGCTCACATTGCTGCAGGCGCTGGTGGTTTCGATCGTGGTCATCCGCTGAAAGGGAGGTGCGGCAATGTGGCAGCAGGTGCTGTTCTGGATATGCGCGGCGGGCGCCGTGGCCTCCGGGATCGCGGTGTTCCGGGTCGATTCGATGGCCCGCGCGACGTTCGCGCTGCTGGTGTCGTTCCTGTTCGTCGCGGGCACCGTATTCCTCGTCGACCTCGACTATCTCGGAGTGCTGGTCGCGCTGATGATGATCATGGAGATGGTCATCATGGTGGTCTTCATGGTGATGTACATGATGAATCCGGCCGGTCTGATGCCGATGACGATGGTGCACAACCAGAAAGCCGCTCTTGGCATCTCGGCGGCGGTGTTCGCCGCCCTGGCCGGTATCGCCTTTTTCGTGGATTGGCCCGAGCGCACTGCCGCCCGGTCGGCCGATCCCACGCGGGCCCTCGGTGAAGCCCTCATGGGGCCGAAGATGCTGGTGATGATCATCGTCGGGCTGGTGCTGTTCGCCACCATCGTCGCGACAGTCGTGCTGGCGACCCACCGTGGCCGCTACGACCGTTACGGCGACGACCTGAGTCGACGAACACCGGATGACCCCGTCGAGGGGGGTGTCGGCCGATGAATCTGCCCGAATACCTCGTTCTCGCCGCGGCGTTGTTCAGTGTCGGCCTGTTCGGTGTGCTGTCGCAGCAGTCGATCGTGATGGTCATGATGGGGCTCGAGCTGATGATCAACGCGGTCATCGTGGCGGCGGTGGCGTTCTGGTATTTCGTGTGGCCCTCGGCGGACGCACAGGTCCTCGTGGTGGTGGCGGTGACCGCGATGGCGGTGGAGATGGCGGCCGGATTCGCCGTGACCACCGCGATCTTCCGGGCTCGTGATGTCGATATGGTCGACGCGGCCGCGGACCTGAAGGGCTGACCGTGCTGTGGTCGATGATCGCGTTACCGGCGCTGGTGGGAGCGGCACTTGCCGTGTGCGGGCGACGTGCGGATCGATGGGCTGCGGGGGCAGGTGTCCTGACGGCTGTCGCCGCGACGACGCTCGCCGTCGTGAATGCCATTGCGCGCCCGAGTAGTTCGCTCCCGATGCTGTCGGGCATTTCCTTCGATCTGGCGGTGGACGGCCTGTCCGCGGTGATGATCGTGACCGTCGCCGCGATCGTGACTGCCGTATTGCTGTTCGTCGCAGGAGATTTGGCGCCCGACGAACCGCGGGCGCGGTTCTTCGGGCTGATGCTGCTGTTCGCCGCCGCAATGCTGACCACCGTGACCGCGCAAACCCTGCCCGCCCTGCTGATGGCGTGGGAACTGATGGGCGCGGCATCGTATGCGCTGATCGGATTCCATTGGCAGGACAACTATCGGGCCTCCTCTGGCCTCGTGGCCTTTCTAACCACCCGCACCGGAGATCTCGGCATGTATCTGGCCGCCGGTGCCACCTTGGCCGGTGGGGCGGGCGCGCTCCAACTCGGTTCTATGCCTGCCCTACCCGCCGGATGGCGTGATGCGGCCACTGCTGGGATTGTGCTTGCGGCCCTGGGGAAGTCGGCGCAGTTGCCGTTCAGCTTCTGGTTGTCGCGTGCGATGGCCGGTCCCAGTCCTGTTTCGGCGCTGCTGCATTCGGCCACGATGGTCGCGGCCGGCGCGTATCTGTTATTGCGTCTGCATCCGCTGCTGGCCGCGACCGACTGGGCAGGTCCGGTGGTCGCGTGGGTGGGTGCGCTCACCGCCGTGGCACTCGGTGCGGTGGCGGTCTGTCAGCGCGACCTCAAACAGCTGCTGGCCGCGTCGACCTGTGCGCAGGTCGGGTTGATGGTGCTCGCAGCGGGTGCCGGGGGAGTGGCGGCCGGGTCCGGGCATCTGGTGGCGCATGCGGTGACGAAGAGTCTGCTGTTCCTCTGCGCGGGCGCGTGGCTGACCGCATTGGGCACCAAGGATCTCACCGGTCTGCGTGGTTCGGCACGAACCTATCCCGTTGTGGGACTGTGCTTTACCGCCGGCGCACTCAGCTTGGCGGGAGTGCCCCCGTTTGCACTGTGGCCGTCCAAGGATGCGGTTCTCGCGGCGGCCCGAGAGTCGTCGACCGCGCTCTATCTCGTCGGGTACGTCGCAGCGGTGCTCGGCGCGGTGTATGCCGGGCGAGCGCTGGTGCTGGTGTGGTCGTCTCGCGCCGGCGATACCGAAAGTCGCTGGGATAGGGAGGAACCAGGTACCAGGCGAGTGCGGATAACACAACGGCTGGCGCTGGTCGTGCTGGCGGCGGCAGCGCTGGCCGGAGGGAGCGCGATGGTGCCGGCAGTGCGTGATCGTTTCGCCGCAGTGGTCGCACCAGAGGGCTCACCTGTCATCCCGGTATGGGAACTGTCGGTGTCCGGCGGGATTTCGGTCCTGATGGTCGCTGCCGTGGCATTGCTGCTTCGGCGGCGTGGCGATTTGCCTGCGCCTGCCTTTCTGGCGGATTGGCTCGGGTTGGAGCGAGGTCTACAACGGTTCGTTATCTCGCCCGTATTCGCGGTGGCGCGGGGACTGGCCCGGTTCGACGACCGCGTGCTGGCCCAGGCCGTGCACGCCTGCGCCACCGCGACGACAGCGACCGCGCGAATGCTCGATCGCCGCGTCGAGTCGACGGTCGAGCGGGCTGTTCACGGGATCGCCAGTGGTGCACGGGATCTGGGCCGATGGGCCCGGCGGCCGGAAACCGGCCTGGTTCATCAATATTACGCCCAGGCCGTGGTCGGATTGGTCGTGCTGGCCGCGATCTTGATGGTGGTGCTGTGAGCACCGGTATCCACACAGTCGCGACAAATGCGCGACCCCGAAAGGTGAGGTGAGCGTGCTCAGCGTTCTAGTCTTCCTGCCGCTGCTGGTCGCGGTCGCCGTTGTCGCCCTGCCGCGGATCGGTGACCGCGGCGCCCTGTGGCTGTGGATCGGCGGCAGCGCGGTGGAAGTGGCGCTGGTCGTCGCGCTCTGGCTGCGGTATCGGCGCAATCCGCCCGCGGCCGGCGGGTTCGCGGACGAGGCACGGGTGGATTGGATTCCGAGTCTGCGGGCCGGATATCACGTCGGCGTCGACGGGCTCAGCCTGCCGTTGCTGGCGTTGACCACGGTGCTGTTTCTGGCGTGCGCGATCTATTCACTGCGCGAAACACGGCGGGTCCGGTGGTACGCGGCGTTGTTCCTGTTCCTGGAATCGGTCTGTCTGGGCGTTTTCGTCTCGCTGGATCTGGTGTTGTTCTTCGTTTTCTTCGATCTGTCGATCGTCGGGATGTACTTCGTGATCAACGGATGGGGACACACGCAGGCGCGCCGGGCGGCACTGCAGTTTTTCCTGTACACATTCATCGGCTCGCTGGCACTGCTCGTCGGCTTCATCGTGCTGTATCTGGCAGCGGACCCGCACACCTTCGATATTGTCGAGTTGACCGCGGCGAATCCTTTGGCCGGCAACGTTGCTCGCGGAACGGTCGCGCTGGTGGCAATCGTGGTGGGTTTGGCGGTCAAGACGCCGACCGTGCCGTTCCATACCTGGCTGCCGCCCGCGCACACCGAGGCACCGGCGGCCGGTTCGGCGATTCTGGCGGGTGTGCTGCTGAAATTGGGCACTTACGGCTTCGTGCGGATTGCGATGCCGATGCTGCCCGATGCGTGGCGACGGTATGCGCTGGTGATCGTGATCATCGGGGTGATTAGCGTGCTCTACGGTGCGCTGGTCGCGTTGGCGCAGAACAACTTCAAGCGCATGATCGCCTACACTTCGGTCAACCACATGGGCTATATCGTGCTGGCGGTCGGTGCGGCCGGACTGATCGCGCACAACAGTGAGCAAGCGCGCACCCTCGCGGTGACCGGTGCGGTCACCCAGATGGTCAGCCACGGCCTGATCACCGGCGCCCTGTTCCTGCTGGCCGGAGTGCTCTACGAGCGCCGCCACACCTACGATCTCGACGCCTACGGCGGATTGGCCGGGCAGGCACCGATATTCGCGGCCACAATGGCCGCGGCCATGTTCGCCTCGCTCGGACTGCCCGGCTTCTCCGGGTTCATCGCCGAATTCCAGATCTTCACCGGATCCTTCGGTCCCGCACCGGTGTACACCGCGCTGGCGTTCCTCGGAATTCTGATCACCGCTGCCTTGCTGCTGCGGGCCTATCAACGCCTGGCGCTCGGCGAATCGCGGGACGAGCCCTTCGCCGATTTTACTGCGCCAGAAGCGGTGTCGATCATTCCCTTGATGGGCGCGTCGCTGGTGATCGGCATCGTGCCGCGTTTCCTGCTCGATGTCATCGAACCGGCCGCGACATCCCTCGGCCGGTTGGTGGTGCGCTGAGATGGGAGAGATGGGGCCCATGTCCGAGGACATGATGGTCCGGGATCTGCTCGCGCTGGCGCCGGAGGCGACATTGGCCATCGCCGCGGTCGCCGGTTTGCTGCTCGGCTCGTTCCTGCCGCGCCGACGACAATGGGTCGTGCGCGTAATCGCCGCGGCGGGTGCGGTGGGCGTCGTCGCGACCACGGTACCGGTGTGGAGCGATCCGGCGCGCACCGTGTTCGACGGCAGCTACGGCATCGACGCGGCCACCAATACCGTGCGGTTGGTCGTAGCCAGTTCGCTGCTGGTGCTGCTGGCCATGTCTGCGCCGGAAACGCGCAGGGCGGCAAGAGAATCCGAGTTCGTCGTCTTGCTCGTCCTGAGTGGTCTCGGGGCGATCCTGCTCGCGGGTGCCGAAGACTTGCTGGTATTGATCGTGGCCTATCTGCTGGCGAGCGTCCCCCTCTACGCACTCGTCGGGTTCGGCAAGGACGGGCTGGGAACCGAAGCGGCGCTGAAGTATTACCTGTTGGGAGCGCTGTTCGGGACGACCATGGTGTTCGGCGCGGCGATCGTTTACGGCGCGGGCGGTGCCACCGCGTATCCGGCGTTGGGGTCTAGTGCGCACGGGGCGCCGCAGGCTGCGCTCGTGGTGGGTGCGGTCGCGGTGCTCGGTGGCCTGTTGTTCAAGGCGGGAGCGGTGCCGGCACATTTCTGGATCCCCGATGTCGTCGCGGGCACCCGGGCACCGGTCGCGGCGCTGGTCACCACCGTGCCCAAACTCGGCGCGGTCGTGGCGATCTACCGCCTCGCTGCCATGGTGCTGGAACCGAGCGGACTGAACTGGCGCCTGCTGGTCGCGATAATCGCCACGGCCACAATGGTTCTCGGAAACTTTGCGGCCTTCTTCCAAACCGATGTGCGGCGGCTGCTCGGCTATTCGACGATCAGCCAGATCGGCTACCTGCTCGTCGGCGTCGTCGCACTGGACCGCAGCGACCTCGCACTACCTGCCGTACTGATCTATCTGGCGGCCTACGCGGTAACCAATCTCGGCGCTTTCGCCGTGGTATGCGCGATGCCCGCCCTGCGCACGATCGACGACTACACCGGAAAGTTGCGGCGGCATCCCAGTGTGATCGTGGCGTTGATCGTCTGTCTGCTCGGGTTGATCGGCACCCCGCCCACCGGCGTCTTCGTCGGGAAGTTGAGCGTATTCACCGCCGCATTCGACGCCGGATACGGGTGGCTCGTGGTCGTCGCGGTCGCCAACGCCGTCGCGAGCGTCTTCTACTATCTGCGCTGGATCGTGCCGACCCTGAGCGGAGCCAGGCAGGGCACCGCACCGGAACCGATCAACACGTGGGTGGCATACGCGGCAGCGACCGCATCGATAGCGGTGGGAATCCTCGCCGGCCCCATCATGGATGCGATGACCGGACCGCTCGCAGTACCGTGACCGGCAGGTCAGAACAGTCGAGCAGCTATTCGCCGCATGACGTCACCACGAAGGTGGCCACGAGCAGCAGGACCGGCAGGGCGGGCGCTGCAAGGGCGGCAGCCGCCGCTCTGCGCGGGTGAATTCGGTTGCGGGCGCCCGCCTCGGCGAGGCGGGCGAGCCGCAATTCGACACAATCCTCGGCAATCGCCAGCACGGATGTGGGAGCCGGGACATCGCCCAGGCGGGTCAATGCGCGATGGACAGCAGCGGATCCGAACATTTCGGCCGCGTGTCCATCGGCGTCGAGCTCGACCAGTGCACGGACCAGTTCCGGTGAACACCGCGCGACCGGCAGCCAGGGCACGGCGTAGGCGACAGCCTCGGCGACCGTGACCAGCAGGTGATGGCGGCCACGCACATGCGCGTGCTCATGCGCCAGCACGGCGCCCACCGCGGCCGGATCCAGCCGCGCCGTCAAGCCTTGACCGGCGACGATCATCGCCGGTCGACCGGCCAAACTGTAGGCGAACGGTGCGGGCGACGGTAGCCACAGCACAGGGAGATCGACGGTTCCGTGCAGGATGCGAGACAGATTCCGGTGTTTGTCGAGCGCAATACTTCGTTGCCGAGACACCGCTCGCCAGCGCAGCGCGAATCGAATTGCGGCCGTGACCGACACGGCGACACCGACGATCCCGATCGCGGCTACGAGCCGGGCGGGGACGGCGTCATGCGCTCCGGGCAAGCAGCGGTGCGCCCAGGACATCAGTGCGGCAGGACCGCCGTGACGCGGTGCCAGGCTAATGAACAGCGGTGCCATCAGCAGCGCCGCGCTCGCGCTGAGCAGTGACGCCCACGCCATGAGAACGAGCCGCGGATCCGTCCGCCGCAGCATGACCCGAAGCGCCGGGGGAGCGCCGAACGCAATGACTACCGCGCCCGCCAATCCGACCACCCCGGTGATCACCCGCGTCGGCCCCGCGCGCGCAGGCCTCGCCGCAACGCTTTCGATTCCGCTTCGGAGACCCCCCGCATGAACTGCAACAACACCCCGTCGGGATCATCGGCTGCGTCGAGGACTGCGCGTAGCTCATCGGCGGCGGCCTCGGCGCGAGTGCGGGTGGGCACGTACCAGTAGGCCCTGCCCCTGCGCTCGCGCTGTAGCCAGCCCTTGCGGTGCAAGTTGTCCATCACCGTCATCACCGTCGTGTACGCCAGCGGCCGCTCGTCTCCGAGCCCGGCCAGTACCTCCCGCACGCGGACCGGTTCGTCGGTACGCCAGATCACGTCCATGACGGCCGCTTCCAGATCGCCGAGTTGCTGCACTTGTCGTCCCTCCTGCCTGGTTCGAGCCTAGGCCACCAGGTCGGTAGGGAAATCGTTCTCCGATCGATCGGTCGTGGGTGCGGCGGCGAGACGGGGCTGGATGAGGATCAGCGTCCGTCCCGCCGACCGCGAACGCCGTCAGGCATCGGCGTCCCGTGCCGCGATCGAACCAGCACGAGCTTTCTATGTAATACGTACATAGATAGTAGTAGCAGGTCGACGACGTTGCCCGCAAGATCGCTCCGACCGTTGCTGTCCAGGTTCGGGTGCGTGCTGGTCAGTTCGGTGGGTAGGCGTAATGACCCTATCGATCTGCGACCCGGCGGGGCGTCGCTAGGTGGCGAGTGGCCGTGGCGTGAGCCTCCGGAATCGGTCTTGTGGCCACTGGGGCGCCGGCGGTGAACCCCGGGGTTACCGCCCTATTTCGTGTCCGATAAATCCGGAAATACCCAATGTCAATTAACCCCCCCGGGGTACCCTCCGGTAGGGTGGGCGACGACCGTTCGGCGGATGGCGGGGTGTCATCCTCGGTATTCGTGGTCTTCCTCACGTACGATCAACTAAGTCCGTACGGAGATAGTAGATTGTTGCCAGCGGATGTCGATCGCGTATCGTGTGTCGCGATGGCATCACCCGAAAGATATTCCGATGCAACGCATTTCGACGTAGGGAGGTTCGGCTCATGAGCTGCGGTCCGAACTATCGCGCGCTGTTGCCTAACGGAACTGCCTCCATGTCGCCGCGCTTGACCGTCCGATTCTCGCCATTCACGCACGCGGATGCCGGATCGATCTCGGTGGCTCCGCAGTGAGCCTGATCAGTCGCCTCCGCTTTGGCGTCCCCGCGCTGGCGCTCGTCGCCCTCCTTGTGCTCGTGGCCTTGCATTTCGACTGCGTGCGACCCGGTGGCGACACTCATGTGCACCCGACGATGACCTCGGGCGACGTGGTATCGGCCGCGAGTGCGGTGGGGCATCTCGACCTCGGCCTTCACGTGCCCGGAGACGATTGCTGCTCGCATGCGGCTCACTGCGTTCTGAAGTCGGCGCTGCCGGCGAATCCGCAGAAGACGATGCTCTTGGGCCTGGTGTTGTTCCTCGCGATGGTCGCGTTGGCGGCGATCTCGGTGGCGGGTTCGATTGCGCTGGCGGTGCGTGGCCCGCCGCTGCCTACCCCGACTGCCCTGACCGGGCGCGGAATTCTGACTCGTTTGTGTATCGATCGCCGCTGATCGGCTAGCGACAGGTCGATGGCCACTGTCATCGGCCGGTGTCCGCTGCCCGCTCACGCTGCACCGCCCATTCGGGCGGACCGATACCGAAAGCGACAGTCATGGACAAAATTGTGCTCGAGGCACCGGAAGATGTCTCGACAACCGAGGCGCCGACACCGGCGGTCATGCCGCGAGGTCTGGTCGGAAATACCCCGGTGTTGTGGGTCGGTGAGCCACTGGCTCCGGCCGGCCGAGGATTCTGGGCCAAGCTGGAAGGCGCCAATCCGGGAGGGATGAAGGATCGACCGGCTCTGCACATGGTGCGTCGTGCCGAACAACGCGGTGACCTCGTCCCGGGTGCGCGGATCATCGAATCATCGAGTGGCACCTTGGGTTTGGGGTTGGCCCTGGCAGGGATGGTGCACGGTCATCCGGTGACCGTGGTGACCGATCCGGGGATGGAGCCGATGGTCGTGCGGCTGCTCTCCGCCTACGGTGCCCGGGTGGACCTGGTCACCGAGGCGCACCCGACCGGTGGTTGGCAGCAGGCCCGGCGCGACCGTGTCGCCGAACTGATGGCTGCTGAGCCCGACGCGTGGTGCCCGGACCAATACAGCAACCCCGACAACGTCGATGGTTACGAATCCCTCGCACTCGAGCTCGTCCAGCAATTGGACCGCATCGATGTGCTGGTGTGCGCCGTCGGCACCGGCGGACATTCGGCGGGCGTCGCGCGGGTTCTGCGCAAGTTCAATCCCCGGCTGAAGCTGATCGGCGTGGATACGGTGTCCTCGACGATCTTCGGGCAACCCGCCGGGCCCCGCCTGATGCGCGGCCTGGGTTCGAGCATTCATCCCCGCAACGTCGACTACGACGCGTTCGACGAGATCCACTGGGTGGCGCCCTCGGAGGCGGTGTGGGCATGTCGTACCCTGGCCGCCACCCACCACGCCAGCGGCGGGTGGAGTGTCGGGGCGGTGGGGCTGGTCGCCGGTTGGGCGGCCCGAGTCCACAACGCCGGGACCCGGATTGCGGCCGTGTTCCCCGATGGCCCGCACCGCTATTTCGACACCGTCTACAACGACGCCTATTGCGAGGAGAACGGGTTGTTCGACGCCGATCCGCCGATCGAACCGGAAGTGGTGGCTCATCCGACCGAGCGGGTGGTCACCTCGTGGACCCGCTGCACCACCGTCATCGACCCCCGCACGTTGGGCATCGACCTGGAGTCGGCGTCGTGACCGTGATCAAACAGTTCCGCAGCTTCGATATGGCCGCGCGTCTGCTGATGATCAACCAGTTCGGCATCAACCTCGGCTTCTACATGCTGATGCCGTACCTGGCCGGCTACCTCGCCGGACCGCTCGGTCTGGCGGCCTGGGCAGTCGGGCTCGTCCTGGGTGTGCGGAACTTCTCCCAGCAGGGGATGTTCCTGGTCGGAGGCACCCTGGCCGACCGACTCGGCTACAAGCCACTGATCGTGGCCGGATGTCTACTGCGCACAGTCGGCTTCGGCATGCTGATGTTCGCCACCTCGCTCCCACTGTTGCTGATCGCCTCGGCCGCAACGGGTTTCGCCGGCGCACTGTTCAACCCTGCCGTGCGCGCCTATCTGGCGGCCGATACGGGTGAACGTCGCCTCGAAGCGTTCGCGGTGTTCAACATCTTCTACCAGGCGGGAATCCTGGCCGGCCCGCTCGTCGGGCTCGCGTTGATGGCGTTGGATTTCCGGATGGCCGCGGGCGTGGCCGCCGCGGTGTTCGCGGTGCTGACGATTGCCCAACTATTCGCGCTGCCGACCCGCCAGGCGAGCGCACCTGCCGAACGCACCTCGGTGCTCGACGACTGGCGAACCGTGGTCGCGAACCGCCGGTTCCTCGCGTTCGCGGTCGCCATGATCGGCTCGTATGTGCTGTCGTTCCAGATGTATCTGGCACTGCCACTGCAGGCCGAATACATCGATAAGCCTCGGGCCGAGACCGTGACATCGGCGTTGTTCGTGGTGTCTGGTGTCGTCGCGGTGGCCGGGCAATTGCGGATCACCGCCTGGTTCCGCGCCCGCTGGGGGACCGGGCGCAGCCTGGTCGTCGGACTGAGCATCCTCGCGATCGCCTTCGTGCCACTGGTGCTCGTGCCAGGCCCGCAGCACTTCGGCACCGTGACAGCCGTTGTGGTGCTCCTGCTTTCGGCCGCCGTTCTCGCGATCGGCACGGCCGCGGTGTTCCCGTTCGAAATGGACACCGTCGTCTCGCTGTCGGGCGGCAAACTCGTCGCCACGCATTACGGCTTCTACAACACCGTGGTCGGGGTGGGCATTCTCGTCGGCAACCTCGCCACCGGTGTCGTAGTCGGCGCGGCGCGCGCGGCCGGCATGGATTGGGCCGTATGGGTCGGACTTATCGCCATCGGGGCGGTGTCGGCGTTCGCGCTGGCACGACTGGACAAATCCGCGCAGAAACAGACGGCGCGAGACCAGTCGCAGCCGCAGCCGGTGGCGCAGGGGGCCGAGTCCGCCTGAGCGCCCACTCCAGGAGGAACGCAGCGCCGCAGATTGTGGCGCTGCGGCGGGCGAAACCGGGCTGAGCTCGACGTGCATTCGTGCGAGGCCGGGATCGACCGTTGCGTCGAAAGCTTGTGCTGCACTGCCCGCAGCACGGGGCGCCGTCAGTAGTGGCGCCGGCGATCGGGTCGCGCGGCCCTTCCTCGCGGATCGCGCTTCCCGATCGTCGTACCGTGCGCGGGTGTAGTTGTCCGTCTCAGCTTCCCGTCGACGTCATGGCCTTTCGGTTGCCGCAGCCGCCGCTTCGGTAGTTCCTGGTAACAGGCCCGTCAAGACCAGATCGAGTACTGCCCGACGTGCGGTTGCGGGATCCCAGTCGTGTCCGGCTCGCAGGTGGATGTAGCCCCAGCCGACCGTGTTGAACAGCACGGTCGCCGTGGTGGTCGGTGGCACGTCGCGCAGGCTTCCGTCGGCGACGCCGTCACGCAGTAGTCGTTCGAAGGGTTCGGCGAAAACATCCACGACGAGCGCGTCCGGGCCGGGTTTGTGAAAGACCTCGCCGTGTGCGAGGAACATTCCGGCGAGCACGGGTAGATGTTTGTCGGCAGTCCTGCACATCGCCTCCAGCGCGGCTCGAAGCCGCTGGGCCGCCGTCCCGGAACTTGTGAGGGCGGGCCAGATCTCGTCGCGGAAGGTGTCGGCGGCGCGGGAGGTCAATGCAGCCACCAGGTCCTCGCGCGTCACGCCTCGCCGATAAATCGTCGCTCGCGACATGCCCGCCTCGGACGCCACTCGCTCCAAGGTCAGCTCGCCCAGACCCCACCGGCCCACGGCAGCCTCGGTCGCATCGATGAGATCACTGCCTATCACTACCTCTTGACTCTGTGACATATACGCATCATAGTTGAGACATGAACGTCTCAACTATGAGCATCGATAGTCTCAGACTTTCTTCCTGGTGTGGTGCGGTCATCGCGATCGCGGGGTTCGCTTCCCTGACGGCGACGTATTGGGACGATGCGTGGCATACCGATCTGGGCCGGGATAGCGCGATGATCCCGCCCCATCTGTGGTTGTACGGTTCGGTCGCTGTCGCCGGGGCGGTCGTGCTGTTCTGGGCGGGTCGGGTGCTCGTGAGCACGCGTTCGATCCGTTCCGCGCTGCGCTTCGCCCCATTGGTGGTCGCCGCGCTCGGCGGAGCCGCGACGCTGGCGGCCGCCCCGCTGGACGCGGCGTGGCACTCGACGTTCGGTCGAGACGCGGTGTTGTGGAGCGCGCCGCACATGCTGGTTGTCTTCGCTTCTGCCGCAATGGTTCTCGGCATCATCGCGGGGGTGCGGCCGAGCAGGTATGGCGTGGTGGAGGCCATGCTGGCCGCGCTGTTGCTGGGCGGTCTCATGACAGCGGTACTCGAATACGAGACCGACGTGCCGCAGTTCTCGGAGGCCTACTATCTGCCGGTATTGCTTGCGGCCGCGCTGGTCGCGGGCGCGGTCGCTCGCGCCGCGCTTCCCGTGGCCGCGTCGTTGACGATGACGGTCGGGATCTATTTCGTGGTCCGACTGGTCATCACCGTCGTCCTGCTCTTACTGGGACGCAGTACGCCGGAGATTCCGCTTGCGGTGCTGGGTTTGTGCGTGCTCGACCTTCGGTGGCGAAATTCGGTATTGCGGTATACCGGTGCGGCCGCGGCGATCTCCGCCCTGGCATGGATCTCGGCTGCAACCGGAGTAGCCGATCGCCCCGCCGCCACGGTGGCTCCGCTCGCGGTCGTCGCTGTCGCTGTTTTCGCTGTCGTGCTATTGGCGAACATGCGTCAGGGGAGGGTGGTGGCGGTGACCGTGGTTGCTTTGTTTGCCGGTGGGTTCGCGATGTCGGGTACACCGGCGGCGTCGGCGCACGACCCGGGGGAGGGTGAATCCGCCGGCACGGCCGCCGTGATCGGCACCTCGGATGGGAACGGCCACCTGTCGCTGACGGTTGCGCCGATCGGGTCCTGTGACGGCACGAGTGCGAGCAGCATTGTCGCTCGCCGTGCCGGTCGCGTCGTGACAGCGCCGTTGCGCGCGTCGGGCCCGTGTTCCTATGACGGATCGGTCCAGGTCGACGGAGCGGGCCGTTGGTTCGTCTATGCCGAATTGCACAGGCGTGCAGGCGATGTCGAGGTGTGGCTGCCCTTGCCCGCCGACCGGTCCAGCATGGTTTCCGAAGTACGCGACCTGTATCGACCGGCCGGATCCACCGCGTCCACTCGGACCATCGAAATCGTGTCCGGGACCGCGATATACGCGCTCGCGGCCGCATTGATGACGGCTGGCGTCATCGTCGTCGTACGTACCGGGCGCCCCAGCGCAACTGCCGGCGCACGGGCCTGAACTCCAGCCGGACCGGATGCTGGTTACTATGTACTATAGTACGTACACAGGTAGTAACAGCAGTGAGGAAATCCGTGCTACTGGCGTATCTGCCCAGCCCGTCTCGGGGTGTTTGGCACGTGGGGCCGTTTCCTGTTCGCGCCTACGCACTGTGCATCATCGCCGGAATTGTCGTCGCCATCTGGCTGACTCGCAAACGGTGGGCGGCCCGCGGACACGATCCCGACGACATCATCGACATCGCGATCTGGGCGGTGCCCTTCGGGATTGTCGGTGGGCGGCTCTATCACGTTCTCACCGATCCCGAACTGTACTTCGGTGCGGGGCGCGACCCGATGAAGGCGTTCTACATCTGGGACGGTGGTCTCGGCATCTGGGGTGCGGTCGTCCTCGGTGCTGTGGGGGCATGGATCGGTTGCCGGCGTCGCAAGATCGCGCTGCTGGAGTTGGGTGACGCGCTTGCGCCCGGTCTGGCTCTGGCCCAAGCCGTCGGCCGCTGGGGGAATTACTTCAACCAAGAACTGTTCGGCCGTCCGACCACATTGCCGTGGGCCCTCGAAATCGATCCCGCACGCCGGCCCGACGACACTGCCGATATCGGGCTTTATCACCCCACATTCCTTTACGAGAGCATCTGGGATATCGGCGTCGCCATTTTGCTTCTGTGGGTGGAACGCAGAACCCGACGACGTGGCCGACCGCTGGGCGTCGGTCTCCTGTTTACGCTGTATGTTGCGTCTTACACGGTCGGTCGCGGCCTGATCGAAGCGCTGCGTGTCGATCATGCCAATCACTTCTTCGGGCTTCGGCTGAACGACTGGACATCGATCCTCGTATTCGCTGTGGCAACCACCATTCTTGTCGTTGCCACCTGGCGGCGCCGCCGCGCAGAGGCGCAGGAGGATACGTCTTCCTCCGTGTGAACCGGGTGAGGCGACATCAACCGACCCGGCAGCGTCGAACACACTCTGCGGTCCCGAATATTTGTGCATCCCAAGCGAATCTGCGTGTACAGCGGATTCGTCACTTCGTGATGCCTCCTTCCCTTCGGGTGAAGTGACAGATCAATCCGGCGTGTGGAAGCCGGGCCGTCCGCCCTCCGAGAGGGCGTGCAGCGACGATGTCCGAATTTTCACATCGTTAACATTGCTGGCACTTTCTTGGTGGCTTGTTTACATCGTTTGTTACATGGCCGTAATCGTTGCCCCGCACCCTTTTTGAGAGTTTCGATCTCGAACTCTGACGTCGGTCAAACGGTGTCGCAGACAGAAAGTGGATCTGGAAAATGAAGTTCACCAAGTTCGCCGCAACATCGGCGCTGGTCATTGCCGCGCTGGGAATCTCCACCGGCACGGGCATGGCAGCTCCTGCCGACAACCCCGACATCCACTACACGGCAAACGTTATCGACAAATCCGTGGTGGTCCAGACCGATGCGGGATCACTGGCGGCTGAAGGCGATCAATTCCAGGTACGCGACAACCACGGCAAGGTCGTCGCCGGATTCCCGCTCAGCTACCTCCGCGACGGTCTGGAATACCCGATCGCGGCTCACATCGAGGGCAACCGGGCCACTTTGACGCCCAGCACGAACCCCGCTGCCGCCCACCCCGCCCCGATGCTGCACGATGTGGCGAGCCAGGCGGACGAGGATTCGGCGCTGCAGGCCGCCTACAACGAGTTCGGTATCGCCACCAGTATCGGCACCCTCGTCGGCACCGCCATCGGGATCGGTGGCGGATGTCTGCTCGGTGCGGCCCTCGGCACCCCGTTCCTGATCGTCCCCGGGGCGATCGGCGGCTGTCTCACCGGCGCGGCGCTGGGAGCACCGCTGGGTGCGGCGGCCGGTTTGGTTGCCGTCGGCGGCGTCTCCGGGGTGCTGGTCGCCATCGAGTACTTCAACCGGCTCAACGCTCCGGCTGCTCCCTGATCCTCGCGTAGCACAAACCCGAATGGGGCGACCCGAATGCGGACCGCCCCATTCGGGTGTTCGCGCACAACTCAGGGGTGCGACAGTGCGCGGTGAGCCGGAGGGATCACTCGCCGTTGCCGAAGCTGTAGCTCGAAGGGGGCGTCGTCTTGGAGTCCGCCGGTCCGTAGACGAGGGCGACCTCATCGTGCTCGTTGAACGTGATCGCGGCCGGATTGCCTTGGCGCAGTTGGCCGTCGACATAAGCGTGCAGCGCTTGGCCGTCCGCAGCGCGCAGCGCGCCGATGTTGCCCTCGGACAGGCTCACACTCCACTCGCTGAACAACTCGCCCAGGCTGTATTTGCGTTGCACAGGCGACTCGATGTGCACCACTCCGCTGTTGTCGTGGGAATGCAGTGGGCTCATTTTGCCGGTTGAACGGTCGACGCCGATGTTCGCGGGCACTGCGACAGGTTTGCCGTCGACGAGAACGTCGAGGTGAATGTGGATGTGTTCGACGGCGCCCTCTTCGGCCAGCATCGGCAGGCCCGCACGCCGGACGGCGCCGGTCGCGTCGGTGGGCGCCGCCCACGGTGGTGCGGAGGCGGCGCCGGTCGCGGTCGCTGCGGCCGGATTGTTCAATCCCACTGCCGCGTTTTCGTGCTTCTTGTTGTCCGCGCCCCGAACCACGGTGACCGCGATCGCGACGATCAACGCCACAACGACTGCTACCGCGCCTATCCAAAGCAGCAGAGTTCCGCGATCGTTTCGTTTGCCGCCGAGGGCTTTGCTCGTCGCGCGGTTGAGGTTGGGTCGAGGGGTCTTGTTACCTGTCATCGGGGCTCCGTGTGGTTGGTGCGCGGGGGCAGGGAGGGGTCGTTGATGGCCTCACCGCTCGGTGGTCAATCGCTGGACTTCCGGGCGGATATCGTCCGGCAGCAGGGCTTTGAGGTAGACCGCGGCGACACGGTGCCGGCGGTCCAGCACGATTGTCGTGGGCACGACACTGGTCGGGTAGTGGCTGCCCAGCGCCAGCAGGCTGCGCATCGACGGATCGAAGATCGACGGATAGCGGACATGGAAGTCGGTGACGAAATCCTGTGCGGCCGAACGGCTGTCGCGTACGTCGATGCCGAGGAACTGCACGCCCTGTTGGCGCGTCTCGTTGAAGACCTGCTCCAAGCCCGGTGTCTCTGTGCGGCACGGTCCACACCATGAACCCCAAATGTTGATGACGACTACCTTGCCGGCGTAGTCGGCCAGGTGGATCGTGTCGCTGGTCATGAGCGCCGGACCGGTCAGATCCCCGATGGTGCCACGGGAAGCCGGCGGATCGTAGAAGATCTCGATCTTACCGCCGGGCGAAACGAAGTCGAAGCTGCCCCCTGCGCGACAGCGTCCGTACTGCGCCCGCACGCCGCAACCGTGACGACCGAAGCCAGCGTTGCCAGTGCGGCGAGGCGTCGTAATCGGTTCGGCACCGCGTTCTCCGTGTTCCGTGACATCTCCGTACTTACTATTTAGGTACATAGATAGTAGTTCAACAAGCCGAGGAGGCAGATGTGGGCCCGGTGGGTGTCGGCCGGAACCGCTTGACAAAATACCCTAGGGGGGTATGGTAAAAATCGTTCGACAGGCAAGGAAGGGAATGACAATGAGCACCACGACCGTCACCGTCACCGGTATGACCTGCAGCCACTGCGTGGCCTCCGTCCGCGAGGAGGTCGGCAAGATTCCCGGCGTCACCGATGTAGCCGTCGACCTGGCCAGCGGACGCGTCGATATCGACAGCGCCGAACCGGTCGATCGCGTCCGGATCGCCGAGGCCATCGACGAAGCGGGATACCAGCTCGCCGACTGAGTCGAGCGAGATTGTCGGCAGCGCAAGGAAATCGGGAGTACGCAGATGACCGCCACCGCCAAATTCTCCGCATTCGTCGTCGGTCTGGCGGCGGTGTTCGCTCTCGCGATGGGAGCGGGCGCCGTGCTGGGCCCGGCTCCCGCCGCGGACCACGCCACACCCGCCGTCATGTCCGGTCATGCCGGGCACGGGAACTGACAGTTCATCCACCGCCCCACGAGGGCAGCCGCACAGATGGGAACAACGATGGGCACCACGACTCAGCCGCCCACACAACATCGGATCGAGTTGGAAATCGGTGGGATGACCTGCGCTTCGTGCGCCAACCGCATCGAGAAGAAGCTCAACAAACTCGACGGGGTCACCGCGTCGGTGAACTACGCGACGGAAAAGGCGCGCGTGGAGTTCGACGGCGCTGTCACGCCCGAGGAGCTGATCTCGACCGTCGAGCAGGCCGGCTACACCGCCGCCCTGCCCGCGCCGACGGTAGCCGAGACCGAGTCGGACGGTGTTCCCGAGGCGGATCCGGTCGCCTCCCTGCGGCAGCGTCTGCTGATTTCGCTGGTCCTCACAGTCCCGGTGATCGCTATGGCGATGGTGCCGGCGCTGCAGTTCACCAACTGGCAGTGGCTGTCGTTGACGCTGGCCGCGCCGGTGGTGGTGTGGGGCGCCTGGCCGTTCCATCGCGCGGCGTGGGCGAATCTTCGCCATGCCACCGCGACGATGGACACCCTGATCTCGATCGGCACACTGGCCGCGCTGGGCTGGTCGCTGTACGCCCTGTTCTGGGGTACCGCGGGGATGCCCGGTATGCGCCACGCCTTCGAGTTCACGATCGCGCGGGCCGACGGCACCGGCAACATCTATCTGGAAGCCGCCGCCGGCGTGACCACCTTCATCCTCGCCGGCCGCTACTTCGAAGCACGCTCCAAGCGCCGCGCCGGTGCGGCGTTGCGCGCACTGCTCGAACTGGGTGCCAAAGAAGTGTCTGTGCTTCGGGACGGTACCGAGCAGCGGATACCGGTCGACCAGCTGAGGGTTGGGGACCTGTTCGTCGTGCGGCCGGGGGAGAAGATCGCCACCGACGGCATGGTGGCCGAGGGGTCCTCGGCGGTGGACGCCTCGATGTTGACCGGCGAATCCGTTCCGGTCGAGGTCGGTCCCGACGATGCGGTGGTAGGTGCCACGGTCAATGTCGGTGGGCGAATCGTGGTGCGTGCCATACGAATCGGCGCCGACACACAGTTGGCGCAGATGGCGAAGCTGGTCGAGGACGCACAGACCGGTAAGGCAGCCGCGCAGCGTCTGGCCGACAAGATCTCGGGTGTTTTCGTGCCGATCGTGATCGCGCTGGCGGTGGCCACGCTCGGGTTCTGGCTGGGTACCGGCGGTTCGGTGGCGGCGGCGTTCACCGCGGCGGTGGCGGTGTTGATCATCGCCTGCCCGTGCGCGCTGGGTCTGGCGACCCCGACCGCGTTGATGGTCGGTACCGGTCGCGGCGCCCAGTTGGGCATCCTCATCAAGGGGCCCGAGGTGCTGGAATCGACCCGTCGCGTCGACACGGTCGTGCTGGACAAGACCGGCACGGTGACCACCGGGAAGTTGACTCTGCTCGATGTCGTCACCGCGGACGGCGAGGACACCGGTCGGCTGCTGGAACTGGCGGGCGCACTGGAGGATTCGTCGGAGCACCCGATCGCGCAGGCGATCGCCAAGGGTGCGCGTGAGAAGGTCGGCGACCTGCCCGCGGTGGAGGGATTCACCAACATCGAAGGTCTCGGGGTGCAGGGTGTGGTCGACGGCCACGCGGTTATCGTCGGCCGTCGGCAACTGCTGGCCGACTGGTCACAGCATCTGGATGCCGCCCTGGAGGCGGCGATGAGTGCCGCCGAAGCCGACGGTAAGACCGCGGTCGCGGTGGGCTGGGACGGTGCCGCGCGCGGTGTGCTGGTGGTGGCTGATGCGGTGAAACCGACCTCGGCCGAGGCGATTTCACAACTGAAGGCACTCGGGTTGACACCGATCATGCTCACCGGTGACAACGACGCCGCCGCTCGGGCGATCGCCGACGAGGTCGGTATTGACCAGGTGATCGCCGAGGTGCTGCCGCAGGACAAGGTCGATGTGGTGAAGAAGCTGCAAGCCGAGGGCAAGGTGGTCGCGATGGTCGGCGACGGTGTCAACGACGCGGCCGCGCTGGCTCAGGCGGATCTGGGCTTGGCCATGGGTACCGGCACCGACGTGGCCATCGAGGCCAGCGACCTCACCCTGGTCCGCGGTGACCTGCGGGCAGCGGCCGACGCGATTCGCCTGTCCCGCAGGACGCTCGGCACCATCAAGGGCAACCTGTTCTGGGCCTTCGCCTACAACGTGGCGGCTCTTCCGCTGGCCGCCGCCGGGCTGCTGAACCCGATGATCGCCGGCGCGGCGATGGCGTTCTCGTCGGTCTTCGTGGTCAGCAACAGCCTGCGGCTGCGCAACTTCCGCTCCACCGCCAACTGAACAGTAGGAACCGGGCGGGACAGCATTCTGCTGTCCCGTCCGAATCGTTTGGAGGACAGCACATGTCGATCATCACCGGCACTCGGCGACTGGCGCAGCACCCGATAAGCCGCTCGGTCGTCCGATGCCTTGCGGGCTGTGCCCTGGGCGCTGTGCAGGAGGCGCTTCGATCGAAACGGGCGACTCCGAAAACCGGAAGGTAATGATCTGCGGCAGAGACCGGGCACGGATGACGGCTGACCGCATACTTCGACTGCGGGCCCGACTATCAGGGAGATCCCCCATTTCGGATCGACCAATTTCCTGGTGAGCTGTAAGTGCGTACCACGACGCGCAGAGCGAGCCGGTACCAAAGCCGACGGGCTGCGCCCCTCTGTGCGAGACGCCTACTTCGAGTCGCGAAGGGTAGGTAAGGAGCAGCGATGGAATCCAGACGTACCGACCGATGGCACCGATACTGGGACAAGAAGTCCCGCTCCTACGACCGGGAGATGGGCTTCTGGGACCGGCACGTCTTCGGTGACTCCCGGGCCTGGGCCTGCGGCCGGGCCCGAGGCGATGTGCTCGAAGTTGCGGTCGGCACCGGTCTGAACCTGCCCTTCTATCCGGACACGGTGCGGCTCACCGGTGTCGACCTCAGCGCGCAGATGCTCGCCATTGCTCGAAAACGCGCCGAGGAGGTCCGGCCTGACACCACGCTCCAGGAAGGCGACGCGCACGCTTTGTCATTTCCGGACAGCACGTTCGACACCGTCGTGTGCACCTTCGGCTTGTGCGCGATCCCCGACAGCGCCAAGGCGATCGCCGAGATGCGGCGAGTCCTGCGGCCGGGTGGACAGCTCATCCTGGTGGACCATGTTGCCAGCAGTTCTCGCCCGGCACGGTGGGTGCAGCGCGTCCTCGAAACAGTCACCGTGCCGCTGGCGGGCGAGCACTTTCTGCGCCGCCCCATCGACACCGTCCGCGCGACCGGCTTCGAGGTCGAACACGCAGAACGCTTCCGTCTGGGACTCGTAGAACGGGTTGTCGCCCGGAAGCGGTGACAGGTAGGCGCCGGACCCCTGCCTGCTCGATTTGTCGGCCTATCGAAGCCGTTTGCGGCGGGCGCGAAACAGTAAGAACAGCAAGGCTTTTCCAGCGACCACTAGAATCAGAGAAAGAGATAGCGTCCACCGCCAGTGGGTTACCGCATAGCCGGCCGCGCCGACGTGCACGACCAGCGCGACCGCGACCGCGACCGCGATGGCAATGAGAACCCATCCGCGACCCGGGGACCGCCGGCCGAAGTCAGTGGTGTGGGCGAATTTCATGATGGCGGCGAGCCTTCCGTATCGGCGATTTCGGTCCATACGATTCGGATGCTCCCACGTCCGAAACGCTCGAGGTCTCGGGCGACGATGTCCCGGATTCGTTGCAGCGCTGGCGGATCGGCGGCATTGATGCGAACGGTGAGTGTGCCCGCGTCGGCATGCAGAGTGCAGGTCCCCCACGGGGCGAATTGGACCATGGCGTCGTTGTCTGCGGTCTCGACGCTCAGACGGACGTCGGCGATATCGTTGCGGTGCAAACGCATTCGGTGGGCTCGCGGTGATGCCATCGCGTAGGCGTGGGTGCAGAATTGCTGCAAGTACCGGGGTCCCCGGTCGGTGGGAATGCAGGCTCGGATGGTTGGCATGCTGTATCACTTCCTAGTGATCGCGGCCAGCCACGCTGCAACACCGGCCGGGTCGGTGCGGATGTCGATGACGGCCGGGGCGAGGGAGTCGATTCGCCAGCCGTCGGCGAACGCGGTCTCGATGTCGGTGCGAGTGAGTCGGTGCGGGCCCCAGTCGCCCGGCTGCTTATCGCTGAATCCGAGCATGAAGTATTGCCCGCCGGGCGACAGCACCGCGGCGAGACTCTGGGCGTAAGCCGAGCGGGTTTCGGGCGGGAATATGTGGAACAGCCCGCAATCGAGGACGGTGTCGAAGGTTTCGCCGAGCTCGGCCAGCGCGAGGGCGTCATGGTGCAGGAAGCGGGCCTCGATTCCGCGTTCGCGGGCCTTGCGCTCGGCATGTCCCAAGGCGCGAACGGATTGGTCGACTCCGGTTGCTTCCAGACCCAGACCGGCGGCGAGAAGAGCGTGCTCGCCTGTGCCGCAACCGATATCGAGCACACGTCCGCTGAATGTACCGGCGGATGCCAGTCGCGCGAAGGCCGGTTGTGGGCGGTCGATGTCCCATGGAGGTTTGGAGTCGTAGAGATCGCGGGGGGATGCGGGCGAGGCGTGATTCGGGTTCGACATGAGACTCCTGGCGTTCGAGGTCGTGCGGGGTGAGCCACACGCCAATTTATCGAGACATCACGTCTATAGTCAAGAGGCAGTGTATCTATTCGGGTTGCAGTGTATGGTTCAACGGTGCCGAAGTTGTGGGACGACACGATCGATGCGCATCGCGCGCAGGTGCGCAATGCGGTGCTCGATGCTGCCGCGGAACTGGTGTTCGCGCAGGGGCTTCGGTCGGTGACCATGGCGCAGATCGCCGAACGGGCCGGGATCGGCCGGGCGACGCTGTACAAGTATTTCCCCGATGTGGAGACGATCCTGCGCACCTGGCACGCCCAGCGCATCGATACCCACATCGCGGAGCTCGTTCGCGTACGTGACGGCGCCGGCAGCCCGAGCGCACGGCTGCAGGCCGTGCTGACCGCGTACGCCGATATCGCCCACCAAACCCGCAGTCACGACCGGGAAGTGGTGACATTTCTACACCCCGACGATCGAATCGCGAACGCGCACAAGCAGTTACAGAATCTGGTTCGGCACCTGATCGTTGAAGGCGTGGAAACAGGCGAACTTCGCGATGATGTCGACCCCGATGTGCTGGCTGCCTATTGTTTGAACGCCCTGGCGGCGGCCGCTGAATTGAGCGGTGGCGTGGTGCCGGATCTGGTCGCGATCACCATCGCCGGGCTACGCCCCGCATGACAGTAGTTTCCTGTGCGAGAGTCGATCGCTGGTGCGCGTTACGAGCGCGTGGATGCTTCCTCGCTATCAGCGGAGGCCGGCGATTGCCGCCTGGAACCGCTGAGCGCATTCTTACGGTGGAGCCGTGATCGAGGCCCATCCAGTTCCCTCGCCTCCCGGGCACGTCAGCCAGCTATCGGGCCGGCCAAGGAGTTCCAGGAATTCGAGGATTACCAGAACCAGCTGCGGCGCTGCCTCACCGAGGAAAGTCTGCCGCTCGACAGCCGGGTCGCCGGTGCACTGATCCCCTACCTCTTTCCGGGTAAACCGCCGACCCGACCCCGCCACACCCGTTCTCTGCGCCAGTCGCTCACCGACAACTGACTGCCCAGCCTTGTGCACGCAACACCGCGATGATGACCATCATCGCCGAGCTGCCGCCGGCGGTGGTTAGTGACCTCCTTGGAATCCACCCGGGTACGGCCGCGCGATGGGCGCAGATTGCCCAGTGAGGGTGGGCCTACTACCTTGCTGCAGGCTGCCCGAGTAGAGCGAGCGCCGGCCGTCAGGGCCGATAGGCACCCTCCGGGAACAATGTCCCGACGGAGCGCACCGCGAGCAAGGCGCGCGTCGAAAGAAGACCGCGGGGCTGCTGCACGGAGAGGTCAAACTGTCACCCGATCGTGCAGCAGCCCCCGCCCAGTCTCTCGGGCTGTCTCCTCCCCATACAGCGTGGCTAGGGTGAGGACGCCCTCGCAGCAGGTCGATGCCTGTCACCCGTGTCTTAAGGGCGTTTCCGCGGTCCTTGTTCCCTTGCCTGATAGCTCGGCTTCGACCACGCACGTCAGTAGGGCGATCGTGTGGAGGCTATTGCCTCGCAATTCGCGGAAAGCCTCGAGAAAGTCCGCACCTACGGTCCCAGCTAGCTCGACTGATGGACCGGCGAAATTGGGCCGTAGGTCCCTGGCAGCGAGCCCGGTGGGCGACGACAGTGAAGGCAGCGGCTCCTACATGTGAGGAAGTGACGAGAAGTGAGTATCGCTCGACGTATGGCCTTGTTGTTCCGGGTCAAGACCAACAAGCTGCTCGATCGCACCGAGGACCCCCGTGAGGTGCTCGACTACTCGTATCAGCGTCAGTTGGAGATGCTCGCGCAGGTGCGGCGTGGGCTGGCTGATGTCGCGACCAGCCGCAAACGCATCGAATTGCAGGAAAGCCAACTCCATCAGTCCGCCGGCCGTCTGCAGAGCCAGGCCCAGCAGGCCGTCACCCAGGGACGCGACGACCTGGCCCGAGAGGCGCTGACACGGCGTGCGGCGACCCTTGCCCAGATCGAGCAGCTGTGGCCGCAATACGAGGACTTGGCGGCCCAGGAGGCCAAGCTCACCACCGCCTCGCAACGGTTGCAGGCGAAGGTGGAGGCGTTCCGGACCCGCAAGGAGACGATCAAGGCCACATACACGGCCGCTGAGGCGCAGACCAAGATCAGCGAGGCTGTTACCGGCATCTCGGAGGAGATGGGTGATGTCGGGCTGGCGATCCAGCGCGCCGAGGACAAGACCGCGCAGATGAGTTCGCGCTCGCAAGCGCTGGACGAGTTGATCGCCTCCGGCGCGTTGGAGGATGCCACTGCTCCGGTCGGGCAGCGTGACGATATCCAGGCCGCGCTCGATGCGAGCCGTGGTAGCGATGTCGATGCCGAGCTGGCTCAACTGAAGAGCACACTCACGCCGGCGATCGAGGCGAATCCGCAGGAGAGGCCGCAATCATGATTGTTCGTATTCTCGGTGAAGGTCAGTACAGTCTCGATGACGCCCGCCTTCCCGACCTCAACGAACTGGACGACGAGCTGTTGCAGGCAGCCGACGCGGGAGACGACTCCGGGTTTTCGCTGGTCCTGGGTCGGATGCTGGCCGCTGTCCGCGATCTTGCCACCCCGGTAGCCGACGACGCGCTGGTCGCCTCGGAGCTGGTTCTTCCCAGTGCGGATATGCCGTTGTCCGAGGTGCGCGCGATGCTGCGCGACGACGGACTGATTCCGGGATAATCGGTATGCGTACTCGTTTCCGGCCGGATCATCGGCTCACGGCCCGAATGGGGTTGACCATGTTCTTGCTCGGCTTGCTCTATGTCGTGTTCATCGCGGCGCTGGTGGTGTTGATCAAGTCGGTCGTGGTGGTCGTGGTGATCGTAGGTGGGCTGCTGTTCGCGCAGTTCTGGTTCTCCGATCGGATCGCTCTGTATGCGATGCGGGCGCGTGTAGTCACGGCTGAGGAGGCACCGCAGTTGCACGGCATCATCGATCGGCTCTGCGCGACCGCGAATATGCCCAAACCGCAGGTCGCCATCGCGGATCTCGATATGCCCAACGCGTTCGCCACCGGTCGCCGTCCGCGCCGCGCGGTCGTCGCGGTCACCACCGGCCTGCTGCAGCGGCTCGACGCCGATGAGCTCGATGGTGTTCTGTCGCACGAGCTTTCGCACATCGCCCACCGGGATGTGGTGGTGATGACCACAGCGTCGTTCATGGGCGTGCTCGCGGGCCTCATCGCACGGTTCACGCTGTACTCCGCGATGTTCGGTGGCGGCGGTCGTGATCGCCGTGATGGCGACAACTTGTTTCTCGTCGTCCTGGCCGTGATGGCGGTGTCCGCGGCCGTCTACGCGATCAGTTTCCTGCTGATCCGAGCGCTGTCCCGGTATCGCGAGCTGGCCGCCGACCGAGCCGGCGCGATCCTCACCGGGCGCCCGTCCGAGCTGGCTTCGGCGCTGACCAAGATCAGCGGGGACATCGGCCGCATTCCCAGTCGCGACCTGCGCACCGAACAGCCGTTCAATGCGTTCTTCTTCGCCCCCGCGCTGGGTGCCGGGGCCACCTGGTCGACGCTGTTGTCCACCCATCCGAGCCTTCAGCAGCGACTGGACCAGCTCGGTACGCTGGCTACCGAACTCGGGCAGGAAAGCTGAGACCGGGATGGGGTTCCTCGACGCGCTGCTGGGCCGCAGCAAACCGGTGCAGCCGAATCTCGATGTATTGTTCGCCATTCCACCCGCTGCCTACACCCTGCAAGCCGCACTCGATGTCCATCCAACCGGGGCCGGGGCTGTGTGCTTCAAGCAGGCCGAGGGCGCCGGCGCACGACAGTCCGAGGCGGAGATCCTCGCTCTGCTGCACCTCGAGCCGACCACCGCGGTGGCGGTGACGACCGACGGATTCGGCTACACCTGGATCACCTGCCGACAGGACATTGCCGACCTGTCCGCGTTGGTGACCGCGCTGCACGCTGTCAATTCCACTCTGTCCGACAACGGTTTCGGCCCGAACTTGCTGTGTACCGTCATCGGCTTCGCCACCGCTGACGCTCCGCCACACCGGCTCGGGCTGGTTTACCTGTTCAAACGGGGCACCATCTACCCGTTCGCGCCCTCCGGGGAGCAACGCCGCGACAACACCTTTGAATTGCAGGTCCGCGCGGCGCTTTCCGGCGAACTCCCCATCGAAGCCGAACTCGAGCACTGGTTTCCACTGTGGGATGCGCCCGTGCCCTGAGGTCGCCTGCGTGAGTGATTCCGGTCATCGATGTGGCCCAGACGCCGTTCCGGGAAGGGGCGGACGACGGCCGCAGGTTCCGCGGTCAGGAATCTTGCAGATCCCGGCGGGAGAATGCGTAGGCTCCGGCGGCCGCTGCCGCGATACCGACGGCTGTGAGCACGGCACCGGTGTTCCAGGTCACCGCTTCGGCCGGCGCACGGGATACATGGTGGAGTACCGACAGTTCCAGCAGCCAGTGGTTCAGGCCGAGGCTGGCGCCGATGATTTCGAGCAGGAACGACCAGGCGACAACTGTGTAGGTGACGAAGCCTGCGAATCGTGGCAGCAGTCCGTGTGCGAGGGTTCCGATGCCCAGGACGAGGATGCCGACAGGGATGACGTTGATACCGGCGGCCAGCAAGGTACCGAAGCTCAATCCGGCGTTGGTCACGGCGGTCCCGGCCCAGACGAAGACGCCGGCGGTTGTTCCGAGTCCGGCCAGGACTGTGACGGATACGACGAATCGTTGTGCCAGCCACGGCGTCCGGGCAACCGGTCGGGCGAGGAGGTGATCGATGCGGCCGGTCGCTTCCTCTTCGCGGGTTGCGTTGACCTGTCCGCGGCGGTCATTGCGATCAGGAAGGCGATGATCGTGAAGGAGACACCGAGATACACCGCACCTCCTCGAGCGTGCGCGATGGCGACGAACAGGCCGCCGGTCTGGTTGGCCCAGATGTCGGCGGAGCCCTTGGCGATGAGTCCGACGACGAAGCCGCCGACCGCGAGCCCCACGCCCCACCCGAGCACGGTGCCTCGCTCAAGCCGATACGCCAGTCCCGTTGTGCCGGTAAGCAGTCGGGTATGGGCCGGGGCGGTGTCGCGGCCGGGCAGGATTCCGGTGTTGAGGTCGCGGGCGCCGGCGACCGCGATCGTCGCCACCACCAACACGGTGACGGTGGCGGCGATGGCCAGCAGCGGTGGCCAGTGGCTGCGAATGAATGGATGAGTCTCATCGACCCAGCCCAAGGGGGTGGCCCAGCGCAGCCAGCGCAGTGAGGTCGAGCTGTAGGCAATGACTCGGACCAGGTAGGCCATGCCGAACACTGCTCCCGCCAGCGCGGCCGCCTGCCTGCGAGTGCTCGCCAGCTGGCTGCACAGCGCCCCGACTGCGAGGAATACCGCCGCCGCGGCAGCTGTAGCCGCAGCCGCGAAAAGCGCTGTGGCAACCGAGAATCGAGCATCATGGTAACGCCCGGTCGCAGCGTAGATCGCCGCTGTGACCGCCCAGAGCGTCAGCCACGCGATGCCGAGGCCGGCCAGTGCGGCTGCCGCCGCACGACGGGGTGTGGTCGCACCGGCGAGCAGCACCTCCCAGCGGCCGGAGTCCTCTTCACCGCGTAGCGCGCGGGTGGCGGCCAGCAGCCCCCACGCCGCGCCGATGATTCCCAGCACGCCGACCGCGTGCGTGGCGGCATATCCGGCCGGAGTATCGATGTCGGGTGAGGGTCCGAACAGTGCTGTGATGCCGATGTTGGTGCCCATCATCGCGACCAGGCGCGCCCGGTCCGCGGCCGTCGGGTACTCCTTGGCGAATTGGATCACCTCCAACCAGGTGACCACACCGAACACCGCCTCCCAGATCACCGCTCCCCCGATTGTGCTGCGGGCGGCCAGCCACATCGGCACCCGGGCCGAGACTCGTTCGGGGGCCAAGGGAATTTGGCAGGTATTCCGTTGCCCAGATACCAGGGATTCAACGGCCATGGGAGACTGCCTCCTCGGTCGTGGCGGTCGATTCGGTGCCGTAGCGTTCGAGGAACAGCTCCTCGAGGGAGGGGCTCACGACTGAGCAGCTGTGTCACCCGAGCGGCGGTGAGCCGTTCCAGCAGCGGTTCGACCGGGCCACGGGCATGTAGCCGCACGCGGTTACCGTCGACCTCGATGCCGCTGACACCGGGAACCTGGGAAGATTCGGCGGCGTCCCGGTGAAGGTGGCCTCGATCGACAGCGCCGCCAGATGCCGCATGTCGGCCAGCGTTCCGATTTCCACCAGACGCCCGCTGCGCAGGATCGCTACCCGATCGGCCAGCGATTCGACCTCACTGAGAATGTGCGAGGAAAGAAACACCGTCTGCTCGTTCGTTTTCGCTTCGGCCACGCAGGCGCGGAACTCGCGCTCCATCAGCGGGTCCAGTCCGGTCGACGGCTCGTCGAGTACCAGCAGATCCGCTCGGCTCATCAAGGCCGCGATCAACGCGACCTTCTGCCGATTGCCCTTGGAGTAGCTGCCGCACCCGCTTCGATGGATCGAGGGCGAACCGTTCGATCAGCTCGTCGCGGTAATCGGCATCGACGCGGGACTGCACGCGGCCGAGCAGGTGCAGCGTTTCTTCTCCGGTCAACCCGGGCCACAGATTGGTTTCTCCTCCCACGTACGCGAGGCGGCGGTGGACTTGGGGAGCGCAGCGGCGCACGTCACAACCAAAAATCTGCGCTTGGCCGGCACTCGGATGGAGCATGCCCAAAAGCAGCCGGATCGTCACTGTCTTGCCCGCCCCGTTCGGCCCCAGATAGCCCAGCACTTCGCCGCGGCGGACTTCCAAGTTCAACGCCGCCAGCGCGATGAGATTCCCGAACCGTTTGGACAGCCCCTCGGCCTGAATCGCGATCTCCATCGTCCGGCCTTCCTTTCAGCAGTGGGCTACCCGAAACACCAGGTCGGATCTTCCGCTTCTACTGATCGTCGTCCGGATCGGCAGTGCGATGGCAGGGACTTGAGTCGCTAATCGTGGTGGCGTCCGGCGTCCATGTAATGGCCTTGTCGGCCGGTTTGAGCGCCGTGCTGTTCGTCACGTTCGGTTCGAGCGCCTTTGGGGAAGGCATCGGCTTCCGAGTCCGTTCCATCCCGCCATCTGCATCGCCCCCGGCGCCGGATCCAGGATCAGTTCGGCCCCTCATCCACGCCCTCGGAGCGGATCGATCCCGCTGTTTTTCACCGTGCCGGGATATGGCGGACAGGGGTGATGCTGATGCGGTCGGCCACGGTGGCGCGGAAGTGTGGACAGGTGGTGAAGTCGTCGTGTTCGCAGCGCAGCGCGCCGTCGACGATCGCCAGTGCGGTCTGGGCGGCGGTGATTGTGGCGGCGAGTTGGTCACGGTGGCGGTGCAGGATTTCGCGTCGAGTATTGAGCGCCGTGGCGGTGATCATCTCTGCGATGGCGTCGAGGCCCAGCCCGGCTTCCTTCGCGCACAGGATGACCGCGATGCGGAAGATGTCGTCGTCGTGGTACCGGCGACGTCCCGCGCTGTCGCGGGCAGGTGTCACCAGCCCCAGCGACTCCCAGTGCCGCAACACGTGTGTGGCGAGCCCGAAAACGGCTGCGGCGTCTCCGATGCCGAGGTTGCGGCTACTTGACTTCATGTCGACATTAAGTCGCAGCATCGCTGGTATGTCCACACCACACAACACCAGCGAGCCTTCCCTGATCCGATTGCTGGATGCCTCCGAAACCTTGCCCAGCGCCAGCGCACTGCGTGCTACCTCCTATGATCTGCAGCGCTTGTCGGCGGGTGCGGCCGTGGTCGACGTGGGGTGCGGCACCGGCCGGGCCGCGGCGGAACTGCCGCAGCGCGGGATGCGTGTGGTCGGGGTCGACCTCAGTGAACAGATGCTCGCAGCGGCGCGGGATCGCTGGCCCGGTAACGACTTTCGGTGCGCCGACGCTACCGCGTTGCCGCTGCAGGATTTCTCGATGGACGGTTACCGCGCAGACAAGGTGTTTCACGAGCTCGCCGAGCCTGCCGCCGCGCTCACCGAAGCCCGGCGAGTGCTGGCTCCTGGGGACGTGTCGTGTTGGTCGGGCAGGACTGGGAATCGTTCATCATCGACTCCGACGACCCGGGGGTGACTCGTACGATTGTGACGGCCAGGGCAAGCGCCATCGTCAATCCCCGCATCGCCCGCGGTTACCGGAATGTGTTGCTGGACAACGGTTTCGTCGATGTCGCGGTGGGGTTGCCCTGAAAAAGTGGACGCAGTTAGCTTGCTTCAGGGGCAGCGTTGAGGGATCTCTCGTAGTCGATGGGTGAGAGCATCCCGATGGCCGAGTGTCGCCGCTGATGGTTGTAGAAATGCATCCAGTTGTCAACTGCGGCAATGAGTTCGCTCTTTGTAGCGAAGGTGTGTCTGTAGTAGCACTCGTGCTTGAAACTCGACCACAGGCTCTCGGCACCGGCGTTGTCCCAGCATTATCCGGCTAATCTGAGCTGATCTTGCTTCGTCGGAGGGGGTTTCCGGGTTATCCGGCTGATTTCTGGATGTCGGTGATGGTGGCGTCGAGTCGGGCGATGAGTTTGTGGTGGCGGTCGGCTTCGGTGATCCAGCCGCGGCGTTGGGCGTCTTCGGCGAGTTTTCGGGCGTCGGTGCGTTGGGCGGCGAGGATGGGCAGGTAGGTGGCGTCGGTGCGGAAGTTCGGGCAGTGTTCGCAGATGTTGGCGTAGGGGCAGGCGCCTTGGGCGGGTGCGCGTAGGCAGAAACCGCCAGCGAGACGGGATTTCAGAGTTGGTGTGTCGGTCCAGTCTTTGCTGCCGGTGATGTCAGTCAGCGGTAGCGCTTTGGTGCCGGCGGGGGTGGTCGGCAGCGCGGCGAGGTGGTCTTTGGCGAGGGTGAGGGCGCGTTCGTATTCGGTGCGGACGGTGGTGTCGAACAGTTTCCCGTAACGCAGGCTCATTTGCGCGGAGACGTGCCCGAGTAACGCCATCAGCGATTGCAGTGAGACGCCGGCGTTGACCAGGGCGGTGGCGTAGGTGTGGCGCAGTTGGTGCGGGGTGACGTGCCCGATCCTGGCGGCGGCCGCGGCGCGGTCGAGTTCGAGGCGGACGCCTTGCTGTGCGAGCCGGCTGCCGTGGTGGGTGAACAGGAACTGGGCCGGTTTCCCGGTGCGGGGATGGGTCAATGGCTGTCCGGGGCTGCGGATTTCGATGATCCGGTCGACGAGTTCGACGGCTTCCTCGTCGAGGGGGACCATCCGTTCGGTGTCGAGTTTGCCGAGCGGGACTTTCAGCCAGGCTCCCTCGCCGGGAATCTCGTGGACGCAGTCGATTTCGAGGTCGAGTAGTTCCCCGATCCGGAGTCCGCAAGCCGGTGCCAGCAGCAACGCTGAGGCGGCGAGTTCGTGTTCGCTGCAACGCAGAGCGTCGGTGAGCCGCCGGTCGGCGTCGACCGGGATGTAGCGTGGCAGCGGTTTGGGGAGGCGGGGAACGTCGTTGCGGAACAACAGTTTCCGGCTCGGTGCGTCGTTCCATCCCCATTCGGTGATCTCGGTGAGGAAGGTGTTGACCGCGACGACGCGGCGGGCATGGTCGGCGACGCCGATCGGTGCACCGGTCTTGCTGTTCACCGCGTCGGGCAGGCTGGCCAGCCAAGGCTCGATGTGGCGGCGGCGGTCCAGCTGCGCCAGCCGGGTCAGGGTGGGGTCGAGGTCGGTGAGGAACCGGCCGAACCCGGTGAGCCGGGTGGCCATGCTGGAGACGGTGTGGCGGGTGCAGGTGCCGCGTTTCGCGTTCAGGTAGTCGATCATCGCTGCGGCGATGGCCGGGGTGATGCCGTCGAGGCGGACCGCGAAGTCCCAGGGCCCGCCGGGGCGTGGTGGTTCGGGCAGGACCCCGAGGTGGAACAACACCAGGTGCGTGTTGGCGAGGGCGGCTTTGTAGTGGTGCCAGCCCTTGCCGGTGCGGGCCTGGCGCATCCGGCAGGCGTCGGCGAACTCGTCGAGATCGGCGACGGTGAGCTGGTGCAAGCGGCGGCCGGTCTGGATCAGCAGCCGCGCCGGCGCCTGGGACCCGGTCGCGGTGCGGACTCTTTGGGTGAATCCGAGTCTGTGTGCGGTGGTGAGGAATTCGGCGAGATCGCCGCCGATCGGGGAGGCGTCTATCTCGCGCCAGAGGCTGGAGATCTTGCGTTCGAGCAGATAGTCGTAGCCGGGACGCAGCAGGTTGTGCAGCATCAGGAAGGTGATGAACGGCCGTGTCGACGAGTTCGCCGACAGTCGGACCTCGAGCGGCTCATGGGCCCAGTCCTGCGGGTGCGGCCATTGCTGCATGAATGTGCGGGCCGAACTGTAGTAGGGGGCGCTGCCGCGGCCGCTGCGGGCCAGTTCGGCCAGATAGAGGTGGTAGATGTCGTCGGCGTCACTCCTGGCGGCGAATACGTGCGCGAGCGGCATCGAATTCCTCCTTCACCCTCTTGGGCGCCAAGTAGATGTAGCGGGTGGTGGTGTCGACGTGGGTGTGCCCGAGCAGTGCCTGCATCACCGACAGATCGACCCCGGCTTCGGCCAGGGCGGTGCCGAACGAATGCCGCAACGCGTGCGGATGCCCGGCCGTGACACCCGAAAGCTGCCGGTGGTAACGAAATATCGTCCGCAACCCGGCCGCGGTGAGTGGTTGTCCCCGGTTCGGGCCCTTCGCGACCAGAAACAAACGTGCAGAGCGTGATTCGGGACGTTCGGTGAGCAGATAGTCCTGGATCACGCGCGCCAGATCCGCGTCGAGCGGGACGGCGCGTTCTTTGGCGCCCTTGCCCCAGACCCGGATCCAGCCGCGGCCGATATCGACATCGGCGATCTCCAAGGCCAGCACCTCACACGACCGCAACCCGCAGTAGAGCATGAGCCCGGCGATCGCGCGGTCACGCCAAGTCCGCAGACTCCCCAGCAGCCGAGCCGCCTCCGACACCGCCAACGGCCTGGGCAGCCGGCGTGGTTCCCGCAACCGCAGTGCCGATCGTGGGCGCGGTTTACGCACCAGATGCGCCAGCAATCCGGTCTTCTCGCCCGGGACGAATCGTTGCGCGTCAAGACCTTTCGGCACCGGACTCCGCAACGTCGGGTCGCGCATCGCGCGGAAGGCGAACAACCCCGACACCGCCACCAGCCGCCGGTTCACCGTCGCCGCGGCATACCCGTCCAGCCGTCGGCCCGCCAGATCCACCACGTTCGGACCCGGCCGACCCGGCAACCTCGCGGCCCGGCACGCAGCCAGAAACCGCAGCAGCACCGCCGTGGTCACATCCTCGATCGACAGTCCTTCGCCGAGTAGCCACCGTCCGAACATCACCAGATCGAACCCATAGGCCCGCAACGTCTTCGGTGAATAGTTGCGATCAGCCAGATAACCCAGATACTCGTCGACCAGGCCCAGACCATCGGCACCCGGTCCGGCCAGAAACCATCGCCCGTCCTCGTGTTCCAGGCGCAGTCGATCACGGTTGTCCGTGCTCATGCCCGACAGGTCTACTCCGGCTCAGCCGACACGCAGTCACACGAATCGCCGGACACACCCGTAGCCCCCTTGACCAGGGAATCGATGGACATTAGCCGGATAAGGGGCATATGCCGGTCGCGCCGGCCGAACGCAGCAAACCGTGCCGCGCGCACGCGCTGGCGGTCGCCGTGGCGGTGTATTGGGTGCCGCGGTCACTGTGCAGAATTGTCGACCGGCAGCGGCCACCACGGACGAACACCGCCCGATCGACCGCGGTGATGACCAACTCGGCCCGCATGTGATCGGCCAGGGCCCAGCCCAGTGCCCGCCGGGAGTGTTCGTCCCGGATCACGCACAGGAACATGTCGCCCTCGCCGCAGGTCAAGTAGGTGATGTCCGACGACCAGACCATGTCGGGACGTCCACGGTCGAAGCGGCGCCCGACCAGGTCGGGCGGGAATTCCGCGACCGGATCGACCACGGTGGTGGTCTTGAACGAGCGCGGGCTGATGCCCTCGATCCCAAGATCGGCCATGATCGCCGCGACGGTGTTCTTCGACATCCGCTCGCCCTCGGCCCGCAGGTCCGCAGTGATGCGTGGAGACCCGTAAGTGCCGCGTGAAGCTCTGTGGTGAGCAAGGATTTTCACCTCCAGATCGCGGCGCCGTTGCAGTCGCGGTGACAGCTGCGGATCGGCGCGCACCTGCAGGAATCGGTAGTAGCCGGAGGTCGAGACGGCGAGTAGTTCGGCCATCCGGGTCACATCATGGTCGGCGCACTCTGCCGCCATGAGCTCGAACCTGCTCACTTTGGATGCCGTGCCGCAAAGTACGCCGAGGCTTTTTCCAGGAAAGCGATATCTTTCGCCTGCTCTGCCACCTTCGCGCGCAACCTGATCAACTCCGCACGCTCATCGGCTGAAAGCGGTTGACCTCCAACATCATCGGGTCGCCGACCACCAGAGCCGGCCTGCCCGGCCGCAGCCATGCGGCGCCGCTCCTCACGCACCCACTTGTGCAGCAGGTTCTCGTGCACGTCCAGTTCACGGGCGATCTCACGCACCGACCGGCCGGAATCGATCACCCGGTGCGCCGCTTCCACCCGGTACTCGGGTGAATACGATCGACGCGGACGAGGCATGGTGAACATCCTTCCAGGGACCCACGGTCCCGCTATCTCGGATGTCCACTACTTCAGGGGAGCCCCACGGTGGAGGTTCACGCGGTGGTGTTCGTCGATGAGCTGATGGTGCCGATGCTTTCAGGTCTGGCTGAGAATGCTTGCGCTGCCGGGGCCGTCACCCGTGAGCAGGCGGACAGCTGGATCGCCGAGCAAACCCATCGCGGCCGCAGTGACCGGTTGATGCTGGCCATGCCACTGTTTTTCGCCGCCGCTACCAAACCTTCTGTCCGGTCGCGGTGACCATCGCCCCATGCCAGACCGGCGGCGGGGCCCGGCGACCAGTGCGGTAGCGCAAGCACACCTCGTCACCGTCGGCGGGGGTGATCGCGTCGATGCGCTCGGCGTTATCCGGTGTGGTCGGGGAGTCGGAGTCGTTTGAGGGCCAGTGCGTTGACGGCGACGATGATGCTGGATCCGGACATGGACATGGCGGCGATTTCGGGGCGCAGGGTGAGTCCTATGAGTGGTTCGAATACTCCGGCGGCGATGGGGAGGGCGAGGGTGTTGTAACCGACGGCCCAGCCGAGGTTTTGGTGCATTTTGCGGAGGGTGCCGCGGCCGATGCGCAACGCGGTAGGTACGTCGAGGGGATCGGATCGCATCAGTACCAGGTCGGCGGTTTCGATGGCGACGTCGGTGCCGGCGCCGATGGCGATGCCGAGGTCGGCTTGTGCGAGGGCGGGGGCGTCGTTGACGCCGTCGCCGACCATGGCGACTTTGCGGCCGCCGGTTTGTAGTTCGGCGATGCGGGCGGCTTTGTCGCCGGGCAGGACTTCGGCGATCACGGTGTCGATGCCGAGGCCGGCGGCGATACGGTCGGCGGTGGCTTGGTTGTCGCCGGTGAGCATGACGACTTCGATGCCGAGATCGTGTAGTTCGCGTACCGCGGCCGCGGAGGTGTCGCGGGCTGCGTCGGCGATGGCGATCACTGCGGCGGCCTTGTCGTCGACGGCTGCCAGCACGGCGGTGTGACCGGTTGCGGCCAGACGGTCCCGGGCTGTGGCCAACTCGCCCAGCTCGATTCCCTCGCGTTCGAACAGGCGCCGGTTGCCGATGACGACGCGGCGCCCGTCGACCGTGGCGATGGCGCCGTGGCCGGGCACATTTTCGAACCGCTCTGCTGTCGCGGTGGTGGCACCGTGGGCGTCGGCGTAGCCGACGACGGCTTGGGCGAGGGGGTGTTCGGATTCTCGTTCGACGGCCGCGAGCAGGCCCAGAAGTTCGGTGTCGTCGCCGGCGTAGCCGTCGGTGACGATCTCGGTGACCTCGGGTTCGCCCTTGGTGAGGGTGCCGGTTTTGTCCATCACCACTATCTGCACGTGAGCCGAGGATTCAAGGGCCATCGCGTTCTTGAACAGCACGCCGCGTTTGGCGCCGAGCCCGGTGCCGACCATGATCGCGGTCGGGGTGGCCAGGCCGAGAGCATCGGGGCAGGTGATCACGACGACGGTGATCGCGAACAGCATCGCTTTCGCGAAGCCGGCCCCGGCCAGCAGCCACACCCCCAGGGTGAGGCCACCGCCGAGCAGGGCGACCAGGACCAGCCAGAACGCGGCGCGGTCGGCCAGCTTCTGTCCGGGGGCTTTGGAGTTCTGGGCCTGTTGGACGAGGTTGACGATCTGTGCGAGCGCGGTGTCGGCGCCGATTTTGGTGGCGCGCACGCGCAGCGTGCCGTTGGCGTTGATGGTCGCGCCGATCACGGGGGAGCCGGGTTGTTTGTGTACCGGCAGGCTTTCACCGGTGACCATCGATTCGTCGACCTCGCTGTCACCGTCGGTGACTACTCCGTCGACGGCGATCTTTGTGCCCGGCCGCACCAGCAGCATGTCACCGACGACGACCTCGGACGTGGGGATCTCGACCTCGGCGCCGTCGCGGATCACCAGTGCTTTCGGTGGCGCCAGGTCGAGCAGGGTGCGGATCGCGTCGTTGGCGCCGCCGCGGGCGCGCATCTCGAACCAATGTCCCAGCAGCACGAATGTGGCCAGCATCGTGGAGGCCTCGTAGAACACCTCGCCGCCACCGGTGAGGGTGATCGCCAGCGAATACAGCCAGCCCGCGCCGATGCCGACCGCGACCAGCACCATCATGTCCAGGGTGCGGGCTCGCAATGCCTGCACCGCGCCGGTGAAGAAGATCGTCGAGGAATAGAAAATCACCGGCAGGCTCAGCAGCAGCGCCCAAATGTCTTGGCGCACACCGAAAGGCGTCGGCAGATGGAGCCCGAACATGTCGGTGGCCATCGGCGACCACGCCATCACCGCCAGCGAGAACACCGCCGACACAATGAACCGGTTACGCATGTCGGCAGCCATCGCCGCCATCGACATCCCCGCGTGACCGGCGTGACCGCCATGCTCCATCTCGGCGTGACCGGCATGCTCCATTCCCGCGCGCCCAGCATGATCCATTTCGGCGTGGCCGGTCGCTGTGGTTCTGTCCGCCGCGTGATCCGGTGTGGGTGGTTGTGTGCTCGGCTCGAGCATCGGGTCGCAGACGTGGGCGGGCACGGATTGGCCGGCGCAGTGAAATCCGCAGTCTCGCACCCAGTTACGTAGCTCGGCCAGTGAGGTGCGGTGCGGGTCGAACGTCACGGTCGCGGTCTGCGCCACCGGATTCGGCTCCACCGACACGACACCCGGGCGGCGCCCGAGCGCGGCGGTCACCACATTCTGCTGGCTCGCCCACTCGACGCCACTGACATCCAATACCGCGGTGCTACGCCCGGATTCGCCGACCATCACGTTCTCCTCGCTCAGTCTCACCGACGAATCGCACTATACCCTATGGGGGTATATGGCGGGTAGCTTCGTCGCTCCGGCTCGACCGCGTCGGCGCCTCGGTAGCGCCGGGGCGGGTTGTCCATCTCTTGGGTGCGTGGCTGCGGTTATGCAGCTGTGCCGGTCCCGAGCGTCTTCGTGCGCCGGATGTATTCCTCTTCGTCGATCTCGCCCCGTGCGTAGCGTTCGGCGAGGATCTGCTGGGGGGTGGGCCCATGTGGTTGCAGCGGAGGGTTCGAGATGGCTGAGCTGCTGCTGCCGCTGTAGCGGACCAGGGCCACGATGCCGGCCACAATGAGCGCCCAGAAGATCACCATGCCGATGATCATCAGGCTGTAGCCCCAGCCGCTCATGCCGTTGCCGTACCACATCATCATCGCCGTCTCCTTCGCGTCATTCGCTGGTTGCTGTTCATCGTGCCGGGCCGCGTCGCGTTCGAATACGGCCGAACGGCCCTCGAGCGGTGGACCGCAGTCCCGCCCGGCTGCGGGGGAAGCCTTACATGTGCATCGGGCAGATGCCTTGCTGGTGCAGCCACATCATGCTCGAGTGCATGACCTGAATCATCGGCGATTGCATGTCCACGGTTCATCTCCTTGCTCAACCTGGCCGTGCCGGACGGCACTACTCGCGCCTTACCCAGTGCGTGGCAGGGCAACACGTGGGGTGGGTCAGTCGCGGTCGGGACGGCCCATGCCGCCCATCATCATCGCCATCATCAAGAGGCACGCGAGTGCGACGACGACAAATCCCGCCGGGATCACTCCGGTGACGACCAGGATCACTGCGATCGCCAGGATCGGCACGCAGCAGGCGATCATCATCCAGCGATGCCCCGACCCGCGGATCCCTCCGGGACCCGGCCCGGTCGACGGCTGTGGGCCGCTCACCGCGCAACTCGCATTGTTCGTGTGCTCATCATGAGCCTCCCTCCACCTGCCGCTCGAGCCGGATCGCTCGAACTCATTCCTCACCATGCCCAGCGACTGATCGGTGGACCAGAGCCCTCCGACGTTGATCGCGGGGCCGAAAGACCCGTGCGGTCAGCGTCTATCACGCTGGTGAGGGGTGTGTGCCCCTCCATGTCTGCATACCCCCCCGGGTGTAGGTTCGGGTACCGGTGAGGGCGGACATATGATGACCCGGTGACTACAGTGCACGACAGGCGCCGAGCCGCCCGGCTTGCCCAGGTGCTGAGCCTGTTCGTGCTGCTGTGCGGTCTCGCGGCGATGCACGCCGGAGTAACCGCTGCCGAAGTCGGCGGCCCCGATCGTGTCGACCATTCCATGTCGATGGTGTCTGTCATGCTCGGAGAACATGCCGAGCAGCACCACGCACATGAAGGTGGTGCGCCTCATCAGCATTCGGCCACTCACCTGTGTGTGTTCGTGCTGACCGACGCTGTGGGTGTCGCCGCGCTGGTGCTGTTCTTCTGGCTGGCAGTGACCGGCTGGTCGATGACGGCGACGCTGGCAGGTTGGCGGCGGCTACGCCGGCGTCATCCGCCGCCGTGGCTGTCACCGAGCTTGGCGGAACTGTCGATCCTGCGGATTTGACAGGTCACAGCCGTATCCGCAACCCGGCAACCCGGACGGGCCTTCCGGCTGGATCGACCCATGTCATCGACAGTTCCCACCCCTTCAGGAGCGCTCCTGCCGCCCACCCACTCTTCGTCTCCGGCACCGCTGAACAGGCGCCGCTTTCTCACCCTCACCGCAGGCACCGCGGCGGCGGCCGCGCTGGCAGCCTGCTCGAACACTCCCGAACGCCGCCGTGACCTCGTCTTGCCCGATTCGTCCGAGGTGAAGGCCGCCGAAGCTGCGCGCCGCGCCCTGACGCCCCGGCGCGGCAGGTGAGTCTGCAAGCCCGGCCCACCACCGTCGATCTCGGCGGAGTTTGAGGTCGAAACCTGGACATACGGCGGGCGGCTGCCCGGCCAGGAGATCCGCTTGGCCCGCGGCGAGGTCCTGCGCGCCGAGGTCACCAACATGCTCCCCGCGCCGACCACGATCCATTGGCACGGTATCGCGCTGTGCAACTATGGACGGCAGTCCCGACATCACTCAGCCCGCGATCGCCCCCCACAGCGGTTTTCGCTACGAGTTCACCACCCCCGATCCCGGCACGTACTGGTTCCATCCGCACGTCGGATTGCAATTCGACCGCGGGCTGTACGCGCCGCTGATCGTCGAAGACCCCGCCGACGGCCGCGACTACGACACCGAGGCCGTCATCGTCCTGGACGATTGGCTCGACGGCATCGGTGGCCGCACCCCCGACAAACAGCTGCGGCAGTTGCAGGCCAACGGTATGAGCGGCATGGGTGGCATGAACATGGGCGGCATGTCGATGCCCACCGACCCGAGCATCCCGCTCGGCAGCGACGCCGGCGACGTCAAGGACTACCCGTACTTCCTCATCAACGGCCGCACCGGCACCGACCCGGTCACCCTTCCCGGCAAGCCCGGTCAGCGGATGCGGTTGCGAATCATCAATGCCGGCGCCGATACCGCCTTCCGCGTCGCTGTCAGAGGCCACCGGTTACGGGTCACCCACACCGACGGCTACCCCGTCGTGGCGACCAGCACCGACAGTCTGCTCATCGGCATGGGCGAGCGCTACGACGCCGTCATCGATCTCGGCGACGGCGTCTTTCCTCTCATCGCCGCAGCCGAAGGCAAAGCGGGGCAGGGGTTCGCGCTCATCCGCACCGGTGGCGGCGCCGCACCCGCATCCGATGTGCGCCCGGCCGAGCTCACCGCCGCCCCGCTGACCGCGGACAAGCTCATCGCCACCGACAGCGCCCGGCTACCGCAGAAGAGCCCTGACCACACCCTCGATATCGCGCTCGGCGCCGACAACAGCCGACATATCTGGACCCTCAACGGCCGCACCTACGACCACCGCACGCCTCTGGACGTGACCGCCGGTCAACGGATCCGGCTGCGATTCACCAGACCGGGATGTTTCACCCGATGCATCTGCACGGCCACACATTCCAGCTCCGTACGCCCGCTGGAAACGGGCCCCGCAAGGACACCGTCATCGTCGGCTCGATGCAAACGGTCGAAGCCGACCTCGACACCAGCAACCCCGGCCAGTGGATGCTGCACTGTCACAACGCCTATCACCAGGAGGCCGGAATGATGACCGTCCTGTCCTACCTACGCTGACCGCGCGGCGGCCGAAGCTATCGCACGCGGGCACTCACATTTCGCGGAGGAGTGAGTCGCAGCAACCCCGGACTCAGCACGACCGTCCGGCGGCGGACGAGTCCGCCGACACCACGGGATTCGGCCGGATCCTGCTGTATTCCCTGAACGGGACCTGTCGGGTTCTGCGACCTATCGCGGCAGTCGGCTACCACGCAGCGCGACCTGGTCGAACAACGCCGCTGAACGCAGCGGCAAGACTTCTTCCTCACAGGGGTCTCGCTCCGGCAAAGCATGCCCGGCCCGCTGGCTCCACAGGTCGCGAGGTGGGGCGGCTACATGGGCTGCGGCGCGTTCAGCGCTTCGCGATCGACTCTAACGCGCCCTCTTTCGCGCTGGTCGGCGCCTCCGGCCACGACGATGCTGTGATGGAATACTGCAGTAGTCGAATATCTATCGTCCGCCAGGTCGTCAGGAGTGCCGATGCTTGGGATCCGCGGAGTCGCCCGAGGGATGTCCGTCCTCGTCGGCGCGGCAGCGCTGACCATCGCCGCGGTCGTGGTGCCGGGCCCGGCGTCCGCGGTGGCTGTTCCGGGGTTCGATCACATCGTCGTGGTGATGTTCGAGAACATCGGATACGACACAATCATCGGCACCGCGAGCGCGCCCTACTTCAACCAACTCGCCGACACCGGCGCGTTGTTCACCGACTCGCATGCGCTGACCCACCCCAGTCAGCCGAACTACATCGCGTTGTTCTCCGGTGCCACGCAGGGCGTGGTTGATGACAGCTGCCCGTACGATGTCACCGGGGTGGACAATCTGGGCACTCGGCTCGCCGCGGCCGGGCACTCGTTCGCCGGATACGCCGAGTCGATGCCGACCCCGGGCTATACCGCCTGCACCGGCAGTAACGGCCTGTACGCCCGCAAGCACAACGGCTGGGTGAACTTCGACAACGTCGCGGCGAGCGCGAACCAGCCCCTCGCTGCCTTCCCCGCGGATTACTCGCGGCTGCCCACGATCTCGTTCGTCAACCCCAATATGTGCAACGACATGCACGACTGCCCGGTGTCGGCCGGCGACGCGTGGCTGCGCGACAACCTCGGCCGCTACGCCGACTGGGCCAAGGCCAATCGCAGTTTGCTGGTGGTGACCTTCGACGAGGACGAAGGCACCGCCGCCAACCACATCCCGACCATCTTCTTCGGCGCCGGCGTCGCCCCCGGCAAATACGGTGAGCGTATCGATCACTACTCGGTTCTGCGGACCCTTGAGGACGCCTACGGCTTGGCGCCGGTGGCCGAATCGGCCCACGCGGCGCCGATCACCGACGTCTGGCTCCCCGCGCCTGGCGGGGTGCCCCTGCCGTCGACCGGCTCCCATTGATCACCGATGCCGGGCACATCTCAACGCACTACGCCTGCTACCCCATTAGCGGCCCGGGCGATCGACTCATAGCCCCGGACACGCTCGGTCCGCGTCGCGTGATCGCGTTCGTGCCGCCGCTCAGCGCGATGTCGTGGCCGCCGGGGACCATGCTCGGCGCGAGAGCAGGCGCAGCCCGTTGAGGCCGACGATGACGGTCGATCCTTCGTGGCCGGCGACACCGACGGGGAGTGGGAGGTGGCCGATCAAGTCCCAGGCGACGAGCACCGCGATGAATGTCGCGGCGATGGCGAGGTTGGCGATCACGACCCGGCGAGCGCGTCGCGAGAGGGCGATCACGGCCGGGATCGTGGTGAGGTCGTCGCGGACCACGACGGCGTCGGCGGTTTGCAGGGTGAGGTCGGATCCTGCTCCGCCCATGGCGATTCCGGTGTGGGCGGCGGCGAGTGCAGGCGCGTCGTTGATCCCGTCGCCGACGACGGTGACCCGCTCGCCCTGGCCTTCCAGTTCGCGGACCGCGGTGACTTTCTCATCGGGCAGCAGGCCGGCACGAACGTCGGTGATGCCCAGCCGGCGGGCCAGCTGCACGGCTACGTCGCGATTGTCGCCGGTCAGCAATACCGGGGCCGCACTGGACAATTCGGTGATCGCCGCGACAGCGTCGGCGGCTTCGGGTCGCTGCTGGTCGATGATGCCCAGTACGGCCACCGGACGATCTGCGCACAGCACGACCACTGCGGTGCGCCCGTCACGCTGGAGGGCGGCCACCGCGGCCGACGCGGCGGCGGCAGGTGCGGTAGTGCTGGTCGGGGCCAGGAGCGCGTGCGGGGATCCGACCTGGATGACGTGGCCCTCGATCGCCGCGCGGACGCCGCGCCCGGGTTGCGCTGAGAAATCGTCGGCGACCGGCAGGTGCATATCGGCGGAGCGAGCTGCGCGCACGATCGCGGCGGCCAACGGGTGTTCGCTGGGATGTTCGGCCGCGGCCGACAGCCGCAAAATCTCGGCCTCGGTGAAGGGACTGCCGGGGAGCGGGCGGATCTCCGACAGTTCCGGTGTTCCGCGGGTCAGGGTTCCGGTCTTGTCGAACGCCACGCGGGTGGTGGTGCCGAGTTGTTCCATCACCACCGCCGATTTGACCAGGACGCCGTGGCGGCCGGCATTGGCGATCGCGGCCAGCAGCGGCGGCATCGTGGCCAGTACCACCGCGCACGGCGAGGCGACGATCATGAACGTCATCGCCCGCAGCAGCGACGGCTGGACCGCCGCACCGAACAGTAACGGCACGATGAACACGGCGAGCGTGATCGCGACCATTCCCACCGAGTAGCGCTGCTCGACCTTCTCGATGAACAGCTGTGTCTTCGCCTTGGTCCTGCTGGCCTCCTCGACCAGCCCGGCGATCCGGGCCACGACCGAGTCCTCGGCGCGGCGATCGACCCGCACCCGCAGCGCGCCGGTGCCGTTGAGCGTGCCCGCGAATACCTCGTCGCCGGTGGCTTTGTCCACCGGCATGGATTCGCCGGTGATCGTGGCCTGATCGACCTCACTGGCGCCGCTGAGCACCGAGCCGTCGGCGGCGACTCTGTCACCGGGACGGACCAGGATCGTGTCACCGACCGCCAGTTCGGTGACAGCGACGGTGCGTTCCGCCCCGTCAGCGTCGAGTCGGGTCGCGGTCTCGGGCGCCAGATCGAGTAGCCCGCGCACCGAATCCTCGGTCCGCGCGGTCGCCAGCGCTTCCAGCGCCCCGGAGGTGGCAAAGATGACGATCAGCAGCGCGCCGTCGAGGACCTGCCCGATGGCCGCCGCGCCGATCGCGGCGACCACCATCAACAGGTCGACGTCGAGGGTCCTCTCACGCAGCGCCTGCAGTCCGGCAAGCCCCGGCTCCCAGCCGCCGGTGACGTAACAACTCAAATACAGCGCCCACCACAACCACGTCGGCGCACCCAGCCACTGCGCGATCAAACCCAGCACGAACACCACCAAAGCCGCAGCAGCCCAACGCATCTCGGGCAGCGCAAACAATCGTGTGCGGCGCGCGGGCGCGGCGGCCGGCGCAGCGGCCGGTCGGGCGGGCGCGGCAGTGGGCGAAGCCACGGACACCTCCAAGAGTGGTTCGGGCGAATGTGCGTTCACCACCATAACAGTACATATGAAGAGATCTTCATTGGTGTGCTGGTATACGATGCGGAGTTATGGGACATGGGGTCGACGGTCGTGATCGGCCGGCCGCGCGATTGGATGCCGCTGCAGCCGCGCAGGTCGCCACGACCCTGCAGGCCCTGGCAACCCCGAGCAGACTGTTGATACTGACCGAGCTACGCCAGGGGCCGCGTCCGGTGTCCGCGCTCGCCGAAGCGGTCGATATGGAACAGTCGGCGGTCTCGCATCAACTGCGACTGTTGCGCAACCTCGGCTTGGTCACCGGGACACGAACCGGGCGCAGCATCGTCTACAGCCTCTACGACCACCACGTGGCTCAACTTCTCGACGAGGCCGTCTATCACAGCGAACACCTGCGGCTCGGCCTCGCCGACCGGCCCGAGGCCGCCGGCTGATCCGCCGCCGGGATGGTTGAAAGAAATCGGTCACGGGTACCGGCGTGGACGGAACCGTCACAGGTGCTGGCTTGCGCTTTGGCAAATGTATTCGAGTGGATGCTCGCGCACGGGACCGTTGTCATGTATTCGTTTGGACGCATGCGGCGGGGCAGCGGTGTCGAGAGACCGTGCCGGAGTCGCTCGTCGCCGACTCTCAGAGTTGTTCTACTTCAGTGATTTTCGCCTGGGGCGAGTGGATGTGGCTCGCCGACGAGGGCGGCCAAAGCTGCAGCGACTTCGGGCAAAGACGCTCGGACGTAGGTGAGCGTTGGCCCGTCCGCCCCGGATGGCTCCGCGTGACCTGCGAATGCTCGGGCGGTGGCGTAGCCGAAGTTGCGTTCGACCCATGTGAGTGTGGTGTGGCGCAGCCAATGTGCCGTGACCTGCTGGATTTTTACCCAGGGTATTTCTCTGCCGACGCGGTCCCACAGATAGTCGTAGCGGCGTCCGGTGACCGGCCGGCCGTTTCGGTAGCACAGGAGTTGCCCAGCTGGATCCGCGCTTCGATTCCCGTGGCTGACCAGTGCTTTCATCAGGGTGGGCGATACTGGCTGCCACCGGTCTGATTGGTCTTTTTCGCGTAGCCAGATCAGGCAGTTCGTTTCGTCGAGATCTCGAGGCCGCAACGCCAGAGCTCCGCCGCGCCGGCACGCTGTCTCGATGTGCAGCCGCACGATCAGTGAGTCCAGGTCCGGATCATTGCCGGTTGTCGCGACGACGCGATTGATCTGGGTGAGTTGGCCATCGGACAAGGCTGTGCGGGAACTGGGTCGTCGCCGGGGCTTGTCGATGTGGGCAGCGGCATTGCCTGCCGCGGGGACGTATCCGTCGTCGCGAGCGTGGCGGTAGAGACAACGGATGGCGCCGACCATGTGCTCGGCAGCCGAGCGTCCACCGCGCGAGTTCTTCCGGGCCGCGGCTGCGTGTCTGGCCTGCTCGACCATCTCCTTCAGCTCCAGCGCGGTCGGCTCATCCAGTGGACGGTCGCGCCATTGCTCTCGGATCCGGTTCAAATACGGGCGGTAGGTGCGCACGGTTCCAGCTGACAAAATCGATTCGACGCGTGGGATATATTCACCGAAAGTGGGGACGTTCGTGACGGGCGATTGTGAGAGAAGATCTTCGGGACGTAGGCCGAGTCGCGCGAGAAGGAGTTGAGCGGCTTGGATATCGTTGGTGCTCACCATCTGAGCCAAACTGACGGGTCTTGTGAAAATAGTGCTGTGACGAGCGCATGGGGCGGGTAGACAACCAGTTTGCGATGCTCTTCGGACGCGACGAGCAGGATTCGATCGCCGCTTTTAATGTGTAGACGGCTGCGCAATTCCGACGGAATGTAGAGGTGGTGATGAGAATCGATGCGGAGCTTGGAAGCAGTGTCAGAGACAGTCACGACGAGTAGTTGACCGTCAACGGTGAAGCTGATCGGCTGGTGGGCCAGCCACTTCAGCGGTGCGAGTGTGTTTGCCGCCGCAACCCTGCCACGATCGCTAATTACTGAAATCGATATCAGTGGCAATGTCGATGACGGTCTGACGTGGATCTCCACTTGTGGCAGCGGAACCCTGATGTTTTCTCCATGCGTAGTCCGCGGCTGCCTCATATTGAGCAAGTTTTCGGCTGCGGTCTGCTCGGGATGTGGAGTCGTTGCAGAAACTCTTGTTCGCGGGGACTCGGCGGACGTGTTCGATTGTATCTGTGGCGCTGATAGACCGGGACGTTGGGCGCCGGCACGCGTGGGTGTTCGTCCGGATGCCGGACCCATCGGTTTGTTTGGCGGGGCGGCGGGGGACGGCCCGGGCATGTGCGACATGCTGCCTCGATTCTCTTTTCGGCTTTCTTGTATGAGAGCGAAGCGACTGGTGAGTTGGCAACATGTATGCCGAATTGTGTCATTCGAGCCAGCGTGTGCTGGACTTCGGCTCAAGGGCTGTAGGTGTCGACCTGCAGTTTTCGGAGAAGGCATGTCAGTTCGATTAAGCGAATGATATCGAAGCGTGCTGATTCATAGCATTCTTCGCTTTCTATGCTCGTGGCGCGGTGACCGGCTCCGTTGACGCGGCCCACCGAGGCGCCGTGGCGCGAAAAGGAAATATAGCGAGACGTGCCATCCTGGGCTTGGGGCGAGCGTCGTTCGGCGAGTCTGCCGGATCCTCGTCAGCGGCAGAGTATGTTGCCTGTGCTCGCTCAGCCCGTTGTCATCGACCGGGACTGCGCATGAAGCATGCGGCTACATCGGAAAGGGCAATTGAACCTTGGTAGATGAACGGCTTTCGCCAGGTGACGAGTTTCGCAGTGGTATCCAGCAAGAAGTTCCACCCCTGACGACGGTGCCTGTTTCGGTCGGTGCTGAACGATTGGGCCAGTCCACAGAATGGTACTTGCGCCAATTGCGGGCACGGAAGCTGCCGGGCCACAAGATTGGGCGCCAGTGGCGCCTGACCGAGGACGACATCCGGGAGGCGTTGGCGATAACGGCGATGCCCGTCATAGTGCCCCCGCCGGATCCTTCCGGGTTGTCACCGAGGAGTCGCCGATACCACAATCGTCGCAGTCGTCGGCGCTCTACCGGCTGAACAAAGCGTCGGAAGAGTCAAATCGCAACGCAAGTCTGAAACCGCGGATTTTGCGTTAAATTCACCTCGCGCTTCCTCTGGATCCGCTAATGGCGGTTAGGTTGAATATCAGGCGGAGCCTATTGTTTTTCCTGCGTCCGGGGTGTATCTGCAAGGATTCATCGTATCGCCTGGATCGAAATTTCTGCCGCTGGATCCATGGGCTTTTCATGATTGGAGTCGGCGCTTGTAATTCGAGTGGGGACTGAACGTGCTTCAATCGAATTCTATTCGCACGTGAGATTGCACTCGGGCGCGAGGCGGGTGAACGATCGGCTGCCTCAACCAGCCGACGAGGCCAACAGGTGCTGACGCCGTCAGGCCCTGAGCGCACGCGAAATGCGGCGAATCGCTGCGAGATGTGACCTTTTGTAGGATCCGACCACTAGCGACCGCCGCTGACCAGCGGGTTTCGTCTTGAGGGGTTAGGGGTTCGATTCCCCTAGGCTCCACCACACAGACTGGCCGCTCAGGGCGCGGAAACGTATCCTGAGCGTGCACGGCGTCAGTATCTGGCGTCAGCAGCCGGTTACCAGCGGTCGGTAACAGGACATCTCACGAGATGTCGCCTGGAACCGACCGGAGGTGACAATGCCCACCCCTCGACCCCGTCCTCGTGCGGACGGGACCGTCGCGTGGCAAGTGCCGTTCAACATCTACATCGATGGCCGCAGGCGCCAGAGTTCGGAGACATTCGACGACCCCGCCGAGGCGACGCGCTGGGCCGCGCTGCTCGAACGTGTCGGCGCCGAGGAAGCACTGAAGATCCTCGACGTCCAGCGCGGCACCGATGTCGAATACCTGACTCTCACCGAGTGGCTGCGCCGCTACGCCGACACGCTGACCGGGATCGAGCCCGAGACCCGCAAGCGCTACCACCGCTACATCGACCGCGACATCGCCGATTTCATGGGTTATCTGCCTCTCGGCGCGATCACGGCCGAGACCGACAAGTCCTGGGTGGTGCACCTGGAAGAGGAGATCGGCAACAAGCCCAAGACCATCGCCAACAAGCACGGGTTTCTCTCGGCGGCGATGAGCGCCGCCGCCGCGGTGCGCCCGACCCCGCTGATCGCCTACAACCCGTGCGCCGACACCCGACTGCCCCGCAACGACGCCCCCGAACCCGACTACTTCGACGACGCGGAATGGGAGCTGTTCGAACAGCTGATGCCGCCGCGCTGGCGCGCGCACGCGGAGTTCGGCCTGATGTCGATGGCCCGACCCAGCGAGGTCACCGCTCTGCGCGTCGGCGACATCAACCCCCGCACTGGTGCGGTGCGCATCACCAAGGCGTGGAAATGGGCCGGCGGCGCGCTGAAACTCGGCAAACCCAAGTCCAGCCGGGGAATCCGAACCGTCAACGTGCCCCTGGAAACCCTCGACCGGCTCGACCTGAACCGCCCGCGCGACGAGCTGCTGTTCCACACCGCCACCGGAAACCCCATCAGTGTCACCTACTTCTACAAGAAGGCGTGGCTGCCGGCCCTGAGGCGGCTGCAAGCACTCGACGAGCTGAACTTCCGGCCGTTCAACCCCGCCACCGGATGGAAGGGCGCCGACCCGGAAGACCTGCTTGAGCGGTTCGACGACGCGGTCACCAGCCTGCTGGGTAAGCGCCTGACCCCCTACACACTGCGCCACACCGGCATCTCCTGGAAGCTGCAAGACGGCGTGCCGCTGTTCGTGGTCTCCCGCGACGCCGGACACGAGTCGGTCAACACCACCGACAAACGCTACGGCCACATCGACCGCCGCGCCAGCGAATCCGCCGCCGACGTCATCCGCCTGCATCTGCCCCGCGTACGCAACGGCGGCCTGCGCCCCGTCGCCTGACCGCCCCGATTCATTTTCATACTGCGACGGCTACGAAATGTAATGAAACGAAATGGAATTCAATGACAAAACCCATTGACCTCCACTCCCGCAAGCGCACGGTTTCGGCACAGTGCGGCTATCCCGGCTGCACAGCCGAGCCTGAAACGACGACCCGGCGGCCGGGGCGCCCCTTCGCCTACTGCGCCGACCCGAGCCACAACGCACAGACCGCGTTGCGCGCCAAACGAAAACACGCCCAGCAGCAGACCCGCGAACCAGCCACCCCGAGTCTGCGGCCGGTCACCGATGGTGCGGTGACGGTCGCGGGTCTGCTGGCCGAGGCCGCACGTCTGCGTGACGAATTGTCCGCGATCGTCAGCGACAGCGCCGACACGCTGGCCACCATCACCGGTGCCGAGGCGATCGATCGCGAAATCGCCGACATCCGCCGTGAGGCCGCGGTCAAGATCGCCGCCGCCGAGCAAGCGCAATCGGCCGCCGAGCGTGCACTGGCGGCGATGACGGCGCAGCGTGACCGAGCCGCCGAACTGGAAACGCTGGCGTTGCAAGCAGCCGACGATGCGGCAGTGGAAGCCGCCCAGGCACGCCGCGAGGCCGAAGAAGCCCGCACCGTCGCCGAGGCGAGAATCGCTGCGGCGGAGAAGGATCGCGACAGTGTCTACACCGAGGCCGAGCAAACGCTGACGAGGATGCGCCATGAGTACGACGCCGCGCGCACCGCGCAAGCGCGCGCCGAAGCCGAGGCAGATGTCATCCGCGGACAGGCCCAGGCCGCCGCCGAGGAGAACGCGGCGTTGCGACGGCAGCTCGCCGAGCAGGCCGACACACACCGCCAGCAGAACGAGGCGCGCGAGCGCGAGCACTCGAGGGCCATCGCCGCCGCCCACGCCATGGCCGACCGCGCCGCACGCGAACAACGCCGCCAGCTCGACTCGATCATTCATGCGCACCAGTGGCCCGCGTTCACCGCAGCCGACGGAAGTCCAGCAGAGTAAACGGCAGACGGCGGTTGTGCACAACCTGTGCGCAGTCGCATCCACCTTCGCGGGAGTTATCCCCAGCAGCCCGGTTCATGCACAGGGCGGCGAGGTGTCGGTGGTATGTGCTAACGCGCGAATTATCCTGCTGAACAGTGCTTTCCCCGTCAGAGCGACGGGGACCACGGCTCGAATGCGCAGAAGCGACACGTCGGGGGTCTCGCATAGAGTGCGGCGTACCGGACCCGCCCAGAACCATCGGCAGGCCGGAAAACGGTGGGCCCCGCCTGAGGCAACAGGCGGGGCCACTCAACGCCCATCCACTCTGCGACACGAAAGGGCTAGGCGAGCATGAGCCTAACTCCCACCTCCGACCATCCCCGACTGGAACCACCAGAACCGAGACCGCCCGAGATTCACCCGCTACTGGCCCTCTCCCTGGCAGTCAGTCTCGCAACCGCCACCGGGCTCCTCACGGGCTGGTCGGAGGCCGTCACAGTTCTGATCTCCGTCCTAGGGCTTCTATCGAATCTCCGCCAACACCGACGCGGTGACTAGTGCGCACCTGTAGTTGGTTGTTACCGACCGGCGTTCGCTTCAGGCGTGGTCGGTCGGTCGCGGAGAATTCCCTGTTGGGGGATCGGCCCTGGGGCGGCCATGCCGCCGCGGTTGGGTCGATGCCAACGGACAGGGATACCGTCGGAGCATGACGACTACGGCGACCGAGTCGCGTGATGGCATACCTGAACCTCGCAAGGAAAGGTACGCGCCGGTGACCATCGCGTGGCGTATCCAGATCGCGGAGTTGGCTCATCGATTTTTCGGGCTTGCGCGCAACCAGCAATGGGCAGAGCTTGCGGGCGCGCCTTACGAGAAAGGGGTGATCCACCCATGGACGGTCGCCCATTTCATGACTTTTCTCGGGAAAGTCGGCAACACGACAGGCAATCTGGCAGATGTGGTGCGCGTACTCGGTGCATTGGAGCACGCGGGTCTGCTGCTCGCGCAAGGATTCGACTACCAGAAGGCTGTTGGCGGCCAGACCTATCTTGCAAACGGTGGACCGGTGTTGCAGCGGCAAGACGGTGGAAAGCTTTGGCTGGCCGAAGCTCTCGGTGCCGAACTGATCATCCCGTTCTATTGCTCTGCGACCGTCCAGATCACGGGCTATGCGACCGAAGCTGACGCCGCCGCCGAGACAGACGAGCGATGGGGAACTGGCCTCATCGTGGATCGCGCGCACATTCTGACCAACCGACATGTTGCGGAAGGCGTGAGGTATGGGATGCAAGTAGTTCAGCAGGTGCCGACCCCAGCGGGGTACCGCTCGTGTCGCGTCCGCGCCCACGCCCAACTCGACGTTGCAGTGATCGAACTGGAGTTGGCAGACGACGCTGATGGCCTCCAGCCCCTCGCAGGAATGGTGTTTCGCGATCCGAACTGGGCTGACGAGACGTTCGTATTCGGCTTTCCGCGGGTGCCGATGACCGCGGAAATGGCCATCACCGTTCAGCGCGGCGAAGTGGTGAACCCATCGACTCCATCGATGCCGAGCCGCGAACCCGTTTTTCTGTACTCCGCGATCGCCCGTCCCGGCAACAGTGGTGGTCCCATCGTCGCTGGCGATGGCCGGGTGATCGGGCTTGTGGTCGAAGACTCCTCTGAGGTTCAGACCAATAATGGAGCGCCCGTGTCCGCCCCGTTCTACCGTGGGCTCCCCACTAGCGAGGTCGTCCGCGCGCTGACGGATCTCGGATTTCCCAACCTGGCCAAAGTCGAATCCTGGGCATAAACACACACCTAGTGGAAATTCCGGGTGGACGAGGGCTGGGCGGTGCGTCGGCTACTGTTCGATCAGAACTCCGTCCGGTAGTTCGAGGGAATCGACGTCGAAAGCATCTTCGTCAAGTCCCCCGGCAAAGAGACGCCGCTACCGCAGTAGCCCAAGCGTTAGCGGCGGCGTCGACAGCGCCCGATCCGCAGGGCCGTCTGTCCGGCGCCGATTCCGAAACCAGGCGCGGCGAACAACTTTGTTCCGCCTCCGAACCCGTGACTCTGGTCTCGACCAGCAAACCATCACAGTCGAAAATCACGGCCCACCCGAACCGACGCGCGGACTATGGTGCCGGGTGACATGATCAACACCACGACCAGCCTACGCACCATCCTGCGCGCCGCCTGTCACGAAGTCGGCTTCAGCGACGAGGCGGCCCACCTCATTCACCACTCGAGCAACGCCGTTCGTCCTACCTCACCATCAAGCCGTCGCACGCGTGTCCACAGCGGCAGCCGACCTGCCCAGAGTCCGATCCGTCACATCGCTGACCGCATGGCTGGCCGCACGCGGCTTCGGAGCCACCGTCCCACTCGCAGGCGCGCGTCCGCTCGCCGTGCACGGGCACGACGTCAGCTTCTGGCGCTACTACCCACAATCGGACGCTTTGCCTCCGACCTCACGCGACCTCGGATCACTACTGCGGGAGCTGCATTCGACCCCGCCCCCCGCACAAATCGACCTCCCGAACTGGGTTCCTCTGCAATCCCTGCGCACCGCTCTGCACGATCCCCGCACCGACACCGGACACATCACCGACCTCGAACGCGCGACTCTGCTGAACATGATCGAGACCGTGGCCGGCGAACTCGCCGATACCAGCTGGCCACTGGGCCACGGACTCATCCACGGTGACGCCTGGGCAGGAAACCTACTGTGGGACAGAACGAACGACGACTCCGCACGACCGCGCGCCATTCTCGGCGACTGGGACTGGGTGAGCATCGGCCCATTCGAGGTCGACCTCATACCGACCTGGCACGCCGCGATCCGTTACGGACGTGACCAGCACTGGGTAACGGAGTTCATCACCACCTACGGCTACGACCTTTCCGAATTCGCCACCGGCTACGAGACCCTGCGCCGGATGAGAGACCTCGTGCAAATCACCGGCCCACTCCGCAGGGCCGGTGACTCGCCAGCCAACGCAACACGGCTACGCCAGCGTCTCCACGCGATCCTCACCGGCGACACGACATCATCCTGGAGTCAGTACAGCTGACCCGGCCATTCGCTGTCACGGGGACCGTGCAATGAAGGTAACGAGTATCGAAAAGTCCACGCGCGCAGGAGCGTTCGTGACTCCGTTCGAGACGGGTGGCGCGCGTAAAGGCAACCTCAACCCAAATTTGGCTAACAGACGTCTCCGGCGCCCCGTTCGACGACTCGATGGAACACTCAGCGACACAGGCATTTGACACCAGAACCTCCTCAAGCTCGCCGCGCTGACGCGTTCACCTGTCGCTCCTCGCGGGAGTGATCCGCCGGCGCCGCGGGGCAGGATCAGCTCGGTGTGGCGCCGAGGCCGCGCTCCGGTGAGGAGCATTTTCATTGCACGCCTGGGTATTTCGAGCCTTGTGACTTCGGCTTGATTCCGCCTGCTTCGGGTTCTATCTATTTCCGCCGGATGAAGTAGTCGTGACGAGCATTCACATCACCGCTATCTGTTCGATGATCCGGTCTCGGATGTCATCTGGACGACAGAAGGCTGCGAGCAGGTAGAGATAGGGCAACAATGCGAGGTCATCGGGGATTCGTCCGTCGTGCTGGGCAAGGAGGCGTTCGCCGACTTCGGCGCTCGTCACGCTCTTTGGCTTGGCTCCACGACCGTACCCGTGTGTAGCGTTGCGGTGGATGACCATCAACCGCGCGGCGGCATCTTCACGGTTGAATTCCTTGACCGCGCCGTTCGGCATGTGGATGCGAACAGCTTTGATTCCGCGCTGCTCGGAGATGAAGAAGCCCTTTTGTAGCTGCTGGAGCGCGTCGAGTGCCCGTTGTGCTGCGGGAAGCAGGATCTCGGCGGCATGGTTGTTCATACAGGACTTGACGAAATTGAATTGTTCCTGAGCGTATTTCGCGGAAAACAGGGTCTTGAGTTCCACTTTTTCGCCAAGGAGGCGGTCAGCGAAGGATCCGAGCAGGGTGAATGCGATGACTCTCTGGGCGGTCGTGTCGCGAATGGTGGTCTGCAGCGACGCTGTCAGTTGCAGAACCTGGCTGAGGGTCAGCATCCAGTGCAGTTGCTCGTGTGGAACGTAACGATCTTGAGAGTCGATGTAGGTGGCTGGATCGGTCAGGTATCGGAACAATTGGTTGAGTCGCATGACCCACCAGTCGATGGCTTCCCCAGCTGCAGTTCTCGTGAACGTCGGAAGCGAGACGGCGGAGTTTCGCCCGCTGCGCTGCAGCAGCTCCAGCATCTCTCTCGCCTCAAGGCCGTTCGCTGCAGGCAAGGCGCGACCGAACCCGAAGAGGACTGTTGACATCGGTCGTGGGCAGGCGTATCCCCACACGTACGGCAGCAAGCACCCCATGAGCGGGTCCAAGAATGATCCGGACAAGACCAGCGAGTTTGCCTGCTGTGCAGCGGATCCGAACAAAAGACCGCTGCTTGGCACCTGCGCTGACCCATCCCGCAGCTCATTGATCACAGTCGGGTCCTGGGCCATCCTGAGAGCGATTGACGGCAGCTTCACTCGTCGCAACAGCGTCTGAGTGATGGTGACGACGTGTGCGCTGCGGTTCGGCAGCAAAAGCTCATCCGTGTCGTTGAGCGTGTATCTCCCCAGGAGCCCGAAGTGTTGTTCGGTGAACTGGCCGCAACGCTGACGACTGGCTTGCGTCAATTCGATCTGGGAGTACAACAACTGGGTCTTCAGGTCATCGTCCGACGCCGCGTTGGCACGAATCTTCTCTAAGGTTGTCAAAGCTTCGGGGGTCAATTGGTGTGCGGGCAACTCGTCGACAACATTTGGAAGGATGTCGAACTGCGGTTCGCGGCGTGGGGGACCGGCCACCGTCCGGGCGGTGAGCAGGTCGTGATGGCGCCCGCCGGGGGTGTCAGCGTGGATGCTCCAGGTGTTGCCGCTGACGCGGGTGGCGGCGAGACCGAGGCTGGCGAGCAGACCGGCCAGGTCGCCCCCGTGCAACTGGTTTGGGAGTTCAAGAAGTGCCGAGCGCTTGGATTGTTGCACCTCGAGCAGTCTATGCGGCTGTACTGACAACCCGGCGACGCGGTCACCGAGACCGCCACGCTCCAGGCCGAGGCCGGCGGCACCATAGAAGCTAGTTATGCAGCAGGTTCCCGTGCACATCCAGCTCGCGGGCGATCTCATGCACCTACCGGCCGGAATCGATAACTTGACATGCCGCTTCCACCCGGTACTCGGGTGAATACGATCGACGCGGACGAGGCATGGTGAACATCCTGTCCAGGGACCGACCGTCCCGCTATCTCGGATGTCCACTACTTCAGGGGAGCACCACGGTTCTGGTTCCAACGCTGGGAGTAGTCGCTGGTCGTGGCGCGGATGGACCTTGCGGGCCAGCGGGTTGCGTTGCCCTGCAACGGGCATTCGACCGGCTCGCCGGCGGCGTGCCGGTTCGTCCCGGAAATCTGCGGTTTACGAACGACGTGGCGGGACTGTGCTGGCTGCGCAGTGGATGGGATAGCTGGTTGGGATGGTGGCTGGTTGTTGGTCAGGAGTGATCGAGCCAGTAGCGGTGCGTGCTGGTTTCGTCGAAGCCGTTGCGTTCGTGGAACGGTGTGGTCTCCCACGCGATCCGGTAGCCCTGCTGGGAGATTCGGGTGCGGAGGCCGTCGCTGATCGCCACGAACGGCAGCATGTAGGTGTCGGCAATGCTCTGCTGTTGAAGAACGTCGCCGTGAGGGTCGGTGCAGGTGACCTGTCTGCCGGTCCACGTGAGATCGAGCAGAGCGCGGAACTGCGCGGTCGGCACGATCAGCATGAACCGATCCGGCTGCGGTCCTGGGTTGAAGTAGTAGCAGGTCGAGGCGATCACCCGCGCGTCCGCACCGGTCGGAGGTGGACATGTCATGGCCTGGGCGAGGGTATCCCATTCGGCGGCGGCGAAGTCCCCTGCGCTAGCCGGAAGCGGCAGTGAGCTCGACTTCCCCGTTGCGGAGTGGACAAGCCAGGAACGCAGTCGTACCTGAGTAGTGTTTCGTGTCCGTGTGAGTGCGGGCCGAACTTGGCTGGCGGTGGGGGTATCGGGTGCTGAGTTGATTAGCTGCCCCAGGTTGACCGGTGGACTGCATGCGCGGTTCTCGATGACGAATTCACCTGCCAGAACCCACCATCGGCTGCCGTCGGGCTCGATAAAAGAAAAGTCGGCGCCGTCGATGGTGTCGTGGCAGCCGGTCGGGTCGTACACCGCGGCGGGAATGGGGAGTTTGCCGGCGTCGCGGCGGTCGATCGACCCGGCGGCATACAGCGGCACTTCCAGATCGATGGTGGGGTCGGGCAACTCGTCGTAGCCGTCGTCAGGACCCAGCCAACGCCCGCTGCCCGCCGGTGGCGGCTCCCAGCGACCGTTGATGCGGTGCAGCTGGTCGTGGTAGCGGTGTCGTGCCGAGAGTTCGGCCAGCCACATCTGTATGGCCTGGTCGTTGAGCTTTTTCCGCACGCTCACCGATTGATGCCGTAACCGCAGGCGGTCACGGTAGGGGATCGCGTGCTGTGCAGCGACTTCGGCGAGGAGCTGCGCAGCTCGGCCGACCTGTTCGTCGAAACCGGTTGTGCTGTCGTCGGCGAATCGTTCATGCAGCTCACGCAACGGCCCGACCGCGATGTGATCGCTGTGGGCGCCCACACGGCGATGGCTCCAGCGAACGCGGGAGACGCTCGCGTATGCGCATGTCAGCTCATGCAGCGTGGGTGGGCATACTTTCGTGTCGAGGACCTGGCCGGCGGCGTGGAGGGCGCGGTAGAGCGCGACGTGCAGTCGCAGATGCATCGTCAGGCTTCCCGCCGTCGCGTGGCGGGTGCGGAACTGATCGTGGGCTGCCAGGGCGAGGGTTTCGGCGGCGGATGTGGCTGTGGCGCGGGTGATCGCGCCGTACACCGCGTTCCACACCCCGGCGTAGATGTCGACGTCGCCGCAAGCGTGGGCGTGAACAAGCAGGCTAGCGGCGAGATGGGGTTGTGCGGCGAGCACGGCGGCCAGGGTGCGTGTGGCCGAGGCGGCGGTTTCCCCGGGTGGCAGCGCCAGCCACCACATGAGCATGCGGGCGAGTTCGCCGGCGTGAATCGGGTCCAGCGTGTTGGTGTCGGCGCGGCGGTTGATCCACACAAGGATTGCCGCGAGGTCGCTGTCTTCCTCTTCTTCCGCGTCGAAGGTGGCGATCGCGTGGAGTACCTCGATCCATTGCTGTGCGCGTTGAGTTGGTGGCGTGCGTGTCAGTTCCTCATCGATGAACCGGGCACCGAGTGGATGGCCGGCGGTCACCGAGTTGTGGATGGCGAACATCCAGATCGCCAGTCTTCGGGCTGGCACGGCCAGCATCTTGCGCGCGAGCGTTACGGTTGTGGGCGAGACGGTGCTGATCGAGCGTCCTTGCAGCGACAGGATGAACGCTTCGGGCATACCCGCCCGCCACGCCCAGGCAGGGCCACGCAGAACTTCGTGACCGGAATGTGCCGGTGACAGTTCGGCCATCGCCAGCGTGATCGGATCCGGGTCCGTCCATTTTCTGCGGGCACGCCGCCTCGGCGCGGAGGGAGCACGCCGGAGCCGGGCATCGAGTAACGCTTGAGCGTGCCGGAATTCGGCGATTCGTTGCAGCCCGTATTCGAGGCGGCCTTCGGTGTCGACGAGCACGCCCTCGTAGCACAGGAAATCGACGGCGCGGTCGACCTCGGCGCTGGACAACCCGTCGGCGTTGCGGCGGATCTGCTCACGAGTGACTGCCTGGCCGGGACGGCTGTCGAGGTGACGAAGAACTACCTGTAGTTCCCCGCGGTCATACATCCCCGGCGAATGCGAGGGGTGTTGAGCGGCAAAGTCATGCGACAGCAAGGCGATCCAGCTGGCAAATAGGTCCCCGAGAGCCATCGGAGCCACGGCGTCGGCGCTGCTGCCGCTGTGGACGCGGGCGAACATCCGCAAGACGAGCGGACGCCGGTAGTCGGGAATCGTCCATGGTGCGGCGACCGGGGGCAAGTCGAAGGAGCGCCGCAGGATCTGCCATGCCTGTGCGGGGTCGACACCGCGGTGGGGGTAGATCGCCCACGGCGATTGCCGGGCGTTGGGTCGCGATGTCGGGGTGCCCTCGTCATTGCGTCGTGTCGCGATGAGGGTGATTTCCGGGCAGGGCGCGACTCGCGCCGCCAGTTCCGCGAGCTGGCCAGGCCAGTGCGCGGGGGCGGCTTCGTTGACGGCATCGACGATGATCACGGCTCGATGGCCGCTGGCTTCGGCGTGCAGACGTAGCCCGTCCAGGAATTCGCGGCCGCTGATTCCGGTGTCGACCGAGCGGGCGAGCTCGGTCAGCCACGAGCGAGTCGAGCCTCGCCACATGGCGCCGTTGACGAAGACGGTGGGCGCGCCCTGCTCGATGCGGTCGAGTGCGAATTGCGCCGCATGGTAAGTCTTGCCGGTTCCCCACCCGCCCTCGATGAGCACGACGCCGCACGCCTCGGCGCGCAACCGCCGCCGCAGAGACGCGATCGCGCCCTGCACGCTGTCCAACCGCCGTCGAACATCGAAGATGCGGCGGCGGCGAGGCACTCCGACCGCTGACTGCGCGGACTCGTCGAGAGCTCTGCCGACCTCGTCACACCCGGTGGACAACTCGTCGATCGCACCCAACAGTTCACCGGCCCATCCGATCTCGCGGGCCAGCGGCACCGCGCGGGTAGGGCGCTGTGTTCCGCACACGGCCTCACAGGTGTCGAGGCGGTGGATCGCGTTGTCCCACAGGGTGCGGATCGCGGCATCGGAGCGCCGCTGTGCGGAGTTGTCCCCGGTGACGTCGATGATGAAGGGGTAGCGCCATCCCTCTTCGACATCGGCGAGCAGGGTCCGCAGCTCCTGGATCTGCGTGTTCGTTGCGTCGGGACAGGTGAGT
>NZ_BDAV01000012.1 GCF_001612635.1 Nocardia africana NBRC 100379 | reverse complement strand
CGGGCATGCCCGTGTCGAATAGAGACCACACTCCGGATGCAGCGCAGGTTCCGGACCTATGCCGCGCAGGTAGTCCCACGGCCGGATGTAGACCACGACCCAGGGGCCGTCGAGGCGCTGACCGCATACCTGGCACAGGCTGTGCTGCCAGATTTGTTGCAGCCGTGCCGGATTCACTGCGCCCCACACGGGCTTGGTGGGGTCGCGATGGGTCATCGTGATGTACGGCACGACCATGCCCGCCGAGACAGGCGCCTCGGCCAGGCGCTGCGGAACCGGAACCGAGTCGGTGGCGGCGCCGCGGGGAGTGTCGGGCATCGGGTATCTCCATTCGGAAAGAGGACGGGAAAGCGAAAGAGGGCCGGAGCGGCGTTGAGGTGAGCCGGGCCGGCTCGCCGTGAGCACCGTCGTTTCCTGGCGGTCTCTGTCCGCGGTCGGGACAGCTATTGAGCGGGTTCAGGTCCCGCCGATGCCGGGGTAGCGATCACTGCCCTTCAGCGCTTGCCGAGCCTTGAAAGGCTGCGCGCGCAGTGCGCGAGAGGCGGTGCGGACGAGACGTTCCCGGGTTTGGTAGTCGGTGATGGCGTTGTTGAGCAGGTCCAGTGGCTCACCGCCGATGACGGTGGCCATCGTGTGCGCGACACCAAGTGCGTGTCGCGTCGAGGCGATGTAGGGGTCGAGAGCTTCGAGCAGGATGTCGACGGTCGCGTCGCGGCTCAACGGTTGTGCGGTGGAATTGCCCACGGGTGCTTTCCTTTCGGGACAGCGTGGTTCTCGGCTGCTGCCGTTCGGGCCAGGTAGGGCTGGCTGAGAGCACATGGATTGGTGGCGGCGCCGGTCAGTGGAGTTGCAGGCCGAGCAGGTCGGCGTATCGGTCGGCGCCGTCGAATTGTGGGCATGCGCAGCGGGGGAATGGGTGGGTGCAGTCGGCGCAGTATCCGCAGTATCCGCAGTGCGGGCCGAAGGGTTCGTCGTCGAATGAGCCGCAGTATTCGCAGAATCCGATGTAGTCGGTGTCGGCGCTGGCCCACTCGCCTATCAGGTAGCTGTCGTTGGAGTACCAGGTGCCGCCGACCCAGTGCCCGTGGTGTTCGTTGAAGATGTAGGCGGGGTGCTTGTAGGCGGGATCGGCGGTCAAGATGACGACCTTGTTGGAGGCGAGCCAGTGCTCAAACCGCGCCCGCCCCGCCCAGCTGTCCAGCGACCCGAACGGGTTGGTCGGCAGAAAATCTTCAGCCGCGATCCGGGTATCCGAGCGCGAGTCCCCGGGTACGGGGTGCACGTTGTCGGGCAGGACCCCGTTGTGCGCGAGGACCGTTCGTGCATCGCCACCGACGATGAAGGGGTGGCAGTTGCTGGTATCGCGGTCGCCGTGGGTGGCGTAGCGGGAGTGGAACAACGCCGGGCCGCTGAGATGTTGGGCGCGCTGTTCGGCGAATTCGGCGATCACCTGTTCGGCGTTCATGCCGTGTCCGACGAGGATTGTGTCGCCGGTGTGGATGGCGTAGCCGTGGCCGTGTGGGTTGGCCAGCGCGCCGCCGTGCAGGGCGTCGAGGTCGGGGTCCTGGCCGGGTTTGTAGAAGGTCAGGATGCACACGCGAGGGCCTCCAATTCGTCGGTCAGGCAGCGATATTCGGGGCGCGCGGCCAGCCACGCGGTGAACGCCGCCCATTCCCAGCCCCGGCGGCGGGCGATATCGGCGGCCGACAGGGCGCGGGTGTATTCGACGGAGGCGTCGGCGAAGGCGAGCGCGGCCTGCACCTCCCGCGCCTGCAGAGAGCTGGCGAACACCCGCAGCTCGAACGTGTCGTCGGGACACACATTGATCGCCTGATACCGGAACGCGCCTCCGGTCTCACCCTTGGCATGGGCAGCGGCGTTGGCCCGAGCGCCCGGGTCGAATACCGCCCACTGCTCGGAGTCACGGCGCGCCAGCATCTTGACGTGGGATTCGTTGCGGTAGACGAACTTCAACCACCGGTAGGTGTGCGCGGGGGAGGAGAACCCGGCGCGGGACACGTGCACGTGGATGCCGACGCTGGTGTCGGTGTAGGCTCCCAGTATCCGCAACCGCTGCAGCAGCGACCACGGAAACTGTTGGCACGCAAAGTCATACGACATCGGGTGCGTCACAAGCTCGTATCCGCACGGCTGGATACTTCCATCTTCCTTGAGGTATCCGAGGTCGCCGAGCTGGTCGATGGCGAGTTCGGCGGCGGCGTCGAAAACGTCTCGGGGGGTTTTGATTTCGAGTTCCAATCCGAGGTACAGCGGTCCGGTGCCGTGGAAGACGGGTTCGGGTTTGTAGCCGTAGGAGTGGACGCCGCGATGGTCGGGATGTTGGTTGGCGCAGGCGTCGCAGTAGTCCTCCCAGCAGCGGATGAGGATGTCGCAGCCGCCGCAACGGTGGTAGTCGGCGTCCTCGCAGCGACCGCACACATCCGCCCCGGCTTCGGTCTCGTTGAGCCCGTCTGCGCGTGAGCCGCAGTCGTCACACACCAGGTAGCTGTCGGCGCAGTCGTCACAGACCTCGCCATGGCCGATGACACGGACCAGGTCGCTGTCGAAGCGGTCGCAATCGCGGCACCGACGCCAGCCGATCGAGCATTCCGTGCACACGTCGGTGCCGCGCACGGTGGAGCGGCGCTCTCGTGTGGGGGTGGCGCAGTCGTCGCAGGTGTCGAGCCGGTCGGCGCACGCAAGGCACAGATGATCACCTTCGACGGTGGTGACGGTCGTGTTGTCGTCGATCGGGTGTGAACAGGCCTCACACCGCCGATCGGTGAGAGTGGATGCGGGCATACAGGATTCACGTCCTTCCAAAAAGTCGGGGGACAGACGACGGCGCCCCGCTGCGCGCCGGGGTAGCGGCGCGAAGCGGGGCGCAAGAGGAAAGCGGTGCCGGGCAGCCCGGGTCGAGCGGGCCTGGCGGTCGGGTCAGGTCAAGCCGGGTGCGGGGGCCGCGGTGGGAGCCGGCCGGGGCGGGGTCGACAGGCAGGTGCAGTGGGAGAGGGCGGAATGGCAGCCGAAGCACCAGCCGCAGGTGCGGCAGTAGCGGCTGGTGCGTTCGAGATCGCGGTCGAGGCAGTACCCGCACACCGTCCGGCGGCGGACCAGCCACCGTTGCTCGGGCGGCAGGTAGGAGCGGTTGGAATACCAGATCCCGCCCACCCACAGCCCGGCGCGCTCACCGAACAGGTACGCGGTGTGGGTGTAAGCGGGGTCGACGGTCAAGATCACCAGCTTGCTCGACCCCAACCAGCCAGCCAGTCCGCGCGCTCCGACGGCGGTGTCGATCGGCCCGAACGGTTGAGTGGGCAGGTAGTCCTCGGCTGCGATCCGGGTATCCGAGCGCCGGTCATACGCACGCGGATGCACCCGCTTGGGCAGAGTCCCGTTGTGCGCCAGCACTGTTCGCGCATCGCCGCCGAGCCGGAAGGGATGGCAGTTGGATAGGTCGATCGCGCCGCGGGTGGCGTAGCGGGAGTGGAACAACGCAGGCCCGTCGGGGTGTTCGGCGCGGGTGCGGGCGAACGCGTCGATGACGGTGTGGGCGTTCATGCCGTGCCCGGTGATGATGCGGCCGCCGGTGACGATGGCGAAGCCGTGTCCGTCGGGGTTCGCCTCGGCTCCGAACCGCAGCGCGCGGGTGTCGATCGGGGCGTCGGCGGGGTAGTAGGTCAGCAGGCACATTGCAGGTTCTCCATCTCCGCGGCTAGGGGCTGGTAGTCGGGGCGGGTGGTGACCCAGGTGGCGAAGCGGGCCCAGTCCCAGGCGCCGGCGCGGATGTCGGCGACTCGCAGGCTGCGGGTGTAGTCGATGGAGGCGGCGGTGAACGCGAGTGCGGCCTGCACCTGCTGCACGTCCAGCGAGCTGGCGAACACCCGCACCTCCAAGGTGTTACGCGGCAACGGATTGATCGCCTGGTACCGCTCGAGCCCCAGCGCGTGCTGCGGCCCCTTGGCGGTATGGCGGGCCCGCGCGCGGGCGGCGCTGTCGAACTGGGCGTAGTGCGTGCGCCGGCGCGCCAGGCGGGTGACCGCTTCTTCGTTGCGGTACAACAGTTTCAGCCACCGATACACATGCGCAGGGTTGTCGAACCCAGCCCGGCTGGCATGCACGTGCAGCCCCACTGACGCGTCGGCTTCGCACCCGAGCCGTTGCAGCTGCTTGAGCAGTGGCCAAGGGAACGCGGCGATCGCGTACGGGTAGGACATCGGGTGGGACACGAGTTCGAACCCGGACGGCCGGATGGAGCTATCACGCTTCAAATACCCGAGGTCGCCGAGATGGTCGGTGGCGAGCCCGGCGCAAACGTCGAAACGGTGTTCGGGGACGATGATCTCCAACTCGAGCCCGAGGTAGAGGGGGCCGGTGCCGTGGAAGCGGGGGTCGGGGCGGTAGGTGTAGTTCCACACCTTCCCGCGGTGGGCGCAGGCCTCGCACCGGTGTCCGGGTCGAACAAGAGTGCCGCATTCCGGGCACGCTTGGAATCGGCTGGCGCAGCGGGGGCAGGCGCGGTGCCCGCCGGAGATGTAGCGGCTGTCGGCACTGAACCGCCCACAGCTGAAACACGCAGCGAACAACGCGCCCGCGCACCGCGCACACACGAGTTGATCGGTGTCGGTGCGCAAGTCCGGGCCGGTCAACCGCCGGCACGACACACACCCTGCCCACCCGGTCAGGCAGTGCGCACACAACTGCGCCTCATCAGCAGTGCGCGTCAGCCGCACTGACGGGGTGCGGCAGTAGTCGCAGCGGGGCAGTTGCTGCCAACACGACGCGCACACAGCGGCATTCGCGATGCACAACTCCGTATCGGACGCCGCGCCGTCGCAGACCGCGCACGGTGGGCCCAGGATCGGATCGGTCATGAACGCACACACCCTCCACAACAGAAAAGAGCGCCGGCCGACAGGGGGAGTCGACCGGCGCGGGACAGAGACAGAGACAGGGCAAGCAAGGAGCAACGGGGAGCACCCGATGGGCCCTGCGAGCTTGCTTCAGGCGGCCAGGCTTGGACGGGCGTATTCGCAGTCGTCGGCTGGTTGGCCGTGGTGGCGCCCCGGGCAGTCGATAGTCCGCAGGACGCGATCGGCCACGGACAGGCGGGTGCGTGTCTCGGCCTCGAGATTATCGATGCGGGACTTCGCGATCGCCTCATAGTGCTCGTGCGAACCGGCCACCGATTCCACGTGAGGGAATCCGGCCTGGATCCACATACGCACGTAGAGACCGAACGCGGCGGTGTTGAGCGGGGCCTTCTGGCTGGCCTGCATGACCGCGAGCGCGACCTCGGCCGCGGTCCCAGACACAGGGGACAAGCCGGCGGCGACGCGGTCGAGCAGTTCGCGGCAGTGCGAGCGGTACACGAATTCCTGGCGCATCCGCTCATGGGTCGGCATCAACAGCGCGAACGAGTGGTAGAGGGTGTTGCGGTGGCGCGGATGGCGTTGTTGCGCGCGGACGATTTCGTCCTCGGCCCAGTCGATCTGCTCGAACACCGGCTCGAGATCGGACAGACACCGAGACACCACCGATGCCACATCAGCGACATCGTCGAGCTGACTTTCGGTCACAGGGACTCCTTTCGACAGCAAGGGGCAGGAGAGAAAGGGAAGCGAGACACGACCGCGAGTCGACGGGCTGATGTCGCTGCCTCTGACCGCGTTGTTGCGGATGCGGCGCCGCTGTATGACCGTGGGTTGGGCGTATTGTTGAACTGCGAGGCGCGGGTTGATCTCACCGAGAGTTTGGGAGATCACGACATGAACGACCCCCAGGCGAGCAGGAGCACACGCGGACGAGATGCCGGGAAACTCTCTGGCCAGCTACGTCATTCGCGGGAAGTAATGGATCGTCGCCGCGCGCTTGAACGTCGCCGCGAACAGAATGTCAGCGCCGCCGTGCGGCAGTATTGGTCAGCGTGGCAGGCGATTTCGACGATCGAACAACGCCGCGACCGCCGCATCCGAGCGTTGCACGACAAGATCCGCCACCTCGAAGAAGCCGCGGCAACCGACATCGCGGTACACCGCACCAGGCAGGCTGCGGCTGTGGTGCGCATGAACGAGCACGGATGTAGCACCGACGATATCGCCGAACTACTCGAAATCAGCGTCAGGGGCGCGCGCCAACTACTTGCCGCCGGGCAGGAAAAGCCTGAACCAGGCGTGCAGGCGGCACATCGTGAGAGCGGGCAGAGGCTTAACGAGCCGCAGCGGTCCGCGGGATCGGCAGAACAATCGCCGTGACCGGCGGTCAGAGATAGACCGCCGAGGGATCACCGAACGCAGGGTCCGCAAGCGAACTCCGACCGCCCCTACGGTGGAAGGGTTCACGACCCTGTATCGGGAGAGATCACGCGTCGTTGAGGTAACCCCCGACGTTCCAGACGATCCCCTGGAAACCGCCTGGAGGCACCGGATGCCGCACCGGGATCCCGGCGGCGGGCGCGAAGGGCCAAAAGCACATGCCACATCGATGGCAGTAAACCCCAGCCCGCCACACCGCATAAGCCGCAGGAGCCCCGCGCCGAATCCGGGCCGAGCGTCGCAGCCTCCGGAACGCGAACCACAGAATCAGCAATGACGGAAGCGCGAGAAAAAGCGCAAAACCAAAAGCCCCGATCAAAATCGAAGCAGCCGAGACGCCGGGGTGTGGACGGCTAATCAGCACGCCCCCAGCGGCGAAATACCCGACCGCAGGCAAGCTCAGCGCCAGCGCGAGGGTTGTGAGGCGACCAGCACCCCGGAAATCGGGCTCGGGCGCGAGTGATTGTGCGAGATAACTGGATTGCGTTCGCTCGACGAGCGAGGAGCCCATGACCGGCATCAGACCCGACGAACTCACACCGACACCGGAGTAGTAGTCGGTGCCGTAGACCGTCGAGGTCCCCGAAGCGCGGATCGCAGGAACGCTCTGCACGCAATCGTCGTAACCGCAAGAGGGACAAGATATATCGACGCTCATGAGGTTCCGATTCCCTCCGACCGCCGCTGCGCCGGGAAGATCGCAGGTGCGCAACAACGTCTCTGCTCGTAGCCGGTGTCGAGATGGTTGCATCCATCGAACACCGCCACCCCGAGCCTGTCGATAGGTAAAACGCACACTTGTGTCACCCATCGGGCATGTACCTCCTCGTCTGCGACAGAAATATGGCGCACATCACATGACCCTCATGGGGGTGCGTACTCGTCATCTGCATGAGTTTGTTAAGTACGCGCGTCGAGCGTCGGCTTGCTCGAATGCGATGCCCCTACCGTGACCTGTGAGTGTGGTCGAGTGGCCTACTGACGCCGTCAGCAGCAGGGATGGGGTGTTGACGGCGTCAGCAGGGAACAGGTATCGTTTGTGCCGGAAAATTGCGCGAAGTTTCGTGAAATTCCTGTTGCTACCGGCGGAGACGTTGTACCGGCCGCCTTAGCTCGACTTTTGTGAGGCAGGGGTTAGGGGTTCGATTCCCCTAGGCTCCACAAAACTCACAGCTCCACAAAACTCACAGCTCCACAGAATTCACAGCTTCACAAAGCTCACGGCCGGGCCAGCAGGTCGATGACCGCCTGCACTTCCTCCGGCGTCGGCGTCGGCAGATTGTCGCGGCCGTGGATCAGCCCGATCCCCAGATACACCATCGCGCCCGCGCGCAGGCGCGCCTGGACCGGCTCGAAACCCAGATCGAGCATGGCCGTCTGCACGGTCCGGAAGATGCGCTGATCCAGCGCCCGGACCGCCGCCGCCACCGTGTCGTCGGTGCGTGACCACTCCCGCACCGAGGCCTCGACCATCCAGTGCTTCGGGTCCACCAGCATGGCCGCCATCTGTTCGATGCGGGACTCGACCGGAATCGAATCCAAGGCGGCGAGGGCCCGGACCGCTTCGCTCTGCATGTCGCCCCATCGGTCGGCCATGGCGGCCATCAGCTGTTCGAGATCGTCGAAATGCCAGTAGAAGCTGCCCTTGGTGACGCCTAGCTCCTCGCACAGCCGGGGAATCCGGATCGCGGTCACACCCTCGCGCGCGAGGAGATCCAGCGCGCCGGTCACCCAGTCGTCGTACGACAGCCGCGTCGTCTGCCGGCGGTTGCGGTGTTGTGCCTCCGCTTTCTTGGACACGGCTTTCTTGGACGTGCTCGGGGCTTTCTTCGGTGCTGTCATCCGTTCACCGCCGAGTTGCCCAGGTCCATAACCCGATCGTAGGGGAGCCGGTCGGCTGCGGATTCGACGTGCGCACGACGCACCTCCTCGTACCATTCGAACGAGTACCGTCAACAGTACTAAATGGTATGGTCGCTGCGTCGGGTGGCGATCGATGTCACCTCGGAGGTGCGAGGGATGTATCGACCGATCGGCCGCCCCGCGCTGTTGCGCGGTTGTCGGCGCAGGTGTGACGGCCGCGGTGGCCGGGCGCACGGTGACAAGCCATCGCCGCCGACTCGGATCTGCCGGTTTCGTCCGGCACTGCCGTCTGCTCGATCACGACGACCACGACATGATGCTGCGATTCCGAACGGTGCGATGAGATGACGTCACAGCTGCGAACCGTGAAATGCCCCAGCGCTTTCCGATATTGGGAGGCGAAGCAGCAGCCCGCGGTCCTGCGCGTGGAAGCGCTCGTGCGGAAGGTGACCGGCGCCGAGCTCTTTCCCACCGACGAGCAGGCCCGTGCACTCACCGAGGACTTGTTCACCGGCGATCCGGTCGCCGAACGATTCGTCGCCGAGGTGATGCACGGTCCCGGTGGTTCGGCATCGGGCCGCGCACTGCTCGACCGGGCGCTGGCGGAGGGAATCGACGCCGTGCCCGAGGCGCCGGATTCGATGCGGGAACTGTTCGCCGAATTCGACACCGTGCCGGAGTGGGTGCGGCCGGAATTGGTCGAACAGGGTGCGGCCATCTGGCGGCGGTGGGGCACCATGCTGTTCAGCTTCGCGGGTGCGGAAACACTGGAGATGTACACCGAAGCGGCGGTCGCCACTCCGCTGTCCCTGGCGGGCGGATACGCCGGAAACAGTGCGCTGCGTAGGTATTTGGAGACCTGCCGATTCTGGATGGACGTCTCGCAGCCGAATGCGCTGCTCACCCCGGGGTCGACCGGGCGCGCCACCGCGCTGAAGGTCCGGGTGATGCACGTGTCGGTGCGGGCGCGGGTGGCCGGCCATCCCGAATGGGATATCGACAAGTGGGGACTGCCGATCAGCCAGACCTATCAGTTGCTGACTTTGATCGCGGGCAGTGTGACGCCCGGCCTCGGGCTGTGGGCGCTGGGCTATCAGACGACGCCGTCGGAAATCCGTGCGCTCCTGCACTTTCAGAAGTACATGGGATATCTGCTGGGGGTGCGGTTGCAGTGGCATCCGGAAACCGTGGCCGACTCGCTGCGGGTGCTGGCGATGACCATCGCCTCGCGTTCCTACGACGCTGGTGCGCACGGCGCGGAATTGATCGAGTCCTATCCCGCCGCCTTCGCTCCGCGCCCTGAACACCGCGGCATGAGCCGGCTGCGCGCCGCCTACAACTACCGCATCAACTCGGTGTATTCGGCGATGTACATGGCGCCCGGCACGCGGCGCAAATACCGTATGCCCCCGGCCTTTCCCTGGGTGCTGATTCCGGTGCTGCGGTTTCCGTTGATCACCGCGATGGAATGCGTGCGCCGGATACCACCGGTCGGGCGGCTGCACGAGAAGGTGATGGTCCGGCACCGGGAGAACTGGTATCGGGCCCAAATGCAGGGCAGAGAAGCGGAATTCGATGCGAGCGGAGCGTTGCGGCGATGAACGACACAGCCATTGTCGAGGCATGGAACGGTCCCGGCCGGCGAGACGGCGAACTCACCACCGTCGAACCGCGGCACAACGCATTTCATCCCGCGGCGAGTTCACTCGCGTTCGAACACTGGTATTTCGACGCCCATATCGACAGCGGACATACCGTCGTCGGCTTTCTCACCAAACGCCGCCCCGAGGATTTCCCGCATGCGCGACCCTGGGTCGAGCTGATCGTCTACGAGCCGGACGGCACCCGCCGGCAGGTCTCGCGCAAGTATCCCCGCAACCAGGCGTCGTTCGATGCGCGATATTGCGATGTGCGGATCGGAAACAACCGGGCCTACACCGAATTCCGGCCCGGTGGGTTGCCGACGCACCACCTGCGACTGGCCGAGGACGACCTGGTTTTCGACCTGCGCTTCGACAATGAGCTGCCGAGCTGGATGCCAGGTAAGGGTGAGACGCATTTCGGCGGCGGTGATTGCTTCGGCTGGGTCGTCGGCGCGCCGCGAGCTCGGGTGAGCGGCACCGTGACCATCGACGGCGTCGAGCGGTCCGTCTCCGGTCGCGGGTACGCCGACCACAACTGGGGTGTCGGCGATATGCGGACGATCATCGAGCGCTGGCACTGGGGGCGGCTGTATGTCGAGGACTATTCGTTGCTGTTCGCCGACGTGCTGACCCAGCAGCGACGCGGCGCTCACGAGATCGCACCGCTCATGCTGGCCCACCACGATCGCATCGTTCTCTCGACCGGCGAGACGACCTTGCGGGAGGGACCGGCGCGTTTCGACGCGACCGCCGGGCGCGGGTACCCGGAGTGGATCGAATTGCGCGTGCCCGATCGGGTCGAGTTGCGGCTGACCGTGGATCGGGTGATCCACGCCCACGATCTCCTCGACGATATTCCTTTGGTGAGCACCCGGCTGCTGAAACCGCTGGCGCACAGGGTGATCGGCCATCCAGGCTACTTCCGCTTCGAATCCACCTTCGAGCTGACCGTGCTCGGCGGTGCCGAACCGGTCCGCCGCACCGGCACCACCTTGCACGAGTTGGTGGCGCTCACCTGAGACGTGCGCGGTCCGCGCATCCGCGGTGCAAGGGCGCTGCAAGCGACCGGCGGCAGGGTCGATGTCATGAGCGAGACATTCGATGTGGTGGTCGCCGGTGCGGGTCCGGTCGGCCTGATGCTGGCCTGTGAACTGCGGTTGGCCGGAGTCGAGGTGCTGGTCGTGGAACGGCTGACGGAGATCGACCGGACCATCAAGGCCGGAGCGATCAATGTGCCGACGGCTCAGGCCTTCGATCGGCGCGGGCTGTTGCCCGAGTTGCTGGCGCAGCAGCAGGCCACGGTCGAGCGGATGAAAGCGTTCGGCGGCCGGACGGCGGGCGCCGCGAACCGGCCGCCGATCCCGGGGCATTTCGCCGGGATCATGCTGTCGTTCGACCTGATCGACGCGGAAGATCCGGCCTTCGCGGGGGTGGGGCCGGCGGGCCGGGCCGTACTGGTGAGCCAGCAGGGCATCGAGGAGATTCTCGGTGTGCGCGCCGCGGAACTCGGCGTGGTGGTCCGCCGGGGCGTGGAAGTGACCGATCTGACCGACCACGGCGACGCCGTGACCGTGCGCTGCCGTGCCGCCCAGGGGCGTGGCGACGACGAGAGTTGTGGTCCCGACGAGATACGCGCGTCGTGGCTGGTGGGATGTGACGGCGGACGCAGTACCGTGCGCAAACTCGCCGGCTTCGACTTCCCCGGTATCGGGCCGGAGATCACCGGACGGCAGGCGGTGGTGGAGATGTCGGAAACCGAAGGGCTGCAGCCCGGTTGGCACGACACCGAACACGGCATCTACGTCTACGGGCCGACTCCCGGCCGCTTTCTGACCGTCGAACTCGACGGACCGCCGATCGATCGCGACGCGCCGATCACGGCCGCCGAGTTGGAGGCAAGCCTGCGCAGGGTCTCCGGGGTACCCGTGCGGGTCTCGGCCGTGCAGTCGGCCACCCGGTTCACCGACAACACCCGCCAGGTGCCGGACTACCGCAAGGGGCGCGTCCTGCTCGCGGGTGATGCGGCGCATGTGCATTCGCCGTTCGGCGGTCAGGGCCTCAATCTCGGCATCGGCGATGCGGTCTGCCTCGGCTGGAAGCTGGCCGCGGTCGTCGACGGCCGGATGGACGAGCGCCTCCTGGACACCTACACCGCCGAGCGGTATCCGATCGGCGCCTGGGTGCTGGAATGGACCCGGGCGCAGGTCGCCCTGATGCGACTGGACCGGCGCAGCAAGGCGTTGCGGGCGGTGATGTCGGAACTACTGTCCACCGGCGACGGCGCGACCACCGTGTTCAAGCGGATCTCCGGTGTGCTGCACCGCTACCACCTGGGCGGCGACCACGAGCTGATCGGCGCGATCGTTCCCGATCGCGAGCTGTCCGACGGGACTCGCGTGGCCGAACACTTCGTCACCGGTCGGGGTGTGTTGTTCGATTTCGCCGACTCCGCGCAGCTGCGCGCCGCGGCGGCCCCGTGGCAGGACCGGATCCGGATCGTCACGGCGAAGCCATTGGACACTTCGGACGAGCCCGGCTCCGGTGACGCGGCCGGCGTGCTCGTGCGTCCGGACGGCTACGTCGCCTGGGCCGCCACCGACGGTGTCGACGGCTTGACGACCGCGCTGGCTCGCTGGTTCGGCCGGTGAGCGCGATTCCTACCGGCGCGTTCGAACGTGTTATATGTAACTTCGAGTAGCGGTCACATGTGCTGCCTGCCTACGATCGCATAGCTATCGTTCGTCGAGGTGCCGGCGTGGGCCGGCGCGCGCTGCGGGACTCGCGGCCGGGAGTGGAAGGGAACATCCGTGGTCGCGATCGTTGCGGATCTGCCGCGCGCGGCGCGCAATATCTGGGCGGTGTCCTTCGGCGACGGAATCGAGCCCTACCGGCCGGCGCCGTCCACGCCGATCAGCGAAAAGCCGCACAATCGACTGCTGCGGTACGACCGCGACGAACCCGGTACCGGGAATCCGGTGTTGCTGGTGCCGCCGCTGGCGGTCACTCCGGCCTGCTTCGACCTGCGCGACGGCCAGAGTCTCGTGCGCTATCTGCTCGGCATCGGCAAGCAGCCGTACGTGATCGACTACGGCGATTTCGACTACGGCGACCGCGATCTCGGCCTCGAGCACTGGACCCACGGCATCGTGCCGGACGCGGTGCGCCGCGTCGCCGCCGAACACGGGCGACCCGTGGACGTGATCGGCTGGTCGCTGGGTGGCGCGCTCGCGATGATCGGCGCGGCGGCACATGCGGATCTGCCGATCGCGTCGGTCACCGGCCTGGCGACGCCGTTCGACCAGCGCCACACGCCGTTCCTCGTGCCGGTCCGGATGGCGGGCCGGTTGACCGGTGGACGCGGCGTCGCTCTGGCGACCAGAGTGCTCGGCGGGGCTCCGCGTGAGCTGGTCCGGCTCGGCTTCCGGTTACAGGCCTTCGATCGGGAGCTGACCCGTCCGTTGTTCATCGCCCGGCACGCCGCCGATACCGAGGCGCTGGCCCGGATGGAAGCCGTCGACCGATTCATGGCGACCATGCCCGGTTATCCCGGCCGTTCGCTGTGGCAGATCTATCGCAGTCTGGTGTTGCGAAACGAGTTGGCGGACGGCGTGATTCGATTGCGTTCGGATCTCGTCGTCGATCTGTCGAAGCTGACCTGCCGGGTGCTGCTGATCGGTAGCCGCACCGACATGCTCGTGCCCGCCCGTTCCACCCGCCGTGGTGTGGACCTGCTCACCGGAGCCGCCGATGTGCGCTTCGTGGAGGTGACCGGCGGACATCTGGGCCTGATGGTGGGTCCCGACGCGGCCGGCTCGACCTGGCCCGCGATCGGCGAATTCCTCGGCGAATCCGATCAGATCAAGCCGAGTTCGCGCGCCCGCGCGATGGCTTCGGCACGGGAACCGCTGCCCAGTTTGTGATAGATACCGCGCAGGTGTGTTTTGACGGTGTTGATCGAAACCCCCATGCCCTCCGCGATATTGAGCGTCGTCATCCCCGACGGCAACTGGCGCAACACCGACATCTCGGTTTCGGTCAGTCCCGGGTTGTGAGCCGTGCCGCGAGCCGACGGATGGGCTCGGATCAGATCGACCAGCCGGTCGTGGTGACCGAACCGGCCGACCGAACCGTCCAGTAACGCAACGGTTCCCGGCACCTCCAGGAACGGCCGCACGATCCGGTCGTCGGCGGCGTGACCGAGCGCCTGCGCCACCGCCTCGTAGGCCTTGACCGGGCGGTCCAGCTGCGCGGACGCGGAGGCATACAGGAGCCAGGCCGTGACGGCGGTGAGCGGGGACAGCCCGTCGGTCCGGCGCAGCAGTGGCTGGAGCAGTTCGAGTGTCGCCGAGGAGGTCTGCGCATACTCCGACAGACAGGCCTGCGCCAGCACGACCTCGGGCGTACGACCCAGTACCGCGACCGCTCGCTCGACCAGAGTCTGTGCGCCGACGCGGCATTGGATCCGCAGCAGTGCCATGACCGTGTGCAGGACCAGATTCCCCGAGGAACGCGCCGGTGTCGGTTCGGCGAGCATGTCCAGCAGCTGAATCCGTAGCGTATCGGCAGCCAGGAAACGCTCTGTCGCGGAATCGAATTCGATCAGCCGCAGAATGGCCAGCGCCTGCCGGTCGGCGGCCGGCGCGGGGGAGAGGCCGCTCGTCGTGGCGGGCGGGGGCTGGTCGCCGACATCGATCGCATCGCCCTGCAGATAGTGCGTGTACGCGATCATCGCCTGCGCGTGAATCATCGCGGAATGTGTTCGCAGACCGTACTTCTCGGCGAGGGCGACGGCATGTTCGGCGCGCTTGCACATCACCGTGAGGCGGCCGCCGATACCGCCGCACAATGCCAGTCGCGTCGCCGCCGGCACGACGAAGCGGCCCAGTCCGGAATGTTCGGCCAGCGCGAGCGCCTGCCAGAGTCCGGATTCGGCGCGCGCGACGTCGCCACGGTGCAGGTGTGCGTTCGCCAGCTGCAGGATGATGTAGCAGTCCAGTTCGGCATGGCCGATCGGAGTGGGCGTCGCAGGATCGGGAGCAGCGGGTTCGGCGCCCGTCAGCACCGCGACATCGGCGGCCACAGCGTTGCGCAGCGCGGTCAGCCAGGACGCCGGCACCAGCGCGGAGGCCGAACAGGGTTCTGCGTCGAGGCGATCCAGATAGGCCGTGCAGGCCGCCACGTCTCCGCGGCCCACGGCCTCGGCGATGCGCAGCAGTTGGACGAATTGGTCGTCGGCGAGTTCGCCGACGTCGTCCAGCCGGGCGAAGAAGGACGGCCCGTCCCCGCCGAACACCAACCTCGGGCCGTGCTCGCGGATGAACCGCGACAGCTGCGGGTGTCCGGGTACGGCGAGGACGTGATGCAGTGCGGCGGAGGGCATCCGGGCATCGATGAACCACGTCGAACAGCTGCGGTGTATGCGTTGCAGCCGGTCCGGAAGCGAGCGCGCGGCCTCGGCGAGCAGATAGGCGCGCAGCATGGGGTGATAGCTGTGCCACAGCTCGCCGTGGCGGGCGACGCAGGTGATCGGCAGATTGTTGCGCAGCAGATATTCCAGGGTGGCCGGGGCGGATTCGCCGACCAGCTCCGTGGCCAGCGCGACACTGAATTCCTCGGGTACCGCGGTGGCGAGCAGGAAATGCAGCGCATCGTCCGGTAGCGCGGCCAGCAGCTCGCCGACGAGGAAGTCGCTGATGGCATGGGGTGCGCGGGCCAATGCCGCCAAGGCGGTGGGCCGATCGTGCGGATTCGCGGCCAGATAGATCGCGGCAATCCGCACCAGCGCGGCCCAGCCGCAGGTCAGTCGCTGAATGCCGGCGATATCGGCGGCATTCAGGTGCAGGTCGTGCTGGTCGAGCAGGGCCGCGGTGTGCTCGTCGTCGAGCGCGAGTTCGCGCGCCGTCAGCCGGGTGAGCCGGCCACTCAGTTCGAGGCCGTGCCATCGCAGCGGCGGATCGAACCGTCCGGTGACGATGGTCGTCAGTGTGGCCGGTGCGTTTTCGACGACATATTCCAGCCCCGCCAGCGCCAAAGGGTCGGTCAGCAGGTGGGCGTCGTCGAGGACGAGCACGGTCGGTTCGGCTCGATCGGTCAACCGGTCCACCAGCGTCGCCGGTTCGGCGAGGGGACCCGTGGGGTCTCGGTCGGGTGATCCGACGGGGAAGTCGAGCACTCCGGCGATCGCACGCCACAGATCGGCGGACTCACCGCGGCGGCCGGTGAAGGTGAGCCAGCCCACCCGGCAGCCGGAATGCCGGGTCGTCAGTCGCGTCACCCAGTCGGCGGCGAGGACGGTCTTGCCGGTTCCCGCGGGGGCGCAGATCAATACGGTCCGGCCGGCGCCGGCCGCCTCGTCGATGCGGGCGTGGGCCGCGGGAAGCGAGAGCGGTGCGAAGGAGAGTTCCGGCACGCCGAGTTGGAGGCCACTGCGAATGGCGGCAACATTAGAGCTATCGGCTAGCGATTGTGTTGTTCTGGGCGAAGCGTTCAAAGCGCCTCCCGGAGCTGTGCCTTTGCCGAAGGCGGTGTCGGTGAAGCCTGCTTTCTCCAAACTGAAACGTACACTACTCATTTGCTGAATTCGGTCAAAATATGCGTTCCATCATGATTTCGAATCGGTCTCGGGCCTTCGAATTCGGCCGTGGCGCAGGACGTAACGGGCCGGTCGGAGCCGTAGTGTCGGTCGGAGAATCGACACTCCGGTCTGCGGCGGCGAGGTAATTCCGATGCAATTGCGACGAGATCGGCCCCCGCGGGCCGAGCGGAAAACCCCGCCGCCCGCTTCCGGAGCGACGTGGTCGCTACCACGCGGTCTGATCGTGATGCTGTCCGTCGCCGGCGCCGTCGTGGCCGTCATGGGGATGAAAGCGTTCGCCGGCGTGCTCGGCCCCACCTTCCTGGCACTGATGCTGACGATGGCCGTGCAACCGGTGCAGACCTGGGTGCAGCGGCGCGGCTGGCGGCCGTGGATCGGGATGGTGGCGGCTCTGTTCCTGGTCGTGCTGATTCTGCTCGTACTGCTCGGCGCGCTGGTGCTCTCGGTCGCGCAGTTGGCGTCCGAGCTGCCGAAATACTCCGACAAACTCGATGACATGCTCAACGGTGTGCGGGATGCGCTCGCCGATCTGGGCGTGGACACCGAGCAGATCCGCAACGCCCTCAACGGTCTGGATGTGGGTAAGGTCGTCGATCTGCTGTCGGCCGCACTGAGCAATGCGCTCGGAATCTTCTCGAATCTGTTTTTCGTGCTGGCATTGCTGCTGTTCATGGCGATCGACGGCATGATGATCGATCGAAAACTCGCGGTGGTGGCCAAGGCGCGCCCCGAAATCGCTTACGCACTGGGTGTATTCGCCATCGGCACCCGTAAATACCTGGTGGTTTCCACGGTGTTCGGCTTGATCGTCGCGGTCTTCGACGGCGGTGCCCTGTGGTTGATGGGCGTGCCGCTTCCCGTGCTGTGGGCGCTGCTCTCGTTCATCACCAACTACATTCCGAATATCGGCTTCGTGATCGGCCTGATTCCGCCGGCGCTGCTGGCGCTGCTCGACAGCGGGCCGATGCTGATGATGTGGGTGATCGTCGTCTACTCGGTGATCAATTTCGTGATCCAGTCGATCATCCAGCCCAAATTCGTCGGGGATGCCGTCGGCCTCAGCGTGACGGTGACGTTCCTGTCGCTGGTGTTCTGGTCGTGGGTCCTGGGCGCGCTCGGTGCGCTGCTGGCGATTCCGCTGACGCTGCTGATGAAGGCGCTGCTGCTCGATATCGATCCGACCACGCGGTGGGTCAACGTGCTGATCCAGGACCGGGCGCCCGATCTGGACGAGGATCCGTAGCGGCGGTGACCTCAGCCCGCGGAGTCGGGCAGTTGCGCCATCCCCAGCAGCGTCAGCCCGAGCGAATCGATGCGTGCCAGCACGCCACGCATGGCCGTGGTGTCGGAGAGCGTGCCGAACAGTGTGGTCGTCCCCGCCGAGGAATGATCACTGCGGCTCAATTCCGGAAATGCGGCCAAGGCCCGTTCGGACAATTCACCATCGATGACGAACTGATAGCGGATCGACAACGACCAGCTCACCTCCTCGGCCGGGGTGCATGCACGGCTCCAGGCTCGTGCACAACCGCTGGTAGTCGCCTCATCCGCCCGGGATGAGCTCGAGATCCGAGCGCGAACCGGTGTCGCGGGGCGACGGCGCCCGATACTCACCCGCCACGGGTGAAGCCAATGCGCGCCGCGGTGGGCACAGTCATGGGAAGACCCCTCGGCTGGGAAGGAGTTCTGCCATGACCACAACCCCGCAGGAGCATCCCGTACGTCAGGGCATCGCCGCCGGAACCTCGATCGGCGCGGCGATCCTGCTGGTCACCGTCGGTGTGCTCTCGATTCTCGAAGGAATTTCCGCGGTCGCCAACGACAAGCTGTTCGTCGTGGGCATCGACTACGTCTACCAGTTCGACACCACGACCTGGGGATGGATCCACATCGTGCTGGGGATCCTGCTGGTCATCGCCGCCCTCGGCCTGATGGCCGGCACCACGTGGGGCCGGATCGTGGCGATCACGTTGGCGGCGTTGTCCATTCTCGCTAACTTCCTGTGGCTGCCGTACTACCCGGCGTGGTCGATTCTGGTGATCGCCTTGAATGTGGTCGTCATCTGGGCGGTCGCCACCTGGAATCCCGGCCCGGACCGCATCTGACGCAGCGGGTCGCCGGCTTGTGACCCGTCGTCAGCGGGCGGCCCGGGCTCGGCGAGATCCGTATCGTCGGAATTATGACCTCCCCGGAGCTGTCGAAGCTGGTTCAGTCGGTTGTCGAGCCCTATCTGTTGGAGGGACCTCGCCGCTACAACCGGGTCGAGGTCGCGGAGCTGTCGGGTGTACCGTCCGATCTGTCGCGGCGACTGTGGGTTTCGCTCGGATTCCCTGCTCATGAGGACGACGCCGCGGTCGAATTCACCGACGGCGATGTCAACGCGGTCCGGAACTTCAGAAGTCTCGACGCGCTGGCCGGCGCCGATGTGCGCCGGCAGCAGGCGGCCGCGCGCACCCTCGGACAGTCGATGGCGCGGCTGGCGGAATGGCAGGTCGATCTGGTCGCGGAGGAGATCGCCGACCGGATCCGTACGATCACCGCGGGCGATCCCGCGGTGGACCAGGACAAGGTGGCCCGGGAGGCGACCGCCGAGGTGGTGTCGGCGCTACAGCACCTGCAGGCCTATGCGTGGCGGCGCCATCTCGCGGCGGCGCTGACGCGATCGCTGGCCGGTGACGGCACCGGAGAAACGTTGCGGGAGTTGGCCGTCGGATTCGCGGATATGGTCGGCTACACCCGGTTGACCCGGCATTTGGAAGCCGACGAACTGGACGATCTACTGGAGTCGTTCGAATCCATCACCACGGACGCGATCACCGCGAACGGCGGCTCGACCATCAAGAACGTCGGCGACGAGGTGATGTTCGCGGCCGAATCGGCGGTGGCGGCCGCCCGGATCGCACTGGCGATCCAGGACGCCACGACGAGTGCCGGAACCACCCCTGAACTGCGGGTGGGGCTGGCCTACGGCCAAGTGTTGCAACGTTTCGGTGATCTCTACGGTTCGGTGGTGAATACCGCGGCGCGCCTGACCGGGGTCGCGCGGCCGGGCACTGTGCTGGTGGACGACGGCGCGGCAACACAATTGGCGGACGAACCCGAGTTCTCGCTGCGACATCTGCGCAGTGTGCGGGTGCGTGGAATCGACCGTTTGGGTTCGCACGTGCTGCGGCGGAACGAGGGTTGACCGCATCCGCCATCGGATCGGAAAACGTGTCGTGCTGACGTTCCGAAAGTGCTGTCGCACAAGGAGGACGGGTCACGGACGCCGATAGGAAAAGTCCTGGAATTGGAAGCGGGCCTCGGCGAAGGGGGGGAGTTAGCCGAGGCCCGCGTACGGTCGGCCCGGGGGGGAGGGGCCGACGTGACTGATCCTACGCGACGATTCTCGTTTGTGTCTGCATGAGGGGCGCTAGTTTCGAAATTTTTTTCTCTGGCGTGTTGCGGGGTGCCTCGCCCGGTTTGCCGGAAGCCGGATGGTCGGCAGCGGGTCATTCGTGAATTACGTTGTCACACAATGGAATAAACATGTTCCACGTGAAACGATCGACCGTGACGAGGTGTCGTCGCCAGCGTTGAATTCGGTAGCTGTGCGGGTGTGGCAGCGCACAACGGTGGGCGTTTTCACACCAACGAAGTGCCGGGGGCGCCACGGTAGGTAGCCGTGCGGGCCGTACTCGAGTAGCGCGCTACTCGCGACCTTCGGCGGCGGGCGCGGGAGTATCGAGTCGGTCGCATCCCGCCGGCACCCCCGAGCACCGCCGGATCCCGGGATGCGACCACCTCCACTCTCCGCGCGGTCGAGGTCCCCGTTCGGTCGATGTCCGATATGGGTTTATTCGGATGAACTTGTCGGTGGTGTGGGCAATACTGCACGGCAGTAGCGAACCTCACATCCACACATCGAACGGCAGGGGAAAAGCATGCCCGACGCCATCATCGCCGAGGGTTTGGTCAAGAAGTACGGTCGCCTCGTCGCTCTCGACGGACTCGACCTCGCGGTTCCCGAGGGGACGGTGACCGCACTGCTCGGGCCCAACGGCGCCGGGAAAACCACGACGGTCCGGGTGCTGACCACGCTGCTCACGCCCGATGCCGGTCGCGCCACGGTCGCGGGTATCGACGTGCTGCGCGAACCGCAGCGGTTACGCGCCCACATCGGCGCCTCCGGCCAATACGCGGCCGTCGACGAATACCTCACCGGCTTCGAGAATCTGGAGATGGTGGGGCGGCTGTACCACCTGGGCATTCAGCGCAGTAAGGCTCGCGCCCGGGAACTGCTCGAACGTTTCCGGCTCAGCGATGCGGCCGATCGGCCGGTGAAGGGGTACTCCGGCGGGATGCGGCGCCGGCTGGACCTGGCCGGGGCCCTGGTGGCGAATCCGCCGGTGCTGTTCCTCGACGAGCCGACGACCGGGCTCGATCCGCGAGCCCGCTTGGATCTGTGGGATGTGATCGAGGAGTTGGTCGCCGGCGGTACCACCCTGCTGTTGACTACGCAGTACATGGAGGAAGCGGACCGCCTGGCCGATGCGATCGCGGTGATCGATCACGGCACGGTGATCGCGCGCGGCACCGCCGACGAGCTCAAGACGCTGGTCGGCGGCGACCGGATCGAATTGACCGTCGAACACGCCGACGTCCTCGCCGTCGCCCAGCAGGCCCTGGCCGGTCTGGCCGTCGGCGACATCCACGTCGAACCCGGATTGCGGCGGCTCACCATCCCCGTCGACGACGGCTCGCAGGCGCTGGTCGACACCATCGAGCGGCTGTCCGCGCACCGGGTGCGCATCCAGGACGTCGGCCTGCGGCGGCCCTCGCTCGACGACGTCTTCCTCACCCTCACCGGGCACGAGGCCGCCGACTCCATCGACCCGGCCGATGCCGCGCAGACCCTCGAACAAGCCACGGAAGGACAGAGCAGATGATCACCGCCGCGGCCGACACCCGCAGACCGACCCTGGCCGAACGCGCGGCCATCGTGGCCGGGGACAGCCTGACCATTGCCAAGCGCAATGTCATCAAGATCAAACGAGTGCCCGACGTACTGATCTTCTCGACGCTCTCGCCGATCATGTTCGTCCTGCTGTTCGCCTACATCTTCGGATCGGCGATCACCGTGCAGGGCACCTCGTACCGCGAATTCCTGATCGCCGGCATCTTCGCCCAGACCTCGGTCTTCGGCGCCACGTTCACCGGCACCAGCCTGGCCGAGGATATGCAGCGGGGAATCATCGACCGGTTCCGCTCGCTACCGATGGCGCCTTCGGCGGTATTGGTCGGACGCACCGTGGCCGATGTGGCCATCAATGTGGTTAGTCTGGTGGTGATGTCGGTGACCGGCCTGCTCGTCGGCTGGCGCATTCACGGCTCCTTCCTCGAGGCCGTACTCGCCTATGTCCTGCTGTTGCTGTTCGCCTACGCGATTTCCTGGATCATGGCCGTGGTCGGTTTGCTGGTGCGGGCGCCGGAAGTGTTCAACAACGCCAGTTTCATGGTGATCTTCCCGCTGACCTTCATCGCCAACACCTTCGTGCCCAGCAACGTGTTGCCGACACCGCTGCGCGTGGTGGCGGAATGGAATCCGGTGTCGGCGGTGACACAGGCGACCCGCGATCTGTTCGGCAACACGAGTCCGACGAATCCGACGCCGGATGTGTGGTCGCTGCAGCATCCGGTGGCGACGACCTTGATCTGGGTGGTGGCGATTCTGGTGATCTTCGTGCCGCTGGCACTGCGTCAGTTCAAGAGGTCCGTCAGCCGGTGAGGCTCTCACCTGGCGCTACTGCGGGCGGGCGGGGGCTGTGACAGCATGGTGCCATGCAGTTGGGCAGTTCCCGGAAATCCGGTCGGTTGCGTAATCGGCTCATCGCGGCGGGCGTTGCCGCCGCCGCGGGCGGTGCCGCATGGGTGGCGGTGTCGCGTCGCCCGCAGCTTCCGGAACCGGCCGCCGAACCGCCGCGGCTGGGATATGCGAGCGGAGCGACCGCATCCTCGACCGACGACGCGGCCCACACCGGCTAGGCGCGCCCCGCGAGTACGGACAGCCGACATGGCACGATATTCGGCGTGACCTCACCGAATCAGACCGCCGTGGCCGTCCTGCACACCAACCTCGGCGACATCAAGATCTCGCTCTTCGGTAACCACGCCCCGAAGACGGTGCGCAATTTCGTCGGCCTGGCCGACGGCAGCGCGGCCTACACGACGAAGAACGCCGGCGGCGGCACCTCCGGACCGTTCTACGACGGCAGCGTATTCCACCGTGTGATCGATGGTTTCATGATTCAGGGCGGTGACCCGACGGGTACCGGCCGTGGTGGGCCGGGATACGAATTCGCCGACGAATTCCACCCCGAACTGCGCTTCGACCGCGGCTACCTGCTTGCCATGGCCAACGCCGGTCCCGGCACCAACGGTTCGCAGTTCTTCATCACCGTCGGTCCGCAGCCGCATCTGAACCGTCGCCACACCATCTTCGGCGAAGTGGTCGACGCCGATTCCCGCAAGGTCGTCGACGCCATCGCGACCACCGCGACCGACCGCAACGACCGGCCGAAGGAGCCGGTCGTCATCTCGAGCATCACCCTGAGCTGACCCATCGGAGTTTCGTGAATCCGCAACCGCCCGCACCGACCTGCTACCGCCATCCCGATCGCACCACCGGACTGGCATGCACGCGGTGCGGGCGGCCGGCGTGCCCTCAATGTCTGCAACCGGCCGCCGTCGGACAGCATTGTGCGGAGTGTGTCGCGCAGGGCCGCACCGACGTTCGGCCCGTTCAGCCGACCGTCGGCGGTCCGTTCGCCACCGCCCGCCGCACGCCGTATGTCACCTACGCGCTGATCGCGATCAACGTCGCGGTCTTCGCCGTCACCGCGAGCCAAGCGCACAGTATGACGGACAATCATCTGTCGCGGCTTTTCTACGACTGGGTGCTGGCGCCGCAGTTCGTCGCCCAGGGACAGTGGATTCGCGTCCTCGGCTCCGGGTTCCTGCACTACGGGCCGCTGCACCTGGTGGTCAACATGTTCGCCCTCTACATTCTCGGCCGCGATACCGAACTCGTGCTGGGACGTTCCCGCTTCCTCGCGATCTACCTGGTGTCGCTGCTCGGCGGATCGGCGGCGGTCATGTGGCTCGCCACCGATTCCGCCACGGCCGGTGCCTCCGGCGCCATCTACGGTCTGTTCGGCGCGATGACCGTGATTCTGCTGCGGCTGCGGCAGAGTCCGGTGCAAATGCTGGTGTTGATCGCGATCAATCTGCTCATCAGCGTGTCCCTGCCCGGCATCTCGCTGTGGGGCCATCTCGGTGGATTGGTGGCCGGCACGCTCGCCGCCGTCGCCATCCTGTTCCTGCCGGAATGGTTGCGGGCGCGGACGCGGGATTCGATCCGGTGGATCGGCTGGGGTGCGGTGGCCGCACTCGCCGTGCTGGCGCTCGCAGTGATCGGTGCGGGTGCGGCGGTTCTCGCCTGATCCGGCTCCCGCCGGATCGGTCTGCGGGTGGTCCGGTCGTCAGCTGGTGTGGGGGTCGGCGGGAACGAGACCGTGCACGGTCATCACATCCAGGACATCCTGAGGATGGGTACCGAGGTCCCAGCGGCCGAAGATCACCAGCCGCTCCTCACCCTTGTGGTCGACATCGAGTTCCAGATTGGGAATGCTCCGCCCGAGCCGCCGGAAACCGACCACCCGTGCCCGCAGAATCTGGTCGGGTTCGTAGGTGACCGGGCCGAGCAGGCCCCGAACCACCAGGTGGGCCGGTTTGCCGGGCACGACGGTCAGGCGCGGGCGTTGACGGAAGCCCAGGCCGGCCAGGCACAGCAGCAGTGCCGCACCCAAGCCGATCAACAGCCGGCTCGGTGCGTCGGAGGCGAACGCGGCGGCCACGGCCAGCGCCACTCCGCCGAGGGTCACCGCCGCCAGGGCGGGCGCGGGCGTGGACCACTTGAGCCGGGGCGCCGGCTCGGAACTGCCGAATTCCGGGGTGGATCCGGGGCGGTCGGACTCGGGGTGTTCGGGCGGTGTGCTCACGGTCCCCAATTGCTCCTCGAGTTGTCCACAGAGTCATCCACAGGTGTGCATGAATCACACGCGTGTAAGAAGGATCAGGGGTGCCCGATCAACGCCACCGCATCGTCATGATCAGGCCGATCACCATCAGTCCGAAGCCGATGAGGAAGTTCCAGGCGTTCAGATCGCTCATCCACCGGATGTGGTCGGCGCCCAGGTAGTAGACCAGCAACCATGCCAGACCGGCCAGCATGAAGCCGAGCATGATCGCCACATACCAGACCGGCGACGGCCCGCCCTTCACCTTCACCGGGGTGCGGCTGGTCGGGTTGATCGTGTAGTCGGTCTTCTTGCGGACCTTCGACTTGGGCATGACGTCCTCGTATTCGGCGTGCAGGTCTGCCTAAAGGCTATCTCAGCTGCGTATCGGTGGTGGCGCCACGTACTCTCGAACCATGCGTGTTCTGGTCGTCGACAATTACGACAGCTTCGTATTCAACCTGGTCCAATATCTGGGTCAACTGGGTGCCGAGGCGACCGTCTGGCGCAACGACGACCCCCGATTGCAGGACACCGATGCCGCGGCCGCCGATTTCGACGGCCTGCTGATCAGCCCGGGCCCGGGCACCCCGGACCGCGCCGGCGCGAGTGTCGAACTGGTCCGCGCGTGCGCCCGGAACCGGACTCCGCTGCTCGGAGTGTGCCTGGGGCATCAGGCGATCGGAGAGGCGTTCGGCGCGACCGTGACTCGCGCCCCCGAGCTGCTGCACGGCAAGACGAGTTCGGTTTTCCACATCGGTTCCGGAGTGCTGGCCGGGCTGCCCGATCCGTTCACCGCGACCCGCTATCACTCGCTGACCGTGCTCGAGGACACCTTGCCCGGCGATATCGAGGTGATCGGGCGGACCGAGAGCGGCATCGTGATGGCCATGCGGCATCGCGACCTGCCCATCCACGGTGTGCAATTCCATCCCGAATCGGTGCTCACCCAGGGCGGGCACCGGATGCTGGCGAACTGGCTAGAGGTGTGCGGCGAGCGGCCGGCCGAGGGCCTGGTCGAGACGCTCGAAGCCGAGGTCGCCGCACTGGTCTGACGGCTCGTCGCGCCGCCCGCGAAAGCCGTACCGTGACAAGGAGTTTGCGCATGCATGACCCCGGCGCGGTCGTCGTGACCCGGCGGCGCTGATGGCCCGGCCGTACGTCGTGCTGTCGGTGGCCACGAGCGTCGACGGATATATCGACGACGCCGGTCCGCACCGATTGCTGCTGTCGAATGCGGAGGATTTCGATCGCGTCGACCAGGTGCGTGCCGAGGCCGACGCCATTCTGATCGGCGCCGAGACCCTGCGGCGTGACGATCCCCGGCTGTCGCTGAGCAGTGAGCGGCGGCGCGCGGCTCGGATCGCGGCGGGCAAACCCGAGTTCCCGGTGCGCGTCGTCGTGAGCGCGAGCGGTGACCTCGATCCCGGGCAGCGGTTGTGGAAACAGGGCGGGGACCGGCTGGTCTATACGACCACGGCCGGGCGTGCGCGGCTGGGCGATCGGCTCGCCGGACTCGCCGAGGTCGTCGCCCTGGGTAGCTCCGTCGATTTCGGCGCGCTGCTCGACGATCTGGGCGAGCGCGGGATCGGCCGCCTGATGGTCGAGGGCGGCGGACGTATCCACACCGCGTTCCTCGCGGCGGATCTGGCCGACGAACTGCTGATGGCGGTCGCCCCGGTGCTGGTCGGTGACAGCGCGGCCCCGAAATTTCTGCATCCGGCCGACTTTCCCGGCGGTTCTCGGCGCAGAATGGCTTTGGTGGATATCACTCGTCTCGGAGACATCGCAGTCCTGCGTTATCTGCCGAGACAGGCACCGTCCGATGGGAGTTCGCCGACGATGGAGACCTCCGGTGACAACCGAATTTGATGCGTGGGAGTCGGTCGAGTCGGCCAGTCGTGTCCCCGGCCGGCCGGGGGCGCACCGATTCTGGATGCATCACGCGATCGGCCTGGCCCGGCTGTGCCCGCCGAGTGCCACCGCCTTCTCCGTCGGTGCGGTGATCGTCGGCCCGGACGGCGTGGAACTCGCGCACGGCTACTCCCGCGAGACCGACGCGAAGGTGCACGCCGAGGAGTCGGCGCTGAACAAACTCGGCGCCGATCCGCGCCTCGGACAGGCCACTCTCTACAGCACGCTCGAACCGTGTTCGACCCGGGCCTCGGCCGGGCGCGCCCCGTGTGCCGACCGCATCCTGGCCGCCGGACTTCCGCGCGTCGTCATCGCGTGGCGGGAACCGCGCACCTTCGTGGAGAACTGCGTCGGCGTGGAGAATCTGCGCGAACACGGCGTCGAGGTGATCGAACTGCCCGACCTGGCCGAGGAAGCCATGTCGATGAATCGCCACCTCGCGCTGTGATTACCGGGATCAGGGCGGTCCCAGTACTCCGGTGACGATCGTGATCGTCGCATTGCGCGCCACCGACGAACCCGGTCGCGGCTGCTGATCGATCACCCGGCCGACATTGCTCGCGTCGAACGTGCCCTGGGTGCTCTGGCTGATCTGCCCGACACCGCCGGTCCAGCCCACCGAGCGCAGTTTGTCCACGGCCTGCGACGGGGTGAGGCCGGTCAGCGACGGCATGGTGATCTGATCGCTGGACACCTGAACCGTAATGGTCGAACCCTTGTCGGCCATCGAGCCGCCGGCCGGATCGGTGGACAGCACCTCACCCGCGGGCCGGGACGAGCTGACCTTCTGGATCACGACCTTGAACCCGGCGCTGTCGGCCAGATTCGGTTCCGCCACGTCGATCGACTGGCCCACCACATCGGGCACGCGAACCTGGTCCGGCCCCTTGCCGAGGGTGATCGTCACCTTGGAGCCGGCATCGATCTTGGTTCCGGCAGCGGGGGATTCGGCGATCACCTTGTCCTTGTCCTCGGGACTGGAGGCACCCCGCTGGATCTGGGGATCGAGCAGCAGCCCGGCCGCGTTCAAATTCTGCTCGGCCTGCTGCTGAGTGAGTTTCGTCAGCTGGGGTACCGGCACCTGCTGCGGTCCGGTGGAAATCTGCAGGGTGACCGTGGATCCCTTGTCCACGCGGGCGCCGCCCAGCGGCTGCGTCGCGACCACATTGCCGCTGGCGACCTTGCCGTCGGGTTTCTGCTGGATGGCGACGCCGAAGCCCAGCTTCTCCAGATCGCTCTGGGCTTCCTGGGCGGGTTTGTTGGCCAGATCGGGGATCGCCACCTGGTCGGGTCTGCTGCCCGGACCGATCAACACCCAGAACAGCGCGACCAGCACCGCGACCGCCGCGGCCGCACCGATGCCGATCCACAACTTGCGTCTGGACCCGTCGGATTCGGGCTCCGGCTCGTCGTCGCCGTCGTTGCGTTCGACCGTGCGGTAGCTGCGTGGTTCGGGCTCCATGCTGCCGAGGAAGGTGGTGCGGTCCTCCTCGGTCATCACCATCGGCGCCTGCGGTTTCTGGCCGCCCAGCACCCGGATCAGATCGGCACGCATCTCGGCCGCGGACTGATACCGGTTGGCCGGATTCTTGCTCATCGCCTTGAGGATGACCGAATCGAGTTCACGCGGAACGCCCGGATGAACCAGCGACGGCAGCTTCGGATCCTCGCGGACATGCTGGTAGGCGACCGCGACCGGCGAATCACCGGTGAAAGGTGGCTGGCCCGTGAGGATTTCGTACAGCACACAGCCGACGGAATACACGTCGGACCGGGCGTCGACCTGCTCGCCGCGGGCCTGTTCCGGTGACAGATACTGCGCGGTGCCGATCACCGCGGCGGTCTGGGTCATCGGATTCGAGCTGTCCGCGATGGCGCGCGCGATGCCGAAGTCCATCACCTTCACCGCACCCTGGCGGTTGATCATGATGTTGGCCGGCTTCATGTCGCGATGCACGATGCCGTTCTTGTGGCTGAAATCCAGTGCGGCACAGACGTCGGCGATGATCTCCATCGCCCGGCGCGGCGGCAGCGGGCCCTTGCCGCGCACGATGTCGCGCAACGTCTCGCCGTCGACGTACTCCATCACGATGTAGGGCAGCGGGCCGCCGTCCACCTCGGCCTCGCCGGTGTCGTACACCGCGACGATCGCCGGATGGTTCAACGCCGCCGCATTCTGCGCCTCCCGCTTGAACCGCAGATAGAACGTGGGGTCGCGCGCGAGGTCGGCGCGCAGTACCTTGATCGCCACGTCGCGACCCAGCCGCAGGTCACGAGCCTTGTGGACCTCCGACATACCACCGAATCCGATGATCTCGCCCAGTTCGTAGCGAGAAGACAGATTCTTCGGGGTCGTCATGGCAGTCCTTGTGAGGAGGTGTCAGGGTATCTACTGCTGTCGGCTTCGTGCGTGCCGCCGGCCCCCGGTAGCGAATCGCCGGCCCCCGGCAATGGTAGGTCGAGCGAGGGGTAGGACGGGCGTGTTGTGGGGCGTGTGGTGCGGGTCGGCCGCTCCCGGGTGGTGGTCGTCGGCGGTGCCGTGGTGGTCGTGGTCGGCGGGGGTGTGGTCGTCGTGGTCGGCTCGGGGGTCGTCGTCACCACCGGCGGCGGGGCCGGTTGGGTGGTGATCGTCGGCTCCTCGGTCGTGGTCCATACCGTGGTCGGCGGCGGCGGAGGGGCGACGACGGAGGTGGTCGACTTCACCGGCGACACCGTCGAATCCGGGGCCTTGCCGCTGAGCAGCACCCAGGCGGCCAGGCCGCCGAGCAGCACGGCGCCGGCGCCGAGCCCGGCCATCACCTTCTGACCGGTGGTGAATCCCGACTTCTCGGCGTCGTCCGGGCCGCCGGGCCCGGGCATCATGGCCGTCGAACCCGCCGCCGCGCCCACCCGGGCCGGTTCGGCGGCCGGGTAGCGGACGGTCGCGCCGTCGTAGTCGCCGCGCGGAATCACCGCGGTCGGGCCGGGCGGGAGCACGCGAGTCGCGCCGGTCTGCGGGACCGCACCTCCGCGTGGCGGCGGGGGACGGCGACCGGCCCGGACCGCGGCCACGGCATCGGCGAATTCGCCGCCGCTGTGATAGCGCCGCGTCGGATCCTTGGTCATCGTGATGTCGATCAGCTCACGCACGTTCGGCGGCAGATCGGCCGGCATCGGCGGCGGCGCTTCGCGCACATGTTTCATCGCGACCGTCAGCGCGCCGTCGCCGGTGAACGGCCGATGACCCGACAGCGCCTCGTAGCCGACGACGCCGAGCGAGTACACATCGCTGGCCGAGGTGGCGTCCTCGCCGGTGGCCTGCTCGGGAGCGATGTACTGCGCGGTGCCCATCACCATGCCGGTCTTGGTGACCGGTGAGGCGTCGACCGCCTTCGCGATGCCGAAGTCGGTGATCTTCACCTGCCCGGTGGGGGTGACCAGGATGTTGCCCGGCTTCACATCGCGGTGGACCACGCCCGCGGCATGGGCGACCTCGAGGGCGCGGCTGGTCTGCTCCAGCATGTCCAGACCCTGGCCGACCGAGAGCCGGCCCAGCCGGTTCAGCACCGCGTTCAGCGGTTCGCCCTGGACCAGCTCCATCACCAGATAGGCGGTCTCACCACCCTGCGGATCGTAGGTCTCGCCGTAGTCGTAGACGCCGGCGATACCGGGGTGGTTGAGCTGTGCGGTGGTCTTGGCCTCGGTCTTGAACCGATGCCGGAACGTCGGATCCGCGGAGAACTCGGCCTTGAGGACCTTCACCGCGACCCGGCGGTCCAGGCGGGTGTCCAATGCCTCCCACACCTGGCCCATGCCGCCCGTGGCGATCAGACGTTGCAGCCGATACCGATCGGCGATCAGGGCACCGTTGTTCAGCATGGCCGCCCCCGTCGGTAGGTTCGCCGATCACGACGTTGTTGCATATCCACCTGGGGTCCTGGTCCTCGCTTACTCATCGTCTTCAGCCCCCCTGCAATCCGGCATCCAGCACCGCCCGTGCCACCGGCGCCGCCACCGAGCCACCGGTCGCTGCCAGCGCGCGGTCGCCGCCGTTCTCCACGATGACCGCGATCGCGATCTTCGGGTTCTGCGCCGGCGCGAACGCGATGTACCAGGCGTGCGGCGGGGTGTTGCGCGGGTCGCTGCCGTGTTCGGCGGTGCCCGTCTTGGAAGCGATCTGGTAGGGACGCGGCTGGGTGCCCCCGGCCGTGGCCTTCTCCGAATCGATCATCAACCCGGTCAGCTGGCTGGCCACCGGGGCGCTGATCGCCTGCCCGACCGACACCGGTTTGGTGGTGGACAGATCGCGCAGGTCGGGTCCCTGGGTCCGGTCGATCAGATGCGGTTCCATCCGCACACCGCCATTGGCCACGGTAGCCGCGATCACCGCATCGTCGAGCGGGGTGAGAGCCACGTCTCGTTGTCCGATGCTGGTCTGCGCGAGCGCCGCGTTGTCCGGGATCGGCCCGACCGTGCTGTCGGCCACCGGAATCGGAATGCCCGAATGCGGGCCGATGCCGAATGCCGTGGCCTCGTCCTTGAGTTTGGCCGCACCCACCTTCATGCCGATCTCGGCGAAGGCGGTGTTGCACGAGAGCCGGAACGCGTCGTGCATGGTCGCGGTCGCGCCGCCGCCACACGTCGAGCCGTTGTAGTTCTCCAGCGTGGTGTTCGTCCCGGGCAGGGTGATGTTCGGTGCCGCGGTGAACGCGTCCTCCGGCTTGATCCCCATCGACAGCGCGGCCGCGGCGACGACGACCTTGAACGTCGAACCGGGCGGATACGTCTGCGACACCGCACGATTCAACATCGGCTGACTCGGGTCCGCGCTCAGCGATTCCCAAGCCTGGGTGGCACGCGCGCCGTCGTGCGTGGACAGCTGGTTGGGGTCGTAGCTCGGTGTCGACACCATGGTCAGGATGCGGCCGGTGCTCGGTTCGATGGCCACCACCGAACCGGTGTAACCCTTGCTGGTGAGCTGGTCGTAGGCGACCTTCTGCATCATCGGGTTGATGGTGGTCACCACATTGCCGCCGCGTGGATCGCGGCCGGAGATCATATCGACCAGGCGGCGGCCGAACAGCGCGCTGTCGGACCCGTTGAGCACGGAATCCTCGGAACGCTCCAAACCGGTGCTGCCGTACTGCATCGAATAGAAGCCGGTCACCGGGGCGTATGCGGAGGGATCGGTGGGATAGGTGCGCAGATACTTGTAGCGGTCGTCGGTGGCCACCGAACTGGCGAGCACGGTGCCGCCGGCCGAGATCTGACCGCGCTGGCGGCTGTACTCGTCGAGCAGCACCCGGGAGTTGCGCGGATCGTTGCGCAGGCTGTCGGCCTTGATCACCTGGACGTAGGTCGCGTTCACCAGCAGCGCGACGATCATCACCATGACGGCCATCGCGACCCGGCGGAGCGGGGTGTTCATGCCGGCTCTCCCTTCTCGGGTCGGGGCGTCTCGGCGCGGATCATCTCGGTCTGCGCTTCGGCGATCGGCGCGGCTTCGCGGCGGCGAGCCGGTGCCGGCGCACGAGCGGCGTCGGAGATCTTGACCAGCAACGCCAGCAGGGCGTAGTTCGCGAGCAGCGACGAGCCGCCGTAGGACACGAAGGGGGTGGTGAGTCCGGTCAGGGGGATCAGTTTGGTGACGCCACCCACCACCACGAATACCTGAATGGCGATGGTGAACGCCAATCCGGCGGCGAGCAGCTTGCCGAAACTGTCGCGGACCGCCAGGGCTGTGCGCAGGCCGCGCACCACGAAGACGGCGAACAGCATCAGCACCACGGTGAGCCCGATCAGGCCCAGCTCCTCACCGATGGTGGCGATGATGAAGTCGGTCTTGGCGAACGGCACCTGCGAGGGCCGTCCGCTGCCGAGTCCGGTTCCGGCCAGTCCGCCGGTCGCGAGCCCGAACAGCGATTGCGAGATCTGGTAACCGGTGTTGTTGTAGTCGTCGAACGGGTGCAACCACGTCGACACCCGCACCCGCACGTGGCCGAAGGCGTTGTAGGCGAGGAAGAACCCGAGCGCCAGCAGTCCGGCACCGACGATCAGCCAGCCCACCCGTTCGGTCGCGATGTAGAGCATCGCCAGCACCGTCGCGAAGATCAACAGCGAGGTGCCGAGGTCCTTCTCGAAGAACAACACGACCAGGCAGGTCGCCCACACCAGCAGGATCGGGCCGAGATCGCGCGGTCGCGGTAACTCCATCCCCAGGACGTGGCGCCCGGCCGCGGTGAACAGGTCGCGCTTGGCGACCAGCACCGAGGCGAAGAAGATGATCAGCAGGATTTTCGCGAATTCACCCGGCTGCACACTGAAACCGGGTAGCCGGATCCAGATCTTGGCGCCGTTGGTTTCGGAGAACCTCCCGGGCAGCAGTGCCGGGATCATCAACGCCACCAGGCCGAGCAGACCGAGCGTATAGCCGTAGCGGGCCAGGGTGCGGTAGTCGCGCAGCAGCACCAGCACCGCGATGAACAGGGTGATCCCCAGCGCTGTCCACAGCACCTGTTGATTGGCGTCGGGGGAGGGGATCGGCCACGAATTGTGGATCGCGGTCTGCTCGTCGGCGAGATCCAGGCGATGGATCAACACCAGCCCGAGTCCGTTGAGCAGCGCCGCGATCGGCAACAGCAGCGGATCGGCGAACGGGGCGAACCGCCGCACCGCCAGATGGGCGACACCGAACAACGCCAGATAGGCGAAACCCAATTTGGCCAGATCCCAGGTGATTTCCTGATCCTGACTGGCCTCCACCAGCACCAGCGCAACCGTGGTGATGACCACCGCGAAACCCAGCAGCAACAGTTCGACGTTGCGGCGGGTCGAGGGTGGCGGCGCGGGAGCGAACCCGCCCGGTGGACTGGGGAACGCTCCAGCGGACGGCGGTGCCGGTGCGGACATCAGTCCGCCTTCCTGCAGTTCTCCCCCGGAGTCTGAGGGGCCGGCGCCGCGGTGGTGGGTGCCGGCTGCTCGGAATGGGCGGGGGCATTGGTCGGGTTCGGCGCGGGCGCACCCGGGGTGGTGGGCGCAGGGGAGGGTCCGGGCGTGGCGGGAGCCGGGCTGCCCGGGACGGCGGTACTGCCCTCGGCGGGCGGCGGCGGGGCGACCGGCGGCGCCGGCTTGGCGCAGACGGGCAGCAGGTCGGTGGCGGCCAGCTTCTCCAGTTGCCCGCGCGTGGAGTCGAATCCGCCCGGCGGCAGCAAACCGTTGTTGACCTTGTCGCGCCCGGTCTGCTGCAGATCGGCCACCGCCAGCTGCTTACACCCGCTGGGGAAGCCGGCGCCTGGGCGCATGAGGGTGACCTTGTTGTGCGAGTCGACGCAGACCAGCTGGTCCACATCCTGGATCGAATAGCCGAGGACCGAGCCGGGCAGGCCGCGCATGATCACCACGTTGCCGTTGTCGGCGCCCACGTAGTAATTGCTGCGAATCATCTTGTAGCCCACCACGAGTCCGACCACGACGGCCACGACCAGGGCGACGGCCAGCGCGATCCAGCGGCCCTTGTGACTCTTACGCGGCTCGGGCGGTTCCGCCGCGACCGCGGCCCGGCGCGGCGCGGCCCGCGGGGGACGCATGGCGGCCGCGCGCCCGGCGGCGGTGTTGGGCGGCGGTGTGTCCTCGTCCTCACCGGAGGCCGCACCCGCGACGATGGGGTGGCTCTGGCCGTAGTCGAGATCGATCACATCGGCGACGACGACGGTCACATTGTCGGGGCCGCCGCTGCGCAGCGCCAGTTCGATGAGCCGGTCGGCCGCCTCGTCGGTACTGCCCTCGCGCAGGGTGTTGGCGATCGTCTCGTCGCTCACCACGTCGGAGAGACCGTCCGAACACAGCAGATAGCGGTCACCGGCGCGGGCTTCCCGGACGATGAGCGTCGGCTCGATCTCGTTTCCGGTGAGTGCCCGCATGATCAGTGACCGCTGCGGATGGGTGTGGGCCTGCTCCGGGGTGATCCGGCCCTCGTCGACCAGCGACTGGACGAAGGTGTCGTCGCGGGTGATCTGGGTGAGCTCACCGTTGCGGAGCAGGTAGGCCCGGGAGTCGCCGATATGGGCGAGGCCGAGCTTCTTGCCCGCGAACAGGATGGTGGTGAGCGTGGTGCCCATACCGTCGAGTTCGGGTTCCTCCTCGACCTGGTCGGCGATCGCGGCATTGCCTTCGCGAATCGCCCGGTCGAGTTTGCCGAGCAGATCGTCGCCGGGCTCGTCGTCGTCGAGATGAGCGAGCGCGGCGATCATCAATTGCGAGGCCACCTCACCGGCGGCGTGGCCGCCCATGCCGTCGGCGAGCGCCAGCAGGCGTGCACCGGCGTAGACGGAGTCCTCGTTGTTTGCCCGGACGAGACCACGGTCGCTACGCGCTGCGTAGCGGAGAACTTGAGTCACGATCGCAGCTCGATCACAGTCTTACCGACACGGACAGGGGTGCCGAGCGGAACTCGGACGGGGGTGGTGACCTTCGCTCGATCGAGGTAGGTCCCGTTGGTCGATCCTAAGTCTTCGACGTACCAGTCCTCGCCGCGCGGCGATAACCGTGCATGCCGGGTCGAGGCGTAGTCGTCGGTCAGTACCAGCGTGGAGTCGTCTGCACGCCCGATGAGCACCGGTTGGGTGCCGAGCGTGATCCGAGTGCCGGCGAGTGAACCCTGAGTCACCACTAGATACTTGGCGCCCTTCTGGCCACGGCTGAAGGATGGCAGCACCACCGAACCTCGGGTGGGTCGGGGCTGGATCCGAATGCCTGATGCCGCGTAGATGTCGCTGCGCAAGGTGCGAAGCACCGCCCACACGAACAGCCACAACAACAAGAGGAACCCCGCACGGGTCAACTGCAGGATCAGTCCCTGCACGGCGCTCCACCTCCTGTTCGACCGGTCCCGTAGTGGCGTTTCGTCCCCCAACCGGCGTGCTGGTCAGCACGGCCCGGCTGCCGAGCGAATGTTGGCAGCATAATAGGGCCGATGACCGGTTGCGATCACGATACGGGCGAGCGGTTTCCGCGCCCCATCGTGACCTGCACCGGCGAGCTTACGGGATCAGACGATTCGGATCAGGATCTCGGAATGCCCGGCCCGGATCACATCTCCGTCGGCGAGCTGCCAATCCTGGACGGGAGACCCGTTGACCAGCGTCCCGTTGGTGGAACCGAGATCCGAGAGCATGGCGACCTGGCCGTCCCAGCGCACCTCGATGTGGCGGCGGGACACCCCGGTGTCGGGAAGCCGGAAATGGGCGTCCTGGCCGCGCCCGATGATGTTGCTGCCCTCGCGTAGCTGGTACGTGCGGCCGCTGCCGTCGTCGAGGTGCAGGGTGGCGGAATAACCGGACCCGCCGCGCGCGGGCTGCGGGGCCGCGGCGTAGCCGCCCTGCTGCCCGTAGGCCGGCTGCTGTCCGTAGGCCTGATCCTCGGCGCCGTAACCGCCCTGGTCGGCGTAGCCCTGATCGGCGTAGCCGGGGTCGGCGTAACCCTGCTGACCGTAGCCGCCCTGCGCCTGGTAGCCCTGGTCGTATCCGGGCGCCTGGCCGTAGCCCGGCTGCTGGCCGTAGTTCTGCTCCGGATAGCCCTGCTGTTGCCCGTACCCCTGGTCGGCGTAGCCCTGCTGGCCGTAACCCTGGTCGTAGCCGCTCTGCTCGTAACCGCCCTGTTCGTACGCCTGCTGCTGGCCGTACCCCTGGTCGGCATAGGCCTGCTGGCCGTAACCCTGGTCGTAACTGCTCGGGTCGTAGCTGCTCTGGTCGTAGCCCGGCTGACCGTAGGCCGCGCCGCCCTGCTGGTAGCCCGCGCCGCCCTGCTGGTAGTCGTAGCCGTTCTGGTAGTCACCGTAGGCAGGCTGCGATTCCGGCGCGGCGTACTCACCGGCACCGGGGTACTGGCCACCGCGGCCGTAGTCGTCCTGATATTGCGGCGCGGGGCGGCCCCCCGGCGGGGGTGCGTACCCGCGGTTGCGTGGATCGGACTCCGCGGGCTCTCGGCTGGGGTCGTAGCCTGAGTTCTGCGTCATGGGGCCAGCTCCTGGTTGCGGGTGTGCGGGTCGTTGTGGGGGTCGTCCAGGTCGATCGGGCGGCCGGCGCGGGGCCGGGGGGTTCCGGCGGCCCGCATCCGGGTCGACCCGGCCGTGCGTCCTGAACTGTCCGGTGTGCAGCGTAGGGGATGTCTCGAATTCGACGTGCACTTCACCGTAGGTCTGCCACCCCTGATCGCGGATGTAGTCCTGTAAATGCTTGGCGAACGCGCGGGTGGTCAACTCGTGGTCTGCGTCGAGTTCCTGCAGGTCCGTGGGGTTGACCGTGATGACGTAGACATTCGGGGCGAGCAGATGCCCGCCGTCGAGTTCGGTCAGGCGATCCGAGGCCTCGCGCTGCAGCGCCGCTTCCACCTCCTGGGGAACGACGCTGCCGCCGAACACCCTGGCGAAGGCGTCACCGACGGCGCCCTGCAGGCGTCGCTCGAAACGCGAGACGATGCCCATACCGGCCTCCCTTCGATGCCCGCCCTCGTTGCCTACGCTGTATGTGTACGTCAGCTGATCGGTCTGTGTCGTCCGGGCGTCACGATCCCGCGACACGACATGCCGATAGGGCGTGTCGTCGAACGGACACGGTCACTGCATGATATCCACGATCCTCCACCCCTGTAACTCGCGACCGTCCACCCACGGTTCCCATTACCCGAAAATACTCGTCCGCAACCCTCGTGAGCAGGCGATTTCGTGTGGGAAGCGGACGCGTGATACTGTCTTCCAGTCGCTCGGGCGAGTGGCGGAATGGCAGACGCGCTGGCTTCAGGTGCCAGTGTCCTTCGGGACGTGGGGGTTCAAGTCCCCCTTCGCCCACAGAGGAAAAGCCGCAGATCGAATCCGATCTGCGGCTCTTTCTTTTTGTGCGTCGGGCCGGGTACAGCGCCGCCCGAAGTACCGAAACCGCCTGGGCGACGGGGACGCCGGCGTCGCGGAGTTCGGCGGCGAAGGCCTCGCCCTCGTCGCGCAGGACGTCGGCCTCACGGGTGCCCGATCAGTTTCCGCTGGTGGGAGGGCAGCGCCGCCCTAGCTACGGGACGCGAAAACACCGGATCAAGACACGGCGGCCACCAGCGGCGGCTCGCCGGAACCGGTCGAGCGGAACCGGCGCTGATATTTACTGGGCGATATCCCGAGCCGGGCGACGAACGCGCGGCGCATCGCCTCACTACTCCCGTAGCCCGCCGCCATCGCCGCCTCGGTCACTCCGCAACCGGCATGCAGCATGTCGCGGGCGAACCCGAAGCGGATGAAGGCGACGTACTCGGCGGGGGAGCGCTCCAATTCGGCGCGGAAGAGTCTGGTCAGATGCCGCGGACTGACGTTGGCGTGCGCCGCCAGCGTCCGAACGGTATGGGGGAAGGCCGGATTCGCGCAGACGAGGTCGACGACCTTGCGCACCAGCGGGCTGCGCGGCGCCGGCCCGGACAGTGAGGCCGAGAACTGCGACTGCCCGCCCGCGCGCTGCATGTACACCACCATGAGCTGTGCGATCCGCCGCGCGATGTCGGGGCCGAAATCCTCCTCGACCATCGCCAGTGCCAGGTCGACCCCGGCGGTCACTCCGGCCGAGCTGTAAAGGTTCCCGTCGCGCACGTAGATGTCGTCGGCGGCCACGTCGATCGCGGGATAGCGCCGTGCCAGATGTGCGGCGAACTTCCAGTGCGTGGTGGCCCGGCGGCCGTCGAACATGCCCAGTTCGGCGAGTACGAACGCCCCGCTGCACACCGAAGCGAGGCGCCGGGTGTTCCACGACAGCCGCCGCGCCGCCGCAAGGAGTTCGGGCGTCACGAATGTCGAGGGCGGCAGCTCACTGCCGGGAATCACGACGGTGTCGAAGGCGCCCGCGTCGGCTGCCGCGACAGCACATTCGATCCGGGCGCCGATCGAGGTCTGCACACTGCCGCCGTCCGCCGACACCAGCACGACCTCGTATCCGGGGCAGGCCTGGTTGGCCTCGACGAAAACTTCCGCGGGACCGGTGAAGTCGAGCATCTTGACGCCGTCGAAGACCAGAATTCCTACCCGCCGACGCGGTAACTGCGCGAGTTCGAGGCCCATCCCGCCATCATTCTGGAGTGACGCCTCCAGAACAAGCTTTGTGGCCGGTGTCGCAGGGTGATTGATACGGTGGGCGCCATGGGGAGGCCACGACAGTTCGACGAATCGGCGTTGCTCGACGCCGCCACCGAACTGTTCTGGTCGCAGGGTTTCGAGCAGACGTCGGTCGAGGACGTCTCGCGGGCGACTGGCATCGGCAACGGCAGCATCTATGCCGCCTACCGCAGCAAGCGCGGACTGTTCCTCGCCGCCTTCGAACGCTACTGCGAGGGCCGCGCCCGCCTGGTCCGGGAGGTGGTGACCTCGGCGCCCGGTTCGGCGCAGGCGGCCGTGCGCGCACTGTTCGAGGCGATCATCGACGACTGCGTCTCGCAGCCCGATCGGCGCGGTTGCCTGATGCTCAACAGCATCGCCCAGCTCGGCTCCCGGCTGCCCGAGGTGATCAGCATCGGGAATCGGACCACCGCCGACATGGAACGCAGTGTCGCCGAGCGGCTACGCCGCGCCGCCGAGGAATCCGGCGCCGAACTCGATGCGCCGACCCTGGCCGCCTACAGCGCCACGGTGGTGATGACCGCGCAGGGCCTCATTCAATTGAGCCGCTTGGGAACTCCCCTCGGGCGATTGCGTGAGATCGCCGAGGTGTCGAGTCGCAGTCTGTCCGAGGCGTGGAATGCCCCGGTCGCCGACCGAGCACGCTGACGCGGTGTTCGGTCACCGGCCCCGCTGCGTGCGCACGTAGTCGACGGCATCCTGCGTGACCGCGTCGGTGATATCGGCGAATTCGTCGTGCTTCTGGATGTAGCCGGCCACGAACGGGCAGATGGGCACGATCCGCAGACCGGCCTCGCGGGTACGGTCCAACGCCTGCGAGACCAGGGCGCCGGCCAGGCCGCGTCCGGCGAAGTCGGAGTCGATCTCGGTGTGGTAGAAGATCCGCTGCCCGCCGTGGTCGAGATATTCGGTGAATCCGGCGAGCCGATCGTCCACGCTGATGTCGAACCGTTCCGCGGCCTGCGTGACGACCGGGGTGGGTTGCTGTTCGGCGGTCATGGGTCTCAGTATTGCGGCCCGGCCGGTCGGATTCCCGCAGGTTCGGACGAGGACGCGCGTGGCAGTGTGATCTTCGCCGCACTTTCGGCGCGTGACCGGTCGTTATTCGCTTCGGATATCACCCGTGAGAATTTGCCGTCCGAGTTCGCTGTCGAAATAACTGCACAATTCGATGGAAGCGCATACTCAACCATCTGAGAATTACCTGACGGCAGACTTGGAATCTCCGGCGGTAACAAACTTGAAGTTTGTTTGCAGGCTGAGCGAGCTGGGTATAGGGGCCTGACGTTCGGTCGGTTGATGCCCTGACCTGCAGTGATGACCGGCGGGTGAGCAACAGGCGACGCGCCGGGGAATGATTGCGGTCCGAGTGTCCGGCACCGCGAGTAACGGTCGAATTAGCAGAAAAATCCCGGCTACTCGAGCGTTGCGGTATGGCTCCGGCCGCTATTTCCGACCACCCGCCAGGAATTTGCGCATGGTCTCCGGAGATGCTGCCGGACTGCGGGTTTCGGCTCGGTTACGGCCGGGCAGACGGAGTGTGCAGGAGGTTGCGTGGGGATAACGATTGTGTAGAGTCGACGGTAACGCTGGCCGCAGCTGAGCTGGACTCGCTGCGGCCAGTGGATCTCAAATCGGCACTCCGATGATCCTTCGAATCCCTGCCCTCTCGCAAGGGATTTTCTCAGCCTCAGCAGAACCCGCCCGGCGTTAGCTCGGTATGCGCTCGCTCGCATCCGTAGCGGACCGCAACGCCGCTCTTTCCTGCACCGCACGGCGTCCCGGACCGAAGACGTAGGTCAGAAATCCGAGCTCGGCAACCAGCCCGATACCGATTCGCACCGGCGCCGGCCAGTCTGCGGGTGTGACGAAGCCCTCGATCAGACCGGAAACCAGCAGGACCGCCACCAGTCCGAGTGCGATCGTCGCCGTCGCCCGCCCCTGCCGGGCCAGCGCCTCGGCACGCGACGACCGTCCCGGGTCGATCAGTGTCCACCCCAGTTTGAGACCCGCACCACCGGCGACGAAAACGGCTGTGAGCTCGAGCATGCCGTGCGGCAGCAGGAATCCGAAGAACGAGTCGAGCCGCCCGGCATCCGCCATCAGTCCCGCGGACACTCCGACGTTCAGTGCGTTCATGAACAGCAGATAGGCCGCCGGGAGAATCAGGATGCCGGTGAACAACGCGATGGCCGACACCCAGGCGTTGTTGGTCCACACCTGCGCGGCGAAGGCGTCGTGCGGATGTTCGGAGTAATAGGACTCGAAGCGGCCGCCGGGAGCGGTCAGCGATTCCGCATCCGACGGCAGCCCCAAAGTCCTTCGTGCCGAACCCGAACCGGACACCCAGGCGCCGATACCGGCCGAGACGGCCAGAAACGCCGCCGCCACCGAGGCCCACCACGGCCACGCCCGATACACCGCGGCGGGAAACCGATGAGTGAAGAAATAGCCGATCTGCGACCAGGTATCGGTGCGCGCGCCCAGCAGCCGTCCCCGGGCTCGCGCGAGGACAGCGCTGAGGCCGTTGATCAATTCCGGATCGGGCGAATGCGATTGCAGCCGTGCGAGCTGCTGCGAGGTGCGGCGATACAGGGCCACGAACTCGTCGACCTCGGCGCCGGTGAGTCGCCGCTGCGCGGTCAGCCGGTCGAGCCGATCCCAATGCCGCCGCTGCGCGAACGAGTAGGCATCGACGTCCATCGGCTCCTCCTGTGCTCGGCCCGACCTGCCCCTGCCTCCGAAGGCTAGTTCGCACGCGCCCGATTCGGGATACTGGAGCGACCATGGCCGATTTCACCACCGGGGAGGCCGTCTCCCTGCAGTTGCCGATCGCGCGCATCCCGACCCGGGCCGCGGCCTTCGCGATCGATCTCGTGCTGCAGCTCGTGCTCGCCCTGCTGTTGTTGTCGGCCGTCGTCGCCGTGTTGTTCCGAGTCGAACCCGACGGCGCGTGGGTCGATGTGGCCGTGCTGGTCACGATGGTGACCGTCATCGTCGGCTATCCCGTCGTGAGCGAAACGCTGATGCGCGGGCGGACCGTGGGAAAACTGGCGCTGGGCCTGCGCGTGGTGCGCAGTGACGGTGGGCCCGTCGATTTCCGGCACGCGCTGACCCGCGGTCTCGCCGGCGCCCTCGTCGATTTCTGGAATCTCGGCGGGTTCGGTCTGGTCGCGGTGGTCACCTCGCTCTGTTCGCCGCGCGCGCGGCGTGTCGGTGACATCCTGGCCGGCACCGTCGTGGTGTCGGATCGGGCGCGAATTCCCCTGCCCGCCTTGGCCGTCGCACCGCCGTGGCTGGTCGACTGGGTGGGCCGGCTGGATCTGTCCGGTCTCACCGAGGATCTCGCGCTGCCCGTGCGGCGGTATCTGACCCGCTTTCCGCACCTCACCCCGCAGGTGCAGGTAGAACTCGGTGCGGCGCTCGTGGTCGCGGTCTGCGACCGATTGCGAGTGGCGCCACCGGCCGGCTATCCGCCGCTGCAGATTCTCGGTGCGGTCATCGGAGAGCGGCAACGCCGGATTCTGCCGCCGCCGCGTCTGCCCTTCTGGGCGATGCCCCAGCAGTGGGCGCCGCCCGCTCAGCCGTACCCATCGGTGGTCCGGCCGGGAACGTGAACGCTCAGAGTGCTCCGGACCGTTTCAGTTCCAGGTACTCGTCGGCCAGCGCCTCCGGCACCCGCTCCGGCGCCGCGGCCACCACGTCGATGCCCTGGCGCTGCAGAGTTTCTCGCACGATCGCGCGTTCGGTGAGCAGATGTTCGGCGGCCGCGGCGGCATAGACCTCGGCAGCGGTGTCGCGCCGGGTCGCGGTCGCCGCGATCTCCGGATCGGTGACCGATACCAGCAGCACGCGATGCCGGCTGCTCAGCACCGGGAGTACCGGCAGCAGATTCTCTTCGACCATCGCCCCGTCCAGACTGGTGAACCAGACCACCAGGCTGCGGCGGCGGGTGTGGCGAACCGCGGTGCGGACCATCGCCGGGGTGTCGGCATCCAGCAGCGCGGGCACGACGCCCGAGAGGGCGTGCATCAGCTTGGGCTGCACGGCTTTTCCGCGTGCGCCCCGCACCTCGGCGCGAATCTCGCGATCGAAGGCCAGGAGATCGACCGTGTCCCCGGCCGCGGCCGCCAGTCCGCCCAGCAGCAACGCGGCCTCGATGGCGGTGTCCAGCCGCGTCTGCTCACCGAGCCGGGCGGCGCTGATCCGGCCGGTATCCAGCAACATCAGCACGTGGCGATTGCGTTCCGGCCGCCAGGTGCGAACGAGGACATCGCTCGCGCGGGCCGTGGCTCGCCAGTCGATGGAACGCACGTCGTCACCGGCCACGTACTCGCGGAAGGAATCGAATTCCGAGCCCGGACCGCGCAGAGTGGCGACCGATCGGCCGTCGAGATGGTGCAGTCGCTTCACCTTGGCAGCAAGGATCCGTTCGGTCCGAAACGGCGGCAGCGCACGAACCGTCGCGGGCACGGTGCGACGGAACTGCCGCCCCGCCAGGCCGAGCGGTCCGACCAAGCGAACCGTGACCGGCCCCGCGCTCCGATCGCCGCGGCGAGCCGGGCGGACGGTGGTGGCCAGCCGGGTGGTGGTGTTCGGCGGCAGACGCAACCGGTGGGTCTCGGCCGGCGCCTGCGCACTGGGTGGCCAGTCGTCCCACAGCTGCGCCCGCACCGCGCGGGCGCCGCGGTTCAGGACGGTCAGCTCGACGGTGGCGGTGTGGCCGACCCGGACGGTGGTGAGTGGCACCCGGGACAACTCGAGATCGTCGGCGCGACAGGAGATCACGTCGATCGCGACGAGGACGGCCAGCACACCCGTCAGCACGACGACGCCGGCCCAGGACGGCAGCGCGACACCGACGACCACCGCTGCCACCGCCGCGCAGACCGCGAGCCGACCCGTGACGATCATCGCGCTACACCGGAACCGGGACCGTGGCCAACACCGAGGACATCACGCCTTCACCGGTCACGCCGTCCAGTTCGGCCTCGGGACGCAGCTGCAGACGATGCCGCAGTGCCGTCACCGCAACGGTTTTCACATCATCGGGGGTGACGAAGGCGCGGCCGTTGAGCCACGCCAGGGCCCGTGCCGAGGCCAGCACCGCGGTCGCACCGCGCGGCGAAGCGCCGTGCTGGACCGCCGGTGAGGTACGGGTGGCGCGGCACAGATCGACGATGTAGGCCAGCACTTCCGGATTGACCGTCACCTGCGCGACGGCGGAACGTGCCGCCGCGATATGCGCCGCTCCGGCGACCGCCCGCACGCCCGCCGCATCCAGGTCACGCGGGTCGAAGCCGGCGGCGTGGCGCTGCAGGATCCGGAATTCGTCGTCCCGGCCGGGCAACCGGATGTCCACCTTGAACAGGAACCGGTCCAGCTGCGCCTCCGGCAGCGGGTAGGTGCCTTCCTGTTCGATCGGATTCTGGGTCGCGATCACCACGAACGGATCGGGCAGCGGCTGCGGGACGCCGGCCACCGACACCTGCCGCTCCTCCATCGATTCCAGCAGTGCCGATTGAGTTTTCGGCGGCGTGCGGTTGATCTCGTCGGCGAGCAGCAGGTTGGTGAAGACCGGCCCTCGGCGGAAGGTGAATTCGGCCGAATGCGGATCGTAGATCTGGGAGCCGGTCACATCGCCGGGCATCAGATCCGGAGTGAACTGCACCCGGGTGTGGTCGAGTTCCAGCGCCGCGGCCAGGGCGCGCACCAGCAGCGTCTTCGCCACGCCCGGAACACCTTCCAACAGCACGTGGCCGCGGCACAGCAGCGCGAGTACGAGGTACAGCACGGCGTGGTCGTTGCCGACGACCGCCTTGCCGATCTCGGCACGCACCTCGCCGAGCGCCCGGAGCGCCTGGTCGGCCGTGGGGGCGTGGTTGGTCTGCGCCGTTGTCATCCGGTCTCCGTCATCCTATTTCCGATTCGATCCAGTCCAGTTGTGCCGCCACGTGTTCCAATGCCGGGTCGTCGGCGACAGGGCCGTAGAAGGTCGCGGCGACGCGGCCGGGGTCGATGCCTGTCCGGGCTCCGATCACCGCGCTCACCTGCTCCGGCGCGGCGTCGGCGGGCACATTCACGCGACGCCGGATGCGCCGCAGCGTGGCCGCGCGCAATGTCGCGGCGACATGGTCGCGGTCCTTGCTCCTGCGGTAGAGCGCGGCCTGTCCCGCCAGCAGCTCACCGGCCGCCACCTGCACCGGGCGCGGCTCGCCGACCACGGCACCCCGGCGGCGGCCGCGCCACCAGACCACGACCGCGGCGAAGATCAGCGCCTGCAGCCCGCCGTAGGCCAGCCAGGGCGGTAGGCGCTGGAAGATCGAATCGCTGCCCTCGCCCACATCGGGTGGGCGGACATGCGGATGTTCGGGCGGCGGTGGTGAGTGCGGCTGCGTCGGGTGCGGCGGTGCCGTCGGTGCGGCGGCCAACCGGAACAGCAGATAGACGACCAGCGCGATGACGAGCGCGACCAGCACGAACGCCCAGAAACGCTTGTCGCGCAACAATTGTGGCAGCGGCGGCAACCGGCGGCGGTCACCGCGCCGGCGTTCCGAGCGCTGCTGTTCGACCGGGTCCGGAGGTGGCGGCGGCGCCAGCGAATAGTGGTCGGCCGCGGTGAGGCGCTGATATTCGTCCGGGGTGGCGGTGCGGCCGCCGTAGACGATCTCGTCGAAACTGTGTGCGGCGGAGTCGAATTCGGCCGACGCATCCGGAAGGGCATGTCCTGCGGCCGATGCGGTTTCGCGGGCCGTGCGCGAACGTTGGATCTCGAGGACGCCGCCCTGCTCGAGACCGCGTACGACGGCGCGGAACCGTTCGCGCAGTGCGGCATCGAAGTCGTGGTGCCCGGCGGCGGATTCGGCCGCGGCCCGGTGCTGGGCGGCCGCCCCGAGCGTCGGGGGTGGTGGCGCCGAGGGCCGATCCGCCCGTGCGTCGTCGGTCACCGTGCCGCCCGCCCGGTGGGTATCCGGATATCCCACCCCTCCCGGCCGCAACGCCGGTCGAGATGAACCACGACGGCGGTCGCCGCGTCCACGGCCGCGGCGAACGCCGAAATCAGCAGTGCCGCACCGGACAGCAGGGTGACGACCGCCCAGCGGTGGGTTCCGGAGATATCGGAGACAAAGCCCAGCAGTCCCGCGACCGGCACCGCCAGCACGAGCAGTACGCCGCGCAGATAGAGCCACAGTCCGGCCAGCGGCATCACACGTCCGGTGGCGAGCAGTTTCGCTCGCCGGACCGCGGCCGCGTACGGGATCGATTCGGCGAACAGGACCGGCACGATCAGCCATCGCGTACCGCGTATCCGGGCCAGCCAGATCACCGCCGGGATCAGCGTGACGATCAGCGGCGTACCGAGCACAAGGATGCCGATGCCGATCGACGTGGAGACCACCTGGTTCAGCAATAGCCGGCCCGACACCGGGAGCAGGCGCTCGGCGGCGGTGCGCGCGGTGATCGGCTGGTCGTGGACGACGGCCAGTCCGATCGGCACGGTCACGCCGACTATCCACAGCCGCAGCACCCATGCACAGCAGACTGTGGAAAGAATTGCCGCCCAGGCGGTTCCGGCGCTCGAGCCGTCGGTCGCGAGCGACACCAGTGCGGTGACCGCGGCGACGATGCCCAGGGCCGCGACGAGACCCGCACCCGCCAACCCGGCGATCGGCCGGATGCGATGCTGCAACACCGCGAAGGGCAGATCGGCCAACTCCCGCCACGACAGCGGTCGCACCGGGATTCGTTCGGCGTCGTCTCCATCGCCGGGGTCGCGGTCGTCGGCACCGCGCGGCGGCGCCACGCGGTGGGCGGACGATCGCCCTTCCCGATCGGTCACGACTGGAAACACGGGCCGAGTCTATCCAGGTACCCGGACGTATGACGGTTATCCGATCGGCCACCCGGCCGGTGACGCGACCGGCAGATCAGACCGGTCCGGCCGAATATCCCACGTCCGGTCGCCGGCTCCGGTCATTCGCCGCCGGTGCCCGGCGGCAGTTCGCGCGGGGCGCGGTAGCCGAGTTCGGTCGTGTCGCCTGCAGGGAGTTCGCCGTATCGCTCGGCGTCCGGCAGATCGGGGTGGGCGGCGGGATTCCGGTGCGGGAGCGCCGCGTAGCGCGCATAGCGCGGGTCGTGCCGGTAGGCGGCATAGCGCGGGTCGTGCTGGTAGGCGTCGTACGGGTACGAACCGGGGACCTGGAGGTAGGGCGGATCCGGCAGCGCGTGGCCCGGATGTGCGTAACCCGCCGCCGGATCGTGCGAATCCTCGGAGTTCACCGTCACCTTGCGGGTGCGTTTGAGGGTGAAGGTGATCTCCTCCGCCTCCTCGAAGACCTGACGGACGGTCCGCAGCGGGGCGGCCGCGGTGTCGATGGTCCGGTCGAGTGCGGTGGTGACGAAGCCGGGGACCAGCGGGCGGATCCAGCGCGCGGCGGTATCGGTGAACGGCACCGTACCGATCACCGGAAGTTCCAGCCCGCCACCTTTTTTCGCGTCCTCGCGCGCGGCGGGCACCGCGGCCGGCGCATGCGGCGCCAGGCCGGCCGAGGGCAGCTGTGCGGGCAGATTCCGTGCGGTCACGGTCGCCTCCTGTGACGGGTCGGTTCGGGCCGGGGATTCGGCGGCGGGCAAGGCGCCCGCGGTCGGGGAGGTCGCGGATGCGGTCTGCGCACCCGGCGGAAGGGCGGCCAGCGCTTCGAATTCGGCGACGGCCCGGCGCTGCGGTTCGGTGATGCCGATTTCCAGGTTGCCGATGGCCGCGATCACCCGCTTGCGCTGGCGTTCGCGGTCGATCGCGGTGTCGGCATGCAACGCCAGTTGTGCGGTGGCCACCCGGTGTTCGGCGCGTTGAATCGCGACCGCGGTGTCCGCTGCCCGCGCGGCGCGGTCGGCCTCGGCGTGCGCGGCCACGGCGCGGTCGAACGACGACTCGCCACGCCAGGACCGCAGCACCAGAGGCAGCAGGGCGAGCAGAACCCCGATCGCGATGGTGAGCAGGCGCAACAGCAGCGCGCCCGGATGTCCGGTGGTGTAGTCGTTCATGGCCAGCCAGCGCGCGCCCAGACCACGATCTCCGGTGTGGTAGGCGGCGGTGCGGGCCTGCTCCAGGGCGCTCTGACGGGTCGCGATCTCCGCATCCAAAGGCTGGACGCGCGCCTCGGCGGTGTTGAGCCGCCCGCGGGCATCGTCGAGCATCGCGTTGGCGGTTTGCGATTCCGGACCACGGCCGGGCACCCCGGTGATCTTGGTCTGGGGGCACTGCGGCGTCGGGTTGTACTCGCACCGGGCGACGACCAGAGCCTGATCCATATCGGCCTGCGCCCGGGCGATGGTCTGCGTGAGCGCGGCGCGTTCGGCGGCGGCGCGGTCGAGTTCCGTGCGTGCGGTGACCACGGACGCGGCGGAGTCGGCGTCGCGGCGGGACCGATCGTCGAGCGTACGATCGACGGATCCGGCGAGGATCACCGTGCTCGCCAGCTCGGCGACCAGGACGCCGGTGATTGCGGCGACCGCGATCCGCCCGATCCGATCGGCCCGGCCGCGACCCGCCTGAGCGGACAGTGGCGCGGTGGCCAGCGCTCGCGAGATCGCGCCGACCAGCAGTGTCGCCGGCAGCGCGACGATCACCACGACCGCGGCGGGCCAGTGCGCCGCCACACCGGCCGCCGCGACGACGATTCCGGACAGCACCGCGAACAGCAGCACCACCCCGCCGGTGACGGCGTACGTCGATCCCTCGTGCCGGTCGCCGCGGCCGGCTTCGGCGCCACCGAGCCAGGTCAGCATGGCGGCCGGGGACCGCCTCGCTCGCGGTTCGGTCGTGCGGGAGCCGGACACCGATGACCGGGAGGCGGCGGCTTGGGCGGTCGTGGGGCCGGATGCCGAACTTTCGGTGGCGGACTGTTCGAAGACGTGGGGATCGGTCAACGGATTCACATCCTCTGGGTCCCAATCGTTGTCGCCGCCGGGCGAAACGGTCGTTGCATCGTGGTCCGGGCGGTGGTGCCCCCACGCGCGGGCGGGACGGGTAATCCGCCGAGCGCCCTGCCGCGCGCAATCAGGTTCAGAGTGACAGGCCGAGCGGGGAACCACCGAGCGCGGCGGCATCGATGTGGTGAGCCTCACAGACGGTCGCGGAGTGAATCCCTACTCTCGGGTAGCGCGGCATCGATCGACACCATGGTGCGGCGGTGATAGGAGGGTGGAACGTTGCGAGCGACTCCGGGAGTCGGCATTCATCGGATGGGGGATCCCTATGCGGGCGACACCGACGACTCCCAGGCCGCGGCGGCGGCCGGCGCCCGCGGCGCACGGTCGCGATTCGATGGTCGCCGCGCACGCCGACGCACCCGTCTCGTCGCGGTCGCCGTGCTCCTCACCTCGGCATTCACGGTCGTGGCGCCGATGACCGTAGAGCGAGTACTTCCGCACGCGCAGGCGGCTCCCGCGCAGGAAGGCCCCTCGGTACTGAGTCCACTGGTGGAGTTGGTGCTGCGCCGCCTGAACACCGCCGATGCCGTCGCCGCCGCGAAATGGACCGCTTCGCAGCGGACCGGGCAGCCTCCCGTGGTCGACGATCCGGCGCGCGAGGCGCAGGTCTACGACGCGATGGCCGCGGCCGGCACCCGATCGGGGCTGCCGCAGGACTGGGTGCGGCAGGTGTTCACCGGGCAGATCGAAGCGAACAAGACCGTGCAGTACGGACTACTCACCCGGTGGCGGTTCGATCCGGCGGCCGCGCCCGCACCGGATGCGTCGGATCTGGCCGCCGTACGGCCGGTGATCGACGAGGTGAACGGCGAGATCCTGAATCAGCTGGCGGCTCACCGCGCCGTACTGGGCGCACCGGATTGTGCGGAGCAGCTCGCGGCCGCCGTGTTTCCGGTGCTGACCTCGGGCCGGGTCGATCCGCTGCACGGTGCCGCCCTGGTCCGCGCGACCGTAACGCTTTGTCCCGCAACGGATGTGAAATAAACCACAGTCATTCTCGATCTTGGTTTGCCGAGAATGTGCTGAACTCCACATTCGCAAACGATGCCGTACGGTCCGCACATTGGCGTGGCTTGTCGCTCCGCTATCCGGAATGTCTCCTCCGGGTGTCCGGAGAGTTAGCCGCCTTACACCCCGGTTTGCCGCCGCCGCATTCGGGGAAATCTGATTCGACGCAGGTGAGAGCGTTGCGCAGGACTGGGCTCCCAGCTCGTGGCCGATGCCCAGGCGCTATCGACGGCAGTGGCGAACGCGACTCAGCGATCCGCGTCGGCTGCTTTACACTGGAGAACGCGCAGGTAGTGGAGGACCGATGAAGATGCCCAGGTAGACGGAGTATTTAGCACAACCTAAGTTGGTTGGGCTCCGGTCCTGACTTATCGTTTGCTCTAAGTGTCGGACGTGAAATGTCCGACTCGTCGCCCGTACTCGGCCACGAGCCGTAAGCATCAGCCTAGCGGGCGAGCACGGCGCGGTGGGTAAGGAACTCCTCAGAGTTCCGCTACCACCGAGCACCCGACTACGAAACCGAAGCGGGTGGACAACTGGAGAGTTTGACTGCACGGGATGACCATCAGCGCCGCTGGTCGCCGCAACGTCCGGACGCAGTCTAGGCGGAGGCGTTTCGACGAGGGCCATCGGAAGAAGGCATCGAAATCGAAGGCCTCTTCGTTGAAGGCGCCTATTTCTTGAAGGCAGAGGCATGACGCAACTTCCTGGCCACAGGTCACCTGGACCGATCGGGCTCTATGACCCGGCGAACGAGCACGACTCCTGCGGTGTCGCGTTCGTCGTCGACATGCATGGCCGTCGTAGCCGCGACATCGTCGACAAGGCTATTACGGCACTGCTGAACCTGGAGCACCGCGGTGCTGCGGGTGCGGAACCCAACTCCGGTGACGGTGCGGGCATCCTGATCCAGCTCCCGGACGCGTTCTTCCGGGCCGCGCTGGCGGAGAGTGGTGCCACGTTCGAGTTGCCGCCGGAAGGCTCCTACGCCACCGGTATCGCATTCCTGCCGCAGGCCCGCCGCGAGGCCGCCCGCGCCTGCTACCGGGTCGAGAAGATCGTCAAGGAAGAGGGCCTGGCCGTTCTGGGCTGGCGCGAGGTTCCGATCGACGAGTCCTCCCTGGGCGCGCTGTCGCGTGACGCCATGCCGACGTTCCGGCAGCTGTTCATCGCCTCGCCCGCCGATTCGGCCGAGCAGCTCAGCGGAATGGATCTGGAGCGGCGTGCCTACGTCGTGCGCAAGCGGGTCGAGCACGAACTCGGCAAGCAGGGCGCCGGCGAGGGCGCGGTCGGCCGCGAGACCGTCTACTTCCCGAGCCTGTCCGGTCAGACCTTCGTCTACAAGGGCATGTTCACCACCCCGCAGCTGCGGGCGTTCTATCTCGACCTGCAGGACGACCGGGTGGAGTCGGCGCTGGGCATCGTGCACTCGCGCTTCTCGACCAACACCTTCCCGTCCTGGCCGCTGGCCCACCCCTTCCGCCGCGTCGCGCACAACGGTGAGATCAACACCGTCACCGGTAACGAGAACTGGATGCGCGCCCGCGAGGCGCTGCTGAACTCCGAGATCTTCGGCACCGACAGCGAGGGCAACAACCGGCTGGAGAAGATCTTCCCGGTCTGCACCCCGGGCGCCTCCGACACCGCGCGCTTCGACGAGGTGCTGGAACTGCTGCACCTCGGTGGCCGCAGCCTGCCCCACGCCGTGCTGATGATGATCCCGGAGGCCTGGGAGCGGCACGAGTCGATGGACCCGGCGCAGCGCGCCTTCTACCGCTACCACTCCATGCTGATGGAGCCGTGGGACGGCCCGGCCTCGGTGTGCTTCACCGACGGCACCGTGGTCGGCGCGGTGCTGGACCGCAACGGTCTGCGCCCCTCGCGGATCTGGGTCACCGAGGACGGCCTGGTCGTCATGGCCTCCGAGGTCGGCGTGCTCGACATCGAGCCGTCGAAGGTGGTCCGCAAGGCCCGTCTGCAGCCCGGCCGCATGTTCCTGGTGGACACCTCGCAGGGCCGCATCATCAGCGACGACGAGATCAAGTCGCAGCTGGCCGCCGAGCAGCCGTATCAGCAGTGGCTCGACGAGGGCATCATCAAGCTCGCCGAGCTGCCCGACCGTCCGCACGAGCACATGTCGCACGACCGCGTGCTCATCCGCCAGCAGATCTTCGGATACTCCACCGAGGAACTGAGCCTGCTGATCTCGCCGATGGCCAAGACCGGCGGCGAGGCGCTGGGGTCGATGGGCACCGATACGCCGATCGCGGTGCTGTCGTCGCGTCCGCGTCTGCTGTTCGACTACTTCGCGCAGCTGTTCGCCCAGGTCACCAACCCGCCGCTGGACGCCATCCGCGAGGAGGTCGTCACCAGCCTGCGCAGCACCATCGGCCCCGAGGCCGACCTGCTGCATCCGGGTCCGGAGTCCTGTCGTCACATCACGCTGACCCAGCCGATTCTCGACAACGACGAGCTGGCCAAGCTCGTCCACATCAACGACGACGGTTCGCGGCCCGAGCTGCGTTCGGTGGTCGTGCGCGGCCTCTACTCGGTGAAGAAGGGCGGCAAGGGCCTGCGCAAGGCGCTCGAGGCGATCAACGCCCAGGTGTCGGCCGCCATCGACGGCGGCGCGCGGATCATCGTGCTGTCCGACCGCGAATCCAACGAGAAGCTGGCGCCGATTCCGTCGCTGCTGCTCACCGCCTCGGTGCACCACCACCTGGTGCGCGAGCGCACCCGCACCAAGGTCGGCCTCGTGGTCGAGGCCGGTGACGCCCGCGAGGTGCACCACATGGCCATGCTGGTCGGCTTCGGCGCGGCCGCGATCAACCCCTACATGGCCTTCGAGTCGATCGAGGACATGCTCGAGCGCGGCGCGCTGGAGATGCCGGGCAGCACCGGCGACAAGGCGGCCGACTACGCCGCCGCCGTCAAGAACTACAACAAGGCGGCCGGCAAGGGCGTGCTGAAGGTGATGTCCAAGATGGGCATCTCCACCATCGCCTCCTACCGCGGCGCGCAGCTGTTCCAGGTCGTGGGTCTGTCGCAGGAACTGTGCGACCAGTACTTCACCGGCCTGACCTCGCCGCTGGACGGCATCGGTCTCGACGACATCGCCGCCGAGGTCGCCGCCCGCCACCGGATCGCCTTCCTGGAGAACCGCACCGAGCGCGCGCACCGCGAACTCGAGATCGGCGGTGAGTACCAGTGGCGGCGCGAGGGTGAGTACCACCTGTTCAACCCGGACACGGTGTTCAAGCTGCAGCACGCGACCCGCTCGGGTCAGTACTCGATCTTCAAGGAGTACACCAAGCTGGTCGACGACCAGTCCGAGCGACTGGCCTCGCTGCGCGGCCTGTTCAAGTTCAAGACCGAGGGCCGGCACGCGATTCCGATCGAGGAGGTCGAGCCGGCCAGCGAGATCGTGAAGCGCTTCTCCACCGGCGCGATGAGCTACGGCTCGATCTCCGCGGAGGCGCACGAGACCCTCGCGATCGCGATGAACCGCCTCGGCGGCCGTTCCAACTCGGGTGAGGGCGGCGAGTCGCCGGCCCGCTTCGAGCCGGAGGACAACGGCGACTGGCGGCGCAGCGCGATCAAGCAGGTGGCGTCGGGTCGCTTCGGTGTGACCGCGCACTACCTGACCAACTGCACCGATATCCAGATCAAGATGGCCCAGGGCGCCAAGCCCGGTGAGGGCGGTCAGCTGCCGGCGCACAAGGTGTACCCGTGGGTCGCCGAGGTGCGGCACTCGACGCCGGGTGTCGGCCTGATCTCGCCGCCGCCGCACCACGACATCTACTCGATCGAGGATCTGGCCCAGCTGATCCACGACCTGAAGAACGCGAATCCGCAGGCTCGGATTCACGTGAAACTTGTCGCGGAGCCGGGTGTCGGAACGGTCGCGGCCGGTGTGTCGAAGGCCCACGCCGACGTCGTGCTGATCTCCGGCCACGACGGTGGTACCGGCGCCTCGCCGCTGACCTCGCTGAAGCACGCGGGCGGCCCCTGGGAACTCGGCCTGGCCGAGACCCAGCAGACCCTGCTGCTCAACGGTCTGCGCGACCGCATCGTGGTGCAGGTCGACGGCCAGATGAAGACCGGCCGCGATGTGCTGATCGGCGCGCTGCTCGGCGCCGAGGAGTACGGCTTCGCGACCGCTCCGCTGGTGGTCTCCGGCTGCGTCATGATGCGTGTCTGCCACCTCGACACCTGCCCGGTCGGCGTCGCGACTCAGAATCCGGTACTGCGCCAGCGCTTCACCGGTAAGCCCGAATTCGTCGAGAACTTCTTCATGTTCGTCGCCGAAGAGGTGCGGGAGCTGCTGGCCTCGCTGGGTCTGCGCACGCTCGACGAGGCCATCGGCCGCGTCGACCTGCTCGACACCACCAGGGCCAAGGAGCACTGGAAGGCGAGCAAGCTGGATCTGTCGCCGATCCTCGACGACGTCGAGACGGCGTTCATGTACCAGGACCGCCGCTGCACCAAGACGCAGGACCACGGCCTGGACAAGGCGCTGGACAACCAGCTCATCGCCCAGGCGGCGGATGCGCTCGAGCGCGGCAAGCCGGTCAAGTTCGAGACCAAGATCACGAACGTGAACCGCACGGTCGGCACCATGCTCGGCCACGAGGTGACCAAGCTCTACGGTGGCGCCGGCCTGCCCGACGACACCATCGACATCACCTTCACCGGTTCGGCGGGCAACAGCTTCGGCGCGTTCGTCCCGGCCGGTATCACCCTGCGCGTGTTCGGTGATGCCAACGACTATGTGGGCAAGGGCCTTTCGGGCGGTCACCTGGTGGTGCGGCCGTCGCTGAACGCGCCGGAGTCCTTCGTCGCCGAGGAGAACATCATCGCGGGCAACGTGATCCTGTTCGGCGCCACCAGCGGTGAGGCATTCATCCGCGGTGTGGTCGGCGAGCGGTTCTGCGTGCGCAACTCGGGCGCCACCGCGGTGGTCGAGGGCGTGGGTGATCACGGCTGCGAGTACATGACCGGCGGCCGGGTCGTCATCCTCGGCGAGACCGGACGCAACTTCGGTGCCGGCATGTCGGGCGGTATCGCCTACATCTACAACCCGAACGGCACGTTCGAAGCCAACCTCAACACCGAGCTGGTGGATATCGAACAGCTCGAGGGCGAGGACTTCACCTGGCTGCGCGACGTGGTCGCGAGCCATCGCGACGCGACGGGTTCGGCGGTGGCCGAACGCATCCTGAGCGATTGGTCGCAGCAGGTGAACCACTTCGTGAAGGTTATGCCTCGCGACTACAAGAAGGTATTGCTCGCTATCTCCGAGGCCGAGAAGGCCGGGCGGGATGTCGACGAGGCGATCATGGAGGCCGCACGTGGATAACGTGAGACGCGTGCACAACGCACGGACGGCTGTGAGAGGCGAAAAGACGGAGGCCGCACGTGGGTGATCCACAGGGATTTCTGAAGCACACCAAGCGGGAGCTGCCCACCCGCCGTCCGGTTCCGCTGCGCCTGATGGACTGGAAAGAGGTCTACGAGGAGAACTACTCCCACCAGACCCTGCAGACCCAGGCCAGCCGCTGCATGGACTGCGGTATCCCGTTCTGCCACAACGGCTGCCCGCTGGGGAACCTGATTCCCGAGTGGAACGACCTGGTCTACCGGGATCGCTGGCGCGAGGGCATCGACCGTCTGCACGCGACCAACAACTTCCCGGAATTCACCGGGCGGTTGTGCCCGGCGCCGTGTGAGGCGTCGTGTGTGCTCGGCATCAACCAGGATCCGGTCACCATCAAGCAGGTCGAGGTCGAACTCATCGAGAACGCCTTCGACGAGGGCTGGGTGCAGCCGGTCTATCCGACCCGCCTGACCGGTAAGAAGATCGCGGTCGTGGGTTCGGGTCCGGCCGGTCTGGCCGCGGCCCAGCAGCTGACCCGCGCCGGCCACACCGTCACGGTGTTCGAGCGCGACGACCGCATCGGCGGCCTGCTGCGCTACGGCATTCCGGAATTCAAGATGGAGAAGCGCTTCATCGACCGCCGCCTGGCGCAGATGGAGGCCGAGGGCACCATCTTCAAGGCGGGCGTGAACGTCGGTGTCGACATCACCGCCGAGCAGCTGCGCGAGCAGTTCGACGCGGTGGTGCTCGCGGGTGGTTCCACCATCGCTCGGGACCTGCCGATTCCGGGTCGCGATCTGGACGGCATCCACCAGGCGATGGAATTCCTGCCGCTGGCCAACCGGGTCCAGCTGGGCGATCCCGTCACCGACGAGGAGGGCCTGCCGCGGATCCACGCCAAGGGCAAGAAGGTCGTCATCATCGGTGGCGGTGACACCGGCGCCGACTGCCTGGGCACCTCGCACCGCCAGGGCGCGGCCAGCATCCACCAGTTCGAGATCATGCCGAAGCCGCCGGCCGAGCGGGCCGAGTCGACCCCGTGGCCGACCTACCCGCTGATGTTCCGGGTCTCCTCGGCGCACGAAGAGGGCGGCGAGCGCGTCTTCTCGGTGAACACCGAGCGGTTCATCGGTGCGGACGGCAAGGTCACCGGACTGCAGGCGCACGAGGTCCGCAACGTCAACGGCCGCTTCGAGAAGGTCGAGGGCACCGACTTCACGCTGGAGGCCGATCTGGTCCTGCTGGCGATGGGCTTCGTCGGCCCGCAGAAGCCGGGTCTGCTCGAGGATCTCGGCGTGGGCTACGACCAGCGCGGCAACGTCAAGCGCGATAAGGACTTCCAGACCACCGTTCCCGGTGTCTTCGTCGCCGGCGACATGGGCCGTGGTCAGTCGCTGATCGTGTGGGCCATCGCCGAGGGCCGCGCCGCCGCGTCGGCGGTGGACAAGCACCTCGAGGGTGAGACCGCGCTGCCGGCGCCGATCGCTCCGACGGCGGTCGCCCAGCGCTGAGTCCCGGCAAGCGCCGGCTGTCGAACAATCGAAAAAACGAGGCGTCCACGGGCTTTCGAGCCCGTGGACGCCTGTCTTTCCGGCCCTGTACTGCGGAAACGCGTACCCGCGTCTCAAACACCGGAAATCGGACGGGATTTCGAGCTCGGATGGCAGTTCCTAGGTGCCGCCGTTATCCTGATCACCGGTATGTCGTAAGTCGTGCTCTTGGTCCGCGTCCGAACTCGTTCACGAGTTACGGGCGCGGGCGGCTTTTGCTTCGCCGGGAATTTACCGCGCGGCAATGTGGCGGCGGCATCATCAGCGGCGAATACATATGGGGAGCCCCGGCGAGGGCTGGCTTGAACTGGAGCAGCATGCGGTTGAAGAAGGTTGTCGCGGCCGCCGGGGCGGCAGTCGCGGTCCTGGCTGGAATGGCAGTGTCGGGTACCGCGATCGGAAGCGGTTCCGCGAGCGCGGATCCCGGTTGCCCGAGCCTGTACGTCGTCGCGATTCCGGGCACCTGGGAGACCGGTGATCACAAGCCCGATCACATGGTCGGCCCCGGCATGCTGTCCGGTGTGACGCGCGGCCTGCCGAGCTCGGCGGACGTCGACTACGTCAGCTACGCCGCGACCGCCTTCCCGTGGGAGGGCGATGTCTACGGCGCCTCCAAGAAGGAAGCGACCGACAACGCGCGCGGCCTCATCCAGGCGATGGCGGCCCGCTGCGCCGGTACGCATTACGCGATCGTCGGCTACAGCCAGGGTGCGGATGCCGCGGGCGATCTGGCCGCCGAGATCGGCACCGGCCTGGGCGTCGTTCCGCCGGACCGCGTTTCGGGTGTCGGCCTGATCTCCGATCCGCGTCGTTCGCCCACCGACGTCCAGGTCGGCCCGGTGGTCGGCGGCGCCGGCGCCGGTGGCCCGCGCGTGGGTGGATTCGGCTTCCTCAGCGACCGGGTCCGCACCATCTGCGCGGCCGGCGACCTGTACTGCTCCACCGAGGACACCGACTACGTCACCCGCTTCGCCGGCTTCCTGGCGCAGGCCTCCGGTGCGAGCGCGGCCAACCTGTGGCGCTACCAGCTCGAGGCGGGTTCGATCATCGGCGACCTGATGGCGCACGGCGGTGTCGCGGCCCTGCAGTCGCAGCTCACCGACGACGCCAACCAGCAGCGGGTGGAACAGCTCCAGCACTTCTACCAGTCCGGCACCCACACCTCCTACGGCAGCTATTCCGTGGGCGGCGGCCAGACCGCGATCTCCTGGATGCACAACTGGATCGCCGGAATGGCATGAGCCGGTGATTCGCCCGTGAAGGCCACCCCGCGGCGAGCGGGGTGGCCTTCGTCGTTTCCGGGATCAGCCGGCGGAACCGGTCGGCGGGAGCTGGGGCAGCTGCGGTCCGGGAGCCGGCTGGTTCTCCGGTCCGCGGTCCCGATCCCCGCGGTTGTCGCCGCGGTGGTCACCGTCGGGCGCGCGGTGGTCACCGTCGTGATCGCGGTCGCCGGGGTGGTTGTCCCGGTCGATGGCGACCGCGGCGGGGGTGTCGGCGAAGGCCGGCACGGCGAGCGCGGACAGGGGAACGACGACCAGCGCACCGGCGACGGCGATGCGGGTCATGAGGCGGCGGGTGTGGTTCTTCGGCTTCGCGGTGGTCTGCAAGGTTTCGGCCTTTCGTCTGCGAATCACGGAGCCGCGCTGTGGGTTTCGGACCGGGTGGCCCGGCGGCTCACGAGTACATCGAAACGCCCGCGGCTAGGACGGCGATGTTCGCGAACTGTGAATGAACTTTGAAGCGATCGGTCACGATGTCGCGTCCCCCGGTCACACCCGCGAATCCGTATCCCGTACAGCGAACGAGGGCCGCTCCCTGCCGGGAGCGGCCCTCGTGTGTTCATCGGCTGTGCGGTTCGATCAGCCGAACGAGCCGGTGGGCGGCGGGCCGGGCAGGAAGCCGCCGGGGCCGGGCTGCCACGGGCCGTTGTCGTGATCATGATGATGACGCCACCCGTCGTGGTCGCGATCGTGGTCGTGATCACGGTCGTGGTCGTGCCAGTCGATCTGCGTGGCGGACGGGGTCTCGGCGAAGGCGGGTACGGCGACCGCCGCGACGGGGGCGGCCGCGACCGCGCCGGCGACGGCGATGCGGGCGACCAGCCGGCGGCGCGAGGAACTCGTGGAGGAGAACAACGGACTACCTTTCTCGGAGCACGGACCGTCGGGCGGGCCCGTGGTCATCCATGGAACGACTCGTGCCTGTGACCGGCAGGCGTTCGGGCTGGCAATCGGCTGTGAATATCCGTGCCCCGGCACAGCTTTCGGATGCCGGGCTCTCCTCAGATCGCGTCGCTTCCCGCTGCGGGACGATTTCGCGGCAGCAGATCCCACACGTGGCTGTTCTCGTTGATCGTCGCGGCGGTGCGGTTACCGCTGCGAGAGAACAGGATCCGGGTGATCGAGCAATAGTCGATCGGAAAGGTCAGCGGGCGTTCGAGTCCGAGAATGTCCTGGAGCAGCACGTTCACCACTCCGCCGTGGGCGAAGGCGACGACCGTATCGGCGGGTTCGGCGGCCGCGACGAGCTCCGACACTGTGCCCAGCACCCGCGCCACGAACGCGGGCCCGTCGATCTGTTCGGGCAGATGCCCGGCCTTGATCCGGTCGTAGGTGGCGCGGAAGTCGCGCTTGGCGTCTTCGATCGGGATGTAGGCGGGCAGGTCGCGGTCGTATTCGGCCAGCCCGTCGAGCACCTCGACCGGCAGCCCCAGCTTCTCGGCCGTCGGCGCGGCGGTATCGCGGGCCCGCCGCTGCGGACTGCTCACCACCCGTGCGATGCGATGCTCGCCCCCGGCGAAGCGGGCGATCACCGCCGGTACCCGGCGAGCCTGCTCGAGACCCAGTTCGGTGAGTTCGGGATCGGCGGGACCGGAGGTGGTCAGCACCCGGCCGGGCTGGGCGTGACGCACGAGAACAAGCTGCACGGAACTACTGTGCCGGACGCGGGTTCCGGGTTCGCGAACGGGTGCGCGCCCCCGGCCGCCGGCGGTGTGGTCAGCGTCCGTCGCCGTGTCCGGTGCGCGGTTTGACCAGCGGGAACGGCAGGGTTTCACGGATGCTGCGGCCCGTGATGAGCATGACCACGCGGTCCACACCCACACCCAGACCGCCGGTCGGCGGCATCGCGAATTCCAGCGCCTCGAGGAACTCCTCGTCCAGTTCCATGGCCTCCGGATCGCCGCCCGCGGCCAGCAGCGACTGTTCGGTCAGGCGCCGGCGTTGTTCGATCGGATTGGTCAATTCGCTGTAGGCGGTGCCCAGTTCGACACCCCAGGCCACCAGATCCCAGCGTTCGGCGACACCGTCGATGCGGCGATGCGCGCGCGTCAGCGGTGATACGGAGGTCGGGAAGTCGATGTAGAAGGTCGGTTCCTGGGTCCGGTCCTCGACCAGATGCTCGTACATCTCCAGCACGATCTGCCCGGCGTCCCAGCCGGGCTGATACGGCACCTCGGCCTTGTCGCACAGCAGCCGCAGCCGATCCGCCGGGGTATCGGGGGTGACGGTCTCGCCGACGGCCTCGGAGATGGCGCCGTGCACCGTACGCACCGGCCAGTCGCCGGAGATGTCGACCTCGGTCAGCGTTCCGTCCGCACCCGGCCGCAGGGCGACGCAGGCGCCGTTGGCCGCGATCGCCGCGTTCTGGATCAGCTGGCGGCACGCGTGCATCATCCGCTCGTAATCACTGTGCGCCTCATAGGCTTCCAGAATCGTGAACTCCGGATTGTGGCTGTAGTCCACCCCCTCGTTGCGGAACACCCGGCCCAATTCGAAGACCTTCTCCATCCCGCCCACGCACAGCCGCTTGAGGTACAGCTCCGGTGCGATGCGCAGGTAGAGGTCCAGATCGTAGGCGTTGATGTGGGTGCGGAACGGCGCGGCGTTGGCGCCGCCGTGCACCTGCTGCAGCACCGGCGTCTCGACCTCGAGGAAACCCCAGCCGTTCAAGGTATCCCGCAGCGACCGCACCACGGCGCTGCGTTTGGCCAGCACCTCGCGCGCCTCGACGTTGATCGTCATATCGACGTAGCGCTGGCGCACCCGCGCCTCGGGGTCGGCGAGTCCGCGCCACTTGTCCGGCAGCGGGTGCAGGCATTTGCCGATCATCCGCCAGTCCTGGGCGAGCAGCGACAGTTCGCCCCGGCGGCTGGCGCCGATCTGGCCGCTCACCTCGATCAGATCGCCCAGATCGAAGTACTCGCCGAACGAACTCGAGCGGCGCGCGCCGACGCGGCCCCGGTCGATGAGGATCTGGATGTCGCCGGACCAGTCGCGCAGCGCCGCGAAGGTGACGCCGCCGTGGTCGCGGATTCGCAACAGCCGCCCGCACACTCGCACCGTGGTGCCCTTGGGGGAGCGGCGGGCATCGGCGATCGAGTGGGTCGGGGCGTAGGCCACCGGATAGGCGTCGATATCGGCCGATTCGAGACGCCGCACCTTGTCCATCCGCACCCGCACCTGCTCCGGGCGGCGCGCGGCGGCCTGTTCGAGGGGGGAGGGCGGTGCCTCGGGCGGGCTGCCGTCGGCATGCAGCCCGGTGATGGTGGGCGGCACCGCGGAATGAAGACCGGTGTGCGCCGAGGCATCCGGCTGCTTGCCGAAGCGCGGCAGGAAGCCCTCGGCCAGCGCGCTGGCGAGCGCGACCCGCGGCAGCCGGCGGCGTTCCTCGAAGATGAAGAACCGCGGCACCCACTGCGGCTGATATTTCACATTCGACCGGTACAGCGCCTCGAGCTGCCACCAGCGGCTGAAGAACATCAGCACACTGCGCCACAGCCGCAGCACCGGGCCGGCGCCGATCCGGCTGCCCTCCTCGAAGACCGAGCGGAACACCGCGAAGTTCAGCGAGACCCGGGTGATCCCGTACTGCTCCGAGGTCAGCGCCAGCTGGGAAATCATGAATTCCATGATTCCGTTGGGGCCCTGGGGATCTCGTCGCATCACATCGAGCGAGACACCACTGCGGCCCCACGGCACCAGCGACAGCATGCCCCAGACGCGGCCGTCGCGGTCGAGGGCCTCCACCAGCAGGCTGTCGCCGTCGAGCCGGTCGCCGAGCCGGCCCAGTGCCATCGAGAAGCCGCGTTCGGTTTCGGTGTCTCGCCAGGAATCGGCGCGGGCGATCATCTGCGCCATCTCGTCCGGCGAGAGTTCGCTGTGGCGGCGGACCCGGACCGTGAAGCCCTGTTTGTGCAGGCGGTTGGCGGCCTGGCGCACCTGCTTCATCTCGGGCCCGGCCAGCGAGAAGGAACGGGTGTCGAGGATCGCCTCGTCGCCCAGGCGCAGCGCGGACAGGCCCGCCCGGCGGTAGGCGGTGGCGCCGAGTTCACTTGCGCCCATCACCGCCGGGGCCCAGCCGTATTCGTCGGCCAGTCGCAACCAGGCGTCGATGGCCTGCGGCCACGCCTCCCGCACACCGATCGGATCACCGGAGGCCAGGCAGACGCCGAGTTCGACGCGATAGGTGATCGCCGCCTTACCGCTGGGCGCGAACACCACGGCCTTGTCGCGGCGAGTCGCGAAGTAACCCAGCGAATCCTCGACATCGGACCGGGCGAGCAGGCCGCGCACCGCGGATTCGTCGAGTCCGGTCATGGCGTTGGAGGCGCGTTGGGAGCGGAACAGTACCAGCGCCGCCGCCAGCAGCGCGATCGCACCGAACAAGCCGAGCAGCAGATTCACCACATGCAGCGGGTGGCCGTCGAAGTTGTTGTCGGCCACCAGAATTGTCGCGGTGACGCGCGAGATCGCCCACAGCGGGCGCTGCGCACCGCGCGGCAGGCTGCCGGGGAACAGTTCCACCAGCCCCCACCCGAGCAGGCTGCCGACCACCAGCCCGCTGACCAGGACACCGAGCGCCTTCCACACCGCACCCCGCCGGACCCGGGTGTAGAACTCCGGCCATGCCGCGATCATCAGGCCGATCACGGCGAGGTGGACGCACAGCGCGGCCAGCGCGTGCGGATCCTGTTCCTCGGCGAAATCCAGACCGTTGGCAAGGGCGAACAGCGCCATGTACCCGACCAGCAGCCACCAGGCGATGCGTTTGCGGGAGGCCGTCGCGCCCGCGAGCAGGCCGACGATCACCGCCCACATCAGGTTCGTGTCGGGCGCGTCGAAATAGTAGGCGTCGAGGTAGTGCCGGGGGACCGAGGTGATGTAGCGCAGGCCCGGCGAAATGCTCCACAGCGCACACAGAACCGAGAACACGCCGAGCACCAGGCCGACCAGGTGGGGGACTTCGCTCAGCCGACCGTGGGCGCGATGCGGAACCGGTGACGAAGGTGATCTGCGGTCGCGCGAGTGGAGCTGGTCTTGCGTGGAAGTCACCGCACCAGTGTGCGGGCTGGGGCCGCTCGAGGGGAGAAGGCCACCGGGCGAGTCCTGCTCGTGCACGGTCATATTCGATCCTTTCGCCGGACCCCGATGCCCACGGCGGCGGGGGCGGCGTGCGGCCCGTCGAGCGCGGCGGTAAAGATGTAATCCATGTCGGATCCAGTCGATGTGCCGATCGAAGACGAAGTCATTCGACTCGGGCAATTCCTGAAGCTGGCCAATCTCATCGACAGCGGGTCGGAGGCCAAGACCGTGATCGCCGCCGGACTCGTGCGCGTCAACGACGAGGTGGAACTACGGCGGGGCCGCCAGCTCCATGCCGGAGACGTTGTCGAACTCGCCGGCCACCGCGTGCGGGTGGCAAGCGGATAGTTCGGCAGGCGCGAGACCGGCCGGCCCGGCGGCGATCGGCGACTCATTCCGCGCGGACGACGACCCCGTCGTGATCGCTGTAGAGCATCTCGCCCGGAACGAAGGTGACGCCGCCGAATTCGACCGGCACATCGCGTTCGCCGGACCCGGTCTGCGTGCTCTTGCGCGGGTTGGTGCCCAGCGCCTTGATACCGATGGGCAGGGTGCGCAGAATCGCCGAATCACGGACGGCGCCGTTGATCACGACGCCGGACCACCCGTTGTCGACTCCGCGGCCGGCGATCACGTCACCGACGAGGGCGGTGTGGATGCTCGCGCCGCCGTCCACGACCAGCACACGTCCCTCACCGGGTTCGCTGAGAGTCTGCTTGACCAACAGATTGTCCTGGAAGCAGCGAATGGTGACGATGCGCCCGCTGAACACCGGATTGCCGCCGAACTGCGTGAATTGCGTATCACAGCTACGAATCTCGGGGCCGATCTCATCGGCGAGGTCGGCGGTTGCCACTAGGTTTGCTGAATCGGTCACGAAATAAGCTTGCCATGCGGGCGGCGATCGGATCCTGAGACCTTGCCGCCGTCCGCCGCGGCCCTGGCCGGTTCAGCTGTCGAGGGCGCGCTGATACTCCGCGATCTTGGTCGTCAGATTGTGGGTGGTGTGTTTGACCGACAGCTTCACGAACGGCTCGATGGTCTTGCCCAGCACCTTGCCCGCGAGTCCGCCCGGTACCCGGTACTCGACGATGGCGTCCACCGTGCAGTCGCGGTCGCCGCGGGGATGGAACAGGAAGGTCGATTCGATCTCGAATCCGGTCACGGCCTTCACCGCGATCGCGACGTTCTTCTCCCAGCGCACGATCTGCAGCCGGGAGGTCAGCGACGCGGGGCCCAGTTTGATCTCGGTGTCGAACGTCGCGCCCAGCCCGGCCACCTGATCGGTGATCGGGCGGAAGGAATGGACCTCGGTGACGAATTCCGGCAGATGGCGATAGTCGTTGACATAGTCGAACGCGGTCTCGGCCGGCGCGGCGCAATCGGCCACGATCTTCACTGCGGTCATGCGGTAACCGTAACGTGTTGCAGTCCCGCCCGGACCGGATGTAATTGCTATCACTCCAGTTCGCAGGGCCTGTCCGGCCCGGGCTCGGACTCAGGCGGTCACCGCCAGCGTCGCCGCCAGGCCGAACACGGCGGCCATCACCACGACCTCGATCAGCGCCCGGCGCAGCGAGGAGTCCGCAGTCATCCGGTGGTCGGTGGCCATCGGAACCCAGCTGCGCCGCCACCACCAGCCGAGGCCGAGCAGCGCGACGGCCATGACCGTCTTCGCCAGCACGACGCGGCCGTATCCGGTATCGACGAGGGCAGCCGGACCCCCGATCCGGACCAGCCCGTTCACCACTCCGGTCACCGTCACCGCGGCCACCGCCGGCAACGCCCAGCCGGAATAGCGCGGCAGAATCACCGCCCACTCCCCGCGGGTGCGCACGACCAAGGCCAGCGCCAGCAGCAGGCCGAACCAGGCAGCCGCGGCGAGGGCGTGGACTGCGGCCAGTACCGAGCCCAGCGTCTGCTGCGACATATGGCCGGTGATCGGGCGCAACACCAGCGTCACCGCGGCGAAGACCAGCACCAGATCGGCGGCCGCGCGGTCCGGTCGCCGGAAGGCCAGCGTGCTGTAGCCCACGACCGCCGCGGTGCCGATCAGCACGGCGATGCCGATCTGGCCGCCGCTGACATGCGCGAGGTAGTCGCCGAAATCGCCGGCGCGCAACCGGGTCAGCGGTACCCCGACCACCTCGGCGGCCTCGGTGGCCAGCAGCACGAATTCCGCGACCGCCCAGAGGCCGCCGAAGACCGCCAGCAGCCGCCACGCGGGCCGCATCCGGTCGTGCAGGCGCGGCAGGGCGGCCAGGCCGAGCACCGTCGCGCCCAGCCCGTCGGCCAGGGTGCGCACCGGCGCCTCGGCCTGTACCGGATCGGGTGCGGCGAGCGCCCATCCGGCGGCGGCGCCGACGAGGGCGGCCGGGACGACCAGCAGCAGTGCGTAACGCAGTGCGGTCGATCTGCTGCCGGCCGTCCCCGGCCTCATGGTTTGCCGCCGCTGCCCGACCGTCGGGAGCGACCACCGAACAGCGCGAACGCCAGCCCACCGCCGAACAGCACGACCGCGGCCACGATGAACACCCACAGCGGTACGCCGCCGGAATCGCCGCCCCCGGAGTTGCCGCCCTTGGCATCGGCCTTGGGCCCGGGGGTCCCGTGGCCGGGCGTGGTCAGCTCGAAGCTGCGGGTGCCGCTGACCGGATGGCCGTCGGCGGAGGTGACCCGGTACGCCATCGTGTAGGTGCCGGCCGGGCCCAGGTCACCGACCTCGACGCTGACGGTCGGGCCATCCACCACCGGCTTGCCCTTCGACCACAGATTGCCGTCCGGGCCGACGACGGTGAGCGACGGGAAACTCGGCTGCAGATTCTCGTTGAAGGTGATGCTCACCCGCGCCGGACCGGTCTCGACCTTCGCGCCGTCGGCGGGGTCGGTGGATACCACCGTCGAATGCGCGGCGGCCGGACCGGCGGCCGTGACCGTCAGTCCGCCCAGGGCCAGGGCGCCGACCAGGGCGAACAGGATGCGGCGCATCATGCGCGCCGGCTCCGGATCAGGCTGCCGAGTCCGAGCGCGGCGCCGAGGGCGCCCAGCACGAGTCCGATGCCGCCCAGCCAGCGCGCGGTGTCGTCGGAGTCGGACTCGTCGCTGCCGGACTTGTCACTGCCGCTCGCCATACCGGCGTGATCGTCGTCGGATCCGGCGGCGGCCGGCGTGATGCTCGGAGCGGGGTGCTCGGGTTCGTCGCCGCCGGCGGGCATGGGCTCGTTCCAGTTGACGACCTTGCCGTCGCTGTAGGTCTGGGTGGCCGGGAAGTTGATCTTGTCCTGCTTCGGCAGCGGTCCGACCGAGACGGCGAAGCGCTGGAACTGCTCGGGGGTGATGCCGGGAGTGCCCGGGTTGGCGGTCCAGGTCACGGAGGTGAACTGGTTCTTGTCGTTCTTCTCGGTCTTTGCGGTCCAGCCCGGAACGGGTTCGGTGCGGGCCGCGGACAGCTGTGGCAGCGCGACGGTCAGCTTGGTGGTGGAGGCTGTCGCCGATTCGGTCGGCACGCGGAAGGTGATGACGGCGTAGCCGCCCTGGGCCGCCCCGGGCGCGTCGGCGGTGACGTGCGCGGCCGCGGTGCCGGAGGCGAGCAGGGCGAGACCGGCGGCGGCGCCCGTGGCGACCAGGGCGCGCGACAGTGCGGTGGACATAGTTGAGCTCACGATGGGTGACTTTCTCGGTACTCGGCGAAATGCCTGAGGGATTGCCTGTGGTCGAGGATCGGTTCAGGCGAGTACCGGAGGTGCGCGGGAGCCCAGAGCGCCGGCGCTCCATCGCTGCCCCGGTCGCCGCGCGGAGTTCCGCCATCGGGGTGTGGCGATATCCATCGGCGGTCGCGGCCGGGTGGTGACGGCCCGCAACGATTGGGAGACAGCGGCATACAGCCGCTCCACGGCTACGATCAGCACCGCGCACACCACGGTCGCGAGGGTGTGCGCCAGCGTCATCCAGCCGGTCGGGAAGATCGCGTTCAGGCCGGAAAGGCCGCTCCCGCATGGGGATTCACCGGGTCGATGGGCCGGCACCAGACTCAGCGCGATATGCGACACCGTCTGTCCGCCGGCGAGGGCCGCCAGGACGCCGGTCCGGCCCCGCACACCGCCGGTGGGCGGCAGCATCGACGCGAAGGTTCCGGTGGCCGCCGCGCTCAGCAGCAGCAGCGCCAGCGTCGCCGAGCCGGGACAGCCGCCGTCGGCCCATCCGTGCGCGGCGACGGCGAGCACCACCACCGCCACCCCGACCAGGCTGCCCCGCAGCGCATCGATGCCCGGCCGCCGGACCGCTCGCCGAGAGGGCGGGGATCCGGTCGTGGGCCGGGCACGAGGCAGCATGGCGAGCGGTCGGATCAGTGCACGCCGAGGCGCGCGAGGATATCGGCTTCGACGCCGGACAGTTCGTGCGAGATGGAGTTGTGCACCGCACGCCGTCGCGGCGCGGGCATCTGCTCGGCGGTGCGCACGGCAGCGGACAGGCTGGCGAGCCGGTCGCGGGTGGCGGCCACGAACTTCTGCGTCTCACCGCTCTTGTCACCGGAGTTCTCGATGCCTGCCAGGGTCGATTCGACGCCGGTGATGCGGGCCTGCAGGCGGGCGCCGTGGCCGGTGAAGTTGCCCAGTTCGCCGATCCCGATGCCCAGCCGATGGGCGCGGCGGGTGTCGATCTGGCCGCGGACGAAGGTGGCGGCACGGTAGGCCAGCGGCGCCAGCACCGGCACCAGCACGCGCGCCACGCCCAGATACTTCTTCACCTGACTCGCGGTGAGCAGTTCGCGGTCGGCGCGTTCGGCGGTCTTGAGCGCGGCCTTCTCCTCCGCTTTCAATGCCGCGATCTGGGCCTTCGCCACCTCGCGCTGGGTGCGCAGTTCGGCGCGCTGGCGTTTGCGTTCGTTGCGGGCGCCGAGTTTGGCTTCCATCGCGGCCTTGTGCTTGAGGGCTTTCGCCTCGGCTTTGCGGTCCGCACGCCGCTTGCGCTTGGTGAACAACCCCATCGAAAGCCCTCCGTCACGAAGTTCCGTCATGCTGATATACCCACATGCCACACGGTTTGCGCCAACTGTAGCGGGGTGCGGGCCCGAGGGCGCCGCCGCGGCGGCCGGTCCGCGGTTCGAGCGCGTGGCGATCCGAACCCCGGGCCGCGTGAGTGCCGAGGTAGCCGCCCCGCATACGCCCGGCACGCAGGCGGTTCGCGGGAGTGTCGGAGGTAGGGACCATACTGCTTACCGTGTATTCGGGCAGCGGCGACCGGGACGGTCGCGAGGAGGACGGCGGAGGCGACGAGCGGCGGGCTGCTGCTCGACGAACCGTCGTGGTGCCCGTCGAAGTGGAACGGGCGCAGCAGGTTTCGGCAGATACGGACGATGTTTCGGCTCTCGCCGGGTCCGCCGAACAGCCGCCGCGAATCGCCTACGTCGACGCGCGCGCACTGGTCGGCTGCCGGCACCGGCTGCATCTGGACGCCACTCATCCGGAACGGCTGCTCGGGGTGCCCGAGGACGCGGGGGTCAAACAGCGCCGCGACGCCGCCACCGCGCATCGCTCGAAGGTCCGCGACACACTCGTCGCCGCCGATCCGCAGGCGTGGGTGATCATCGATGCGGATCAGAACGCGAGCGGCCGCGCCGAGGACACGCTGCGCGCGTGTTCGGAAGGAGCGCAGCGCATCTGGGGCGCGTTGCTGCCGCAGGAGCCCGATACCGGCCGTCGCGGCGGTTGCGAGATCCTGCTGCGCGACACCGATCGGGGCGGCTATATCCCGATCATCGTGGTCAACCACAAGGTGACCGATCCGCGCCAGCCGGATCCGGCCGATTTCCACCCCACCACCTCCGACCTGTACCGCTGGGATCCGCGCCCCGACCGGCACGTCCGAGTCCGGACCCAACCGCGCGACCAGCAGCGGCTGGCCCACCTCTACCGGATGTTGCAGCGGCACGGGCTGGCCAGTCCCGCCCTGGTCGGCGGGGCGATCGGCTATCACTTCGACCGCATCCTGGTGCACGATCTGGGCCCGGTGCTCGACGAGTACGACCGGCGCTATGCCGACCGCATCGCGGTGGTGCGGGGTGAGCTGCCGACCGTGCCGTCCAAGGTGCCGGAATGCCGGCAGTGCCCGTGGTGGACGCGGGCGCCCAGCGTGACCGGCGGCGAGCGCCCGGATATCACCGAACCGCCCGCGGTGAGCTGTGAGGGCTGGCTGGCGGCCCATCGCGACGTCAGCCTCGTCGCACCCGGTTCCCGCGCCGAACTGCTGCGCCGCCACGGCGTGCAGACCATCGACGATCTGGCCGAGTGGACCGCGGACGAACCCGAGGACTGGCAGTACGAGCCGTTCGCCGAGACGGTGGTGACCGCGCGCGCCTGGATCTCGGGCGCACCGCTGGTCCGCCGCGTGGATCGGGTCCGGGTCACCCGGGCCGACGTCGAGGTCGACGTCGACTTGGAGAGCTATCAGGAATACGGCGCCTACCTGTGGGGCACCCTGCTCGACGGGGTGTATCGCCCCTTCTTCACCTGGGACCCGCTGCCGACCGCCGACGAGGCCCGCTCGTTCGCCGAGTTCTGGACCTGGTTGATGGCGGTGCGTGCCGACGCGGTCGCGGCGGGCAAGACGTTCGCCGCCTACTGCTACTCGCGTACCGCCGAGGACAAGTGGCTCTACGAATCGGCGCGCCGCTTCGCCGGACGGCCGGGGGTCCCCAGCGAGGACGAGGTCCGTGCCTTCGTCGACAGCCCGCAGTGGGTGGATATGTTCCAGGCGGTGTCGGAGCAGTTCATCTGCCCGAACGGCAAGGGGCTCAAGAAGATCGCTCCGGTCGCCGGCTTCGGCTGGCGCGATCCCGAGGCCGGCGGCGAGGCGTCGATGAGCTGGTATCGCCTGGCGGTCGGTTACGACGGGGCGCCCGATCTGTCGCAGCGCACCCGGCTGCTGGAATACAACGAGGACGACGTGCGCGCCACCCAGGTGCTGCGCGAATGGATGGCGCCCGCGCAGCCCCGCGCGCACAGCGCCGACGCCGAGGTTCCCGCGATGACCGACTTTCGCGAGCCACCCGCGGTCCGTCGTAATATCTGCACGTGACCGAACACGTCGAACAACTGGAGTTTCAGGCCGAGACCCATCAGCTTCTGGAACTGATGATCCACTCGGTCTACTCGAACAAGGACACCTTCCTGCGGGAATTGATCTCGAACGCCTCCGACGCGCTGGACAAGCTGCGACTCGAGTCGTTCCGGGACAAGGATCTCGAGGTCGACACCTCGGATCTGCATATCGAACTCGAGGTCGACAAGGACGCCCGAGTGCTGACCGTCCGCGACAACGGCATCGGCATGTCGCGCGCCGAGGTCGTCGATCTCATCGGCACCCTGGCCAAGTCCGGCACCGCCGAACTGCGCCGCCAGCTGCTGGAATCCAAGGGTGGCGACGGCGCCGTGAGCTCCGAGGATCTCATCGGCCAGTTCGGTATCGGCTTCTACTCGACGTTCATGGTGGCCGACAAGGTCACGCTGACCACCCGCCGCGCGGGTGAGTCCGAGGGCACCCGCTGGGAGTCCTCGGCCGGCAGTTCGACCTACACCATCGAAACCCTCGACGACGCGCCTCAGGGCACCGCGGTGTCGCTGCACCTGAAGTCCGCCGACGAGGACGACCACCTCTTCGATTACACGCAGGAGTGGAAGCTCCGCGAAATCGTCAAGAAGTACTCGGACTTCATCTCCTGGCCCATCCGGATGCAGGTGGAGCGCACCGTCACCGAGGGTGAGGGTGAGGAGAAGACCGAGAAGACCATCCTCGAGGACCAGACGCTCAATTCGCAGAAGGCGCTGTGGACGCGCCCACGCAGCGACGTCTCCGACGAGGAGTACAAGGAGTTCTACAAGCACGTCTCGCATGCCTGGGACGACCCGCTGGAGATCATTCCGCTCAAGGCCGAGGGTACGTTCGAATATCAGGCGCTGCTGTTCATCCCGTCGCACGCGCCGTTCGACCTGTTCATGCGCGAGCACAAGCGCGGGGTGCAGCTGTATGTGCGCCGCGTGTTCATCATGGACAACTGCGAAGAGCTGATGCCGGAGTATCTGCGCTTCGTCAAGGGCGTCGTGGACGCGCAGGATCTGTCGCTGAACGTCTCGCGCGAGATTCTGCAGCAGGACCGGCAGATCCAGATGATCCGCAAGCGCCTGGTGCGCAAGGTGCTGTCGACCATCAAGGATATGCAGGGCGCCGAAGCGGCCGAGGCCGGCGACGGCGAGGCCACCGCGAAAGACTCGAAGTACCAGACCTTCTGGAACGAATTCGGCCGAGTTCTCAAGGAGGGGCTGCTCTCCGACTTCGACAACCGCGAAACCATCCTGCAGGTCTCGTCTTTCGCCTCGACGCACTCGGAATCAGAGCCCACCACGCTCGCGCAGTACGTGGAGCGCATGGCCGAGGGCCAGGACAAGATCTACTACATGACCGGCGAATCCCGGCAGCAGATCGAGAATTCGCCGCATATGGAGGCGTTCAAGGCCAAGGGCCTCGAGGTGCTGATCCTCACCGATCCGGTCGACGAGATGTGGGTCGGTTCGGTGCCGGACTTCGACGGCAAGCCGTTCCAGTCGATCGCCAAGGGCGAGGTCGATCTGGAGACCGAGGAGGAGAAGAAGGCCTCCGAACAGCTGCGTGAGCAGCAGGAGAAGGATTTCGGCGACGTGCTGAAGTGGCTGCAGGAGACGCTGAGCGACAGCGTCAAGGAGGTCCGCCTGTCCTCGCGCCTGACCACCTCCCCGGCCTGTGTCGTCGGCGATGTCTTCGACTTCACCCCGCAGCTGGAGCGCATGTACCGCGCATCCGGCCAGGCCCTGCCGGAATCCAAGCGCATTCTGGAACTCAACCCGGATCACCCGCTGGTCACCGGGCTGCGTGATGCCTACGCCGGGAGCAAGGACGCGGGCGAGAAGTCCGAAGATTTGGCCGCTACCGCCGAATTGCTCTACGGCACGGCGATTCTCGCCGAAGGCGGCGAATTGAAGGACCCGGCCCACTTCGCGCAACTGCTGGCGGATCGGCTCACGAAGACCGTCTGACCGCACTGCTGGAAAAACGTCAGGCTCGCACGGAAGTCCGTGCGAGCCTGACGTTTTCCGGCAGCAGGGGCGGAACCCCCACGGCCCGGCGTCAGCGCGGCGCCATGCGCAGCGCACCGTCCATGCGGAAGGTCTCGCCGTTCAGGTAGTCGTGCTCGGTGATGTACTGCGCGAGCTGGGCGTACTCGTCCGGGCGGCCCAGGCGCGAGGGGAAGGGCACGCCGGCTTCGAGGCCCTTGCGGTACTCCTCGGTGACGCCGGCCAGCATCGGGGTGTCGATGATGCCGGGGGCGATGGTGTTGACGCGGATGCCGAACTGGGCCAGGTCGCGCGCGGCCGGCACGGTCATGCCGGCGACGCCGCCCTTGGAGGCGGAGTAGGCGATCTGGCCGATCTGGCCTTCGAACGCCGCCACCGACGCGGTGTTGATCACGACGCCGCGCTGGCCGTACTCGTCGACCGGCTCGGTCTTGGAGATGGCGTCGGCGGCCAGGCGCATCACGTTGAAGGTGCCCAGCAGATTCACGGTGATCACCGTCCGGAACAGCTCCAGATCGTGCGGGCCGTTCTTGGACAGGATGCGTCCCGCCCAGCCCACACCGGCGCAGTTGACCACGATGCGCGGCGGCACACCGGATTCGACGACCTTCGCCACCGCGGCGGCGACCTCGTCGTTGCTGGTCACGTCGGTCGGGATCAGGGTGACACCGGCGGGGACGCTGTCGCCGGCCCGTTCGATCGACTGGGTCAGATCGAGACCGAATACGGTCGCACCCTGGTCGGCGAAGCGTTGTGCGGTCGCGGCGCCCAGACCGGACGCAGCTCCGGTGATGATCGCGGCGGATCCCGAAATCTCCACGGTGTTTGGTCCTCTCGTTAGTGACGGCCCGATGGGTACTGGCCTTCCGTCAACAGCACCATATCCGGCGTTTGCGACGCGGCGGCCGGGGGTGCACCGCGTGGGAGGCGCGCACCGCGCAGAATGGAAGACAACCAGCTAGTTTCGTGTGCGAACCGCTACGCGATCGATCGATGGAGTAGTCACATGACCGCCTCGGCCCCCGCGGACCGCCGGCTACCTCGGGGCCGGCACGGAATCCCGCGGGAAACGGTCGTCCGAGACCAGCGCGACCGAATTATCGCGGCGATGGCGGACGCGATGGCCGCCCACGGCTATGTGGGCACGTCGGTCGCGGCGGTGCTCAAGCTCGCGGGGGTGTCGCGGGAGACCTTCTACGAGCAGTTCCGCTCGAAAGAGGACTGTTTCGAGGCGGCCTACGAGCGAGCGGTGGAAATGCTGATCGCGCGCATCCAGGACGCGCTGCCGCCGGTGCCGGATCCGACCGCCGGGACCGGCACCGACGGCAGCGAATCCGCGCGAAATCTTGCGCGCGAGCCCGATTCCCGGCCCGCTGCCCCGGCCCGCCCGCCGATCGGCGCCCTGCTCGACGCCTACCTCGACGGTCTGGCGTCCGAACCGGCCTATGCGCGCCTGTTCCTCGTCGAGGTCTACGCCGCCGGGCCCAAGGCCATCGCGCGGCGCGCGGAACTGCAGGAATCGTTCGTCTCGCTCGTCGCGGACATTCTCGACGCCCGCACGGACCAGCAGCGCTTCGCGTGCCGCACCCTGGTGGCCGCGCTCAGCGCCATGGTGACCACCCACGTCGCCGCCGATGATCTGGACGGGCTGCGTGAGTTGCGCGAGCCCATGCTCGAACTGGTCCACCGCAGCGGAGATCTGTTCGGCGGCGTACCCGCCGACCCCGGCGCCTTCGGCCGCACCGATCCGCGGGAGCATTTCGATCCCTGGTGACCACCGCCGGACGCCGGCTCAGTCGAGGCAGAATTCGTTGCCCTCCGGATCGGCCATCACGATGTGCCCGTTGCCCAGCGGGGGAGCGGGTTCGTAGCGCTGCAACCTGGTCGCGCCGCGGGATACCAGCCGCTGCGCCTCGGCCTCCAAGGCCGCCATCCGGTCGTCGCCGCTCAGGCCCGGAGCCGCCCGCACGTCCAGATGCACGCGATTCTTGGCCTGTTTGCCCTCGGGCACCCGCTGGAAGAACAGCCGCGGACCGGCACCCTCGGGGTCGATCAGAGCCGATGCGTCGTTGCGCCGTTCCGGCGGCACATTCATGGCCGCCAGCGCCTCGTCCCAGGTCCGGAATCCGGGCGGTGGATCCTGGAGCCGATAGCCGAGGGCGTCGGCCCAGAACGCGGCCAAGGTCGCGGGATCACCGCAGTCGAAGGTGATCTGGACATCGCGGGCCATCAGCTCGCCTCCTGTCGGTGTCGATGCAGGTAGAGGTCGCGCAGCAGGCATACCTCCGCCAGATGGTGGATCAGTTCACGATTGATGTGCAAAACCAGTGCCGAGAGCGGCAATTCGGCATAGGGCCCTTCGGCCGCCCCGCATTGACGGTCGAGGCCGTCCTCGCCCAGCGATCCGATGCCGCCCAGCCAGGTGGCATATTCCGAATCCAGCTGGGCGAGTGCGTCTTTCGCGGTCTCGGCGTACTCGAACGAATGGTAGTCGGTGGCCGCGCGCCCGAAATGTGCGGCGTTGCGCACGGCGAGGACGCCGACGATCACGTGGCCCAGCCGCCAGGCGATCGTCGTGAACGGCGCCGGCTCCGGCGGCGGGAAGGCGAAGTCGATGGTCATCGCGCCCGAACCGCCCTGGATCGGTGCGCTGCCGGAGCCGCGCGGGTGCAGATTCCAGCAGCCGGGGACGGGCTCCCAGAAGTACTCGTCGTCGGTGAGCCCGTCGAGCCGGGGCCGGAGCTGGTGGGTCCAGTGCCAGTCGATCTGCTCGCGCAGCAGCGTGTTCCAGTCGGTCATGGGCACAGCTTCGCGCGAATAGCGGACAGTTTCCTTCCGCGATCTGTGCCACCATGAGCGAATGACCGCCGAGGCGACCACGGAACGGGTGTTGCGGCTGCTGGCCCTGCTGCAACGCCGGCCGTCGTGGACGGCCGCGGAACTGGCCGCCGAGCTGGGCGTCACCGATCGTTCGGTGCGCCGCGACGTCGAGCGGCTGCGCGCGATCGGATATCCCGTCCAGGCCACGGCCGGTGTCGGCGGGGGATATCAACTCGGCGCGGGTACGCGGCTGCCGCCGCTGCTGTTCGACGACGAGGAGGCCATCGCGACGGCGGTGTCGCTGCGCCTGGCCACCGGAGGAACCGTCGCCGGCGCGGGCGAGGCGGCGCTGCGGGCGCTGACGAAGCTCGATCAGGTGATGCCGCCCAGATTGCGGGCCGAGGTGCGGGCGGTACACGACGCGACCGCGACCATGGCGGGGCCCGGCATCGAGATCGACGCGGAGGTGCTGATGACCCTCGCCCGGGCCTGCCGCGACGCGGTCCGGGTCCGCTTCCACTACGCCGGCCGCAACGGTGTCGCCGGTGAACGCACCGTCGAACCGGTCCGCATGGTCACCACAGGCCGGCGCTGGTATCTGATGGCACGCGATGTGGATCGCGACGACTGGCGCACCTTCCGCCTCGACCGCATGCGCGAGGTGCAGGCCACGACCTGGCGTTTCCGCCCGCGCGAGCATCCGGACCCGGTCGGCTACGTCCAGCGATCGGTGGCCGAGGCGCCGTACCGCTACCTCGCCCGAATCCGCGTGCACGCCGAGGCCGCCCGGGTGCGCGACCTGATTCCGCCTCAGGTCGGCCGCATCGAAGACGATCGGGAGGGCTGGTCGGTACTGGTGGTGGCCGGTGACGACCTGGACTGGCTCGCGGTGCGTATCGTTCGCCTGGGTTTCGAGGTCGAGGTCATAGAGCCGCCGGAACTGCGCGAGGCCGCGGTCCGGCTGGCCCGCGATCTGTCGGAGTTAACCGGACCGGGCGGCTCAGCGTCCGTGCAGTGAATGCGTTTCCGCCGGCTCCTCGTCGCGGCGCTCCGGCCGCCCGAGCAGGCCCCAGAGTGCGCCGCCGAGCAGTGGCACCACCGCCGCGAGCGAGTATTCGCCGAGTTTGCCCAGGTCCGGTGCTATCGCGCCGAGCAGGGTGGCGGCACCGATGTAGAGGAACAGCAGGCCGGAGGCGACGGCGACCGCTCGTTCCGGAATGTGCTTGCCGACCGTGATGCCGATCGCGATGGCGAGACCGCCGGCGGCGACCATGCCCGCGACCGAACCCGCCCAGACCGCCACCCAGTTGTGGTTGGAGGCCAGCGCGATGGTGGCGAACATGGTGCGGTCGCCGAGTTCGGCGAGCAGGAACGACGAGATCACGATGAGGAAGGCGCGGCCGGGGGAGGCGGGACCGGTGGTCTCGGGTTCGTCGGGATCGGGTTCCTCGTGGCGGGCCGCCCACAGCGTCCACACGCCGACGGCCAGCAGGATGACGGCGGTGCAGAGGGCGATCAATTCGGTGGGCAGGGCCGCTCCGAGGAAATGTCCGACACCGACGGCGATCACATTCACCAGCACGCTCGCGACGGTGATACCGCCCAGCACGATCCACCAGCGGTAGCGCAGAGCGAAGGTCAAGGCCATCAGCTGCGATTTATCGCCGAGTTCGGCGACGAAGAGCACGCCGAAGCTCAGTAGTATCGCGGCGATCATCATCGGCTCCCAGGTCTCCGGCGTATCGGCCGAAGACGGGCGCCCTCAGCCGACCACGCCGCATGAACGTCTGTCGTCGGCCGAAGGTCTCGCCCACCGGAAACCGGTTCGGATGGCCGGATCCGTTCAGCGGATCAGTATGTCGACCATGCGATTGCGGGCTACTCCCCTTCGCTGTCTGTCAGCCTACCCTCACCTTCGCGCGGCTGCCAACTCGCTGTTGCCGAAAACGCAATGCGCACAATAAGTTTGGCGACGCGGCCGAAAAGTTTCGGTTACCCGTCGAAGGGGTTTCGCCGCGGCTGGGGACCTCGTTCGGATGTCCGTGTGGCGGGTGCCGAGGCGCCGTGGACCTCAAGCGGCGAGCAGCATGGCCAGCACCGCGGTATCGGGATCCGAGATGGGGTCCACGCCCACGCGGCTGACCATCGAGGTGACCGTGCCGTCGAGTTCGGCCTCCACCCATGCCGCCCGGTGCGCCAGACCCAGATGCGGAACGCCCGGCAGCAGAACGCATCCCGACGCGGCGCCGGCACATTCGGGCAGCGACGGATTCGTCTCCGAGGGCGGATGCAACATCATCAGCGCGGGCGGCACATGTTCGGCGAAGCGCCCCGGCTCGATCGCCTCCTCGCCCAATACCGGCCCCTCGGCCACCACCAGTCCGACGGTGCCGGGCTGCGGGTCGTCGGGCAGTTCTTCGCGCGCGCCGAAGACCGTGGTGGTCGTCAGTAAGCCGGGCAGACTCGCCACCCGCACCGCGAGCGCCAGCAGTTGCGCCCATTCCTTGGTCGTATCGGGCCAGCGCCCGGAGATCACGAAGCCACGCAGGAGGCCGCGGGCCTGGAACGGCGTGACCCCGACCGGATTGTTCGTACGCATCGGATGCCTCCCGAACTGTCAACGGGGGCGGCTCCGCGGTGAGCGAGCCCGTCCTCGACCTATCGTGCGATAGGAGTACCCGAGAATGACTCGAACAATGTCTGGCACACAAGTACCAGAGAGTGCTAAATCGCAGGTAACACGGCCGAAACACCAACCCTCAACGCCACTCAGGCCATACCCGACCGGTATGGCCTGAGTACGCGGAGAGGCGGATCAGCCGAAGATGAGGCCCTTGCCCTGGGCGACGGCCTTGGCGAAGCGCTCCTGCACATCGGCCCAGTTGACGACGTTCCAGAACGCCTTCACGTAGTCGGCCTTGACGTTCTTGTACTGCAGGTAGAAGGCGTGCTCCCACATGTCGACCTGCAGCAGCGGGATGATGCCGAGCGGCACGTTGGCCTGCTGGTCGTACAGCTGGAAGGTCAGCAGCTTCTGGCCGAGGGTGTCGTAACCCAGCACGGCCCAGCCCGATCCCTGCAGGCCGTTCGCGGCCGCGGTGAACTGCGCGCGGAACTTGTCGAACGAACCGAACTGGTCGTCGATCGCGGCGGCCAGGTCCCCGACCGGCTTGTCGCCGCCGTTGGGGGACAGGTTCTTCCACCAGATCGAGTGGTTCACGTGACCACCGAGGTGGAAGGCCAGGTTCTTCTCGTACAGGAAGATCGCGCCGTGGTCCTCGGCCTCGCGCGCGGCTTCCAGCTTCTCGAGCGCGGTGTTGACGCCGGCGACGTATGCGGCGTGATGCTTCGAGTGGTGAATCTCGTTGATCTGCCCGGAGATGTGAGGCTCCAAGGCGCCGTAGTCGTAATCCAGATCTGGCAGCGTGTACTCAGCCACGATGTCCCTTCCTCATGATGTCGGCGCGTGTACCCGGTCTTGTCGAGCACACCAACCTTCATTCGTACACCCGCTCGATGCAACCGGGTCCGGTCCACCCTAGATTCCCACGGCCCGAAATCGACTGCGCGGCCAGGATCCGGGGGGACCCGCCCGAGGTATGCCCCGGCTCGGAGATTTATTCACGCTGAACGCATGTCGGCGCACATTCGTGCGTGGATCGCGGGACGGGGTTCCGCCACTTCGGCGGTGCGATCCACGCCTACATCGGCGGTGCGACGTCGGGCAGCATCGTGCGCGGATCGCACGAGTCGTGCGCCTTCCACCAGCGCCGCGCGCCGGCCGCGAAGTCGTCCAGACCGATCAGACTTCCGTCGGCGGTCTCGATGGTGACGTCCTCGAACCAGACCCGCACATCCAGTTCGCGGGGATCGGTGCCCTCCTGCTGGGAGAACTCCAGGACGTGGAGCGGGATCCGATCGCTGATCGTCGTGTCGAAGCTCAGCAGCTCGCGCCACAGCGCCCAGCCGCTGTCGTCGACGTCGATGAAATCCCAGCCGTGCAGGGCGCCGCCGCCGAATCCGGCGATGGCATCCCCGAGGGTGTCGAGGGTGAGGGGGAAGATGCGCGGTTCCAGATCGTCCCAGCGCTGCCGGCGCAGGGATGCCGCGACCCGGCTGACCCCGGACAGTGTGAGCGACACCCGGCCGTCGGCGGGCTGCCCGTCACCGGGGAGGGTGAGCACCTCCAGTTCGATTCGAAGTCGTTCGTCCGCGGCGTCGACCACGAGTCCGAGACAGGTCGCCTCGGCGAGTGCGGTGTTGAGCCCGGCCGTATCCAATCCGTCGAGTAACGCCCTGCTCGCGTCCATAGCGTCAGGCTACCGATCACCCGCCGTCAAGCTCGGTATTTCGGTTTCTCGCTAGTGTTGTCGTTTTTTTCGGAAGACGAGGGAACCGATCGGTCAGGCCGCCCGTCCAAGTATGTGTCGGGTTCTCGTAGCGGCCGGTCGCACGCCGTTGACCAGCGCAGAGACCCGCAGGCGGCGGCGGGGGCCGCTCCGGGACGAGGAGGGGAGTCCCGGAGCGGCCCCCGTTCCGTTTTCCCGAATCGGTTGATGCGAACCGACCGGTCTCGCAAGTCGCAACCTGTGGATGAGGTTGTGGATTATGTGGATAACTGGGGGTGAGATATACACAGGTCGGATTGCCCAGGGTGTGCGGCACGGTATCGACGGCCGGAACAAACCTGGAGTTCACCCAGGCGATCGACTGCCGGGTCTCCCCGCCGATCCGGGGGACATGGCAGGATCGTCCATTGTGACGAGCTCCGAAATCCCCTCGGTGCCGGTCCAGGATCTGCCTGCCGAATTCGACGCCGCACCGTCGGCGGCTGCCGGATCCGGCGCCGGCGCACCGTCCGCGATCCTGCTCGATGTCCGCGAGACCGACGAATGGCAACTCGGCCACGCGCCGGGCGCGCTGCACATCCCGATGATCGACGTACCCGCACGCCTCGACGAACTGGACTACGACGCCGACATCTACGTGGTCTGCCGGCAGGGCGGGCGCTCGATCGAGGTCGCCAAGTATCTGGCGTACGTGGGATTCGAGGCCTACCAGGTCGTCGGCGGCATGGTCGCCTGGCAGCAGGCCGGACGCCCACTGAGCGCCCTGGGCGACCACGAGGCGAAGATCTACTGACGAGCCGTCGAATACCACGAGCGCAACAGCACACCCGATGATGAAGGTCGACTGGATGGAAGGGGGAGCAGCCCGGTGAGTACGGTCGTGCAACCCTGCGCCCGGTGCGGCGCCCGCTGGGCGGTGCACGGCACGCCCATGCACTGGTGCCCGCGCTGTCGCGGCGTGCTGCTGTCACCGGCGCCCGTCGACGCCCCGCCGGAACGGCGTAACTACCGCTGGGTGGCCCGCCCGCCGGGGCGCGGACCGCGGGGCGAACGTCCGCGTCCGGCGCCCGCGATCGATCCGGCCACCCCGCGCTACACCGAGATTCCGCGTTGGGGACTGCGGGATCGGCCACCGCATGTCGTCGCCGCGCCGCAGAACCGGGTCCAGGCCGTCCTGCACTGGCTGACCGAACGGGTCGCCGGTCTGCTGCTGGCCACAGTCATCCTGTTCGGACTGTCGGCGGTCGCCGAATTCGGCCGCTATCTGATTCTGCTGCGCAACCGCACGCGGCTGATCCAGCCGCTGCTGCTGTTCTTCTCCGACCTCACCGTCTACGCGACCTCGGTCGCCGCGCTGATCTGCGCGTTGGTCACCGCGGTGGGCCTGACCGGCTGGCTGGTCCGCGCTCGCCGCAGCGCCTATGCCGACAACGGCCGCCGCGATCCCCGCTCCCTGCGGGCGCTGCTGTGCGGCGGGCTCATTCCGGTGGTCAATCTGGTCTGGCCGGGCGTTTTCCTCACCGAACTGGCCCGTGAACTGGGCGGTGATCCACGAACGTTGCGCGCGGTGCGGATCTGGTGGTGTGTCTGGGTTCTCAACGGTGTGATGGTGATTGCGTCGCTGTTCTGGCGCACGGCCGATACGCTGCAGGGCCAAGCCGACGGTGTGATCTTCACGGTGTACACCGATGTGGTCGCGGTCGCGGCGACGGTGCTGTCGCTGTGGGTGCTGCGGATGTGCGAGGGTCGTGATCTGCGTGGCCGGATCCGGATGCCCAAGCGCTGGTTGCCCGCGACCGGTCCGGCGGTGCCGGTGATCGAGCCCGTCCATCCGGTCGCGACGGCGGACAGCGGCGACCGGGCGTCCGGCGACCACATCGAAGCACGGAACACCGAAGCCGAGCACGCCGAAGCGGAGCGCGTCGAACAGGAGGAGGTCATGGCCAAGTGAGCCAGGGCAATCGCGCACCGTTCGTGGTCGCGCACCGGGGTGCGTCGGGGACCCGACCCGAACACACCCTCGCCGCCTACGAGCTGGCATTGGAGGAGGGCGCCGACGGTGTCGAATGCGATGTCCGGCTGACCCGTGACGGTCACCTGGTCTGTGTGCACGACCGCACCGTGGACCGCACCTCGTCCGGCACCGGCCTGGTCAGTGAGATGACCCTCGACGAGCTGCGCGAACTCGACTTCGGCGGTGACGGCAGCCCCGCACCCGTGCTGACGCTGAGCGAGCTGATCACGCTGGTACTGGACTGGCGCAGCCGGCCGACCAAACTGTTCATCGAGACCAAGCACCCGGTCCGCTACGGCGCGCTGGTGGAGAACAAGGTGCTGGCCGAACTGCAGCGCTTCGGCATCGCCACGCCGGCCTCGGCCGACCATTCCCGGGCGGTCGTCATGTCGTTCGCCGCCACCGCGGTCTGGCGCATCCGCCGTGCCGCGCCGCTGCTTCCGACCGTGCTGCTCGGCGAATCCTCGCGCTATCTGGGCGGCAGCGCCGCCACGACGGTGGGTGCCACGGCGGTCGGTCCGTCGGTGAAAACCCTGCGCGAACATCCCGAACTGGTCGACAAGGCCGCGGCCGCCGGACGCGCCACCTACTGCTGGACCGTCGACGATCCTCAGGACGTCGAATTGTGTGCGGAGCTGGGCGTCAGCTGGGTCGCGACGAATCATCCCGGCCGGACCAAGAACGTCCTGGACGGGATCTGATCCACTCGGCCGAGTGTGTGGGCCGACTCGATCCGCCACGGACCGCGGAATCGGTGCGCCCCTGCGTGGCAGATTCGGTGCGCCCCTGCGTGGCGGTGGCCGTGGGAACCTGTAGGTTCTGCGTTCGTGGGTAAGAAGAAGCGCAATACTCCAAAGCCCGACAGTAATCGGGCTCAGCGCCTCGCCGAACGTCGTGCGGCGCAACAGCAGGCCGCCTCGGCCGTGACGCGCCCCTTCGCCGGGCTGGCCGCCGAATGCGACCTGGTCGCACTCCGCGAGTTCGTTCCGTCGGCGACCGCGACCCTGGAACTGGCCGCGGGCGTCTCCGCCGAGCGCCCGGTGACACTGGCCACCGTGCTACCCGGCGCCGTCGCCGCCCTGGTCCGCGCCGGTGACGAGCCGACCGGTTTCGTCGGTGCGCAGGTGCAGTTCCAGTCGGAGAATCCGGCCGCCGATCTGGCCGCCGCGATTCTGTGGACGCAGGCCGCCGAACCCGGCGAATCACTCACCGCGGCAAGCGAGGCCGCTCAGGACGCGGTGCCCCCGCTGACCGAGGTGATCGACCCGAAGGCGAATCTGGATCTGACCGTCCACCAGAACTTCCAGTGGTGGGTCCCGGAGGGCGTCACGCCGGATCCGCAGGTCGCGGCGACCATCGACCAGGCCGATCAGGCGATCATGCCGTCGGACCGGCTGGCCCTGGGCGCCGAATCCGTGGGTGCGGCGTGGTGGGTCGACGCCGGCGAGAAGGCGCATCTGCGCTGGGTCCGGCCCGAGGACGAGGATGCCCTGATGCTGGCCCTCGCGCGCGTGCACGCCGCGGGCGGACTGCATCTGGGCGAGGGTTCCCGATTCGCGGGCTCGTTCCGCACGCACGGCCTGCTGGTGCCGGTCTTCGATCTGGATCGCGAACGCCACCCGAGCGAATGGGTCACTCCCGCAAACGAATTCGGCGCTCGCCTGGCCGAGGCGCTGGCCTCCGATGCCCCGATGAGCTCCGAGGAGCGGCGCTCGCGCGACGGACTTCGTTCGCGCCAGGTCACGCTGCGCTAGCTAAACCCACTGCGGAACAAGCTTTTCGCATCGGTTACCTACGACGAACTCGGCCCGCCGGACGGCGGGCCGAGTTCATCGATTCGCGACTGCTCTCGCGTCAGATGTTTCCGCCGGCCGCCGAAGGCGCCCCCGAGGCATCGCTCGGACCGCTCATCTCTCGGGAGACGAAGTACTCGAGATCGAACAGATTCGATCCGGCCCGATCCGCGACGGTGAGCAGCGTGGTCATCCGCGCCACCTCTTCGACCTGTTCCTTGAGGAACCACTGCATGAACTGCTCGCCCAGGTAGTCGCCCTCCTCGCGGGCGGTACTGGCCAGCTGGATGATCTGCTCGGTGACGGTCTTTTCCTGCTGCAGCGCCAATTGAATGGGCTCGCGCGCATTCTCGAATTGCGACCGCGCGGCATCGACTCCGGACAGTTCCACGCTCATGTCCCGATCGAGGAAATACTGCACGATCATCATCGCGTGATTGCGTTCCTCGATGGCCTGGGCATAGAAGTGCTTTGCCAGAACCGGCAGATCGGCGTTGTCGAACCACACCGCGATCGCGATGTACTGGTGCTCGGCATTGAATTCATGCCGGATCTGATCGTGGAGCAGGGCGTGAAATTTGCTGTGCGAGGAATCGGGGTGGCTGGACATGGGCCCGACATTAGTGCTGGTCAAGTTCGGCTGTCATCCAAGTACACCCTTAATGAGGCAAGTGTTGCCTTAGCAGCCTGTCATCGCCGCGCGCTTCCCGCGGGTTTCGGAGCGGAGGCATCGGGCGTGCGTGTGGCCCGAATCTCACGCGCCACGAACTCCTCGATGTCGAACAAATTGCCGGCCGCGCGCTCGCAGACCGCGGCCAGGGTGGTGAGTCGCGCCACCTCTTCGAGCTGATCTTCGAGGAACCAGCGGATGAACTGTTCGCCGAGATAATCCCCCGCGTCCCGGGCGGTCCGGGTCAGTGTGGTGATGCGATCGGTGAGCTCCCGTTCGCGAGCCAGCAGGAATTCCACGATGGCCGAGGGCGATTCGAATTCCGAGCGCACCTCGTCGGTCCCCGTGACCGTCACGGCGACATCCCGGTCGAGCAGATACTGCACCATTCGCAAGGCGTGGGCGCGTTTGTCCTCCGCGCCCACATAGCAAATACGTGCCAGTTGCGGCAGCCGCTGCGCGTCGAAATAGACGGCGGCCGCGAGATATTGCTGCGAGGCGGTGAATTCGTGCCGTATCTGCGCGCGCAGGAGTTCGGGGAAGGGGCCGGTACCGGACATGCCCTCGACGCTACCGGGTGAGCAGATCGTCCGGGATCGTCCGGTCGTGCGCCAGCGCGTCGAAGAATCGGCTCGCCCGATCCCGGTCCCACAGCAGTACGTTGCCCGAGCCCGACTCGTCGGTGAAGCCGCCGATCGGCACGGTGGTGGCAATCGTCTTTCCGTGCAGCGCCCAGCCCAACCGGCCGAGATCCCAGATGTGATCTCCCTTGTCGACCTGCAGTGAAGACGCCACATCGCGGGCCAGCGGCCATACCTTCAGCGGATTGGCGAGTGTCCCGGCGCTGGTGGCCTTCTCCAGCAGCGCGGAGAGGAACAGCCGCTGATTGTTCATGCGGTCCAGATCCGCCCGCGGGGTGGCACGGGTGCGCACGAAGCCGAGCGCCTGAGCGCCGGACAGATGCTGACATCCGGCCGGAAGGTCGATGCCGGCCTTCGGATCGTCGATCGCATCGGGCAGGCACATATCGATGCCACCGAGCGAATCGACCATGCCCGCGAAACCGCCGAAGCCGATCTCGGCGAAATGATCGATACGCAGGCCGGTCGCATTCTCGACCGTCTGTACCAGCAATTTCGGCCCGCCCGCGGCGAATGCGGCGTTGAGTTTGTCCTTGCCGACACCCGGAATGCTCACATACGAGTCACGCGGCAGGCTCACCACGGTGGGCGCACCGGATTTCGGGATGTGCACGAGCATGATGGTGTCGCTGCGTTCACCACCGGCGTCGGCGCTGTCGCCGGTCGACAGTTCCTTCTCCTGTTCCGGTGTCAGACCGACGCGGGTGTCGGATCCGGTCAGCAGCCAGTTGCTGCCGGCCGTCTGCGCGACCCGGTCGGGATAGGGGGACAGGGCGTCGATGCGGTGCAGTGAATGATCCAGATAGATCACCCCGGCGACCGGCAGCAGGATGATGACGAGCAGCAGAATCAGCAGCCACCTGCCCCAATGCCGTTTCCGGCGGGCCCGCGGCGCTCGTGGTTCGCGCGGCGGCCGTTCGGTGCGGCGGGGCCGTGCCGGGGGCGGCGGCGGTGGTTCCCGGTAGGGAACCGGGCGCTGCGTCGGAGCATGGGCAGGCGGTTCGCCGCCGGGTTCGTAGGGCGGCGGGTTACCGCGCGGCCGGGCCGGACTACTCGGCGCCTGCGACCAGGCCAGCGGCGGATTGTTGCCGTCGCGGCGCATGACCTGGGTCGGTTCGATCGGCGGGCGCCCGGGCGGATGCCCCGATCCCGGCGGCAGCGGACGGCCCGAGCCGGGGGGACGACCCGAATTCGGCGGGCGGCCCGAGCCGGGCGGCATCGGCCGTCCGGAACCTGGCACAACGCGCGGATCGTGCCCGCGCCGATCCGGCGGCGGCATGCGCCGACCGTCCGGGCCCGCCGGCGGCGGCACCCGGCGGGTCCGCGGATACTGCTGGGGGTCGTCGCCGTTCACCACCGAGATGGTACTGACCGGGGCGTTGTGCCGGTCGGCACAATGCGTCCGCGGGGGTGAACGTGGCTGATTCCCGCAGGTCGGCGTGGTCTCACGGCAGCCAGGAGACGTGGCCGTGCAGTGCGGTGTAGCCGATGTAGGCAACCGAATCGATCGTCGCGTGAGCCAGGATGAGAGGCCACAGCCGTCCCGTCCGCTGCCAGTACCGGCCGAAGATCAGCCCCATCACCAGGTTGCCGAGGCCGCCGCCCAGCCCCTGATACAGGTGATAACTGCCACGCAGGAGCGCCGACGCGGCCAGTGATCGGTTCTCCGACCACCCGAGCGTGCGCAGCCGGCTGATCAGATATCCGACGACGACGATCTCCTCGGCCACGGCATTCGCGACCGCCGAGAGCACCAGCACCGGCAACCGCCACCAGTGGTCGTGCAGTGAACTGGGCACGATCGTCACGCTGAGCCCCAGCGCATGGGCGGCCAGATACAGCCCCAGTCCGGGCAGACCGATCACCACGGCGAGGACGAGGCCGGGGACCACGTCACCACGCCACCGGAGGCGCGCCAGGCCGACGAGCCGCGGACCGATTCCGCTGCGCCACAACAGATACAGGCCCAGCGCACCCCAGCCGGCCAGTCGCGCGACGCTCAACAGCTGAAACAGCAGATCGATCGTCGACTGCGCGGCCCGCGACGGATTCAGCGCGACCTGCTGACCGCCGATTCCGCCCGGCGCCAGCGCGCTTTCCAGCAGCGACAGAGCCGCACCGGCCCCGCTCGTCCCGAAGGTGACGACCAGGACGATCGCGATCTCCACCCGGACCGCGAACCGGTCGCGCTCCGCAGCGGGATCGGGCCAGGTAGCTGCCACACGATCACCCGGAACCATAGGAACAATCTAGGGGTGCTTCGCCGCGTGCCGGATATCCGGCCGTGCTCTCACGCGGAGCGATCGGAGCCGTGCATGCGGTCGAAGAAGGGGCAGCCGGCGAGGATTCGCACCGCGCGGCTCAGCGACTGCACGTCGTCCACCGGTGCGTGGAAGGGGAGTCGCACGTCGTGATCGGTGTCGGGTCCCTCGACCCGCAGCGTGACGCCATAGCGGTCGATCGCCAGCGGCCGCACCGAACCACCGCGCAGCCGGACCGGCAGATGGCGGGCCAGCCGGGCGATCACGTCCGCGTGATCGGAATCCATATGCTGCAGCCAGGCCGCCTCCAGCTCCCGGAACGGGTCGGCGTCGGCGCTGCGCAGATCGTGTGGGCAGACCGATTCGGCGCCGGTGGAATCGGCGACGACGGCCGATTCCAGCACCACTCGCAGCAAGGTGCTGGTGTGACCCACATCGAGCAGACCGGGATGCGGATATTCGCTCGCGACCTGAGATGCCATGGCGCGCTGGGCATGACCGGGTACCGCCCGCACCCGCCCGCGCAACCAGACCAGCGCGCGCACGGGCTCGCGCAACGCCAGGGGTGCGTGGTCGGTCAACTCCAGCACACCCGGCGAACCGACCTCGGCCGCCGCGGCCGCCACCGCCGCCGAATCGCGCGCGACGGCGACGACCACATCACCGCACGCGCGCAGATGATGCACGGTCGTGGGAATCGGATCGGTGCCGGGTAGAGCCAGGACGGAACTCTCGGCATGGGCGCACGCACTGCGGATCCGCTCCGCGGCGGATGGAGCGGCGGACGTGATCGTGCGGCGCATACAGACCTCCAGTGACGAACAGGGACGGCGACAGGATAATTAGGTAAACCTAAGCTAAGTCACCGTCCCGCGTTGCGCAAGCATTGCGCTCGCTACGGTGGAAATGTGCCGCACGACTCGACGCCCGCCTCCGAACCCGTTCTGCTGTCGCTGAGCGTCCCCACCACGGGCCCGTCCGATCTGGTGGACGGCTTGGTCCGGCCGCCGTCGGCGAAACCCCAGGCGCCGGTGCTCGACCTGACGCTGCCCGATGAGCGTGTCGCCGAATTTCTGGTCGGAGTGGCACATTCCGATACCGGATTCGTCGCCGCGACCGCCTCCGGCGAGCGTGCGGTGGCGATCGTCGCCGCCACGGTGGCCGCGTTGTGCGGCGAGAATATCCGGACCGCACTGACCAGCCCCGATATCGACTTTCTCCGCGGCCTGTCCGCTCCGGCCGTCCAGGCACTGCGTGAGGTGCTCCTGGCCGTCGAAACCGAACAGGTGGAGTCGGTGACGGCGGCGCTGCGGGTGCTGACGCCCTGAGCGCTTCCCGCCGCGACCTGGGCTGTTACCCGCGGGCACGCACAAACGGCGAGCGCGCAGCCAACTGCCAGTAATGTCGTATCCGTGCCGCGTATCGCCTATTTCGGACCGTCCGGAACGTTCACCGAGATGGCCCTGGCCCGACTCGAATCGGACGGGGCCTTCGACGAGCCGGTCGAGCGGATAGCCGCGCCCAGTCAGGGCGCGGCGCTCGAGATGGTCCGGTCCGGTGCGGCCGACGGCGCGGTGGTGCCGATCGAGAGCTCGGTCGAAGGTTCCATCTCGGCGACCCTGGACGCCCTCGCGGTGGGCCCACGGCTGCAGATCATCGCCGAAACCGAGCTCGACGTGGCGTTCACGATCGTGGCGAAACCCGGTATGGAGCTGTCGCGGGTGCGCACGCTCGCCGCCTATCCGGTGGCGGCCGCGCAGGTGCGGTTGTGGCTGGCGGATCGGATGCCGCAGGCATCGCTGTACACCTCGGCCTCCAACGCGGCCGCGGCCGAGGATGTCGTGGCCGGCCATGCCGACGCCGCGGTCTCGACCACGCTGGCCGGTCAGCGGCTGAACCTCGTCGAACTGGCCACCGGTGTCGCCGACCACGACCAGGCCATCACCCGTTTCGTGCTGGTCACTCCGCCGCGCGAGGCGCCGGCCCGCACCGGCGCCGACCGCACCTCGCTGGTGGTGCTCGAGTTGGCGAACGAACCCGGTTCGCTGATGCGGGTTTTCGCCGAATTCGCCACTCGCGGTGTCGATCTGACCCGGATCGAATCCCGGCCGACTCGCACCGGAATGGGTACCTATCGCTTCTATCTGGATTGTGTCGGCCATATCGATGACACCGCCGTCGCCGAGGCCCTGAAGGCGCTGCACCGGACCGCCGGGCGGATCCGCTATCTGGGCTCCTGGCCGGCGAGTTCACCGAGCGGTTCGCCGCCGCCCGCCGACGAGCCGGCGTCGGCCTGGTTGGACGATGTGAAAAAGGGGGTGGACGCCTCATGAGTGAAACCGGTGCGACCCGCGAACCCGTCCGCGGTTCCGGCAGGTTGGTGCTGGTCCGCCACGGCGAGACCGAGGGCAATATAGCGAAACTTCTGGATACCCGCGTCCCCGGTTTACCGCTCACCGAACGCGGTGTGGCTCAAGCCAAATCGTTCGCCGCGCGGTTGGCGGTGCCACCGGTGCGGTTGTACTCCTCGGTGGCGCTGCGTGCCCAGCAGACCGCCGGCCATATCGAATCGGTGACCGGTGTGGCGGCCGAGGTGGTCGACGGCGTGTACGAGGTACAGGTCGGCGAGCTGGAGGGACAGAATTCCGAAGCAGCGCACCGGGAATTCCAGCGGGTATACCGGTCCTGGCACCTGGGTGAGCTGAATACGCGGCTGCCGGGCGGCGAATCCGGCGAGGAGGTCCTCGAGCGGTATCTGCCCGTGCTGGAACAGGTTCGGGACGACTATCTGCTTCCCGGCTCGGATTCGCGCGACGTGTTGCTGGTCAGTCACGGCGCCGCGATGCGACTGGCGGCCCGTGAACTCACCGGCGTCGCACCGCCGTTCACGACCAACAACCACCTGGACAACACCGAGACCATCGAACTGGCCCCGACCGCCGACGGCGGTTGGACCTGTGTCCGCTGGGGCCGCTACACCCCGCCGTTCGGATACAAGGTCGAACCGAAGGCCGACGATCCGATGGGTTAGCCGACTCCGGGCGTCGTCGGCTTGAAATCCTCACGCAGCGGAAGCTTTTCGATGAGGTCCTTGATCGCGGTCCGCAACCGGCCCGGTGTCCCACTTGCCAGCGAGGTCCACATGACCTCGTCGTCGGAGCGGGTGGTGACCCCGATGAACCGCCCGTTGCGGGTGTTGTACACCGCGATCATCCCGTCGGAGATGTCGCGGCTGGCATCGTTGTAGACCACACCGACGATCGACGCGTGCGAATGGATTTCGACCAGTGCCGAGGCCAGCGCCTGCGCGTCGCGGGGCGGCCGCCCCACCCGGCCCAGGCGCTGCGCGGTGGTCGCGGCATCCCCGGCATCACCGAGAATCGGCTTGAGTTCCTCGGTCAGGACGTTCATTCCGCTGAGCTCGAGCGCCTCCGCCGGACCCAGCGCCGCCATGATCGTGTCCGGCAGGTCGTGTCCGGCCTCGTCGATGGTGTAGGAATTCGGCCCGCGCAGGGCGACGACGTCGAGGTTGTCGCCCTTGGCGAGGCAGAATCGGTTCACCCGGTCGCCGACGTACCAGCGCATCGAGATCACCCAGTGCGGGCGGTACAGCCCGCGCAGCCGGTCTTCCAGGTCGTGATGGACGACGTCGTCGACCAGTAGCCCACGCGCGGTGAGCGATTCGGCGGCCGCGGTCATCGCCCGGTCGTGGTCGACGACGTTGTCGTAGCGGCCCATCGCGTTGAGCACGACCGGCACCTCGTCGATCTCCAGTTTCTCGAGCAGAAACTGCATCTCGTCGAGCGACAACACGACGGACTCGAGCATCGACGGACCGCGGCCGTCGCCGAGTACGGTCACTTAGCGCGCTCCCACGACCGGGTCCGCTCCGATGACACCGGGCGCGATGACCCGGCCGTCGGCGAAGTGCTCACCCCGCAGGTAGTCGTTGCCCTGGTGCTCGCCCTCGTCGTCGTCGCTGTCCACCTGACGACCCAGCAGCGGGTTACCGGCGGCGTTGTTCGCGCGGGCCGGCGCCGGTGCTCCCATCTGCGCGACGGGTGCCGACTCCGCCACCGGCGCGGTCGCGGCCGGACCACCGATGACATTGCCGGCGCCCCAGCCTTCGGGGAGCTGCAGTGTGCCGGCACCGTTGCCGATACCGACGGTGCTTCCACCGAAGGACACGGCACGAGTGGCGGCCGCGGCGCCACCGGCGGCGGCGACACCACCCAGGCCGCCCATCATCATCGGGGACATGCTCGCGGCCGGTGCGGCATGGCTGGTGGCCGCGGCGATCGCGGTACCGGCCACATTGCCCACCGTGGACACGCCCGTCGAGGCCACCGATCCGGCGACATTGGCCGCCTGGGTAGCGGCGCTGACCACGCCCGGATCGGTCGCGAGCGCCTGTGCCACACCGATGGCGGTCTGCACCGGGTCGCTGCTTGTGTTCTGCGAAGCCGCCTCGGCGCCGCTGTCGGCCAGTCCGGCGCCGGCCGCGATCGGCGGCGGCGTCAGGAATTCGGCCGGAGTCGCCGTCATGGCCTCGACCGTGGATTCATAGGTGTCCATGACCAGCGCGGCCTGCACATCCAGTGCGGCCTTGGCGGCTTCGGCCGCCTCGGCGCTACCGTCCAGATCGCCGCCGTGGGCATGCGCCGCCACGCGCGCGGCATCCACCGCGGCGATTTCCGGCAGGCTCGGCATGGCAAGCGTGGCAACGGTATTGGCGGTGGCGTGTGCTGAGGCCTTGGCCGCCATCGCCGCCGCCTGCACGCCCTGCTGTTCGGCCCAGCCGGTGAAGCCGGCGAGTTTGGTCAGTGCGACGGCGCCGTTGAGGCCGATCATGCCGACACCCAGTTCGGCCATGACCCGGGTGACGGTCGCGGTCGCGTCGACCCAAGCCGCCGTCAGCCCGCCCCAGGCCGTGGCCGCGGCAGCGGCCGGAACGGCGTGCGGACCCGCCGTCAGCAAACTCGAGTTGCCCTCGGCGAGCCGGGGCAGCCAGTAGATTCCGGTGATCCCTGCAGACATTGTCTCTCCCCTGAACGAATGGTGTGGTGAAGGATCGGCGCCGGTCAGAACTGAATGGCGGCGGTGCCGGCCGCGTTGACCGCGTCCTGGGCGATGTACGAGGCCAGCTGCTGACGCAGGATCGCGGCCGCGTGATGCAATTCGAGGATGGCCTGCGCGGCCGCGCGGTCGTGGCTGAGAGCGCCCTCGTTCAGGTGGGTTGCCGCGGCGACGGAGACCTCTTCGGCGCCGGCGGGGACGACGTGGGTGGCCGGACCGCTCAAAGCAGTGGCGGCCGTGAGACGTTCGGCGAGCAGATCGAGTTCCGCCGAGGCCGCCAGAACGACTTCGGGCTGTACACCGAGCAAACCAACCATGACTCGAACTCCTTCTTGTGGCGGCTATGCAAGTGTCGAGGCTGTCCGGCCCCCAGTGCTGTTCCGGCACAGAGGATCCGGCAGACCCGTCGGTGGAACCACGAGAATTCCCCCTACGAGATGATTGGACGCGACGGCCCCCGGTTCGGTTCCCTCGAGTCACGAATCGATTCGACTTTACCCGCTACGCGTGTAAAAACTAGCCCCATCCCAGCTGATGCAGTCGTTCTTCGTCAATGCCGAAATAGTGAGCTATCTCATGGATCACGGTGATGGCCACTTCTTCGACGACCTGCCGTTCGTCGTCGCACATTTCCAGAATCGTGTCGCGGTAGATGGTGACGGTGTCCGGTAGCGCGCCGCCGTACTGACTGTCCACCCGGTCGGTCAGGGCGATGCCGTGATACAGCCCGAGCAGATGCGGATCATCGGGATTGCGGGCTTCGATCAGCACCACCACGTTCTCGATGGCCTGGGTGAGTGCGGCCGGAATCGTATCCAGCGCATCGCCGACCAGTTCTTCGAACCGGCTCTCCGACATCGACACCGGCATGGCGTCAGCGCTGCGGCGGAATCGGCGCGGGAGCCGCGCCCGGCAGCGGCGCCGGGGTGGAACGCCCGGAACTCGGCGGCGGCACCGGGGCCTGGCCGTCGATCAGCACATCGCCCTTGGCCGAGCCGGTGATCGTCGCGAAACCGTCCTGAGAGCCCTTGCCCACCAGGCAATTCAGCTTGTGGCTGCCGACCAGCCAGCTGCGGGCGTCGAGGTTGTCCCAGAAGATGGTCAGCGTCTTGTTGATCAACGCGTCCTGACCGCCGAGGTAATCGCCTGCGGCGCGGGCACATTCGTCCTGCATGAACTTGTCCTGATCGGCGTTCGCCGGCGGCCCGCCGGTGAAGTGGGTGCCGAGATCCACTGTCGACATCACCTCGTAGGCGTGCGGCTGGCCGCAGGGCACCGGCTCGTTGGTCGGCAGGTTCTGATTGATGCCGATGCAGGTGCCCGGATCGAAGACGCGGGACTGGTCGCTGTCACGCACCCGGCCGACGGTCTGCTGTGTCGCGCTGCCCGTGGCGCTCACCAACTGCAACCCGCACCGGATGGTCCGATCGCCGTTGCGCCAGCCCGGTTCGCCCGGGTTGACCATGCCGACCACGAACCGCCCCCGGGGGTCGAGCCGGCCGCCGAGATAGGCGGCCGCGGCCGATGCGCAGTGTTCGTCGCGCAGTTCGCCGAAGCGCAGCGAATCGGGGAAGGCCGAGCCCGGCCCGAACTCGCGGCCCGGATATTTGCTCAGGTCGATGTCGGCGGTGACCTCGAACAGATGTTTGTCGGCGCAGTTGACCTTGGTCAGATCCAGGGTTTTGGTGCTGGTCCAGGTGAGGCAGTCGCCGGTCTTGGCGGCGCCGAAGGCGGCGTCGGCGCGACCGGCGGGTGGTTTGCCCGAACCGGGATCGTGCACCTCCAGCCCGTGCGAACTGCGAAACCCCGAGATGGACAGCGTCACCAGCGCCGCCACCACGGCACCGACGGCGACCGCGAGCAATCCCCATCGCAACCGGTGCGGATGCAGCGCCTTGCCGTCCTGGCCGAAGCGTTTCCCGGCGCCCGGCGACGGGCGGCGACGGTTCGCCCCGGCACGCCTGCGGCGAGGCATGTCGGATTCTTCGTTTCCCGGTTCCGGCGCCGCTGGCGCCCCATCGTCGGAGGACATCGCCGTCCATCATGGCAGGCCCCGCGCGAGGCCTGCCATGATCGGTTCGGATTTCACCGGATCCACAGAAAATGCGGTGGACACCTCCCACTAGGCTGATTGCCCATGATCGACCTCCGATTCCTGCGCGAGAATCCCGAAGCGGTCCGTGCCTCGCAGCGTGCCCGCGGTGAGGACCCGGCGCTGGTGGACGCCCTGCTCGAGGCGGATGCCGCCCGCCGCGCCGCGGTCGCGACGGCGGACAACCTGCGCGCCGAGCAGAAGGCGCTGGGCAAGAAGGTCGGCAAGGCGTCCCCGGAGGAGCGCACGACGCTGCTGGCGCATGCGCAGGAGCTGTCGGCGAAGGTGAAGGAGGCCGAGGCCGCCGAGAACGCCGCCGACGCCGAACTCGACACCGCCCACCGCGCGATCTCGAACGTCGTGCAGGAGGGCGCGCCCGCCGGCGGCGAGGACGATTTCGTTCTGCTCGAAACAGTGGGCACGCCCACCGAATTCGACTTCTCGCCGCGCGATCATCTCGACCTGGGCGAGTCGCTCGGACTGATCGACATGGAACGTGGCGCCAAGGTCTCGGGCGCCCGCTTCTACTTCCTGACCGGCTACGGCGCCCTGCTGCAACTGGGCCTGCTGCAACTGGCCGCCCAGCGCGCGGTCGCCAACGGTTTCACCATGATGATCCCGCCGGTGCTGGTGCGCCCGGAGATCATGGCCGGAACGGGCTTCCTGGGCCAGCATTCGGCCGAGGTCTATCACCTCGACGACGACGATCTGTACCTGGTCGGCACCTCCGAGGTGCCGCTGGCCGGCTACCACTCGGGCGAGATCCTCGACCTGAGCGACGGGCCGAAGCGCTATGCCGGCTGGTCGTCGTGCTTCCGCCGCGAGGCCGGCAGCTACGGCAAGGACACCCGCGGCATCATCCGCGTGCACCAGTTCGACAAGGTCGAGATGTTCGTCTACTGCCGGCCCGAGGACGCCGACGCCGAACATCGCCGCCTGCTGAACTGGGAGAAGGAGATGCTCGCCGCGATCGAGGTCCCGTATCGGGTCATCGATGTGGCAGGCGGTGATCTCGGCAGCTCGGCCGCTCGCAAATTCGACTGCGAGGCCTGGGTGCCGACCCAGCAGACCTATCGCGAGCTCACCTCGACCTCGAACTGCACCACCTTCCAGGCCCGCCGCCTGTCGGTGCGCTACCGGGACGAGAACGGCAAGCCGCAGATCGCCGCGACCCTCAACGGCACCCTGGCGACCACGCGCTGGATCGTCGCGTTGCTGGAAAATCACCAGCAGGCCGACGGCTCGGTCCGGGTGCCCGCCGCGCTGGTCCCGTTCGTGGGCCGCGAGGTGCTCGAGCCGCCGCGGTAGTGATCGCGACACCGCCGCGATGACGGTTGCCGCGGCGCCGCTGGGATGTTCGCGGCGCGGCCGCGGTGACTTCGGCCTCGAATCCGGCGGTTGTCACTACTGCTATGCACCGCGTTGTCTAGGCTGGACGGCGTGCGAGGACTCGGGTCTCGCGGCGATACCCGCACGCAGGTTCGGGCGGCATCGGCGCTGGCGACGGCAATGGTCATGGCTCGGACCACCGGGGCGTTCTACGTCATGGGTGGGGTCCTGGGCCTGCTGATCACTGCCATCGCACCGGGAAACGAGGGCAACCGCCCGCTGGTCGGCTCGGCCGCCCTGGTCGCGCTGTTGCTCGGCGTGAGCCTGCTGATCTGGGGGCCTCGCCAGCCGCACTGGGTGCACCACGGGTATGTCGCGGTGGCGACGGTGCTGGTCACCATCGCCGTGCACTGGTTCCCGAACACCGTCGGCGCGATCACGCTCGCCGCCTTCTACGTCTTCGTCGCCGCCGATGCCGCGATCTTCTTCGCCTGGCGGCTCGCCGGGGCGCATGTGGCGTTCGCGGTCGTGCTGTGTCTGTGGGTGGTGCCGTCCCGGGGTCTGCCCTGGTGGTCGGGCATCATCCCGGCCGGCATCACGGTCGGCGTCGGCATCGTGGTCGGCATCCTCACGCGGATGGCCTCCGATGCCGATATCGACACCCTCACCGGGCTGTTGAACCGCCGCGGTTTCGATCGCGCGCTCAACAGCGCCATCGGACATGCCGGGCGGACCGGTCAGGGGCTGGCTCTGGTCCTGGTGGACCTGGACCGGTTCCAGAAGATCAACGATCATCTCGGCCATCGCGCCGGCGATGCCGTACTGCAGCGCGTCGGCGACACCTGGTCGAAGCTGCTGGGCCCGGATCAGGTGCTGGCCCGATACGGCGGCGACGCGTTCGCGCTGCTGTTGCCCAACACCACCGAACAGGCCGCGATCCTGCTGACCGAACAGCTGCGCGCCGCGGTCACCACGGGATGTTCGGCGGGTGTCACCTCCTGGCAGCCCGGCGAATCCGGATCGCTGCTGGTCAGTCGCGCCGATGTGGGCCTGTACCGGGCCAAGCAGGCCGGGCGCAATCGCACGGTGCTGGAATCGTCGCGGCAGCTGCCGTTGGCGGTCGAACTGCGCGAGGCCATCGATACGGGTGCGTTGGACGTGCACTACCAGCCCATCGTGAGCCTCGGTGAGGACGGTGCCCAGGCGGTCGGGGTGGAGGCCCTGCTGCGCTGGTCGTCCAATGCCCAGCCCGACGTGACCACCGAGGGACTGATCCGGGTCGCCGAGGAATACGACCTGATCTCCGACCTCGACGAGCTGGTCCTGCGGCGTGCGTGTGCGGATGCGGCCCGGCTGCAGCAGACCTTCGCACAGCTCGATCTGACCCTCAACGTCAACGTCAGCGGTCTCGAATTGGCCGAGACCAACTACGCCGACCGGGTCTCGGGCATCCTCGCCGACACCGGCTGGCCCGCCGAGCAGCTCGTCCTCGAGGTCACCGAGAGCGAACTGGCCGCCGAATCCCAAACCGCCATCGCGAATCTCCACCAATTGCGCGACAGCGGCGTTCGCATCGCCATCGACGATTTCGGCACCGGCTACTCCTCGCTGAGCCGGTTGGCCACCATCCCCAGCGACATCCTCAAGGTCGACCAGTCCTTCGTCGCCGCGATCCGATCCGATTCGCCCGCGCCGCCGCTGCTGGGAGTGATTGCGGCGCTGAGCAAGTCGCTGGATCTGCAGGTGATCGCCGAGGGTGTGGAAACCGAATATCAGGCGGCCGTGCTGACCGAACTCGGCTTCGCGCTCGCCCAGGGCTATCACTACAGCGATTCGCACCCGGTCTCCGAGCTGATCAGCGATATGAACTCCAACCGCGGGCTGGTCGGCGCCGGGACGACCGATCGGGATTTCGCCGCCAAGGGCTGGGTTCCGGTGGACAACAACGGTTTCGACCCGGAGGGCCTGAACCATCGGAGCTGACCCGCTCCGCCGGGCGATCCGGGACGCGGCTTCGGCTCGTCCGGACCAACTACCGTGGCGGATATGACCGCAGTCCGTGAACGAACCGACGTGCGGCGCTGGATCGGCGTGCTGCTGGGCCTGTGCTGCGGCGCCGGTGTGGCGGTCCAGGCGCGAATCAACGGCGATCTCGGCGATCGGCTGAACGACGGAATCGCCGCCGCCGTCATCAGTTTCGGCTCGGGGCTGCTCCTGCTCCTCGTCGTCAGCGGTTTCAGCGGGCGACTGCGCGCGGGCCTGGCCGCGATCCGCCGGTCGGTGCACGCCGGCCGGCTGCGGTGGTGGCATCTGCTGGGCGGACTGTGCGGCGCGTTCTTCGTTGCGTGTCAAGGCTTGTCCGTGGCGACGATCGGCGTCACCGCCTTCACCATCGCCGTGGTCGCCGGTCAATTGACCAGCGGACTCGTCGTGGACCGGCTGGGTGTGGGACCGGCCGGCGTGACGCCCGTGACGCCGGTGCGACTCGGTGCGGCGGCACTCGCGGTCGGTGCGGTCTGTGTCGCCGCACTGGGGCGCTCCGGCGGCGTATCCGGTTCCGGTGGAGGTGCGGCCTATCTGCTGATCGCGCTGCCCGCGCTGGCCGGTCTCGGCCTGGCGTGGCAGCAGGCGGTCAACGGGCGGCTGGCGACCGTCGGCGGGCCGGTGCCGGCCACGACGATCAATTTCGCGACCGGAACCGTGGGGCTGCTCGTGGTCGAGGCGGCGCAGCTCGCGCGGATCGGTTGGCCCACCGGCTTTCCCACCGAACCGTGGCTCTATCTCGGCGGGGCGATCGGGGTCTTCTTCATCGCGGTGGCGGCGCTGATCGTGCGCTGGATCGGGGTGCTCCTGTTCGGGCTGACCTCGGTGTCCGGCCAGCTCATCGGTTCGGTGGTACTGGATGTCGTCGCGCCGACGGGCACCCGGCTGTCGATGCTGACCGTCGTCGGCTGCGTACTGACGTTGCTCGCCGCCGTCATCGGCGTCCTCGGGCAGGGTCGCACCGCCGCACCGGACTGACGGCGATATCGGCGTACGGCCCGCGGATCAGCGCTCGCTCCGGCGGTTTCGTGACTCAGGGCCGAAGGCGCGAAGTGTGAGCTCCACCAGCGCATCGGCATACGCGTCGTCGAGGGGTCCGTACCGCAGCAGCCACCGCTGATACAGCGGGGCGTACAACATTTCGAGCATCAGATCGAGGTCGGCGTCCGCGCGCACCTGGCCCGCCGCCTGCGCGCTGCGTAACCGTTCCTTCTTGGCGTCGTCGACGGGACGCCGCAACTGCCGGTCGTACTGTGCGGCCAGTTCCGGATCGTTGATGATCTCGGTGTTGAGCGCCCGCACGGGCTTCTCGAATTCCGTATCGGCGAATTCGGCGACCGTCGCTCGCATCACGAGTTTCAGGTCCGCCTCGATATCGCCGGTGTCCGGCAGTGAGATGCCCTGCCCGTCCGATTCGCTCAGGTCGAGGAAGGACTCGAAGATCACCGCGCCCTTGGACGGCCACCAGCGATAGATCGTCTGTTTGCCGACGCCCGCACGTGCGGCGATCGCCTCGATCGAGACCTTCCGATACCCGACCTCGGAGAGCAACGCGCGGGTGGCCGCCAGAATCGCCTGCCGCGACTTCTCGCTGCGCCGGGCGCGGTCGGGTTCGGACTTCGCGGTATCGGGCACGCGGTCGACCCTAGCAGTTCTTGCGAGACGAGACGGTTCGTGTTGACAAGGCGACGCCCGTCGCCCACACTCTCTCGAGACGAGACGGACCGTCTCATGGTGAGAGGATGTGGACTATGACCATCGGTAAGACCTGGTTCATCACCGGTGCTTCCCGTGGGCTGGGGCGGGCGTTCACCGAAGCCGCCTTGCGTGCCGGTGATCGAGTTGTCGCGGCCGCCCGCGACATCGATCCGTTACGGGAACTGGCTGCGGCACAAACGGATCGGCTGATTCCGCTCGGCGTGGACGTCTCGGATCGCCGGGCCGTATGCGAGGCAATCGAACAGGCGGTTGCGCTGGTCGGCGAGCTCGACATCGTGGTGAACAACGCGGGCGTCATGCTCTACGGCATGGTCGAGGAGGCGACCGAGGACCAGATCCGCGCTCATCTGGATGTGAACTTCTTCGGCGCGGTGTGGGTCGTCCAGGCCGTGCTGCCGCATCTGCGCGCGCAGGGGCACGGCCGCATCCTCCAGGTCACCTCGATGGGCACGGCGGGCGGTATGGCCGCGGTCGGCTACTACGGCGCCGGGAAGGCGGTGCTGGCCTCGCTGACCGAAGCGCTGGCGATGGAGGTGGAACCCTTCGGAATCAAGGTCACCAACCTGGAGATGGGCGGCTACGACACCGACCTGTTCACCGCCGGGACGACCGCGACCGAGGCCCTGTCGCACTACGAACCACTGCGCGAAGAACTCGCGCGGATGTGGGGCGACGAATCCGGCCCGGCGCCGAGTTCGGCCGCGCCGGTGATCATGAAACTGGTCGAACTGGAGGATCCGCCGCGTCGCCTGATCGTGGGCGGCACATCCTTCGATCAGGTCGCCGACCTGTATGCGGCGCGTTCCGAAGGGTATCGAGCATGGGAGTCGCTCAGCCGCTCGGCGCCCGGCTGAGAGCGGTGAACTATTCGTGCAAACCTGGGCCGTCCGCGCGGAAATCCGCTCGTCGTCGCGAGTTTGCACGAATAGTTCGCCCTCGTTCACAGCTTGCGCGAACGAAGTTCATGCCCCTTGGACGTCTTGCAGCGCCCGGTCTCCAGATCCCACTGCCAGCCGTGCAGATTGCAGGTGAGCGTATTGCCTTCCACCACACCGAATTTCGACAGATCCGCCTTGAGGTGCGGGCAGCGGCGCTGCACCTCCCACCCGGCGAGCTCGGTGGAGGCCGAATCGTCGTGTGCCTCGGCGAACCAGCCATCGGCATAGGCGATGCGCTCGTCGGTGAGGCATTTGAAGAAGGTGTAGAGGAATTCGTTGTAGCCGCCGATCCGCCACGCCTGGAAGCGCGTGGACAGGAAGATGGTGTTCACCCAGTCCGGCTCGTTGTCGCGCAGCACGGTGCGGACCAGTTGCGGCGCGATGCGGAACCCGTAGCGGTACTTGCCCTCTCCCTCGATCGGCCCGCGCACCAGCCGCTTCGGGAAGTCGAGGACCACGGTTTCCTCGCCCATCACCAGGCCGACCGGATAGCCGATACCGTCGCAGATCAGATCGCTCTGCGCCATGATCGGTTCGAACAGTTCCTTGAGCTGGGGCAGCAGCGGCGTGCCGTCCTCGGTTGCCCAGGAAGCCTTCTCGCGTTCCAGCACCGGCGCCATGCGCTGTGCCATCCGCTCGATGTAGCCGGCCTTGTCGTCGTAGATCTCGGCCGGATCGAACGGATGGGTCAGATCCAGTTCCTTCCCTCGCACATCCGCGACCGAACCCGGAATCATCAGCACGCCACCGGAATTGCCGTGGATGCGCATCTGCTCCAGGAACACCATCTGATCCGGGAAGATATTGCCGTTGTCGGCGGAGTAGCGGTTCTCGCCGTCGTCGTTGAGGTAGCGCAGCTCGTCGTCGAGGAACACCGGCGGCCCGGCCGAGGGCACCACCCAGGTGGCGCCGACCTGCTCGATATAGCTACGCGCGCGGTCCATTCCGCGCTGACGCTTCTGCTTGCCGAAGTTCGCCTTGGTCTTGCTCGGGATGTCGTAGACCATCGGGTACCAGATGGCGCCCGAATACTGCAGCAGGTGGATGTCGATATGTCCGAACTGCTCGCGCAGGACGTCCATATCCACCGGCCGCGCGTCGTTCATGTTGAAACACACGGTCTCGCGATCGGAGACGACCAGACCCGAATCACCGATCGGCCCGTCGGCCGGCGCCCGCAGCGCGATGATCATGATGTCGAGCTCGTGCCCGTCCCGGCCGGTGATCGTGTGCTTGACCGAGTCCTTGGTCTCGAAGAAGGTGTGGAAACCCAGCTTCTCGAGTTCGCGTTGCAGATCCGGCACCGGATAGTCCGGCAGCAGGACGGTGGCGTCCTTGTTCACATGGTCGAGCAGGTTCTTCGCGTCGAAGTGGTCGCGATGCAAATGCGAGACGTAGAGGAAATCGCAGTTTCCAAGCTCGTCCCAGTCCAGCCCGGTGTTGTCCGGGAACGGGACCCACGACGCGAAATAGGCCGGGTTCACCCACGGATCACAGAGGATCGTCCCGGCTGCGGTGCGGATGTGGAATCCGGCATGTCCGACGCTGGTGATCTGCACGAAGAAGTCCCTCCTGAACCCGGCTACCAGCCACCCAGGGTAGCGGTTGAACGGGCTCCCACAGCCTGAGGGGCGCTTTCGGCGGGCTCGATATCGGTTATTTCGGAGCTATTGCCTCCGCCGTAGGACCGGCGCAGTGTAGAGGTGCACGGTGGCGCCACCGGGGCGCTGCCCCGAGTACAGAGGAAGTGGACCGTGTACGCACGTTCTACGACTATTCAAGCGAAGCCCTCCGCCCTAGACGCCGGCATCGCGCATATGCGCGACGAGGTGATGCCGGCCCTGGAGAACATGCCCGGCTGTGTCGGGATGTCGTTGCTGGTCGACCGCCGGTCCGGTCGCTGCATCGCGACGACGTCGTGGGAGTCCGAGGACATGATGCGCGAGAGCGCCGATCGGGTGCGCTCGCTGCGCGATGGTGCCGTCCGGATGCTCGGTGCCGATTCGGCGCGGGTCGAGCAGTGGGAGGTCGCGGTCATGCACCGTGACCATCGCCTCCCCGAAGGCGCATGTGCCCAGCTCACGTGGGCCAAGTCCGACGATACGAGCCGGTTCGGGACGGCGATCGAGACCTACAAGTCCATGGTGGCGTCGCAGCTGGAACAGATGCCGGGGTTCTGCAGCACGAGCCTGCTGGTCGATCGGGCGAACGGCCGCGGAGTCGCCTGTGAGACCTTCGAGAGCGCCGACGCGGTCGAAAACAACCGCGAACAACTCGCCACCCTGCGTCGCGTAGGAACCCGTCGAGCCGGTGTCGACGTCCTCGAAGTCGGCGATTTCGAGGTCGCCCTCGCGCATCTGCGCGTCCCCGAACTGGTCTGAGTGCGGGCGGGTCGTCGTGGCGCCCGCTGTCATCCGGGGGCGGTTACTCCTGAGCTATCGCAACGATGCCCGCCCGCCTCCGCACATCACGCCGAAACGTCGCCGATGCAATATCCATTGTCTGTCGCTTTGACGGTGTATGTCCGTTCCTGCTGGCTGCCGCCGGCCGTGACCGTTGCGGAGATGGACAGGTAGGTGCTGTTCAGGGCGGTGGAGCTGAGCGATTGATCGGCGAAGGCGGTCGCAGCCGTGAGTTTGGCCGCATTCGTGGCCAGCGGGGGGCGCGAGGTGCGTCCGGTGCCGTTCGGATCCCAGGCGGTGTCGGCGGTGCACAGCAGCGGATGCGAGCTTTCCTGGTCCGCCGCGTCGATCGGATGTCCGGTCTGGCGTGACAGGTAGCGCCGGACGACGTGGCGGGCGTCGGCGGTCTGGGCCTCGCTACCGGTGCCGAAACCGATCTCGGCGCCGGCGGGGTAGACCCGCGGGCAGGCATATCCGGTGGCGATATCCGCTCGCTCGGCGACGACGGTCACCGCGTCGGCGGCTCCGCTCGCCGACTTCCACACCAGGGCGGTGCCGTTGTCGCTGCCGGGCTGTGCCAGCGCCGACTCGATCGCCGGCTTGTCGGCATACATCGTCTCGACGTTGCGGGGAGCCATCGTCCAGCACTTGGCTTCCATGTCCGCGGGAGTGAGCCGCCGCAGATCGGTCACCCACCGCGTCATGGCCTCGGTGGCCTGCGGATCGGCCGTCACGAGGGCCACCGCGACGGCGGACTCGGGTGCTGCCGGAGCGGGAGCGGCGATCCGCGATGTCGACGGTGCGGCGGAACGTGTTGCCGCGGAGGACTTCTCGTCCTTGTGATAGTCGGTGCCCTCGATGCCGACCTGCGAATCACATCCGGCGAGGATGCCCGCGACGACGATCGCCAGACCGCCTGCCCGCGCCGCCGAGAGTCGCCTGCCGCGCCGCGCTGCCCGGCCGGTCTGCAGCGCCACGCCTACCCTCTCGTGGTGTGCGGCCGCCTGCACGCGATGCTGGACTGGGGCTTTCCACTGCGCTGAACCTCGTTTCCTGTGCCGCGGTCGGTCGCGAAAATGTGACAGCGACTACGCTAGCGGAATTGTGGAACCCGTATACCGGACGATCATCGGCCTGGCCCGGACCGTCTTCTTCGTACAGGGACTGAAATTCGACGTCACGGGGGCAGAGAACATCCCCGCGCAGGGCGGCGCGGTCATCGCGATCAACCACACCGGCTATATGGACTTCACCTACGCGGGCCTGCCCGCGCGGACGCCGAAGCGCTATATCCGGTTCATGGCGAAGAAGGAAGTCTTCGACAACGCGATCTCCGGGCCGATCATGCGCGTGCTGCGGCACATCCCGGTCGACCGCGGGGCCGGCGCGGACTCCTACAAGGCGGCCGTGGACTATCTGCGCCGCGGCGAGCTGGTCGGGGTCTATCCCGAGGCGACCATCAGCCGCAGCTTCGAGATCAAGGAATTCAAATCGGGTGCCGCGCGGATGGCCATCGAGGCCGGCGTCCCGATCATTCCGATGACGATCTGGGGTGCGCAACGCGTGTGGACCAAGGGACACCCGAAACGCCTGGGCCGCACCAACACTCCCATCTCGATCGCCGTCGGCGAACCCATCCTCCCGCCCGCCGAGGCGGACGAGAAGGCCGTCGCCGAACTCACCGAGACCGTGCGCTCGACCATGCGGGACATGCTGCTCGACCTGCAGAAGGACTACACGCACGAGCCCGGCGCGTACTGGGTCCCGGCCCGATTGGGCGGCGGCGCACCGACGCTGGAGGAAGCCGACGCGATGGACGCGGCCGAGGCGAAGGCGAAAGCGGAGAAGCGTGCGGCACGTCGCGCCGCCGAAGCGGGAGATGCCGACTCCTGACGGCAGGATCGGCCCGGTTGTACCAGGAGTTTCACCGATGACGCGAGAGCCCGTGTTCGACGTCCTCACCGGATTGGTCCGCGCCATCTTCTGGGCACAGGGCCTGAAGATCGACATCGTCGGCGGGGAGAACATCCCGCGCACCGGCGGTGCGGTCCTGGCCGTGAATCACACGGCCTACCTGGACTTCATGGAGGTCGGCCTGGTCGGGCGCGAATCCGGCCGCAACGTCCGCTACATGATGAAGGCCGAACTCGAACACGGCATCGTCGGCTGGCTCATGAAGCACTGCAAGGCGATCGGCGTGGACCGCACCGCCGGCGCCGAGTCCTACGCCCGCGCCGTCACCGCCCTGCGCGACGGCGAAATCGTCGTCGTCTACCCCGAAGCCACCATCAGCCGCAGCTTCGAACTGAAGGAATTCAAATCCGGCGCCGCCCGCATGGCGATCGAAGCCGCCGTCCCCATCGTTCCCATGACGATCTGGGGCGCCCAACGCGTCTGGACCAAAGACATCCCGAAACAACTGGGCCGCCACAACTTCCGGATCAACATCCAGGTAGGCGAACCCATACCCCCTACCGAACCCGCCGACGCCCTGACCGCCACCCTGCGTTCCAGCATGGAGAAACTGCTCGACGCGGCACAACGCGACTACGACATGCCCGCGGGCGCCCGCTGGGTCCCGGCCCGATTGGGTGGCACCGCACCGACATTGGAGCAGGCGAAGGTCCTGGAACGCGAGGAGATGGAACGCCGCGCAGCCGCGAAAGCCAAACGCGCACAAAGGTGAATCGGCGCCGCAGCCTGCGGAGGACCGTGAGTCGATCGTCGGAGGCTACGAGGAGTACAGCCTTCTTCTCACTGCGAGATAATGCTTCTCGGACCGATGCGACCCCTCAGCTCGGATCCGAGCCCCGGATGGCGGCGAACCAGGTGGCGGTGGCGGCCGCCACCACGGTCGCCCCGGCGAAGGCGGGGACGCCGCCGCCGGCGACGTAGATCCAGAACAGGCCGGCGAAGGGGGCGACGACGGCGAACTGGGCGTCGAGGAGGAGGCGGCGGCCGAGGCGGGTGGATGCGGCGGCGTGGGACGGGCCGTCGGGGTCGGGGCGGGTCGGGTTGTCGATCAGGCGGCCTTGCGGTTCGGAGTCGCGGACCGCGCCGGATGCGAACAGACGCCGGCCGTGTACGACCGCGGTGGCGTCGCAGGTGGCCTCGGATTCCGTCAGGCCGACGAGTGGCGGATCGAAATAGACCGGCAGCCAGCGAGTCCGGCCCCCGGAGGTCAGCTCGAGCCACGATCGGCTCAGCAACCGGTTCTGCTGGCGTACCCGTTTCACCCGGAACGTCCCCGCCGGGAGCGTGCGCCACGGCACCACTCCGAACGCCACCGCGAGACGAAACCCGCTGTACAGCAGCACAACACAGGCGACCGCCGCCAACATGGCGAGCTGCTCCGAATCGGCGAACGGCGCCCAGGCGATGCAGATCACCAGGGCGCCGATCGTGGTGAGAACCGGATAGGCCAGGGGATGGCCGGTACCGGACATCACTTCAGGTAGCCGACTTTCGTCCAGTCGAGGGTGGCCAGGCCGCGAGCGCCGTAGTTGGCGAGATTGGAACGGGTCGCGACGATGCCGGGCGACTGCAGCAGCGGGAGGGAATGGCCCTCGGCGAAGATCTGGCGGTCGACCTGATTGGCCAGCTCGATGGCCTTGCCAGGGTCCAGCTCGGAGACGGTCTTCTCGATCAGATCATTGAGTTCCGGGGAACCGATATGGCCGTAATTGCCCTGCCAGTTGTTCGGGTCGTAGCCCCAGATCTGGCTGATGCTGCCCAAGGGGAACGGGTCACCGACCCAGGTGAACTGCGCCAGATCGAAATCACCCTTCTGGAACACATTGGTGAACAAGCCCTGTCCCGGCCGGGTGTCGATCGTGAGCTTCACGCCGATCTTGGCGAGATTCTGCTGCATGATCTGCGCCATCTGCACCCAGGAGGGATCGTTGTACATCACATCGCGGATCTCGAGTTGGCGACCGTCCTTCACACGCACGTCACCCTGCAATTTCCAGCCGAGGGCATCGAGTTCGCGGGCGGCGGCGTCGGGGTCGTAGGGCAGGGCGTTGTTCTGGTAGCCCTTCTGCCCCTCCAGGTAGATGTGATTGTTCAGCGGCTTGGGTTCGGCGACGAGTCCGTTCTGAATCGCGTTCGCGATACCCTGCCGATCGATCGCCTTCGAGACGGCGACGCGAACCTTCGGATCCTCCAGAATCGACCCGGGGGCGCCGTTGAATGTGAGATGCGACCACTGCAGCGCCGGCGCGCGGCGGATGGAGACATTCGGAACGCCCTGAGCCGTCAGCAGATCGCCGCGGCTACCGATTCCGATCGCGTCGAGTTCGTTGTTCTGCAAAGCGGGCACCAGCGCCGCCGAATCGAGCACGCTGAAATTGATGGTGTCGAGTTTCGGCGTCGCGCCCCACCATTTCGGGTTGCGCCCCAGCGTGATACGCCCTTGAGTGCGATCGGTGGATTGGACGACGAACGGTCCGGCCGTCACCTTGATCCCGTCGACGAGACTCTTGTTGAACGCGTCCGGATTCGAGGTCACCGACTTCGGGTACAGCAGGCTGTTACCGGAGAACTGGCCCTGCCATTCACCGAAATGCTTGTTGAATGTCACCACCGCCTGGCGGTCGTCGACACCGCGCTCGACCTTCGCGACCCGATCGAAACCCATATTGTTGGCGATCAGATACTCCGGATGGCGACCGCTCAGCGCCTCGGCTTGAGAGGCGATGTCCTCCCACGTGATCGGCGTCCCGTCCGTCCACACCGCCTTCGGGTTGATGGTGTAGGTGACGGTTTGCGGATCGGTGCCGGTCAACTCGACGTTGGTGAAGTAGTCGGTGTTGAGATGCGTGCCGCCGGCGGCATCGATGGTGAATGCCTGTGGCAGCATCGGCCGTTCCACCGCGGTGATGTCGTAGTTGTTGCCGTCGATCTGGAGGGTGTTCCAGTTCGGCGGGAACTCCGAGATCGACAACCGGAGATTTCCGCCGTCGCGAAGGTCGGCGACGTCGTGCGGATTGATGTCGTTGGTCGTGCCGAGGTCGGAACTCCCCGCCCCGGTCGTGGAGCCCGAACACCCCGACAGCAGCAATCCGAACGCGACCGCGGGGATCGCGAGCCGGGTTATCGTCGAACGAATCCGCATGGCCTCGTTCTCCTTTCGTCGGGACGGGCGGCTAACTTACGAAGCCGATCTTGGTGTAGTCGTAGGTGGCCAGGCCGGGAGCGCCGTAGTTGGCAATGGTGGTCCGTACCCCGTAGTTGCCCGGATCCTGAGTGAGCGGCAGCGAGAAACCCTCTTCGAAAACCTTGCGGTCCACCTGGTTCGCGAGGTCGATGGCCTTTTTCGGGTCCAATTCGCTGAGGGTCCGTTCGATCAGTGCGTTCAGCTCCGGGGAGCCGATGCGACCGAAATTGCTCTGCTCGTCATCAGGGTGATAGGCGTAGATCTGCGGGATGCTCCCGAAGGGGAACGCGTCACCCGAGAACTGGAACTGAGCGATATCGAAATCACCGGGGATCATCGCATCGGTGAAGAAACCCTGCCGTTGCCGGGTCGCGATGATCAGCTTCACGCCGACCTTCGCGAGATCACCCTGGACGATCTGCGCGACCCGAACCCAGGTGGGGTCGTTGTACATCACATCGCGAATTTCGAGGCGGCGGCCGTCTTTGACCCGCACATCGCCCTGCTGTTTCCAGCCCAGCGCATCGAGTTCGCGCGCGGCGGCCGCGGGATCGTAGGGCAGGCTGTTGTCCTGATAGCCCTCTTGCCCCTGAACGAAGATGTGGTTGTTCAACGGTTTCGGATTGGACACCAGACCGTTCTCGATCGCGTTCGCGATGCCCTGCCGGTCGACGGCCTTCGAAAGGGCCACGCGCAGTGCGGGATCGGCCAGAATCGAACCGGGCGCGCCGTTGAAGGTGATGTGCCGCCACAAATTTCCCGGTGCGTGGCGTACGACCAGTTCGGCACTGCTGCGCACGGTCGCCAGATCCTCGATGGAGTTCAGGCGTGCGGCGTCGAGTTCGTTGTTCTGCAGGGCCGCCGCATATGCGGCCTGATCCATCACACTGAAGGTGATGGTGTCCAGTTTCGGAGTATCGCCCCACCATTTCGGATTGCGGCCCAGCACGATTCGGCCTTGCGTGCGGTCGGTGGAGCGGATCACGAACGGGCCGGAGGTGAGCGGAATGCCGCCGGCGAGCGCGCGATTGAAGGTATCCGGGTCGGCGGTGACCGACTTCGGATACAGCATCGCGTTTCCGGCGAACTGACCGCGCCAATCCGCGTAATGCTGCTTGAAGGTGATCACGGCCTGTCGGTCATCGACCCCGCGTTCGACCTTGTCGACCCGATCGAACCCGTTGTTGATCGCGATCAGATAGCGGGTGTCCACACTCGACAGCGCATGGGCTTGGGAGGCGATGTCCTCCCAGGTGATCGGTGATCCGTCACTCCACACCGCCTTGGGGTTGATGGTGTAGGTGACCTGTTGCGGATCGGTACCGGTGAGCTGGATATCGGTGAAATAGTCCTTGTTGATCGTCAAATTGCCGGACGCGTCGATCAGGTACGACCGGGGCATCAACGGCCACAGCACCTCACCGGTCTCCAACTCGTTGCCGTCGATGGACAGGGAATTCCAGTTCGCCGGATATCCGCTGATCGCCAATCGCAGGTTGCCGCCGTCGCGCACCGCCGCGCGCGGCTGCGGATTGATGTCGTTGGCGGTTCCGAGGCTCGCGGGTCCGTTCGTGGTGTTCACGGATGCGCACCCGGCCAGGGCGACAGCCACGCCGGCCGCCAGTACGACAGCCGCCGAACGCAGTGTCCGCGAACGTATCCTCACGACGAACTCCTAGCGTGCCACGACCGGAAGCGGAACCGCGTCGATCAGCGCGCGGGTGTACTCGTGCTGCGGTGCCGCGAAAATCTGCTCGGCCGGACCGGATTCGACGATCTTGCCGCGATACATGACCGCGATATCGTGCGCGAGGTTGCGGACCACCGAAAGGTCGTGGGAGACGAACAGATACGACAGTCCGCGTTCGGCCTGCAGATCCCGCAGCAGGTTCAGCACCCCGGCCTGAATGGAAACGTCGAGGGAGGACACCGGCTCGTCGAGTACCAGCAGCTGCGGGTCCAGCGCCATCGCCCGGGCGATATTGATGCGCTGCTTCTGCCCGCCCGAGAAGTCGGCCGGATAGCGATCGGCGTGCTCGGCGCGCAGTCCGACCTGTTTCAGCAATTCCGGTACCCGCTTGCGGATTTCGTCGCGGGACCGGCCGTCGACGCGCAGCGGCTCGGCCAGGGCGTCGAAGATCGGCAGGCGCGGATCCAGCGAGGACGACGGATCCTGGAACACGATCTGCAGCTTGCGGCGGATATCGCGTTTGCGCTGCTTGCTCAGCGTCGCGACATCCTCGCCGAAGACCTCGATCGTGCCCGCCTGGGGTTGCGCGAGGTCCATGATCTGGCTCAGCGTGGTCGATTTCCCGGATCCGGATTCACCGACGAGCGCGAGCGTGCGCCCCTTGCGCACCGCGAAATCGATGCCGTCGACCGCGCGCACCTCACCGGTGCGCCGCTTGAAGACCACGCCGGAGGTGACCGGGAAGGTCTTGGTCAGGCCCGAAACCCGCAGCACCACGTCGGAATCGGCGGGCTCGGGTGCGGCGACGCTGTCGGTGTCGTGGCGGTAGGCCGCGAACAGGTCCGCGGTCCCCAGTTCGGTGGTGCGGATGCACGCCGCCCGATGCGCGGGCGCGGTTTCCTGCAGGGGCGGCTCCGCGGCCAGGCAGTCGTCGATCGAGACCGGGCAGCGCGGCGCGAAGGGGCAGCCGGGCGGCAGGGCGTGCATGGGCGGGGGAGCGCCCACGATCGGGATGAGCGGCGCCCGGGCCGGACCGTCCATCCGCGGGATGGAACCGAGCAGACCGACGGTGTACGGCATTCGCGGCGAGTTGAACAGCTCGGCGGCGGGGGCGTTTTCGACGATCCGCCCGGCGTACATCACGGCCACGCGGTCGGCCAGCGTGGCCGCGATCCCCATATCGTGGGTGATCATGATGACGCCGGCGCCGGTGATGTCGCGCGCCTTGCGCAGCAGGTCGAGGATCTGCGCCTGCACCGTCACATCCAAGGCGGTGGTGGGTTCGTCGCAGATGATCAGTTCCGGATCGTTGGCGATCGCCATAGCGATCACCACGCGCTGACGCATACCGCCGGAGAATTCGTGCGGAAAAGCCTTGGCGCGCACCGCCGGTTCGGGAATACCGACCAGATCGAGCAGCTCCACGGCCCGGTCCGCGGCCTGCGACTTGCTCATCTTCTTGTGGGCGACCAGGGCCTCGGCGATCTGATCACCGACCCGGTACACCGGGGTGAGCGCCGAGAGCGGGTCCTGGAAGACCATGCTGACCCGTGTTCCCCGCAGCGCCGAGAGCTGTTTGTCGCCCATGCCGAGCAACTCCCGGCCCCGCAGGCGGATCGAGCCGCGGATGCGGGCCTGGTCGGGCAGCAGCCCCATCACGGCCAGCGAGGACACCGATTTACCGGAACCGGACTCGCCGACGATGGCCAGCACCTCACCGTCGGCGACGGTGTAGTTCACTCCGCGCACCGCGTCGATGCGGCCCTCCTCGCCGGGGAAGGACACGTGCAGGTCCGACACCTCCAGCAGGGGCGCGGTCGTGCCGCGGCGCGAGTCCGCGCGGTCGGCGGATTCGGTGGTGCGATCGGTCATGCCGCTTCAATCCTCTTGTCCGCCTGCTCATCCGGACCGGCACCGGACGTTCGCGCCGACTTTGCGCGCAGCGCCTTGTTCCGCTTCGCCGCCTTGCCGGCCTTCCGGCCCGCCCGCGCGCCCTTGGAACTCGGGTCGAAGGCGTCGCGCAGGCCGTCGCCGACCAGGTTGGCGCACAGCACGATCGCGATCAGGAAACCACCCGGGAACAAGAACAGCCACGGGAAGGTCAAGGCCGATTTGGTGCCGAAGGCGATCAGCGAGCCCAGTGACACGTCCGGCGGCTGCACACCGAATCCGAGGAAGCTCAAACCGGTTTCGGACATGATCGCCGCGCCGACGGCGAGAGTGGTGTCGATGATCAGGATCGACGCGATGTTCGGCACGACATGGGTGACGATCACCGACCGCGTCGAAGCGCCCATATATCGTGCGGCGCGGACGAATTCGCGTTCGCGCAGGCTCAGCGTCAAGCCGCGCACGATGCGGGCGCTGATCATCCAGCTGAATCCGGCCAGCAGCACGATCAGCAGCAGAATCGAACTGCTGCCCTTGGTGCGCGGGGCGAAGATCGCGATGATGATGAAGCTCGGCACCACCAGCAGCAGATCGACCAGCCACATGATCGCGCGGTCGGTCCAGCCGCCGAGCAGTCCCGCGATCGACCCCGCGGTGACCGCGATCAGCGAGGTCAGCACGGCCACGCAGATGCCGATGATCAGTGATTTCTGCAAACCGTGCAGGGTCTGGGCCAGCATGTCCTGGCCGATCTCGTTGGTCCCGAACCAATGCTGCGGCGACGGGGGTTGCAGCAGTGCGTACGGGTCGCGCTCCTGATAGTCGTAGGACAGGAACGGCGGGATCGCGAAGGCACCGATCAGCATGATGATCAGCACGGTCGCACCGACGATGGCCGGCTTGTTGCGCAGGAACCTGCGCCACACCAGCTTTCGGCGACCGGCGGCCGCGGGTTCCGGCGCGCCCTGCGCGATGATCTCGGTTTCGGTCACTTTCTCGCCCCGATCATCCGACCCGCACTCGCGGATCCAGAATCGCATACACGATGTCGGACAGCAGGCCCGAAACCAGCACCACGAATCCCGCGAACACCGTGACGGTCACCACGATGTAGATGTCCTGCGCGTTGATCCCGTCGACGAGCCATTCGCCGACGCCGTGCCAGCCGAAGATCTTCTCGGTGAAGGTGGCGCCGGTGATCAGCGCGCCGAGACTGTAGGCGAACAGGGTCGCCATCGGAATCAGCGCGGTGCGCAGGCCGTGTTTGTAGAGCGCACGGCGGCGGGTGAGCCCCTTGGCCCGCGCGGTGCGGATGAAGTCGCTCTGCAGCACATCGAGCATGGCGTTGCGCTGGTAGCGGCTGTACCCGGCCATCGCGCCCAGGGCGAGACCGAGGCTCGGGACGAGCATGTGCTGCACTCGGTCGACGAACTGATTCCACACACCGTCCACGGCCGTGGCCGAGGTTTCACCGGTGTACAGGAATATCTGTTGCCCCGCGGCCGAATTTATTTCCAGCGCACCGTATTTCAGCAGCGTGGCCAAGAGGAAGATGGGCGTGCTGAGCACCAGCAGGGAAACTATTGTCGTGAAGTAATCGCTGAAGCGATATTGCCGGATCGCACCGGCCGCGCCGATCAGCACACCGAGGACCGTGCCGACCACCGAGCCCACGATCAGCAACCGCAGACTGACCCCGATGCGGCGCGGCAGTTCCTGGCTGACCGGCTGCCCCGTCAGGGTCGTGCCGAAGTCCCCGTGCACCACGCCACCGACCCAGGTGAGGTAGCGCTGCGGGATCGGCTGGTCGAGATGCAGTTCGTGGGCCTTGGCATCGATCACCGACTGCGGCGGTCGCGGATTGCGCTGTTCGAGGCTGTCCAGCGGGCGAAATGTCAGCGACGCCAGACTGAAGGCCAGGAACGACGCCAGCGCCAGCAGCACGACATAGTTGAGCGCACGTCGTAGCAGAAAGCCGGTCATCGGTCCCCTCGGGTCGGTTACTAGCCCCTGATCATAGGGAATGGTCTCGAGTCCACCGGTGACATCGTGCACCACTTCCGGCCCACTCGCAGGCGGGGCGCGGGCAAATGATTACAGCCGCGCCGGAATTTCGGGCAGGATGGAATAGGTGACGCGTCTACCGAAGCCGAAGATGGTGGCCACCGATGTCGATGGCACGCTGCTCGACGAATGGGAACGGGTGACGCCGCGCACGCGTACCGCGGTGGCCGCGCTGATCGCCGACGGAGTGCCGTTCGTGCTGGCCACGGGCCGTCCGCCGCGCTGGATCGATCCGGTGGTCGAGGGCTTGGGCTTTCCTCCGCTGTGTGTCTGCGGCAACGGTGCGGTGATCTACGACAGCGCCGCCGATCGCATCCTGCACACCAGCACGCTGGACGTGGAGAGTCTGGCGTGGATCGCCGACCTCGCCGAGCGGGTGCTTCCCGGCTGCGGGCTGGCCGCCGAGCGCGTCGGTTCCAGCGCGCACGATGCCGCGACGCCACAATTCGTCAGCTCCCCCGAGTACGAGCACGCCTGGCTGAATCCGGACGACACCCAGGTGTCGCGGCAGGAGGTCATCTCGGCGCCGGCCATCAAGATGCTGATCCGGCTGCGCGGGACGCCCAGCGCGCAGATGCAGTCGGCCCTGGAACCCCACCTGGCCGGACGCGCCGACATCACCTATTCCACCAACAACGGGCTCATCGAACTGTCCGCGCCCGGGATCACCAAGGCCGCCGGCCTGAGCGTGGTCGCCGAGCGGCTCGGGGTCGACCCGGCGGCGATCCTCGCGTTCGGCGATATGCCCAACGACGTACCGATGCTCCGCATGGCCGGCCACGGCGTGGCGATGGGTAACGCCCACCCCGAAGCCCAGGCCGCCGCCGACGAGATCACCGCCTCCAACGCGGAAGACGGCGTGGCGCGGGTGCTCGAGCGCTGGTGGGAGAGCTAGGGCCCGTCCGTCAGTCGGCTCGGCCCTGAACTGATCGTGCAAACCTCGCCGCTACGAGCAGGTTTCGCGCATTCGGGCGGAGGTTTGCACGAAAATTCGGGGTGATGCGACCTCGTGGCCCAGCGCTCAGCCCGCGGGAGCGGGGGCTGCCGGTGCCTCCGGTGCTGCTTGCGCATCGGGTGCCGGGGGTGCTTGCGGATCGGAAGGCCCCGCGTCCGGAGCCGCTTGCGGGGCCGGGGCGTCCGCGGCGGGCAGTGCCTGCGGGATCGGCTCGCCGGCCGGGCCCGGTTGTGCCCCACCGTGTTTCAGCAGCGTGGTGACGACACCGGTGGCGGTGTTGAGGATCAGTGAACCGAGCCGGAAATCGGCCCGCTGACCGCCGGGAACCGGATACGGAGTGCGCAGCGGCGTTCCGAGCTGTCCGGATTCGGCGCCGAGTTGGACGAAGCGGTCGAGAATCCGGCCGGCCAGTTCGACGATCGAACCGTCGGGCGCGGCGTAGACGTACCCGTTGACGAATGTGGCGTACTGGCCGCCGTCCCCGGTCGGGGCCGGTTCGGAGGATGCGGCGCCGAGGTGTCCGTTCGGACCGCCCTGCCCCGCCCAGTAGGTGGCGATGACGTTCTTGTCCACCATGCTCAGCAACTGTGTGCTGAGATCCGCCAGGGCAGCCAGATCCGCATGCGCCCGTCGATCTTTCGGAGCCGCGGGCGCGGTGCCGGCGGCCACACCCGCGGCGATCTCGCGGATGCGATCCATGCGCGCATAGGCGGCATCGCCCGGGCAGGTGGTGTTGCCGACGTCGCGATGGGCGAACACGATCGGCAGGTCCACCGCCGCACCCTCGGCGTACGGGGTGTAGTCGGTGCCCTCGGAGTACATGGTGGTGTGGCCCTCGGGGTCCAGTCCCGCGATCTTGGCCCGCCACCCGACGAACTGCCCCGTGGCCTGGAGCTGGGCGTCGCTGGGCGGTTGGGTTTCGAAATCGCCCATCATCGCCACACCCGCGGTGTTCTCGTTGAAACCACCGGCGTGCGCGCCCTCGACCGGGCGGTCCAGACCGCCGTAGCGGCCCTCGAAGATCTGGCCGTACTTGTCGACCAGCGCGTTGTAGCCGATATCGCACCAGCCCAGCGTCTTGGCGTGATACGCGTAGATCGCGCGTACGATGCCGGCGGATTCGGCCTTGGTGTAGTCGTTGCGTCCGGCGGTGTGGTGCACGGTGATTCCGCCCAGCCCGTCGTCATAGGTGGGCTCCTCGCAGCGCAGCGATTCGTCGGCGCCCCACTGCGCGCGGCTGATCACCTTCGGCCCGCCGCCCGGCAGCGGCGCGGCGACCGAGGTCAGATTCTCGTCGATCGCGCCGCGCCCGGGATTGATCAGCACCGCCGAGAGTTGCGACGCGGCCCGCTGCGCCGGGTCGTCGGAGCGGCCGGCGGCCGGGGCGATCGCCTTGTGGGTGGTCAGTATCTGAACCGCCTTCGTCTCGCCGACGTAGATCGGTTCGGTGCCGGTCCGGGCGGCCGCGGCCGCGTGATCGCTGCGATCGGTGTCGACCCGATCGGTCGGGAACCACGGTCCCCAGGTGCCGTCGGCCTGCTGGGCGCGGATGAGAGAGGTGGTGTCGGCCAGTTCCTTCGCGGTCAGGGCGACCATGCTGAACGGCGTATCCCGAGTCAATTCCTTGACTTCCGCGCCGACCTCATCGGCCATATCCGGTGGTACGGCACCGGGGGACAGGGCGGGGGCGGCCGGGTCGGCACCGGGAATCTGTGCGGGGTCGAGCGGGGCGGCGATGAAGCCGGGGCCGGCGTGCGCGGCGGAGGCGATGGGAGTCCGCGTCGGCGCGGCGGGGGCGGGAGCCTGCGGGGTGACCGGTCCGGCGTACGGCGTCGGGGTCGGGGTGGCGGTCGTCGGATCACCGAATTGGGGTAGTGGAATCTCGCTGGGTAGCTGGACCCCCGGCGGAGCGGGTAGGCCGGGCGGGATGGGAATCGACTTCGGCAGCGGAAGTTTCCGCAAGTCGGACAGTCGCAGATCGGGCAGGTTCAAGCCGGTGAGTTCGCGCAGCGGCAACACGATGTCGGGGGCGGACGCCAGGGCCACTTCGGCGAGTTGCGCGGGTATCGCGGCAAGGTCGCTGTCGCCCGCCGGGCGATAGTCGGGAGAGTCGCGCAGTGTCAGCGTCGCGAGCGGGGCGGCGACCGCGAGAGTCGCGACCACGGGGAGGACGGCGGAACGTTTCGGGCGGCGGTACGGCACGAGCATCTCCCATTCAGGTAGAACCGGTGACCGTCAGCGGGGAACAGGGTGGCGCGCGGGGTTGATTCCTGACGGATCAATGGTCACACTAGTCCCAAATGCCGCAGATCTAAACCTTTGGTTGAGGATTAGATCTAGGATAGCTCGAATGTAACTTCCCAGTAGCCACACCAGGTCAGGACATGCCGAGCGAGCGGTGCGTTCGATCAACCACCCGGCTCGCCGAAACCGTTGGGAGGCACGATGGCTCACCGTCGCCCGAGTGCGCACCGCGACGCCCGACGGCCGCTGTTCGCACACCACAGGAGGGTTCGATGACCCGGACCGAAGCCGCCCGCACCGGCGCCGCGCCGCCGCCGGATCACTCGGACAGCGCACGGGTGGACGGGGCCGTGGCCGGATTCCGGAGCCGGCTCCGGCGACGGCACGGTGAACTGCTGCGTCGTCGGCGCATGCGGCGCGGCGCGCTGATCGGATTGGTCGTGGTCCCGGTGACCGGCGGCATCGTCGTCGCCTTCGCGGTGCCGATGTTCGGTTCCGGCACTCGCAACGCCGCGTATCAGGCGGCGGCGGGCCCCGGGCACGGGCGCGGAATGAGCCAGGTGGGCGCGTTCGACCAAGCCACGGCCGGCGCGACGGCCGACGGCATCCTGGCGCACTACTACCCGGGCGCCCAGCTCGGAACGGCCGGGCCGACCACGGTCCGGGTGCGGCTCACCGTCTACGACAACGAGACGCTCGACGTGTACTCCGATTCCGGGCTGACCGTCGCCGGGCGGCGGGTGGTGGCGGGACAGGCCGCGCATCTGACCCCCACGCCGGACGGCGGTGCGAACGTCGTCGTGACCATCGGTTGCGACGGTGATGTGCTGTGGCAGGGCTCCACCGACGATCCCTGGGCCCACCCCGCCGACCCCGGCTCCGACCGGCCCGCGGCCGAACACCTGAAGGTGTGCGACGGCTCGAGTTTCCGTGGGGCACTGGGGGTTACGCAGGACAACGGGCACCCGGCGACGGTGAACCAGCTCGACGTCGAGGACTACCTGCTCGGGGTGGTCCCGGCGGAGATGGAGGCCGACTGGGCCGACAAGGGCGGTGCGGAGGCGCTGCGGGCACAGGCTGTCGCGGCCCGCTCGTACGCCTTGGCCGAACACCGCTACCCGTATGCCCAGACCTGCGACACCACCGACTGTCAGATGTATCCCGGCACCGACAAGGAAGATCCGCGCGCGGCCGACGCGGTCCACTCCACCGCGGGTCAGGTGCTCATGCGTGACGGCCACATTCTGCGCACCGAGTATTCGGCGGCGCCCGGCGGCGGGCAGCCGATCGACATCCATACTCTCGAGGTCGGGCCCACCCCCGCGGAACTGGAATCGGCCCCCGCCGCGCCCGAGGCTCCGGCCGGACCCGCGCCGGCGGTCCCGGAACAAGCGGTGCGCGGCAACTCCGCTATCGATGTGAAGTATGCCGAAAGTGGCGGGGCGGCAGGGCCTTTGGGCGATCCGATGGGTCCGGAGTCGTTGTTGCCCGGCAAGGTCGGAACCTTCCGCTTGTACAAGGGCGGCGTCATCATCGCGACCCCGACCCTCGGCGCCCAGATCGTCGATTACGCCCGCCTGTTGCAGATCGCACCGGAGGTCAGCCAGAGCGCGGGGGAGGGTGCCGGGGTGCGGGCCGCGGCTCCCGGCGGCACCCGCACGCCGGGGACGGCGGCGACTCCCGCCCCGCCACCGCCTCCCACCGGGCAGGATGCGGCGACTCGTCCGGGCCCGGCGGACGCGGCCGGCGCTCCTGCCGCCACGACCGGTTCACCCGTCGACTCGTCGGCGGCGGGAGTCGCGGCACCGGACCACACCGCGTCCGTCCCGGGGGTGACGGCTCCACAGCAGGCTCCGGGATAACGGACGTGCCCGGCCCCGCTAGCCCAGCGAGGTGTCGTCCAATGATTCGGACAGCCGGCGGAGCATGCCGGCGAGCTGGTCAAGATCGGTTCGGCTCATACCGGACAGCAGACGGATCTCGTTGTCGACGTGCAGCGGCATGACCTCGTCGATCACCGCACGGCCGTGCTCGGTCAGCTGGACTCGGATCGTTCGCCGGTCTTTCGCATCGGGAACGCGGCGGACCAGGTCCTTGGCGGCCATGCGGTCGATGCGATTGGTGATCGCGCCCGAGGTCACCATGGTGGCTTTGATCAAGTCGCCGGCGGTGAGGCCGTCGGGCCCGCCGGAGCGGCGCAGGGTGGACAGCACGTCGAATTCCCAGTACTCGAGGCCGTAGCGGGCGAAGAAGTCCTTCATCTCGCGTTCGAGGCGGCGGCCCAGGCGCTTCAGCCGGCCGATGACGTGGGTCGGCCATACGTCGAGTTCCGGGCGGACGCGACCCCAGTCGGCGACGATGCGGTCCACGGCGTCGCTCATGGCTCTCCTCTCGAGCGAATATCTCAACGTTCAGATACTTGACATCAAGACACGTGCTGGTGTCGGATTATCTCAACGTTGAGATTATCAATGAGGAGATACCGTGATGACCCGTACCGCTGCTGCCCGCGGTTCGACTGCCGCGATCCTCGCGATCACCGGGCTGGCCCCGCTGGTGTGGGGGACCACGTACGCCGTCACGTCCGAGTTCCTGCCGCCGGAGCGGCCGATGTTCACCGCGTTGATGCGCGCCCTCCCCGCCGGATTGGTGCTGCTGGGCGCCACTCGGGTGCTGCCGCGCGGGCGCTGGATCGGCCGTGCCGCATTGCTCGGCGTGCTCAACATCGGCGCCTTCTTTCCGTTGCTGTTCCTCGCGGCGTACCGGCTGCCCGGCGGCGTGGCGGCCGTATTGAGTTCGGCCGCACCGCTGTTCGCGCTCGGTTTCGCGGCGTTGCTGCTGCGCGTGCGACCGAGCGGTCGCAAGCTGCTGGCCGCCGCGATCGGCATGCTCGGGGTGGCATTGGTGGTGCTGCGGGCGAATGCCGCGCTGGACCCGATCGGCGTGCTGGCCGGACTGGCCGGCGCGGCATCGATGGCCGCGGGGACCGTGCTGACCGGGTATTGGGGACGGCCCGAAGGTGTCGGCCCGCTGGCGTTCACGAGCTGGCAACTGACCGCGGGTGGGGTGGTGCTGCTGCCGTTGGCCCTGCTCACCGAGGGTGCGCCGCCCGCGCTGGACGGCTCGGCGATCGGTGGATACCTCTATCTCGGCGCGCTCGGCACCGCGGCCGCCTACGCCCTCTGGTTCCGCGGTCTGGCGCGGGTGCCGGCCACGTCGGTCGCCTTCCTCGGCCTGCTGAGCCCGCTCTCCGCGGCGGTGATCGGGTGGATCGCGCTCGGCCAGTCGCTGACTCCGCTGCAGGTGCTGGGCATGGTGATCGCGCTGGGTGGCACGGTGCTGGGCCAGTTGGGGGATCGGGCGCCGAAGCCGAACGAGCCTTCGCTGTCACCGATGGTCACCGATGCGCCAGAACTCGCCGGCCCTCGGCAACTTTCGCCGGGCGACACCGATTCGATCGGGCACGAAGACCCCTCGGCGCACATCTCCCGAGTCCTCTGACCCCATCCTCGCAGGAGAAAGAGCATGCATATCACCGTTTTCGGCGCGGCGGGAGCCGCCGGCAGCCGCATCGTGCGCGAGGCGCTGTCGCGCGGCCACGAGGTCACCGCCGTCGGCCGCAGCGCCGGGCGCCCGGCTGTTGCCTCCGCAGCGGCGAGCTTCCGCGCCGCGGACGCCACCGACCCGGCCCAGGTGAAGGACGTCACCGCCGGCAGCGATGTGGTCATCAGCGCGACCAGGCCACACCCCGGGCGCGAGTACGAATTGGCGGACGTGGCCGCGGCGCTGCTGGAGGGATTGCGCGGCACCGGCATTCGCCTGCTGGTCGTCGGCGGCGCGGGCGACCTGATCGTGCCCGGAACCGGCTCGACCGTCATGCAGATGCCCGACTTTCCGCCGGACTGGCGGCCCATCGCCCTGGCCTGCCACGCCCAGCGCGAGGTATTGCGCAGCGCGACAACCGATGTCGACTGGACCTACCTCAGCCCGCCCGCCCTGCTCGAACCCGGCGAACGCCGCGGAACCTACCGGACCGGCGCCGACGAACTGCTCGCCGACAGCACCGGCACTTCGTACATCTCGATGGAGGACCTCGCCGTCGCACTTCTCGACGAGGCCGAGGATCCGCGCCACACCCGCACGCGCTTCACCGTCGCCTACTGAGTCCGGGCCGAACCATCTTCGCAGACAAGGCTTTATCCCGGCGTCGAGGATCGGTCGACCGCCCCGGCGACGATAGGAGACACCAGTGGGCCGCCTTCCCCGTGATGCGGATTCACCTCGTACCGACGTCGTCGGCAGGCGGTAGAGTGCCTGCCCGAGAGAAGGGGGAGGCCGATGAGCTATCCGTACGGACCCGGCTACGGGAACAATGGTTATCCGCCGGCGGGCTATCCGCCGCCCGGGTATCCGCCCGCGGGCTATCCGGCGCCGGGGTATGCGCCCTACGGCTATCAGGAGCCGCGGCCGAGTGGTGGCGCGGCGATCACCGCCGGAGTTTTCGCCTTACTGCTGGCGTTGCTGGCCGCATTCGGAATCGTCGGTTTGCTCAGTGCGGCCAGCAGCTTGAACCACTCGTACAGCTCCTACAGCTCGCACCGCAGCGGTTCGGGCGACATCTTCTACGTCATGGCCGCCGTCGACGGCCTGATCGCGCTGCTGTGGGCCGTCGGCGGAATCATGCTGATGAACCACAAGAACGCGGGGCGCGTGATGCTGGTCCTGCTGTCCTCGCTCGGGCTGCTGGGCGGACTCGCGGGAATCGTGATGGCGCTGGCCAACGGCGTGCCCGCGGCGTCGATCGGCGGAATCGTCGGCCTGCTGATCGCGGTGCTGATGCTGAGCTTGACGCTGTCCGGTTCGGCGAAGCGGTGGTGCGGGGTGGGTATGCCCGCCTATCCGCCCGCCGCGTACTACGGCCAGCCGCCCTACCCATACTGAGACGGCGACGGACGAGGGCCGCCGTGGCGGGTGTTCGCCCATCCGGGCGGCGGTACGGATGGCGTCGTGGCTCCGCGCCGACCGGTGCCCGCGTCAACCCCCGGTGACACCCTGGTGAACACTTCCCGGCCCCTCGCGGCGATATTCCGCCACCCCTCCCGGTCCGCGCACGGCCGTGACCACCGTCCCCGCCGGCGAGACCTACGGCGTGCAGACGCGGTGACCCGCTACGGCTACGCTGGGCACCCGTGACCGTCGCAGCTCCCTTCGATCTGATCGTCGTCGGCTCCGGATTCTTCGGGCTGACCGTTGCCGAACGCACCGCCAACCTGCTGGGAAAGCGGGTGCTCGTGGTCGAGCGCCGCTACCACCTGGGCGGTAACGCGTATTCGGAGCCGGATCCGGAAACCGGAATCGAAATCCACAAGTACGGTGCCCACCTCTTCCACACCTCCAACAAGCGAGTGTGGGATTACGTCAATCAGTTCACCGAGTTCACCGGTTACCAGCATCGCGTCTTCGCGATGCACAAGGGGCAGGCGTACCAGTTCCCGATGGGGCTGGGGCTGATCTCGCAGTTCTTCGGCCGTTATTTCAGCCCCGAGGAGGCGCGGGCGCTGATCGCGGAGCAGGCCGCCGAGATCGATACCAAAGACGCCGCGAATCTCGAGGAAAAGGCGATTTCGCTGATCGGCCGTCCGCTCTACGAGGCGTTCGTCCGCGATTACACCGCCAAGCAGTGGCAGACCGATCCGAAGGAGCTGCCCGCCGGCAATATCACCCGGCTGCCGGTGCGATACACCTTCGACAATCGCTATTTCAACGACACCTACGAGGGTCTGCCGGTCAACGGTTACACCGCCTGGCTGGAGAAGATGGCCGAATCGGATCTGATCGAGGTGCGCCTCGATACCGATTGGTTCGAGGTTCGCGACGAGATCCGCGCGCAGAATCCGGACGCGCCGGTCGTCTACACCGGCCCGCTGGACCGCTACTTCGACTACAGCGAAGGCGAACTCGGCTGGCGCACCATCGATTTCGAGACCGAAGTGCTCGAGACCGGCGACTTCCAGGGCACCTCGGTGATGAACTACAACGATGCCGACGTGCCGTTCACCCGCATCATCGAGCCGCGCCATTTCCATCCGGAGCGCGACAGCTATCCGGAGGACAAGACCGTCATCATGCGCGAATTCTCGCGATTCGCGCAGACCGGCGACGAGCCGTACTACCCGATCAACACCCCGGAGGACCGCGCCAAACTGCTCGCCTACCGCGAGCGGGCGAAGAACGAAACGGCCGCGGCCAAGGTCGTTTTCGGCGGACGTCTGGGCACCTACCAGTATCTCGACATGCATATGGCCATCGGCAGCGCGCTGAGCACCTTCGACAACGTGCTGCGCCCGCATCTGGAATCCGGCGCACCGCTCACGGCCGGCGATCCCCAGTAATGTGCCACCGGCCCGTACCGCGGATGCAGGAAGTGAAATGACCGCACAAGTGACCCTCGAGGATATGAGCACCGAGACCCGCGCGAAATCCCTGCTGCAGCGCATCATTCTGCCTCGCCCCGGCGAGCCGCTGGATGTGCGGACGCTGTATCTGGAGGAATCGGCGACGAACGCTCGGCGCGCTCATGCTCCGACGCGCACCTCGCTGTCGATCGGCGCCGAATCGGAAGTGTCGTTCTGCACCTATTTCAATGCGGTGCCGGCCAGTTACTGGCGGCGCTGGACGATTCTGGACTCGGTGGTACTGCGCCTGGATCTGTCCGGGCACGGCCGGGTGGACGTCTACCGTTCCAAGGCGGACGGCTCCCGAATCCACGTGCGCGGCAAGGAATTCGCGACCACCACGACGGGCCGTGAAGCGCTCACCGCACCGTCGGATGTCACCACGGTCGAATTCGAGGTCGAGCTGGCGCCGTTCGAGGACGGCGGCTGGATCTGGTTCGACATCACCACCGATTCCGCGGTCGAATTGCGCAGCGGCGGGTGGTACGCGCCGATCGAGGCGCCCGGTGAGGGCAGCATCGCGGTGGGCATGCCGACCTTCAACCGTCCCACCGACTGTGTGAACACCCTCGCGGCCCTCGGCTCCGACCCGCTGGTGCTGGAGAAGATCAAGGCCGTGATCATTCCCGATCAGGGCAATCGCAAGGCCGTGGACGAACCCGGATTCGCCGAGGCGGCCGCGGTTCTCGGCGATCGGCTCGCCATTCACGATCAGCCGAATCTCGGCGGTTCCGGTGGATACAGCCGCGTCATGTACGAGGCGCTGAAAACCACGGACGCGCAATACATCGTCTACATGGACGACGATATCGAGATCGAGCCGGACTGCATTCTGCGCGCGCTGGCCTTCGCCCGTTTCTCCCGAACCCCCACGCTGGTGGGCGGGCAGATGCTGAATCTGCAGGAGCGTTCGCATCTGCACACCATGGGCGAGGTGGTCGACCGCGGGATCTGGATGTGGACCGCGGCGCCGAATGTCGAATACGACCACGATTTCTCGAAGTACCCGCTGCGCGACCGCGACAATTCCAAACTGCTGCACCGGCGCATCGACGTCGATTTCAACGGCTGGTGGACCTGCGTGATCCCGCGCGTGGTGGCGGAGCAGATCGGTCAGCCGCTGCCGCTGTTCCTGAAGTGGGACGACGTGGAATACGGGCTGCGTGCCCGGGCGGCCGGATATCCGACGGTCACGCTGCCGGGTGCGGCGGTCTGGCACATGGCGTGGAGCGACAAGGACGACGCCATCGACTGGCAGGCGTATTTCCACCTGCGCAACCGCCTGGTGGTCGCGGCGTTGCACCTCGGCAACGACGGCCGTCCGATGATCGTCAATACGGTCAAGGCGACGCTGAAACATCTGCTGTGCCTGGAATATTCGACGGTCGCCATTCAGAACCAGGCCATTCGCGATTTCCTCGCCGGGCCCGACAAACTGTTCGAACTGCTGCCCACCGCGCTGGGCCAGGTCGCCGCGATGCGGAAGGAATTCCCGGATGCGGTGATCGTCGGCTCCTCGACGGACCTGCCGCTGCCCAGCGGCGCAGATGTGGGTGCGGTCGGTGAACCGTCGAATCCGCTGGCGAAGATCGTCCGGCTCGGCAAGGGCGTGGCGCACAACCTGCGCAAGGCCAAGACCGAGCATCACGACCGCCCGCAGTTGAACGTCCCGACACTGGACGCGCGTTGGTTCCTGCTCTCGCAGGTCGACGGGGTTACCGTGACCACAGCCGACGGGCGGGGCGTGGTCTACCGCAAGCGCGATCCGCGTCAGGCCCGGGAGCTGTTCGCCGAGGCGATGCGGCTGCGACGGGAACTGGCCGCCCGGTTCCCCGAGCTGCGGGAGCGGTACCGTGCCGCACACGCGCGCTTGACCAGCACCGCGGCCTGGGAGAACGCGTTCGGAATCAACACTAGCGAGGACAAATGACCGCCCCAGCCTCCTCCGATCCGACCGGCGCCCCGCATCTGCAGGTGGTGGCGGACCCCGAGGTGTCCAAGCCCGCGGAGGTCAAGATCCTCAACGCCGTGCAGGGTGCCATCGGCACGCCGCCGGTGATCAAGGCCGCGCGCGGGATGTCGCATTTCGGTGAGCACGCGCTCGGCTGGATGGCCATCGGCGCCGCGGGCGCACTGGTCGACAAGTCCCGCCGGCGTCAGTGGGCCGGAGTCGCGGTCGGCGCCTTCGGGGCGCACGCCGCCTCGGTCGTCATCAAGCGCATCGTCCGGCGCCCGCGCCCGAACGATCCATCGGTGCAGGTCAACGTCTCGACACCGAGCAAACTGAGCTTCCCGTCCTCGCATGCCACCTCCACGACGGCGGCGGCCGTGTTGCTCGGGAAGTTGACCGGGCTACCCTTGCCTGCGGTGCTCGTGCCGCCGATGCTGCTCTCCCGGGTCGTTCTGGGAGTGCACTATCCCTCCGACGTGCTCGCCGGATCCGCTCTGGGTGCGGCATCCGCCGCAGCCGTGCTAGCCGCCGAAAAGAGATTCGCCAGTGACCGCACAGGAAAGAACCCTCGCTGATATGAGTGAAGAGCCGACCGGCACCGACCTCGACGAAGCCGTCCTCAAGGGTCCGCCGAAGACACTGGCCGGCGGAATCGTCAAGGCCGTGCGGCCACGGCAGTGGGTGAAGAACGTCCTCGTGCTGGCGGCGCCGCTGGCCGCGGGTAAGGACGCGGTAACCGGTGCGTACGTGCTGGCGGACGCGACCGTGGTCGCCCATATCGCGATCGCGTTCGTCGTGTTCTGCATGGCGGCCTCGGGTATCTACCTGGTCAACGACGCGCTCGACGTCGAGGCCGACCGCGCTCACCCCACCAAGCGATTCCGGCCCATCGCGGCCGGCGTGGTGCCGGTGAACCTGGCGTATTCGCTCTCCGCGGTGCTGCTGGTCGGCTCGATCGCGGGGTCGTTCCTGGCGTCCTGGCATCTGGCCGTCGTGATGGCGGTCTACATCGGCATTCAGCTGGCCTACTGCTTCGGCCTGAAACACCAAGCGGTGCTCGACATCTGCATCGTGTCCTCGGGCTTCCTGCTGCGCGCGGTCGCCGGTGGCGCGGCCGCCGATATCCGGCTCTCGCAGTGGTTCCTGCTGATCATGGCCTTCGGTTCGCTGTTCATGGCGGCCGGTAAGCGCTACGCGGAGTTGAAGATCGCGCTCGACACCGGCGCCAAGATCCGCAAGTCGCTGCAGTACTACACACCCACCTACCTGCGCTTCATCTGGACCCTGTCGGCCACCGCGGTGGTGGTCTTCTACGGTCTGTGGGCGTTCGAAACCGATCACAAGCACACCCAGTGGTTCGCGATCTCGATGATTCCGTTTACCATCGCAGTCCTGCGCTACGCGGTCGACGTCGATGGCGGCGAGGCCGGGGAACCCGAAGAGATCGCGCTGGGGGATCGCATATTGCAGCTCCTGGCCATCGCCTGGATCGGAGCGGTAGGTGTCGCTGTCTATCTCACCTGACGAGATGCTGGTAGCGGGAGACGAACACGGGGAGGGGGCAGACGCGGAGTCGTCCGATCGCGCACTACAGCGCGACGGCGATGCCGCGCGCCGCTTTTCGGTGCTATCCCGCACGGTATTCGTCGGTGGGGTCATCGTCACCGTCGCGTTGTTCGGTATCGGTGCCTGGCAACGGCGCTGGATCGCCGACGACGGCCTGATCGTCCTGCGCACCGTGCGCAATCTGCTGGCCGGAAACGGCCCGGTCTTCAACGCCGGCGAGCGGGTGGAGACCAATACCAGCGCGGCCTGGACCTACGTGATCTGGTTCTTCAGCTGGATCAGCGACGCCCGGCTCGAATACGTCGGTCTGTTTGTCGCGCTGACCCTTTCGCTGCTGGCCGTCGTCTTCGCCATGGTGGGTTCGGCACGGCTGTGGCGCCCGGTCACCAGCGCCGCGCCGACGCTGCTGCTACCCGCCGGTGCGCTGGTCTACATCGCCGTTCCGCCGGCTCGCGACTACGCCACCTCCGGCCTGGAGAACTGCCTGGTCATCTTCTGGCTCGGCGTGCTGTGGTGGTTGCTGCTGCGCTGGAGTCAGGACGAGAAGCGCGGCCTGGCAAAACTTCTCGTGGCCGGCTTCTGGGCCGGATTGTGCTGGGTGGTCCGCCCGGAGATGACCGTCATCGGTGGGCTGGCGCTGCTCGTGCTGTTCTTCGCACCGGTGCCGCGTACCCGGTTGCGCCCGGTGCTGATTCGCGCGCTGCTGGTGGCGGTCGGTGGCGCGGTGCCGGTCGGTTATCAGATCTGGCGCATGGGTTACTACGGCCTGCCCTATCCGAACACCGCGGTGGCCAAGGAGGCCGGCGGTGCGAAATGGGGCCAGGGCCTGAAATACCTGTGGGATCTCGTCGGCCCGTACTACCTGTGGATCCCGCTGCTGATCCTCGTCGTGGTGGTCGCGGTGCTGCTGCGCGGTCGGCGCCGCCGGACTTCCGATGCCACGCCGGCCGGCGATGCCGGACGGCGGGTCCGTCTGCAGCGGTGGCTGCGCTCTCCGGCAGCGGTGGTGACGCTGATGGTCGGCGGCGGTCTGCTGTTGGTGCTGTTCAACATGCGCGTCGGCGGCGACTTCATGCACGGCCGCATGCTGCTGCCGCAGCTGTTCTGCCTGATGCTGCCGGTTTCGGTGCTGCCGGTCCGGTTGCCGGTCGGCGACCGGGCCGGATGGCTGCGGTGGTCGTTCGCCCTGCCGCTGATCGCCTGGGCCGGAACGGTCGGCTGGGCGCTGTTCGCGGCCAACACCACCGCCGACACCTCGGGCGGGCAGATCAGTGCCTCGGGCATCGTGGACGAGCGGATCTACTACGTCCTCAACAGCGGGCACGACCACCCGGTGCTGGCCGAGGACTATCTGGACTACCCGCGTATGCGGGCCATGCTGCAGGACATCGCCGCCACGCCGGACGGTGGCCTGCTGATCAACTCGCCCTCGTTCATGATGTGGTACGTCGCGCCGCCGCCGCTGCCCATTCCGCCCGGCGGCTACGGGCACACCGTCTACTTCCTCAATCTGGGCATGACCAGCATGAATGTCCCGCTGAGCGTGCGCGTCATCGACCAGGAGGGCCTGGCCTACCCGCTCGCCGCCCATACCGACCGGCTGGCCGACGGACGTATCGGACACGACAAGAACCTGTATCCGGACTGGGTGATCGTCGATACCGGTATGGTCGACCAGCATCCGTGGATGCCGTGGTTCCTCGACGAGAAGTGGGTGCGCCAGGCGCGGACCGCGCTGTCGTGCCCGGCGACCCAGGATCTGCTGGCCTCGTATCGGGCCCCGCTGACCTGGGATCGTTTCAAGCACAATGTCATCCAGTCGCTGCATTTCGCGAAGTACCGCATCGATCGGGTGCCCAAGTACGAGATCCAGCGTTGCCATCTGGTGGATCCGACGACACCGCCCCCGGTGCCGAACTAGACCGCCCGACGGCAACGAAGAAGTCGTATATTAGTCTCGGTTTGATAACGCCGACGTATCGATTTCACGATACGCTCGGTGAAGGACGTCCGTCGGGGGCGCATCTCCGCATGCGCACGGGTGATCATTCGCAGAGAAAGAACAGCGGTCGGACGGGCCGCGCTACGGGAAAGGCCGGACAGGGTATGCGAGGCGTGACTGTGCGATGGGTGCAGCAGAGACGTCGGAGACGGTCGCAGCAGCCGTCGGCGCCTCATCGAGCGGGGTGGCTCAAGCGGTCCGCGGTGGGCGTGGCCTTGGCGACGTTGCTGCCGTTCGGGGTGTCGGTGGCAGAGGCCGGACATGCGGCCGCCGCCTTCAATCCGACAGGTATCGACTTCTGGGTCGATTCGTCGATGGGGCCGATCAAGTCACGCATCTTCCGTGCGGCCGACGGCAACACCGGACGGGTGGTGTACGCCCTCGACGGTATGCGCGCCCAGGGCGACATCAGCGGCTGGGAGAAGGAAACCAACATCATCCCGGCGTTGGTCAACGCCAACATCAACGTGGTGATGCCGGTCGGCGGTCCGTCGAGCTTCTACGCCGACTGGAACGCGCCGAGCAACTTCTTCGGCATCGATACCGGTTCGGTCGGCTCGTCCGGCTCGGCCTCGACCGGCTCGGCGATGACCGGCTCCTCGAACTACAACGAGACGCTGGGCAAGGTCAACACCTACAAGTGGGAAAGCTTCCTCACCCAGGATCTGCCCAATGCGCTCGGCTCGCGGTTGGGCTTCAGCTCGCACCGCAACGGCGTCTTCGGCCTGTCGATGGGCGGCAGCGCCGCGCTGACCCTGGCCGCGTACCACCCGGACCAGTTCAGCTACGCGGGCTCGTTCTCGGGCTACCTGAACATCTCCGCGCCGGGTATGCGTGAGGCCATGCGCGTGGCGATGCTGAGCGCCGGTGGGTACAACATCGACGCGATGGCGCCGCCGTGGGGCCCGCAGTGGTTGCGGATGGATCCGTTCGTGTTCGCACCGCGGTTGAAGGCCAACAACACTCGGCTGTGGGTCGCGGCCGGCAGCGGCATTCCGTCGCCGCAGGACGCGGTCGCCCCGCTCGACATCGTTCAGGGATCGCCGCTGGAGGCGTTGGCGTTGGCCAACACCCGGGCCTTCCAGGTCCGCATGATGACTCTGGGCGCCGGCAACGTCACCTACGACTTCCCGAACGTGGGTGTGCACAACTGGCACAACTGGGAGGACGAGGTCTACCGGATGCTCCCTGATATGTCGGCCAATATCGGCTGATATCAGCACGACTCACGGCCCCGCAGCGGACGTTCGCTGCGGGGCCGTGTCGTATCCTGCGCCGGCCCGACGGCATGTGCCGCAGATCACCTTTCGGACTATTTCCGTGTTGAATCATTCGATCGCGCTGCTCGATCACCGATACTCGATTGGTATCGAAGAACCTGCAGTACAGCGGCGAGTGCCTTCGCCGAAACGCTTTGTCTGTGTTGTCCGGAACGAGCGGCGGTTCGTGCGGTGTGGGATCGGGTGCGACCGCCGCTTCAGGCGAAAGGCCGTGTCGATGCGAATTGCTCGCAGGAAGCCGTTGCTCGGAGGAAGGCCCGGTCACGGGCCGGGTTCGTGGCTCAGGCGCTCGGCGCTGGGCATGGCGTTGGCATTGTTGCTGCCACTGGGAGTTTCGGTACTCGGCAACGGCGCGACCGCGTCGGCGGCGTTCGACCCGTCGGGCTTCGACTTCTGGGTCGATTCTCCGGTGATGGGTCCGGTCAAATCCCGAGTTTTCCGGGCCAAGGACGGCAACACCGATCGCGTGGTCTACGCGCTCGACGGTTTGCGGGCACCCCAGACGTTGAACGGCTGGGAGATCGAGACGAATGTCGCGCAGGTGCTGACCGACTGGAATATCAACGTGGTCATGCCGGTCGGTGGCCAATCCAGTTTCTACGCCGACTGGAATGCGCCCAGCTCGTTCTTCGGCATCCCGTCGAGCAATTTCGGTTCGGTCAACACCGGATCCGGTGCGACCGAGGCATTCCTGGGCGGGCCCGGGAAGGACTATCGCTACGACTGGGAGACGTTCCTGACCGGCCAGTTGCGCGATGCCCTGCGCGATCGGCTCGGCTTCCGGGCAAGCCGCAACGGCGCATTCGGATTGTCGATGGGTGGTAGCGCCGCGCTGACGCTGGCGGCCTATCACCCGGACCAGTTCAGCTTCGCCGGATCGTTCTCGGGCTATCTGAACATTTCCGCCCCCGGTATGCGTGAGGCGATTCGGATGGCGATGGTCGACGCGGGCGGTTACAACGTCGATTCGATGGCTCCGCCGTGGGGTCCGCAGTGGCTGCGGATGGACCCGTTCGTCTTCGCGCCGCGCCTGATCGCGAACAACACCCGGCTCTGGATCGCCGCCGGCAGCGGCGTCCCGTCACAGGAGGACCTGGGCCTGCCGCTGCCGGCGGCGGCCGACCACATCATGCGCGGTGCGCCGCTGGAGGTGCTGGCATTGGCGAATACCCGGGCCTTCCAGGTGCGGATGATGACGCTGGGAGCGACCAACGCGGTGTATTCGTTTCCGAATGCCGGTGTGCACGACTGGTTCAACTGGCAAGCCGAGGCATACCGGATGATTCCGGACCTTTCGGCGAATATCGGCTGAACATCCGCGACATCCCGGGCCCCGGCCGAAACGTCCGGGGCCCGAGGCATGTTCGGCGTTTCCTGGTGAAATTCACCGAGCCAGTAGTTGATTCGTCATTTCACGCTGTCATTTCCGGGCGGACGCGATAGGGTCACTGCACGATTACGAATGGCGCACGGGCGGATTTCAGCCACCCGGCGGGGTCCGTGTTGCTAACGATTGGGCGGTCGAATATCGTCCAGCGAGCGCAAGTGTGACCGTTCGTAGCCGCGGCGTCGCTCATGTCGAAAGGTCGGGTTCGACGTGGGCGCAGATCATGCCGTCGCTGACGGAAGTGGTCGTGGCGCGGCGACAACAGCAGACAGCAGCAGAAAGAGAGCAGGATCCATGCGTTTCGGCAGGTCGGCCGCGCCGGTTTCGCATTCGGCGCTCGCGCCGGAGTCAGCCCCCAGAGGGCGGCGAGGCGCTCAGCGCGGTTGGCGCACACGACTTCTCGCTGCGGGTGCCGCGATGGCACTCCCGATTGCGGCGGGCATCATGGCTCCGGCCGCTATCGCCGCTCCCGTTCACGCACCCGTGCACCAGACCCCCGCGGGCGGCTACGACGAGCTGATGGTGCCGTCGAGCATGGGCCCCATCAAGGTCCAGGTGCAGTGGGCGCGCAACGGCGGTAACGCCGCGCTGCTGCTCCTGGACGGCCTGCGTGCTCGCGACGACCGCAACGCCTGGTCGTTCGAGACCAACGCGCAGCAGATGTTCGGCAACGACAACGTCACCCTGGTGATGCCGGTGGGTGGCCAGTCCAGCTGGTACGCCGACTGGCAGGGCCCGAGCAACACCAACGGCCAGAAGTTCACCTACAAGTGGGAAACCTTCCTCACCAAGGAACTTCCGGACTTCCTCAGCAACTACGGGGTTTCGCGGACCAACTACGCGGTCGCCGGTCTGTCGATGAGTGGTCCGGCGGCGCTGCGCCTGGCGGCGTTCCACCGCGACCAGTTCAAGTACGCGGCCTCGTTCTCCGGTCCGCTGAACTGGAACGCCCCCGGTATGCGCGAGGCGATTCGCGTGATGATGCTCGACGCCGGCCGCTTCAACGTCGACTCGATGGCCGCGCCGTGGAGCCCGCAGTGGCTGCGTTCGGACCCGATGGTGTTCGCGCCGCAGCTGCGCGGTCTGCCGATGTACATCTCGGCCGCCAGTGGTCTGCCGGGTCAGTACGACCACCCGAACGGCCTTGTCGGTGCGTTCAATACCGGTAACGCCATGGGCATCGAGCTGATCTCGATGGTCAGCACCCACTCGTTCAAGGCTCGGCTGGACTCGCTGGGCATTCCGGCCGCCTACGACTTCCCGCCCACGGGCACCCACGCCTGGCTCTACTGGCAGGACGAGCTGGCCAAGGCTCGCACGGGCATTCTGGCCGCACTGAACGCCTGATCAAGGGCCGTAACAACAGCTGAAACCGGCGCCGCGCAGATCCGATCTGCGCGGCGCCGGCATGTTGCGGGCGGGCGTCGGTTGCCTTGTGCGCTGCGATTTCTCAGGTTTGCTGTCCGCGCGTCCTACCGCCTCGAGCGGTCCGGGCGCGGTACAACACTCCTGTGGCAGGTGTGGCATCTGGTAGACGGGGGACGGTTCGTCGCGGCCGCTGGGGCCGCCGACGACTCGCGATGCTGGCCGCTGCCGTGGTCGTGCCGATCGCCTCCGGAATCAGCGTCGCGCCGCTTCCGGCAGCCGCCGAACCCGCCGCGGTGCCCGCACCGGCCGGGGCGAGCGTCGAGAAGGTCGTCTGGCTGACCGATCGCCGCGTCGCCCTGTGGGTGAATTCGCCGTCCATGGGGTCGCCCGTCCAGGTGCAACTCCTGCTGGCCCGAGACTGGAATTCCCGCCCCGACGCGCGATTTCCGCTGCTGTACATGCTCGACGGGCTGCGCGCGCAGGACGACGAGAGCGGCTGGACCAAGGATGCCGGGGCCGTCGACTTCTACGCCGACAAGAATGTCACCGTGGTCCTGCCCATCGGCGGCCAGTCGAGCTTCTACTCGGACTGGGTGCAGCAGGACAACGGCAAGAACTACAAGTGGGAAACCTTCCTGACCAAGGAACTGCCTCCGCTGCTGGAGAGCCAGTGGCGCGCCACCGATGCTCATGGCGTGGAGGGGCTTTCGATGGGGGGTACGGCCGCGATGTTCCTGGCCGGCCGCAATCCGGGCTGGGTGAAGTACGCGGCCTCGTATTCGGGTTTCCTGACCACCACGAGTGTCGGTATGCCGCAGGCGATCATGTTCGCGATGCGCGATGCCGGCGGATTCGACGCCAACGCCATGTGGGGCCCGCCGACGAATGCCGAGTGGTCCGAACACGATCCGTATCAGCTGGCGCCCAAGCTCAAGGGCGTCAGCCTGTACGTCTCCGCGGGCAGCGGGACCACCGGCGCCTACGACAAGCCCTCCGACATCCCGGGCATCAGCACCAATTACGCCGGGATGGGCCTGGAAATGCTGTCCCGGCTGACCAGTCAGAACTTCGTCGACAAGCTGAACAAGCTGTCGATTCCGGTACAGGCCAATTACCGCCCCTCCGGCACACATTCGTGGCCGTACTGGGATTTCGAGATGCGTCAGTCCTGGCCGCAGGCCGCGGCCGCGCTCGGCGTGGAGGCCGAGAAGCCCGCGTGCGCGGTGAACGGCGCGGTCGCCGCGGCCGTGCAGATCGACAAGTGGCTCGGTGACTGTGTCACCGGCGAGTACCAGGTGACCAACGGCAGCGCGCAGGACTTCAAGGGCGGCCGGATGTTCTGGTCACAGGCCACCGGCGCCCATGCCGTCGCGGGAGCGATCGGCGGAACCTATCAGGCGACGGCCGGACCGGGTGGCCCGCTGGGCCTGCCCACCTCCGCCGAACAACCACTGCCCGACGGCCAGGGCCGCTTCCAGACCTTCCAGGGCGGTTCGGTCTATTGGACGCCGCAGACCGGCGCCCAGGTGATCCGGGGGGCGATCCTCGCCGAATGGGAGCGGCAGGGCTTCGAACGCGGCCCCGCGGGCTATCCGACCGGGCCGGAGGCCAGGACGCCGAACAAGGACGGCGTGGTCCAGGGCTTCCAAGGCGGTCCGATGTACTTCAGCGACAAGACCGGGGCGCACCGGGTGCAGGGCCTGATCCTCGGCAAGTACGCGCAGATGGGCTTCGAGAACAGCTGGCTCGGTTTCCCGGCCGCCGAGGAGCAGCCGGCCAAGGACCTGGGCCGCTACAGCAAATTCGAGGGCGGCACCATCTACTGGAGTCCGCTCTCGGGGGCGTGGGCCGTGCGCAACGGCCCGATCATGGACGCGTGGGGCCAGCAGGGCTTCGAGAACGGCAAGCTCGGCTACCCGATCAGCGACGAGTTCCCGGTGCCCGGCGGCGTCCAGCAGAACTTCCAGACCGGATTCGTCGTCGTGCGCGACGGCAAACCCCCCGAGGTGCACGGGGCCTAGGGCGATAAGTCACCTTTAAGTGGTTGATGAGGGTTCCGGCCATGGAATCCCTGTCCGCGCCGGTTGCCGTTAACCTGGAGCGCGACCTGCTAGGCCTTGGAAGAAGTTCTAGCCCTCAGCGAACTAGATCGAGGACACGATTCATGCTTCGGACCCGTCCGGTCGGAGAACGGTACATCGCCGGTGGCAAGGTCGCCGGCATCATGGTCGCGCTGGCGGCCACCGGATTACTGGCCGCCTGCGGCGGTAACGATTCCACGGCGTCGAGCACGCCCACGTTGAAGCCGTCCCACACGAGCGCCACGGTCGCGCCCGCGCAGAGTGCGCCGAGCAGCGCCCAGGCGGCGCCCGAGCCCACCCAGGAACCGGCCCCGGCCACCAGCACGGCGAACGAGCGTCCGGAGCCGGCGCAGCCGAACTCGGGCGACACCACGCAGCTGTCGGCGAAGGATCAGGCCTATCTGGACGAGTTGAAGAAGCGCGGGGTGAATCCGTCCAGCCCGGACATCGCGATCACCGCGGCCAACTACGTCTGCCAGAGCAAGGCGAGCGGCGCCTCCGACCAGGAGGTCAAGACGTTCGTGAACGCGATGGCGGGTACCGACCCGTCCTTCGATCCGCAGAAGATGTCGGTTGAACAGGCGGGCCAGATCTACATCGACGTCGCGACCCAGTCCTACTGCAACAAGTGAACGCGCTACGACGTTCCGGATATGCGGGGGGCGGTCGCGCCCGCAACCGGCGGCCCGGCTGTCTGCTGTTCGTGCTGATCGCGGTGCTGGTGGCGATCCTGGCGCTGGTGCTGTGGTTCGTGCTCGCGGGCCGGCTGCACGTCCCGAAGCCGGGACCGCCCAAGCCGGGTAAGCCCAGCAGCCAGCCGGCGTCCTGCCCGGATGTGCAGTTACTGGCGATTCCCGGAACGTGGGAGTCGAACAGCAACGACGATCCGCACGATCCGACGGCCAATCCGGCGTCGTTGATGCTGCATGTGACCAATCCGGTGCGGCAGCAGTTCCCGGAGTCCCGGCTCGACGTCTACACCGTCCCCTACGTCGCGCAATTCTCCAATCCGATCGCGATTCCGCCGGACGGTCAGTCCTCCTACAACAACAGCCGGTCCGAGGGCACGCAGCGCGCGCTGGCGGAACTGACCGATATGTCGAAGAACTGCCCGCTCACCAACTATGTGATCGCCGGATTCTCGCAGGGTGCGGTGATCGCGGGTGATATCGCAGCGCAGATCGGCGCCGGGCAGGGACCGGTCGCCGCCGACCGGGTTCTCGGTGTGACGCTGATCGCCGACGGCCGTCGCGTGGGCGGGCCCGGACAGGCCGGTGAGATCGGTGTCTCTCCGCCCGGTGTGGGTGCGGAGGTCGCGCTGAAGGGCCTGTCGGTTCCGGGCATCACGATGACGGGCCCGCGTGCCGGTTTCGGTTCGCTGGCCGGGCGCATGAACACCATCTGCGCGCCCGGGGATCTGATCTGTGACGCCCCGCCGCAGGCGCTGAACCCGCTGAACATCGTGCCCGGCCTGATGACCCTGGCCCACGCCGTGGGCAATCCGGTGCACAGCCTCTACAACACCTTCCAGGTGGACGATCAGGGCACCACGGCCACCCAGTGGACGGCCGCCTGGGCCGAGGGTCTGATCAAGGACGCACCCCACCCGCCGCACAGCTGACGACCAGCGGTGACCGTGGTCGCCGGAGATCCCGGAAAAAAAGTAAACCCGAGGGTCACTCAGATTTTGGTGAAGGCTGTAAAGTGCAGCGATGATCGCGCCACAGCGCACATCCGCACAGCCAGGAGCAGAGAGTTCATGACAGAAGCCGCCGCCGCCGGCGCGACCAGCGGTGTCGAGATGACAGCGCTGGGCGTTCCGGCGCGCGCGTTCCGATTCGCTGCTGCCGGTGAAGGAAATCAGCAGGAGGGCGGTGCGCGGAAATTCGTCAAGCTCGCCCAGCAGGCCGAGGAATACGGATACGACTCCTTCGCGATTCCGGACCACCTCGGCCCCCAGGTCGGACCGATCGCCGCACTCGGCGCGCTGGCCGTGGCCACCGACCGGATCCGGATCGGAACCTCGGTGCTGGCCAACGGTTTCCGGCATCCGGTGGTGCTGGCCAAGGACGCCGCGACCATCGACGTGCTCTCGCGCGGGCGGCTGGAACTCGGTGTCGGCGCGGGCTGGATCAAGAGCGAATTCGACGCCGCCGGCCTGCCCTACGAATCGCCGGGCGTGCGGTTGGAGAAGCTGGACGAGGCGCTGACCATTCTCGACGTGCTCCTGCGCGGGCAGGAATGCCATTTCGAGGGCAAGCACTATCAGGTGCGCGGCATCAAGGGCACGCCGCGGCCGCGGCAGGGCCCGCGCCCGCCGCTGGTCACCGGCGGTGGCGGCCCCAAGATGTTGCGACTGGCCGCCAAGCACGCCGACATCATCTCGGTCGTGCCGCGCACGACCAAGACCGGTAAGGGCCTGCTGTCGGGAATCACCCTCGAGAAGACCATCGAGAAGGTGAATCTCATCAAGCAGGCCGCCGGGGACCGGTTCGGCGACATCGAACTCAACTGGACCATCACCGCCGTCGTGATCACCGACGATCGCGAGCGCACGGCCGAGATGGCGTTGGCCGCCCTTGACAAGGGTTTGCACCCGGATCTCGAGGTCGATGTGCAGTTGTCGGTGGAAGACATCCTGAACTCGCCCTATGTGGCCATCGGCACATTCGAGGAGATCGCCGAGCAGATCCGTAACGTGCGGCGATTGACATCGATGTCCTATGTCGGAGTGTTTCCGACGCAGATGGATGCTTTCGCACCGGTGATCCCCTTGCTGCGAGAGGAGCCGTAGCGAGTCGCCACCGTGCAAGCCGGGGAATCGTTCGGCTCGCTCCGGAGACCGCTTCGGGGCCTGCTCTGTAACATGTCCCTGGCTCGAGTACATCTAGCCGATAGGTGGTCACCGCGCAGGCCACCGGAAAAAGCTGCAGGCAAGCTCTCGCACCACAGAGCGCCCGCGGGTGAAAGAGAGTCGGGGCCTCACAGGTAACAGCGGCCATGTCGCCGTGCTGCGTGTGCCTCGGAGGAGAAGGAATGACGGACGAGACTTTCGACGATTACCTGGACGAAACCGGGAACATCAGTATTCCCGAGGGCCGCACCCTGGTCGATTACGTCGAGAAGCACACCCGCAACGATGCGAACGATCTTGCGTATCGCTATATCGACTACTCCCGCGAGCGCGACGGGGAGTATCAGGACCTGACCTGGAAGGAATTCGGCGTCCGGCTGCGCGCGGTGGCCGCTCGCCTGCAACAGGTGACCAAACCCGGCGATCGGGTGGCGATTCTGGCGCCGCAGGGCCTGGACTATGTGATCTCCTTCTTCGCCGCCATCTACGCCGGCACCATCGCCGTGCCGCTGTTCGATCCGGACGAGCCGGGCCACACCGACCGTCTGCACGCCGTCCTCGGCGACTGCAAGCCGTCGGCGATTCTGACCGCGAGCTCCTCGGCCGCCGGCGTGCGCCAGTTCTTCCGGCCGCTGCCGGCCGCGCAGCGTCCGCGCATCATCGCCGTCGACGCGGTGCCCGACACCCTCGGCGAGTCCTGGGTGCGGCCGGATCTGGCCGTGGACGACATCGCCTACCTGCAGTACACCTCCGGTTCGACCCGGACCCCGGCCGGTGTGGAGATCACCCACCGCGCGGTCGGCACCAACCTGCTGCAGATGGTCAACGCCATCAACCTGGACTGGAATTCGCGCGGTGTCACCTGGCTGCCGCTGTACCACGACATGGGCCTGCTGTGCGTGATCCTGCCGGCCATCGGCGGCAAGTACATCACCATCATGTCGCCGAGCGCCTTCGTCCGGCGCCCGGGTCGCTGGATCTCCGAACTCGCCGCGGTCTCCGACGGTGCCGGCACCTTCGCCGCCGCGCCGAACTTCGCCTTCGAGCACGCCGCGGCGCGCGGTCTGCCGAAGAACGGCGAGACGCTGGATCTGTCGAACGTGATCGGCCTGATCAACGGCAGTGAACCGGTGACCACCTCGTCGATGAAGAAGTTCAACGAGGCCTTCGCCCCCTACGGGCTGCCCAAGACCGCGATCAAGCCCTGCTACGGCATGGCCGAGGCGACCCTGTTCGTCTCCGCGACGCGGGCCGAGGACGAGGCCAAGGTCATCTACGTCGACCGCAACGAACTCAACGCCGGACGCGTGGTGAAGGTCGACCAGAGTGCGCCGAACGCGATCGCGCAGGTGAGCTGTGGCTACGTCGCGCTGTCGCAGTGGGCCGCGATCGTCGACCCGGAATCGATCGACAGCCCCGAGGGCGCCCAGGAGCTGCCCGAGGGCCGCGTCGGCGAAATCTGGTTGCACGGCAACAACATCGGTATCGGTTACTGGGGTCGCGACGAGGAAACTCGCAAGACCTTCAAGAACCTGCTGCCCAACCGCCAGGCCGAGGGCTCGCACGCCGCCGGCACCCCCGACGACGCGATCTGGCTGCGCACCGGTGACTACGGCGTGTACGTCGACGGCGAGCTGTACATCACCGGCCGCGTCAAGGACCTGGTGATCGTCGACGGCCGCAACCACTACCCGCAGGACCTCGAGTTCTCCGCGCAGGAGGCCAGCAAGATGCTGCGCCCGGGCTTCATCGCGGCGTTCTCGGTGCCGGCCAACCAGCTGCCGGCCGAGGTCTTCGCCGCCGACAGCCACGCCGGCCTGAAGTACGACGCCGACAATGCCTCCGAGCAGCTGGTGATCGTGGCCGAGCGGGGTCCGGGCGCGCACAAGGCCGACCCGCAGCCGATCGCCGACGCGGTGCGTGGTGCGCTGTCGCAGCGTCACGGCGTGACCGTGCGCGACGTGCTGCTGGTGCCCGCGGGTTCGATTCCGCGTACCTCGAGCGGCAAGCTGGCACGCCGGGCGTGCCGGGCCGCGTATCTGGAGGGCACCCTGCGCGGTGGCTATCAGCAGCAGGCGTTCCCCGACGCACCGGACGAAGAGTAAGTCGTGCTCCCGGTGACTTCCCACCGTGCCGAGATCGGGGTTTCTCGTCGCCCCGGCCGGTCCGTTGGTCGCTGTGACGTGCCCGTTCGGCGGGCCGTTCGGCAGGCCACGGCGGTGTGGAATTCGCCGGGAGACGCGTTCCGGCGGCGGGTTTTTCCACAACCCGCCACTTATCCACATGACGGCGAATCGGCTGTCAATCCCCGCCCGCGCAACATTCGCACACAGGTAGCTTGAGGAATTGATGGCTGATAACGAGGGCACCCAGACGACGGCAACCACCGGCGACGCGAACGCCGAGGTGGAGCAGACCAATGCGACCGAGCAGAGTGTGACCGAGCCGGGCGGTGTCGCGAAATCCGGCGGTACCGACATGTCGGTGGCCGAGCTGCGCGAGTGGCTGCAGCGCTGGGTCGCCGACGCCACCGGCCAGCCCGTGGAGCAGATCACGGTCGACCGGCCGATGGAGGAATTCGGCCTGGCCTCCCGGGACGCGATCGCCTTGGGCGGTGATATCGAAGAGCTCACCGGCGTCCTGCTGAACGCGACGATCGTGTATCAGCATCCGACGATCGCGGCGCTCGCCGAGCGGATCATCAACGGTGAGCCGGAGGCGCCGGAGGAGGCGGCCGACGACACCTTCTACACCGCCGGATATCAGCCGGGGGCGGCACACGACATCGCCATCGTCGGCCTCTCCACGCGACTGCCCGGAGCCGGCGATACGCCGGAGTCGACCTGGGATTTCCTGATCAACCGGGGTGACGGCATCCGGGAGCTGCCCGAGGGCCGCTGGTCCGAATTCCTGTCCGATCCGGATATCGCGGCGGCCGTGGAGAACGGCAATACCCTCGGCGGCTACCTCGACCAGGACGTGATCAAGGGCTTCGACGCGGAATTCTTCGCGATGTCGCCCGTGGAGGTCGAGCGCGTCGACCCGCAGCAGCGCCTGATGATGGAGCTGACCTGGGAAGCGCTGGAGCACGCGCGGATTCCGGCGAACACCCTCAAGGGCGAATCGGTCGGCGTGTTCATCGGCACCTCGACCAACGATTTCTCGCTGATCGCCGCACTCGGGCTGGGCAAGTCGGACGCCGACGCTCCGGCCTCGGCCGATGCCTACGCTCTCACCGGCGGCTCCACCGCGATCGTCGCCAACCGGGTGTCGTACTTCTACGATTTCCGCGGTCCTTCGGTGGCCGTGGACACCGCGTGCTCCTCGACGCTGGTGGCGGTGCACGATGCGGTGCGCGCACTGCGCAACGGCGACGCCGACGTGGCGCTGGCCGGTGGTGTGAACATGCTGCTGGCCCCCGCGATCACACTCGGATTCGACTCCATCGGCGCGGTCGCGAAAGACGGCCACATCAAAGCGTTCTCCTCCGATGCCGACGGCATGGTCCGCAGTGAGGGCGCCGGCATGGTGGTGCTCAAGCGCCTGGCCGACGCCGAACGTGACGGGGACCGAATTCTCGCGGTCGTGAAGGGTACTGCCGTCAACTCCGACGGTCGTTCCAACGGACTGCCGGCACCGAACCCCGAGGCACAGGTCGATGTCCTGCGCCGCGCGTACCGGGATGCCGGTATCGCGCCCTCGACCGTCGACTACATCGAGGCACACGGCACCGGTACCCCGATCGGTGATCCGATCGAGGCCGACGCGCTCGGCCGGGTGGTCGGCCGTGGTCGCGACGACGACAAGCCGGCGCTGCTGGGTTCGGCGAAGACCAACTTCGGACATCTCGAATCCGGCGCCGGTGCCGCCGCCCTCTCCAAGGTGATTCTGGCGTTGCAGCACAACGTCATTCCGCCGAATATCGGCTACGCGGGGCCGAGCCCCTTCATTCCGTTCGATCAGGCGCACCTCAAGGTTGTCGACGAGCCGACCGAATTCCCGCGCTACAGTGGTACCGCCACCATCGGCGTCTCCGGATTCGGATTCGGTGGCACCAACGCCCACGTGGTCATCCAGGAATATGTGCCGGCCGCTGCCGCCGCCGAGGCGAAAGACGATGCGGCGCAAGGTGCTTCAGCCGATGCCGAGCTCGATGCGGGCCTCGACGACGAGGCGACCGATGTCCTCGCCGGTGCCGAGGCCATCATCGAGGGCAACGATCCGCTGGCCGAACCCGAGCCCGTCGCCGAGGCTGCCGAGTGGACGCAGGAGCGCACCGAGCCGCTGCCGGTGATCCTGCCGGTTTCGGCGTATCTCCCGTCGCGCCGTCGCCGGGCCGCGAGCGACCTCGCCGATTGGCTGGAATCCGAAGCGGGACAGGCTACTCCGCTCGAGGATGTGGCACGGTCGCTGGCCAAGCGCAACCACGGGCGTTCGCGTGGCGTGGTGCTGGCCAAGACCCATGAGGAGGCCGTGGCCGGATTGCGCGCCATCGCCGCCGGTAAGCCGGGGCCGGGTGTGTTCACCGCCGATTCCCCGGCCGCCCAGGGACCGATGTGGGTGCTGGCCGGATTCGGCTCGCACCACCGGAAGATGGGTAAGCAGCTCTACCTGGAGAATTCGATCTTCGCCCGGACCGTGGACGAGGTCGACGAGCTGGTTGTCGACGAGGCCGGATATTCGGTCAAGGAGATGATCCTCGACGACGCCCAGGACTGGGATGTGGGCACCTCACAGGTCGGTGTGTTCACCATCCAGCTCGGTCTGGCCGCGCTGCTGCGTGCGCACGGCGCCGAACCGCATGGCGTGGTGGGGCATTCGCAGGGTGAGGCGGCCGGTGCGTACATCTCCGGTGGTCTCCCGCTCGAGGACGCGGTCCGTGTGATCTGCGCGCGCTCGCGACTGATGGGCGAGGGCGAGCAGATGATCACCGACGACCAGGTGCGCAATATGGCCCTGGTCGAGTACAGCGCCGAAGATATCGAGAAGGTGCTGCCGGAGTACCCGGATCTCGAGGTCGCGGTGTACGCCGCGCCGACCAATACCGTGATCGGCGGCCCGCCGGACCAGGTGCACGCGATCGTGGCGCGCGCCGAAGCCGAGGGCAAATTCGCGCGGGTACTGCAGACCCGCGGCGCGGGGCACACCTCGCAGATGGACCCGCTGCTGGGCGAGCTGGCCGCGGAGCTGGCCGGCATCGAGCCGACCAGGGTGACCACGGATCTCTACTCGACCGTGCACAAGGCGACCGTGTACAAGGCCGGTTCGGACCCGGTGCACGATGTCGACTACTGGGTGACCAATATGCGCGGCTCGGTGTACTTCACCAACGCGATCCGCCGCGCGGTCGACGCCGGTATCACCACCTACCTGGAACTGGCGCCGAATTCCGTTGCGCTCATGCAGGTCATGGGCACGACCTTCGCCGCCGGTGTGCACAATGCGGCTCTGATCCCCACGCTGAAGCGCAAGGAGGACGAGTCCGCGGCCGTCATCGCCGCACTGGCCCAGCTGTATGTGCAGGGGCATCCGGTCGACCTGGTGTCGCTGCTGCCCGCCGGTGACTACGCCGACGTGCCGCGAACCGCCTTCCTGCGCAAGGAATACTGGCCCAAGGTCAGCATCGCCACGGGTTCGGGTAGTGGCCGCGTGCCTGGTGCGCACGTGGCGTTGCCCGACGGCCGCCATGCCTGGGAGGTCGCGGCCTCGGCGGTCACCGATCTCGCCGGACTGGTGAATGCGGCTGCGGCGCAGGTGTTGTCGGACGTCGCACTGGGCGCGTCCGTCGCGCATTCCCCGCTGCCGGCATCCGGCACCCTGACCACGACGCTGACCCCGCATCCGGGCGGCGCCTCGGTCCAGGTCCATGCCCGCGAGGGCGCTGCGTTCCGGCTGCTGTTCGACGCGGTGGTCACCGCGAGCGCACCGTCCACCAACGGAACCCCGGCACCCGCCGTCCAGCAGCCCGCGCCCGCTCCCGCCGAAAACGACAGTGGCACAGCCGATCTCGTCGTCGCGGAGAGTTTCGGCGAACGCTGGGACCCGAACGGTACGCAGACCGTCGAGGAGCGTCTGGCCACCATCGCCGCGGAATCCATGGGTTATGCCGTGGAGGATCTGCCGATGGAGATCCCGCTGATGGAGCTGGGACTCGACTCGCTGATGGCGATGCGGATCAAGAACCGCGTCGAATACGAATTCGACATCCCGTCGCTGCAGGTCTCCGCGGTGCGCGATGCCAGCCTCAACGAGGTCGGCAAGGTGCTGCGCTACGCCATCGAGCACCGCGACGAGGTCGCCGCGATGGCGGAAAAGCAAGCGGCCGATGGCGGTTCGCTCACCGTGGACGACAACTTCGTCGCCGCGGCGCGCGCCGCGATGGAGGCCGGGGAGGATCCGGCCGCGGCGGTGAAACAGCAGGTCGAGGCCGCCGAGCCGAAGCCGGTCGAATCGGCCGCTCCCGCCGAAACCGCCGGTGCGGCCGACGCGGATCGAGAGGCGAACGCCGCGGTGGATTCGGCGAGCGACGCAGCCGAGCCGAAGGATGCGGCCGCCGAAGCCAAGACCGCTCCCGCGAAGGCGGCGGCCGTGTTCGGCGGCCAGGTCGCGGGTACCAAGGAACCGGAAGCCGATGTGCCCCCGCGTGATGCGGCCGAGCGGTTGACCTTCGCCGCCTGGGCGATGGTCACCGGTAAGTCGGCCGGCGGCATCTTCAACACCCTGCCGATCCTCGACGAGGACACCGCGGAGAAGCTGGCCGCGCGCCTGTCCGATCGGGTCGGCAGCACCATCGACGTCGACGACGTGCTCGACTGCGAGACGATCGAACAGCTGTCGGATATCGTTCGCCGCCACCAGGATTCGGCCACCGAGGTCGAGGGCTTCATCCGCCCGCTGCGGCCGCTGCCCGAGGGCTCGACCGCGATCCCGGTCTTCGTCTTCCACCCCTCGGGCGGTAATACGCTGGTGTACGAGCCGCTGCTCAAGCGGTTGCCGGAGGGCACGGCGATGTACGGCTTCGAGCGGATCGAGGGTTCGATTCCCGAGCGAGCCCGCGAATACGCCGCCGAGATCCGCAAGATCTTCCCCTCCGGTCCGTACGTGCTCTACGGCTGGTCGCTGGGTGCGGTGTTCGCCCTGCAGGTCGCCCAGATCATGCGTGCCGAGGGCGACGACGTCCGGCTCGTCGGTCTGATCGACCTGGCGCTGCCGGTCGAGGACGAGGACCCGTCGCCGGAGGGCCGGCGCGCGCGGATCGAGCGGTTCCAGGCGTTCGCGCAGAAGACCTATGGCATCGAGGGTCAGCTCGACGAGGAGATGCTCCAGGAACTCGCGGACGCCTCCGACGAGGAGCAGCTCGAAATCATCATGGGGCTGCTGAAATTCGCCGATGTGAAGATCCCCGGCGGCGTGATGGAACACCAGCGCACGTCGTGGCTCGACAGTCGCGATCTGCAGAAGGCTCAGCCGTCGCACTACGAGGGCGACGTGACGCTGTATCTGGCCGACCGCTATCACGACGGCATCATCGAACTCGAGCCTCGTTTCGCCGATCGGCAACCGAACGGCGGATGGGATGGTTACATCCCCAACCTGGAAGTCATCCACATCCCGGGTGACCACCTCCAGATCATCGATGAACCGCGCGTCGCGCAGATCGGTGCCGACCTCACCCGGAAACTGGCCGCGATCTCCGACGATGCACCCGGGAAGGGAGAGCAGTGAGTACGACCGCCGAGAGGCTTGCCGACCTGCGGAAGAAGCTGGAACTCGCGCAGGAGCCGGCCGGCGAAGCGGGGATTGCCAAGCGGGCCAAGAAGGGGATCCCCTCGCCGCGCGAGCGGATCAACATGCTGCTGGACCCGGGTACCTTCGTGGAAATCGGTGCGCTGGTTCGCAATCCGGCCGATAAGAATTCCCTCTACAGCGACGGCGTGGTGACCGGCCACGGGTTGGTGGAGGGCCGCCCGGTGGCGGTGTTCTCCCACGACCAGACCGTGTACGGCGGGACGGTCGGCGAGATGTTCGGCCGCAAGGTCGCCTCGCTCATGCGCTTCGCCGCCAAAATGGGCTGCCCGCTGGTCGGCATCAACGACTCCGGCGGCGCGCGCGTGCAGGAGGCGGTGACCTCGCTGCGCTGGTACGGCGAGATGGCGATCGCCCAGGAAGCGCTCTCGGGTGCGGTGCCGATGGTGTCGCTGATCCTCGGCAACTGTGCGGCCGGTGCGGTGTATCAGCCGATCTGCACGGATGTCGTGATCGCCACCGAATCCGCGCACATGTTCGTCACCGGCCCACAGATCACTCGCGAGGCCACCGGTGAGGATGTGAGCGCCGACGAGCTGGGCGGCGCGTACAACCAGGCCGATTGGGGCAATATCCACCACGTCGCCAAAAACGAGAAGGCGGCGTTCGAGTGGGCGCGCGAATACCTCAGCTACCTCCCGTCGAGCTGTCAGGAGGAGCCACCGATCGTGAACCCGGGCCTCGAGCCGGAGATCACCGAAACGGATCTGGAACTGAACAGCTTCGTCCCGGATTCCGACAACGCCAGCTACGACATGCACGAGGTGTTGTTGCGGATCTTCGACGACGGCGGCTTCCACGAGGTCGGGTCCGATATGGCCCGCAACATCATCACCGGGTTCGCCCGGGTCGACGGCCGGTCGGTCGGCGTGGTCGCCAACCAGCCGATGTATCTGGCGGGTGCGCTCGACGCCAAAGCGTCGGACAAGGCCTCGCATTTCGTCCGGATGTGCGACGCGTTCGAAATTCCGCTGGTGCTGGTCGTGGATACGCCCGGCTTCATGCCCGGTTTGGAGCAGGAGCGGGCCGGCGTCATCAAACGCGGTGGTCGCTTCCTGTTCTCCTTCGTGGAGGCGTCGGTGCCGAAGGTCACCGTCGTCGTGCGTAAGGCCTACGGGGGCGGCTGGGCGGTCATGGGGTCCAAGGCTCTCGGCGCGGACGTGTACTTCGCCTGGCCCACGGCCCGGATCGCCGTGATGGGTGCGGAGCAGGCGGTCGGCCTGGTCGGCCGCCGCCAGCTCGAGGCGGCGCCGGAGGATCAGCGCGAGGCCATCCGCAAACAGATGATCGACTTCTACAACGCGACCGCCGCCACTCCGTGGCCCGCGGCCGAGCGCGGCTACATCGATGCGGTCATCGAACCCTCGGCGACCCGCTTGGAGATCCGCAAGGCGCTGACGCTGCTGCGCGACAAGCGCCTCCAGCGCAACCCACGCAAGCACCACCTGCTGCCGCTGTAACCGCGCGATCGCCACCGACGCCGGCCTCCGCATCATCATCGATCGAGGCCGGCGTTCGTGTCGGTACGGCGCCGCCGCCCGAGTGCCGGACTCCGGCGTCGTGCCCACGCGCGTCGCTGGGGTAACGCCCGGTTGAACGCCGGGTAGCGCGTGTCTTTCGTGGAATCGCCCGGTCGGCGGGCCGCCATATGAGAGCCTTCAGCTATGGGTAGCTCACCGAAGGCTGTACTCGAAGGCGGGCCGGCCGACCTGCCGCACCGCATCGTTCCCATCACTCCACCCGGCATCGAATTACGCGTGCAGAACGCCGGTGGCTACGAACGCTTCAAATCCACACCACGTCGCCAGGACACTCCCGAAGGCAATCTGCCCGTCTACGAATGGATCGAACACGTCGACGTGTAGGGCCCCGGCAACCCCACATCGCCGCATACGACAACGGCGGGCGGCGCACGATATGTGCGCCGCCCGCCGTCGTTCGCGGGGACTACCGATCAGAACACTCGCAGCTGTCCGGGACTCCAGAATCCGGAGCGCGTCGCGGTACCGGTGTCCACCTTCGCCGGTGTGGCATCGGTGTAGTACCGGTCGTAGCGCTCCAGGGTGCCCCAGTCACGAGCCCAGTTGTCCTTCAGGTAGGTCGGGATCGTGGTGGAGCCCGCCAGCATCTGGGTGAAACCGAGCGGGCCGCCGAATTCCTCGGCCTGCCAGGTATCGGTCGAGCTCACCGCGAGCGGGCGGTCGGGCAGGATGCGGTAGTTCGGCATGGTCGCGACGCCGTAGCGGTGCGGGAACGGGTTCTGGCACGGGAACTGCAGACCCACCGCCCAGTCCTCGAGCACCGGCTGCTCGGAGCCCAGGAAGGTGTTCAGCGTGACCATCTTCGGCACCCGCGGCGGTGTGAACGCCAGCCACTGGTCACCGATCAGCACATTGCGATTGGCCGAGATCCGGACCGCATCGGCATCCGCGGCGATCTCCGACAGCGGAATGCGCAGGTTGCGCCACGACGGCGCCGGGCCGATATCGCGCGGAACGTAGCTGCCCTCGAATTTCACCGAACCGTCGGGCTGGCGTTTGCCGTACTCCAGCTTCAGGTCCTGGCCGTACTGCAGCGCACCGGTCTGGTCGAACGACAGGATGCGGCCGGCCGCGGAGATGACCACCAGCGGTGAATCCGCCGACCGAGCGGGCAGTTCGTACCAGCTCGAGGTCAGATGCGCGGGCTGCTGCAGGCCCTGCTGATAGCTGCCCATCACCGGCGTCGTCTTCGGGTCGAGGCCGTAGGGCAGTGCGACGGTCGAACCGTTGATACCGGCCTCTCTGGTGGTGCCGCCGCCGGTGCCCGCGTTCTGGCCCTCGGCGAAGTTCGCACCCACCGACTGGTTGGAGGTGTTGCCGGTGCCCGGCTTCACCTCCACCGCATCGGCTTTCAGATCGGTCGGCACACCGTTGGGATCGAAGCCGGTCGGGTCGGCACCGGCCAGCGGATCGTTGTCCTTCGGCGGATGCGCGGGATCGATGATCGGATTCAACCGGCCCTGATTCGGATTCGACTCGACCAGAACGTCATCGGCGATTCCGCAGCGGTTGCCGTCGACCGCGTCGACGTTGCCGCGGGCCAGTGAGTAGGCCGGGTACTGGGATACCGCGCCCTTGGCCAGCGACAGCACCTCGAACAACACCATCGCCGCGGCGACGAGCGTGAGCGGAATGGCCGCGAATCGGCGAATACGCTTGCCGCGCGACGTTTTCGAACTCTCCGGCGGTTTGGCGTAGCCCTCGCGCAGCGCCTGCCAGGCCACCACCGCGAGCGCGAGGCCGAACAGCACCAGCATCAGCGTGTTGGACTGGAGGCCGTGCAGGGAGACCGTCTTGTCGAACCACGGCACGCCGTAGCTCGACACGTACCAGTAGCCGTTGGTGCCGGAGAACGACAGCGCCAGGGCGAACAGCAGGGCGGCCAGGAAGATCGAGCGGTTCTTGCGCGACCGCAGCGCCGTCGCCGAGACCGCGACCGCGGTCACCGCCGCCAACGCCCCCGCGATGCCCGCGTAGGCGCCGAAGTGGTGGGTCCACTTGGTCGGGTTGAACATCATGAAGAAGATGGTTCCGCAGACCACCCCGATCAACCGCCAGGTCGGACCGCTGGAGATGCCGGGAATCTGCTTGCGCCGCAACAACACCAGGGCGGTGGTGATCAGGCACAGGATCATCACGATGAAGGCGAATCGGCGCGAGACCGAGCCGTCGACGGTCTGGACGAACAGGTAGTAGTAGCGCAGGTAGTCCTCGTACCAGGCCAGGTTCGGGCCGGTGAGGCGGCGCACCCGGTTGGCCTCCTGGATTCCGGCGAAGGTCTGGTCGCTGTAGACCACGGTGAGCACCAGGAAACCGGCCGCCGCGATCGGCGCCAGCAACGGTAGTGAGGACACGAATCCCGAAGCACGCCAGCCACTACCGGCACGCGCCTGCAGATCGCGCTTGCGGCGCACCACGATTCGCACCAGCGGGCGGATGCCGGCGAGCAGGGCGGCCACACACATCAGTCCGGTCGGGGCGGCGGCGAGGGTGAACGCCGCGACCAGTACCGCGCCGGCGGCGGGCAACAGGCGTCCGGTGGCGATCGCGCGTTCGATGGACACCCAGGTCAGCAGCGCACCGAGCGCGACGATCGGCTCCGAGCGCAGTCCGTTGTCATAGGGCAGCCAGAAGGCGAGGAACACCAGCCCGCCGGTCCACAGCGCGACCTTCGAGGTCCGCACGCTGCGGCCCAGTCGCGGCACCACCTCGCGGCTGATCACCATCCAGCACAGAATTCCGCACACCAGCGCGGGGATGCGCACCCACGGGCTGGCCGTGGAGACCTGCGCGAAGACCTGGATGACGTCGTAGTACCAGCCGAACGGCGCCTCCGGCACGCCGTACCAGCGGAAATAGTTGGCCAGATAACCGGCGTGCGGCGCCACCCGCACCATCGTGAGGATGTAGCCGTCGTCGGAGGTGTTGGCGCCGATGAAGTGCCACACCAGCAGGATGCCCAGGACCGCGCCGTCGGCCCAGGTCGGCTTCAGCCAGTGCGCGGGGAAGAAGCGGCGGTGGCCACGGCCGTCGCTGGTGTCGAGGCGGCCGAGCGCGGCCAGCGCGATGAGTGTGCACAGCACCGCGGCGAGCATCGCGACCAGTTTGATCACGGTCGGCGACGAGGAGAAGCGGGAATCGACGGTCATGTGGAACGACAGCCCGGCCGGCGCCGCACCCTTCAGATCCGAGAACACGCCGACCACCTGCGGCCGCAGATCACCCTGCAGGGCGCCGTCCACCGGCACGGTCACCGTTTCGGTGCCACCGCCGGCGGCGGGCCGTTCGACCTGTTTGGTCAGGCCCTCGAAGTGGGCGTAGGTCCGGTCGATATCCGAGGTGATGGTGATCGCGGTGCAGCCGTCGAGTTCGCCGCGCTTCGCGGAGGCGACGATCGCGTTGCGGTCGACCACATCGACCGAATCGCTGGTGACACGCACGAACATGCCCTCGAGCGCGGCCCGGTCGCCCTGCGGCGGCGCGGTGTTGAGCAGCATGCCGCCCTGGGGCAGCTGTGCCACCGTCGAACACGGAATCGATGCCCGCAGATCCACCGGGACCTGCGACATCAGCGGCGCCTCGACATTGCCGATGGTCCCGCCCTGCGGCCAGTTCACCTCGGCGGTGGTCTGCTGGACCGGCAGAAACGGGGTGGCGAGCGCGAAGATCGCACCGAGCAGGCCGGCGATCACCGCGATCATCCGGGCGGTGCGGAAATCGCGCGAGGTCACCGGTAGTTCGGTGACCGCCGGTTTGGTCAAGACAGCTGTTGCGGCGTCGGGCACGGATGGTGATGTTATCTGCCCACACTGAGAGTGACCGTGTTCACGCCCCGCTATTTCACTTTGATGGGCGCATCCTTGGCCCAGCCCCAGCGCGTCTCGACCGTCACCCCGACATCGGCCTGGCGCGCCTCCGGAACATAGGGCGTGAACCGTTCCAGCGAACCCCAGTCCCGGCCCCAGTCGTCGTTCAGATAGGCGGGAATGGTCTGGGCCGACAGCAGCAACCCCGTCCAGCCCAGTGGACCGCCGCCGATATCGTCCTGCCAGGCGTTGGAGGCGTCCGAACCGACCCGGTCCGGCAGGATGCGCCACTTCGGCACCTCGGCCACGCCGTCCTTGTGGTCGAACGGGCGCTGGCAGGGGAAGGCCAGGCCGACGTGCCAATCCTCGAGGACCGGATCGGTGTGTCCGACCACCGAGTCGAGGGTGGCGAGCTTCGGCAGTCGGGGCGGTGTGACCGCGAGCCACTGCTTCGGCGTCAGGTCGTTGGCGACCGCCACGATCCGCACCGCGTTGGTCCCGTCCGGAATGCGGTCCAGCGGCACCCGCATATTCCGCCACGACGGGCCGCCCCCGATATCCAGCGGAACGAACGAGCCCAGCGGCCGCACGGTGCCGTCGGCGGCCCGGTCGCCGAAGTCGACGCGCAGATCCTGCCCGTAGGTGACCACGCCGTCGGCGTTCACCGATTTGATTCGTCCGGCCGCGGTGACCACCAGGACCTTGCGGTCCGGGTCCTGGCGGGCGCCGGGCAGATCCATCCGGTACCAGCCCGAGGTCAGATGCGCCTGCTGTTTGGTCCCGGTGGTGTAGCTGCCCATCACCGGGGTGCGGGCCGGGTCCAGTCCGAACGGCAGTGCGACGGTACTGCCGTTCACGCCCGCCTGCTGCGTGGTGCCGCCGCCGGTGCCCGCGGTGGTGGTGTGGGTGGTCTTGTTGGCGGAATCGGTGTTGACCGAATTCGCGCCGCCGGTGGTCGTCTCCTCGGCGTCGGCGGTCAGATCCTTGGCCACACCGTTCGGGTCGAAGCCCACACTGTCGGCGCCGAGCGCGTCCGCCGCGGAACCGGAGTAGGGCTGCAGCAGGGAATCGGCGGTATCGGTTTCGGTGAGGACCGCGTCGGCCAGGGAGCAGGTATGGCCGCCCAGGGCACGGATATTCGACTTCGCGATGGAGTAGGCCGGATATTGCGTGATCGCGCCCTTGCCGAGGGAGGCGACCTCGAACAGCACCATCACCGCGGCCGCGATCGTCAGCGGTTGCACCGCCCAGGTGTCGAACCGCCCGCGGCCCTCGCTCTTTCGATACGGCTCGCGGTAGTACTGATAGGCCGCCAGCAGCAGGCTCAGCACCGCGAGTCCGAGGAACAGTGTCGAGAGCCCTTTACCCGCGATCAGTGGCGCCTTGTCGTACCACGGCACACCGTAACTGGAGACGTACCACCAGCCGTTGGATCCGGTGAACGTGATCGCCAGCAGGAAGAACACCGCGGCCGCGAACAGCGAGCGGTTGTAGCGGGCGCGAATCCCGTTGATACCCACCGCGACCGCGGTCAGCGCCGCGAGTGAGCCAGCCAATCCGGCATACACACCGAAGTGGTGGGTCCATTTCGTCGGAGTGAACATCATCAGCAGCAGCGACATGAACACGATGCCGAGGATGCGGGCCGAGGGCCCCTTCGAGGTGCCCGGGATCCGGCCGTTCTTGCGCAACATGACCAGGACGCACACCAGCAGGCACAGCAGCATCCCGAGAATGCCGAACCGGCGGGCCAGCGAGCCGTCCGGGGCCAGCATCAGCAGCGAATCCCAGCGGGTCCGCTCGTCGAACCAGGCCACATTCGGCCCGATGACCTTGCGGACCCGGGTCGCCTCCATCACCGAGGCCAGGGTCTGATCGGCGAAGACCACCACCAGGACCAGCGCTCCGGCGGCCGCGCCCGGCGCGAGCAACGCACCGTACCGCAGGACCGCCGCACCGGCCGAACCGCCGCCGCGAGCGCGGGAAATGATGTGCTGCAGAACCGGTCGCGAGCCGGCGACCAGGGCGGCGATGCCGATGAGGCCGGTGGGCCCGGCGGCGAGCGAGAACGCGGCGATCAACACCGCGACCGCGGCGGGCAGCAGGCGTTTGGTCGCGATCGAGCGTTCGATCGAGCACCAGGTCAGCAGCGCGCCCAGGGCGATCAGCGGTTCCGGGCGCAGGCCGTTGTCGTAGGGCAGCCAGGCGACCAGGAACACCAGCCCCGCCGTCCACAGCGCCACGGTGTCGCGGCGGACGCGAGAACCCAGGCGCGGCAGCACTTCCCGGCTGATCACCAGCCAGCACAGCACACCGGCCAGCAGTGCCGGCAGCCGCATCCACCAGCCGGCGTCGCTGACCCGGGTCATCCAGGCCAGCACCTCGTACGGCCAGCCGAAGGGCGCCTCGGCCACTCCGAACCAGCGGTAGTAGTTGGCCATATAGCCCGAATGTTTCGACGCCCGAGCCATATTCAGGATGTAGCCGTCGTCGGAGGTGTTGGCGCCGATGATGTGCCAGACCACCAGGGTGCCCAGCACCACCACATCCGCGACGGTGACCCGCCACCAGTGCGCCGGCAGGAAGCGGCGCGGCCGTCGCCCGTCGGCGGTATCGATCAGATGCAGGCAGATCAGCGCGATGACGGTGAAGACGACCGCGCCGATGATCGCGGCCAGCTTCAGCGGGCTCGGTGTCGACGAGAAGCGCGAGTCGATGGCGGCGTGCAGATGGGCGTCACCGAGCTGCTCCCGAGTCAGATCGGTGAAGACGCCGACGATCTGGGGCCGCACATCGCCGCCGACGGTATTGGTGAACGGTGTGCCGTCCTGCCGTGTGACGCCGGTGAATTCGGCCGTCGTGGCCTGCGCGGTGGAGGTGACGACGAAGCGCGCGCAGTGGCCCACCTCGGCCAGCGATGCCGACAGCAACGGGATATCGCGCAGCCGCACCGAGAGTGTGCGCCCACCCGGCTCGTCGGCGATCTTGGCGATGAGACCCTTCGCGGAGGCATTGGGCGCGTCGGCGGGCACGGTGGACAAGACCGTGCCGCTGGGCAGTTCGCGCAGCGCGCCGCACGGCAGCGAGGCGTCGACGGCGAGCGGCACGTACGACACCAGCGGCGCGTTCACCGGGACCGATTGCGGCTGCGGCCAATCCAGGCTCGCCCGGTCCTCCCGCACCGGCAGCAGCGGTGTGAGCACCGCGAGGGCGACGGCGATCACCCCGGAGAGAAGGGCGATCACGCGGATGCGGGGAAACGCTGGAGAGTCTGCGCGCACCCAGCGATGCTAAGCGACCGGGGCGACGGGGCCCGGAGGTGGCAGCGCGTCACACGAATCTGCCGTCGCGCGAATCAACGCAGTGCGCGCACATCCCAGACGACGACTCCGTCGACCACCTGCCCGGGGACGCCGAGCAACTGGTCCAGGGTCGCGCGGATCACGCCGCCGTGTTCGGTCGGCGGCAGTACCACCACGTCGGCATGCCAGTAGTCGAGATCGGCCAGCGCTCGCGCCCGCGCGCGGGAATCGACCGGCTGGATCCGATCCGTCTTCTGCGCCCGCATCAACAGCGTCGCGGTCGGCCGATCGTCGGGACCGTAACGGCCCTTCTTCTCGGCCGTCGGCCCGACGAAGTAGCCGCCCGCGAGCGGGAAGCGGAAATGGGCGTCGACCTGCCAGCTCAGCGGCTGGGCGTCGAGCCGGGTCGGCGGCGGCGCGATCACCACCGAGCCGTCGCCGACATAGCGGTCGACCGTGCCGTCGGTGAAGAATCGCGGCGTCGGATCGCGATGGGTCACCGGCAGCACGGTCGGTACCAGCGGGACCAGCGCCAGCGCGACGGCGCTGAACCAGATCCCCGGCCGCAGATCCTTCGTGCCGGTGCGGCCGTATTCGAGGATGCGCTGCGTGCCCAGCACCAGGATCGTCGCGAGCGCTGGAATCGCGGCCATGGTGAAGCGGGTCTCCAGCACGGTGTTCAGCAGCGGCACCTGGTCGAGCCAGTGCCACGGAAGGGTGATTCCGGTATCGGACCTGCCGATTCGCAGCGATACGCCCAGCGACAGGATGCTGAAGACCACGATCACCGTGGTGGCCGCGCGAATCGCCCGATACTCGCGATGGCGCGCGCGCCACAGCCAGACCGCCGTCACAGCGGTCAGGGTCAGCAACGGCCAGCCGAAGAAGGCATTCTCCTCGGTCGGATTGATCGCCGGGATCTTGCCCGGGGCGAAGGCGCCGCCCAGCGATTGTGAGGGAAATTCGATCAGCGACTCCAGGTCGTTGGCCATCGGCCCGTGATCGATGGACCGGTAGCTCTGCGGTCCGAAGAACTGCCACCACAGCGGAATCGCCGTAGCGGCCACCGTGATCACCGCGGCCAGCACCAGGGTCGGCGCCACGGCCCGCGCCACCCGCAGCCCGGTCCGAGGTTCGTGCAGGTAGTAGACGAGGGCGAACAGGCCGAAGCCCAGGGCGAAGATCAGTAGCGGCTCCTCGCCGAGCGCGATCTGAAGTGCGACCAGAACCGCGAGCAGCACGGCCTCCCGCACCCGCCGCGCCCGGCTCACCGTGTCGCCGGACGCGGCCCGGCGCGCCATCCGGATGACGATCATCGCGAGTCCCGGCAGGATCGCCAGACCGACGAAATTGGGGTGCGCGTTGGCGTGCGAGATCATCGCGGGCGCGAAGCCGCAGAATGCGCCACCCAGCGCGGCGGCGGAACGGGACCGCACCAACTCCCGGGAGAACAGCCAATACCAGGCGAAACCGGTTCCGGCCAGGCCCAGGGTGAGCACGAGCGCGAAGGTGACGGTCGGGCCGAACAGCACGGTCACCGGCGTCAACGGGATCCCGACCCCGAACATGGCGGTATTGGCCATCATGTTCACGCCGTCGGGATAATTCTGCAGATTCGTGCCCAGCGGATTGTGCAGATGGATCACCGCGTGCGCGGTCTCGGCGAAGAACCACTCCCACATCGACTGGTCCTGGCCGCTCTTCACCAGGTATCCGTGTGCGGTGTCGCGCCACTGCCCGGACAGTACATAGGCGGCGCCGGCGAGATAGAGCGCCGCGACCACAAGATCCGCGCGGAACGCGAGGAGCCGGTCGAGCAGCCGCGCACGCCGGGAGGCTCTATCCGCGAGTCTCGGATCCGCGGATGTGCGCAGCTCAGGCCCCTCGGACAGGACGGCCGCGCTCACCCCCGGACGCTCTGACTCGCCCGGAACCGCTGGCCCGCCCTGCACCACTGGTCAAACACTCCTTCGGCCGACAATCAGCCACCCACCGTACCCATCGGGAATGAAGCAGGGCCGGGTCAAGCCTGTTTATCCACAGGAACGGGGAAAATCCACAGCGTTATCCACAGGGGAGTCAGGAACGCACAACCAGGGTGAACGGCCCGATATCGGTGATCCGGAAATGCGGATCGGCGAAGAGTGTCCGGGGGAATTCGACCGTGTAGCGGCGCACGTTGGGATCGTTCGGATAGACGTCCTCGGCCAGCCGCAGGGTGTAGTTCTCGCCGCTGCGGCGGAACAGGAAGGCGTCCGGCGCGCGCCACGGAGAGTGGTTCAGCGCGTCGATCAACTCGGCCGGTGATTTCAGCTCGCTCCACCGCTTGATCTCGGCGGCCCGGGCCGGGAAATCGGCGAGCGGGTTGGCGTAATGCGAGGTCAGCGCCTGGAAACCGAAGTACGGGTAGTAGGACAGGAAGCTGGTGTCGGCGGTCAGGACCACCGTCTGATCGCGCGGCCGCCCGGTCTGCTCGGTGAGGACCTGATCGATTCGGCCGTAATGCGACACCGCCGAGGGGCTGCGCTTGTCCGCCCGCGCCCCGGTGCCGTCGGTGTCGGTGTAGGCGGTGGTGATCTCGGCATTCAGGATGCCGGGAATGCTCTGCGTGAAGGCGAGCGCACCCAGGACCGCGACCGCCGCGGTCGCCGCCCGGAACCGTCGCGGTTCGTCGATCGCCTGGTAGATCGCTCGCGAGCCCTCGACGAAACCGAACGCTCCCGCCGCGGCCAGCAGCACCTGCAGGATCGGCTCCAACCGGAACGCCAGCCCGGTGGTTCCGGCCGCCGTGACCAGCATGGAGGCCAGCGACCACAGATAGATCGCGACCACCGAGATGCCGAGTGCCTGAGCTCGTCGTGAACTCGCCGCCCGCACCACCAGCCACAGGGTGCCGAGCAGGCAGAGGGCACCGAGCAGCGGCTCGGAGAAGTCGAACATCGGGAACGCGAGCCGCGAACCGGATTCCGGCAGGTAGTGCAGGGCGGTGTTGGATTCCGGCAGATGCCCGGTCAGCACCTTCGCCAGATACGGGCCCCAGACGACCAAGGCCAGGATCGCGGCAATCATGCCCATCACGAGCAAACGCAGCAGGATCGGCCACAGCAGGCGGAAGACGCCGAGCCGCGGAGCGCGCGGCTGATGCACCGCGATCTCGCGCTGCTGCCACCACAGGGTCGCCCAGGCGACGAGGCCCATCAGGACGACGGTGAAGACCGCGACCACGAAGAACAGCGTGTAGAACATCGCCGAGAGTCCGAGGAACGCGCCCGCCCCGATCGCCGCGCCCCAGCCGCCCGCGGTGCGCGGGGCGCCGGCCGATCTCGCCGCCGCCCCGAACTCGTCGGGCCGATACAGCGCCCCCCACGCCAGCACCATCGCCGGTGCGAACAGGATCACCAGCACGGCGCTGTAGGCCTCGGGCGAGGCGAACGCCACCATCACCGCGGTGGTGGTCGCCGCGACCGCGACCGCCCAATCCCAGCGAATCAGCTTGGACCACAACACGAGTGCCAGCACCGACGCCACCGCCAGCGACACGATCGCATACGGTTTGAACGTCTCCCACCCGGCCAGGCCGAGCAGATTCGCGACACGTCCGCCGATCCAGAACCAGCCGGCGGGGTAGTAGGCCGGAATATCGGCGTAGGTCATATCGTGCAGCGCGGCGGTATCGGTGAGTCGCGTCAGATATTCGGTGCGAAATTCCTGATCCACCGAAATGCCGAACAGATACAGCTTGGTCGCCGCGAGCGGCATTCCCAGCGTCACCGTGACGAAGGCGGAAATACCCGCCCAGGAGAGCACTTTCGCCACCCACGGCCACCGGCGCAACCGGATCAGCACGATGGCGAGCACCAGCAGCAGCGCCGCTCCCGCCTGCCCGACGGTGGTCAGCGCCCGAGTCACATTGGAGGAGTTGAACGCCGGCCACTGCACCGCCGACATCGCCGTCAGCCCGATCGCCGCCACCAGCGCGGCGACCACCGCCCCGACGACAGCCTCCCCGAGCCCGCCCCCGACCTGCCGGACTAGTACGCGCACAGTGCCTCCGGATCCTCTCTCGCCGCCGATCTGCCCGCGAGCCTACAAGCCGGGTGGAACCGGTTCGCGTCGGTGCGATGCTCGCGCTGTACCGGCGGCCGTCCTCGGAAAACGACGAAGGAGAGCCGGCGCTCGGTAGCGGCGACTCTCCTTCGCGGCTCGAACTCGAGCCGAATCAGATGGGAAGTTTGCGGAAGATCGGGCGCGGAACGTGGCGCAGGATCATCATGACCCAGCGGAACGTGCCCGGCGCCCAGACCAGTTCCTTACCCTTCTCGGACGCCGAAACCGCAAGCACCGCAACGTCTTCCTTGTTCACCGTGAGCGGCGCCTCGGCGACGTGCGCGGAGAACTGGGTACGCACCTGGCCGGGCCGCACGACGGTGACGCGCGGGCCGTGCGGGCGCAGCGCCTCGCCCAGTCCGAGGTAGAACCCGTCCAGGCCGGCCTTGGTGGAGCCGTAGACGAAGTTGGCGCGCTTGACGCGCTCACCGGCCACGGACGACATGACGATGATCCGCCCGAAACCCTGGGCCTTCATCTTCTCACCGACGAGCACGCCGACCGACACGCCCGCGGTGTAGTTGACCTCGGCGACGCGCACGGCCTTGAGCTGGTTCTGCCACAGCTCCTCGGCATCACCGTCGAGCGCGAAGGCGACGATCGCGACATCGATATCGCCGTCGGCCCAGGCCTGTTCGATCACCTTGGGGTGGCTGCCGGTGTCCAGGGCGTCGAAGTCGACGATCTCGACCTTCGACGCGCCCGCGGCCTCCAGCTGAGCGACCGACTGCGCCCGCAACGGATCGTTCGGCAGCGCCGCGAGCACCACCCGCGCCGGGCCCTTCTTCAGGTACTCCTCGACGATCGCGAGGCCGATCTCCGAGGTACCGCCCAAAAGCAGAATGTTCTGCGGGTTACCTACCGCGTTGATCACTGCAGCTCCAGCCTTCTCGCCATATCGGACATGAAAACGCCTGTGGGATCGACACTTCGGCGGACCTTGATCCACTCGTCGATCTTGGGATACATCTTGTGGAAGGTCTCCGCGGTGGTCCGGGAGTCCTTCGCGGTGTAGAGACGACCGCCGAATTCCAGTACGCGACGGTCCAATTCGGTGACCAGCTCGTTGAGGCCGGGCCGCACGGGGAAGTCGACGCAGATGTTCCAGCCCTCCATGGGGAAGCTCAGCGGCGCCTGGTTGCCCGGGCCGAAGAACTTCAGCACATTGAGCGCCGAGTAATGACCGGAACGCTGAATGTCGACGATGATCTTGGTGAATTCGTCCAGCGCCTCGGGCGGCAGGACGAACTGGTACTGGATGAAACCGGCCGATCCGTAGGCGCGATTCCACTCCGAGACCACGTCCAGCATGTGATAGAACTGCGTCAAGTTCATGATCTTGCCGGTGTAGTTGCCGCCGAGCGCGTAGTACGCCTCGCCGACCATGCCGAGAGTGAGCTTGTTGGCCGCGAAACTCGGGAAGATGTTCGGCACCGTCAGTAGATTCGGCGCGTCGAACTTCAGCGGGTTGCCGCGCAGTTTCTTCGGCAGTTCGTCCAGCTTGGCCAGGCGGCCGCGAGAAACGTTGGCGCGCCCCAGTTTCGGCGGTGCGCTGATCACGTCGAACCAGGTCGAGGAGTACGTGTAGTTCTCCTCGGAGCCGTCCTTGTGTACGGCGATGGTCTCGTCCAGCGTCGTGGTCTTGATGCCGTCGGCGATGAAGTAGGCCGTCTCGGTCGGCGTCATCTCGATCGTGGCCCGCAGGATGATGCCGGTCAGGCCGTTGCCGCCGACGGTCGCCCAGAACAGCTTGGCGTTCTTCTTGGGACCGATGTGCTGAATCTTGCCGTCGGCGGTCAGCAGATCGATCGACCGCACGTGGTTGCCGAAGCTGCCCGCGCTGTGGTGGTTCTTGCCGTGGATATCGGAGGCGATGGCGCCGCCGACGGTCACCTGCCTGGTGCCGGGCAGAACCGGAACCCACAGGCCGAAGGGGAGCGCGGCCTTCATCAGCTGATCGAGGCTGACACCGGCATCCACATCGACGAGGTGGCTGTCACGGTCGATCCGGTGGATGTTGTTCAGCGCCGACATGTCGATGACGAGGCCGCCACCGTTCTGCGCATGGTCGCCGTAGGACCGGCCGAGCCCGCGCGCGATCACACCGCGCCGCAGGTATGCCGGCTTGGACTCGTTGTCCTCCGCGACCATGGCCACGGCCTTGGCGATCAGTTCCGGATCGCCGGTCGAGAGCACTTCGGAGGTGGAGGGCGCGGTACGACCCCATCCGGTCAGTCGACGGGTGCGCGTCGGCAGCGAGAAGCTGTCGGCGGAGCCGTTGCTGCTTGCCTGTGACGCCTCGCCGTCGCCCGCGGAGTTCGCAGGACCCGCGGCGGTGGAGGTCTGAGCTTTCGTGGACATCGGCATAGAGGCTACAGGTATGGCCGGGGAAGGGGTCGGCTGTCGCGTGTCCGCGGCCCGCTCGAGGCGGATTTCACAGCGGCGACCGGGGCGGGAGTGCGGTTGTCGCGGCGGGGCGGGAGTGCCGCTGTCGCGGTGGGGCGTGACCGACCCGCTACTCTCGTGCCGTGAGTGCGGAACCCCATCTCCCTCTTCCGGCCGAATTGCCCCTGGTAGACGAGCCGGGTGGTACAGATGTCGATCTGAAGACGCAGATTGTCCGGTTCGTCCTCACCGGTGGACTGTCGGCGATCGTCGACTTCGGGCTGTACGTGCTGCTCATGGCTCTGTTCGGGGTCCCGCGCGATTTCGCCAAGGCCTGCAGTTTCATCGTCGGTACCACCACGGCGTATCTGATCAACCGGCGCTGGACGTTCAAGGCGCCGCCGAGCCGCAGCCGGTTCGTGGCGGTGGTGATCCTTTACGCCGTGACCTTCGCGGCGCAGGTCGGTATCAATGCCCTGCTCAACGACACGCTGCCCGCGATGTCGGTGGACATCGCCGGCCATTCGGTGAAGGGCGCGGTTCTGATCGCCTTCGTCATCGCGCAGGGCGTGGCCACGGTGATCAACTTCGTCGTGCAGCGTGCGGTGATCTTCAAGATCCGCTGACCTTCCGGACCGTCAACCCTCGCTGACGAGGGCCCGCGCCTGCGCCTTGGCGCCGAAGTAGTCCCCACCCTTGGCTCGCGGACTGTCGGTACCCCACTCCCGTTCCTCGCGGGCGGCCGGAGTCAGGTGCGGGATGTGCTTTCGGCAGTGGATGTAGGCCTCCTCGACGTCCACGACCACCCACCGTTCGGCGACGCGCCCGCGCTCGGCCGCCGGCAGGTCGGGTACCCGGACCCGCAGGGCTTGATCGTCGACGATGCGTGCCGATCCGTTGATATGCAGCCCGACCAGGTCGCGGACGAAGTCGATCAGCAGGATGCCGACGTGCGGATTCTCCAGGATGTTGCCGAGCGAGGCCATCACTCCGTTGCCGCGGTACTCCGGATAGGCGACGGTGTGGTCGTCGATGACGTGCACGAATCCGGGTTTGCCGGCCCGGAAGCTGGTATCGCATTCGCCGTGCCGGTCGGCGGTGGCGATGAAGGCCATATCCATCCGGCCCACGAACTCGCGCATGCGGGAGTTGAGGCTGTTCAGCACCTGTTCGTCGTAGAAACGCTCCGCGCGCTCCTCGGTGCCGAATCGGCGTTGCAGTTCTCGCTCACCGTCACTGCCGCCTGTGGAACCGGACATGCCACACCCCTCCGGGTAGCTGAGATCCGCACGTAGATGGTTCGGCGCCGAACCCGAGATTTGCCGAAATACTATAGGAACAAACGTGTTTCGGATGGCGAAATCCGTGAACCCGCTGATGGCGCAGACTGTCGGTGAAGGTGATCTGTTGGTTGTGCCGCTCCCGCGCCGCACTTTCGCGTACTGACCCGGGCTCGGCAAATGCCCGAAATGCCGTTTGCCCCACGGCTGCTGACCGATTTCACAGGGATCTATGGCCGAAACCGCTTGCGAGCGGGAATGTTTCACATCGAGAAAGCGGGAATAGCGCGCTGGTTGCCTGTTACGTCTCGAGCGCGCTATCCCCTTGCGCGTGCCGGCCGGTGGGAGAATCACACCGGCGTGATGGTCACCGGAACTCCGTTGAACACCGCATTCCCGGATACGGCGTCGATGCGGGAATCATCGGTGAGGGCATTGGCATTCACGCCGGCGTGCTCCCGCGCGACGGTTTGTGTACTGCCCGAATGTCCCCATCCGTGCGGCAGGCTCACCACCCCGGGCATGATCCGGTCGTTCGGTTCCACCGGCACGGTCAGCTTTCCGGTCGCCGATTCGATCGCGGCCAGCTCGCCCAGCCCGAGGCGGGCGACATCGTCGGGATGAATATGCAGCGTGCAGGTATTGGAACCACCGACCAGGGCCGGCACATTGTGCATCCAACTGTTGTTCGACCGGAGTTGCCGACGGCCGATCAACACCACATCCGGCCGGGCAGCGGACAATTCGGCCACCAGCCGGGTCGTATCGTCGAGCAGCGGCTGCGGCGCAAGCTCCACCTTCTGTGAATCCGTGCGCAGCACGCCGGGCAGTCGCGGTTGCAGCGCACCCAGGTCGACGCCGTGCGGATTGTCCAGCAGAACCCGCAGGTTCAGCCCCTCGGGCGCGATGTCGACGGGCCGGCGATCGGGATTCCATTCGCCGTACGGGCCCAGTCGCAGCATCATGTCGATGCGCTGTTCGGTGCTGTCGGCGCCGATCAATTCGGCGCGTCGCTCGGTGAGTCCGGCCTTGTGCAGCGTGCCGGCGATGATCAGCTCGTCCACCGCCGCGACGCAATCACGGCCGGGCTCCGGCTGCTGCCCCGCCAGGGACAGCGCGAGACGGGCCAGTATTTCCGGTTCCGAGGGCCGGTCGTCGGGCAGCGCGACCAGCGGCGGCGAATAGCGGGCGTAGTTGTGCACGGCGAACTGCAGTAGCGCGAAATCGTAGTGCGGCGCCTGCAGGGTGCGCGGCGGCGGCAGGATCACGTCGGCATGGCGGGTGGTCTCGTTGAGATAGCGATCCACACTGACCATGAAGTCCAGACCGGCCAGCGCCTCGCCCAGCCGGGCACCGGCGGGCGCCGAGAGCACCGGATTGCCGGCCACCGTCACCAGCATCCGGACCTGTCCGTCACCGGGAGTGAGAATTTCGTCGGCCAGCGTCGCGACGGGGAATTCGCCCATGGCTTCGGGCAATTCGCGCACCCGGCTGGTCCAGCGCCCGAGCCGGAACGGCCGCGTCCGTACGATGCCCAGTGCCGCGGCGGTCGCGAACATCGCGCCGCCGGGCCGGTCGAGATTGCCGGTGAGCACGTTGATCACATCCACCAGCCACTGTGTGAGGGTGCCGAATTCGGCGGTGCAGGTGCCGATGCGCGCGTAGACCGCGGCCGTCGGCGCCGCGGCCAGCTCCCGCGCCAGCCGCCCCACGGTGTCGGCCGGGATGCCGGTGCGCGCCTGCACCGCCTCGGGGGTGAACGGAGTTGCCGCCGAACGGATCTGCTCGAGGCCCGCCACCTCGATCCGGATATCGGTCAGATTCTCCGCGAAGAGCGTGTGCACGATGCCGAACAGCAGATACGCATCGCTGCCGGGCCGGATGAACAGATGCTCGTCGGCGAGATCGGCGGTCCGGGTGCGTCGCGGATCGACCACGACCAATCGTCCGCCGCGCTTGCGCAGCGCCTTCAACCGGCCCGGGTAGTCCGGGGCGGTGCACAGCGAGCCGTTGGACTCCAGCGGATTGGCGCCGAGCATGAGCAGATAGTCGGTGCGGTCCAGATCAGGCACCGGGACGGTGAGCGGATCGCCGAACATGAGCCCGCTCGACACTTGTTTCGGCATCTGATCGGCGGTGCTGGCCGAGTACAGATTGCGCGTGCTCAACGCCCGGATGAGCGCCGGCACGTACAGCGCGCCGGCGACGGTGTGTGCATTCGGATTGCCCAGATACAGCGCCGCGGCCTGACGACCGTGGTCGCCGAGGATGGCCGGCGCCCGCTCGGCGATGAGGTCGAAGGCCTCGTCCCAGGTGGCCTGCCGCCAGGTGTCGGTGGCGCGATCCCGGATGATCGGTTCGGTCAGCCGATCGGGGTCGGCGTCGAGCGCCCCCAGGCTCGCACCCTTCGGGCAGATGAAGCCGCGGCTGAACGGATCCTCGCGGTCGCCACGCACGCTGGTCACCCGGTTGTCGGCATCCAAGGTGATCTCGAGCCCACAGACGGCCTCGCACAGCGGGCAGGTGCGGTAGGTGGTCCGGGTTTCCGTGGTGACGCGCGTCATGGACCCATCATCGTCGGCGGCACGGTGTCGCGCCGCGATTCATCCGAAATGCACGAAACCGCGAGAACATTCCGTTCTCGCGGTTTCGCGGTTGGTCGATTCAGCTGGCGATACGAGCGACCTGCGGCTTGCGACCGGAGTTCGCCGAGCGCACGGCCGCGGCGATCGCGACGACCGGCGGCAGCCAGCGGGCCTCGGTCGGCGCCACACCCCAGCAGGCCTCGCCGGCCGAGAGCTGGGTGGGCGGCAACGGGATGCCCGCACCGTCGGTGTGCACGATCGCACCCGCCGCGCGCAGCGCCTCGAGCGCCATCGCGGCCTTGGCGAGACCGGTCACCAGGTGGATCTCGCGGCGCTCGGCGCCCGGGATCTCGATCACCGGTCCGGTCAGGTTGTTGGCCCGCAGGAATCGGCGCACGTTCGCGGCCAGTTCGCCGGCGACCTCGATACCCGAAACATTCGTATCGGTGATCAGGCAGATGCCGTTGGCCGTTTCAGCGACCGTCCACCCGCGCCGGATGTAGTCCTGCGCGGTAGCGGCCAACGTCGCCGCTGGGACGGAAGTCGGAAACGCTGTACGCACTGTCTTCTCCATTCCCCGGGTAGATCTGGGTCCTGCCTCGGTGTTCATGGGACGTATCGGGCCGCGCTACCGGCGGTGTTACAACTTGGTGGAAATTTCTTCGTGATGGTCGGATACGTCACAGGGGTGGGCGGTGATCGCCGGTGGCTATGAACCATTCGGACCGCCGTTCGCCGCCGTTGTGAACTGCTACGACTACCACTTTTGTGCCCGTCGCTGTGAATCGAATGCGTTGCGGCTGTTGATTCCCTGGCAGGTCGCTGGGAAGAAAAAGGGATGAAAGTGTGATGTGAGTCGCATGTGGCCGATGGGATTCGAACCCGCCGGGAGATTGCTCGCTTCCGCTGTGCCGGGAGAGGATTCGAAACATGAGCGATGAACCGCAGCGGCCGAGGAGCCGGGACTCCGATACCGCCGCCGCGCGCGATTCCGCTGCGGGCGCACGAAATATGGACGAAGCGCTCGAATTGCCGGCCGAACGCGCCGGCGCCGACGACCGGCCCGGCGACGATGAACCGGGCGTCGCCGACTACGCGGTGGAATCTCGCTGGCTCGCATGGAAGGACTCCGCACGACGACGCCGGTCGCCGGACGACACCGCCGACGAGGGCGAGACCGCCGAGGACGAGCGGCCCGAACCGTTCCGGAGCCCGGGTGCCTTCCGGGCCTGGTGCGGTGCGGCCGCCCGCGCGCTGCTGGATGTGCAGTTCCGCACGCCGGCCACGCGTACGCTGCTCCCGCTGGCCTATCTTCTGGGACTGGCCTTCGCGATCGGCATCCCGCTGGTCCTGGTCGTGGTGCTGTGGCAGGTATCCGCGCTGCTGGGGTTGATCTTCGCGATCGTGGTGGCGGTGCCGCTCGGCCTGACCATCGCGGCCTCGGTCCGATTGGCGCTGGAATTCCTGGTCAACGCCTCGCGGCTGGCAACCCGGGTGGAACACATCAATACCCTCGCCGACGATCTGTTCCGGGCTCTGTCCGATGTCGCCGAGCCGGTGAACCAGCTTTCCGAAGACGTTCGCGCGGTGCAATTCTGGCGGTTCCGCAAGCGTCCGCCGCGCAAGTAGCAGGGCATCCTTCGGCCGGCCGATCGGCGCGGCTGTCGGGCGTTGTTCTGTTGTGCAACAATCCGTTCGGGGGTGCCCGGAGCGAATCCCGGTGCCCGCGAGGGTTTCAGCCGAGGGGGACAAATGGCTTCACCGCAGGGGATCACCGGTTCGACCATGCCGCGGCGGCAACTGGGCCGCCGGTTGCGCGACCTGCGCAATCGTGCTCGGATGACGACCCGGGTGGCAGCTCGCCGGCTGGAATGGTCGGAGGCCAAGATCTGGCGGATCGAGACCGGTCAGACCTCTCTGCGCAGTCTCGATGTGGAAGCCATGTGCAAGATCTACGGCGCACCCGAGGCCGAGCTGGAACCCCTCACCGCCCTGGCCCGGGAAACCAAGGCCCGGGGGTGGTGGGCTCCCTACAGTGACGTGATCGCCGAGGGTTTCGACGTGTACATCGGCCTGGAAGAGGCCGCGACCGAAATCTCCACCTTCGAGAGCGAATTCGTGCCGGGCCTGCTGCAGACCGAGGACTACACCCGCGCGCTGCTGACCGCGGCCCGGCCGGATCTGAGCCCCGTCGATATCGAGCGCCGGATCGAGGTGCGCGGGCAGCGGCAGCGTCTGCTCAACCGCACCCCGGATCCGGTGCGGCTGGTGGCGATCATCGCCGAATCGTTGCTGTGGCGGCGGATCGGTGATCCGGCCGTGATCGCGGGGCAACTGGATCATCTGCGCCGCATGTGCGAGCGCCCGAATATCGACATTCGGTTGGTGCCCAACGATTCCGGCTACCACGCGGGTCTCGAATCCGGGCGATTCGTCCTGTTGGAATTCGGCGCGGCCGGCGCGGAAACGACCGAGCCGCCGGTGGTGTACGTCGAAAATTTCGTCGGGTCTACCTATTTCGACAAAAATTCCGATATCGACCGCTATCGAGGCGCATTCGCGAATATCCGCGCCGCCTCGGTGGACGGGCGAGAGGTGCTGGACGAGGCCATCGCCGCCACCTGACGCGCTATCGGAAGCGTTACAGGCCGGATTCAGTGCAGAGTGCGTTCCAGTACTTCGCGATGAGTCGGGACGGCGGCGGTGTGTACCGCGCGGCCCTTGTCGGTGAGGCAGACATAGATCGCGCGGCGGTCTTCGGTGCACAGGGTGCGATCGACCAATCCGTCGCGTTCCAGCCGTGCCACCGTCCGGGAGAGCGCGCTCTGGCTCAGGTGGATGTCGTGCGCCAGATCGCTCATCCGGTAGCTGTCGCACGAGGCGTCGACCAGGCGGTCCAGCGTCTCGAACTCGCTCAGGCCGATGTGGTGTTCGCGCTGCAGGTCCTTCTCCAGCGCACAGGACACTGCGGCATGGCGAGCGAGTAGTTCACGCCACTCGCCGACCAAGCCGCCCGGCCCGTCGTTCCGGCCGGCCGGAGCCGGGCAGCCGGTCTCGGTATCACTCGGCGCTGCGGACGGCAGACCTGCGGAAAGCGCCGTGTCCGGTGCTACCGCGTCCGTCGAATGCGCCGGAAACGCTGTCGACGCCTTTGTCATGTCGCCATCCTAGTGCCCGCGCCAGTTTCATGCAACCACATTAAATGCTTGTGCATTAGATGCGCATGCATGTAATGTTCCGCCACATGACTTCCACAGCAACACTTCCGGCCGCCTCGGCGGCCGATACTCGGTGGCCGATCCGGCTCTGGGGCATGCTCATCACGCTGTGCATCGTGCTGTTCCTGGACGGCCTCGACGTCTCGATGGTCGGCGTCGCGCTGCCGTCCATCGGTACCGAACTCCATCTCGAAACCTCGACCCTGCAGTGGCTGGTCAGCGGATACGTGCTCGGCTACGGCGGCCTGTTGCTGCTCGGTGGCCGCACCGCCGATCTGCTGGGCCGGCGCAAGGTCTTCCTCATCGCCCTGGCCGTCTTCGCGGTCGCCTCGCTGGCGGGCGGGCTGGTCAGCTCCGGGCCGCTGCTGATCGCGACCCGCTTCGTCAAGGGTCTGGCGGCCGCCTTCACGGCGCCGACCGGACTGTCGATCATCACCACGAACTTCGCCGAGGGGCCGGCGCGTAACAAGGCGCTGTCCATTTACACCGTCTTCGGTGCGGGCGGCTACTCCATGGGCCTGGTCTTCGGTGGCCTGATGACAGGTTTCGGCTGGCGGTGGACCTTCCTGCTGCCGGTGCCGATCGCGCTGGCCGCCTTGGTCTCCGCGGCGATTCTGGTGCCGAAGGACAAGGGCGACACCGCCGAGGGTGGCCACGATCTGCTCGGTGCGCTGTTCTCCACCGCCGCCATGCTGCTGCTGGTCTACACCGTGGTGTCCGCACCGCAGGCCGGCTGGGGTTCGGCACGCACCGTGGGCTCGTTCGCGGCTGTGCTCGTCCTGTTCACCGCGTTCGTCGCGGTGGAGAAGCGGGTGCGGCATCCGCTGATCCGGCTGGGCATCCTGCGCAAGGCCACGCTGGTGCGAGCCAGTCTGGTGATCGTCGCGGTGGCGGGTTCCTACTTCAGCTGGCAGTTCATCGTCACCCTGTACCTGCAGGACAGCCTGGGCTGGTCGCCGCTGACCCTGGCGATGGCGCTGCTGCCGGTGGGTGTGCTGGTGGCCTTGTCCTCGGTGTTCTCCGACAAGTTGGTGGACCGCTTCGGCACCGGCCCGATCATCGCGGTCACGACCACCGTCATGGCAATCGGCTACCTGCTGTTCCTGCGCATCGACACCGCACCGTCCTATCTCGCGGTGATCCTGCCCGCGGTGCTGCTGATCGGCATCGGATGGATCGGCTTCCCGGCCATCAACATCCAGGCCACCAACGGCATCGACGACGAGGAACAGGGCCTGGCGGCCGGTGTGCTGCAGACCTCGATGCAGGTCGGCGCGGCCATCGTCCTCGCCATCACGACCGCGCTGATCTCCTCCGGCCCGCACGGCAATTCACCGCAGGCGGTACTCGACAGCTACCGTCCCGGCCTGATCTTCGCGGGCATCGCGGCGATCATCGGCGCCCTCATCGCCTTCACCCACTTCCTGCCCACCCGCAGGAAGCAGCAGGAGGTCGAGGACTCCGAACAGGCACCGGAACTCGCGGCGGCCTGAGTTACCACCCGAGCGCCACGCCCGGCTCATCAGTTCGAGCCGGGCGTGGCGCTGTGCGAACCGGGCCCGATCGGTGGAACCCGGACGCTGCCCTCAGCGCAGTTCGCGCAGGCGCGGTGCGGCCGCGTCCTTCGGCGAGCGGATGAACGTCAGCGGACTGCCGTCGGAACCGACCGTGGGCCAGTCGATTCCGAGATCCGGATCGAATGCGTCCACGTCCCGGTCGAATTCGGGGGAATATTCGAGGGAACAGAGATAGGTGACGGTGGAATCGTCGGCCAGCGACAGCAGGGCGTGGCCGAGCCCTTCGGAGAGAAATACCGAGCGGCGTGAGATGTCGTCGATCACCACGCTGTCCCAGCGGCCGAAGGTCGGGGAGTCGCGGCGCAGATCGACCACGACGTCCAAGAAGGCGCCGCGCATGCACGTGACGTATTTCGCCTGGCCGGGGGGATTTTCGGTGTAGTGGATGCCGCGCAGGACACCGGCCGCCGAGGTGGAGGTGTTCATCTGCAACAGGTCCAGGGGCCGCCCGGTCGCCTTCTCGAATTCCGAGGCCTTGAACGTCTCGGCGAAGACGCCGCGCTCGTCGCCGCGCAGCTCGGGCGTGAACTCCCACGCACCCGGGACCGCCAGTTCTCGAATCCGCATCTCAACCGTCCTGTCCGTAGCCGTCGTCGCGCCCGCGATTCAGCAGGTCCAGCAGATAAGTCCCGTACCCGGAGCGCACCAGCGGCTCGGCCAGCCGGCACAGCTGTTCGTCGTCGATGAAGCCCATCCGCCACGCCACCTCTTCGGGAACGCCGATCTTGAGTCCCTGGCGTTCTTCGATGGTGCGCACGTAATTGGCGGCGTCGAGCAGCGAATCGAAGGTTCCGGTATCGAGCCAGGCGGTGCCGCGCGCGAGGGTCTCGACCTGCAATCGCCCCTGCTCGAGGTAGGTGCGGTTGATATCGGTGATCTCGTATTCTCCGCGCGCGGACGGTCGCAGGCCCCGGGCGATCTCGACGACGTCGTTGTCGTAGAAATAGAGGCCGGGAATGGCGTAGTTGGACCGCGGGAGTTTCGGCTTCTCCTCGATGGAAACGGCTCGACCCCGGTCGAATTCGATCACGCCGTAGGCCGAGGGATCGGACACCCGATAGGCGAAGACCGCCCCGCCGTCGAGTCCGTCGAAGCGCCGCAGCCGGGTGCCGAGCCCGGGACCGTGAAAGATGTTGTCGCCAAGCACCAGTGCCGCGCATTCGCCGCCGATGTGGTCGGCGCCCAGTACGAAGGCCCGGGCCAGGCCGTCGGGTTCGGGTTGCACCACGTAGTCGATCGCCAGGCCGAACTGCGTGCCGTCGCCGAGCAGCCGGCGGAAGGCCTCGGCATCCTCGGGGGTGGTGATCACCAGGATGTCGCGAATACCCGCCAGCATCAGTGTGGAGAGCGGGTAGTACACCATCGGCTTGTCGTACACCGGGACCAGCTGCTTGCTGACCCCGCGCGTGATCGGGTGCAGCCGGGACCCGGTGCCCCCGGCCAGAATGATTCCGCGCATGTGACGCAAGTCTGCCAGCTTCCGCCCGCTCGGGCTCGATGAGGTTCCGAGTAGACCGCGAAATGGTCACGATGGTTTCGCCGGACCCTGGTCGGGCGATCAAGTATTGCGTAGGTCACACATCCGTGGTGTTCTGAAACACCAGTGTGTGAGATGTCAGCGCCGACACCTCAGCTACCGAATCTGCCGGTAGCCGGTCACTCGGCGCCGAGTGGCAGGTAGGTGCGCGATGACGGCGATTCCCATCGGCGAGGCCGAATACGGGCCGGGGTTCGAACCCGGTGTTGTCGTGGATCCGGTGGTGGTGAACCCGGACCGTGCGAGTTTGCATTCGCAAGCGGTGCTGCTGACCTGCCGGGGCGTGGTGGGCCCCGTTATCCGGCGCTATCCGATCACCCCGATGACCATGCCGGTCGCGCGGCTCCTGATCGACCGGCTGGCGGCGCTGCGGCCGCAGGTGCGTGGCGTGGAACGCGAACAGGTGCGGATGAGCGGCTTCCGGATGGAGATCATCCGCCCGGCCGGCGCCCGGCGATCCCTGCGCGACGGTGCCGTGATGTACATGCACGGTGGCGGCTTCTTCCTGTGCGGACTGGACTCGCACCGGCCGGTGGCGGCCAGCCTGGCGCGTCGTACGGGGCTGCCGGTGGTGAACGTGGACTATCGGCAGCTGCCCGGGACGAATATCGCGGGCTCGGTCGAGGACTGCCTGACGGCCTATCGCTGGCTGTTACGACACGGCGCCGATCCGGGGCGCATCGTCTTCGCCGGAGATTCGGCGGGCGGTTTCCTCACCTTCGCCACCGCGCTGCGGGCGGCGCAGGCGGGACTGCCCGGCCCGGCCGGCCTGGTCGGCCTGTCGCCGCTGCTGGATCTCGATTACCGGGTCAAGGGCGAGTACATGAACGTCGGCCGCGACGCCTACATCCCGATGGCGGCGGTGCGGCAGATGGTGCGTTACGGGGCCGAGGCGGAGCAGCCGTTGGACCCGGCGCTGTCGCCGGTCAACGGATCGCTCACCGGCCTGCCGCCGGCCCTGCTGATCGTCGGCGAGGACGAATTGCTGCGCTGCGACAGCGAATTGATGGCCCGCCGGCTCACCGCGGCCGGGGTGCCGAATTCGCTGGAGCTGTGGCGCGGACAGGTCCACGCCTTCATGAGCATCCTGCCGAATATGCCGGAGAGCCGGGCCGCGCTGGCCCGGGTGGCGCGATTCGTGCGGGCGCGGGTCGAACCGGAAGAGACCGCGCGGACCGCCTGACAGGGAGGGCTCGTAGGCGGCAGCGGAGCGTAACCACCGAGTGCGAAACGACAGTGCCCCGCCCACCGAACGGTGGGCGGGGCACTGTCTCTGATCCGAGGGATCCGCCCGCTCAGGGGTCGCGACGGGCAGCCTGCGGAATTACTTGGCCGGCGCCGGCGGGTTGAACGGCGCGGTCGTGGTGGCGAAGTACTGGATCGCGGCGCCGATCGCGACCGGAGCGGTCACGAAGATCTGGCCGGCGAGCACACCCAGGAAGCCGACGGCGGCAGCACCGGCGACGCAGCCGCCGAGCGGGCCGGCGCCGAACAGGGCGAGCAGCGCACCGGTCGCAGCGAGACCGATAGCGGCGCCCGCGACACAGCCGATGAGCGCGCCGCCGATACCACCGGCCAGGGTGCCGATGGTGGCGCCGGTGGCGATGGTGTCCTTCATGCGGGTGAACGCGGCGACCTCACGGTCGTAGGGGGTCTTCCACGGAGCCGAGTCCTCGAACGGCAGGGCGACCGGCTTGTAGACCGCGTGCGCCATGTCGTACTGCGGGGTCAGGGTGGCGGTGTTGCCGGAGATGTCGGCGGCGATCGGGAACTCGAAGTCGTCGACCCGGAAGTTCAGCGGGGTGCCGGCGAGCACGGTGCCGTTGGCAGCCTTGATCTCGAGCATGCCGTTGTCGTTGACGATCGAGCCGCCGTCGGTCTTGATAATCGCCTTGTCGTTCTCGACGCTGGCCTTGTAGTAGACGCTCTCGGGCGCCGCGGGGGCCGCGGGGTCGGCCGTGGCAGTTCCGGCCGCGACACCGACAGCGGCGACCAGCATGGCGGCGGTCGCGACGAATTTCCTCATCATCATTTTTTGCGGAACCTCGATACAGAGTGGTTCTGGGACATGAGAAATAGAAATCGACGTCAGCTAACGAGCGGTGAACCTGTTGTGTCCGTTCATTCAAATTCTGTTCACCATCGGGTTCTTGCTGATTGTCAGGTTGCGGAAACATGCAGTATGCGTGCGGTTTTCGGACACTGCCTGCAATTCGAACAAAAGGGACATAAAGCATGAGATGTGACGAAGGTCACACACGCGTGTGAGGCTGGTGTGACTCGGTGGTGATTCAAAGCCCGTATTCACCCCCACGTTAGGGTGGCATGGTGCGATTGCTCGTAACCGGCGGAGCCGGATTCATCGGCGCGAACTTCGTCCATCAGACCGTGGCGGATCGACCCGACGTCCGCGTCACGGTGCTCGACGCACTGACCTATGCCGGAAATCGCGCCTCGCTGGCGCCGATCGCCGATCGGATCGAGTTCGTACACGGCGATATCGCCGATTCCGGTCTGGTGGACCGCTTGGTCTCCGGAGCCGACGCCGTGGTGCATTTCGCGGCCGAATCCCATAACGACAATTCGCTGGCCCGGCCGCGGTCGTTCGTGCAGACCAATATCGTCGGCACGTTCACCCTGCTCGAGGCCGTGCGCAAACACGATGTGCGCTACCACCACATCTCGACCGACGAGGTCTACGGCGACCTCGGGGCCGACGATCCGGCATTCACCGAGAACACCCCCTATCAGCCGTCGAGCCCGTATTCGGCCACCAAAGCGTCCAGCGATCTGCTGGTCCGTGCGTGGGTGCGCTCGTTCGGGGTGCGCGCGACGATCTCCAACTGCAGCAACAACTACGGCCCGTATCAGCATGTGGAGAAATTCATCCCGCGCCAGATCACCAATTTGATCGACGGGGTGCGACCGCGCCTCTACGGCGCCGGACATCAGATCCGGGACTGGATTCACGTCGCGGATCACAATCGCGCGGTGTGGGACATTCTCGACCGCGGGCGCATCGGGCAGACCTATCTGATCGGCGCCGACGGTGAACTGGACAACCGGACCGTGGTGGAGTTGCTGCTCGCCGAATTCGGCCGGGACCCCGGCGATTTCGACCACGTCACCGATCGGCCCGGACATGATCAGCGCTACGCCATCGACGCCACCCTGCTGCGCACCGAACTGGGCTGGCGACCCCACTACGGCGATTTCCGGGCCGGACTGGCCGCGACCGTCGCCTGGTATCGCGACAACGAGGCGTGGTGGCGCCCGCAGAAGGAACACACCGAACGCGCGTACGCGGCGGCCGGCGAAAAGGTGCTCTAACCCCAGATCAGGACGTTGTATTTGATCGCGGCCGCGGCCAACGCCACCACGGCCGCGGCCACCACCGTGATCGCGGGTCCGCGCACCGGCGTCACGCCCCGAGAATCGCTGAGCCGCAACGGCATCCACCGCAGCAACACCGCGAATCCGGCAATCGCCAGCGGCACGAAATAGCGTCCCTGCACGCCGTCGATCATCCAGTAGCCCACGGGTGTGAACGACATGTACAGCGTCACGTAGATCATCGCCACACTGGCCAGTACGGTGAGCGCGACGATCCAGGTGCGCCACCGGTCACCGGTCAGCCGATCCGCGATTCCGGCGCTCACCGCCAGCGCCAGCAGGCAGGCCACGATCGACAGCGCGGGAACGTCGACATAGGCGAATCCCAGCTCGCCGAAGAATTGGGTGAACCATTTCTCGTCCCGATACCAGATGCTGTCACCGAAAGTATTCGCGAAATGCACCGGATTCGACAGAATTTCGTGCAGCTGATCGCCGGGACGCACCGAATGCCATTCCGCCGGCTTGCGCATCAGCCCCATACCGTCGCCCGTCGGCGCGGCGATCTTCATCCATACCGCGAACAGGATCGCGCCCAGCGCCGCGAAACACCACGGCAGCCAGCGCAGCACCTTCCCGAAGCCGTACTGCCGGGCGGGAATCAGCACCACCAGCATGGCGAGGATGACGTAGGTCGGCTTGCTCAGCGGCAGTGCCAGCGTCGCCGCCAGCGCGGCCGCCACCTCCGGTCTCGTCAGCCGGGTGTCGAGGAAGACGCCCTTCACCACCAGGCACGACACCAAGATCGCCAGGGCATTGGTGACGGTGTCGGCGGTGACCGTGCCCGCCTGGAACAGCGCGATCGGCAGTACCGCGACCGTGAAGGCCAGCCACTGGATCCGGAACGCGCGCAGCGCCCGCAGCGCGAAGGCCACGATCACCAGATAGGCGAGCAATCCGGCCAGCCGGGTGAGCAGCACCGTATCGCCGACGTCGAGGCCGATGACCTGCGCCAGCCGAATGCCCACGGCCGCGGGCACATACGGCAGCGGGGAGTAGGCGGCGGTGTTGGTGAACCACATCTGCTTGGTCGCGGTCGTGGTCACCGGCGCGGAACCCAGCCGGTCGTAGGCGGTCTCGTCGGCGGCGAGCGGGGCCGGCTCGGTCGGGTGCCGGTTGTAGTCGGTGAAGGCGTAGCCCATCAGCCCGTCGATACTGAGCGGAATCTGGCCGCCGTAGGAGACGCCACGGTCGTCGGTGATCCGCTCGGGGGTGAATCCGCCGTGCGCCACCTGATACGCGCGGCCGAACTGGGTGATCTCGTCGTGACCCCAGAACGGCGGCGTGATGGTCGCGAACACGATGCCGAAGACGCCCGCCACCAGGACGAACAGGGCCGCGGCCGGACCGAGGTGGCGCGCGACGGGGGACCAGGCGCGCCGGAGCAGACCCGCGGGCCGGCGCTGCTCGGTGGCCCGGCTACTTCCGGGGCTCACCTCGTCACGCTTCGGTTGCTCGGTGTCGGCTTCGCCGGCCACGGCCTCGCGGTCGGAGGCCCGCCTATCGGCGGCCTCCTTGTCGGCCTGGGTCGTCATCAGTGCCCCTGCCGGACCTGCTCGGGCGTTTCGACACCGACGGCCGAGTACCGCAGGTACATCAGGCGGGCGGCCTCGTGCCGGGACCGGCGGATGCCGTCGAGGATCAGGCCGGCGGTCCATGCCAGGCTGCCCAGCAGCAGCAGGGTGAAGCCGAGGAACAGCGTCGGGAACCGCGGCACCTGGTGGATTTCGTAGAACTGGATCACGATCGGCACGATCAGAATGATCGAGATCAGCCAGGCCAGCGTCCCGAACAATCCGTAGAACGCCACCGGGCGTTCGTGCCGGGCCAGGCCGAAGATCAGGCCCAGGATCTTGAATCCGTCGTGGTAGGTGCGCAGTTTGGATTCACTGCCCTCGGGACGGTCGCGGAATCCCACCCGCACCGAGGTCTGCGGTACCCGCAGATGCAGCGAATGCACGGTCAATTCGGTTTCGATCTCGAATTCGCGCGACACCGCGGGGAAACTCTTCACGAAGCGGCGGGAGAACACCCGATATCCGGAGAGCATGTCTTCGACGTTCTCGCCGAACACCTTGCCGACCACGCCGTTGAGCACGCGGTTACCGGCTTCGTGGCCCGCGCGGTACGCCTGCGTGCCCTCGTCCTCTTTCCGCACGCCCAGGACGTGGTCGTAGGGGCCGGACAGCAGTGCCTCGATCATCTTCGGAGCGGCGAAGGCGTCGTAGGTGTCGTCGCCGTCGATCATGAGGTAGATATCGGCCTCGATATCGGCGAACGCGCGACGGACCACGTTGCCCTTGCCCTTGACGGTCTCGGTGCGCACGATCGCGCCCGCCTCGCGGGCACGTTCGGCGGTGGCGTCCGTGCTGCGGTTGTCGTAGACGTAGACGTCGATGCCCGGCACGGCTGCCTTGAGGTCCGTGACGACCTTGGCGACCGCAGCCTCCTCGTTGTGGCAGGGCACGATGGCGGCGATGCGAAGCTCGGTGGGGTTCACCCCGTCAATCCCTCATTTGATCGGCCGATGAAATACGGAACACCGGGAGGGTACAGGCCGTCGCCGGACTCGCGCCCGCTAACCCTCACTGTGTCGGTCGCGGGCCGGTGCGCCGCCCCGACCTCGCGGCCTTCGCGGCCGCTGGGAGCCGCCCGATCGCACCCGCGGCAGGCTGCGCTCCCACCGGCATCACGCGGTGGGGAACCCCGGTGCGGTACCGTCGCCGGGTGGCCAGCAGTGAGACGGCGACCGAACCGGTCGATCGAACCGGCGATAGCTTGCGACACAAGGTCGTCACCGCCTTGCGGCAGGGATCGGCCTTTCTGGTGGTCGGCGCGATCGGCTTTCTCGTCGACGCCGGAACCTACAATGTGCTGGTCTTCTGGGGCGGCGACGGAGTTCTGAATCGGGCGCCGCTGGTCGCGAAGATCATCTCGATTCTGGTGGCCACGGTGGTCACGTATTTCGGCAACAAATGGTGGACTTTCGCGCACAAGCAGGGCGGCAGTCCCGGTCGCGAATATCTGCTGTACGCCGTTTTCAATGTGGTTGCCATCGGATTGCAGCTGGGGTGTCTCGGATTCTCCCGATATGTGCTGCACTTGTCCTCGCCGCTGGCGGACAACATCTCCGGCACCCTGATCGGCCAGATCGTGGCGGTGGTTTTCCGCTACTGGGCCTACGACACTTTCGTCTTCGTCGAGTCCCGCTCGGGTCGGGATTTGCGGGACACCCGCACCCGGTCGGGCCGATGATCGTGCTTCGCAATTGTCGATCACCGGCCCTCCGGTCGGACCGAGCGACATGAGACGGACATAATGGGTATCGCTCGCACCGAGCCCGCACTTGACCGCGCCCGCGCCGGATTCGGCGCCATCGGACACTGTTTACGAGGGATTCCACCATGGATCAGTCGGCTGGCCAGGCCGTGACCGCAACCGAGAACGATCCGCGCATCGCCGAGCCCGCACCCGGCGCCCTGCGGACCGAGCACCGCGCCCCCGACCGCCTGGTTCTGGCCCGCGGCATTTTCACCGGCCCGGCGCCCAAGATCAGCGACGAATTGTATGCGGTGGTCAAGGGCAAATCGCATCGCGAACGGCTGTCGCTGCGGCTGGAAAAGGGCGCGCACGCGCACACCAACACCTATTTCGGCCGGTTCGCGGCCAGCTACTGGCAGCGCTGGACGACGGTGACCGAGGTCGAGGTTTCGATGCGGGTCGCGGTCGGCGATCGCGCCCGGATCCGGCTGGCCGCCTCCGATATCGCCGGGCACCGGCGCATCATCGACTCCGCGGATGTGGATGCCGCCCGCCCGAACGGTCAGGGCCCGGAGGCGGCAGCTTGTGTAACCACGGAGGGTCCCCGGTCGGGCGAAGTCGAGCACCGCGTGGTCACCCTGCGGGCGCCGCTGGATCAGTACGTGGACGGCGGGGCGCTGTGGGTCGAATTCGATGCTGTCGGCGGCGAACTCGCGATCGATGAGCTCACCTGGACCGCTCCCGCTCCGGACCGGGTCCGCCCGGTCGCGATCGCGATCTGCACCTTCAACCGGGCCGAGGACTGCGCACACACGGTCGCCGCGCTCGCCTCGGATCCGGAGGTGCTGGCCGCCATCGACGCGGTCTACGTGGTCGACCAGGGCACCGACCTGGTCTCGGACCGGGAGCTGTTCCAGCAGACGCGGCCGCGCTTCGGTGACAAACTGCGCTACATCCGGCAGCCGAATCTCGGCGGGGCGGGCGGATTCACCCGCGGGTTGTACGAGGTGTCGGCGGCGAACGAGCACGCCGATGTCATCCTGATGGACGACGACATCCTCTGCGAGCCCGAAACGGTGTTGCGGCTCAACGCCTTTGCCAATCTCACGGTGGAACCGACGCTGGTCGGCGCGCAGATGCTGTTCCTTCTCAACCCCGACTATCTCAACGTCGGCGCCGAGGAGGTGCATCTGAACGAGCTTCGGCACGGTCAGAAGGTGCCCAAGGCGCTGCGCAACACCAGCATGCTCAAGCGCAATCAGGAGCGCCGCGTCGACGCCGGCTACAACGCCTGGTGGACCTGCCTGATCCCGGCCGAGGTGGTGGCCCGGATCGGACTGCCGCTGCCGATCTTCTTCCAGTGGGACGACGTCGAATACGGCGTGCGCGCCCGCGAGGCCGGATTCGTGACCGTGACACTGCCGAATGCGGCGGTCTGGCACGCGGACTTCTACTGGAAGGATTTCGACGACTGGGCGCGCTACTTCAGCATGCGCAACTCGCTCATCGTCAGCTCCATGCATACCGATCTCGACCCGAAGGCGGTGACCCGCAAGCTGTTCCGTGAGATCGCGGAATATCTGGTGGGTATGCAGTACGGCCTCGCGCACACCACGCTGCAGGGCATCGAAGACTTCCTGCAGGGCCCGAAGATCCTGCGCGACGGCGGAATTCAGGCCCTGGCGGCCGCCCGCGCCAGCCGCAGCGACTACGCCGAGACCAAGAAGCACCCGGCCGCCACCGCACCGGTCCGGCAGTCCGACATCCAGCTCCGCCGCGCCGGCGGTGAACCGAGCCGCCCGCTGCTGGTGCTGGTCAAGCGCGCGATCCAGCAGTGGACCGGACGTACCCAGCACGGCGTCGTGGGCGTCACCCGCGAGGATGCGCACTGGTGGCACCTGGCCCTGTTCGACCACGTCGTGGTGACCGATGCCTCGCAGTCCGGCGTGCGAATCCGGCAGCGGGACAAGGAGAAGGCTCGCGCCCTGCTGCTGCGCACCATCCGGGTCCTGCGCCGGCTGCGCCGCGAACTTCCGGAGCTGAGCCGGCAATACCGGGCGGCCGCACCGGAACTGACCAGCCGCGAGAACTGGGAACGGCTCTACGGCATCTGAACCGCGTGCCCGCCCGGTACGCCACCGGGCGGGCATCGGCGGATTCGCGGCTTACAGGAACAGGTCCGTGGTCAGCGGGCCGTCACCGGGGACCACGCGGTACTTGTCCAGATCGGTGATGCCGTGCGCGTTGAGCACCTCGTCGTCGATGAAGAAGTTGCCGGTGGTGTCCTTGGCGGGCGCGGTGAGGACCAGATACGCGGCGTCGGCGTAGATGTCGGGGGTGCGGGAGGTCTGGACCATTTCCTCACCGCCGAGCAGGTTGCGGACCGCGGCGGTGGCGATCGTGGTGCGCGGCCACAGCGAGTTGACGCCGATGCCGTACTTGCGCAGCTCCTCGGCCAAACCCAAAGTGGTGAGCGACATTCCGTACTTGGCGATGGTGTAGCCCAGCGAGCTGCCCGCCCATTTCGGGTCCAGGTTCAGCGGCGGCGACAGGGTGAGAATGTGCGGATTGCGGCCGGCCTCCGCCGATTCCCGCAAGGCGGGGATGCTGGTCTTCGACAGCAGGAAACTGCCGCGGCAGTTGATGTCCTGCATCAGGTCGTACTTCTTCATCGACAGCGTTTCGGTCGGCGACAGATCGATTGCCGAGGCGTTGTTGACGACGATATCGATACCGCCGAACCGCTCCACGGTCTGGCGCACGGCTTCGGCGACGCCCTCGTCGTCGCGCACGTCACCGACGAATTTGTGCACCCGGCCGCCGACGGCCTCGAGTTCCTCGGCCGCGGTGTGGATCGTGCCCGGAAGTTTCGGATGCGGCTGATCGGTCTTGGCGATCAGCGTGATGTTCGCACCGTCGGCGGCGGCCCGCTTGGCGATCTCCAGGCCGATGCCGCGACTACCACCCGACATGATCATGGTGCGGCCGGCCAGTGGCTTACCCGCTTCGGTCATATCCCTGCTCCCATCTGTGCGATCACCCCGGCTCCATGATCGGCGATCCGGCGGAGCCGGGGTGCTGAACTACCCGATTCGCACAGTAGGGCACCGAGCTGAGCTATGCAATCAGTTGCATAGTGGTCAGCGGCGATGGCGACGAGGATCACGTTCCTTGTACATTCGCCGCTGCGATTTGCTGATCTCGCGCCACACCCGCTCCCGTTCGGCACGCAACCGCGCGTCGCTGCGGGCGGCGAGCCGGTCGTTCTCGCGCTGCAGTTTGCGGTAGCTGTCCAGTCGTCGCTGCGGCAGTTCGCCGGTGCCGAGGGCCGCGAGGATCGCACATCCGGGTTCGGTGCGGTGCTCGCAGTCGGAGAATCGGCACTGCGCCGCCAGCGCTTCGATATCGGTGAATGTCCTGGCCAGACCCTGTTCGGCAGCCCAGAGACCGATCGCCCGGAGTCCGGGAGTGTCGATCAGAGTTCCGCCACCGGGGATCGGCCGCAACTCGCGATGCACCGTGGTGTGCCGCCCGCGCTTGTCCGAGGCGCGGACCCGGTCCGTCGCGAAAACCTCCTCGCCCAGCAGCGCATTGGCCAGAGTCGACTTGCCGGCGCCGGACGATCCGATCAATGCGACCGTGCCGGCCGCCACCGCGCGCAGCGTATCCATACCGGCGCCGGTGGTGGCCGATACCGGCACCACCGCCGCACCCGGCGCGGCGGCGCGCACCTCGGACAGTGAAACATCCGGCGCCAGATCGCATTTCGTCAGCACCACCACCGGCTGCGCACCGGACTCCCAGACCAGGGCCAGCATCCGTTCGATGCGACCCAGGTCGATCTCGCCGTCGGCGGCGACACAGATCGCGACGGTATCCACATTGGTGGCCAGCACCTGCGCGTCGGATCGGCCGGATACCGTCGCGCGCTGCAGAATCGTGCGGCGCGGCAACAACTTTCGTACCGTGAACGCGGGGCCGGCGGTTGATTCGGCCGGTGCGACGGCGACCCAGTCACCGGTACACAGGCCGTTGATGTTGGTATCCGCCCGCGGGCAGTCGGCGCGTGCGAGCCCGTCGGGCGTCGCGACATCGCATTCACTGCGATCCATCCGGATCACGCGGGCCGGGACCCAGCCGGTATCGAGCAGTCCTGTGTACGCGGCGGAGAGGTCGGCGGTCCAGCCGTAAGGAATGAGACGGTCGTCATCGACCATGGGGGGAGACATCCTTCGTCGGGCACCGGGCCCGCGAAGGGCTCAGTGCATGGGGAGAAGAGTGGAAATACGTGCGGCGGAGCGCTTCTCGGTCTGATACCGGGCTCCGGCCGCGACAATCCGACTGTCGACGTTCACGTATTCCACCTCCTCGACCCTCTCGTCTCTCGATACTCGGTTCGGTCGCGTGGGCGACCGGATGGATCAACGATGACAGCCCGCCGAACGGGCCGCAACGTATTTTTCCGGGACTACGTCGTCCCGGGCTGCCCGATCAGAGCGAGCAGGCGATCAGCAACTGCAGCAGGATGAGCACCCCGACCACGCCGAGGCTGATGTAGGACACGATCGCACCCGGCGCGGCCTGCGGCACCGGCCCGATCGCACCGTTGATGAAGGCGATAGCAGGCGATTTGTAGTAGACGTGGGTGCTGTGGCCCTCGGCGACCGGCACGGTGGTCTCGGCCGGGCCCATATCCCACAGCCACTTGGTCGCCACGCGCACGTGGTGCTGCCCGGGGCCGACCGGAATGTGGGTTTGTCCCCACTTCGCCATCGGCACCTCCATGCCGTTGACGATGATCTTCGGGCCGGTCAGCGCGAGCAGGAATCCCAGTGGGAAGTACGAGGCGTCGACGACGATGCCCTGCGGTCCGGGTTGCGGCTGGAACTGCGCAGCCGGGCCGTAGGGGCCGTATTGGCCTTGCGGCGCAACCGGATTGGGCGCCCCGTAGGGTGCCGGGCCGCCATTGAACTGCTGCTGACCGGGATACGGTTGCGCACCGTAGGGATTGGCGGGCGGCTGACCGTAGGGCTGCGGCGGAGCCGGGGGAGCGCCCCAGCCCGGCGCCTGATGCGGCTGGGACGCACTGTGCGGCTGGGGGATGTGTGGCTGCGAGCCCGCGTGCGGCTGCGGATACCCCGGCGCGGCAACCGCTCCGCTACCGCCGTGCGGCGGCGGCGCGCCGTACGGACCGTTCGGCTGCGGCGGGGGATACGGCTGTGCACCGTTCGGTTGGAATGGTTGCCCATAGGGTGGCTGCCCACCGTAGGGGTTGCTCACAGCCGTTACCTCCTCATGCGAAAAGCACTGATCTAACCGGGTTTATGGAACTGCTCGCGTCGCCCCAGACGCCGCAGCCGCAACCATTCTCGCAGACCGGCCGGATCTTTTTGCTGTACGAGGAAGAACCAGGAGAACCGCGCCCATTCCTGGGGTAGCAGTTTCCGCATCCCGGGCTGTGCCATCAAATAGCCACGGTTGCGGTAGGTGAAATAGCGTTTGACCGGATCGTCCGGATATTGGGTGTGCATGCGCCCGCCCAGAATCGGCTTGAATTCCGCCGACCCGTTCGGGTGCAGATACGCCGTCTGCAAACAGGTTCCGAACGGCAGGCCCGAGCGCACCAGCCGCCGGTGCACCTCGACCTCGTCACCCCGCACGAAAAGCCGCAGGTCCGGGACGCCGATCACCTCGAGCGCCTCGGCGGAGATCAGGGCACCGTTGAACAGCGACGCGATGCCGGGCAGGAAATCCTCGTCGCCGAGTTCGGACCGCAGCCGCCGCCACACCACGCCGCGGCGCAGCGGAAATGCGAGCCGATCCGGATCGTCGATATCGGCGACCACCGGCGAGACCTCCGAAAGGCCGTGGCGCTCGGCGCAATCGAGCAATTTCTCCAGCACGTCCGGACCTTCGGGACGGCCGTCGTCATCGGCCAGCCACACCCAGTCCGCGCCCATGGTCAGCGCGTGCAACATGCCGAGGGCGAAGCCGCCCGCACCGCCGAGGTTGTGTTCGGAACCCAGGTAGGTGGATTCGATCGGCTGTTCTTCCACCAGTTCGCCGACCTCGGGCTCGTTGCCGTTGTCGATGACGATCAGATGATCGATCGGCCGGGTCTGCGAGGCGAGCACCTTCAGCGATTCGCTCAGCAGTTCCCGGCGTTTGTGGGTCACGACCACCGCGATGATCCGGGCCACCCCGCTGTCCGCGGACGAGGCCGCCTGATCACTCATGGTCGTATCCTTGTCCTCTGGGACATGGGCGGAGCGCTGCGTGGTTACGCTCCGCTGCCGCCTCCGCGCTTGACCGCCCATGTCCTTGTCCTCTGCCGCCGTGGTCATGCGGGATCGCGTTCGAGTTCGAGCTCACGCAGGATCTGCTTCACGTGATCGCCCGCTTCCGGGCCCTCGTAGGCGCGCACCACATCCTCGATATCACCCTGCATGCGCAGCGTGCCGTGGTCGATCCACATTGCGGTATCGCACAATTGGGCCAGGAATTCGTTGGAATGGCTGCAGAACACCAGGATTCCGGAACGCGCCACCAGATCGCGCAGCCGGTTGCGGGCCTTCTTCATGAACTCCGCGTCGACCGCGCCGATACCCTCGTCCAGCAGCAGGATCTCCGGATCGATCGAGGTCACCACACCCATCGCCAGCCGCACCCGCATACCGGTGGAATACGTGCGCAGCGGCATGTTCAGGTATTCGCCGAGCTCGGTGAAGTCGGCGATCTCGTCGACCTTGGCCAGCATCTGCTTGCGGGTCTGGCCCAGGAACAGCCCGCGGATGATGATGTTCTCGTAGCCGGAGATCTCCGGATCCATGCCGACGCCGAGGTCGAACACCGGTGCCACGCGGCCACGCACCCGGGCAGTGCCGCGAGTGGGCTCGTAGATGCCCGAGAGCAGCCGCAGCAGCGTCGACTTTCCGGCGCCGTTGTGGCCTACCAGGCCGACCCGGTCGCCTTCCTTCAGCGACAGCGTGATGTCGCGCAGGGCCTCGACGACGACCACATCGGACTGATTGCGCCCGATGGAACCGCCGGCCTTGCCCAGGAACGCCTTCTTCAGCGACCGTGACTTGGCGTCGAAGATGGGAAACTCCACCCACGCCTGGTGGGTTTCGATGCTTACTCCGGTCATATCGCCCTCTACACCCAGTACGGCACGCGGGAACGGTATTGCTTCAGCGCCAGGATCGCCACCGCCCAGCCGACCACGGTGATCACACCGACGACCAGCCACGACCGCACGTGCACCGGATCGCCGAGCAGGGGTGCGCGCACGATCTCGAGATAATGGTAGGTCGGCACCAACTCGACCAGCTTGGCCCGCTCGCTCACCGCCCCGCCCTGATCACGCAGCGACTTGGTGGTCCACATGACCGGCGTCAGCACGAACAGCATCAGCGTCATGCTGCCCAGAATCGGGGCGATATCGCGGTAGCGAGTGGAGAAGATGCCGAACACGATCGACACCCACGCCGAGTTGAGGAACACCAGCACGATCGCCGGAATCGCCAGCAGCACGGTCCAGTCCAGATGTTCCCAGACGCCGAAGGCCACCAGCATGACCAGATAGATCACGATGTTGTGGGCGAAGAACAGGAACTGCCGCCACACCAGCCGATAGACGTGCACGCTCAGCGCCGAGGGCAGCTGTTTGATCAGCCCCTCGTTGGCGATGAACACGTCCGAACCCTCGAGGATGCTGGCGTTGATCACGTTCCAGACGATCAGGCCGACGGTCACGTACGGCAGATACGTCCACAGGTCCTGATTCAGGATCGCCGCGTAGAGGACACCCATCGCGGCCGCCTGCACGCCGGTGGCGATGGTGATCCAGAACGGGCCGATCACCGATCGCCGGTAGCGCTGCTTGATGTCCTGCCAGCCCAGCTGTAACCACAGCTCACGCTGAGCGAACCCCTCGCGGAGGTCTTTGAAGGCCCGCGGAAACGTTTGCGCATCCGACATCAGGGGCACCGTGGCGTCGGCCGGGCGTTCGGCTGTGGCCGAATCGGCAGGGGCAGCTGCTGGCACAGTGCACGACTGTAGCGCAGAGCCCATCCCCGCCGGTGGGGGCTCGAGGCTATCCGATTATCAGCGGTGTTCAGAGGTACTGACCGCCTCCGGTGACCGATCCGCCCTGTACGCCCTCGCGCGGCATGTGCGCACCCGGCGGCAGAGCGTGACGCATCTGCTCGAGCTGTGCGCGGGCCGCCATCTGCTGAGCGAACAACGCCGTCTGAATACCGTGGAACAGGCCCTCCAGCCAGCCGACCAGCTGGGCCTGGGCGATCCGCAGTTCCGCATCGGAGGGCACGGAATCCTCGCCGAACGGCAGCGCGAGCCGTTCGAGTTCGTCGCGCAGTTCGGGGGAGAGGCCCTGCTCGAGCTCGTGCACCGAGGTCTTGTGGATCTCTTTGAGCCGGTTGCGGCTGGCGTCGTCCAGCGGAGCCGCGCGAACCTCCTCGAGCAGCTGCTTGATCATGGTGCCGATCCGCATCACCTTCGCGGGCTGCTCGACCATATCGGCGAGTGATTCCTCGCCGCCACCGGTCTGCGCGCCCTCGGCGTCACTGCCGCCCTCGCCGACCATCTGTCCCGCGAACGGCGCCTCACCCTGGGCGCCGGCCGGAACGACCAGTGGCCGGCCCTCGGGTCCGATCACCACGATGGAATCCGGTCCTCCGTCCGATTGCGTCATGGCATCCATGATGTCTGCTTCCCGCGCCGAGCGCTAAGTGAACGACGCATCGCCCGGTGGGGGCCCGGTCCCGGAACGGGGTATGCGGTCCGATTTCGGGCGGAAGTATTCTGTTGCGGTTCTGTCCGCCTCGTGTGTGGTTCGGTTTGTGAAAGTCGGTTGCCATGTCGCGTGATATCGCATTGGGTCGGCGCACGGTTCCGCCGACTTGCCCGCTGCCCTTAGAGTGGCCAGCATGACTTACGACGTCGCGAGGGTTCGGGGGTTGATACCGTCCCTGGGCGACGGCTGGATCCATCTGGACCCCCAGGCAGGAATGCTGGTCCCGGATTCGGTATCGCGCGCCGTCTCAACCGGTTTCCGGACCTCTGCTTTTTCGCATACCAATCGTCATGCCGCCGCTCGCCGCAGTGGTGCGATTCTCGACGCGGCCCGGGAGGCGGTCGCCGATCTCGTCGGTGGCGATCCGGCGGGAGTCGTACTCGGACCGGACCGGGCCGTCCTGCTGGCATGGTTGGCCGAATCGCTGAGCTCGCGGCTCGGGCTCGGTACCGGCATCGTGCTCTCGCGCCTGGACGACGAGGCCAATGTGGCCCCGTGGCTGCGCATCGCCAACCGCTACGGCGCCCATGTGCGCTGGGCCGAGGTGGAGATCGAAACCTGCGAGATGCCGGCCTGGCAGTTCGAGGAGCTGATCGGACCCACCGCGCGACTGGTCGCCGTCACCGCCGCCTCGCCGATCGTCGGTTCGGCGCCCGCGGTCCGGGTCGCCGCCGACCGGGTGCACGAGGTGGGCGGGCTGCTGGTCGCCGACTGTTTCGGCGCGGCGCCCTATGCCCTGATCGACATCGATGAACTCAACGCCGACGTCGTCGCTCTCTCCGCGCCGGCCTGGGGTGGTCCGCAGATCGGTGCGCTGGTGTTCCGCGATCCGGCGTTCCTGGATCGCATTCCGTCGATGTCGCTGAATCCCTACGCCAAGGGGGCCGAGCGACTCGAGGTGGGCGGACATCAGTACGCGTTGCTCGCGGGACTGACCACCTCGATCGACTATCTCGCCGGACTGGACGAACAGGCCACCGGCAGCCGCCGGGAGCGGCTGGAGGTGTCGATCACCTCGCTGCAGGACTATCACGACCAGCTGTTCGACCATCTGATGGAGGTGCTCGACGCGGTTCCGGATCTGACCGTGATCGGCCGCGCGTCCACCCGCATTCCGACGGTGAGTTTCACCATCGCGGGGATGCAGGCGGAGAAGATCTCCGCCGAACTCGCCGATCACCGCATCGGCACCGTCAGCGGCGCGCACGGTGGCAGCCGCTTGCTCGACGCCCTGGGCGTCAACGACGAGGGCGGCGCGGTCACCCTCGGATTGGCGCCCTACACAACGAAATTCGAGATCGAACAGCTGGGCCGGGCGCTGAACTCGCTGGAAAAGTAGTTCGCGGTCCCCGGTGCCTGGTCGCCGGCGGGCACCGCGAACGTTCACGCCTCGTCGATGCGCAGCACCACCTTGCCGACGGTCTCGGCCGAATCGAGCAGTTCGTGGGCGTGTGCCGCCTCCGTGACCGGGACTTCGGCATGCACCACCGGCACCACCGCGCCCTCCGCGATCAGCGGCCACAGATGTCGCCGCAACTCCGCGATGATCTCGGCCTTACTCGACTTTCCCGTGGCCGGCCGCTTACGCAGATTGGTGGCGTGGACGGTGCCGCGCTTACCGAGCAGTTCCGCCAGATTCAGCTCGCCCTTCGCCCCGCCCTGCATGCCGATCACACACAACTGACCGTCCTCGGCGAGCGCGGTGATGTTGCGCGGCAGGTATTTCGCGCCCATATTGTCCAGAATGATGTCGGCGCCACCCAATTCGCCGACGACTTCCACGAAATCCTGTTCCCGATAATTGATTCCGATGCTCGCGCCCAATTCGGCGCAGCGATCCAATTTGTATTGCGAACCGGCGGTCACCGCGACGCGCGCACCGCGATTCACCGCGACCTGAATGGCATGGGTGCCGATCCCGCTACCGCCGCCGTGCACGAGGAGCAGTTGGCCGGCGTGTAATCCGGCGCGCATCACCAGATTCGACCACACGGTGGCGGCGACCTCCGGAAGTGCCGCTGCCGCAGCCAGATCCAGGCCTTTGGGCACCGGCAGCACCTGACTCGCGGCGACCACCACGCGCTGGGCGTAGCCGCCGCCGGACAGCAGCGCGCACACCCGATCACCCGGCCGCAGGTCCCGCACGCCCTCGCCGATCTCGGCCACGACGCCCGATACCTCCAGGCCCAGGATGTCGCTGGCGCCCGGCGGGGGTGGATAGAAACCCTGGCGTTGCAACAGATCCGCGCGATTGACCCCGGCCGCCACGACGTCGATCGCCACCTCGCCCGGTCCGGGCGGCGGCAGATCCGGCACCTCCGTCCAGCGGATCACCTCGGGTCCACCGAAACCGTCCAATGTCACCGCGTACATACCCCGACTCTATGTGCTCGCCGCGCTGGAACGGGTGCGGCTGTGAAACCGATCGGGGTGATCTTGTCCGTGGGTCGCTGACCAGGCGACATTCCTTCCATTCGGGGCCAATAGAATGACGCCATGGCTTACGAACCGAGCGGTCACCCGGCATCGCCGCCGTGGTTGAGCTCGGCACAGCAGCGGGCGTGGCGCGCCTTCATGGACGGTCACCAGCGTCTGATGGTGGAACTCAACCGCCAACTCCAGACCGACAGCGATATGAGCCTGCCCGAATACCGCATCCTGGTGATGCTCTCGGAGGCCCCGGGCGGTTCGCTGCGGATGAGCGATCTCGCCGACGGCGTCCTGTCCTCGCGCAGCCGCCTCACCCACCAGATCCGCCGCATGGAGGATCAGGGCATGGTCCGGCGCACCAGCTGCGAAGAGGACGGCCGCGGCGTCCGCGCCCACCTCACCGACGAAGGAATGCGCCGTCTGCGCGCCGCGGCCCCCGGCCACGTAGCCGCAGTCCGCCGCACCTTCATCGACCTGCTCAGCCCGGACGAGCTCACCGCCATCGGCGACGCCTTCGACCGAGTAAACGCCAAAACCGACCCCCGCCGAACCTGATCCGCCGCGCCTTCCTGCGCACCGGTGGTGGCCGTCCGCGGCCGGTGTCCGGTACGCGGTGGGCATAGCGTGCGTATGCCCACCGGAAGCCGTGTTCGAAGCGAATCGCGCGCCGGCGCTCCGATCGAAGAAGCCGGTAGGTAACGCTGCTGTCGCCGCACCCGATCGAACTGCCGTACCCGCTAGGGGACGATTCCGATGTCGAATTGGATTGGGGGGCGGCCCGGCCCGATGAGCACTCACCGAAAGCACGGCGCAGCACCGATTTTGGTCCTGGTACCCGCGGTCGCGGGGATGTATCTGGCAGCCGGCTGCGCACTTCCGGACCCGCCTGTGGCCACCGGAACCACGAATACTACGACCCTGTCGACACCACCGACCACCGCATCGACACCGCCGACCACCGCGTGGACGCCGATGCGCACTCTCAGCACGCCGACCACGACCGTCGCGCCGACCACGATCGAGCCTGTGGCCGACGACTACGCCGCGGTGTGCGCCGACGCTGTCAGCGGGGTCCGCGTCGACGACACGGAGTGCGACGATGCGACGGAAACCTACGCCGGCGACGATGTCACCGCCGCCGAGTACGCCGCGGCCGGCCTCGCGGGCGGTGCCGTGGGCGCTGCCATGTGGTACTACTACTCGACCCGCAACCGGGTCGTCGCCCCGGCGGTCGGTGCTCGCGTCGCGGGCGGTAGTTACGCCACCCCGCTCCCGAGCCTCGCCCGCACCCCCGCCATCTACCGATCCGGCAGCATCGACCCCAGCGGTGGAGCGATCACCAGCAGCACCATCCATCGTGGCGGCCTCGGATACCGAGATCACAGCGGCTCTTAGCGGAATTGATCGGGGACGTTGTTCTCTATTTTGTTCGTCTCTGTGCACGCGACGATGAGCACGCATGTCCCGGACCGGAATTCCGGTCTTCCGTCGAAAGGTCGACATCGAAAGGTTCGAACCATGCACAGGAAGTCAGTGAAAGCTCTCGCAACCACCGCGATCATCGTGTCGCTCGGCGCCGTGCTGGCGCCCATCGCCTCGGCCGACAGCGCTTCCGAGACCACGGCGAAACCGATCGCCATCTGCATCACCATCCCGTTGCCGGGATCCGCCGACTGGGTGTGGTGCTTCTGAACCTGGACCGGCTGTTCGAATCGAGACCGGAAACGACTATGGCGCTGACCGATACGGCGGTCGGCGCCATAGTCGCGACCGGGGAATCACAGGGTCGCAGCGGTGCCGGCTAGAGACGTGTCGCGGTGCGGACGAGGTCGGCGACGGCTTTGGATCTGCTGTGTGGTGGCCAGGCGATGACGGTCGTGACCGCCGGTGCGTCCGAGACCGGCACGATCGCGTGATCGTCGCGCAGGTGAGCTCGGACCGACTCGGGCATGACCGCGCAGGTTCGTCCGAGCGCGATCAGTTGGGCCAGTTGGGTGTGGTCGCGCACCTGCGGGCCGGGGCCGTCGGGATAGCTTCCGTCCCGTCGGGGCCAGCGCGGCAGCGGCAGATCCGTCAGGGCGGAGACCTCGGCCGACGATATGTGTGTCCGGTGAGCGAGAGGGTGGCCCGCGGGCAGGACGAGAACCTGTTGTTCGGTGTGCAGATCCTCGGTGTCCAATCCGGCGGTCGTGTCGAAGGGCCGGTGGAGCAGGGCGACGTCGGCACGACCGTTGCGCAGTAGTCCCTCCTGTTCGCCGGGCCCGCACAGGATCACCTCGACGGTGACAGCGCCCGGTTCGGCAGCGTAGGCGTCCAGCAGCTTCGACAGCAGTTCGCTGGACGCCCCGGCCTTGGTGGCCAGCACCATCCCGGGCTGATCGGCGGCACGCCGGGTGCGGCGCTCTGCGGCGTCGACCGCGTCGAGCGCGGCACGGGCCTCCCGCAACAGCACCGACCCGGCCTCGGTCAGCGCGATCGATCGAGTGGTGCGGTGCAGCAGAACCACGCCGAGCCGCCGCTCGAGCTGTCGGATCGCCCGGGACAGTGGCGGTTGTGCCATGCCGAGTCGCTGCGCCGCCCGCCCGAAATGCAACTCCTCGGCGACGGCGACGAAGTATCGCAACTCCCGCGTCTCCACCCCGTCATCGTATCCGGCATTGATACCCGTGCGGTATCAGCGACCACCCAGCCGGTGTTGGACGCATCCCCCGAAGCCGAACCAGGATCGACGGTATGAGTGAACAGACGATCGCGCTGGTGACCGGTGCGAACAAGGGAATCGGATACGAGATCGCGGCGGGTCTGGGCGCCCTCGGCTGGCGCATCGGCGTGGGCGCGCGCGACGCACAACGCCGCGACACGGCGGTGGAGAAATTGCGCGCGGCCGGGATCGACGCGTTCGGCGTTCCGCTCGACGTGACCGACGACGCGAGCGTGGCCGCCGCGGCCGATCTGATCGCCGACCACGCCGGCGGGCTCGACGTCCTGGTCAACAACGCCGCGATCACCGGCGGCATGCCACAGGAACCCACCCTGGTCGATCCGGCGACCGTGCGAGCGACCGTGGAAACCAACGTGATCGGCGTCATCCGTGTCACCAACGCGATGCTGCCCATGCTGCGCCGTTCGGCAGCACCGAGGATCGTGAACATGTCCAGCAGCGTCGGCTCTCTCACACTGCAGACCACGCCCGGCACGGACACCGGCCCCATCTCCGCTGCCTACTCGGCCTCGAAGACGTTCCTGAACGCGGTCACCATCCAGTACGTCAAGGAACTGGCCGACTCGAACATCTTGATCAACGCAGGCTGCCCCGGCTTCACCGCCACCGACCTCAACGGCCACCGCGGCGTCCGAACCCCCCAACAGGGCGCGGCGATCGCGATCCACCTCGCCACCCTGCCCGACGACGGACCCACCGGCGGATTCTTCTCCGACGCCGGAACGGTGCCGTGGTGACAGCCCCTCACCTGCGGTGGGTGTGGGATTTGAACCCACGGTGGCGTGAACCACGACGGTTTTCAAGACCGTTCCCTTAGGCCGCTCGGGCAACCCACCTCGTTCCGGGCGGGCCGGAACGGTGTCTCAGCCTACTGGCGCGGGTGCGGGGATGCCGAATCGGTCCGGCGGGCGTCGGGCGACTCGCCGGAGATCGGCCTGTCGCGTGTTTCGACGCCTCGCACGACCTCTGGCAGGATTACGGCCATGGTTCGTCGCCGGATACGGCGTCGGCTGTCCGGCGCCACCATCGCCGCACTCCTGATGAGTGGGGCGATCTGGGGAGCGCCGATGACCGCCGCCGCGCCCGCGCCCCCGGCCGATTCCGGTTCCGCCGAGGGCCCGCCTCCGGCGCTGGACGACCCCCGTCCGTCCGCCGCATCGATTGATCACATCGAACCGATCAACGATCGCTGGTTGCGAGTGTTCGTGGACTCTCCAGCGATGGGACGCACGGTGCAGGTACAGGTGCTGCTACCGGCGGACCGCAGCCATCCGCGCCCGACCCTGTATCTGCTCGACGGGCGCAGCGCGAGCAACGAGTACAACAACTGGACCGAGCGCGGTGGTGCGGTGCAGTTCTTCGCCGACAAGGACGTCAACGTCGTCCTCACGATCGGCGGTCCGGCGGGGTACTACACGGATTGGCAGCATCCGGATCCGGTGCTCGGCACCAACAAATGGGAGACCTTTCTCACTCGCGAACTGCCGCCGCTGATGGACGCGACATTCGAGGGCAACGGCCGCAATGCGGTGGAGGGTGTCTCGATGGGGGCGGAGGCGGCGATGATGCTGGCGATACGCGACCCGCAGACGTATCTCGCCGTCGCCGCCCACAGTGGTTGTTACGCAATGGGTTCGGACTTCGGGCAGGCGCAGGCGCGGGCCGTGGTGCGCACCTACGGCGGCGATCCGGACAACATGTTCGGCAAGCAGGACGACCCCGAGTGGCTCGCCCACGACGTGATGATGCACGCCGACACCCTGCGCGGTAAGGCGATCTTCCTGTCCGCCGGTTCCGGCGTGCCGGGACCCTACGACGTTCCGGGCAATCCCGAAGCCGTCTCGACCATCGGATTCGGTGGTCCGCTCGAGGCCGGCGCCAACGCCTGCACCATGGCGCTCGCGGATCGGCTGGGGCGCATGCAGATCCCGGCCGACGTCGATCTGCGCCCGGTGGGGACGCATTCCTGGCCGTACTGGAAGGACGAGCTGCCGCGGGCCTGGCCGACGCTGGCGGCAGCCCTCGGCGTGCGCTGACCGCCGCGCGGATTCAGCCGGCGAAGCGCGCGACGGTGTCCGGTGCGGTGGCGAAACTCAGGAAGCGATCGTTCTCGTGCGGATCGCCCGCGGTGATCCGCACCCCGTCGGTGCCGTAGGGCCGCACGATGACTCCGGCCTCGGCACTGGCCGCGCCGAACTCGGTGCTGTGCTCGCGCAGCGGCAACCAGACGAAATTGGCCTGGGTCGGCGGTACCCGATATCCGGCCGCGAGCAGTGCGTCGCGCATGCGTTCCCGCTCGGCCACCACATGATCGGTGCGGTCGAGTAGTTCGTGGCGCGCCTGCAGGCAGGCGATGGCCGCGGCCTGTGCGAGCCGATTCACGCTGAACGGGATGTGCACCTTCATCAGTGCGGTGATCAGTTCCGGGTCGCCCACTGCGTAACCGACGCGCAGCCCCGCCAGTCCGTAAGCCTTCGAAAAGGTACGCAGCACAACGACATTCGAGCGGCCTCGGCCGATCTCCACGCCGTCGGCCCGATCGCCGGCGGGCAGGCGCAGATATTCGAAGTACGCCTCGTCCAGCACCACCAGGACGTCCTCGGGGATCGCGTCGAGGAAGCGGGTCAATGCGGCGCGGCCGTGCGCCGTTCCGGTGGGGTTGTTCGGATTGCAGACGAAGACCAGCCGGGTCCGCTCGGTGACCGCCGCCGCCATCGCATCGAGATCGTGCGCGAATTCGTCGTTCAGCGGCACCGGCACGGCCGTCGCGTTGCCGACCTGCGTGACGATCGGGTACGCCTCGAACGAGCGCCAGGCGAACACCACTTCGTCGGCGGGGGAGGCGCAGGTGATCTGCACCAGTTCCTGGCACAGCGCGACGCTGCCACAGCCGATCGCGACATTCTCGACCGCGACGTCGTGGAACTCGGCGAGGGCTGCTCGAAGTTCGCCCGAGGAGTTGTCCGGATACCGGTTGATGAGTTCGGCCGCCTCGGCGATCACCTTGGCGACGCTCGGCAGCGGGCCCTGGGTGGTTTCGTTGCTGGCCAGTTTCACCGCGCCCGGATGGCTGCGACCCGGAGCGTAGGCCGGAATGGACTCGAGGTCCGGACGAATACGAGCACTCACCCCAACACCTTAATTCCTCGCACGTCGCGGCGGCTCGCGCGGTTCTTCCGGAAGCCCGGTCGGGCCGTCGGCCACTACGAACCGGCGGGGCGGTATGTCGGAAAATTTTCCGAGGAATGGGTACTTCCGTGCAACTTCTCCCGAATGTGACGGATGCGAACTACCCTGGTTTCATGTCGGGCATCTATCGAGATGAAGCACCATTGCGCGACAGCGGGCAGGTGGTCGACGGCGCTCCGGACCCGGCGGCCGGAGGTCGGGTGCCCATCACGGTGATCGAGCCGGAGGGTTACGCGCGCGGCGGCATCGTCGTACTCCACGAGTCCCGTAAGTTTGCCGATGTATTGCTGGAAATGATGAAATCGCTGGCCGGTGAGGGCTGGATCATGGTGGCGCCCAATCTGTTCCACCGCTTCGATCGGCAGCGTGGCCGCGGCGACGGCGCCGGGACGGTCAACGACCGCGATCTCGCCGCCGTCGGGGCGCGGGTATCCGACGGACCGGGCGCGGTCGCCACCGCGGTCGCGGGCGGTGCCGAGATCGAGCAGGTGTTCGGTGCGGATCTGTTCGCCGATTTCGACGCCTGCTTCGACTGGCTGGTCGGCCGTGGAGTCTTCCCCGACACCGTCGGGGTGCTGGGTTTCGACAACGCCGGCACCGCCGCACTGCTGGTCGCCACGAACCGGCCCATCGGAGCGGCGGTGAGTGTCGCCGCGCCCGGCATCATGGAGCCGCTGACCGCGGAGGCGACCGCCCTGATCGACGCGGCGCCGCAGTTGCAGGCCCCCTGGCTCGGCCTCTACGGCAACGATGATCCCGTCAACCCGTGCGACCACGTCGAACGCCTCCGTGATGCGGCGGCGCGAGCGTCGGTGGCCACGCTGGTCGTGAGCTATCCCGGCCTGCATCACCGCCCGGACCATCCCGGATTCGATATGGCCGACTTCGAGCAGCTTCCCGAGGAGGAGAAGCGGCAGCTGATCGACGCGCAGACCAGAATCTTCGATTGGTTCGACAGTCACCTGCGTTGACCAGCCGTTTTGCGTCCTGACCGGTTGCTCTGTACTCTTGCCTCTCGGCGGTTCGAAAGGACCGGCGCCCTCGAAAGAAGGCTCCAGGAGGCGTGCCAGAGCGGCCGAATGGGACTCACTGCTAATGAGTTGTCCCTTCACGGGGACCGGAGGTTCAAATCCTCTCGCCTCCGCCACGCCCGGGTAACCGGGCACACAACTGAACAAGACCTGCGCCCGTAGCTCAACGGATAGAGCATCTGACTACGGATCAGAAGGTTGGGAGTTCGAGTCTCTCCGGGCGCGCAGAAAAGAGCCCCCGAGCTGCATCAGCAGATCGGGGGCTCTTTCCTTCCAAGATCATCGAGGTGAAATCCCTCACTTTCCCCTTACATTCGAATCCGTACTTTCCTTCGCGTACCGGTCGAGGACCTCGCGAACGTCCGGTCCGTGCGTGCGCCGCTCGACGTAGTGATGTTCGGTCGTCGCCAGCTGAGCGTGCGACAGCTGGGCCTGCGCCTGCTCGACTCCGAGACCGTCACGGATCACCGTTCCCACGGTCCGCCGCAGCGAGTACGGGGTGATCCACTTCAGGTCATCAGGCAGGGCGGCGCGCAGCGATCGACGAAGGTTGTTCAGGCTCATCCAGTCGCCGTCGCGATTCGGGAAAACTGGCTTATCGGCGAGAGTCTCCAACGATTCGAGATCCTTGCTCGCTTCACCGAGCAGTTTGGCCAGAGCTTCCACAGCCAGAGCGGGCAACACGACCGTGTGATCGGGCGCGTCGCCCTTCCGCGAATCCTGCCGACGCAACGACTGGCCTTTGACCTTGCCGTGATCGATCATCGTGCCCGCGACCGTCATGACCGGCGGATCGGACAGCAGATCCACATCCGACCAGCGAAGCCCCAGAACTTCATTCGGCCGGCATCCGGTCGAGCCCATCACATCCACGAATGGAGGCAGCAGGCGTCCGGGAGGCGGACCGGAAACGTGTTCACGGTTGGTGTACGCGAGCACCGCCGCGCGAACTCTCGCGAACTCGTCCACGGTCAAAGCGCGTACCGGCGTCTTCTTCCTCGTATTCCGCGACGTTTCACGGAGCGGATTGACTGCCAGCACGTCATGCCGGACAGCCATCGCGAACATGCCGGTGAGTGCCACCCGGAGAAACTTGGCCTGACTCGCGGCCGACTCAGCCACGATCCCGAGGTGGCTCTCCGCGCGACTGGTCGGGAATTCTCGGACCCGCAGTTCACCGATCTGTTTGGCGCCGTGCTTGTCCCAAGCTCGCTGGTACTTGTCGACGCTCTGACCCTTCAGCCCGGCTTTCTCCTTGCTCGCGAGCCACAACACGAACAGGTCAGCGAGCGTCGTACGTTCCGTTATCACCGTGCTGGCAGAGGGCGTGGTTCGGGTTTTCAAGTGTCGCTGAAGATTCCGGCGGGCATCTTCATCGCTTCGCCCGCTGCGCTCGACCTGGCGGCGCTTCCCGTCCTGATCGCGAACGTAGGTGCTCGCCGTGAACTTTTCCGGCCCCGTCTGAGTGACCGAAATCTTGCCCCATTCGCCCGGGGCCATCCGCTGTCTGGGCATGACGCTATGCCGCCTGGTCCAGGGCGTCGATGTAGTCGGCGACCGCCTGTTCGCTGACAAACCGGCGCCGCCCGACCTTCACCGAGCGCAGCTCACCGGAGCCGATCAGTTCGTAGTACTTGCTGTGCCCGATCGGGATGAGCTTGCGAACTTCCGCCTCGCTCAGGAGCTTTGACATGAAACCCCTCCTATGCTGCGTTGTAGGTTGACGAATCTTGTTGTGTGCCTGGCGGTCCCGCAGCCAGGCGAGCGTTTTCGTATTGGGCGCGCCATTTGATCCGTTGAGCGATCGAAGCCATGACCAGGTGCTCGCGAGGTGGCACGTTCTTGTCTCCCGGCTCGACCGGTTTGACGATCAGCCGGGACGTATCCGGTTTCTGGATGCCGACCTGGGCGAGAAGTTGCCGAACAAACTCGGCGCGGTCGGCCTTGTGATCCGGGAGGGTCTTTCCGGTCCAGCGGCGCGAGACCAGCACACGGCGACCGCGCAGGCCGAGGGTTTCTCGGCGGTGGGCTTTGCCCTTGCAACGACCCGGCTGGGTCTTGTCGGTGGCACCCTTCGGATTGATGCCGTAGCGCAGCCAGACACCGCAGTTAGGTGAGCAGGGTGTCTTGCACAGTTCCGCGTGGAGCCGGTCGTAGTGATCGGCGGCGCGAGCGGACTGGGGCTCGATCACCTCAGCGATGGACTTGGTGAGGTATTTGGTCAGGTAGCCGACATGCCGGGATGCTTCCTCACTGCCCCCGAGCACGCCCCTGATGTCCTTCGGGTCGATCTGCTTGCCGAAGGTCACCACGTGGGCCGGTTCTAGGTCGTCGACCGTATCGAGCATGTCCATCGCTTCGTCCCACGAGGGCAGCGGCTCTCCGTTGTCGGGGTCGACGAATCGGCCGGCTGTGTAGTCCCAGACCGGCATGTGTCCATCGGTGTACTGCTCGTTGTCCGGGTCGAAGTGCGGCCACCACACCTGGTGATAGGTCGCGGCAGCGATCTGGAGAATCAAAGCCCGGGGATCGGTGCCGCGCACAGCCATGTGAATATGCGGTGCCCCGCGCTTCTGCGGTTCCACAGTGGCGAAGTACTGGATATCGCGGCCGGTCGCGCGGCGGTAGTTTTGCACGAACCGGTCGAACAGCGCCGGGAAGAACACGATGTCCCGGGCAGCACGCCGGTAGTCGTAGCTATCGGGATCAGCGGCCGACCCATCCGAGCACGGTTTGCCGTCCGCGTTGGTGGCACCGTCACGATTGATTTTTCCGTAGGAGTCCAGGGTGAGCGTGATGAACATCGAGGGCCGGTACTTGCCCGCATACTGACGGCCGATCGTGGCCTTGTCGATCTTCTTGCGTGGCAGATCGGGGACGTCCTGGCGACGGCGAGTGGACCGTTTGCGCTCCGATTTCGGCTCGGGATCGAGAGCCGGAAGACGCCCGCGCACACCGGTTTCGCGCAGATCCGCATCCACGTCCGAGACCACCTCGCGGATACCGTCCATCATGTCCTGGTCGCCGGATGCCTTGGCTTCCTGATAGTTGGTCATCAGGCTTGCGCGGGTCTCGACCAGCTCCAGTTGGTGTTGGGTGGGGTCGCGTTTGATGTCGACGGGTTCGGTTTCGATGTGCCAGCCTTCGTGGGCTTGCTGCATCCGCAGGGAGCGAGCCTTGGCCGCGCACGAGGGGCACACACTTTCCAGCGTCGATTTGCACGGGGCGCCAACATATTTCGTATCCCCGGTATCGGGGTCATAGGTGTACATCGGGATCGGGCGTCGGCACTCGCCGTGTTTGTCGGCGGCGGCCTGGGCGATCTCGTGCAGGTTCGGAATCGAGCGGCGATCGGCGGCGGTGTCCCGGACAGGGCCGAGGCAGGCCGGATCGGTGTCAGGCTGTTGGTCTGTCATGGTCTGGCCTCCCTCGAGGTTGGTGGGCTTCATGCGGCGTTTCCGCCTTCCTGACGGGGCAGCCCGCCCAGTCCGCCGGGGATGTGTGCGAACGGGGCTGAAATCGGCTTAGCGAGCGAATCAGCGCGCCGGAACGCCAGTTCCACGCGAGCCGGGCCGGTGATGCTGACGCGGCATTCGCTGGCGCCGAACGCATGTGCAAGATGGGTGGCGCGATTGGCCCAGTCGTCGGGGCATTGACCCGTCAGCATCGCCACCCGCACCGTGTCGGTTGTTTCGCCGATCGCGACGCCGAGCAGCCGCGGAATCCGCACCGATTGGCAGAGTTCGTCACGGCCGGACAGTTCGCAGTCGTCGAGGAGTTTCGACCACTGACGGCGATACCGGTACCAGCGTAGGAACCGGGATCGGGCACGCCGAGTCACCCAGCGGGAGAACGATTCCCGATACCGCAACCGCCACAGCACCAGTGCAGCGACCGAGGCCAGCGCCATGCCAAAGGCTGGAAACCAGCCGTAGAACCAGTAGATAGCAGCGACAGCGGCGATCGGTAGCGAGACCATCGGGAACAGTACGGCCCACCAGGCGGTCACGAATACCGAGATCACAGCCCAGCCGATCAGTGCCAGAACCATGGTCAGGATGTCTTCGATCGGGTCGCGTCGAGTAGAGACGGTGGTGGTGGTCTTGGTCGTGGTGCTCACTTCTTCACCTCGGATTCGTCGAACAACCCCGGCTGTCCGGGGCACTCACAGCCGGCGGGAAGGACTTTCGCCTTGCGCCGCTTCGCTTTCCGGACCTGATCGGATGCCGCCTGCACGATCGGATTCACCTGAGGCACAGGTTCTTTCGTGTTCATGCGGCCCAGTCCCCGCCGTCGGGGTCGTAGCCGTGCCCGAATACCGTCCCGGTTTCGGCGAGGATGTTGACCGCGATCCCGACCGGATCGAGTCCGCGAGCCTCGAGCTGGCAGCGACGGCGCGCGTGAAGGTCGATGACGTTGTCGTATTCGCTGGTGTGGTCGCTCATTTCGGGTTCTCCTGTTCGTTGTCGGGTGCCCCGCAGCGGTCACAGCGGAGGGAGGTCGATCGAGATTCGGACGACCGGGCGAACCGGTGGCCGTGGGTGTCGCATTCGGCGGTGATCCGGCAGCCGCCGCACGTGATCTGGTCGCCGTCGTAGAGCCAGCCGTCGCGACCGATCGCGAGATAGGAGGCGGCTTGGTGGCTGGAGTCGAAACAGATCGATTCCCCGTCGGCGTCGGTGTAGAGGTCGCCGCAGCTGTCGCAGTAGATTGCCAGCTGGTTTTCGGTGACCATGCCGCGCTTCATGCCGCCACCGGACCCGTGTAGCCGTCGCCGGGGATGTCCTCGCCGAGGTCGTCGGGGTCGAATCCGCTGTAGTCCTCAGCGGGGGCGAAGTCGACATCGGCGGCCGGGGAATAGCGTTCGACGATTTCGTTGGTCTGCTCGTCGGTGATCCAGTAGGCGCGGACCCGGACGAACCCCTTCTTGCCGTCCTCGCCGACATAGCCGACACCGGGGGTGTCCTCGGGGATTTCGTCGCACAAAGCGCCCCGGTTTCTGGCGCCCTGGCCGTGGATCATCGCGACCTGTGTCGGTTCCTCCAGCCGCAGGCCGATACGTGTCGGGAACAGTTGCCGGTTGGGCATGACCTCTTTGGAGGGGTCCTGCACCGCGGCAATCACCGATACCCCGACCGCGCGGCCCTGAGACTGCAACTGGCCGGTCAGGCGTCGGAACGTCTCCTGTTCCTGCCGCTCGGCATACGACGACAACGCGGCTGCCTCGTCGATGATGAGCAGGATCAGCGGTTCGTCCTGCGTCGGCACGATCTTGCGTAGACCGGCAGCACGCATCCGGGCCTGCCGTTCCTGCATCTCATGGACTGCCTTTTGCAGCAGGGCGAGGATGGTGGTTGCGTCGGTGGCGAATTCGACAAACAGCTTGTTTTCGCCCACGCCGAACTCGACACCGCCTTTCGGATCGGCCAGCCACACGTCCACGAACCCCGCCTTGATCGCGGGTCCCAGGCCAGCCAGGATCGACCACAGCACCGAGCCCTTGCCGGAACCGGTTGCACCGGCGATCAGGATGTGCGAGTACAGGATTCGCAGCAGCCACGGCGTACCGTCCTCACGCACACCCGCCGGGACCGCTTCCAGATCCACACCCGCAGCCGTCACCGTGCCCTGATCGATATCCGTCACCACCGCCTCAGCGAGGGTGTCGTGAACTCGCAGTTCGAGCCGCACCCAGCCCGGAGCCGGAGACTCTGCGGTCACCTGATCGGCGCCGACGTGATCGGCGATGCGGGACCGGACATCCTCACTCGACCAGTCCGACAGGGTTTGGCCGGCACCCATCAGCAGGTCCACCGTCAGCCCATGACGCGAGTAGTCCCACCACTCGACACTCGGGAATCCCGTTTCCGGCGAGCCGAGCTTGAGCAACGCGAACATCAGCTGTGAATGCGCGGGCGAGGCGAACGACAGCACCGCCGGGCGCAACACCGCCGGAGCCTCTTCCAGTTCCCGTGCGAAGCCCTCCGCAGTAGTCGTGGCCGGACGACGCCCCCAGGGCAAGAGATACGTCATGAACGCGAGCGCTCCCACCGCTGAAGCGGCTAGGGGAACCATGTTCACCACAGTCATTGCGGGCCCTCCGGGGAGTCCTCCAGCTCGCAAAACAACTGGCAGCCGCGGTCATTGACCGGAGGCAATTCCAGTTCGGAACAGAACAGAGTGCAGCCGGAAGAGCCCGAGGCGGACGGAGCGGGTTCGTCGCACAACATGACGCAGCCCGGTTTGCCGGTGCTGTGTTCGACAGCGGCCGGTGCCACGTCGTGACGTGGGCCGAAGGCCAGCAAGCCAGCCACACCGAGCGCGGCAGCGGTAGCGCCGAGGGCCATAACACCCACGGTCACAGCGCCACTGGTACCGATTTCCATGACAGATCAGCTCCCCACCGGGACAGAGACCGGCAGCAACGGCGGCTGCACAGGTCGAGAAACAGGAATCGAATGCGCCACCGCAGGCGCCGACGGCACCACAGGCGCAGGAACAGGGATTTCCGGCGCCGCAGGCTCGCTGTCCTTCGCAGCGGCCGGGGCATCTTCCTCGGCCTCGGCCATCACCACATCAGTGGCAGGGGTCGGAGCCGGATTCTGTTGAGCGGCACGGAACAACACCGCCAACCCGTGGGTGTCCACGAGCAGCGATATCGGGGCGATGGCCGCGACGATCGCGCACAGCCACGCCGGAAGCTCTTTGCCAGCAGCTACGGCGTGGATGCTGTTGCCCGCCACCGACACGAGCGCCCCGACCACAAGAACCCAGGTAAAGAACTTCCGTTCGGGGGATTTGGCGAGGACTAAAGCGCCGGCGGTGGCCTGAACGATCGTGCCGTCGATGATCAGCGGGAACAGCCACGCATCCGACGACGGAATATGCGCCAGCTTGGCCAGATCCCGCAGCGTGGCGAACGACAGCCGGAACGCGGCAGCGCCGACGCCCACGATCACCAGGACCGCGAACACCCGCGCCGCACGCATTCCCCGCTCAGGCGTGAACATCAGGCAGCCTTCTCCGCTACCAGACGCTCCGCCACGTCGTGCATCATCAGAATCTGCGGCAGCTGCTCAGCCAGGGTGCGAGCATCCTCGATCGACAGGTACAGCCGCGCATACCCGATGGCCTCGTGGTTCATCTCCACGCTCACCGAGGCCTTCACCGGCCCCAATGCGGTGTCACGCGCGGGGCAGTACTCGGCCTCGAGGCCATCGAACTTGCTGATGTGTGCGTTGATGAACGACATGGCGATCACGCAGCCTTCGAGTCGCCACGCGCCGGACGAGCCGCACCCGGATCGGCCGCGGGGACCTTGGCGCCGGAGTGGTCACCCGCGATACCGGTAGCCCGCACGGTCCAGCCGAGCGTCTTGAACTCACCTTGACCGGTGACCTTCGGCTGAAGAGTGACGTTCTCCAGCACGATCGAGCGCATACCGGGCAGCACCTCGGGGGTCGAGGGCACCGGGGCCACGTCCGCCAGGAAGATCACCTGAATGCTGGACTTCTTCGGGTTCGTCTCGGCCGGGTTGGTCGCGGTGGCCTTCCACTGCCGCAGACCGGTCACCGGGTCGACCTTCTGACGGGCCGGAGCGTTGCGGTTCTGGTTGTACTCGGTGTCCGGCTCGATCTCGCCGACGAGGACCAGGCCCTTCTCGAATGCTTCGTTGAACGCGACGTTGAAACGCAGATCCTTGAGTGCCATGACTGAATCTCCTTGCGTCTGGGGGGATTTCGAATCTCGCCTCACTCGGTAGCGGCGATGAAGTCATCGTATACGTAGTTTCGTATACGCACAAGGTAGTTTGCGTATACGAAGGGCGAGAAAGATCAAATCTGCTGGTCAGCGCACTAGAGCGGCTTGTCCGTATACGTATCTTCGTATACGCTGAGCGATGTAAAGACGCTATCGCCGCCGGTCGACGGCTCGCTGACCGATCGACACGCGCGGCATCACGGGACAAGAAGGTGTGCGCAATGAGATTTCGCCCTACGGCTCTCGCGTGGATCGACCCCGATGTCACCGTCGCGCCGGACTGGGATCGTGCCCAGGTGCAGCGCCTAGCGAGGCATCTGGGCTATGCCCTCATATGGCCGGCGAGCTCGTTGCTGCCGTTACCGGATCAAGTCCGCACGGCCGATGTCGATGCGGTGATCGTCCCTTCGGCGAGCCATCTGGACCCGCTCACCCTGAACAGCCTTATGGGTCTAGCCGATGTCGAGGCCGTCTTACCTCGGCTGTCGTTCGCGAGGTGGCCGATGCAGCAGAGCGGGGGGCGGGGGTGAGCACCTGGGGAACCCTCGGACTGCTTCTTGTGGTCCTGCCGCTGTCGGTCGGGGTGTATTGCGTGGTGGTGTACTGGCCGGAGCGTCGCCTCTCTGATCATCGAACGAACCGAGCCGAGCCGAAGGCTGTTGATTCGGATACAGATTCGAATACATGAATACCCCTCGCCACCGTCCGACGAAACGCCCGTTTACGTATACGAAGTGCGCTACACTCGTTTCGAGTCCTACGCGTTAGTGATTTTCGAATTGAAGGGAATGAGCCTCATGGCGGAACCTGCCTACGTTTCCATCGCGGGCGAATATGCTCGCCGAATTCGCGGTGGAGAATTACCGCCCGGAACTCAGCTGCCGAGCTATTCGGAAATCGCCGCCCGCAACAACGTCTCCGACATCGTTGTCCGGAAGGCGCTCGAGCTGCTTCAGAGTCAGGGACTTGTCCGGTCTGTACGCAGGCGCGGTGTGTTCGTGTCGGACCGGCCGAACCTGATCCGGATCTCGCCCGAACGTCAAATGGAGGACCCGGAAGTGACGTTCGCGAACGAGTCCGACAGCACGGTTCAGATCGACCGGTCAACGGAGAAGGTGCCAGCCACAGAAGCATTGGCCGATGCCCTTGGCGTAGCAGTCGGCGAAGAGGTCACCCACGTCGTCACTCGCGCCAGCGAAGATGGCCGGCCTATTTCCGTGTCTGACAGCTACCAGCCCGTCGACGTAGCGGACACGTCCGACGCTGCCACGCTCGAGGAAACGGTGGCAGACAGCATCCCGGTGCCTTCCCACGCGGAGTGGCTGAAGACCACCCCCGGCGACCTCGTGAAGACCGTCCATCAGCGCTACATCACCGCCACAGGACGAGTAATTATGGTCTCGGATGTGTCCTATCCGAGGGATCGCTATTACGCATTCGTTTTCCGCATGAACCTGAAAACGGAGCTTGAAGCGGCCTCCGAAAAATAGGGCTCTGCGCGACCGCCGGTCATCCGAATATGGATGACCGGCGGTTCTCTTTTTATTGACGGACCCAGCCCTGAGCCCGATCGGTGAGATTCCACCAAGAGACGAATTTGGAATCCTCTGATTCGATCTTCCATCGCGAGTTCAGCGCATCGAAAAAGGCGTCATCGCCGGTCTTTCCGCCCTTCGGCTCACCGATGTAGACCAAGCGGCTACCGCCGTTGGCCTCGAAGGCCGCTAGCGCTTCCGACGCCATCGTGTTGCCCCAACCAGGCGGCCAGCACAGGAACAGAACCTCATCGGCACTGCCGACCGACCGCGCAGCGAACTGCCCGAGATCACCAACGCTCAGCCAGACGTCCGCTTGGCCTTCGGCCCGAGTGAACGACGGATTCTCGGACCGATCCGGCGGTTCCGAGTCATACGCCGCAACGTCCAGACCTGCGCTCGCCAACTGCGCAGCCCAGTAGCCGCGGCCGGCTCCGAGCTCGACTACCGAACGCCCATTGCAGAATTGATGCATCCAAGCCACGGTCTCCGGCGACGGAATCGCGTACGCATAGGCGGCCTGCAAGATGGTCTGCGCGAATCCCAGTCGCGCGCTTCCTCGAGGCCGGCCACCGTCCACGACCCGACGCCCGTCATGTGCGGACACCGATGGCCCGACGATGTCCCAGTATGGGTTCGCGCTGGTCGACGGCCCGCCCGTCATGTAATGCACGAGCCGCAAATCGAACGCGGCATCGGCCTGGTCGTCCCCCGTTCCCGGCAGCATCGGCGCTGTGTCGAGGTAGTCCGCCACCTTCGGATACTCTGCGCGAAGCCGCTGTTCGTCGCCCAACAGTCCGGCCAGTTCTTCACGACGGTCCGCCGTCAGCGCAAGCTCAGCCATGCTCCAAGTCTGTCCGCGCGCAGGCTGTTTCGGCGAGCAAATGCACTCACCTGCATGGGTCGTTGCCGAATTTGGCTATAGAGGATCAAGGCGCGTCTGCTGCGCCGCCCGCGCGGCTCCGCCGCGCGGCGACGCGCAACGCGCGCTGATGGGGCGTCGCACGCGGCGCGTCGGCGCGTCGGTACCGCGCGGGCGGCGCAGTGACGACGGCTGTTCCTCTCTGGCCACTTCCCGCAATGATGTGGCAGTGCTGGGCACTCCGTCTGCCGTACCCGGCCTGGTCTCCCGCACCCGAGGACCGAATCCCCCGGCTTCCAGCTCAGTCGACCGGCTGTGGTCGCCTTCCGTAGCCGAGCCCCATGATATGCAGCCACCCTCAGGTTCTCACTTGGTTTTCGCCCTGACTTGACGGCACCTCTCCTTGGCAAGCTGAGCGCTCCTCCAGCGGGTTTGGCCGGCTGCCACCGGCGGCTCCCAAGCTGTGGGGACAAATGTTGCCACGACGCTGTCACATGGTACGCGCACAACCCCAGACATGGCAGAACGCCTACGGAGACATGTCAGCAGTCTGCGCATGCCTACGGACATCCGCGATACCTCGACGTGTCGGCGGAATCCTCCACCCGCCTTATTTGCCCGATTGACTGCTCCAGCCAACCGGGTCAAGGGGAAGCGTCCTTGACTCGGTCATCTTCTGCTGAGGGCGCCAGGTATGAGGGTGAAAGGGAAGCGCAGTCCGGTCGGATAGACGGCCTGGGCCCTACGACGCGGCCTTCACCTTGGATGGCGCCTTCTTAGGCCAACCGCTCACGAGAGTCTCCTCACGACCCAGACCGTGGTTATAAGCCCGCACTATCTCTTGCGCCATCGGCATCGATCGCGACGCTGAGCCGCCGCCACTAGCCCTCTCGCGCACCGCGTTTTGCTTCCAGATCTTCGGAGCGCCGCCGCTTTTCAGTACCTTGATGAGCCGTGCATCGTCAGCAAGGTCCCAGTTCCCGGGCCAAGTGAGCACCATCGCAACCGCCCGCAGAATGATGTTGTCCCAGGTGCTGGCGTCGCGGCCCCAAGCTGCACTGACCACCTTCAATACTCGACTGACCATGCCTGGCGTCTTGCCCATCACAAGCAGGGCCTGGACGGCACCGACGCGATTCGTGCTCGGTGTGGCAGCGATTTGGAGATCGTCGCCGAGCGATCGCACTTCGTTGTCGACCTGAATCGCAAGGGGGTCGCCGGCTGTCAGAGAAACCCGGAAGTTGTCGAACGGCTTGACAGGCCTGCGGTGCTTGTTCGCGGCGAGAAAGAGCTTCGCTTCCTGCTGGACGGTGAGTCCTTGGTAGACCATGGTGTCGCGGCGGAAGTCCGGGCCCTCCTGGTTGATGCAGGCCTGGTTGCTGTGCTGACCGTCGATGATCACCAACTGACCGTCGGCCCTTCTGGATACCAGAGCCGGGAGAAGCATCTCCACGTCCCAGTTCTCGGCGATCTTTGCAGTCCATGCGGCGATCTCATCGCGTTGCATGTAGAGACGCCCAGTATCCATCGACGGATCGACTGTGAGGTCCCCCACCCTGATCCGGTCAAAGTACTTGTCCACGTTATTACTCCAACGGCTCTAAGCGACCCTCCCCGGGTCGACTCCTAGTAGAGTAGCGAAAAAACTAGACCTATGCGAAAATTTATGGCCGAAAAGCTCTTTGAGGTCTTCTTGTCCGTTCAGGTCTCACCGCCGCGATTGCCGATGCCGGAGGCCAAGTCCTACGCGCCGCTGGTCGACGGGTACGCGGGATGCCCGCGCGGACACAGGTAGTCGACTTGCCACCTACTAGTCAGGTCGCATTTCAGCCAGATCGCCTACACGTGGGCTGTGCACTCTGCCTCGGCCCGGCTCTACCATCTTTCTGTGACCACACCATCGCTACCGTCGAATCCGTCGGCGGAGAGCCCTCACTCGACTCTGATTAGTGAAGGCCCGCGGCCAAGGCGAGAAGTCCTCGGAGCTGTAGCGAAACGCTTCGTTCAAGCCGCCAAAACCGTCAATAAAGCCGCCACCAGCGTGTTCTTGCTCGGCGCGCTCGTTTCGGGGTGGCTCGGACGACACAGCGGTACAGCGATCATGGCTGTAATCGGCGTAATCCTTGTCGCCGCGGTCTTGGTAGCCCTGTACAAAGCCGAGTCCAGTCTCCTGATCGAACGGCACGACTTTACGGCGTTCCGCAACCGTGCGGCGGAGCGGTTCGGTTATAGCGACTACGGCCCCAACGGTTTTGGGATTGCGCCAGGTTACGGAAGCCCCTTCCATGGCGGACAGGGCGGCGCCGGAGGGCATGCTTGGGGTAGCGCCAACGCAACCGGCGGACGCGGCGGCGATGGTGGATTCCCCGGGGGCGGCGGTGGGGCCGGAGGAAGCGCAGTCGCAATGGGTGGCGACGCCGTGGGCGGCGACGGTGGAAACGGCGGCCACGGTGGTGACGGGCTACCCCCTCGCTGAACCCGGTGAGTCTCCCGGGCCGTCGGATGCCGAAAAGACCAGGAAACACGAAGAACGTCTAAGAACGATCTCGCAGCCGCCCACATAGATATAGGACGAGGTCCGACCTGCCGTCGGACTGGCACCTCATTCACCGATGCGGCGTGTATCCCGCACGAACATTCAGGCACTGGCGTGGGAACATCCCCAGGTGGTCGACTACAACTTCCGCAATACGATCCTCCTCGCGCCCGCGAACCAACTCGACGTCGCCGCAGAGCGCTTCGTCCTATCACCAGCCGAAGAACCATCCGTTTGGATTCGACCTCTATTACCGGGGGAAACCATCGACAAGGCAACTCAACTCCTCTTGGAAGGTGGCCGATACCCAACAGCGGCAGAGGCTATCTCCGCTGGAAAACGCTGGCGGCGATGGCTACTCATGACATTCGCCAGTCACTACATCGGCATCGACATCGGAGACGAAGACCAGCCATATGCCGAGCCCATGTCGACGGAGTTCATTCCAGTCGCCATCCCTGAAGGAACCGCGCTTTTCCGTGACCACCATGGCTTGTTGGTATACCCCGCGGACCCGCCGGCGAAGTTCGGACGGTTCGGGGCCTCCGCCACGGCGGTCCGGTCCGGTCGGGCACTCTTAGAGCGCCTGCACGCTGTACAGCAAGCGGATCCGGGCGTATCGGACGAGCAAGTCTTGGCGTTCAACCTTATGCATTCTTCGTTGTTCGACGACAACGTTGAAACGCAGTTTGTCCTACTCGTCACGGCCGTTGAGGCGATTTTGCGGCCTGCTAAGCGGTCTCCCGAGTATCGCAAATTGATCAAGACCTTCATCCGACAAACGGAACAGTCGGATCTTCCGGCGAACGAACGTAATAGCCTGAGCGGCTACCTAGGGAATGGGCAGCGATATTCGATCACCGAGACCGGCCGAACTTTGGCCGGAATCCTGGGCAAAGCCACTTATGACGGTTTGGCGCCAAGTGATTTCTTCGCTAGCGCCTACAGCATGCGGAGCAACATCGTGCATGGGAACGCCTGCCGCCCTAGTCAAGAGGAACTGCGACACAAGCTACCCGCGCTTCGTGCATTCGTTACTCAGCTGCTAGAAAGGGCCATTTTTGGCGAGAACCGTGCGAGCGCAGGCTAACCCCCTCTATCTCGCGAACGCGACTGACGGCAGGTCGGCCATTGCGGTCGACCTGCAGGGAGCTTCCCGTGCTAGCCCCGACAATCAGCCTGACACTATCTGTCCAAGCATCTGTTGCGGGTTATCGATAAATTGCGAGTAGCTCAAGCACGAGGGCGGGGCCCTGCAAAAACTGGTTTTCGTTATTAGCATCCGGACGTGTGCGGGCGAGTTTACGCCGCTCGTCACGCGGAAGGATATTCATCCCTGGAAATGTCAAGTACGGCTTCCACTCGTCCGGCCGCAGCTTTTTGGAGATTTTTCCTACGATTCGGGCGGGGCCATCAATCTCGCCTCGTCGTATGAATTCATCTGTAAGAGTTCCACAGACTCGCCAGTCGGTGTCGATGTCCTCACCTACCACGAGGAGGCTCGCGTTAACACTGTTCAAGAAGCCGGACATCGCCGTAATTTGTTCAGCTGAAGGCATTCCATCAGTGTCAAATCCTAGCTGTTCAGCCATTGGCATGGCCGTTTGCATCATTTGAAGCGCTGCTTGCATTTCACCGGACCGGGCGATCATCCGAACGTAATCGGGAATGAAGATTTCACATTCCCAAGAGATCATCGCCCCAATACCAGCCTCTTTGAAGTCCTGCTCGGGCTCACCGACTTCGAACCAGCCGAGTTCTTCCGGATCGTCATCGGCCGCCGCAACCAGGCGATCGAATCGGGCCTCTGGCGCATCGGTGTACTTTCGCGACTCTTCACTCTCGCGTGCACGCCTCCCAGTGGCCTTTAACACCTTGGCGTCCACGCCGGCTTCCCCACCGCCCGACAACTTCGAACGCGTTTGGATTTCCGAAGCTAACCCGCCTTCTAAGGCAGCGATGTACTGGTCCAAGGCTGTTACATCTAGGTAGACGAAGCGACGAAGCACGCAGACTACCGTACTTCAAAACACAGCCTCACCACCGATGACACGCGCCCTGGACGCTTCAAGCGCAGTCCTCCGACTGTTGCAGGATGTCGCGAGCGCACCGTTATTTTGGCCGTACAAACGTCCGCGTACAACCCCGGATCGCTGCGCACGGTGCACGAACTAGGTTGCCGAAATCTTTTGTTGCACAACATGACTAACGGATTCTGCCGGACAGAGGAATACACACAAACCCATCAGAAGGTTGGGAGTTCGAGTCTCTCCGGGCGCGCAGAAAGAAGGCCCCGTCGCACTGCGGCGGGGCCTTCTTCGTAGTCATAGGTCGGCCGTGCCTTCTGTCGGGACGAGCCGGCCCCGCGATCACCGATTCCGCTCGGAGGGCGATCTCGTTGTCCAGCGAGCGAAGCTGAGTCGCGGCAGTACGGTCTCCACGTCGGCCACCATCATCACGGCGTTCAGCGTGAGTGGGTCGAAATGGGCGGTAGATGGGGCGATTACGGCCTCTGCGCCCGATTCCCGTACTTGGTCCGGCAACGGAATCCAGCTCGTCTCCGGCGCCCACACCAGGCGGTAGCCGAGGCGGCTCGCCAGCCGCCGAACCTGTGCCATATCCCAGTCCGGTGCCGACGCCTCCGGATGAACCCATCCCAAGCCGATCGGCCGCGGATCCGTCATCGGCCTTCCTCGCGGCGCTCGTCGCGCGATGGGATGCGTATCAGTGCCCAGGTGAGGTCGGACAACCCCATCGCGAGCAGAACCAAAATCCAGTCACAACCTGTCATCGTGTCGAGCCCCCTTCGCTGAACCGTCCTTGGTCGGACCCGGGCGCCGAGGACTGCAACACCCGGCGCCCGGACCGCATTCAGAGTCGCCGCGGAAGGCGCCTGCGTAATGCCACAACCTGTGGCACTGTGGGCTTATGGACGAGATGGGGGCTGGTGAACGCGTTGCCAGGGCGCGGAAACTAGGGCGTCTTACGCAAGTCCAGCTGGCCCAGAGAGCGTCTGTCTCTCTGTCCTTGCTCCGCAAGGTCGAACAGGGTGACCGCGCCGCGTCGCCAGCGTTCATAGCCGCTGTCGCGCGGGTTCTGGGCGTCGGAATCGGCGACCTGACCGGGCAGCCGTACTCGCCGGTTCGGGCGGACGCAGCGGCGCATGCGACGATCCCGGAGTTGCGGCGCTCGATTCTGGCGTTCGACGATGAGCCGCCCGCGATACCGCTGACGTTCGAGGACCTCAGTGCCGCTTTGGATCGTGTGCGGGAGGGAATGCGTCGCGCACGCTACACCGACCTCACGGCTGAACTTCCCGATGTGATTCGGGGCCTGCACCTGCTGGCCGACGCGGAGAGTTCCGGCAGGCGCTCGGAAGAAGTGCATTCCGCTCTCGCGTACGCCTATTCCAAGGCAATGCTTTTCGCCTACCAGTACGGATATCTAGATCTGGCAGGACTGGCCGCCGACCGTTGCGGTTGGGCCGCATCGCGCAGCGGTGATCCGATCTGGCCGGTCGCCGCTGAATACAACCGGGCCCTCATCTTGCTCTACTCGGGCGCGTACGCCGGCGGCCAGAAGACGATCGAACGTGCCTATGCCGCAAGCGAAGACATAGCCACCTCGCCGGATCTACTGGCGGTCCGTGGCGCCCTGCATCTGCGCGGATCGATCCTCGCGGCCCGCGCCGCCGACGCGGTGACCGCCGACTCGCACCTCACCGAGGCACGGCAAATCGCAAATGCGATCGGATCCACTCGATTCCGCCATTACGGCACCGGCTTTCGGCCTTCCAACGTCGACATCCATTCGGTAGCAATACCAGTCGAACTGTCCGACGGAACCACCGCGATCTCCCGCGCCGCAGATATCCGCCTGCCCACTTCGGTAGCCCCCTCACGAGCCGGCCACCACTTCATCGACCTCTCCCGAGCCTGGCTCCTACACGGCGACAAACAGCGAGCCCTACTGACCCTCCAGCAGGCCCACAAGGTCGCTCCAGAGTTGACCCGAAACCACTCTCAGGTCCACGAGACTATCCGCGTCCTGGCGCACAGCCGCCGCGGCACGGACAACCTCGCCCAATTCGCCCGATGGGCGAACGTCAAGATCTGACCCGGAAAGACCAAGCAGGAGTAACACCTTTCCAAGGGCTCGTCCGATCTGTGCGCAGGCGTGGCACATTCGTTTCGGATCGCCCGAACCTGATCCGGATCTCGCCCGAACGCCAGATGTGTCTATCGACGGGCCCAACCTTGAGCGCGATCGGCGAGGTTCCACCAAGAGACAAATCTCGAATCCTCGGATTCGATCTTCCATCGCGAGTTCAGCGCATCGTAAAAGGCGTCATCGCCGGTCTTTCCGCCCTTCGGCTCACCGATGTAGACCAACCGGCGGCCGCCGTTCGCCTCGAAGGCCGCCAGCGCATCCGACGCCATCGTGTTGCCCCATCCAGGCGGCCAGCACAGGAACAGAACCTCATCGGCACTGCCGACCGACCGCGCAGCGAACTGCCCGAGATCACCAACACTCAGCCAGACATCCGCTTGGCCTTCGGCCCGAGTGAACGACGGATTCTCGGACCGGTCCGGCGGTTCCGAGTCATACGCCGCAACGTCCGGACCGGCGCTCGCCAGCTGCGCAGCCCAGTAGCCGCGGCCGGCCCCGAGCTCGACAACCGAACGCCCATTGCAGAATTGGTTCATCCACACCACGGTCTCCGGCGACGGAATCGCGTAGGCATAGGCGGCCTGCAAGTGGTCTGCGCGAATCCCAGTCGCGCGCTTCCTCGCGGCCGGCCACCGTCCACCACCCGGCGCCCCTGATACTCGGACACCGACGGCGCCACGATGTCCCAATATGGGTTCGCGCTGATCGACGGCCCGCCTGTCATGTAATGCGCGAGCCGCAAATCGAACGCTGCGTCGGCCTGGTCGTTCCCCGTCCCCGGCAGCATCGGCGCGGTGTCGAGGTACTCCGCCACCTTCGGATACTCGGTCCGAAGACGCTGTTCGTCCCCCAACAACCCGGCCAGTTCTTCACGACGGTCCGCCGTCAGCGCAAGCTCAGCCATGCTTCCAAGTCTCGCCGCGCACAGGCTGTCTCGGCGAGCAAATGCACTCACCTGCATGAGTCGTTGCCGAATTTGGCTATAGAGGATCAAGCGGCGGCGCTTCGCGGCGCCGCGCAACCGCCCGCCTACGCAAGCCGCGGCAAGCGGGCGCGTCGGGCGCGTCGGCGCCGCTCTGGCGACGTGGTAGAACGCCGGCCATTCCTATCTGACCACTTTCATCAACGAGGCAGTGCTGGGCGCGACGCCTGCCGTCCCCGACTTGACCTCCCGCAGCCAAGGCGGAATCCGCCGGTATCCAGCCCAGGCAACCGGCTGTGGGTCACCCCATACAGACCTGCTCGCGCCAAACCTTACGACCAGAGATCCGCCGGGACCCAAACCAAGATCATGGGATGATGCGATCAGACGCTTGTTGCACGGTCAATAGAGGACGGTCAATGCCCGAGATCGACGAATAATTTGAACAACTGGCTAACACAGTCGATTTGGCCGGGGGGGCCGTGCCCGTCAACTGGGGCGAACTCCGCGACTACGTCTATGCCTCTCGGCTGGGCCCGGCATCGGTCGCCGAAATCCAGAGGAAACTCAAGAGACTCGGATTGAAGGTGGCCGCCCCCGGCTTCGTCCCAGAACAGCACATGTGGACCGTGGTCTATCAGCCCGACACTCCACTTGGAAGTTTCCTCGAGAAGGCTCTGACTGGGCAGTCTTCGGAGGTAGCCCCTCCCGCAAATCTTGTTAGCTTGGTCCTCGTCGGAGCTGCAGTCACAAAGGAACAAGAGCTGCGCTCCTTACGCGAAACGATCGACCGACTCGACGCCCGCGTAAAGGATCAGGATGAGAAGATTCTCGCGCTGCGAGCCATCATCGACCGCATCAAGGTCGCCGTTGCTGACATCTAGCTGGAGCCAGCGTATCGCTCCTCACGTGGACGAGTCTTGACACGCCCGAACTCCAGAAACGACGAACCCCCCTCAGCAGCAGTGAAATTCGGACATCAGCCCGACGCGACGACGCGCACGGACACCAAGCTGACCAGGGGCTATGCCCTGATCCGATGGTCGGGATGAAAGGATTTGAACCTGCGACCCTCCGCTCCCAAAGCCAAGACTCCGCTGTCGGCTGCGACCGGCGCTACCATCGGTCCGTGCATCCGAAATTGAAGCTAGCAGGCGGCGTCTCGTGACGATCTCAGTGGTGGATCGAAAGCTCCTGTGGGGACTATCGGGCAGCAGGTGCGCCTACCCGGGATGTCGAATTGAATTGGCGCACAAATCTGATTTGACCGGTATCGCGGTAATTCTCGGGCAGGAAGCTCACATTGTGGGCCGCAGCGAAGACGGCCCTAGAGGAAAGGAACCGATCGAAGGCGATCGCGATTCCGTTGACAACCTGATCCTCTTGTGCCCAACGCATCACACTTTGATCGATTCAGCCGTTGAAGACCATCCGGTGGCTGCGCTTCACAAGATGAAGAACGAGCATCAGGAATGGGTGAGGGAATCCCTAGGTATCGATAGAGATCAACTAGCCCTGGATGTGCGGTGGGCCAGGATCGTGGACCAGTTCGACAAGCAAATCGACTTGGCGGTATGGCACCGGACCATAGGCGTACTGATCTACGATGTGGATCCGATTCTCACTGAATCGCTAATCCGAGATCTGCGGAATTTATGTCGCTGGGTCGAAGTTAGGCCGTGGCCCGATGGCCATGAGATGGTGAGGACCTCGCTCGTCGGATTTGCACGTGTGATTAATCAACTTCTCAATATATTCATGACAGAGGCGGAGAATGCTCCGAGTGGCGAAGGTCTTATATATCCGCGGTGGTACAAGATTAGCAATTGGAATCCGGATCTTTACCACGAACTTCTCGATAGGTATAAGAAAGATCGCAACTTGATGGAGGATCTCGTATACGAGGCAACCCGTCACTTGAATTTGTATATCGATTCCGTTCGATCTGCGGTCGATCCCGACTACAGGGAGGAGCAGGGCTACCTGTACTTATTACAAGACGGGTCGGAGTATGGGGACGCCACGGTGGTTCCGCTATTTTCGCAAGCTGACCTCGATGACGGAGCGCCCTACACAACATTGGATAGATTCCTGGAAGTCCGAAAAACTAGGAATCCGAACACTGGGTCAGGGCTTTAAGGAAGCGAAGGGTGTCCCGCCTTCGCTCGCGCTGAGGAGCGAGACTTGCAGACGTGGCAAGGCGCGCCTTCGGCACTGCCACACCCAGAACAGGACCAAACGACCACTAGAACGGTCGGCGCGTGGAAACATTTGCACACGCCTCAGTCCAACTCTCCGCAGGCATTGCCCGCGAGAGTAGGTGGGGCATGGTCAGCGGGGCTGTTCGGGAGGCGACATGGTGCGTGAACAAGAGTGGGGGCCAAAGCGCGAAAGCGAGCGCGTAGAAATCAAATTCTACGGTACGTACTACTTCGTGCAGACCGTGAATGCTGCCGTGCAAACTGGGTCATTCGGCTACTCGTTCGGTGATCATTTCAATGAAGGACTAATCGCCTACGTAGAACCCTTTCGGCGATGGTCTGCGCTCCATGTATTTCTGGAATACATGATTGACACGATACTGGTGGAGGATCTGGATCGCGCTATGCGTGCGCATTACGTGCGCAAGTCTAGATGCTCACGTCCGGAATACTGCTATTCGGACCCGGCCTGGATGCTCGGGACCAGCCTGATGAAATCTCACGGATACGATGTGCGGGTAATCACCGATGAACTCGATAAATGGGTCGAGCATGGAACCGGCGGCTGCTGCAGAGACACTTCCTACGATCCGAGCGACCAGCCAGATTGGGACCTATGGGAAGAGGTATCGCCGGACGATTACTATCGCCTCGTGGATCAGCTCGCCGAAGAGTGTTTCTATGTACTATTTGCAAATAGGTCATTCTTACGAAGGTTTCACGAGTGCATCGCGGACCACATTAGAATGATCGACATCGTCGACGCCGACTCCGAGGAATCTAGATTCTTGCGTGAGACGCCTAACGGTGCTGCGGTGCGAAGAGCTGCGATTCCTGAGTGGGTCAAGCGTGCCGCGTTTTTTCGTGAACGTGGCCGGTGTGCTTTCTGTGAGCGAGATCTGGGTGGGAGTCACAGTCCGATGAATCGATGCCAATATGATCATATGGTGCCGATTTCGCACGGCGGCTTGAATGATGTCTCCAATATTCAGCTCTTGTGCGAGGATTGCAATAACAGAAAGGGGGCGCAGATTATGGAAACTAGTCGTATTTATGAACGATGGTACCCAACTGACCGCAGGCGTAGTTGAGTTAAGGTAGGTTACCTGCCACTTTGGCCACCCAAAAGATTTGCGGGACAAGTTCGCCTGTGGACCGGTGAACCACTGGTCGAACGGCACCGTTACCGCCGTGACATGAGCAAACATCGAGGGGCGACGCCCCTGAAACCGTTGCTCATGGCAGCATCCGTTCCTGTAACGTTCTGGGTGATCTCCAGTTGCGACGGTCCGGGCGCCAGAATGAGCGGCCGTTACTTTGGCCGTACAAACGTCCGCGTACAAGTCCGGATAGTGAGGCACTCTCTTGGTTCCCTATCGTCGTAACCTGTTGTTGTGCAACAGCTTTGCTGAATATTCCCGGACAATCGCATACACACGAACCCATCAGAAGGTTGGAGTTCGAGTCTCTCCGGGCGCGCAGAAAGAAGGCCCCGTCGCATTGCGGCGGGGCCTTCTTCGTGTTCCATAGTCGGACCCGGTCTAGCCTGGCCGGGTGGGAGCGTCCGGTTGGGAGATCGTACGTCCGCGCGAGGCCGTGGACGGGCTCGCGATGCTCGGGTATCGCGATCGTGCCGATGCCGGGTTGGAGCTTCGGGTGGCGGTGATTCCGGCGGTGACCGTGGCGGTTGATTTCGGTGGGGGTGGGCTTGTTGTGGAGACGACGGCGGGGAGTCGGGCGAGTGGGGGGATGGTGGCCGGTTTCTCCGGTGGGCTGACGGGGATTCGGGCGGAGCGGGCGGCGTGTGTCGAGGTGCGGATGTCGCCGTTGCGGGCGTATTCGGTGCTCGGGGTGGGGCCGGGGGAGCTGGGGGCTGCCGTGGGGTTGGACGAGGTGTGGGGGGCGTCGGGGGAGCGGCTGCGGGCGCAGTTGGCGGAGGCGGCGGGTTGGGAGGAGCGGTTCGGGCTCGCGAGAGCGTTTCTGGCGCAACGAGTCCGGCCCGAGCGCACACCGGATGCGGAAGTCGTCGCCGGGTGGAATCGCATTGTCGCGAGCCGCGGGCAGGTGCGGGTCGCCGACGTGGCCGAGTTCTGCGGGTGGAGTCGCAAACGGTTGTGGGCGAGGTTCGAATCGCAGATCAGGCTCACTCCCAAACGGGCCGCGATGCTGGTTCGGTTCCGGCATGCGGTGGAGGGGCTGGTGGCGGGCCGGCCGGCCGCGGACGTCGCTGCGGCCTGCGGTTACAGCGATCAGGCACACATGTCCCGGGAGATCGCGAGTTTCGCCGGACGCACGCCGAACACGCTGGCACGGGAGCCGCATTCGCCGATCGGGGAGCACAGGTATCGCGCCTGGGGAACATTTTTTCAAGACCCGGCGGGGGTGGTCGGCCGAGGGTGAAGGCCCGAACGAGAAAGGGCCGGCCATGGCAGACAACGATCTTCACGATTTCGAACACGCGACCTTCACCCATGAGGGCAAGTCCCGCACGATCTTTCGACAGGGCAGTGGGCCCGCGGTGATCGTGGATTCGGGGCTGGGGATGGCTGTGGACGATCGGCTGGTCGCGCCGGTGCTCTCCCAGCCGGGTCTGCCGTTGGGCTTCACCGCGCGGCAGAAGGGCTCGATCGACGTCTCGTCCGACGACCTCGACCGCATCAAACAGCGTTGTGCCGCAGGTCTTTCCGTGATGGGCCTGCGCTTTCGCGGTGACCGTCGTTCACCGGCTGAGCGTTTCGATTTCCTGCGCGCGCAACTCGGCGACGCGTTCATCGCCATCGAACTCGACGACGCCGCGGCCAACCCGGACGGCGTGCTGAGCGCGCATTCGGTGCTCACCGAACATCTCATCGACGAACCGGGCGAACCGACTCAGGCCGCGCTGCACCGGGTTCTGGATTTCCTCGCCGAACGCCTGGAGGTGCCGGGCCGGATCGACCGGTGAGTCCGGCGCCTCACAACCACGCGGGCAGATTCGGCAGATGTCCGGTGAGCCCCACGCCGTCGCTGCGGCCGATCAACCACGCCAGCAGCTCCGCTGCGGGCCCGGAAATGGTGTCGGAAGGGTCGGGGCCCACCTTGGCGGTGAAATCGGTGTCGGTCGCGACGAGAGTGAAACTCGGCGGCGGTGGCTGATCCGGATCGGAGGTCATCGGCTTGGCATCGGCGGGGCGATGGGCGGAGGCCGCGTGATCGAATCCGGCGGATACCTCCGGCAGCATCCGGGCCACGAAGGCGGCCGGCCAGTCCGCGGGCCGGTATCCGATGTTCAGATCGACGCGGTGAATCTCGATCTCGCGCAGGCGCAACCACGGCACCACCGCGGCGGCCAGTTCCTTACCCGTGCGCGCTCGCACCCGGTACTGCCAGCGTTCCGGCGGCATGGCCCGGGCCAGGCCGAGGAAGCGGTCCGCGGACGCGCGCAGATCGCTCAGCTGCTCGGCGAGCGGGCGCGGCGCACCGGCCTCGATATCGGAATCGCGGAGCAATTGGCTTGCGTACTGCGGGGTTTCGATGCCGGTGCGGGCCCACAGCAACAGGTTCACGAGGCCGTCGGCATTGCGGGACAGGTGGGCCAGCAGATGGCCGCGCGTCCAGCCCGGCAGCAGTGACGGTTCGGCGATATCGCTGTCGTGCAAGGTTTCCACCGCGGCGACCAGCGACTCGGTCGCCGCATGCACGGCTTCGAGCAGGTCGACGGGAACGGCTGATTCCGGCGCTTCGCTGGTCACCTCGGTGACCCTACCCAGCGCTGGGAACGCGCGCCGGGCGAACTCGATTGCCGTCGGATAACTGTTCAGGTTCCCGACAGTTGATCGTCGATTCGGCAGGATAGGTATCACCGGTGGGAACCAGTCATCTGCTCCGATTCGCCCTCGCCGGCGCCGTACTCTGCGCGGCCGCCGCCTGTTCGTCCGGCGGTGGCGAACCGCAGTGGCACACCGACCGGGACCGGCCGTTGACCGTCTCGCTCGACGATCTGTCCGCCCGCACGGGTGGCGGCGCGGCCGTCGCCTTCGGCACACCGGCCCACGGCCGCCTCGACCGCACCGCCGACGGTTCCCTGCGCTACACGCCGCAGCCCGGATATCAGGGCGAGGACACCTTCACGGTGACCACGTCCGAGGCGGTTCACCTCTACACCACCGATATCGCGCCGCTCGGCGACTTCGGCGGCACCACGGTGCAGGGCAGCGGATTCGGGTCCGCGTGGACACCGGTGCCGGGGTCGGCCGACGAGTTCTACGGGCTCACCGACCGCGGCCCGAACGTCGACGGGCCCGGCAAGAACGACAAGCTCGTTCCCATCCCGGATTTCGTGCCGAAGATCGGCAAATTCCGGCTGACCGGCACGCGCGCGGTACTGGAATCCACCATCGACCTGAAGAACCGTGCGGGCGTCGGCTTCAACGGCCTGGTCGACACCGCCGCGTCGACCGGTGAGACGATGCGTGATCTGGACGGACAGACCTTGCCGCCCATCGACCACGGCCTGGACCCGGAGGGATTGGTCGCCCTGCCGGACGGCACCTTCTGGGTCTCCGACGAATACGGTCCGTTCCTCGTGCACGTCGACGCTTCCGGTACCGAAATCGAGCGCCTCGCACCGGGTTCCGGCCTGCCGCGGGAACTGACGATGCGAACGCCGAATCAGGGCATGGAAGGCCTGACCGTCACGCCGGACGGGCGGCGATTGGTCGGTGTGATTCAAAGTGGTTTGCAGACACCGGGAGTGGAATCCGCACGGGAGGCGCCGATGACCCGGATCGTCACCGTGGACTTGCAGACCCGCGCCGTCGCCGAATTCGTCTACCCACTCGAGGATCCGAAGCGCAAACTCGCCGTCTCCGAAATCACCGCACTCGACGACCACACCTTTCTCGTGGACGAACGTGACGGTGAACTCGCGCCGAAGGCGAACAAGAAACTGTGGACGATCGATCTGAACGGCGCCACCGATGTCGGACCGCGGGCGAATATTCCCGGCACCCGATACGACCCGGATCTCGGCCTGCTCGTCGGCGACAGACCGCTGGAAACATATGTCGGCAAGGTGTCGACCGCAGAGGGGATCGCCGCGCTCGGCAAGGCGGGTATCACCCCGGTCGCGAAGAAGTCGAACCTGGATCTCGCGGGATTGGTGACGGGGCTGAATCCGGCCGGCGCATTCTTCGGCCACGACAAAATCGAAGGCGTCGCCACCACCGACGGCGGCCGCACGCTCTACATCTCCAACGACAGTGACTTCGGATTGGCGGGAAGCAGCGGCAGTCGGCCGCCCTTCGGCCTGAAACCGAAAATCTTGCCGGACGGCCGTCAGGACACCGGTGAAATCCTGCGAGTCGATACCGGGGCGCTTCCGGCGCGCACCACGACGCATACCGTCACCGTCTCTGTCGGCTAGCCGGCATTCTCAGGCTTTACCCAAGTTCCGCACAAATGCATGCCAGCCGGCGCTGCCACCGTGGGTATATGAGCACAGTTGTCGAGGTACTGGTAATGGGCGTCATGCTGGCCACCTTCGCGGCCATGGCGATCGCGGGCGCGGTGGCGGAATCGGCGCCCCGCTCGCTGGTCATGCTGAGGAACGAGGAACCGCAGGTCAGGCGCGTTTCCGCCCGTCGACGCTGATCGCGCGCTGCGCGACCCAGATCTGCACCGCGAGCGCGATCAGCCACAGCGACATGGATCCGACCTGGATGCGCTGGGCGATGCCCAGTGCGTAATTGCCCGGCAGATTGTCGGCGATCAGCATCCAGGCGGTAGCGGTCGAGCCGATGATGAGGATCCACAATCCGGAATGCCGCAGAATCGGCCAGCGGCGATAGCGGAAGGCGGCGACGCTGAACGCGATCATCGCCACGAATATCGACGTGACCGCGAGCGTGCTGGTCAGCGCGTGAATCTGGTGCAATTGCGGGAACATGCCGCTGTCCGACGGCGGGCACGGCGCCGAGCAGGTGTGCAGCGGCCATTGCGCGTCGGCGATCGTGGACGCGCCGAAACAGCCCAGCGCCACCCAGCCGACGGTCGACAAACGCCGCCGCGAGAAGACGAACATCGCCGTGACCGCGGAAATCAGGGTGAGCGAACCGGCGATGGTGTCGCCCAGATCGAACACCCAGCGATAGGGCCGGCCCTCGGCGTCCAATTCGCTGAGGAAAGACCTGATCGGGTTCAGATGGAGCGGCAGGACGAATTCCATGATCCACGACGAATAGCAGACCCCCGCGACGGCGATCGCGACCGCGATCAGTGAGCGGACGAGGCGGAATCGCACGCGCACGGGCGCGTGGTCTCGCTCCAGTACGGCGACCGCACCGGATTCGTCCGCCGCACGATCGTGCGGCTCGCTCGGCGTCATTGCCCTCGTTTCACGTCATCGCCCACGCTCGGAATCTGCCGTATTTCCGCTGCAATGTCGGCTGCACTTCCATCATGGTCTATCGATCCGACAAAGCCGACTGCACCCGATCGGCGGCGGCCACCGAATCCTCGTGTTCCCAGACCCGCACCACCAGCCAGCCCGCGGCGGTCAGTCGCGCATCGGTATCGCGGTCGCGGGCCACGTTGCCGGCCAACTTCTCCGCCCACCACTGGGCATTGTTCTTCGGATAGGTCGCGTGTTCGGGGCAGCAATGCCAGAAACACCCGTCGACGTACACCGCCACCTTGCGGCGCGGGAACACCAGGTCGGCGCGGCGGCGCAAACCCGGAAGCGGAGCGCGGTCCACGAAATAGCGCAGACCCCGCCGATGCAGTTCGGTGCGCAGCGCGGTCTCCGGGGCGGTACCCGCCCGGCGCTGCCGGGCCATCCGGGCACTGGTCGCCGCGTCGGTGACGGGACGGCCGGAACTCATGCACAACCCTTACAGCGTCCACCGGCGGGCCGGTGTTCCCGGGGCCCGATTCGGTGACCGATTCGACACCTCACACCGCCGCCGGGACGTACGGGACACCCGCACCCTGCCGCGGCAGGCCTCCCATGCGGATCAGGTGGTTCTCCACATCGGCGATGAAGCCGGGCGGGAAGCGCAGCGTGCCGCGGGCGGCGCGGCGCAGGAAACCGGCGGTCGCGCGAGCCGACAACAGGCGGGCGTCGTCGAGGAACCAGCGCAGATCCTCGTACGGCTCGTGCACCGGCCACGTCGACACCGGGACGCGATAGGCCGTACCGGCATGTCCCCAGGCCGCCGTCGGCCAGCGATGCGCGGTCAGCGGCGCGTACTCCGCGGCCACGCCGTCGGAGGGGGCGGCCAGTCGGGATCCGATCCACGACGCCATCCGCACACTCACCGCATTGCCGACCAGCTTCCACCGATGTCCGGGACGGACCCCCGCGGCGGAGAGTGCGGGCGCGGTCCAATCGTGGGAAAACCCTTGCAGCCGTTCGGCGTCGGTGATTCCCGGGGTCACGATCTCGCCGGCCGGCAGCCGGACCGCGGGCGGGCTGGCGATACCGAGCCCGGACCCGCCCTTCAACGTCGGCACCGCATTCACCGCCCAGCCCAGTCCGCGCACGCCCTCGGTCCAGTAGAAGCCGCACGGATCCACATCCGGATCGCCGATCGTGCGCGGCCCCGCATCGGTGCCGAACAGCACCGGCCGCGGATCCTCCGACCGTGACGCCAGCATCAGCACCCGCTGCCGCCGCTGTGGCAGCCCGAACGCGCGCGCGTCGACCACCCGGTAGGCCCAGGTGTAGCCCAGCTCCTCCAAGGCGGCCGTGATGTGCCGCATCGCCTGTCCGCGCCCCAGCTGCAACATGAACGGGACGTTCTCGATCAGCAGCCAGCGCGGACCACGTTTCCGCCGCACCAGCCGGAACACCTCGTCGACCAGACCCGAGCGCTCGCCGGTGATCCCCGCCGTCCGTCCCGCCTGCGACAGGTCCTGACAGGGAAATCCGGCGGCCACCAATTCGGTTCCGGCCGGCAGTCCGCGCAGGCGGGTGACATCGGCGTGGATCTCGACATCGGGGAAGCGAGCGGACAGGACGGCACGTGCGCCCGGGTCGATTTCGCAGAGCAACTCGGTATGCCAACCGTGGGCGCTCAGCCCGAGTTCCAAACCCCCGATCCCGGCGAACAACCCGACCATGCTGAATTTTTGGCCTACGCTCCGCTTCGGCGGGTTCTCGGCCCCTGTGGCCTCGATTTTTCCCTCCTCCGCTCAGTCGCTGCGCTCCCTCGCTCCGTCAGTCCAAAATCGAGGCGGGCCGAGAACACTGGCGTGCACCGCTCGAGAATCTATAACGAGCCTCTGGCGAGCCATGTGGGGGCACACCGAAAATCGGTTGGCGGACGGGGGCGGCGCTGGCAATCTGGAAGGTCGTACGCGCGCTCGGTCGGGGGCCGGGGCGGTGCGGTGATGATCGATTCGGCGAAAGACGACCTGGCGAAGGGGGATTGTTGTGTCCGTCGCTACGACGGAGACCGTGTCCGATTCGGAGGACGACAGAACCGGAACGGTCGACGAAAACTCCACCACCCGAGTGACGGGCGCCGGTTCGCTGCGGCGGCTGTGGCCGGAGATCCGGCCCTACCGGGCGGCGCTGTTCGGCAGCGCCGTGCTGTCGGGGCTCACCATGCTGTGCGATATCGCGTTGCCGTTCGTCACCGCGCGGATCGTCGACGGGCCGGTCGCGCAGCGGGATTTCGGCGGCATCTGGGTGCCGATCGGCTTCGTGGTGGTGCTGGCGGTGCTCAGCACCGTCGCCTCGTGGTGGCGGCGGTGGATCATCGCGGCGCCCGCGAGCCGGCTCGAGGTGTCGTTGCGCGGCAAGCTCTTCCAGCGATTGCAGGTGCTGTCGGTCGGCGTGCACGACGGGATGGAGTCGGGGCAGCTCACCTCGCGGGCGATCACCGACATGTCCACCCTGCGGCGCTTCTTCGCCTTCGTCGCGCCGTCGCTGCTGTCGCTGAGCGCGACGCTCGGCGTGGGTGTGGCGCTGCTGTTCGTGTTGAGCTGGCAGATCGGGTTGATCGAACTGCTCATCGCGGTCCCGCTGGTGCTGCTCGCGCTGCGATTCGAACAGGGTTACGGCCGCGCCTCCCGGAGCGCGCAGGACCAGTCCGGACATCTCGCCACCACGGTCGAGGAGTCCGCGCAGGGCATTCGCGTGCTGAAGGCGTTCGGTCGCGGCCCGTGGTTCGGCCGCCGGTTCCGCGCCGAGGCGCGCGAACTGCAGACCCTCGAGCTGGCCAAGGTGCGGTTGGCGGCGCGGTTGTGGACCGCGCTGAACACGTTGTCCGCGTTGGGTATCGCGGCCGCGCTCGCCATCGGCGGATATCTGCTCACCGAACAGGCGATGACGGTAGGCGCCCTGGTGGCCGGAATCACGCTGACCACCTACCTGCAGTGGCCGATCATGGGCTTCGGCTTCCTGCTGGCCGAGATGAACCACGCCCGCACCGCGGCGCAACGGTTCTGGGAGGTGATCGACACCCCCGTCGAGATCACCGATCCGGAACATCCGGTAAGCGTGCCGCAGCCGCTGCGTGGTGAAGTGCGGTTCGAGCGGGTGCGTTTCCGCTTCCCGGACTCCGAACGCGATCTGCTGCACGATATTTCGCTGCGCGTACGGCCCGGGGAGACCGTCGCGGTGGTCGGCGCCACCGGCAGCGGTAAGTCGGCGCTGCTGGGCCTGGTACCGCGACTGTTCGACGTCGCGGCGGGCGCGGTGACGATCGACGGGATCGACGTGCGTTCCATGCGACTGTCGGATCTGCGCTCGCAGGTCTCGGTGGCCTTCGAGGATCCGGTGCTGTTCTCGGCCAGCGTGCGCGAGAACATCACCCTGGGCTACCCCGACGCCGGCGAGGACCAGATACGCGCCGCGCTGGAGGTGGCCTGTGCCGCGCAGTTCGTCGACGAGCTGCCGTGGGGTCTGCGCACCCGGATCGGGGAACAGGGCCTGAGCCTTTCCGGCGGGCAGCGGCAGCGGCTGGCGCTGGCGCGAGCCGTGCTGGACCGGCAGAAACACTCCGGCGGCCACGTCGTGGTCCTCGACGACCCGCTCTCCGCGCTGGACGTGAGCACCGAGGAACAGGTCCAGGTGCGGCTGCGGGAGGCGCTGGCCGGTGCCACCGTGCTGCTGGTGGCCCACCGCCCGTCGACCGCGGCCTGGGCGGACCGGGTCGCCGTGCTCGACGGGGGCCGCATCATCGCCGACGGACCTCACGAACGACTACTCGAAACCTGTTCGCGCTACCGGGAATTGATGGGAGGTGATCTCGATGCCGGAGAACCCGAGCGAGGACGCAGCTTCGCGCACGAACACTGACCGGGCGGGCACGAACACCGGCCGCCCGGAAGCCGCGGCCCACGACGAGGCCACGGGGGCCCTGCGCGTCGACGCCGATTCCGCCGACGCCGATTCAGCTGCCGGCGCCGATTCCGAGGCCGACTGGCGGGGCGTGGCCGCCGAGGAGGGGGAGCAGACCGATGCGGTCAACCTCGCCCTGGCGGCACGGTCGCGCCGCCTGCTGTGGTCGCTGATCCGCCCCTACCGCAGGTGGGCCGCCGCAGCGCTGGTGTTGATCGTGATCGACAACGCCGCTCTGGTGGCGACGCCGCTGTTCGTCGCCCACGGGGTCGACACCGGTGTGGGCCGCGCGCTCGACGGCGACTGGTTACCGCTGACGCTGGCCGTGGGTGGCATCCTCGCCTGCACCGCGCTCGGGGGCGTGACGACCTTCCTCTTCCTGCGCATCTCCGGCAGGTTGAGCCAGCAGGTGCTGTTCGATCTGCGGTTGCGGGTCTTCACGCACGTGCAGCGGCTCTCGATCGATTTCCACGAGAACTACACCTCCGGCAAGATCGTCGCGCGGCTCACCAGTGATCTGGAATCGCTCGAGGATCTGCTCGAGCGCGCGCTCAACGACGCCCTGAGCGCCGTGCTGTCGGTGGTGACGATCGCGGGAATCCTGCTGTGGCTGGATATTCCGCTCGCCGCGGTGGTGCTGCTCGGTTTCGTTCCGCTGGTGTTCGTGACCCGCTGGGCGCAGCGGCGCCAGCGCGCCGGCTACCGCCGCACCCGCGGCGCGATCGCGAAGGTGGTCGTGCACTTCGTCGAGACCATGGGCGGAATCCGTGCGGTACAGGCCTTTCGGCGTGAGGAGCGCAACGAGGCCATCCTGGTCGATTCCGATGCCGAGTACCGCGCGGCCAATATCAGTGCGCTGCACGGGATGGCGGCCTACATCGGCCTGGTTCGGTTGATCAGCAATGTGACGAATGTCGTCATCCTGGTCGTCGGTGCGTGGCGAGTCATCCACGGCCACACCGAAATCGGTGTGCTCGCGGCATTCCTGCTGTACCTGAGGCAGTTCTACGGCCCCTTGGACGAACTGGCCCAGGTGTTCAACTCCTATCAGTCCGCGGCCGCCGCGCTGGAGCGGATATCGGGCGTGCTGGAGGAGCGGCCGAGCGTGGCCGAACCCGATGCCCCCCATCCGCTCGATCGTGCGCGAGGTGAACTGCGCCTGAGCGATGTCGAATTCGGCTACCCGAGCCGGGACGACGTATCCGGCACCGAGAATCGGCCGGTGCGGTCGGTGCTGCCCCGTTTCTCGCTCACCGTCGCGGCCGGGCAGGTCGTCGCGCTGGTCGGTGCCACCGGCGCCGGAAAGTCGACCCTGGCCAAGCTGATCGCGCGGTTCTACGACCCCACGTCGGGCACGGTGTCGCTGGACGGCATCGATCTGCGCACGATCGCCGACGCGGATCTGCGCCGTGCGGTCGCGATGGTGACGCAGGAGTCGTACCTGTTCTCCGGTTCGGTCGCCGACAACATCCGGCTCGGCAGGCCCGAGGCCACCGATGCCGAGGTGTTCGCGGCGGCCCGCGCGGTCGGGCTGTACGACTTCGTGATGTCGCTGCCGGACGGATTCGACACCGATGTGCGCAAGCGCGGCGGGCGATTGTCGGCCGGTCAGCGCCAGCTCGTCGCCTTCGCTCGCGTCTTCCTGGCCGATCCCGCGGTGATCGTGCTGGACGAGGCCACCTCGAGCCTGGACATTCCGGGCGAGCGGCAGGTACAGCGCGCCCTCGAGACCGTGCTGCGGGGGCGCACCGCGGTGATCATCGCGCATCGCCTGTCGACCGTCGCGATAGCCGACCGGGTGCTGGTGATGGATTCCGGCCGCATCGTCGAGGACGGGACGCCCGCGGATCTGATCGCATCGACCGGACGCTTCGCGGCTCTGCACACCGCCTGGCGCGAATCACTGGTGTAGCGCAGGTGAACAACTCGCGCGCCGCGACCACACCGCACGCCCGGTTGTCACCTACGGTAGAGGGGTGAGTAAGCCAGCCCAGGGCAATTCCGAGACCGCCCAGGCGAGCGTGGCCGCGGCGCCCCGCTGGCCGGCGGTGCTCACCTGGCGCGCGCACGACGGGTCCCGGATGGAATCGGTTCGCGTGGTCCTCACGGGTAACCGGATCCGCGCGTCCGGGCGCATCATCGCCGGCGGCTGCGGCGAACATCCCGCGTTCAGCGCGTCCTACGACCTCGTCACCGACGAAGTGGGACGCACCAAGCGGCTGTCGCTGCGCAGCACGGTCGCCTCGGGCGAACGTCATGCCTCGATCGCCCGGGACGAGGAGAACTACTGGCTCGTCGATGCCGGCGGCACCCACGTGCGGTCCATGTTCGGCGGCGCGCTGGACGTGGACGTGGTGCTGAGCCCGTTCTTCAACACCCTGCCGATCCGCCGCTTCGGGCTGGCGCACGCCACCGAGGACGTGCAGGTTCCGGTGGTCTACGTGCGGGTTCCGGATCTGCTCGTGCAGGAGGCGATTCTCACCTACAGCAGCGGCGCCGACGGGATCCATGTGCTCTCGCCGGTGTCGAGTGCGACCGTCACCGTCGACGACGACGGATTCGTCCTCGACTATCCGGGCCTGGCCGAGCGGGTCTGACGCCGTGCGTTCGGCCCGGATCGCTCAGTCCAGCGAGCGGATCACCCCGCCCTGCCGTCCCGCGTCGCGCAGCCGTTCCAGCCAATCCTGATCGCCCGGGCGGATATCGGTGATGTCCCAGCGGCGCAGGGTGTCGTAGCGATCGCGTTCGCTGTAGCCCGCGTCGATCAGTTCGCCGAGGGTGCCCTCGTCACGCAGGCTGTCGCGCGCGGCCTCGAGCAGGCGCAGCGCGTCGTCGATCGCCTCGGTCAGTGCGGCCGCGTTCGGTTCGCAGATCGCGCGCACCAGATCGGGTGCGGTCGCCGCGACCCGGGTACCGTCGCGGAACGATCCGGCGGCCAGGCCCAGTGCCAGATCGCCACCCGCGGCGCCCGCCACCGCCAGCGCCTCGGCCAGCACGTGCGGCAGATGGGAGATGCGCGCCACCGCACGGTCGTGTTCGTCCGCCAGGACCGGCACCACGATCGCACCGCAGTCCAGCGCCAGCCGCGCGACCCGGTTCCACGGCTCGGCGCGAGTGCCCGGATCCACGCCGACCGCCCAGGCCGCGTCGCGGAACAGGTCGGGAGACGATGCGGCCCAGCCGGATTCGGCGGTCCCCGCCATCGGATGCCCGCCGACGTAGTGCGCGCCCAGTTCCTGCCGGTGCACTTCGACGCGCACCGGTTCCTTCACGCTCACCACATCGGTCAGCGGACAGTCGGGCGCGAACGTCTTCACATCCGCGAGAACGGTATCGATGGCCGGCATCGGTACCGCCAGCACGATCAGCGCGTCGTCGGCGGCGGCCCGGGACAGCACCGCCGCGATATCGGATTCGACGTCGAATCCGTCGGCCCGGGCGGCCTGCGCACCCGGGGCCGACCGGTTGTACCCCCAGGCCCGGTAGCCGGCCGCGGTCGCCGCCCGCAGCAGCGAACCACCGATCAAACCCGTACCCAGCACGCACACCGAGGAATTCCGATCGCCCGTCATCGGATCAGATTCGCATACGACTTCAACATTTCCGCCGAAGCCGACTACCGTTGCGGCCATGGCACAGCGCTCGAGCACGAACAGGGCCGCGTCGGACGATTACGACGATGTGGAAGGGTTCGCCGTGGCGGTCGTCCGCGAAGACAGCACGTGGCGCTGCAGCCCGCTCAGTGCCGCGGCACTGTCCAGTCTGTCCGCGGCCGAGGACGAACTGCGCGCCCTGCGCAGCACCGGTGCGGTATTCGGACTGCTGGACGTCGACGACGAATTCTTCATCGTCCTGCGTCCGGGGCCGACCGGTAGCCGGTTACTGATCTCCGACGCCACCGCCGCGATCGATTACGACATCGCCGTCGAGGTGCTCGACGCGCTGAATGTCGAAGTCCCCGATATCGATCCGGACGAACTGGACGAGATCGACCCGTGGGAAGAAGGCGATCTGGGCGTGCTGGCGGACCTCGGCCTGCCCGAGCCGGTGCTCAGCGTCATCCTCGCCGAGACCGATCTCTATCCGGACGAGCAGCTGGGCATGGTCGCGCAGCGGCTGGGCTTCGCCGACGAGTTCTCCGCGGTCCTGGACAAGCTGCACCGTTGAGCCCGGCGTCACCGCGCTCGGACGAGGACCTCGTCCGGGCCGCCCTCGCCGCCGCGGCGCGGACCGACCCGCGCGACGTCCCGGTCGGTGCGGTGGTCTTCGGCCCCGACGGCCGCGAGCTGGCCCGGGCGGGCAACGCCCGCGAGGCGCTCGGTGACCCGACCGCGCACGCCGAGATCCTGGCGCTGCGCCGCGCCGCACAGGTGTACGGCGACGGCTGGCGACTCGAGGGCGCGACCCTGGCCGTGACATTGGAACCGTGCACGATGTGTGCCGGAGCTCTGGTGCTGGCGCGGGTCCGGCGCCTGGTCTTCGGCGCCTGGGAGCCCAAGACCGGCGCGGTCGGCTCGCTCTGGGACGTGGTGCGCGACCGCCGCCTCAACCATCGCCCCGAAGTGCGAGGCGGCGTGCTCGAGGCCGAATGTGCGGCCGTGCTGGACGCCTTCTTCCGTACTCAGCGGCCCTGACCACCCGATTTCGGTTTCCCTCCGCCCGTCCGGTAAAGTCACCTGCGGTGGCGTGTCCGAGCGGCCTAAGGAGCACGCCTCGAAAGCGTGTGTGGGGTAACCCCCCACCGAGGGTTCAAATCCCTCCGCCACCGCCATAGCCCCCGCCCGGATGTCCGGGTGGGGGCTTTTTCGTCCGCGCGTGTCGCTACCCGCCCGAACCGGTGCGCACCTTCGGGGCGTCCGGATCGTGGCGGACGGCCTTGAAATAGCTGATTCGAGTCGGCTCGGTCCGCAGCACCGTGGTGTCGGTACCGCCGATGGAATCGGGCCGCTCGATCACCAGCGGCGGGCATGCCACACCCTCGACCCGCAGGCTTTGGTGCGCTCGGACGACCATATTGAACGGGGTCTCGGTCTCCGCGGTCCCGCCGACGACCCGGCAGTGCTGCCACGCCTCGATCAGGTAGGTCTCGTCCGTGTCGTTGGTGCAGGTCGTCTCCGTGCACGAGACCCCCGCGGGAAACGGCTGAGCGGATGCCGCGGGAGCGATGGCGGCGACCGCGGCGCACAAGGCGCCCGAAACGATGCCGGCGGCCAGAATCCGTGTCTTCAAGTTTCCGGTTCCTTTCGACCTCCACGCGGCGATCGCGGTCGAGGTCCAGACTCGTAGCGAGGACGACGACGAAGCCGTCGTCATCCCAATTGTCCGGTAATGCGGCGGAATCGGGCGCGCCGATTTACCGCCACTGGTAAGCCGCGTGCGGTAACCGGCGGTGTGGACGGGCGCCTCTGCTGTTTGCCTGAATGTCGCTGCGTAAGCGAGTTTTCGTGGGGGCGATCGAGGTCGGCCCGGGCCGCGAGCCGACTCCGGCGGGTATGTCCTTGTGGAAGTGAACGATTCGCATCGTCTGCCCGGCGATTGCCCGTGTCGGGGACTGTGAAAAATCCTAGCGTCGTGTCCTGCCGGCGTGTTCTACTGCACATTACCGACTGGTAAGAAGCGCGGCGGTCTGGGGTAATCTAGCGTCCAGTTGCTTGCCGGACGTCCCGCCGACGCTGTCGGGCTGTGCGCAGATCATGTGAGGGACAACAGCTTTGAACAAACCGGAGAGTCCGGTCGTGCGGACCGCGACGCACGACGACATCACCGGAATGGTGCGGGTGCTGGCCGCGGCCTTCGCCCACGACGATCCGATCGAGGAATACGTCTTTCCGGACGAAGCCGTCCGGCACCGTCGGGCGCCGCGGATGTTGCGGACGATGATCACGCATCGCTTTCTGCCGGCCGGCGGCGCCGAGGTCGCGGAGCTGGACGGCCGCATCGTCGGCGCCCTGCTCTGGTACCCCGCCGGTTATCGGCCGGGTGGGCTGCGCGAATTCCTCGCGGGCCCGCTGTTTCTCGCGGGAATGGGCACCGCCGTGGGACGGGGAACCGAGGTCGATCGCACCATGGATCGGGCCGCCCCGGCCGAACCCCATCTGTTCCACGTCTACCTCGGCACCGATCCGGCACTGCAGCGCAGCGGCGTCGGCCGGGCGCTGTACGCATCGTTCACCGACAAGGCCGACCGGCAGGGCGTACTCCTGTGCGGAATCTGCAAGGACGAGAACGTCGGGTACTACGAGGCCCTGGGTAACGAACGCACCGGCTCCGTCCGGCTGGGCCGGACCGGCCCGGAAATGAACATCATGATCCGCCGACCGCGCCCGCTCTGATCAGCGGGAATTGCCGAGTCGGCCGAGGAGTCGCTGTGTCTGACATTGCCATCGTCGGAATCGGATGCCGGTACGCCGGCGGTATCGATTCGCCGGAGTCCTTCTGGGACTTCGTGATCAACAAACGGGACGGGGTCACCGAGATCCCGGCCGACCGCTGGGATTGGCGGCGCTACTACGACGCCGACCGCCGCACCCCCGGCCGCATGTACACCAAGCGCGCCGCCTTCATGACCGGCGATCCGTGGGAGTTCGATCCCGACTTCTTCGGCATCTCCCCACGTGAGGCCGCCGCCATGGACCCGCAGCAGCGACTCGTCCTGGAAGTGGTGTGGGAGGCGCTCGACGACGCGGGTGTCGCGGGTCGCAGCGCCGGCTCGGGGCTCGGCGTCTACATCGGCGCCTTCACCCTCGATCAGCTGGCGGTGTCGGTCGGTGGACCGGCGCTGCCGCATGTCGACATGCATACAGCCGCCGGCGCGTCGTACACGATGCTCTCGAACCGGATCGCCTACGCGCTCAACCTCACCGGTCCGGCGGTCACCGTCGACACCGCCTGTTCCTCGTCGCTGGTCGCGCTGCATCTGGCCTGCCAGGCCATCGAGAGTGGAGACTGCGAATACGCCCTCGCCGGCGGTGTGACCGTGATGGCCCAGCCGGAGCCGTTCGTCTCCATGTGCAAGGGCGGATTTCTCGCCGCCGACGGCCGCAGCAAACCGTTCGACGCCGCCGCCGACGGTTACGGCCGCGGCGAGGGCGCCGGCATCGTGGTGCTGAAGAAGCTCGCCGATGCCGAACGCGACGGTGACCGCATCTACGCGGTGGTCAAGGCCACCGGATCGAATCAGGACGGCCGCACCACGGCCATCACCGTCCCGAACGCGGATTCTCAGGAAGCGCTGGCCAAGACCGTGATCGAGCGCTCCGGAATCCCCGCGCACGAGGTCACCTACGTGGAGGCGCACGGCACCGGAACACCGGTGGGCGACCCGTTGGAACTGCGAGCGATCGGCCGGGCCTACGGCGCCGCCACCGGACGGCCCGGCCCGGTCGGTGTCGGCTCGGTGAAGGCGACGCTGGGGCACACCGAGGCGGCGTCGGGCATCGCGAGCGTCATCAAATCGGCGCTGGCCATCACGCACCGCACCATCGCGCCGCAGGGCTGGCTGGATACGCCGAATCCCGATATCCCGTTCGAGGAACTGGGAATTCGCCTGCAGACCGAGGCCGAGCCGGTCGGCCCCGAGGTCGAGCGCATGACGGTGGCCGTCAACGGTTTCGGCTACGGCGGCACCAACGCGCACGCTATTCTGCAGGAGTATCGGAGCGGTGCCGAAATCGACCGAGAGCCAGTGCATTTCGGCGTCCTGCCGCTGTCCGCGCGGAACGAGACCGCGGTTCGGCAACTGGCTCGTGGCGTCGCCGAACTGATCGCCGAGGGCGCCGACCCCGGACGGCTGGCCGAAGCCGCGTGGCGGCGGCGCCACCATCACAACCATCGGGCCGCGATCACCTTCGGCGACGACACCGAACTGGTCCGCGGCCTGGTGGATCTGGCGAGCGGTGAGGGCCGGATCGGTCGCACCGTCGCCAAGCGCACCGCCGAGCCGGTGTACGTCTTCACCGGTATGGGGCCGCAGTGGTGGGGCATGGCACGCGAACTACTCACCGCCGCAGGGCCGTTCGCCGACGAGGCGCGCCGCATCGACGCCGTGTTCACCGAGATCGCCGGCTGGTCCGTCGTCGAGGAGTTGCTGCGGCCGGAGGAAGAGTCTCGGGTCACCTCCACCGCCATCGCGCAACCGGCGAACTTCCTGGTCCAGGTCGCGCTGTACGCGGCGTTGCGCGAGTACGGAATCGAGCCCGCGGTCGTCGTCGGCCACAGCGTCGGCGAGGTGTCGGCCGCCTACGTGACCGGAATGCTGTCGCTCCACGACGCGCTGCTGGTCAGCTATCACCGCGCCCGGTTGCAGGCCACGACGGCCGGAACGGGTGGCATGCTGGCGATCGGGTTGCCGGCCGAGGCGGCTCGCGAGGTCATCGCCGCCGACAGTTCGGTCGATATCGCGGCGATCAACTCGCCCTCGGCCGTCACGCTGGCCGGTGCGGTCGACCGCCTCGACGAGATCGCCGAAAAGCTTACCGCCGACGGTATTTTCGCGCGCCGGCTGCAGGTCGAGGTGCCGTATCACAGTCATCTGATGGATCCGATCCTGGATGAACTGCGCGCGGTGCTGGCCGGGCTGACCGTCGCCGAACCGCGTATGCCGCTGTACTCCACGGTCACCGGCGAACAGGTCACCGCGGCCGACTGGAATGCCGACTACTGGTGTGCCAACGTGCGGCAGCCGGTGCGGTTCGCCGATGCGATCACCGCACTGGTCCGCGCCGGCAACCGGGTGTTCGTCGAGGTCGGACCGCATCCGGTGCTCGGCGCCAATATTCGCGAAATCCTCATCGGCGCGGGCGAAACCGGGACGACGGTGGCCACCCTGCATCGCAAACAGCAGGACGCCGACAGCCTGCGCCAGACCCTGTCCGGTCTGTACGCGGCCGGAGTACTCGACATCGACGCGCTGTTCGCGGGCGTGCCGGACCCGACGCCGCATATCGATCTGCCACGCTATCCGTGGCAGCGCACCCGGCTGCGCAACGAACTGCCCGAATTCCGGCTGCTGCGGCACGGCACACCCGGCGCGCATCCGATGCTCGGTGATCAGGATCCCGACGATGCCAACGCCTGGCGGGTGGAACTGTCGCTCGCCGCGCTGCCCTGGCTGGCCGATCACGTCGTGGGCGGCACCCGGATCCTGCCGGGCGCGGGATATCTGGATGCCGCCCTGAGTGCCGCCGCCGTGCGCACCGAATCGGATCAGGTCGCCGTGGAAGGGGTGCGGTTCGTCGCGCCCCTGGTCGTCGAGGAGGGTGAGGCGCCGATCGTCGAACTCCACGTGGAGGATTCGACCGGGCGCTTCACCATCCGCGCCCGGGGCGCGGCCGGAACCATCTGGACCGTGCACGCGATGGGCCGCCTGGTCGAAGGCAGCTATGCGCCGATCACCGCGGATGTGCCCGATGTCGAGCAGATGCTCGCGGTCCAGCCCGCCGATTTCTACGCCGGATTGGCCGCGCGCGGACTGGAATACGGGCCGGCCTTCCAGCGCGCCACCTCGATCCGCATCTCGCCGGACACCGTGGTCGCCCAACTCGACGGCACCATCGGCCAGGGCGAGAGGTATCTCGCTCATCCCGCGATCGTCGATGCGGCGCTGCAGAGTGTGGCCGCCCTGCTCGCCGGACGCGGTGGCGCCCAGGAGGGCGCGATGGTGCCGGTCGGCGTGCGCAGTGTGCGCCGCCTCGCGCCCCTGCCGGCCGAGGTCACCGCCGTGGCCCGGTTCACCGAGGGCGACCGGCCGCTGGCCGATATCGATCTGCTCGACGCCGAGCACTCCGTCGTGATGCAGATCAGGGGAATGGAATTCGGTTCCCTGACTCCGGGCCGCGGCCCGCTGCAGCGCATGACCGACATGTTCTACGAGGAACGGTGGGAGCTGCGCGATCCGGTCGATACGACCGCACTCCCCGGCAACGATGGCCTGTACACCCTGGTCCTCGGCTACGGCGAGAACATCGACTCGCGGCTCGAGCGGGTGCGCGACGCCGTGGCGGGCGGCGCCGGCTCGGCCGTCCTGCGCCTCGATCCCAGCGACGCCGAGCTGGAACCCGCACTGGCACAACGACTTCGCGACATCTTCGGCACCGAGGGCGTGCAACGGCTGCACGTGTGCGTGGTTCCCGGGCACTCGCCCGACGGTGACGTGGCGGCGCTGTGGACGCTGCGCCGGATCGCGGTGACGCTGGACGGGTACCTCGAGGAGCGGGTCACCGAGCACGAGATCGAAATTCCGCTGACCGGCGACGGATCGATCTACGCGACCGTGGTCAGCGCCCACGCGTACGCCCACCCCGCGGATGTGACGGCACCGGATCCCAGCCAGGCGGCCATCGCCGGCGCTCGTCGCGTATTGCTCAACGAACAGTCCCGGCTGCGGTGGCGACTGGTGGATGTCGATGCCGACACGACGGTCGCGGACCTGTCCGCCGAACTCGCGATCCCCGGCGGCTTCCAGTACGACCTGGTCGACGAGGCCGTCCTGCGCAACGGCCTGCGCTGGACCACGGTCGTGACCCGAACGCTGCAAGAGCGGCTCGACGCCCTCGACACCGCCGAACCGCTCACCGATCCGGAGGCGAATTTCGAACTGGAACTGCCCCGTTCGCGCACCTTCGCGCGGCTGGGCTGGCGGCGCTGTAATCGGCGCGAACCCGGCCCGGGTGAGGTCGAGGTGCGGATGCGGGCGGTGGGCCTCAACTTCAAGGACGCGCTGAAGGTGATCGGCGTCCTCGGCGAACGCGAACTGTCGGAGACCTTCTTCGGCCTGGTGCCGGGCATGGAAGGCGGCGGCGAGGTGGTCCGGGTCGGCCCCGGCGTGACCGACTACGCGGTCGGCGACGCGGTGAGCCTGACCTCCAAGGGCATGGTCGCGCGCTATCACACCACCTCGACCGATTCGCTCACCCACGTCCACCCGGACACCGATGCCGGCCGGTGCAGCAGCGTCACGGCGTTCACCACCGCCGAATACTCGTTGCTCGAACTGGCGCGGATCCGGGCCGGTGAGACCGTGCTGGTGCACGGTGCGGCGGGCGGCGTCGGCAGCGCGGCGGTGCAGATCGCGAAATTGCACGGCGCCACCGTGATCGGCACGGCGAGCAGTGAAGAGCGACGTGCCTACGTCCTGGCCGAGGGCGCCGATCACGCGGTCGGCTCGCGGTCGCTCAACTTCGTCGACGAGGTGCTGGCCCTCACCGGCGGACGCGGTGTGGACGTGATCATCAGCTCGGCGCCCGGTGAGATCCTGCGCCAGAACTTCGCGGTGATCGCCGAATTCGGCCGCATCGTGGAGATCGGCAAGGCCGACATCTACACCGGCGGCATGCTGGATCTGTCGGCGTTCGACAAGAACGTCTCCTACTTCTCCTTCGATCTGGACCGGATGCTGCGACTGCGGCATACCGAGGTGATGGAGCTGGGCCGCAAGGTCAACGCCAGCTTCGACAACGGCACCTACCGGCCGCTGCCGTTCCAGAAGTACGGCACGGCGGAGGTGGCCCAGGCCTTCGAGGAGGTGGCCCGCTCGACCCGCATCGGCCGGGTCGCGCTGGACCTGACCGAAGAACAGCCGCTGGTCCGCCCGCAGCTACCGGACATCGAGATCGACCCGGCGGCGCAATACCTGATCACCGGTGGTTTCGGTGCCTTCGGCCTGGCCACCGGACGGTGGCTGGTGGGCCACGGCGCCCGCCGGTTGACGCTGCTCGGTCGCGGCGGCGCCACCACCGAGGCCGCCGTCGCGCAGCTCGCGGCCTGGGAGGCTCAGGGCATCGAGGTCACCGTCGAGCGGGTCGACATCACCGATGCCGATGCCGTCGCGGCGGTCGTCGCTCGCGCCCACCGGCCGGAGCATCCGCTGCGCGGGGTGTTCCACACCGCGGGCGCCATCGACGACAAGCGCATCACCGTCATGGATGCCGAGAGTCTGGCCAAGGTGTTCCGCGCGAAGGCCGACGGTGCGCGCGCACTCGTCGCCGGCATCCGGGCGGCCGGGGCGCGGCTGGATCAGTTCGCGCTGTGGTCATCCGGCAGTGCGATGTTCGGCGGTGTCGGCCAATACGCTTATACCGCAGCCAATATCGCGCTCCAGGCCATCGGGGATACGGTGGTCCGCGCGGGCGGTAAGGCGCTGGTCGTCGGCTGGGGTCATATGTCCGGCGGCGGGATGGCCGACGACGAACACATCGCGCGGTATCTGCGCAACACCGGCTTCGATTCGATCACCATGGACGAGGGGACCGAATATCTGGAGCAGGCGCTGCGATTGGGTGTCACCCAGGTCTCGATCATTCCGGTCGACTGGGCCAAGGTGAACGCCACCGCGCCGTTCTTCGCCCAGACCGGACGTACCAAGGAACTGATCGCCGCTGCGGCGCAGGACGATTCGGCCGCGGCGCGGCTGCGCGTCCAGCTCGCCGAACTCGACGAGGGTAAGCGCAACGAGGTGGTCGCCTTCATGCTGGCCGAGCAATTGGCACAGGTCATGGGCGTCTCGGCGGACTCGATCGACCTGACGGTCCCGGTGCCCGAACTCGGATTGGACTCGCTGATGGCGGTGGAATTCGGTGCGCTGGTGACCAAATCGCTGGGCGTGGAACTGATGTCGATGAAGATGGGCCGCTCGTTCAGCCTCGAACAAGCGGGTGCGCGGGTGGCCGAGGCGATCGTGCAGGGGGCGACGGGATGAGAAGGCCGCAGCCGCCTGCTGCGCCGGAAAAGGATGCGGGATGAGTGAATCGGCGCGGGATCTGGCGCGGAAGTTGTTGTCCGGCACGGCGTCCGGCGGGACCGGTACGCCGGCGCCCGTAGCCGCCGCCGCGACGTCCGGTGGCTCGCGCGGTACGTTCGCGGCCGGCAACGGCAAACCCGCCCGCCCGCGCCGGGGCCCCGGACGCCAATTCGCCGACCACCCCGAGGTCGCGGCGATGGTGCAGAAGCGGGCGGCGATCGCGGCGGTGCACGAGCACAGCGGCACGCCGAATCCGATGTTCCTCGTGCGGGAGAGCCCGAACGACACCGTGATCCGGTGGCAGGGCCGGGATCTGGTGAATTTCAGCGCCTACAACTATCTCGGCCTGGGCAATCATCCGAAGGTGGTGCAGGCCGCCAAGGACGCGCTGGACACCTACGGCGCCTCCGCATCGGCCAGCCGCATCGTCGCCGGGGAGATCCCGATCTACGCCGAACTCGAACAGCGCCTGGCCGCGATGTACGACGTCGGCGACGCGATGGTCACGACCAGCGGTTATCTCACCAATGCCGGGGTGATCGGCTTCCTGCTGGGCGCCGATGACGTCGCGATCTGCGATTCGCTCATTCACGGCAGCGTGATCTCCGGCGTGCAGTGGTCGGGAGCGCGGCGGCTCAACTTCCGCCACAACGATCCGGAGTCGCTGCGTTCGGTGTTGCGTATGTCGCGCGGGAACTTCGATCGGGCGCTGGTCGTGGTCGAAGGCCATTACAGCATGGACGGCACCGTCGGCCGGGTGAGCGAATTGGCCGCCATCGCACGGGAATTCGACTGCGCCGTGATGGTCGACGAGGCGCATTCCCTCGGTGTTTTCGGGGAGCGTGGCCACGGCATCCGCGAGCATTACGGGATGCCCGGAGACGCGGTCGACATCTGGATGGGCACCCTGTCGAAGGCGTTGGGCAGCTGCGGCGGTTTCATCGCCGCCGACGCGGATCTGATCGCCGCGATGAAGGCCGCCGCTCCCGGTGTGGCCATGCTGACCGGCGGGCCCGCACCCTCGACCATCGGCGCCGCGCTGGCCGCACTCGACGTCCTGGAGGCGGAACCGCAGCGACTGCGCCGGCTGTGGGCCAACGCCGAGCACTTCCGCACCCTGCTCGGGGAGCGCGGCATCGATCTCGGCATCTCCGAAGGCACCCCGATCTGCCCGGTCATCGTCCCCGGCGAACTGCGCGCCGGCTACGTCGCCACCACACTGCTGCAGAACGGCGTCTACGCGGGCGCGATCTCCTCTCCGGCGGTCCCGGCAGGTCAGGAACGCCTGCGCTTCTTCCTGACCTCCGAACACGAACCCGCCCAGCTGGAGGCCGCCGCCGACCTGCTGCGGGAGGCCGTCACCGGCGCCGCGCAACTGCCCGACCTGAGCGTGACCGGCTGAAAACGGCGCCGGCGTACCGGTCCGCGGCGGACCGGTACGTTGGTGCTCGTGGAACTACGAATCTTCACCGAGCCCCAGCAAGGGGCTACCTACGACGATCTGCTCCGGGTTGCGAAGGTGACCGAGGAGGCGGGGTTCGACGCATTCTTCCGGTCGGATCACTATCTGAAGATGGGCGGGGTCTCCGGCCTGCCGGGCCCCACCGACGCGTGGATCACGCTGGCCGGGCTCGCGCGCGAGACCTCCCGGATCCGGCTGGGCACACTGGTCACCGCCGCGACGTTCCGGCATCCGTCGGTGCTGGCGATCTCGGTCGCCCAGGTCGATCAGATGTCCGGCGGCCGGGTCGAGCTCGGCCTCGGCTCGGGGTGGTTCGCCGACGAACATCGCGCCTACGGCATCGACCTGCCGGAGCTCGGCGAGCGCTTCGACCGCTACGCCGAGCAACTGGCCGTCATCACCGGCCTGTGGGAGACCCCCGTGGGGGAGACCTTCGATTTCACGGGCAAACACTATGTGCTGCAAGGCAGTCCGGCCCTGCCCAAGCCGGTGCAGCAGCCCGGCCCGCCGGTGATCATCGGCGGGGCGGGCAAGAAGCGCACACCGGCCCTGGCCGCACGGTACGCCCACGAGTTCAATCTGCCGTTCACGGATGCGGAAACGGCTGCGGCGCAATTCGATCGGGTCGACGCGGCGGCCCGCGACATCGGCCGCGACCCGGGTGAGATCGTCCGCTCGGCCGCCCAGGTGCTGTGCGTGGGCCGCGACGAGGCCGAGATCGCCCGCCGCGCCGAGGCGATCGGCCGCGAGGTGGACGAACTGCGCACCAACGGCCTGGCCGGCACCCCGGCGGAGGTGGTCGACAAGATCGGCCGTTACCGCGAGACCACCGGCATCACCCGGCTGTACCTCCAGGTCCTGGACCTGTCCGACCTCGACCACCTGGAATTGGTCGCCGGCGAGGTCGCCGCCCAGCTGGGCTGAGCGACCCGGTACGAGGTGGCAGTGCCGGCTCAGCCGACCTTCACCGGCTGAGCCACCCCGGAATCCACCACGCCGCCCTGCCCATCAGCACCAGCAGCGGCGAGCGCGAAACCCATCGACTCGGCCGTCGCATCCGATTCCAGCAGGAACGAACCGAAGACCGAGATCGTGAAACTCGGTACCGACATGAACGACGTGCCGAGGAAGATCACCGAGGTCGCCGATCCGAGTCCGACGATCGCGGTGATGATCGGCACGAAGGCGGCCACGATCGCGCCGAAGGCCACCACCATCACCACCATCACCACCAGTGCCACGGCCATGCCGATTGCTGTCTCGTTGCTGCAAGATCAAGATCTTCGCGGTCCGGGATCTGCCGGACCGGATACGGCACGGGCCCCCATCCGAAGTTCGGATGGGGGCCCGTGCCGTGGTTCGCGGATCAGCCGACCGGGATCGGCTCCTTCTCCACCGCGGTGTCGCGGTCCCGCTGCTGCAGCTCGCGCAGTTTGGTGCCCTCGACGTCGATATCGGGCAGGATCCGATCCAGCCACTTCGGCATCCACCAGGCCCACTTGCCCAGCAGCACCAGCAGCGACGGGATCAGCACCATCCGCACCAGGAAGGCGTCGAACAGCACGCCCGCCGCCAGGGCGAAGCCCATGGACTTCGCGGTCACGTCGGGCTCCATCATGAATCCGCCGAAGACGGAGATCATGATGACGGCCGCGGAGGTGACCACGCGGGCGCCGTGGTGGTAACCGGACACCATCGCGTCCTTCGGGGACTTGCCGTGCACGTATTCCTCGCGCATCCGGGTCACCAGGAACACCTGGTAGTCCATCGCGAGGCCGAATACCAAGCCGATCAACATGATCGGCAGGAAGCTCACGATCGGATGCTGGTCGCCGATCAGGCCGAGCTTGTCCTGCTGGAAGATCAGCACGGTGGCGCCGAAGGTGGCCGCCATCGACAACAGGAAGCCGAGCGCGGCGGTCAGCGGCACCAACACCGAACGGAACACGAGCACCAGCAGGATGAACGCCGCGATCGCCACGATCGTCATATACGGCACGATCTTGCCGAGCAGGGCGTTGGACACGTCGGCGTAGATCGCGGTCGAGCCGGTGATGCCGTACTCCATACCGTATTTCGCCTGCAGGTCCGACTCCGCGTCCCGGGCGTGTTTCACCAGGTCCTGGGTCTCGGAGTTGTTCGGGCCGTGATCGGGCACCGCGGTCAGCTGGGCACCGGTGCTGTTCACATAGTCCGCGGTCTTGTCCGCGGTGAGCTTGTTCGTCGACGGCATGGTCACGAAGTCCATGCCCGGGTAGGCGGCCAGTTTGTCGTGCAGAGCCATGACGGCTTCCTGACGCTGCTCCGGCCGCACCTTGGTCAGATCCGCGACGACCAGCAGGGTGCCATTGCTGCCCTCGCCGAAACCTTCGGTGCGCAGGTCGTAGGCCTTGCGAACCGTGGTGGTCTTGGGCTGGCTGTCCTCACCGGGCAGTCCGAGGCTCAAATTCACCGCGGGTGCGGCGAGCAGGCCGAGCACGATCACGCTGGCGCCGAGAGTTACCCACGGCGCCTTGGCGATCAGCCGCGCGAAACGCTTGCCGTTGGTGACGACGTTGTCGTCCTCGGTGTCGGCGCGGGCCACCAGCGGCAGTTTCGGTTTGAACAGGAAGCGGCCGAAGGCTCCCATCATCGCGGGCAACAGGGTCAGCGCGACCAGGATCGCGAACAGCGCGGCCAGGGCGCCACCCAGACCCATCCAGGTCAGGAAGCTGACGCCGACGATGCTCAGCCCGCACAGCGCGATGATCACCGTCATACCGGCGAACACGACCGCCGAGCCGGCGGTGCCGATGGCGACACCCGCGGCCTCCTCCGGCGAATCCTGCACGGCCAGTTCGTGTTTGTAGCGCGAGACGATGAACAGCGCGTAGTCGATCGAGAGCGCGATACCGATCATCGCCGCCAGCACGGTGGTGAAGTTCGGGATGTTCGCGATCGAGGTGCCGGCCATGATCAGCGAGGACGCCATGCCGACGCCCACGATGCCGGTCAGAATCGGCACGAACGCCGCGATCAGCGCGCCGAAGGCGATCATCATCACGATGAAGGCCACGGCGTAGCCGATCATTTCCGACTGTCCGCCCGGCGGCGCCTGCTCGGTGGCGATGGTGCCGCTGATCTCGACGTCGAGTCCGGCCGCGCGCGCCTCGTCGGCGACGTGGTAGGCCTGGTCCCGATCGGCCTTGGTGATGTCGGAGAACGACTTGATCTGGAACGGCACGCTGAAGTAGGCGACGGTGTCGGCGTTGTTGTTCTTGCCGAGCACGTTCAGCGGCGCCAGACCGCATTTCGCGACGAAGTTCGGGTCGTTGCGATCACCGGAGGTGCAGCCGATCGCCGCCGTCGCGCTGACCGGATCGACGAGCACGCCGGGATGCTGCGGGTCCTGCTTGATCTTGGACTTGTCGACGATGCCGAGGTCGTTGATCTTCTGGACCAGCGCGGTCAGCGCCTGGTGGTTCTCCGGATCGGTGAGTTTGCCGTGTGTGGCTGCCACCACGTAGGTGCCGGTCACCGCATCGAATTTGAAGGCGGCCGATTGACCCGGGAATTCCCGGTCCAGGATGTCGGTGGCCTTCTGCGAGGGCAGATTGGGCATGTTGAAGTCGTCCTGGCTCTGCTTCTTCAGCCCGACGCCGACGGCGCCCACGATGACGAAGATCAGCAACCAGACCGGTAGCACGATCCATTTTCGGCGGAAGGCGAACTTCCCCCACCGATAGAGGTACACGGACACGCGGTATCTCCTAGCGATAGCTGATTTGCGGTGCTGAGTTCAGGCCCCGTAGACAGCACTACTGCGGACGCCGCACTGCGATCCGCCTCCATCGACGCTTTCTGCCTACCGTGCGGTAGGTAGACTACCCAATCGCTAAGCGGAGGAACAACCTCTATTTTCGGGGCGCGCCCTCCGCTTCGATAGGTTGATGAGAGGATCATCGCATGGGCGCCCGAACTACCTCAGGATCCGTTGTCGCAGGTCAGAGCACCAAGGACGCGATTCGTGAGGCGGCGATCCGGCTTTTTTCGAACAAGGGATTCGAGCAGACGAGCCTGCGCGAGGTCGCGGATGCGGTGGGAATCACAAAGGCGTCGCTCTACTATCACTACGCGTCGAAGCTCGATCTGCTGATCGCGATCATCGAACCGATCTTCGACGACATGAAGCGGGTGGTCGACGAACTCGACGGTGTGCCGCACAGTCCGGAGGGTGCCCGCGAGGTGCTGAACCGCCAGCTCCGGACCCTGTTACGGCACCGGACCGCGGGCGCGATGTGTGTGCGCGACACCGTGGCCATCCTCAACGCGATCGGAGATCGGCAACCCGACATGTTCGATATGCACCGGCGTCTGTGCGTCTGGCTGGCCGGGCCCGACTCCTCGCACGAGGCGCAATTGCGCGCCAGTGCCGCCCTGGAGGTGCTGGGCACGGCGCTGTGGTCGAAAGAACTCGTCCCCGACGCCGGCGACGAGGTGATCGAGCGGGTCCTGATCGAGGCCGCCCTCGGTGTGCTGAACGGGCCGGGTGGGCAGCGCTAGTGCACATCTCGGCAAGGATCGACTACGCGGTCCGCATTCTCTTGGAAATCGCTCGCGCACAACCGAATTCGGTGAAGGCGGAGACGATCGCCACGGCGCAGGACATTTCGCCGAAAATCCTGGAATCCATTGCGGCGCAACTGCGCCGGGCCGACCTGCTGATCAGCCGGCGTGGCCCCGACGGCGGATACCGGCTGGCCCGTGCGGCCGGTGAGATCAGCATCGCCGACGTGATCCGCGCCGTCGAGGGGCCGCTCGCCTCGGTGCGCGGCCGGCGCCCCGAGGACGTGGCGTATTCGGGGGTGGCCGAACCGCTGCAGCGGGTGTGGATCGCGCTGCGGGTCAATATCCGCGCGGTGCTGGAACAGGTCTCGATCGCGGATATCGCCACCGACGAGCTGCCGGATTTCGTCGCGGATCTGGTGTCCGATCCCGGGGCCTGGACGCGGCGGCCCGCGCCCGTCCCGCCCGGCGTCGACGCCTAGGCCGGGAGGTGGTGACTGTGCCGGTCGAGCCGGTTTCGCCGGTGCGGGGGCCGGCTTTCGCCGAGCGAAAAATCTTGCCGACACCGCTCCGGAATGACGGTAGCCTGCACCCATCATGTTGATCAGGTTGCTGCGCGCCTTTCTCGCCCCCTACCGCACCCAGTTGGTGGGGGTTGTTGTGTTGCAGCTCATCTCCGTCATCGCGATGCTCTACCTGCCCAGCCTGAACGCCGACATCATCGACAACGGCGTCACCAAGGGCGATATCGGCTATATCTGGACCACCGGTCTGTGGATGCTGCTGGTGTCGGGCGTGCAGATCGTCGCGTCGGCGAGTTCGGTCTATCTGGGCGCACAGGCCGCGATGGGTGCGGGGCGGGAAATGCGCGCGGCGCTGCTGCACCGGGTGGGCACCTTCTCCGCCCGTGAGGTCGGCATCTTCGGTGCGCCGTCACTGATCACCCGCAACACCAACGATGTACAGCAGGTGCAGCTGCTGGTCGTGATGAGCGTGACCATCCTGGTGATGGCGCCGATCATGTGCATCGGCGGCATCGTGATGGCGCTGCGCCAGGACCTCGGACTCTCGTGGATCCTGCTGGTCGCGGTGCCGGTGCTCGGCCTGACCATGGCATTGATCATCTCCCGGATGGTGCCCGGCTTCCGGCGCGTGCAGGAGCGCATCGACGCGGTGAACCGAGTGCTGCGCGAGCAGATCACCGGTATCCGCGTGGTGCGGGCCTTCGTGCGCGAACGCCACGAAACGCAGCGCTTCGGCGTGGCCAACGACGAGCTGACCTCGGCCTCGCTGTTCGTCGGCCGGTTGGCCGCGCTGATGTTCCCGGCCGTGATGCTGATCAGCAACGTGACCACGGTCGCGGTGATCTGGTTCGGCGGGCATGCCATCGACTCCGGCAGTATGCAGATCGGTTCGCTGACCGCGCTGCTGTCCTACATCATGCAGATCCTGATGGCGGTCATGATGGCCTCCTTCCTGGCGATGATCGCCCCGCGCGCGGCGGTCTCGGCCGAACGCATCGCCGAGGTCCTGGAAACCGACTCCTCGGTGCTGCCGCCGGCGCAGCCGCAGACCTTCGTCGCCGATCCGGGAACGGTCGAACTGGCCGGTGCCGAATTCGCGTTTCCGGGCGCCGCGGAACCGGTGCTGCGCGATATCAGCTTCCGGGTCTCGCCCGGGCAGACGACCGCGATCGTGGGGTCCACGGGGTCCGGTAAGACCACGCTGGTCAATCTGATTCCCCGGCTGATCGACGTCACCTCCGGCGTGGTGCGCGTCGGCGGCACCGATGTGCGGCAGGTGGATATGGATCTGCTGCGCTCGCAGATCGGGCTGGTGCCGCAGAAGGCCTACCTGTTCTCCGGGACCATCGCGGAGAATCTGCGCTACGGCGACCCCGAGGCCACCGACGAACAGCTGTGGCACGCACTGGAAATCGCGCAGGCCGCCGATTTCGTGCGGGCCATGCCCGAAGGATTGCAGACCCCGGTCGCCCAGGGCGGCACCACCGTCTCGGGCGGCCAGCGGCAGCGGCTCGCCATCGCGCGCGCCCTGGTGAAGAAGCCCAAGATCTATCTGTTCGACGACTGCTTCTCCGCCCTCGACGTCGCCACCGACGCCCGGGTGCGCGACGCGCTCCGGCCGGAGACGCGCGAATCCGCGGTGATCACGGTGGCCCAGCGCGTGTCGACGATCCGCGACGCCGACCAGATCGTCGTCCTCGAGGACGGTGCCATGGTCGGCCTCGGCACCCACGAACAGCTGTTGCGCGAATGCGAGGAGTACCGGGAGATCGTGGAATCGCAGTTCAGTCCGGAAGAGGCGGCACGATGAGCTACCCTGGCGCAGCCGCTGATCGGGCCGTCCGGGTGCGGGTGTCCCGCAGAACACAGGAGGCGGCACGATGAGCTACCCTGGCGCAGCCGCTGATCGGGCCGTCCGGGTGCGGGTGTCCCGCAGAACACAGGAGGCGGCACGATGAGGCCCGGCGGGCCGATTCCGGGTGCGCCCGGGCAGAAGGCGAAATCGTTCGGGCCGACGCTGAAGCGGTTGTTGCGCCGGCTGGCTCCGGACCGGACGGCAGTCGTCGCGATCCTGGTGCTGGCCGTCGCCTCGGTCGTCATGAACACCCTGGGGCCGCAGATCCTCGGTAAGGCGACCAACCTCATCTTCGACGGCGTCGTCAGCAAGCAGTTGCCGGCGGGGCTGACCAAGGATCAGGCGGTGGCGTCCCTGCGTGCGCAGGGGCAAGACCGGCTCGCGGACATGATGTCCTCGATGAACATCAACCCCGGTCACGGCGTCGACTTCGGCGCGGTGGGCCGGGTGCTGACGCTGGTTCTGGTGCTCTACGTGCTGGCCGCGCTGTTCAACTGGCTGCAGGCGTATCTGCTCGCCACGGTGATCAACCGCGCGGTGCAGCGGCTGCGCAGCGAGGTGGAGGACAAGATCCACCGCCTGCCGCTGAGCTATTTCGACACCAACGCCCGCGGTGATGTGCTCTCCCGCGTGACCAACGATGTCGACAATGTGGCGCAGAGCCTGCAGCAGACCATGAGCCAGCTGGTCATGTCGGTGCTGTCGGTGATCGGCATTCTGATCATGATGTTCTGGATCTCGCCGCTGCTGGCGGTGATCGCGCTGCTCACCGTCCCGGCCGCGGTGATCGTCACGGCGCAGATCGCGAAGCGGTCCAAACCGCATTTCATCGATCAGTGGAAGTACACCGGCCTGGTCAACGCGCAGGTCGAGGAGGCCTTCACCGGCCACGAGGTGGTCACGGCTTTCGGCCGCATCCGTGAGGTCGGCGAGGAATTCGACAAGCGCAACGACAAGCTCTACGAGGCCAGCTTCAAGGCGCAGTTCATCTCCGGGCTGATCATGCCGGTGATGATGTTCATCGGAAACCTGAACTATGTGCTGATCGCCGTGGTCGGTGGTCTGCGCGTGGCCTCGGGCAGCCTGTCGCTGGGTGAGGTGCAGGCCTTCATCCAGTACTCGCGTCAGTTCAGCCAGCCGCTCACGCAGATCGGTTCGATGGTCAACCTGCTGCAGTCGGGCGTCGCCTCGGCCGAGCGGATCTTCGAGATCCTCGATGCCGACGAGCAGGTTCCGGATCCGCGCGAGGAGGATCCGCGTCCGATCGATCGCGGACGGGTCGAATTCGACGCGGTGTCGTTCCGCTACGAGCCCGACAAGCCGGTGATCGACGATCTCTCCCTGGTCGCCGAGCCGGGCCATGTGGTCGCCATCGTGGGCCCGACGGGTGCCGGTAAGACGACGCTGGTCAATCTGCTCGAGCGCTTCTACGAACTGGATTCCGGCGCGATCACCATCGACGGGGTCGATATCACGGGCATCGGCCGCGACCGGCTGCGCTCACGGATCGGCATGGTGCTGCAGGACACCTGGTTGTTCGGCGGCACCATCCGGGAGAACATCGCCTACGGCAATCCGGAGGCGAGCGACGAGGAGATCCTCGCGGCCGCGCGCGCCGCCTATGTGGACCGCTTCGTCCATTCGCTGCCGCTGGGCTACGACACGGTGATCGACGAGGAGGGCTCCGGAGTCAGCGCCGGTGAGAAGCAGTTGATCACCATCGCCCGCGCCTTCCTCGCCAAGCCGACCATCCTGATTCTCGACGAGGCCACCAGTTCGGTCGACACCCGCACCGAACTGCTGGTGCAGCAGGCGATGGCCGCGCTGCGCCGCGACCGCACCAGTTTCGTTATCGCGCATCGTCTTTCGACGATCCGCGATGCCGATCTGATCGTGGTGATGGAGGGCGGCCACATCGTCGAGCAGGGCACCCACGAGCGGCTGCTGGCCGCCCGCGGCGCCTACTTCAAGCTCTACAACGCGCAGTTCACCGGTGCGGCGGTCGATCAGGATCTCGTCGACGAGGAGACGCTGGACGTGGTGTAGGGGCCGTGGTCAGCGGCCTGGCAGGATAGCGGCGTGTCCGATCCCGCCCAGTTCTCCTTCACCGTCGGTACGTCGCTCCCGGGGGCACACGGCGGCGGGCCGCCTGTCAGGCACGGCCGCACGGGGGTGATCAGCACACCGCACGGGCAGATCGCCACTCCGGCGTTCATCCCGGTCGGCACCAAGGCCACGGTCAAGGCGGTCCTGCCGGAGGCGATGGCCGAGATCGGCGCCCAAGCCCTGCTCGCCAACGCCTACCACCTGTATCTGCAGCCGGGATCCGACATCGTGGACGAGGCGGGCGGTCTGAGCCGGTTCATGAACTGGCCGGGCCCCACCTTCACCGACAGCGGCGGATTCCAGGTGATGTCGCTCGGTGTCGGCTTCAAGAAGGTGCTGGCCATGGAGGCCGTCGGCGTGCAGAGCGACGAGGTGATCGCGAAGGGTAAGGAGCGGCTGGCCGTGGTCGACGACGACGGCGTCACCTTCCGGTCCCACCTGGACGGATCGAGTCATCGGTTCACTCCCGAGGTGTCGATGGGTATCCAGCACCGCCTCGGCGCCGACATCATGTTCGCCTTCGACGAACTGACCACGCTGTTCAATACCCGTGGTTATCAGGAGAAGTCGCTGCGGCGCACGCACGAGTGGGCGCAGCGCTGCATCGACGAACACGAGCGGCTCACCGCCGAACGCGCGCACCGGCCGTATCAGGCGCTGTTCGCGGTGATTCAGGGCGCACAGTACGAAGATCTGCGCCGCAAGGCCTGTCGCGATCTGGACGCGATGCGGGGAAGTGGCGGAACGGGTTTCGACGGTTACGGCATCGGCGGGGCGTTGGAGAAGGCCAATCTGGGCACCATCGTGGGCTGGTGCTGCGACGAACTGCCGCCGGAGAAACCGCGGCATCTGCTGGGCATCAGCGAACCCGAGGACTTCTTCGTCGCGATCGAGAACGGTGCCGACACCTTCGACTGCGTCAATCCGTCGCGCGTCGCGCGCAACGCCGCGATCTATGTGGCCGCCGGCCGTTTCAACATCAACACCAGCCGGTTCCGGCGCGATTTCACCCGGATCGATGACACCTGCGACTGCTACACCTGCGCCCACTACACCCGGGCCTATATCCATCACCTGTTCAAGGCGAAGGAGATGCTCGCCGCCACGCTGTGCACGATTCACAACGAGCGCTTCACGATTCGGCTCGTGGACGATATCCGCGCGAGCATCGAGGGCGGTTACTACGACGACTTCAAGGCGGAGTTCCTGGGGCGGTGGCAGGGCCGGATCCGCTTCGACTGAGCGGAACGGCCCTGCCCCCGGCCCGCGTCAGCTGTAGAGCGCGGGCTTGTCCAGCGGTGCGTAGCTGGGTTCGTGCTTCTTCAGGTAGGCGATGCAGCGATAGCTGATCGGCATGATCAGCACCTCGCACAGCGTCTTCCACACGAAGCCGACGATCACGTAGTTGATGAACGCGCCCCAGGTGTTGATCCCGATGGCGGTCGCCGCGATCGAGCAGAACACCAGCGTGTCACCGAATTCGCCGGCGACGGTCGAGCCCAGCAGCCGCGCCCACAGATGTTTTTCCTTGGTGCGCTCCTTGATCAGCACCAGCGTCATCGAGTTCAGGAACTGGCCCACGACATAACCGGCGAGCCCCGCGGCGACGAGTTGCGGCGTGGTCCCGGCGACGGTGCGGAAGGCGTCCTGATTGTCGTAGAACTCGGCCGCCGGCAGGCCGATCGCGATCCAGAAGCAGACCACCATCAGAATCAGCATGCCGAAGCCGTAGTAGATGGTGCGGCGGGCGGCCTTGAAGCCGTATACCTCGCTGAGCACATCGCCGATCACATAGGCGAGCGGAAACAGGAAGAACGCTCCGTCGGTGGTGATCGGCAGGATTTCGATGGGTCCGAGGGACACCTGGTGGCCGGTGAAGAACTGCACGCCCTTGGTCGCGCAGATGTTGGAAATCATCAGCGTCGCCGTGAACAAGGTCACGATCAACGTGAAGGGACCCCCCGCGGCCTGCGCGAATGCTGCGTGTTCGACCGCGGGGCGTCCAGACTCCCCGGTCGGTGTCGTTTCTTGTGTCTCACTCACGACCTGTGCACGATACCGGCAACCGGGTCCGGTGGAATAGGCTGGACCGATGACGAATCCCGGCGATTCCGACGAATGGTGGAAACAGTACGGCGGCGAAGGTGTCTCGTCCGATTCGGGCGGCCATCAGTCGGTTCCGCCGACCCCGCCGCAGCAGCCCACCCCGCCGCCCAATCCGCAGGCGGGATACTCCTCGGCCCCGCATCAGCAGTCGTCTCCCTACCAGCAGCCCACCCCGCCGCCGCAACAGCAGCAGTCCTACCCGAGCTATCCGCAGCAGCAGCCCTACGGCCAGCCCGGCTACGGCTATCCGGCCGCGACGCCGTATCAGCCCTACGGCTACGCGGCGCCGCAGCAGGGCACCAACGGCCTGGCGATCGGTTCGCTGATCGCGTCGATCCTGGGGCTGTGCACCTGTATCGGATCGATCGTCGGGATCATCCTGGGTGTGATCGCGCTGAACCAGATCAAGGAGCGCGGCGGTCAGGGCCGCGGTATGGCGCTCGGCGGAATCTGGGTCGGTGCCGTCGGCATCGTGCTCACCATCGTGTGGGTGATCGTCAACATCGCGGCGGCGAACTGGTAGAAGCGACTGTGCGTCCGGACCGCCGGGCGCACAGTCACCGGATCAGCTGTGGCGCAGCGGATCCGGATGTTCGGGATCCAGAATCCACGGTTCGTGCGGCACCGTCGCCGGGGTGAACTGATCGAGTAGTGCTCGCGGTGTCTCTCCCCGCAGGCCGAGCGAGGCCGCGAGCATGGCGAATACCTGACGCGGCGTCTCACCGAGAGCGGTTCTGTCGCGCAGGGTTACGGCCCCGTCGCGCTTGGCCAGTCGCGCACCGTCGGTGTTGAGCACCAGCGGGACGTGCGCGTACGCGGGGACGGCGAGTCCGAGGACGGTGGCCAGATAGGCCTGCCGCGGTGTCGAGGGCAGCAGATCGTCCCCGCGAACGACCTGGTCGAAGCCTTGGGCCGCATCGTCCACCACGACCGCGAGGTTGTAGGCCGCCGTCCCGTCGCCGCGCCGCAGCACGAAATCGTCGACCAGCCCTCGATACCTGCCGTGGATCTCGTCGGTGATCTCGAATTCCGTTGTCTGCGCACGCAAACGCAGGGCGGCCGGGCGTCCCTCGGTGCGCTTGGCCGCCCGCTGCGCCTCGGTCAGGTCGCGGCAGGTTCCCGGATAGGCGCCCATCGGGCCGTGCGGCGCCGAGACGGCCTTCTGGATCTCTCTTCGCGTGCAATAGCACTCGTAGGTCATTCCGGCCGCGCCGAGCTGCTCGATCGCCGCCGCGTAGCGCGAGGTCCGATCCGATTGCCGGACCACCTCGCCGTCCCAATCCAGTCCGATCGCGGCCAGATCCTCGAGCTGGCGCTGCTCCGCGCCCGGCCGCACCCGGTCCAGATCCTCGATCCGCAGCCGGAAATTGCGGGCGGTGCTGCGGGCGAACAACCACGCCAGCAGGGCGGTGCGGAGATTGCCCAGATGCAGATCCCCGGAGGGGCTGGGGGCGAAGCGGCCGGCCCCGGCGGTGTGCGGGATCATCCGCGCAGCCGGGGGCACAGCTCGTCCTCCGGAATATCGCGGCCGGCCGCCAGAGCCGCCAGCAGACCCTCGGCATGGGCGACGAGCCCGGCCGCATCGATGCCGTACGGCGGCGCCGGCGTGGCCGACAACCGGCCGATCGCCCGCTCGAGCAGGGTGCGAGCACCCTTCGGATTACCGCGCTGGATGTGGGTGATGCCGACCGCGTACTGCGCCAGACCCTGCCACAGCATCCTTTCCGCGAACGGTCCGTTCTTCCATGCGGCCTCCAGCACCTCGTGTGCGTTGAAGGCCAGTCCCTCGTTCAGGAGGCGCTGGGCATAGTCCAGCGTTTCGTCCGGTGGGAGGTCGAGATCATCCGGAATGCGGGCGACGCCGACGCTACCCGGCGGTAGTGGTCGCCCGAACCGGTCTCGAGGACGGGCATTTCGGGCGTGTCCGGCATCATCGCGATCTCGTTCCACCACTCCTCCATGATCCATACCGAGCAACCGCACGGTTTATCCGGGGCGCAGCGCGGCCACGAAGGAGCGAAATGCGGGCGCCAGTTTTGTTTAGCGGATCATTCTCCTGTCATTTGGCAATTCCTCCGCTATTAGTGAACGGGAATTCTTGAAAGAATTTCGAGTGATTGAAAGTGAAAAGACGTGGGACATCGTTTGTTGGTGCTGCTAGGGTGCTCTCCCGGGGTCGACACGAGGGCGCACCACGGCGGTGCGGACCTGGTGCACGAGTCCGTTCATTGAGCAGTTCGTGCGCTATGACCAGGCGCATTGTGGAGCCGTCGAGTCTCGAGAACTCCGGGGCAGGCGACGAGGGAAGCACGATTGTCGCGTTATCTACGGTGGTAAAGGAGAGGTTGAGGTGAAGGTTGATTCGACCGGTGCGGTGTGGCGCAAGAGTAAATACAGCGGTCCCGACGGAAACTGTGTCGAGGTCGCATTTCTGCGCGACGGCAATGTCGGGGTTCGCGATACCAAAGACCGCGGACGCGGGCCGATTCTGGCTTTCACACCCGGGGAGTGGGATGCGTTCGTATCGGGTGTGACCGACGGGAAGTTAGGTTCCGCCTGACCGCGGGCGACCGGGTGATGGGCCCCGAGTCGAGCGACTCGGGGCCTTGTTGTGGATATCGTCGGCGGGTGGATCTACTGACCCCGCAGGACGCCACCAGGTTCTGGCTGTCGCGCCGAGCCTGCAACGACCTCTTCCTGCTCTACTGCTTCGACGACACCGGATGGTCCGCCGAGGCGCTGCGGGCGGCGGTGATCGCGCGCAGCGCCGAAATCCCGGAGTTGTGTGTCCGCATCAGGGAGCACCGTTTCGCCTATCCGGCGTGGGAGCCTGCGGCTTTCGACGAGGCGCAGGTCGTCGTCCACACGTCCGGGGAGCCGCTGTGGACGACTGTGGAAGCCTCGCTGGGAGAGATTCTGGCGGAATCGGTACCGGCACAGCGATACACCTGGCGCGTTCATCTGTATCGCGGGATCCGAGGCGCGCCGGGCGGATCGGGACCGGCACTCGTTGTGGTGCTGCAACTTTCGCATGCGCTGGCGGACGGGCGGCGGGCCGCGCAGATCGCGCGCGAGTTGTTGCGGGGCCTGGATGCGGCAACTCGCGGGGACGGTGATTCCAGTGGTGGTTCGGGTGACGCGGGATCCCCCGTCGGCCCGGCGGTGATTCGGCACCACGGCAGGCGGATCCGCCCCGGCCTCGGGCGAGGCGCGGAAGCCCTCGCTGCCGAAGCGATAGCACTTCTGTCGTTCCTGCCCGGCATGGCACGCACGGTCCGGCGGGGTCTTCTCGCGGCCCGCGCCGACTCGGAATTGAACAGCCTCGCCGAGGCAGGTGAGATCCCCTCCGCCGCACCGGATTTCGCACCGACCGGGCTGAACCACCCGCCGGCGCCCACGCGTCGGGCCGTCCGTGTGATCGCGGGGGAGAGCCTGCACATCCCCGGCTTCACGGTCACGGTGGTCGCGCTGACGGCCATCTCCGTCGCGATGAGTCGATATCTCGCCGCCTGCGGCGAATCCGCCGACCCGCTGGGTGCGCAGGTCTCGATGGCTTCGCCCGTGACGACCGATCGAAAAGCGGCCCCGCACAACAACTATCGCGACGTCGGTGTCGATCTGTGCGTCGCGGAACCCGACCTGCGTCTACGGGCGCGCCGCATCGCCGCGGCGCTGGCCGAACGGCGAATCCGCGCCACCCATCCGCTGCAGTCCGCGCGCGACCGCGTCACCGACGCGATCCCGGCACCGGTGCTCCGTCGCGATATCGCCGGCTATCCCTTGGATCTGGTTCCCGACCGGATATCGGGCCACACCGTGCTGTCCAGCGTCCACCGCGGCGAGGCCGACCTGTCGATCGCCGGCGGCCAGGTCCGCTTCACCGCCGGCTTCCCCGCCCTCGGTGCGGTGATGCACCTGACCCACGGCCTGCACGGCCTCGGAACGACGGTCACCCTGTCCGTTCACGCCGATCCGCAGGTCGTGGAGGTGGACGATTACGCGCGCCTACTGCGTGGCGCGGTGCGTGAGGTGGGTGCGCGGCTGACCGCCGACTGATCGTGAAAGAGGCTGCGCACCTCTTTCCATATTCAATATATAGCGGAGCGGGGGGCTTGCGGCAAGGCCCCGGTCGTGCCGCACAATGGCCCGCCGAGGCCGTGTACCTGCGAAAACGGAAGGAGAACCCGCAGCGGCCGCGACGGACACAGGTGTCCACATGAACCATGTCGAGCCAGGGAAATGAGGGACACATGTCGGCGCCGGGGTATCAGGACGAGTTGCGGGCCGAACAGGACTATGTGTCCGCGCTCTACGCGCGACTCGACGGCGAGCGCGCCGAGGCCGGGCGCCGCTACCGCGCGGCATTGCGCGGCGACGGCGGTGCGCTGGTGGACCGCGACGTGGAGGTGCGCACGCTGGCGCGCGAGGTGAAGCGCTTGGACGTGGCCGACAACGGGCTGTGCTTCGGCCGATTGGACAGCGACTCCGGCGAGCGCTCCTATATCGGCCGGATCGGGCTGTTCGACCGGAGCGACGACTTCGAGCCGTTGCTGCTGGACTGGCGGGCTCCGGCGGCACGGGCGTTCTACACCGCGACCGCCGCCAACCCGGAGCAGATGCGGCGGCGCCGGCAGTTCCATTCCCGCGGCCGCCGCGTCGTCGACTACACCGACGAGATTTTCGGCCGCCCGGGCGCCGGGGAACGCGGGGATGCCGCGCTGCTCGCGGCGGTCGACGCACCCCGCGGCGAGGGGATGCGCGACATCGTGGCGACCATCCAGGCCGAACAGGACGAGATCATCCGGCTCGATCATCCCGGCGTGCTGGTGATCGAGGGCGGACCCGGTACCGGCAAGACGGTGGTGGCACTGCACCGTGTCGCCTATCTTCTCTACACCCAGCGGGAGCAGATGGAACGCCACGGTGTTCTCGTGGTCGGGCCCAATCCGGCCTTCCTGCGTCATATCGACCGGGTGCTGCCGTCGCTCGGCGAAACCAACGTCGTCTTCACCACCACGGGCGATCTGGTGCCGGGCCTGCACGTCACCGCCGAGGACACTCCGGATGCGGTGCGTATCAAGGGGTCGCTGCGCATGCTGGATGTGCTCGCCGCCGCGGTCGCCGACCGGCAGTGCCTGCCGGCGGAACCGCTGATCATCGAATTGACCGATGTCACCGCGCGCATCGATGCCGCGACTGCGGAATGGGCGCGGGAAGAGGCGCGCACGAGCGGTCTGCCGCACAACGAGGCGCGGGCGGTGTTCCGCGACATCGTCACCTATGTGATCACCGAGCGCGCGATCGCCCGGATCGGCAAGGGCTGGATCACCCGCGACGACCGCGAGGCGTGGGAGAACTTGCGTGCCGATCTCGTCGCCGAGCTCGCCGAGAGTGAGCAGTTCGCGGCCGCGCTCGACCAGCTCTGGCCCGTGCTCACCCCGGAAAAGCTACTGGCCGAGCTGTATTCGTCGCCCGAGCGGTTGCGTGCGGCGGGCGCCGACCCGGCCCTGCGGCGTGCCGACGGCGCCGCGTGGACGGTATCGGATGTACCGCTGCTCGACGAGTTGGTCGATCTGCTGGGCCGGCAGAAACCGGCGGATGACACCGCGGAACGCGAACGCGCGGCCGAAGCCCGATATGCCGCAGGCGTCTTGGAACTGATGACGGGCCGCGAGGACTCGATGGACGACGAGGACCACCTCTTCGCCACCGACCTGCTCTACGCCGAGGACCTGGCGGACCGCTTCGCCGATCGTGATACCCGCGATCTGGCCGAACGTGCTGCCGCCGACCGGGATTGGACCTATCGCCATATCGTGGTCGACGAGGCGCAGGAGCTCTCCGAGATGGATTGGCGGGTGCTGATGCGGCGGTGTCCGGGCCGCTCCTTCACCGTGGTTGGCGACCTCGCCCAGCGGCGTTCGACCGCCGGCGCCACCTCGTGGGACGCCATGCTCGAGCCCTATGTCCCCGGGCGGTGGCGTTATCGCTCCCTGACGGTGAACTACCGCACGCCGGCGGAGATCATGGCGGTCGCGGCCGCGCTGCTCGCCGAATTCGCCCCCGGTGTGCGGCCACCGGAGTCGGTGCGTGCCTGTGGCGTGCGGCCGTGGTCGCGCCGCGTCGACGAGAACGAATTGGCCTCCGCCATCGAGGAATTCATTCGTGACGAGGAGGGGCGCGAGGGCACCGCCGTGGTGATCGGTCCACCCGGTGTGCCCGGCACGGTTCCGGCTTCGGAGACGAAGGGCCTCGAGTTCGATGCCGTACTCGTCGTCGAGCCCGAGCGCATCCTCGCCGACGGGCCGCGTGGCGCCGCCGAACTCTACGTGGCCCTCACCCGCGCGACCCAGCGCCTCGGAGTGCTGCACCGGGCCCCGCTACCCGCTGCACTCACCGGTCTGGTCCCGGTCGTGCCCGCGGCGGCCGGAAATCTCCGCTCCGCGTAGCGATGTCGCGGGCCGTCACTCGGGCGGCCCGCACCCGCCACGCATGATCAGCGCATGCGCCGGACACCATTGGGTCACCGGCAGTCGACTGCGCCCGTTCCCGGTGCGCAACTCGAATTCCACCAGTCCCAACCACGTTCCGTCCGCCGCGCGCGCCCAAGCGTGTAGTCGTCCCGGAATTCGCCCGGTGATCTCGAGCCCGCCCGCCCGCACCTGCCCCGCCACTGCTTCGGGATCGGCCATCCGCGGATACGTGGGGATAGCGGCAGCCACGTCCACCAGCACCGGCATCGGCGGAACCACCACCCGATGCAGCGCGAACTCCCCCTTCTCCGGCCAATGTTCGAACATGTGTTCGATCATAAACCGGAGTGCCGACAAATAGCTCGCGGTTTCCGCGGGCGTGGCGAAGTGTCACCGGGCCCGGAACTCCAGCGCGGTCCGCCCGTCCGCGACCGGGGTGGAGGTGTGCAGGATCAGGCCGCATCGCGCACCGAGCTCGGCCAGCTCCGGCACCGTCCGTTCCCGGCCGCCGAAGCACATCAGCATGAACAGGTCGATCGCCGTATCGGCCCCACGCCCCCGAATCGGCTCGATCACCACAACCGCCCCGTAAGGCGCTGCGGCGCGAGCACATTCGGCGAGGATGGCCGCCGCGAACTCGTCGTCCCAGTCGTGCAGGATGTCGGACAGGACATAAGCGTCGCCCCCGGTCGGCAGCGGGTCGAAGAAGCTGCCCGCGACGGCGGTCGCCCGGTCGTCGAGCCCGGCCGCCGCGAATCGCTCGGTGGCCGCGGCGGCCGTCGGCGCCAGATCCAGCACTCGCCCCCGCACGCCGGGATGTGCGCGCAGGATCGCCGTCAGCAAGGTGCCGTCGCCACCGCCGACGTCGAGAAGGTCGCGAAAGCGACTCCAGTCGAAACGTTCTGCGATCTGATCCGCGTAAACCCGGAAGCGGCAATTCATCTGGGCGTCGAAGGACGTGCGCAGCGCGGGCTCCGCCTCCAGATCGGCCCAGAAGTCACGTCCGTACCTGCGTGGATAGGCGGGCCGGCCAGAAGTGATCGTGCTCAGCAGTTCCACGAAGGCCAGTTCCGCCCGCCCGCCCGCGCTACCGATATCGAGCAGCAGCAGTGTGAACGGGTCGGGGGAGTCCGCACTCATCTGATCGCCGAGGCTCGTGGGCCCGTAGTGGCCGGACGCCGCATCGTGGTCGAAGACGCCGACGGTGACCAGATGGTCGAGCAGTCGCCGGAGTGCGGGAGCGGCCGTGCCGGTGCGAGCCGCCAGTTCTTCGGCGGTCGCGCCTGCGGCGCCTGCGTGGTCCACCAGCCGTAGCGTCGCGGCCACGCGGATCGCCATCGGTGTGGCCAGGTCGGCCAGGGCGAGGATCGAGGCGGGTTGCTCCGGCGGACTCATCGGCTGACCGTGGTCTGCTGTTCGACGCGGGAGAGTTTCTCCGGATTGCGGACCACGTACAGGCCGGTGATCAGGCCGTCGTCGAGCCGCATCGCCACCACGTCGTCGATTCGTCCGTCGATCCGCACGATCAGCGCCGGGCAGCCGTTGATCTGCACCGCTTCGACGGTTGCCTCGCTGCGCAGTCGCGGCAGTCCGGTACGCAGCGTGCGGGCGACCCGATCGGCGCCCGCGATCGGCCGCAGGACCGCCTGGACGACGCCGCCGCCGTCGCCGAGCAGCACCACGTCGGGAGCCAGCATGTCGACCAGATGCTGCAGGTCCCCGGTTTCGATGGCTTGCTGGAAGGCTTCGACGGCGCGGCGGGATTCTTCGGCGGACACCGCCCCGCGGGGCCGGCGCGCGGCGACGTGAGCCCGTGCGCGATGGGCGATCTGGCGCACGGCGGCGGGCGTCTTGTCGACGGCCTCGGCGATCTCGTCGTAGCTCAGGTCGAACACCTCGCGCAGCACGAACACCGCTCGTTCCGTCGGTGCGAGCGTTTCCAGCACCAGCAGCATCGCCATCGACACGCTGTCGGCCAACTCCACGTCCTCGGCCACATCGGGCGCGGTCAGCAGCGGTTCCGGCAGCCACGGGCCGACGTAGGACTCCTTGCGGCGGCCGAGCGTGCGCAGCCGGCTCAGAGCCTGCCTGGTGACGATCCGGACCAGGTAGGCACGCTGATCACGGACGTCGTCGAGGTCCACGTCCACCCATCGCAACCAGGTCTCCTGCAGGACGTCCTCGGCGTCGGCCGCCGAACCGAGCATCTCGTAGGCCACCGTGAACAGCAGATTGCGATGGGTGACGAACGCCTCGGTCGCGCCGTCGATGCGCTCGCTCATGGGTGGCTCCTGTCCGTTCACTCGACTCCGGCACACACCAGACGCTCGCCGGTCCCGCGATGTGACACCACCGGCAAGTGATGCGCGTCACTGCGCTGGTGAGTGATCGCCCCGGTCACCGCACGGCGACGGCCGGCCACTGCAGCCACCGACACAAGAAACGCCCGCTACCACTGGGGTAGCGGGCGTTTCGCGGCGGAGGATAGGGGATTTGAACCCCTGAGGGCGTTAACCCAACCCGCGTTCCAGGCGAGCGCCATAGGCCACTAGGCGAATCCTCCGCAGAGCAATATACCGGGTGGACCCCCCGGAACCGCAAACCGGGCTATTTGTGCAGGCCGGCGAGCGCCTTCTTCAATTGGTCCTTGCAGGTGGTGCCGACGTCGTCGCTGTTGATGCTGCCCTCGGCCTGAATCCGTAGTTCCACCTTGACCGAGACGTTGGAGTCCAGGGCCGCGCAGGTGTAGTCGAGGGTCACGAAGCTGGAGTAGTTCTGCTGGTAGGCGGCGTAGTAGGCCTGGCTGCCGATGCCCGCGATATCGCCGGAGGTGCGGCCGCTGCCGGTGGTCTTGGTGTCGTAGTTCTTCCAGCTGTTGAACTGCGGATCGCTGTATTTGCTCTGGAAGTCGGCTTCGAGGTCGATATCGGAGCCGTCGGTGCCGTACTTGCCGGCGCCGTCGTACCGGGCGCGGCAGGTCAGGTTGCCGCCGCCGAAGCTGGAGTCGGGTGCGCGTTCGGTGTGCTCGGGCGCGTCCTTGGGCGTGGGCGCCCACTTGCGCAGCACCGTGGTATCGATGAGCGAGCAGGCGTCGGTGACATTGGCCATCGAATAGTTGCCGTCGACCCCCTTCTTGTCGCCGAGCGGTCCCTTGCTCCCGCCCCCGCCACCGCCGGTGAGCGCGATCACGCCGATCACGATGCCGATCACCACGACCAGGCCGACCACGCCGCCGACGATCCACGCGGCGTTGTTCTTCTTGGGCGGCTGCGGGTACGCCGGTCCTTGTGCATAAGGCGGCGGGAACTGCTGCTGGGGATAATTCGGCACGGACGGCGGTGGCTGCTGCTGGGCGTATGGCTGCTGCGGGGCGCCACCGTGATAGGCGTCGAACCCGGCTCCCAGAACCGTCGGGTCCGCGCCGGTCACGGGCCCGGGACGCCCACCCATGACGGTCGGATCGGTACCGGTGAGCGGCTGCTCCGGAGCCGCCGGCGTCGACCACCAGTGCACGGTTTCGTTGGGCGGGTTACCCAGCCCCGGATACTCGGGCCCACCGTGCGGTGGATTACTGCCTGTCACGTCTTTCCTCCGGTCCTGGCGCGGAAGCCCCCTCGAAAAATGTCGCAGGTGATCGTATCGACTCCGCCCGGATTCCACTCGAGTGGACAGTTGTGACTACACTGGCCGACGGATCCCGCGCGGCGCGCATCCTGTGAACTCCCCCAGGGCCGGAAGGCAGCAAGGGTCAACGGGCTCTGCCGGGTGCGCGGGGTCCCCTTTACTTTCCGGGGGGAAATATTCTTATCTGCCACGGGGCGCGTCCGGCGAGTAACGTGGTCGGCTGGGTCCGCGCCAGAAGCGCAGGATCCGTCCACCTGTTACCTCGCTGCTTGAAAGGCTGCTCAGGATGCCCCGGCAAACGCAGATCGGTTTGATGAGCCATGCGGAACTCGTATCGGAACACGAGACGCAGACCGCGAACTACGCGAAGCTCCAGACCGAGAAGCTCACGCTGGATCTGACGAGGGGCAAGCCCTCGCCGGAGCAACTCGATCTCTCCGCCGGCCTGCTCGCCCTGCCGGGCGCCGACGACTACCGCGACGGCACCGGCACCGACTGCCGCAACTACGGCGGCCTGCACGGCCTGCCGGAGTTGCGCGCGATCTTCGGTGAACTGCTGGGCATTCCGGTCGAGAACCTGCTCGCCGGCAACAACGCCAGCCTGGAGCTGATGCACGACGTGATCGTGTTCGCGATGCTGCACGGTACGGCCGATTCGACGACCCGCTGGGCCGACGAGCCGATCAAGTTCCTGTGCCCGAGCCCGGGATACGATCGCCACTTCGGGATCACCGAAACGCTGGGCGTGCAGATGATTCCGATCGCCATCAACCACGACGGCCCGGACGTGCACGCGATCGCGGAACTGGTCGCCGCCGACCCGCAGATCAAGGGCCTGTGGGCGGTCCCCAACTACTCCAACCCGACCGGCGTGAACTTCTCCGAAGAGGTTGTGCGCGAACTTGTTTCGATGCCCACCGCGGCGCCGGACTTCCGCCTGTTCTGGGACAACGCCTACGCGGTGCACCCGCTGACCGATACCGCCGCCCCGGTGTTCGATGTGCTCGGAATGGCCGCCGCGGCCGGAAACCCCAACCGGCCCTTCGTCTTCGCCTCCACGTCGAAGATCACCTTCGCCGGTGCCGGTGTCAGCTTCTTCGGCGCGTCCACCGAGAACCTGACCTGGTACCTGAAGTACGCCGCGAAGAAGAGCATCGGCCCGGACAAGGTGAACCAGTTGCGTCACCTGCGCTTCTTCGGTGATGCCGAGGGGGTGCGCCGGCACATGCAGGCCCACCGCGCCGTGCTCGAGCCGAAATTCAAACTGGTGCTGCGGATCCTGGAGGATCGTCTGGGCGCCTCGAAGGTCGCCTCCTGGACCGAGCCCAAGGGCGGCTACTTCATCAGCCTGGACGTGGTCGAGGGCACGGCCGCGCGCGTGGTGGCGCTGGCCAAGGAGGCCGGCATCGCCCTGACACCCGCCGGTTCGGCGTTCCCCTACGGAAAAGACCCGGAGGACAAGAACATTCGCATCGCCCCCAGTTTCCCGTCGCTCGCCGACCTGGAGAAGGCGATGGACGGTCTGGCGACCTGTGTCCTGCTCGCGGCCACCGAGAAGCTGCTGGGGAAGTAGAGCGGCGCGACCTGCCACGGAGTCGGCTGCATGGTTCGCGGCCCCTGTTCGGGGGCCGCGAACCGATCTTCGCCCGTTACTGCGGCTTGTGCGCCAGTACCGCGAACATCGTCACCGAGAGGTGGATGTCACCGGTGCGCGCGCCGGCTTCCAGCTCCGCCAGCAACTCCCGCCGCTGCGCCTCGGTGATCGCCCCGCGTGCCTCCGCCATCCCGGCGATGCGGGCCACCAGCGCACCCGCGCCGGCGCTCGCGTCCTGGACCAGCGCATGCGAGCCGATATCGTCGACGACCAGTCCCGCGCCGGCGAGCAGGCCGGGCAGCCGCCGTCCCGAGAACGGGTTGGTGGTGTTGGTGATCAGGGTTTCGACCACCTCGTGCACGACCCGCCGGTCGCCGGGATGCACGATGGCGGTGCCCCAGTCGCTGTCCATGACGACGACGCGTCCGCCCGGCTTCAATACCCGCGCGATCTCCCGCGCGGCGCGCGCCGGAGCGGTCAGATGCTGGAAGACCCGTTCGCACAGCGCGACATCGAAGGTGTCACCGCCGAACGGGAGTCCGTAGGCATCGCCGGGCACGAACCGGGCCGGCGAATTGTGCTGGGCCGCACGGCGTTCCGCCCCGGCCAGCAGATTCGGATCGGGTTCGACGCCGACCGCGTCACCGGTCGGGCCGACGGCGTCGGCGAAGACCAGCACCTCCGAGCCGGTGCCGGAGCCGATGTCGACCGCACTCTCGCCCGGAGCGACGGCCAGGGCGTCGTGCGCCCAGCGGCGTAGTCCGCGAATTCCGGGCAGTGCTGCCTGCAGATCGTGAACATCGATGAGCTGGTCGCGGCCCGCGCGATCGAAACGGTCCGGCCTCAGCCCTGAGGGTGAGGAATTGTCTGCCGAGGAGCTGTGTGTGGGCGCCATATCTTCCACCGTGGGTGTTGCCAAAGTGTCGGGCATGAAGATTCACCCTACGCGCGCAGAAAAGCTACGGGTGGGTAGGCATGTGAGTCCCGTCACGTCGGTTGGTAGGCGGATATCCGGCCGTCTGCCATGATCGATACATGGTGAGCCGCAAAGTGTGCCTCGCGCAGGAACCGGAGTCGGACAAGCTGTTGTCGGAGGACGACTTCGCCCTCTTGACCGGGATGCTGCTGGATCAGCAGTTTCCCCTCGAACATGCGTTCCGCGGTCCGAAGAAGATCGCCGACCGTATGAACGGTTTCGATATCCACCGGATCGCGGAGGCCGATCCGGAGGAGTTCGAGGAATTGGGCGCGACCCCGCCCGCCATCCACCGCTACGGCCGCTCGATGGCCCGGCGCACCCAGGAACTGGCCCGCTACGTCGTCGAACACTATGACGGCATCACCTCCGAAATCTGGACTCGCGACGATCCCGACGGCAAGGAAGTGCTGCGCCGGTTGAAGGAACTGCCCGGCTACGGCGATCAGAAGGCACGTATCTTCCTGGCGCTGCTGGGCAAACAACTCGGTGTGCGGCCGGCGGGGTGGGAGAAGGCGGCCGGCGCCTACTCGGAGCCGAATTCGCGCCGCTCGGCCGCCGATATCGTCGACAACGAGTCACTGCTCGAGGTGCGGGCGTTCAAGAAGCAGATGAAGGCCGCCGCGAAGGAAGCCAAGGCGACATAGCCCGGGCTCGAGGCGGTCCGGCTACTGCGCGGTGTATCCGCCGTCGACCAGGTGATAACTGCCGGTGATGAACGTGGCCGCATCGCTGGCCAGGAAGGCGACCAGCCCCGCGACCTCCTCCGGGGTGCCCAGCCTGCCCAGGGCGTGTTTCTGGGCGAGGAAAGCCTGCGTTTCCTCGTCGAGGTTGGCGCCGAGCAGCGGAGTGTGGATGAAGCCGGGCCCGACGGCGGTGACCCGCACGCCCTGGGCGGCGTATTCCAGGGCCGCGTTCTGGGTCAGGCCGAGCAGGCCGTGTTTGGCCGTGACGTACGCCGAGGAATTCGCGAATCCGACGCTGCCGAGAATCGACGCCATATTCACGATGGCGCCGCCGCCCGCGGCCGCGACGACCGGAAGTTGTTCGCGCAGCGCGTAGAACACGCCGTCGAGGTTCACCGACAAGACCTTGCGCCAGCCCTCCAGCGAATAGTCACCGATCAGCGCACTCTCCCCGCTGATGCCGGCGTTGTTGACCGCGATCCGCAGGGGTCCCAGTTCAGCGGCGGCCGCGACGCTGCGCCGGACGGTCTCCGGATCGGAGGCATCGCCGGCGAAGCCGCTCGCCTGCCCGCCCGCACCGCGAATCTCCTCGACCACCGTATTCGCGGCGTCCTCGTCGAGATCGAACACCAGGACCGCGGCGCCACTGCGTGCGAGTTCGTGCGCGACCGCCCGTCCGATCCCGGAACCGCCACCGCTGACTATTGCTGCTCGGTTGCTTACGTCGTATACGGCCATGATCGACACCCTCTCCGAGACATCGGTTAGCTCATGTACGGGGTTCTGATCGCTCGCCAACGAGTGTAGCTATGTGTTAGCGGCTGTATAGATCACCCGGTGAGCATGCCGAGAGGGTGCCGGCCGGAATTCGTGGCAGGTTAGCTGCTGCTCGCGGCCGCGGTGGCGAATGGTGTTGTGGCGACCCGGTTTTCGCGATGAGCGGGCGGCTGCCACAGTCCGCGGCGCTGCAGGATCGGCAGGACTCCCTCGCCGAACCAGTACGCCTCCTCCACATGCGGATAACCGGAGAGAATGAACTGCGTTATGCCGAGGCGGGAGTATTCGATCAGCCGCTCGGCCACCTCTTCGTGCGAGCCGACCAGCGCCGTTCCCGCGCCGCCGCGCACCAGTCCGACACCGGCCCACAGGTTGGGCGCGATCTCGAGCCGATCGGTGTTGCCACCGTGCAGTTCCAGCATCCGCCGCTGGCCCTCGGATTCACTCTGGGCCAGATTCGCCTGCACCCGTTCGATATCCGCCGGGTTCACCGCTTGCAGCAGGCGATCGGCCTCGGCCCAGGCCTGTTCGGACGTGTCGCGGGAGATGACGTGGATGCGCAGGCCGTAATCGAGGATGCGGCCCTCGTCCACCGCGAGCCGGCGGATCCACTCCAGCTTCTTGCTCACCGCGAACAGCGGTTCACCCCAGGTGAGGTAGGTGTCGGTGTAGCGGGCGGCCACCGGTCCGGCGGCGGCCGACGAGCCACCGAAGAACACCGGCGGAATCGGATCCGGCCGGTTGTTCAGTTGCGCGTTGCGCACCCGCAGATGTTTGCCTTCGAACGTCACCGGGGCGTCGGAGCCCCACAGTTCGCGCACGATGTGCAGGAACTCGCCGGTGCGCTCGTACCGCTGTTCCTTGTCCAGGAAGTCGCCGTAGGCCTGCTGTTCGTGCGGTTCGCCGCCGGTCACGACGTTCAGCAGCAGGCGTCCGCGTGAATGCCGCTGGAAGGTTCCCGCCATCTGCGCGGCGAGGGTGGGACTCACCACACCGGGACGGAAGGCGACCAGGAATTTCAGCGTTTCCGTGGTCTCCACCAGCATGGCCGTCGTCAGCCAGGCATCCTCACACCATGCGCCGGTCGGCGTCAGCACCGCCTCGAAGCCGTTCTCCTCCGCGGCACCCGCGATCTGGTTCAGATAGCGCAGCGAGGCCGGACGATCGCCCGACATCGAGGTGCCGTGACCGCCCGCGACCAGATTGCGGGAATCGCCATAGGTGGGAAGGAACCAGTGGAACGACAGACTCATTCGGGTCATGATCAACGATGACCGGAAGTGAGTCACCGGTTGTAATCGGGCTGGTTCTTATCCTGGCCCATCCGCGTCGAACGCCCGCAAACTCCACCGATGCCGTGTGTCTGTGCCGGACACGGCAACCTGTGCTGCCGCGTGCCGGCAGTCGGAAAGTCGAGGATTCAAGCAGTGAAGATGAGGAAATTCGCCGTGCTCACGGCGCTGGTCGCTACGACGTTGGGTGCGCTGGCGGGGACGGTTCAGGCCGCTCCGGCCGCCGACGACGGTGTCGTGAACTACCAGGCGAGGTCCACGGAGAACGCGGCGATCATTTCGACCGACGCCGGGTCGCTGGATGTCGAGGACGGCGTATTCACGATCAAGGCCGCCAACGGGACCACCGTGGCCGGAACCCCATTGCGGTTCCGTGTCGACGATTTCGAGTTCCCGATCGCCGCCGACATCTCCGGTCGCACGGCGACGCTCACCCCGCAGTTCGATCTGCAGCACGCGGTCTACAAGCCGGTCGCCCTCCCGTTCGAGGACAGCGCGCCGTGGAAGACCCCGTACGAGCGTGAGGTCGCCGCCTTCACTCGTCTCAAGGACACCATCGCCACCGGCGCTGCCATCGGCACCGCGGCCGGTGGTATCGGCGGCGCGGTCATCGGCTGCATCGCGGGCGCTGCCCTCGGTGTCGTCGCCACCGGTGCGCTGGCCACCCTGTTCGGCCTCGGCCCGCTCGGCGGCTGTGTCGCCGGTGCCGCCGCCGTCGGCTTCCTGGGTGTGCTCGCCGGCCAGATCTTCGTGACCGCCCCGGTCGCGATCGGCGCCGCGATCCAGTACTTCTCCACCATCAACGAGCCGTTCAAGGCCCCGGCCAAGTGAAGTGCTCGCCGGCCCCACCCCTGAGCCGGTAATTATTTCAGTGGCCGAATTAAAAGGACCCTCGCACTTTCGAGTGCGAGGGTTCTTTTTTAATTTGTGAGATTCGATTTATTTTTCCTCGGCCGGGTATTCGAATCCATCTGGTTATTAACCTCGTCGCTTTTTCGCATTCATCACAAACTGGATAAAGCCGCTCCGGCGGAATGCAATGAGTGATGAGGAAAAAGCAGTGAAGATGAGGAACTTTACCGCGGTCGCGGCGACGGTGGCCGCCGCCGTCGGCGTGACGGCCGGCACCGTGAATGCCGCACCCGCCGCACCCGACGAGGGTGCCGTCAACTACCAGGCATCGACGAACGAGAAGTCGACGATCATATCCACCGACGCCGGTTCGCTGGACGTGGAGAATGGTGTTTTCAAGATCAAGGCCGCCAATGGGACGACCCTGGCCGGAACCGAATTGAAGTTCCGGGTCGACGATTTCGAATTCCCGATCGCGGCCGATATCGCCGGTCGCACGGCGACCCTGACTCCGCAGTTCGATCTGCAGCACGCGGTCTACAAGCCGGTCGCGCTCCCGTTCGAGGACCAGGCGCCGTGGAAGACACCCTATGACCGAGAAGTCGCGGCCTGGACCCGCCTGACCAGCACCATCACCGCGGGCGCCACGATCGGCACGCTGGTCGGTGGTCTCACCGGCGGAGCGGTGGGCTGCTTGCTCGGCGGCATCGCGGGTGCGACCGTGGCCGCGGCCGCGATCGTCGGCCTGTTCGGCGCCTTCCTGCCCGCGGCCGTGGTCGGTTGCATCGGCGGCATCATCGCCGTCGGTGCGCTGGGCACGCTGGCGGGCCAGCTGCTCGTCACGGCACCGGTGGCGATTCTGGCGGTCGCCCAGTACTTCACCACCATCAATGCGCCGTTCACCCCTGCTCCGGCTCCGGCCAAGTAGGGGAGAGCGGTATCCCACCGGGTACCCGGGTCGATCGGCACCGACCCGGGTACCCGGCCTTTGCGGAAAAACCGGGTGGCACAGGGTGATTCGGCACGTTCAGCGCGGAATCGCAGTGCCGTCCAGGGTGGCGATCGCGATCGTGGCGGCACGGGCGATCGCCGCGGTGTCGTATTCGGCGTCCGGCCGGTCGCGGGTGGACAGGATCGTCAGCACGATCGGCGCGCGTCCCGGCGGCCACGCCACGGCGATGTCGTTGCGCGTTCCGTAGTCGCCGGCGCCGGTCTTGTCGCCGACCTGCCAGCCCGCCGGTACCCCGGCCCGGATCAGCGCACCACCGGTGGTGTTGGCACGCAGCAGACCGGTGAGCACGTCGCGGTCGCCGGCGGCGACCGACGGGTCGAGCACGTAGTGCCGCAGATCGGCGGCCAGCGCGCGCGGCGTGCTGGTGTCGCGCTCGTCGCCGGGCAGGGCCTCGTTCAGCGTGGTCTCGGTGCGGTCCATCCGCGTGGTCGTATCGCCGATGGCACGCAGCCGCTGCTGCAACCCCTGCGGGCCGCCGAGTTCGGCGAACATGAGATTGCCGGCGGTGTTGTCGCTGAACCGCACCGCGGCGTCCATGATCTCGCGCAGGGTCAGGCCCTGGTCGACATGGCGTTCGGTGACCGGGGAATTGGGTACCAGATCGGCCCGGGTGTAGGTGATGCGACGGTCGAGTTCGGCGGGTGGGAGGGTGCTCAGCAACGCGCCGGCGGCCAGCGCCTTGAACGTCGAGCAATACGGAAACCGCTCGTCCGAACGGTATTCCACGGCCCGGCCGGTTCCGGTGTCGAGCGCGTAGACGCCGAGCCGGCCGTGCAGGCGAGCCTCCAGATCGTGGAATTCGGCCAGCGCTTCGGCGGCGAGCGGAACCGCCGATGTGGGCGCGGTGGTCGATACGGGCGCGGTCGATACGGGCGCGGCGCCGCGATCGGCACCGCAGGCGCTCAGCGGTATGAGCGCGGCAGCGGCCGCGACCAGCACGGGCGAGCGGGTGAAGCGAGGGGGCATCATATGCGTTCCTTGTGGATGGATGGCTGTGAGCGCTCGCAGCAAGAGTGGCAGCCCTCGCGCATGCTGTCCAAGACACCTGTGGCGGTATCCATGCCGTTTCGGCATAGACTGCGCGATCGTGGATATGGTCGCGGCCTGTAAGGCGTTCGTCGCGGTGAGCGGCCTCGGTAGCTTCACCGCGGGTGCGGCCGCCGCGCAGATCCCGCAATCGGTCGCCAGTCGCCGGATCGCGGCGCTGGAACGGCACTTCGGCGCGCGATTGCTCGAACGAACCTCGCGCACGGCCACATTGACCTCGTTCGGTCGCGATATGTTGCCGTCGGCGCGGAGGCTGGTCGAGGCGGCCGAGGCCCTGGCGGAGCATGCCGAGCGGGCCCGCCAGCGCCCGTTCCGACTGGCGCTGCCCGCCATCTGCGGGCCGGTGCCACTGGCCGGGCTGATCGCCGAATGCCGCAGCGCGCAACTGAGGCTCGATCCGGAGCCGGCCGACCCGGCGCGGCGCGCGGAACTCACCCGCACCCACGAGGTGCGTGCCGCCATCCTGGCTGTCCCCGCCGATCGCGGCCTCTGGCGCGTACCGCTGGGCCTGGCCGACACCACGGGCCCGCACAGCGCGCCGATCTTCCTGGAAACCCTTCGCGTACTGCGCATTTCGGGACAACAACGTCGGCGCGCCGTGTGGATCCAGCCGGAGGACGATGTGCCCCACATCCGTGATCGGATCACCCGGCTGCGCGATTCGCTCGGCTTGCGCCCGGCCCAGGTGATGGTCGCGCCGTCGCTGGTCACCGCGGTCGCCGAGGTACTCGACGGCAGCGATCTGCTGTTGTGCTCACCCGCCCAGGCCGCCGAACTGGGCCTGCACTGGCGGCCCATCGGGGGGTTGGAGCTCGCCCGGGGCTACGACATCGCGGCGGGATCGCGCGAGGACGCCGAACGCCTTCGCGCATTGGGCGCCGAACCGATCGGCCGCTGTCTCGGTGTGCCGGACGAACGCGACGAGGAAATCTGACATGGGTGTCTCGACCGCACTGCGCCGCGCGCGCACGGAACTGCACGACGCCGGTCTGGACGGCTCCGTCCTGGTGCGCGATCTCGACACCGGCGACGAGCTGGGCCTCGACGCCGAACTGGAATTGCCGATCGCCTCGCTGGTGAAGGTGCCGCTCGTGCTGGCGACGATGGAACGGGTGATGCGCGGCGACATCGACCCGGCGACCCCGATCCGAGTACTGCCCGGCCGCAGCACGGTGGCCGGCCCGACCGGGTTGAGCAGATTTCGCCATCCGGCCACGGTCGCGGTCGAGGATCTGATGTATCTGAGCGTCGCGATCAGCGACGGCGGCGCCACCGACGCCCTGTTCGAGCTGACTCCGCCCGACGCGGTGACCGCCGAATTGCGCCGCCTGGGTCACGAGGGCATCGCGGTGCGGCATCTGGCCGACGATCTGGTGCGGACCCCGGCCGAGCAGTTCGCCCCGGCGGATGGTCACCTCGCCCATGCCCTGGCCATCGAGGCCGCCACGGCCGGACGCGGGCATCCGGTCGCCCAACTCGACATCAGCCATGCCAATACCGGCAGTGCGCGGGCGTTCGCCGATCTGCTCGCCGAAGTGTGGCGGCCGGTGCGGGCCCACCGCGACGCGGCCGCGCGAGTGCGAGAGTTTTTGTCGGACAACTTGTTACGTCAACGGCTCGCCCCCGAGTTCAGCTCCGACGCCACCCGCTGGTCGTCGAAGACGGGCACGCTGCTGAACCTGCGCCACGAGGCGGGCGTCGCCGAGCACGCCGACGGGCAAACCCTGGCCGTAGTCGTGCTGACCCGGTCGCGGGTGCCCGCCGTGGTGCAACCCGGCGCGGAGGCCGCGATGGCCACAGCGGCGCGGATCCTGCACGACGAATTGCGCATGCGGCCCTCCTGAGGGCGGCCGCGGCGCGTGCCGGATAGTTATGTTCCCGCTGCGTGTAACGGGTGAGCGAATCGCGCCGCCGGGTCATCGTCGGGTATGGCCTCCACAGCACCGCAGCAGATCACCGATCGCGACCTCGACGACATCTTCGGACCCGTATTCGACCGTATCGCCACCGGGGCGGTGGCGCGCGAGATCGATCGCCGCCTGGCCTACGAGGAGGTCGACTGGCTGCGGCAAGCCGGATTCGGGGCGCTCCGGGTGCCGGCCGAATACGGCGGCTTCGGCGTCAGCGTGCGGCAGCTGTTCCGGCTGCTGATCGACCTCGCCGCCGCGGAATCCAATCTGCCGCAAGCGCTTCGAGTGCATTTCTCCTTCGTCGAGGATCAGCTGCTGGCCGAGCCCGGTCCCGCGCGTGAGCACTGGCTGCGCGCGGCCGGGTCCGGCGCCCTGGTGGGCAATGCCATCACCGAACCGGGCATCGGCGCGGTCGACCGCTACCGCACCCGGCTGACCCGCGGCACCGATGACGACTGGCTGCTCAATGGCACCAAGTACTACAGCACCGGCTCGCTGTACGCGGACTACATCCTCGCCGCCGCCGATCGGGACGGTGAGCGGGTATCGGTGCTGGTCGACGCGAACGCCGACGGGGTGCGGCAGAGCGACGACTGGGACGGTTTCGGCCAGCGGCTGACCGCCAGCGGCACAACGGAATTCAACGATGTGCGGATCACCGAAGAGCGAGTGCTCGGCCCGGGGTACGGCGCGCCCGGCCGCACCTACGCCACCTCGTACCTGCAGTTGGTGCAGTTGGCGGTGCTGGCCGGTATCGCCCAGCGGGCGGAATCCGACGTTCGGGCCTGGGTCGCCGACCGCACCCGCAGCTACACCCATTCGGTCGCCGATCTGCCCCGCCACGACCCGCTGGTTCAGCAGGTGATCGGAAAGCTGTCGGCCGCGGCGTTCTCGGCGCGGGCCAGTGTGCTGGCCGTGGCCGACCTGCTGGACGACGTGCTGGCCGCCGGCGCGCAGGACGAGGCGGCGCTGGACGCGGTCGAATTGGCTTCGGCGCAGGCACAACTGGGTGTGATCGACACGGTCCTGTCCGCCACCACCCAGCTGTTCGAGGTCGGCGGCGCCTCGATCACCTCCGAAGACCTGCGACTGGACCGGCATTGGCGCAATGCCCGCACCATCTCGGTGCACAATCCCGCCGTGCAGAAGGCGCGGGCGATCGGCGACCACCTGCTCAACGGAACCGAACTCCCGTACGCGTGGAGCGCGGGCAGCCGCGAGGCCCAGGTGCGGTCATGACCCGGCGCATCCGTTTCAACGCCTTCGATATGAATTGTGTGGCGCACCAGTCCCCGGGACTGTGGCGCCACCCCGAGGACCAGTCGCATCGCTACAAGGAGCTGAGCTACTGGACCGAATTGGCGAAACTGCTGGAACGCGGCCGTTTCGACGGCATCTTCATCGCCGACGTGCTGGGCATCTACGACGTGTACGGCGGTAACGACATCGCCGCGCTGCGCCAGGGCGCGCAGGTGCCGGTCGCCGATCCGCTGCTGCTGGTCTCGGCGATGGCGGCGGTGACCGAACATCTGGGTTTCGGCATCACCACCGGCACCGGGTTCGAGCATCCCTTCCCGTTCGCCCGGCGGCTGTCGACGCTGGATCATCTGACCAACGGCCGATTGGGCTGGAATGTGGTGACCGGATATCTGCCCTCGGCCGCCGCCAATATGGGTGAGTCCGAACATCTCGACCACGACGAGCGCTACAACCACGCCGACGAGTACCTCGAGGTGCTGTACAAGCTCTGGGAAGGGTCGTGGGAGGACGACGCGGTCGTGCGCGACCGAGCGCAGGGCGTCTACGTCGATCCGGCGAAGGTGCATCACATCGGTCACGCCGGAAAGCACTTCACGGTGCCGGGTATCCACCTGTCGGAGCCCTCGCCGCAGCGGACCCCGGTGATCTACCAGGCGGGTGCCTCGCCGCGCGGCGTCGCCTTCGCCGCCGAGAACGCCGAGGCGATCTTCGTCGCCGCGCCGTCGAAACGAGTTCTGGCGCAGACCGTCACCCGCATTCGCGATGCGCTGGAGGCGGCCGGTCGCGACCGCTACGCCGCCCGGATCTACGCGCTCGCCACCATCATCACCGATGCCACCGACGAAGCGGCACACCGCAAATACGACGAATACCGCTCGTATGCCAGCGTCGAGGGCGGCCTGGTGTTCATGTCCGGCTGGATGGGTATCGACCTGTCGCGATACGACCTCGACGACCCGATCGGTGAGGTGAACAGCAACGCGATCCTGTCCGCCGTCGCCGCGTTCCAGGAATTCGACGACGACGGGCGGGAATGGACCGTGCGGGATATCGCGGCCTGGGCCGGCATCGGCGGAATGGGACCGGTGTTCGTCGGATCGGGTGCGTCCGTCGCGGACCGGCTTCAGGAATGGGTCGACGAGACCGATATCGACGGCTACAACCTGGCCTACGCGATCACTCCGGGGACATTCGAAGATATTGTGCAACACGTGATTCCGGTGCTGACCGAGCGTGGCGCCTACCCGCGGGAATACGTCCCGGGTACCCTGCGCAACGCGCTGTTCGGCGCGGGCGACCGGCTGCCGGACGACCATCGCGGCGCGCGCTACCGGCTCGGCGGACCGGGTTCGACGGTGTTGCCGGACGAGCAGGTGCGACCGCAGGCGGGCGTCATCGTGACCTGACGGACCGGCGGTGCGCATACATCGATTCCCGGTGATTGCAACTGTCAACGAAAGCCGCTGGCAAGCGCAGTATTTCGTTATGACGAACCAGAATTCGAAACGCACCGCCGCCATCGTCGGCGCCGGCATCGCCGGTGTCACCGCCGCTCTCGGACTGCAGCAAGCCGGGTTCGACGTCACGGTCTACAGCGACCGCGACCAACGCGGTCTGCGTGACGACATCCCCGCCACCGGAACCGCGCTCATCTTCGGCGAGGCCCAGGCCGCCGAAACCGCTCTCGGACTCGACACCTACGTGAATCGGGCCCCGCAGCACACCGGACTCAGTGTGCGGATCGCGGGACCGGGGCCGGAACGGCCCGAATTGATCGGATTCGACGGCGATTTCGACGGGTTCGTCGGCATCGCGGTCGACACTCGGCTCAAGGTCGACGAGCGGCTGACCGCGTTCGTCGAGGCCGGTGGGCGCTTCGTGGTCGAGAAGGTGACCCCCGAGAGCCTCGACACCATCGCCGCCGCGCACGACCTGGTGCTGGTCGCGACCGGTAAGGCCGGTTTGGCGGAACTGTTCCCGATCGACACCGAACGCACCGTCTACGATGCGCCGCAGCGCAGCCTGCTCACCGTCACCGTGACCGGATTGGGTTACGACCCCGAGGTTTTCGCGCACCGCAGCACGTCCGGCGGACAGCACAGCGGATTCTCCATCTTCGCCGAGCAGGGCGAGGCGTGGTGGGGTCCGTATCTGCACAAGGACGCCGGGCCGAGCTGGGCGTTCCTGGGCTGGGCGCGGCCGGGCAGCGAATGGGAGAGCCGGTTCGCCGCCGCCGATTCCGCCGAGTCGGCGCATCGCATCGTGACCGAGCTCTACCGGGATTACATCGACTGGGATCTGCCGGAAGTGCTGGCTACCAAGGTGATTGCCGAAGATCCGCACTCCTGGCTCAAGGGTGCGGTTCGGCCGGTCGTTCGTCACGGTGTCGGCCGCACGGCGGGCGGGCACGTCGTGGCGGCGCTCGGTGACACCGCGGTCGCCTACGACCCGATCGCCGGGCAGGGCGCGCAGAGCGGCCTCATTCAGGCGCAGCGGCTCGTCGCGGCCGCCTCCGCGCACGAGGGCCCCTTCGACGCCGAGTGGATCGAGGAACAGTACACCGCGTTCCTGCTGGCCCGCTCCGATGCCGCCGCCAAGGTGACCCGCCTGTTCCTCGGCGACCCGGAACTGGCCGAGATCGGCAACCGGTTCTTCGCCGCCGCGGCCGTCGACCAGCGCGTCGCCTCGGTGCTGGTGAGCACGCTGCACAAACCGCAGCCGCTGCTGCAGATCAACTCGCTCGCCGACGCCGACGCCCTGCTCGAGCAGATCACGGGTGAGGGCGCCGACGAGCTGGTGGCGCGATTCCAGCCCGCGGGCCGGTTCGAACGCTCGCGCTACGGCTCGGCGGTCGCGTCGGCCTAACGGCGGGCCGTCGATCGGAGCAGCGCCGCTGATCCGATCCTGAGGATTCAAACCCTCGTCCCCGCGGGTCGGCGGTGTTGAAGTGGAGGTGCGCCGGGTGCACGGTTGCCGCATTCGGCGCACCGACCACGGTCGCAGTCAACATGATTCGCGCACCGAACAGCCCGGCCGTCGGCGCGACCGGGCGCGGATGTCCCAATCACAGGAGTGTCGATGACCACGGAGAAGATCGCCGAGCAGACCCGGTTCGCCTACTGGGTGCCCAATGTCAGCGGCGGGCTGGTGACCAGCACGATCGATCAGCGCACCGGCTGGGATTTCGAATACAACAAGAAGCTGGCGCGCACGGCCGAGAACAACGGCTTCGACTACGCCCTCTCGCAGGTGCGCTACACCGCCTCCTACGGTGCGGAATACCAGCACGAGTCGACGTCGTTCAGTCTGGCGCTACTGGGCGCCACCGAGCGGCTGAAGGTGATCGCGGCCGTGCACCCGGGGCTGTGGCATCCGGCGGTCCTGGCGAAATTCGGGGTCACCGCCGACCATCTGTCCGGCGGACGCTTCGCGATCAATGTCGTATCCGGTTGGTTCGGCGGGGAGTTCACCGCGCTCGGGGAGCCGTGGCTCGAGCACGATGAGCGGTACCGGCGCAGCGCCGAATTCCTCGAGGTCATCCGCAAGCTGTGGACCGAGGACGAGGTGAACTACGCCGGCGACTTCTACCGGATTCGCGACCTCACCCTCAAGCCCAAGCCGCTCAACACTCCGGAGCGGCCGAATCCCGAACTCTTCCAGGGCGGGAACTCGACCGCCGCGCGGCGCAACGGTGGCCGCTACGCCGACTGGTACTTCTCCAACGGCAAGGATTTCGACGGCGTCACCGAACAGATCGAGGACGTCCGGGCGGTCGCGCGCGAGCACAACCGTGAGGTCAAGTTCGGCCTGAACGGATTCATCATCGCTCGCGACACCGAGGCCGAGGCCCGCGACACCCTGCGCGAGATCATCGAGAAGGCCAACCGGCCCGCCGTGGAGGGTTTCCGCGACGCGGTGCAGCAGGCGGGCGCTTCCACGCGGGACGGCAAGGGTATGTGGGCCGATTCCACCTACGAGGACCTGGTCCAGTACAACGACGGCTTCCGCACCCAGCTGATCGGCACTCCCGAGCAGATCGCCGAGCGAATCGTCGCCTACCGCGACCTCGGGGTCGACCTCATCCTCGCCGGCTTCCTGCACTTCCAGGAGGAGATCGAGTACTTCGGCGCCAAGGTGCTGCCGCTGGTCCGGGAATTGGAGGCCCAGCGCGAACCCGAATTGGCGGCGAGTCGATGACTGCCGTCGCCGCTGCGCGGATCACCTCCGCCGCCCAGGCGCACGAGACCGCGGCACGCTTGGCGGCGCAGTTCGCGGTCGACGCGGCCCGGCGCGACCGCGACCGCGAATTGCCGTATCGGGAATTGGACCAGCTCTCGGCCAGTGGGCTGCTGGCCGTCACCGTGCCGGCCGAATTCGGTGGTGCGGATCTGGCGCCCGCGCAGGTGGCGGAGGTGTTCCGGCTGCTGGCGGCGGCGGACCCGAATATCGCGCAGATTCCGCACAGTCATTTCGTCTATCTGAACCTGTTGCGGCTGGCCGGAACTCGGGCGCAGCGGGAACGCTATTTCGGACGCGTGCTCGCCGGCGCGCGGATCGCGAACGCGCAATCCGAACGCAGCAGCGCGACGATCGCCGACATCGGCACCACACTGCGTCCTTCGGATGGTGAATTCCGGAGTCCTTCGGACGGGGGGTTCCGAAGTCCTTCGGACGGGGGGTTCCGGATCGACGGCACCAAGTTCTACTGTACGGGTTCGCTTTTCGCGGATCTGCTGGCCGTGCTGACCCGGCTGGACGATCCCGGCGGGCGCAGCGGTCTGGATCCCGGCGAGTACATCGCCTTCCTGCCCGCCGACACCGCGGGCGTGACGATCGTCGACGACTGGAACGGAATCGGTCAGCGCACCACGGGCAGCGGGACGGTGACGTTCGATGCGGTGCGGGTCACGGCCGACCAGCTGATCCCGCGGGCCGCGGCGGTGCGCGCCCCCACCGGTTACGGGGCCTTCGCGCAATTGCTGCACGTCGCGATCGATGTGGGCATCGCCCGCGGGGCGCTGGACGCGGCCGCGGAGTTCGTGCGCACCAAGAGCCGCCCGTGGTTCGAGGCCGGGGTCGACAGCGCGAGTGAGGATCCACTGGTGATCCAGCGCATCGGCGAATTGGCGGTCACCGTCGCCGCCGCCGAGGCGACCTTCGAGGTGGCCGGGCGGACGGTGGATCACGTTGTCGCACAGACGAACAGCGGTGACCTCGACACCGAGACGGCCGGCGCGCTCGCGGCCGAGGCGTCGATCGCGGTAGCCACCGCCAAGATCACCTCCGACCGGGCCGCGAACGACGTGTCCGCAGCCCTGTTCGAGGTGAGCGGAACTCGCAGTGCGGCAGCCGATCTCGACCTGGACCGGTTCTGGCGCAATGCCCGCACGCATACGTTGCACGATCCGGTGCGGTGGAAGTACCAGCACATCGGGCGCGCGGTGCTCAACGGCACCGCGCCCCCGTTGCACGGCGTCATCTGATTCGACGACCGCCGAGTCGAGAAGTGGGTAACCATGTCTGATCTGATCGAAATACCCTCCGACAGCGCCGGTTTGCGTCGCGCCTTCGCGCATTTTCCGAGCGGTGTGGTCGCGGTCTGCGCGGAATTCGACGACGTGCCGGCCGGTCTGGTGGTGAGCACCTTCGTACCCGTATCCCTGGATCCGCCGCTGGTGTCGTTCTGCGTGCAGAACAGTTCGACCACCTGGCCCAAGCTGGTCGGCGCCCAGCGCTTGGGTCTGAGCCTGCTCAGCGCCCACCAGGACGAGGCGGCGCAGCGGATGAGCAGCCGCAACGGAGACCGGTTCGGCGATGTCGAGTTGCATCGGGGAGAAGGCGGGTCCATCTTCGTCGGCGGCGCGGCGGCCTGGCTGGAGGGCACGGTGCACACTCAGGTGTCGGCCGGCGACCATCAGGTCGTCCTGGTGCGGATCACGCGCCTGGCGACGCGCTCGCAGCACGAACCGCTGGTCTTCCACGGCAGCCGTTTCCGCCGGCTGCATCCCGGCGCCGATCCGGCCTCAGCCGAGGTCGCGTAACCCGTCCGGTCCCGGCCGCGAGGGCCGGAAACACAGCCGCCGCCGTGGTCCGGGATCGGGAGCCGTGTGATCGAGCACCGAGGAGGCGAGGCCGCGCGCTCGCATTCCCGCGCGGTCCATGTCCTGGCTCAGCGCGTCCAGATGAATCAGCGTGTGCCGCAGCAGGATCGGACCGATATCGGCCGGTTCGGCGCATGCGTCGTGATAGGCGCGCACCGCTCGCGGGTCCTCGGTGAGCGCGGCGATGCCGCCCAGACGCACCCGTTGCGTCAATCCGGTCCAGATCCGCTCGTCCTCCGGGCTGCGCAGATCCCGCCAGCCCCCGCGGTAATCGAGGTCGCGGATGATCGCATCGGCCGGTTTGCCGGTCCGGGTCTCACCGACGACCGCCCAGAGCGCCAGCAGCCAACTCAGGGCCCAGAGAACGGTATCCGGCTCGCGGCGGTAGAGCGTGTGCAGATCCGACCACGCCTCGTACTGGGTGAGCAGATTGGCCCAGTCGAAGACCAGCGTCTCGACCTCGCGCAGCAGCGGAGCGGGCAGGTCCTCGTCCGAGGGCCGCACGATCTCGACCGCGCGCCCGGAAACCGGATCGCGCAGTTCGACCATATCGGTCTCGCCTGTGGCGACCCATCTATACGGTTCCCCGGCCATCCTTCGGATTGAGCCACGAATTCGCCGGGGGTGCAAGCAGAATGCCCGTGATGTCCGGAAAACCGGTGTCGCGGCGCGGCGCGGTCCGCCCCGCGACACCGGCGAGGGATCAGGGCTGTCCGCTGACGACCGCGTTGACGGCGTCCAGGAACGGCTGACCGCCCATCGCGTATCCGCCCGCGATGGCGCCGACCACCATGCCGATCGGCCCGGTGATGATGCTGAAGAAGCCCATTCCGAGGACGGCGCCGATCAGGCCGCCGATCACGCCACCGGCCACCAGGCCGACGACGTTCTGATTGATTTCGTTGGTGAGCCGCGCCATCGAATTGATCGGCTGCATCTCGCCGATCTCGGTGGCGGTGGCCTTGGGCTCGAGCACGACCTTGTGCCCGTCGTCGCTGATGTGTTGCGCGACATGGACTGTGCTGCCGGCCATCCGGTACGTCAGCGGCACCGTGACGAGGTCGGTGCCGTTGTCGGACTTCAGGGCGACAGCCGTCGCGTCCCTGTTGACCTCGAACCGCCCGTGCTCGACGACGGTGGTCAGAACCCGCGAGAAGTCGCTGAGTACAGCGTGATACGTGACTCCGCGGTCGGTTCCGGAGGTGGTGATCTCTTTGGCGGCGGCCGGTGGTGCGGCCGGGGGACTGGCGTTCACGGTTCCCGCGGTGATCCCGACCGTGGCCACCGCCAGGATCGAGGTTGCGGCGAACGTGCCGAACTTCATTCAGGATTCCTTCTCACGAGACTTCCGGCCGAACGGTCCGGACGGAAGCTGACAATAACGCGTCGAACGCTAATTGCCAGACTTGGTAATTCCGGAACCCGAACGGCGGCATTGTTGCGCGATTGTGATCAAGGAATTTAGTGAAAAAGAAACCTTTTTATTTTCGATGCGTCGGGCCCCGCCGCCGCCTCGACGCGAACGTTCGGATGGTGTATGCATTTGCGAGGTCTGCAAATTCGCAAGTGTTCTTCGATCATCGTTCGGGGTGGTTCGAAGTGTTACCGCTCTGGAGGACGAGTACGTGTCGCGCCGACGTGTTCAAGCCGGTGTCACCCTGACGGGCTTCGTGATTGCCGCCGCGTTGTCGGCGGCATGTCTGATCGCCGCCGCGCTGTCGTTCACCGCCGGACGGCACGATTCGGACGAAACCCGAGCCGCGGCAGCGGTGTCGTCCACGACGACGGTCGCGCCCGTGGCCGCCGAGACGCCCGCCCAGCCGACCGCCACCGGCGTCACCTCCTCGGTGTCGGATGAGCCCTTGGTGCTGAACAAGGGTGCCGATCAGAAACACGAGGGCGAGACCGTGGCCGTCGGCGATTGTGTGGCCGCGGTCGTCGCCAAGCCCGACGCGGGCGCTCCGGTGCAGAAAACCGCTTGCGCGAGTACGGATTCGCGCTACAAGGTCACCGCGAAGGCGGTCGCGGGCGCCCACTGCCCGGCCGACGCCGACCGCTCGGTGGCCGAGACGCTGCCCGGCGGCGCCACCGACACCCTCTGCCTCGACTTCAACTGGGTCACCGGCGCGTGCATGAATATCGCCGACGGCAGCCCCGCTCCCGTCGACTGTGCCACCGCCGTGCCGGGCCGGGTACGCGTGGTGGAGATCAAGAACGGCACCACCGACGTCAACAGCTGCTCCGCCGGTGATCGCGGATTCGTCTACAACGAAAGGCGTTTCGTGGTCTGCGTGACGCACTACTGAATGCCGCGCGCCGGCGCCGGCAGCAGTTTGCTGAACTCGCGGTTGGCAAATCGCGCCACCAGCTCGTACGGCCACGCGAACTTGCGGGCGAACCAGTAGCCGACGCGGATGTCGGGCGAGGTGTGCACCAGGAAGCGGTTGTGCCGGATGCCGGCCATGATCCGGTCGGCGACCTTCTCCGGTGAAACCGCGTGCCCCTCGAACAGTTTCACCATCCGCCGCACCCGCGGATCGTCGCGATCCACACCGACGATCTGCACGGTGCCGACCAGCGGCGTGCGTACCGCCCCCGGCACCACCAGGCTCACGCCGATGTCGTGGCGCTCCAAGTCGAATCGCAGCACCTCCGACACTCCCCGCAGCCCGAACTTCGCGGCACTGTAGGCCGCATGCCACGGCAGGGCGAGCAGCCCCGCGGCCGAGGAGACGTTGACCAGATGTCCGCCGCGCCCGGCCGCCACCATCGGCGGCACGAAGTTCTCGATGATGTGGATCGGGCCCATCAGATTCACATCGACCATCGACTTCCAGTGCCGGTGCTCGAGGTTCTCGACGGTGCCCCAGGTGGCGATGCCGGCGATGTTCATGACCACGTCGAGGCTGCCGTACTCCTCGTGCACCCGCTTCGCCCACGCGGTCACCGCCTCGTAATCGGAGACATCGAGCACCTGCGTCTCCAGCACCTCGCCGCCGCCGGCGCTGATCCGCTCCGCCGTCTGGGCCAGGCCCTCGGCGTCGATATCGGTCAGCACCAGCCGCATCCCGGCCCCGGCGGCAGCGGCCGCGGTCGCCCGGCCGATCCCGCTGGCCGCGCCGGTGATCAGGCACTTCCGGCCGGTCAGATCTTTCATCGTGGTCTCCCCTTATTTACGAACACTGATGTTCACAATAGAGGTTTTCCGGCGCGACGCCAGGCACCCTAGGGGGGCGTCTCGACCACCCCGTCCGGTTGAACCGGTTTGATAAAGTCGGCTGACCAGGTGGAAGCATGATCAACCGAAGGGGGCGGACGGTGGCTGCTCGCCGACTCGCGATAGTCCTGCTGGCGGCAGTCGTGCCGGTTCTGGCCGCGTGCAACAACGGGGGTGACGGGGGTAACGGTTCCACGACCAGCGCCGCGGCGGCGAAGTTGTGGGATCCTTGTACGCAGATTCCGGATGATGCGTTGCAGAAGGCGGGGGTGGATCCGGCATCCAAAGAGAGCGGGATCGCGGGGGTGCATCAGAGCGGGTGGGAGATCTGTAACTGGAAGGGGAAGCGGTACACCGTCAACGTGCTCTCGGGTAAGCGCTCCTTGCAGGAGATACAGAACAAAGAGGGCAACGTCGACTTTCAAGATGTGGTACTCGCTGGACGCAAGGGACAGCAATACCGGGTCGAGGGTGCGTCCAAGAACGACACCTGCGACGCTGTTTTCGCTGCTCACCAGGGAATCGTCGAGATTGTGATCACCAACAGTCTCATCGTCGACAATCCCGGCGATCCGTGCGCCACCCTGCACAACGTCGGCGAAGTGCTCGTCCCACTGCTGCCGGAGTAAGTGTCGAGCCAGAAGGGGAGGACAGACATGGCCGGTGAAGTAGAGACTTGGAAGAAGTTTGCCGAGCAAGCGCGCGGGGGCGAACTGTGTCTGGACAACGAAGCCGTTGCTCGTGAGTGCCTCGCGGCGTGCGACACACGGCTTGCAGAGCTTCAAAGCCTGTTCAACGTTGCGCAACTGACTCAGCGGGTCTCCGGCTTCGGCGACTTCGACATGGGCCACGCCCTCGAAGGCGGCTACCTGAAACAAGCCACCGGAGAACCGAATTCGATCGACCAGGTCATCAAGGACCACATGGAAACCGTCAAGAACATGCGCGAGGTGATGGCGCAGTCCATCAAGCACCTCACCGGCCAGGACGTCGCCGCCGCCGGACAGATCGCAGCCACCGACCCGGCGGGCAGGTAGTCGTCATGAGTTTTCTGCCGGAGGGGTTCGGCTCGTTCGTCGGTGAGGTTCTCACGAACTGGACGCAGGGGCGCGATCCCTCGCATATCCAGAATCCGTACGAATTGCAGGGCAAGTTCAACACCACGCGCGACGGCGTTCGAAACGACGCGCGCGCAATAGGTTTCGAGGGCGATTTCCGGACGCCGTCGGTGCAGACCACCGACAACTTCGAACGGCACGACCTCGCCACCCTGCGCGAGAAGGTCGACAAGATCGACCTGGAGGCGGTCAACAATCTCAAGGATGCCTGGAACAAGATCGGCACCCAGGAAACCAGTTCGTTGACGACGTTCCAGCAGGCAATGAGCAAGGCCACCAACGAGGGCGTCTGGCGCGGCCAGTCGCGCAATGCCGCGGCGAAGGCGGTGACGGACTACACCTCGCAGGCGTCCAAGGTCGCCAAAGCCGCTGCGCTGACCAGTAACAAGCTGGCGGAGCTGGCGACGGGCCTGGCACCGACGAAATCGCTGGTGCCGTACGTGCCGGACCACCGGTCCGGAGTCAGCAACGCGGTGAATCTTGTTGTGGGCAAGGGCTGGCGAGACGATGTCACGGCGTACAACAATGCGTATACCGAGGCCAAACGCGTGTTGACCACGGTCTACGCTCCGGTCGTCCACGAAAGCGATACCGGCGTCCCGGTCATTCCGAAACCGAACACGCAGGATCCGGCCGGGCCGGGCGACCAGCCGCCGCCGTCCTCGTGGCGCCCGGGCGGCAACGGTCCCGACCCATCGGGCCCCGGCGGCACGCACGACACGAATCAGCCGAAGCCGGGTGACCAGAATCAGAACGGCCAGGGGTCGAATTCGCAAACATCGCAACCGAATCCGTCCGGGAACGGCCGAACGGACGGTTCGCAGAACGCCGGCGATCAGGCCCGTACCGATCCCTCGTCGGCGACAACGCCTTCCGGTCTCGACCCGAGTTCGCTCGGCTCCTCGGGTTCGTCCCTGCCGGGCGGCAGTGGTCTCGGCGGTGGCCTCGGTGGAACCAACGGGCCCAACGGACACGGCAGCAGCGTGCCCGGGGGAGTTCAGCCCGGCGCTCTGGCAGGGGCCGGTGGACGCGCGGCGGCGTCGGCGGCCCGGGCGGGCGCCAGCGGTATGCCCGGCATGGGCGGCGCCGGACGCGGTAAGGGCGACAAGGAAGAAGAGCGCACCAAGAGCGTCGCCGACTATCTGATCAACCAGGAGAACGGTGACGAGTTGACCGGTATCCCGGATCTTCCGAAGACCGTTCCTCCGGTCATCGGGGAGTAGCGGCGGTCGTGGGCAGGAGTGCGGGGCGATGAGTGGCAGAAAATGGCGGTTCGATGCGGCCGAATTCCGTGTGCTGTGGGACGCGACGGGGCGCGATGTGCTGCCGTACCCGCTGGCACACCGGTTCACCGCCGAGCCGACCCTGGAGGATGTGAACCGGACGCGGCAGCGTATTGCGCAGGTCCTGCTGCCGCAATTGGACGAGGATCTCGACCGCGCGGTCCGAGTGCTGTTCGACCCCGAGGTCCGGATCGAGATCGCGGGATTCCGCGGGCGCGGCCGTGAACACCGGATCCGCGTCCACGCCGCCGTGCGGGATCGCCACGGCGTGATCGCGGTGCAGGAACCGGGACCGGAGGATACGGTCGGCGGAACGGTACACCTCTCCCTTCTCGAATCCGATCGGGTCGCCGCCGCGGTGATCGCGGAATTGCCCGAATGTGCTGAGGGACAAGGCAAGCCGCTGAACATTCCGGTCGAAGACCTGGAAGCTTCCGCAACCCATGTCCGCGACCCGTGGGCCGTCGGCCCGAAGGAACAACTCGCGCGCTTCCTGAAACGCCCGACCACCGCGAACTTCCACATCGCGGCCTATCCGTGGGGCAGTCCCGATAACCGGCATACGCAGGGCCGCAAGGATTTTCAGATCACAGATTTCCTGGACGACGGCCGGTACGCGATATTCGGCGACCGCATCCTGCGCATCAAGCCGACCGATTCCAGGCGGATGGCGGCACAGGTGCGCGACATGATCACCCGCACCACCGCGGAGGTGCGCGACGGAGTGCATCCACGGCCCTGAGCTGGGGTGTCTCATTCGTCGAGCCATTGTTCGATGCCATCGAGAGTGGTTGCTGGATAGAGTATTTGGCCGTCTTCCGCATCAAGCAGCGTCAGACGGCACGGTCATCGTTACATTCCTCAAGTCGATCAGTCGAATGTACGAGTAGCCCTGGAAACTTTCTTCCAGTCCAGGATACGAGGGAGTAGTCGCCTTCGGCGTTCAGCAGTTCAGCTTGCGTATTCATCGACACCTGTTCCTTAGTTCGGGTGGAACTCAGAAATGGATTTCTCGATCTCCACGAGTTCGGGCTGATGGGTCGCAAAAATGACGATTTCCATTCAGGCCCTGTGCTGTTGAGGGAAATATTGGGACAGAGGTGCAGCTTAAAGCCCCGACGCTGATTGCTTTGAAGCGGGGATATGGTAACTGGCAGATAAATTGGGATCGAAGATCACAACGATCGAGTCGGGCAAGTATGACACTTTCCCGTCGATCTCTTGGCCTAGAGAAGCTGTCACAGAGGGGCTGGAGTGAAAATCGAAACGATATGACCAGACAGCATCCGGGCAGCCTATATTCGGTGTATGCCACACCGGCTGTATGGAGTCGATGGTGTCCCCCAGGTGCGCGCTCCATGCATCGAATCGGGACACGTCGATGAGTTGTTCGGCTTCCGACTGCGGCGGTAACTCGTTCGTGATCGAGAGGTCGAGACCCTCGTTCAAGCCGTCCATGGTCCAGGTGAGGGAAATGGCATCACCACTGCTGAGTACCAAGTGCAACGACATATCGACTTCGTGCACTGGACCGGCCCAGCGGGAATCGGGCACGTCCGTTCCTGCGAGACAGCTGTAGTAGATGTCAGTCAATGGATGGTTCGATGATCTTCGAACTACTCGGGCGAGGTGGTCGGCAATAATGCCGGCGGAGCTCCACGGGAGAGCAGAATCAGTCACGTCAGTACCTTCCGAAGTATTGGAAATTTCCGTTCGCATCGAATGTAATACCAAGGTCTCTGCCGCCTCGAGGAGTGCCATGTGGTCCGCATCAGCACGGCACAGTTCCGCGATCTCCTGGACTTCTATGGGGCGGACGCGGAGACGAAAGACGAAGTGCTGGGGCGGCTTCAAGAAATTTGGTCGGCGAAGGGGCAAACGTCCAGCGGGTGGTGGCGTGCGTACGCGGATGTGGTGAATCCGCATTTCGACCACTTCATGAGCCTCGAGCAGGCATGCTCGCGGCTGACAGCCTTCACCCTTACACTGCTGCCCGGATTGCTTCAAACACCCGCGTATCGCCGAGCGGTGGTGGCGGTGAACGATCCGGATATGGCAGTAGTCGATGTGGAACGGCGACTGGAGCTGACGGCGCGAAGGCAACGGCGTCTCACCGACGATCCCGGCTTCTCAGTGGAGGTTTTGCTGTCCGAGGCGGCGTTGCGGCACCAAGTTGGCGGTCAGGCGAGTATGGCCAGACAACTCCGTCATCTGATGGAGATCGGGTCTCTGCCGAACGTCTGCGTTCGAGCGGTCCCGTTCGGCGTCGAAATGCACCCGGGAGTAGAGCACTTACAGCCAGGGGGGCGGCGACTGCGTAGAGGTCGCCTACCTCGACGAGTACACCGTCGGGGTACGCGACTCCAAGAACCGAACCGGCCCAACCTCCTCTTCACCCCCACCGAATGGGACACCTTCACCACCGCCCTCGACGGGAGATTCGACAACCCAACCACCTGACGAGTCGGAACCGCATCGCTTCGAGAGCTTCTGGGGTTCTACCGCGCGATTACATAGTCGCAGCACGGCCCACGTAATAGTGCGAGGTGGCCGATAGGCCAGTAGCCGAACTACTTCGAGAAGTACTCTCCTGCAGTGGCAATCGCGAAGCGGACCAACTCGACATTCGCTTGCCCGTGAATGCTCACATACAGGTCTCCGCGCGAGTCATCTGGCTCGCTGACAACCACAATCGGAGACGTCTCACCCTCTTCCTGGAATTGCAGTTCGTCGCACTCGTCTCTGACGTTCGAGATGGACGTAACGGATATTCTGCGCCCGTTGACGACTCTTGAAGTCAGCATGAGTCTCTCCTATGGATAATCGTCCGGTGGGGTGAGTCGGTATTCCGTATGAGCCATATGGCGTATTCGCATCGAAGGGTTCTACGTCACTGGTTCATATCGGCATCGATATCTAAGACTGCGGCATTCCCAAAGTTGCAGGTTAGGTTTCAGTCTGCGGAAGAAAGACTGCGGTGGAACGCCGATGCGACGAGCCGCTTGTCTATCCCTTCGAATCCCATCGATTCGATCGGTATTGCAACCGTGCTTATCGAATGCTCAGCCGAGTTCTTGGCTGCGGAAATGCACTTAGCGAGTATATCGCTCAGTTTAGATTCTTCCGGTACGGGATGGCTACCTTTGAAATATGGAGCATAGCTCGGCGTCGCCACGATCAAGGCTGGTGCGACGTCGCCAGATTTGTTGACGAGAACCTGAGCCCGTTCGGTATCTGCGCGCCCACCGTACCGGTCGTGTGCAAACACTCCTGGAAGTATCAACGCGTCGCAATTTTGGGTTGCTTCGGGCATGGTCCCTACGCGAAATTCCACGTTGTCCAGGTTGCGCAGTGCGGATCGCGCCTCTGCTAACGCATTCTCGCAAGGTGCGAAAATGATGAATTTCAATTCTTTATCCTCCTGTCAAACCGTGAGGTAATATCCTAGGCCTTCCGAGTCGTGACAAAATTTCGGACGGTAGGGCAATTCCCTCGCCGACTCCAGAATCGGCGAGATGTTCAATGAAGGCGCTATCAGGGATCAGATGGGCATCAATCGTCGTTCGCACGATGGTGTACGGGCCCTCGTGCGGGAATGCCTTGTACATGCCGCGAGCATACGCATTTGCGCCCTCTTCTGAAAAGGCGAAGTACTTCGTTTCTATCCCGAGAGGGTTGGAAAACCGTCTGTTGGTCTTGATGTCCTGTAGTTCTTTGTCCAACACTGCCCGGTACAGATGTATCTGCTTGTTCTTGCACCGCAACCCGAGGGGATCCAACCAAGTGAGAGGGTTGTGAGGATAAGCCATCGGGTTCGCGGACGGTTCAAGACCCAGTGGATCCGGCGCCGTGTAGCGTCCTGCCTCTGCGTCGTAATACCGGTGGTAGTTGTAATGTTCGCCGGTTTCGTGGTCGTAAAGCTGTCCGGGGAAACGAAGCAACGTCTGGACAGTGCCGCGCCAAGTTGTACGGCCCCAGAGATCGGCGGTAGCTATGCCCGCCGTCTCCATGGCTACGGGGTCGATGAGCTCGACAGGCGAGCCTACGAGGTCGGTGGCGATTGCGCAAAGTCCGCTACGGGCGGGATCTCGATGAGACTGTGCCAGAGGGGTCCACGTCCCGGTGTGATGCGTCCAGGATGTAGTGACGCCACGTCGCTCCTGCGGCCCGACCCACGTCTGTTCGATCAAATACGTTGAGTCCCAAATATAATGAATGCTTTCGGCGGACCGATCGCCACCTGTAGTCTGCCGCAGTTTCGACGATCTACGACCCAGCGCGTCATACGTGTACCTCCACCACTCCTTCCCCGGCGTATACACATCCGTCAGCTGATCGAACCCGTTGTACCGGAAGTGCCAGATGTCCGGCTTACGCGATAGCCGCGTCACTTCCTTCCGGGTCAGCCGCCCAGCCGCATCGTAGAAATATCGCGTCCGTCCGTTGCGGATCAGCAGGTTGTTGCGGTACTCGCGCCGGCCGTCCGGGGTCTGTCCTGGGACTGGCGTGGATGAGTCGGGGGCGTGGTTGGTGGGGAGGGGTGCGGGGGTGGTCGGGGGTGGGAGGGTGCTGGTGATGTTGGAGAGGGCGTCGTAGGTGTAATGCTCTGTGGGCCGGCCGTTGTCGGTGATGGTGGTGATTCGGCCGGCGGGGTCGAGGGCGTAGGTGCGGTGTTGGGGAGTTGCGCCCTGGCGGTGGGTGGTTTGGGTGGTGAGGTAGCCGTCGGGGCGCCAGGTGTAGTCGTCGCGGCGGATCAGGTGACCCGGATTCGGGACGGGAGGAGTGCCCGAGCCAAGTGTGCTCCCGGGGTAGGGGACGGATGCGTCACCCGGGCGGTGACCAGGCATCGGTCCACCGGTCAGGTGTTGGCCGGGTATCGGCGCACTATTGGGGTGTTGGGCGGGCATCGGCAAACCACTGGCGTGTTGACCCGGTATCGGCGTATCACCGGGGCGTTGGCCAGGGATTGCCCCGGGATACTGCCCACCGGTCGGATCTGTAGTCAGAGCTCCCGCCGACCCGGGGACATGCGGCGCCCGCGCCGAAACCTGGCGGCTCAGCACCTGGCCCACCGGTGAGAGCGTTTGCTCCACCACCAGATTCCCCAAAGTCCATCCCGTCGGGCGGCCCAGCGCGTCGTGCGAGAAGGTCGCACGATGTCCGTCGATGGTCATCGAGGTGACGCGACCGGCGGGGTCGTATCCCCAGCCGGCCACCGCCCCGGTGGGGGTGCGGCGGGAGGTGCGGCGGCCGTGCGCGTCGTGGTCGAACAGCATCGGCGGGCGGTCGTCGACGCGTTGGGAGACGAGGTTGCCCGCGGAGTCGTAGGCGAATTCGACGGTGTGGGTGCGGTCGTGGCCGACGCCGGAGATCGCCGTGCGGAGGCGGCCTACCTCGTCGTAGGTGTAGAGCTGGTATTCGCCTGTGTCACAGCGGATTTGGGTGAGGCGGCCGAGAATGTCGTGGGTGTGATAGCGGCGGACGCCGTTGGGGGTGGTGACGACCGCCAGGCTGCCGTCCGGGTTGTGTTCGTAGGCGGTGGTGGCGCCGTTGTAGTCGGTTTCGGCGGCAAGTCGTCCAGCGCGGTCGTAGCTGTAGGTCCACGAGTCGCCGAGGGGGTTGGTGACCGTGGTGAGCCGGCGTTCGGTGTCCCAGCTGTAGAGAGTGCTGGTGCCGTCGGGGTCCGTGCGGTAGGTGAGCAGGTCGAAGGCGCCGTACTTGTGGAAGGTGACGTTGCCGGCGCGGTCGGTGTGGGTGCGGAGGTTGCCTTCGCCGTCCCATGTCCACGATTCGGAATATCCGTCTGGATCGATGCGGCGCAGCGGTTTGCCCTCGGGCGACCATTCGTGGCGGGTGATGCCGCCGAGCGCATCCGTGACGGCGACGGGACGCCCGAAGTGGTCACGTTCGATATGGGTGACCACGCCGTACGGATCGGTGACGGCTATCGGAAGCCCGGCGGCGTCCACTTCGAAAGTCGTTGTCGCGCCGGTCGACTCGGTGACAGCGGTGACCGCGCCGGTGGGTGAGTGGTCGAATGCGGTGCGCCGTCCGGCGTTGTCGACGGTGGCGGCCACGTTGCCGTGCGCGTCCCATTCCTGCCGTCGGGTGGAGCCGTCGGCGTCGGTGATCACAGTGGGCCGATTCCGTGCCGCGTAGCCGATGGTGATCGACTTCTCGTCCGGCCGAACGATTTTCGCCACATCACCGTCGGGCGTGTAGGTGTAGTACGTGATGCCGCCGTTGGGGGCGATGACGCGCAGCGGCTTGCGGTCCGGGGTGTAGTCGGTGTGGATCCGTCCGCCGAGCGGATCGATCACATCACGCAGCTTGTGGTCCGGATCGAAGTCGTAGATCGTGGCCGCGCCGGTGGAATCGGTGACCGTCGTTCGGGTCCCGCTGCCATCCGGATAGGTGAAGTAGTCGAAATCGGCGTCGAGGATGCCGTCGGTGCCGCGCTGGCGGACGACGCGACCGGCCGGATCGTAGGTGTTGGTGAGGGAGTTGCCGTTGGAATCGGTCCACGACGTCATCCGGTGCTCGGAGTCGTAGGTGTAGGTCGTGGTCGCACCGACCCCGTTGGTGACACCTACCAGCGCACCCGCTTCATAGCTGAAAGTCCTTACGCTAGTGACCGTTTCGCTGTCGTCGTGGCGGCCGGCCACCGACAGCCCGGTGACCCGCCCCGCCTCGGTCTCGACCCGCACCCGGTACCCACCCGAATGCGAGATCTCGACCGGGGACCCGTCGCTGTCGTAGTGGAATCGGACCAGGTTGTGGTGACGGTCGATGATCGCACCGATCGCGTAGTTGCCCAACCGTACGTCGAGACCGTCGAGTGCGGCTTCGGGTTCGAAGCACCAGCTCAGCTCGCGGTCCGGATCGGTGACGCGGTAGCCGCCGGTTTCGGTGCGCACCAGCGGCCACCGCAATTCACCGTTCAGCGGCAGGACCGGACTGCCGGGTTCGGTGTGCGGGTAGGCGAGCATGATGCCGTCGTCACCGATGAAGGTGACGGTCGCGGACTCGACTACGATCCGGATGTCCATCGTCGCCGACCACGACGGCCCGAACCAGCGGCCGAACCGGTAGTCGGATCGATGCCTGCGCCCCAGCACCAGCGGCAGCACACCCGGGAGCTCGAGGTCCGTTTCCGGCAGCAGGAATTCGCCCGTCGCGCCGTCGACCGGGTCACCACAACCGGTGACCTGTTTCTCGGTGCGCGAGTTCTCCGGTCCGGATTCCGCGGCATGCGTGCCGCTGCCGTGATCCTTGTCCGCCTGCTGGTGTGGATCGTTCCTCGGTTTACCGGTCGAACCGTCGTCCGGCTCGCCCGAGCCGTTGTGTGAGGTGCTGTGGGTATCGGCGCCGTCGTCGTGCGGTGTGCCGTGTTCGCCCGGCGAATCCGGCTTGTGCGAACTCGGATGCGTGCCGGCCGGCGACGTGGCGTGCGGCTTGGCACCGTCGATATGCGTGCCGCCGCGTCCCCGCTTCAGCGCCTTCATGATGTCTTCCCATGCGCCCTTCAGCTTGCGCAGCAGGGGCGTGAGCTTCTTGAAGGTGGAGGCGAGCTTGCGGAACAGCTTGGCGATCGTGGTCAGTACTTTCGCCACGAACGTGGTTGCCTGCGCGGCCACCAACGGGGTGGCCACGCCCAGCGTGCACACCTCTTCGGCCGCCCATGCGGCCAGCCGGCCCACGGCCTGAGCGATGAGGTCGCGCACGGTCTGGCGGACGAATGCGACCACGCCCCCGGCCATCGCGATCGCCGACGATGCCGCCGACGCCGCGTTCGATGCCGCGGTCAGCAGTGAATTCGTCTCGGCCGCATGGGTTCGGTACGCATCCCCGGCGCTGCCGATCCAGTCCGCCACGTCCTGATCGACGGACTTCTTGTGATCATCGGCGACCTGCTTGATGTGGGTGGAGACGTTCTCCCAGGTCTTGGCGTACGCCTGCACCGTATCCGGATCGCCGGCCACCCAGTCCAGCGCTTCCCGCAGCGGTTCGACGTGCTCCATCAGGAACCCGACGCCGTAGGAGGCGAGGGTGCCGAGCGGATCGACCGCCAGGGACACGGCCTCCATGCCGGCACCGAGTACGGCGAGCCCACCGTCGACCCATGATCCGGAGGAGATCGCATCGTGCACGTCGGCAACCGATTCGGCGATTCCTATGCCGGTGTACGACTTCGTGGAATCCTCCCGCCGGGCGATCAGCGGGTTGTCGGCCTCGGTCGTCACCAGGTGGCCTCGGGCCGCACCGAACCCAGGTCGCTCGCATTCGCCGAATCGGTGCTCTGCAGCGAGGTCGCGACCCGTTCGAGCGTGCCGGCATCGCCGTTCAGCGCGTCGGCGGCGGTTTTGATCGCCTCCAGCCCGTCGTCTTCGACCGTGTCGACGAACAGCGGTGGCAGGAACGAACACAACTTCCCGAACGCATCCGTCGGCACCGACACCGCCTGCCCGGACTGCAACGCCACGCTCAGCGAAGCACCCACGCCCTGAATGGTTTTCGCGTGCGTGCGGATCTTGTCGGGATCGACGTGGACCTGGTTACCGCTCATCGGCCCGCCCCGACCGGTATGTGGTAGCTACAGAATGCGTTCACGTCGCCACCCCGCCCCCTTCGTCCGACCTGCGCATCCCTGTCGAGCAGGGGCGCACAGATCGAATATAACGAATAGCCGTGGACCGGGACCGCCAGCGCGGCTCTCCAGCCGCCGCGACAAGGCGCCGACCTCCAGTAGTGCTCAGGCGGGCTGCGCCACGCCCGGGGCTGGGTTGCTACCGCGAAAAGCGGCCTCCGCATTCGAGACCAGGGTGCGGGGACCGCTTGCGGTTCGCCTCCGAGCAACCCCTCGAAACGGGTCCGCAGGTTACGAAACGACACACTGAAGTGATATCGTATGCGATATCGTCCATCGCATGACGACCGAGGAGAAGATCGACAAGCTGGTGCAGAGGATGGCTGCCAACCCATCCGACGTTCGTTTCGCCGATCTACTCACGGTGTGCGAACACCATTTCGGTAGTTACCGGCAGCGTGGAAGCCACTACGTGTTTTCGATGCCGTGGCCGGGAGACCCGCGCGTCAACGTCCAGCGCGGTGGCGCGAAGGCAAAGCCGTATCAGGTCAGACAGGTGCTGGCCGCGATCGCGAAGAAGGAGGCATCGTGAACCACTACTCGTATCGCGTGATGTGGTCTCCCGAGGATGGGGAGTGGGCCGGTACCTGTCTCGAATTCCCGTCTCTGTCACATCTGGATAGCGATCCGCTCGACGCACTACGGGGCATCGCCGACCTGGTGGAATTCGCTGTAGCTGACCTGGAGGCCAAGGGCGAGCCGGTGCCGGTGCCGTTGGCCGATCGCACGTACAGCGGCCAGTTCCTGGTCCGCACATCCGCCGATATGCACCGGCGATTGACCATCGAGGCCACTGAGCGTGGGATCAGTGTCAACAAATGGGTGAACGAGAAGCTGGCCAGTGCATGAGAACTCCGCGGACATGAGCCTGCGGGTTCGGGCCGAGCTCACTTCGGCGTCGGGGCCCACTCGGCGGGGAAGGCGCGATAGGTTCCGAGCGGTAGGCGGGCGTCGTAGACCATCTCGCCCGTCGGCGCGAATTCCGAGATGTGCGGTGCCATGCCCCAGCCGACCAGGGTGTTGCCGTTGGGCAGCGGCTGGGCGTCGCCCATGGCGAAGGCGGTCAGGCCGTCGGGGTGGGTTTGGTTGCGTACCAACGTGGCTCGATGGTTGTCGCGGTCCAAGTGGATCCACTGCACACTCGACACACCCAGGGTTTCGAAGCCGCTGGAGTTGTTGTTGAACAGGCGCAGGGTGCTGGGGTCGGCGAATTCCGCGTCGTGCTGGAAGGCGAATTCGACGCCGGGGCCGAGGTCGAAGGTCGAGTGCAATCCGCCGAGTTGCCAGTTGATCGCACCGGTGTGGATGTCGACGTCGTAGACGGTGGAGGTGTCGCGCATCGAGATCACCAGGTTGCCGTCGGTGTCCAGCGCGATCGAATTCATGTGGTACGGGTCGTAGGTGTCGCTACCGGGAAGTTTGCCGGGAGTGGTGGTGTCGGTGAGCGGGACGTGCTCGGCGGCGCTCCAGCGCGACAACACTCGCTTGGTCGCCACATCGATGACCGTGGCGACGGTGTCGTACATCTTCCCGTTCTTCGGGCCACCGATCGCGGACAGGTCCGCCTCCACCTCCTGGTACGACGTGATCAGCGCCCGGCCGTCGGGAGTCAGGCGGAATTCGTGCACATCACTGGGAGTGCCTCCGGCATCGAGGGTTTCGATGACGGTGCCGTGTTCGTCGGCGATGTAGTCGGCACCCGAACCGTGCCCGCCGACGGTGCCGCCCTGCCACCACGTCAGCACCCGCTTGCCCTGATAGGTCTGGGTGCGGAAATTGGAGACGTCCTGTCCGGCGGGCGGGGTGTAGCGCCACACTTCGTGCCCCGCCTTGTCCACCACGATGTTCGCCGGCGCGGTCGCCGGAACCGCCGACAGCGCCTTACCCGCTCCGGGAACCAGTGCCGCCGCGCTGACACCGTTGCTGTAGTAGATATAGCCGGGCGTGGCGGCGGAGGTGTTCACATCCACCGTGTATTCCGGCGCGCCGATCGGGAAAGTCGGCAGCGGAGCAGCGCTCGCCGTGAACGCCGCCCCGGCCCCGGCCGAAGTCACGACCAACGTCGCGGCGGCGCGCCGAAGATTCCTCGCGATCCGGGTCATCAGTGTTCCTCAGCTGAATCGATCGACAGTTGCGCAGAGCGTAGACCCGATGTCCGCCGAGATGATGAAGGCGCCCCCGCACTCGCCGCTCACGCCGCCTCCAAGGTGCGGCGGGCGTAGGCGCGGACGTCGGCGTCGGTGTCGGCGAGTACGACCTGCAGGACGGCTCGGACGGCCGCATGGTCGGGCCAGTGCGAGAGCGTCAGGACGGCGGCCTTGCGGACGTCCGGATGCGGGTCCGTCAGGGTGGATTCCAGCGCCTCGGCCGCGGCTCGAGGGCCCAGCCCGGCCCAGCCGCGGGCACCGCCCTCGCGTACCTGCCATGCCGAATCCTTCAGCGCCGCAACCAGAATCGCCGCGTCGGAAGAATCGCCCAGCCGTGCCAGGGCGGCGAGGGCGGCGGCGCGGACCAGGGGATCGCGGTCACCGACCAGGGCGCGGATCGTGTCGGCGCCGCCCGCGCCGACCTCGGCCAGACCGCGGGCGACTGCCACCCGGACCTCACGGTTCTCGTCGAATGCGGCGGCGGTGAGTGCCGACCAGTCGTCGAGGGAGACCAGTGCGCGCACACCTTCGATGCGCACGCGGTGGTCGCTGTCCACCACGGCCTTGCCGAACAGCGCGGCCGAGCCGCGGCGTTGCGCGCGCAGCAGGTCCACGACAGCGGCTCGCACCAGTGGGTCGGGCGATTCGGCGTGCGCGGTCAATTGCTCTGCGGGCGGGAGGATTTCGATCAGCTCACGCAGGCCCGAGACGGCGGCCGCGCGCACCGCGGCGTCGTGGTCGCCCAGGGCGGCGATCAGGGGGGCGGCGAAGCCGTCGGGAGTGCCCTCGGTCAGCACCGACAGGGCCGTGGCTCGCACCCGTGGGTCGGTGTCGTCGAGGTAGTTCCGGAGTTCGGCGACCGTCGGGCCGTCCAGGCCGAGCAGAATCGCGATTCTGGGTGCGGCGGAGTCGTCCGCGGGAGCGGGGATCGTGATGCCCGGCCGGGGTGCGTCGCCGGTCGCCGCGCCTGCCGTCCGGGGCGGGCCGGCGATCAGTTCCGGCTGCGCCACCGCGACCGGCTCGAGCTCGGCACGCGGCAGATCCTCCCATTCCGGCACCGGCACGAAATACGGTGCGACCGGGCGCTTCAGGAATTCCATCTCGCCGTCGGCGCCCTTGCGCAGGTTCAGGTGGTAGCGCCAGTCCTCGTCGTTGCGTTCGGGCAGGTCGGCGCGGTCATGGTACAGACCCCACCGCGATTCGGTGCGGGTCAGCGAGGACCGGGCCGCCATCTCGGCGCAGTCGCGGATGAAGTCGACCTCGGCGCACCGCATGAGTTGATGCGGAGTGTCGGCACCCATCTCGGCGATCTCCTGCCGCATCCGCTCGAAGGTCTCCACCGCGAGCGACAGTTTGGTCTGCGTCTTCGGCGGCGCGACATAGTCGTTGACGAAACGACGCAACTTGTACTCGACCTGCTGCTGCGGCGGGCCGTCGGGATGGCGCAGCGGGCGGTAGATCAGTTCGTGCGCAGCGGCCAGCTGATCGTCCGGAAGATTCTGGGGCGCGGCGACGTCCGCAAGAGTCGAGGACGCGTGTTCGCCCGCCAGATCACCGTAGACGAACGCTCCGATCATGTAGTTGTGCGGAACGCACGCCAGATCGCCCGCCGCATAGAGTCCCGGGACCGTGGTGCGCGCATGTTCGTCGACCCAGACACCGGACGCGGAATGGCCACTGCACAGGCCGATTTCGGAAATGTGCATCTCGATGTCGTGGGTGCGGTAGTCGTGGCCGCGGTTGGCGTGGAAGGTGCCGCGAGTAGGCCGCTCGGTGGTGTGCAGAATGCCCTCGAGCGCGTCGAGCGTCTCTTCGGGCAGATGCGAGACCTTCAGATAGATGGGGCCGCGCGCGGACTCGATCTCCCGCTTCACCTCCGCCATCATCTGCCCGGACCAGTAGTCCGAGTCGACGAAACGCTCACCGGCGGCGTTCACCTGATATCCGCCGAACGGGTTCGCGACATAGGCGCAGGCCGGTCCGTTGTAGTCCTTGATCAGCGGATTGATCTGGAAGCATTCGATGCCCGACAGCTCCGCGCCGGCGTGATACGCCATCGCGTATCCGTCGCCGGCGTTGGTCGGATTCTCGTAGGTGCCGTACAGATAGCCCGACGCCGGCAGCCCCAGTCGCCCGCACGGGCCGGTCGCCAGGATCACCGCCTTCGCGCCGACCGCCACGAACTCCCCGGTCCGGGTGTTGAGCGCGGCCGCACCGACCGCGCGACCGCCGTCGGTGAGCACCCGCACCGGCATGAGCCGGTTCTCGATCCGGATCCGTTCGCGCATCTTGCGCTGGCGCAGAACGCGATAGAGCGCCTTCTTGACGTCCTTGCCCTCGGGCATCGGCAGCACATAGGAACCCGAGCGGTGGACGCGGCGCACCGCGTACTCGCCGTAGGCGTCCTTCTCGAATTTCACGCCGTAGCGCTCCAGGCGCTGCACCATGGCGAAACCGCGGGTCGCGGTCTGATACACCGTGCGCTGGTCGACGATTCCGTCGTTGGCGCGAGTGATCTCGGCGACGTAGTCCTCCGGCTCCGCCTTACCGGGAATGACCGCGTTGTTCACCCCGTCCATACCCATGGCCAGGGCGCCGGAGTGGCGCACGTGCGCCTTCTCCAGCAGCAGAACGTTCGCGCCGTTCTCGGCGGCGGTGAGCGCGGCCATGGTGCCGGCGGTTCCGCCGCCGATCACCAGCACATCGCAGTCCAGGCGCACGGTGTCGGACAGTTCGGGGATCTTCATCAGCACACTCCAGAGAGGTGGGTAGTCGGAACGGCGGCGCGCACCGGCACCAGACGACCGGACGCCGCCGTAGCCGGGGTCACCGATGCGGCGCCTCGATCGGGGGAGGCACTCAGGCGGCGGCGGACCGCGGTGAATGATTCAGGGCAGCAAGGATTTCGGCGCGCTCGGCACTGCGGTCGACATCCTTGACGCGCGGCTTCGGTACCGTCAGCAGCGATCGCAGCGCCCGGTCGGTGCCGCCGAGAACCGCGACCCGGTCGCCGAGGATCAGCGCCTCGTCCACATCGTGGGTGACGAACACCACCGTGGTCGGGTGGGTCTGCCAGGTCTGGATCAGCAAGCGCTGCATGGTGATCCGAGTCGGCGTGTCCAGGGCGCCGAACGGCTCGTCCATCAACACCGCGCGCGGTGCGCCCGCCAGCCCCCGCGCGAGTTGTACGCGCTGGCGCATGCCGCCCGACAGACTCTTGGGCAGGTAGTCGCCGAAGCCGGTGAGCCCGACCTCCTCGATCCAGCGCTCGGCCTGCGCCCGACGGGTGGCCCGCGGTTCCCCGCGCAACGTCAACGCCAGTTCGATATTGGAACGTACTGTGCGCCAGGGTAAGAGTGCATTGTCCTGAAAGACCATCGCCCGATCGCGGGAGGGACCGGTGATCTCGTCGCCGTCCGCGAGCGCGCGTCCCGAGCGGGGCGGCAACAGGCCGGCCAGGGCACGCAGCACCGTGGACTTTCCGCACCCCGACGGTCCGGTCAGGACGAGGATCTCGCCCGCGCTGATATCGAGTGTCAGCCCGTCCAGCACGGGAGCGCCGCCGTAGCGAAGCTCCACCTGATCGAGCCGCAAACTCATTGCCGTCGCGCTCATTTCGTCACCTCCCCGGCACGGGGCAGCCAGCGAGTGGCGCGCCGTCCCAGCAGTTCGATGGCCGCCGAGGTGGCGAAGCCCAGCACGCCGATCGTGATGATGCCGACGAACACGCCGGGATAGTCGACGATCGTGTACGCCTGCCAGGTGCGGTAGCCGACGCCGAGGCGCCCGGAGATCATCTCGGCCGAGACCACACAGATCCAGGCCACGCCGATCCCGACCGACAGCCCGCTGAACACGCCCGGCAGGCTGCCCGGCAACACCACCCGCGCCAGCACGTCCCAGCGGCTGCCGCCCAGCGTGCGCACCGATTCCTCCCAGATGGTCGGCAGTGCCCGCACCGCGTGGCGGGTGCTCACCATGATCGGGAAGTAGGCGGCGAGGAAGGTGATGAAGACGATGCCGGCCTCGTCGGTGGGAAACAGCAGAATCGCCACCGGCACGATCGCGATCGCCGGAATCGGGCGTGCCAGCTCGGTCAGCGGTCCGAAGATATCGGCGAACCAGCGCGAACGTCCCAGCGCCACCCCGGTCGCGACACCGATCACCGCGGCCAGCCCGAAGCCGCTGAGAATGCGGATCAGCGATTGGCCGAGGTCCAGCCAGAAGGTGTCGGTCTGCACCTGCACCCGCAGTCTGTGCAGGATCTGGGTGACCGTCGGCAGCGTATCGAAGCGGACCCACAGCCGAACGTGGTTGGCGGTCAGCACCTGCCAGGCGATCAGCGCGACCACGATGGAGGCCACCCGGACCAGCCGCGAGCCCCACAGCCGCGCACTGCCGGCGTGACCGTCGGCCGCCGCGGGCGCAGTGGTTTCCCGTGTCGTGATGATGTCCGCGGCGGTGGCGTCGACCGGGACGGTGGTGGCGCTCATGACCGCACCTCACCGATGGCCTGGTCGTAACTCACGGCGACCGCACCGGGATGGCGAGCCTGATACCGCTGCACCGCACTGGGGGTGATGAGGGGCAGATAGGTATCGCCCTCGCGCACCCACTGCGCCTTGTCCGCGAACCAGCGGGTGCCCAGTTCCGCATCGGGCGCATAGGCCGCGCGGATCTTCCTGCCCTGGGCCCGAGCGGCTTTCACGGCGCGCAGCAGGTCGGTGGGGTTGGCCGCGGGCTGTGCGGCGGACTGGCCGTCGAACCAGATCTCGCCGGCGAGGGCCGGGTCGGAGACCGGTTTACCGGTGCTCGGGTCGGTGCCGGTGATCGGCGCCGGATTGGCGAAGTTCGCCACTGCCGCATCGTAATTCGCGCCGCGCTCGGCGAAGACCTTGCGCAACGGGGCATCGTCGACGAACTTGTCGATGTCGAAATCGGCGAAGTCGCCGATCGACTTCAGATACGGAACATCACCCTTGAACGCCTGGACGAGCTGCGGCTTCAGGGGCGTGTCGAACGAGGTTCCCCCGGGTCCGTTGTAGAGGTAGACGACCTCCGCCGGCAGTCCGGAGTTGTCAGCGACCAGCTGCGCGGCTTCGAGCGGTTTCGCGTGCAGGAAATCGGTGGCGTCAAGTTGCGCCTGCAGGAATGCATCGAGCACCTCGGGATGGGATTTCGAATAATCACGACGTGCCACCACACCGTGGAATGTCGGCACGTTCAACTCCGCGCCATCGTAGAGCAGCTTGGCCTTGTCCTGGAAAACGAGCACGCCGGGCCAGGCCACGAATTGCGAAAGTGCCTGCACCTGACCGGCTTCCAGAGCGGACGCGCCGATCTGCGGCTGCTGGTTCAGCACCTCCACCCCGTGCGCGGGATCGATGTTCGCGCGGCTCAGCGCCTGACGCAGCGTTCCGTCACCGGCGGAGCCGACGCTCGCCGACACCTTCTTACCGGCCAGATCCGCCAGTGTCGTCGCCGTCGAATTCGGTGCGGTGACAACCATGTTCAGCGATCCGCGCGGCTGGTAACCGGTGATCGAGACCAGCTCGGTGGCCGAACGCTCACTGCCGGAGGTGCGGGAACCATTGATCAGCAACGGATAATCGCCCATCGAACCGATATCGATCTTCTCCGCGACCATCTGCGCGGTGATCGGCGCTCCGGTGTCGTAGTCCTGCCATTCGACCTGATATTTCGGCCCGCCCTTCGCGGTCAGATCGTTCAGCCGCTTCTCCAGGAAACCCTTGGCGCGCAGCAGCGTTCCGGCGGTGACGGTATTGATGGTCTTGGACTGATAACCGACGACCACCCGGACGGTGTCCCCGGATCCGGTCTGCTCGAGCGAGCATCCGGCGGCCAGGGTGGCGATCAGGGCGGCGGCGGCCAGTATGCGGGCACGACGGTACTTCATGGTATTTCCTCGAAATCGGGCCGAGAGCGGCCACTGAAAGAGTCCGCGGCGCGATTCAGCGCAGCAGATACGGCATATTGACGGTGACGGCGCCGGTGGGACAGCGCGCCGCGCACGGACCGCAGTACCAGCATTCGTCGACGTGCATGAACGCCTTGCCGTTGTCCGGATTGATCGCCAGCGAATCCAGCGGGCAGATCTCCACACACAGCGTGCACCCCTCGATGCACAGCGATTCGTCGATGGTTACCGGGACATCAGCCCGCTGATTGACCGACGCCATGGCGGCTCAGCCTCCAATCGTTGCTTTCGGTGGTGCGAATCAGGCTGTCGCGCAGTGTGATCCGATCACCCCGCATGCGTATGTACTCCAGGTCCACCGGGCGCCCGTCGGCCAGATAGGTGAGGCGCTCCAGCAGCAGCAGTGCGCTGCCCTCGGGGGCCTGCAGGGTGGCGGCGCTGTGGATATCGGCCGTGATGGCCTCCACCGCCAGATCGGCCGAACCGAGCGACTGGCCGCTGATCTGTTCGATGAGCCCGAAGATATCCTCCGACCGCAAGTCGCAGTCGAGGATCCGCTCGCCGATGTCCGGCGCCAGATAGGTGTGGTCCAGGCTGAGAGGCAGATCACCCAGGTAGCGCAGCCGTTCCAGGTAGACCGCGGATTCGCCGGGTTCGAGACCGAGCCGGCCCGCCACCGCGGGGGGCGGAGTGAGGCGCACTGCCGCGCGTACCTCGTTTCGCACCTCGCCGTGCCCGCGCAGCGTTTCCTTCAGACCGCGCAGGCTGTCCAGGCCGTGATCGTATTTGCGTTGCGCCACATAGGTTCCCACGCGCGGAACACGACCGATGAGGCCCTCGTCGCGCAGCAGTGCCAGTGCCTCGCGCACCGCGTTGCGCGAGACGGCGAATTCCGCGGCGAGTTCGGATTCGGTGGGTAGCGGGTCGGAGCACTGGCCGCTGTGGATCTGCTGGCGCAGCACATCGGCAACCTGGCGGGCCCGATCCGCCTTGCGGATGGTGCGGGCGCCGGCGCCGGCCGCCGTTGTCTCCGCCCCGGGAGCCGGGTGGTCGGCAGCGGACCCGTGCTGCTGACGCAGGGGTACCGGATCGGCCGTCATCTCCACCTCCTCACGCTTGTGACCTGCGGTTTCCGAGCGTAACGGCGGCGTCGTGGCCGGGGCGCCCGCCGCGCGGCCGGCACCGGCCGGGCGGCCGGTTTTCCGCCACCCACGCGAGCGGCGGACCTGCTGAAATCCGGGCGACCGAAGGTAATGCGCCACCTGCGGTGACAGGAGCCCACATTCGAATCAGTGTGAGTGCAATATGCGCGTTATCCATTCGCTGGCGCGGCGCAGAATCGGGATGTTACCGTTTTACACATGTCCACCAGCCGTTCGAACCGCACACGGGTTACCTATGTGACCGTGGCGCTCGGTGTGCGGCTGCCGCGGCAGCGGGAACTGTGTTGTTCCCGGCCGCGCAGCTGAGACCGCTCCAGTCGTCCGTCTGTCGACCCTTTCGGGCCCTTCTCGCTGCCTTGTTGCCGATGTAGTCGTCTCTGCACGAGACTTTCGACAAGGACTTCGCCCCATGACGAGCCCCACTCTCGACCGACAGTCTTCCCCCTCTCGTCCGCGGCCGGCGCGCAGTGTGCCGCGGCCGGTGGTTGCGCCGGAATTGCGCATCACCGACAACCCGGCGGCCGCCGTCCTGCGTGCCGCCACCCGCGGGCCGATTTTCCGCGACAATGCCGCTCAGACAACGGGTTTGAGCATCGCGACCGTGAATCGCCAAGTGTCGGCGCTACTTTCGTCCGGACTGTTGCGAGAACGCGCTGATCTCACCGCATCCGGTGCGGTCGGACGCCCCCGTGTGCCGTTCGAGGTCGATACCGACCGCTTCGCCACGCTGGGCGTCCATATCGGTGCGAACCTCACCCGGATCGTGGCCGCCGATCTGTCCGGCCGCATCCTCGGCGGGTTGGAGATCGCCACCCCGCAGGCCGCGCAGGATGCGGCCATCACCATCATCGCGCGCAGTGCGAAGGCCTTCCTGGACCGATTACCCCGGCGCCGGCCGTTGTGGGTCGGTGTGGCGTTGGCCGGGCGGGTCGATCCCGTCGCCGGCGTCGTGGACCACCCCCGCTTGGATTGGCAGTCGGCGCCGGTAGGCCCGATCTTCGCCAGCGTGCTGGATCTGCCGGTGTCGGTCGCCGCCCATGTGGAGGCGATGGCCGCCGCCGAACTCCTGCTCACCACCGGTGCGCCGGAGCGTTCCGGCGCCCAGGACCGGCCCGGCAGCAGCCTCTACATCTACGGCCGGGAGACCGTCGGTGTCGCGGTCACGTTGCACGATCGCGTCTACACCCCGGCGAACGGCCCGGGCTCGATCGCGCATCTGCCGACCGGATCCGATATCGATTGCTCGTGCGGCCGGCGGGGCTGCTTGGAGGCCACGGTCGGTGAGGCGGCGGTGCTCGCTCGCGCGGTGCGCGCCGGCATCGTGCCGAAGCGGGAAGCGCCGCGCAAGCCGGTGATCGCCGAGCTGTACCGCGCGGCCGAACAGGGATCCGCCCCGGCTCGCGACATGCTGTTCGAGCGGGCCGAAATCCTCGGCAACACAGCGGCTCTGGTGCGCGACATGTTCAACCCCGATCGGGTGGTGCTGGGCGGACAGGCCTTCACCGGCTACCGGCCGGGACTCGAACGAGTGGTGCAGGCCTTCGGTCGCGCCACCACGCTCGCCCCGGCGGATCTGCGGATCAGCCGATTCGGCGGACGGGTCCAGGAGCATGCCGCGGCCGTCACCTCACTCAGCGTCTGCTACGCCGATCCGCTGTCGGCGCTGCGCCGGGCCACGCGCTCGCGCTGAGCGACGCGGCCGGGGCGGCCCACCGTCCCGGCCGGATCTGTTGCCACCTCGGTGAGGTTCGGGCGATCGTCGCCTCCCGGGCCTCACGCGGGCTTGAGGGCGGTCAGTACACCTGTCGACGGATGCATCGTCCGATATTGCGGATTCTGAAATCCCACTTGCTCCAATGGTTTCCGATATCGCCGGATATCGATCGCGGTGGGATCCATATGCCTGCTGAGCAGCTTCGTCAGCCGTCCGTGCACACCCATGGGCGCCATATCGGCCAGAAGAACCCGTCCACCCGGCCGCAGTACGCGCCACATCTCCGACAGTGCGTTCCCACGATCCGCCTCGGGAATGTGATGCATCCCGAACGTGCAGGTGACGACGTCGAACGAAGCGTCGGGCAGAGGTAGCGACTGAGCCACGCCGTATTCGAAGCGGCAGTTCGTCCGGTTGCCGGACCGGGCGGTGGCGTATTCGACCATCTGGTGTGCGGCATCGATACCGACGACCTCTCCGCGCGGTCCGACCCGATCGGCCAGCGCGAACACCAATGTGCCGGGGCCGCTGGCGATATCGAGGGCGCGTCCACCCGGCTCCGCCCCGCCGGCGGCGGCGAGGGCGGCCGCGTGTCGTCGGCGTCTGCCGCCGAAGAAGACAGTGGTGAACGCGCTGTAGCCGCGCGGGTTGGTGATCAGGATGCCGTGGGGGTCTTGTTCGATTCGGAACATGTGTTCATGATCTGGTGAAGCGGCTGCTCTCACCAGAAGCAAATGCACCGAAACCGTCCGTTTCCGCACACCCGGAGGCACAGTGTCCGATAACGACCGCCGTGTCCGGCGTACCCGTGGCACCCTGCACCGCGCCCTGATCGAGCTCATGATCGAACGCCCCTACGACCGGATCACCGTGCAGGACATTCTCGACCGCGCCGATGTCGGCCGCTCGACGTTCTACGCCCACTTCCGCGGCAAGGACGACTTGCTCGTGGTGAGCGGGACCGAATTCCTGCGTGCGGCACTCGCCCGGCGCTCCGGTGACCCGGTACGCACCATCATCGAACTGGCCGAGGGGCATCGAGAGGTCTACCGGGCGCTGCTCGGCCCGAAGAGCACCATGGTCGTCGTCCGTGGCACCCAGCAGATGTTCGCCGAAATCCTGGCCGATCGGGGTAGCGAGGAGCCCGACACCACATTCCTGTCGTGGGGGCTGGTCGGGCTGGTGCCCGCCGTCGCCGAAGGCCGCACCACCGCTCGGGCGGCCTACGAGGTCATCCGGCGGGTCACCGGCCCGCCGTCGTGAAAAGCCCTTCCAGTGCGGTGATGAAATACGGGAAATGCCCCGCGAACCGGTGCAGGTTCCGGTCGCGATCGAAGCCGCCGAACCAGTAGAGCCCGGCCTGACGGTCGGCTCCGGGATCCACATCGCGGAAGGTGCGGATCCAGTTGTCGGCCCGGCCGCCGATGATCGTGAAAGGCAGGGCCCGCGAGAACAGCAGTTCGCGATCGGCCGGCGGGATCTGCTCGGGCCGCTGCGCGTCCAGGCCGTTCTGCAGCGCCTTCACCTGTGCGGCGAGCGCGCGGCCGGCGGCGGTCCGCACCGGCAGATATCGGCCGAGCAGCAGCACGGCCGCGCCGGCGAGCGCGATGGCCACGCCGACCAGCGCATACCCGCCCGCGACGGCGAGGCCGACGGTGGCCCCCACTCCGATCACCAGCAGCGCGATGCCGATCCAGAAGGCAAGTCCGCGCCGATCGTGATCGAGCAGCGTGCCGCGCTCGAGCGCATCGCGGCGCAGCGCCGAGCGAACGGGCTCGGCGGCAACGCGTCCCGGCGCCCGCAGTTCCGACAACAGAACCGAGTCGGCGCCCTCGGGCAGCAGGGTCGTATAGACGTGCTTTTCGTAGCTGCGCAGTTGATCGTCGGCGGGATTCACCCGGGTGATCCGCCAGTCCGCGTCGCTCACCGGCGCGATCCACAGGTAGCGCCGCACCGCCAGATCCACCACGGTGGCGGCGATATCGGCGGCATCGGCGGAGCCGTCGAGCAACAGGCCCGCCTCACCGGGCAGGATGCCGTCGGGGGAGACGAATTCGCTGTGATTCCCGTTGCGCTGCACCGGATCCAGGGTTCCGGTGGAGGTCAGGGCCGCGGCGTCCTGGCGACGAGCCCAGGCCAGATAGGCGCCGAAGGCGGCCAGCGCCGCCAGCAGCACACCGAAGGCGATGAGCACCGGTGCGGTGACGGCGAAGGCGCCCGACCCGCGGCCGCCGCGAATATCGGCGTTGGCCTTCACCGTGCCGGGCGGCATCTGCAGGCTCACATCGAGGATGTCGCCCTTGTGCAGATTCTCCTCGTGCATGGTGAGCACGCCGTCCGGTTCGACGCGGGCGTCGGTGCATTTGCGGGTGCTACCCACCGAGCCGACCGTGCAGTCGGCGACGCCCATCCGATAACTCGGGCTGATCACCGAACCGTCGAACGAGGCGACATCGGTGTTGAGTGCTCCCGTCCAGTGGAACAGTTGTGTGCCCGGCGCATCGCTGACCGTGCCGTGCACGGTGTACTTGAACGACGATTCCCCCGGCGGCGCGTCGACGCTGAACACATCGCCCGCCACCTTCGCCGAACCCGGTCCGGTACTGGAGATGTCGGTCACACCGAAGCGGCGTTCACTCCCGTCGTCGCGTCCCACTCGCAGCGGCAGCGCCATGTGGAACTGCCCGCCCGGCGGCACTTTCACGGTTTCGGCCACCTCGAGCAGACCGGCCTCGCTGAGTTTGACATCCGCGACGATCGACACACCCGTGGGCTCCTGCGCCCGCGCGGCCGGTGCTGTGGCGAACAGCCCGGCCGCGATCAACAACAGAGCGCCGAACGCGCCCCCCCGAAAGATCAGCATGGGGCAGTAGCTTAGCGGTGGGCCACTGTGCGAGCAGGCGTCGCGAATCCGGCGACTTGCTATTCTGCGTCGGCGGCTGTCGCCGGAGAGCGGTGGCTGTCGCCGGATGAGGAACGGACAAGGGGGAGTGGGGGAGTGAGTCGACCACCCTACGGGCACGGCCCGAATCCGCCGGGCGGACGGCCGGTTCCACCCTATGGTCCGGGCGGCCGGCAGCGCCCGGGACCGCCGCCGGGATACGGTCCGCCGCCAGGCCATTCCGCACAGCCAGGCCACTCGGCACAGCCCGGTTATCCGCCTCCACCCGGTTATCCGCCCACTCCGGGACACGCGGCGCCCGCGGGATCCCCGCGCGGATACCCCCCGCCTACCGGTTACGGGGCGAACCCCGGATATGTTGCGGGACAGCCTTACCGGGCCGCCGCGCCGGCTGGTCATCGTCCACCGATTCCGCCGCCGCGGCCCTACGGCCCGGCCGGTCCACGCCCGGCTCCGGCACGCAAGCGAGGTGGGGGCTTCGGCGCGGTTGTCGTCGTGCTCCTGCTGATCGTCACCTCCGGTCTCATCCGCTTCGCCGTGCGGACCGGATTCGACGCGGCCTCCCATACCGGGGAACACGGCAACTACAGCTACAACCCCCCGCCCGGAAAGGACTCCGCGGGCGTCCCCGAGACCGGCGCCAATCCACTACTGGCCGCCCCCGGCTCGCCACTGAATCCGGCGCGCTGCCCGTACAGCCCGTGGAGCACGCAGGTCGACGCCGCGCGCGCATTCTTCGACAGTGCCGCGGCCTGCCTGGCCGATGCCTGGAAACCGGTGCTGGAGCAGGCGAAGTTGAGTTTCACTCCGCCGAAACTCGTCGTCACCGCGACCACTTCGGGGATCACCACGCCGTGCAGCGGATCGAGCAGCAATTTCGCGGCCTTCTACTGCGGTGCGGATCAGACCATCTACATGCCGATCAGTCAGCTGCAGACCGACATGTTCCACGATCACTGGGAGATCTACCTCTCGGTCTTCGCCCACGAATACGGTCACCACATCCAGGCGCTGTCCGGGATCCTCGGCGCCGCCAACAAACAACGCCGCCAGACCGGCCTCTACAGCGACCAGGGGCTCGACCTCTCGCGGCGAATCGAGTTGCAGGCCAACTGTTTCGACGGTATGTACTTCGCGTCCTCGGCCGGGGGGAAGTCGCTGACGCCGGTACAGGCGCAGTCCGCACGCAAGGACGCCTACGGCCGAGGTGACAGCGCCGGCGATATGCGCAGCCACGGCACCGCGGAACACGCCGGCGACTGGTGGAGCACCGGATTCGACAAGAACGCGACCGCGCCGTGCAACACCTTCATCGCGCCGTCCGGACAGGTGAGCTGATCCGCCATGCCCCAACCGCCGAGATACCCGCCGCCGCACGGAGTTCCGCCCCACGGGCGCCCGCCCTACGGCCCGCCGCCCGAGTACGGACCACCGCCCGGATACGGCCCGCCCCCGGGTTATCCGCCGCCCGGTCCGCGTCCACCCTTCGGGGCGCCGCTGCTGCCGCCGGGCGCGTATCCGGTCGGTCCGTACGGCGGCCCGCCGTTGCCGCCGCCCGGCTATTACGGCCGTCCGTATCCACCGCCGCGGTCCGGTGGAGGCGGCGCGGTCGGTGCGGTCTTCGCCGTGTTGTTCGTCTTCGTGGTGGTCGGCGGATTGGTCGCGTTCGCGACCATGGGAGGTCTGGACAATTCGTCGGCGTCCTATTCCACATCGACGCCGAGTTTCACGTATACGCCGCCCACCTGGGCCACGAGCACCAGCGAAACTGCCACGACCTCGCGGTACACGACGGCGCCGTCTCCGTCCACGACGAAGACCGCCTACCGCACGACGACCCTCGTGCCGACGACGAAACCGCCCGGCCCCCAGCCCGTTGCGGCCACGGCGGCCAATCCGCTCTTCGACGACCACAACTCCGGACTGATCAACATCTCCTGCGGCTACCCGCGATGGGGCGACGATGTCGCGTCGGCGACGGCCTTCTTCCAGGCGGCCAAATCGTGTCTGGACCGAATGTGGCAGCCGGTACTCGCGGCGCAGAACCTGCCGTTCTCGAGTCCTACCGTGAGTGTCCCGGCGACCGGTGCCAACGCGGCGTCACCGTGTGGCAGTTCCGGGAGTTACGCCGCGTTCTACTGTTCGGCGAACAATACGATCTACATGCCGCTGGATCACATCCAGACCGAGGTCTACGGTGACCGTTGGTATGTCTATCTCGGGGTCTTCGCGCACGAGTACGGCCACCATGTGCAGGCCATCTCCGGCATCATGTCCAAGATGAGCCGGGACCGCTACAGTGCCGGTGCCAATTCCGCTGCGGGCCTGGAGCTTTCGCGCCGCCTGGAGTTGGAGGCGCAATGCTTCGGCGGCATGTTCATCAGCTCCTCCGAGGTGGCGGGTACGGTCTCCAACGACCAGGCCTACTTCGTGAAACAGGACAACTACCAACGCGGCGACGATCGTTCCGATGTGCGCGACCACGGGGCCAACCAGCACTACGGGGCGTGGTACGCGCAGGGCGAAGACAACAACCGCACCTGGATGTGCAACACATGGAACGCGCCGTCGGATTCGGTGTCGTGACCGCTGGGCCTACCGCAGCTCGCGCAACTGCGCCAACCACCGAGCCCCCTCGTCGGGATCCGGGGTTTCCCCGCCGATGACGTCCAGTACCGCATGCCCGAGGCAGGCCGCCGCCATGACCCGGTCGGCGACGGCTTCGGCATCACCCCACGGCAGATGGGGTTTGGCGATGAGCAGTGACGCGATGCCGTGGGCCGCGGCCCAGAGTTCGAGCACCAGCGGCATCGGGTCGCCGGATGCGATCACGCCGGAGTCCATCGCCTCCCGCACGGTCCGCGAAAAACGTTGGAACGCACCACTACCCAGCACCATGTCCACCGCCGAGGGTCCTTCGCCGGGTGAGGCGGCGGTGGCGACCCGGTACTGACCGGGGTGCTGCAAGGCGAAGCGCACGTAGGCCAGGCCCTGCTGACGCAGCCGGGACAGGGGCGAGACGGTCGGGTCGCTCGCGGCGCCGATCGCGGCGTCGAGATCCTCGAACACCTCGGCCACCGCGGCATCGATGAGGTCGTCCTTGTCGGCGAAGTGGCGGTAGATCGAGGGTGCGGTGACGCCTACCAGCTTGCCGACGTCACGAATCGACACCGAATCGGCATTGCCGGTGCGCGCCAGCAACTCCCGGGTCGCGGCGAGGATCTCGGCACGCAGTTCGGTCCCGGAGCCACGGGCGGAACGGGGACGGCTCGAACGCGTCACGGCCGCCCCGCCGGTTCCGGTTCCGCGGTCCGCTCCGGCGTCGCGGGCGCGGGATGTTCGGTGAAACCGAACCGTTCGTGCCAGCGTGCCAGGGGCCGCGGGGCCCACCAGTTCGCGCGGCCCATCAGCCGCATCAGCGCCGGCACCAGCAGCATGCGGATGACGGTGGCGTCGGCCAGCACGGTGATCGTGAGACCGAGCCCGAACATCTGCATGAACGACACCTTCGCGGTGACCATGGCGCCCAGCACGATCGCCATCAGCAGGGCCGCCGCGGTGACGATCCGGCCCGTCCGGGCGACACCGATGGCGACCGAACGGTCGTTGTCGGCGGCGGTACGGTCGGAGCCCAGCCAGGCCTCTCGGATGCGGGAGAGCAGGAACACCTCGTAGTCCATCGACATCCCGAAGGCCAGGCAGAACATCAGGATCGGCATCGTGGGCACCAGGAATCCGGTGGGTGTGAAGCCGAGCAGTCCGGAAAAATGCCCCTCCTGGAAGATCCACACCATCATGCCGAACATCGCGGTGAGCGACAGCGAGTTGATCACCACGGCTTTCAGCGGGAGCACCACGCTGCCGGTGAACAGGAACAGGACCACGAAGGTCGCCAGTGCGATCAGCACGATCGCCAGCGGCAGCCGCTGTCCCAGCGCGTGCAGGGAGTCCACGTTCATCGCCGCCGCACCGCCGAACAATGCCGGCGAGGGCGCGGGCACATCGCGCAACGCCTGCAACTGATCCTTGGCCTGTTGTGAGTAGGGATCGAATCGTGATGTGACGGTGAGGTATTGGCCCGAGCCGTTGGCCATTCCCGGTGGGGCGCCGCCCATCCGGGCGCCGGACACGTAGACGCCGCTGCTGGACAGCACCGCGTTCACGCCGTCGACCTTCGACAGCGCCGTGGCATAGCCGCTGATCGCCTGGGGTTGGCTCGGCGCCCCGGGCAGCACGATCGTGGTCCCCGTTCCGGAGTTCACGGCGGGAAAGTCCGCCCGCAGTTCGTCGCCGACCGCGCGACTGGTCGAGCCGGCGGGCAGCACCCGGTCGTCGGGATAACCGAACTTCACTCCGAGGAACGGCGCGCCGACCGCGAGCAGCACCGCGATGATCGCGAGGGAGACCGGCAACGCCCGCCGCATCACCCAGGTGACCGTGCGATACCAGCCGGATTCCTGCTCCGGTCGCGGTGCGGGCTCGGCGCGGCCGAACAATTTCCGGATCGCCACCCGCAGGTTCCAGGAATTGATCCGGTCGCCGAGCAGCACCAGTGCCGCGGGCAGGATCACGATCGAGGCGACCGCCGCGGCCGCCACCACCGCGACCCCGGCATAGGCGAACGACTTCAGGAAGTACATGTCGAAGACGCTGAGCACCGCCAGCGCGAGCGCGACCGTCAGCGCCGAGAACAGCACCGTTCGTCCCGCGGTCTGCACCGCGCGCACCGCCGCGGCCTCGTGGCTCGATCCCGCGGCCAATTCCTCGCGGTAGCGGTTGACGATGAACAGGCTGTAGTCGATCGCCAACGCGAGTCCCAGCGCGGTGGTCATGTTCAGCGCGTAGATCGACACGTCGGTGAAGAGGGTGAAGCTGCGCAGGATCGCGAGCGTGCAGAGAATCGCGAAGATTCCGACGGTCAGCGGCAGCGAGGCCGCGATCACGCTGCCGAAGACCAGGATCAGCACGATCGCGGTGAGCGGGACCGCGATGCCCTCGGCCATCGCCAGATCCTTGGTGACCTGGTTGTTCACATCGTGGTAGACCGCGGCGATGCCGCCCGGCTGTACGGTGACACCCGGTGTGGAGACCGGCAGGGTGCTCGCGATCTCACCGGCGGTGCGCTGGGCCTGGTCGTCGCTTCCGGTGAGATAGGCCATGACCAACGCGCTCTTACCGTCGGTGCTGCGCAGTGCGGCGGCCAGCTGCGGTGGACTGGTCCAATACGAACGGACGCCCACGGTGTCGGAGCGACCGCCGAGCGCGGCGACGATGTCGGCGCCGACCGAGCGGGCGGCGGCCGACTCCACGCCCTCGTCGGCGTGGACCAGCAGCACCAGATTGGGCTGGGCGCCGTTGAACTCGTCGGCCACCAGCTTCGCGGCGCGGGTGGATTCGGCCTTGTCGGAGGTGAATCCGCCGGCTTGCAGATGCGCGGTGACCGTGGCGCCGAAGCCGCCGCAGATCAGCGCCAGGGCGAGGGCGGCGAAGAGCACCCGTTTGGGATACCGGGTGGCGAGCCGTGCGATTCGGGTCAGCATGCGTGCTCCTCGGGCGGCCGGCTGTTGGTAACGCTGTTAGCGTAACGCCGTTACCCCGTCCTGGCGCAAGAGGAGAGCGGAATCGGAGTCAGCGCTCCCCGTCACCGGCGGGTCGCTCAGCGCCGCCGTGCGGATGATGGCCGAACAGCCCGCGCGGCGCGTGGCCGTGCACGCCCTCCACATACGCGGTCTCGGCGTGCAGCGCGAAGTCGATGCCGCCGACCTCGTCCTCCTTGCTGACGCGGAAGCCCATCACGCGATCGATCACCTTGCCGATCAGATAGGAGACGCCGAAGGCCCACAGCGCGACGACCACGACGCCGACCGCTTGTTTACCGAGCTGGACGAGTCCGCCGCCGTAGAACAATCCGCGCGATCCGCCGGTCATCACCCGGTTGGCCAGTAGGCCGATCAGCAGCGTGCCGACTACGCCGCCGGTGAAGTGCACGCCGACCACATCGAGCGAATCGTCGTAGCCCGCCTTGAATTTCCAGCCGACGGCGAACGAGCAGACCACGCCCGCCGCCAGGCCCACGATCACCGCGCCGAGGGCATTGACCGAACCGCACGAGGGTGTGATCGCGACCAGACCGGCCACCGCGCCGGAGGCCGCGCCGAAGGTGGTCGGGCGGCCGTCGCGGATCTGCTCCACGATCAACCAGCCGAGCATGCCCAGGCAGCCGGCGACCAAGGTGTTCAGGAAGACCGCGGCGGCCAGGCCGTCGGCCTTGAACGCGGACCCGGCGTTGAAGCCGAACCAGCCGAACCACAACAGTCCCGCGCCCAGCAGCACGAACGGCAGATTGTGCGGGCGCATCGCGTCCACCTTGAATCCGATCCGCGGTCCCAATACCAGCGCCAAGGCGAGAGCCGAAGCGCCGGAAGCGATTTCGACCACCAGACCACCGGCGAAGTCGAGTACGCCGAAGGAGGCCAGCCAGCCGTTCGGACCCCATACCCAGTGCGCGATCGGAGCGAACACCACCAACGCCCACACCGGTACGAACACCATCCACGCGGAGAACTTGGCGCGATCGGCGATGGCGCCGCTGACGAGCGCGACGGTGAGGATCGCGAAGGTCAACTCGAAGGTCGCGTAGAGCAGTTCCGGAACGCCGCTGCGCACGGTGCCCGGCGTGATGCCGGTCATCGCGAAATGTTCCAGCCCCCCGATCAATCCACCCCCGGCGTCGTCACCGAAGGTCAGGGTGTAGCCGAACAGCAGCCAGACCACGGTCACCAGCGGGATGGAGATGAAGCTCATCATCAGCATGTTCAGTACGCCGGTCGTGCGCACCATGCCGCCGTAGAAGATCGCCAGGCCGGGGGTCATGAGCAGGACCAGGGCGGTACTGGTCAACAGCCACGCCGTAGCGGCGGGGTCGATGGTCGGGGGCACGGACAACTCCTTTTCCACACGCGTTCGCGTGGCAAGAAACTACCGAACCCTCCGTGTTCGTCCGATGAGCGAGTCTGGTACTTCCGTTCGGTTTCAATTCCCGCGCTTGCGGGCCTGCCGCGCCAGCGCACGCCGGCCGCGGTCCCCGGGGACCGGCAGATCGTTCTCGAGCGCGAGCCATTGCGCGGTGACGAGCCACTGCTGCTGGGCGCGGGCGTCGGCGGTGTCGTTGAACACCCGGCGGCCGCGGTCGTCGCGCAACTCGTGCGCGAGAACCGACCAGCGCGGTGGACGGCCGTGGGCGGTGCGGTAGGTGTCCAGGAACTCGGCCGCGAGTGTGCCGATGGTGTTGACCGGACGCAGTGACACGCGGTTGCCGTATTTCGCCGAGTGGAAGCGCCGGCCCGCGCACAGCGAACGCGGCGTGGCGTCGAAGGCGATCCAGCCCGCGCGCTGCGCCCGTTCGATGAGCCACAGATGTTTGACCGCATTCGGGGCGATATCTCCGACGCGTTCGCGGATCAGCGTCATCACCGGTTCGGCGGCGAGAATATAGCGGCGGGTCGGGCCCGTCGCGTGCGTGTGCCAATAGGTCTGGGTCAGCTCGGCGAGTACACGGCCGAATTCGTCGATACTGCGCTGCGCGCGCCGGCCCAGCCGTTCGATACGGTCGGCCTCGGCGCGCATCCGATTCTGCGCGATCAGGGTGTGAATGGCCGGAAGCGTCGGAACCTGGCCGCGGTCCAGCAATTCCAGAATGGCGCCCGCGGTGGCCGGATCGGCCGCGGCGGAAACCGGCAGTGAATCGCGGTTGCGCGAGAACTCGCGGGGGCTGATGGCGCGTCTGAGCAGATCGGTGGCGGCTCGGTCGCCGGCGAAATCGGTCTGTGAGAGCCAGGCGGCGGCGATGTCGTCACACGACGGCACGGTCGTCATAACCCGTCGATACCTCCGAAACATTGTTGTGCCCCGGTCGGGATGAGGGACCGACCGGGGACACCAACCTGATGAAGGTTTGGCTACCGAAGTTGCCGAAATCAACGTTAGTCAGCGGAGCCGATCGGGCGCTAACCGGGTGACGGAATCGTTACGTCCATAACTTCGGTCGCAAACGGGGAGCGTGTCCGAAAGTTTTCCTTGCTCGACGGTTCGTGGACTAAATCGGCCCAACATTCACACTGTTTCGAATTCCCGGGCGCGAGCCGATTGTCGGCGGGGTCGGTTGTTTGCCGCGAGACCGGGCGAAAAGAATGCATGTGATCTATATCATAGTTTATTCATGCCGCCGAGCGGTTCGTCAGGTGGGGTGGATATCCGGTGCGCGAATGGTTCCCTGTCGGTGTCCGCCGGTACCCTCGGGCCGTGGCTCTGTACCGGAAGTATCGACCGGCATCCTTCGCCGAGGTAGTGGGGCAGGAGCACGTCACCGATCCGCTGAGTACCGCGCTCGACACCGGGCGGATCAGTCACGCCTACCTGTTCTCCGGCCCGCGAGGGTGTGGCAAGACGTCCTCGGCGCGCATCCTGGCGCGCTCGCTGAACTGCGTCGAGGGTCCGACCTCGCGACCGTGCGGGGTATGCCCGTCGTGCGTCGCGCTGGCTCCGGGCGGGCCCGGCAATCTCGACGTGATCGAACTCGACGCCGCCAGCCACGGCGGCGTGGACGATACCCGGGAGCTGCGCGATCGTGCGTTCTACGCACCCGCGGAATCGCGCTACCGCGTCTTCATCGTGGACGAGGCGCATATGGTCACCACGGCCGGATTCAACGCGCTGCTCAAGATCGTCGAGGAGCCACCGGCCCATCTGATCTTCATCTTCGCCACCACCGAGCCGGACAAGGTGCTGCCGACGATTCGCTCGCGCACCCACCACTACCCGTTCCGGCTGCTGCCGCCGGCCACCATGCGCGGACTGCTCGGCAAGATCTGCGAGCAGGAACAGGTGCAGGTCGAGGAATCGGTCTACCCGCTGGTGATCCGGGCCGGCGGTGGTTCCCCGCGCGACAGCCTCAGTGTGCTCGACCAGCTGCTGGCCGGCGCCGGTCCCGAAGGTGTCACCTACCCGCGGGCGCTGGCCCTGCTCGGCGTCACCGATATCGCGCTGATCGACGAGGCCGTCGATGCGCTGGCCGCCGACGGCGGTGCGGCCCTGTTCGCCACCATCGACCGAGTGGTGGAGGCCGGCCACGATCCCCGCCGTTTCGCCACCGATCTGCTCGAACGCATCCGCGACCTGATCCTGCTGCGCGCGGTTCCCGATGCCGTCGAACGCAATCTGGTCACCGGCCCCGGCGATGTGATCGACCGGATGTCCGGCCAGGCCGACCGTATCGGCCCGGCCACCCTGGCCCGCTACGCGGAGCTGCTGCACGAGGGCCTCGGTGAGATGCGCGGTGCCACCGCACCCCGCCTGCTGCTGGAGGTGGTGTGCGCCCGCATGCTGCTGCCCTCGGTCTCGGAGGCCGAATCGGCGGCGTTGCAGCGGCTGGAACGTCTGGAGCGGCGGATGGAATCGGGCGGTGTCCCGGCAGCCGGGCCAGCCGCCGCGCCGCAGTCGTCCGCTGCTCCCGCCGCGCCGGAGCCCTCCGGTAGTGCGGCCCGGCCGTCCGGTGAGCCGCGCCGCCGCGGCGCCGAAGCGCTCGCCGCGTTGCGCGAGAAGAAGAGCGCGCCGCATCCGGCACAGCGAGCGCAGTCGCCGGCCGGCCCGCAATCACCGGCCACGACATCGCAGCACGACTCGCAAGAGCAACGGCCGCAAGGACTTTCGGCCGATCCGCACGGCGCCCCTGCCGGTCGCCCGTCCTCGGATGACCGGTCCGCACCCGGCGCCGCCGATGTTCCGGCGACCGGTGAGCAGGTCGCCGGGCCCGGCGCCACCGGGGCCGTCGGTGCCGGTCCGGCCGACCGGGAAACCGTCCGACCGGCGTCGGCCGGTGCAGATGGCAACGAAAATCCCACGGCGACAACCATTTCCGATCCCGCAGTGGGCGACGCGGATCGGGGCGTCGGGTCGGAAGCGCACGCCGGGTCCCCCTCCGGGGCGCAGCCGGTTACCGAGGGACATACCGGGGCCGCGGAGTCCGCTCCCGCAGCCGAATCGGTCGAAGCCGATCGGTCCTCCGCGGCCGATTCCGTCGCCCAGCCGGAATCGGCCGACGCGATCGAACCTGGCAGCGCGACGTCTACGGCCCACGGCGGGTCGGTGTCGCACGGGTCCGATGCGGGCGCCGGGCGCGGTCACGACGGGCAGAAGGCCGCCGCTTCCCGCTCGATCGTGGACGGACCGGAGTCCGGAGGCCCGTCGGACTCGGCCGCACCCACCGCGAACCCCGGGGCCGATCGCGACTCGGATCCAGCCGGTGTAGCCGCCCGGTCGACGAGTGCCCCGGATGCCGGAGCGGATTCCGACGGCGCCGAGTTCGAGTCCGCTGCCGCTCGCGGCGATGATGCCGGTGCTGCCCGATCTGCCACTGCCGAGTCCGCTTCGGCCGAGCCGGAAATACGAGACGAGTCGGGCGCGGGCTCGCCGGACCCGGCGCCGGCTGCGCCCGCGGAACCCGCGGCGTCGCCCGCCGAGGCCGGTGGGGACGATGTGCTGCGGGAGATCGAGGCCGCCTGGGCCGATATCCGGGCCAAGGCGCGGGAGTCGAGTGCGGCCTTGCCGGCGCTGCTCTCGGGGGCGGTCGGGGCCGTCCGCGTCGAGGGCGACACGATCGTGTTCGCGCATCCGCATGCGCCGCTCGCGCAGCGTTTGTCGATCCCGCAGAACATCGACGCCGTGCGGGCTGCGGTGCACGCGGTGATCGGCCGGCAGTACGGCGTGCGGTGGGAAGTCGGGTCGGGCGATTCCGGTGGCGCGCGCCCCGGTGGTGCGGCGTCCGAGCGACCGGCACGCGGCGGCACGGAACCGCCGGCCGGCCGGAATGCGGGTGGTGGGGGCAACCCCGGGCAGCCGCAACCTCCGCGATTCGTCCGGCCCAGCCAGAACCAGGCGCAGTCGGCGGACAGCGATGCGCGCGGCGGTCACGCCGATACCAGGGGCGCCGCGGCCGATCGTCGAGAGAGTCAGGGACAGGGCCAGCGCCGGGAGTTCCGGCCGCCGCGCAGTGCCGGCGCCGCCGACCGAGCGGCGCCGGACGACGATATTCCGCCGCCCGAGGCGCCGGACTATCCGGACGATCCCGGGCCGTCGGACTACTCACCGGTAGGTTACGACGGTGTCCCACCTGCGTTGACGCCGGAAGAAGAGCAGGAGATGCTCGCGGAATCGGCGCGTCCGGTTCCTCCGGAACAGCGCCGCGACCCCGATGAGGTGGCCTTGGAGTTGCTTCGAACTGAGTTGGGTGCCACACGTCTGGGTGGTTGACAGCCACCTGCCGGAATACGTTAAGTTAACCGGAGTTCGCATCCCGCTGTACTATGAACGGGTGGTCGTCAGCATCGGTGCTACGAGGTTCTATGGTATGCCCAGGCATACGGGCGCCCCGGAGCCTCGTAGGTCGATGCATGTCGGCGTTTGTACAGCGTTATGCGCTCGGCGGACTTGTGGAGGGAACCGTGCGTGACCTCCCGGTTCGCCGGTGTGGTGTGCCCGAGGGCTCGCCGGGATCGAACACGGTCGGTCGGATGGCCGGTCGGCACCTTTAAGGAAGGAAACACTCCGATATGACCACAGAGGCCTACATTTTCGAGGCCATCCGCACCCCGCGCGGCCGCAACAAGAAGGGCTCGCTGCACTCGGTCAAGCCGATCGATCTGACGACCGGTCTGGTCCAGGAGCTGCGCAACCGCTTCCCGAACCTCGACGAGGACCGCATCTCGGACATCATCCTGGGTGTCGTGACCCCGATCGGTGACCAGGGTGCCGACATCGCCCGCACCACCGTGCTGACCGCGGGCCTGCCCGACACGGTCGGCGGTGTGCAGATCAACCGCTTCTGCGCCTCCGGCCTCGAGGCCGTGAACATGGCCGCGCAGAAGGTCCGCTCCGGCTTCGAGGACCTGGTCATCGCCGGTGGCGTCGAGTCGATGTCGCGCGTCCCGATGGGCTCCGACGGCGGTGCGCTGTTCGCCGACCCGGCCACCAGCTACGACCTCTACATCGCGCCCCAGGGCATCGGCGCCGACCTGATCGCCACCATCGAGGGCTTCACCCGCGAGGACGTCGACAAGTTCGCCGTGCGCTCGCAGGAACTCGCCGCGCAGGCGTGGTCCGGCGGCTACTTCGCCAAGTCGGTCGTGCCGGTCAAGGACCTCAACGGCCTGACCGTGCTGGACCACGACGAGCACATGCGTCCCGGCACCACCGTCGAGGACCTGGCCAAGCTGAAGCCGTCCTTCGCGGGTATCGGCGAAATGGGTGGCTTCGACGCCGTCGCGCTGCAGAAGTTCCACTACATCGAGCAGATCGACCACGTGCACCACGGCGGTAACAGCTCGGGCATCGTCGACGGCGCCGCGCTGGTGCTGATCGGCACCGAGGAGGCCGGCGCCGCGTCGGGTCTGACCCCGCGCGCCCGCATCGTCGCCACCGCCACCAGCGGCGCCGACGCCACCATCATGCTCACCGGCCCGACCCCGGCCGCGCACAAGGCGCTGGCCAAGGCCGGTCTGTCGGTCGACGACATCGACCTGTTCGAGATCAACGAGGCCTTCGCCTCGGTCGCGCTGAAGTTCCAGAAGGATCTGAAGATCCCCGACGAGAAGCTGAACGTCAACGGCGGCGCCATCGCGATGGGCCACCCGCTGGGCGCCACCGGCGCGATGATCACCGGCACCATGGTCGACGAGCTGGAGCGCCGCAACGCCCGCTACGCCCTGGTGACCCTGTGCATCGGCGGCGGCATGGGTGTGGCCACCATCATCGAGCGCGTCTGACGCCCAACCATCTAATTCTCCAGGAGAACGAAACACTATGACAGAGAACATGATCGGCTGGGAGAAGGACGCCGACGGCATCGTCGTGCTGACCATGGACGACCCGAACCAGGGCGCCAACACGATGAACGAGCTGTACAAGAGCTCGATGCACGCCACGGTGGACCGCCTGGTGGCCGAGGTCGACGACATCACCGGTGTCGTCATCACCTCGGCGAAGAAGACCTTCTTCGCCGGCGGTGACCTCAAGAACATGATGAAGACCACTCCGGAGAACGCTCCGGACATCATGGAAGAGCTCACCAGCATCAAGGCCGACCTGCGTCGCCTCGAGACCCTGGGCAAGCCGGTCGTGGCCGCCATCAACGGCGCCGCGCTCGGCGGTGGCCTGGAGATCGCGCTGGCCACGCACTACCGCATCGCCGCCGACGTCAAGGGTGTGCAGATCGGTCTGCCCGAGGTCTCGCTCGGCCTGCTCCCGGCCGGTGGCGGCGTCACCCGCATCACCCGCATGCTCGGCATCGCCGACGGCCTGATGAGCGTGCTGCTGCAGGGCAACAAGTTCAACGCGCAGAAGGCCAAGGCCAAGGGCCTGGTCAACGAGGTCGTCGGCAGCGTCGAGGAGCTCGTCCCGGCCGCCAAGGCGTGGATCAAGGCCAACAAGGACAACGCCGAGGCCGCCACCCAGCCGTGGGACCGCAAGGGCTTCAAGATTCCGGGCGGCACCCCGTCGACCCCGGCGCTGGCCGCCAACCTGCCGGCCTTCCCGGCCAACCTGCGCAAGCAGCTCAAGGGGCAGAACATGCCGGCGCCGCGGGCCATCATGGCCGCCGCGGTCGAGGGCGCGCAGGTCGACTTCGACAACGCGTCGCTGATCGAGTCGCGCTACTTCGTCTCGCTGCTGACCGGCCCGGTCGCGAAGAACATGATCCAGGCGTTCTTCTTCGACCTGCAGGCCATCAACAACGGTGGTTCGCGTCCGAAGGACGTGCCCAAGCGTGAGATCAAGAAGATCGGCGTGCTCGGCGCCGGCATGATGGGCGCGGGCATCGCCTACGTCTCGGCCAAGGCCGGCTTCGAGGTCGTGCTGAAGGACGTCTCCCAGGAGAACGCCGACCGCGGCAAGCAGTACTCGGTGAAGCTCGAGGAGAAGGCGCTCTCGCGTGGCAAGACCACCGAGGAGAAGTCCAAGGCGCTGCTGGATCGCATCCACCCGACCGCCGATCCCAAGGATCTGGCCGGCGTGGACTTCGTGATCGAGGCCGTGTTCGAGAACCCCGATCTCAAGGCCAAGGTCTTCCAGGAGATCGAGGACGTCGTCGACGCGGACGCGCTGCTGGGCTCCAACACCTCCACCCTGCCGATCACCCTGCTGGCCAACGGTGTGAAGCGGGCCGAGGACTTCATCGGCATCCACTTCTTCTCCCCGGTCGACAAGATGCCGCTGGTGGAGATCATCCGTGGCGAGAAGACCTCCGACGAGGCGCTGGCCCGGGTGTACGACTACACCCTCGCGATCCGCAAGACCCCGATCGTGGTCAACGACAGCCGCGGCTTCTTCACCTCTCGCGTCATCGGCACGTTCATCAACGAGGCCATCATGATGCTCGAGGAGAACATCGACCCGCAGACCATCGAGCAGGCCGGTCTGCAGGCGGGCTACCCGGCCGCGCCGCTGAAGCTGAGCGACGAGCTCAACTTCGAGACCATGCAGAAGATCTTCAAGGAGACCAAGGAGGCCGCCGAGAAGGACGGCGTCGCGATCTCCGCCGCGTCGCTGGCCTCGGGCCGCGTGGTCGAGACCATGATCGACAAGTTCGATCGCAAGGGCAAGCTGCACGGTGCCGGCTTCTACAACTACGCCGACGGCAAGACCGCCGGCCTGTGGGAGGGCCTGCGCGACGCCTTCAACTCCAAGCGTGAGCTGCCCGAGGGCGTCACGCTGCAGGATCTGAAGGACCGCATGCTGTTCATCGAGGCCATCGAGACCCAGAAGTGCTTCGACGAAGGCGTGCTGACCAGCACCGCCGACGCGAACATCGGCTCGATCTTCGGTATCGGCTACCCGGCCTGGACCGGTGGTGTGCACCAGTTCATCGTCGGCTACCCCGGTGGCACGGAGGGCTTCATCGCCCGTGCCGAGGAGCTGGCCGCGAAGTTCGGTGAGCGCTTCCAGGTGCCGGACTCGCTGCGCAAGTAAGGTTCTCGCCACGCCGAGATCCCCTGCGACGGCCCGGATCACGTTTCCGCGTGATCCGGGCCGTTTGCTGTCTCGTCGCCCTTATCCGCCGACGGAAACGGTCGCGAATCGAAGCGGGCGGAACTGTGTCCGGATACGCACGGACCGCGCTACGTTGGAATGAGGGCGGAACGTTCGAGGTGGCCAGATGAATCCACAGACGGGCAAGGTCCGCAGCGACGACGATCCCGCGGCGGACTCGGAGGCAGCCGCGGGGGCGAATACCCAGCGCTACCAACCGATTCGCATCGCCGACGAACTCGAGGCGATGGGGCTGTTCGATGCGCAGGAGATCGGGCGCGGCGGTTTCGGGGTGGTCTATCGCTGTGCGCAGCGGGCGCTGGATCGCGTGGTGGCGGTGAAGGTGCTGTCCTCGGAGATCGACGAGGAGAGCCGGGAGCGGTTCCTGCGCGAGGAACATGCCATGGGCCGGCTGTCGGGGCATCCGAATATCGTCGACGTTCTGCAGGTCGACGTCACGCCCAGCGGCCTGCCGTTCCTCGTCATGCCGTTCGCCGCGCACGGTTCGCTGGAACAGCTGATACGCGATCGCGGCCCGTTGAGCTGGTCGGATTCGCTGCGGGTCGGGGTGAAGCTCGCGGGTGCGATCGAGAGCGCGCATCGCGTGCACGTCCTGCATCGCGATGTGAAACCGGCGAACGTGCTGCTGAGCCGCTACGGCGAACCGCAGCTGACCGATTTCGGTATCGCCCGCATCCCGGGTGGTTTCCAGACCTCGACCAGCATGATCACGGGATCGCCGGCCTTCACCGCTCCCGAGGTGCTCAAAGGTGAGGAACCGACCGTGCGGTCTGATGTGTACGGTTTGGGCGCAACCCTGTTCGCGCTGCTGACCGGGCACGCCGCCTTCGAACGCCGCTCGGGTGAGCGCGTGGTCGCCCAATTCCTGCGGATCACCACCCAGCCGGTCCCCGACCTTCGCGAACAGGACATTCCGGCCGATGTGGCGGGCGTGATCGAAGCGGCCATGGCCCAGGATCCGGCCGATCGCCCGGCCTCCGCGCTGGAGTTCGGGCAGGAGATGCGCGCGGTGCAGATCGCGCACGGGGAAACCGCCGACGAGATGGCCCTGCTCGACGGCGAAACGACCGACGACCGCACCGCCGCCACCGAGGCGCCGCCCCACCCGATCACCTCGCGCCGCAGCCGCGCGGTACTGGGCCTGCCCGCGCTGCGCACTCCCGGCCCGCCCGCCCTCGCCCAGCCCCCGACGCTACCGCCCACGGCCGCAACGAAATTCCGCCCGCCGACCCCGGCCCGTGAGCCGATTCCCCGGCCGCGGCTGCTCGATATCCTGCGCACGGGCGGCCGCCGCCGGCTGGCCGTGATCCACGGACCGGCGGGCTTCGGGAAAAGTACGATCGCCGCCCAGTGGCGCGCCGAACTCACCGCCGATGGCATCGCGGTGGCGTGGATCGGGATCGACCACGACGACGACAACGAGGTATGGCTGCTGGCCCATCTGATCCAGGCCATCCGGCGGGTGGCGCCGGATATCGGTTCCGGGCTGGAAGAGGTGCTCGAGGAGCGCACCGCGGAGGCGGTGCCCTACGCGATCTCCACCCTGATCGACGAGATCCATGCCGGCGGGCAGGTCGTCGTGGTGGTGGTGGAGAACTGGGATCGGATCACCGACGAGGGCGCGCACCGGGTGATGGATGCGTTGCTGGAGAACGGATGTCACCATCTGCGCTTCGTGATCACCACCCGCGAGCAGGCCGGTCTGCCGCTGAGCCGGATGCGGGTGTGCGACGAGCTGGTCGAGATCGGCAGCCACGAACTGCGGCTCACTCTCGCCGAGACGCGGCAGATCCTGCTGGAGCGCAACAAGTTTCCGCTCACCGACGACCAGGTCGAGCAGATCCACGCCGCCACCGACGGATGGCCGGCGGCGATTCAGCTGGTCAGCTTGTCGTTGCGTGGGGACACCACGGGCGCGCCGGTGGATCCGGCGCAGCTGATCGCCCACCTGTCCGGCGGCAACCACGCCATCCGTGACTATCTGGCCGAGAACGTGCTGGCGGGGCTCGAACCGCGCATGCTCGAATTCCTGATGTCGATCTCGATCGCGGAGAAGCTCAACGGCGGGCTGGCCGCGGCGCTCAGCGGTGAACCCGATGCCGAGCAACTGCTGGAACAGGCGCAGCAGCGCGAACTGTTCGTCACCCGCGTCGAACACGATCCGGGCTGGTTTCGGATCCAGCCGCTGTTCGCCGAGCAGTTGCGTGCCCGGCTCGAACGAGTGCATCCGGGCAAGTTGAAGTCGTTGCATCGCAAGGCATCTCGCTGGTACGCCGAACATCAGCAACTGCGCAAGTCGGTGGATCACGCCTTGGCCGCCACCGATCTGAAGATGGCGGTGGATCTGGTCGAGAACGGCGGCATGGACCTGATCGACACCTCGCGCCTGGCGACCCTGCTCGGGACGGTATCGAAACTACCTGTGCAGCAGGTGACTTCGCGGTCGAAGCTGCTGATGACATTGGCGCGCGCGAATATCAACCTGCAGCAGTCCGGAGCGGCCCGTACGGCGCTGGGACGGCTGTCGAATATGCTCGCCCGCAGCTCACCCTCGGATGCCGATGCCATCCGGCAGCGGTGTGAGGCCGCGGTGTTGTCGGCCGCCGACCTGGTGGCCCGCGACCGCACCGACGGTGTGCTCGAGAAGGCGCTGCCGTGCCTGGAGGAGCCCCACGAGCTGCCGCCGTGGACGGTCTCCACCGCCGCGAACCTGGTGTCGTTCGTGCGGTTGTGCGACTTCGATTTCGACGGCGCGCTGGCGGTCCAGGACTGGGCCGCGCCCTATCACAGCAGGTCCAAGGATCCGCTCGGTGTGGTGCTGGGTCTGCTCAACACCGGCGCGGTGGCCTATGAACAGCTCGATATCGACACCGCTACCCGGTGTTTCGAGAAGGCCTGGCAGATCGCCCGGGAGCGCTCGGGTCCGCGCTCGCCGGCCGTGCGAGTGGCGGCGGCGCTGCTGGGGGAGCTGACCTATCGGCGCGGCGATCTGGAGGAGGCGGATCGGCTGCTCGAGCAGAGCCATCGGTTGCCGGCCCGGATCGGTGCGGTGGATTTCATGATCACCACCTTCGTGGTGGGCGCGCGGGTCAAGGCCGTGCTCGGCGACACCGAGACCGCGCGAACCCGGCTCGACGAGGGTGCGCGGATGGCCGCCGAGCGCAAACTCCCGCGCATGGCCGCCCATATCCGGGCGGAACGGCTGCGGCTGGGGCTCGTCGAGCCACCCGCCGGGCCGGAGCCGCCCGCCCCGGTGCTGCGCCATTCCACCGGTACGGCCGCCCTCACCGCGGAGGCCGAGGAGGTCGCGGCCGTGCGCGTGCTGCTGGCCCGGCACTATCGCGGTCTGGACGGGGCGAATGCGGCGGCCGAGGGCCTCGAAGCGGCGGTGAAACGCGCGCGCGCACTCTACGGCCGGATGGTCGAACAGAACCGTCCCCGTGCGGAATTGGATGCCGCGCTGCTGCTGGTCGAATGCCTGTCGGTCGCCGGCTGGAACGGCGAGGCGATCACCTCACTGCTGCCGGCGCTGGACCGCTGCGCCCGATTGGGCTGGACCCGGCCACTTCTCGACGCCGGTCCGGAATTGAGCTATCTGCTGCACTCGCTGCGCGACGATATGCTGCTCGCCGGCGAGGGCACCGGATCGTTCGATATTCCCCGGCCGTTCCTGAACGCGCTCCTGCACTGAGCCGGCGGGCCGGATTCGACAACGCGAATCCGGCCTGCGGGCAACACTTTTCGTGCCGATACGATCAGGCGTTCCACCACGGTCGCAGCGGCACGTCCCAGCTCTGCTTGTCCCCGAGCTTCATTCCGAGCACCTGGTGCAGCTGCACCACGTTGCGCTCGAAGCCCAGCTGGGAGCCGGCCATGTAGAGGCCCCACACCTTGGCGGTGCCCTCACCGACCTCCGCGACGCACTCGTCCCAGTTCGCGACCAGGTTCTTGCACCATTCGTGCAGGGTGAGCGCGTAGTGCGGGCGCAGATTCTCCTCGTGCAGCACCTCGAGCCCGATGTTCTGGATATCGGTGATGATGCGGCCGGAACCGATCAGCTCGCCGTCCGGGAAGACGTAGCGGTCGATGAAGTCGCCGGCCTTCGTCGTGCGGGTGTTGTCGGGACGGGTGATGCAGTGGTTCAGGAACAGGCCGCCGTCGCGCAGCTTGCTCTTGATGAAGCCGAAATAGCTCGGATAGTTCTGCACCCCGATGTGCTCGGTGAGGCCGATCGACGACAGCGCGTCGAAACCGGTTTCGGTGACGTCGCGGTAGTCGCTGTGGCGGACCTCGGCCAGCTCCTGCAGACCCTCCTCGACGATCTTGGCCTGCGCCCATTCGGCCTGTTCCTTGGACAGCGTGGCGCCGATGACCTTGACTCCGCGCCGGGCCGCGTAACGGACCATGCCACCCCAGCCGCAGCCGATATCGAGCAGCCGATCGCCTTCTTTGAGCCGCAACTTCTCGAACACCAGGCGGTACTTGTTCTCCTGGGCCTCTTCGAGAGTCTGGTTCTCATCGGCGTAGCAGGCGCAGGTGTAGGTCATCGACGGGCCGAGCACCAGTTCGTAGAACCGGTTCGACACGTCGTAGTGATGGTGGATCACCTCGGCGTCGCGATTCTTCGAATGCCGCAGCCCCTCGAGCGCGATGCGCCGCCAGCGCGGCAGCGTCTCCTGCGGCGGCGGCGCGATGGGCTTGAGGGCGTCCCAGCCCAGCGAACGCGCGATGGTGACCAGTGCCAGCGCCGAGGGGCGCCGGAACTTCAAATCGGTCATCGCCCTCAGGATGTCGTACGGGTCGCCCGGGTGGACGCCGTCGACCGCCATATCACCGGAGATATAGGCCCGCGCCATGCCGAGATCGCCCGGTGCGGTGGCGATGTAGTTGATGCCGCGCGGGGTCGTGATCTCGAGGCTGAACTTCGAATCGTCGGGTCCGGTGCTGCTGCCGTCGTAGGCGGAGAACCGGATCGGGACGCCGCCGTCGACGAGCGTCTCGAAGATTTCGGCAATGCTGAGTTTCGTTCCCAGCTCCGAGAACGGGGGCAGCTGGGAATCCTTGAATGTCGTCACTTGCGTTGCACCGCCTTCGAATACAAATCCAGCAAACGATGATCGGGGTCGTAGCGTTTTTTCAGATTCGCGTAGTGATCGCCTCCGTAGAGGCGCGCGAAATCGTCTTCTGCGTAGTAGGAATCCGAATAGAGGGACTTGTGGCCGTCCAGGCGCGCGACCTCCTCCTCGATCGCGCGATTGGCCGCACCCTCGATCTGCCCGGGCTGCTTCGGCACCGCCGACCAGAAACCGACGTTGACGTAGGTGCGATCCGGTTCCAGCGGATACAGCGGCCACGGACGCGACGGATCCTCGGGTGTCCCCGGTACTTCCGCACTGTCGCGCAGCCGGAGCGGGCACAGCCACAGCGGTTCGATCGGGATTTCGCGCAGGAACCAGTGCAGGAAATCGGCGGTGCGCTCGATCGGCACCTCGATGTCCTGCACCACGCGCTCCTGCGGCGGATTTCCCTTGCGTGCCTCGAGTTTGTCGCCGATGTTGTATTTGTGATCGAGCGCGATCAGCTTCCAGTAGAAGCTCGAACGGCGGTATCGCTTCGGCCAGAACCGGCGAATTTTCGGGTTCTGGGTGCCGAATGCCCGTGAGCACCAGAACCAGTCGGTGTCCCAGCGCCACAGATAGTCGTGGATGGTCAGCCGGTCGCGTTTGGGCTCGGCGCTGTCGTGCCGCAGGGACTGGTAGTAGATATCCATCCCGGTGTAGTCGCTGACCGGGCCGGGTTCGTCGGTCTGGCGGCCCAGGACGAGATAGCTCTCCTCGGCGGTGAATACCGCGCCGTCGAGATAGTCGACCCGCTCGCCGTCGTAGCTGCGGTCGGTGACGATCTGTGCCATGACGGCTTCGAGTTCGCGCAGATCGTGGAAACGCACATGGCGCAGCGCCACATACGGCTGCACCGATTCCAGTTCGATCTTCAGCCGAGTCGAATAACCCAGCGTGCCATAGGAATTCGGGAAGCCGCGGAAAAGATCGGCGTATTCGCCGTCCGGGGTGGCGGTGATGATCTCGCCCGCACCGGTCAGCACATCGATCTCGAGGACGGATTCGTGCGGCAGACCGTTGCGGAAGGACGTCGATTCGATTCCCAGGCCGGTGACCGCGCCACCCAGCGTGATCGTCTTCAACTGCGGAACCACGAAGGGCGCCAGGCCGTACGGCAGGGTGGCGGCGACCAGATCCTCATAGGTGGTCATGCCGGCCACATCCGCGGTCTTCGCCTGGGGATCGACCGCGATCACCCGGTTCAGACCCGAAACGTCCAGTCCGGGTGCGGGGTTCTTCGCCCGGGCGCGAAACAAGTTCGACGTCTTTTTCGCCAACCGCACGTTGGCATCCGAAGGAATCGCACGATAGCTGGCGAGCAGACGCTCGACACCTTCTCGGTGCGCGGCAAAACCTGATTCGCGTGCGGCCGGCGCGCGGCCGGCCTTCCCCAGACTCACTGCCACCCCCTGACGCTATCGCTCCCGGTTTCCCCCGGCCACCGCGAGGGTACCCGTGGGCGCGATTCTTCACGCATATGTTGCATTGCGTTCGATCACTGGACCGGTCCGCACTTGTGGGTCATCCGCCCAGCTCGCAGACATATTTCCGGACGGAATCGTACGGCTATACGCTGCCTCCGGATTTGTGACGAACCAGTCGAATTTCTTCACCGGTCCCGGAACGGGCGTTCCGGTTCCGGGGTGAACGGCTGCCGCAGAAGGTCCCGATCGGCCGTCCGCCGCGCCGACGGCCGATCCGTATTCGAGCGCCGATGATCGCGGACCGCGCCCGTCGCCGTCGCCACCGCTCTGCGGAGGGCTCCCGGCACGCCGGTGACAGCCGGTGAATGTGGAATGTGGAGCAGTCCAGGGGCGGAGCGATGGCTCGAGCTCGGTGCAACGGAAGAGTTCAGCGCGGCGGATGGCCGGGGTGAGCCCCTTCCGGGGCGGCCGGCGGATAACCGGGCGGCGTCGGCGGGTAGCTCGGTGCGGGTCCACCCGGCGCGAAATACGGTGCGGCAGACGGATATTCCGCGTAACCGGACGGACCCGAGTTCGGTGGATAGCCCGGCGCCGGTGGTGGGTAGCCGGTTCCGGCGGGCGCGTAACCGGGCGCGGGATAACCGGACGGATAGCCGGGCGGGGTGGCATGCGTCGCCGGATAGGCGGGGCCGGCGGGTGGATAGGCGGCCGGATTCGCGACCACCTGCATACCGTTCTTCCGACCGGAACCGCCCGAGCGGCGCAGTTCCCCGGCCAGGAACACACCCCCGCCGACGATCATCAACACGCCGAAACCGAGCAGCAGCCAACCGGTCCGCGTGTTGTCCGACGCCTGCTCGTCCATCGAGCGGGTGGTGCGGTGGCCGTGTTTGTCGACCTGGACGCACTGGTCCCCGGACCGCATGGTCTCACCGCCGCAGTCGACCTTGCCGTGACTGTTCAGCATCGTGACCGCGCCGACGATCATGACGACGCCGACGATCATGACGCCGACCCACTTGAGTACGTTGTTGACACGGCGCGCGCCGACAGCGACGTTCGACACCTCATCCCCCCGGGCGTAGCTCTGGGCAGAGCGAAACCGCGGCTGCCGGTCCGGAACTGCACCGGACGCGGCGTAGCATAGCCCCGCAGAACGGCCCGAATAAACCCGAACGAACCCGGATCGACTAGGAGCTCATTGTGGGACAGGTCAGTGCATCCAGCTCGACCGTCGTCGCTGCGGAACCGCAGCGTGCGCTGGAAGCGATCGCGGACTACCAGGATGTGCGGCCCCGCATCCTGTCTTCGCACTACCACGACTACAAGGTGCTCGAAGGTGGAAAGGGCGCCGGAACCGTCGCCGAATGGACGCTGCAGGCGACGCAGAAGCGCTCCCGCAACGTCCACGCGGTCGTCTCGGTCTCCGATTCGATGGTGACCGAACGGGATTCGAATTCCACGATGGTCACCACCTGGACCGTCACCCCCTCGGGGGAGGGTTCGCTGGTGACGGTCCGCACCAGCTGGAAGGGTGCGGGCGGGGTCGCCGGCTTCTTCGAGGGCATCTTCGCCCCGCTCGGCCTGAAGAAGATCCAGGCCGAGGTACTGGAGAACCTGAAGCGCGAGCTCGGTTAATTTGCCTCCGCTTCGCTCCGGCGGGATGGGCCCAGCTCAGTGCTGGTGGGCGATGTCGAACAGGTTGCCCTCGGGGTCGGCGAGGGTTACCCACTGCACGCCGTATTCGTCGAAGTCGCCGATGTGTTCGGCGCCGAGCGAGACCGCCCGCTCGATCTGGGCGCGCCAGTCCGGTGCGCTCAGGTCGAGATGGACCACGTTCTTGCCCGGGGTCTTGTCGGGGACCTGGATGAACATCAGCGCCGGGCCGCTGCCGTCACCGCGGCCGATCGAGGCGAAATACTCCGTAGCGTCCGCGTCCACGGGACGCTCCAGCAACTGTGCGTAGAAGTTCGCCAGGGCGGTGGCGTCACGGCAGTCGAAGGTGACGGCGGCCAGACTGATCGACATGAAATGTCCTCTCTTCGTGGGAAATTCGTGAATATGCCCGCAGGTCGCGTGCGGCCGATCACGCCGGTGTGATCGGCCAGCAGACCTCGGTGCGTTGCGCGGACGGGTCCGCGCAGTCCTGCGGGCCGACCACATAGATCTCGCGGATCGGCTCCGTCAGCGCGGTATCGTGTTCGGCCACATGCGAACCCAGCGCGCCGTAGGTGCGATCGAAGTCGGTGAACGGCCCGGCGTGGATCGCAATCGCGAAGCGGCGCTGCGGAAATCGCCGCACCGCGACCTCGCGGTGCTGGTCGAACGCGGCGCCCGGATCCGCTGCCAGCGGAGCGAACGCCACCACCTCGCCGATCTCGTTCTCGAAGAAGTCCGCCGAATACGTCGCCCCGCTCGGGCCGGCCGGGGCCACACCCGCCGCCGCGAGCACGTCGTACAGGCGGGGGAACACCGCCCCGCACCACTCGCCGATCTCCGCCCGCGACACCAGTGCGCGAATCGTCACGGCGGCGAACTCCGGAACCAGGCGGTACTGCACGTCGATCGGCGCACCGGGGGACAGCAGCGCCCGCAGCGATGCCACCACATCACGCGTCCGCAGCAACTCCGCTTCCATCCGCTCCAGATGCGCGGCCAGCGCGGCATCGCGGGTGGCTCGGTCCGGCGCCGCGAGGACCGCGCGGATCTGCGGCATCGGCATATCCAGATCACGCAGGCGGCGAATCAGATGCGCCTGTTCCACCTGCGCGGTCGAATACCGCCGATACCCCGAGCCGGGATCGACCGACACCGGCTCGAGCAACTCGATCTCGTGGTAGTACCGCAGCGTTTTCACACTGAGGTAGGTGAGGCGGGAGAACTCGCCGATGGAGACTGTCGCGGGCATGAGGACAAGCGAACACCCTCCAGCAGTGGGAGAGTCAAGCCCTATTGCTCGGTGAGGGCGAACGTCAGCAGCAGCGTGGTCTGGAAAAACCCTCTCCACCAGGAGTAACCGAACCAGACGCCGGGGGTCACCTGGCGGATCTCGTCGAGGATCTGGGGTGTGATCGAGGGGGCGTAGTCCAGGAGCCAGGCCGGTTGGCCGTCCAGGCGGGCGGGTCCGGAATAGACGTCGGCGGGAAAACCTTCGATACCGGCCGCGGTGATCCGGTTGGTCAGGGTGCCGCCGTCGGGTCCGGTGGAGAAGTTCTTGCCGATCCAGAACGTCGGCGCCACCGCCTCCATCACCGGCGGACGGGTCACCCAGCCGTTGGTCACCCCGGTCGGCACATCGCCGCGGGGCGCGTCCCGGAAGATCTGGTCCTGCTGTTCGGCCGAACAATGATTGCGCAGCGCGTCGACCGTCGCCGCCGGATTGTCGGTGTAGAGCACGCAGCCGCCGCCGTAATCGGTATCCGCCGACGCGGCCGGCGCCAAGACGGCGGATCCGTGCCCCAGAACGGCGAGCGCGACCGCGGCCGTCAGTGCCGAACTCCGCCGGACACGGCGCGGCGTGGGTGCGGATGTGGTGTGCGCAGGTGCGGAAGACATGTGTTGATCTTGATCCTGATACATAACCGGCCTCCACCGGATTGGCCCGACCCATGTGCCGACGTCCGGCCCCTGTTCCGATGGTAAAGGTGCCCGGCCGGGCCGGTACCGGGCTGGATCCAAACGTGACTACGCTGGTGCACATCCGCATCCCGCAGAGAGGACATCACCGTGGAGCCTGGTGGACAGCTCGATATGCAGGCACTGCTCGCGCAGGCGCAGCAGATGCAGCAGGCGGTGATGGCCGCGCAGGCCGAAATCGCCGCGACCGATGTGGCGGGTGAGGCCGGCGGCGGTCTGGTGAAGGTGACGATCAAGGCCAGCGGCGAGGTGCAGTCGCTGCAGATCGACCCGAAGGTCGTCGATCCCGAGGACGTGGAGACGCTGCAGGACCTGATCGTCGGCGCGGTCAACAACGCGATGGCCAACGCCCAGCAGCTGGCCGCCGAGAAGCTGGGCCCGCTCGCCGGCGGCATGGGCGGAGGTTCCGTGCCGGGCCTGCCGTTCTGAGCGGCCCGATAGGACATATCCGTGTATGAGGGTCCGGTCCAGGATCTGATCGACGAGCTGGGCAAACTGCCCGGCGTCGGTCCCAAGAGCGCGCAGCGTATCGCCTTCCATCTGCTGTCGGTCGAGCCGCCGGAGATCGATCGGCTGCAGTCGGCGCTGCAGAAGGTGCGCGACGGTGTGCGGTTCTGCGCGGTGTGCGGGACCGTCTCCGACGGCGAACTGTGCCGCATCTGCGCCGACCCGCGCCGGGACCGGACCATGATCTGCGTCGTCGAGGAACCCAAGGACGTCCAGGCCATCGAGCGCACCCGCGAATTCCGCGGCCGCTACCACGTGCTCGGCGGTGCGCTGGACCCGCTCTCGGGGATCGGCCCGGACCAGCTACGCATTCGAGAACTGTTGGCGCGCATCGGAAATCAGGAGGACGGTGTCGATGTCACCGAGGTGATCATCGCCACCGATCCCAATACCGAGGGCGAGGCGACGGCCACCTATCTGGTGCGCATGCTGCGGGATTTCCCGGGCCTGTCGGTCACCCGGCTCGCCTCCGGCCTGCCGATGGGCGGCGACCTGGAATTCGCTGACGAACTGACCCTCGGCCGCGCGCTGTCGGGACGGCGAACGCTCTGAGCACGGGGTGAGCCCCGATCAGAAGGTCACCGCCTCCCAATCGAGCGCGTCCAGACGGCTCCGATCCCCGGCGGTCCAGTCCCAGACCAGTGTCGCCACCTGGTCACCGTCCGCCAGCCGGACCGCGAAATGCCGGTCGGGTCCGCCGTCGCGATATTCCAGCGTGTACAGGCCGGGCTCGTCGCGATAGGTCTGGATGTAGACGTGATCGTCGCGTTCCACGATCAGATACGGATTCGGTTCTGCGAGCTCGGTGATCCACTGATGCGCGAGGCGCTCGGTCAGATACGGGAATTCACCCGCCCCGCCGTGGGTGACGGTGACGTCGATGCGATCGGTCGGATCGATCAGCCAGTTCAACTGCGGATCGTAGAGCGCGTAGTCACGCGGGGTCGCGAGCTCGAACAGCAGGGTACGCACATGGCCGATGGCGTCGTAGCGGGCGGCGACGTACAGCGCGCCGCCGGTGCCCTCGCCGCCGGCGGCGACACTGAGAAACGCCTCTTCCTCCGGCAGGGCCTCGTTGCGCCGGTTCACCTCGTCCGCGATCGCCGCCACGGCGTCGGTCTGCGGCCGTCCCTGCTGTGCGGCCAGGTAGGTCTCCACCGCATCGGGCGAGGTGGCGATGCCCGCGGGGAGCAGCACGTGGTCGTAACTCATCCGGCCAGGCTACGTGGCGGTGTGGCGAGGCTCCTTTTCCCTGCCGCGGACCGACCTGTAAACTGGCCGACATCATGCAGCGGGCACTCCTCCTCGGCCGCCGCGACGGGGTCTGAATCGGACCGGCTCCCGCCGCGGAGTTCAGCAGTGCCGGTCGACCCCAGAACTTGGGACACCCACCCACACCCTCGGAGAAACGCCATGTCACCCGCTGACGCCTTCGTATCCGGAACGCGCACCATCACCGCGCCCTCCAAACCCGCGCCCGCCGATCAGCCCGCGTGGAACAAGCAGAAGAACTCCTCGATGCCGACCTTCCGGTACCGGCCCTTCGCGGAGGAGGTCCCGGGCGGCAGCCCGGCATTCGACGCTGCGCCCATTCCTTTCGACCGCACCTGGCCGAACCAGGTCGTGGACCGGGCACCCGGCTGGTGCGCGGTCGATCTGCGCGACGGCAATCAGGCCCTGATCGACCCGATGAGCCCGGCCCGCAAGCGCCGCATGTTCGACCTGCTGGTCCGAATGGGCTACAAGGAGATCGAGGTCGGCTTCCCGTCGGCCAGCCAGACCGACTTCGATTTCGTCCGCGAGATCATCGAGGACGGCGCGATTCCGGACGACGTCAGCATCCAGGTGCTGACCCAGTGCCGCCCCGAGCTGATCGAGCGCACGTTCGAGGCGTGCCAGGGCGCCGCCAATGTGATCGTCCATTTCTACAACTCCACCTCGATCCTGCAGCGTCGTGTGGTGTTCCGCGCCGACCGCGACGCGGTGAAGAAGATCGCGACCGACGCCGCGACCCTGTGCCTGGAGATCGAGAAGCGCTATCCGGACACCAACTGGCGCTACGAGTACAGCCCGGAGTCCTACACCGGCACCGAGCTGGAATACGCCCGCGAGGTGTGTGACGCGGTCTCGGAGATCATCGCGCCGACTCCGGACAAGCCGCTGATCATCAACCTGCCGGCGACGGTCGAGATGGCGACGCCGAACGTGTACGCCGATTCCATCGAGTGGATGAGCCGCAACCTGGCCCGTCGCGATTCGATCGTGCTGTCGCTGCACCCGCACAACGACCGCGGCACCGCGGTCGCCGCCGCCGAACTGGGCTATCAGGCCGGCGCCGACCGTATCGAGGGCTGCCTGTTCGGCAACGGTGAGCGGACCGGAAACGTCTGCCTGGTCACCCTGGGGATGAACCTGTTCTCCCGCGGTGTGGATCCGCAGATCGACTTCTCCGATATCGACGAGATCCGCCGCACGGTCGAATACTGCAACCAGCTGCCGGTGCACGAGCGCCACCCCTACGGCGGCGATCTGGTCTACACCGCCTTCTCCGGCAGCCACCAGGACGCCATCAACAAGGGCCTGGACGCGATGAAGACCGCGGCCGACGACGCGGGCGCCGATGTCGACGACATCATCTGGGAGGTCCCGTACCTGCCGATCGATCCCAAGGACGTGGGTCGTACCTACGAGGCCGTGATCCGGGTGAACTCGCAGTCCGGCAAGGGCGGCGTCGCCTACATCATGAAGACCGACCACGGGCTGGTGTTGCCGCGGCGGCTGCAGATCGAGTTCTCGCAGGCGATTCAGAAGATCACCGACGGCGAGGGCGGCGAGGTCACGCCGAAGGAGATGTGGGACGTCTTCGCCGAGGAGTATCTGAACCCGGTGCTGCCGCTGGAGCGCATCCGGCAGAAGATGACCGCCGCCGAAACCGATTCCGGCACCGACACCATCACCGCGGTGGTGAAGGTGGACGGGGCCGAACAGGAGATCGTCGGTTCCGGCAACGGTCCGCTGGCCTCGTTCGTCGACGCGCTGGCGACCATCGGCTACGACGTGCGAGTGCTGGACTACTCCGAGCACGCGATGTCCTCCGGTGACGACGCGCAGGCCGCCGCCTACGTCGAATGCGCCATCGGAGACAAGGTGACCTGGGGTGTCGGCATCGCCACCTCCATCACCACCGCCTCGCTGCGCGCGGTCGTCTCCGCGGTGAACCGCGCACTGCGCACTCGCTGATTCGCGCGCGGCAACCTGCTCGACAGCCGGGACCGCCCACCGCCGGGAAGGCGGTGGGCGTTGTTCTGCGACAACCGGTCCGGTACGGGGTGCGGACGCTGTTCACCGGGGGACCCGTATTCGGCCAGCGTGCTAGCGTTGTGGCGCATTGGCCGCGAGCTCTCTGCTCGAACTCTGTCGAGCAGATGGGGGAAACGTGACGACTAACGACAACTCCACTTCACCGCCTTGGTTGCAAGGGCAGGGAATGGGCGATACAGCTGCCGAACAGGACAATCCGACCTCGCTGCCGTCGACGGACGAATCCGACGCGGACACAACGGCATCCGACGGGACGGCGAGCGTGACGTCCGAATCCGAACCGACCGGCGCACCCGCCGAGAAATCCGCGGAGCCCGAACACGCGGCCTCCGGGATCATTCCGCCGGTGCCCGACGGTATCGAACAGACCACGTTTGCGCCCGGCCCGCAGTTCGGGCCCGATGGCTTCGCCCCGCCCGAACAGGGCGGCTTCGCGCCGGGGCCGTTCGCACCGCCGGGTGCGAATCCGTATCCGCCGAATCAGGGTTTCGCCCCGCCGGGCTTCCCGATGAACGACCATTCCGGTCCGTTCGCCCCGCCGGGGGATCCGAACGGATTCCCGCCGCCGTGGGCGGGCGGACCCGGGCCGGAGGGTTTCGCGCCCAGCGGATTCCCCGGTGAGCAGGGTTTCGCGCCCAGCGGATTCCCCGGTGAGCAGGGTTTCGCGCCGCCGGGCGCCCCCGCCGATCAGGGTGGCTTCCCGCCGCCGGGTCATCCCGGCGAACCAGGCTTCGCACCGGCGGCATTCCCCGGTGAGCAGGGGGGTTTCCCGCCTCCCGGAAATCCCGGCGAACCGGGTGGCTTCGCGCCGGGCGGATTTCCGGGCGAGCAGAACGGTTTCGCGCCTCCCGGTGAGCACGGTGGTTTCCCGCCGCACGGAAACCCCGGTGAGCCAGGTGGATTCGCGCCGCACGGCAATCCGGGCGACCCGGGTGGCTTCGCCGCGCAGGGCAACCCGGGTGAGCACGGGGGCTTCCGCTCCGGTGCCGGCGAGCCGGGATACGGCGAGGTCCGGCAGGAGACCCCGTACGGTGAGATCCGCCAGGAGATCGGCGCCGACGGCATGGTCCGCCGGGTCTTCGACGACCGGCAGGGACCGCCGTCCGGTCCCGAGCAGCAGGGCGCGGACGCCGATGCCGGCGGCCAGATCTTCAGCTGGGCGCCGCCGCCGCTGCCCTCGACTCCGCCGCAGCAGCCCCAGCAGTATCAACCGCAGCAGCAGGGCGGCTGGCAGGGTGGTCCCGGACCGCAACAGCACCTGCCGCAGGGCTACCAGCAGCAGCCGCAGTCGACGTTCCAGCCGCAGCACATGACCCAGCCCGTGCAGCCGGGTAATTCGGTCAACGACCTGAATCTGCTCAAGCGGGCGCGGCGTTCACCGCGCAGCGGCTGGCGCCGCGCCGTGCACAAGGTGACCGGTGGCGCCATCAACCCGGGCGAATCGTCGGCCGATGTGATCTACCGCGAACTGGTGGATCGGGTCAATCAGCCGGTACGCGGCGACTACCGGATCGCGATCCTGTCGCTCAAGGGCGGCGTCGGAAAGACCACGACCACAGTCGGATTGGGGTCGACCTTCGCCTCGCTGCGCGGTGACCGCGTGATCGCCATCGACGCCAATCCCGACCTCGGGACCCTGGCCCACCGGGTGCCGCGCCAGACCCGCTCGACGGTCCGCAACCTGCTCGAGGATCAGCACATCAGCCGCTACTCGGATGTGCGGGCCCATACCTCGCAGGCGCCGAGCCGGCTGGAAGTGCTTGCCAGCGAACAGGACCCGGCCGTTTCGGAGGCCTTCAGCGAGGCCGACTACCGGCGCGCGATCGGCATTCTGCAGCAGTTCTACAACATCATCCTCACCGACTGCGGTACCGGCCTGATGCATTCGGCGATGGCCGGCGTGCTGGATATGGCGAGCTCGCTGATCCTGGTCACCTCCCCGGCCATCGACGGCGCGCGCAGTGCCTCGGCGACGCTGGACTGGCTCGAGCACCACGGCTACAGCAAACTGGTGGAGCGGACCGTGGTGGTGGTCAACGCCTCTCGCCGCGGCGCCTCGACCGTCGATCTGGACCAGTTGCGCAAACTGTTCCTCGACCGCACCCGCGCGGTGCAGGTGGTGCCGTTCGACGATCATCTCGCCGAGGGCGCGGAGATCGATCTGGAACTGGTCAGCAAGCCCACCCGCCGGGCGCTGTTGGAATTGGCGGCCATGGTCGCCGACGATTTCGGATATCACGTCCCGCAGCCGCCGTTCCCGGGGCCGCAGACGCAGTACCCGGGACCGCAGAGTCACTATCCGGGTCCGCAGGGCTACTGATCGCGCCGGGTACTTTTCTGCGGGGATTTCCTCCGCCGAATTGGTGCCCGGTGTGATTGTCACCCCAATCGATACGGGTCCCGGCCGCACCGCATACAGTTACCCGCGGTGTGGAGGTCCCGATAGATGGCAGAACAATACGGGGTCGTCTCGCGAAGGACGGTACTTCGCGGGGTGGCCGGCGCGGGTGTGCTGACCGCGGGCGCCATGGCGCGCCCGATTCGTGCGAATGCCGACCCCGGTCGGCGGGTCGCGATTTTCGGCGGTGGCGTCGCCGGACTGACCGCGGCGCACGAATTGGCCGAACGCGGATTCGACGTCACGGTCTACGAACGCCGGGCGCTGGGCGGTAAGGCGCGCAGCATTCCGGTGCCCGGCAGTGGCCGCGACGGCCGGTCCGACCTGCCGGGTGAACACGGTTTCCGATTCTTCCCCGGTTTCTATCACCACATTCCCGACACCATGCGGCGAATTCCGTTCGCGGGCAATGCCAACGGTGTCTGGGACAATCTGGTCCCGGCCGCCGAGGCGCGTTTTTCCCGCGCCGGCGCCGACGACACCATCGTGCCGATGGGCCGCGCCGGAAAGCCGTGGGCCACTCCGGACGATTTCCGGCAAACCGTTGCCTCGGTGATCTCCACCTCGATGAAGATGCCGATGACCGATGCGGCGTATTTCGCCAATCGGCTGCTGGTGTTCAATACGAGTTGCGACGATCGCCGTTTCGGCGAATGGGAGAAACTCGCCTGGCGCGATTTCGTGGGCGCCCGCGGCCGCTCGCAGGAATTCCGCATGCTGATGTCGCGCACGCTCACCACACTGCTGGTCGCGGCCAAGGATGATCACGCCAGTACCCGCACCATCGGTGCCATGGGTGAGCAGTTCCTGGGCAATCCGCTGGAGACCGGTAACGACGGACCGCTGGACCGGCTGCTGAACGGGCCGACCAACGAGGCCTGGATCGACCCGTGGGTGGCGCATCTGCGCGGATTGGGGGTGCGTTTCGAAACCGCCGAACTGCGCGGGCTGGACGTGCGCGACCGGCGCATCTCGGGCGCCCGGGTGGCCGGCGGCAGCGGCAGCGGCGGCGAGCGCGCGGTCGACGCCGACTACTTCGTGCTCGCGGTACCGGTCGAGGTCGCCCGTGGGCTGTGGACGCCGGAGATTCTGGCCGTGCAGCCGGAATTGGCGGCCATGGACGACCTGGTGGTGAACTGGATGAGCGGAATGCAGTTCTATCTGCGCCGCCCCACCCAGATCGCGCGCGGCCATACCGCCTACGTCGACTCCCCGTGGTCGCTCACCTCCATCGCCCAGAACCAGTTCTGGTCGCGCACAAGGCTTTCCGAATCCGGCGACGGTTCCATCCGGGACTGCCTCTCGGTCGACATCTCGGATTGGAACACGCCGGGCATCCTGTACGGCAAGCCGGCGATCGAATGCACCCACGACGAAATCGCCCGCGAGGTCTGGGCGCAGTTGCAGAAGCATCTGGAAGGTCGTGCCGCGCTGGAGGATTCGGACCTGGTGTCGTGGTTCCTCGATACCGGCGTGAGCTGGGATGCCGGGCAGAACCGCAATACCAACGCCGACCCGCTGCTGATCAACACCGCCGGTTCGTGGGCGGCGCGCCCGAATGCGCACGGAGCCTTGGAAAACCTTTTCCTCGCAGGCGATTACGTACGCACGAACATCGATCTCGCGACGATGGAAGGCGCCTGCGAGGCGGCTCGCACCGCGGTGAACGCGCTGCTGGACGTCGCGGGCTCGAATGCCGCCCGCTGCCGGCTGTTCGAACTGTATCGGGCGCCGCAGCTGGAGCCGCTGCGCGAGGCCGACCGTGCGCGCTACGCGGCCGGCCGGCCGAACATGTTCGACGTCCCGATGTAGGTGGCGGGCGGCGGATCTCGCGCGTTCAATGGGGTGATGAGCGAGATCACCAGCGCCGCGGAACTTCGGGAACTGCTCGGTGAACCGGCGCCGCGCGCCGCGACGAAGGAACGGACGCGCCTGCATCCGCGCGACCGGGAGTGGATCGCGACCGCGCCGTTCGCCGTCCTCGCCACCAGCGACGCCGATGGCCGGTGCGATGCCTCGCCGAAGGGCGATCCGGCCGGATTCGTGCACGTGATCGACGACCACACCCTGGCGGTCCCGGAGCGGCCGGGCAATCGCCGAGGCGACGGATATTTCAACATCCTGTCCAATCCGCACGTCGGCGTGCTGTTCCTGATTCCCGGGCGCAACGAGACGCTGCGGATCAACGGCCGGGCACGGCTGCTGCGCGAGGCGCCCTACTTCGACGACATGGTGGTCAAGGGCCACCGGCCGATCCTCGCCATCGAGGTGGCGATCGAGCAGATCTTCTACCACTGTGCCAAGGCGTTGCTGCGCAGTGACCTGTGGCGGCCGGAACACTGGCCGGAGGACTCGCTGCCCAGCCATGCGGTCCTGGTGAAGGAGGTACAGCGCAACACCACCGAATCGCTGGAAGAACTGCGGGACTACTACTCGCCGGAGAACTACCGGCGCATGCTCTACTGACCGGCTCCCGGCTGTCGGTCGCAGATCACATCGGCCGCTCGCGCGCGAGTGTCTCGCCACCAATACACTCGCGTGGTGGCAGACATCTCGGTGCGCGGACGGCTGGCGCTGCGGGCGGCGGCAGCGGCGTCGTGGGCCTCGCAGAAGGCCGGACGCGGTAAGGGGTCGATGATCGGCGGGCTGATCGCCCTGCAGATCGCCCCCGACATCATGACCCAGCTGGGCCGCGATCGGCGGACGGTGCTGGTGACCGGCACCAACGGCAAGTCGACGACGACCCGGATGACCGCGGCCGCGCTGGCCGAACTGGGCCGCGTCGTCACCCAGGCCGACGGGGCCAATATGGACGCCGGAATCGTCGCCGCGCTCAGCGTCGACCGCACCGCGCCGCTGGCCGCCATCGAGGTCGACGAGCTGCATCTGCCGCACGTCGCCGACGCGCTGAACCCAGCCGCGGTGGTGCTGCTGAATCTGAGCCGCGATCAGCTCGACCGGGTCGGCGAGATCAACATGATCGAGCGCAAACTGCGCGAGGGCATGGCCCGCCACCCCGACACCGTGCTGATCGCCAACTGTGACGACGTGCTGATCACCTCGATCGCCTACGACCATCCCAACGTGGTCTGGGTGTCGGCGGGCAGCGGCTGGGCGGTCGACGCCACCAGCTGCCCGCGCAGCGGCGAACCGATCGTCTGGGAGGGCAACCACTGGCGCAGCACCGGTGCCGACTTCCGGCGCCCGGAACCGCAGTGGTGGGTCGACGCGGAGTATCTGTGCGGGCCCGACGGGCTGAAACTGCCGCTGCACCTTGCGCTTCCGGGCCGCGCCAATCGCGGCAACGCCGCGCAGGCGGTGGCCGCGGCGGTCGCGCTGGGCGGACATGCCGAAACCGCGGCGCAGGCGGCGGGAACCGTTCGTGAGATCGCCGGCCGCTACCGCACCGTGCAGGTCGGCGAGCACTCCGCACGCCTGCTGCTGGCCAAGAATCCGGCCGGCTGGCAGGAGGCGCTGTCCATGATCGACCCCGACGCGACGGGTCTGGTGATCGCGGTCAACGGCCAGGTTCCCGACGGCGAGGATCTGTCCTGGCTGTGGGACGTGCGCTTCGAGCACTTCGAGGGCACCCAGGTGGTCGCGGCGGGCGAGCGCGCCACCGACCTGGGCGTGCGGCTGACCTACGCCGGCGTCGAGCACACCACCGTGCCGAACCCGTTGCGTGCCATCGCATCCTGTCCCCCCGGGCGGGTCGAGGTGCTCGCCAACTACACCGCCTTCCGGGATTTGAATCGCGATCTGGACGGAAATCGGTAATGGCTGAATCGACGGTACGCATCGGGCTGGTGCTGCCCGATGTGATGGGCACCTACGGTGACGGCGGCAATGCGCTGGTGTTGCGGCAGCGGCTGCGCATGCGCGGCATCGATGCCGAGATCGTGGAGATCACGCTCGCGGACCCGGTGCCGGAGACGCTCGACATCTACACCCTCGGCGGCGCCGAGGACTCCGCGCAGCGATTGGCGACCAGGCATCTGCAGCGCTATCCGGGCCTGCAGCGCGCCGCCGCGAAAGGTGTTCCGGTACTTGCCATCTGCGCCGCGATCCAGGTGCTGGGCAACTGGTACGAAACCTCCGCCGGCGAGCGTGTGGACGGTGTCGGCCTGTTCGACGTGACGACCGCGCCGCAGCGGGTCCGGTCCATCGGCGAGGTGGCCACCACGCCGCTGCTCGCCGGCCTGACCCAGCCGCTCACCGGTTTCGAAAATCACCGGGGCGGAACGACTCTCGGGGCGGACGCGACCGGCCTGGGCCGGGTCACCAAGGGTGTCGGCAACGGTGTCGGCGACGGTCTCGAGGGCGTGGTGCAGGGTTCGGTGATCGGCACCTACATGCACGGCCCGGCGCTTGCCCGCAACCCCGAACTGGCCGACCACCTGCTCACGCGGGCCCTCGGCGGTCGCGAACTGGAACCGCTCGACCTGCCCGAGGTCGACCGGCTGCGTCGCGAGCGTCTGCGCGCCTGAGTCGCCTACTACGTGATATAGCGATCGCGTATGTAACACCGCGGTCCCCGGCGCCGATCCTGTTGTGAGATAGGAAGTTCGGCGGTAATCTCGCGCGCGGCCATGCGTGATGAGGGAGGTGGCCGGTGCGGAGACGTGCCTTTTTACAGGCGGCCGGTGCTGCGGTTTTGCTGGGTGCCACGGGCGCGTTGCGCGAGACCGGAACAGCCACCGCCGATCCGGCGTGGGACGGGATGTTCCGCAACTGGGTGTCCGAGATCTTCGTCCCGCAGCCGGATCCACCGGAGCACACCGAGGCCATCGTGATCGGATCCGGATTCGGCGCCGCGGTCGCGGCCTTGCGACTGGCCGAGGCGGGTATCGCCAACACCGTGCTGGAGCGCGGGTCGCGCTGGCCGAACGATCCGTGGCGGGAGATCTTCACCGGTGACGATCTGCCCGACGGCCGCGGATTCTGGCATCGCACCAGCTTCACCGGCGTCACCAAGGTCGCCATGCATTTCGCCGATTTCGGCGGCGTCCTCGATGTCACCGAATTCGACGGCATCGATGTGTGGCGCGCGGCGGCCGTGGGCGGCGGATCGGTGATCTTCTCCGGCTGCATGATCGCCCCGGAGCGCCGACATTTCGACGAGATCTTCGGTGGCACAGTCGATTACACCGAGCTGGAGCGCACCTACTATCCGCGTGTGCGGCAGATGCTCGGCCTGTCGGTCATGCCGGCCGATATCTACAACTCGCCTCCGTTCGCGCATTCCCGGATGTGGGACGAGCAGGTGCGCGCGGCCGGATACGAGCCGCAGCCCAGCGAGTCCATCTTCAAATGGGATACGGTGCGCGCCGAACTGGCCGGCGCCACGCGGGCGTCGGCCATCGCGGCCCGCAGCAATCTCGGCAATTCGAACGGCGCGAAATTCGACCTCAATCAGAACTACCTGAAGTACGCGCATGCCACCGGCCGCTCGTCGGTGTTCGCGGGGCAGCGGGTGGACAGCATCGGCCGCGACGGTGACCGCTACGTCGTGCAGGTCACCAAGCTCGATCCGACCGGCCGGGTGCTGGGCACCCGGACGCTCACCTGCGACAAGCTGTTCCTCGGCGCCGGATCCATCGGCACCACCGAGCTGCTGGTCCGGGCTCGCGCCACCGGCGCACTGCCCAATCTCGACGAACATGTCGGCGACGGGTGGGGTACCAACGGCGACGTCGCACTGGCCCGCGGTGAGAGCCGGCTCTCGGGGCTGGGCCAGGGCGTGCCGAGCGCCAGCCGGATCTTCGACGAATCCGGCATGCCGTTGACGTTGGAGAACTGGTACATCCCGGGAATTCCGGTGGAGACCGGTGCCTTGGCCTCGCTCGGGCTGGTGATCGATCCGACCCGGGCTCGCATCACCTACGACGCCGCGCGCGACGCCGCCGCGCTGAGCTGGCCGCGTGCGGCCCAGGATCGGATCGTGGCCGCCTGCCGCGCGGTCGACCAGCGCATCGCGGAGCGGTCGGGAGCATTGTTCGACTACCAGGCGCTCGGCTACGACGCGAACGCCCCGTTCACCGCGCACCCTCTCGGTGGTGCGGTCCTGGGCCGGGCCACCGACAACTACGGCCGGGTCAACGGCTATCCGGGGCTGTACGTGGTCGACGGTGCGGCGATTCCGGGCAGCACCGGCGCGGCCAACCCGTCGCTGACCATCACCGCGCTGGCCGAACGCAACGTCGAGGCGATCATCCGCGCCGGGCACTGATTCGCGCCACACGGAACTCGCGGCGGCTTGCCGGCGCCGTCGATGCCGCTACTCTCGGCGGGTACCCGTTCGATGTGGAAGGGACCGTTGTGGCGCAGTACCCGGCTGGATCGTTACCCGAGGAATATCCGCGTAAGCCGCCGGCGCTGTGGACCGACCTGCTGATGCTGGTGCTCGCCGTGGTCTCGGTGGGTCTGGTCACCTGGATCACCTTCTTCACCGTGCCGCAGCACACGTATCACGTGATCGTGGTGGTCGACACGTCGATCTGCGCGGTCTTCGCCCTCGAATTCCTGTGGCGCTGGCGGCGGGCGGATTGGTCGTGGACGTTCCCGTTCGTCTACTGGTACGAGGTCCTGGGCATGATCCCGGTGACCAGCCCGTTCTTCCGCGGATTCCGGCTGCTGCGCATCGTCGTGATCCTGGTCCGGCTGGCGCGCGTGGCCGACCGCGCCTTCGGTGACCGGGTCACCGCCGCGGTCGTGAACCGCTCGGTCGGCGTGATCGTCGACGCGGTCCGGCGCCCGGTCACCATGGCCGTGCTGGAGGAGGTGGCCGATGTGCTGCGCCGCGGCCGGTACACCCGCAATATCGCCGCGGCGCTGGAGGAGAACCGGGACGAACTCGACGCGATGATCCTCGAGCTGATCAAGAACGATCCGGCGGTCGGGCGGGTGCGCTACCTGCCGTTCCACGAAGAGATCCTCCGCGGCATCGCCGACACCAGTTTCCGGATCATCTTCCAGGTGCTCGCCGACCCCCGCACCGACGAACTGGTCGGAGATGTGCTGCGCGAGAACATCAATCAGATGCGGGACGCGGTGCGGCAGGGCGGACATGTGCCGGAAACGGTGGATCACAAACTGCAGCAGCGTGTTTCACCGGATCTCGGACGGCGGTAACCCGGCAATCGGTTCAGTGGGCGTGCCGGACCTCGTCACGCGGTTGCGCGTAACGCACTGTCTCCCAGACGATCAGCACAGTCAGCACCGCGCACAGCAGTCCGAGCGCAGCCATCGCAGGCAGCTGTCCGGCCAACGGAATCAGGGCGACCAGCCCCGCCGCGGTGGCCAGACGCGGCCACAGCACCACCCGGGTCGCGTAGTGCCGGAAACCCACCAGTGCCAGCAGGTACAGCACTACGCCGCCGTAGAGCGCGCACAGGGGGATGCCGTGCAGCCGATCCTGCAGCGTATGCCCGGCCGCACCGCCGAGATAGTTGAGCGTCTTCTTCAATCCGAGCGACATGGCGACGATGCCGGCCACCATCGGAAAATGCCAGAAGGTGTAGCAGTTGCGCGCGATCTTGATCCGGCGCGGGCCCGAGGCCTCGGTCATCGCGCGTTCCACGACGGTCGCGGCGACGTCGAAGTAGGCCCACCACAGCAGGCCCGAAACAGCGAGTGCCAGCAGCGATCCCACGGTGATCGGCCACGAGATCGGCAGCCCGGCCACGCCGACGCCGATGGAGACGATCGATTCGCCCAGCGCGACGATCACGATCAGGCCGTGCCGCTCGGCGAAATGCGAGGCCGAATTCACGCGCCAGTCGTTGCCGGCGAAGAAGGTCCAGACCATATCGCCGGCGATGGCCGCGATCCACAGCACGATCTGCACGGTGCCGTGTTCGACCGCCGCCACGATCAGCAGCGCGGTGCCGATGGTGATCGAGCCGCCGGCCCAGCGGCCGACCTGCCCGCGCAACTGCCGGTCCTCGGTGCTGGCCAACCAGAACATCCCCAGATGAACCAGCCGGATCACGAGATATCCGATGGCGAATACCAGCGGTCCGTACCAGCCGCCCGGCATGTCGTGGAACGCCTCGGGAATCACCTCGGCCACGATGAGTCCCGCGCCCATGGCCGCGAACATCGCCACCCGGGCCAGCCCCTCGTCGGCCTTCACCACATTGCCCAGCCAGGCGTAGGCGATCCACACCCACCACATCACCGCCAGGACGAGGACCGCCCGCAGCATGTTGAGCGCGGTGACGTCGTGGGCCGCCAGATCGGTCACCTGGGTGAAGGCGAAGACCAGGACGAGGTCGAAGAAGAGTTCCAGCTGGGTTACCGAGGCGTCCTCGGTGACCGCTTGAATGCGTGTGCGTCTGACACCGGTCATTCGCACATCGTGGCAGGAAGCCGACGTCAGCGCCCGCGACGGCGAACCTCTCGGTCAGCCGACCTCGTAGTTCTCGCCGAAGGGAAATTTCTCGATGTACTCGATCAGGTTGTGCACGGCTTCGTCGTTGACCCGCGACAGCGTGCGCTTGAGCAGCAGACCGGGAACGGGAATGGGCAGATAGATCTCGGAGTGGTACCAGACCTCGGTGCCCTCGTCGGTCTCCTCGATGTCGAACCAGCCCTTGCCGCCGCCGCCGGCGGCGCTCTCCACCACTTCCCAGGAGATGCGTTCCGGGGTGCAGGTGTATTCGAGGACCTGACGATCGGAGTTGTTGAGGGTCGTCACCGTGGCGTAGACGCGGCGAGGACGGTCGAATTCGTCGCGGGTCGCGACGCGCACGTCGCGGTGCGCGGGCGACCATTCGGGGATCCGCTCGACGGCCAGCAATGCTTCCTGAACCTGATCGGGTTCGACATCGATGATGAATCGGTGATCGGTCTTCGTGCGCATGTCTTGCCCTCCACTGCTTCGGCCGATTGTCTCCGCCGTCACACGCGGTCGTCAACCATGTGGTCTGTTCCACGAGTTACAGAGACCGACCAGTCTGGTTTGCCTCGGGCGGGCGTGCCGAGTTTGCGGTCGCGCTGCCGGGGCGGGTCGGCAGCGCGCTCGACGTCGGCGCGACCCCGAGTGGCCGGACGATTGCCGGGTGAGCGGTCACGTGCCCGAAGAGGGACTGCCCCCTGCTGGGAAAGGGGGCTTGACGTTGGTCGTCCGCACAGCTACCGGTGGTGAAGGACCTCCCAGTCGGGCCCTGGAAAGACCAGACTTTCGTGTCCGTCCTCGAACCGGACGACGTAGGGCGGAGTGCCGTCGGTGCCGCGCGCCTCGATGATTTCACCGGTGCGTTCGGGCATTCCCACAGCATTGCTGTGGACGCGGATGTGATCGCCTACATGCGCCTGCATGACCGCCATTATCGTTCGATGTGATACTGCTCACAAGTCGCTGCCGCAGTTCCCTGCCGCCCGAAATCGCCCGCCCTGGCGAGCCTCCGAATCGGCGCGCGGAAATCTCCGATCCCACCCTCTTGACACCACTTCGACTGTAGTGCTACGTTTCAACCACTACAGCTAGAGTGCAACAATCAAGGCGGTCTCGGTATGCGAAAGCTCATCTACTTCGTCGGTGTCTCGCTCGACGGCTATATCGCCGGGCCGGGTGGGGAGTACGACTTCTATCCCGTGGCCGAGGGCATGTCGGAATTCGTCACTGCGCGCTATCCGGAGTCGGTTCCCGCGCACCTCCGCCCGCACGTCGGAATGGCCGTGGACGAACCCAACAAGGAATGGGACACGATCCTCATGGGGCGCGGCACCTACGAGCCGGCGCTGTCGGTCGGCATCGCCAGTCCTTATCCCCATCTGAAGCAGTACGTCGTATCGGCCACGCTCGATCGCGTCGACGATCCGCAGGTCGAGCTCGTTCCGCGCGATCCGGTGGCCCTGGTGCGCCGCCTGAAGCAGGAGGACGGCAAGGACATCTGGCTGTGCGGCGGCGGACAACTCGCCGGCGCGCTCGTCGAGGAGATCGACGCGTTGATCATCAAGAGTTATCCGGTGGTCGCGGGCGGCGGCATCAGCGCCTTCACCGGCAACTTCCGGCCCACCGCGTTCACGCCCGTGCAGCGCCGCGAATTCGGCAACGGCGCGCAGATCACCTGGTTCGAGCGCGGCTGACGGCCCCGGCCGGGATCATCCGGCATCGCGCAGGAAGGACAGGCGCACACGGCGGATCGGATTGTCGACGTTGAGGTCCACGAAGGCGATCGACTGCCAGGTACCCAGTGCCAGCTCGCCGCCCAGCACCGGCACGGTGGCGTAGGGGGCGATCAGCGCGGGCATGACGTGCGAGCGGCCGTGCCCGCGCGAGCCGTGGGCGTGGCGCCAGCGATCGTCGGCGGGCAGCAGATCACGCAGGGCGTGCAGCAGATCGTCGTCGCTGCCCGCGCCGAGCTCGATCAGGGCCACGCCGGCGGTGGCGTGCGGGACGAAGACGTGCAGCAACCCGTCGCCGCCGCCGGCCTCGCGCAGAAACGTGGTGCACTGCGGAGTCAGGTCGTGGACGACCTCCCGATCGCCGGTGTGCAGCTCGATTTCGATGCTCTTCATAGGCCCATCGTGCGCTTTCGCCGCGCCGCCCATCGCCGACTCGCGCGAAGGAGTTCGCCGACCGGGTGCTAAACCGGTCGGTGTGATTACTCACACCGGTACGCCGGCTGGTGCGAGGGGAGCGGGTGCCGGGCCCCGGCGGACCGGGAAAACCGCTGATGAACCGGGCTGTCCGCGCCGATTCCGGTGCGCCGCAGGGACTCTGCCGTCGCGGCCGCGCACCCACCACCGCTCCGGAACCGGATCGCCGCTGGTCGGCGTGGTGAATCCGGTGGACGACGCCGGCCGATCCCGGTGGCCGCTCGGAGGTAGCCCACCACCGAGCGGACTCCGATCGGTAGTCTTATTGGCTGTAACAGCAGCTAGTCGATCTTGGAGGACCCCACCGTGGCTCTCGTCGTTCAGAAGTACGGAGGATCTTCGCTCGAGTCTGCCGAGCGGATCCGGCGCGTCGCTGAGCGGATCGTCGAGACGAAGAAGCAGGGGCACGACGTGGTCGTCGTGTGCTCGGCAATGGGTGACACCACCGACGAACTTCTCGATCTGGCCCAGCAGGTGGCCCCCGCGCCGCCGGCCCGCGAACTCGACATGCTGCTGACCTCCGGTGAGCGTATCTCGAATGCGTTGGTGGCCATGGCGATTCACTCGCTCGGCGCCGAGGCTCGGTCGTTCACCGGTTCCCAGGCGGGAGTCATCACCACCGGCACGCACGGCAACGCCCGCATCATCGACGTGACCCCGTCCCGGGTCCGCGACGCACTCGACGAGGGCATGATCGTGCTGGTCGCGGGCTTCCAGGGCGTCTCGCAGGACAGCCGCGACATCACCACGCTGGGCCGCGGCGGCTCCGACACCACCGCGGTCGCCCTGGCCGCCGCGCTCGAGGCCGACGTCTGCGAGATCTACACCGATGTCGACGGCGTGTTCACCGCCGATCCGCGGATCGTGCCGGATGCGCAGAAGCTGGACCAGGTGAGCTTCGAGGAGATGCTCGAGCTCGCCGCCACCGGCGCCAAGGTGCTGATGCTGCGCTGCGTCGAATACGCCCGCCGCTACAACGTTCCGGTGCACGTGCGGTCGTCCTATACCGACCGCAAAGGCACCTATATCTACGGATCGATGGAGGACATCCCCTTGGAGGACGCAATTCTCACCGGCGTCGCGCACGATCGCAGCGAGGCCAAGGTGACCGTGGTGGCCCTGCCGGACGAGCCGGGATATGCGGCCAAGGTGTTCCGGGCCGTCGCCGACGCCGAGATCAACATCGACATGGTGTTGCAGAACGTCTCCAAGGTCGAGACGGGTAAGACCGACATCACCTTCACCCTGCCCAAGTCCGACGGGCCGCGCGCGGTGGAGTTCCTGACCAAGCGCCAGAGCGAACTGGGCTTCAGCCAGGTTCTCTACGACGATCACATCGGCAAGGTCTCGCTGGTCGGCGCGGGCATGAAGAGCCACCCCGGCGTCACCGCCACCTTCTGTGAGGCGCTGGCCAAGGCCGGTATCAACATCGACCTGATCTCCACCTCCGAGATCCGCATCTCCGTGCTGGTCAAGGACTCCGAGCTGGACGGCGCCGTGCAGGTGTTGCACAAGGCGTTCGACCTCGGCGGCGACGAGGTCGCGGTCGTGCACGCGGGATCGGGGCGATAATCATGGGAGTACGCGTAGGTGTGGTCGGCGCGACCGGGCAGGTCGGCGCCGTCATGCGAAAACTGCTGGAGGAGCGCGACTTTCCGGCCGACGAGGTGCGATTCTTCGCCTCGTCGCGGTCGGCCGGGAAGACGCTGCCCTGGCGCGGCGGCGAGATCGTGGTCGAGGACACCGAGACCGCGGATCCGTCCGGACTGGATATCGCCCTGTTCTCCGCCGGCGCCACCATGTCGCGGGTGCAGGCGCCGCGATTCGCGGCGACCGGCGTGACCGTCATCGACAACTCCTCGGCGTGGCGCAAGGACCCCGAGGTGCCGCTGGTGGTCAGCGAGGTGAATCCCGAACAGACCCGCAACCTGGTCAAGGGCATCATCGCCAACCCGAACTGCACCACGATGGCCGCCATGCCGGTGCTCAAGCCCCTGCACGACGAGGCCGGCCTGCAGCGACTGATCGTCTCCAGCTACCAGGCCGTCTCCGGTAGTGGGCTGGCCGGTGTGGAGGAGCTGGCCACGCAGGCCCGCGCGGTGATCGGGGACGCCGAGAAGCTGACCCACGACGGCAGTGCCGTGCCGTTCCCCGCGCCGAACAAGTACGTCGCCCCGATCGCGTTCAACGTGCTGCCGCTGGCGGGTTCGATCGTCGACGACGGTTCCGGTGAAACCGACGAGGACCAGAAGCTGCGCAACGAGAGTCGCAAGATTCTCGGCCTGCCCGATCTGCTGGTCAGCGGCACCTGTGTGCGCGTGCCGGTCTTCACCGGCCATTCGTTGTCGATCAACGCCGAATTCGCGCGGCCGCTGTCGGTGGAGCGGGCGAAGGAGCTGCTCGCCGATGCCGCCGGTGTGAAGCTGGTCGATGTCCCGACGCCGCTGGCGGCCGCCGGTAAGGACGAGTCGCTGGTGGGCCGGATTCGTCAGGATCCGGGCGTGCCGGAGGGGCGCGGCCTGGCGCTGTTCGTCTCGGGCGACAACCTGCGAAAGGGCGCCGCGCTCAACACCATTCAGATCGCGGAAGTCCTGCTCGCGCAGCGCTGACACCGCGTTGGCGAATCTTCTCGAACGGGCCGTCCGATCGCGGGCGGCCCGTTTTCGTCGTGCGGCTCAGCCGGCCGGTTCGCAGCGGGCCCGGAGTCCGTCGAAGACGACGGCGAATGCGCGGGTTCGCTGTTCGCCGGTGGCTGTGTGCGTGCCCGCGAAGGTGCCCTTCAGCACCCGCATCAGATCGTCGAAGTCGATATCGCCGCGGATCGCGCCGGAATCCTGGGCGCGCCGCAGCAACCGGGCGATCACAGCCTGGAATTCCTTTGTGGGACCGGTGATCTCGATCGTTTCGTGACCGCCCAGCGCATCGGCGAGATCGCGTTTGACCCCACCCTCGGCGACCATATGGTCCAGCAGGTCGAAGAATGCGGCCCCCGGATCGCCGGCGGATTCGAGTCGGCGCGCATAGTCGATCATTCGCTCGATGTTGTCGACTATGGCGGCGTGGAACAGAGCTTCCTTGGTGGGGAAGTGGCGGTAGACGGTGCCGGGGCCCACCCCGGCGCGCCTCGCGATCTCGTCCAGTGGAACCGAAATACCTTCGGCGGCAAAGGCTTCCCGGGCGGCGGCGAGTACCCGCTCCCGGTTACGGCGGGCATCGGCGCGCAGGGCGCGGCGCGGTTCGGCCGCCGGTTCGGCTAATTGTTTCTCCGCCACAGCGCGAGTCTACTCGGTTACCGTTGACAAACGGGGCGTGCGTTCCGGATTATAAACGGGGCGTACGTTCCGCTTCTAACGCAGGGAGTTTGTCATGGTTTCCAGTTCGGTGCGCAGTGTCCGTCAAGTGGTCGAGGACCTGTTCGCGACATTGCCGCTGCGCGATGCCGACGCCTTCGTCGCGGCCCTCGCCCCCGATGCGGTATTCGAGATCCCGTTCCCGATTCCGGGTATGCCGGAGCGGCTCGAGGGGCGAGAGTCGATCCGCGGACATCTCGCGCAACGCTGGTCGGGTCTGTCGGGTGTCGAGGTGCACGGTGTCTACCCCACGGTCTACGAATCCACGGAGGACGGAGTGCTTTTCGTGGAGAACGAGGTGGATATGACGCTGCCGGGGGCGCCGCGGGCGCGAGTTCGCACCTCGGTCAACGTGGTGCACGTCCGGGACGGGGAAGTGACCCTGTTCCGGGACTACATGGATACCGCGCGGATCGCGCGTATCGCCGGCTGACCGGTGCCGCCGGGCGGTCCGGCTGTCCTCTCCGGCGGTACCGGTCCCGGCCCCGGCCTCATCGGCGGATGCCGGGCGTGCGGGGGTCCGGGCCGAGGCAGACCACCAGCGCACAGCCGGGCGGTGCGTCGGAGAAGGGCGGCGCCAGCGGGTGGTCCAGACATGACAGCACGGTGCACCCGGGGTAGGCGTCGGGCCCGATTCCGAATACCGCCAGGGTGATATCGGGATCGAAGAACGCGCGCGGGTCCAGGGTGACCGGCGGCTCGACATAGGGGCCGGGGTCCGCGATCGGCGGGTGCTCGAAGGCGCCGAGCAGTCGGCGGAAGAACTCCCAGGTCAGCTCGGTCAGATTTTGCAGGATACCGGCCGGTCCGCCGCTGCTCCGGTCGCCGAAGACACCGGTCCACACCACGGTGAGATCCAGGCTCGGGATGAAGAAGGCGTCCTGCAGTCCGAGCCCGGACATCGCGAACACATCCGGGGGGAGGAACGAGGGGATCTCGATACATCCCGGGCGAGCCCAGAACAGGTAGCCGTAACACTCGCGGCCCGGGCCGGTCTGCTGTGCGCGGTGCAGATAGTCGGCCGAGACCACCCGTACCCCGTTCCAGTCGCCGTCGTCGGCGACCAGGAGAGCGATCTTGGCGAGGTCGTCCGGCGGGATCATCAGGTGCGCATAGCCGTAGGTGTGACCGGAACGATCGCGGGCCCAGTAGTAGTCGCTGCGCTGAATGTCCAGGGGAGAGAACAGTTCCCGCTGCGCGAACTGTTGCAGCGGTTCGCCGACGGCCAGTTCGATCACGTACGACAGCAGATCGACGTTGCGCTGACTGTACGAGAACCGGGTGCCGGGCGGATTGTCGAGCGGGACCCCGAGTGCCTGCACGGCACTGTTCGGATCGATCGGCACCACCCCGGAGACGCCCTCGTTGATGACTCCGACACGCAGGCCCGAGCGCTCGGTCAGCAAATCCTCGACGGTGATCGCGCGGTGGGCGGCGTCGCCGAGCCCGGGCGGCAGATAGCGGTCGATCGGCGCGTCGATGTCGAGTTTGCCCTGATCCCAGGCGATTCCGGCGATCACCGAGACCACGCTCTTGGTGACGCTCCAGATATTCCACGGCGTCGTGTCGGTGGCGTCGTTGTGCGCGCCGGATCCGATCAGGCAATTGTGCCGGAAAATCTTGACGTTCAGCCGGTTCCGCTCGTCGGCGAACCGCAGGGCGGACGCCAGCCGCGCCGAATCCAGGCCCACCGATTCCGGTGTGGCCCGTTCGAACTCGCGTCCGGACGAGACCGCGCAGGTCTGTGCGTCCTCCGCTCGTGCCGGGGTCGCAGTAGCGCAGGCGCCACCGATCAGTGCGACGACGAGAACCCCGATCACCCAGCCGTATAGGCGTCCCATGAGCCGAGGTTAACCACCGGCATCCGGCGCGGTGCCCAACACACAACCGCCGCAACCAAATCGGAATCGGCGTCGCGGATTTCGGTCGAGCGCCGGATTCACGGCCGTGCGGCAAGACGTCGCCGGGCGTGGGTGCGGGGCTCTCATAGAACATCCCCATCGGTCTTTTCTTGACTTATTCCAGAAAAGGGGCAGACTGGGTTCATGCACACCGAAGGTTTCGATCCGCGCGAACGATTGCGCGCGGCCGGCCTGCGGGTGACCCGTCCGCGGGTGGCGGTGCTGGAAGCGGTTGCCGCCCATCCGCATTCGGATGCCGACAGGGTGGCCGCCGCGGTCCGCCAGGAGCTGGGTTCGGTCTCGACGCAGGCCGTGTACGACGTGCTGCGCGCCTGTGTGGGCGCCGGCCTGCTGCGCCGGATCGAACCGGCCGGTTCGCCGGCCCGGTACGAAACCCGTATCGCCGACAACCATCACCACCTGGTGTGCAGGAACTGCGGCACGGTCGTGGACGTGGACTGTGCCGTGGGCGGTGCCCCCTGCCTCGACCCGTCGGATACACACGGGTTCACGATCGACGAAGCCGAGGTCGTGTTCTGGGGACTCTGCCCGCAATGCCGTCGGTGACGACGCGCCATCACGACAGCCCGGACATCCCGGGCGACAGCTGAAACAGGAGGCTGCGATGACCAAGCCGATCAGTGGGCCGACCACCACCAACACGGGCACTCCGGTCCCCAGCGACAACGAATCGCTGACCGCCGGCGCCGAGGGCCCGATTCTGCTGCACGACCACTATCTGATCGAGAAGCTCGCCCAGTTCAACCGGGAGCGGGTGCCGGAGCGGATCGTGCACGCCAAGGGCGCGGGCGCCTTCGGTGAGCTCGTCGTCACCAACGATGTCAGTCGCTATACCAAGGCGACGCTGTTCCAGCCGGGTGCGCGGACCGAATCGCTGGCCCGGTTCTCCACCGTCGCCGGTGAGCAGGGCAGCCCCGACACCTGGCGCGATCCGCGCGGATTCGCCGTGAAGTTCTACACCTCCGACGGCAACTACGACCTGGTCGGCAACAACACCCCGGTGTTCTTCATCAAGGACCCGATCAAGTTCCCCGATTTCATCCGTTCGCAGAAGCGCTTGCCGGGCAACGGCCTTCGCGATCACAACATGCAGTGGGACTTCTGGACCCTGCGCCCGGAGTCGGCGCATCAGGTGACCTGGCTGATGGGTGACCGCGGCATTCCCAAGACCTACCGGCATATGAACGGCTACGGGTCGCACACCTACCAGTGGATCAACGCCGAGGGTGAACGGTTCTGGGTGAAGTACCACTTCAAGACCGATCAGGGTATCGAATTCCTGACCCAGGCCGAGGCCGACCGGCTGGCCGGCACCGACCCCGACTATCACCGCCAGGATCTGTGGGAGGCCATCGAACGCGGCGAATTCCCCAGCTGGACGCTGTATGTGCAGATCATGCCGGTGGGCGAGGCGGCGAACTACCGCTTCAACCCGTTCGATCTGACCAAGGTGTGGTCGCACAAGGACTACCCGCTGATCGAGGTCGGCACCTGGACGCTGAACCGCAACCCGCGCAACTACTTCGTCGAGATCGAACAGGCCGCGTTCGAGCCGTCGGCGATCGTGCCGGGTATCGGCTACTCGCCGGACAAGATGCTGCTGGGCCGGGTCTTCGCCTATGCCGACGCCCATCGCTACCGCATCGGCACCAACTACCACCAGCTGCCGCCGAACCGCGCGCGGGCGGCCGAGGTGAACTCCTACTCCAAGGAGGGCGCCATGCGCTACGACTTCAACGCACCGGAAGTGCCTGTGTACGCGCCGAATTCGTTCGGTGGCCCGCATGCCGACCCCGCCGCGGCCCCCGAGGAGGCGGCGTGGAGTTTCGAGCCCGAGCAGGTGCGGGCCGGTTACATCCAGCACGCCGAGGACAGCGATTGGGCGCAGCCGGGCACGCTGGTGCGTGAGGTGTACAACGACGAACAGCGGGAGCGCTTGGTGGACAACGTGGTCGGGCATGTGCTCGGCGGCGTGCGCGAACCGGTGCTGAGCCGGGTGTTCGACTACTGGAAGAACATCGATCCGGAGATCGGCAAGCGCATCGAGGAAGGTGTGCGCGCCGGTCTGAACGGCAACGGCTGAACAGAGCGACAGCTGCGGGCCCGCACCGAATTCCGGTGCGGGCCCGCCCGCTGTGATCGATCAGTGCCCTGCGGCGCCGACCGTTACTGGCACCAGGTGGGTCCCTGGTTCATCAGCATCAGGCGAACGATGGTGCACATGATCGACTGCGTGGACGAGCCGCTGCCGCCGTCGGCAGCCGGCCGGGACGCGGATACGGATGCGGCGGCCTGCGGCACCGTCTCGGCCTGAGCGGGGGCGAGGGGGAGCAGGACGGCGCCACACACCAGTGCGCCGGCGGTGAGTCGCGAAATCCGAGTCATCGTGAACAGGCCTTCCATCAAGGGTTTTCGATCCGTGGGAACGGATTCGCTGACTCATCTCCGGGTGTGTGAGAAGTGTTAACGGCGGGCGGCAGCAGGGTGTCGACGAGCCGGGTCGCGGTGGTGTGGTCGAGGGGGGCGTGGCCGAGCAGGAAGCGGTACCAGAACAGGCCGTAGAGCAGATCCACCAGCAGGTCCGCATCCGTATCACCGGGCAGTTCGCCCCGTGTGATCGCGCGCTCGAGGAGGTCGCGCACGGCCGCGCGGCGGGCTGCGGTGAACTCCCGCAGCAGCTCGGCGAGGTGGGGGTCGCGGACGGCCTCGCGCACCAGCGCCCGCAGCGCCGGAGCGGTCGAATCCTGTTGGGCGCCGGTGAAAGTGGAATCCGCGACGGCCAGGAGGTCGGTGCGCACCGAGCCGGTGTCCGGGGTGGGCACCTCCTGGCGAGCGCGGTCGAGCAGGGCTTCGAGCAGCACCGCACCCTTCGACGGCCACCAGCGGTAGATCGTCTGTTTGCCGACCCCGGCCGCGGCCGCGATGGAATCGACCGTGACCGAGCCGCCGTCGGAGGTGGCGAGCTGGGCGAGGGCGGCGTCCAGAATCGCGCGGTGGGTCGCCTCGTTCCGCCGCCGGCCGGTGTGCGCGCGTTCGGGTGGCGTCGAATCCGGTTGCCGCGGTGGTGTTCCCATGGTCTGCCTCCCAGCGGTGGCGATGCGCGGGAATACCGCGCCCGTTACGCTCGTTGTCGAGACTATCAGTCTCGACAAACTGTACAGGACAGGAACAGTAGCAATGAGCGCTTCCAGCACCGGCATCCCGCGCGTCGTCGTCATGGGCGGTAGTTCCGGAATCGGTGCGGCCACCGCCGCGCTGTTCGCGAACGAGGGTGCCGAGGTCGTCGTCACCGGCCGCGGTCAGGACAAACTCGACGCGGCGGTGGCTCGCCTGGGTGGTAAGACCAGCGGCTACCGGATGGACGCGACCGATAGCGAGCAGATCGCGGCCTTCTTCGCGCAGTCCGGCCCCATCGACCACCTCGTCGTCGCGGTCAGCGGTTCGGCGGGCAGTGGTCCGTTCGCCGAACTCGACCTCGACCATCTGGCGGAGGGGTTCGACGGCAAGTTCTGGCCGCAGGTGAGAATCATCAAAGCCGCTCTGCCGCACCTTGTTTCGAACGGCTCGATCACCCTGATCACCGCCGCGTCGGCGCATGCGGCGTTCCCCGGTACCGCCGGGCTGGCCGCGATCAACGGGGCGCTGAACGCCATGGTGCCTCCGCTGGCGGTCGAACTCGCCCCGGTGCGGGTGAACGCCGTGGCCCCCGGCGTCATCGACACCGAATGGTGGGAGCGGGTGCCGGAGGAGCGGCGCCGCACCCTCTTCGACGGCCTCGCCGCCACCACACCCGTCGGGCGCGTGGGCGAGCCGGAGGAATTGGCGCAGGCCGTGCACATGATCGCCACCAACGGCTTCGTCAGCGGTGTGGTCCTCGATGTGACCGGCGGGGCGAATCTGCCCACCGGCCGCTGATCTCCGCGGCGGAGGCTCCGAGCGGCCGCTCAGGACCTCCGCCGCGCGTGCAGGCCGTCCAGGATCAGGCCGAGTTCCTCGTCGAAATTGTCCTCACGGATGCGGGTCGAGTCGTGACCGCGATGGGCGGCGAAGCGCTGATGGATCCGCGGATACGGCCGTGCGGCGATGTCGGCGGCGGCCATGAACTGCTCGAACCACACCTGCTCGTCGAGGCCGCTGCGCGCGATCGAGGTCAGCATCGCGGCCTCGGTCGAGGTCGCGCCGATGACATAGGCGAGCAACGTATTCGAGGCGCGGTCCGCGGTGTCGGAGTCGAAGCCGGCATCCTCCAGGATCGACAGCAGCGCCTCCGACAGCCGCAACATGTTCGGCCCCAGATAGACCAGCCCCGCGGTCGTCATCACCATCGAAATCCACGGGTGGTCCAGCAGGATGCGCCGGATGTCGTGGCACAGGTCGAGCATCGCGGCACGCCAGCCGGTGCTCGGCTCCGCGGGTAGCCGCAGCTCACCGAAGGCCTCGTCGACGACCAGCTCGAGCAGTTCCTCCTTGTTGGCGACATGCGTGTAGAGCGAGGTCGCGCCCGCACCCAGCCGGCTGCCCAGCTTGCGCATGCTCAGCGATTCGAACCCCTCGGCATCGAGCAGCGCGATCGCCTCGGCGACGATCTGCGCTCGGCTCAGCGCCGGGTGATCGCGGCGCTGCCGGTGCTCGCGGGTCCATACCGAGCGGATCTGCGCGGTGTCCGCGGATTCGGTCGTCTCGGGCCGTGGCGCCATCGGCTCTCCTTTCGAGGTCGAGGTCAGCATAGTCGCGACCGCACGACGTTCGACCGAGTGAACGCTGTACCTATTGCCGAACAGTGTGCGGTATACGTACAGTGTTCGGCATAGCGCACAGTGTGCGCTTCTGGTCCTCGGAAAGGGTTCGCGATGGATAGTTCGGAATCGACCGCTGTCGGCAGTTCGCGCCGCTGGCTGATCCTGGTCGTTCTGTGCCTCAGCTCGCTGGTGCTGGTGATCGACAACATGGTGCTGACGGTCGCCATCCCGCAGATAGCCACCGATCTGCATGCCGACGCGCAGCAGATCCAGTGGATCATCGACGCCTATCTGCTGGTGTTCGCCGGACTGCTGCTCACGTCCGGCAGTCTGTCCGACCGCTTCGGCCGGCGCCTGATCATGGTGATCGGCCTGGCGCTCTTCGGTGGCGCCTCACTGCTGGCCGCGTATGCCGGGAGTCCGGAGATGTTGATCGGCGGGCGGGTCCTGATGGGCATCGGGGGCGTCCTGATCATGCCCAGCACCCTGTCGATCCTGATCACCGTCTTCGACGACCGGGAACGGCCGAAGGCCATTGCGGCCTGGAGTGCGGTCGCCACCCTCGGCATGGTCGGCGGCCCGGTCCTCGGCGGGGCGCTGCTGAACCACTTCTGGTGGGGTTCGGTCTTCGTGATGAATGTGCCGATCGCGGGTGTGGCGATCGTGGCGGCGCTGGTGCTCATGCCGGAATCGCGGGGACCGTGGCGTAAGCCGGACCTCCCGGGGGCGGTGCTGTCCATCGTCGGGATGACGGCGCTGGTGTGGACGATCATCGCGGTGCCGCAGCGCGGCTGGTCGGACGGTGCGACTCTCACCGCTGCGGTGGTGACGGTTGCCGCGCTGTGCGGCTTCGTGATTCGCGAACTGCGCACCGATTCGCCGATGGTCCCGCTGCACCTGTTCGGCAACCGCACCTTCACCGGATCCAGCTTCTCGCTGGTGCTGGTGACCTTCGCCAACGGCGGTCTGGTCCTGGTGCTGACGCAATATCTGCAATTCGTGCTCGGTTATTCGCCGATGCGGACCGCGCTGGCGTTCACGCCGATGGCGATCGCGCTGCTGGCGTTCAACGCGCTGGGGGCGAGCGTGGTCGGCAAACTCGGCGCCAAGCCGGTGACCGTCGCGGGGTTGGTCGTCGTCGCCGCAGGTTTCGGGGTGCTGGCCACACTGAACGCCGGAACCGGGTTCTGGCTGCCGGCCATGGCCATGGCGTTGCTCGGCGCGGGAGCCGGTCTGGCGATGCCCGCGGCGATCGGCGCGTTGATGAGCGCGGTGCCCGCCGAACACGCCGGGGTGGGATCGGCGCTCAACGACACCATTCAGCAGACAGGTGGTGCGCTCGGCGTCGCGGTCCTGGGAGCCATCCTGGCGGGCACCTATTCCGGCGCGATGCCGGACCGGGCGCCGGCGAGTGCGCGCGAATCCATCGCCGGTGCGCTCGGCCTGGGCGACCCGCAGCTGGCGGGACTGGCTCGCGATGCCTTCAGCTCGGGTATGCAAGCCGCCTTCGCCGTCGGCGCGGTGAGCGCGGTGGTCGCGGCAACGGTGGCGGTGTTCTTGATGCGGAACGTGAAAGAGACTGTGGGACAGCAGGACCCGGGTACGGCGGAAGCGCTGGTCGGCACGCGTTGACCGGCCGGGACGGACTCCGTCGCGTCCGGAGGAGTCCGTGGCGAGCCCGGGGGCTGCCGATCGGTCAGATCAAGCCCCACCAGTAGATCAGGCAAGCCAGGACGAAGACGACCGCAGTTTCCATACCCCCATCATTCCTCGAGTCGGACACCCGCGCCGCTGCCGAATCGAGACCGGCGCGAGCTCCGCAATTGACACCGGCGCGAGCGCCGCAATTGTCACCGGCGGCGGCCGCCGCACACACACGGACGATCCGCCCGGCCTGTCACCCCTCGTCGACAGGCCGAGCGGATCGTCTCGGTCGCAGCCGGTGGGTGATCCTGCCGCCCCCTCTCGCGGCAGGAGCACTCCCGGTGTCGACGACGACAATGCCGGGATGCGCTTGCCACGCCCTTAACGAGCGCTTGTGGGGTCGTTTGTGAGTGCAGGGAACTGGTGAACGGAACAGGGCCGCCGATCAACCGACGATGACGACGACCAGCCGTCGCTCGGTCTCCTCGATGACACCGCCGACCTTGCCGGAATCGGCCTCCGGATCGGTCATGGCGGTCGGGCCGCCGAACCAGGTGATGGATCGGCGCGGGTCCAGCTTGTCCAGCACCTGGGGCAGCGAGTAGTCGATCTGCTCGACGCGGACCACGCAGATGTGGCAGTCGGCCAGGACGGCGGCATCGCGGCGGCACTGTCCCGGGCCGCCGTCGAGAATCAGGGTGCCGGCGTCGGCGACCGCGCCCGCGCATCCGGTGACCACGGCATCGGAGCGTTCGCGATCGAGAATCGACAGGTGCGGTTGATCGTCGAGCACGCGATGTTCGCCGGTCAGTTCCCAGCGTCGCAGCCAATGCTCGGGCAACCCGTCGGGAGCCAGCGCCGAGCGAGCCCCGTGGGCCCGCAGGGCCGAGTCGATCGCACCGGGGATATCGTCCGCGCCGACCCGATGGACCTGGGCGCCGTGGTGTTTGAGGCGATCGATGAACAGCTCGACGATCTCGGCCTGATCTTCCGCCGAGGGCACCGGGGCGTTGCGCTGATAGTTGCGTGGCACCGGCACCATGCGTTCGTCATTGGGTAGCGCCTCGAGGGCATCGCGCACGCGGCGCAGGAAATCCTCCCGCGAGGTCACCGTGAATCTCCCGTTCCATTGCACCGGCTCCTCCCGCCGGATCGTACTTCGCGAACCAGGCTACCGTGCGGTAGGAGATCGCGAGCTCAGCCTACGGATTCCCGGTGTGCTCGGGTGCCGGATCAGCGTGACGACCGGATCGGCCGCGGCTGCGCCTCCATCTGTCGGATGCCTGCACTGCATTGGACAGTGCCGACGGCGGGGCTCCCGTACCACCAGCAGCCGCTCGCGATGGTGTTCCTCGTGTAGGTCGCGGCGGCGGGCGTGGAGCAGCTGTTCGAGAGTGATGATGCCGCACAACCGGTTCGGATCGTCGCGCGCGACCACGGGTGCCGCCGTCACGTGCGCCATCGCGAGGGCGTTGGCCACCTCGCGCAGGGTGTTGTCGGGATGGACCGAGGTTCGGATGTCCAAGGTGGCCGCACCGACCGTGGCGCCTGGGCTGTTCTGCAGGACCTGGCGGGTGGTCACGCCGACCAGTGCGCCGGTACCGTCGACCACCGGGTACAGCCCGGCGTAATGGGTCCCGGGGAGGATCGGATCGACGAGGTCGTCGGTTCCGAGCACCAGCGGATCGGCGGTCATCACCTCGTGGGTGAAGAACGTCTCCAGTGGGTCGGTGGTGTACTCGCGGGTGAGATGCAGTCGGCGGCGGGCGATCTTCTCGGTCAGCACCGAACGCTTGAGCAGCAGAACCGACACCGTGTACGCCGAGACCGAGGCGACCGCGAGTGGCAGCACGTCGTTCCAGGCATGGGTGAGTTCGCAGGTGAAGACGATGCCGGTCAGCGGTGAGCGCATCACCCCGCCGACCACCGCGGCCAATCCGCACATCGCCCAGAATCCCGCACTCACGTGCGGCAGTAGGCCGCCCTCGGCGGCGCCCAATGCCGCGCCGATCATGAACACCGGCGCCAGCACGCCGCCGGAAGTGCCGGAGCCGAGTGAGAGCGACCAGATCAGCGTTTTCACCACGAGGATGCCGACGATCAGCGACAGCGTGGCGTGTCCGGTGAGCAATTGGTCGATGACGTCGTAGCCGACGCCGAGCGCCCGCGGTTCGAACAGCCCCCCGATACCGATGATCAGGCCGCCGATCGCGGGCCACCACATCCAGTGCACGGGAAGCTTGGCGAAGGAGTCCTCGGCGAAATACACCATCGCGGTGGCGGCGATGGCCAGCAGTCCGCCGGTGATGCCGGGGATCAGCGCCAGGCTGTCGGACAGGGCGCCGGGCGTGCGCCCGTCGGTCGCCACCGCGAAGACCGGTCCGTTGCCGAGCATGGCCCAGCGGCAGATGGTGCCGGTGACCACGGCGGCCACCACCGGAACGAAACTGCGTGGCCGCCATTCGAACAGCAGCAGTTCCACGGCGAGCAGAATCGCCGCCAGTGGGGCGTTGAAGGTCGCTGCCATCCCCGCCGCCGAACCGGCGACCAGCAGTGACTTGCGCTCGTCCGCGGACAGTTTCAGCAACTGCGCCAGAATCGAACCGACCGCGCCGCCGGTCATGATGATCGGCCCCTCGGCGCCGAAGGGCCCGCCCGAGCCGATGCTGATCGCCGCCGAGGCCGGCTTGAGCAGGGCCACCCGCGGTTGCACCCGGGACCCGCCGGTGAGAATGGCCTCGATTGCCTCCGGCATGCCGTGACCGCGAATCTTCTCCGAGCCGTAGCGGGCCATCACCCCGATGATCAGGCCGCCGACGATCGGTGCGGTGAGTACCAGCCACCACGGATGATGGGTGGCGCCCGGCGCGACCATCTCGGTGCTGAAGCGTTGGTAGAAAACGAGATTCGTGATGAAGCCGATCAGTTTCAGCAGCGCGAACGCGGCCACCGCGGCCACGCCGCCGACCGGAATCGCGAGGGCGGCGATCCACAGCAGGCGTGGGGTGACCTGGAAATCGCCCAGATGCGTTGCGCGCGAATGCCCGGCGCTCATAACGATCCCGGCCCGGTTGCGGTGACGAAGGGCGTGGTGGCGGCGGCCTGCACCAAGTCCCGCGCCGCGGCGATCACGCGGGCGCGTGTCTCGGGAGTGAGGCCGTCCAGCAACGATCCGAAGGCGACCTTCCGCCGCTGCAACACCTGATCGACCACGGCCTGTCCGGCCGTGGTGACCTCGATGGTGACGACGCTGCGGTTGTGCGTATCGGTTCCCCGCGCCACATACCCGCGGGCCTCGAGCTTGTCGGCCAGTCGCGTCACCGACGAGGCGTTGACACCGAGCGCGGCCGCCAGCCGCGACGACGAGACCCGGCCCAGGGCCCGCAGGATCAGCAAGAAGCGCATCTGCGGAAAGGTGACGCCGGGAGGTGCGGCGTGGGCGCTGTCCCAGGCGATGGAAACCAGCATCCGGGTCAGCGCTTCCAGTGCCGCGATCTCGGCGGTGGTGCTCTGTCCGGGCGTGGCGTCGGTGGCCGACGCGGCGGTCTCCTCATAGCCTTGCATTAGACAAGAGTTGCAATGTGCAAATGATGCGTCAAATCAACCGGCCCTAGCTGTGGTTGGCATCACACCAGATCCGCGCCGAACGATGTGCTCAGCCCGGTATCAGCAGTCAACGGAGATAGAGGTCGTCCAAGCCGACCAAGGCGATATCGCTCGCCTGGGCCGCCTCGCGCTCGAGCGTCGGCATAAAACCCGCCGCGCTGTAACAGATCAACCGAGTTTCGGACGTGTCGTACCGACCGGACAGTAGTTGCCGGATGCGGCGAAGCCGGTCGAGGTGCCCCATACCCACGACGTCGTTCCACTCGGCCTCGCCGATTGCGAGCAACGTTTCACTACCATCACGCCCTTCGCCGAACACGTCCACGTCGACTTCGTGTGTGCTCCGATCGGCGGGGTCGTTCACGACTCCGGGACCCACCTTTCCGGGATAACCGCCGAAGGTCTCGGGCGGTGCGTAGCCGGCGATCCAGTCGCGGCAGATCTGTTCGAAATGCGGGCCCAGCACATTGCTGTCGAATCTGCTACGTCGGCGACGCCACAACCTGTCGGTATCGCGACCCCGGTCCCACTGTGCCCAATCGGGACGCAGGATGGTCTGATAGAACGTGACCAACGGTTCGCTGATTCGGTAAAGGATTCGATTGCCGCGGAACAGATCCGGCTCGCGGTCGCGCAGCCCGGGCTCCTCGCTGAGCAGATACCGAGCCTCGCGGGTAGATCTCCTACCGGAGCGCGACAGCCTTGTTTCGCATGGGGCGATCGGTCAAGCGTGGTCGAGGGTGCCGTTGCGGAGGTCGGTGGTGAAGGCGTCCCATTCGGCAGGGGTGAAGACGAGGGCGGGGCCGGTGGGGTTCTTGGAGTCGCGGACGCCGACGTGTCCGCCGGCGAGGAACGCTGTCTCCACGCAGTCCTTACCGCCACCGCTGCGGCTCGACTTGAACCACCTGGCTCCGGTCAGATCGACGTTCACGTTCGAACTCCCTCGCTGTGTTCCTCAGAAAACGCTTGCTGTCCGCAATGTCAAGCGCCGCTTGCTCGATGATGCTGTACGCCTGACGATACCGCCCCACATCCTTTGGCCGCTCGAGGTACAGATCGCCCGCGTACGATTCGATATAAACAACCGTCGGCGACAGTTCACGGCCCTTCGAATCGGTTCCGAAGTCGAGGATGGCGAAGGGTCCGGTCGGCAGTCCAGCCGGGAATCCGGCTTCGTACGTCAGGACCTTGACGGTCACATTTCCCGGTAGATTTGCCAGGTGGTGGCATTGTGCCGCCATCGTCCGCGGGTCTCCCACAACGGTTCGCACCGCAGACTCGTGGATTATCAGATCAACCGAGATGGGGTTTACTTTCCTCGTAAGCAGCGCTTGGCGTTTGGTTTTCAGTTCGATCCGTCGCGCCAACTCGACAGGATCGATCTGAGGGTAGTAGCGCTGGTCGACAGCACGCGCATACTCCTTCGTTTGAAAAAGCCCGGACGGCATGTCGGGCCTGAAGATGGAAAGCTGTTTAGCCGACGACTCCAATCCCACGTACAGGTCGAAGTTCCCCGAAATAACGTCATCGAATGCCTGCCACCAGCTTTTTCCGGTGCTCTGTTTCGCCAGGCCGACCAGGCCGGCAACGACCTCGGGATCGTCGATGTCGTAGATCCCGCACAGTGCCTCCACGTCGAGCACGCGGATGGCCGGGGATTTTCCGGCTTCGAGTCGAGACAGTTTGCTCGCCGACCATTGCATAAGGGGCGCAACGTCTTCCAACCGCAGGCCCACGCCGAGGCGGGCCTCCTTGAGATACCGTCCCAATTGCCGCCGGGGCAGGGTGGTCGAGCTGTCCTCATCAGTGTTCGTCACGGATTCCTCGTTTGCATCGTGAGCGGTCGCCGTTTGCACGAGGAATGAAATCGGCTACCCCCGTGCGAACCGCTCTGGGCCGTCGCAGAACCTTCGTTGCATATGCATGGCGCTATTGTCCCGCCGGCTCAGTCGGTGGTCTTCTTGAGCCACCCCGATGGCCGGGAAACTCGAATCGGCAAGTCGCACAACCGTTGCCCCCGGATGCGACTACAACCGTGATGATACCGACGAGACATTACCGCGTAGCACCGACGCCGCAAGGTGATGGCCGAAAAATGGCCCCGGCCATCGGGAGTACCAGCAGCCGCGTGCCCGCTGGTGCCCGACGATGTCCGGAGGTGTTCTCCCGTGCACGGTTTGCGACCGATCACCCACAGCGCCCTGCCGACCATGACCACCGCGCTCGCTCACCGCATCATGCAGGACCATCTCGATTGCCCGATCACGGTGTGCGCCCGCAAATTACAGGCCAAACTCTGGCTCGTCGCGACGGGCGCCATGCACCCCGCCGACCGCCCGCACTTCGGAATCTGACCGGCCATGCCCAACCCGGTCTTCCATGGCCCGCTCGCCAACCCGATCTCCCCCGAGCGGATGCACCGCGAGATCCACGCCGACCGCCACGCGGCCTGCACCGCGCAAACCTGCGACATGCTCAGCAGCTGCCGCAACATCCTCACCACCCTCGGTCACGACCCCGATGCCGCGACCACCGCCCACTGCGCCGCCTGCCGCACCGAACCCACCATGAAAACGTCTCGCTGGCAGGACGTTCCGACGCCACCGTCCCCACTCCCCACCGAGTGCCGCGAGCGAGCCTGAGGTGCCTGCGGGGTCCCCTCCCGACCTCGCAGGTCACCGCAACTCCCCACTACCGCGAGACCCCGCCGAGGGAAGGCCCCGTGCGCAATACCACCAGACAAGGAGCGCCCTATGAGAAAGACTCTGCCGCAGCGCATTCCACAAACATCACCCGCCCCGACGATCGAAGGCGACCCCCACTGGTACGCGGCAATCGCCCGAGCCCTACGCGCCACCCCCGCCACCAACTTCCCCTGCCTGAACGACCTGATACCCCGCCACACCCCAAAGCCCGCCGGAACCGACCCCACCCAGCGTCGCCCCCCTGAACTAATCGTGCAAACCTCCACGAAAATGCGTGAAAACTGCAAATCGGGGTGAGGTTTGCACGATCAGTACACGTGCCGCCCCTTCGGGAACGCCCGGAACGACCTCCACGCAGCCGCAGACCTACCGGCTCGCCGCGATGCCCGGATGGTTAGAGGGGGGCTTGCAGCATCGAGCGGCTGACGCAGCACCTCGCGCTACGAGAGGAACGGTGTCATGACCGTCGATAACGTCCCGTCGGCATAGATGCGCCAGCAAATTACGGCAACGGAATACGATTCCTGGCCCGAAGAGCGTTGTGCGAGTATCGAAATCGTGGCGGGCATCGCTGTGGTGATCGGACCGGCGAGATGTACACGGGCATTATCAAGGCGACGGCACCGTTCACCGTCGACATCGATCTCGGCGATATCTGACGAATCCCGCGACGACGACGGCCCCGGTTGCGATCGGTGATCGCAACCGGGGCCGGTCGAGCTGTGCGAATTACGCTGAGGCGGTGATGAATTCGGCCGCCTTCTCACCGATCATGTAGCACGGGGCGTTGGTGTTGCCGCCGGTGATGCTCGGCATGATCGAGGCGTCGGCCACGCGCAGGCCCTCGATGCCGCGCACCCGCAGCTGCGGGTCGACGACCGCGCGCTCGTCCACGCCCATCCGGCAGGTGCCGACCGGGTGGTACACCGAGTGGATCCGCATCGGCAGCTCGCGACGCAGCGCGGTCTCGTCCTGGAAGGCGGGGCCGGGGGAGAACTCCTCGGTGATGTCGCCGGCGATCGCCTTGTTCGCCGCGGCCTCGCGGATCATGCCGATGGCCTCGACCAGGAAGTCCATATCGGCCGGATCCGAGAGGTAGCCCGGGTCGATCAGCGGCGAGGCCAGCGGATCGGTGGAGGCCAGGCGCAGTTCACCGCGGCTCTTCGGGTAGATCAGCGTCGGGAAGACGGTCAGCGCCTCCCGGCGGTCGACCATGTGCATCTTGTCCTCGTCCTGGTTGGGCGTCGGGTAGCTCCAGGGCAGGGTGTGGATCTGCATATCCGGGATGTCCTTGGCGAACGAGGTCCGCACGAAGCCCACGGATTCGAAGACCGTGCGCCCGAACCAGGAGCTGCCGGGGCGGCGCAGCTCCTTGAGGAAGCCGGCGGCGAAGTGCGACGGAATGCCGCGGTGCAGAGCCTTCTTCGAGATGAAGGTCATCGGGACGAACAGGTGGTCGTGCAGGTTCTGGCCGACCGGCAGATCGGCGTTGACCTCGATGCCGAGGTCGCGCAGGTGCCCGGCCGGGCCGATGCCGGACAGCAGCAGGATGTGCGCGGAACCCATCACGCCACCGGAGACCACGACCTCCTTCTCGGCGCGAATGATCCGGCGGCCCTTCTTCTCGATGACCTCGACGCCGGTGGCGCGGCCCTTCTCGATCACCACGCGCGCCACATGCGCCTTGGTGACGACCGTCAGATTCGGGTTGGGGCGGTTGGTGATGAAGCCGCGCGAGGAGCTGTAGCGCAGACCGTCCTTCACGCTCTGCTGGAAGATGCTGATGCCCTCCTGGGATTCACCGTTGTAGTCCTCGATGACCGGGACCCCGAAGGTTTCGGCCGCGGCCTCCATCCACTCCTGGGCGATCGGGGTGAGCTCTTTCTGCCGGGTCACCTCGATGGGGCCGCCGGAGCCACGCAGGTCGCTGGCGCCGCCCTCCCAGTTCTCCAGCCGCTTGTAGGCCGGCAGCACATCCTCGTAGCTCCAGCCCTCGCAGCCCTCGGCGGCCCAGGAATCGAAGTTCGCCTTGTTGCCGCGCACGAACAGCATGCCGTTGACCGAACTCGAACCGCCCAGCACCTTGCCGCGCGTCATCGGGACCCGGCGCTCCGCGGCGTGCTTCTGCGGGACCGAGTACTGCGACCAGGTGACCTGATGCTTGAGCTGCGGAACCGTGTGGACCGTCGTGATCATGCCCGGGACCGTGACCAACTTGGTGTTGTCCTTGCGGCCGGCCTCGAGCAGGATGACGCTGGCGCCCTGCTCGGCGAGCCGACTCGCGACGGTGGCACCGGAGCTGCCCGCGCCGATGACGATGTAATCGGCTGCGCTGGTGTCGGTCATGTTCGGTTACCTCATCTTCGAAGTGGTAGCGGCTGATCGCGGCTCCGCTCGGCGCGGGAGCGTGCCTCAGATCACTGTAGAACAAGTTCTAATAATGGTGAAGACGCGCGGTGGGGGAAAATGATCTCCGGGACTCGGTCCGGCAGCGATTTCCTGGCTATGACCAGCGATGTTGTCCACATCACAGCATAGAACAGGTTGCAGTTCGTTGGTCGCTGCCGGAAGGCGGCGAGGGGCTTCGCCGACTCTGCCGCGACCCCCGGCGAACGGGTCCGGCGACGGAAGCCGCGCTCGCGGCCACCGAGATTCCACCTATCATTTCGACTGTGACCGATATTCGTGAAATTCCCGTAGAGACCCTCGCCGGTGAGCCCGCGACCCTGGCCGAAATCGCCGGTGACAAGGCGCTGCTCGTGGTCAACGTCGCCTCGAAATGCGGTCTGACACCGCAGTACACCGGACTGGTGGCGCTGCAGCAGGCCTACGGATCGCGGGGGTTCAGCGTCGTCGGGGTGCCGTGCAACCAGTTCATGGGGCAGGAGCCGGGCACCGCGGAGGAGATCCAGCAGTTCTGCTCGACCACCTACGGGGTGGATTTCCCGCTGCTGGCCAAGGTCGACGTCAACGGTGACGACCGGCATCCGCTGTATCGCGAACTCGTGCAGGCTGCCGATGCCGAAGGCGATGCCGGCGATATTCAATGGAATTTCGAAAAATTCCTGATCGATCGTGACGGTAAGGTCGTCGGCCGTTTCCGTCCGCGCACCGAACCGCAGGATCCGAGTGTGGTCGCGGCCATCGAAGCGGTATTGCCGTAATTCCCGGACGCCGCCGGAAATTGTGCAATCAGTCCCGCAGCACCTGCAGGGCAGATTTCTCCAGCCGGTCGGCGATTTCGGCATACGAGGCGTAACCCACGCCGGCGCGCACCAGAGCGCCGGCATAAAGCAATTCCAGCGTCTCCACCACATCGGGATCGGCGTCCGGGCCCAGCGCGTCCAGCAGGCGCCGCCGGATCTCGGTCCCGATGCGCAGCCGCAGATGGGCGACGTCGGGGTCGGTGCCCAGCAGCGCGCTGGTCACCGCGCCCGCCAGTGCGGGTTCGTCGGCGACCAGCATCGCGATCTGGCGCAGGACGGCGACCACCCGGGCGGTGCGGTCGGCGCCCGCCTCGGGTTCGGGCGGCGCATCGGCGGCCAGTCGCCGCCAGAAGACCTCGGCGACCAGGTGTTCCTTGGAGGAGAAATAGGTATATGCGGTGGCCGTACCCACTCCGGCGGCCGCGGCCACCATGCGCACGGTGAGACCGGCGAAGCCCTCGCGCGACAGAACTTCCAGCGCGGCCTTGGTCAGCCGGTCGACGGTATCGGCCTGCTTCTCGGTGAGGCGGCGGCGAGTTGCCTCCATATTCACCGGTGTAGGCTCGGTGGAAATGGGATCGGACACGTGTCTGGATGCTACTGTAGTGAAGCTTCGAAAGCAACTCGCATACCCGTTGCCGGAGCGGATACAGTCGCAAATCACAAAATATCGCATCCGCTCGCAAAGTATCGAGAGATGATTTCCGAAAGGTGTTCTTCTGATGACTCGTGCCGATTCGACAATTCCTGCGGAATCCGAAATTTCCGCGGATACTCGGCGATTGTTCGAGCTGGCCGAGCAGGCGATCGGGTTCATGCCGGCCGAGGAGGGGCGCGCGCTCTACGAGGCCGCGCGGCGGTACGCGGGCGACGGAATCATCGTCGAAATCGGCACGTACTGCGGTAAGTCGGCGATTTATCTCGGCGCGGCGGCCCGGGAAACCGGCGCCACCGTCTACACCATCGACCATCATCACGGGTCCGAGGAACATCAGCCCGGCTGGGAATATCACGACACCTCGCTGGTCGACCCGGAAACCGGCCGCTTCGACACCGTCACCACCTTCCGCCGCACCATGGTGCGCGCGGCATTGACCGATACCGTCATCGGCGTGGTGGGCCCCTCGGCGACCGTGGCGAAGCACTGGCGCAGCCCGATCCGGCTGCTGTTCATCGACGGCGGACATACCGAGGCCGCGGCCCAGCGCGATTACGACGGCTGGGCGCACTGGGTGGCGGCCGGTGGCGTGCTGGCCATCCACGACGTCTTCCCGGATCCGGCCGACGGCGGGCAGGCCCCGTACCACATCTATCGAAAGGCGTTGGACAGCGGCAATTTCCGCGAGGTCGCGGCCATCGGATCGCTGCGATTGCTCGAGCGCGGCGCGGGATGCGGTGGCAAGGGCTGAAATACGAGCCCCGGCGCGGCCGGCTCAGCTGGGCGAACGCACGCAGTCGCAGGTGAGGCCGGTCGCGATATCCGCACTGGGCGCCAGGTCGCGGAAGATGCCGTTGCCGCCGGTGGTGCGGGTCAGCGCGTCGGCGGCCAGGACCGCCGCCGCCCCGGTCCAGGTGGTGCGCTCCTCCGGCCAGCGTTTACCGTCGGCGAAAACCAGTCCGGTCCAATAGGATCCGTCGTCCTCGCGCAGGTGCTGGATACTCGCCAGCAGTCGCAGCGCGCGATCGGAATCGCCGAGGGTGTCCAGTGCCAATGCCAGTTCGCAGGTTTCGGCGCCGGTTACCCACGGGCGGTCGGAGACGCAGCGAATACCGATCTCGCCGACGACGAAATCGCTCCAGCGCGAAGCGATCCGGGCACGGCCGGCCTCCCCGCGCAGCGCCCCGCCCAGCACCGGGTAGTACCAGTCCATCGAATACCGGTCCTTCTCGGCGAAGGCTTCCGGGTGATGCCGCAGTGCGTGGCCGAGGCGCAGGGCCGCGACCTCCCATTCCGGCTCGGTGAGGCCGAGCAGTTCCGCGATCGCCAGCCCGCAGCCGATGCTGTGGAACATACTCGAGCAGCCGGTCAGCAGGGCCTCGGGCAGAATGCCCTGGTCGGTCTGCAGCCAATAGATCTCGCCGTTGCGGCCCTGCTGCATGGAGATGACGTAATCGATGGCCGCGCGCACGGTCGGCCACATCGTGTCCACGAAGCGCCGATCACCGGTGCAGCGGTAGTAGTGCCAGACACCGGTGGCGATGTAGGCGCAGAAATTGGTGTCGGTGTCGGCGGTCTCGACGACATCGCCCCGGAACTGCGAGGGCCAAGAACCGTCCGCGCGCTGGGTGTCCGCCGACCAGGCGTAGGCGGCGCGCGCGGCATCGTGCAGACCCGCGACCGTCAGCGCCATCGCCGACTCGACGTGGTCCCAGGGATCGGTGTGCCCACCCCGGAACCACGGGATCGCGCCGTCGCTGAGCTGTTGTGCGGCAATGGATTCCGCGGTGGCCAGGCACTGCCGGGCGGTGAGGACGCCGGGAATCGAGGGCAGCTCAGCGGCGCGCACCGGACACCGCCGGCTTGGTGAAGTACAGGGCGACGCTCTTGCCGATCACCGGGTCCAGGGCCGATTCGGCGACACGGGTCAGCCACGGCCGTTTCATCATGTCCCACACCAGCATCCGGTGATACAGCTGCACCGGCCGGGCATCGGGCTTGTCCACACCGACCAGGCATTTCAGCCACCAGTACGGGGCGTGCAGAGCGTGGGCGTGCTCGCTGCGGATGAATCGCATACCGCGTGCGGTGACCTTGCCGCGCAGTTCGTCGGCGCGGTAGATGCGCACATGCCCGCCCTCGTTGGCGTGGTATTCGTCCGAGAGCAGCCAGCAGATCCGCTCGGGCAGCCAGCGCGGCACCGTGATCGCCAGGGCCCCACCGGGTTTGAGAATGCGCACCAGTTCCGCGATGGCGCCGTCGTCGGCCGGGATGTGCTCGAGGATCTCCGAGGCGATGACCACGTCGAATTCGCCGTCCTCGAAGGGCATCGCCAGCGCGTCGCCCTGGACCGTCTCGGCCTGCGCGTAGTCGGGGGCCTCGCCGGCCTCGGCCAGCGCGCCGAACATGACCTTCACATCGGCGAGATCGTCGGCGTTCTGGTCGAAGGCGACGATATCCGCGCCGCGCCGGTACGCCTCGAAGGAATGGCGACCCTGGCCGCAGCCCACATCGATGACCCGGACGCCCGGACCGATTCCCAAGCGGTCGAAATCGACGGTCAGCATACGTTCGCCTCCTGTGTATCGGCGGTCAGATCGGTGCCCTGGCGGCGGGCGATGGCGCGTTCGTACACCGAAACGGTTTGGGCTGCCACGGCTTCCCAGCTGAACACGGTGAGTGCGCGGTGGCGCCCGGCGGCGCCGAGGTCGTCGATGCGACGGGGATTGTCGAGCAGTTTTCCGAGGACGCCGGTCAGTTCGTCCACGTTGCCCGGCTCGACCAGTTCGGCGCAGTCGGCCGCCACCTCCGGCAGGGCGCCGGCGCGGCTGGCGACCAGGGCGGTGCCACTGGCCAGCGCCTCCACGGCAGGCAGCGAAAAGCCCTCGTACATGGACGGAATGCAGGAGATCTGCGCCGAGGCCAGCAGTTCGGCCAGCGCCTCGTCGGACAGTCCGCTCGACACCGTGACGATATCGGAGATGCCCAGTTCGGCGATCAGCTTCTCGGTGGGACCGTTCGGCTCCAGCTTGGCCACCAGCTGCAATTCGACATCGTGGGTGAGCCGCAACCGCGCGAGCGCCTGCAGCAGGTGGGAGATGCCCTTGAGCGGTTTGTCGGCGCTGGCCACGGCCACGATCCGGCCGGGTACGCGACGCTCGCGCGGCCGGAACAGCTCGGTGTCGACACCGAGCGGGACCACCCGCAGCTGGGAGGCGTCGACGCCGAAGTCGTCGGCGATATCGGCCGCCGAGGTCGAGGAGACGGTGATCAGATCCGGAATCAGCCGGGCGACGCGCTGCTGCATACCCAGGAATCCGTACCAGCGGTGGACGAACGCCTTGCGCCGCCACGGCGCGGCCGCCAGATCGACGGCCCGGTCGCGGGTGATCGGATGGTGGATGGTGGCCACCAGCGGCACCCGGCGGGCGATGTCGAGCAGTCCGGAACCCAGGCACTGATTGTCGTGCACGACATCGAAATCCGCCGCGCGCGAGCGCAACAGCCGGGCCGCGCGCAGGCTGAACGTGCGCGGCTCCGGGAAGCCGGCGGTCCACATCGTGCCCAGTTCGAGCAGGTCGATGCGGTCGCGGATCTCCCCGGGCCGCGGCGTGCGGAACGGGTCGGAATCGCGGTACAGATCCAGGCTCGGCACCTCGGTCAGCCGCACTCGGGGGTCGAGCAGTTCCGGGTACGGCTGACCGGAGAAGACCTCGACCTCATGGCCGAGCTCGGCCAGGCCGTGACTCAATTTCCGGACATACACCCCCTGCCCGCCACAGTGGGTCTTGCTGCGGTAGGACAGCAGGGCGATACGCACGTCTTCGGCTCACTTCCTGTTCAGGCGCCAGGTCGCGTGGTGGTTCAGGCGCTCGCGCGCAGGGGCGCGAGCTTGCCGGCCAGGCGGTCGAGATAGGCCAGCACCTCGGCTTCGGACTTGTCCGGCAGTCCGTACAGTACGTCGGTCACCCCGGCGGCGCGCCATTCGGTGAGCCGCTGCGTGTCGGGTTTGCCGTCCAGGGCGACCACCCGCGGGGTGTCCTCGCGACCGGCCTCCTGCCACACCTTGGTCAGCAGTCGCAGGCGTTCGAGCAGCGTGTGGGTCTCGTAGGGGGTGGTGATCCAGCCGTCGGCCGAGCGCGCGATCCAGCGGAAACCCTGTTCGGTGCCCGCGGTGCCGATCAGCACCGGGACCTTGGGCTGCACCGGCTTCGGCCACGCCCAGCTGGGGCCGAACTTCACGAAGTCGCCGTCGTAGCTCGCCTCTTCCTCGGTCCACAGCGCGCGCATGGCCTCCAGGTATTCGCGCAGCACCGTGCGGCGTTTGTTGCCGGGCACACCGTGGTCAGCGAGTTCGTCGGTGTTCCAGCCGAATCCGGCGCCGACACTGACCCGGCCGCCGGACAGATGGTCCAGGGTGGCGATGGTCTTGGCCAGCGTGATCGGGTCGTGCTCGGTGGGAAGAGCCACCGCCGTCGACAATTCGATGCGTTCGGTGACCGCCGCCGCGGTGGCCAGCGCGACCCACGGGTCGAGGGTGCGCATGTACCGGTCGTCGGGCAGGCTCTTGTCGCCGGTCAGCGGATGTGCCGCCTCCCGCTTGATCGGGATGTGGGTGTGCTCGGGCACGAAGAACGACTCGAAGCCGCGCTCCTCGGCGGCCGCGGCCGCGACCGCGGGCCGGATGCCGCGGTCGCTGGTGAACAGGACGATGCCGAAACGCATGGTATTCCTTTCGGTTCGGTCGGGCATCAGCTCGATGCCGGACCGTCGTTGGCGGCGGCGCGGCCCGCGCGGCGACCGTAGAAGCTGCCGTCGCCGAGGGAGGTGCCGCTGGCATAGCCGCCCGCGCAGACACCGGAAGTGCAGCGGCCCGCGGCGTACAGGCCGGGGATCGGTTCGCCCGTAACGTGGATGACCCGGGAATCCAGATCGGTACGCAGACCGCCGAGGGTGAATCCGGCGGTGAAGTTGCGCATATCGAATCCGGCCACGGGCGTGCCGATCGGCTTCACCCACTCCGGCTTCTTGCCGAGCAACGGGTCGGCGCCGGATTCGGCGTGCCGGTTGTAGACCTCGACGGTGGCCTGCAGCGAGCCCGCGGGCAGGCCCATATCGCTTTCGAGTTCCTCGATCGTCTCCGCCGCCCAGGTGGGGGGCTGGCGGAAGAACGGGCTGCTGGTCTCGGTCTTCAGCGCTTCCTCGAGCGCGGCCTCGTCGATGATCAGGTAGGCCTGGTTGTCCTGCTGGATCAGCGTGGCCTGGCCTATCCGGCCCGGGTAGGTGTCCTCGGCGATGTAGCGCTGTCCCCGGCCGTTGACCAGGATGCCGCGCACCATCATCTGCGGATCGCCGAAGAAGGCGACCTCGGTGGCGTCCATATGCGCCAGCTCGGCGCCGAGCGCCTGGGCGACCCGGATGCCGATGCCGTCGTGTTCCTCGATCGCGGCGGCGGGCCGGCCGATCAGTCGCGGCGCGTAACCCTCGATCATCCGCTGCTCGTAGGCGAAGCTGCCGGTGGCCAGCACCACGCCGCGGCGGGCGCGCACGGTGATCTCCTTGCCGTAGCGCTTGGCCACCACGCCGACGACGCGATTGTCGGCCGCGACCACGAGCCGCTGGATCCGGATGTCGTATTCGGCTCGCACACCGAGGGATTCGGCGGTGTCGGTGAGCGGCTTCATCAGCATGTAGCCGCCGCCCTGCTCGCCGATGCGCTTGTTCTGCATCTGCGGCAGATGGCCGCGCGGGGCGGGAGTGGCGATATCTTTGAACGGCGCGGCGTTCTCGCCGCCGGAGTACATCAGGCCCTCGTCGTGCGGGGGCTCCCAGCCCGGCTCGCCCCAGAATTCCTCCTTGAACGGAACCCCTTGGGCGACAAGCCAATTGTAGTGCTCGACGCTGCCCTGGCAGTAGTCGTGGATCTTGGCCTCGTCCACGCCGGGCCCGAGGGCTGCCAGCATGAACTTCTCCATGTTCTCCGGGGTGTCCTCGAAACCGAGCGCCTTCTGCAGCGGAGTGCCGCCACCCAGATAGATGAATCCGCCCGACAGCGAGGCCGCACCGCCCCACCCGCCGGTGCGCTCGAGCACCAGCACGTCGGCGCCGGCCCGGGCGGCCTCGATCGCGGCGGCGACGCCGGCGATGCCGTATCCGGCGATCACCACATCGGCCTCGTAGTCCCAGTCGGTGATGTCGGCGGCGGGCTGTGGGCGTACACCCAGGGAGTCGGACATGGTCGGTTCGTTCCTCACTTCTCGGCGGACTTCTTTTCGGCAGCCTTCTTCTCGGCGGCCACGACCTTGCCGACGACGCTGTCCAGCTTGGTCCCGGCGGCCCAGCCGGTGTAGTGGCACAGGAAGATCGCGATCTCGCGCAGCTGTTCCTCGGTCAGTTCGCCGTTGCGCAGGGCCGCGCTGACCTGGATCTCGGTGACGTCGAGGTGCCCCTGCGCGGTCAGCGCGCCGAGTAGCAGCAGGCGACGATCGCGCACGGACAGTTGCGGGCGGCTCCAGATATCGGCGAACAGATGGTCCGCCGTCACGGCGAAGTGCGCGCCGGGTCCGTCGGACATCTCCCAGCCGTAGACCTCGCCCATCTTGGCCACCCCGCGCGCGCGACGCTGCTCGGGCGTGAGGCCGTCGGTGTCAGCGCTCATTGCTCTCCTCCGAAGTGTCGGTGCGCGCGGCCCGGGAGATATCGCCGGGACCGACGCCGAGGCCGTCGCCGAGTCCGCTCAAAGCCATTCGGGCGAAGGGCAATTCGACGCCCAGCCGCTCGCCCAGGGCCAAGGCGAGCGACAGATCCTTCTCGCCGAGGTCGCGCGTGTGGGTGAAGATCGAATGCCAGAAGTCGTCCGCCGCGATCGGTGCGGTGGTGTCGCGCAGCATGATCGCGCCCGCTCCGCCGGTGATGGCATCCGAATGCCGGACCACCTTGCCCAGATCGACGATGTTCAGCCCGGCCGCCTCGGCCAGTCGCTGTGCCTCCGCGGTGGCCGTGAACGAGACGAAATGCAGCAGGTTGCGGGCCAGTTTCATCCGGGTGCCGGCGCCGACCTCACCCGCGTGCACCACGAGTTCGGCCCAGTAACCGAACGGTTCACGCACCTTCTCGAAGGCGGCGTCGCTGCCGCCGACCATGACCGCGAGCGACCCCTTCTTCGCTCCCGCACCGCCACCGCTGACCGGGGCGTCGACGAAGTCCACCTGGTGTTCGGCGCAGCGGCCGGCGAGTTCGACGGCGGTCCGGTCGCTGATGGTCGAATGCACGGCGATCACCGTGCCGGGGCGCGCGGTGCTCAGCAGCCCGTCCGGACCGGTGACCACGGCTCGGACCTGCTCGTCGTCGAGGACGACCACCGAGATCACCTCGGCGCGCTCGGCGACCTCCGCCGCCGTCTTCGCCGGCTCGGCGCCGCCGTCGACGAACGGCTGCACGGCCTCGGCCCGGGTGTCGCAGACGATGAGGCCGCCGGGGCGCTTCAGCAGCCGCTCGGCCATCGGCGCACCCATATTGCCGAGGCCGATGAAGCCCGCGGCGCTGGTGCTGTCGTTCGTGGACCCGCTCATGGGTACCTTTCGGAGCTGTCTGGACACGTGTACGGAACTATAGGTTCGACTCTGATCTTGGCGCAAGAACTTGTTTCAATTTCGCGGTAGCGCCGAGGTGCGCGGAACCGGCGACGACCACGGCGGGGTCGGTCGCCGGCGCCCTGGTCGAACGTCTGCTTCTTCGTAGCAAAAATGGTCGTTCCATTGTCGGTCTCCGCTCGCGGTGGTACCGTCCAGACACATGTCCAGCGATGTGTCTTTCGCGCCTGTCCGCGAGGGATATCCCGGCCTGAACTCGTTCTCGAAAACGGGCTGACGGACCACGACGTTCGCGGTCGCCGCAGCTCGGTGACCGCCCGGATCAGGCCGTGCCGGATATCGGCGCCGGCCCTCGACACAGAATGTGAAGGAAGCTGCGATGTCCGGATTTTCCCGGGACGAACTCGACGAGATGGTCCGCCGCTGGGTGGTCGAGAACGAACGGTGCGAGGCGGCGGGGGACTGGCGGCCGCTGGCCGACATGTACACCGAGGACGCCACCTACGGCTGGAACTACGGCCCGACCCAGGAGTTCATGGCGGTGGGCCGCGACGAGATCCGCGAACTGGCGCTGGGACAGGAGATGGACGGCCTCGAGGGCTGGACGTACCCGTATCAGGAGTTCGTCGTCGACGAGCGCAGCGGCACCGTGATCGGACTGTGGAAGCAGGTCAACGAGAACACTCGCCCCGACGGCCGCCACTACAGCCCGGAGGGTATCGGCGGCAGCTGGTTCCGTTACGGCGGTAACTTCCAATGGTCGTGGCAGCGTGACTTTTTCGACTTCGGCAACGTCTCCGCGCTGTTCGTGGAGATGATCACCGCGAACGCGCTGTCGGAGGGTATGCAGAAGCGGATCGAGCGTTCGGCCGCGGGACCGCTGCCGGGCTGGTACAAGATCGGCGAGTCGCCGGTCCCGCTGTGGTGAGGGCTGTGAGCGCGAGTCGCTTCGCAGCGCTGAGCCGGGAGCAGCTGGCGGCGCTGGTGCCCGAACTGCTGCTGTGCGGGCATCTCATCGATCGCTCGGGGATGGCGCATTCGATCGGCGCCTTCGGGCGCGACGGCATGGCCGAGGTGGCGATCGAGGAATGGCAGCTGGCCAGCCCGATCTACACCCGCCGGATGCGAGCGGCCCTCGATATCCCCGGCGACGGCGTCGTCACGATATTCAAAGGGCTGCAACTGGATATCGGCGCGCCGCCGCAGTTCATGGACTTCCGGTTCCGGGTCGACGACGACTGCAACGGTGAGTTCTGGCTCGACCACTGCGGTGCGCTCGCCGACGTCGAGCCGATGGGTGAGGACTACGTGGTGGCCATGTGCCACACCATCGAGGACCCCACCTTCGACGCGACCGCGCTGGCCACCAATCCGCACGCGCAGGTGCGCCCGATCCACCGGCCGCCCCGGCGGCCGGCCGATCGAGTGCCGGTGTGCGCGTGGACGGTTCGCATCGATCCGGCCAACGAACCGCCCGCGGTGCCGCGCAATGCGGCGCGCATGGCCGAATTCGCCGCTGTCGACCTCGAATTGGCACCGATCGAATCCGGAGGTCCGGGCCGGTCCGACTACCGCGGGCCGCTGCTGAGCGATATCGACTTCGCGGACTTCTCGCAGTCGGCGCTGGTCCGGATTGCCGACGAGGTGTGCCTGCAGCAGCATCTGCTGAACCTCGGATTCCTGATCGCGGTCGGCGAGCGCGCGGACGCGGAGACCACCGTCGCGATCGCGCGCAAGCAATTCACCGGGATCGCGGGGCTCACCTCCGAACGCCTGCGCGCGGTTCTGGGACTCGGGACCGGCTTCGAGGATCTGGCGCAGGTCCTGCGGCTGCATCCGGCGTGGAATCCGCTGCCCTACGTCGATATGCAGGTCGACGCCTACCACGATTCCGCGATCCTGCGCATCGCGCGCGACAGCCCGGGCGTGCGCGACGGCGGCTGGCCGGCCGCCGTCGACGCCGATCATCTGGAGCCGCTGAAGGCCATGGTGCGCGGGGTGAATCCGCGGTTCGACGTCCATGCCCGCGAGGGTGACGAGCGCGAACTCGTCGTCGAGATCACCGCCGCCGCAACGGCTTTCCGGGAGTCGCCGGAGGTGGCGATCACTCGGTTCAGCACCGGGGCGGACTTCCACTTCGCGCCCCGGCAGTCGCTGCCGCTGACGGTCGTCTGACCGCCCCTCAGTCCCGAACCGCCGCAACCGACGAGAGATCTCAGATATGCCGAACAATTTCGCCGACCTGTTCGAGCACGCCGTGGACGCCATGCCGGATCGGGTGGCGCTGATTCAGGGCGAGCGCCGGGTCACCTATCAGGACCTGGAACGCCGCGCCAATCAGCTCGCCCACCACTTCGCCGCGGTGGGGCTCGGGGAGGGCAGCCACATCGGCTTCCAGATGCACAACAGCATCGAGACGATGGAAACCCTGATCGCCGCCTTCAAGATCCGGGCGGTCCCGATCAATATCAACTACCGCTACGGCGCGGACGAACTGCGCTACGTCTATGACAACGCCGACCTCGAGGCGGTGGTGCACCACCGCTGCTACGCGCAGGTCGTGGATCAGGTGCGTCCGCAGGTGACCACACTGCGCCACGCCTTCGTCGTCGATGACGATCAGGGCGGTGACGGCCTCCCCAGTGAATCCACGCCCTATGCCGAGGCCTTCGAAAACAGCTCCACCGCACGCGATTTCGGTGAGCGCAGCGCCGACGACCTGTTCATGATGTACACCGGCGGTACCACCGGCATGCCCAAGGGCGTGATGTGGCGCCAGGAGGACATGTGGCGGGTACTCGGCGGCGGCATCGACTTCTACACCAACGTGCCGGTGGCCGACGAGTTCGAACAGTCCCGGGTCGGCTCGCAGAACGACCCGCTGCGCTGGCTGATCCTGCCGCCGCTGATCCACGCCGCCGCGCTGATGCCCACCTTCACCGCGCTGTGGTCGGGCAATACCGTCGTGTACGAGCCGCGCTTCGATGCCGATCGGGTCTGGCAGGTGGTGGCGACCCAGCGGGCCAACATCGTGGTCATCACCGGTGACGCCATGGCGCGGCCGTTGCTCAACTCCTATCGGCGGTCGCCGGTGGACGCCTCCTCGATGGTGGCCCTGGCTTCCGGGGCGGCACTGCTGTCGCAGCCGGTGAAGAACGAGATGCTGGAGTTGTTCCCGCATGCGGTGATCACCGATTCGATCGGCTCCTCCGAAACCGGATTCGGTGGCATCGGCGTGGCGCAGAAGGACGACGACCCGTCCCGCGGGCCGCGCGTACAGACCGGGCGCGGTGCGGTCGTGGTGGACGAGGAGGGCCGGGAGGTGGCGCCCGGCGAAGAGGGCTGGATGGCCAAGAAGGGGGCGGTGCCCCTCGGCTACTACAAGGATCAGACCAAGTCCGACAAGCTGTTCAAGACCGTCGACGGTGTCCGCATGGTCATCACCGACGACCGCGCGCGGGTGGAGGCCGACGGCACCATCACCCTGATCGGCCGCGGCAACATGGTGATCAACACCGGCGGCGAGAAGGTGTTCGTCGAAGAGGTGGAGGCCGTCGTGAAAGCCCACGAGGGCGTCTACGACGTGGTGGTCATCGGAGTTCCGCACGAGCGCTGGGGCCATCAGGTCGCGGCGGTGGTGTCGGTGGCCGGTGCCGAGCCGCTGGATTTCGCCGACCTCGAGGCACACGTCCGCAAGCATCTCGCCGGATACAAACTGCCGCGCAGCATCTGGGTGGTGGACGCGGTCGGGCGTACCCCCAGCGGCAAGCCGGACTACCGGTGGGCGAAAGCCCATGCCGAATCCCGCCCGCCGGCCTACACCGTCGGCGCCTGAATCCCGCAGGGCCCCCGCCGGACGTCGCTGACGCGGCGTTCGGCGCGGTCGTGTCCCGGAGATCCCGGTGAATGGGATTTCCCGGTCCGGAGGACCTGCCGAATCAGACTGGAACGTGTTCTACTTGGAGGATGACAGCGGTGCATTCCGTACTCGGTGAAAAAGTCACGATGCCCGTCGAGATCCGCGACGCCGACGCCTGTGCGGCGACCTTTCTCGTCGACGCGGCGGCGGCCCGGGAGATCGTGGCGCCGACCGGACTCGAACCACTCACTGTCGCCGGACGCGGGGTGTGCTCGCTGGTCTTCGTACGCTACGTGGACGGCGACCTCGGCCCCTACCACGAATTCGGCCTCACCCTCATGGTGCGCGGCCGGGATCGGGACCTCGGCGTCTACATTCCGTGGCTGCCGGTGAACCAGACCTTCACCTGTGCCGCCGGCCGCGAGATCTGGGGCTTTCCCAAGGAGATCGCCGATATCCGGATCACGCCGGTGCGTCGCGGCAAGCGCTGCGAGGTCCGCATCGACGATCGGCTGGTCGTCGCGATGGAGGTCGCCGGTGGCGTGCCGTCGCCGGGCGGAATGGGCGGCGCGTCGATCGCCGCCTACACCCATATGGACGGCGTCCTGCGCCGCACCCCGTGGGTGATGAACCCGTCGCAGGTGCGAATGGGTCCGGGTGGCACCAGGATCGAGCTGGGCGATCACCCCGTCGCCGAACAGATGCGCGCCCTGGGGTTGCCCAAGCGCGCACTCTTCAGCAGCCGGATCGGACTGCTGCGCATGACTTTCGAAGACGCGGTGGAGGTTCGATGAGCAAGACAGCAGTGGTGACCGGTGCGGCCAGCGGAATGGGACGCATGGCGGCCCAGCGACTGGCGGCGGGCGGCTATCGGGTCGCCGCACTCGATATCAACGAGGCCGGCCTGGCCGAAACCGCGCGGCGCTCGCCGAATATGAGCACCTACACCTGCGATGTCGCCGACGAGCAGGCGGTGCGCGCGGTGATCGACAAGGTCCGTTCGGACCTCGGCCCGATCGAGCACGTGGTGCACGCGGCGGCGCTGTGTCGTGTGGGTTCGGCTCTGACACACGATGTTTCGGAGATGCGCCGGTTGATGGACATCAACTACGGCGGGACGATCAACATCTGCCAGGCCGTCGTGCCGGAGATGAAGCAGGCCGGCCGCGGCACGCTGGTGTTGTTCGCCTCGGTGGCGGGATGGTTGCCCTCGCCCGGTCTGGCCGCCTACTCGGCCTCCAAATTCGCCGTCGTGTGCTATCACGAAGCGCTGGCCCAGGAGTTGAACGGGACCGGGGTCCGCGTGATCTCGATCTGTCCGCCGATCGTGGAAACCCCACTGCTGGACGGCATTCGGGCCGCCAACGAGGCGGTGGTCGCGGGTCAGAAGGGCATCACCCCGGACCGGGTGCTCGATGCCGCGGAACGCGCGGTAGCCGACCCGAAGGCGCCGCTGTTCATCTTCCCCGGACCGGCCAAACCGCTGTGGCTGGCACGGCGTTTCGCCCCGAACTTCCTGCGCAAGCAGGTCACTCGGATGGTGAAGCCGGAACTGTGATCGTGCTGAACTGATCGTGCAAACCTCGGCGCGAGATCGAGTTTTCTCGCAATCTTGCCGAGGTTTGCACGATGTGTTCAGCCTCCGCGCATCCGGTGGACGCCCGGATGCGGTGTCAGCGGCCCTTGAACTCCGGTTTGCGGCGCTCGGCGAAGGCGCGCGGGCCTTCCTTCGCGTCCTCGCTGCGGAAGACGGTGAGGCCGAGCTGCGAGTCGATCTTGAAGGCCTCGTTCTCGTGCATGCCCTCGGTGTCGCGCATGGTCTTCAGGATCGCCTGCACCGCGAGCGGGCCGTTGGCGTTGATCTTCTCGGCGAGCTCGAGCGCCTTGTCCAGCGCGGTCCCGTCCGGCACCACGTGACCGATCAGGCCGTACTCCTTGGCCTCGGCGGCGGTGATGTGGCGGCCGGTGAGCAGGATGTCGGCGGCGACGGTGTAGGGGATCTGCCGGGGCAGTCGCACCGCCGAGCCGCCCATCGGGAACAGGCTCCACCGCGCCTCGGATACACCGAATTTCGCGCTCTCGCCGGCGACGCGGATGTCGGTGCCCTGCAGAATCTCGGTCCCGCCGGCGATGGCCGCGCCCTCGACGGCGGCGATCAGCGGCTTGGTCAGGCGGCGGCCCTTGAGCAGGCCCGGAATGTTGGTCGGGTCGAAGGCGCCGCCGGCGCTCATATTCTTGGCCGGATCCTGTTTGGTCATCGCCTTGAGGTCGGCGCCCGCGCAGAACGCGCCGCCCGCGCCGGTGAGGATGCAGGAGCGGATCTCCGGGTCGTTGTCGACCGTGTCCCAGGCCTGCACCATCAGGTCGAGCATCTCGGCCGAGAGCGCGTTGCGGACGGCCGGCCGGTTCATGGTGACGATCAGGGTGGCGCCGCGTCGCTCCAGCAGCGCGTGGGGTTCCGTGTTGCTACCTGTTTCAGTTGCTGCCGTCGTCATCGCCGACCCACTTTCCTCATGGTATTACTCGCGTTTTGCGGACGAAGTTACCCCGCAACGTTGTACAGAACAATAACGTGTTCTAGTTTGGATCATGGTGACCGCCGTCACGGGCGGCAAGTTATGGAGATCGCTGATGGAGACAACCACGCACAGCGGCGCTGAGGCGACGTCGCGCAGCGGCGCGGCGAGCACGCTGCCGCCGCGGATCACGAACACGCTGATCGACCGCCTCACCGGGCTGATCACCGCGGGCACCGCGGGGGAGAAGCGCGAACCCTACGACATGATCGAGGTGTACACCGGCGCGGTCGTCGGTGAGCTGCCGCAGTCCTCGCCCGAGGACGTCGCCGCGGCGGCCGACAAGGCCCGTGCGGCGCAGCGGGAATGGGCGAACTGGCCGGTCAAGCGCCGACTGCAGGTCTTCGAGAAGGCCCATGAGCTGATTCTCTCCGAACTCGACACCATCGCGGATCTGATCCAGATCGGTTGCGGCAAGACCCGCCGGATGGCCATCGAGGAATCGTGCGATCCGGTGATGGTGATCAGCCACTACCTCAAACATGCCGAGCGGATCCTCAAACCGATCCGGCGTGGCGGCGCGATGCCCATCATCTCCACATCGACCGAACAGCATCGGCCCAAGGGCGTCGTCGCGGTGATCGCGCCGTGGAACTTCCCCTTCGCGATCTCGATCTCCGATTCGATCCCGGCCCTCATCGCCGGCAACGGCGTGGTGATCAAACCGGACAACAAGACCGCGCTGTGCACGCTCTACGGCGTCGAATTGCTGCGCAAGGCGGGGCTGCCGCGCGATCTGATCCAGGTGGTCTGCGGTACCGGACCCGACGTCGGGCCGACCCTGATCGACCACAGCGATTTCGTGATGTTCACCGGTTCCACCGCCACCGGCCGCACGATCGGCGAGCGCGCGGGCCGCAATCTGATCAGCTGCAGCCTCGAACTCGGCGGCAAGAATCCGATGATCGTGCTGGAGGACGCGAACCTCGACGAGGTCGTCCCGGGGGCGATCTTCGCGGTGTACGGCAACTCGGGCCAGGCGTGCATGCATATCGAGCGCATCTACGTCCACGACCGCATCCACGACGAGTTCGTGCGCCGATTCGTCGCCGCCGCAGAGGAATTGGGGTCGAAGGCGGGTGCGTCGTACACCGCAGACCCGGAATTCGGCTCGCTGGTGTCGGTCGATCACATGCGCCGGGTGGCCGCCCACGTCGACGACGCCGTCGCGAAGGGCGCGACCGTGCTGACCGGCGGCAAGGCCCGCCCGGATATCGGCCCGGCGTTCTACGAGCCGACCGTGCTGACCGGTGTGACCCCCGAGATGGAGCACGCGACCGTCGAAACCTTCGGCCCGGTCGTCACCATCTACCGCTACACCGACGAGAACGAGGCGATCCGGCAGGCCAATGCCACCACCTACGGTCTCAACGCCAGCATCTGGAGTTCGGATCTCGCTCGCGCCGAGAAGCTCGCCGACCGGCTTGAGGCGGGCAATGTCAACGTCAACGACGGCTTCGTCGCGACCTATTCGGCGAAGATGACGCCCTCGGGTGGCGTCAAGCAGTCCGGCGTGGGCACCCGCCACGGCGATGCCGGCCTGCTCAAATACACCGATACGGTGAACGTCGGCGTGCAGAAGAAGCAGGTGCTCTCGGCGCGCGCGGGCATGCCGTTCGAGAAGCAGCTCAAGAGCACGCTGATCACCCTGCGCCTGAGCCGTCGGCTGCGCATTCGCTGACCGGCGCACCGGTACGCGAAGGGCCCGTTCGCCCCCACGTCGAACGGGCCCTTCTCCGCCCCGCACCTCGTTGTGCCGGGAGTTCCGCGGATCGTGCGCTCCGGACTACTTCACGCCGATCGGCTTGCCGAAGAACGACGCGAAGGTCTCGCCGAAGGTCGAGGCCAGCATCTGAAAACCGTTGGGGTCCAGCAACAACCATCCGGCATCGGCGGTGTGGCACCCGGGCTGGGCCGGCACGCCGTCGAGACGATCGCGCAACCACAGCATCGCGGCTCCGCCGCCGGAGATCTCGGTGGCCACGTGCTCGGCGAAGTGCTCCCGGGTGTATTGCACTGTGGCGGAGGGGTTTCGGCAGTAGGTGTCGACGAGGGTGTTCACCTGCCCGACCGGAATGATCTCGTCCGGATTGCCCTGCCAGATGTACATCGGCATATCCGGCACCGTCCTGCCCATCCGGGTCTCGTCGAGCACGGCGGCGACCGCGGGCTGCTGCATCGGATCGCCCGGAACCCGCAGCATCCCTTTCAGATTCAGGAACGGCAGCAACGCGCTGACATACTGCACGCACAATCCGCTCTGCAGCGTGGTCAGGCCCTTGCCCAGCGGGTCCATATGCTCGTCGACGAAGCGGGCGAATTCCGGATACTCGCGCGTCAGGCCCATCACCGCGGCCAGCACCAGGCCCGACGTCGCTTGCCCGTTGGCCACGTTCAGTGTCATGCCGAGATCCGCCGGTACGCCGCCCTCCGCCGCACCGACGATATTCAGATCCGGGGCGTAGCTGCTCTTCAGTTCGGCCGCGTGTCCGGTCGCGATCGCGCCGCCGGAGTAGCCGTAGAGACCGATCCTGGTCTGCGGGCTCAACCGCATCGGCTCGAAATCGCGGGCCGCGCGAATCCCGTCGAGGGTGATCCGGCCGGCGAGCGGACCCGCGGCGTAGGCGTTGTCCGGCCCCTCGTGATCGGGAATGACCACCGCCCAGCCCTGTTGCAGGGCGCCCTGGGCGATCACGAATTCGGCCGGGGCCACGATCTGGCCCAGGAACGGACCGGCCGAGAAATGCTGGATCGCGTACGAGGGTGCGCAGTAGCCGGCCAGGGAATCCTCGGCGATCTGCATCGACACCAGTTTGTCCGGTGTCGAACCACGTGGTTTCAGAACTGTCGCCACCGCGGGGATCGGTTGATCGCGACTGTCGTCGGATCGGTAGGAGATCTGCCACGCGTCGACGTTGACCGGAATCAGCCCCAGATTGGCCACCCGCACCTGCCGCGCGGCGATGATCTCGCCCCGCTGTTTCGCCGCGACGATCTCCGCCGCGGGGTGGTAGAAGCCGGGATCGAGCTCGGGCGGCAGCGGAATCGGCGCCGCGGGTGCGACCGGCGCGGGTTCGGCGGTGGCGTGGGGTGGCGGGGCCACCACCGCGGCCAGGACGGTCACTGCCGTCGCCGCGGCGAGGGCACAGGTCGTCCGGCGGATGCGGCGCGTCCAGGGTTCGGTCACACTCGGCTCCTTCGCTAATGCGAGACTGCTCCGTCTCACATGTGCAGCGAACTATGGCACAGGTGTGATCGCCGTCGCAAGAATTCCGGACGTCCCCGGTTGTGTGTGGCTCGACGAGGTGCGGTTACACCGATTCCTCGGTGGGCGCGGGCGTCCAGCGCTCGTCGACCTTCGCCAGCCGCCAGTAGGCGACCGCGGCAACCCAGGCGAGGACGAACAATCCGACGATCGCGAATCCCGCGTTGTTGAGGTCGATACCGGCGATCCACTCCGCCACCGGACCGCCGAATCCGGTGTCGTCGTGCAGCACCTTGATCAGCTCGATCGAGCCGATGAACAGGGCCACCGCGATCGAAAGGCCGGTGATGGCCAGGTTGTAGAAGATCTTGCGCACCGGATCGGAGAACGCCCAGTCGTAGGCGACGTTCATGAACAGGCCGTCGATCGTGTCCATCACGCTCATCCCGGCCGCGAACAGCAGCGGCAGCACGACGATCGCGTACCAGGGCAGTCCGGCCGCCGCGCCGGACCCGGCCAGTGCGAGCAGCGCCACCTCGGTCGCGGTGTCGAAACCCAGGCCGAACAGCACGCCGACCGGATAGACGTGCACCGGCCGACCCACCATCCGCATCACGGGCGCCAGCAGGCGTGCCAGGAATCCGCGCGAGTCGAGCGCCGCTTCCAGTTCCGTGCGATCGTAGTGCCCGCTGTCGCGCAGCCGGCGGAACACGCGCCAGATACCGAGCAGCGCAACCACATTGAGCAAACCGATCAGATACAGGAACGAGCCGGAGGCCACGGTGGAGATGGTGCCGAGTGTCTTGCGGGTCGGCGAGTCCTCGTCGACCAGCGTGCCCACCACGTGCGCACCCGCCACCACCAGTGCGGCGAGGACGAACACGATCGTGGAATGCCCCATCGCGAACCAGAATCCGACCGATTTGGGGCGTTTCCCGTCGCTCATCAGCTTGCGCGTGGTGTTGTCGATGGCGGCGATGTGGTCGGCGTCGAAGGCGTGGCGCAGCCCGAAGGTGTAGGCCGTGATGCCGAGTCCGATGCCGAAGACCTCCGTGCCGATGCGATAACCGTGCGGGGCGATCGCTCCGAACAGCAGGCCGAATCCGACCAGATGCATCAACGCGACCACGCCGAGCAGCACCGCCGCTTCCAGCCAGTCACGCCGGGACCAGTCCCGCAGCACATCGCGAAGTAGGCGGCGACGAGTGGACATGTGCCACAACCCTTCTGGGGAACCCGCGTCCCCGTCCGTGCACAGCGACGAAAGGGGTCTGGCTGACAGCATGGGCTGAACACAGTGGCGCGACCGCACCGGATTGGCACCGGTTTCCCGTTCCCATCGCGAGAACTCTGCGGACTATACCAACGCACCGCGTCCGTGCGCCCACGGTCTTCGCAGGTCGCGACGACGGGGCGAGCGGATTCCCGCTCGATGAAATGTCGGGTATGCGCCCGTAACCCCAGGAAATAGAGGAGACTCGGCGTAACACGGTCTGTAGTGCGACGGCTGTGTGCCGGATACCAGTTCCACAGGGTCAGCGTTTCAGCAATGCCGTTTCTGCAATGCCAGGGGAGCCTTCATGTCGCAGTCTTCTGCCGCGTACCCGAGTGTGGTGCCGGTCGGGGTGGATACCGCTCGTGCCAGCATCGCGCGCGTCTACGACGCCGCCCTGAACGGCAAGGACAACTTCGAAGTCGACCGTGAAGTGCTCGCGCAGGTGCGTGCCGTGGCCCCGCAGGTGAACGACCTGGCCTGGGCCAACCGTGATTTCCTGATCAGAGCGTGCCGATTCCTGGCCGCGCAGGCCGGGATCGACCAGTATCTCGACCTGGGTTCGGGGCTGCCGACCGCGGAGAACACCCATCAGGTGGTGCAGCGGATCCGGCCCGAGGCCCGGGTGGTCTACGTCGACAACGATCCGATGGTGCTGGCCTACGCCCGGGCGCTGCTCGAGTCGAATTCGCAGACCAGCATCGTCGCCTGCGACATCTTCCGCCCGCACGAGGTGCTCACCGACCCGACCGTGCGCGACGATCTGGACTTCACCCGGCCGCTGGCGCTGTTCCAGATCGGGACCCTGCAGCACTATCTCGACGACGACGCCCCGGCCCTGATGCAGACCTATATCGACGCGCTGCCCGCCGGTTCATATGTGGCGATCGCGCATTTCTACGATCCGGAGGACTCCGGGCCGAGTGAACTCGCCCGCAGGATGGAGGACAGGTTCGTCCACAGTCCGATGGGCAGCGGCCGTTTCCGCACCCGCGAGGAGATTCAGGCCCTGTTCGGCGGCTTGCAGATGATCGAGCCGGGGCTCGTGCTGTGCGACGACTGGTGGCCGGACGGCCCGCGGCTCACACCGCTGTCGGATGTGCGCCGGTGCATCGTGGGCGGAGTGGGCCGCAAGCCCTGACTCAGTACGCCCGCGCGGGGGCACTCGGCGTGATGCCGTGATGCAGTTCGGCCACGTCCGGATGCGCCCGGATGCGTGATTTCCAGGCGTTCTGCCCGTAGGTGTCGAATATCGGATTGTCCGGGTCGGCGGTGACTCCGCGTGCGTCCGCGGCCAGGTCCGGTGGCAGCGGTAGCAGTGGGATCCGGGCATCCAGCGCCGGATTCAGGAAGTACGGGATGGAGATGCGGTCCGTGCCCGGCTCCGGGGCGAGCACGCGGTGGCGGGTGGCACGCAGATAGCCGCCGCTGGCCACCTCGAGCAGTTCGCCGATATTCACGATGAAGGCGCCCGGGAGCGGCGGCGCGTCCACCCATTCCCCGGACGACAGCTCCACCTGCAGGCCGTGCGAATCCGGTTCCACCAGCAGCAGGGTGAGCACACCGGAATCCTTGTGCGCGCCGACGCCCTGGGGATTGTGCGGGTTGCCGGGGTAGCGCACCACCTTGATCAGCGTGGCCGGCCGGTCCGCGAAGGCCGGATCGAAGAATGTCTCCGATGCGCCCAGTGCGGCGGCCCAGTGCCGTAGCAGGGCACGCCCGACCCGCGCGAGAGAATGGTCCCAATCATGCAGTGCGGGACGAAGTTCCGGAAGCGCCGTCGGCCAGAGGTTGGGACCCTGCAGTCGCCAGTACCCCTCTGCCCCGGCGATCGCCTCGGCCTCCGGCCCGATATCGATCTGCTCGCGCCAGTCGACCAAGCCGTTGGTCAGCTCCCCGCCGAGTCGCGAATAGCCGCGGAACTGCGGACTGCGCAACTGGCTGATCTCCTGTTTGGCCGCCTCCGGCAGCGCGAAGAACCGCCGGGCCAAGGCGAGCAGTTCGGCGCCGCGCTCGGGCGCGACGCCGTGACCGGTGAGATAGAAGAAGCCGAATTCGTGTGTGGCCGCCCGTAATTCGACGCGAAACCGCTGCGGATCGGAATCCGCGCTCGCCAGATCGAGTACCGGGAGTACGCGCTCGGCCATCGCACATCCTTATCCTCGTTCGCCGACGGGTCATCGCCAGATCTACCGCTTCCCGGCGGTGTGGGAAAGGGTTCGGCTCGGACGGAATTCAATCGATGCGTATTCCGGCCGCCGTGATGCCCCCGAGACGACCGAATCCTGGTGATTCAAAGGGGAGGTTTCGTGATTCACAGCACCTAGGCTCGGCCGGGCCGACGCGCACCACCGTGCCGTCGTGCGCAGTGTCGAGAGGAATTACCTGATGTCCGGACGTATCCGCACCGCATTATCCGTCTTCGCAGCCGGTACGGCTGCCGCTGTGCAGCTGACCGCCTGCGGCAGCGGAGGATCCGCCCACACCGAGAACGGGGTGACCTCACTCCGGTATCTGGGCTGGACCGATCAGGTCACGCTTCCGGAGCTCGCGGAGAACCTCGGATTCTTCGACGGCAAGATCAAACTCGACTACGTCGGCAACACCATCAGCGGACCGCAGGAGATCCAGACCGCCGCGACCGGGCAGGTCGACTTCGGCGGGGCCTTCGCCGGTGCGGTCGCCAAGCTGGCCGGCGCCGGGGCGCCCATCACGGCGGTGGTCAACTACTACGGGTCGGACGAGAAGTCCTTCCAGGGCTATTACACGCTCGACAACAGCCCGATTCATACGGCCGCCGACCTGGTCGGCAAGAAGGTCGGCGTGAATACGCTCGGCGGCCAGAACGAGGCCGATATCCACGATGCGTTGAAAAAGGCCGGACTGAGCGTCGACCAGATCAAATCGGTGCAATTGGTGGCGCTGCCGCCGCCGAATATCGAACAGGCGCTGCGTCAGGGACAGATCGACGCCGCGGCATTGAACGGCCAGTTCCAACAGCGTGCGGTGGCCAACGGCGGGGTGCGTCCGATCTTCACCGAACTCGACGAATACGGCGGCCCGATCAACGGCGGCCCCTATGTCTTCCGCAATGATTTCATCGCGAAGAACCCCGATGTGGTCCGCACCTTCACCACCGGCGTCGCGAAGGCGATCGAATGGGAGCGCAGCACGCCGCGAGAGCAGGTGATCGCGAAATTCACCGACATCATCAACGCCCGGCACCGCGCCGGAGAGGACACCTCG
>NZ_BDAV01000011.1 GCF_001612635.1 Nocardia africana NBRC 100379 | reverse complement strand
AATGGACACGGCGGGCCTCCACCACCGTATTCGTTCCACGTCAGTGTCCGTGCTGATGCACTACGGAGGGTGGGGCCACATCCACGCCAGCGCAACGGATTTGCCATCGCCGAGCTCCACGGCAATCGGCCATGGCATTGCGGCCACCGGGAATGGGACCGAATCGAGATTATTATGGGCCATTGATTCCACTGTCCTGTAACGCCGCCTATCGAGCGCTTTTCCCCGGGTCACGATCAGTGAAGGCCACGCTGGCACTCGGTCGTCGATCGCCTGGTGCGGCCTGATCGTGTCGTAAACGACCCGGAATCGATGGACCTCGATATCCAGGGCATCGCCGTCGGCGATGACGCCACGGAACAGGTGTTCATACTTCAAGGTGCCGAAAAACCTCTCGACCACACCGTTCGTCTGAGGTGACCGAACCCTGGTCCGGACATGCCGCAACAGCGCATCGCCGCGCCGCTATTGTCCGAGATGGCATACGCCGTCGGTGTCCAGGACGAACCGGGGTGTGCACGAGGCGTCACGGAAGTTGAGAGCTCCGGCCCGATCAGAGGCGGAAGCTTCCGGTCGTCCGGGCTGACCGAGTGCTCTGAATCCCCATCCTCCGTATCCGCAGGTTCCGGCCGAGCCGGGGGCGTCCGGGGCGTCGGAGCAGAATGCGATTGAGCCGCCGGCAAGACCTTCGACAGTATGGGCCCCACCTGCTGGTGCATCGGTGCGATAGCGACTCCACACTTCGATCATGAAATCGCAGGGCGTCGAGCCGTGGATGTTCTCGAAGCGGTAACCGCGTGCACCACAGTTCGTTCCGTCTGCCGGAGGTTCCGGCGCCTGCGCGGCCGGGGGGCTGAGGGTTCCCGCGCGGGCTTCGACATCGCTGTAGCGCATCGAGAACCCTGCGGTGGAAAATGTGAAGCCTCGGCCCGATTGGTCATCGCGACAGGACACGCCGGTCTCTTGGGTGTTGCATGTGAAGCCCCCTGCTGTCAGCGGACTGTTGTAGGGCAGCATCTGCGCCTCCCCCGGTGTGAGCCAGAAGATTGCTTGCCCCAGATGGTCGAACCGTGGTCCGCTGCTCCGGTCCACCAGAATCGCGTTGGGTCGTGCCTCTCCGTGGGTGAACTGGTCTTCCACTGTGGGGGCACCGGCCACTCCCATGTCGGGCCGAGTGTTCGTCGACGGCTGGCACCCGGCCTGCGGGTTGTCACCCCCGGGAATGATCGCGCAGCGCCACAGCCCGCTCGGACTGGTGAAGTAATAGCCGTCCACGCCACCCGAATCGGCACGATAGGAATCTGGATCGGCCTGCACAACCCCGGGACTCGAGCCGGTGGCGGCGTGAGACAACGTCGTAGCTCCGTGGTCGGCGATGCCGTTCTCTGGCGCGCTGCCGCATCCACCGAGCGTCGCAGCCACGACGATCAGCGGTGCGAATGTTGCCCACACACGCATCCGAAAGCGACCATTGCCTGCGGCCCAGCCAATCCGGTCGAGCAGCTTGTCCATCTGCGCCACTGAGATCGCGGCCTTTCTACGAAAAGCTCCAACCTATTTCCGATACTTGGTAGTTCCCGCGGAGTCACGGGTATTGCTGACGAGTTTGGCGAAGCATTCGTTCACCGCGATGCCGTGTCCGTCGCACCAGCCGTTAGCACCGTCGGGGTCGGGGAACGTGACGCCGGCGATGGTCACCCACCATCCGGGCTGATCGTAGGTGCGCCATTCGTCGCTCCAGACGAGCCGCACTTCCGGATATTGAAGTCGCAGTCGCAGATGCTGCTGGAGAATTTCTGTCGCAGACCAGGTAACGACATGTCCGTCGACGTCGGGCGCGACCAAACCCTCACGCTTGGAAGATAGTTGGGGCACCCAGCGATCGGCCAGATCCTTCTGCACCGAGGGGCGGTCGGCGTCCGCCTGCGCCCGTAGTGCGTCCAATGCGGCGATCTCCGGATCGAGTGAGGCGGGCGTCGCGGGTCGGGTTGCCGCGCTGGGTGCGCCGGAACCGGCTGTATCTCGATATTCGCCCTGGCTGGGTCCGCGGCTGGTTCCGGTGTCGACGCAATCGATGAGTTGGGTCTTGTCGCCGCCGGCCGACTGCGCACTCGGATCGGATTGTCCTCCGATCGAATTCGGCAACCGCCAAAACGTCCCCAACGGGAACCTGAACTCGTGCTCAACCAGCCCGGAGCGTGCACCTCCCCCAGCGGGCGCGGGCAGATACAGCGGCGAGCCGGAGAAGTCGAAAACACCGCCGGCTACGGCACGTCCGCGCTCGGAGACTGTAATTCGAAGGCCGTCGGTCGAAAGAATATCGCCGCCCGGGCATTTCGCGCGCAGCTCCATCCGCACCACGAGTCCGCCGGAGTCGGTTCGGTAGTTCACCGGTGTCATCTCGGGTGGGTTACCGCATTTGGTTACCAGACGGGTGCCGCCGACGCCGGAATCGTTGGCGTCCTTGCCGTTTGCGGTCTCGCCGGCAGCGCCACCGGTCGGGCCGTAGAAGGTGATCGCGTCCGCGGATGCGACGGCGAATCCCGTACCGGCCGCTACCGGATCGCCATCGCCGATCGGCAGCGTCCAGTCGGTGGCGCCGGTGTGGAGGTTCACCGCTCGCACGGTGTCATCGATGGTGAACAGAACCCGTTGCCGATCGGTGATCCACCGGAACGGTGCTGTGTAGGAGTGAACCGGTTCGAACTCGGTTGTCCACCGTGCGTTACCGGTGGTGAAGTCGATCGCCGACATCCGGTCGGACAGCACCATCAACACGGTGTCGTCGATGATGTCAGCCACACCGCTGCCGTGCGACCAAGCTTGCACTCCGGCACGAAAATTGTAGGCGGCACCGTCGACGATGTACCGATCTGGCTGATCGGCGAGAACGAGTGGGCTCGCATACCGTCCGCCGCCGGGGTGGGTTCGCAACAGCGCGCCCGTGTCGTCGAGTACGACGGTCTGGCGGCTGGCGGGATCGCCCGCCGCGCAGGTTTGGGCCACGAGTCCGTGGCCGGGATAGACGACCGGTTGCAGGGCTTCGCTGTCGATCACACGTCGGCCGTCCGAGGAGCGGACGACCAGAGCGCCAGTATCGTCACCGTAGTAGGCGAATTCGTCTGTCGCGCCGAAGTATTCGATGTCGCCCGACCCTGGGCAGCTGCCCCGCGGCACCCACGCCGTGGTCCATCGCCGTGTGAGATCGGTGGCAGTACCGCGCGAAATTCCATGGTGGCCGGCGGTGACGATGTCGTTTCCGACGACCGCGATGCGCTGAACATCGTCGGCGGGCAGCCGATGGTCGATCGTCCCGTTCGATATCTTCACGAAGATGACTTCGTCGACGTGGTCGGGACCCATCCCGTGTGTTTCCGCACAGGGAAGCAACCCGCCGAGGGTCTGTGCGGCGCACGAGACGCCGAATCCCGCATGCGTGGTCCATTTGATCGCTCCGCTCGCGGAATCGACGGCGACGAGATCGGCGCCGCCGTCGGTCCTCGGCTTATACGCGGTGGTGATGAGAATGTCACCGAGGTCGATAAAACCGGGAGCGTTGCTCACGGAGGGAACGGGTGCGGCGAAACGGGCCTGACCGAAGACGTCGGAGGCGTGCACTGTCCAGGCGGGTGTGGGTTTGTCCGGGAATGTGGAGCGCAGCTGCCCGTTCGACGGGGGCATTGCCACGGTGGTGTCGTCGCGAGTGGCCCACCAGATCGCCGCACCCCCAACGACGAGAAGAATGGCGAGAATCAGGGCTGTGAGCCTCACGCTGGGTAGGCGCCCGCGGCCGGAACGGCCGATGGTTTCCTGTGGCAGCGGCAGCTGGTCCGACGGCGAGGCGGCCCGCTCCGGGGGCGGCGGCAGTTGCGGCGTAAACGAAGTCGCCACCGACAGTCCGTGCTCCGGGTCGGTGGATCGCGGCGGCGCCGCATTCTCGCAATTGGCCTCGGTGGATGCCGGGGGCGGAGTTTCATTCTCCGGCTCGGCGGATGGTGCCGGCGCCATAGCCGCATCCCCCGACCGGGTGGACGGCGTCAGCGCCACAGGCCCATTCCCCGACTGGGCAGACGGTGTCGGTACCACAGCCCCCTGCCGAGGTGGGGCTGGTCGCGGCGGCAACGGGAATCCGTATTCCGGCTCGGCGGCCATTGTCGGCAGCACAACGCGGCGTTCCGGATCGGCAGCCGCCGGCGGTGCCGAAAACAGGGGTTCGCCGAGTCGGATTGTGTTCACACCCTCCGGTTCCGGGGCGCCGGGCGGGTCGGCGGCCTCGGCCGCCGGTGGCTTCGGGTCGTTCGCTGGATCGCGGTCCGGCTGCGGCGGCTCGTCATGTGTCGCCTGGTCGGGTTGTGCTGTACCGCTTGGGTAGAGCCTGAGCGCCGCGAGCGTGGCGCCGATCTCGGGCCCCCAGGAAAGACCGCGGGACCGGATGAACCATTCGCCCGCCACGCAGCCGGCAACGATGATCAGCCACGGGATGCCGGGCAGGTCGAAAAAGAACTGGAAAAGCGCGAAGGCCGCAACTATCCGGCACACATGGTAGGGCCGAAGGGTGACAATCGCATTCGAGGTACTGATACCGTCGTCACCGGTCACTGGGTGTTCGCCGATGCCGTCTTTGCCTGAGCGCCAGTCACTTTCGCCTCCGTACGTTCCGGAACGGAGACGCAAGTCCGTGTAGATCAGTGTTTGCACGGCCCGGAACAGCGGAAATGCGACGACCACGGCGATCGTCAGATAGAAGGGCACGAAGACCGTGACGACCGCGTCGGAGGGGACCAGCAGACTGATCAGACCGAACGGCAGTCCCGACAACATCAGCGCACCCACCACCAGTACCGACCACAGCAACTGCAGTCCGACGACCCGCAAAAAGGCGGGCTTGACCAGCGCCGCCGAGCGGGACAGCGACTCGACGACCCCGGTTCCCTCGAGCGTCATCACGACCGGTGCGAGGCTGAACACGATGCCGAGCACATATATGGCGATGAAGACGAACGGCAACGCGGCCATGCCGGTACCGAACCCCGCCACCAGAAATGCGGCGATTTCGACCAACCATGGGGCCACCAGGAAGACGGTGTAGAACACCACCATCAGCCTGCACAACGGCCAGAACCGACGCCGCGCAGCGCCGACGACCTCGGACAGCCGCACCCTCTCACCGCGAACAGCCCGATCGGCGGTGATCACACACACCGCATTCACCATCGCGTCCACCGGAATTCCGATGGCGCACAACACCACCGCCAAGAAGACCAACCCCAGCATCAGATGTGCGAGGAATCCGCTGATCGAACTGTCGTCGCCGGTATCCACAGCCACCGTGAACACGACCCTGGCCAGCACGGAGAACGCGACCAGTGCCGCCACCATCAGCGTCAGCGTGAAGCCGATCAAGGCCGGCCAATATCGGCGGATTGCGCGAAATGAGCCGGTGAGGATGTCGCCGAACGACAACGGCGCGAAAGGTACTACGAGCCCTGTCGCGCCACCCCGATCACGCGAAGGTGGTGCCGGCGAAACCGCGACCGTGACGAAGGCCGTCTGCGGATCCGGCGCCATGCGGTGGCGAATCAGGAAACTCTGTACGCTGGGCGTCCACTCGACCCGCTTCGTGCGGGTCTGCCATTCCAGGCCCGCGCAAGCGCCGGCGACGATCAGCCACCCGAAATTCGGATCGACCAGTAACAGCACCACAGCCAGCGCGAGACCGAATCGCGCCAGGTGATACGGCCGCAGCGAGAGCAGTGGCGGGCGGCTCGTCATATCTTTCCCCTCTCCGCCGAATCACGCATCGACGCCAGGCAACGCATCGGCGGCACCACGGCGCGTCCGGATCACGACTGCCGACCGGCCTGATACATCCGGGTACACGAATCGTCCGATCATTGTCGGCACCAGCCCGCGCCGACACCATCATCTATTCACACGACATCCGCATATGATGACGTCCCGATCCGCACACAGGACCGCCGAACGTGATCGCTCCCGACCTCATGTCGAAGAGTAAACCCATTGAGCGACAACAGAATAGACATGCACATCAAGTACCGACAGTTGTTATTCTGTCGGCCGTGGAGGCAAAACCGGACCGGGTACTCTCCGGTCCGCTGTCGATGGCCGCGGCTACAACCGGGCCCGGAATTCCGATCCGTTGTACTCGCACGTGCCCTTGACACCGCCGGCGGCTCGCGTGGTGTCAGTGCAGAAGGCAGTTGTGCCGTTCTCGAGAGTTACCGTGCGCGGACCGCCGGTCGGTGAGTCGAGGCGGTAGTTGATCCACGCCTCGGTCATGATCTCGCACGGCGTCGTGCCGCGGGTGTTCTCGAAGGTATATCCGCTTGCTTGGCAAAGGTTTTGCCCGATGGCGGCGAGAGAGGAGGACACTGTTCCCCTCGGCCTGTGCTGCTCGGTTCCGGATTCGGAATTCGAGCAGGCCACCATGGGGACAAGCGAGCCGGCCACAATGAATACAGCGAGGATCGCTTTCAGCGAAGCATTTCCACGAGCACGTATGTGTATTTCGCACAAGGGATTTCGTTCGCGACACGGATTTGCCTCAACGGTGGGATCTGGCGCTGATCCGCCGGTGTCATCAGCTATCCATCCTGTCAGGTCTCGTCACGGCCAGGTTGTGAGCCGGTAAGGGCCAGCTGTTCCCGTGGGGGCCGGGGCGCGACTATGCCGGCGTTAGTGCCTTGATGCCAGCCGCGGTCGAAACGTACGCGGTATGTGACCTCGCGTCCACGGCCGCGCGGTACGGCCTTTCCCCCACCGTGATCGTCGCGATCGTTGATTCCGTGGCGCCGTTGACCACGGATACGGTGCCGTCTTTGAGGTTGGCGACGAAGACAGTGTGTGTCGAAGGGTCGACTGCCACGCCGCCCGGTCCGGACCCCACGGGAACCTTGGCCTGCTGCGGACCGTCGACTGCTGCCACCGCGTCTGCCTGCCCCTCGGTGGCGTAGACGGTGTGTGTAGATGGATCCACGGCAATGCCTGCGGCTTCCGAGATCACGCGGGACAGTGCACCGTGTAACTCCATTCGGTGGCGTCCGGACCGGTCACCCGCACAAGGATGGAGGTCGCAGTGCCCGGCGGCAGAGTCACCAGCGCGGAACCAGTGCCCTCGTTGATGTTGTCGCCGACGTAGCCGGTGTTGTACACCTGCGATCCCTCGTAGAACACCTGAATCTGGTCCGGGATGTTCTTGGTCTCGTAACTCAGGACGAAGGAGATGGGACCGGCCTTGCCAAGTTCGTGGATGGTGTCGGTGACTCCCGCACCGCCGGATTCGGTCGATGCATTGCACAGTTGAGTACGAGGCGACGCCGACCCGGATCCCCCCGCCGCGCTGCCTCCGGCAAAACTCCCCGTTCCGGCGCTGCCGGTATCGATGAGGCCACTGCCGGAAGAGCTGCCAGTCGACGGCGCCGCTTCCGCGTCGGCCGCGGCTCCGACCGCAGCGAACGTGAGCGCCGCGATCATCGCCATGTATCCGCCAGACTTCCGAGCAATCGACATGCCACCTCCATGTAAGCCTAAATATGTTCTGCCATAAAGGATTCCATCAAATTCCCCCGACGAATATCCTCCAGACGACCGACATGGAACGTGAGCTATTCAACGGGCCGGCGGTCTCCACCGGTCGTTGCAACGCTGGGGCAAGTCGTCGGGTTCGCTGACGGCCTGAGCGAGGAGGCGCGGTAGACGGCCCCGCCGACCCGCACTACACGGGCGGTTCAGCTTCCGCTGAGCGGCATCTCGGCCATCGCCTCCGTGTCGGGCTCAGCGTACGCAACGGGTCCTCTGTCCTGTGTTTCTGTGAGCTTCTCCCCCGATGCCTGAGAAATCTCATCGACCGTGGCGAAGCGGCAGCCAGAGCTGGCATCCGCCACTGGATGTGAGCTCGATGGTGTGGGCGTCCCGGAATCCGATCTGCCGCAGCCGGCCAATATCGGCACTCCTGCGACGGTCACCGCGGAGGCACAACGGATCCTCGAACCGTTTCCCTCCTACGGCATTTCGTGCCATATCGTCGGCTCTCGAGCTCTGAGTTAGAGCCGAGCCAGCTGATACAGCTGCGTTCCGGACAGGTCGTAGACACTCGCGTGGTCCCGGTCCTCGAACTTGATCTTGTAGCGACCATGATTTTCGCTCTGAGTAACCAAGAGTGTGTACTGTTGTTGCGCGTCGGGCTTCTGCGACAAGTCGCACTCCATGGGACCGCCGATATCGAGCGGCTTGCTGTCGGAGTAGAAGAACCCCCGGCACTGCTGGCCACTGCCACGAAAAACCTTCTCGCCGGATCCATCCGAGGCAGTCCAGGTGCCTTCGAGTGTGGAAGCGTCGATCGTGGTCGAACTGGTCGAGCTGTGCGTGGTTGCGAAGATGCTTCCAGCGACGACAGCTACGGCAACCACGCCAGCACCACCGAAGATCATCCTGCGCTTCTTGATGGTCTGCTTGACGCTCTGATCGATATGAACATCGCCAGAGCCGAACTTGTTGCCGGACACTCTGTTAGAGCTAGAGTTCCCCACCACTTCCTCCTGTCCGGTGCCATAATGTCGGATCATTGTGGGCTCGACACACGACCCGGCGACATCGGCTGTTCGACCGACATTCGCCACAAGGAGCCGGGCGGGCACGACTGCAAAGCTGGCAGCGCGAGCGGCTCGGGCTTACGCGAGTGTGGCAGTAATGTTGTGAGCCAGCAAGGTGTGGTGTGTGTATTCGGCAAGCCTTGCAGGCCAGCGGGTTTCGGACCCGGTCGTGCGGGTGTGGAAGCTCGCGTGGGCGATCCCGTCGTCGCGTTCGACGATGACATCCACCTTCAGCCCGCGCTGCTGGACCGCGAATGCTGCTGTCGGAGGCTTGTCGAGACGGTAACGGCGCTGCGCGATTTCGGGGCGTATGTCGCTAACGGTGGCGGCCACGATGTCGATGACATTGTCATGCTGGCGGCGGAAGCGGCGAGGAATATCGGTGGCCACATCGTGCACTGCGAGGATCAGCTCCGCGAGGTCCCCGACATCCACCGTCACCACGGGGACGCCACCAGGTGCAACGGAGGGGTTCACCACGCCTCCTCACTGTCTCGCACGCACGGCATCAATGGGCTCCAGTCTGGTAGTTCCGGGCGAACAAATCAGTCGAGCCTTCGAATGACAACTGGTCGAGTGCCCACAATCGATGGATCCGCTGACTGGTGGTCTTACCCCTTTCCGGTGACCGCCAACCATCATCCACTCTTGCCAGAGATGAAAAGTCGGCCGACGGGGCCGCATAACCACATCGTCACGTCGAAAAAAGGGGGGAATGTTGCCCGAGAACTCGGAGGCGGCCAGTCCGCATCGGATCGGAATCGTTGAAGATCACCAGGTGACGGTGGCTGGGTTGCGGCAGGTACTGGCCGGCGAGCCGTCGATCGCTATCGTCGCGGCCGCTGCGTCGGTGCCTGATCTACTCGGCATAACCGCCGAACTGGATCTGGTTGTACTCGATCTTCGGCTACCGGATGGTTCGTCGCCGGCGGCCAATATCGAACGATTGCGGTCGGCCGGCATCGAAACGCTGGTTTTCACCTCCGGCGACGAACCCTTCCTGGTTCGTGCGGCCGCGCGAGCCGGCGTCCTCGGAGTGGTGCGCAAATCCGAGCGTGACGATATCGTCGCGGCCGCCGTACGTGACGCTGCAGCCGGCAAGCAGGTTCCGACCACCGATTGGGCGGCGGCGATCGATTCCGACGACGAATTCGCGGTCGTGAATCTCAGCCCCCGGCAGCGAGAAGTGCTGGCGCTGTATGCGTCCGGTGAACCCGCTGCGCGGGTAGCGAAGCTCACCGACCTGACCGAAGACACCGTCAACGCCTACCTGGGACGTATCCGTCAGAAATACGCCGAGGCCGGGCGGCCCTCACGGACCAAAACCGAGCTGTTCAAACGCGCGTTGGAGGACGGGTGGCTACCTATACCGCGACGACGCCGATGACCGTCTCCGAACCGGCGTCGGCCGGGACCGGCGAGGGTGCCGCCGAAGTGCGCATCACGCGACTGTTCGCCCGCTTCATCTCCTCCGGCTACCTCTTCTACATGGTGTTGATGGCACCGACGATGACGAGTCAGGCGAAGCTCGTGGCGCCCTGGTGGACGGTATTCGCGGTAGCGGCCGTCTACGGTCCCCCAGTTGTACTGGGTGCGATGTCTTTTCACCGCGACATCGGCTGGATCCGCCGCGCCGCCGCGGGCAGCGCCCTCGGCTTCATTGCGGCCGCACTGTCCTGGCCGCTGGCCTGGAACGGCGAACTACTGCAAGGCGACGCCTGGATCTCGACGATCCCGGGCCTGGCCGGGTTGGCCGCGGCGGTGGTCTGGCGACCGATGTGGACTCTGCTGGCTTTGGCGTCCGCGATCGTGCCGGTACAGCTGATCAATCACTTCTGCCGGGCCCCCGGCCACAACGGCGTGCTCATCCCGGACATGATGTTTTCCACCAGCTTTTGCCTTCTCTACGTCAGCGCGGCACTCATGGCCATGCGCACCGGCCGCCTCCTGGATGCAACCCGGGCCGAAGCCCACGAGGCCGCCGCCGCGGCCGCCGCGGCAACCGCACGCACCGTCCAGCGCGCCCGTTTCAACGCACTGCTGCACGACTGGGCCATGTCGACCCTCCTCGCGGCCGCACGCGGTACCCATCGCAGCGAGGTACGCCATCAGGCCGAACTCGCTATCGCGAAACTGGACGACGTCGAATCCGAAGGCTCCGGCACCTACACAGCAGCCGCGGTGGCAGCTCATCTTCGAACCGCCGTCGCCGATGTCGACGAACGGCTGGCGGTCGAACTCGCCGCCGACAGCCCCGTCGATGCGACGTATCCCGCTGAGCCGGTGCACGTCCTGGGAGCGGCAGTCAGCGAAGCCGTCCGCAACAGTGCGCTACACGCCGGCGCAGACGCGGTATGCAAAGTCAGTGTCGCGCTAGGCAATTCACACATCGACATCACGGTCACAGACGACGGCGTCGGATTCGACATCACACGAATCGCGCCACACCGGCTCGGCGTCACGGTCAGTATCGTCGAACGGGTCCACCAGTTGTCCGGCGGCTCTGTCGAGGTCTTGACCAGCCCCGGTGCCAGTACGACCATCCACATGTCCTGGCGGGAGATCGGCGGATGAGCGCGTTACCGGCCGCGCTCCGGGATGTCCGCGCGTTGCTCGGCATGAATACACGCGCAGCCTGGCTGCTCGCGGCCTTCTACCTCTGCTCCGAAGCGGCACTTGCCTTCAGTTCCGCGCAACACGTCCACCACGTGTGGCCGATATGCGTCGCGCTCGCAATCGCGGTGGCCGCAACGGTTGCGCTGCTGAAGGTCAGACTGGATCCACTACCCGCGTTCACCACCATCGCGTTGGTCTCGTCGATGCCGGCGTCCACAGCGATGACGCTGTTCAATCTGCCCGTGCCACCGGTGTCCGTTGCCCAGATGTGGGTATTCGGCGCATGCACGGTGACCGCTACATTCATGTGCGTACGCGGACGGACCGGCGCCGCGTGGGCCGGACTCCTGTCGATGATCGCGGTCGCCACGGCGTGGACAGCAACCACCGGCCAGGGCCCCACCCACGGTATCGCCATCTCGGCGATCAACCTCGGCCCCTTGGCGATGTCGACGTTTTTCGCCTACACCCTGCGCCCGGCCGCGCGCACGATTTTCCAACTACGCGAAGAATCCACTCGTCAAGCAGGCTCGGAAGCTGCCGCAGCAGCCGCCTTGGACGAGCGCCGCGCACAAACCCAACGACTGGACCGGATGGTGCGTCCGATCCTGCAAACTATTGCCGGCCCCGCGCCTCTCGACGCTGCGCTGCGCAACGATTGCCGCCTGGTCGAGGCGCACCTGCGCGACACCCTCCGCGCGCCCATGCTGGCCGCCGAGCCGGTGACCACTGCCGCTCAGTCTGCTCGGCGGCGTGGAGTCGATGTCATCCTTGTCGATGACCACGGCCTGGACCACATGAACCCGAGTGCCCATCACCACCTACTGTCCACCATCGCTACCGAACTCGACCGAACCGACGCCGGCAGCGCCCACATCCGCATCCTGCCGCCGAACCGGCCGATATCGGCCACGATAGTGATCAACGATCCGCAAACAGGCATCCGCCGAATCGAACTCGACGCCGCGGCCGAGCCAGTGCTGCCGACATCCGCCGGACGAACGACGAACGATGTCGTCTTGCCGTCGCAAGCAGGGCGCCGCCGGCTACCGCACCCCTGAGTGTGTCAGTCGCTTTTCGGCGTAGAGGCCAGGCGGAAACGAACGAGCATCTCTCGCGCCGCAGCGGGCCACTCGACGGATTTCGACCGGAGGTACCACTCCGATATACCGGCTGCCACGGCGAGGACGATCCAGACCGCCACGCCACCGAGCTGGGACGCCAAGTTGTCCGACGTCGACACATGACCGTTCGATAGATCGTATTCCGTTGTGACAGTGACTCCTTCGATAGCCAGCTTGTAGAACACCGGAAGCACACTCACGAAGAAGGCGGCACGGGCAAGATGGAAGGGGCAAAGCTCGAAGATCACGTCTTCGGGCGGTGTCGCCCCTGCCCCGCTCATTCTTCCTCCGTGGAGGTGTCGGGCCGAAATTGCGTCAAATCCGGGTCCGGCCTGTCCGCCTTGTACTTTCCGCTCGACCAGAACCGCCACGAGGACCAGAGGATTGCCGCGACGATGGCCAGAACAATCAGGGTTTCCATCGCTGCCTACTGCACCCGCTCGGTGACGGCGACGGTGGCTGCGGGGTCCTCCGCGCGAATCGCGTCCGCGAGCGCGAGCATGAAACGCTTGTACAGGCTGTAGCCCGACATGGATTTCGGCGATATCGGGATCATCATGTACGTCTGCTGCGTGGTCTTGTACGAGTCGATCCTCGTCCGCACGGTCGCACCGTGCGGGGCGTCACTGATCCGCACGTGAAAGGTCAGGTACTCGACATGGTTGCCCCACCCGCGCACAGAGAAGTTGGTTCGCCCCGGACCCGCGCCCTCGAATCGGACACCCGTAACCCCGGACTTGACGTTCTCGCTGACGTACTTGCTCAATTCGGCAATCCGCTGAGACGACAGTGCGCTGTCGACCGCGAGGTTTGCGTCTGCATACTTGTGCCGCTTGGCCATTGGTGTTGTTCCCTTCGATAAGCGCCGTCACAGCGGGCGTACATCGCGTTTTCAGCGTTGCCCGATCGCGTACGGCCCGGCAGCATGCCGATGCCCCTAAGCATCGCATCTGTTTCATCGTTCAACCGTCGGTCGAACAGCTGAAATCATTTGGGCAAGCGGTCATCTGGATAGCTTTCCGCGATTCGAGCGACTTCCGTCCGGATCGGCGGGTAACAATTGCAGCACCACCCCCTATACCGGCTGTCGGGCGACGGCCTTCTCCACCGAGGGGTCCAAACGCTCCGCTGAACAGGCTTTAGGAGTGCACATGAATCTATGTCGGATCAACAAATCACGGTCGCGCATCAGGCGAGCGGGCGTTGCGATCGCCGTGAGCGCCGACGCGTCGTCCGTGTTGCCCGCGTGCTCGGCACTGCGTTCCGACAAAGCGATCCTGTCCTGCAGAGCGTGGCCGAAAAATCATGTGAGCAGGCTTCCTCACCCAATACGAGCTCGGTTTTCACAACGGATACCAGCGCAGTGTCAGCGGTGACTTCGATCTGTCGTGCACCGAACCCTCCAGGTCGACTAGTCCGGTGTCGCTGCCTGCTATCCGGCAGGGCGATACCAAACGACGTCCATCGCCCATAGCGCCGCAGCGGGTATCAGATGTCGTCAAGGGATATGTAGCCGTCCTGGAGGGCGCGTGCCAGCAGCGCAGCCTTGGTCGCCGCCGGCCGACCAGCGCGACTGTACTTCTCCCGAATCCGACCGATATGAGTGTTGACTGTCCCCGGCGCGATGAACAGCCGCCGGCCCACGTCGCTTTTGGTGTCGCTGAGAATCCACGCCAGGAGAACTTCGATTTCCCTGCTGCTCAGCGACGGAGACGGCCGCTCATCTGACAGCGGCGCCGAGCGGACAATTGTGTGGGCGTTGACCGGATGAGCATGGACCGGTTGAGTTTCGGACACGGTGTCTTCCTGTTCTGAAGAAGCCGAAGCGCAGTCGGTCCCCGCCGACGACGCGTTCCGTGAACGCTACTCAGTTGCTGCCGAACCTGGGAGATTCCAGTTGGTTGAACCCAAAACTGCTGCCACCGTTCGCTTGTCAAACGAACTGTGTCCGTCTGAGGGTCCCGGCGCCCGACTTGTGTTGGGCTCGAGTCCCATCGGGTCGGCAGCGCATCCCTAGCAGCCCGCTGTAACAGGCCGGTCAGGTTGGTGCAGTCCCGTGCTCGACCGATTCCCGAACCGACAATGGCGCGGAAAGTCGGATTCGAATGCACCGCTGACCGGCCATGGCCCGGTAGAACTGCGCGGAAAGGAAATTTCGTATCGCCGTCAGCGTCATTGGAACCGCGGTCGCCCTCGCGGCGTGCGGATCCGAAACGTGACACCATCACAGCGCGTACCGCACCAGCCGATACCCGGGTTGCACAGCCCGCATCATTTCGCGCCTATGTCTGCCCGGACGGCACCGCTGCTACCGACCGCGGAACTCGAGCAGGTACGTCAGGCGATCGAGGATCGCCTCGCCGACTAGGGAACGACAGCGACGTCGCCAAGGGGCGGCAACACAGTCGTGGCGACTCTGAAGAATGACGAGGGCGCCGACGCAGCACAGATCGGCTGTATGCCGGCCATGTCCTTCGGCCTGTCTTGCAGTACGTTCCGCCCAAGGCACCGCCCGGCACACACCTCAGTCGGATGCCCCAGCCCCCGCTCGGTCCCGCAGCGACTGCAGCAATCCCCTCCGCCCCACCGGCAACGCACGGCGTCGAACACATCACCGTTTCCACCACCGGTGAGGCGGGTGGCGCGGCCATGAAGTCAGCAGAGTGGGTATTCGGATACGCCGTCGGTTGTCGGTCCTTTGAACGAATGACACCCCCGACCGAGTCCAGGATAATCATCCTTCGTCCTAAGTTGTTGTTGCCGATGGGACATCGTCGGAGGACGCGCATGCCGATAGGCACAGAAGAGGCCGACGTTGCACATGTATTCGGCGAGAGCCCGGGCCATATCCCGCCGTAGATCGAAATAGGGCGCGATGTCCGAAGTTCCAGCGACGCATCGTACGCCAACCATGACCTGTTCGACTCATCCCGGAGACTTTCGTGCGCACGTACTACGTTATAGCCTTGCTCCTGGCCGCGACACTGACTGCCTGCTCTACCGAAAACCACAGCAGTACAATGACAACTACGCCGCCGCCGCAAATCACGTCCCCGTCCGAAACCTCGACGCCGCCTCCCATTCGGACCGACGTCCGGCTCCCGGAAAACGGTGATCTTCGGCGGAGTATCGATACCGTCTCGGTCAACTGCACCGGCATCGAGGAAACCAAGGTACAGACCGCATCGGTATTCGACACCGCTGCTGGACGGTTCGTCGGCCTGCCCGCGCCGCCGGTCCCCGCTGGCGCCGAGCTGATCGACTATTTCTGCGCTATCGCTGGCTCGGGCAAGGACATCCGCGTCGTCTACCTGACGACGATACGCACACCGGCATCGGGCCTGACAGCCGAGAAGACCGAATCATCCATCACCTCCTTCACCCCAGGCGCCACCTCGCCCACGGCACAGGTGCCATGGCCCGCAGGCACGATAAACGCCCGGCAGCTGGACAAGCTCTACCCGACGAAAGCCGGCCTGCTCGTCACCGGCTCGGGTCTGGCGATGATGTTCGATAATCGAACACTGGCCCTGAAGTGGCAGAACGATTTTCGTCCCGACTACGTCAGCAACGACGCCATCGCGCATCGAACCGGCCAGGGAGTCAGTTTCCTCAGCGCGGAAACTGGACGCGACATCGGCCACTTCGACGGGGGTGATCTGATCCGCGAATCGAGCGGCCACGTAATGGAGAACATTCCCCAAGGCCTGCGAGACGGTTTCCTGCTCCAGCACAACAACTACCCCGACGCCAGCATCTGGTACTTCGACAGCCGCACCAATCAACTCGCAGGTCCGCTCGCCGACGGCGGATTCGTTACCGCCACCAGCATGGACGGCGACAACGTGCTGATCTACGGAAGCGGCGTCCCTGCCGCATTGCTGCGGGTCTACAACCTGGCAACGCACAGGTTCCTGGTCGACAAGACAGGTGCCGATGCGCAGGGACTGAACGTGGACGCCGCCTTCCTCGCCGGAAGATACCTCTACCTCCGAAGCCAAAAGGACGGCAATTCCGTCGTCGATATCGAAACCAACCGGAAGCTGGCAGGCTCCTGGTCACTCCTGCCGATGGACACTCTCAACGACTGGCGGCTGGTAATCGACGGCTCAACAGTCACAAACGACTACTCCAAATGCTTCGACTTCGCAATGGATTACGTCTGCTACGAGAAGGGCCGCCTCGTACGGACGGCGAATGGCAGCTACCCAGGGCCCTGGTACTGACTCACCTGTGGGGCATCTGCCATCCGATCGACCGTTATCCGACTCGGCAGCCCGGAAAACACCGACCGCCGGGCACCACGCCAGCCGGCGCCCGAACGTTCCGGACGGCGGAAGTCTCGGCTCTGTAGTTCTTTCGCGCCGCGGAATGTGTGTTGATCGTCGTCAGTGAGATAACCGGCATATTCACCGAGTTGAGCACGGCTGGGGCGCCTTGCAGGATAAGCGTCGATTCGCTTCGGGCGGGCGTGATCGCGACAGCGACGTTTGGAGCGGTGGCGTACCGGCTCGGCTGTAGTTGCTACGGCCGGGTCAACGCTAACGCCGTCGAGCCAGCTGAGGGCGCGCCCGGTGTGGCGGCGAGTTGCCCGGTTGCTGAAGGTGCCCTGCCCGGCGTGGATGTCGGAGAACCAAATAACCCTTACGTCAACGTCTTCCCAATAGGTGTGGGCGAGCAGGGCCAGGGTGATTTGATCGAGCGCGACCTCGGTTTTAGCGGTCTGGAAACAATCCTCGATCGACCAGCGGGCACCAGCGACACGGGTGAGATCCTCGTCAGTGGTGCCGATCGGGCGCCGCAGAGGTAGTAGGCGATCTCGAGTTCACCCCTCGCGGTGCGGGTCAGCGACCGGCGGGCCAAAAGCCAGCGCGGCCAGCCGGCGCCGGCTTCGCTGACGGTGGGCAGCCTAGCCACGGCCGAGTCGAACAACCGGGGAGCCTTTCGCGTCTTTGCCGCAGTTCAGACGCTCCCATTGCGTCGGGCGGGGCGCCTACGACGACCCGATCGGACGCGCCAACTGCCCGACAGGGTCACGATCTACCCGCTGCTGGGCGCGGCCACCACATATCCGACCCACCGTCGTTCGAGCCACCCGCGGAACTTCGAACCGCCGTAGGCCTCGTCGGCGGTGACCTGCGGGCGGTAACGCCAGGACCCCGAACACGGGCCAGAGCCTTTGTGCCAAAACCTTTTTCGTGGCGATGTCCTCCCCTTCGGGCACCCGGCACCGGCACCGGCACTGATGGGAGGTCCACAACTTCGGCAGATACAACTCGCTGTCGATCAGGGTGCGACCCTTGGCGGTCGTGTACGCGCAGAAGACGCCGAGCTGACAGCTCTACACCCGGCCCGCCGTTCCTGGGTATTGTCGTTGCACGCCAGCAGATTTCACTCCTTCCTTCTGAATCCCATCTCGTCGACAACCAGCACATCGTCCGCATCGCCCACGTGCTCGACGGCATAGGCGCGGTCTGAAGAACCAAACCCGCGCGTCAACAAGACTCGGGGCAGTCCCTGTGGGGCAGGAATGCTGTCAGCGAGCTCATGTTTGCGGTATCGATGGATCGCCCACACGAGAACGGGAACCGCTGCCCGCAAAAGGCGTCCGCCGCCTACCCCTCCGGAGGCGTCGAGCCGGTGCGCGGTTCAGAGTTCGTCGAGCGAGATATACCCGTCTTGCAGGGCGCGGGCGAGCAGTGCTGCCTTCGTCGAGGCGACGCGCCCGGCCAACTCATACTTGCACCGAATTCGGGCCAAATGAGTGTTCACGGTTCCGGTGGAAATGTAGAGCTGCGCGCAGACCTCCTTTTTCGAATCGCTTCTGATCCAAGCGAGCAGGACTTCGAGCTCCCGAGCGCTCAACGCCGGAACATGGAGTTCATGGACCATTGCCGCATCGTTCTGCGCCGCACCTTCTGCCGCCGGCATGAGCGGTCCTTTCGCCTCGAGCAGCAGAATCGGTCTCGCATATCGCGGGCCGCCTGTGCGTCCTCATCATCTGAATTCGAGTATCACAAACTCGAACACCGATGTCAGGACGGAAGTAAACCCGTGGTATGCGATATCAGGCAGGATTTCGGCTCTCGGAACGAAGGCCGGGCAAAATCTTGCTCGCACCCCTGGAACCACCCCAGCGGTGCTGGTCGTGGCCCTGTGGTGAGAGCAGCAGGCAAGCGGATCGTACCGACCAACCGGTTCCAGCTACCGGCGAGCGCCGGGCGCGAACAAGACTGGCCGTGGTATCGGAATAGACTTTCTGCGGTCCCGACCAATCCAGAATCAGCGCACGGTCTGCCCTGAACGACATCTGATTCAGGACGCCGCACATGTCGGCCGGACAGCCGATACCGCATCGGTACCCCTTCCTGAGACAGTGTGTATCGCAGTTATCCACACGGAATCGGGAGTCAGTTCATGGGATCGAGCCAATGGGGAATTGTGGACGCAATTGCCAATATCTTGTCCGCGATCGGATTGGGCTCGTTGGGGAATGTGCTCGACGACCTCTTCGACGCCCTGGGCAGCAGCTGATCCACCGGTTGCCGTACACCAGGTGATCAACAATATTCCCTGCACGAACGCAGCCACTGCCGCCGACACGGTACGCGCCCGCCGGCGCTGCCTCGATCGTCGGCGCGACGGCTGCGTTCGTGGCGTTTGTGGCGTCTGTGGCGTTCGTCAATGCAGGTTCGAATGAATGCCCACAGCGGCGAGGTAGTTGGCGGTGTGCTCGGCGAGGAACAAGGCCCAGGCGTATTCGCGCCGAGCGTCCAATGTCGCACAGGTGCCGCGCGAACCACAGAAATACGCGAGCGCCTGCTCGCTGCTGCGCTCGAACAGTACGTCGACGGTCGACCGGTACCGGGTGATCGCGATCGCCGCCAACGGCGTTCGCTCGCGGCGATGACGATGTTGGGCGACAGCGGAATCGAGATCGGTCACCGTCGCCACGGCCACGTCGATCACATTGTCGTAGCGCCAACGCCGAGCGAGTGCCCCGTCGGCAGCCACTGCGTGCACCGCGAGGATGAGCGGACTCAGGGCGGTAACCGAAACGACGACCGTATGATGCGGCACCTCGCCCATGGTCATCATGAAGCCAGCGTCGCAGCCCCCTCGCGGAAATGCAGTCGGCTCTTCACACGACAACCTGGTCGGTCGCCTATTTGCAATCGCCAGTGCGATATCGATTTCGGCCCGGAGTCCTTGTCTTGCCGTGGTTTACGAGTATCGGCGATGATCTGTCGCATGCAGAGCGGGATGAGGGTGCTGGTAGCGTCACCGCTGGGTCATATGGTCGAACCCACGCTCGCAGAGCGGATCCCGAAATCGGCCATCACCGTCGCGGTCGATCGGTTTTCCGTCCAGCAAGCCGTCACCTCGACCTATCGTTTCGACGTCGTTATCGTCGACCTGGTCTGGAATCATCCGGAACTGGAATTCTGCTTCGACGGCCTGGACGTCGTCGACATGCTGGTGCGCGCCGAACGCCTCGCTCCGGTGCTGCTGGCCACCCAAGGCCACAGCATGGAACGCGATCTGGTCGATGAGGCGCGGCTGCGCCCTGAGGTGGCCGGCGTCTTCGCCAAATCCTCGGGGGTCCCGGCTCTGCTCGATGTCATCAGCGCGGTGGCGATCGGACGCAGGCTGCCGGACGCGACCCCGCCCGACGGACCGCCACCGCTGTATGAACTGTTCGACAGCCAGCGCGGGGCGACAGCCGCCCGGCTGGCCGGTGCCATTGCCGCCGGGCGGGCCACCGACGCGCTGTCGCTGGCCCGCGCGGCGCAGGTCGGGACGAACACCGCCAACAAGGTCACCAGTACCTACATCGGGCCGATCATAAAGCAACGCAACGAACACGACCCCACCCTCCCGCTGACCCTGGGGTCGGTGTATCGCTGGTGCGGCCTGCATGCCCGCTACCTGGTGAGTTGGTGCCGGCGCAACGGACACAGCGATGTGCTACGTCCCGAACACTTTTCGTAGCACCGTTGCCGGGCCGCCGGGCCTCAGCACCCCAGACGGGCGCGGAATTCCAGCTCACCGAGCTCGTTCCACCGACCGGAGGCCGTCCCGGCCGGCCCGAGCAGCACCCGATCGGCGTCGATGCGGTAGCGGCCGGACGCCAACGGTTGCCGGCAAGCGATGAGCCGGGCCGCCAGCGCCGCGATGGCACCGGCCAGTGTCACCGCGGTGCCGAGCTGCGGCCAGGACGGCAGCGTGTCGCCTACCTGACACAGCGAATAGCGGGTCTGCGGCGTTACCTGCGTGCCCACGATCGCGGTGACGAGTTCCCGGCGGCGACTCGGATCGGCCAACTCGCGCGTGCCCAGCCCGGCGATATCTCCGGCCGCGCCATGGAACAGCGGGTAGCCGGGCTCGAGGTCGTAACGCTCGACGTCGAGCAGCACGTTGTCGCCGTGATCGGTGACCATCACGACGGGAATGCCGAGTTCGCTCGCCCGCCTGCGAATGTCGACCTTCATCGCCAGGTCGTCCATCTCCTCGATGAGCACCGTCAACCGTTGCGCGCCCGCTGCGCCGAGCAACTCGGCAGCGCCCGCGGGGGAATACCCCTCGGGGAAGGCGCGGATGTCGGTGTAGGGGTCGAGCTCGAGGGTCCGTCGCTGAGCCAGCGTCAGCTTTGCCTCGCCGAGATCACACACCGAGGCGTGCAGTCGGTTGAGGTTCGTGGGCCCCAGCACGTCGCGCTCGGCGAGGTGGAAGCGCCGCGCCCCGGTGAGCGCGCAGACACTCAGCGCCGCGGCGCCGACGCTGAGCCCGGTGATCCCGATCAGGGCCTCCGACCACCGTCGCTGGTCGTCCGGGGTCAGCAGATACCGGTTGCGGGCCGTGCGCAGCTGCCAGAAATGTTCGCTGTCCGGTAGTTTCACTACGCACCGGCGCCACGGATACACCACGTACCGGCTGGCGCGCTCGGTCGAACAGTCTGCTCGAGCCGCGTCGAGGTAGCGGGTGAGCTCATTTTCGGCCTCGGCCGTGCCCGCGGCCAGGGCGGGCCGGTCGATCTTCGCCAGCTCGGGTAGGGCGGTGTCCCAGCCGTCGACGAACCGGTAACCGCTGTCGGGGGCGAGCAGTGCGGCGATGCGTCCGGCGTCGCGGGCGGGGTGCAGGATGTCGATCATGACGCGCGCTCCATCCACTGGTGTTTGATACCGGCGCCGAAGCCGGCGCTGCCGAACTCGTGCAGGCTGACAGTGGGTTCCGCGGCGGCGCCGAGGCTTTGGTGCAGCCGCGCGTATTCGTGATTGGTTCGCACCAGCGCAGCGACGACACGCTCACGCAACCGCCGCACCATGCCGTCGCCGCAGCGGGCACCGGGCTGCAGTTCCACCCGGAGCATCAACGTCTGGGCGAAACGGTTGTCGGTCTCGGTGGCGAGCACGAACTTGCCAGTGACCGTCGCGGCGAAGGCCGGATCCTCCAGTGCCGCACGGATGTTGTCCGGGAAGATCTTCACCGCATAGAAAGTGGCCGCGATGTCGGCGCGACGGTTCAGCGCCAGGAAACCGCAGGATGCGGTGGAGGTGACCACCGGCAGGCGATATCCGCTGCGCTGCAGCACCTCGGCCAGCCGAGCCGGTGTCAGGACACGGCCTACGTCGTTGATCCGATAGCGCACCAATGGAATCGCGGTGTCGACGGTGAACAGGAACCGGTCCTGGGCGTCGACCTCGGTGAAGCGGTAGTCGCAGTCGTATTCGACGAAGGTCGGTCCGGCGTCGTCCACGCCGAACAGTTCCGCGTTCAGCCGCGCATCGCTTCGGGCGGCCCGCCGCGCCGCGATCGTGGTGCGGGTTTCATGGCCCATGATGCCGGCGTCGGCGGTGCCGTAGATCAGGCAGGTCGACCGGGTGCGGCCGGGCCGGCCGAGGCGTTCGAGCACATAATCTCGCCACTGCTCGCTGATACTTTCACCGGCGAGCAGCAGGCCCAGATTCTGGCCCAGCACTCGGTCGTCGGCGCGATCGAGCACATCCTTGACGAACGGTGGGTAGCCGGCCAGCACCACCTGCTCGTATTGGGGGCCGAGTGCGGCAATGTTGTCGAGAATGGTGTCGGCCTCGATCCCGGGCGCGATGACCGACACCGGAAAACCCCGCCGCCGCAATGCCAGTGCCGCCGAGTAGGTGTAGGTCCCGCCGATCCAGTTGCCCATGGCGAAACCGACCACCAGCAGGGTCTTCCGCCGATGTGCTTGGAAGCTTTCGCGCAGGATCCGGCCATAGAGCTCGACCGCCTGCCGCTGGGACACCGCGTCTCTGGGCCAGTAGGTGGGTCGACCGGTCGAACCCGAACTGCACGACCAGGTTCCGGCCCGACTCGCGTCGCCGCGCCAGAGCAGCATGGGCAACGGGTAGTGGTGCAGATAGTTTTCCTTGGTAACCGGCGGCAGCGCGGCGAAGTGCTCGGCCGTGGTGACCGCAGCCGGGTCGACGCCGTGGCGGGCCAGGAAGTCGGCGTAGGCCGGCACCTGCCGGGCGGCTCGCCGGAAGGTCTCGAGCGCTCGGCCGAAGCCCGGTACCGGCTCAGGAGGCGCGAGCAGTGATGTGGACATTCGTGCGATTCCTTTCCTATCGGCGACGACCGCAATCTGTTGTGGCAGTGGCTGTTCGCCGCCTTGGACAAATCGTCTGACCTGCACGTATCGGGTGCGAAGTAGTCCGTACAAGGTCCATACAACGAGCTGCGGAATCAGCACCGCGGCCGATACCATTAGTCGATGACGGAGAGACGGGACAACGGGCCCGATCCCTCCACACTCCTGACGCGGGCGGAGTTCGCGGCCGCGCTCACGCGGCTGAGAGTCGATGCGGGACTAACCGTTCGCCAGGTCGTCGAGGAATCGGGGTGTCTGCACGGCACCGTGAGCGGATGGTTCGCCGGCCACCACGTCCCGACCGAACCCAACGAGAAGATGTTCCGGGACGTATTGAGCGCCTGCGGGTTACCCGATCCCGTGGCACAGGAGGCCTGGCTGGCGGCGGTGCGTCGGCTCCGCCCGACGACCGGTCGGCGGCGCAGCCAGGGCCCGGTCCCCTACCGCGGACTGCAACCGTTCCACGACACCGACGCCGACTGGTTTTTCGGGCGAGACGAGCTGACCGCCGAACTACACCGTCGCGTGCACGGTCTCGAAAGCCACTCCGGGACACCGCGAACGCTGGTGGTGATCGGTGCCTCCGGCTGTGGCAAGTCATCGGTGTTGCGGGCCGGCCTGATGCCCTCGCTACGGCGCGCAGCGCGGGCCGTCGCACTGATCACACCCGGAGTGCACCCGTTGCGCGTCCTGCACGACGTCGCCGAACCGGTCGACGTCGTCGTCATCGACCAGTTCGAGGAGACCTGGTCGCTGTGTTCGAACGAGGACGAGCGCGCCGATTTCCTGGCGGCGATCGGGGCCGAGCGAGCCGACGGACCGGTGTACGTTCTCGGGCTGCGGGCGGATTTCTACGCGCAGGCCGCCCGGGAAGCCGTTCTGCAGCATGTGCTTGCCGCGCAGTCGATTCTGGTCGGACCGCTCAGCCGGCAAGCCCTGCGTGATGTCATCGTCGAGCCGGCCCGCAAGGCGAACTGGACCGTCGAGGACGAGCTGGTGCAGCTGTTGCTGGTCGAACTCGCGCCTCGCGGCTCGCCCGCCGCGCACGACGCCGGCGCGCTGCCGCTGCTGTCGCACGCACTGCTGGAGACCTGGCGGCGCTCGAGCCGTCGTCGGATGACCGTCGCCGATTACACCGCGTCCGGTGGCATCGCGAGCGCGATCGACAAGTCGGCCGAGGCCGTCTACGGCGGCCTCACCGAGGCCCAGCAGCGGCTGGCCCGCCGGATCTTTCTGCGGCTCATCGCCATCGACGGCGAAAACCGGACCCGCCGCCGCGTGCAGCGCGGTGAGTTGCGCTACGACGACGACTCCGATGACGATGTGGCCACGTTGATAGATCGATTCGCCGCGCAACGGCTGCTGACCATTGACGCGGACACCATCGAGATCAGCCACGAAGCCTTGATCGCGGCCTGGGCACGGCTCGGTGACTGGGTCGACGGCAACCAAGCCGGGCTTCTGATACACCGTCAGCTCACCCAGGCCGAACAACTGTGGCGCGACAGCGAACAGGATCCGAGCGCGTTGCTCGGGCCGGCTCGGCTGGCCGTCATCCAGGACTGGCTCGACAGCGGCACCGACGGCGAGCTGAATCACCGTGAACGCCACTACATTACCGCTAGCCAGCAGCATCATCGAGAGCTTCGCGCCCGCGAGCGCCGCCGCACTCGGCTGTTGCAGCGCATGGTCGCCGGGCTGGCCGTGGCCCTGATCGCCACCGTCGTGCTGGCGACCGTGACGTTGCTCGCCGAATCGTCGGCCCGCCGTGCGCGTGACGAGGCCATGTCCCGCCAGGTCGCGCTGCAGGCCCAGCAACTGCGCGCCGTGGATCCGGCACTGTCGGCGCAATTGGCCCTGGCGGCATACCGGGTGAAGCCGACGCTGGAGGCACGCTCGGCGCTGCTGGACGCTTCGGCCACGCACACGCCGGTCCGGGTACTCGGCACCGACGGCGGCACTCTGGTCGCCGCCGACGACACCGGAACCCTGCTTGCAGTCGGCCGCAAGGACGCCACTGTCACCGTTTACCGGCTGCGTGCCCGGACACCACCGACCGAGCTGGCGGCCATTGCGCCACCGCATCCCGCCGCGGTGCTCGAATCGCTCGCCCTCCGCCGGGACGGAGGTGTGCTCGCTGTCGCCTTCGATGGACGAATCCAGTTGTGGAACGTTGCCGATCCCCGCTCACCGGTACTGCTCGCGGGAATAGGTGATCCGGCCGCCGGCTACAAGAGCATCACGTTCGGCGCCGACGGCCGAACGTTGACCGCCGCCACTACGAATACGGCGGTGTCTCGATGGGACATCGTCGACCCTGCCCACCCACTGCCACTGGCAGAGCTCGAACTGCCCGCCGGAGCACCGGTGATCGCCGCGAGCCCGGACGGACATCTGCTGGCCGCCGCCGGAGTGGCCGGCGCACTACGCCTGTGGGATCTCACCGGACCGGCACCGAGGTTGATCGTGGATCAGCCGGGCTCCGGCGTCACCGGCCAGGCGCTGGCGGTTCGTTTCGCTCCCGACAGTGCCACCCTCGCCGTGGCCGGCCGTACCAATGACGTCCGCCGCTGGGATTTGCACGACCCGGCGCACCCCGGAGCGCTGCCGGCGTTGCGCGGATTCACCAGCTATGTCAACGACATCGACTTCAGTCCGGACGGATCCCGGTTGGCTGCGGGCAGTTCCGACAACACCACGCGCATCTGGCGGCTCGACTCCGATGATCCGCCGATCGAGTTGCCCAATCCGGTAATCGTCGTCAGCGCCCGATTCGCCCTCGGCGGCCAAGCTCTGGTCACCGGCGGTTTCGACGGGACCATGCGGATCTGGCCGCTGCCGGGGCCGGCCCTGAGCGGGGCACGCAGTGTCGTCTTTCAGACGCCGATCGATCGCAGTGGCACCAAACTTCTTGTCGGAACGGGTAGTTCGGACGGGCATGCGCATTTCTGGGATCTCACCGACGCGAGCAACCCGCACGAGTACCCCGCCCTCGACGCGGGCCCGGACGATAAACCATGCGGCGCGGTCGGGCTGTCCCCCGACGCGACCCTGGCCGCGGTCGGCACCCCGAGCGGGCACGTGATGCTCTGGGATGTGCACGACCCCAACCATCCGGTGCGGCGCTCGTTCTTTCCCGCCATGTCCGGCATCGTCGCCGCCATCGCCTACACCCCGGACAACACGCTGATGGTCGTCCTCGGACAGGACAGCAGCATCGTCACCCTGTGGGACATCGCCGATCCGGATGTTCCACGACAGGTGGCCGCTCTCGATGCCGGTCCCGGACTGCCCGGTCCGGCCGCGATCGACCCCACCGGCACGCTGCTGGTGATTCCGACCTCCGACCACATGGTGCGGCTGTGGGACATCCGGCGGCACACCGAACCCGTCGAACTGCCGCATCCGCTGACCGGCTTCACCAACGACGTCGGGTCGGCGGCCATCAGCCCGAACGGCACCCTGCTCGCCGCCGGCAGCATGGACCATACGGCCCGGCTGTTCGACATATCCAATCCTCGCCAGCCACAACCTCTTTCAATGCTCACCGGCCCAGCCGACGCGATCGTCACCGTCGCTTTCAGCCCCGATGGCACCCGACTGGTCGGCGGAGCCGGCGACAACGGCGTGTGGGTGTGGGACGTCGCCGACCCACACCGCCCCGGCCGTCTCGCCGTGCTGAACGCCTACCGCGGCCGAATCAACGACGCGGCCTTCGTACTCGGCGGCCGTATTCTGGCCGCGGCGGGTCCCGACAAAGTTGTCAAACTGTGGGCGACCGACCCCGACCAAGTGGCCGCACAACTCTGCGCCGGCGGCAGCAGTGTGCTGACCCCGCAGGAATGGCGTCGTTACCTACCGGGAGTGCCGCCACGCCCGCTGTGCGGCGACGCGCCCGAATAGCCGGACAGAAAAGTTCCGTCTGCCCGCAGCGCGGGCGGCGGCGCTGTCGGTCGATTGCAGGACTGACGTGGCCGCCATCGGAATAAAAAATCGAATCCATGACATCATCCCAATATCCGCAAAGTTCGCAGCAGACCGCCGGATCGGTTTCAACCGGAATTTCCTGGCCCGGTGCCCTCGCAGTCATCGCCGCATTGCTCGTCGCCGCCGGTGCATTTCTGGTATGGGCCAGCGTCGATTCGCCCGGCACCGGAAAAGCCGCCGGCACGGTGACGGTCACCGGCGTCGGCAAGACAACGTCCGATCTTGCTGTGCTGGACGCTACTCCCCAGACCCACACGGGTTCACTGACGCAGAACCTCGCGACCCGGTTGCAGAAATCGGCAGAAAAGGCGGAGACCGCACACGCCACCAAGGCGGGCTATTACACTCTCGCCCTCGCGGTCATCGCCGGCGGGCTGGGAATTGCCCACGTTCTCGGCCGCGCGCCGCGCCCGACAGCCGCCGCGATCAGCGTCGCCGGTGGCGCGGTGGCCGCGATCGCGCTGATGCATCTGACCAACATCCCGGGCCGCGTATTCGGCGCGCGCGGCCTCGCCAGAACAGCTCTGAATGCGTTGCACCCGACAGCGGGGCCAGGGCTGTACCTGACGCTCGCTGGTGGCCTGCTGCTGCTGGTTGGTGGTGCCTGGGCCTACTTGTCCAGCAGACCGGTCGCTCGGTGACCAAAATCCGACCCACCTTTCGCACATTCTCACGAAAAGGCAATTCGATGCAATCGGACAAAATCGCCCTCGCCGTGATCGCCGGGCTCGCCACGGTCACGCTCTGCGTCAGTGGCTGCAACAAGGGGGGCGACACCACCTGCAGTGATTTCCTGAGCCAGTCCCAAGACAAGCAGAACAACGAAGTCAAAAAGATGTACAACGACAAACACGGCGCCGACCCCAACGTCGTGAAAATCGCAGCCTTGCGAAACGAAGCAAAACTGTACTGCTCGACCGCAGGCCACGACGGAACCAAGATTTCGGACGTGCCGATTTCGTAACCGGCACCGCGGCAACGGCGATAATTTCCGGTCATCGGCCGCGGCGACGGCCGGTTTATCGTCCCGCCGCCGCGGTCGTCACCGGTGAGCAAACGACCAGGCGCCACAACTTCCAGGGTCCTCGTCGACGGGATCGCAGTGGCCGGGGACCCGCGCCCGTCGTGAGCGACCGCCGGCTGTCCAAGATGACGGTCGAGGCTTGGCGGGCACGGTTGTCGAGTTGAGCCAGCTTGTCCGTAGCTGCCGCGAGGCTGACCCGCAGGCCTTCGGCCTCACCCAGCCAGCCTTCGCGTTCGGCCTCAGTGATCCTGGCGCTGAGGTTGTCGGCCACTCCCCGTCACACGCGGTTGACCAGCACTGTTGTCCAGCACGGGGTGCGTTTGCCGCGTCCGGCAACCAGTTCTGCCCGCGCCACGTCGAACCGGACATGGCCAGTCCGCAACCACACCCCGAGGTCGCCGAACGCTGCACTCAAGCACAGATCGCGCGCCGAAACCGGCTGCGCGAGCGGCGATGCCAGGGACCTCACTGCCCCGGCGAGGTGCCCCGGCGGGGGGGAGCGGGCGTAGGTCGCCGGGGTGTGACCTAGAATCGGTGGCGGATTCCGGGGAAAGGTCCGCCGCAGATGAGCGCCCCAGCCCGTGTGGTGAGGATCGAGCTAGGGGCCGAGGCGTGGCGCTGCTTGTGGCCGGTGTGCTATTTCGAGGGTCCTGGCGCGGTCCAACCGCCGTCGTCGGTCGCTCCTGGCCCGGCGGGGACCGGATTTTCTGGGCCGGCCCCAGGGCCGGGCTGGGAATCTTCGTAGAAGTCGTGGGCGCTGGTCGGCGGGAGTCCGTCGATGATCGGCTGGTCGCCGTCGCCGTCGATGGGTTCTTCGAGCGGGTGCTGTTTGTCGACCACGGAGTACTCCTTCGAGCTGGGGGTGGGCTTGGCCATCGAGTGGTAGACGGCTGCTGCGCCGAGGATCACCGCGAATCCCACCGGTACCGCCGCGAGCGTGAGCGAGGTCCTTCTACGCATCGTGTGTCCTCCTTGCAAAGGGTTGTGCGGGTCGAAACCTGCCATGATGTGTTGCTCTCCGCGTGCGCACCTGGAGCCGTGCGCGCCCAACCGTTTGCCCGCGCTCACGCGTTCGCCATTCCATTCGAAGGCCGGAGCGCCCCGATCGGAAGCCGGCCCTATCGGGGTCCGATCCACCGGGAGTCCGATATCCCCTTCGAGGCAGAACCTAGTTGTTGCTGGTCGTAGCGTTGTGTACCTCGAGCGCGGCTGCTGTGAAGTCGACGATGAGTCGTGACTGGCGGTCGTTGTCCCAGACGGCGAGGATCGGAGTGGGAGGTGCGTCGGTGACGGGGATGAACGTCACGTCGGGGTGGTGGTAGCGCCGCGCGGCCAGGGCCGGAGCCAGATGGACAGCCGAGCTGTTCGCCAGCAGATCGAGCCGGTCGTCGGCGTCACGGAGCGCGCGGCCGTCAGGACGTGTTGAGTCGAAGCGGGCGCGGTTGAACGGTGCAAGGTCGGCGAGTGTCAGCGTTGGTCGTTGCGCCAGTTCATGACCGGTGGACAGTGCTGCCATCGTCGGTTCCTGCCAGAGCACGGTCGAGGCCACATCTGCTGGTGGAGAGGACGGGCAGACGACGGCCACGTCCACCGCGCCCGACAGCACCGCGTGTGTCTCGCTGTCGTGGTCCAGGGGCACGACGGTTACGTCGATGCCGGAGTGTTTGTGCTGGAACGCCAGGACCGTCTGACGGAGCGCGATGGCCCGGTGGTGCCCGACGGTGAGACTTCGTGTCCCCGTGGCGATGCCGCGCACGTCGTCGGTCAGGCGTGTCGCAGAGGTCAGCAGCCGCCGTCCGTCCGTGAGGAGCTTCCTCCCGGCGGGGGTCAATTCCAGCCGACGCGGGTGCCGAACGAAAAGGGGGCCGCCGAGTTCGCGTTCCAATTCCTTGATCTGACGGCTCAACACCGGCTGCGCGATGTGGAGCGAGACCGCCGCACGAGTGAAGTTTCCCGCTTCGGCTACGGCAACGAAATAGCGCAACTTCCGCAGATCGAACCCACTTGCCATACCTACAGGGTATCGCCGATGTTCCGAAGAAGTCTTGGACCGGTGCGGCACTTGACCAGGAAGCTGGTGCAGCAATCGTTGATCTTTCGAGAAGGGCGACCACGACATGACGAGCAAGACCCTGCAGCAAGGGCGATCCGGGACCGAACTCGCTGGGCAGCGGGTGGTGGTGATCGGCGGAAGCTCGGGCATCGGACTGACCACCGCGCAGCGCGCTGCCGAACTAGGTGCTGAACTCGTGATCGCTTCCCGTGGAACGGAATCGGTGTCTGCCGCGCTCGAGCAGTTGCCCAGCTCGACTATGGGGCACGTGCTCGACGTCCGAAACCAGGATGCGGTTCGCGAGTTCTTCGAAATTGTCGGTTCACATGATCACCTCGCGTTCACCGCCGGCGATGCGTTGGTTTCCGGTCCACTGCCCGACAGCGAAATCCGGGCCATGCAGGACTTCCTGGCCGTTCGTCTGTGGGGCGCGGTCACCGCGGTCCAAGCGGCACTCCCGTACGTGCGACAGTCGATAACCCTCAGCGGCGGAGCCGGCATCCTCCGGCCCGCACCGGGATTCACCACAGCAGCCATTGCGCTCGGCGCGATCGAAGCATTCACCCGCGCCGCGGCCAGCGACCTCGCGCCCGTGCGAGTCAACGCGGTGTTCCCCGGCGTGGTACGCAGTCCCCTCTGGCGAGGAATGTCCGCCGGTGAGCAGGACAAGTTCTTCGCTGACGCTGCCACGAGCCTCCCCCTGGGCCGGGTCGGCTCGACCGAGGACATCGCGCGGGCGTTCACACACCTGATGACCAACGGCTACACCACCGGTCAGACACTCGTCATCGACGGCGGGGCAACGATCGGCGCGAGGTAACACCATGTCGAGCGGTCTGTCCCGATAAGAGCGACTCGCACTGTAATGAACCGCAGCGGCGGGATGACCGAGTTGTTCGACGGTGTGTATGCGCCCTCGACGGTGGGAACCTTGTTGCCGGAGTCCAGTTTCGGTCATGTCAAACAGTTGGAATCCGTGGTGCGCGAGCACCTGACGGCGCCGGCCGTCCGCACCGATCTGCTGCCCGGCGCGGCGGTGCGATTTTCGTCGATATCGGCTCGCTGCTGCGGCCGGTCTACGGCCATCAGAAACAGGGCGCCTCCTACGGGCACACCAAGATCGCCGGGAAACAGATTCTCCGCAAGGGGCTTTCACCGTTCGCGGCTACCTGAGCACGGATCTGGCCGCTCCCCGTTATCGCCGGAATGCGGCTACGCGACCGGCATCCTCGCCGACGGTCCCCATGGCCGCGCCCGCGGCGCCACCCTGCGCCGCAAACTCGCCAACATCCCCGCCCGGCCGGCGCGCCCGCAACGCCGCTCCATCCTGCACCTCCCCAGCCACTGGCCCCGGTCCCACGAATGGCTCACGTTGTGGCACAACATAATCGGCTACGCGCCGCCACAACCGGCCCCACCTGACCCATCCGGCCCGAACGGCCGACAGACATCCAAGTGGAAAAGCTCGGCCCGCACCCGCACCGCGCGGATGCTGTTGCGGGCCGTCGCCGAGGTGTTGCGGCCGGTGCGTCAGACTGCCGGACCGCGACCGAACGCGGTGATCCCGCACCTGGCAGGGGTGAAACACACTGGGACTGGGTCGATTTGCCGAAACCTCCCACATCCTGGGGTCGCATGCATTGCGAGACAGAGGAATCGGGCGTACCGCAATCTGCCGGGCGCTCGATCTGGACGACAAGACAGTGCGCCGCTACGCGCGCCGCCAGCGCCGAGGAACGGGCGCGAGCTTGCCACGTTCGATCCGATGCTGCACAACACGGTCAATCCCACAGGTGCACGCCACGACGACGCGGATCGACGCTATCCCTGCCCCGATCAGCATCGATCTCGACGGCCGCGTTCTCCCGGGACGCACCCCTGATGAACTGGTCAGCGAAGTCCAGCAAATCAGTCTGTGGCGACGCCACCGTCATGCTCACCGAAGTCTTCGAGACCGGCGACCCTGTCCACGATCCCACGATTCTGAGCGCTTTGTCGGCAGCAATCACAGACATCGACCCTGACGCGCATCTTGTCCGGCAGTGCACTGTTCATTCTGTGGATCCTCGGCCTGCTGGCACAACGGCACCGCGCGCACGGATAAGCCTGCGGAGCCTGGAACATAGCGGCGCGCTGTCGGATCGGCCTGGACGGCGCGTAACGGAAACCGTGATCACCGCGACCGCGAACCCCCGAGATCCTGACCATGATGGCCGACCCGCTGCTGGCGCAGTCTGCGATGGACCGGCTGCAATCGGCGGCCTACGAACTCGTCGTCGAGGGCAAGTCCTACCGTCAACGGCAAAAGCCCGCCGCGGCAAGCCGACCGAGGACGGACTGACACCCCGAGCAAGACAGCAGCCCGACACGGAATGCCAGCCGAGACACCAGCGTTCATCTCGGCCATGCAGGTATTGCGCACCTATGCCAGGGTCTATACGTCCAACCTCGAAACCACCACGGCAGCCCTGACCGCCGCGACCGGCGTTCGGGTGGGCATGCAGTTCGACATGCCCAACGGACTCCGCTTGGCCTCGATCGGGCAGATCCTCATCGTCGCCGGCGATGACACGATTCTTGCCCCATACCGCGCAACCCAGGCCACGGTGATCGTCGACGATCTCGATCAATTCCATGCCGCGCTGCTCACATCGGGCGCCGACATCGTTCGAGAGCCACAGACCGTGCCAACGGGACGCAACCTCACAGCTCGACTCACCCCAGAAGTCCAGATCGAGTACGTCGAGTGGGACAAAGCCCAATGGCAACGAATCAACGCCGCAGCCCCCTCAGCGGATTGACGGATCCACACAGCCGCAGACACCATCAGACAAGGCCCGTGACCGGACAAGCCCATCCCATGCTCCTGGCGATCGGGCCACCCTCGGAGCACCCCAAGAAGGCGGGAACCTCACGCTCGGCCAGCTGCTCGACACCCTCCCGGAGCGACTGGCATTGTCTCGTCTGAGACGAATCGTTCTGAACCCGCCGCACCTGCTCTCGCGTCTCTGAGCCGACCGCCTACTCATGTGCGGTGGCCGCCGCGTACTCCGGTCGAGGCGCGGTGCTGCATGTCCTGTTGCGGGGTGTCCCGGTGGCGCTGCAGGCATCAGCCCGAAGTAACCACCTGGCCGAATTGGATCGACCGGGGCTGCGCCGAGGAGCTTTCAGATCCATTCAATCGATACGCAGATGGTCATTGTTCCCGACATACTTGCGTTGTACGCGCCCCCAGATTCCGGTGACGATTTCGTAATGGATGGTGTCGAGCACGTCGGCCCAAGATTGAGCGGTGGGTTCACCATTGTTTCCGGGGCCGAGCAGCACCGCGGTGTCTCCCTCCCGGACATCGCTGCGAGGACCCAACTCGATAACCGTCTGATCCATGCAGACCCTGCCGACACTGGGATATCGGCGTGACCCGATCTGTGCATCGAAACGACCGCTGAGAGCGCGGGGCAGGCCGTCGGCATATCCGATCGGAAGCAAGGCGATGGTCGTGTCCTCGGCGGCGGTCCACCGGTGTCCGTACGAAACACCCTCACCGGCAGAGATCCGCTTGACCAGCGCGACCTGCGTCCGCACCGTCATCGCCGGGCGCAACCCGAACGAGCCCATCCGCGGGAACGGGCTCAGTCCATACATTGCGATGCCCGGACGCACCATGTCGAAGGTCAAATCAGGTCTGGTCAACGTGGCAGCCGAATTCGATATGTGAACAATCTCCGGGCGCAGGCGACGCCGACGCGCCTGCGATTCGGCGGCAGTGAGCCGTTCACGCTGGACCTCGATCGACGGGTGGCAAGGTTCGTCGGCATGCGATAGGTGGGTGAACAGGCCTCGAAATCGAACGGCGTCCGCCGCATCTGCTCGACTCAAATCGGCCAGCAGCTGTTCGTATTCATGAGCAGCGACTCCGTTTCTATTCAAACCGGTGTCGATCTTGACCGATACGGTTGCTGTGATGCCGGTACGCCGGACCGCCGCACAAATCGAGGCCAAGTGCCGTGGCGACGCCACCGCCAGTTCGACTCCGGCCGTGAGAGCCGAGTCGAAGTCCGCGTCGGGCGTATGCAGCCATGCAAGGATCGGCGCGGTGATTCCGGCGCCGCGCAGCGCCAGCGCCTCCGTCACGCTCGTAACGCCCAATTCGGTTGCACCGGCACGTAGCGCAGCCCAGGCGACAGGCACGGCGCCGTGGTTGTAGCCGTCGGCTTTGACCACGGCCATGATCGAGGCTTGGCCCGCGCGCTCCCGGAGAACACCGACGTTGTGGGTGATCGCATCGAGATCGATCACCATTTCGGTCGAGGCTGCGGCTGGTGGTTCATGAGGATCGATCGCGGATGGTGGAGCTGAGCGCCTCATTCCGCCTCCTCGACCGCGACGACCGTGGAGGAGGCGGCTGGTGTCGACACCCGCTGCATCACCATGTAACCGGCGCAGACCAGCACAGTCCACACCAGACCGGCGGCCACGGCGGTACGACCGCTGTCGGTAAGTAGCAGTATCACCAGGACCAGACCGAGGAAGCCCAGTGCGGCCGGCGCGGTGATCCGCGCCGCGGGCAGGCGGTAGTCGCCGGCCGGCACGAGTTTTCGCTCAACACGGCGCCGATAGATGAGATGGCAAACGAGGATGACGCCCCACACCGCGATGATCCCGATAGTCGATACCGAGGTGATGTAGGCGAATGCCTTGTCCGGGGAAATGATGTTCACGACTACCCCGGCGACCATGACGGCCGCAGAAACGGTGATTCCGGATGCGGGGACCGCCCGAGAGCTTATTCGGCTCAATCCGGCGGGGGCTTCCTTCCGCAGTGACAGGGTACGCAGCATTCGACCGGTGGAGTAAATTCCCGAATTGCACGATGACAGGGCGGCTGTCAACAGCACAAAATTGATGATGCCCGCCGCGCCCGGGACCCCTATTTGTTCGAATACCTCCACAAAAGGGCTCCGGCCCCCATGGAAGGTGCGCCAGCTGGAGACCGACATGATGACGACAAGGGCACCGATGTAGAACAAGCCGATGCGAAGCGGCAACGTATTGATCGCTTTCCGGAGTGTGCGGCGCGGATTGTCGGCCTCTCCGGCGGTGACACCGACGAGCTCGACCCCGACATAAGCGAACATCACGATCTGCAGGCTCAGCATCGCCGGGCCGACGCCGGTGGGAAATACACCCCCGTCGGCCCACAGATTGGTGACAGCCGGGTGTGGCGCGTGACCGAATCCTATTGTCAGAACGCCGATTCCGATACCGATCATCGCAATGATGGCGGTAACCTTGACTGCGGAGAACCAGAACTCACCCTCTCCGAACAGACGCACGGAGATGAGGTTCGCGGCGAACAAGACACCCAGCACGACGAGGGCGGTGATCCAGGCCGGGATGTCGAACCAGTACTGCATATACTTGCCGGCCACCGTGATTTCGGCCATGCACGTACTAACCCACACCACCCAGTAGGTCCAGCCGGTGACGAATCCCGCGAACGGCCCTAGAAACTCGTTCGCATATTCGGCAAAACTCCCCGATACCGGCCGGTACGTCAGCAACTCGCCGAGCGCTCTCATAATGATGAATACCACTGCGCCAGCCGCGAGGTACACAAGTATCAATGCCGGACCCGCTTGCTCGATTGCGCCACCGGTACCGTAGAACAAGCCTGTCCCGATCGCACCCCCGATCGCGATCATTTGAATCGTTCGAGAGTTCAGTCCGCGCGCATACCCTTCGCGGTCTACGGCGTTCACGGGGGGAGGTTCGGAGCCGGTTACAGCGTCGGCGCCTACCCTTTCCCCATAGGTGTGTGACATGTGCGAGTTCCTCCGAGTCGTCATTCGACAGCGATCGGCCACTGAGATCGGTCAGGACGACGCCGAAGATGCCGGAGTCGCCGATCCTCCAGCGGTGCAGCTACCGGCCTCGCCGGCGAGCACTCACGACTGTGACCTCGATCACCGCAGACGAGTATGGCTTTCCTTCGCCAGACGGTCCATGTTCTCGATGGAAATTCTATAGAAGGCAAATATCGTGAATATTATTCACATCTCTAGCCGGATTGACTGTATGCGCCGAAGGATCTTCACGTCGATGATCGGAACCGGCATCCGGACATTTCAGCTCTTCCGGTGAGCGCGGACCGGGTCGACGAGACGAAGCGTGTCGAAGCCGGCAGGGTGCGGCGTCGACAAGATCATCGATCGAAGCCGGAGAACCGCGGGTTCCGAGCGCCGACCAGGACCTGCATCTCTCCTCTCGCCGCTGAATACGACAGCAGGGCAAACGTTTCGCACTATGCGTCGGCGCGCTCGGCTCCGAGAGCACGGGGCTGCATGTGTTCGAAGATCAGGATCGTCTGGGTGGTCGCAACGGCCGGATGCGCGCTCAGATGTTCGAGGACGAAGTTGCGAAGCCCTTCGCTGTTCGGCGTAGCGACATGAACCAGGTAGTCGTCGACGCCGGCGATGAAGTACACGTTCATCACCTCCTCCAGGGACAACAGACCGAGAGCGATACGTTGCAGGTCTTTGCGCGCGCTGGTTTGAACGCGGACGGCGATCATCGCCTGAAGTTCGCGCCCGAGCGCGGCCGGATCGATGTCGGCGTGGAAACCGCGAATGACGCCGCGTTCGATCAGCGACCGGAGCCTGGCATGGCACGTAGACGGAGCGATTCCTGCGTGTTCGGCGAGGGCGTTGTTCGGGGTCCGCGCATTGCGGGCCAGTTGCTCGAGAATGAGCAGATCGACGTCGTCGAGCGCGCTCCTGCGTCGAAGATCCTTCACCGCGGCCACGCCAGATCGACCCGATTCTGAAGAATAGTTCACCATTCCGCGATCTTACAGAATTTTACTCACGCAAAACGCCGCATTGTGGAACAAGATTCATACTGTGTGCACATTGCTTGCAGTTCCAGATCCCAGGCACTCAGTGCCGCAACGGGAGACAAACACGAACACGGAGTAGCTATGAAGATCGGCATCCCCCGCGAGACGAAGAACCACGAGTACCGCGTCGCCATCACCCCCGCCGGTGTCCACGAACTGGTACAGGGCGACCATGAGGTGATCGTCGAATCCGGCGCCGGCATCGGCTCATCGTTCTCCGACGAGGACTTCAAAGCCGCGGGCGCGCAGATTCTCTCATCCGCCGACCAGGTTTGGTCGGCAGCCGACCTGCTGTTGAAGGTCAAGGAACCCATCGCCGAGGAGTACTCGCGTCTGCGACACGATCAGGTCTTGTTCACCTACCTGCATCTGGCCGCGTCCAAAGAATGCACCGACGCGCTGCTGACATCACGCACCACTGCGATCGCATACGAGACGGTCACCGCGGGCGATGGCTCGCTGCCCCTGCTCGCTCCGATGAGCGAGGTCGCGGGGCGACTCGCCCCCCAGGCCGGCGCCTACCATCTGATGCGCCACGGCGGTGGGCGCGGGGTTCTGATGGGCGGAGTACCGGGGGTTGCACCGGCCAAGGTCCTCGTCATCGGCGCCGGCGTGTCGGGAAAGAACGCGATTGCCATCGCATACGGCATGCATGCCGACGTCACCGTCGTGGATCTGTCGACCGCCAGGCTCCGAGAGATCGACGCGCTCTACTCCGGGCAGGTCAAGACCATCGTCTCCAACACCTTCGAACTCGAACAGGCGGTCCTCGAGGCGGATGTGGTGATCGGTGCCGTCCTGATCCCAGGCGCCAAAGCGCCGAAGTTGGTGTCGAATGCACTGGTCGAACGGATGAAGCCCGGTTCGGTGCTCGTCGATATCGCGATCGATCAGGGAGGCTGCTTCGAGGATTCCCGGCCCACAACCCACGCCGAACCGACCTACACCGTCCATAATTCGGTGTTCTACTGCGTCGCCAACATGCCGGGGGCTGTACCACGCACATCCACCTACGCGCTGACCAACGCTACCCTCCCGTACATCGTCGCACTCGCCGACAAGGGCTGGGAGGAGGCCGTCGCGACCGTGCCCGGCCTCGCGGAGGGCCTGCTCATCCACGACGGGAAGCTACTGTCCGACGAAGTAGCCACAGCACACGGCTACCCCGTCGAGACCCTGTGACCGAAACACCTCATGAAGTCGTGAAAAGCCCTGACCACGGCGGCCCACCCGCCAGCCAACCACTCCCCCGCTCGGACGGTGACGGTTCGCTCGCCGAGCGAGTGCCGAGGCCATCTTCGGATACACACACCGAGTATGCGACCGACGTGATGTATGCAGCCGTGACCATCGCGTCCCCTGTTCGTTCCAACGAAGACGTTCATCTTCGAATCTGGCTGGCCGGCAGACCGTTCAACTATCGCGCCAGCGCCGCAGCAGCCTGCAGTTTCATCAGGGATTGGTGCCGAAGACGAAGCGACGCAATCGAATTGGTACTGCGCTCGATCGGCGAACCCAGTCGCCTACCGCGACTGCCGTGCGAACGACTGTTCGGATGATCGAAGTAACACTCGCCTCCAACGATTCAGGCCCTCGCTGAGGCGGGCATCTTCAACGGCGTAGATGTCCAGACCAACGACGCTCGAGCCTCAGCGGCACAGCGAGATACCGGCAATCAGACGGCACAACGGCGTGCCAGCGCAACGAGGCGCACCATCAACCACTTCATCGGACAGGAGACCGGCGAATACGCACTTGAAAGTCGATCGCCGAGCAACTCGGCGGCCATAGGGCGGCGAGAATCCGGCCGGCAACCCGACAAATCATGACACGCAACAGCTTTCGGCGGAACAATCGATTCCGCCACCACGGCGGGCTCGGCCTGGCGATCGCTGCGTGGACCCCGCATCGTCAGCCGAAGGCCTCGACAGCACGGGCGTGGCCGCTACAAGCGTCTCGTCAGGCGGAACACCGCGATGGTGTGTGGGCTGGTGCTTCGGCAATTCTGAACCGCTCCCCCGACGGTGGCATCACCGTCCCGTGTGACATGCGAGCACCGACGCTGTCGGCAATAGTGGTCGCTACCACATGAACGGAACGGTCCGGGATCGGCGCGCGAATTACAGTGGAACGTCACGGTAGTGCGGGTGCGGGGACTGAATTCGTGAGCAGCGGCCAGACACCTGGATGCCGACCGGCAGTCCGTTCCGGGTCGCGCCGATCGGCGCCACCGTCGCGGGCAGATGGTTGAGAGCGGAAGGCGCCATCCATGGGAAGCTCGAACGCGCTGGCCGCCAAGCGATTTCCGAATTCCCGGCGTGTCGGGGTAGCGCACGCAAATCTGGCGGTGGACAGTATGCGGATGTCGAGTGAACCACAATCGGTGCGGTGGCTGGATGAACCGCAACAGCACGACTACCCGGCTGCGGCCGATTACCTGCAACTTCTCGTCGACCCCGAGACCGTCGAGGCACTGGTGGCGATGTTGCGGAAGGCGCCGGTAGTGCACAAGAAGGCCAAAGACATCCTGCGCGCGGCACGCCTGGAGCTGGTGCCACCCGACAACCCACACGTGCGGGCCGATCTGGCGAAAATCCTGACCGACCAACCACTGTCACCGATCCTGCTCGTCCAAGGAGACCTCACTACCGGGACACCGTTGCAGATCGCCGACGGCTACCACCGGATGTGCGCCTGCTACTACACCGACGAGAACATTCCGATCCCCGCCAAACTCGTCCCCCTGCGTGTCACTCTGCCCAAAACCGCTGCCTCGCAAAAGAAGTCCAAGTCGAAGAAGTAGACGTCGCTGAGTCTCCCGCCCTGGACCTGTTCATGGTGCTCGGCCTCACCGGGCTAACGCCTGCTGGCGTGTGGCGTGGCATGTGCCGGTGACCAGCGGGGAATTGCTGGCCGAATCCTTCTCGGCACCATCGGATTCGGTATCCTCGGCGCCTCCGAACGCCGATATCAGGTTCAATCTGGTGATGCTCGTCGCCGGCACGCTCGTTCCGGTGCGCGATCCGCGAGCGCGGCCCGTTCTCGGTGTGGGGGCGGCGCGAGCAGCGATTGTCGGAGTGTTCGCGGCGGTCGCGGGCCTTTCGCCGGTCCGCCTGTTGAGCACCGGTCACGGGGCCATATACGCCGTACTGATCGGTTCGTCGTCGGCGGCGCTGGTGCTGCCGATCCTCGATGCGCTAGGGCTGCAAGGCAAACCGCTCCTCGAGCTCACCACACAGATCGCGATCGCCGATACTGGCCGTTGGTGATCGACGTCGGAGACGCCGACCGAGCCGCACTCGGCGCATCGGCCGTTCCCCCGGCCACTCTGCTGGTGTTGGTGGTGTTGCGCGGCGGGCGAACGCGATTGCGTTTGTGATTGTGGTCTGGTCGCGTCCTGCCTCCAGCGCCACGTCCCGGTGCGGCTCCCGCCGACCGTCGCCGAAGTTTCGTTCGCCAACTGGGCCGCCCAAGGTCGGTCTGGCGTGGATCGCGACGGCCGCTGTCGGTACGTCGGGCGTGGTAACGGGCTGCGATGGCTGTCGGTTGCACGGCCCGAGCGGTGTCGGTGTCGACCCCACGAGTACCGTGCGGTTTCGATTCAATTTGCGCTGTGGGCACAGCCGTTTTCCGGACACCGACACCGATGATCGCTTCCGCGACGACATCGGAAGGAGCCTGATCGTTCGCCCGCCGACCCACGAATAATGTTGGGCGACAATGGAAGTACCGCGAAAGACATCGAAGCCTCGCCGAGACCGGACTGGACGGCTTCCTCACCGGGCGACCCCGGAAGAACACCACATCGGACACTCCACCTCGATCGCCGAGCGGTCAGGACGTCAAGTCAATCGGGCCGGGGAGCACCCCCGGCCACTTGCCACCACGACAGCCTCTAGCATCTGAGCAGCGAGAATGACGTAATGACAGACGATGGCCCATGAGCAGTCCTTGCTCGGTCGTCCGAGGCCAGCACCGCACAGGCGACGAGAGCGCGGAGTAACCGTGGGGCCGGCTCGAGTCTGCGCCCACACCCACTTGTGGGTGGTGATCAGGCGCTTACGCCCGATCCGGTCCGACAGGCGCGCCAGTCACCGTTTGGCCCGCAATCCGAACCCCGAGACAGAAGGCGAACAACAAGCCGGTCTCACGGCCGCGCGACAGCCGAACCACACGTCACGGGACGAAGCGGTAGCCCATCGCGAGCTCGGTGATCAGGTGGCGCGGCTGGGCCGGGTCGTCCTCGAGCTTGCGCCGCAGGCGGCCCAGATATTCGCGCAGATATTGGGATTTGCCCTCGGCGGCGGGTCCCCACACCTCGGTCAGGAGCTGGCTCTGGCTGATCAGCTTGCCCGGGTTGCGGATCAAGACCTCGAGGACACGCCATTCGGTGCCGGTGAGATGGACTGCGGGCGTGACGGTGTGGGTAGGAAGGTCCACGGTGTAGCGGCCGATGTGGGCGACCGGCACGAAATCGGCCGGGACGGAGCGTCTCTGGAGCGCTCGGATCCGGGCAAACAGCTCGCCCATGACGAACGGCTTGGTCAGGTAGTCGTCAGCGCCGACGTCGAGGGCCTCGATCCTGTCGTCGGGATCGGAGCGGCCGGACAAAACCAGGATCGGGACGTCGGTCCAGCCGCGCAGGCCGCGGATGATGTCCAGTCCGTCCATGTCCGGCAGGCCGAGGTCGAGCACGATCAGATCCGGGTGGAAGTCGACGGCGATGCGCAGAGCCGCCGCCGCGTCGACCGCGGTCATCACGTCGTACTTGCGGGCCCGCAGGTTGACGGTGAGTGCCTCGAGCATCCACCGTTCGTCGTCGACCACCAGGATCAGGGCCATGGGTCCCCCTGGGCCGCTGGGACCGTCACGGTCATGGTCATGCCCCCGCCGGGGGTCGGACCGGGCACGATGGAGGCCCCCATCGCTTCGGCAAGGCCGCGAGCCAGCGCCAATCCGAGCCCGACACCGTTGCCCTGGTGCCGGTCGCCGAGCCGCTGGAAGGGCGTGAAGATGCGTTCGTGATCCGCGGGGTCGACACCGGGACCATGATCGATCACCTCGATCCGGACCGTGCCGTCGCCGTTGTCGGCGGTCGTGACGGTCGGCGGCCGGTCATCGGGGCTGTAGCGCAGCGCATTCGCGATGAGGTTCACCAACACTCGTTCCAGCAGCATGGGATCCGTATGCACCGCAGGCAGATCGGGCTCGATGTGGACGCGCACGATATCGGGCGGGACATCGAGATCACCGAGTACGAGGGGCATAATCTCTTCCAGCGCGATCGGTTCCAGTCGCACACCGAGCACCCCGGCCTGTAGCCGGCTCATGTCCAGCAGGTCGGTGACCAGCCGGTCCAACCGGCCCAGTGATTGCCGCGCCACCTCGAGCAGGACAGCCTGGTCCTCGGCGGAGAACCGAACCTCGATGTCCTGCAGGCTGGTCACCGCGGCCAACGCCGCCGCGAGCGGCGTGCGCAGGTCGTGCCCCACGGCGGCCAGCAATGCCGTCCGCATCCGGTCGGCCTCCTCCACCGGAGCCAACACCGCCGCCCTCTCAGCCAGCCGCTGCTGGGACAACGCGATGGCCGCTTGGGCCGCAACGGCTTCCGCGACCTGGCGCTCGGAGGCACCGAGGGTGCGCCCGCGCAACACCAGCACCAAGCTCTCACTCGCTCGCACATCCGCGTCACCGGCGGACGGCGCGGTGGACGGGCGGTCACCGGCGGTGGCGACGATCCTCCAGTTCTCGGGATCGTGATCCACAACCTGCTCCTCCACCGCGTCTTCCCGGCGCTCGAGCAGCGTGACCGAATCCATCGCGAAGGCTTCCCGGACCTGTTCGAGAAGGGTCGGCAGTGCCGCCGCACCGTGCAGAACCCGCCCGGCCAGCGAGGAGAGCAGCGCCGACTCCGCCCGTGCCCGGGCCGCCTCCGCGGTGCGCCGGCCGGCGAGCTCGACGGCCGCGCTCACCGCCACCGCCACCAGGACGAACACCAGGAGCATGACGATGTTCCGCGGATCGCGGATCTCCAGATTGTGCGTGGGCGGCGCCTGGAACCAGTCGAGCAGGGCGAAGCCGAAAAGCGCTGCCAGAGTAGCCGGATACAGCCCACCGACGAGCGCGACACCGATGACCGTGCCGAAAACCACCAGGGTGGAGGTACCGAGCGGGAACCCGGCGGCCAGCGCACCCGCCATGACCAAGGGCAAGCCGAGCACGGCCAGCGCCGACCCGATCAGCCTGCGGCGCAAGCTCGAGGCCGGCGGCGGGCGCCAGATACCGCGCGAACGCCCGACCGCCTCGTGCGGCACGAGATGCACGTCGATGGCGTCGGACCGCACACTGATACTGGTGCCCACGCCGGCAAACAGCCGGGAGGCGATCGGCCCCCGCCGACTGGCGCCCAACACCAGCTGGGTCGCGTTCACGGCACGCGCGAATTCCAGTACGGCCGTGGGGATGTCGTTGCCGATGACCTGGTGGTAACTGCCGCCCAGGTCCTCGACCATACGGTGCTGGCGAGCCAGATGCGCCGGACCGGCATCGACCAGCCCGTCGCTGCGCACCACGTGTACGGCCAGCAGGTCCGCGCCGGTGGTGCGTTCGGCGATGCGCGCCGCCCGGCGCAGGATGGTGTCCCCCTCGGGTCCCCCGGTCAGCGCGACGACGATCCGCTCGCGGGCTTCCCAGGTGTGGGTGATGTCGTGTTCGGCGCGATAGTCGTCGAGCTGGTCGTCGACTTTGTCGGCCACCCAAAGCAAAGCCAATTCCCTGAGCGCGGTGAGGTTTCCGGTGCGGAAGTAGTTCCGCAGCGACGAGTCGATCTTCTCGGGGGCACACACGTTGCCGTGGGCGAGCCTGCGGCGCAATGCCTCCGCGGTCATATCGACCAGCTCGACCTGCTCGGCAGCCCGCACCACCGCGTCAGGAACCGTTTCCCCTTGTGCCACACCGGTGATGCGGGTGACTACGTCGTTCAACGATTCCAGGTGCTGGATATTGAGCGTGGACAGCACGTCGATGCCCGCGCGCAGCAGTTCCTCGATGTCCTGCCAGCGTTTGTCGTTCCGGGATCCCGGCGCATTGGTGTGGGCCAGCTCGTCGACGACCACGACCGTCGGTGCCCGGGCCATGATCGCGTCGACATCCATCTCGGTGAACTCGGAACGGCGGTACCGCACCGTCTTTCGCGGCACCACCTCCAGTCCGTCGAGCATGGCGACAGTGTTCGGGCGGCCATGGGTCTCGACCAGCCCGACCACGACATCGGTGCCGCGCAAGAACCGGCGGTGTGCCTCGTCGAGTGCCCGGTAGGTCTTTCCCACCCCGGGGGCGGCTCCGAGATAGATCCGGAGTCGCCCCCGCGGCGTGCGCTGCGCCGCGCCGGGCGGCGAGATATCGCTCATCTAACCGAGCGCACCGTCTGCCAGGGGACCCAGGAACAGCGCGGGCAGGAAGTTGAGCAACGCCAGGATCAAGGCGGCGCTGGTGGCCAGCACGACGAACGTGACGCCCTGGGCGCGCAGCGTGCCGGCGGTCGCCGCCATCGGCCGCTGCCCCACCAGCCGCCCGGCCAGGGCGAGTACGAACACCATCGGCAGATAGCGGCCGATGAGCATGCCCGCGGTCATGGTGAGGTTGTAGAACGTGGTGTTCCCCGTCAGGCCGGCCATCGCACTCCCGTTGCCCATCACGTTGCTGGTGTAGGCGTACAAGATTTCCATGAAACCATGGGCCCCGGTATTGCCCATCCCGGCACGCCCGGCCGGGGTCGCGATCGCGATCGCGGTCAACGCCAGGATCGCGGTCGGCGCGACCAGGGTGTAGGCGACCACCAGGCGCATCTCCGGAAACCCGATCCGCTTGCCCAAGAACTCCGGGGTGCGCCCGACCATCAGCCCGCCCAGGAACACCGTAACCAGCAACACCATGATCAGCCCGTACAGCCCGCTGCCGGTGCCCCCCGGCGCGATCTCGCCGAGCATCATGGCCGCCACCAGCACACCGCCGCCGAGACCGTTGAAACTGTCGTAGGAGGCGCCCAGCGCGCCGTCGGCCGTCGCGGTCGAACTCACACCGAACAGGGTGCTGCCGGGTACACCGAACCGCTGCTCGGTTCCCTCGACCGGCCCGCCGACCGCCTGGGACACCGTGCTCTGGTGGAACTCCTGGGCCAGCACGCCGCCGGTCAGGAGCAGGCCGAACAGGATGACCACGACGACCAGCAGGGTCCAGCTCAGGCGCAGATTACCGGCCATGCGGCCGAAAGTGCGGATGAAGGCGGTGGGGATGAGCAGCATCAGCAGAATCTCGACGGCATTGCTCAACGCGGTCGGGTTCTCGAACGGATGGGTGCTGCTCGCGTTGAAGAAGCCGCCGCCATCACCGGTCATCAGCTTGATCGGTTCCCAGGATCCGATCGGGCCGCCGATGATCGTCTGACTACCGCCGGTGAACGTGGTCGCGGCCTGGGCGCCCGCCAGATTCTGTTCGACGCCCAGCCCGATCAGGATCAATCCGAAGATCACCGCCAGCGGCAGCATGATCCGGAAGATGCTGCGCAGCAGATCGACCCAGAAATTGCCGACCTCACGGCCGCTGTGCCGGACCAGCCCGCGTACCAGGGCCAGCGCCACACAGATGCCGACCGAGCCCGAGGCCACACCCTGCACACCCAGGCCTGCCATGACCGCCAGATGCCCGGTGGTCGTCTCACCGGCATAGTTCTGCCAACTGGTGTTGGTGGCGAAACTGACCGAACTGTCCAGGGTCAGTTGCCAGGACATTCCGGGGTGTCCCAGCGACCAGGGCAGCCACCCCTGCAACCACAGCAGCAGGAACAGCACCACGATGCCGACCACCGAGAAGGCGGCCATGGCGATCAGGTAGCCGCGCCAATCCTGTTCCCGGTCCGGGTCGATCCCGCACAGCCGGTACATCCGGCGTTCGATGCCGAGGTGTGGGCCGCCGTCGAGGGCGCGGGCCATGTAGTCGCCGAGCGGGAAGTGCAGTGCCAGGACCGCACCCAGCACGACAAGTGCTTGTAGCCAACCGAACACGTCTACGACTCCCGATCCAGCGCGCGGTTGAGTTCGAGCACGTTCACCGCGGGCTCCCCCAGAAATCCGAGGGCCCGGCCGGTGGTGTGCGCGGAGACGAGCGCCTGCACGCGCTCGAGGGGAAGGTGGCGCTCCCGGGCGACTCTGGGCGCCTGCAGCTTCGCGTACGACACGGAGATGTCGGGATCCAGGCCGCTACCGCTCGCGGTCACCGCGTCCGCGGGCACCGCGGGGACGGCGGGTGCCGCGCCCCGGACCGGAATGATCAGTGCGGCCGAATAATCGGTGGCCGGGGTCGCGCACTCGACGGTGACGCCCTCGTAGTTCTGCACGAAAGGTGTTGCCGGACAGGCCTGATTCAGGCTGACCACCCGAACCACATTGCCGGTCAATCCGTTCGCGCGGAACGCCCCCAGCACCGCACCGACGCCGTCGGCCGTGCAGTAGGGCCGCGAGCCGTCGACACCCTCGAGGTCCCCGACGGCCTTGCTGCGCGCGCAGACCTGGGTCAGCAGACCCTGGCTGCCGGACTTCGGATCCGACGAGGTGGGCAACGTGTCGACCACACTCTCCCCGCCCAGATTGCCGGCCCCCGAGGCGGTCGGGTCGTAGCCGTTGGTGCCGGCCGCCGACGGCCGCGGCTGAAAGTACTTCGGTACCGGATTGCCGGCGGCATCGGTGAAGTTCTGGCCGAGCAGGGAACTGCCCGACAAGTGCCCGTTCACCTGGACCAGCGAACCGGCGGCCCGATTGCCGAACGCTTGCGCGATACCGGTCATCGCCAGCGGATACACCAGTCCGACGGTGAGGGTGAGCAGGGCGATCACCCGCAGTCCGGCCAGATGCTGGGCGAGCCATACAGGAAGTCGAGTCATGTCACATCCCCGGAATCAGGGCGACCGCGAGGTCGATCAGCTTGATGGCCAGGAACGGCGCGACCACACCGCCCAGACCGTAGATCCACATATTGCGAGCCAGCAGCGCCTGCGCACCGGACGGCCGGTAGCGCACGCCGCGCAATGCCAGCGGGATCAGCGCGACGATGATGATCGCGTTGTAGATCACCGCGGACAGGATCGCCGACACCGGACTGTGCAGGTGCATCACGTTGTAGCGCGAAAGCCCCGGATAGATCGCGCCGAACATGGCGGGCAGGATCGCGAAGTACTTGGCGATGTCGTTGGCGATGGAGAACGTGGTGAGGGCGCCGCGCGTGATCAGCAACTGCTTGCCGACCTCGACGATCTCGACGATCTTGGTCGGGTCCGAGTCGAGGTCGACCATATTGCCGGCTTCCTTGGCCGCCGACGTCCCGGTGTTCATGGCGACCCCGACGTCGGCCTGGGCCAGTGCGGGCGCGTCGTTGGTGCCGTCCCCGGTCATCGCGACCAGCCGGCCGCCCGCCTGCTCGGCGCGGATGAGCGCCAGCTTGTCCTCCGGTGTCGCCTCGGCCAGATAGTCGTCGACACCGGCCTGGTCGGCGATCGCCTTGGCGGTCAAGGGATTGTCGCCGGTGATCATGATGGTACGGATGCCCATCCGGCGCATGGCATCGAACCGTTCCCGCAGACCGGGTTTCACCACGTCCTCGAGCCGGACCACACCGAGTGCCCGGGCCGGTGTGCCCGCGATGTGCTCGGCGACCACCAGCGGGGTGCCGCCGGCCGCGCTGACGGCGTCCACGATCTCGCCGACCTCGGCCGTCGGGTGTCCGCCGTTGTCGCGCACCCAGGCCATCACCGCCGTGGCCGCGCCCTTACGGATCCGCCGAGTTCCGATGTCCACACCGGACATCCGGGTGACTGCCGTGAACTGCACCCAATGCGCGGCGGCGATCGTCCCGGGCTCACGCTCGCGTAATCCGTACGCCGCCTTCGCGTACACGACCACGGAACGACCTTCGGGCGTTTCGTCGGCGAGGCTGGCGAGTTGCGCCGCCTCGGCCAGTTCGAGCGCGGAAGCCTTTGCCACCGGCAGGAATTCGGTCGCCTGGCGATTACCGAACGTGATGGTGCCGGTCTTGTCGAGCAGCAGCGTGTGAACGTCGCCGGCCGCCTCCACCGCGCGACCGGACATCGCCAGGACGTTGCGCTGCACCATGCGGTCCATGCCGGCGATACCGATCGCCGACAGTAGCGCCCCGATGGTGGTCGGGATCAGGCACACCAGCAGGGACACCAGTACCAGCACCGAGATGCCGTTGTGGCCGACCGCGGCCGTGTCGTGTGCGGCCGGCATCACGGTCTTGGCGAAGATCGCCATCGGCTGCAATGTGACCGTCGCCGCGAGGAAGACGAAGGTCAGGGCGATCAGCAGCAGGTTCAGGGCCAGCTCGTTGGGCGTCTTCTGCCGCTGCGCGCCCTCCACCAGAGCGATCATCCGGTCCAGGAAGCTGTGGCCGGGCTCCTGGACGATGCGGATGAGCAGCTGGTCCGACAGCACTCGGGTGCCACCGGTCACCGAGGACCGGTCGCCGCCGGACTCCCGGATCACCGGCGCCGACTCCCCGGTGATCGCCGACTCGTCGACACTGGCCGCGCCCTCCACCACGTCGCCGTCCCCGGCGATCAGCTCGCCGGCCTGCACCAGCACGATGTCGCCGCGCCGGAGGTCGGCCGCCGGAACCTCTTCCAGTGGAAGGGTTTCCAGGTCGTCACCGGGCTCCCAGTTCACCACCCGGAAGGCCACCGTCTGCTTGCGGGTGCGGCGCAGGGTATCCGCCTGCGCCCGGCCGCGGCTCTCGGCGACCGCTTCGGCCAGATTGCCGAAAAGCACCGTCAGCCACAGCCATACCGTGATCAGCCAGCCGAACAGCGACGGACGGTCCACGGCGATGGCGGTGGTCAGGACCGCGCCGACCTCGGTCACGAACATCACGGGATTACGCACCAGGACGCGCGGATCGAGTTTCCGGAACGCTTCGGGGAGAGCGCTAACCAATTGCCGCGGACGCAGCACCCCACCGGAGACTCGGTGCGGCTGTGGCTGTGCCACGTGCGCGCTTCGCCGCGGCGCGCCGGTCGTGCCGAGGGTCATCAGAACCACTCCACCCGGCAGAGTGCGACCACCAGGTAGGCCATCAGCGCGAGCCCGATCACCAGGCCCAGCATGTTCTCGATTGTCACAGCGTTGTCACCAGATCCTCGGTAGCGAACCATCGGACCGGAATTGAACGCCGATCACGAACCCACCGACAGCGCTGTTGACGCCGTACCATTGCCGCTCGCGGTCATCCTGCCGGAATCCATTCAGGTAGCGCCCTACATCACGTGGTCGCCCGCATGGATCGAATCTTCGGTGAAGCTGGTCGACTCGGCGCGACGATGCCCGAGGGCAGGCTCGAGCCGAGCACGCCAGCGCTACGACGGCGGCCGGTCCGGGAGTAGCTCGGGGAGCTCGCTCGTCATGGCAGGTCGCCGGCGGCGGTGAAAGTTGCCGAGAAGCGGTTGGGAACCCGGCTCGGGCACTGAGCACGCATCGGGCCAACGGCTCGTGACACCTCAGCAGACGCTAGGGAACCGTCAAATCGGTTCCGAGATCCTTGCGGCGGTGGTCCGGATCGGGTTGCATCGAGATGTGATCACCCCCGTGCTGTCCGGACCGGAGCGTTTCGGCTTCGGGTCCGAGGACGAGCCGCCGAGTCCGCGTCCGCGACTCCGCGTGTCCTGATCACCTCACATCGCGACCTCCGATCGCAGTCCGCGATACCGCGAATCCACTAACCGCTGTGCGCCTTCGACCCTGTATGGGTGAAGGCACACGCCTTCTTCCGCTTGGAGCGTCATGTCCGAATACTCCTCCGCGCCCCGCACGGTCCTGGTGACCGGCGTCGACGACCGACTGGGCTACGCGACGGCACAGCAGTTGGTAGCCGACGGCGACACCGTCCTCATGCTGCCTCTCGACGAAGTCCGCGGCGAGCAAGCAAAGGCGCAGTTGATCGCCGACGGCGCCGACCGGCGGCGCCTGCGGATGGCGCATGCCGACTTCTCTCGACTCTCCGAAGTGGCCGCTCTGGCAACGCAACTCGCCGACACTCTGCCCGCACTGGATGCACTGATCAATGCCGCGTCGATCCCCGCTCCGCACGGGCGCACCCACACCGAGGACGGCCACGAACTGACGTTCCAGGTCAACTATCTGGCCCCATGGACGCTGACCATGGCATTGGCCCCCGCCATCGCCGCCGCCCGCGGCCGCGTCCTCAACGTGACCTCACGCCTACACCTCGGCGGCAACATCGACTACTCCGATCTCGACCGCAGACACGGCTACTACACACCGCTCGCGATCTACGCACAGTCGAAACTGGCCATGACCATGTTCACCCGCTCCCTCGCCGAGACCGGCCCCGCAGGCCTGACCGCGATCGCCGTCGATCCGTGCGACTTCGAAATCGATCTGCCGCAGCTACGCAGCCACGCCGTCGAATCCCTCGCCTCCGCTGCCGTGCTGCTCACCGCCCTTTCAAACCGCAACATCCCGGTCGTCAACGGCGGCTACTACGAGTGCGAGCGGCCAGCGGCGCCCGCATCCCAGGTCCGCAACTCCCGCGCCTGGTCACGGCTGTCCGCGTGGACCAACGGACTCACTCGGGCCGCCTGACCGAACGAATCCCCAGTGCTGCGACGTGCACCGGAGAAGCGTTCCGCCCGCCGGCCCTGCCCCCCCCGGATCCGCGGCGCCGCAAGGCCCCACCGCGCCGGGCCAGCATGGCCTCGACCGAGTCGCTCGAGGTCTTCGGCCCTGCCCACGATCAAGACCGAACACATCGGATCGAGTTCGTAGGTCAGGCCCCACCCCGTTCCTGCGGGACCAGAGCTACTCGAGACAGGGGCGGGGGCATGATCCCCGCCAGGATCGTGTGCCCGGTCATAGGGTCGGGGATGCATCGGCCGTCGCAGTGCTGCACGACATCATCACCGCATCGAGGACGGGGTCGAGGTGTGAACTTCCCGGGCTTGTCCAGATATCCAACGTCGAGGATGTGCTGCCCGAGGCGCAAAAATCCTGACGGGCGGACAGGCGAGGCCACTGACGGTCGATGCTGGTGACGGTGAGTCGGAACCTGGCGCCGGTCTAGAGTCCAGTCACCGACTTCTAGGCGCTGTGGGACAACAGGGGCCGGAGGTCACCGGGACCGGGGTCTTCGGCTCCCTGCATACACGCCCGAGGCCGGAGCAGTGTGAACAGGTGAGCGATGTACTACGACCCGCCCCCTGGCCCGGGCCAGGCGGTTCTTTCGCATCGGCCCGTGCGGTGCGGGTGTTTCTGGTCGACGACGAACCACGGGTGCTGCGCGCATTGACCGAGATGATCGACGCCGACCCTGGACTGGAGGTGGTCGGCACCGCCGGCACGGCGGAGACAGCGTTCTTCCGGATTCTGGCGGCGCGACCGGATGTGGCCGTGGTCGATATGCGGTTGCCCGACGCCACCGGCCTCGATTTGTGCGAAGACCTGAAGTTCATCGACGGTCGTGCCCCACGCTGCATCATCCTCACCGCCTACCCGAATGAGCACGACCGGTTTCACGCCGCCCGCGCCGGTGCGGCATACCTGGCCAAAGACCTCACCGGTATGGACCTCATCGCCACCATCAAAACCCTCACCGCCCACGCCCCGGCCGAGGAATAACGCGCCCGCACGCCCCACCGCACATCAGCCCGCCGCCGGGCCGCGCTGGGGACAAACCCGAACCGGTCGTGACTGCGGGGGACCGTCTCTGGGCCGCCGACGCGGTCGTCCGGGTGTGGGGTGGTGACGAACCATGTGTATGCGCGCCCGAGATGTGCAGATCGGGCACACCTACGTGGTCCTGGTCCCCCGCCGCCTGCCGATCGCCCGCTACCCCGACCGCGAGCTACCGGGCAGCCCGATGTGGGTGGCCAAACTGTTGGCCGGCACCCGGTTCCAGCTCACCGTCACCAGCGTCGACCCCCACACGGACCCGGTGACCGTGGAAGGGCTGCGGCTGATCGAACGCGCCTACACCGATATCGCGCTCACCGACACCCAAGCCACCGACCTCGGACTGCCGTGCCGGCAGGGCTATCGCGTCGTGGGAATGCTGGTCGACCACACCGGCCTGCCGGCCCGCTTGCCGGCACTGGAAACGATCCGTGTCCCGGCGCGGTGGCTACGCGCAACCGACGACCCCCGACTGGACCACGACACCCACCGCGACGCCGACCAGTGGCCATACATGTGAACCACCACGCGAGCAGAACAGCTACACCCCGCATGGCGCATCTCCGGCCGAGAGCTTGGGATCGGCCGGCGATTCGGGGAATGGTGTAGCGTGGCCGGCGATTTCCCGGCTGGACACGGTGCCGGCGTGAGAGGACCAGTGGCAGGGCTCCCTCGCCGGCACCGGGCCTTCCGGTCCCTCGATTCCCCGGCTCAATGAGGAATCCCGAGGGCACAACAAGCCGGCTTGGGCAAACCGGCCCGCGGAAACCCGTGGCACACACCAAAACATCGGCGAGATCGCCGCCCCGACAGCGTGTGATGTTGTGGCGCTCCACAACCTAGCGCATGGCACCCAGCGAGCAAACCCATAGCCTGCATATTTCGAGTCACCACACCGCCACCACCGCACACCGGTTCGTAGCCGCGCACGATCGACGGTCATGCCCTACGGTGAGCAACCGGGGCCCGGCGGATCCGAGCCGCCGGACCCTCCTCGCCCACCGCGATTTACGTAGCGACGGTGGCGTCCCTCAGCTCACCGTGTACGACTGGTATCACCCGCAACGTCGGCTGCCGCGCTGCCGAAGAAGTTGCAGAGCGGTCCGAGGAAACCGAGCGGACCGGTGCATCCCATACCGGATTGCACTGCGATTCCGATGGGTCCCGACAGACCCGTGGCCACGGTGGTGGGGGTGCCGCCACTGGCCGGGACCGAAACCACTGTGCCGTTATCGACTTCGGTGAGGTAGAGGGTGTTGCCTGAGACCGCGATGCCGAAAGACCTCGGCAAACCCGTGGTCACGGTGGTCGGGGTGCCGCCACCGGCCGGGAGGGACACGACGGTGCCGTTGCCACCTTCGATCACGTAGAGGGTGTTGCCGGACGCCGCGATGCCGATTGGCTGCAACAGGCCCGTGGCCACGGTGGTGGGGGTGCCGCCACCGGCCGGGAGGGACACGACGGTGCCGTTCCCGGATTCAGCCACGTAGAGGGTGTTGCCGGAGACCGCGATCCCGAATGGATCCGACAGGCCCGTGGCCAGGGTGGTGGGGGTCCCGCCGCTGACCGGGAGGGAGACGACGGCCCCGGTGTTGACGACGGGGACTTCGGTGACGTAGAGAGTGTTGCCGGAGACCGCGATCCCACTTGGCCGGTCGAGGCCGGTGGCCAGGGTCGTGGGGGTGCCGCCGCCGACCGGTACCGAAATCACCGTGCCGGCAGCAACATCGGTGACATACAGGGTGTTGCCGGCAACGGCGACTCCCCACGGTTGGCGGAGTCCGTTGGCCACGGCGGTGGGGGTGCCGCCGCTGGCCGGGACCGAGGCGACGGTGCCGTTGTAGCTTTCGGCAACATACAAGGTAGCTGGTGCCGCCGATCCGGTTCCTGATCCGCTTGGTGGGGCAGCAGCAGCACCCGCGGTGGCGATCACAAGCGCGAGCGCTCCGATGCCCGCTGCGGCGCAGGCTTTACGAATCCATTTGCGGGGTACGGATTTTCGTGCCGCACCCGATTGCTTGGTGAAGCGCAGTTTCATATCGAATCTCCCTCCACAACGTTACGAACAATCGATTCCTCACGGCCTCCAACAAACGAACAGCACGGCCTCGCTCGCCTACCCGGCATTCCTGAACGGCAGAAAAGCAATCCCTCGGAGCGGGCTCGGTGACAAGCCGACCCGCAGGTGCCGCCGGAAACGCGCACCGCAGACGAGGTCGCAATAGTTCATACCACCCGCACCGGCCAGCCTGAGCGCGACATTCGATGACACGCGATAAAGAAAACTCTGCACCGAGAAGACGACAAGAGGCAGGCGGCGGCAGGCGCCGCCCCCGCACTCCGAGCCGATTCTCGTCCGTGTCGGCCGCGCGTAGGTGGTACGACCTCACCAAGACTGCACAGCGCAGGAGCCCAGCAGCGCCCGCGCATTGGCAGGACAGCGATCGAGAGCCGATATGAGAACGATCAGGCATTCGAATTCGCCACGGCGGCGATCCGGCGCTCGATGGCGCGGCTGTCGGTCAACCACTCCCACCGACGCGCGGCAAACCAGAACACCAGTGCCGCCAGACGTGCCGCCCGCGAAACCGCCCCGCGCGATGGGAATCTCCTACACCGCAGCCCTGTACACGCAGCGGTGTCGAGTGCGTGAAGGGCGGGGAGGAGGGCATGCCTTTGTGGCCGGGCATGCCCGTGCCCGACCACAATTGTTGTAATGCGTTCAGGGGCAGCCCGGTCGAGTTCGAACGGCGTACGAGTTCAACTACGCTGCATCCCGCGCTGCCGGATGTGAGCTGTGCTGCTACGCGCGACCAGCCCGGTGTCGTAGGTACCGGTGAGAAATTCGGGGATGTCCAGCAGGCGGCGCAGAAACTGCAAGTTAGTCGTCACGGGCGCGACTTCGATTTCCGCCAGCATCTGCCGAGCACGCTCGATGGCCTGGTCGCGGTCGCTGCCGTACACGCATAGCTTGGCGATCAGCGGGTCGTAGTAGCGAGTCACCTCCCGGCCGGCGTCGAAACCAGCATCCACGCGTAACCAATCGTGGATTGGCAGTTGCCAACTATGGATGAATCCCGGTGCAGGCAAGAACGTTTCGGGGTCTTCAGCGTAGAGGCGGAACTCGATGGCGTGACCGACCGGTTCTTGGTCGCGGACGTCGACTCGCTCCCCCGCGGCGACCAGGAGCTGCAGTTCGACCAGATCGGTGCGCGTGACCAGCTCTGTGACCGGATGCTCGACCTGCAGCCGAGTGTTCATCTCCAGAAAGGCGATTTCATCGGAGCCTGGGTCGACGAGGAACTCGACGGTCCCGGCGCCCTTGTAATCGACCGCTTCGCCTGCCCTGCGAGCCGCCTGCCACAAGCGATCACGAGCGGCCTGGGAGAGGCGCGGTGCCGGAGACTCCTCCGCCACCTTTTGAAACCGTCGTTGCACCGAACAATCACGCTCTCCGAAGACGAAGATTCCGTCGCCGGTGCCCATGATTTGGACTTCGATGTGGCGGGCCGGCTCGATGAGCTGCTCCAACAGGATGTCGCCGCGCCCGAATATCCGCTCAGCCCGGGATCGGGCGGCGTCGAACATTGCGCCCAGGCGATCCGCGGACTCGACCGCGCTCATCCCGATGCCGCCGCCACCCGCGGCTGCTTTGAGCATGAGCGGAAACCCGATCTGCTCGGCTTGGGCAAGCGCTTGCATGCTGTCTGAGGGGGGTTCGGCTGAACCGCGCGCAACGGGGACCCCTGATTGCGCCATGAGCTCGCGGGCGCGGATCTTGTCGCCCATCGCCTCGATCACCTTCGGCGACGGTCCGACCCAAATCAGGCCGGCATCGATGACTGCCTGGGCGAAATCCGCGTTCTCTGACAGCAATCCGTAACCGGGATGGACAGCCTGCGCACCGGTGGTCAGTGCAGCCTCGATGATTCGGTCCTGCCGCAGGTACGACTCGTTGACCGGTGCCGGCCCGATCCTGACCGCGTCGTCGGCTACACCGGGGTGGATCGCGTCGGCATCGGCGTCGGAGAATACCGCCACCGAACGAATTCCCAGACGTCGCGCCGTGCGCGCGATCCGCACCGCGATCTCGCCGCGGTTGGCAATCAGCAATTTGTCGAACATCAATGAGGCTCCTGGTCATCGTGCCTGTGTTTTCGGCGCAGTTCGGAAAACGTTCCGGAGGTCGGCGCGCCGGTGCGGCGGGTTGATAATCGGGAATGTGCATTCGGTCGCGGCGGTTGCGACACCACTGTGGTAAAAGTCGGGCATGAGGAATGTCCTCAGCAGCACCGGGCATTATGGGGTCTCTATCCGGGCAAGTACCGAGCCGACGTCGACTGCCGCCCCCGGTTCGGCCTCGATGCTGGTTACCACGCCGTCGACCGGCGCGGTGACGGGAATCTCCATTTTCATCGACTCCAGGATCATGATCTCGTCGTCGGCTCGCACCGTGTCGCCTACCGCGACCAGTACCTGCCAGATACTGGCGTTGATTTCCGCTGTAACGATCGCCATGGGTGTCTCCCTGTGATTGGTCTGTATGCGAGATCGGTGGTGGGCGGTCACGGGCGGATCGCCCAGGGTTTGGCTCGAGGCCCGATCTTGGTTCGCATTGCATGCAGGCTCGCGTTGAGGAATCTGGCTACGACCCGCCGCGTCTGGCGCGGATCGATCATCATTTCGACGCCGAATGCCTCGACCGTCTTCCATGGATTCGCCTCGCGCAGCATGCGTTCTTCGATCTCACGCCGGAACGCGTCGGGGTCGGTGGCTTTCTCGATTTCGCTGCGAAAGCCGGCTTCCACGCCGCCTTCGATGGGCATGTCGCCCCATTCGACTGAGGGCCAAGCGATGCGGAGCCCGAGCGCATCGGGGTCCGAGGTTGCCGAGACGGCCATGCCGTACGCCTTGCGCACGTGAATTGTCACGATCGGGACATCTGCTTCCACCAGCGACTGGATGGCACGCATACCCCAGCGGACGACATTGGCGCGTTCCGCCGCCGGGCCAACCATAAATCCGGGAACGTCAACGAAATTGATGATGGGCAGGTGGAAGGTGCTGCACAGGTCGGTGAAGCGAACCTGCTTTTCGGCGGCGGCAGCGTCGAGTGCTCCGGCCATGTGCATCGGGTTGTTCCCGATCAGTCCTACAGGTATCCCGTCGATTCTGGCGAAGGCGGTAACCACTGCTTTCCCCCAGTCGGGCCCGATCTCGAACAGTGACTCCGCGTCGACTACGTCAGCCATCACCGCCGCCATGCGATAACCGCGGCGGCGGTTTTCCGGAACAAGGGACATGACTCGTTCGCACAGCCGGTCGGCCGGGTCGCTCTGTGGTCCGCGTGGTGGCAGCTCCCAGACGTTCTGCGGCAGGTAGCTCAGCACCCGCTTGATCTGGTCGATGGCGTCTGCCTCGTCGCGTGCCAGGTTGTCGATAGCTCCGGACTCGGAGGTGTGTACCTTCGCTCCTCCGAGTTGGTGCTTGTCCACCTCCTGGCCGAGTGCCCGGCGCACCACTGGCGGCCCGCCGGCAAACAGCACGCTGCCCTGGCTGATGACACTGAAATGGCTGAGTACCGCGCGGCCGGCGGTGCCGCCTGCCGCGGCGCCGAGCACCGCCACTAGCACTGGGACCTCGTTGAGCAGTCCGATGCTGCGTTTCCAACTCATCGAACTTACGAGGTAGGAATGGCCGACCTCGTCTTGGGCCGACACGTCGCCTCCGATGCCTTCCATGAAAAGCACCGCTGGAATGCGATATTCGTGCGCCAGATCCTCGATGAATCCGCCCATGCCGCCCTTGTATCGATCGAGGTAGGTCTGTGGCGCTCCGGCCCGCACGGTGAAGTCTTCTCCGCCGAGCGCGACTGGGCGGCCGTCGATCTCGCCTAGACCGCAGACATAGCTCGAGGCGCTGGTGCCGATCTGTTTGCCGCTCGAGTCGCGGACCGGGAATCCTGCAAGCTCTCCGACTTCGGTGAAGTGGTCGGCGATCATGTCGATGCGTTCGCGGATGGTCAGTCTGCCCTGCGCGTGCTGGCGAGCCACGCGTTCGGGTCCGCCGAGCCGTTGCGCTGCAGCCTGTCGTCGCCCGAGTTCTGCCAAGCTGTCCTGCCAATTGAAGCTCACCGCTCGACCTCCACCAGGGCGGTCGGACCGACCCGGTCGATCAGGTAGGGGCTGTCCGAATCCCAGAAGGTGGCCGCGTACCTGGACAGATAATCCTCTGCGTCGAAGGCGGTTTCCGGGGCGTGTACGCCGGGTGCTACGTCTTCGATGTGGAGTACACCGACCACAGCGGGTCGGGCTGTCTCCAAGCTCATCGAACCTGCGACTGGTCCGCCCGGCAGAACGAGGACTCCGTCGGCTTGGTCGTTCGTGGCTCCCACTGCGGCAGCCCCGATATTGCGCGGCAGCGGCGGTCCGATCAAAGGGGTCGCGATCGCCTGCGGGCACTCAGCGAGTTTCCGGGCGATCTGCTGCAGGGCTTGGTTTTCATCGATCTCACCTGCAGCTACCCGCTCGAGATAGGGCAGCATCACCTGGTCGGTGCCCGCATTGACGGTGCCGATGTTGATGCAGTCCATGGTGGGGACGGTGCGCGGCACGGTAACCGGTTCGGGATGGCCTATCACCCGGTACAGCCCGGTCTCGCCGGCCGAGGTAGTGACCCGATATTTTGCGCGCCACGCGCGCTCTCTGGTCAATTCGCCGCCACGCCACAACAGAACGTCGGAGGAGGTTTGCGTGATCAGGTGGGTATAGGCGGCACGGCCTTCGGCGAAGGAGGCCGACAGTGCGCGGGCGTGCACGGCAGCTGTCGCGGCGTCCATGCCCTCATTGGAGTTGCCCCAGAATGTCGCCAACAGGTCGGTGCGGTCAAGCGTGCGAGCGGCGATGACTGCAAGGTAGTTGGTCAGCCCAGGGCTGACCCCGAGCCCGACGACCGCCCGCACGCCTGCGTCACGTGCCTGTGCGTGGCGATCGAGCAGCGCCAAGGTGGGCTCGGGATCGTCACAGACGTCGATGTAGTCCGCCCCCGCGTTGATTGCCGCGTCGAGAACTACGGTCCCCCACACATCGAAGGGGCCCGCAGTGTTGACCACGACGTCGGCTTCGCGCAGCGCCGCATCCAACGAACTGTCGGAAATCAGGTCGACCTCGACGAACCGGACGCGTTCGTCCATTAGCCCCTTCGGCGCCACCCGATCTGCGATCGAAATCCGGTGCTCGCTGGTGGCCAGCAGTTCGGTAACCACTCGGCGACCGACGCGACCGGCGCCGCCTACAACCACTACATGCATCAGTTCTCCTGTTCGATTCCGCTTGTCGGAAGCGGGTTTTCAGCCACTGGAATAGGAACTCGCGATCAGCACCGGGTCAGGTCGATTACCTGTTCGGCGACAGATCGGTCGAGAAGGTGCTTTTGGATCGCCCCAGTCCCGGGGCCGCGAACCAGCGAATCCGGGTCGGCCAGTTGGACATAGCGCGGAACGGCGAACCGTGGCAGCAGCGCTGCGCAAAAGTCACGGAAGGTGATTGGGTCGAAGACCGCCTCGTCGTCGACGACGAGGAATACTTTGATTTCGTCCTCGCCGCCAAGCGCATCCGTCACGCCGATCGCGGCGCATTCGAGCACGCCCGGTGCCGATCGCACGACGGATTCGAGTTCGTAGGCCGAAACGTTTTCTCCGCGCCGCCGCAGACTGTCTGTAAGGCGGCCGGCGTACCAGAAGAAGCCGTCGGAATCGCGACGGACCAGATCGCCGGTGTGAAACCAGCCGTCAGCGAATGCGGCATCAGTCGCGGACGGGCGCTGCCAGTATCCCTGGCAGATGATGTCGGCGCGGCGCGGGCGGGTCAGCATCTGCCCGACGGTGCCGTCCGGGGCCTCGTTGCCATCGGGCCCGACGATTGATATATCGAAGTCGGCCCGTACCTTGCCCATCGCGCCACGGCGGTTGTCGTCCAGTGACGAATAGATCGGACCATTGGCCTCGGTCTGCCCATACATCTGCAGGATCGGCACGCCGTGTCGATCGGTGAACCATGCGAAGGCTTCCTCCGGGACCGGAGCCGCCAGGATCAAGCGCAGTCGTTGCAGCACGGAAGACGGAGGAGTGGCCGAGTTGATAAGCGCGGAGAGCATTGCCCCGACTCCGCCGAACCAGGTGGCTTCGAAACGTTCCAAGTCGCGCCAGAATCCCGACACACTGAATCGCGGCACAAACGCGAAGGCCGATCCATGCTGCAGACTTGCCGGAACAGCGATGTGGGCGTCCACGTGGAAAAACGGCAGGCAGAAGTAAGTCACATCTGCTGGGGAGAGCTCCACGACTCGCCCGAGTATCGCGGCGTAATAGGAGTAGTAGCCGTGCGGGATCATCACTCCCTTGGAGGGCCCAGTCGTGCCGGAGGTATACAGCAGTGATGCCAGCTCGGAGGACCGCGGGCGCGGGCCGAAGGTTGTGGGTGCGATGGAGTCGGTGAACGCAACATCTTCGAGCGCTACCGCGGGCAGTGCCGGCGCCTCGGCCTCGACTCGCGAGCGCAGTGCCTTGTCGACGATCACCAACGTTGGGTCACTGTCGGCGAGCACGTGCCGCAACAGTGGTCCCCGGAGTTCGGTGTTGACCGCCACTTCGACACCGCCGACGAGCCAGATCCCGTAGACCACCGCGAGGTGCTCGATGCTGTTGGCGGCCATGACAGCAACTCGATCACCCTTTCGGATGCCGGCGCCCCGAAGGAAATTGGCGGCGGACCGAGAAGCCGCTGCGAACTGCGTGACGGTCATGTCGCCCTGGTCTGATCGGATGAGGAGCTGGGCGGGCCGGTTGGCGAGCGCTTCGGCGAGGTCGTGGAGGGGGCCGGCGCTGTGCTCGTCGGCGGCGATCTTCATTGATTACTCCTTGAGCGGGTGGTGATTTCGGGCCATTCGAACGGCGAACTCGCCGTTGGCGTCGGCGACTGCTTTGGGGTCCAGGTGGCGCTCGGGGCGGAACCAGATAGCGGTGTATTCGCAGATGTTCACGACCGCGAAGGTCAGTGCGGTGACATCTGGGGTGGCGAAGACTCCTTGTTCGACGCCCTCGGTGATGATCGAGCGGACTCTGTCGATATGGGCGCGGTTGAGTGCGCGGACCTCATGGGTGTGCTCAGGCGACAGGTGCTCCGACAGTTGGGTCGCCGCATGGGTGACGGACAGGACCGTCTGCGCCTCATCGCGGTACTGCAGTTGCAGTCGGGTGTGGGTGGTGGCCAGCAGACGGAGCTTGGATTCGGGGTCGCCCACGGTGCCGATTGCTTGGGCGATCTCCCGGTTGAACGTCTCCAGATTGGTCCGGAGGAACTCGAACAGAATCTCCTCTTTGGAGGCGAAGTGCCAGTACAGCGATGGAGGCGTAATGCCGACCGCGCGCGCGATGTCGGTGACCTTCGTTTTCGCGTAACCGCGTTCGTGGAAAAGCTGCGCCGCCGCTCGCAAAATCTCTTCCCGTGTTTCGGCGGCGTGGTCGACGCTTCCAGTCATGGACTTACCCCAATCTGTCTAATATCGGTTATTCGGTAGTTTTATCCTTCCATTCGATGCCTGTGGGAACGAACGCAGCCCGGATGAGTACCAGCTCGTCTTCGCTGAGGACGCGGGATCGTCGTTCGGCGCGATCCCATCCGACGAGGGTCGCCCGCGATCTGGCATGAAGCTCCCCATCCACCGCATGCATTTCCTCGGTGATGGCGAACCGTCGCGTGCTCAGGTCCTCGACGCGAATCGATACTCGAATGGGGCTGTCGGCCAAGCGAACCTCGCGCAGGTATTCGATGTTCTGGACAGCGACCACATACGAAGGTTCGGTGTGCCCGGCGCCGCCGGCGAGCCAGCGGACGCGAGCCTCCTCGAACAGTGCCAGGTATGCAGCGGCGCTGACATGCCCGAGATAGTCGAAGTCCGCGCGGCGAAGTTCGATCGAGGTGTACCACGCCGACGGTGCGCTCACGACAGCTCCTCGCCGACCGTTACGCGATCCGGGCCGCCCGGCATTAGATAGCGGGCACCCTTGATGAACAGCGGAATGCCGAAGACCACGATGAGAGCGATGGCGCCGATCATGTACCCCACAGCGATCAGGTCGACGATGCCTATAGCCGACAACAGCGCACCGAACAGCAATGCGGCGGCCGTAATACCTACGCGCATCGAAGGTTTCATCGTCGAGCGCCCGAGATCGGCGAGATTGGAATCGACACGCTGCACGATCGACTGCACCAGCCCGACCGACGCCGCCACCAAGGTCCAGCCGACGACCACGCCGTAGACGACGGTCACCCACCGAGGCTGGTCACGAAGCATCTCCAGCCAAGGAACCGGGGCATCGAAAACCGAACCCGCTGGGTAGAAGCCCATCAGTGCGAAGTAGGCGAGGAACCACGGAACCACATACAGCGCGCCGGTGAAGATCGCAGAGACAGCCGAATCGCGTCGAGTGTGCAGATGCCGGACCGTCATCAAGGTGGACGGGTACACCACGAATCCCAGGCCGACGTACACGGCTCCGAGCAGCGCTGCATCGAGCAACGTTCCGTGGGGCTTCAGGCTGTGGTCGTTGCCGGCAAGTACGGAATCGATCTGCTCGACGTGTGTGGTGATGACCAAAATCGAGAACGCGGCGTAGGCGCACATCAGCGCGACGGTGCCGACGCTGTTGAATCGCTCGACAAAGCCGGCACCCGCAAACACCACCACCGCTGTGACGACGATGATGACCGAGACCCCGCCCCAGTACGGCAGGCTCAGTGTGTCGAGGAGCATGTTGCCGGCCGCAGAGGACAGTACTGCGATGATGGCGATCGCGAACGGGATGTAGATGAGGTCGAAGAGCCAGTACCACCGGCCGATGAGGTGCTGTGTCATCGCTCGGTAGTCGAATAGCCGCCAGCGGCGAGCGGTTTCGTAGACCAGATAGGCCAGCAGTGTGCCTGTCGCCGCCATCGCCACACCCGCGGTCCAGCCGAGTCCGCCGTAGACGGCGCCGAATTCGATGACCTCGCGCCCGGTCGCGTAGGCACCTCCGTGCGCGACCGCCTGAAACATGAGAGCCGGAATCAGAAGTCGCGACAAGACTCGCAGCGGTGACCGCCGCTTCGCGGTCGTCATCTCGAGCGCATCGCTCATAGGATTCCCTCTCCCTAATAATGATTATTAGGGAGAGTACGACGCGGAGCTAGCCATGCGCAAGAGACGGCATTGGGCAACCCGGCAGCCAAACCGGCGACCGTGCGGGTCGCTGCGTCGATTCGACACCGCTGATCCGACCAGGAAGGCCATTGCATGCCCGGCCGTCGAGATGCGGTTCCAGTACACCCAGCGCCTCTGGCCAGGAACCGATACGGGAGCCGATCCGTAAGCGCCCCAACCTATCTCACGACGTTGATCACGACAGGCGTGGCAGAACCAGTCGACGATCCCTGCCGCACACCGCGAATACGCTCACCACCAATCGAACGCCGGTGCCCAGCGGTCAGGGCGATGGCTTTGCCATAGCGGCCAGTTGGCTTGCGTAGGTGTCGAGCACCGCGAGGGCCGCGTCGGAGTCCTTATCCGCGAGCCAGTTCAGTCCGAGGCCGTCGATGACACTGACGAGCGTCCGAGCAAGGGACGGGACCGGCACGGTCCAGCGAATTCCGGCGCGCTGGGCGATCGTGTCGAGCAGGCGGGTGGAGGCACGGAAGTAGCCCTCGTACTGGCGCCGGGCCAGATCTGCCAGTTCGGGGTCTCGCAGGGCGTAGACGGTGAGCTCGTAGAGCGCCAACTGCTTGTCCGCCGGCTCTACGATGCTCTGCCACATGTGCCGCAAGGCGCCGCGGATCGTGGCATCGAGGTCGTCGGTCACCAGATCGACGACAGAGGACAAGTCCACGAGTTCAGCGACTGTCGTCGTGATCAACTCGGCCAGGAGTTCATTTTTGCTTCGGAAGCAATAGTGGAATATTCCCTGCGGCATTCCCGCCTCGGCGGTGATCGTCCTGGTTGTCAGGTCGGCGATGCCGACCCGGGCGATAACCCGCGCAGCGGCAGCCAAGAGCAGTGCCCGGCGGTCGGCGACTGCCAGCCTGGCCATGGGCTTCCTCCTGCATCGAATACCAGCGTGAACGTGCGACGCGCTCAGGATACCAATCCCCACTCCAACTTTGTTGCTTGACCAAGTTGGCTGACATAGTTCAGACTCTGAGGCCACAGTGACCCGCCTCACTGGCCTACTCCGCACAGAAGACGAGTGCCGTTCATGTCGAAATCCACCCCCCAGCGTTCAAGGGCCCTCCATGCCGGATTGACCGTGCCCAAGATCGTTTTCCTCGTTATCGCAGCGGCGTCTCCGCTCGCTGCGATGGTCGCGACCCTCCCGCTGGCATTCACCCTCGGTGCGGGTGCAGCAACGCCGGCGATGTACGTGATCTCAGGCGCAATCCTGCTGTGCTTCTCGGTCGGTTACGCGGCCATGAGTAGGCAGATCACCAGTGCCGGGGGCTTGTACGCATACATTGCGGCTGGACTGGGGCGGGTGCCCGCTGTGGCGGCAGGTTTCGTCGGGATGCTCTCCTACAACGCCCTTGCGGTGATGCTGGTGGCCACCTTCGGCTACTTCACCCACCTCGTGGTCGCCGGGTTCGGCTTCGATTGGCCGTGGGTTGTCCATGCCGGCCTCGCGATCGCCCTCACCGCGATATTGGGATACCGCAGAGTCGATCTCAGCGCCCGCGTATTGGGGGTCCTGGTTGCGGCGGAACTGGCAGTCCTGGTTGTGCTGGATGCGTCGATGGTGGGGCGCCACGGCGGCGCCGCATTCCCACTCGCGGCGTTCGATCTGGCCGGGATAGGGCAGGGTGCGCTGGGACTCGGGCTGATGTTCGCCTTCACCTCCTTCCTGGGGTTCGAAGCCGCCGCTCTCTACGGTGAGGAATCACGGAATCCCAAGAGGACCGTGCCCGTGGCGACCTATTGCTCGATCGCTGTTGTCGCGATCTTCTACGGCCTCACGAGCTGGATCACGGTCGGCGCACTCGGGCTGGACAATGTTCGCCAGGAAGCCGCCCACAAGCTCGGCGATCTCATTATCGATCTCACGGCTGACCACCTCGGCGCAGCCGCCGCCGCCTTACTCAGCGTGCTGCTGCTGACCAGTCTTTTCGCCACTTTGGTAGCCACGCACAACTCGACGAATCGTCTGGCTTTCGCGCTCGGACGCGAAGGTGTTCTCCCTCGGTCACTGGGGCGGGTTCACGTCGTTCATCAGTCACCGGCCCGAGCCAGCGCGTTCCAGAGCGCGTTCAACGCCACCGTGATCGCGATCTTCGCGATCGCAGGGATGGATCCCTATCGCACGCTCGCGGTGAGCATGTCCGGGCTCGGCACTCTCGGGCTCGTGTCTCTGCAGGCGGTGACGGCATTTGCGGTGGTCGGGTACTTCCGCGGACGACGCGATCGGCGGTGGTGGCGTACCGCGCTGGCGCCGGCCCTTGGCGGGATCGGTCTCACCGCTGCGGTCGTGCTGATCATTGCGCATTATCCGAGCCTGACCGGGGTCGGCAATCCGGTCGTGAATTCGTTGCCGCTGGTCTTGGTGGCAGCCGCGGCAGTCGGTGCCGGCTACGCCCTGTGGCTACGACGGGCTCACCCTGACGTCTATGCCGCAATCGGTGCAGATGCGTCGCACGACGAGCCAACCGCTGGGCCGGAAAACCCTGCCCCGCAATCGAATCCCATCCGAAGTGGAGACCAGAAGTGACTGACACTGTACGAGAACCGTTGACCGTCATCGTTGTCGGTGGCGCGGGCGGCATGGGCCGCCACGCCGTGCGAGCTATCGCCCGTCTCGGCACGGCGAAACGCCTGCTGATCGCCGATCTCGACTTGGCTCGAGCGTCGCTGTTAGCAGACGAAGTCGGGCCCATAGCCGAACCGGTCCAACTCGATGCCACCGACGAGGCATCGATGCGGGCCGCGTTCGCCGAATGCGATGTCGTGCTGAACACTATGGGGCCGTTCACGCGGTTCGGTACTCCCATCCTGTGCGCGGCGCTCGAATCCGGCTGCGACTATCTCGACATCGACGACGATTGGCAATCGACGGTTGAGGCTCTCGGACTCGATGGGTTCGCCCGCCAGGGCGGACGCAGAGTCGTTGTAGGCATCGGCGCGAGCCCGGGAACGACCAACATGTGTGCGCGGCTGGCGGCTGAGCGCCTCGACGTTGTCGACGAACTGTTCACCGGTTGGAGCCTCGGTGAAGCAGTCGTCGAGCCAGAGGCGGCCTACCCATCCACCAGCGCCGCCGCGGCCGCCGAGCATTGGCTGCTGCAGTGCACTGGTAAAATCCGAGCCTGGGCGCACGGAGCGCCGGCAGACATCGATCCCCTTGCGCGTGTCGACCTCGCCTTTCCCGGGATCGGAACCGTACACGCGTACACCATGGGCCACCCGGAACCTGTGACCCTACCTATCTCCTATCCGGCACTACGCCGGTCAGTGAATCTGCAGGCCGGCCCAGACGAACTGATCGACCAATTGCGCACTGTGGCAGCCAAATTCGAGGCAGGTGCGCTCAGCGCGGCAGATGCCGCCGACCTGATCGATTCACGTCCCGCCCAACCCGGCCCGGCCGAGACACCTGCTCTGCCGAACCTGTGGGCTCTGGCCCGCGGTTCCAGAAATGGCAGGCCCATGACAATTGCGGCGTATCCCCGCCACGACCTGCCCGGGCGAATGGGAGGGCACACCGGCATCCCACTGGCTATCGGACTCGAACTGCTGCGGCGCGGCAAGATCGCCGAACCCGGTGTCCACGCGCCCGAAAAAGCCTTCACACCAATGGATTTCTTCGAACTGTACGCACAGTTCACAACCGAACCCACGGCGACGATGCAAGACCTCCTCGCCGTCGAAGAGACCTCTGACTGACAAGCAGTCGGAGCAGTGAAAAACAACCACTCAGCACCAAGGAGAATCATGGGATCCTCAGCCCAAGATCTGCAAGCACTAGGCCAAGCAGCCACCATCATCGGCGCACTCGGTGCAGTCATCGGTGGCATCGGCGGCGCCCTAGGACTTGCCGCTATCCTCCCCTCCCTGTCGGCCTGACACCAGAGCCGCCCTACCTGAGACCTGGCCGACACGGACCCTGTTTGTCACGACGTGTCGGCCAGGCTCTGCCTCAGACAGTCGCCTGTGGGGCCATCACTTCCCGCGCCGCACTGGCGAAAACTCACCATCGCACCGCGAGCCGCTTCGCCCCTTCCGACCACTCACGTCGGCGCCACGATGGCCCGCCTGCACGCCAGGCAATCCTATGCCGTCACAGTGACGTTTTCGGCCCGTCCTAACTTTTGCCTGGATGAAGGCACCGGGCTCCAGTACGCGGGGCCGCGGCCGATCCGCGAACTGCGCAAGCAAACACGCCCGGTACTGCTTCGGTGAGGTACTGCGACAGGAATCGAACCTCACTGCACCGGTGTCACCATGATTGTGACCTGCTGGATCGCCACAGAGTTTGCCGAAAATACCAGCGCCGATTCCGGTTACGGCGCCCACAACCGGGCGGCGGTGTCGGCGCGTTGTCGGCCCTGCCCGGCCGATAAGGCCGCCGCGCACATCTGACACGGAATGCGGCGACGCTGTCTGCGTGCGTGCTCATCGCCGCGATGGCCGTCGTCCGGGATATGGTCGCTTCGAGCGCTGCCCGGCCACTATCCTGCGCCGCTGCGGCTCGCGCACCGAGCTCCACCGCGGCAACTGGTCACTCCTCGGGCCGCGCACTGAGGAACCGCGGCGAGCGGGCGGCCGTATGCATGGCACGGATTTCACGAGGGGCGGCATTCCACCATCGCCGGACCGCGCGCGATAGGCCCGACTGCTCGGCGAAACCAACCATGCCCGCCACCTGCCCCAGGGGCAGGTCGGTGGTGGTGAGCAGACGATGGGCGGTCTCGCGCCGGACGTCGTCGACCAAACGTCCGAAGGTGGTGTTCTCCTGCTCGAGGCGCCGCTGCAGCGTGCGCTCGTGCATCGACAGCAATCGCGCCACCGCTGCCACATCGATCATCCGCGTGCCGACCGACTCCCGGACGATGGCTCGCACTCGGGGCGCGATCTCGCTGCGTACCGACGCGGCGGTTGGCGCGGGCGCCTGTTCGGCCAAGAATGCCAGCGCGAGGCGACGGAGGTTGTCGTTGACGCCGATCAGCTTGAAGTTCAGTACTTTTCGGGGAACACGCAGCACGGCCGCACGGTGCCCGGGCCTCGCGAAATACACCGGGCACCCGAAGAATTCCTGATAGATCCGCCCGGACGCGGGTGGGCGGTACGGCAGTTCGACGCCTGCCAGGCCGTAGTCCCCCTTGTGCAGATACGTGACCGCGCGGTGGGTGAAGGCCAGTCCCAGATCGGTTCCCTGCACCGGCCCCTCGGCGGTGGCGGGACCGTAGTACAAACCAGCCACGTCCCCGTGCCCGCGCGGATCGTCACCGACGGTCAGACGCAGGGAGCGGGCGTGCACGAACAGATACCGCGACGTGCACTCCATCGCGTCGCCGACGGTAGCGGAATGCTGCATCGCTACCGCGAGTGAACCCAGCATCGTCAGGTCCTGTCGCGCGGCCACACGCAATCCCAGATCCGGGCAGCCGAGATCGGATGCAGCGAACTCGAGCAACTCGGCCATCGCCATTCCGGGAACGAGCACATCATCGCTGTCCAGCGCGGCGACGGGCACCCCGGCCCAGCGGGTGTACCGCTCGGCGTTCCCACCTAGTTCGGCGACCACCGCGCGCAACCCTCGTAGTCCCGCCGAGCGGACGTAATCCACACGCACCCTTTCCGCCCGGAACGTCGCCTAGCGATAAGAACTTGTCGTCGTGAGGCAAGATTAGCCCACAGGCTCGCCAGCAGACTCGACGCATGGCAACCATTCGCGCAACCGATCCCGCCGACCTCACTCACCGCCTGGTGTGCAAGGTGCTGGACTGGATGGACGAGCACGGCTACGCCGCGGCCGAGCCCCTTCCACAGCGCGACATGCGCGCTCAGCCGCTGCTGGATCTGGCCGCAGGGTATGTCCAGCGCTCGATCGGCGCCTTCCCACGCCAGAGCGATCGCGCGCCGTGGCGGGTGCACCAGAACTATCTGCTCGACTCACTGACCACATTGCGCACCGACCTGGACCGAACCCTGATCGGCACGCGACCTGAAAAGGCTTGTAACCGCGCGGATCTGGTCGAGGAGAGCGTGTGATGGCCGGAACCGACTCAGTCGAGTGGCCCGTCTGGGACGCCGACATCCTGGGACCGGGATACTCCCGCCGGACACTCGATCTCGGCAAAGACCCCGACGGGGAAGGCGATGTGCGGGCGGTCGTGGTCCGCCGCGACCCCGGCGACGACGACACGGTCGGGGGCGCGGTCCTGTACCTGCACGGGTTCTCGGACTACTTCTTCCAAACCGATCTGGCGGAGTTCTTCGCTGCCCGTGGTCAGGCCTTCTACGCCCTGGATCTGCGCAAGAGTGGACGCGCCCGGCAGCCGGGTCAGACCGCCCACTACATCTCGCGGCTCGAGACCTACGACGAGGAGATCGAGCGCACCGTCGAGCTGATCATCGCCGAGCACGGCGCGATTCCGATCCTGGTGCTCGCGCATTCCACCGGCGGGCTCATCGCGTCGTTGTGGCTGGACCGCAGACGGCAGAGTCGCGGCGTCGATCCGATCGCCGGGCTGGTGCTCAACAGCCCATGGTTCGATCTGCAAGGCTCGGCGAAGATGCGCGGTCCGCTCACGTGGGCTCTGCGCGGGCTCGCACCCGTGCTGCCTCTGCGGCGATTGAACCTGCCGGCAAGCACCGCCTACGGAGATTCGTTGCATGTCGACGGATCCGGAGAGTGGGACTACGACCTCGCACTCAAGCCGCGCGCGGGCTTCCCGGTCACCGTGGGCTGGCTCAACGCGATCCGCCGCGGCCACGCTCGCCTGCATCGCGGCCTGAACGTCGGGGTTCCCGCCCTCGTGCTGCATTCGGACAAGACCCACTTCTCGCGCGCTTACACCGCGGCCGCCGACCGCGCCGACACCGTGCTCGATGTCGCCCAGATCGCCCGATGGTCCGGCTGTGTGGGAATCCACACCACCGTGATTCCGATCGACGATGCGCGCCACGACGTGTTCTTGTCCCTGCCCGAGGTGCGCGAACGCGCCTACGGTCGCCTCGATACCTGGCTGGACGAACGAATCCGCGACCGATTCGCGGCAGGAGAACCACGATGAACGACCTCGCCGAAACCCTCACCCGCACCGCCGCCGAGCATCCCGACCGGCCCGCTCTGCGATCCGGCGAGAACACGATCCGTTACACCGAATTGGACGACCTGACGGCGCGCGCGGCCGCGCTGATGGCCTCGATGGGCGTCGAACCGGGCGACCGCGTCGGGCTCATGTTGCCCAACGTCCTCGAATTCCCGGTCTTGTTCTACGGAGCGCTCCGCCTCGGTGCGGTCGTGGTGCCGATGAATCCGCTGCTCAAGAGCCGCGAAATCGCGCATTACACAACGGATTCACGGATGAAGCTGCTGTGGGCGCACGCGTCGGTACCCGAGCAGGAGACCGCGGCGGCGAGCTGCCGCGTCGAGCAAGTCGATCACGCACTGCTCGCGGCTCTCCCCGGACATCCTCGCGCACAGGCCGTTTCCCGCTCCGGCTCCGACACAGCGGTCATCGTCTACACTTCCGGCACCACCGGCGCTCCCAAGGGCGCTGAACTGACCCACGACAATCTGCACGGCAACGCGCGCATTCTCGTCGACGACCTGCTGGCACTGACCCCGCGGGACGTGATCATGGGAGTCCTGCCGCTGTTCCACATCTTCGGCTTGTCGTGTGTGCTGACCACCGCGGTCACCGCCGGAGCGCTGGTAACCCTGCTTCCGCGCTTCGAACCCGCGGCAGTTCTGGACACGATCGCGCGCGACGAGGTGACCGTGTTCGCGGGCGTCCCGACCATGTACACCGCCCTGACCCGGATGCCCGAGGCAGACCCGGCGCGCACCGCGACGCTGCGCACCTGCATCAGCGGCGGGGCCTCGCTGCCCACCGATGTTCTCCGTTCCTTCGAGAAACGTTTCGGCAATACGATTTTCGAAGGCTACGGTCTGTCGGAAACCTCCTCGGTCGCGGGCTTCAACCTCCTGGGCAGCGCCCGTCCCGGCTCGATCGGCACACCGATCCGGGGCGTGGAATTCCGAATCGTCGACGAGCAGCGCTGCCCCGTCGCACACGGGACTGTGGGCGAGCTCTGTGTGCGCGGACACAACGTGATGAAGGGTTACTGGAATCGCCCCGACGCCACCGCCGAGGCATTCGACAGCGACGACTGGTTCCACACCGGCGACCTCGCCCACCGCGACGACGACGGCTACTACTACATCGTCGACCGGAAAAAGGACCTCATCATCCGGGGCGGATTCAACGTCTACCCCCGCGAGATCGAGGAAGTGCTCTACGAACACCCCGCCGTTCACGAAGCCGCCGTCCTCGCGCTCCCTCACCCCACCCACGGCGAAGAGGTCGGCGCCGCGGTCGCGCTGCGCCCCGGCCACAACGCATCCGCCGACGAGTTGCGCGACTACGTGAAAGCCCGTGTGGCGCCGTACAAATACCCGCGTCACATCTGGTTCCTCGACGCGTTGCCAAAGAGTGCCTCGGGCAAGGTCCTCAAACGGTCGATCACAGTGCCCGATCCCCGCCACGAGAAAGGAGCGGCCATGAGCGATTCGAGTACCTCGACCGGAAGCCGGTTGAGCCGCATCGAGACCGAATCGGGCGCCGAACTGGCAGTCCTCACCATCGACAACCCGCCGCTGAACCTGTTCGACAAGGCGCTGCTGGAGTCGATCGCCGCCGACCTCGCCGATCTGGCCGCCGCCCCGCCGCGCGCGGTGCTGCTGCGCGCCGCGGGCAAGGTCGTCTCCGGCGGCGTGGACGTCCGCGTGTTCGACGGGCTGTCAGCCGAGCAGGGCATCGGGCTGTGGCGCGACCTGTTCGAGCGGATCATCCATCCGCTCGAGTCGTTGCCGTGCCCGGTGATCTTCGCCGCGCACGGACTGACCCTCACCGCAGCCTTCGAGATCGCCCTGGCCTGCGACATCATCCTGGCCGCGCCCAACGCGAAATTCGGTCTGGTGGAGACCGTGGTCGGGCTGACCCCGTCCATGGGCGGCCCGCAGCGCCTCGCCGAGCGGGCGGGCTCGGGCCGCGCCCGGGAACTGGTGATGACCGCCGATCTCTACGACGCGAAGACCCTCGCCGACTGGGGTGTGGTCAACGCCGTCCACGACGACGTCCAGACCGCCGCGCGCGAACTGGCCGCGCGCCTGGCCGACGGCCCCACCCGGGCGCACGCCGCGACGAAGCAGATCGTGACCGCGTGGCGTTCCGGCGGTGTGGCACACGCAGATTCGGTGACCCCGCAAGTGTCGGGCGAGCTGTTCATCACCGAGGACCTGCAAGGCGCGGTCGCCAGCTTCCTCGAGGCCGGCCCGGGCAAGGCGAATTACACCGGGCGGTAAACGCCCCCAACCACCCACGACGGCAATTACGTCCCCAGCACAATGGAGCAGTCAAAAGCCATGCAGCGCAAGATTTTCGACGCCGACCACGATTCCTTCCGAAAGACGGTCCGCGCGTTCATCGAAGAAGAAGTGGTACCCGTCTACGACGAATGGTATTCGGCCGGCATCGTTCCCCGCGAGTTCTACTACAAACTCGCCGAACTCGGCATCTTCGGCATCGAAGTGCCCGAGCAGTACGGCGGCGCGGGCATCGAGTCGTTCACCTTCGAAACCATCCTCATCGAGGAAACCGCCCGCGCCGGTGTCTCCCTCGGCGGCTCGACCGTGCACGTGAGCCTGTGCCTGCCGTATCTGAACAAGCTCGCCACCGACGAGCAGAAGCAGCGCTGGTTACCCGGATTCGTCACCGGCGACACCATGTTCGCCATCGCCATGACCGAACCCGGCACCGGCTCCGACTTGGCCGGAATGCGCACCACCGCAAAGCTTTCCGCCGACCGCACGCACTACATTCTCAACGGCGCCAAAACCTTCATCACCGGCGGAGTCCACGCCGACCGGGTGATCGTCTGCGCCCGCACCGCCGCGCCGAAGCCCGACGACCGCCGCCACGGCATCTCGCTGCTCGTGGTCGATACCGCCGCACCTGGCTACTCGGTGGGCCGCAAACTCGACAAACTCGGCCTCAAGGTCTCCGACACCGCCGAACTCACCTTCACCGACGTCCGCGTCCCGGTCGAGGACCTCCTCGGCGAAGAGAACAAAGGCTTCTCCTACCTCGGCCAGAACCTGCCTCAGGAACGGCTGTCCATCGCTATCGGCGCCTACGCCCAAGCCAAAGCCGCCATCGGCTTCGCCACCGAATACACCAAGCAGCGCAACGTCTTCGGCCAGCCCGTCGCCGGCTTCCAGAACACCAAATTCGAACTGGCCGCCTGCCGCGCCGAGATCGACGCCGCCGAAGCCGTCGTCGACCGCGCCCTCGAAGCCCTCGACGAAGGAAAACTCTCCCCCGCCGACGCCGCCTCCGCCAAACTCTTCTGCACCGAAGTAGCCGCCCGCGTCATCGACCGCTGCCTCCAGTTGCACGGCGGCTACGGCTTCATCAACGAATACCCCATCGCCCGCCTCTACGCCGACAACCGCGTCAACCGCATCTACGGCGGAACCAGCGAGGTCATGAAAACCATCATCGCCAAGGACATGGGCCTCTGAACCGAAACCGACACAGCGGGCGCGGCCGCGCAACTGTGCCCGCTGCCCTCCACCGCGTGTAGACGACCAGATACAGGTCCGGGTGGTCGGACGGCGCCAGCCGGTGGTCCGCTCTTTCACCACCGGCTCAACAATCGGCCTCGCAAGTTCCTCGGCTACCGAACCCCTGCCGAATTGGTTGTGTCGACGGTCTGAGGCTAGCGACGCCAACTGACGACATCACCGCCGTGCTGAACTGGCGCCTCGACCCCACCTCTCCCCTCGACGGGAGCCTTGCCACCCAATCCCTCGATGGGCTATCAAGTTCCGGAATCACGGGTAGCAATCGCCGAGCCGGATCGTCCACCTTCTCTCGCACTGTTGTCGGTTTCACCGGCGACATCGTGAGCAAGACAGCGACCGGGTTCTTGCACTTGCACTACCGTGACAAAGACATGATCAAACGACCCGGCGAGAACATCGCCGCGCTCGAAGTCGAAACCGTCCGGCCGACCACGCCATCACCGGCATGGCAATCCCACGTGCCGGAAACGAGTGCAGTTTCCTCGCCGACGCCCTGGGTGGCTCGGCGTAGCTGGGGGCAGGCCGAGCCGAGAGTAACAGGAGGCGACCACGCTGGCGCGTCGACTGTGGAGACACTGTCCGCCTTCGACATCTACGCCGCCGACCGGGTGTTCCGCCGGACCGCCGGGCGGATCTTTACCGAGCGGGCCCGCCGTCGCGGTACTCCGAGGAGCGGCGGCCCCCTCCGGAGCTCGAAGGCTGTCGGCAGCTAGCTGGACGTATAGTGGTCGATCGGAACGTAACCGAACGTGCGAGATACGATAGACGCCGGTCGAGGGCACGGAATGCGAAGGTGAAAGTGGAGGAGAATCCGTTCCGCGACAGTGAAGTCTCGACCCGCACGCTGGTGGAGAGCCTGGTCCGGGAGGACGCCACCATTGATGCGGGTGAACTCTACGATGTCGCCAACGCCCTCGACATGAGTGATCAGCAGGTCCGGCTCTGCATCAAACGACTCGTCGCCGAGGGCAAGTTCGTCCAGGAGGGGCGCGGCCGCAAGGCCGTATTGCGCGCGACAGATCTGATGCGCGACAGTCTCGAACCCGATCTCGATTTCGTCCGCTACATGTACGCCCAGGATCGTGGGGAGGTCTCCTGGGACCAGCGTTGGCACCTGGCCGCGTTCGGCGTTCCCGAATCCGCGCGGCCCGCCCGCGATTCCATGCGCGACACCATCCTCCGGCTCGGTGGCGCGCCGATTCACGGCGGTCTGTACGTCGCCGCGAACCCTTGGGAGGAGCGAATCCGCTCCACCGCAACGCAACTCGGCGTTGTCGACCACATCACTACTTTCACCAGCACCGACCTGACCGTCGGCCGCCGTGTGGACCCGCGCGAAATCGCCCAGCACTTGTGGCCGCTGGACCGCATCGCCGACGGGCATAGGCGGCTGCACATGGCCGCCGAAGACTATTCGCGGGAACTGCGGACTTCGACGCCTGTTCGGCATCTGGCGATCGCGGTGGCCCTGGCCGCGGAATTCACGCGCGCCATGGAACCGGACCCATTACTGCCGCCCCAGCTTCTTCCCCAACCGTGGGTCGGCACCGCTGCGCGCGCGGCGGTCGCGGCTTGCTGGGCGGAACTTCTCGAATCCACACCCGCGCAACCCATTCGATTGTTCCGCTGGTATTCGGATGCCATCAGTGCGGGCGCCGGCTTCACTCACGCGTCGTAGCATCGGTCCTCACTGCGAGGGTTGGCGCACTTCATCGCGCCATATTCGACACAGCGACACTGTGGTCAGGGCCATCGTCGACAGCGTGAGGACGAACCAGAACCATCGCCACGCCGGTGGCAGTGGCACCAGAACGCAGGACGCGGCCGTATACGTGACCGCGGCCATCCGGAGCCGCCGCTCATCCAGGATGAACTGGTGCAATCGCTGTTCCGCAGACAGCGCGGGCGTGTAGTAACGCCACCGCGACCCCACGCCGGCCGCGACGACCCGATACCACAGGCACAGGTTCGCGCCGAGCGTTGTCATCAGAACCGACAAGCCGAGCAGTTGCGCCCACATCGGCGTCTCCCCCACCGACGGATAGGACTGCGGCAACGTCACCACTCCCAGCAGCAGCCCTGCCGCGGACTCCAGGAAGACGAGACGCCGAACGGGTCGCAATTGACGTAGTCCGCGAAGATGCGAGCGCACAGTGGCGTTCTTCGGTATCGGCACCTCCTGGTTCCGCATGTCGTAACCAGTACGGGGAACGCGGATACGGTTGCGCACCACAGGAAATCGATGACACCTCCATCGCGGCGGATTCGCTGAGCACGACGTCGACCACCGTTGTTCGAGATCGCCCACCCGAGGAAGTTCATGCCCGCGCTGCCGGACATCGCCATCCCCGCGGCGGTGACCGTTGTCGTCGATGTCCAGCCGACTCGAGGCCGATCCCTTGCGCAGTTCGCCGACCTCCCCTGACTCCGACTTCGCATGCACCTTCCATCTCCTATCAATTGCACAACTATCGTATCTGATACGTTAGTTTCATATGTTAGAGGAGTTGTTGTCCACAGAGCGCTCACTGCGACTCGCCGCGTCCGTGCGCCCGAAGACAGCACTCCGCGATCCCGGGAGTCAGGAGTATCCGATGAAGGTTCTCGCGTTGGGCGGGGCCGGCGCCATGGGCGCCGTGGCCGTGCGAACAGCCGTGAACGTCCCCGACGTGACGGAAATCGTTGTAGCAGACAAGGATCTGGGCGCGGCCGAAGAGTTGACTCGGTGCCTGGCCGACGCACCCGTGCCCGTCCGAGCGATCCACGTGGACGTCACCGACGTCGCGCAGTTGCGGGCAGCGCTGGCGTCGGCGGACGTCGTGCTCAACACCGTTGGACCCTATTACCGCTTCGGACCGGCGATACTGCAAGCAGCGATCGATACGCAGACGCACTACCTCGATGTCTGCGACGATTGGGAGCCAACGATAGAGATGCTCGAGCTCGACAGGGAAGCTCGCAGCCGCGGCGTTTGCGCGATCATAGGTATGGGTGCCAGCCCGGGCATCAGCAACTTGCTGGCAGCTGTCGCAGCCGCAGAGCTGGATTCGGTACGTGACGCTTACACCGCGTGGCCGGTCGATGTCGACGGCGCGGATGATACGACCCGAGACGATGGGCAACCGCTGGGGTCCGGCAGCCTTCCCTCGGCCGCTGCGGTGCATTGGATGCAGCAGAGCAGCGGCACGATCAAAAGTGTGATCGCCGGTCGGCTCAGCGAGCAACGTCCCCTTCGGCCGGTGTCACTGCAGCTTCCCGGGGGACGACGAGGAACCGCCTACTCCATCGGGCACCCGGAACCGATCACGCTGCAGCACACTCTGAAACCCACCGGCGACGCGACCAGCCTGATGGTGATGAGTACATGGGCAATGGCCTACCTCGACACCCTCCGCCGCGATATCGACAGTGGCAAACTCACCAATGAAGCGGCAGCGGGCGCATTCGCCGATCCGAGCTTGCCGCGAATCATCCGATCGGCGCCGATCGCGCTTCGCGCCAAGGGGCCCGGGACGCTCCCGGCGTTTTTCGCGGCGGTCTCAGGCATCAAGCAGGGCCACCCGCACATGGTGCTGGCACACCTGAATCCCCATGTCCCCGCCCAAGATCCGGCACGGACCTTGCTCGGCGACATGGCACGTATGACCGGGGTCCCGCTGGCGATCGGCATGTCGCAGGTCGTCGACGGTTCGGCCCGCCTGCCGGGCGTGCACCCGCCGGAAGCCGTCATCGACCCCGAGCGGTTCTTCGAACGTCTAGATGATGTGTTGGGGCGCGAGGCAAGCGCACCCCTCTATCTCCTCGAGCAGGAACCGATCCACTGAGCCGGGAGGGCGCCGGTTCGATGTGCCGGACCGGCTCCGTCGCGCCCCCTACCGTTCAGCATTCGGGGCCAATGCCGTGTCGGCTCGGATGTGGCGCGCAGGAAAGCGATTGTGCGAGCGCAGCCCATCACGGCGTTGCCTGATCAGCTCGTCCGCGGGCGGATCGAGCGGACCCAGCGGCACTGCACGGTTCACATTCGCACGGCAGTCGAGCCCACTGCACGCGCGCAAACCACGGCCGGACAATCGTTGGCGCTGATCCCTGGCGGCGCGGCGAGCGGTGAACACCGACACCTCGTTGAACACCGGTATCCGCCGCCCCGAGCTGTCGAACCGTCAGTCCACAGGTGATGGCGACTTGCACTATCAGGGCCTGCTGCGACAGGTTGGACGCCGGCGGCAGCGCCTGCGGTGAGATCGGAAGGAGATCTCAGTGTGTGCTGAACAACTCATCGACGAACGGTTCGACGTCGGCTTGGGATTGCACGAGGGTGCCGCTGTGGTCGGTGGGATAGATTTTCAGGGTCACCGGTTGCTGATTGGCCTTCATCGCCGCGGCCAGTGCGAGCGCGCCGGGAGCGGGGACGTCGACGTCGGTGAGTCCTTGTCCGATGAACAGTGGCCGATCGTATCCGGAGTCGGCCAGGCCCATGTAATCGGTGAGAACCCGGTCGATATCGGGGATTTCGGCGAGAGGACGGGCGTAGACCTTGCTGAGATCGATCTGCGCGAAAGGGCCGGTTCCGTCACGTTCGCACCATTGCTCGGCGACGGCGAGGCTGTCGCGGCCGTAGTCGGTGAGATAGGAGTCGAGCCCGAGCTCTGGATGGCTGGCTCGCAGGCCGGCTGTCAGCCACAGGAGATAGCCGGTGGTATTGGCGGGAAGCTTGGTGGGCGGGACACCGGGACCCAGTGTGGGAAGTACTTTTTCGAGGTACACGGGCACTCCGGTGCCCACGCCGCCGCGGTAGTCCAGGTCGGGGCCGCCGTATTCGGTGGCGTGGCGGGCGGTGGCGACCGCGGCGGCTCCGCCTTGGGACTGGCCGATGACGACCCACTTCGGCGACAGGGCCGGGTTGGCCTTTCGGCTGGCTTCGACCATGTCGACGACGCTGTGGGCTTCGACAGTCGTGTTGAGGTAGGGGTGCATGCCGGGTGTGCCGAGCCCGACGTAGTCGCTGGCGGTGATTGCGTAGCCGCGTTCGAGCCAGTGCCCGAGGTAACCACTGTCGCGCTGGGGCAGCGCGGGTCCGATCCGGGAGGGGGCGCATTGGTCGGCGACGCCGGAGGTGCCGTGGGCCCAGGCGATGACCGGCCAGCCACCCGGCGGCGGGGTTCCAGCGGGTGTGAAGTAGGCACCGGATGACAGGGCGGGTTTGCCGTCCGCGCCGGTGGACCAGTAGGTGATCCGCTGTGCGTCAGCGGTTCCGGGCAGCCACAGTTCGTGCGGCAGCGGCGCGGTCTCGACGACGGTACCGGCGGCCTGGCTCGCCGGCTGGGCCGCAGCGGGAACCGATCCGGCGGCGACGAGCGCGCCGGCCGAGGCCGCGGCTACCGCGAGCGCGGCCATTCTTCTGCGAAAGGGTGTGCGGCTCAACATATCTCCAAACTTCGGGCGGATTTCGGGTCGTCGTTCAGGTCAGGAAATCGGGCGATGCGCTGCGGCAGGGTGCCCGAGTGCGGCGGGCACGTCGAGGTGTCCGGCCTCGGAACGAACTGTGTCTACCGTTCGGTATAGGTATTGTGACATATACTTCTACCGATCGGTAGAGTCAATTCCACGGCGGGTACCGTGCCGAGCGTGAGTAGGATCCGGATGTGACCAGCGGGCGAGTCGACGGGCGCAGCCTGCGCTTTCAGCATCGACGCGGCGAGCTCATCGACGCGATCATGGACTATGTCCTCGAGCACGGGATCGCCGACCTGTCGTTCCGGCCGCTGGCCGACGCTGTGGGTGTATCCCATGTGACTTTGCGGCACCATTTCGGCACCAAGGAAGAACTCGTGGCCGAAATCTTCGAAACCATCCGCGCTCGCGAGCCGGTCACCAGCGACGTCGACGGCGATGCGGAAGCTCTGCTGCGCAGCCTGTGGAATCGCTGGACCCAACCGGAAGGCGCCCGGCACTTCCGGCTGCTGTTCGAAGCCTACGGCCAAGCACTGATGCACCCCGACCGTTACGGCCGCTTCCTCGACAGCGTTGTCAGCGACTGGATCTCGTTGATCACGACCCTCGCCGTGCGAGCGGGATGCCCCACCGATCACGCCGAGACCTTCGCGACCGCATTGCTGGCCCAGCTTCGGGGACTGCAACTGGATCTACTCGCCACCGGCGAGCACGCCCGCGTCGAAGCCGCACTCGACCTCGTGATCGCCGGCGCCCGAGCGCAGTTCGACAGCTGGGACCACTGATCACCGAGTCGATTCCGCGCCTACCCCTCGGCCGGCGAACGCTTCGACTCGCTGTGCGGTACAAGCTTTCATGCGCCGCGGCGATGCCCAGGCTGTTCTCGTGCAGCGGGCGCGGCAAACTTCATCGGCACGTTCAATTCGACGCAGGACTGTGCTGCGGTGTGTGAACAATTGTTCCGTCGTGCGTGCCGCGTTGCCATGCTCGGGGATCTAATCCGCCACGTCTGCCCCCGTATCGGTGGGCTGTTCGGGATCTGCGCAGGCACTGAAACCGCCGCAGTCGACATGCGCGACCTTCGGTCTGCAGCCCTCGAGCTCACCGAGCAGGCGAGATGACATCCGGTCCAGGCCGACGCCGCGACCAGACATCAGCGAGACGGAGATTCATTCATCGTCGCCTCAGACTGCTCCACAGCAGTCGCGGTATCGGCCTTGATCCACCGGACAGGGGCGTGCCCATGCGGTGGGTGGCGGCCCAATGCGCGACCGGTGCAGACCTGCCCGAAGGGGCAGCGACGCCCCCCTGAGCCATACCGTTCGAGACCGAGATCAGCACGAAGTCGGCGGTGTTGCCGGTCGGTGTTGCGCGAGCTGCGCCTACTCCCTCTTGATAAGGCCGATCACCGCTGAACGCAGAGTTGGCTGCGGCTCATCGGCATACAGTTCGGCCAAAGCGATTTCGGCGACCATCGCGACGACCAGGTGCGCCACCGCCGCAGGATCGTCCCACCCGATAGCCCGTAGATCCGGCTCGATGACTGCAGCCACTGCTCGATTGCGCGCATGGACCTCATCGAGCAAGTCGGTGTCGGTACGCGACTGAGCGAGAAAGGCTTTCGTACCGCGCGTCCGCAAACATGCATCCAGATACGAAGTGACGCCGGCGGCAAGACGGGAAAAACCCGGGGCGAGATCGCCGATTTCGGCGAGGATCGCTTCGGCCAGAACATCGTGGTAGCGGCGGTGCAGGGCGATCATGTAACTACGTCGGTCCGAAAAATGGTGATAGAAGCTGCCTTTGGACATTCCCGCCGCCGCAACCACAGCGTTGACCGATAGCCCCCGCAATCCCGCACGCTCGGCCACCACAGAGCCGGCGTCCAACAGCGCCCTACGACCGGGCTCCGAGGGTCGGGCCATGACCGCTCTCCTCTCTCAGGCTGCCGCCAGCGTATCCCGATGCTACATTATGACCGGCCGGTCGGTCATTCCTTCCGCGGCGGGGGCGGAAGGACTGCTGACCGGCTATACAAACGAAGGAGTGCGTCGATGCGACGAGTGATATCCGTTGCCACGCTGGCTGCTACGATGCTCGTGACAACAGCCGGTCCAGCCGTGGCCGACGATCATGTACCCGATCCCGCCGCCTCCTACAGCTATCTGGGCGGCGTGCAGGCCGAGTTGACCGGACCCGGGCAGTCGCCTCCTGGGGCCAACGATCGATCGTGCCGGCCGACCGCAGCACATCCGAATCCCGTTGTGCTGATCCACGGATTGTCGAACGACACCATCAGCTGGAATACACTGTCGCCAGTGCTGGCCGACGCCGGCTACTGCGTGTACACCACCACCTACGGATCCGAGGGGCTGGGTCCGATCGGCGCCACCGCTCCCATACAGGACAGCGCCACACAGATCGGCAACTTCATAGATCGGGTCGAGGCCGCCACGGGGGTGAAACAGGTTGACTTGGTGAGTCATTCGATAGGCGGGGCGGTGGCCTACTACTACCTGAGCCGACTCGGCGGGGCGTCGAAGATCGGCCGTTACGTCGCACTGGCCGCCCCCCTGCACGGATCGACGGTCAGCGGTCTCGCCGGTGTGCAGCCGCTGGTGGAATCCACCGGGAGCGGCGCGGCGGCCACCCGTCACTGCGGACCGTGTCAGCTGTCACCCGGGGCACCGTTCCTGCAAGACCTCGAACCGAAACCCGATGCCACACCGGCGATCCCGTTCACCATGATCGTCACCCGCTACGACCAGATCGCCACCCCCTACACCACAGGCCTCCTCGACGGCCCCAACGTGCACAACGTTGTACTACAAGATCTTTGCCCAACCGACTTCACCGAACACAACGAGCTGACATCGGATCCAGTAGCGATACACGAAGTACTCGACGCACTCGACCCCGCCCACGCCACCCCACCGACATGCACGATCGTCCTTCCTCTCCTAGGGCCCCCTTCCCGATAGCAAAAACTGAACGCCCGAACTATCCGCGACACCCTGTCAGCGATCGCCGAGACCGTATCCTTCGGTACCGAAGGGCGCTGCTGCACGATCGGGTGACAGTGTGACCTGCCCCCCAATTGGGTTCCAGTCGTAGTGGCTAACTGGCAGCGGGTGTGGGTGTCTTCTCGCGTTTCCGATCGGGTAGGTGTGCTGCTCGCACCAGTGACCTGAGTCGAGGAACAGGCCCAACCGTGATGAGGTCGTCGGCACCCGTGGCGAGGTCGGTCTGGGTTGCGGTAAGCGGCAGGCCATATCGCGAGCCATTCGCCGGATCGTCGGGCTTCCAGCTGTAGGACACGAGAACGACGTCGTCGACGCAGGAGACCGCGACGTCGCTGCGGTGGATCCACGGTGTGCGACCGTCCGGGGCGTCGTGCGACCCTCGGCGTACCAGCCGGGCCGGGTCTGGCCTGTGCTTGTCGGCGCCGCTGGAGGCGGCAACACGGCCGCCTCCAGCTAGCAGGAGCGCAAGGACTCCGCAATGGCAAGCACCCAATGACGGTGATCTGCTGGCACGCTCGGACGTTTGCCCAGTGTGTCATTCACCCGACGGCATGACGCTGGGCCGAACGCGGCGGGGTGGAGCGGGAGCAGCGGCGCCGGGTGACCGACCGGGCTCGATGCGGGCGCGGCGGTCGAGGCTGCCCGAGCTCGGGCGACGCACCTGCTGCGCGGCGGCCAGGTCGGCTCTCATCTTCATGTTGTGTGCCTCAGCGACCGCCGTGCACACCGCCGCGATCACCGAATCCCGAAGGGGTGCAACTCTTTCCCGCCATTCCAACGCTTCGCAGCTCTCGCGTTCGAAGTCGACATCGAGCTGGGTGACATATCGCTGCAAAGCCTGCGCTTCGGACACAGACAAGATCGGTGTGGCACGCAGCAGCCGCGCCACACTACGAAACTGGGATTCGATCGACACCACGAGCTATCTCCCACCACGCGAAGGAACGGGAAACACACCAACGAGCAAGGATCCCCGCCAGCGTAGGCCGCAAGCGCCACCCAACCCGATCCGGCAGGCCGATGGTGCGTCGATCAGCACCCTCGGTCCTGATTCCGGAACGTTCTGGTCGGCTCAGGTTGGCGGACATTTCTTCCTGCGGCGGAACGGATCGTCGCTCGGGCGGGGCGCGCGGGGTGGTCTGTACGCTCGTGGGCATGGGACTGGCCCTGCTGGTGCTGATCGCTTTCGCCGGCCCGCTGGCACTGCTGGGGTGGGCGGCTGGTCGGGCGAAGCACCGCGGCCTCGGCGGAGCGTTCGTGCTGCCGTTTCAGGAGATGTTCGATCCCGGCGCGGCGCGGGCGCAGATCGTCATCGAGGAGTCCGCGGAGCTGCCCGATCCTGCGGGTTCGGGCGATCCTGACGACGGTGATGCGCCGAACACCGTGGTGTACAAGGGTATTCGGCTCCGCATCGACCCGGCCAAGACACGGCGGCCGGGCGGTGACGGGACCACGGGGTCATGCGAGAGGTCGGTCCTATTCAGCTGAGCGCAGCAGTTCTTGCGCGCGGGTGCGGACTGTCGGAGGCGGCGGAGACGAAGAAGCTGGCCGAGCAGCTGCTGGCCCAAGTCAAGGAACAGGGCATCGATCTGGTCGGGCCGGGTGGGCTGCTCACCGAGCTGACCAAGACCGTGCTGGAAACCGCGTTGGAAGCGGAGATGACCGAGCACGTCGGATCGGAGAAACACGATCCCGCCTGCCGCGGAACGGGCAACTCCCGCAACGGAACCCGCTCCAAAACCGTGGTCTGCGCGCCCATCTCAGCGGCCTTCACCATCGACGGCATCCGGTCGGCGGTCGAACTTCACCACGGCCCTCCACGTCCACGGCAAGGTCACGATCGACCTCTCGGCTCAGAGTTGCACACGCGCCCGGAGTCTGCGATTGCGACAGATCGGGCCCGGTCTCCATGGCATCGCGAGCTCAGGATCAGCGACCGAGTTCGACCGCGCGGCGCAGGTCGGCCACGTAGGCCTCGGGCTGTTCCCAGGCCGCGAAGTGGCCACCGGCGCGGTGTTCCACGTATTCACGGATATCGAGGAATGCCTCGGCATAGCTTCGCGGCTCCGGTTTGGTATCGCGCGGGAAGACCGACAGCACGGTGGGTGTGTCGATCCGGCCGGGGAGAGTGACCGGTTCGGCGTAGGTGGCGAACGAGGTGCCGATCGTGCGGGTGACCCAGTAGGCGGTGACCCAGGTGAGCAGCTCATCCGGTGTGAATGCCGACTCGTCGGACCACGACTCCAATTTCTCGACGATCCACGCGGCGAGGCCCGCGGGTGAGTCGCCCAGCGCGACGGCGAGCGTGTTCGGTCGCGTGGACTGCTCGGCGATGTAGCCGCCCTCGGTGCGGAACCACTGCGCGGCCCGGCCGAGGTAGGCCGCCGCGTCGGGTGCGAGCGTCGCCGGGTCGGTCGTGAGCGCATGCTGAGGTGCGATGTTCGTCAGGTGCAGAGCAGTCACCCTGTCGGGGTGCCGGGCCGCGAGCAGCTCAGCGATGGTGCCGCCCACGTCGCCGCCGGAGACCGTGTATCGCAGATAGCCGAGCTCGCCGAGGGCGGCGGAGACGATCACGGCGATCCGGTTCACCGACATACCGGGTGTGGCGAGCGGCGGCGCGAACGGGAAACCCGGCAGCGCCGGCACCACCACGTGCACGTCGGTGAGCAGAGGCAGAACCCGTTCGAACCGCAGCACGGAGTCCGGCCAGCCGTGGAGCAGCACCACGACCGGCACGTCGGGGTCTGCTGCTCGCCGGTGGATCACCCGGAGATCGACGCCGTCGGCTTGCACTGTCTCCCAGGGGAATTCGTCGATGCGGCGCTCGTGCACGCTCCAGTCGTACCCGACGGCCCAGTAGTCGAGCAGCTCGTCGAGGCGGGTGGCGGTGATACCCCTCGTCCGGTCGTCGCTCCACGGCGTCGTCACGCGCCGCGTCCGCCGGAGCCGTGCACGGAGATCGTCATTCATGTGTATCAGCGTACACATATTTGTGTATGATGAAACACATGAGTTCTCGAGATGCGGCTGCCACCAGGCGGCGGATCCTGGAACACGCCCAACGCAAGTTCGCCCGCCACGGATACACGGCAGTCACAGTCAAAGATGTGGCCGACGCTGCCGGAGTATCACCGAACCTCATCACCCGCTATTTCGGCGGCAAGGACGGCCTTTTCCTGGCGGCGACGCGGGTCGAACTTCCGGTGTCGAACTCCTTCGACGGCGCCCTTTCCGGGTTGGGTTCTCGGCTCGCGGCGAGCATCGTCCAACGCTGGTTCGGCACACAGGGAGAAGATCCGCTGCTCGTCTTGCACCGCGCGGCCGGCGAACGCCCGGAGGCGGCGGAGGCGCTGGCCACCTTCCTCGACACGAATTCGCTGCAGCCGTTACACCAATACCTGCGCGACAGCGGCTTGTGCGACGCGGAGGCCCGCAGCCGAGCCGCCGCGATCGATGCCTTCGTGCTCGGTGTCTCGACCCGCCGCCGCGTCCTGCGCTCCGAACTCGGCGAGCCCGCGGAGCTCGAAGCCTGGCTCGGCACCACCATCCAGCGCCTCGCCGACGACTGAACAATGGCTTCGGGGCCGCCCGCGCCGATGCCGACCGACCCCCACGGCCGCGTCCTGCTGCGCGGCCACCGCAACGACGACATCCCCGCGGTCATCGACCAATGCCACGACGGTCAAGACCTCATCCACTGGAAAGCCGCCGTCGGGAACTGGGCATCAGCAAAAAGCGGCTGGCGCAACGGCTTCCGACTCGAAGGACACGGACGCGGCCTGTGCCTGCGACCCGACGGCGGCGTCAACGTCGGCTGGATCGCCACACTCCACCGCGACGACCCACGCACTCCAGGCCAGCCCTGGCCCAGACTGGCTTTTGATCGTGGATGTCGCAGAAATGTAACCACACCGGCTCCGCCTGAACCGTGATTCCGCACGGGTGGCGACGAGCCATGGAATCACAGACGACGATGTGGCCGGCTTGCGGGGAACTGGGTGGCGCTCCGGACGAAAGTTGCGGGCACACGGCACACCCGCGTCGGCGAGGTCAGGCCCGCTTCGCCCGCAATGAGGCGCGATACGTCGGCAGCAACCACGCGTAGAGCGCCGCTTCCACAAGGAAGAACGCGTATCCGGCGATCCGCAACTCGGGCCAGCGAATGATCAGGACAGCGGCGGTTCCGCCCACTGCCGCGCCTAGAATCGGCCAGAAACGTCGTTCTACCAGGAGGATCTGGGCGCAAGCCAGGAAAAGCAATGCGGCGAAGGCGAAGCATTTCAGGCCGGCTTGCTTGTGATCCGGATCGAAGACGTTCACACCGCCCACCACGAGCAGACCGACACCGGACGCTCCCGCGACTTCGGCGGCATGCCCCAGAAAGCCGCCCACCCGCCCGGTCCGCAAGCGCAGTGCCCGGCGCCCGTCTTTCGCGGTGCTCTGCCGCTCGATCTGTTCCAACCGTCCGCGGAGATAGGCCTCCCGAAGCAGTACCGCCGTCTCGAGTACCCGGGCCGAGGCATTCGCGGAGTCGTGTACACGCGAGGAAGGGCCGTCCTCGTCGGTGTACGCGGCACCCTCGGGATACGGGACGAACTGATCGAGGGTGGCCGGCAGGGCTTCGTCAACGGGACGAGCCGCACCGGTCATGATCACCAGCACAATGCCGTCACTCCAGTGCACACGGATGTCGTCGGCACCGATTCTTCCCTGTACGACGCCACCGGGCGCCGGCCCGCTCTCCGCGAACGCGTCTTCTTCGTCACGTAGCACCGTCGCCGCCTGCGCCAGGACGCCAGGAGGTGCTTCCTGCCCCGCGACCAGACACACCTTCACCACCGGTTCCCCCGGGTCCTCAGCGCGAAACCACAGCCGCATGATGTGTGGCGGATGCGGCAGATCGCCGGTGACGGTCCGCCACAGTCGGCTCAACTTCGCCGTGGCATCCTGCTCGATATCCTCGAGTGTCGGCACTGGTTTCCCCTCCCGTCTGTATCCGACTCTACCGGGACGGACGAATCCGCACCTCGGACTCCAGTTCGCCACAACGGGTTTCAGAGCCCGCCAGCTGGGACGTGAGCACAGCGGGCCGGAACGCGGTTGCAGACAAAAAAGAAGCCACAGGCGCGCAATATCACCGATGAACTGCTCTGCTCGGAGCCGACGAAAGACCGCCGACACCGTGATATTCCTCGACCTCCCCGCCGCAACCTGCCTGACGGGGATCCTGCAACGCCGCCTGCGCTACCGCGGAGGCCAGCACACCAACGGCGTGTACGACCGCATTAACTGGAGCTTCCTCCGCTCTATCGTGGGCTACCGCAAATTCATGCGTCCCCGGGTACAGCAACTCGTCGCCGAGCCCAGCGACCATGACGGTGCCGCCGCCGGAAAAACGACCAGCGAATCGCCGACGGCCTGACCACCGACGACCTCGCCGAACACCTCTACACCGCGGATCAACCCGACCCGGACCTGGTCATCCGTACCAGCGGCGAACAGCGCCTGTCCGGCTTCCCGCTGTGGCAAACCGCTTACGCCGAACTGTATTTCTGTGAGGCGTACTGGCCGGCCTTCCGCGAGGTCGACTTCCTGCGCGCACTCCGCAACTACGCCGACCGCGAACCGCAGGTACGGGGCCTGAGACCCCCTTCGCTTCCCAATCAGGGGAATGGCCAGAGTTTCCGTCTGAGAGTCTTTCCATGCGGAACGAGGCATGCGCGGAGTCGCGCGTGCCCGAATCGGCTGTAGCGGGCCGATCGCGCCGGTGTCGCAGTGCCGCCGGGACTGGATGTAACAACAAGGAGATCAGTGTGGGCATCAAACGCAAGGTGGTTGTTTCCGCGGCGGCCGCTACTCTCATGCTGGCGGCAACGGTGAGTGCCGCCGAGGCGAACGCGACTCCCGCGCCGGGTCTGAGTACCGGCAGCGCGAATCTGGACTGCTTCATTCAAATCCTCTTACACGGTGAAGTGCCCGGAGTCTGCTGACCGAACCGGCTCCAGAACTCAGGTGACTCGTCCAACCACCTGATGGCACACCGTTCCGACTGCGACGCAAGTCATTTGGAAGCGTCAACGGAGAGGGGCCGTCCGCTCGATACGGTGCCGTTCTGGTGTCCATCGCTCCCGCCCAGGCCGAGACACCGATCGGAGCCCAGACGAGCGAGACGCAGGTGAACGCAAACAGCGGAATTGCCAGTGGCTCCGCGGATCTGAACAACCTCGCCTGCGGAACGATCTGGCGGCCTGTCTGCTTTCCCAACAGCCTTCCGAACTGACCTGGCTCGAGGCTCCAGGAAACAATTGCCACGGAAAGGATTCACTTTTGCCAGGCACCGACAGGATTAGCTCAGCTGCCGGAGTTGGAGAGTCATCCGATGCCCAGACCACAAGTCCGGGAACGTTGAAGGTTCGGCAACTCTCGAAGGGGCGTTGGGGCGGGCCCGGGAGCCGTCTCGCGTCAATAGCATGTGGAGCCGTGATGTTGCTCGCAGCCTGCGGCACGGCGGTGAACAACTCGCCGAGCCCGAGTGGGCCTGTCTCGGCGAGCAGTGCCGCCACCACCGCTCATACCGGTGGGGCATCAGTGACACCGCCACCGGCTTCGGCCGGCGATGTCGCCACAATGCCCGCAAACACCGCACCCCCTACCACCGCAGTGGGAGACCCCAACGCCGCACCCCCTACCACCGCGGTGGGAGACCCCAACACCGCACCCCCGACCACCGCAGTGGGAAGCCCTTCCACCACAACGGCCCCCACCACCGAGGCCGTGTGGGACGCGTGTTCGCTGTCGGAATCCGCGCTCAGCGCCGCGGGTGTGAACACATCCTCCAAGACCCGTGTGGCCGACGCCGGGAACCCGGCCGCGCGCGTCTGCAAGTGGCAATCCGCCGATCAGTCCTACGAACTGGTCGTCACCGCCTCCGATAGCACCCTGGACGATCAGCTCGCCTCCGGTAAGTACAACGACGTGCACAGGACTCAGTACTACGGCCGAGACGTGGTCGTGTTTCGCGCGGTGCAAGACACCAACAAGCTGGGTTGCTACACCGGAACGCCGGCCGCTTTCGGCAGCATCGTGCTTACTGTGCGCAATGCACGCGTCCAGACCGGCGAAGGCGAACCCTGCGCCGAAGCGAACCGTCTGGGAGCAGCCCTTTCCAGGTCACTTCCTTAACCGCGCATCACCCGACAATCGAACGAAGGATCCCATGATTACTCGAAAGACGATGCTGGCAGTCACGGCGGGCATCCTCATCACCACCCCGATCACAGCCACCGCCGCGGCAACACAGCCCGAGGTCGCCGCCCCGTCGGTTGCCGGCGCACAGGACATCGCAATCAGCACCGGGTCGGGTGCCGCAGACGTGTTGATCAACGGCCTGATAGCCGCGATCTTCGGCCCCAACGATCCGTCCACGTGCAAATTCCCCTACTGCTTCTGAGTTTCCCGTCGCACACGACATTCCACTGTCGCCGCTCCGGTGGCGGATCACCATACCCACGGGTGAGATCCACCGGCTTTGCCACCCTCGGGAGTGGTTGCGCCGCAGTGGATCTCGTCGATGAGCTTGCGTAGTGACTACCCGGACTCATCGCACTCCTCGACACCGCAGGCTCCGACCGACCGCGGAAATTGCCTGGGCCTTATCGCTTCTCGGAAACTCGGCGCCGACGACGACAGGGGGCGAAGGTTCATCGGAGTCGGGGCTCGGCGCCGGTCGCGATGTCATACCTGCGGGTGAGTCCGGCCGGGGTTGGCGCGCTCCTCGCGAGGCGCAGACCCGGGAGGAGCCCGGTGGCAGCCAGCGGGAAGGCGCCCACGCAAATAGAGGCGGCGTGTCCAGGGGTGCACTACTGGCGCTGGAGGAGATGGCCGATAAGGCCCGCAACCATGTTCGGGTTTCGGGTCCTGCACGGGTCAGTTGGGCGGGGCATGGATGGCGAGCCGCCGAAGCCATCGCTGTGCCAGCGCGCCCCTGGAGTGAAGACCTCGCGCACCGCCTCGGTGTCGAGGGTTTTGCCTGCGTATCCATGATTGATCGCGCGGGCATAGCGTGCGGCCAACTCCTGAATCGCGGCGAGGTCTTCGAGGCGGGTGCGGCGTCGGTCGAGCGTGCTCATCACAGGCTCGCCGCGGAGGGCCGGCGGGTCGTGTGGTCGGCCTGTGCCAGGGCCTGGGTCAGTGCCGTGGCGGGGTCGTCGGGAACCGCGACCGCGCGCCAGGCGATGTAGCCGTCGGGGCGAACCAGCGAGGCCCCGGTGCCGGAGAGTCCGTAGGCGGTGTCGAAGACGTCCGATTCCACTGTCTTGACATCGATGCCGATCTCTACGAATCCGACCGTGACACCGAGCTGCTGCGAGGCGGTGGCGGCGGCCGCGCGCCAACGGGCGTCCTCGGACACCGCGACCCATCCACGGCCGAACAGGTCCAGTGTCGAGCTGGTGCCGGGATCGGTAAGGGCCAGGTGCGGCGCGCGGGTTCCGGGTTGACCGGCCCACTCGTCGGGTCGCCGTGCCGGCGGCAGGTCGCCGCCCGCGCCGAGGACGGCGGCCGAGCGGTAGAGCTGGCCGAGTTCGATCGCAGCGTCGTCGAGCACCGGTACGTCGGTCGTGGGGGTCGTCAGGTAGGCCTTGTAGTCGGCGCGGGCGAAGAGTTGATCGTGGCGCAGGTCCGCGATCGGGCGGCGTTCGGCGTCGTAGGTGTCCAGCAGCGCCGGGCGGGATTCACCCGAGAGCACCGCGGCGAGTTTCCAGGCCAGGTTGTGTACGTCGTCGATACCGGTGTTGGCGCCGAAACCGCCACGGTTGGGCGGCAATTGGTGGGCGGCGTCGCCGGCGAGGAACACCCGGCCGTCGGAGAAGCGGTCGGCGATCAGCCCGGCCAGGTCCCAGCGGCCGGTGGTCACCAACTCTACGGGGATGTCGGTGCGGCCGATCGCCTGCTGCACCACCCGGATCTGCTCATCGGTGTCGCGGTCGATGTCGTCGCTGAGCATCAGCACCCATCGGCCGTCGGAATAGGTGGTCAGGAATGCCTTCAGGTCGGGCCGCTCGATCTCGAACTGGACCACGCCGTGCTCGAGGTACTCATCCAGTGGTGCGCGGAACAGGATGCTGCGCTGCACCGACAGCGGACCCGCGCCGTGGCGGCCGATACCCAACGTCTCCCGCACGGCGCTCGTGGCGCCGTCCGCGGCCACCATATAGCGGGCGCGCACACGATATTCATGGCCATCGTCGCGGCGGCGCAATGTCGCGGTCACGCCGTCGTCGTCCTGTGCGAAGTCGAGCAGTTCGGTGCCCAGTCGTAGGTCCGCACCCAACTCGGCGGCACGGTCACGCAGGAGGGGTTCGAGCCGGTCCTGGGTGATCGCGATCGCGTGTACCGGCGAGGCCTCCGCGCCGTAGGCGTCCTTCCCACCTGGCGTCCATGGGTACTCCTCGAACCATCGGCCGGTCAGGCTCTCCACCCGCGCCCGGCGCGGTGGCTTCATGCCCTGCAGTGAGGGTGGAACCTCAACCCCGACCTGCCGGAAGTGTTCCACCGTGCGGGTGGTGAAGCCGATCGCCCTCGGATGCGGCGAGCTGCCGCGGTGCTTGTCGACGACCACGACGGGCACGCCGCGCCAAGCCAGGAATACCGCTGCGGACAGACCGACCAGGCTGCCGCCGATGATGAGAACAGGGATCGGATCGGGGGTGGTGGTTTCGTTGATGGTGTTCATGATCGTTCTCCTTCGCTGGTGTCGATTTCGGATGGTGAAGCCGGAGTCGGCGCCGGTAGCGCGGTGGCCAGGATCCCGTTGAGCAGGACCGACAGGGCCCAGCGCATGCGGGTGGTGCCGGTCCCGGACAGCAGCAGCTGTCCCAGGTCGCGGATCTGCGGGTAGCGCCCCACGTCGGCATTCTCGATTGCGGCGACCAGTGCGTCCCATTCGTCGCCGTCACGGGGGTTCTCTCGGCGTGTGGCCTGTTCAGCACCCGTGGCAGTGGTGACCTGCATCAGCAGATCCACCGCCCAGGCCGCCCTGTCCGCTTCGACGCCGCCCTCACGCAGCAGCGCCACCAGCGCCTCCACCAGGTCGAGATAGCAGGGCCCCGACGGGCGGGTCAGCAGGGCCGACCGTGCCAACGGCGGATACTGCATCAGGACACCGACATAGGAGGAAAGGACTGCTTCGAGGCGCTCACGCCAATCCCCGGGTGCGCCGACCGGACCGAGATCGACGCTGGCCAGCAATTCGTCGAGCACCGCCGCATGCAGATCGGCCACGTTGCGGAAATACACATACAGCGACGCCGGCCCGGTATCGAGCTCAGTCGCCAGCCGACGCAGAGTCAGTTTCTCCAAACCGTCCGACCTCATCACCGCCACCGCAGCGGCGACAACACGATCACGCGTCAACGCAGGCTTGCTCGGGCGCTCCCGGCGACTGCGGACAACTCGATGCTCACTCACGAATCCGATTGTAACGAACATGTTCGTTACGAACACGCTCTTTACGAACATGTTCGTTATGTGATGAAACACTCGACGCGCCAGCAGCGCGTCTTCCCTTGTGGTGGTGGGGCCGTCGAACAGTCCGGCGGAGGCGCCCCCGGATACGAACGGATGCAGCCCGGCGGCGAGTTCGTCGGCGGGGGTGTCGAGCCGGGTCAGCTGATCGCGCAGGATGCTGAGGGGGGTGCGGGTCGAGTCCAGGTCTTGCCGAGATCCCGGTAAGGACATAACCGCTGGTCAAGCCGTTGTCATTGTTCCCGCGCGATTACTACCGGAACCCCGAATTCCTTTGCGCCGCCCGCTTTTCGCGCGTTCCGTGACTATGCCGAGAGCGGGCCGTGGGTGCCTGGCCGGTGCGGCCAGGCCGCGGCCCGATCGTCCTCACCGCGTGGCGGGCTTCGGGCCCGGTTGCGGGCCGGTGTTCAACTGTTCGGGCAACACGGTGAAGTGGCGGACGAAACCGGACAGGACGGGCAGGTCCTTCGGTGTGGTCCACTCGCCGAGCAGGTCGCCGGTGACGGTGTCGCTGTAGAGATAGTGACCGTGCGTGGGTTCGTCGAGGTCGTAGGCATCGAGGTAGATCCGCCATCGGCCGTCGGGGAGAGGGATCACGCACTGTCCCTCGCGCGGTTGTCCCGGGCCCGGTCCGCCCCAGCGCGCCCAGTTGCCGGTTCGCGCGAACGTGTACGGGCCGACCAGCCGGTCGGCCACCGCGACCTCGACGTTCTTGGTCGATTCGTTCTTGACGAACGCGTAGTAGCGTCCCTGCGACACCTTGACCGTGGTGTCGATGTAGCCGAGGCCGCCCGGTGCCGGAATGATGCCTGCCAGCGGTGTGGGCGTGGTCCAATGCAGCCGGCTCAGCGATGAGGTGGTCGCTGTCATGACGTAGGGCCGGAAGACCGTGCCGTCGTTGATGTTCACCAGGACGCTGACCGTGCCGTCACGGTCGACGAACCATTCCGGCGCCCAGGTATGAGTGACACCGCCGAACGGAATCGTATACTCGTACAAGAACTCCCAGTCGATCCGGTCGTGGCTGCGAGCGAACCCGATGGTGTTGCCGTCCCATGCGGTCGTGTACGTCACGTAGTACTCGCCGTCGATGTGACGAAAGACGCTGGGGTCGCGGCACAAGCCCTTCTTGGTCGTGGCCGCCGCTGCCGGGGTGTCGGCGGGGTCGGCGTCCGGCGGCCGGTAGGCGTCGGCCTGGACGAGCCGGAAATTCGTTGCGTCGGTGGATTCGTAGACCCACATATCGATCTGGCTGGCGTTGGTGAACGCCGTCATCGTGTATCGGATCGGCGGGGCGGCGGCCACTGCGCGTCGGGATGCCACAACGCTCAACGGTACGCTCGCTGCCAGGGCGAGCGTCGCTCTGCGGGACAGCCCGATCGACGTCATATGCGGATTATCCCGCCCGTGAACGCTGAATGATTGCTGACACACCGCGCGTGGTGAGTAGGTCGATATGCTGCTGTCGTGGTGGCAGCACAGGCGCCGACGCCGGCCGTCCCGGCGCCGCCGGACTCTGCTGCGTGCGCCGTGGAGATGAAGTGGCATGCGCGCCATCCGGTCTGCGAGCCGGGGCGATGCCGTCAACGAAGTCGCGCCACCCGGCGCGGTAGCGCGCGCCTGCGCCGCGCCATTGCACGACGATGTTGATCGCGACACCGGTCAGACCGCGGTGACGGCCGGCTAACCCTCGGACCGGCGGCTGTTGTCCGAAGTTGGCGATCTCAGCCATGTGATGAACGACCTTCATGACTTGGTAAGCCCGGATTCCCAGTCCGAGCCTGGCGAGTTCGGGATCGCAGCGGCTCGGCGACACTTGATACAGGCTCCGAACTATCTCTCACGCCGAAGAACCCACCCGGATTTCGTCGTCCGCGGGCAGATTGGATTATCAGAGGCCATTCTCAGTTCGGCTCGTTCGGTGGCCGACCGATCAGCCGTGACAGACTCCGCCTGAAAGCGGCCCATCACCCCGCCTCTTTGGCCAAACTTCCCACGTACCTCATCGCGCCGGCGTCGCCGCCGGCGGCAGCGTTCGTCGGCGAAACCTGGGGAACATCGGTCCGATTTCGGGGAACCGGGACAGATTCGGGTTCAAACGGCGATAATTCGTGGGAAAGTGCCGCACAGCAGCAACATCCATGCACTGCTCCCGAACACCGGCCAGGGCCGGTCGAGGCCGGATCGGCGCACCGTGGCTCTTCGGCGATGAAATCGCGCTGTGGTCAGAAGGATTCAGCTGATGAACATACGTACGACCGTGAACGGCAAGGCCGACGCCATCGGTCGCGCCGCGTTCCCAGCCAGGCTCCGAAAGCTACTACTCCGCGCGTGTTTTCCACTCGTGGCGGTTGTCCTGTTGTTCACCTCCGTCGCCTCCGCGCAGTCTCCGGCGGCCGGCGGAGACTGGCCCATGTGGCAGTTCGACCCGACCGGTTCCCGATACAATCCGAACGAAACCACTCTCACGCCCACCAATGTCGGTTCGTTGAAACTCGAGTGGGCGTTCGCCTTCCCAGGCGCCGTCGCCGCATCCAGTCAGCCCGCAGTAGTGGGCAATGTCCTCTACGTCGGCGGGCGCGACGGAAAGCTGTACGCTCTCGATGCCAAGACCGGTCGGTCCAAATGGTCGTTCGACGCCCACACGACTCTTGGGAACCTTCCCACGTACGGGTTGCGCGACGGGATTGCGGTCGTGGGCGGCATCGTCTACTTCGGTGACAACTCGGCCAACCTGTGGGCACTCGACGCAGCGACAGGCGCCAAGCGTTGGAGCGCCAAACTCGACCAGCACCCATGGGCGATCATTACCAGCTCACCGTTGGTGTACAACGGCACGGTCTACGTGGGCACCTCGAGTCAGGAGGAGGGCCAAGCGGTCAACCCCGCCTACCAGTGCTGCTCGTTTCGAGGCAGCATGGTGGCGGTCGATGCCGCGAGCGGCGCTATCAAGTGGCAGCACTACACGATTCCGCCGTCGGAGCCGACCGGCGGCACGCCGGCATTGGCGCCCAGCGGTGGGGCGATTTGGTCCTCACCCACCATCGACCCGACGACCAACACGTTGTACTACACCTCCGGAAATCCCTACACCGGCACGCCCGACGGAGCGGAAGCGATCGCCGCGCTGGACCTCGGGAGCGGGGCGGTCCGTTGGAATCATCAGATGACCCCGAACGACACGTGGAACGTCCGCTGCCTGGTGCCACCGGCCGGCGGGAACTGCCCGAATCCCGGTCACGACTACGACTTCGGCACTCAGCCGAACATTTTCACCATCAACGGACGCAGAGTCGTCGGCGCGGGTCAGAAGAGCGGCATCTACCATCTGCTCGACGCCACGAACGGCGCCATCATCTGGCAATCCCAGCTGTCGTCTCCGTCCACCCCCCTGCCGGTGCAGGGCGCCGAGTCGCTGCAAGGTATCCAATGGGGCGCAGCCTACGACGGCAAACGCCTGTACGTGGCCACCTACCAGGCCGGTCCGGGCACTCTGTTCGCCCTGAACCCGGCCGACGGCTCACGCGTCTGGAGCACCCCGAACCCGCCCACCCTGTGCCCGCCCGGCATAAAATTGGTCGACCAGCAGTGTCGGGCCATGCCGAATGCGGTATCCGCGACGCCCGGGCTCGTCTACGAGGGTAGTGTCGACGGTCACCTACGCGTCTTCTCGGCCGATACCGGCGCGATCCTCGAGGACCTGAACACGTTGGGCGCCTATACGACTGTGAACCTGGTGCCAGGCACCGGCGGCTCGCTCAACGGCAACGGCGCGGTCATCTCGAACGGCATGCTCTACACAAACTCCGGCTACCTGCACCCGATCACCCAAGGCGCACCGGGCAACGTCCTCCTGGCCTACGGCCTGCCCTGATCGCGCGTGCCTACCGGTTTTGACAGTCGACAACAACTTTCACGTCTCAGCCGTGCCGTTCGCGGGTCCGGATCGCGCGCTCGATGGCATCGAGCACCAGCGCGTCGTCATCGACTTGGCCGTGCGCCAGCCGATGATCCGCCACGCATACGCGTCGACGACGAAGGCGACATCCACCCGATCACTCCCGGACACAGGTAAAGTCCGCTACCCACAATCGGTTCGGCGCCGACGGCCCGGATTTCCGTTGCACCAGATCCGCCGGCTGTGACGCGGCCGAGTCCGCGAGCGTGGGCGACGCGAACCGCCTTCGCTGTGACCTGTGGTCACCGCAGCGCTCATCAAGGGCGCAGAAGGGCAGAAAGCCAACTGAGCACCCGACTCCCCCGCCACCATGCGAACCCGGAGGATGACGCCATGACACCACACCCCGGCCCCGACCTCGACGAGCTACGAAGCGCCATAGCAGCACAGTTGAGCGAATGCCGGACGGTGGTCAGCGGCCACACCTTCGGGTTCGCACGGCCCGGCGGCGGGCACGCGGAAGGTCGTGGCGGATGCTCGCGTCGGTGATCGGCTCGGCGGACGCCCTGCGTCGAATCTGGTGGCCCGCAGCACTTCTCACCCGCCGCGGCCGCCGGTTGGTGACCGCCGCACAGCTGTCGGGACGGTCGTGGGCGGTGAGGTTGGTTTACCGGATGGTGATGGTTTGCAGGTCGTTGCCGATGGTGACTTGGCCGGTGTAGCCCTGTTGGGCCCAGTGGGTCCATTGGGTCGGGTCGATGGTGGCGGTGGGGCCGAAGTCGGCGATGTGGGAGAGCACCAAGTGGGCGACGTCGGCTTTGGCTGCGATGGTTCCGACTTGCTGGACCGCGGTGTGGGATTGGGTCATGTGTGATTGCGCGGTCGCCGAGAGGTTTCCACCTTCGGTGTTGATCGCTTCGTGCACCAGCAGTTGTGATCCGTGGGCGAGGGTGACAAGGTTGTCGGAGTTGGTGGTGTCGCCGGAGAAGGTGACCGCACCGTATTCGGTGTCGAAGCGGAACGCGAAGGAGGGGAACACCGGTCCGTGGGGCACGAGGGTGGCCGTGACGCGGACCCGATCGTCGCTCATCACCGGAAAAGGTGCGGTCGGCGGGGCGGGGCTGGTGTAGCCGGCACCGACGTTCGGTAGTGGGATTTCGTGCACGACCGCGATCGCGCCGGTGTCTTGCAGGCCGGTGTCACGCATGAGCACGTTGTTGCTGTAGGCGAAGGCCTGGTTGCAGCGTTGGGTGAGTTCGGCCAAGCCGGGAGTCGGGTTCTCCGGTTGCGCGACAGGCGGGTTGGCGCCGCCGAAGGCGGGTTGCAGTCCGCCGGCGGGGCCGGGCCCATACACCTGCACGGGCGCGGAGACGCCGTCGGTGGTGCGGGTGTCGGTGGAGCCGCCGAGCATGAAGAAGTTGTTGTAGTCGGCGACATGGTCGGAGTGCAGGTGGGTGATGAAGATGTTCTTCAGGTCGGCGAACTTCAGCCCGGCACGGTGGTACTGCCACACCGAGGATTGACCGCAGTCGATGAGATAGACGTGCCCGTCGACCAGCAACGCGGTGGAGATCCCGGTCCGATCACCCTGCACGTAGGGTCCGGCGCGGGTGCCCAGCAGAACCAGCGCAAGCTTGGCGGACGCGGTCGCTGGTGCCGACGTGGACGTGGCGGAAGCGGTCTTGGACGATGATCCGGTGTTCGACGAGCTGCACGCGGCGATCCCCGCTGCCGCGGCCGCGCCGCCGATGCCAGCCAATATCGAACGGCGGGACATCCCCGGCGTTCTCGCCTCATCTTGCAGGTTTGCGCATGACATACACATAGCCGATATCTCCTCCGATACGGGCCGCGAGCCTCTCAGACAATCTCGGTGAGACGACACACAGAACGTGTCGGCGGAGGTGACGAGCAGGCGGTGGCGCCTGTGCGGCGGCCTCACTATATGGAATTGCGCTGCGGGCGAAACCGCATCCGGAAACCATGCATTATCAGGCTACAGTCGCACCGTCGGGCGATCAGTCGCTTTCGGACCGGAGAAATACCCCGGCGAAAGGGCCTGGCCAGGGTTGTCGGGCTGTGGTTGCCCGTTCTGCGCGACGCCGGTGTGTATCCGGACCGCGGCGGGCCATGGGGGCCACACGCATGTTCAGCGGCTGGCCGTCATGGTGGTCAGTCGGTGAACATGCGGGCGGCCATGTGCCGGGAGTTGTGGATGGCCTGGCGGCCGCGGGGCAGCATGACCGCCTGATACGCGAAGCTGTTGCGACGACATGCCGAACAACACGTTCCAGCCGGTCCGCGGCCGATCACGCGCGTCGATGAGGGTGAACACTGCGCGACTCCGCATGGACAGGCAGTTTCGCCGAGCCTTTGCCCTGTGTTCAGGGCAGGGCCATCACGGCGAGCAGGACGACCAGAATCGAGACCGCGACCGTGATGTGGCTGCGCCGGTAATGGGTCGCCAATACCGCGACGAATTCGCGCAGAAAGGCGGCGGGCAGGAAATAGGCGGCGGTCCGAGATCCCAGGACCTGGGCGTCGATACCGAGGCGGCGGGTCAACGCGGCCGTCCGCAGGACGTGAAAGTTGCTGGTTACCACCGTGATTCGAAGCTGCTCCGGATCGATACCGCGCCGGTTCAACTCGCGCAGGCAATTGCGCAGATTCTCGGCGGTGTTGCGCGAGTGCCGTTCTCGGACGATGGCGTGTCCGCTGACGCCGCGGGCGGTGAGGTAACGCGCCATCGCGTCGGCTTCGGTCGTCGCCTCGTCGGGCCCCTGTCCACCGCAGGTGACCAGGACCGGCCGGTGCCCGGACCGCAGCGCCGTGCGGTAGGCATCGATACCGCGGTCCAGTCGCGCGGCCAGCAGCGGCGTCACGGATCTGCGATTCAGGCCGCAGCCGAGAATCACGACGGCGTCGGCCTCAGGACGAGCCGCCAGGCTGCCGTAGATCAGCGCGTAGCCGCCGAACGCGATCAGATGCGCCACGAAATAGACCGCGACCGCCGCGAGGAGAACGGTGGAGCCGATGGCCCAGCTCGGCATCGCCGGACCGGACGCGACCGTGACGACCGCGGCCACCAGGCCGATCAGGCCGGCCCCGAGTCCGACCGGCAACGCGGTGGTCGCCGCCAACCCGTCCCGTGATATCAGCTCGATTCCGTTGACCAGCAACGCGATACCGGCCACGGCGAACGGAGCCGTGAGTACCACGACCACCCTGAACGACGACGGCGCGTCCGGGCCGAATCCGACGACCGCGGTCGCTCCGCCGACCCCCAGCAGGATGACCGCCGCCAGCAGGACGAATCCCGTCGACAGCCGGCGAGGCTCCGAGGCCACGCGGACCGCCGCGATGAATGCCAGGACCGCTCCGCTCGCCACCAGAAGCCCCCCGATCGACAGGTACGCCGCCGTCTGCATCCGAGACTCCTTCCGACCCCTGCCGGGCCGTCGCGCCGAAGACACTTCGAAGTCGTCGGCGCGACCGAGAAATCCGCGGCGACCGGGCGACGTAGCGATAATTCCCGTTCCGGAGCGCCGGAAACAGATCAGCGGGGCCGGCTGTTACCCGACTGCGCTCGGTACTACCGATTGCAGGCTGAGCCCGACCTTGTTGCGAGGCAGAGCAGGCGCTACCGCTGTCCCTCGGCCCACTCCACCCATTCCTCACGATAGGCCGTCCAGCCATCCTGAGGATGCTCGTCCGGTGTCAACTCCAGCCTCGGTTGTTTTTGCTCGAGCTCGGGCGAGAATCCGGGCTCACCCGGGAACCGGTGAGATCGATCCGGCCACACACACTGCAGGACCGGCCACTCCACGGTGGCTCGGTAGTAACGGATCGCTGTGCCGAAGAACGGTCTGCGCCAAGGCTCGGTGATCGGCCGCAATGTCATCTGATAGTCGGCAGGCAGCACGCCGTCGATCCGCTGGTCGACGTGGAGGCGCGCGCCGGCGGCGACCTGGCCGCCGACAAGGTTGAGCATCGCCATCGCATTCTCGGGCGAGATTCCGAATAGGGCCACCTCGGGCACGCGAAAGCTGTGCCACAAACCCACGGTGAACGCCCACGGACCACTGGTGTCGCTCGCGGGAATACTGAGTACGCCCCAGCCGAACTCGCCGACGTTGTCGACCAACTTCTGATCGCCAGGGTGCATATCGGCGCGATCGCCGTAATCATGGCAAACCACGCACATGCAATCCGAGGTGTTCACGGCCGCAACTCTACTGACTGCCACCGACAGGAATACACCTCGCGGCCCGCGTCGCGGTCGGCCTAAGTCCATCCAGCACAGCGGTTTCCGCGCAAGACAGGTGGTGATCGCCGGCAGATCCTCGACCGTGGCGGGGATCCCATGATCGCGAAGGTCAGTGCCGATCGGCCAGCCGGACGACGAAACGCAGACCCGACCACGTCTCATCGATAGCGCACGTCTTGTTGTCGACAAGCCCTGCGGCCAAGCCGAATTCGCGCACCACGGTATCGCTGAGATCGGTAACCACCCCGCTGGACTTCTTCGGCCACGCGACCCAGAGCCCACCCGCCAGCGTGAGGCGGGCGCGCCACATGCCGAATCCTCGATCCAGAGACCGATAGTCGGGACAGAAGCCGACGATCACGTCATACTGCCCGCGCCCCGCGCGCCGCTGCAGGCAGACCTGTTCGGGCAGCGGTTCGAGCGCGAACCCGCTCGGGGCGTTGGCGAGCAGCACGCGGCTACCGGGCCGGATACCGAGCTTGCGGGCCAACGGGGCGCCGGAATATCCCGCCATGCGCCCACGATACGTGCTGAGCGATCCCGAGCGTGCTGTGGCGCCGAGGAGCACCGGGCGGGAAAAGTTGGTTCCTGCTCCTTGATCCCGTTGATCGACAGTTCCGGGCGCGGTGCGCACGTTCCGCGAACAGCGGGCCCTGCCGCCGGGGGTGAGGTCCCTGGAACGCCTCGTGTTCGAGAGCCGGCGGGCAGCTGACCAGCGGCTGTAAACACATCTTGTCTCCCAGCTCAATGGCCGGGAGGCAGAAAGCCTGTTGGGCCTGCCTGCTGACATCTCCGGACAGCGCTGCCGGAGACGATCAGTTCTTGACGGCCGCCACGCAGCGCTCGACCGGCGAGACCGGCCCGAGGCGACCCACCGGTTCGAGGTAGCGCTCGCGGTATTCGCCCGGGCCGACCTGCTCGTGTTCGTGCCAGCCGAAACGGGAGAGCAGTTCCGCAACCTCGGCAGGACGCAGGCCGAACCGCCAGATCCCCGTGTCGACGAAACGGCGACGTAGCCCGGGCGCGTCGTAGAGTTCGCTGCCGTCCAGAAACTCCTGACGGACATAGGTGAAGGCGAGCCGGGTGCCGGGTGCCGGGTGCCGGGTGCCGCATTGTCGAGGGCACGCAGGGTGTCGCGCACGGCATCGGCCGTCAGGTACTGGGTGACGCCCTCCCAGACGATGATCGCAGGCCGGGCCGGATCGTAGCCGTGGGCAGTCAGAACCGTGGCCAGGTCGTCGTGCTCGAAGTCGATGGCCGCCAGGACGACCCGGCTCTCACCGAGCCGGCTCCGCTTACGCGTTACGGTACGAGGCAGGTCCACTTCCACCGCGGTGACCTCGGATGCGGCGGTGAAACGTGCGGCGCGAGTGTCGAATCCGGCACCCAGTACCACGATCTGGGTGATGCCATCGGCGATCGCCTGCGCGACGGCATCGTCGAGATACCGCTTGCGGCAGGCGATACTGTTCCAGATCCCGGGCGCGTCACGGTCCATCAGCACAGCCAACCGGGTGCGTACCACACGCAGCCGGAGCAAGGCCCGCAACGGCGCCGGCAGCATCGTGGCGGCCAGTCCGTCGGTGAGCAGGCGCTGCTGCGGCGACTCCCGCTGTTCGCAGGCCGCGATCACCATCGGCATGAACGACGTGTCCGCCTTATCGGTGGCCATAGGCAGGTATCCCCCACTGCGCCGGACAAGAATTTCAATGCAGAGTATCTTCGGCGCGTCTCGGGGCGTGGGCATGGAGCCCGAGCCTCCCGACGGACCTGGCCGGGTGCTCAGCCGGCCCAACTCGGACGACGCACCGCGATGGTGAACTGGCGGTCGTACACCGTCACCACCCGATCCGGCTGTACCCGACAGTCGGCACCGGCCCGAGCCGCAGCGGCGTTGTGAATAGGTATGCTCCGCAGGCAGTTTCGTCCGTGCACGCCTGCAAGGACCTACCGCTGCGCTCGGCATCGGACGAGCCATCAGCACACCCTCATCCCGTCAGCATGAGCGGTCGTCGCAAAGCCGTGATCACAATTTGAAAATGTGAACTGTTGACGCTTCTGTCGGGGTTCTGCCGTACATTTCGGCGCATGAGTTTGAGGGGCAGGCTGTTCGGGTCCAAACGCAGGCAGTTCGGGGAGCAGGCGTTGGCGATGGTGCGGGCACAGCAGCGGGTGGTGTGGGCCGAGTTCGATGCGACGGAGTTCGTGATCGGTTACGAGACACACGATCGGCAGCGGGGGCGGATCAGCTTGGAGACGGTGTTCAAGCGGTGTCAGAGTGTTTCCGATCAGGAAGCCCGGCGGCTGCTGTTCGAGTTCGTGGACTTGCCGTCGCCCGAGGAACGCGGGCAGGGACAGGGCTGGGCGGCTGTCGCCGACCGGTTGCGGCCGCTGATCCGGCAGGCCGGGAACCTGGACATGCGGATGGAAGGGGCGCGGCTCGCCGACCACACGCTGTGGCGCCCGATTCTGCCCTGTCTGATGGAGACGGCCGTGATCGACGGACAGACCAAAATGCACAACACGAACCCGGCCCAGCTCCAAGAGTGGGGAGTCGACTCGGACACCGTCTTCGACACCGCCCGCGCCAACATGGCCGAACTGGGCCTGGATACGATCGGCCGCTACGACCCGCGCGACCGTGGCGGCATGCTCTACATCCCCGACACCAGCGGTGACGATTACGCGGGGTCGCTGCCACTGGTGGACGGATGGCTGGCGGGGATCGGCACGAAAGCCGGTGCGCGGCCGATCGTTTTCGTCGCGCAGAACGCCGGTGTTCTCGTCGGTGCGGAATTCTCCGAAGAGCACGTGCTCCATCTGGTCCGCACCGCGCGGGAACTGTTCGACGACGCGCTGCGGGAGGTGTCGCCAGTGCCCTACACCCTCGACGACCACGGCCGGCTGGTCCCCTACCGGGTGCCGCGAACTCACGCGGCGTGGCGTGAGATCCGTTCCGCGGAAACAGTATTGGCCGCCCACGTATACGAGCAGCAGTACGAGCATCTGCGCGCCGACCTGGACGCGGAATTGACCGACGATCGTGCCGCGAAGCTGGGCGCGGTGAGAAAGAAGGACGGTGTCGAAACGACCTGGACGCCGTGGACCGATACGGTTCCCACACTTTTACCGCGCGCGAACAACGTCAGCCTGACCAACCCCGACACCGGCGCGACCTTCTTCGTTCCCTGGCAAACACTGTCCACGGCAATCGATTTGCGACCGGTCGAGGGTTTCTACCCACCGCGATATCGGGTCGAGTTCCACCCGGACGCCGATACCATGGCACACCTGCGAGCCGCCGAGAAGATCGACTAACAGGACAACTGGACCGAGGTGAGCAAAAGACTCGCACACATACGTCTGGGGAATGCCGCTTCACGCCAACGGGACCTGTCGAGCCCAACGGAATATAGCCAGGAAATCCACGTCGAGGCTGTGCGTCGGAAGATCACCCCAAGGCTTCGGTAACCAAACGCACTGTCATGTCGCATGGCGCGTCCGGACCAGCCGATCTCACGCAGTCGGTCGGGTGAGAAGCTGCCGCGATAGTAGATGCCGAAATCCCAGTCGCTGTCCGGGGCATGGGTGCCGGTGGCACGGCCGCAGTCTGGCATGAGTCGGTCATCTCACTCAGCAGAATACGACGCTTCCGCGTCGACCATCACCAGCGGGGCTCGCATGCGCGTATTGCCGGTGCGTAGGGCGATCAGGGCCGCGACCGCCATCAGGATGGCCCCGACAAGCAGCGCCCGGTGATAGCCGGAGTCGGCGGCCACGGCGGTGGACGCGCCCGCGGCGATCAGGTTGTTGGTGCGGGTGATGGCGACGGCGGACAGGATTGCGAGGCCGAACGCGCTGCCGACCTGCTGGGACGAGTTCAGCAATGCCGCCGCCAGCCCGGCCGTGTGCGGCGGCACGCCCGCGTTGGCCGCGGCGGTGACGGCGACGAACACCGGCCCCGCCCCCAACGACATCACGAGAAATCCCGGCAGCAGATCTCCGAGGTAGGAGCCGTGCACCGGCACCCTGGACACGTAGTAGATGCCGGCCCCGGCGAGCAGGCAGCCCACGACCATCACCGAGCGGGTGCCCACGCGCGTGATCAGTTGCGACGCAACGCCTCCGGCGACGGCGAACCCTGCGGTGATCGGAAGGTAGGCGAATCCCGCCCGGATCGGCGAGTAGTGCAGGATCTCCTGCATGTAGAGGGTGGCGTAGAAGAGCAGCGAGAAGAACCCGGCGAACGCGATCAGCTGGGTCAGATCCGCTGCGACCAGCCCTTTCACCCGGAGAACGGCCGCGGGCACCAGCGGATCACGGGTGCGTGCCTCGTTGAGGGCGAACGCGACGAGCAAAGCGGCCGATCCACCCAGGCACACGACGGTGGAAAGCGAGCCCCAGCCCACGGTCGGTGCGCGCACCAGTCCGTACACCAACAGCAGCATGCCGCCGGTCAGCAGCACCGCGCCCTGCGAATCGAAGGCGGCCCGCCCGGTCCGGTTGGGCCGATCGTCCGCCAGAAGCATTACGGCACAAGCGATTACCGCGACGCAGATGGGCGGGTTCACGAAGAACACCCACCGCCAGCCCGGCCCCTGGGAGATGATTCCCCCGAGGAACACACCCGCCGCAGCGGCGACGCCGCTGATGCCGCCCCACACTCCGAGCGCGGTGGCCCGATCCTTGCCCTCGCGGAAACTCGTCGTGAGTTCGGACAGCGCCGCGGGAGCCATGAACGCCGCCCCGACGCCCTGCACAAGCCGCGCCGCGATCAGCAGCCCGGCATCGTCGGTCAGTCCGGCCGTCAATGACGAGGAAGCGAACACCACCAGACCCGCGAACAGCATGCGGCGCCGGCCGATCAGATCGCCCAGACGGCCACCGAGCAGCAGAAAGCCGCCATAAGTCAAGATGTAGCCACTGGCCACCCACTGCAGATTCTGTTGTGTGACCTGCAAACTGTGCTGGATGGACGGCAAGGCGACGTTCACGATCGCCGAGTCCACGATGTCAAGAAACTGAACAGCGCACAGCAGTACCAATACAGCCACTCCCAGCCTGGACCGCAACACCAACCGCCGCCCGGACTCTTGTCTCGAACCCTCCTGCATATCCGCACCCTCTCCGACTGAGTGAGTTAACTCACTCAGTGTTGACGGCAGCTCTGACAATGTCAAGTGAGTTCACTCACTAAGAAGGACGTCGCGGGATTATCGTCCCTTTCCGAACTGGTCTGTGACGAGACCGGCTGTCCGCCGATGCCGGCCAAGGTCACGAGAACCGAGACTGCGGGGGCAGACCTTGATGTCCGTCGCCATGGGCAGTTCGGCGTGAATCCTGCGGTAGCGCTTGATACCTCGGAAGCAATTGGATCTCACGGATCAGCCCGGTCTTCGGACGGCGGCCCACGTCTCGTCCATGTCGTTGCGCACCCATTCGACGATGTCACCCTCGGCGCGGACGTCACCGGTGAGCCAGAACGCTTCGTCGGGTGCCCATCCCGCGATCACCGACGCCGTGTCACCGTCGACATCGATAGCGATGCCCGCAGCCGCGAGATAGCCCGCGACGGTGAGGTGCACTCCCCCGTACTCCTCGGCGACGGCATGCCAGTCGGGCAGAACCCACCGTCCGTCGCGGCCCGTGGTGCGGTACCAGTCGTGGCGTTTCTGCGCCGTGACCTCGAGCGGGAACCGCTGACACAGATGCCCCCAGGCGGCGGCGCCGTCGACTTCGAACGTATCGATGTCTCCCGGGACGATCTGTCGCCGAGCCCAGGCGCGATTCTCACCCGCGGAGTCTTCGACGAACCACAGCGCCGCGGGCGAACCGTCATCGAGCGCCCGCGTGGAGCACGCAACGCCGAGCGGCGCTGACCACCACTCGCCGGAGTGGGCGGCTGTCGGATCGGTGGGGCGTTCCCGCGCCGCGCGTTTCTCCTCAGCAACGACCCGGCGTAGCCATGCGGTGAGCACTTTCCGAACCGGAGCAACCCGGTTGTGTCGCTTGCTCCATCGCAATGACCACTGCTCGTCGCGAGCGACGCCGGTGGTCCACCACCGAGCGTGCTCCGACGCACCGATATGTTCGGCGACGCTCCGCAGTTCCCGAAGGATCGGGTCCGTCATGGCGAGAACATCTTCGCCGTCGGGCTCCTGCCAGTATCGGGCAGAGTCGGTGGCCGCCGCGAGGGCGGCACGCAGGTCCTTTTCCGTCACATCGGGCAGCGGCACGTCCGCCAGCCGCCGCGCGACCTCTTCGGGCGGGACGGTCGGGAAGGGTTGGTCGGCGTCGGGTCCATAGATGACGCATGTGGTCCCGCTTCCCGCGTCGAGGTGGTGGGCGGCGTAGAACACTCCGGAGCAGAAGGAGTCCTGTGCGTGTTCACGCGCACCTTCGTCGGCGATGCGCGCGTACTCGAGGAGAAGACGACGACCGCGTGGGCCCGCCAGCAGTGCCTCGGTGAGCGTCGCCGGAGTTTCCCGTGCCATCATGAATCCAGTAGATCACCACTGCCCTGCCGGCTTCGATCGTACGGCGGTTCCACCTCGCCTGTCTGAATCGACGAAGGCTGGGTTGTGTTGCGCCACTTGATGATTGGCGACTGAGCGGTGGTTCGATCGCAGAGGTCTCCGAAATGCCTGTCCGCAGGCGCTATCGGCTGGGTGGGTCGGCGTTTCGGGCAAGGGGTGGGTTCAGGGTCTGTCGCCCGTGAAGGTCAGGGCGGCGGCAGTGAAGGCGCGGATTCGGGCGTTGGTGCGGTCGGCGAGCCAGACCAGTCTCCATTCCAGCTGTGGTGTGTCGCGTAGCGGCAGGTAGGTGACGTCGGGGCGGGCGTGGTAGCGCTGGGCGTGCGCACCGATCGGCAGGACGCCGTGGCCGATCCCGACCAGGGTCAGCGCCTCCTGCAGGGTGGTGGCTACCGGGCCGGGTGGCAGATCGGCCGTCGGGGTGGCCTCACCGGCGAGATGGATCACAGGCAGCTCAGCAAGCTCGTCGACGGACACCACCCACCAGGTCACCAACACCCGCATCAGCATCGACGGCGACACCGCCACGATGACCGCCCTGTGGAGGCTCAGCACCTGCTCATCGCCGACTCTTCGGTCCCACGCGCTGTTGAAGAACCCGTACGAGGTCGAGCTGCGGCGCGACGGCGATCGGTGGCTGATCTCGCGGATGCGCATCGACAACACCTGGTTCACCGGTGATCCCGGCGCCATCTTCGCCTGAAAGGACACCTTCGATGGATTTCACGAATTGTGCTGCAACACAACAGGTTCGACCGCTGCGGATCGCGGTTCTGGGCGGAACGGGACTGATCGGCACGCGCATCGTGGCGGCGCTGTCGGAAGCCGGTAACGAGGTGTCGGTGCTGTCGCGATCGACCGGTGTCGACCTATGGCCTGGCGGCGGCGCTCACCGGGATCGACGTTGCGATCGACGCCACCCAGGCGCCGATACCCGACGACAGCGCGGCCGATTTCTTCCGGGCCACGGTCGGCAATCTGCATGCTGCCGCACACCGCGCAGGCGTCGGTCACGTGGTACTGCTGTCGATCGTCGGCATCGACGCCGCCGGCGACCACCGCATGACCAGCACCGGCCCGACCGCCGGGCAGTTCGCCCTGCCACCCCGCGACGCTCTCACCGCCGGCGTCGGCGCCCGCCTGGCAACCACCCGCTACCGCGACTGGCTGGCCACACGCACAACAACGGCCCACAGCTGACCACCACACCGGCATACGGCGCCGCTCGAACCGCCGATGCCGCGGGCTCACCGCCCGCGGCATCGGAGAAGGTTCCGGGCCCATAGCGAGGGAAGAACGCCTATGCCGAGGGGCTGGCGAGCAGGCACCACAGCGCGATGACCGGATCGGCATTGCACAGGCCACCGGCGACGGGGTCGCTGGGAGACTGAGTGGCCGCTTCCAATGGGAGCGGAGCAGCGGTGGCGGTGGCGCTGCCGGCCAATGCCGCTGCCCCGAGCAGGACGGCGACGAACATTCCACGACGTGCGAACAAGGTTGACTCCTTTGGTCGATCTGGTCAGGCGAGGGTGAAAGTGGCTGTGCCGGCGACGTATTCCATCTCGCGGCCGTCCTCGTAAGTGGTGATGATCTTGGCTTCCACCCGCCCGGCGCCCGGCGCGGTGCCCATGCCGGTGATGATGCCGTCGGGGGCGTCGATGACGCCGTTGGCGTCGACGTGCTGCGACTGCCCGTCGCTGTAACCGGAGTCGACATTGTGCCAGCGCACCGCCACCCGGTACCCGCCGCAGAGCTGTCCGGTCTGGGTGATCTTTACCCGGACGCCGAACTGGCCGGATCCGGGTTGCGGCACGGTCTGGGCATCGATGATGGCGGCGCAGTTGCCGCCGGGAACTCGTGTCAAAGTCGGCGTGAACGGAACCGCCGGATCATCGGGCACCGCGGTGGCGGGCCCACCCATCCCGACCAACACGGCGACAGCAACGCCGGCCAGGACACCGGCTCGCGCCGAGAATTGTCGAACCTTCTGCCGATTTGGACTCATGGCCGTCTCATCGGGTGATTCTCGGAGGCCGTTAACGACGAAAGGCGCCCAAAAAATGGAGGTGCACGCGGCGGGAATCACGTAGCGCGGCTGGTTGTACGGCAAGCTGGTGCGATGGGTTGTGAGCTTGGTTCCCGGCGGCGTCCGCTGCTGTTCCTGGCATTGGTTACCGCAATGTCGCTGCCGTTCTTCGTGCTGGGCGCTGTCGTCGACAGTGTGCAGGTGGGCGCGCTGGAGTTGCCTGCGAGCGCGATGATGTTCCTGGTGCCGATGCTCGCGGCGGTGTTCCTCGTGTACCGCGACGAGGGCAGGTCCGCGGTGCGGGCGTTGTTGCGGAGTACGTTCGACTATTCGGCCGCTACGCATAAGGCGTGGTACCTGGCGGCGGCAGGTCTGCCGCTGGTCACCGGAGGCACGGCCTACGGGATCGCCCGCATGCTCGGCGCGGTCGACGGGGGTGTTCCGATTGCCTTGGCGGCGTTGCCTTTCGCGGTGATCGCAACATGGTTTGCGGCGACGTGTGAGGAGCTGGGATGGACCGGCTATGCGACCGATCCTCTGCAACAACGCTGGGGCCCGGCGTGGACGGGCATCGCCCTGGGAACTTATTGGGCGGCATGGCATCTGGTACCGCTTGTCCAGGTTGGACATGAGTTCTGGTGGATCGCAGGGTGGTTCGCCGGAACCGTCGCCGGACGAGTGCTGATCGTCTGGCTGCACAATGTGACCGGCCACGGCGTCCCGGCCGCGATTCTGTTTCACACCATGCTCAATGTGACCGCCGTCGCGACACCGGATTACGACCGGCCGGTCGTTGTGATTGCCGGCGGAGCGGTCCTGACCCTAGCCGCGGCGGTAACCGCCTGCAGCTGGCGACGTCGCAACCAGCTGAGTATGCCCACACCTCAGACAAGCCAAGCGCGCTCAATTCGGCTCATTGAAACCGGCGGCCGGGATCGGCGGCGCAGTCGGCGGGTGTAGAGCGCATCGGCAGGATCGGTGAGTCGCATCTCGACCTTCTGCCCCGCCGGCCCGGAACCCCGATCTGTCCGGCTGACAGACCGTTCGTCCGAGCAATTTGCCATTGATGGGAAGGTTCGCCGGGGCTGGGCGGCGGCGGTGGAGGATTATCCGTCTTCGGAGCTCGACCCGGCTTCCTCGGATGGAAAGAGATCGGACATGGACATTCAAAGCATCATCAGCTTGCTGCTCAGTGCGGGCAGCAGTGTTCTCAGCCTCGGAAGCAGCGTGCTGCGGCTCTGACCACTTTCCGACGCCCGGCGTTTCGGCGTGCCACGGCCGGCCGTGGTGTGGCAGGGCGACGTGGACCGGCAGGCCGAGTCCGCTGAGAGCTGTCAGATCGAGTGGATCAGCCGGCGCGCCGGCGTCGGCTGGAGGGCAGTCGCAGGTGCTTGCGCATTCGGCGCAGGTTCGAGTTGCTCAGATTCCCAGCGACCCGATCACCATCCGAGCGACTTTCGTGCCGGAATACTGTTGTTGGCCGGTGATGAGGTTGCCGTCGCGGACGGCGAAGGCGCGGAACAGGCCGCCGGTGACGAAGTTGGCGCCCAGCGCGGTGGCCTCGTCCTGGATCCGGAACGGCATCACGGTGCGGCCCAGAGCTTGATCGGAGAAGTCTTCCTCGACGTTCGCGAAGCCGGTCATGGTCTTGCCCTTGATGAGCGGCGTGCCGTCGTCGGCGACAACGTCCAGCAGCGCGCAGGTGCCATGGCACAGCACCGCGGTCGGCTTCTCGGCCGCGTGGAATGCCCCGATCAAGGCGGCCAGATCCTTGCGACCCCGGAAGGTGAACATCGGCGACTGACCTCCGCAGACCACGATGGCATCGAAGTCGTCGTGGCTCAGATCAGCCAATTCAGCGCTATTGTCCAGCAGGGTAGCCAATTCGGGGGTGTTGACGAAGCCCATGGTAATCAGATCGTCTGCCGACCAGCGGCTCTCGTCGCGCGGGTCGGACATGGCGTCCATCTCGACCCGCCCGCCGTCGGGGCTGGCGATGGTGATATCGTAACGGGCCCTGGTGAATTCGTAGTAGGGATGTGTGAGTTCGGCGGCCCAGAAGCCGACTGGAATGTTCAGCGTCGTCGAGGTCGCCGGATTGGCGACCACCATCAGCACTCGGGGGCGCTGGGCGCGGGTGACATCGATGATCTCGTGATGCTCGATCGGATGCGCGATGGCCATTGTCGGTCCTCCGATGGTAGGGAAAGACTTCACCGCCGATACCACGGACTGGCGCTCGGTGTGGTTCGCCGGGTAGTGATCGGACCGCGCAGCCATCGTTCTGGCGCGACGGTCAGGTGACAGGTTCGCTCTCGGTGCGGGGGTTGAGGTAGCCGAGCTGGATCGGCCGCAGATCGCCGCGCATGAAGCCTCCGGTGGTGACAGGCTCATCAGCGATGATGCGCCGTGCGGCAGCCTCGTCGTCGGCGGTGAAGATACCGACGCCGGTATTGACCGTGCCCAGAGTGGGCCCGGCCACCAGCAGCACACCGGCGGCGTCCAGGCGCGCCAGCCATTCCGTGTGTGCCGCGAATGCGGATCTTTCGTCTACGGTCATGGTGGCGATGAAATTGTCGCGAGGCGGATGCATGAAGAAGATCCACTCGGCCATGTATCGAGTATATGTTCGCGGGGGCAGTTGCCAAGTGGTTGCTCGATGGCTGTGAGTGACCGCAGTTGCGTCGCGGCCGGGTTCGCGAACGGATTGCCGCTCCGCGGACCTACTGGGTCAGGGTGGACTCAGGGTGGCGCGGTCGATGGAACCTGAGCCCGTATGTCGATAGCGTGTAGGACCTGAACCGCGAGAGGACACCATGCACGCTCCCGCCTTTGTTTCCATCCTCGCTGCCGTCGGTAGCGCGCTTCTGTTTCAAGCTGCGCCGGCATCGGCCGAGTCGCACACCGGTATGCCGACGCTGACCGCACAGTTCGATGGAGGTCCGTGCGCGACGACCATCGACGCCAAGGCCAACATCTTCGATGACAGCGACCAGGTCTCCATCGGCTACCAGACCAACGACATCGCCGGCACCGGCAGCGCCGGATGCGGGTCGTCGCTGGTCGCGGTCGTCAACTGGCGCAATGTGGACAGCGGTGGAGTGGGTAGCGTATCCCGGCACATGTTCCACAACGAGACCAATTCGATATCCTTCGCTCCCGGCGCGGGACGGATCGCGATCGAGCTGACCACGCTCAGTACCCACCTCCCCGATGCTTCCCGCCTCGAGGTCGTGATGCACGGCTGATCGCTGCCGGAGATGGGGGGCATAGTGGTGTTTCTCGTCGCCCTCGACGACCCTTCGAATTCGTGGAGAACTGAAGCCGACGATCGAACGGTGCAGTGAAACGCCTTGCGCAACACGCGATTAGGCGTGCCGTTAACGATGGTGTCACCAGGTACACGAAGGCTCCGAAAGCTGCGGGGACCCCCACGGTGACCGAGCACCCGACGGCGACGAAATACACGCACCCGGCAGATTCGAGCTGCCGGGGTGCGTGTCTCGGGTGGGTGCGGCCGCGGCCCAGCAGGCGAATCGGCGCCACTCGCGGGCCGCCTCAACCCCGGTCCGGAATCCGGAGGATCGCGACCGGGTCGCCGACCAGGTGGGGCCGGTTCCCGGGGACTCAGCACCGAATCGGCACACTAGCGCGGGCGAGACACGTTGGGGTCGCGCGAATTCCAGCCCAGCCGATGCAGTCTTTCGGCGCCGTCGAGCAGCAGATCGAGGGCGAACTCGAATTCGAATTGCTCGTCGCAGCCCTGGCCGACACCGGAGAGATCGCCGCCGGTCGCGACCGTCGCGATCTCCAGGATATGCGGGTAGCGCCGGCCGAATTCGGCCATCATCGCCTGTTGCGCCTGCGGGTCGGGTGGCGGCGCGTGATCGTGCCCCGATTCGTCGAACAGTTCGGGACTGAAGCCCCAGATGCGGTTGCCCAGGGCATGCATCACATGATGGGTCAGATCCACCGAGAACCCGCCCGCACGAAACATGCCGGCCACCGCGTCCATGTACGCGAGCACGGAAGGCGTTCGCCGAGTGCGGGATTCGATCGCCTGCCGCGCCCAGGGGTGACGGAGTACCGCTCGCCGCGCCGACAACACGTACTGCCGGACACCGTCCTTCCAGTGCAGTGCCGGATCGGCGGGGGTGAACTCGGCGACGACGAGATCGACCATGCCGTCGAGCAGTTCCTCCTTGTCCGCCACGTGCTTGTACAAGGCCATCGGGACAACTCCGAGGTGTTGAGCGAGCCGGCGCATGCTCACCCCGGCGAGACCGGACCGATCCGCCAACGCGACTGCCGCGCACAGCACCCGATCACGGTTGAGCGGTGTGCGTCGACGGCCTTGGGCATCGCCGGGCATCACACCGTCCGGGTCACCCGACTCGGACGGTGTGTGTTGCCGCGCTCGCTGAACCACCCGTGCCCCTTCCCCGCCGGTGGACGCGCCCGCCGTGTGGCGCCATCTTGACAGGTGGACAGTGTACACCTACGGTTTGGGAACACCGAAGGTGTACCCCGTACACCTCATTTCTGGAGAGAGTTCACCATGGGTACAACCGCACCTGCGCGGACACCGCGGCGCGCCGGCGACACGATGCGGTACAGCGCCCTCGTCGCCGGCGCGCTGTACCTGGTCACCTTCGTCACCTCGATACCCACTCTCCTGCTCTACAAGCCCGTCCTGGATCACGCGGACTTCGTTCTCGGGGCCGGTGATGCCCGCAGTGCGCTGTGGGGTGCGTTTCTCGAAGTCATCCTGGCTCTCTCGTGCGTAGGCACCGCGGTGGCGCTGTTCCCGGTAGCACGGCGGTACAGCGAGACAGCGGCCATCGGCTTCGTGAGCTCTCGGGTGCTGGAGGCCGGCCTCATTCTCGTGGGCGTGAGCACCGTGCTGTCGGTCGTCACGCTGCGACAAGGCGGCGCAGGAGCCGGCGCGGACGCGGCCTCGTTGATCACGGCGGGCCGGACACTCGTGGCGGTCCACGATGCAACGTTTCTGCTCGGGCAGAGCCTGATGCCTGTCGTCAATGCGTTGTTCCTCGGTTCGGTGCTGTACCGCTCGGGGCTGGTGCCGCGCATCATTCCGCTGGTGGGCTTCGTCGGCGCGCCGCTGCTGCTCGCCTCGGACATAGCGATCCTCTTCGGCGCCTACGCGCAGGGCACCCCGCTCGCCGGTCTCGCCGCCTTCCCGATAGCCCTGTGGGAGCTCTCGCTCGGTACATGGCTGGCAATCAAGGGCTTTCGCCTTCCCCAGCCGACCGCACCAGGACACGAAGACCGGTAGCGACCGGTATTCGAGAAGGTCCTGGCGTCCGGTCGTGCACGGCTGGAAATCAACGGGGAGGCAAGGGAACTCGACAACCCGCGCCTGATCGGTGAATCCGAGGCGTTCCGGCATCTCCCCGACGCGGCGCGTCCACCGCGGCTGATGCGGATCACCGAGTTTCTCCGCATGGACCTGGCGGCAAGCTGACTCCAGCCCTGGCAAACAGCCTCTGCAGCAACCCGATTCGGGAGAATCCTCGCGTCAGCGCACTGTGCCGCCGGGAAAAGGTTGGCCTTCCGCACGCGCGTCGGGACCTACTGGTGGCAGCCAGCGGTCCAGGGCGGCCGGCGGGGCGGAGTCGTCCAGTCCAACTACACAGTGATTCCGACCGCCGCCACAGGCGTCCTCGCCGAGTAGCGATCTCCCCCAGGACAACTCGTCGCACAAGGCCGCCGGCCTCACGCTGACTGGCGGCCTTGTCCTGCCGGTCCGCCGCTTGACGGCTTACGCGGTGTGCATGGCGGCGGTGATCTTGCGGATCATCTCGGTAGTGACCGGGCCGGGCCGGACATCGGCGGTGGCGGCCTCGATCGCGACCCGCACGATGGTGCGGAAGTTGTCGGCCTCGGCGGGATCGGACTGTTCGAGCAGAGCGACCGCGGCGGTCAGGGCGGGCAGCACCTGGTCGGCGAGTTCGGCGACGGACTTGCCGGCCAGTTTGATGTCCTTGGACTTTGCCGCGAGGACGTGTCCGACCGTGCCGGTCGCCGACAGCAGCGCCGTCGATCCCGCGGTGGCGGCCTTGTGGGGCTTGCTCGATCCGGCGGCCAGCAGGGAGACCGCGCCGTAGGCGGCGGTGCGCACGGTGAGCTGGTCCTGGGCGGTCAGGGCGAGAGTGGCGTACATGGTGGTCTCCTTCGAAATCTGTTGTGGCAGTTGCCCGGCCGGTTCGTTGGCCGGGGCTGTCGTGTTCGATGGACCTACTGTGTCCGGCCTGGCTGACAGCACACTGACGGCGACCTGACGCGGTCACTGACACCGAGATCGGTCCGCCCCGCAGTCGCTGATCCTGTCCTGCAGGGACAAACCAAACGCCGCAGCTGAACCGGGGTGGAGTGGGTCGGGCGGGCAGCCCGACATCGCGGGATCCTCATCGGAACGCAATCGGGCCCAGCTCGGATGCCGCGGTGCAGTGGCGAATTCTCGATAGAACACCGTCACCACAAGGCCGGGTTCACTCCAGTACACCGGCCGCGGCCATAACCGCCGCGGCACCGCGAACGGGATTGTCTCCCGGGCGATCTCGTCCGGCCGCGCCTGCAGCACCCGCCGCTGCTGGACCGAGAACCCGGTGCCGACAGTGCCGACGTAGACGAGTCTCCGGCCGAGGTGCGGGCCCGCCCAGGATCAGCACCCGAACACCCCGCCGCGAGGACGGCTACCCGGGATCCAGCCCGCTACAACCACGTCCGCTGAGCGTCACTGTCCCGGAGTGGTCCCCCCGGCGGGGATGAGCAGCCGCAGCCGCCACCAGTACGAGTACGAACCCGGTGCGTGTGCGGTTTCCCCGGTCGGCGCGATGAGTGCCCGTGCGTCGTCCTCGATCTCGACGATCTCGAAGACGTGGTCACTGTCAGCCGACTTCTTGACCAGGGCACCTACCTCCAGCACACGTCAACAATACGAGACCCGACCGGTCGGTCCGACAACAGTGGGGTTACCCGCCGACAGCACCAGCCCCCTCGAGGTGCTCAGGCGTCTCGGCGTCGTCGGCGGGCTCGGCAAGGTGGGTGTTCGGGCCGAGCGCCAGGATGTAGATCAGCAGTCCGGCCAGGACGGCGACGCCCACCCACATCGCCTGTTGCCACCCGTCGACGAAGGACTGCCTGGCCGCCTGGACCAGTTCGTGTGCGTGTTCGCCCGCGCCGGCGGCGACATCGAGGGCATTGGCGACGCCGCCACGGGCGATATCGGCAGTGTCATGCGGGATTTCGTCGAGTTTGCCGTCGATGGAGTGGCGGTAGCCGGTGGCCACGAGCGCCCCGAGCAGGGCGACGCCGAGGGCGGTGCCGAACTCGCGAGTCACGTCGTTGAGTGCCGAAGCGACGCCCTGCTTCTGCTGCGGTAGGGAGCTGGTGATGGCGTGGGTGGAGGGGGTCATAGCCAGGCCCATGCCGACGCCCATGGCGATGATGCCGGGCAGGATGGACAGGTATCCGCCCTCGACGGAGGCGAATGCGGCCATCTGCGCCAGACCCAGGCCGCTCACCGCGGTCCCGATTGCCATGGTGGATCGGGCGCCGATCCGTTCGGACAGTGTCGGCGCCAGGCCGGAGGTGAGCATCATGGCCACGGCCATGGGCAGCGTCGCCACCGTGGCCAGCAGCCCGGACCAGCCGAGCACCGCCTGGAAGAACGGGAACAGGACCACCGCGATACCGGCTTGCACGCCGTAGACGACCAGCAGTGTGATCGAACCGCCGGCCAAACCTCGCGCACCGAAGAACCGCACGTCGAGCAGGGCCGCGTCGCGGCGTCGCAGTTCCCACGCGATGAACCCGGCAGTGGCCAGGACACCGAGGGTCAGGCTGATCAGGGTGGCCGGTGCGGTCCAGCCGCGGTCGGGGCCTTCCTGCAGCACGAAGATCAGACCGACCACAGCCACGATCGAGATCAGCGCGCCGACGGTGTCGAAGCCGTGACCGCCGTGCTCACGGGAATTGGGCACCACAGTGAGGGTGGTCGCCAGCGCGGCCAGGACCAGCACGAGAGGAAGGAGGAACAGCCATCGCCAGTCGGCGATGTCGACCAGCAGGGCGGACAGGAACATCCCGAGGATGCCGCCACCACCGGCGACGCCCGTCCAGACACCGATCGCCTTGCCGCGCTGCTCTTCTGGGAAAGTCGAGGTAATGACGGCCAGGGTGATCGGCATGATCATCGCCGCACCGATACCAGCGGCCACGCGCGCGCCGATCATCACCTCGGCGCTCGGGGCGAGCCCGGCGACCGCATTGGCGACTCCGAAGACGACCAGACCCGCGACGAGCATGGGTTTGCGTCCCAGGCGGTCACCAAGGGCGCCCAGCGGCAGCAGCAGCGCGGCCAGGGTGAGGGTGTAGATATTGATGATCCACAAGACGGTGTTCTGAGAGGCACCGAACTCTACGGCCATCTGGGTTTGGGCAACGTTGAGCCCCGAGACCGATGCGATGACGGCCATCAGCGCGAGGGAGACCGCGACCAGGATGGCTCGCAGCCGACCGGCGTCCGGTGCCGCGTCACCAGCGCCGCCGGATGTGGGTGGGTTGTTCATGGCGTCCTCTCGGAAAAGGGAATGGCGAAGATCGACGCCGGGGTGGCCTGAGTCGGCCGGTTCAGCCGCCGGTCCGGTCGATCCACTGGTGACGGTAACCACGCCTTGCGTCATCGGCATACACTCTTGCCTATGACGCAAGAAGACGGTGATTTGGACAGCCTTGTACGCAAGCGCATCCGCGCCCTTCGCGTGGCCCAGGGTTGGTCACTGGAAGAACTGGCCGCCCGAGCCCACCTGAGTCAATCCAGCCTTTCCCGGATCGAGAACGGTCACCGGCGCCTGGCGCTGGATCAGCTGGTCACCCTCGCCCGAGCCCTGGACACCACGCTGGACCAGTTGGTTGAATCCGACGCCGACGATGTGGTGATCAGCCCCATGATCGACGCAGCGCACGGAATCATGCGCTGGTCGATGAAAGCCGAACCCGGCATGAGCGTGGTCCGTCGACGCATGACCGAACCACCGCCGGACAACCCCGCGCGTATGCGCGCCCACCCCGGTCGCGAGTGGCTGGTCGTCCTGTCCGGCACCGCCATTCTGATGCTGGGCCACCGGCGCTTCCGGGTCGCGACCAACCAGGCCGCCGAGTTCCCCACCATGCTGCCTCACGCGATCGGCGCCGAAGGTGGACCGTGCGAAATCATCGGCATCTTCGACCGCGAGGCTCGCCGCGGCCACCAACGCGACGACCAGGACTGCTCCGCCGACGGTTCGTGTGGCTGAGCGCCGGCGGTGCTCCGAGGAGCGGCGGTTCACCGGCCGGAGCTCGGAGGCGGCGAGCGGTGAACACCGACAGAGAACTTTCCGTGCTCAACACGGGCGTACCCGATCGGCGGGTTGTGAACGGACGCCGGAACTTTCGCGGCCGGTCCGTTTCGGCGACGGATGGACGCGCGGTTGCGAGGCGCGCTCGGCGAGAACCGGTACATCAACACCCTCTTCCGAACTATCCGGGCCGGAACCAGACCATCCAGGCGCGCTCCAATGAACGGCTGACACCGGGCCACCGATATCCGCCGCCCCGAGCTGTCGAACCGTTCAGTCCATGGCTGATGGCGCGATTTGCATGACAACGGCTTTCGGCTCGGTGAAGAACTCACGGCTGAAGTTTCCACCTTCACGGCCGATGCCTGAATCGCCACTGCCGCCGAAGGGTGCCCGCAGGTCGCGGATGAAGAAGCAGTTGACCCATACCGTCCCGGCGTCGAGCGCGGCGGCGACGCGATGGGCTCGGCTCAAGTTCTCCGAGAACACCATGGCATTGAGGCCGTAGCGGGTGTCGTTGGCGAGGGCGACGGCCTCGGCCTCGGTGTCGAAGGGCACGATCACGACCACCGGCCCGAAGATCTCCTCGCGGAACAGTCGCGAGGACGCCGGATCGATACCCGTCACGGCTGTCGGTCTGACGACCCACCCCTCGCCGCGGCCGCCGGTGAGTACCGTGCCCTCGCTCGGCGCGAGGTCGAGGTACGCACTCACCTTGTCGAAATGTTGTTTCGAGGCCAGCGGACCGAACTGCGTCGCCGTGTCCTTGGGATCACCGATGACCAAGGCCTCGGCAGCGGCGGTGAATCGCGACACGAATTCGTCGTGGATGCCGCGCTGCACGAAGAGCCGACTACCGGCGAGGCACACCTGTCCCGCGTTCGTGTAGATGGCCCGGATCGCCCAGTCGACCGCGTTGTCGAGATCGGCGTCGTCGAAGACGATGTTCGCGCCCTTACCGCCGAGCTCCAGGCTGACCGGGGTCAGGTGCTGCGACGCGGCGCAGGCGATAATCTTGCCGGTGCCGGATTCACCGGTGAAGGTGATCCTGTCGACCGCCGGATTCTCGGTCAGTGCCTGTCCGGCCGACTCCGGCCCGTACCCGTGCACGACGTTGAGGACGCCGGGCGGCATACCCGCCTCGAGCGCCAGGCGCGCCAAGATGGTCGCTGAGGCCGGAGTGTCCTCGGCGGGTTTGAGGACGACGGTATTACCCCACGCCAGCGCGGGCGCGACCTTCCACGTCTCCAGCATCAGCGGGAAGTTCCACGGTGCGATGGCCGCGACCACGCCGGCCGGCTCGTAGCGGGTGTAGATGTGGTGCCCCGGCATCGGCAGCTGCTCACCCGTGGACAGGCGAGCATGGTCGGCGAAAAACCGGAAATTGTGCGCTGCGCGAACCACATCCACGCCCTGGCTCTGCGCCAAGGGCTTGCCCATATCCCGGGAATCGGCGAGGCCGAGTTCGCGGGAGTTCTCCTCCATGAGGTCGGCGAGCTGGTGCAGAATCGCGCCGCGCTCGGCGAAACCCATTCTGGGCCACGGTCCTTCGTCGAAGGCGTGGCGCGCGGCGACGATCGCCCGATCGGCCTCGGCCGCGCCGCCGAGTGCCACCTCGGCCCACGGCTCCCGCGTCCAGGGGTCGACGGTATCGAAGGTGGCGCCGTCGTCGGAGTCGACCTCCTTGCCGTCGATGACATGACCAAATGAGCTCTTCGCAGGCATGAACCGCTCCGTTCGAATCAGTGGGGACGCGCGGAATCCGCGCGCGCGGAGGCACGCCGCTCCGCGATGGTGATGTCACCGGCTGCCCAGTGCGTCGTCGCGACTTCCCGGACGACAACACGAATGGCGGGCAAAGGCGCGTCCACGGAACGTTCGACAGCGCCGGTGACTTCGTGAATCAACGCCCGGATCTGTTCGGGCGAACGTCCTTCCGTTATGGTGACCTCGACTAATGGCACAGCGATATCTCCTTCTGACGGTCTAGGCGCAAGCCGGTATTCCGACGGTAGGCACGCCGCTCCTCGGCGCCGGTACTCGTTCCCCCTGGTGGAACACGATTCGCAGGATCACCGCGAGACCGCCGCCACGCCGGCTTCGGCGATGCGGCGATCCTGTTCCGCACTGCCGCCCGAGACGCCGACGGCGCCGACCAGCCCACCGTCCACGTAAATGCCTGCGCCACCGCCGAACACGATCAGACGATCCGTCTTCACAATTCCATGTAGCAGCGCGGGATCATCCTTGATCAGGTCGAACCACTCGTGGGTCGCCAGTCCGAATGCCGCCACGGTGTAGGCCTTGTCCTGCGCTATCTGCCCCGACAGCAGTGGGGCGCCGTCCATCCGGCCGTAGGCGACGAGATGTCCGGACCGGTCGGCGACCGCGATCGCGACCCGGACATCGAGTGATTTCGCTTGTCCCGCAGCGGCATTCAGGACGCGCTGTGCCGCATCCAGCGCGATGGTTCGCGCGTCGATCAGGTCGTCCATGTATTCGAGTCAAGCGCCACCCGAGCGGCGGCCCCACGATTGTTCCGCTCCCCGGAACCGCTGTACGGCCTCGTCAGGGTCGCGGATCCAGCCCGAGGGACCAGCCGATCTCGCGATACGACTGCGCCGGCCGGGTTACGTCGAACAGCATGGCCCGCATCCCCATGGCGCGCGCCCCTTCGACGTTGGGCGCATGGTCGTCGACGAATAGCGCCTGGTCGGCGGTAACCTCCAACGCCTCCAACGTCAGCCGGTAGGCGGCCGGATCGGGTTTGAACACGCCCGCGATCGAGCCGTCGATCACCACGTCGAATTCTTCGAGCACCCGAGCCCGGCTGATCCACTCGTCGCTGTAGAACGAGGCGAGATCGTTGGTCAATACCGCCGTCCGCAGTCCGGCTGCCCGCGCGGCGCGCACCGTCTCGTAGACCGGCGGCCGGATCGCCGAGTCGATGTCGGTACATGGGTAGAGTTCGGCCATCAAACCGCGAATACCGCTGTTGCCCGAGCCCTCACCGATATTTGTCATCGCGGCCGCATCGGCCGCCCGCGCCGCCCAATAGGCGGGCTGGTCGATCTCGGCCGCCACCACTCGGCGCCACAGTGGATCACGGTCCGGGTCGAATGGCCCGGTCCACTCGAAGGTGCCCGATTCCAGTCCGCGCCGCCGTTCGAAGCGCCGCAGGACTTCGAACGGCGTGACGAGGATCGGGCCGCCGAAGTCGAGGATCAACGCGCACGCAGTCACGATGAGCCGCCGAAGGCATAGCGGTACGCGTATTCGGCAAGGTCCCAGACGATTGCGGGCTCGGCCGTTCTGGTCACCGGACGTGCCTGCACGATCGTCACCGGTTCCCCGGGACACCGGGAGCGCTCGATCACCCACTCCACGTCGACGGGGTAGCCGAAGTACTCCTCGATAGCGCACACCGCGTCCACGACCGCGGCGATGTGGTCCTCGTCGACACTGGCAGCGCGGCGGAACCGAGCGGGCATCACGGTGTCCACGACCTCCCCGCGGGCGTAGTCGAACGCGGCGACCACGTTCTTGTCCGCGATCTCGTAGGCCAGCATGCGCCGATCGGTCCTGCCGACTTCGATGTGGTCCGGTGTCACCGCACCCCGGACCACCGTCTCGCCGTACCCCCATGTGCTTTCCAGCACGATCCGATCGCGGCGCCCGGTCACCGGATGGATCGAGAACGCGACACCCGAGGCGCGCGCCGAGACGAGCTCGAGCACAGCAACGGCCATCGGCATATCCGCGGCCGATACGCCCCGCCCCAGCCGATACGACAGGGCACGCGCCGAGAACAGGCTCGCCCAGCATCTGCGCACAGCGCCGAGGACTCGTTCCGTGCCCGATACGCCGAGGTAACTGTCGAACATGCCCGCGAAACTGGTGTGTCCGCCGTCCTCGCCGATCGCCGAACTGCGCACGGCGACAGGTTGATTGACCTCGAGACAGCGGAAGTTCAGTTCTGCGTAGGCATCGGTGATCGCCGACTCGATGGCGTCGGCCATCGGCCGCCGCGCGAATTCGGTGCCGATCACGTCCGCCACCCGCGCACAGTCCCGCACATCGGAGAGCGTGGCGAGTTGTTCGCTCACGAAGGCGTCGAGTTCCGATTCCGCGCAGAATCGGCGGTAGCAGTCGGCCGTGACGGCGAAGCCCCGGGGCACTCTGAGACCGATGGCGGCAAGTTCGGCGAGCCGCCCGGCCTTCGGCCCCGCGACTGTCGTCGCCGTCGACGCGTCGAGGCGATCCAGCCACACGATGTGCTCGGCCATGACGTTCACCGGGTCGTCTCGCAGCGCAGATAGACCGTGACGGTTCCGTTCGTCCCATCGACCTCGATATCGTCGCCGTCGCGAATGACCGTTGTCGCCACACCCACGGCGGTGACCGTCGGCACCGCGTACTCCCGGCCGACGATCGCCGCATGCGACAGCGGTCCGCCGCCGTCGCACACACATCCGGCGATCTTCGCGAAGGCGGGAGTCCAGTTGGGTGAGGTCGATTCGCAGACCAGCACATCTCCCGGGCGGATCCGATGCAGATCGTCGGCGTTGGTGAAAACCCGCGCGATCCCGCGAGCTACACCGCCGGCCGCGCGCACACCGCGCAGCGTGGTTGTCGACACGGCTGCACCATTACCGCCGACCGCGCGGAGAAAGTGGCGGTTGATTCCGAAGACCTCCAGCAGGATCGGATCGTTCACCGACACGGGCACGGTGCCGATCACTTTCGGCAGGCTCGCGCGGCGCGTGCGCCAGTGTTCGAAATAGTCGCGCCGCTCGCCGATCAACGCCGTGAGCGACTGCCACGGGGTATGACCGTCCAGAACCGACATCAGCTCGGGCCAGAACAGATACAGCACATCGTCGGGCCGATCCGCCCCCAACTGCTGGGCCGCGATCAGGACGCCACTCCGCAGTGGCAGCGCGGCGCGCAAGTCGATGTAGTAATCGTGCTCTTCGTTCCACCAAGCGAAATTCGCCCGGCGGCAGGACGCGAGACCGGCATCGAAGGCACGCTGCTCCTCGCGGGTCAGCCGGGAACGGGCGGCGTCGAGGGCAGCGTCGCGTGCCGCGACCGACGCCGTCCGTGCGGCATCGAAATCGTGCAGTTCCGCCTTCTGCAGCAACGTCTTGATCGTCCCGAGCGGTGAGGTCGGATCCTCTGTCCAGCTCGGTAGTGCGACGTCGTCTATGCCCTCGGTCCGCCAGCCGTATTCCGCCAGGAACGCATCGAAACGAGACAGCCAGGTCGCGGCCCGGCCACCGGCCGCGCGCAGCACCTTCGACAGCGATTCGGGTTCGGTGGTCGCGAAAATATCGTCGAGCCCCATCGTGCGAGCTGCCCCGGCCAGGGCACCCAGCTCACGATCGGTCGCGGTGATCCGGTTGTCCCGGCCGCCGAGAAAAATCCCGATGTCGGCCGGGTCGATATTCAGCTCGGTACACAGTCCGTAGAACGCCATGTAATTCGCGAGCAGTGGATACATCAATTCGAAATGGATTTCCCAAGCCCGGCGATGATGAGCCCGCGCTCGCAACAGATAGCGGGACAGTTCCACGCGCGATCCGATCGATCGGCCGGCGTCACGCAACCGTGCCCAATCGGCGTCGATCTCGGCGCAGCGGTGGCGCCAGAGCTGCTCGAAATCCTGTACGAAGGCCGGCAGCCGCTGGGCGAATTCCCTGGCGCGGGCGTCTCGTTCCCCCGGTCGGTCCAGCGCCACCTCCGCGGCATAGGCGTGGGTGCCGACGGTCCGGACGGTTATGCCGCGGCCGGAGGGCAACTGCAGCACCCGTGCGGCGTGTTGGGCGCCGCGCGCGTAGCCGTCCGCGAGACTGATCAATCCCATCGGGGTCAGCCCCCGTGGCCAGTGGAAATCCAGGAACCAGAACCGGTCCTGGTCGCCGGCGCGGAACCGTGAATACGGATCGACAGGCGACGGCGTGGTCCCGTCGTCGAGATCGCGACAACCGGGATAGCCCTCGTCGGCGACCAACTCGTCGAGCGGTACCACGGTCGGCATCGCACTCCCTTCCGCATCCCCAACAGCCACAGTGCAGCCTATGCACGGGCGCAGCGGTCGCAGGATCGGCGAACCCCGGGCCGCTGCCTTACGGTACTCATACCGAGGACGTGTCGCGGCTGCTGTCCCCGCCGGCTCGGGCCGGGCCGGCGATCAGGTCGATGACGAGGTCGTCGATGCCGCTCGCACCGCTCGGCCGCTGCGGTACACCGTTGTGATCGTCGCCGGTTTCCAGACGACCGGAGTGCCTGTCCTCCTGTCGGACGAACAGGCGATAACGACGGCCCGCCCACCCCAGTTCGAATGCCAGCACCCCGGTCCCGTATTCGTCGCGCAATTCGATCCGTTCGACGCCTGGGCCGAGCATAGCGTTCGCCTCGGCAACCATATGTTCGGCGTAGGCCCGCAATCCCACCCATTCGTCCACGGCGACGGCAATCGCGCAGGTTTCGCTGCGCTCGGCCCGGAATCGCCGCCCCTCCGGGAGCGTGCCGCTGTCCAGGACCGCGCGAATACGCAGCATGAACGGAGTGAAGACGACGTCACGCTGGCTGATTTCGGTGATCATCCGATGTCCTTTCGTGGTTCGGTTACGACGTCTTCAGCAGCGGGCTGCGGAGGCCGCCGGTCGCCTTGTCCGACGCATCGAGGAATTCCTCGCGGAAGATGTCGCGCGGAAACAGGCGCTTGCCCATCAGCGTCTTGACCGCCGCGTCCACCATGGGAGGTGGACCGCACAGATAGGCGACATGTCCGCGGCAGGTCGGGAAATCGCTACCGACGACGTCGGTCACCAAGCCGTGCGCGAATCCCTCGACGGCCTGCTCTGACAAGCACGGCCGGTAGGTGAACTGCGCTGTGAAACTCCGCTCGAGCTCGCGGAAGAACTCGACATCGTAGAGATCGGCCTCGGTGCGCGCACCGTGATACAGGTACAGGCGCTGCGGCAAGCCCGACTCGAGGACGTGCCGGATAATGGATTTCAGTGGTGCCAGACCCGTGCCGCCGCCGATGAGAATCGCCGGCTTCAGGTTCGCTTCCCGGAGGAAGAAACGCCCATAGGGCCCGGCGAGCCGAACCGAATCACCGACGGCCAGGGTGTCGAAGACCCAGCCTTCGGTCGCGAGCCCACCGGGCGTGTTCCGAATCTGAAGTTCGATACGTCCGGGTTGCCCGGGCGGATTCGCCATCGACCAGCAGCGGGTTACGCCCTTGCCCGGAACCGAAACCTGCACGTACTGACCGGCATTGAACGCCATCTCACGATCCAGGTCGATCAGCAGCCGCCGCGTGCCGCGCGCGATATCGGCCATCTCCACCACCGTGCCGGTGTAGTCGCCGATCGGATGGAACTCGACGCCTTCCTCCACTTCGACATCGGCCTCGATGGTCACATCCGACCGTGGAGTCGCGGTACAGATCAACGCCTTGCCCCCACCGCGTTCGAAATCCATCAGCGCGTAGGTGGACGCGTCGTTGTGCTCGACGTGGCCGTCGAGCACCTGGACTTTGCACGTCGAACAGGTGCCGTGCGTGCATGCATGCGGCAGCCAGACGCCCTGGCGCAGGCACGCATCCAGAATGTTCTGGTCGGATCGGCATCGAACTTCCCGCTCGAGGGGCTCGATCGAGATGGTGTACGTCTCGGCCATCGGTGATGTCCTGTCTTGCATAGTGAATGTCGCTGCGGCTCAGGTGAATACCGTCGTGAACGTGTCGCGGACCTCGCGCGAGATATAGACGATGCCCTTGTTCGCCTGGTCCGCGGTCCAGGTGATCGTGGGGAAATCCGCGCCCGTGATGTAGCCGCCGGAGAAGACCTCGTTGCGATTGCCGGACGGGTCGAAGAAGTAGATGGTCTTGCCGCGCGTGATTCCGTGCCGGGTCGGGCCGATATCGATGGACACGTCGTCCATCGCGAAAATGTCTCCCGCACGCAGGATTTCGTTCCAGTCCTCGAGCCAGTACGCCCAGTGGTGCAGCTTGCCGTTCTCCCCCTTGATCACCGCCAGGTCGTGTGCCTTCTGACCGCAGAACAGCCAGCTGCCGATGAGATCGGGATCGGCGGGATCGGTGATGAGGCGCTCGGAAACGCCGAAATCCAGGCACTCCATGAAGAATCGTTCGACCAGCGCCGGATCCTCGGCTCCGATCAGGGCGTGGTCGAGGCGGTGGACGCCGGCGCCGCGGACGGTACGCGGCCACGGATCCGGGTTGAGCGTGCCGGTCTCGGTACCGACGTACTCGATCTGGGTATACAGCTCGAGGACGTGCTCCGAGGGCAGTGTGATCCGCAGGCCGTCGCCGACCGCGAGATTCTCCCCCTTGCTCATGCGCTGGGTGGTCGCGCCGAACTTCTTGATCCGATTCTCGTACCGTGCGAGGTCGTCGTCGGTGTGCACCTTGTAGCCGAGCTTGACCAGGCCGACTCCGCCCTCCTCGAGCACCACCGAATGGTGATCGAATTCGTCCCACGCCTTCAGGTAGACCTTGCCGTCCTCGCGGGCGACGACCGTCTGACCGAGGGTGTTGCTGTAGTGCTCGACCGCTTCGTCGAGGTCGGTTACTCGGGCATGTACGTACCCGATCTTGTTGACCGGCATCAGGGTCTCCTTCTCTGAACTATGTTCGACCGGGCACCGCCGGATCGATCGTTGATCGCGTGGCCGGCATTCGCGCGGCGAATCTGTTCGATCTCCTGCTGCGTGGCCGCGAGCAGCCACGGAAATACCAGCTTCAATTTGCTGTCGGGCCGCATCCTCAGTACGGCCTCGTCCGAGAGAATCCGGGCCCGGCAGGTGAGTACGACACCGGCTGCCTTTTCCTGTTCGCCGAGTACCGAATCGGCTACCGTCGTGTCGTAGCCCACCGCGCCGGACACCAGATCCGCCTTGCAGATTCCGCAGCCGCCGCGGCGACATCCGAACCGGTAGGTGAATCCGTCGCGGCACGCCGCTGCGAGGATCGTCTCGCCTTCGCGAACCGGAAGCACGATGTCCCCCGGTTGCATACGAAGCAGTGGCATCAGGCCACCCGGAACCGAATCAAGCCTTTGTGGACAACGCCGAGCTCGGCGAGGGTCTGCTCGGGTCGCGGCTCGAACGGCGTCTCGTCGAGGCGCCAGTCCCCCGCCGCCTCGGGCCGATAGTCGGGATCCGAGCCGGCCCACGGATCGAGCACCTGAGCCTTGAACTCACCCCACGTCATGTGCCGGGGCACCCTGCAGCACGTCGGGACGGTGATGAAGATCTGCCCTTCCCACAGCAGATTCACCAGCAGATCGTCACCGAAAAGTTCCTGGCGGTCTCGGCCGAGGACGTCGTAGGCACCGATGGATTTCACGACACTCATGCCCGCGCTCCCGTCGGTTCGTGCCACGCCGCCCAGTTCGACGCGTCGCGCGATGTCGTGTACTCGCCGGAGTCGCCCGGCTCGAGCCCCCACCAGTCGAAGACCTCCGGCATGGTCGGGCCACCACAGTTGCCCTGGTAGATCTGGTGCACCGGCAGCCATGCCTGGATGTACTTCTTCGGTTCCCGTTCGAAGATCCACCGGCACCCGTCGGAGCAGAAGTTGTACCGCTCGTCCTCGTAGGTGCAGTGCTCTACCAGGATCGTTGAAGGATCACCGATCGGTGAGAACCCGCACGGGATCTGGCACACCTGGCACAGCGTGGGCAGACCGCCGTTGAAGAACCGGTTCCCACCGGCCTGCATCCGCGCCGCCTTGTCGTACAGCGGACGGTAGTACCGATCGAAGGTTGCGGGGTACTGCGCCGACAACCAGTCCATCTCGGCCTCCGGCGGGACCGTCGTGGTGAAGCCGGCCGCGTGTGAGAACTGGTAGAAGATCCAGTGCACCTGATGGCTGACATAGTCCTTCTCGGCGATCGCCTGCTCGATACCCATCGGCGGGCGGATGCCGTAGTAGGCGAGGTCGGGGAACAGCCCGTCCAGCATCTGCTGCTCGAGGTAGAGCTCCCACGCCTCCTTCCAGCTCATCACCTTGCGCGGCAGCATGTAGTCCTGCATCATCGCCACGATGCCGAGCAACCGGTAGCCACGCCAGAACCACTTGTCGATCCAGTCCTGCATGATGGGCACGTTGACCTCGTCCTGCTCGAGGATGAACTTGATCACCTCGAGGCCGAGGGTCATATGCCGGCTCTCGTCGCTTTGAGCGGAGAAGCCGAAACTCATCGTCGACAGATCGCCGTTGTAGCTCGCGCCGCTCATGAACGGTACGAAAAGCAGGTTGGTCAGGAAGTATTCGAAGCTGAACGAGATCGCGGTCAGGAATTCGAAGGGCCCGCCCGAGACCGCGTCGTCGAAGAACGATTTCGGGACGCTGTTGTACCAGACGCGGTCGTACATCCGCCCGGGCGAGTGGAATCCGCTGTAGTACTTGTTGAACATAGACAGCGCGTGCGTCTCGGTCTGGGCGTGGCGCAATTCGTCGATGCTCTGGTAGAGGTTGGCGCACCGCGGGCCGGGGCCGTTCAAATGCCGTGCGATATAACTGAAGTGGCGGTGCACGTAGTACTCGTTCGGCGTAATGCCCTGCAGGAAGATCTTAACGCTGTTGAGGTATCGGGCATCGGTGAGCTGCAGATGCCCCTGCCCTTGCGCGAAGCTGTCGAAGGCGGCATAGAGCCGCTTGTCCTTCTCCGCCTGATATTTCGAGTACGCGTCCACGGTCAGCCGGAACGGGTCCTCCCACGCGTCCCAGTCGTGGATCTTGATGCCCTCGTACTCGGTGTACGGATACAGCTCGTCCTCGGTGACATAGGAGGGCTTCCAGTCCAGGTCACGGGTGAGCAGCCGGTACCGCTCCTTCATCGATGCTTTGGCCACGACGTCTCCTTCAGTGTTCCCACTTGATCACGATCTCGTCCTCGTCCCATTCGGCGATGTTGCCGACGAGCGAGATGAGCGACAGCTGCAATTCCTGCGTGTCCCATTGCCTTCCGAGGAGTTCCTCGACAGTGCTGCGGCGGACGACCAGTTGCGGCGATACCTGAACCTTCACCATTCCCGGCATCCGCAGCACGGTGGCATCCGGGTTGTCGCGCTCGATCGCGTCGACGATCGTGCGTGACTCGTCCGTGTCCTGCAGGTCGACGCCCACGTTGCGGACGCGTCCCGCCGATGTTGCTCGTGTCATGCACCGACTCCGTTCCGGTCGAGGGCGAGGCCGAGCTTGTCGAAGGTCGCCTCCAACTCGGCGGCGTAGGTGTCTGCCGCCTCGACCGCGTCCGCGCGGCCGAGATCGGCATCGATGGCCTCTGCGATCGCACGCACCGCGGCGCGGGCTTGCGGATACCACCGGTCGACGATGTCTTTCAGGGCCACCCGATTCGACTCCCCGTGCTGCGGGTCGGCGGCCCACGCCCGCAGCAGGGCGGACAACCATTTCTGCTGGTCGTCGTACCACTGCAGGAAGTGCTGAGCGAGCAGGCTGTAGGCCATCGCACCATCGCCCAGAGCGCGTGCGTCGCAGTGCCGGAAGAGCAACGGGAACAGTTGCGCGTCCACGAGCTCCACAACCATCAGCGACACCGCGTAGTCGCGCTCGATCAGGGCGTGCTCGACGAGCTCACGCAGCGGCTGCAGCCGAGGGTTTTCCAGCCAGTGCTGCTTGGCCGCGACCAGCTTGTCGCCGCGGCCGCCGGCCATGGCGAGCCCGATCATGCTGTGCAGCTGCGCATTTCCGAGCCGGTCCATGCCGGCGTAGCCCATCGGCTGCGAGACGGTGGTTCCCCAGGCGAAGCGGCAGGCGTTGCTGGAGATCATCTGGGCGCCGCCCTCGTAGTGACGCAGTGGCAGCACGATCGTCTCGACCAACCGCTGCCAGGAGTCGGGCAGCGTGGTGAGCAGATTTCGGTCCTCGACGTACTTCAGGTCCTTCGCGAACCCCTCGTAGTGGTCGGCCCGGGCCGACACGTAGGTGTTGTAGTAGTACTGTCGCGGGTCGCTGTAGTCGTAGGGATCGGTGAGCTTCAACATCGAATAATTCGGGTCGAAAAGCTCGTGTTCGGGATCCCAGGTGGGCCGATAGTGGAAGTTCTCGCTCGGCTGCAGAGCGTAGGTCGCTTCCTGATACCGGCTCGCGGGCTTGTCGCCGAACCGGTCGATCAGGTGCCGGAAGGTGTTGCGGATCGGTTCGATGGTTTGAGTCCGCAGCTCGTATCCCATGTATTCCTCCTGTGTGATGCCGACCTGACGGTCAGGCGAATGCCTCGACGGTTCCGAGTCCGTCGAATTCGGCCGTGATGCAATGCCCAGCGCACAGCGGCAGCGGTGCGGTAAGCCCGCCGGAGAAGACCAGCGAGCCGGCCGGCAGCGTTTCGCCGCGTTCGGCGAGCCGGCGCACCAGCCACGCGACCGACGCCGCGGGGTGCCCCATCACCGCGGCGCCTGCAGCGGTGGCGACCACCTCGCCGTCGGCGCGCAGGACACAGCCGGTGAGGCGCAGATCTGCGACGGCGGTGGGTGACAGCGCGGTCGATCCGAGCAGAAAGCGTCCCGCGCTGCAGTTATCGGCGACAACGTCGGGGAGAGTGAACCGATAGTCGCGGTAGCGCGAGTCCAGGATGTCGAGCGCCGCGAAGACCGCCTCGGTGGCAGTGAGCACTTCGGTGATCGTTGCACTCCCGGCCAGCTCACGCCCGAGCAGAAACGCTATCTCGGGTTCGACCCGCGGCTGGATCAGCGTACCGAGATCGACGGGCTCGCCGTGGGGTGCCAGCATGCTGCGAGTAACCCTGCCGTACAGGGGATCCGACACACCCATCGCGAGCTGTTTGGCGCGACTGGTCAGGCCCAGCTTCGCTCCGACAACGGGATCACCGTCGTCGATCTTGCCCTGCACGAAACGAGCCTGCGCCGCGTAGGCGGTCGCGATGTCGAGATCGGGGATCGTGTCGGAGAAGGGTTCGATGGCCTTGCGTTCCCGCTCGGCTATGCGTAGTTCGGTCACGATCTGCCGCGACGTACTCACGCGCGTACCTCCGATCCGGAAAAGCGGGCCGTCACCGCACCCAGGTGCGCGAACTCGGCGCGGAATACATCTCCCGGCGCCACCGTCACCATTCGGTGCACCGCGCCCGGCAAGACGAGATCGCCCGCGCGCAAGCCGATTCCGAATTCGCAGAGTTTGTCGGCCAGCCACGCGACACAGCGCACCGGATTGCCCAGGACCGCCGCACCCGCGCCGGTCTCGATGACGGATCCGTTGCGGCTCAAGGCCATTCCGACGACCCGCAGGTCGAGATCCGCCACCTTCGTGAGCCGGCCGCCGAGGACGACTTTCCCGGAGGACGCGTTGTCGGAAATGGTGTCGGCCAGCGTGATTCGCCAGTCTGTCACACGACTGTCCACGATCTCGATCGCCGGTAGCACCCCGTCGATCGCTGCGAGCGCATGGGCGATTGTCACGCCGGGCCCCGCGAGATCGTGTTTCATCACGAATGCCATCTCGGCTTCCACGCGCGGCTGCACCATCTGGCCGAGGTCTATCTCGTCGCCGTCCTCGACGAACATGGTGTCGAGGAGGACGCCGAAGTCCGGCTCGTCGACGCCGAGCAGTTCCTGCATGGTGCGCGATGTCAGTCCGACCTTGCGTCCGCGGATATGCGCTCCGGCAGCGACACGCCGGTCGATGTTGTGCGTCTGGATCGCATACGCGTCGTCGACGCCGAGCCCGGGATGGGACCGCGTCAGTGGTTCGATCGGAACAGACGACCTGTCAGCATCCCAGAGCTTGTCGGCAAGCTCGGCTATCAGTGTGGTGTCCGTCATAACCACACGCTCTCCCGTATCGGCGCGCTGCCGGAAAAACGTTCCGCAGGACGGAACCACCAGTGCTGGAAACTGTTTCGCCTCCGCCGTGTTCCGCGAGCCGGAACGAAGGCAGGGCCGGGTTTGCCGCCGGGGCCAGACTCGAACGCACTGGGGCCCGATCCGATACTGCGGCCCGCGCAAGACAGGAGGTCACCATGACGTCGTTCGCGACCGACGTAGCCGCCGCACTCCATGCCCACGCAGGAACGCCGTCCTGGCCGGCGACCCGCCCGAGCATGCCGAAATCTCCGCAGCGCGGCGCCGAGGACCACATCGTATTGCGCACCGCCGCAGAACAATTGGTGGCCGAGGCGAATGCCGTCCTCGGCGCCGGCGGCCACCGGATCACCTTCGATGACGAGTCCGGGCCCGGCCGACTGGGCTTCCGGCTGGGTTTCGGCTCCGGCAGCGCACGCATCGTCACCACGTTCGTGCGCGACTACGCGATCACACGGTTACTCGGCGACGGACTGCGCAGCGCCGCACCCCGAGAACTCGCCGGGACCGCCGAACTTCACGCGCTGATCACCTTCCTGGTGGCCGACCCCTACGGCCGCACCACACCCGCCGGCTGAACGACCGCACCGCCCCGCCGCCGCGCGCGGTCCCGCAACAAGGATGTTCCGCATATCGGAACACCCACGGCAATGCGATCTGCATCACAGTATGCTGCCATCGTGATCGGTGACATATCGTCGATTCGCCCGTCATACCGCACTGGGACACGACGAGCGTCATCCATGGATGGGACGCAGCGACGCGTCTCAGGAGGCTGGAGAACCGTGGCACCATCGAACGCCGACCATGAGGACAAACGCCGAACCGTCGAGGGTGGACTCAAGTCCGTGGTCGCGGCCTTGGACCTGCTCGACTGCTTTCGCGAGGCGGAATCGCTGGGTGTGACGGATGTGGCGAGGCAGCTCGGAATCGGTAAGAGCTCGGCTCATCGACTATTGACCAGCCTCTGCGACCGCGGATACGCGGTCCAGGATCCGCGAACCGGCCGTTACCAGCTCGGACTGCACGTCTACGAACTCGGCCAGCTGGCCATCGGACGTTCTCAGATCCGCCAGCGCGCCATGCCGATTCTCGAGGACCTGCGCCGGCGCACCGGATTCACCATCCATCTTGCCGTCCCGGAGCGCGCGAACATCATCTATGTCGAGCGCCTGCACGCTCCCGGGCGCTTTCGGCAGATGGCCAACGTCAATTACTGTCTCCCGGCCCATCTGACCAGTTCGGGAAAGGCCATCGCGGCCTTCAATCCGCGCGTCGCCCAAGCGCGTCGGCTGGCGGGATTTCCGCCGATGACCACTGCCTCGATCCACGATGTCGCTCTCTTCGACGCCGTGCTCGACGATGTTCGCCGGCGCGGATTCGCCGTCAACGACGAGGAGGTGATGACCGGCATGACCGCAGTCGCGGCGCCGGTATGCGATCGCTCCGGCGTCGCCCACGCCGCCATATCACTGGTCGCCACGGCAGACGAACTGCGCGATCGCGTCGACTCCCCCGGCCGGCTCGTGGTCGCCGCTGCCACCAAACTGGCGCGGGCTGTCAACTTCTGACCAAGCACGTTTTAGGCCTATCTGCGATCGTGTGGGCACGACACCTTCAATCCGACCGGCCTGCGCAGGATCCGACTATCCGGCGAAGTGACGTGTGTCCGCGGCGGGCATGGCGCGGTCCCTGGCCGTCGTTCGGTACCGCCCCGGTGTGATGCCGAACTCCCGTTCGAAGGCGTGTGACAGCGCGTACGGGCTGCCGTAGCCCACCCGGCCCGCGATGGTGGCCAGGGTTTCCGACGTGTCCCGGAGCAGCGTGGCGGCGCGGATCAGTCGCCACCAGGTGAGATACGCCATCGGTGGGCGGCCGACCAGGCTGGTGAAGCGGCGGATCAGGGTGGGGCGGGACACGCCCGCCGCGGCGGCCAGGCGGTCGACTGTCCAAGCAGCGGATGGATCCGAGTGCAGCGCTCGCAGGGCGGCGGCGGTCACCGGGTCGCCCAGTGCGCCAGGCCAGGCACCGCTGGTGGCATCGGTCATCCAGGACCGGATCATGTAGACCAGGAGTAGATCGAGCAGGTTCGGCAGGGCGACACAGGAGCCGGGGCGCCGCTCGTCCAGTTCGCCGGCGAGCAGATCGATCGCGGCGCGCAGTTCCAGGTGCCTGCCCACCCGGCTGGGCAGGTGGACGACCTCGGGCAGTTCCGTCATCAGGGGGTGGATGCGGCTGCAGTCCAGCCAGTACCGGCCGCAGAGGATCTCCACCGCGTCGTGGTCGGGGTGTGCGCTTGCCGCCGGTTCCGCCAGCCAGTGCTCGAACGGCACAGCCTGGCTCACGGCGTTCGTCGGGTCGACCGGGGAGTCGGCGAGCACATGTCCCGTGCCGTGCGGCAGCAGCACCGCGTCACCCACGCCGATGGAGATCGGGCTACCGCCGTCGGGCAACAGCCAGCAGTTGCCCTGGAGAACGACGTAGAAGCCCGCCCCGTCGTAGGGGTCGCGCCGCGCGCACCACCGGCCGCTTCTGCGCACCCGGTGGGACCACGGGTGCCCGAGGTGCACCGCGGAGATTGCGTCGCTCACCACATCCATCCGCCCAGCCTATCTCTCGGGCAAAGGCATGATCCGATCGCTTATTTTTCTGATCAAATCGAGCATTGAGCAGATCGTTCGAGCGTTCCTAGGCTGCGTGTATGACGAATGAGAGCGTGTGGCGCATGATGCTGGGGGACGTTGAGGTGATTCGGGTCGTCGAATGGCACCGGCCCTTCGCGCCTACCGCCGCCATGTTCCCGGCGGCCGCTGCCGAGGTGTGGCAGGACAACGCGGACTGGCTGGTACCGGACCACTGGGAACCCGACAGCGCCCGGGCGGTGCTGGCGCTGCAAACGTGGGTGTTGCGTAGCGGTGGGCGCACCGTCCTGGTCGATACGGGGGTGGGCAACGAGCGCGAACGACCGGGCATGCCACCGTTTCACCGGTATCCGAGCGACCTTCTCGAGCTGCTGGCGCGGGCCGGTATCCGCCCGGAGAGCGTCGACGTCGTCGTCAACACCCATCTGCACGTCGACCACGTGGGTGGGAACACGGTCGACGTCGACGGGGAATGGGTGCCGGCGTTCCCCCACGCTCAGTACCTCATTCCGGCGGCCGACGATTTCTACTACGGTCCGGACAACGCGTACGGGAATGGTCGTCAGGTGGACGACCGGCTGATCTACCAGGACAGCATCGCGCCCGTTCACCGAGCCGGACAGGCCGTGCTGTGGGACGAGTTCTATCGCATCGACGACCACCTCACGGTGGAGTCCGCACCCGGTCACACGCCCGGCTCGTCGGTGCTGCGGCTCGCGTCCGGCGGCGACCGGGCAGTGTTCGTCGGCGATCTGCTGCACAGCCCGGTCCAGATCCTCCACCCCTCCTGCAACAGCAGCGCCTGCCTGGATCCCGCGCAGTCCGAGGCCAGCCGTCGCCGGATTCTCCACCGCGCGGCCGACCAACGGGAACTGCTCGTCCCCGCACACTTCGGCGGCGCGGGCGCGGTGGAGGTCCGACAGGAGAACGGTGGGTTCGCCCTCGGCCCATGGGCAGCGGACAATGCGACGAACTGAGCATCAGCCCGTGCGCGAGCCATTTCCGATCCGCGGATCCACTGTCATCACGCGCACATCGACCGTCCGGACTTCCACCGGACCGAGCGGGTTCGTCGTTGCGGTGCTCGCCTTCGTGGGCATCGTGGTCGCCGTGATGCAGACCCTGGTCGTCCCGGTGATGAAGGACCTGCCGCGCCTGCTGGACACCGAAGCCAGCAACGCGACCTGGGTCATCACCTCGACCCTGCTCTCCGGCGCCGTCACCACGCCGATCACCGGCCGCCTCGGCGACCTGTACGGCAAGCGTCGCATGGTGCTCTTCAGCCTGACCGTAATGGTCGTCGGCGCGCTCACCAGTGCTCTCACCAGCGAACCACTCGCCATGATCGCGGGCCGGACTCTCCAGGGCTGCGCGATGGGCGCAATACCGCTGGGTATCGGCCTGATGCGCGACATCCTCCCGCGCGACAAGCTCGGTTCGGCCATGGCACTGATGAGTTCCGCCATGGGTGTCGGCGGCAGCGTCGCGCTGCCCGCCGCCGCGCTGCTGGCCCAGCACACCGACTGGCATGCCCTTTTCTACGGTGCCGCCGGCCTCGGCGTCCTGTGCATCGTGCTGATCATCCTCGTCGTCCCCGAGTCTTCGGCCCGCGTGCCCGGTACTTTCGACGTCCTCGGCGCGCTGGGGCTGTCCACCGGTCTCGTGTTGTTCCTGCTGCCGGTCACCAAGGGCGGCGACTGGGGTTGGAACTCCGGCACCACCCTCGAACTGTTCGCCGCTGCGGCGATCGTGCTCGTGTTGTGGGCCAGTGTGGAGTTGCGTAGTCCGGCTCCGCTGGTGGACCTGCGCATAACGGCCCGCCGCGCGGTGCTGCTCACCAACCTCGCCGCGCTCATGGTCGGCGCCTCCTACCTGGTGGTCTCGCTGGTCCTGCCCCAACTGCTCCAACTGCCGACGACCACGGGTTACGGCCTGGGCCAGTCGCTGGTGGGCGCCTGCCTGCTCATCGCGCCGCTCGGCCTGACGATGCTGCTGATCACCCCCGGCTACGCCCCGCTGTCCGCGATGCTCGGCCCCAAGGGCACGTTGATCCTCGGAATGGCGATAATCGCGATCGGCTACGGCGTCGGCCTCGGTCTACTGCGCTCCCCCTGGCAGAGCCTGGTCATCACGGTGATCCTGGGCGTGGGCATCGGCCTCGCCTATTCCTCGCTGCCCGCCCTGATCGTCGGTGCGGTCCCCATCGGGGAGACGGGTGCAGCCAACGGCTTCAACACCCTGATGCGCTCGATCGGCGCGGCAGTCGCCAGCGCCGTCATCGGCGCGGTCCTCGCTGACACTGCGAAGGACGTGCACGGGATCGCCGTGCCGACCATGCTCGGCTTCCGCGTCTGCTTCCTGATCGCGGTAGGCGCGATGATGCTCGGCCTGCTCATCGCCGCCTTTCTGCCCCGGACCCACGCGATGCAGGAGTCCCCAGCCTCGACGACCTGATACGAGTCCAATTCACCTGGTGCAGAGCGTTATTCGATACCCCTCGCCTCCACGCGGGCGACCCTTCGTTCGAAAGCCGGCGCATCGGCGCCGGAGCCCAGTGCAGGCATCGATGCGACAGATCGGGCTCGTCGTCCCGTTCTGGCTGCGGCCCACCCCGGGCCGTGCCCGGCCTCACGAGACAGTTCCGGCGATCCGTGAGTCGGCGGGCGTGCCCAGCCATTGGTCGAGGGCGGCGGTCAGAGTGTTTGGGTCGGTGGGGCTATCGGCGGGGTTGACCCAGGCGACGTGGCCGTCCGGTCGGACGAATATCGCGTCACAGGCGGGGACCTCGCCGAACACGGGCAGTTTCCAACTGTTCGTCGTGAGCTCGGGATCGATCCGCGCCTCGATGTAGTCGACGCGATCCGCCCATACGGCAGGGGTGCCGGTCAGTCCGTCGGCGCCGAAGTTGATCAGCAGCGGTCGCGCGGGGCGCAGCAGGTCGAAAACAGTGGTGGTGCCGTGATCGGTGGACAGGGTGAAGTTCGGCATGCGCCGCCCGAGTAGCGGGTGAGTGTCGCCGAGCGGGTAGCGCAGGTCGAGCCCGCTGAGGATTCCGCTGAGCCGCAGGCATGTGTCGGGCACCGTGATCATGTCGGCCACCACCGCGCGTAGTGCGTCGTTCTGAGCGCCCGGTTTGATCAGCGCCGTTTGCGCTTTGGTCAGTTGCAACACGGTGGCTGCGATCGAGTGCCGTTCCTGGTGGTAGGTGTCCAGCAGCGTGTCCGGTGCTCCGGTGTTGAGCACGGCGGCGAGTTTCCAGCCGAGGTTTACCGCGTCCTGGATTCCGAGGTTCAAGCCCTGGCCACCGATCGGTGAATGGATATGTCCAGCATCACCGGCGAGGAAGACTCGTCCGTGCCGGTAGGAGGTGACCTGGCGGAATCCGTCCGAGAATCGTGACATCCACCGTGCCTCGCTCAGGCCGTAATCGGTACCCAAGCCATCGTGCATGACCTCGCGTAGCTCGTCGAGGGTGACCGGCGCGGAGCGGTCGGCGGGCGGGTTGGCCCGCATCAGGCTCAGCCGGAACCATCCCGGTTCGGCTCGCGAAATTTGGTATGTGCCGATGTGTTTGTTGCGTCCGAACACACCGTTGCCGTCGGGCGGCGAATCGAGCCGCACGTCACCGACCACCCACCACGACAGTGGCTCATCACCCGGGAACGGGATCCGGCAGATCCGGCGCACCGTACTGTGGCCGCCGTCGGTGCCGACGAGATAGTCCGCGCGGATCGTGCTCGGGCCCGCCGGCCCGTCCACGAACACCTCGACGCCCTGATCGTCCTGGCGCAGGTCGACCACGGTGGTCGACCATGCGAATCGAGCGCCGAGGTCCACCGCATGTGCGGTGAGGATCCGTTCGGTGTGGTGCTGCGGAAGAATCAGCGCCGAAGGCCAGTCCGGGTCGAAATTGTGTGGTGCCATCGGTATTCCGGAGAACAGGACGCCCGGAAGCACCTTGCCGCGGCTGAGGAACTTCTCCGCCAGCCCGCGCTGGGTGAAGATCTCGACGCTGCGCGCGTTGATGCCGGGTGCGCGCGATTCGCCGACGGTTCCCGACGCGCGCTGTTCCACCACGACCACGTCCACGCCGCCCAAGCGCAGCTCTGCCGCCAACATCAGACCGGTCGGACCCGCACCGGCGATGACAACTTGGGCTGTGGATGTTGAAGAACTAGAATTCATAGGATCCTATGTAATACTAGATAGGCTCCTATGTAAAGGATGGTATGGCCCCGCTCTCCGCTCCCAGCCTTGCTCAGTTGATCAACCGCGCCGCCCGCGCATTCGCGCGCGATGCCGACAACATGCTCAGACCGCTCGGCTTGCGCTATGCGCAGGTACCGGCGCTCGCACTGCTGAACGAAGGGGTCGAGCTGACCCAGAAAGAACTCGCCGAAGCCACCGGTATCGAACAGCCCTCCATGGCGCAGCTACTCGCTCGGATGGATCGCGACGGCCTGATCCGCCGCAAACCCAACCCACACGACGCGCGCAGTCAGACGATCCAGCTGGCCGGCGGGGCCGAGGCTCGGCTCACCGAGGCACATGAACACCTTGTCGCCCTCGACCAGCGGGCCGTCGCAGGATTCACGGCCGACGAGATCGCCACCTTGAGGCATTTGCTGACCCGGCTCGGCGACAACCTCGACCGACGAAACGACCCCTTCCCGGATCCAAGCTGATCAGCCGGCAACAGCCGTGCCCGGCACGGGCTCGGCCGCTTCTTCCGAGCTTTCGACCATCCTGCAGGCTCTGGCAACCGGCTCGGCCGCTGTGCGGTAGCTGCCGGTCGAAGTGGAGGCAGCCGGAATCTCCATGATCTCCTCGTTCGACTTCACAGCTGTCGCTGACCGAGCGGTGGCTCGCGATGGGTGTTATCAGTCGAGTTGGGCTCGGAAGATGGCTCGGTTGAAGTAGGCGCGTGCTTCCCGGATGAGGCCGTCCTCGTCGAGGTCGTAGATGTTGATGCCCGACCAGTTCACCGGCGTTCCTGCGCCGGTGACGGCGGCGCCGGTCCAGGAGACCGCGACGGAGTTGCCGACGGTGTGGGCTTCGCGGGGAGTGAGGCCGAGGAAGGGACTGAAGTTCGGCAGCACCGAGGCGATGAACTCGCGGATTGCGGTGCGGCCCAGGATCGGCGGTTCTCCCACCGGATCATGGAAGACGCCGTCGGTGGCGAATGTGTCGGCCCAGGCGTCGGCGTCGCCGGACTGGGAAGCGGTGAAGAACTGCATCACGGCAGCGGGCATCGCGGGCATGGTCATTGTGGTGATCTCCTTGCAATGGGGGTGTTGATGGAGGGTTCCGGGAAGTCGTTGGGGCTCAGGCGGAAACCGCCGTGCGATGTCGACGGTCGTAGCGTCGTGCGAAGGGCAGGACCGTCAGTCCGATGGCGGCGAGGCCTGCTTGGAGACCGCAGACTCCGGGCCAGCCGAAGCCCGCGTAGCAGGCTGCGGCCAGGGCGGCGCAGATCGCACCGCTGAGGAAGACCGTGACCATGTAGACGGTGTTGGCGCGACTGCGCGCCTGGGCCAGATAGGCGAAGATGCGGGCCTGGTTGGCGATCTGGCTCCACTGCACCGCGATATTGACCGTGACGATCGCTACCACCATGAACGCCAGCACGGTGCGGCCCAGCGTGTAGGCCCCAGCTGAGAGCAGCGTCAGCAGCAGCGCGGCGGTGATGATCGGCAAGGGGCCACGCCTGTCGATGAACCGCCCTGCCCACGGTGCCGCAAACGCGCCGGCCAGGCCGAGTACCCCGAACAATCCCGCGGTGGCGGTGCTGAAGTGATAGGTCTCGTGGGTCAGCGTCAGTACCAGCGAGGTCCAGGTGGCGTTGTAGGCGCCGAACAGGCTCGCATGCAGCAGACACGAGTGCCGCAGGGCGGGTTCGGCCCGCACCAGCCGAAGCAGCGAGGCGAGCAGGCGGCCGTAGCCCAGCGTGGTCGCGCGAGTCGGCTCACGCGGAATCAATGTCACCGTCAGCAGTCCCGACGCTGCAGTGAGGACGGCGGCCAGCACGTAGACCGCGCGCCACCCGAACACGTCGCCCACTGCGCCGCCGATCACGCGAGAGCCGATGATGCCGGTCATCAGCCCGATCTGAACTCCCGCCACGACCGAGGCGCGCCGGTGCGGTGGGGCCAGCTCGGCAGCCAACGGCACCAATACCTGTGGGACGACAGTGAACCCTCCCACCAGCGCCGCTGCCGCCGCTAGCAGAGACAGCCCAGGCGCGGCCGCGGCGAGCAGCAGCGCGATCACCGTCGCGCTCAGCATCACCATCAGCAGCGGACGACGGCGACGGACATCGCCCAACGGCACCAGGAACAGAATCCCTGCCGCGTACCCGAACTGCGCGCATGTCACCACCACCCCCGCCGACGAGGGCGCGACACCCAACCCCTGGGCGAACAACGTCAGCAGTGGCTGCGCCAGGTACACATTGGCCACCGTCACTCCACTACAGATCGCCATCACCGCGAACAGCAGTGGGCGCACTGCAATACCGGTATCGGCGGACGGCCGGTCGGATGTCGGCTCTTCGGTCGTGGTCATCACCATCTCCCAAACGATCGAACTAGTTCGTTCGGATGCTAGGAGCAGTGGCACGCGCTGTCAAACGAACCAGTTCGTTACAATTGCGCAGGTGGCATACGACTCAGCGGCAACAAAGGAACGCATCCTCACCGCGGCGGCAGCCGAATTCGCCGCCCACGGTGTCGCCGGAGCTCGCGTGGATCGGATTGCGGCCACCGCCAAAGCCAACAAACGAGCCATCTACGACTACTTCGGCGACAAGCAAGCGCTGTTCGCGGCTGTGTTGGAGCGGTTGATGACCGACCTGGCCGAAGCGGTGCCACCTGGTGACGATGCCGACCTGGGCGCGTACGCCGGAGCACTGTTCGACTACCATCGCGCCCATCCCGAAGCCCTGCGACTGCTGCTGTGGGAAGCGCTGGAAATGGGCGAGGACACCGTTCCCGACGAACAGGCGCGCACCCGGCACTACCTCGACAAAATCAGTGCCGCCGAGATCGCAACCCGCACAGGCAACCACGATCCGCGTACCGTGTTGTTCTTCACCCTCGGTCTCGTCGGCTGGAGCCTTGCCATGCCGCAGCTGCGTCGCATGATCCTCGGACCCGACTACACGCCCGAACAGCTCCGCCAAGCTGTGTCCTCCGCAGTACGCGCGCTCACCGACCGGCCGTCCTCCGATACGTAAATCTCCACCGGACTTCCCCGCCCTGCGGACCATCAATCGGCTGCGGACTCGTCGAAGCAATCACCGGCACCCGGTTCCCGCGGCGCGCCCGGCGCGACGGGACAGTTCCGCGAACGCCGCACGCAGCTCCGGTGGTCCGGTCACCTCGATCTCGGTGTCGAAGCGGGCCAATGCCGCCGCGAGGGCGGTCCAAGACCACGACCCCGCCGTCAGCCTGGTTCTGGCGGGGCCGAGTTCCTCGACGACGCCGTCGCCGGCGAACGGGGTCACCTCCGTTATGGGCAGGTCGAGGATTACTTCGCCGCGGCAGGGCCAGACGTCCGCGCCCTCAGAACCTTTGAACCGGGCCGACAGGAACGTGGCTACATCGCCACCCGGCACGTCCCGGGGCGTAAAGCGTGGGCCGTTGGGGACTCGCAGTGTCATTCGGTCGGCGCGAAAGGTCCGCCAGTCGCCGCGGTCGGGATCCCAGCCGACGACATACCAGCGTCCGGCCCGCACCGCCAGGTGGTGGGGCTGCACCCGGCGGGGCGCGCGCGGCCCGGCGTCCTCGGGTTGTCCCGGTGAGCGGTAGTCGAACCGCAGTTCCTCGCCCGCTCGGACCGCGGCGCTCAGCTCGAGCAGCATGACCGGGTCGACCTGGGGATCGGTTCGGTGGCCGGCCCAGCTGATCTCGAGAGCGTCGACACGCTGGCGCAACCGCGACGGCAGCACCTGCCGCACGGTGGCCAGGGCACGCGCGGCCGCCTCCTCGATGCCCGCGCCCGTCCCGACGGCGATCCGCAGCGCCACGGCCAGCGCGACGGCCTGCTCCTCGTCGAACAGCAGTGGCGGGATGTGACTGCCCGCTTCGAGCCGGTAGCCGCCGTCGGGGCCCTTGACCGCCCGGACGGGGTAACCCAGCTCGCGGAGCCGGTCGACGTCGCGGCGCACGGTCCGCTCGCTGACGCCCAGCCGCTCGGCGAGCAGACCACCAGGCCAGTCCCGCCGGGCCTGCAGCAGCGACAGCAGCGACAGCAGCCGGCTGGAGGTCGTCGTCGAGGAGGCGGTCGGCATGGTTTCCACCCTGCCACGAGTAGCGGACGTTCTCTGACCGCTACTGCGTGCATTGTCGTTCCTGTCGCCGGAAACCTCCGGCGCCCGAACTACTCCCGAAGGATCGGAACACCATGTCGCTCAACGCTGTCGCCCACCTGAACTTTCACGGCCAGGCCCGTGAAGCCCTGGAGTTCTACCAGTCGGTGTTCGGCGGGCAGCTCACCGTCGCCACCTATTCCGACTTCGGGATGCCCGCGGATCTGCCCGGCTCCGACCACGTCGTGTTCGGCCAGGTCGTTGCCGACAACGGCTTCCAGGTCATGGCCTACGACGTGCCCGGCGAGCACACCCCGGCCGCTCCGGGCACGCCCACCACGCGTCGTGAGAACGGCACCACGATCACCGAGGAGCCGTTCTTCCTCTCCGTCCGTGGCGAGAGCATCGAAGAGGTCACCCCGGTGTGGGAGGGTCTCGCCAAGGGCGCGACCGTGATCGAGGAGTTCGGTCCTGCGCAGTGGGCGCCCGCCTTCGGGATGCTCGCCGACCGCTTCGGCGTCACCTGGATCGTCGACGTCGCCGCCGAATACGCCCAGGGCTGACCCATCTCCACCAGGAGTGCGGCCGGTCGCGGCCGCACTCCTCTACCGCCGCAGGAGAATCATGCACACTCGCCCGCTCGGCCGAACCGGCATCCAGGTCAGCGCTTATGCCCTGGGCACGATGATGTTCGGCCCCTACGGCAACCCCGATGCCGACGACTGCGTGCGCATCGTCCATCGCGCCCTCGACGGCGGCATCAACTTCATCGACACCGCCGACGTCTACGGCGGCGACGGTACGTCCGAGACGATCCTCGGCAAGGCCCTGCGCGGCCGCCGCGACGATGTCGTGCTGGCCACGAAGTTCAACGGCCCCATGGGTTCCGATCCCAACCGGCGAGGCAACTCCCGCCGCTGGATCGTTTCCGCGGTCGAAGGGTCGCTACGCCGCCTGGGTGTCGACCACATCGACCTCTACCAGACCCACCACCCCGACCCTGGCACCGACATCGAGGAAACCCTCAGCGCGCTGACCGACCTCCTGCGCGCAGGCAAAATACGGGCGATCGGCCATTCCAACCTGCCCGCGTCGGAGATCGTCGAAGCCCAGTGGGTGGCCGAACGACGCGGGCTGGCACGCTTCCGCTCCGAGCAACCGCACTACTCGATTCTCAACCGCGGGATCGAACGCGAGGTCCTGCCGGTCTGCCAGCGCTACGGGCTGGGTGTCCTGGTGTGGAGTCCGCTCGCGATGGGCTTGCTCGCCGGTCGCCTCCGCAAGGGCAGCACGGAAACGCCGTCGGCCGGGCGCCTGCACTGGGCACCGCAGCACATGACCGACGAACGCAAACTCGACGCCGTCGAAGCACTCGCCCGGATCGCCGAACAGGCCGGGCTGTCGCTGCCCCACCTCGCGCTGGCGTTCGTGACCGCCCACCCAGCGGTTACCTCGGCGATCATCGGGCCGCGCACGCCCGAGCAGCTCGACGACCTGCTCGCCGGAGCCGGCACCCTCCTCGACGACGACCTGCTCGACCACATCGACGAGATCGTCCCGCCGGGAACCGACATCGGACCGGTCGACGTCGCCTATGTCCCACCGGCCCTCGCGCACCACCGGACGACACGGTCGAAGACGCCGTAGACGCACTCGGGATCGGTCTGCCCGACCGTCCGAACCCGTAATCGGCGATAAGCGGTGAGCTGCGGGATTCGGTCGTCTCGTCCGCAGATGCCTCAATCGGTCGTGCCGGCGTGTGCGGCGATGATTCGCAGAACGCCCAACGCGCTCGCGGACCTTCTGCAGCCGCATACCGACTCCGTCCGAGTTCGCTACTCCATGACCTCCCCGATCGTGGGCGATGGGGCCCGATCTCGTGCATCTCTCTCAGCGTGATCACAGCCGGGCTCTGCCATGGTGGCCTCGACACCGCATCCGGTGTCGTCGATCGCCACGCCCGGTTCGTCCGTGGTGGCGTGCCTCGACCGAACAGTCTCCGCAGAAAGTCCACCGTCGAAATGCAACATCTGATCCTCACCTACGGACTTGTCGCCATCGTGGTGTTGATGGCGGCCGAATCGGCGTGTATTCCGATCCCCTCGGAGGTGACGATGCTGCTCGGCGGTGCGCTGGCCGCCGGGGCGGTCGGCGGTGCGCACCCCAATCTGGTGGCTGTGATCGTCGCCGGCACGCTGGGCAATGTCGCGGGCAGCTATCTGGCCTGGCTGGCGGGACGGTGGGGTGGGCGCCCTGCCCTGCATCGGTGGGGCCGATACGTACTGCTGCGCACCGAAGAGGTCGATCGCGCGCAGGAGTGGTTCGACCGGCACGGGCGCGCGGCCGTGTTCTGGGCCCGGCTGCTCCCCGGGATTCGCACATTCATCTCGTTGCCCGCCGGGATCGCCGAGATGCCCGGCATGCGGTTCGGGATCTACACCGTGGCCGGCTGCCTGCCGTGGACCGCGGCCCTCGCGATCGGCGGCTATTTCGCGGGCGCGAATTGGCGCCATGTCGAGGACGTGCTGCGTGGCCCGAGCTACGCCGTCGCGGCGGTCGTGGGTCTGGCGATCGTGACGGCCGGGGTGTTGTATCTGCGACGGCGCTCACGCCGGCAAGCCGGTCCGGCCGGCGCCGTCGACGTCCAGCCGGACAGAACCGCCCGATGAGATGTCACCGGCGCCACGGCCTCTCAGCGATTCCACAGCCGCCTCGCGCCAGGGTGAGGGCATGAGTCCGATTACCCACGACCTGTTGTGGCTGCTGCTCGACGACGACACCGGTCGGCTCGTGATCGACAGGCGTACCGCCGGCCTCGCAGTAGCCGTCGCCGCTTCCGCCGACAACGCCGACGGCGCGGTGCACTCCCGGCGGACCGTGTCACCGCAGCGGCTTCGCCGCCGGTCACTGGATGCCTTGCACGCCGCCCACCGGGTGCGCCGAGACCGGATCAGGCTCGGCGGCATGATCTTTCGCACGACATGGCCCACCACGGATCTGCTCGGCAAACAAGCCCTGCGCTGCGCACTGCACCGCGCCCTGTTCGACGCCCAGCCCGCCGACGACACCACGCGGGCGTTGATCGCGATCCTGCACACGGCGGGCGCTCTGGCCATCCAGTGCCCGCGGTGGCCGAACCGTGAAACCGCTTACTGGGCACGGCAATTCATCGCACAGCACGACGACTGCCGTCGACTCGCCGGATCGCTGGCTCGGATCGAACGGGAGGCACTCGCCGACTCCCTCGGCTTCGGAACGCGCCCGTTGTTCGCCGCACGGTCGGGCCGATCCGCGCCGGGTCCCGGCACGAACATGCCTGCCGCGTCCGCCTCGCAGTACTAGTTTCACAGCGTCTTCTCAGCAGCTGTGGCGCAGAATGCGCCACTGTATGCCCGCTTCGACGAAGGAATCGTCTACGTCCATGACAGTGCAGACAGACAACGCGTTCACCCACTACAAGCTGCCGCAGATCACCGTCATGTTCTGGGTGCTCAAGATCGCCGCCACCACCCTGGGCGAAACCGGTGGCGACATGATCTCGCAGACCTTGAAGCTCGGATACGTCGCGGCAACGGTGTTGTTCCTGGCGATCTTCGTGGTCAGCCTGCTCGCGCAACTGCGGGCCCGCCGTTTCCATCCCGCCCTGTATTGGACCGTGATCGCCGCAACCAGCACCGCGGGCACCACCATGTCGGACCTGATCAACCGTGGGCCGGGACACGGCACCTCCACCGACGGTGGGCTCGGCTACGGCGCCGGCGCGGCCATCCTCATCGCGGGACTGGCGATCGTGTTCGTCGTCTGGAAATTCAGCGGACAAACCTACGACGTCACCAACATCACCACTTTCCGGGGTGAACTGCTGTACTGGGCTGCGATCCTGTTGTCGAACACCCTCGGCACCTCCACCGGCGATTTCCTGTCCGACAGCTCCGGGCTCGGCTATTGGGGCAGCGCTCTACTCATCGGCGCGGTCATGGCCGCCATCCTGGCCGCTCACTACTTCACGAAAATCCCCGGCCCACTGCTGTTCTGGATCGCGTTCATCCTCACCCGCCCCCTCGGGGCCACCGGCGGCGACCTGTTGTCCAAACCCCGCACCTCCGGCGGCCTCGGTTTGGGCACCTACGGCACCTCCGCGGTCCTGTTCGCGATCCTGGTCCTGGGCATCGCCTACACCCACTGGCGCCGGCAACGCGACCGATCCACCGCCGAGTTCGAACCCGTCCTCGCCGCGGACCGTACAGACGCCGCCGGCGTGCCACCGGCCGCGGATTCCGATGCGGCCGAGCCCCTATCACAGCGACGGGGCTGATTCGGATCCACGTGAGACTCCCGCTCCACCACATGTCGCAGGTGGAGCGGGAGTCATTGTTCGCCGAGGCGACAGCCGGCACGGTTTCGAAGCTGCGGCATCCTCAGGGTGTGTCGATCTTGCGACGCAGGAATCACTTCCTCGCCTCGGCCTCCGCGCTGCCTGCGGAAAAAGACGGCTCGTCCTCAACGGAACTCCGTTCCGCGGGCGACTCGTCACCGGGCTGATCCGGCGAAGCGCTGAGGACCGGCCCCCGCCCGGACCGACGCCGCTCACCGGCGGTCGTAGGAGACAACCAGATCAGCACTGTCGTCGCCGCCAGTGTGACAGCCGTCCCGAGCATCGCACCCCCGACCACATCGGTGAGCCAATGAACTCCCAGGTACAACCGTGTGGCCGCGACCACAGCCACGATCACGGCGGCCGAGACACTCGCGAGCGCGCAGCGCGCACGCCCGGGCCGCGCCAGCACACACAGGACCAGCACGGCACCGACCAACGCCGTGGTACCCGTGGTGTGGCCCGAAGGAAACGAGTAGTCCGATTCCGCGGTCAGGTGCAGAACAGCCGGGGGGCGGTCCCGCCCGACCACATACTTCATCGACGTGCTGGCGACAGCCGCGAAACCGACTGTGCCGACGATGAATACAGCCGGAACGGCACTGCGTCGCCGCCAGGCGAACACCGCGGAAAACACTACCGCCACCGCAGCCACACCGACGGGACTACCGATATCGGTGATCGCGCGCGCAAGAGCCGTAGCGGTGCCGTTGCGATGTTCGACGAACCACCGCAACGTCGCCGCATCGGCACCGGTAACCCATCCGGAATCCGCGACCTGCACCGTCATTACCATGAACAGCGCCGCAACGACCGAGGTCCGCAACGCCCACCACCCGCCCCGTACTCCCGAGGCCGACGAATCGACGACCCGGCCGACCAGGATCGACACGACCAGGGCCGCCGTACCGACAGCGGCCGCACCGATCGCGACTTCCATGCTCGACGATTCCGTGCGTATTTCGTCCACAAAACCCTGGAGAACCTCGACAACCGCAGACACATGCTTAGTGTCGCGAAACAACGCTGTGGAAACGCTGAGCGTCGCACAGCCGGCCCCCATGGTCGGCCGCCTCAGGGTTCCCGGGGCTGCAGCAGAAGGTGGGAACAGTGAGCGTCGCATCGCCCGGAATGAGTTTGGCGGTTGTGTGTCTGCTTCTGATCGCCGCATCGGCAGCGGTATACCGGCTCGCATACCTCGGGTCGGCGCTGGTCGTGCCCGGTGCGGCCGTTCGCGCGATCGTCCAACTGAGTGTGGTCGCGCTGGTGCTCGCCGCCGCCCTGCGCCATCTCTGGTCCTCGTTTCTCGTTCTGGGCGTGATGTTCGCGGCCGCGGTGGTCACCTCCGCTCGCCGAGCACGAGCGGGGCGCTCCGGAACATGGCTGGCCGCAGCGCTCGCGACCGGATGGGCTGCCGTCCTTCCGGTGATGCTCGTCAGCGGCGTGGTTCCCCTCGCGGGGGTTGCGGTCGTCCCGGTCGGTGGCATCATTCTCGGCGGCGCCATGACCGCGACCTCGCTGGCGGCACGCCGTGCGCTGGACGCCGTTCACGACCGACGCGGCGAGGTCGAGGCAGCCATGAGCCTGGGTTTCACCGACCGCCACGCACGCCTGGAGATCATCCGATCCACCGCGGCCGACGCCCTCTTACCCGGCGTCGACCAAACCCGCACAGTCGGATTGGTCACGCTCCCCGGGGCATTCGTCGGCGTGCTCCTCGCCAGCGGCTCCGCCGGCCGCGCGGCCGCGGTTCAAATCCTCGTCCTCCTCGGCCTGCTCCTCGCGCAATCCTGTGCGGTCGCGGTCACCATCGAACTCGTCGCCCGAGGCCGAATCCGACGACACCAGCGGTGAACACCGCTAAAGATCCGTATGGATTGTCAGCAGGACCTTGCGGCCGATGCGTTCACGGCGGCATGGTGCGCGATATGCGAAGGATCGGGCCGTTCGTCGCCGTCGCGATTGCCATGATGTGTGTGACGGCCGGATGCTCGAACCACACGCAGCCCGATGCCGCCGTCCGGCCCGCCGGCGATCCCAATTTTCTGGCCGGATGCGGTCCGCTGTCCGATCCCGTCATCGCCGCCACAGTGCGCGTGCCCGCGGTGACACCCGAAGGCGGGTCGACCATATGCGGATGGAGAGCGGCCTATCCCGGCGCCGGCACGGCCGAGCTCACCTACGCGTGGTTGCGCGGCGACACCCTCGCCCGTGACGTCGAAGTGGCCAACCAGCAGGGGTATCGGGTCGAGAAAGTGGTGATCAAACGCTTCGGGGGAATGTACTGGCGCAATCCCCGCGACCCCGGAAGCTGCGCCGTGACCGCGGCCGACACCGGAACCGTGACCTGGTGGGTGAACAACCAGGACCACACCGGCCGGCCCGATCCCTGCGCGGCGGCCATGGACCTGATGCTGGCCACCCTCTCGGTCGACGGTGTCTGAGCGATCGGCATGTCGTCCACGGCGATCCGAGTCGGGTACCGCACCCGTCGTTCAGGTAAATGTCGGCGTCGCGTAGTCGCCGTCGCGGCCCAGCCGGTGCAGAATCCGGATCACATCATCCATGTCGGCCTGTGAGGCGGGAGTTGGACATGAGCGAGAACTTTTCGGCCGGCTCGACGTCAGCGGGCGGCACCCTGCATCTGTCGCAGCTGCTGAAGGCTCCGGTGATCGCGAAGTCCGGCGAGGCGATCGGCCGGGTGGAAGACCTGATCGTCCGGCTTCCCGGCGGCGACGCCTATCCGCCGGTGACCGGCGCGGTGGTCGGGATGGCGGGTCGCAAGGTCTTCGTCTCGTCGGGCAGTATCCGCGACTTCACCGCGGACCGAATCCTGTTGGCGGTCAACAAGGTGGACCTGCGGAGTTTCGAACGACGCGAGGGCGAGGTGCTGCTGCGCGCCGATATCCTCGGCCACCGGTTGATCGACGTCTCGGCGGCGGAATTGGTGCGCGCCTACGACGTCGAACTCGACGACACCGGCTCCGGCTGGGTTCTGGCCCGCCTCGACACCCGCCGCCCGGCCCGGTTGTTCGGCCTGATCAAAACCGGCGCCGGGCATGCGTCCCGGGATTGGAAAGCGTTCGAGCCGTTGATCGGACACCCTGGTTCGATCACCGTGCGCCGTCTCAGTGGCCGGGTGGGGGCGTTGAAACCGGCGCAGATCGCCGACCTGCTCGAAGACGCCACCAAGAACGAGCAGGGCGAAATCCTCGACCGTGTGCACGACAACCCGGAGCTGGAAGCCGACGTCTTCGAAGAACTGGATCCCGACGAAGCCAGTCGCCTGCTGAAAGACATGCCCGACTCCGAGGTCGCCGCGCTGCTGGGCCGCATGCGCGCCGACGACGCCGCCGACGCGGTCACCGACCTCCGTCAATCCCGGCGTCGGCGGGTCCTGGATCTGATGCCCGCCGGGCAGCGCGTCAAGGTGATCACCCTGATGGGATTCAACCCCGACAGTGCCGGCGGCCTGATGACCGTCGACTTCGCCACCTGTGGACCGAATACGACTGCGTCACAAGCGTTGTCGGTGATCGCCGCCGCGCACGGCCTGCAGTCGGAGGCGTTGTTGAAGATCCATGTCCTCTATGAGGAACGGTTGGTGGGAGTGGTATCGGTGATAACCCTGTTGCAGAGCGAACCCGGCCGCGCGGTGTCGGAGCTGATGGATTCCGACCCGGTCCGGGTCACCGCCGACGCCGACCTGACCGATATCGCGCTACTGATGGCCGACTACAACCTGTACGCGCTTCCGGTGATCGACGACAACGACCGCGTGCTGGGTGTGGTCACCGTCGACGACGTCCTGGAAGCCATCATTCCCGACGATTGGCGCCGACGAGAACCCGCGCCCCGCCCGATTCGCGATATCGAACCGGCGACCGACGCCACGAACCACGACGTATCGCTATGACCAATCCGCACGAAACCGATTCCGCCCCAGCACAACCCACGACGCCGCCTCGCCCGGCGCCGCATCCGAGCACACCGCCGGCGCGGCCGCGCTCGGCGGTGTTGGACTCGGCGCACCTCGGCGATATCGAGGGCGCACTCGGTCGTATCCGGCTCACCGACACCGACCACCCCCGCACCTTCCGCACCCGCGCACTGACCCTCCTGGCCATTGTCGGGCCGGGGCTGATCGTGATGGTCGGCGACAACGACGCCGGCGGCGTGGCGACCTACGCCCAGGCCGGGCAGAACTACGGCTACAGCCTGCTCTGGGTGTTGTTGCTGCTGATCCCGGTACTGATCGTGAACCAGGAGATGGTGGTCCGCCTCGGCGCGGTCACCGGCGTCGGGCACGCCCGGTTGATCAACGAGCGCTTCGGCCGCGGCTGGGGCTGGTTCTCCGTCGGCGACCTGTTCGTTCTCAACTTCCTGACCATCGTCACCGAATTCATCGGCGTCACCCTCGCCGCGGACTACATCGGCATCTCCAAATACATCGTCGTGCCGACCGCCGCGATCGCGCTGGTGGCGATCATGGCCAGCGGCAGCTTCCGCCGCTGGGAACGAGCGATGTTCGTCTTCATCGCCATCACCCTGTTGCAGATTCCGATGCTGCTGCTCTCACATCCCGAATGGGGGCGCGCGGCAAGGGATTTCGTCATCCCGGGTGTGCGCGGCGGCATCACCTCCGACGCGGTGCTGCTGATCATCGCCATCGTCGGCACCACCGTGGCGCCCTGGCAGTTGTTCTTCCAGCAATCCAACATCGTCGACAAACGCATCACCCCACGATTCATCGGCTACGAGCGCGCCGACACCACACTCGGCGCCTTCGTCGTCGTCATCGGCGCCGCGGCACTCATGATGACCGCCGACTTCGCCGCCCGCACCACGGGAACCACCGGGCAATTCACCGACGCCGGTGAAATCGCGCACTTGCTCGGCGACGTGAACCGAGCCCTAGGACCGATCTTCGCGATCGTGCTCCTCGACGCCTCCATCATCGGCGCCGCCGCGGTAACCCTCGCCACCAGCTACGCCTTCGGCGACGTATTCGGCATCAAACACTCCCTGCACCGCGGCTTCCGCGACGCCAAACAGTTCTACCTCTCCTACATCGCCATGGTCGCCCTCGCCGCGGCCATCGTGCTGATCCCCGGCGCACCACTCGGGCTCATCACCACCGCGGTCCAAGCACTGGCCGGTCTGCTGCTGCCCAGCGCCAGCGTGTTCCTGCTCCTGCTCTGCAACGACCCGCAAGTCCTGGGCCCCTGGGTCAACCGGACCTGGCTCAACATCGTCGCCGGAATCATCGTCGCCGTCCTGCTCCTCCTGTCCGGCATCCTCATGGCCACCACCCTCTTCCCGGACATCGACGTCGTGGCCACCGCCGGATGGCTCACCGTCGCCCTGGCCGTCCTCGCGATCGTCGCGGTGGCAACGCTGAAGTGGATGCAACGCGGCAAACCCGCCCCGGCTCCGGCGCCCGTGGCCGACCACGCCGACCGCGATCACTGGCGCATGCCGCCCCTGACGCTCCTCGAACCCGTCACCTGGTCGGCGGGCACCAAACTCGGCATGCTCGCCTTACGCGCATACCTCATCGTCGGCGCCGTCCTGCTGCTGATCAAAGCGATCCAACTCGGCGGAGCTTGACCAACTTCGCATTCCTCAGTGGTCATGATCATCAGCGATCCGCGGCGTCCGCCGCGCGGCGCGCGCACCCGATCGTCCGCGACTTCATGCGCGCGAAAATCGGCCGTCTCGCGAAATTCACCGAGGTGAGAACGTGACACTGTCCTCACCCGCGATTCTCTTACATGCCGGCACCAGTGCTCACATCATTCGAATTTGACGTCCGCCGTAATCGGTGTCAAGCTGTGCGGCGTAGAAAGCACCTCGCTAGGCGAGGCTCCTGTACGAACACAGGCCACTGATCCGACGACGTCGAGAGACGCCCAGGGTTAGGACAGATCTTCCCGGATTAAGGGATGATCCGAAGTGGCTTCTCCCGCAAGGGGATACGTCGTACAGTGCCGAAGCTCTGACGAGAGGGGTGTGATCCCGCGATTAGCGGCAGTCTCCCTTCGTGCACAGATGACGGCGCTCCCGTGCGCCCCGGCCGCAAGGAGGTGAGGACGACCATGGCCCCTGGCGATAGTCTGTATCCGAGCCCCCTGTCGTTCGCGCACCTTCGCGGTTCGATTCACATCACACGAATCTGACATTTCCTTCGGCTGTGCCCACAGAGACGTCGGACAGCTAATTCGTGCTGTCATCGATCGCCTTCGGGAAATGCGTTCGACGCTCCGACGACATTCGCCGAATTCATCAACTTCAGGCATGGCCGCCGAAAAACTCCGGTCGTGCCGATTTGCGCTGCCCGCAATATCGAAAACCAATTTCGTACCGTCCGTTTGCGAAGGAATCAATGATGAGGAAGACCACCACCTACAGCCTGGCCGCCATGCTGATCTCCGGCGTGATTTGCGTGAACATGCCCGACTCGGCGGCCGCACCGCCTCAGCCGGTTACGCCGCCTCTCTCGCAGGGCGGCACTCCGCAGACCGCGATTCACTGGACCGCGAAACGGGTCGGTGAATCGGTTTCCGTCACAACCGATCTCGGTTCGCTGACCACCCGCGACGGCGAGCTCCAGGTGCTCGACTCGCAGGGCACCATCGTCGCGGGCCTCCCCCTGGCCTATCAATTCGATGGCAAGCAGTTCCCGATCGCCGCGGAGGTAAACGGCAACACTGCGACGCTTACTCCGAACACCACCCCGGCCGCCGGCACCCCGCTGGCCATGCCTGCGGCACTGCCGCCAGGATTGCTCGAGCACGTCGACGCGCAGTCGGATTTCGACAACAACGTGTCACGCGCGGCCAATCAGTTCGGGTTGGCGACCGGGGCTGGAGCGCTGATCGGGACAATTGTCGGTGGCGCGGGCGGCTGCGTCGCCGGCGCCGTCGTCGGCGCCGCACTGATGACCCCTATCTTCGTGCCCGGATGGGTCGGCAGCTGCATCGCCGGTGCGGCGGCCGGGGTCGCCCTGGGCGCCGCCGCCGGCACGGTGCTGCTGGGAGTGCCGGTGGGTATCGCCTCGGCGATCCAATTCTTCCAGCTGCAGACCACTCCCAAACCGGGGCCGGAGCAGAACTCCGCTGCTGCGGCGGGCAATTGACATCGGCACGAACCGCATGCCCGGCAGCGGAACAGACTCGAACGGCGCGGGAAAAGACATCCCGCGTTGCGAACCCCCTCTGCGGCAGCAACTTTCGACCCACGATATGGCGTGCATCACCCCGTTTGACAGGTGGTCCCCGGCAATGCACAATTGCTCGGTCAGCACCTCGCTAGGCGAGGCTCCTGTACGAACACAGGCCACTGATCCGACGACGTCGAGAGACGCCCAGGGTTAGGACAGATCTTCCCGGATTAAGGGATGATCCGAAGTGGCTTCTCCCGCAAGGGGATACGTCGTACAGTGCCGAAGCTCTGACGAGAGGGGTGCCCATCGGTCGCTCTCGCGACGATGCAACCCCGGCTGTTTTTCAGAAGTTGTGACGTGCGCGTGCGTCCTGGCAGCAAGGAGGTGAGGGACGAGATGCCATCCGGAGATAGTCCGTATCCGAGTTCGGTTCGAACCGCCGTTTCGTTCCCAGCTTGCTGCGGCGCCGTCGTCGCCTGAGTCCACCGCACCCGATCGCATCGGGCACGGCGATCTGCCGTGCCCGAGCGGCCTGTGCGTGGCTGCTGTGTGCCGATACCGCTGTGGCTCGCCGGCTCTCATCTGCAAGGAGACAGTCATGAGCTTCACCGCTTTCCTCACCGATTCCGCCCGCCGGGTCCGTGCCCGCTACCACCTCACCCCCGAGGAGCGGCACAACCTTCGTCTCGCCCACATGCCTCCCGCCGTGGTCACCGCATCCCTGGGCGCGCACTCCCACCACCGGTAGCAGAAAGTCGGCGGAATACGAAACCCGTTCCGCCGCAAGGTATCAGCCGGGCGCACCGGCGACCTATCGCTGCTGCGCCCGCTCACCGATTCGTTCCAACCACCTGCGCTCGACAGCGTCTTGCGTCCACGATTTCGAAACGAGGAACGGCGATGGCCTTCTTCCCCGGCGGCTCGGCCCGCCGCACCACTACTGTCTCCACCGGCCCGGCGGCCGGCACCGCGGTGGCCGACAGCGCGCATGTCGGTGACATCGTCGGCGCCCTCGGCCGGATCGGCCAGCACGACACCGCCGAAGGACGCACCCGCGGACAACGCTTCAAGATGTTGCTGGCCATCCTCGGGCCCGGCCTGATCGTCATGGTCGGCGACAACGACGCCGGCGGCGTGGCCACCTACGCCCAAGCCGGGCAGAACTACGGCATGGCACTGGTATGGACGCTGGCCCTGCTGATCCCGGTCCTGTACGTCAATCAGGAGATGGTCGTCCGCCTCGGCGCGGTCGCCGGCGTCGGCCACGCCCGCCTCATCTTCTCCCGATTCGGCAAGTTCTGGGGCGCCTTCAGCGTGGGTGACCTGTTCATCGTGAACGCCTTGACCATCGTCACCGAATTCATCGGCGTCACACTGGCTTTGAAGTACTTCGGCATACCACGTGCGGTCTCGGTGCCACTGGCGGCTGTGCTGCTGTTCGCCGTGGTCGCGGGTGGATCGTTCCGGCGCTGGGAACGGTTCCTGTTCGCGCTCATCGCGATCAACATCGTGATGTTCCCTCTGGCATTCATGGTGCACCCGAGCGTGTCGACCACCGCCGCCGGTATCGTTCCGTCGTTCCCCGGCGGGCTCAACTCCACGCTGCTGCTGTTGATCGTGGCCATCGTCGGCACCACCGTCGCCCCCTGGCAACTGTTCTTCCAGCAGTCCAACATCGTCGACAAGCGCATCACCCCGCGCTGGATCCGCTACGAACGCATCGACCTGTGGGTCGGCATCGTCGTCGTCATGTCCGGAGCCATCGCGATCATGGCCGCAGCGGCGTTCGGCCTCGCTCCCGAAGCGGTCGGCGCCTTCACCGACGCCGGCGCGGTCGCCCAGGGCCTGCACGACCATGTCGGTCAGGCCGCCGGTGCCCTGTTCGCGATCCTGCTGCTCGACGCCTCGCTGGTCGGCGCCAACGCCGTCGGCCTGGCCACCACTTACGCTCTCGGCGACACCCTGGGCAAGCGGCACTCGCTGCACTGGAAGATCAGCCAAGCTCCCCTGTTCTACGCCGGCTACGCGCTCCTGCTGGGAATTGCCGCGGCGGTGTCGTTCAGCCCCGACCACGTACTGGGGCTCCTGACCCAGGGCGTACAGGCATTGGCGGGTGTGCTGCTGCCGTCGGCCACCGTGTTCCTGGTGTTGCTGTGCAACGACAAGGCGATCCTCGGCCCGTGGGTCAACACCACCCGCCAGAATATTGTCGCCGCCGTCATCGTCTGGTCGTTGGTGTTGCTGTCGCTGGCCCTCACCGCGGCGACGTTCTTCCCCGACATCTCCACCGTTACTTTGGAAATCGGCTTCGGCGTCGGCGCGCTCGTCGGTGTGCTCGGAGGCATCGCGATCGCGCTCGGCAAACGCCGGACCGATCGCGCCGCCGCCGAACGCACCGCCGCCGAACTCGGCGGTCTGGACCCCGACCAGATCGAAGAACTCGACGACACTCCCCTCAGCCGCGCCGAACGCAAACAGATCCGCGACAACGACCGCGACACCTGGCGCACCCCCGCCCTCGATACCCTTCCGCGACCGGCGTTCTCACCGCTGCGCACCGCCGGGATGATCGCACTGCGGGGCTACCTGCTCATCGCTGTGGCCCTCGTCGGGGTCAAGATCGTCCAGCAAATTACGGGCTGATCGACCAGCCGGGGTGGTGAGCGTTTTCCACGCTCACCACCCCGGCCACCATCGACTCGCCCGGACGAATGCTGAACCCTGGCGTCACGAACGCCTGTGCGCGCGGTGCCGGGAATGCTGAGCGACCCGACCACGCAGAATCATCCAGCCGATCGCCGCGAGCGTCGCCACCACTATCACCAGGACCACCGCGGTTCCGATCCACACCTGCATCGGCGTGTACGCCGGAACATGCTCCGGCGCCGACACGACCGGCACAGCCCACCGGGCACCGAACCCCTCCGCGAGATACCGCGCCATCCTCACCACCGGGCCTTCCACGCTCGGACAGCACATGCCAACCGGTCAGCGAACGCCGCTTTCGCGGCCACCTCCGCCACCATCCAAGCAAGCCTCGTCACCGGCGGCGATAAGGATTGCGCAAAGGTTTCTGCCCGCGGCCGTGGATTCCCGTCAACGGGCCGCCACGTTGTACGGCGCGTGCATTGCCCAACCGCGCCGAAGCGACCATCCTCATGGCATGGAAACAGCGATCGTGATCGTCATCGTTGTCGCTCTCGTCGCGCTCCTCGCGGTCATGATCGTCCGATCCGAATCGCGGCGTCTGCGCGAACTGCGCGGTTACGCCCCCTTGGATCACACCGTGTGGAACGCCCATAACGGCGACAACCGCAGCACCGACCGCGCCGGCACCTGGAGCACCGGGCAATGGGTGGCATTGTCGATGCTGGCCAACCAGCCCCACCATCACCATCACCGTCACCATGACCCGGATGACGGGCAGTCGCCGGGCTCGGGAATCCTCGGCGACGACAGCACCTACGGGGACAACCCGAGGAACATCGGCGACGGCGGTTGGGACGGTCACCGAGGTAGCGACCTGTTCGGTGACACAGATGGTCCCAACGGCGGCGAGACTCCGAACGGCCCCTTCTGACGGTCACCGAGCGGCGTCACGCCCGTTCCCGAATGCGGCGGGCGTTGTCCGCGCTGCTGCCGCGCGGCATGCCGCGGCCGTCCTCGGCATACCGGCGCAAGCTTTCGAGAAAGTGATCCCAGCCGCGCGTGCACTGGTCGATACATTCCAGCTCTGCGGTCAGCCCCTCATGACGGAACCGGAGTTCGGATGCGTCACGACCGACCGCGGCAATGGTGAACGTCGGCCGCGTGTCCACCCAGTCGGGCAGAAAGCCGCAGGAGGTGACGGTCCATTGCACCGACGACGGCCGCGTCGCCTGATCGACATGCATCACGCAGGGCTCTGGAGAATCGAAGGAGAAGCGGAGCTCACCACCGGTGTCACCGGATCCGGTGACATCCGTCCACCAGGCCGCCAGGCCCGCGACCGTAGTGAGCGCGTCGAACAGGGTGTCCGGATGTGCCTGGACACGGATCGTTTTCTCATAATCTCCAGTGGCCTCCGCATGCGGCCCGGGAGATTGCTCGGTACGTGTCATGGATCGACTCCTTTCATCCCGGACCGTTTCACCGATCCGATTGCGCCTCAACGGTTTTCGATTCGGCTTTCGACCGCAGCGTGTGCACCGATTCGGCGATCGCCTTGATGCGGCGCAGGCGTGCGTCCCATGCCGCGCCAACCGACGCCAATTGCTCGACAGCGCGGGAGAACTGCGCTTCGTCGACGATGTAGCGCACCTCGCGGCCGTCCTTGTGGGGCATGACCAATTCGGCGCGTTCCAGGACACCCAGATGCTTTGCGACCGCCTGTCGCGTCACCGGCAGCGCGGCACTCAGGCTCGTCGCCGTGCCGGGGCCGCCGGCGAGCAGCAGGTCCAGCAGGCGGCGTCGGGTCGGGTCCCCGATGGCCGCCCACAGCTCATCGTCGATCTCCGGCGTCACGACCGCACCAGACCCGCCGCGTACGCCGCCAGGTTCGAGACGTGCAGGTTCCAGCCGGCACGGTGGCGGCGGTAATACGCCTCGAGCTGCGCTGCCTCCCAGCCGATCTCCCGGAAGCCGGCCTCGGTCAATCGCAACAGCGTCCCACCATCGCTGGGCACCAGCTCGACAGTCACAAGGAACGAGTTCCGGGGCGTCGCAGGTTGATTCTCCGGATGGCCCCAACGGAAGACGAATCGCCGCGGCGCGTCCGCTGCGACGACATGAATCCGCACCACGAGCGTGCCGGTCCCGTCTCGCGGCTGCCTGACCATCCGCCCGTTGCCGCCCGGTACCGCCGGGAACGACGCGTCGAAGCCCCACCATTGCGCGATGTGTTCAGGCTTTGTCACGACCTCGTAGACCACCTCGGGGGCAGCGTCGATATGAATCTCGCGCTCGATGGTGCCGTACTCCACAACCCTCTCCTCTCAATTCGCAACCATTGGTTGCACTTTAGTCGGCACCAACGAAACACGCAACCTTTGGTTGCTCCTGCGCTCTCTCCGCAACGTCGGCGCTTGCTTACACCGGCAGTCCGCGCCGGTGCGCTTTCCGGATGAGTTTCGCGACTTGTTCGCGCGCCCGCGCAGCCGTATCAGGAGCGAATCGTCCCGGCGACAACGGGTAGGAAACACCATGACCGATGTGTGAGTGAAGGGAAGACCTCCGGCGATGATCTGGCACGACCTGTGGAACATTCAAATCCCGCCCCTCGAGAAGTTGTTGCGCACCGTTTTGGTCTACGGCGGGCTCGCGGTGCTGCTGCGGTTGGGCGGCAAACGTGATCTGGCCCAGTTCAACAGCTTCGACCTGGTGGTCATGCTGCTACTGGCCAACGTCGTCCAGAACGCGGTCATCGGCAACGACAACAGCTTGTCCGGCGGCTTGCTCGGCGCGGCCATCCTCATCGGTCTCAACGCGATCGTCGTGCGCGCGGTCAACATCCATCCGCTACTCGTCCGTCTGTTCGAAGGCCGGCCTACCACCCTTGTCCGCAACGGCCGAGCCATCCCGAAAGCACTCACCCGCCTGGGCCTGCGTCGCGCCGATGTCGCCGCCGCCTGTCGCCGACAAGGTGCCGACGACATCGGTGAAATCTCGGACGCCACCCTCTTTCCCGGCGGCGCACTCGTGGTCACCCTCGACAAGGCCCACCGCGACGCCACCATCACCGACCTGCGCAACGAACACGACCGGTTGCTCGCCCAAATCCGCACCGAACTCGCGACGCTACGCCGTCATCCCCACAGTCCCGAAGAGCCACATTCCCACCGCTACGAATGATCCGCAGTCCGACGACCCGGTCAGCGTCTGACGTGGGCTGATCCGTCCGCGATGAGGGACTCGACCTCGGCGAGGGAGGCCATGGACGCATCCCCCGGTGTGGTCATGACGAGGGCTCCGTGAGCCGTGCCGTAGGCAAGAGCGCGCTCGACCGAGACACCGGCGAGCAGACCGTAGATCAGGCCGGCGGCGAAGGCATCGCCGGAGCCGACGCGGTCCAGGACATGCAGTCCATCCATTCGGGGGCCGGTCACGAAACCGGTGTCGGCGGACCAAGCAGCCGAGGACCAGTCGTTGACATCGGCGGAGGAGACCTCGCGCAATGTGGTTGCCACGACCGATGCGTGGGGGATTCGGGACGCCGCCTCCATCAGTGCGTCCGCCACCTCATCGGCACCGACACGCACATCACCCGGGTACGTACCGGCCAAGGCGAGGGCACCCACGACGACGTCGGCATGCCGGGCCAGACGCAGATCGACCTCGCGGGCCCGGCCCGGGCCACCCCTGTCCGCCCAGATGCTCGGGCGGTAGTTGGGGTCGTAGGAGACGGTGAGGCCATGGCGGCGGGCGGCCACCATGGCCTCCTCGGCCACGTCGACAGTGGTTTCGGACAGACCGGCGAAGATACCGCCGGTGTGGAACCACCGCGGGCCGGCGCCGAATACCGTGTCCCAGTCGAAATCACCCGGGCGCAGCCGGCAGACCGCGGTGTGCGCGCGATCGCTGACACCGAGCGCACCACGGATGCCGTAGCCACGCTCGACGAAGTTCAGCCCGTTGCGAGCGGTGCGGCCGATGCCATCGTCCGGGACCCAGCGGATCAGCGAGGTGTCGACTCCCCCTTGGAGTATCAGATCCTCGACCAGTCTGCCGACGGGGTTGTCGGCCAAAGCGGTGGCGACGGCGGTTCGCAATCCGAAGCAGCGGCGCAGGCCTCGCACGACGTTGTACTCACCGCCGCCCTCCCAGACCTGGAAGGTGCGGGCGGTGCGGATGCGGCCCTCGCCCGGGTCGAAGCGCAACATCACCTCGCCCAGGGCCACCACGTCGGTCACGGCGCGCTCCGATCGACGGCCTCGGCAGTCAGCCTACGGATTTCCGCGTAGTCGCCCCGCTCCAGAAGCGTTGCGGTCGCCATCCAGCTGCCGCCGACGGCAACGACCGCCGGATCGGCGAGATACGACGCCAGGTGGGAGTCCTGAATTCCGCCGGTCGGAATGAAACCGGCCTGCGGGAACGGCGCCGCGAGCGCCCTGAGCGTCCGCAATCCACCCAGTGGTTCGGCGGGAAAGAGCTTGACCGTGTGGCAGCCGGCACGCAAGGCACGCATCAGCTCGGTGGCGGTGGCTATGCCCGGCACCACAGGTACCTCGAGCTCCCGGCACCTGGCCACGACTTCCTCGGCGTAGCCGGGTGAGACGACGAAGCGGGCCCCGGCGGCCACGGCGCGGTCCACCTGCTCCCGGGTGAGCACTGTGCCCGCGCCGACCGTCAGGGAGCCATGCGCCGCCATCGTCTCGAGTACCTGCTCCGCGCCCAGGGTGCGGAAGGTGACTTCCGCGCAGCGGGCACCGCCCGCCGCGAGGGCCGCGGCCAAGCGGTGGGCCGTGGCCGGGTCGGGCACGGTCAGCACCGGCAGGATCCGGGAACCCTGCAACACGGAGTCCATGGGACTCGTCATCGACCGAGCCGTCCGCCGTGCACGTCAACCCCGGGCTTCGCTGCGACCAGGCCCTGCGCCGGGCTCGTTGACCGGGAATCGTGCCGGTTGGCCGGTCAGAACCCGTACGGCCTCTTCGGCAGCGATGGTCCGCACCGTTGCGATGGACTCCTCGGAGTAGTAGGCGGAGTGCGGTGTGACGATGACATTGGGCAGCTCGAGGAGAGGGTTGGTCGGGCGCCACACGCGCTGTTTCGCGGGCTCCTCCTCGAGATCGTCCAGTGCCGCGCCGGCGATCCACCCTTCGGTGAGCGCCTGCTGGATCGCCGCGTCCTCGACGATGGGTCCGCGTGCGGTGTTGACCAGGATGGCGGTCGGCTTCATCCGGCGCAGCGTCGCGCGGTCGAAGGCATGGTGTGTCTGCGGGGTGAGTGGCATTTGGATCACCACGCAGTCGGCACCTTCCACGAGGTCGTCGAAAGACGCCGGCCGGACCTGGGCCGCTCGGATCTCGGACTGGTCGATGAACGGGTCGTGTGCCCAGACCTCGACGCCGAATCCTTTCGCCCGTTCGGCGATGAGCCTTGCGATCGCGCCGAAAGACAGCAGGCCCAGCACCTGACCGCGCAATCTGTGGATGGGCTCTCCGGTCTTCCAGTGCCATTCGCCACGCCGGGTCGCCCGGTCGTACTGGCAGATCTTGCGCGCGGCCGCGAGCCAGAGCGCGATCGCATGGTCGGCGACCTCGTCGGCGCACCAATCGTTGGGTGCGTTGGTGACCTGAATTCCGTGCCTGGTCGCGGCCTCGACGTCGACGATGTCCACACCGGTGCCGTAGCGGGCGATCACCCGGCAGCGGGGCAACGCGCCGATGGCACGCGACCCCACCTGCGCGTACTGGGTCAGGATGCCGTCGGCCTCGCGTCCCGCCTCGATCACCTCGTCCTCGCTCTTGCACTGCGCGGCGAGGAGCCGCAATCCGGCGGCCTCGACGATCGCGCGTTCGATGTCGACATCGCCGAAGTCGTAGTCGGCGATCAGGATCGTGGCGCGAGTGTCAGTGTGAGTCACGGGGAATCCCCTTGGTGTGGACGAGATCCTGGTATGACACGGCGAGCTCCAGGCAACCCCCGCTGTCCAGTTGACCGACCGTGGAACGGTAGATCTCCTGCCATGGTGTCTGGTGTTCGATCGCCGGTGGTGTGTAGTCGGCCCACCGCGCCGCGATCTCCTCGGCAGTCAGCAGGACATCGACGCGCGCATTGTCGATGTCGACGCGGATCCGGTCACCGGTGCGCAGGATGGCGAGATTTCCGCCGGCCGCGGCCTCGGGACTGGCGTTGAGGATGGACGGTGCGTCGGATGTGCCGCTCTGCCGGCCGTCTCCCAGTGTGGGCAGGGCCATGATGCCTTGCCGGCTCAGCGTGGCGGGAAGCTCCATGTTCACCACCTCAGCGGAGCCCGGATATCCGATGGGCCCGGTGTAGCGGATGACCAGAATGCAGTCCTGATCGATGCCCAGCTCGGGGTCTTCGATGCGGGCGTGGTAGTCCTCGGGCCCGTCGAAGACAATGGCGCGGTAGTCGAACGCGGGTGGCTTGCCGGTGATGACCGATGTCTTCATGATCGCGGAGTCGAACAGGTTTCCGGTCATGACCAGCAGTCCGCCGTTTGCGGTGACGGGGTTGTGCACGGGTCGGATGACCGCCGGGTCGGCGGGCGGGACATTCTCGAGGTTCTCCGCCACGGTTCGACCCGACACGGTGACGGCATCACCGTGCAGGTATCCCGCTTCCAGCAGCGACCGCATGACTGCCGGGACACCACCGGCGCGGTGGAAGTCCTCGCCGAGGAACTCGCCCGCCGGCGCGAGGTTCACCAGCACCGGGATGCCGTGTCCGACGCGCTGCCAGTCCTGGTTGGACAGTTCCACTCCGACATGGCGTGCGATGGCGTTGATGTGGATGGGCACGTTGGTCGACGCCGCGATGGCGGAGGCGACCACGATCGAGTTCTCGAAAGCCTGTGTGGTCATGATCTTTCGGGGAGTCAGGTCCTCGCGGACCATGGACACCGCCCGGAAGCCGGTGGCGTAGGCCATTTGCGCACGCTCGTTGTAAGGGGCCGGAATCGCCGCGCAACCGGGTAAGGACATGCCCAGGGCCTCGGCCAGGCTGTTCATCGACAGCGCCGTGCCCATGGTGTTGCAATGTCCGATGCTGGGCGCGGAGGCGGTCACCCGCGCCATGTATTCGTCGTAGTCGATCTCCCCCCTGGCCAGAAGCCGCTTGGACTGCCAGATCACCAATCCCGATCCCGTCCGCATGCCCTTGTGATAGCCGTTGAGCATAGGCCCTCCGGACAGGACGATGGCCGGCATATTCACCGTCGCCGCCGCGGTCAGGCAGGCGGGTGTGGTCTTGTCACAGCCCGTCGTCAACACCACTCCGTCGAGTGGATATCCGTAGAGCACCTCGACCAGTCCGAGATAGGCGAGATTGCGGTCCAGCGCCGCGGTCGGACGCTTTCCGGTCTCCTGCAACGGATGCACCGGGAACTCGAAGGGAATACCGCCGCCGTCGCGGACCCCATCCTTGATCCGATCGGCGAGGGCGAGATGGTGCCGATTACAGGGCACCAGATCATTACCGGTCTGCGCGATGCCGATGATCGGCCGGCCCGACTGAAGTTCGGCGCGGGTGAGGCCGTAGTTCAGGAACCGCTCGAGATACAGAGCGGTCATCTCGCGGTTTCCCGCGTTGTCCCACCATGCCTGGCTCCGCAGCTCCCCCGCGGCGTGCCCGGCCGATGGCGTATGTGGTGCGCCAGTAGGCGACGGCGAGTTCGGCCGGTTCATTGTCGGCGGTCTTTCCGGTTCGGGGTATGCGAGGTGCCGGGGCCCGCTGATCCCGCGGGATAGTCGTCGAGCGGGACCAGGTCACGCGACCAGGCCGAGATGATGGGAGTGACTACTCGCCAGGACTCCTCCGCCTCGTCACCGCGGATGGACAGGGCCGGGTTGCCGAGCAACACGTCCAGCAGCAGGCGTCCGTAGGCGGGCAGGTCGGGCGGCGGGATCGCTGCGCTCATGCTGAGCGGGACCAGAGTGCCCGCGGCGGCGCCGATGGCGGTGAGGGCGAGCGTGAGACTTTCCGGCTCGAGGCCGAACCGGAGAACGTTCGGCGCTGTAGTCCCGTGATGGCCGAAAGGCATATGCGGGACCGGCCGGAAATGAATGGCGACTTCCTTGCGGTCGGCGGCGAGGGCTTTGCCGGTGCGCAGCACGAAATCGATTCCGGCCCATCGCCAGTTGTCGATCGCCAGCTGGACTTCGCTGAAGGTTTCGGTCCGTCGTTGCGGGTCCACACCGGGCTCGTCGGTGTAGGAAGGGACGTGCCGGTCGCCGATCGCGCCGGCGGTGTAACGGGCTCGACGGGTGCGGCGCCGGATATCGTCGTCGGTCAGGGTGCGGATCGACCGCAGTACGTCGACCTTGCGGTCACGCAGATCCCGTTCGGACAGGGTGATCGGCGGTTCCATGGCCACCAGGCAGAGCAGTTGGAGCAGATGGTTCTGCACCATGTCCTCGAGCGCCCCCACCTGGTCGTAGTACCCGGCCCGGTCCTCGAGGGTGAGAGTTTCCTCCCAGACGATCTCGACCTCGGCGATATGCGCGCTGTTCCACAGCGATTCGAGCACCCGGTTGGCCAACCGGCTACCGAGCAGGTTCTGCACGGTGGTCATCGCCAGGAAATGGTCCACCCGGAAGACGGCCTGTTCCGGAACCAGATCCGCCAGCAACGTGTTGAGTTCCTGCGCGCTCGTCAGGTCCTCCCCGAACGGCTTTTCGAATACGAGCCGGCTACCGGAGGGAAGACTCGCGGCGTCCAGGGTCCGGATCGCGGTGGAGAACAACGCCGGCGGCAACGCCAGGTAGACGGCCACCGCTTCCGCACCGCCGATCGTCTCCGCCACCTGCGCCGGATCACTGATGTCGGCCTGCTGGTACCGCGCAGCCGCGAGGATCGCCTGCCGGGTGTCGGCCGAGATGGCCGGGGCGTGCCGATCGAGCTGGGCCGCAGCCCATGCCTGGAACTGTTCATCGTCGCGGCCCTTGCGGTCGGCGCAGACGACCTCGAAACCCGGGTCGAGGCGGCCGGTTTCGTGGAGAGCGGCCAAGCCCGGCAGCAGATAGCGTCCGGCCAGGTCACCGGTGCCGCCGAAAATGACGAGTCGTCGGATCATCGTGTGGCCCCCTCTGCGTAGTCACAGCCGTCAAGCCACGACCGCACGACTCCGGTGGCGCACCGCAGCTCGGTTTCCAGCACCCCTGTGGCCGGGTCGATCAGGCCGCAATCATCCGGAGACAGGTAGCCATCGGCCCGGTGTATCGGGCGAAACGGTGGATCGGGATCGTGCATCACACCTCCTCCACGGCACACGCGGCGACGCGGCGGCGGATCAACCGAAGCGGGTCAGCACCTTCACGAGATAGTCGATCTCCTCGTCCTCAATCTAACAGTCACCCACCTGTCCGCCGACGATCGTTACCGCCACGCGATCCGCCACCGGCGAACACCCGGCCACCACGGCACCGTCGCGCGCGGGCGGCGCTGTCCTGGAGCCGGGCGGCGGGCCCGAGTTCATGACTCGCAGCGGTAGATGGCGGTGTTGCCGGTGGAGGCGAGTCGAGTTCGAGGACGATTCGCAAGACCTGCACCAATCCTCTGTTTAGCGGGCAATTCTCCGGTAAACTTCGAGTACCCCGCATTCTGGAGCCGGAATACAAAATTCCACCAGCGTGACCATCGCGCTGGTCGATGAATCGGAGAATTGTCTCGAGAATCAATTCAACCCATTCAACCGAACTTCGTAGCATTACAGGCCGCACTCGACGAATCAACGACAGATTGTTCGCACGGACCATCCGAGCTGTCAGCACTGAGCGATGCAACGAATTCGGCGAGCGCGCATGCCTCGACAGCACCGACCCGGGAGGTGGCCGTGACGTCCATGGTGTCGACTGAGCCACGTGATCCGTTGCACGGCAATAGCATTCGTCCATTCACCGTCGGCGTGGAAGAGGAGTTCGTTCTCATCGATCCGGCCACCGGCCGCCCCTCGCTGACCAACACCGTCGTCGCGGCACGCGCCCCGGATGCCGAATTGCAACTGGAACTATCCCAGTGTCAGATCGAAACGTGCACACCGGTGTGCACGAGCATTCCGGAGTTGCACCACGAACTTCGGCGGGCGCGACTCTCGGTCACGCATGCCGCGGCGCGCACAGGATCGCTACCACTGGCGGTGGGAGTGCCGATCTGGGGACCGCCGCGCGGGTCCATGACCGACACTCCCAGATACCAGCGCATGGCTGCGCATTTCGGCGAACTGGCCGAGCAGGTGATCTGCGGTTGCCACGTTCATGTCTGCGTGCCCGACCGCGACGTCGCGGTGCAGGTCAGCAATCACCTGCGTCCGTGGCTACCGGCACTGTTGGCCCTGACGGCGAATTCCCCGATCACAGAGGGTGCCGATACCGGATACGCCAGCTGGCGCCACCTGCTGTGGGGACGGTGGCCCAGCGCCGGGCCTCCCCCGTACCTGCGGTCCGCCGCCGAATACGACGACATGGTTACCAAGCTTGTCGACGACGGGCGCATCCTCGACGCAGCGATGGTCTATTGGGATGTGCGTTTGTCCTCGCATCTGCCGACGATCGAGATCCGCATCAGCGACGTGCCGGCCACGGTCGAGGAGACGGCACTGTTGGCGAGCCTCGTCCGGGCACTGGTCATCACCTCCGTCGCGGCAGTGGACAGCGGGCGGCCGTCGGCGCCTGTCGACCTGGCACACCTACGGTCGGCATGCCGGCGCGCGGCCCGCGACGGCCTGTCCGGCTCGCAGTTCCGCACGGATACAACGCATTTCACGCCCATGCCCGGATCCATTGCACACATGCTCACCCATATCCGCCCCGCTCTCGAACAGGCCGGCGACTACGAATTCACGCGCGGTGCGTTGGCGGCCGTTCTGCGGGGCGGCAACGGCGCTGTTCGACAACGCGAGGCATTGCGCGTCGGAGGCCCCTCTCAGGTCTTGAAGCAGATGGCACGATTGACTACCGAAGGGTGCGTCGCCACCGAAGACCGTCAGCCGGCGTGACATCACCCCCGCATCAGCTATGGTTCAGTTATCGCTCCGTACCGCATCGAGGCAGGAGTCGTCGTGCCGAAGTTGGAGATCAACAGAAAGTCCGAACTCTCGCGCCGAGAAGTGTCCGAGCGGCTCATCGCGATAGGACAGGCCCTTGCGGGCGGCTCCGAGGTGGAACTGGGATCCGATGGCGATACGATCGAGACCGTCGTTCCCGACCGCGTCCATTGGGAACTCGAAATCGAGATCGACGGCGACGAAACCGAGATCGAAATCGAGATCAGCTGGCGTGACGAACGTACCGGCGGCTCGGTCTCCGACGCGCTGTAGGAATACATGATTCAGCGCCTGTGTCGACCTCAGACGGGTGAGATCGGCGCGAAAGGCAAGATCGCGTCGGCGCCGGATCCCACTACCGCAGCAGCGGATTCGGGTACTTCGTTCCACGCCCCCTCGAGATCGCGCAGCGGCTCCGACACCACGAAGCGGGTCTCACCGCCCAGTTCGCGCAACACCTCGACCTCGGGGTGCAATGCTCGCAACTGGGAGAGTTCGGTCGAGAAGAACAGGGACCGCGATCGGCGCTCGCTGGAATAGCGGAAGACCCACAGGCTTTGACCGTTGGTCGTCGCGACGGTCATCTGAACCGGACGCTCGACTCCGTTCGCGTGCCCGACGTCCTCGACGAAACCGACCGCCCGCGCGACGGCACCGAGCGGGTCATCGGCGAGACCGAAGGTCAGGGCGAGGTAGAACAAAGCCTCTGTGTCCGTTGATCCCTCGATGTCGGAAAACAGCGTGGGATCCACGGCCATCAACAGGTCACGCCTGATTTCGCGGAAGCCGCGCAGGGCGCCGTTGTGCACCCACAACCATCGACCGTGCCGGAACGGATGACAATTGCTGCGCTGAACCGCGGTGCCGGTCGAAGCCCGCACATGGGCCAGCAACCTGGACGTGCGCACCTGACCGGCGATCTCCCGCATATTCCTGTCGTTCCAGGCCGGCTCGATCGCCTTGTACACCGCAGGTTCGTCACCCTCGCCGTACCAGCCGACACCGAAACCGTCCCCGTTGGTGGTGGTCTCCCCCATACGGGAGTGCAGACTCTGGTCGATCAGAGAATGTTGAGGGCGGAACAACAGATCCTCGATAAGGAGCGGCTCGCCCCAGTACGCCATCCACCGGCACATATATTGATTCAAACAGAGTCGACACCATCTGCGATAGCCCCTCGGCTCCGTCGATCCGTCGAACCCGGGTGTGGAATCGAATATTCTCGAGCGATTCGCCGCAAATGGTGAGCTACCACCACATTCCACGGCCGGAATACCGGCCCGGCCGGTCGCCAGAGATCCGCCCTCGCCGACCGACATCGTGTCCTGCCCGGAAATCGCGGTCGCGTCGCCACTGCCGTGCGAGCCACACCGCCCGCGCGCCGGTCAGTTGATTGTGCTCGGCTGCTGATCGGCAGCGGCGGTCCATCCCGCGGTTCGCCCGCCGAGCCCAGGGGGCGTGATCAGGTGGCGACGCCTGCTCGGCATCATCAGGGTGGGGTGGGTGACGCTCCACATGGCGCCCTTGCAGATCAGCTCCTTCACGCGTGCGGCTTTGCGGCCGACGTCGACCTTGGAAGTCGGCTCATCCTGCTTGGTGACCTTCTGCACGATGGCGTCGCGGCGGCCGAGGCTGATGCACTGGCTGTTGTAGCCGATCGGAGCGTTCGGGACTTCTCTTCCCGTCAACCGGGCGGCGATGACGTCGCCGCCCAGCCAGGCCATCGGTGAGGCGGTGGCACAGCCCATGCGCAGCGTCTTGCCGCCTACTCCGGCGGCGTGCGCGGCATCGCCGACGGCGTAGACATCGGGATGCGAGACCGAGCGCAGGGTGTCGTCGACGACGATGCGCCCGGACTCGGAGACGGTGAGTGTGCTGGCGGCCGCGATGGGGTGCACGGCGAAACCTGCTGTCCAGACAATCGTTCGAGCTCGGATCTGCGCACCCGATCGGGTGACGACGCCACGATCGGTGACGCGAGTGACGTCGGCGTTTTCGTGCACGGCGATTCCGAGACGTTCGAAGCCGGCGCGCAGGTGGGTCTGTGCCTTCTCGTCGAGCCAGTCGCCGACGCCGCCGCGCGCCGCCATGGCGATTTTCAGGTCCGGGCGCGCCTCGGCGACCTCGGTCGCAACCTCGATACCTGTCAGGCCGCCACCCACGATCAGGACGGTCTCCCCCGCCACCAACTCGTTCAGGCGCTCCCGCAACCGCAGTGCCGCCTGCCTGCTCGCCACATTGTGGGTGTGCTCGGCGACCCCGGGCACGCCCATGTCGGCGATGGTGCTGCCCAAGGCGTAGACCAGGGTGTCGTAGGCCAGCGTCTCGGCGCCGTTCTCACCGGCCAGTTCGACGGTCTTGCGGTCCGCGTCGACCGAATCGACCCGCGCGACCCGCACCTGAACACCGGTGCCCGCGAAGATCTTCCGCAGCGGACGGACCGGCAGATCCTGACCCGCGGCGACCTGGTGCAAGCGGATCCGTTCGACGAAATCGGGCTCGGCATTGACCAGGATGATCTCGATATCGTCGCGGTGCAGTCGCTTGGCCAGGCGGCCGGCGGTGATCGCTCCGGCATACCCGGCTCCGAGGACGACGATGCGGTGCTTCATTGTTGTACTCCTGTCTCGGTAGGGTCGATACCTGAACCGGACAGGGGCACGAAGCCTGACAGTCACCAGATGTGATGTGCGTCACCAGAGTTCGGGCAGGGGTGCTCCCGGTGCGCGGGTGGCCCACCGACGGTTGGCATGTGCCAGCTTGTCGGGGTTGACCTGGGCGTGCACGGCCGCGATGCCCTCGACGGTGACCTGCAGGACCACCACGGCCACAATCCGCCGCTCGGATACCAGCACCAGCGCGGGCATGCCGTTGGCGATAGCCGCGAACATCTCCGGCTTGCCGCCGAGCTTGTTCCACGTGCCGTTGGAGGGCTTGATCGCCAGACACACGAACCGCGCGACGCGCTGCGCGCCGAACAGCGGCCGGCTCAGCGTGGCGAGGAACTCACCGCCGTCGCCGACAATGGAGGCATCATCGGTCAGCAGCTCTACCAGCTTCTCGGTCTGCCCGCTGACCGCCGCGGCCAGGAATTCCTCCACGATCCGTCGCGCTGCGGCCTCGTCGACCTCGATGCGCGCCCGTTCCATCGACAGATGCTGTTTGGCGCGGCGATACACCTGCTGGCAGTTGGCTTCGGTGATGTCGATCAGTTCGGCGATCTCGTGGTGCGGGTAGCCGAAAGCCTCGCGCAACACGTACACCACGCGCTCCTTGGCGGTGAGCCGCTCCATGAGGGTGAGCATGGCAATCGATACCGATTCCCGCTGTTCCACCGTGTCGGCCGGCCCGAGCATCGAGTCGCCGGCCAGCACCGGCTCCGGAAGCCACTGTCCCACATACGTTTCCCGCCGGGCGCGAGCCGTGGTGAGCTGGTTGAGGCAGAGGTTGGTGAGCACTTTGGTCAGCCACGCCTCGGGCGTCTGCACGTACTCACGGTCGGCGGCCTGCCAGCGCAGGTAGGTCTCCTGCACCGCGTCCTCGGCGTCACTGGCCGAGCCCAGCAAGCGATAGGCGATCGCTTCCAGACGAGCCCGGAAACTCTCGAACACATCGACTTCGCGCGTGAGCAACATGCCACCATCGTCGGCCACACATATCGGGAGCGTCCACCTGAGCCCCCGGTCCTGGCGGGTAGCGGAGTACGCGGGTGCCTTGCCGGGACAGCGCGGTGCTGTGGCGATGCGCCGAAGCGCCCCGATGCCGGAGGCACTGGGGCGCTTGATTACTCGCCGGCTCCGCAGCCCCGATCGCCACATCCGCATGATTCTGGGCGTCCACCCTGCGGAGGAGGCGGGAATGATGACGCTGGACTACGGCCGCAGACGACGAATAACCCTGGGTTGCTTCAGCTTTACGCCTGGATGACCTCGACGCGCACCAACGCCCCCGGCGAGTCACAACTGGCCCATGACTGGTTCTGCCCGTACTGCACCGGGCCGTACTTCCAATAGGTGAACGGAACAGGCCACGCGACGCACGTCAGCTTCACTTGCTGCCAGGTCGGCAACTCGCAGTTGGACATCCCTCCGGTATTGAAGATGTTGTAGACGTGACAGTTGGCCTGCCACACCGGAACATCGGCCTGCGCCGCACCCGCACCGGCCAGCGCCGCAGCAGCCGTCGCGGTAGCGACGACGGCACCCGCGGCAAGTCGCTTCACAGATTTCATGTCGAACCTCCCTGAACGTGTTGCCTGAAAGATCGCTGAAGGTTCGCGAACGTTACTCGGACATCCGCCCCCGCACTGGTCCTCGTGACCGCTGCCCGGTTGCTCGAAACCATATGGACCCCGGGGATGCGCATGCCGAGAGGAGTCAGCCGGCAGTTCGAGCGATCGCCATCAGATGTGCGCTGGGGTTGATGATCTGTGGTTCCACGCCGGCAGACCAGGCCGTCCGTCGGTACCGACTGGGCAGACCGAACTCACCGGCGCCCGGTAACGCCGTCAAGCCATGTCGTGGTTTTCCGTGCCGTCACTACCGAGCGGTTCGAGCGCGAACCCGCTCGGGGCGTTGGCGAGCAGCACGCGGCTACCGGGCCGGATACCGAGCTCGCGGGCGAACGGGGCGCCGGAATATCCCGCCATGCGCCCACGATCCGTGCTGAGCGATCCCGAGCGTGCTGTGGCGACATCGTGCGCTGCAATCCCCGCTGGGGTGATCGCTTCCTCGTTCCGGCTCGGTCACAGAGCTCGGTAGGAGAAGGAGGCGAGTTTGGGGCCGGTGCCGCCGTCGAATCGGACGGTGACTTTCCACTGCCCCGGCGCGGGGACGATGAGATGCTCGCTGCGCCATACCAGGGATCCGTGCTCCACCACGGGGCGCCCCAACGTCACCGGTAATCGTGCCACATTCGCCGATTCCGACGACAGGTCGACGCTCACGGTCGCGGAATCGCCGTGCGCCGCAGAGGTATTCGCTGGTATGTAGTCGACCGCGAGCCGCTGCGGTCCGTGCCGGATCGAGTCGATGCCGACGTGCAGCACCTGCGCGGCCCCGAAGTCGAGTGCGGTGACGAGATCGGTGGTGTAGGTGTCCTTCGCCGGGGGCAGCGTCGCCAGGACCGAGGTCACCGCCAGCACCACCGTCGCGAGCACTGTCTCCGGCACGAGGGACCCGGGCCGTCCGACGATCGCACCGGTGCGGCGAAACCAGCGCAGACTCAGGTAGCCGAGCGTCACAACGCCCAGTGCCACAACGACTTTGGCCACCAGGACCCGGCCGTAGGTGGTGTGCACGAGCGCGGGCGGCGGGTGTACCTGCACGACCGCCAGCCCGATTCCACCGGCCACGGCCGCCAGCACGTGCCCGACCGCGACGGCATGCCATCGGGTCGGATTCGGCGCACCGCGCAAGACGAAGGCGATCACGACGACACCGCCCAGCCACACGGTGATGCCGTACACGTGCAGCAACGTACCGGCGAACGACCACGGCCACCCCTGCACCGAGCTGCCGTGACCGTCCAGCGTCACCGCGACAACCGCGGCAGCGGCCTGCGCTGCGCCCGCTCCCACGACCGCGCGGGCGGCACGGGTGACGAGAGCGAAGGCGATGATCGAGGCCGGCGCCGCGATCACCGTCACCACTCCCAGCGGGGTCTCGAGAACCGTGCGTGCACCCGTTACCGACATCGCGGACAGACCGCCGTCCTGCTGGGCGACCAGAACGAGAAATCGGCAGACGAATCCGGCGACGAAAATCCCGATTCCCACCCGATAGAGCACCCGGAAACGTCGGCTGCGAATAACCGTCGGCCACACCCAGAGCGCCGCGGCGTACAGTCCGGCCGACAGTATCAATCCCAGATAGGTGATACCCCGCGTCGGAGAGTTCAGATAGTGCTCGATACCGGTCGGAGAATGCTGGGCGAACCGGCCCTGCGCGGTCACCGCACCCACGGTGAACTGAATCGATAACGACACCACGTGGGTATCGGCGGACACGACGCGCGCGGTGGCCAGATAGGCCCCGTCCGGAACCGCCTCGGCCGGCACCAGCACAACCCGGCGCTGACCGTCGTCGAGCCGAGCGGCGGACAGCGCGAATCGCTTTCCGCCGCTGTCGATCAGCTGCGCCGACCCCGCGACGAGGGTGACCGGCTCGTCGAGTTGCAGCCGCAGTTCACCCGGCGCTGTGTCGACATGGGTTCCCGATTCCGGTGTCGTCGACACCAGCACGGCGTGCGCGGCCGCGGCGCCGGCCGACCACACCGGCGCCACGCACGCGACGATCAGGACGAACCAGCACCGCAGTGCACCCCTAGGACCGAGGCTCACGATCGCGCCGCAATGCCAGTGTCGCCGCCGCACCCGCCGCGACCGCGAACAGCAGCGCCACCACCGACAACACCTGCCACCATCCGCTCGGCGATGATTCGCCGCCGTCGTGCAGCGCGTCGTCGTGCCCGTCCAGCGACGTGTTCGCCGCCGATACGACATGACCGCCGTCGTCGGAATGTCCGGCGACGGTGCGAGTCACCGGCACGACGGGCGCCGGATGCTCGGGCTCGCTGGCCTTGTCGACGGCTATCTCGTTCCACGACACCACCGAACCGTCGGAATACCGCTGATCGGACGGCAGCGCGACCGAATCCACGGACTTCGGCCACGGTCCCGCCGAGAACGAGAATTCGCGGTACTGCGCATTGCCGAAACCGTCGGCCGGCGTGTTCGCGTTCCACACGATCCTGGTCACCCGACCGGCGGCCTGTTCCCGTTCGACCGACGCCGTCCACCCCGGAATGGGTTGTGTCCGTGCCGATGTCAGATCCACCCCGGCGGGGATGGTGACGGTGAGCCCGACTGTATTCGCCGTGGCGGATTCACCGGGCACGATCAGATGCACGACTCCGTAGCCGCCCTTGGTCACCGGTGTGCCATCGGTCTGCACGTGCGCCGCGGCCGGTGCCGCGAATGCCACCAGCGGCACCGCGGCCGCGATCGCCACCACGCTCCCACGGCGGACGAGGTGCCTATGCACGGGTGCGCGCCGCTCGCGAATGTCGCTGTCTGCCATTGTCTTCCTTCTGTGAAGTGATTTCGGCCCCGTACCGCCGGACGACGTCATTTGGCGCCCGCGGCGGCTACGGCGATATCCGCGCCCCGGTATTTCGTCGCCAGGAACTGGGCCAGCCGGGGGCTCTCCAGCGCGTGAGTCAGTTCCAGCACCCGCTGGTCGCCCGCCAGTCGAGACGGCGCGACAAGGACGTGCGCATAAGGATTTTCGGGTCCGGGCTCGATCGCGAGCGCGTCTTTCGCCGGTTGCAGACCCAGCGATGCCGCTTGGTCGGGACTGAGGACCACCGCGTCGTAGCTGTGATAGATGGATGCCAGATCCTGGTCGAAACTCAACGGCAGCAACGATAGATGCCGCGCGGAGTCGCGCACGTTCGCCTGACCGATCGTCAGATCCGCCGCCGAGGTGCCGCCGAACGGCCGATCGAGCGTCACCAGGCCCGCACTCTGCAACAGGTAGAGCCCGCGCGCGAAACCGGTGGGCGTCGCGGGCAGGGCCACCTGAGCGCCGTGCGGCAGGCTCACGGCGGCGACCTGATCCTGCACCAGTCCCACATGCACCCAGTCGTTGGTGTCCTTCAGATCCCGCCACTTCGAGGAGTACACCCCGTAGGGCACCACGTTCACCTTCGCCACGATGCTCAGATTCGTATAGGAATTCTTCCGGCTGTCGGCCTCGAAAGCCGGAATGTGCTGGAAGTAGGACAGATCGCCCTTGCCGGCGGCGATGCGGGCATTGGCGTCGCCGGTCGCGTCGACCGGTTTCACCTTCACCGAATCCGGCAGCAGGTTGTGGATCGCGTAATCGAGGATTTCCCGATCGTCGCCGGGGCCGACGTACACGACCAACGCATTCTCGCTGTCAGCGCCGGGTTCGTAGCTGACCTTCGTCGCCGACCCGCATCCGGCGGCCGCGGTGGGCATGAGAAGAAGCGAGGCGATGATCGTCGTGATTCTGTGCCGAACCGGAACCCGCATCGCTGCGGGCAACCGGCGCCGATCTGTCCTGTGCATTCCACTACTTTCCGCGCTATTTGCTCGTCAGTCCCCGCTGCCAGGAGGTCACTCGCCACTCGACGACGGTCAGAATCGCGTTGACGATGATTCCGACCACGCCGAGGGCGAAGATTCCGGCATACATCTGCGGGGTCTGATACCGCAACGAGGCGGTGTTGATATAGATGCCGATCCCCTGTGCACCGCCGACGAGTTCGGCCGCGACGAGCGCGGTGAACGCGTTGGCCGCGGCCAGCCGGATCCCGGGGAAGATCGCGGGAATCGCCGCCGGCAGCACGACCTGGGTGAAGATGTAGAACCGTCCGGCGCCGAGCGTCCGCGCCGCGTTCAGCAGCAGGCGCTCGACCCCGCTCACCGCACTCACCGCGTTGACGAAGATCGGCCAGAAGCAGGCCCACACCACGATCGCGATCTTCGACTCCTCGCCGATGCCGAAGAACAGCACGAACACCGGCAGCAACGCCAGCAGCGACAGGTTCCGGAAGAACAGCAAGACCGGCTCGGCGAGCTTCTGGAAGATCCGGAACGATCCGACCAGGATGCCCAGGGCGACACCCAGTACCAGCGCGATCACGAATCCGATCACCGCGCGCTGCACGCTGGGCCAGATCTGGCTGCCCAGGGTGCCGTCGCTCAGTCCGTCGACGAACGCTGCGAACGTGTCCTGCGGTGTGGACAGGTATTGATCGCTGACCTGGCCGCTGGCGACCACCCACCACCACAGCAGCAGGAACAGGCCGAGACCGATGACGCCGTAGAGGAGCCGGTCGAATTTCGCGAGCCACGGATTGGGCGCCTTCGGCGGGATGAGGTCACGATCGGTCGCCGCCTCCGAATCACGCAGCGGCTCACTGATCGTCGTGGCCAATGCGCACCTCCTCCTCGAGGATCCGCGCGACGCGCGAGCGGATGTGTACGAAATCTTCGGAACTGCGCACCTCGGAGTCGCGTGGACGCGGCAGCTCGACATCCAGCACCGCCTTCACGCGGCCCGGCGCCCGCGTCATCACCGCGATCCGGTCGGAGAGAAAGATCGCCTCGTCGATCGAGTGGGTGACGAACAGGACCGTCTTCTTCCTGGCACCGGACTCCCAGATGCGCAGCAGTTCGCTCTGCAGGAATTCACGGGTCTGCGCGTCCAGGGCCGCGAACGGCTCGTCGAAGACCAATATCTCCGGCTCGTAGGCCAGCACGCGCGCGATCGCGACACGCTGGCGCATACCACCGGACAGCTGATGGGGCAGCCGATGCGCAGCCGATTCCAGTCCCACTGTCCGCAGCACCTGCGCGGCGCGCTCCCGGCGTTCGGCCTTCGGAACACCGCGGACCTTGAGACCGACCTCGACGTTCTTCTGCGCCGACAGCCAGGGGAACAGCGCATACCCCTGGAACACGACTCCGACGTTCTTGTTGACGCCCTCGACCCGCTTACCGTCGACGAAAACGGCTCCCCCGTTGTAGGTTTCGAGACCGGCGAGGATGTTCAGGAACGTCGACTTCCCGCATCCGCTGGGGCCCAGCAACGAGACGAACTCACCGCTGCCGATCCGCAGATCGAATCCGTCCAGGACGGTGGTCGCCTCCTTCGCACGCCGATCGGTGCGCGGGTAGAGCTTGCCGACACTCTTCGCCTCGATCTTCCACTCGGTCGGCGCGGGCCGCGGCGGATCCTTTTCCACTTGCTCGACGAGCACTTGCTGACTCATGACATTCGACTTCTCTGTGGGACGAATAATGGATTGAACAACGCCTGATCACTTCTCGGCGCCGGCGATCTCCACGAGATCGGTTTTCAGCACCTTGCTGTTCTGCTCGCTGTCGAGAATCGTGGTGTTCTGCTCCTGGGATTCGAGCAGATCGGCCGATTTCGCGTACGGGTTGAAGGCGTTGGTCGCGATGTCCTCCGGCTTCAGCTTCTCCGAGCCCGGCAGCGGTTTGCCCACATCCCGCACGAGGTCCCACCACAACTGCAGGCTCGCCTTGTCGAGCAGGGCGTTAGGTGCGTAGTGCCAGTTGGTGGTCTGCTCCACCGGGTAGCCGGTGGTCTTACCGGCGATCTCCGCGGACTCCTTGGGGTGAGCGTTGGCCCAGTTCGCCGTCTTGGCGATGATGCCGACGAATTCGCGTGCGGCGGCCGGATTCTTCTGCAGCCACGCGTTGCTCGCGACATACGGCGCCTGGCCGCCCTGCGGGCCCCAGTCGTCGAAGGAGGTGAAGGCCTCGGTGAACTTGTCGGGCTTGCTCAGCAGCACACCCACCAGCGGCGGGTGGAAGACGCCGAGATCGACTTCCCCCTTTTCGATGGCCGGCGGAATCAACTCCTCCTTGAGCTGGAGGAATTTGACCTTGTTCAGATCCACGCCGTTGTTCTTCAGGTACTGCTTGATCACCAGATCGACACAGCTGTTGGTCGCCGAAATGCCGACCGTCCTGCCCTCGAGGGCCTTCAGGTTGTTCTTGGTGATATCCGAACCGGCTTTGGTGAAATAGGCCATATGCGGTTCGTTCGGCAGATCGAGCATGCTCGATGCGATGGCGGTGAACTTGAAGTCCTTCACCTTCCCGTCGATATCGCCGTTGAACATGCCGGTCGCTATATCGATCTTGTTCTGATCGAGCAACTGCACCGCGGGCACGGCGGTGGCCGGACCGACATATTTCGGCTTCACCCCGGCGTGGTTCCAGTACCCCAGCTCGTCGGCGATCCTGACCAATGACAGTGCGGTGGGCGAGTTGGCGAAGCGAAAGTACACCACTCCGTTGTCTTTTCCGAGACCGCAGCCGGCCACCAGCGCAGAGACGGCGAGGAACGCCACCGACAACGCCGTCAATTTTCCGAGCAGGCGCTTGCCGCCGATTCTGCTCACGGTCGCACCTCACGATGCGTTGTTCTGCCGCTCACGATATTTCCCTCTCCAGCGCCGGCCCCGGCCACCATCCTCATCTGGATTGCCACTCCGGGGAATTGATATGGTTCAGAACGTAAGCCCCCCAACGGTTTCTACCTACGAAAAAATTCAGCCTGAGCCCAGCTGCGGCGAACGAGAAATATGAAGTATTTCTTGACGGAATCGCCAAGAACCTCGTAGCAGAAATTGGCAATTCCGTAGATCCGGCGGATGCCCGCACCTCGAATCTGCGGGAATTTTTGTCCGGCAGTATCGATTCGCACCAGGTCCGACGGCGGCGAGGGCGGCTGATCCGCTCGCGGGAACGATCCGCCGGCACCGTCCGGGCCGATAATTTCGGTCGAAGGATGCCGGTCGCCGCCTGCCCGGTGGGTTGCGTCCTCGGTAGAGACAGGAAGGGACGCAGTGACATTCGCGAAGACAGGATCCGACCACCCGCTCGTCGCGAAGGTGCGCGACTACGCCGACACCGTGCTGCGACCGCGTGCCCTCGCGACCGATCGCGAGGGCGTCGACACCGAGCACATCGAGGAACTCGCGGCGCTGGGGCTGCTCAACCACACCGCCCCGGCGCGCTACGGCGGCGCCGGCGTCGACCGTGAGACCGATCGTCAGGTGCACGAAATCATCGCCGGCGCGTGCTTCAACACCTGGCTGGTCTGGGCCCAGCACGCCTCGCTGTCGGAGCGGATCGGCACCCTGGAAGCGACCGGTGCGCCGATTCCCCCACTCGCACAGCGCATTCTGCGCGGGGAGCTGCTGCTGGGCGCCGGGGTCAGCGATGTGCGGCGATACCCCGACCACTACATCGCGGCACGAAAGGCCGAGGGCGGCTGGATATTCGACGGCACCGTGTCGTGGGTCAGCGGCTGGGGCCTCAACTCGGCGCTGACCGTCGCGGCGGTGGAGAGGGACACCGACACCGTCGTCACCGCCCTCGTTCCCGTGGACGATCGCCTGCACAGTACCGGCACGCTCGAGCTCGGCGCGGTCGCCGGCAGCCGCACGGCGCGGGTGACGCTCGGCGACGTTTTCGTGCCCGAGGAGAATGTGCTCACCACCGAATCCATCGAACGAGCGCGCTTCCTCGACCAAGGTGTCTCCAACGACGCACGCGCCCAGCATTTCGGTTTGGCCGACACCGTGTTGCGTGAATTGGAACGGACGTCGGAGCAACCGGCGCAGCAGGTGGCGGCGGTGTGGCGACCACGGTTCGAACAGCTGCGAGCCACCGCCTACGACTTGTCCGACGAGGCACGTGCTCACGGCGGTGGGGCATACCGGGCCGAGGATCGTCGCGCCGTGAAGGTCTCTGTCGGCGAGGCATTGTCGGTGATCACCCGCGCCCTGCTGATCGCTCGCTCCGGGCGCGGGCTGGCCGGCGACGACACCGCACAGCTCTACGCGCGCACCGCCCTGTTCCTCCTGGTGCAAGGCCAGTCCGCCGATGTGCGGCGAGCGCAGCTCGCCGAACTCACCGCATAGGTGCGGCGCCGCCGGACGGCGGCGGGCACCACCGCCACCCGACTCCCCCGCACCACACGGCGGAAAGCGCGCGGGCTCAGAAGAATCCGACGCTCGGCAACTCGGCCTCATTGACGACGACATCGCCCACGACCCGCGCCTTGTACACGGTCGGGTTGTGGGAGAACAGCGTCCGCAGATTACGCCAGTGCCGGTCCAGCCCGGCCGATGCGCGCGTCCACGACGCCCCACCGGCGTCGAAGGCCTCGGCCGCGGCACTCAGGGCGATCTTTTCCACCGCCACCTTGACCTGCGACGTCTGGAGTGAGGCCGCGAGTTCCAAGCGATCGTCGGGGACGCCGTGCTGCCAGACGTGACGGGTCGCCGCGTCGAGGGCATCGGCGGCCGCCAGCACCGCGGCTTCCACCACGAAAGCGGTACTCGACAGCGATCCGACGATTGCCAGCAACTGCGGATCGTTGCGGGCCAGTTCGGCATTGCCCCACGAATAGGACCGGGTCCGCTCGCGCAGCAGCGTCGCGGTGTCCTCGGTCAGGGCCCGCAGGATGCCCGCGGCGATCGCGTGCAGCAGCAGATGGACCAGCGGGCTGCGGGGTCGTCCGGGGCCCGGAAGCAGCCGGAATTCGCCGATCTCGTCCGCGTGCACGAACACGTCGTCCAAGACGGTGGTGCCGCTGCCGGTCTCACGCTGTCCGATGCCGTCCCAGTCGTCGACGTGCAGCACGCCCTCGCGGTCGCCGGGAACGACGACGCTGACCAGTTGTCCCGCTTCGTCGTTCGCGCCGATGCGCAGATAGTCGGCGTAGATGCTGCCCGTGCTGTAGAACTTGCGGCCGTTGAGCCGGAAATGATCGTCCTCGGCGGTGAGCAGTGTGTCGTAGCTGTACACGCCCGGCTGCCCGGACAGCTCCGACTGCGCACCGGCGAAGATCTTGCCCTCGCGGATCCATTGCAGCCACTGCTTGCTTCGCTCCGTCTCGCGCGTGCGGAGCGCTTCTTCGACGGTGCCCCAGTGGATGCGCAGGATGTGCGGGACGTCGGGATCGGCCTGCGCGAGCCGCACCGCGAGAGCGAAGAATTCGCGCACGCTGTAGCCGGCGCCACCGAGGTCATGCGGCAGTCGCACCGCGCCCAGTCGATGCTCGCGAGCCAGCGCCAGCGCGCGGTCCGGGCGACCGCCGCCGGCCTCGCGGCGGCGCCGGGCATCCGCGGCGATCTCGTCGATCACCGCCTGCAATTCGATGGACTCGAGCGCGGGTGCAACGGGCTCGGTATGTGTCGACGTCATGATGCCCTCCCGGGACCGTCGGTGTGCTGAATGGATCGTGCGATCAGCCCACAAGAGGGCGCATCCCCCTCCTGCGGCGGACACGACGCCGATCTCCTCCGCAGGCCCGGCGCGGTCCATTTTTGTGGTAACCCAACGACATTCGCACGTTCCGGCGGCCGGCCGGAGGCTTTGGTTCAGGCCAATTCTTACCGCGATAGCGGACGTAAATGTCCGCCGCCTGCGCACACGGACCGGCCGGTGATCCATCGAGCGCCGCGGTAGCTCTCGAATCGACCGGAATTTATCTCTGCTGGGATCGAATTTGCGCAGAACACAGCGCTTTTCGCCCATCATGTCGGGCGGGCGGACAGGCGATCGGACGAGCCGGCGGGGCCATACTCTCGGTGTTCGCCTCGCCGAACATTCTTCCTCCGGCGGTAGCCAGCAGCGCCCGCCGCGGATCGCGACCACCGAACAGGACGACCCCGATGAGCGCCGAATTCCTCTGGTACATCCCCAATCAAGTGACACCGGGCCACCGGGGCGACACCGTCACCACCGATCACAACAGCCTCGACACCCTCACCGCGCAGGCGCGAGCGCTCGAGGAGTACGGCTGGAAGGGTGCGCTGCTCGGTACCGGGTGGGGCCGGCCGGACACGCTCACCGTGGCGACGGCGCTGGCCGCGCGCACCCGGTCGTTCGAGCCGCTGATCGCCATCCGGCCCGGATACTGGCGGCCCGCCCATTTCGCCTCGGCCGTCGCCACGCTCGATCATCTGTCGGGCGGCCGGGTGCGGATCAACATCGTCTCCGGGAAGGACGATCTCGCCGCCTACGGTGAATCCGAGGAGGACCAGGCCGCCCGCTACGGACGGACCGAGGAGTTCATCCGCCTCGTTCGCCGGCTGTGGACCGAGGAGAACGTCACCCACGACGGAACGCACTACCGGGTGACCGATTCCACCGTGCTGCCGCGCATTCCGGTCCGGGAGGGCAGGCCGCATCCCACCCTCTACTTCGGCGGGGCGTCGCCCGCCGCCGAGCGGGTGGCGGCGACCGTGGCCGATGTGCAGCTGTTCTGGGGTGAGCCGCTCGCCGACGTGCGCGAGCGGATCGAACGCCTGCGGGAGCTGAGTGAGCGGCACGGACGTGAACTTCCGCCACTGCAATTCGGTCTGCGCGTCACCACCGTCGTGCGCGACACCACCGAACAGGCGTGGGCCGATGCCCAGGCCCGCGTGGCGGAGATGGCGAAAAGCCATGAGGCGGGCCCGGGTCCGCAGTGGCGGGCCGCGGTCGGCCAGCAGCGCCTGTACGATCTCGCGGCCCGCGGCGATGTGCTCGACGACAACCTCTACACCGCGCCGGGCCGGGTCGGTGGGGGCGGTGCGGGCAGCACCTGGCTGGTCGGTTCAGCCGAGGACGTCGCCAAATCGCTGCGGAAGTACCAGGACCTCGGAATCACCCATTTCGTCCTGTCCGACACCCCCTACCTGCAGGAGATCCACCGCCAGGGCGAGCACCTGCTGCCGCTGCTGCGCTGAGCGACAACACCGAGGCGGGGACTCGATTCCCCCGCCTCGGTGCTACCACTGCCGCACAACTGTTTCAGGCCGATTCGGCGATGTCGCCCACCTGCCGGTCCACCACCGGCAGTCCCAGGCGCGCACGCAGTGTCCGTTCCCGATACTCCCACTGAAACAGCCCGCGCCGCTGCAGGATCGGCACCACGCCGGTGGCGAAGTTCTCCAGATCCACGGCGGTGTCGGCGGGCATGATCGTGAACCCGTCCGCGGCTCCGGCTTCGAACCACTCCCGCAGATCGTCGGCAACCTGTTCTGGGGTTCCGACCAGTAGGCGATGCCCCGGCGCCGCGCTCGATCAACTCGCGCGGTGTACGCGGCCCGGCGGCGATCAGCGCCCGGGTGGATTCGCTGAATCCGGTCGAAAACGTCTCGGCCGGAATGGTTTCCGGGAGATCTACGGCGCCGATCGGAGCGTACATCTCAGCGCCGCGATCCGGTTCCGTGCACGCCGTGTTCGTCGATCAGCGCCAGTTCCTCGTCGGTCAGTGCCGGGAAGGTCAGGGCCGCGAGGTTGTGGTCGAGCTGTCGGGTGGAGCTGGCGCCGATCAGCGCCGAGGTGACCTCGGGACGCCGCAGCACCCATTGCAGTGCCAGCTGCGCCAGCGACTGGCCGCGCGCTTCGGCGATCTTGTTCAACGCGGCGGTGCGCTGCCGGTAGGTGTCGTCGATTACCTCGGGCGAGAGGAAGGCACTGTTGCGTGCCCGCGCGCCCTCGGGAATCGTCTCGAGGTACTTGTCGGTCAGAAGTCCCTGTGCCAGTGGCGAATACACGATTACACCGAATCCGTCGGCACTGGCGGTGTCGAGCAGCCCGCTCTGTTCGGGGCCGCGATCATAGATCGAATACCGGGTCTGGTGGATCAGCAACGGCACGCCCTCGCCGCGCAGCAGCTCGGCGATCTCGTGCGCCCGATCGGTCCGGTAGTTGGAAATGCCCACGTACAGGGCCTTGCCCTGGCGCACCACGTCGACCAGCGCGCCGACCGTCTCCTCCAGCGGAGTCTCGAGGTCGGGGCTGTGGTGGTAGAAGATGTCGACGTAGTCGGTGCCCAGATCGCGCAGGCTGTGCTCCAGCGAGGCCACCAGCGATTTGCGGGAGCCGCCACGGAGATAGGGACTGGCGCCGATCGGATTGCCGGCCTTCGTCGACAGGATCAGTTCGTCGCGGTAGGGCGCCAGATCCTTCGACAGCACCGCTCCGAAGGTCAGCTGCGCGGCCCGGTGCGGCGGGCCGTATCGGTCGGCGTTGTCGAAGTGGGTGATGCCCAGATCGAAGGCGTGAAGGATGATTTCGCGCTGGGTGGCGAAGGGGTAGTCGGTGCCGAACTTCTGCCACAGGCCGAACGAGATCGACGGCAGGTCCAGACCCGAACGCCCGCTGCGGCGATACGGGATCGTCTCGTAGCGATTCTCTGCGGCAGCGTAGGGCGCCTCGGGGGTGTAGACGGTCATGGGGTCCTCTCGGGGTCGTCGATGGTGACTATCAGGGGTCAGAACAGTCCGGTGGTCGGTGGTTCCACACCGGTCAGGTGGTAGGCGCCCGCGACGGCCTGTTTCCATTGCCGCGGATTGTGATTGGCGACGGTGCGGGCGTTGCGCCAGTGCCGGTCGAAACCGAGGCCGCGGTCGGTGATCGAGCCACCGCCCACGTCGAAGAGCAATTCCGCTGCGGCCAGAGCGGATTCGATGGCGACCACACCGGCCTGTGCGACCTCGACCGCGGCGGCGGCACCCGCGGCGCGGGCTTCGGCCCCGGTCAGGCCCTGTACGCCCGCGAGGTTTTCCGCGGCGAGCAGGACCACCGCACGGGCCGCCTGAGCATGGGCCGCGATCCGGCCCACCGTCTGGCGGACATAGGGATCATCGACACTGGCGGTCGCGGAACTGTGTTTGATCGGGCGCGCCTTCTCCCGCACGAAGGTGACGGCGTCGTCGAACGCGCGCGCCGCCACCCCGGCCTCGACCGCGGCGAGGTAGAGCTGCGCGAACGAGCCCTGCCACGGATTGTCCGGCTCAGCGGCATCGGTTTCGGTGACTTCGTGGTCGTACACCCGCGCCTGCGTGAAACACGTTGTGCCGCTTGCGGTCAGGCGTTGCCCGATGGCGTCGAAATCGTCGAGCCGCTCGACACCCGCGCGGTCGAAGGGCACGGTGAAGCGCAGGACCGTACCGTCCTCGGTGCGCGCCTGTGTGGAGAACCAGGACGCGTACAGGCCGCCGGTCGAGTAGTACTTCTCGCCGTCGACGATCCAGTCGCCACCCGAGCGGCGCGCCGTCGCATTGGTCTGCCCGCTCGCCCCGCCGATGCGCTCGTTGACGGTGCCGGCGAACAGATCGCCGGCCCGCAGCCGCTGCAACGTCAGCTCGCGCTGCGGGAGGTCCGGGCGGCTCGCCACCCGGTACGCGACCAGGAACGTGCTGCGAAGCGCCTGTGCCACACTGGAATCGGCGCGCGCGATCGCGATCACCAGATCGGCGACGGAACGCAGCGAACCACCCGCACCGCCGTCCTCGCGGGCGATGCCGGTCAGCGCGATCCGCGCCTCGGCCAGTGCGCGCACCTCGGCGAAGGCGTAGTCGCGAGCGACTTCGCGGGCGGCGGCGGTCTCACCGAGCCGCCGCAGAATCGGCTCGGCGGCAGCGCGGATGCCGGCCACGGTCGGGCCGGCTGCCTCCGGAATGCGATGCGGGTGAACAGCGGTCATCGCGACACCGCCTTCGGGGCGGCGGAATCGGAGGCGACCGCCTCGGAGGCGGCCCGGCGCCGTGCGTTGCGCGCCGCGACCGGCCCGGCGGTGGTGACCACATTCCAGCCGAAGCGCCCGCCACTGAGATGGTCGAGATCACCCAGGCGGCGGCCCAGTTCGACGGGATCGTTGTAGGACGACGAGAGCGTGGCGATCAACCCGATCCGCTCGGTCTGCGCCGCGATCCGGGCCAGCACCGTGGTCGGCTCCAGATTGTTGCCGGGGCGATGCTCGATGCTCGGATCCAGCGCCGGCCCGTCGGCGAGGAATACCGCGTCGAGGGTGGCCTCCTCGGCCTTCTTCGCGATCGAGGTGTAATGCTCGATGCCGTAACTCGCCAGGGGGTCGGTCCCGGGGAAGCGCCACGACCCGCCGAACACTCCGGCGTTGAGGATGTTGACGTTGATGTGCAAGTGTTCGCTCACCGGTCGCTCCGCACCTCGGCGGGCGCCTCGCCCGCATCGGCGACCGAGGGCCGGTCCCGGTAGTAGCCCGGCCGCGGCGTCACGCCGTTGACCAGATGATCGCCGATGACCCGCGGTTTGTAGACGACCGGGTTGTGCGAGGCCAGCGTGCGCGCATTGCGCCAATGGCGGTCCAGGTGCGTGCTGTTACGCACGGCCGAGGAGCCGAGCGCGTCGAAGGCCGTGGTCGCGGCATCGAGCACCGCCTCGATGACAGCCACCTGAGCCGCGGAGGTCTCGACGTACGCGTATCCGAAATCGGCCTCCGCCCCGCTGGTGTGGGCCGCCTCCAAGGTCACCGCGGCGTGGCGCAGCAGGGTTTCGGCGGTGCGGCGCCGGACCTGGAGCCGCCCGACGACGCCGAGCACCTCGGGGTCCTCGGCGGCGTTGCGGGTGAGCGCGTGCAGGCTGGTGCGGGTGCGCCCGCGCACCAAGTCCACGGTTTCGGCGACGATACTGCGCGCGATACCGGTCAGATTCGCCAGATGAACAATCTGCACGAACGAGTCCAGGCCACGCAGCGACTCTCGGTAGCGGCCGATATCGCCGTGCTCCTCGACCGGAACATCGTGGAAAAGCGTCGTGCCACTGCCGGTTTGGCGTTGCCCGATACCGTCCCAGTCGTCGGCGTGGGTGACGCCCGGATGATGCGCGGGGACGACGACGAAGCCGCGATTGCCCTCCTCGTCGACCACCGCCGCGCGGATGAAGTCGGCGAAGCGCGAGCCGGTGGAATAGAACTTGGTTCCCGATACGAGCCGCCGGCCGTGTTCGTCGGTACGCACCTGGGTGGTGGTCGAGCCCCATTCGCCGGTCACGGTGCCCGCGGCCTCGGCCGCGGCGATCACGGCGGACGGTTCCGATTGCGCGTTGCCGAATACCGCGCCGGCGCCGATCCGGTGCAGCCAATACGCCCGGACCTCGGCATCGGTTTCAGCGCGCAGGATTTCGGTGGTCGTGAAATGTCCACGCCAGATCTGCGGAATGTTGGAGTCGGCGCGACCGGCCTCGGCGAGCAGATCGAACAGCGTCGGCAGGTCGACATCGAAGCCGCCGAATTCGACCGGCACTCGCAGGCGCCCGAATCCGGCGTCACCCAGCGCGCGAATCAACTCGTCGGGGTGTTCGAAGGACAGGTCACGTTCCCCGGCGCCCTTCGCGAATTCGGCCAGCACCTCGCGGATGCGCGCCAGTGCTTCGGCCGGCGAATCCGGTCGTGATATCGGGGTCATGACAGTCCTCCTGGAGCCGGAATCGTCAGCGGCCTGAGTGGTCGCCACAGTGGAACACTCGAGCCGGGCGAAATCGACGGGTGCGCTCACGATGATTGAAATCCCTTGCCCCGCCTAATCATTGACGCCGACAGCGTTCAGTTGAACTGAACGATTCGATAAGCGGAACTGTCTTGTTCTCCCCGGCACGAGACACCGATGGTGGTTTCGAATCACGCCGATCAAGTTCGTTGCCATAAACAACGAACTTCGCGACAGTGGACGAATCGACAGATGAGGAGGTGCCGGTGGCACGCGTGGCAGGTTCGGTGCACCGGCAGTCGGATTCATGAGCATGGGGGCAATCCGGTTCTCGCAGCGGCGGGAATCGAGACGCAGCGTGGGGCGAATATCTTGCGACGCGGGCTGGCGAGCCTGGTGCGCGGCTGCCGCAGGCATCCGCGAATGGCGGCGATCGCCTTCTTCTGCAGCATCGTCAACGGCGCCTGCATGGTGCTGGGCGCCAAAGCGGTCGGCTGGTGTACCGATCACATCGTCGTGGCCGGCTTCGCCCACCACGGCTTCGGATGGGCCGCCGGGGCGACCGGCGCCGTCTTCGTGCTCGGGGTCTCGCTGCTGCGAGCGGTGACCATCATAGGCCGGACGGTCGCGACCGGGAACATCCAGTTCGGTGCCACCGCGGCGGCCCGCAAGGCCGTGGTCGCGCAGTATCTGCGCCTGGGCGTCTCCTGGCATCGGCGTCATCAGGCCGGATATCTCGTCTCGCATGCGGTCTCCGATACCGAGATGGCCTGGGATCCCATGCAGCACTTCCCGTTCGCCGTCGGTATGACCGGGATGCTGACGCTGGTGATGGTCGATATCGCGCTCGCGGACGCGTGGCTCGCGGTGATCGCGGTGATCGTCATACCGCTGGTATTGGCCGCGAATCTCACCTATCAGCGCGTGCTGGCGCCGCGGGCACAACGGGCGCAGCACCAGCGCGCCGTGCTCAGCGCTCTGGCGCACGAGGCGGTCGAGGGCCGTCAGGTCATCGCCACCCTGGGCATCACCGATCAGGAGATCGCGCGGTTCGAGGCGTCGGCCGACCGGCTGCGGGCGGCGAATCTGCGGGTCGGCGGCGCCGGCGCGATCTTCGAACCGGCGATCGAGCTGCTGCCGCCGCTGGCCGCGCTGGTGATTCTCGCCGTCGGCGTCGGCCGCATCGAGGCCGGGCAGATCGGCGTCGGAACGCTGGTGGAGGTCGTCTATCTGCTGATCACCACCGCGATCCCGCTGAACGTCCTGGCGCGCTTTCTCGGAGTGCTTCCCCTGGGCGTCACCGGACAGGACGAACTGGCGGCCACCGCGGCCGAAACCGAACACCCCACACAGGGACGATGTCGTCCCGAACCGCTGCCGTCCGGAAGTGGGGTCCACCTCACCGCGGTTGAATTCAGCTACACCGCGGCGCGGGTGGTGCACGACATCGCGCTGCGTATTCCGCCCGGCAGCGTGGTCGCCGTCGTCGGCCCGACCGGCTCCGGGAAGACCACCTTGCTGGCTCTCATCGCCCATCTGCTGGAAGCCGACCGGGGCACGATATCCATCGACGGCATCGACACCCGCAGGATCAGCCCCTCCACGCTGCGGGATCGCACCGCGCTGGTCACCCAGAGCGCCTTCCTGTTCGCCGATACCCTGCGGGCCAACATCACCCTCGGCGCGACCGCCGGAGACGACGCGGTCCGGCGCGCGCTGCGTGTGGCGGGTGCCGAGGATTTCGTCGCCGCACTGCCCGGCGGGCTCGACACCGTGGTATCGGAATCCGCCCAGCTGTCCGGCGGGCAGCGGCAGCGAATCGCGTTGGCCCGCGCGGTGTTCCGCAGACCGCGCCTGCTGCTGCTCGACGACACCACCTCCGCGTTGGACCCCGTGGTCGAGCACACCGTGGTCGAGCGGCTGCGCACGGAATACGCGGGAACGGACCGCCACACCACCGTCGTCCTGGTCGGTCATCGGGCGGCGACGATCTCCCTCGCCGACACCGTCGTCTACCTCGACGCCGGGCGCGTCGTCGCGCACGGCCCGCACGAGGTTCTGTCGGCGACCGTGCCCGGGTACCGGAATCTGATCGGAGCCTATCGGATGGCGGGGACGCTGCGATGACATCGGTTGCCCCGCACCGCGATTCGATTCCTGCACTGCTGCGCCGAATCGACCGCCACGCTCCCCTGCCGCGCACCGCGCTCCTGGGTATCGCACTACTGGTCGTCGTCGCCGGAGGTGGTCGCATCGTCATCCCGATCACCATCCAGTACGCGCTCGACCATGCCCTGCTCACCGACACCACGCCGGCCGCCCGGTCCCGCATCGTCTTCGCGGCGGTCGGTGTCGGCGTGGCGGCGGTGCTGGCCGCGATGCTGAGCTCGTCGCTGGTGAACCGGCGTCTGATCCGGATCGTCGAACAGGTCCTGTTCCGGTTGCGCGCGGCCGCCTTCAGCCGCATCCTGCGTCGCGATCCCGCCGACCGGGGCACCGATTCCGGCGACCTGGTCGCCCGCGTCACCAACGACCTGGACATGGTGACGGTCTATGCGCAGTCGGGCGGCGTCACCGTGGTCCAGAACATCTGCCAGATGGTGCTAGCGCTGGCCGTCATGGCGGTGTATTCGTGGCCGCTGGCGCTGCTGGTGCTGATCATCGGCACACTCGTCCCGATCGCCGGCCGCCGGCTACAGCGACTGGTGGCGCGGCGTTTCGACGCGGTGCGCGTGCGGATCGGCGAACTGTACGCCGGCTTGCTGGAACTGCTGCTGGGCATCGACACCATCCGTGGCTACGGCATCGAGGAACGGATGCGCGAAAGCGCCGAGCGGCGCATCGACGCCGTCCTCACCGCACAGCGCAGAACGCTGTGGCCGGTCGGATTCAACATGTCGGTCGGTGAGTGGGCCAGCGGACTGATCACCACCTCGGTCATCGTGGTCGGCACGGCCGCGGGCATCGGCCCGCTGCACGCCAGCGCCGGTGACATCGTGGCATTCCTGTTCCTGGCCACATTCTTCGTACGGCCGATGCAGTTCGCCGTCACCAGCCTCGCCGATGCCCGCAATGCCGAGGCCGGACTGCGGCGGGTAGCGACCGTTCTGGACGCTCCGATCAGCTCGCGAACTCCCCGGCACACCGCTCTCCCGTCCGGCGCGGCGTCCGTCGAACTGGCCGGGGTGACATTCGGCTACGTGCCGGAAAGGCTCGCCCTGGGGCCGGTGAATCTGCGCATCCGGGCGGGCGAGCACGTCGCGGTCGTCGGCGAGACCGGTTGCGGTAAGAGCACATTCGCGAAACTGATCACCCGGCAGCTGCTCCCCTCGCACGGACGGGTCGCGCTGTGGGATAACGATACCGCCGACATCGACGGCGGGGTGCTCGCCCGGCGGGTGACGATCGTGCCGCAGGATCCGTTCCTGTTCGACCGGAGTATCGAGGACAACATCGCGCTCGGCCGCGACGGTGCCTCCCGGGAGGCGGTCCTCGACGTCCTGGACCGGCTCGGGCTGCGCGAGTGGATCGATCATCTCCCCGACGGCCTCCGCACGGTGGTCGGACGGCGCGGCGAGGCGTTGTCGGCGGGCGAGCGGCAACTGGTCGCCCTGGCGCGCACCGCGCTGACCGATCCCGATCTGCTGGTGCTCGACGAGGCCACCAGCGGCGTCGACGCCGCCACCGATGTGCGACTGCAGCGCGCCCTGGCGCACCTGACCTCGGGCCGCACGACCATTACCATCGCCCACCGATTGCACAGCGCCGAGATGGCCGACCGAATCCTCGTCTTCCACGCCGGACGGATCGTGGAAGACGGTCCACACGAACAGCTTTCGGCCGCTGGCGGCCGCTACGCCCGGCTGCATGCCGCCTGGGCGCCCGATACCGCGGACGATCCGCGCGGGGAGCTCATCGGCTGATCACCGGCGGGAAACTGCGGTTCAAGGGCAACTCGCCACCGAACCGCATGGGAGGCTCCGGACGATTCCCTCGGCGGCGGACTGTTCGATGGTGGCGAGAAGCCGGTGGTGGCGCAGCGCGGTGGCGAAGCTGGGATGTGGTTGCCGCCCTTCGGCCATGCCCCGCCGCGCCGGATAGCGCCTGGAACGCTGGCTCGGCGTTGTACAGAACGGCGTCAGGCCGGGTATCATGTGGTGGGTTGTCACTTTCCGTCGGTGGCCGCGAGGGCCGGTGCGAAAGAGTTCGACGGCTCCGGCAGACCGAGATGGTGACGCAGGGTGGTGCCGGTGTATTCGCGGCGGAACAGGCCTCGGGCACGCAGCAGCGGCACCACCTGATCGACGAAATCGGCCAGCGACGCCGGCAAGACCGCGGGGATGATCGTGAATCCGTCCACCGCGCCGGTGCGGAACCAGTGCTCGATGTGGTCGGCCACCGCGTCCGGTGTTCCGGCGACGACGCGGTGCCCGCCGAGGAATTCGGTCAGCAACCGGCGCACGGTATATCCGGTTTCGGCGGCGTAGCGGGTCAGCGAATAGAAGAAGCCCTGCGGCCCGATCCGCCCTTCCGGCAGGGTCAGCAACCGTGGCGGCAGCGGTGCGTCGAGATCGAGAACCTCGTCGGGATGTCCGAGCCAAGCGGCCAGCCCGCGCACCGGATCGCTGTCGGGATGCAGTCGCTGCTGCAGCCGATCGAACGCCGCCCGCGCCTCGGCCTCGCTCGATCCCAGGACCGGGATCAGTCCGGGCAGAATCCGGACGGCATCCGGGTCACGCCCGGAAGCGGTTGCCGCACCGCGGATCTCGGCGGCGAACTCACGCGCACCGGTCAGACTCAGATGGGTGGTGTAGATCGCCTCCGCCCACGCCGCCGCGAACGAGCGGCCGGGCCCGGACGCGCCCGCCTGCACGAGCACCGGCCGTCCCTGTGGCGAGCGCGGGACGTTCAGCGGACCGGCGACCCGATAGAACTCCCCCTCGTGGTCGACCGCGTGCACCCGGGCGGGATCGGCGAACCGGCCGGCCGCCTGGTCCCCGATGACGGCGTCGTCCTCCCAGCTGTCCCAGAGCCGGATGGTGAGGTCGACGTATTCGGCGGCGCGCCGGTAACGCTCCTCGCGCTCGGGCAGGTCGTGGAGACCGAAGTTGCGCGCGGCGTCCGGAGCGAAGGTGGTGACCACGTTCCATCCCGCCCGGCCGCCGGAGATCCGATCCAGCGACAGGATCCGCCGGGCCAGGTTGTAGGGCCGGTTCAACGTCGTTGTGGCCGTGGGAATCAGGCCGATCCGCTCGGTGCTCACCGCCAGCGCGGAGGTGAGCAGGATCGGATCGAGCGTGGCCGCCGGAGCGCGGGCGATCGACGGTTGCTGCACGGGGATGTCCGGGAACAGCAACCCGTCCAGCGCACCCCGCTCCGCGATCTCGGCCGTGCGGCGATAGTGCGACAGGCGGATGAACGCGTCGGCGGGCAGGTCGTCTTCGCGCCAGGCGGCGGGGTGGTAGCCGGAGCTGCCGACATTGACGAAGAAATGCAGTTCGCGCGTCATCGCGCCACCTCCGGTGTGCGGATCGGTTCCGGTATCGGCAGCCCGAGATGCGATCGCAGCGTGCTGCCGGTGTATTCGGTGCGAAAGACGCCGCGTCGCTGCAGAATCGGCACCACACCCGTCACGAAGTCATCCAGGCCGCCGGGCAGCACGTCGGGCATCAGGTTGAATCCGTCGGCCACCCCGGCATCGACCCACTCGACGATGGTGTCGGCGACGTGCTCCGGTGTGCCGGTCACGATCCGGTGGCCCAGCCCGCCGCCGAGGTGCCGCAGCAACTGCCGCACGGTCAGGTTCTCGCGGCGCGCCAGGTCGACGGCCACTCGGTGGAAGGTGTGCGAGCCGCCCGCCGTCCGCGGATCGGGTAGCCGGTCGAACGGCAGCGGCGAATCCGGTTGCAGCACTTCGGGATCCACACCGAGTTGATCGGCCAGCCGATTGAGCGCGTATTCGGTGGGAACCAGTTCGTCCAGCAGGGCCCGGCGCTCGGCCGCCTCCCGCTCGGTCGCGCCGATCACCGTGGACAGCCCCGGCAGCACCAGGAAGCTCCCGGGCGCCCGGCCGGCCGCAGTCGCACGGGTGGTCACATCGCGTCGGTAGTCGGCCGCTTCGGCCACCGTCTGCGCGGCGGTGAAGATCACTTCGCCGACCGTCGCGGCGAGCGCCCGCCCCGCGTCCGAGGCACCCGCCTGGACGATCACCGGCTCGCCCTGCGGTGACCGCGGGACGTTCAACGGCCCTGCCACATCGAAGAATTCACCGCGATGGTCGATGCGGTGGATGCGGTCCACATCGGCGAACCGGTGCGCCGCCTTGTCCCCGACGAGGGCGCCGGGTTCCCAGCTGTTCCACAGTTTGCGCACCACCTCGACGAACTCGGCCGCGCGGCGATATCGCGTGGTGTGATCGAATTCGTCGTCGTAGCCGAAATTGCGCGCCGATTCGGCGCCGGCGGTGGTGACCACGTTCCAGCCCGCGCGCCCGCCGCTGAGCAGATCCAGCGTGGCGAAGCGGCGCGCGACATCGTAGGGATCGTTGTAACTCGACGACAGGGTCGCGATGAGTCCGATCCGTTCGGTCGCCGCGGCCACGGCCGCAAGGATCACCGTCGGTTCCAGGCTGTTGAACGGCCGGAAGCGGATGTCGTCGCGGAGCGCGGGCCCGTCGGCGAGGAAGATCGCGTCGAATTTGCCGGCCTCGGCGGTCCGGGCGATCCGCACATAGTGCTCCACACCGAAACTCGCCTCCGGATCGGCTCCGGGGAAACGCCACGCTCCGCCGAAGACGCCCGCATTGAGGATATTGACGTTGAGATGGACCTGGCGTCGCGCCACGGCTCCTCCTTCTCGTTTCGTGAATTCACGACGCCAGCCGCAACGGCTGGGCGATCGAGCGCAGCGCCCGGATCGCCGCCGCCACCGCGGGCCGCTCCAGCGAGGCCTGCCGATACGTCACCCCGACGTGCCGGATGCCGTTGTCGATCGAGCACACGACCAGTTCCATATGCCGGTCGGCGACCGAGATCTCGGGCACGATAGTCACTCCCAGTCCGTGCTCGACCATCTCGGCCATACCCTCGAAGCTTCCGCTGCGATGTTCGATCCGCGGCGCGAATCCCGCCTCGCGGCAGGCGAAATGCACCGACGCCACCGACGGCTCCCCGTCCAGGGCGGTGATCCAGTCGGCGTCGCGCAGACAGCCCAGACCGTGCTCCCGGACTCGCTCACGCCACTGCGGCGGGGCCAGCAGGACCAGTGGATCACTGAACAGATACTCCGAGGCCAAGCCGAGCGGCAGATCCCGGGACCGGAAGGAGTACGAATAGGTGATCGCCAGGTCCACATCCTGCTGGCGCACCGCCGGAACGGAATCCACCGGCCGCAGATCCACCAGCCGCACCCGCAGCCCGGGATGTTCCGCGCGCAACCGCACGGTGACCGGTAGCGCCAGCCGCATCTGCGCGGTGCGGAAGGTGGCGACGGTCAGCACCCCGGTCACCGCTTCCGAGGTCGCGCTGACCGCGGATTCCGCTTCCTCCAGCGCTGCCACGATCCGCGACGTGTGGTCCACCAGGACCCGCCCGGCATGCGTCAGCCGCAGGACCCGGCCCTCGCGGCGGGTCAGCACGACGCCGACCTCGTCCTCGAGGATGCGCAACTGCTGCGATACCGCGGAGGTGGTGATGCCGTGCAGTTCGGACACCGCGGTCATCGTCGTGTGTTCGGCCAGATCCCGCAGAAGGATCAGCCGTCGAATGTCGTACATGGTCCCTCGCTTCGACTGCGGGACATCCGGATTTCATCTTTGCCAGCCGGCAACCGAGGAGGAAATCCTTACGATCAGAACGATTCTGTGCAGCTGCGGTTTCACGCCGGCACCGGCAGCCGCACCCGCACATCCGGCACCGCGGCCAGCAGGGTGCGGGTGTAATCCTCCCGAGGCTCCTCGAAAACCGAAGCAACCGAACCTGTTTCGATCACCCGGCCGTGACGCATCACGCTCACGTCGTCGGCGATCAGCCGCACCACTCCCAGATCGTGTGTGATGAACAGATAGGTCAGCCCATGCTCGGCCTGCAGATCGGTCAGCAGCTGCAGAATCTGCGCCTGCACAGACACATCGAGTGCGGAGACGGCCTCGTCGAGCACCAGCACGCGGGGCTCGGCGGCAAGCGCACGCGCGATCGCGACACGCTGGCGCTGGCCGCCCGACAATTCGGCCGGTCGCCTGCTCAGATGCGCGCGGTCCAAGGCCACCGCGTCCAGCAGCTCGGCCACCCGCCGGCGCCGCGCCGCGCGATCACGGATCAGCCCGAATGCCTGCAGCGGCTCGCCGATGATCGCGGCGACGTCGAAGCGGGGATCCAGGGACGTGTACGGATTCTGGTACACCAGCTGGATCTGCCAGCGCAGCGACCGAGGCCGGCGGCCCCTGCCGTCGACGCGGACGTCGTCGAGCCACACCGCGCCCGCCTCCGGGCGCTGCAGACCGACCACGAGCCGCGCCAGCGTGGATTTGCCCGCACCCGACTCCCCGACGATCGCGTGGGTGGTCCCCGCCCGCACCGCGAGCGTCACCTCGTCCACCGCCCGCACTCCGCCGAAACCCTTGGTCACCTCCGACAGCCGCAGCACCGGTTGCGCGGAGGCCACTGCGGGCCGGACGGGCACTCCCGGGGAGGGCACGAGCCGCCCGGGATGCGCGGCGGGCGCGGCGGCGAGCAGGGCACGGGTGTAGTCGTGGCGCGGCGCCGACAGCACGGCGGCAGCCGCCCCCTGCTCCACGATGCGACCGCGCTGCATGACCAGCAACCGGTCCGACCGCTCCGCCGCGACACCGAGGTCGTGGGTCACCAGCAGCACGCCCAAGCCCAATTCCTCGCGTAATACCGTGAGCCGGTCCAGTATTCGCTTCTGCACTGTCACATCGAGGGCCGAGGTGGGCTCGTCGGCGACCAGCAGCACCGGATCGTTGGCCAGCGCGATCGCGATCAGGACGCGCTGCTTCATACCGCCGGACAATTCGTGCGGGTACTGCCGGTACACCCGCTCCGGTGCCGCCAATCCCGCCGCCGCCAGTTTTTCGACGACCAGGTCACGTCCCGCGTCGGCGCGCCGATGCAGCCGCAGCGCGTCGAGCACCTGCCGGCCCACCGGCTTCACCGGATTCAGCGATGTTCCCGGATCCTGCGGTACGAAGCCGACCACCGGGCCACGAACGCGCGCCAGGCGCCGGTCGCTCCACCGCGAGACGTCGTGTCCGCCGATCTCCAGCGCTCGCGCGCGCACCCGCGCCGCGGGCGGCAGCAGCCGCAGCGCGGCGTGGATGGTGGTGCTCTTGCCGGAGCCGGATTCGCCGACGATCGAGACGAATTCGCCCGCGGCGACCTCGAGCGACACCCCCGACACCGCGGGCCCGGCGGCGTCGCGGTACCGCACGGTGAGATCGTCGATCCGCAGCAGCGGTCCCGTAGTGGTCATCGTTGTTCTCCCAACGCGCGTCCGATTCGATTCACCGACAGCACGACCACGGCGATCAGGACGCCGGGGCACAGTGCGATCCACGGATAGGTGGCCAGGAAGTCGCGGCCTTCGGAGACCGCCAGACCCCATTCCGGCTGCGGCGGCGGAGCCCCGTAACCCAGAAAGCCCAGCGCCGCGACCGCCAGGACCGCGGTGCCGCATTCGAGCGCCGCCAGCGACAGCACCGCCCGGATCGAATTCGGCAGCACGTGGCGCACCACGACGCGGACGAATCCGGCTCCGGAACCGTATGCGGCGGCCACGAAATCGCTGCCCGCCACGGTCAGCACCTGTGAGCGCATCACGCGGGCGAACGACGCCACCGCCGAAACACCCACCGCTAGCGCGATATTCACCGTGCCGAAGCCGAGCGCGGTGACCATCGTCATCGCCAGCAGCAGGGCCGGGATCGACAGCAGCACGTCGACACAGCGCATGACCGCGGCGTCGGGCCGGCCGCCGATGATCCCGCTCAGCAAACCGATCAGGGTTCCGATGAGAAATCCGATGGCGACCGCGAGCAACGTCGCGGTGAGCGTGGTCGAGGTGCCGTAGATCGCACGGGCCAGCAGATCCCGGCCGAGACGGTCGGTGCCGAACGGATGGTCCAACGACGGCGGCAGGAAGCCGGAGTCCGGGTCACCGTCGACCGCAGTGTGATCGGTGAACCAGGACGGAGCCACCGCCCAGCCCACCACGACGAGCACCACCAGCCACGCGAGAACCAGTCCCGGCCGAGCGCGCGCCGTACGCGCAAATCGACGAAAACGATTGCACTGCACAGTCGTTGCGATCGGCTCCACTTCGTCGAGCACGGCCACCGCCTCGTGGTGACGCTGCGCTGCCGCCTCCGGCCCGCTCATGCTGCGTTCGACGGGCATGATCGGGGGGCCTGCGTGGTGATGCTGCGCTGCCGCCTCCGGCCCTCGCCCGCTCATGCCGGGCTCCGCGCGGACAGCCGAGCCCGCAGCCGCGGGTCCAGCACCGGATACACCAGATCGACCATCAGATTCACCACCACGAATATCACCGCCGCGAGCACCACCACGGCCTGCACCACCGCGACGTCCTGGGTGCGGACCGCCGTCTCGGTCAGACGGCCCAAACCCGAACGGGAGAAAACGGTTTCGACGATCACCGCACCGGCCAGGAGATTCCCGAAGGTCACCCCGGCGATGGTCAGGGCGGGCAGCGCGGCATTGCGCAGGACCTCGCGCACCACCACCCACAACCGGGTCGCACCCTTGGCCAGCGACACCGTCACGTAGCCCGCGCGCATCCCGCTGTCGAGATTCTCCAGCAACAGCCGCGCGATCGGTGCCGACACCGGGATCGCGAGCGTCACCGCCGGCAGCACCAGGCTCGCGATGCCGTCGTTGCCGATCGGCGGGAACCAGCCCAGCCGGAACGAGAACACCTGCAGCGCGGCCAATCCCAGCAGGAACACCGGAATCGACACCCCGGCCGCCGGCAGCGTCGCGAACAGTTCCGCCAGCCACCGCCACCGCGTGTACGCGGCCACGATCGCCACCACCGTCGCCAGCGCGACCGCCAGGACCAGAGCGGTGACCGCCAGCACCGCGGTCTGCGGCAGAACACCGCTGATCATCGCCCACGCATCCTGCCCGGTGCGGGTGGAGCGGCCGAAATCACCGTGCACAGCCTGTCCCAGACGATGCAGATACTGGCCGAACAGCGAGTGGTCCAGACCGTAGTAGACGCGCGCCTTCTGCTTGTCGCCCGCGGTGATCAGATCACCCTGAGTCGGATCGAACAGCACGTCGACCGCGTCGTAGGGCAGGACGTAGAGCAGCGCGAAGGTCACGGTGTAGGCGCCCCACACCACGAATACGGCCTGGGCGAGCTTCGCGGCCACATAGCGCAGCACGACTACCCCTGCTCGATCCAGGTGTCGTAGAACACGTTCCGCGACTGCGCCTCGTAGCCGATGTTGTGCACCTTGGCGCCGGCGGCGGTCACCTGCGCGGGGTTGTACACCGGGACGGTGAGCACCTGCTCGTCGAGCAGGTACCGCTGCGCCTCCTCCGCGGCCTTCGCCCGCTGAGCGGGATCGAGGGTTTTGCTCAGCGCACTCAGTTTCGCGACCGCCTCGTTCGCCTCGGGACTTCCCGGCGCGAGTTTGGCCATATTCCCGTACTGCGGGGAGTACACCTGTTCGAGCACCGAGATATCGGCACGACTCTGGTTGGCGGCCTGAATGTTCCAGCGGCCCTGCTGCGTACTGGCGGCGGTGTAGTCGGGAATCGGCAGCGCATTGAGCTGCAGGTCGATGCCGATCTTGCGCAGATCCTGCTGGATCAGCTGGTAGGCGGGCTTGTTGTTGACCAGATTGTCGATGCCGAGCAGGTCGAGTTGCAGTCGCCGCCCGTCCTTGACCCGGATGCCGTCGGCACCCTTGTGCCAGCCGCCGGCCTCGAGAATCCGTTCGGCTTCGCCCTGGTTCTCGCGCAGATCTGCGGAGAAGTCCACATAGCCCGGGACACGTTGCGACACAACCGAACTGGATACCTTGTAGCTCGGCGTCAGCACCGTCTTGACCAGCGCGTCGCGGCTCCAGCCCAGCCGCACCGCCTGCCGTACGGCCTTGTCGTCGGTCGGGAAGCGGTCGGTCTTGAAGTCCAGCGAGATGTCGCGACCCGGGATGAGCTGCGGCACGATCCGGTATCCCTGCGCCTGCAGCGGGGCCTCGTCGGTGTTGTTGACATCGAGGATCGCGTCGACGGTTCCCGCCCGCAACGCACCGGTGCGCACTCCGGCCTCGGGGATGACGTCGATCTCCACCGCGTCCAGATACGCGTCACCGTTGTGCTTGCGGCTCGCCGGCGCCCAGTGGTAGCCGGCCCGCTTCTTCAGGACCGTCTTCTGCTGGTAGATGTGCTGGGCGATGGTGAACGGCCCGGTTCCCACGACATTCTGGGCTTGGCTGCGTTGTTCTTTCGGCAGAACCAGCGTCGAATGCGCCACGATTCCCGAGAAGTACAGCGACAACGCTTGCAGAAACCCGGCACTGGGCCGATCGAAACTCACCCGCACCGTCGTCGGATCGACCACCTCGGTGCCCTGATATCCCACCCAGTACGCGGTCACCGGAACGATTCCCAGTCGCTGGTCGCCCCGGCCGAGCAGGTCGAAGTTCTCCTTCACCGAATCGGCGGTGAACTTCGTTCCGTCGCTGAAGGTGACGTCGTCGCGCAGATGGAAGGTGAACTGGGTGAGGGCGTTGTTGTACTGCCACGAGGTGGCCAGCCACGGCTCCAGCGCACCGGTCTTCGGATTCTGGTAGACGAGTTTGTCGGTGATGTTGCTGGTGATCAGCGATTCCGGATAGGAGCTGCCGGAGTGCGGGTCGAGATTCGCCGGAGCATCGAGAAGGCCGAACCGCAGGGTCCCGCCGGGTACGGGCGTGGCGTTGTCGTCGCTCACGGCGACCTGCTTGGCGGGCGTGGCGCATCCGGCGACCACCGCCGCGTTGATCAGTGCGATCGCCAGCGCGATCGGGCGGCGGTGAATTCTTCTGTGTGACATAGGTTTCGATTCGTTTCGGGTGGCGGCGCGATGCGCTCGTCAGATCGGACGCCTCGGGGCGTGCGCTCAGGCTAGGCCGGTCCGGGAACGGTTCCGAGGGTTGCGATCGGCCAGATCGACTACACCGTCGTTGAAGCGAATCTGAACGAAGACGACAGGTCACACCCGCACGGCGGCAGGCGCGGGCACCGGTGATCCGAAGCGTTCCCGCAGCGTCGATTCGGCGTATTCGTGCCGGAATAGTCCGCGGCGGCGCAGGATCGGGACCACTTCGTCGACGACGGTGGTCAGGCCCGAGGGAAAGGCGTCGGGCATGAGGTTGAAGCCGTCGGCGGCGCCGCGGCGGAACCAGTCCTCGATCGTGTCGGCGACGTCCTCGGGTGTTCCGATCACCGCGCGATGACCGGCGCCCCCGCGCAGTTCCCGAATCAACTCCCGCAGCGTCAGATCGCGTTCGCGGGCCAGTTCGACGATCGACTCCCGGAAGCCCAGCGAGGCGGAGAAGGTACTCGGATCCGGTGGGCCGGCCAGCACCGCCTCGGGAAGCGGACGGTCGAAATCCAGCGAATCCAGCGGCACGCCGAGGGTCGCCTCCAGGCGTACCCGCTCGGGCCCCTCGTCGACCGATCGGAACAGGGTCTGAAACCGTTGCAGTGCTTCGGCTTCGGTGGACCCGATGACCGTGGTGAGTCCCGGCAGGATCTTCACCTCGGCAGGATCACGCCCGGCTTCGCACGCGACGGCTTTCACGTGCCGGTAGTGCCGGAGCGCCGCGGATGCCGTCAGTTCCGCCGAGAACACGGCGTGCGCGCTGCGGCCGGCCAGGATCCGCCCGGCAGGCGATCCACCGGCCTGGACGAGCAGTGGATAGCCCTGCGCCGAGGGCGGCGTGCGCAGTCCCCACTCCACGTCGAAGTATTCGCCGTGATGGTGGACGACTCCGCCGGCCAGCGCGCTGTCCCACAGTTCGCGCACCACCTCGACGAATTCCGCGGCCCGGCGGTAGCGCGCATCACGATCGGGCATCTCGCTCAGACCGAAATTGCCGGCCGCCGCGGGCGAATAGGTCGTCACCACGTTCCAGCCCAGCCGCCCGCCGGAGGCGTGGTCGAGCGACAGCAGCCGCTCGGCCAAGTCGACCGGATCGTTGAATGTGGTCGACAAGGTGCCGATGAGACCGAGATGCTCGGTCTCGGCGGCGACCGCCGACAGGATGACCCCGGGCTCGAGCGCGCGTCCGGGCTTGTGGCGCGGATCCTCGCGCAGGGCCGGCCCGTCGGCGAGGAACAGCGCATCGAGGGTGCCGCGTTCGGCGGTCCGGGCGGCCTGCACGAAATGCCCGGCATCGACGAAGGCCCCCGCGGGCACATCACCGAGAGTCCATGCGCCGGGAGCGATTCCGACGTCGAGAACGTTGACGTTCAGGATCACCTGCGCGGGCTGGGCGGTGGCGGTCATGAAATCTCCTCGTCGATCCGGATCAAGCGGCGGGAAAGGCGCTGCGCGCGTTACTCGGGAGCACCGGATCGGGCGCCGGAAGACCCAGGCGCGCACGCAGTGTGGTGCCGGCCGGTGGCACGGCGCTCGCCGTGACATGCCGGGCGGCTGCGGCCACGATGGCTGCGGGTGTCCCCTCCCCGGCGATCACGACGCCGGCGGCCTCGGCGGCCGGCGATACTGGGGCCTCGGCGGCGGCCCATCGCAACACCGGGCCGCGCACCGCCGTGCCCGCCGGGGCGAACACGACGTCGGCGAGCCCGGCGAGGTCGCGGTATTCGCCGGGGACCGGGGATTCGGCGAAGACGGGCGGTTTGACCTGTGGTGGTTCCGGAATGTTCAACGGTCCGGTAATACTGTGCGCGCCTGCGTGATCCACATATCGAATGCGCGCGGACTCGGCGAAGACACCGCGTTCGCGGTCGTCCACGACGGCATCCGCCGGCCAGCTCTCCCACAGTTCACGGACTGCCCGCACGGCGTCGGCCGGGACATCGCCACGCGGCGCCGAGGTCCACACACTGCGCCCGTCGGCGGCCGCCGGATCGCCGAGCAGCACCAGCCAGCCGACCCGGCCACCGCTGGCGTGGTCGATCGAGCCCAGCCGCCGGGCCAGGTTGTAGGGATGGTCGCGCAGCGGGGCAGCGGCCACCACCAGTCCCACCGACCGCGTATGGCGAGCCAAAACCGCGGCGGCGACCGAGGGATCGAATCGCACGGTCGCGGAGTCCGGCCGCAACACGACGAAATCGATTCCCGAATCGTCCAGCAGCGCGCCGAATTTCTTCGGCCCGGCGCCTGCTCGATCGAAGACGGCTGCCACCTGTGCCCCGTCCAGGGCGGCGCCGACAATAGTGTGACGGGTCATGGCACATGACCTTTCTTCGTCGCGGTCATCGGCAATTTCCACGGCCCGGAAAACACCGGACGGACATGTCGGGAGCGCCCGCAGGATTCCCGTGGCACCGTAACGGCCGCCGGAGCATCCGTTGGTGAAACACCCACTGCCGCTTCGATTGTCATCGCACCGACCACTTGGAGGCTCGAGGTTCGGACGTCCGTCCCAGACTATGCCGGTCGTTTCGATCCGCACCCGTTTGGTATCGGCAAGATTATCTACACGGTCATTCCAGCCGGCCTTCACCGACGGCGTCGGCAACGCTATTCCCATAATCGTCCGGCCACGGCGGAGCAGGAATTAAATTTGCCGGGACAGAAACTGGTGTGCGTGCTGCTTGCCGGCTCTACATTGTCGAACGCGGTGGGCGGTGGTCCGTCGCCGCGTGGCGCACCGGGCGTCACGTGACCATCCTGGTGCGCCGGCGGCCGCCATCGCGCGGCGGTGCGAGTCGCCCGATCGTTCCGCCGGGCCGAGTGAAATGGGTTGTCCTGTGGCCGAATCCAATACATCCGCCGATCTCCACGCGAGGCGCGTGCTGCGCCGTTTCGGTCCTGATCCGGCGAACTGGGTGCAGCCCTCGGCGGCAGACCACGATGTCGTGGTGGTGGGCGGAGGCCAAGCCGGTCTGGGCATCGGATTCGCGCTGCGCCGTGCGGGTATCGCCCGCGTATCGGTGATCGACGCCGCCGCGGCGGGCGCGACGGGAGTGTGGACCACCACCGCGCGCATGGTCGCTCTGCGCACTCCGAAGCGGTGGCCCGAGCCCGAATTCGGCTTCCCTGAACTGAGTTTCCAGGCCTGGTACGAATCGGTATACGGGGAGGAGGCCTACGAGAGCCTGCCGCGCATTCCCCGGTTGACCTGGGCACGCTATCTCGAGTGGATCGAAACCCACTTCGGCGTCCCGGTACGCCACCACACCCGTTTGACCGACATCGCACCCGGACCGGACGGGCTCGTCCTCACCCTCACCGTGCGCCGGCCCGACGGCACCGAAACGACGATCCGGGAGACCACCCGAAAGCTGGTGCTGGCCAACGGCGTCGAGGGAACGGGTGGACCCTACCTGCCCCCCGAACTCGCCGGACTGCCGGCGAACCTGCTCGCCCACACCGGCCACCCCATCGATGTCACCCGGCTGGCCGGGAAAACGATCGGTGTGCTCGGCGCCGCGGCCTCGGCCTTCGACGCCGCGGCGACCGCGCTCGAGGCGGGTGCCGCCGAGGTGCACCTGTTCACCCGGCGGTCCGACCTCATCGTGCAGGGGGCGGGCGGCGGCCCGTCCGCCAACCTCGGCGCCCGCAACAACTATCACCGGCGCGGTGACGAGGCCCGCTGGCGGCAGCGAGTCCTCGCCGCCCGGGCGGGTCGCAGCGTGCCGCTCGAATCGGTCACGCGCGCCACCGCTTTCGCCGGTTTCCGCATCCACCTGGACGCGCCGTGGTCGGCCGCAACCCCGGCCGGCGACCAGGTGATCGTCGACGCGGCCGACGGCAGGCACACTTTCGACTTCGTGATCGCCGGCACGGGATACCAGTACGATCCACACACCCGCGCCGAACTGCGGGGCATCGCGTCGGACATCGCGCTGTGGGGCGACCGGTACCGCCCCGATCCCGATCTCACCGACCCCGCCCTGGCACGAACGCCCTATCTGGGCGACGGGTTCCAACTCGCCGAGAAAGCACCCGGCCGCGCACCATGGATCGGCCGGATCCACATCTTCTCCGCAGCAGCACATCTCAGCTTCGGATACCCCATCGGCGACACTCAGAGCCTGGCGCACCACATCCCCCGGCTGGTCGACGCACTGGGCCGCGATCTCTACTTCGAAGACCAGGAATCGGCGCCGGCATCCGCACCCGCAACGCCACCGCCGTCGTTACGGCACCACTATCACCACGCGCTATGGTCGCCACAACTCACGCCGAGTGAGACGTAGGGACCTGTGCCGGGGCGGGTCCTGATAGATCATCATCCGCCGTTGCCCATCGATGGCGACCTCGTCGAACTCCCGCGGCTGCGAATCCTCGCGCCCGGAGGAGAACAGTAGAACTCGGGTTGCCACGACCGAAGCGACAACACAGGTTGTCATCGAAGCAACCGGATCGGCAAAAGCTCTGGGTTGTCCCGAACGACAACACTGGTTGTCACACCCGCAATCCGCGCCTACTCGGCAGCTCCACGCTGCGGCCACCGCTTCCGCGCCGCTTGCCGGGTGATGCCCACCAGGCGGCCGACCTCCCCGTAGGAGGCACCGGCCGCCAACGCCGCGAACGCGCATTCGTCGACCCGCTCCGCCGCGGCCCGGCGCGCCGCCTCCGCTTCGGCCAGCTCGTCCAGAACCGAACCTGGTCCCGCAACCGAGGTTTCGGCGTCGCCGACGACCAGCGGGCGCAGGCACGGGCCCAGCAGTTCGACCAGGCGTTCGGCCGGCGCATCGGCCACGCCGGGCAGGTGCACCATGTAGCGGGCGATCAGCACGCCGAGTACCAGAGTGCCGATCAGTACCGACCGCCGCTCGGCGTCCGGGCCGACCAGCACCCGCGTCCACGGACTGGTCTCGGGATTCATGATCGCGCAGCGCACCGCGTGCGCCGCCTCGGGATGGGTGAGCATCGACCGCAGCACCGGCATGGTCCGGTCCTCCTTGCGGTCCACATCGGCGAGGGCATGCCGGAGCAATCGCTCACCCAGTTCCTCGGGCGGACCCTCGAGCGCGTCGTCGAGCGTGACCGGAATGCCGGCGACCTCGTCGAAAAGCGCGCTCTTGGTACCGAAATGCTGCATCACCAGCGCCGGGTCGACATCGGCGCGCTGCGCGATGGCCCGGATGGTGGTCTCGATGTAGCCGCGCTCGGCGAACAGGTCCCGCGCCGCCTCCAGAATCAGCTGCCTGGTCTGGCGACGGCGCTGCGCACGACTGGCGGGAGCCGCCTCGAATTCGTGAACCGGCATCGCAACCTCACTCAACACATGTAGACGAAATTGGCCTGGAGACCTATGCTGATTCGAGTCTACAAGCGTAGAGCGATGTGCAGCGCCGCGCGGTAGCTCTCGCTACCTTCCTCCGAATCCTTCGAACGGACTGTCGATGACCAGCCGAGATATCCAGCCCGACACCCGAATTCCCGGCGCGGACGCGCCGACGGATCCCGCCACCATCACCCGTAATCGCAGATTGTCGATCGCGCTCGGTGTCATCGTGACGTGCCAGCTCATGGTCGCGGTGGACAGCAATGTCGTCAATATCGCGCTGCCCGAGATCCAATCCGGGCTCCGGATGTCGGCGCAATCGCTGGCCTGGGTCTTCAGCGCCTACTCGCTGGCCTACGGCGGCCTGCTGTTGCTGGGCGGCCGGGCCAGCGACATCCTCGGCCGGCGCCGGATGTTCTCCTGGGGCCTGGGGCTGCTGGTCGTGGCCTCGATTCTGGGCGGCATCGCTCCCAACGGCGGCCTGCTGATCGCCGCGCGAGCGCTGCAGGGCGTCGGATTCGCCTTCGCCGGACCGGCGGCGCTGTCGATGATCGCGGCCACGTTCGCCGAGGGCCCGCAGCGCACTCGGGCGCTGGGCGTCTTCTCGATGGTCACCGGGCTCGGGATCACGCTCGGCCTGATCGTCGGCGGTGTGCTCACCACCTTCAGCTGGCGCCTGGTGTTCTTCATCAATGTGCCGATCGGCATCGCGACCATCCTTCTGGCCCGGCGCTACCTCGATGAAACCGAACGCCACCGCGGCACTTTCGATCTGCTCGGTGCGATCGTGTCCACCCTGGGCATGGTCGGCATCGTCTACGCGCTGACCAATGTGACCCACGGGTGGACCGCGCCCGGGACCGTCCTGCCGTTCGTCGCCGGCGTGGTGCTGGTGGCGGCATTCGTCTTCATCGAACGCCACGCCGAACAGCCGATCATGCCGTTGCGCCTGCTGGGCAACCGGGTCCGGGCCGGGGCCTATCTGACCTTCGTCCTGCTGATGGCCACCATGGCCGGCACCTACATCCTGTTGTCGCTCTACATCCAGGACGCGCTCGGCTTCAGCCCGCTGGTCGCCGGACTCGCCTTCCTGCCCATGGCCGTCGTGCAGTTCGCGGTGGCGAAGTGGGCGCCGAAACTCATCGCCCGGTTCGGACGCAAACAGATTCTGCTCACCGGTGTGATATTGATGCTCGCAGAAGCTGTTTGGCTGACCACCACCACCGGCACGAGCAATTACCTCACCGGCGTTCTCGCGCCGTTCATCCTGCTGGGCGCCGGCCTGAGCCTGGCGTTCGTCACCCTGAATATGACCGTGCTCGGTGGCCTCGAGCCGCGGGATATGGGTGCGGCATCCGGACTGCTGCAAGCCACCCAGCAGATCGGCCTGTCCCTCGGTGTCGGCATCCTGACCACCACTTATCAATCCGCCCGCTCCGACCGCGAACGTTCCGGCGCCGGGGTCCACGAGGCGCTGGCGCACGGGTTGTCCACCGCGGTCATCGCGGCGGTCGTCTTCGCCGCCGCGGCGCTGGTGATCAGCCTGGTCGTGATCAGGGAACCGAAACAACCGGGCGCGGCACCGCGCTCGGTAAGTCCGCCACCGTGACTCGGCACACGACACGCGGCCGCTCGCTGATCGAAAGGTGATGTCGGCGAGACCAGCCCAGTGGATTGCCGCAGAGCGCGATCCGGCCGCCCAGTGTGGGCGGCCGGACCTCAACGGGCTCGTTTTCCCAGTTCGGAAGGTGCTCCCCGAAATACGGCCCGCGATTACGCGTGGCCGGGGTGGTGGTGCCAGGTGGCCACAGCCCAGATGAGGAAGGCGTGAGGGCGATGATCAGGATCGACCACCACGGGTTGTAGGGGAGCCACAGGAAATTGGCGACGATCGAGAGTGCGGCCAGCGTGATGGCAGTGGCTCGCGCCCAGGTGCGGCCGGTGAACAGCGCGGCGGCCACGGCGACGAGCAAGGCGCCGATGATGATATGGACCACGCCCCAACCGGTGGTGTTCCACTGATAGGTGTATTGCGGGCCGACGACGATGATGTCATCGGCTTCGACAGCGGAGATCCCCTGCAGTATCTGGAGCGCGCCGGCCGTGGCCAGCAGGATCGCCGCGGCCACCGCGCCGACCGCGGCGGCGGGACCTTCCAGCCGATGCACGCGGGAATGGTCGGCGGCGGTCGGCGCCGCAGAGGTATGGATGCCGGTATCGGGTGTGGCGGGCTGGACAGGGGCCGGGGTGATCGGGGTGTGGTCCGACATGCATTCCTCCTGATAACCGATGTAACGCAACGACTCTCGATCGGCGCAGTACCCGGTGATGCCCGGGCCACACCCGCGGGAGGATGAATTCCACCTCCGACACCGGGGGCGTCCGGGTGGTGATCAGTTCCGCGCGCGGCTGTCGGCCTGACGCCGCTGGTGCATCGTCCGCTCGGCCAAAGAGCCGACGAGCAGATCTCGCTCGGCGCACTCGGTCAGGATTCGCGGGATCGCCTCCAGCGTCGCGCGCCACGAGCCGGGTGCGGATGTGCAGTCGGAGTCGTGCAGCAGGATCGTGGCGCCGGGGCGAAGGTCGCGGACTACTCGGCGTGCCACCGTGTCGGGGGTCGCGGTGGGCACCCAGTCCTTGCCGGACGCCGACCACAGCACAGGCGTCAGGCCCAAGTGCCGGGCAGTGGCGAGTGCCGCGGCCGAGACTATCCCGTATGGCGGTCGATAGTGCCGCGGCGCGCTTCCGGTCACGTCGGCGATCAGGTCGTACGCGCGGGCGATGTCGCGGTATGTCGCTACGGGCCCGCGCGTCAGCAAGCAGCGGTGGCTCCAGCCGTGCACCGCCACTTCGTGTCCCGCCGCGGCGATCTCCGCGCCGAGCGCCGGTGCCCGCGCGAGCATCGATCCGAGCAGGAAGAACGTCGCGTGCACGCCGGCGGTGTGCAGCGCGTGCAGGACGGCCGGCGTCGACGCCGGATCCGGGCCGTCGTCGAAAGTCAGTGCGACCGTGCCGATGTCGGCGTATCCGGACAGGCGAGGAGTCAGACGCTCGCGAACCGCGGAGATCGCGGTCACCGACGGCAGGGCGTTCAGCGTCACCGCACCGGTACCGGCGAGCGCTGCCCACGCGAGGCGTTTCATGCGTGGCTTCTCCCGCGTCGCGGCAAGACCCGTGCATTCCATTCGCTGCTCAGCATGTCCGCCAGGCCGAGCCGCGCGTGCCAGCCGAGTTCGTCACCGATTCGCGCGATGTCGGCGATCACGCGCGGCGGGTCACCCGGACGCCGGTCGCCGACCGAATACCGGAACCGCTTCCCCGTCACCGCGCGCACGGCCTCGAGGATTTCGAACACCGAGTACCCGCACCCTGTCCCGACGTTGTACACCGCATTGCCCCTCTGCCCGTGCTCGAGCCGCTCCGCCGCGCTGACGTGCGCGTTCGCGACGTCGATCACGTGCACGAAATCGCGAACGCAGGATCCGTCCGGCGTCGGGTAATCGGCACCGAAGACGACCGGGGACCGGCCGGTCGAAACCGCTTGCAGGACATTGGGTATCAAGCCGGTGGCGTTCCGGTCACCCAGCCCTGGGCCGCCCGCCCCCGCGACGTTGAAATAGCGCAATACGGTCGAATTCAGGGTGTCGAATTCCGCAGCGGCGTCGGCGACGATCCATTCACACGCGAGCTTGCTGCGCCCGTAGGGGTTTATCGGGCACGCCGGTGTCTGTTCGCCTACCGTCCCGTTTCCGACCTGCGAGCCGTATACCGCTGCGCTGGAGGAGAACACGAGATGCTCGACACCGGTGGTACGCATCGCTGCGAGCAGGGTGCGGGTTCCGCCGGTGTTCTGCTCGTAATACTCGAGCGGATGGGCCACCGAGTCCACCGCCGATTTCCGGCCGGCGAGGTGGGCCACTCCGGTGATGTCGTAGTCGCGCAGGACGGCGGTGACGGCCGCGAAGTCGGTGATCGACGCCGCGACCGTGGCGACACCGCCGGGTATCGCCGCACGACGACCCGTGGAGAAATCGTCGAGTACGACCACCGACCGGCCGGTCGCGCACAGCGCTCGCACCACGTGGGAGCCGATGTATCCGCCACCGCCTGTCACCAGCCAGGTCACCCCGGCCTCCCCGGGGTCCGGTCGGTCTCCGGCTCGATGATGTGCGCGGCTGCCGAGGCTCGGTCGCGACCGAGACACACCACACCGACCGATACCGCCAGCAACGCGACGACGAAGGCGGCACCGGCGCGGCCACCGGGGACCTGGTCACCGAGCATGGTGATCCCGAGCACGACGGGCACGAACGAGGACAGGAAGCTCGTCACAGGGAATATCAGGACCGCCGGGCCGACCTGCAGACCACGCTGGAGCAGGCTGAGAGCGAGTATCGAGCACACCACGAGTACGAAGGGTGTCGCGGTGGCGAGCATCATCCACGGCGCGTGTGCGTCGAAGGTGAGTCCGACCTGGCGCGTCGCGACCGTGGCGATGCCGTAGGCGAACCCGGCCCCGATGCCGAATGCCAGCGCCGCCGCCCATGGTCGCCGGGTCTCCCGCTGCCCGACGATCGCCGCGGCTCCCGCGACCACCGCGCCCGCAAGCACCAACAGGAGCAACTGGGCCGTCGAGGCGGGCGAGCCGAGTGTCGATTCACCGCTGAACGCGTATGCCATGAGGCCGGTGCCCAGCACCATCGCGGCGATCCCGCACCGTCCCGCGGCCGCCAATCGCTCATCGAGTCCGCGGTGGGCCAGCACTACCAGAAACACCATGTCGAGGGTCAGCAACGGCGCGACCAGGGTCGCCGGCGCCACCGAGAACGCGTATGCCTCGGCCACGAAACCGCCTATCTCGCAACCCAATCCGAGCAACCACAGCGGCCGTACGGCGAGCCGGGCCAGCAGCACCAACCCCAGGCCGCCACCGCGAGCGGTCCGCCGCGCCGCCGTTGCCTGCACCACCGGCGCGCAGCCGTACAGCGCCGCGGCCACGATCACCGCCGGCAATCCGTGGGTCAGCGACTGATTCACGGCGCCGATGCTGTCCAGGCGCCGAGGCCGACCCGGTCCAGTGTCGCGCCGAACGCCTCCTCCCACCCGCCCGCCTCGACGGCAACCGCGGCGGACGGCGGCTCGACTCGCCGCAGACAAGCCGACACGGAACGACGGATGATCTCCGGCTCGGCGGAGGTGACCGCCGCTCTGCCACGCACCAGCTCCTGATGAAGGTTCTCTCTACCGTGCCCGGGCACCACATCGAGCAGGAGCAGGTCCCGTCCGATGACCCTCGCCTCCGCGCAGGTGTCTCCCGACGAGGTCACGACCAGGTCGGCGGCGGCCATCAGCACGGGTATCTCGTCGGTGAAACCGAACGGGACGATCCGCTCCGACCCTGCGGCGAGCGCTCGCAGCCGGCGTTCCAGTCCGGCGTTGCGTCCCGCCACCGCAAGCACGTAAACGCCTGCGCGCGAGATCAGATCGGCCGCCTCCACAAGCGGCCCGATCCCCCACGCCCCCGAGATGAGCAGCACGCACCTGGCCTCCGACGGCACGCCCAGTGCCTCCCGTGCCGCGGCTTGGGTCGGAGCCCGATAGAACTGCGGGCGCACCGGTACCGGTACGACCGCGATCCGCGCGTCCGGGTCGAAGCGACGGATATAGGCGGCCGCCGGATCCGAGGTGACCAGGTAGAGATCGGTATTGTCGTGCACCCACAACCGATGCGGGCAGGTGTCGGTACAGAACACGGCATTCACCACGCCGGGATGGCGCTCCTTGACCCGGCTCGCCGCGGCGGCGCCCGTCGCGAACACCGACAGCAGCAGCTCGACCGGCCGGTCACGCAACCGTGCGTCGAGGGCGGGCACGAGGTAGCGGCAGGATGCCGCGTCGACGAACCGTGCCAGCCGGCCTCCCGGACGCAGTTGCCCGAAGTGGAAGGCGTCGTAGAGGCCGGGCACGGCGAGCAGGCCGCGAAACACCCCTTCTCCGAGCCCACCTCGGCGCTGTCCCATCATGCGCATGCTGTCGACGGTGTCGGTCGTCCAGCCGCGCCGGCGCAGCGACACCGCGCACGCCTCGGCCATCACATCGTGTCCCATACCGAGCGAACCGGACAGCAGCAGCGCGGAGGGGGTCGCCATGGCTACCCACTTCCGCCGGCGGCAGCCGGCTCGGGATGCTCCGCCAGATACCACTCGACGTATTGCCGGACACCGTCCTGGAACGACGTGGTCGGTCGCCACCCGATCAGCGACCGGGCCAGGGCGTTCGACACGTCGATACCCCGGAAGTCACCGGGGCGCGCCGGCACATGCTCGATCGTGGTGCCGGGAAAACGCGCCCGGACCGCCTCCGCCATATCGAGCACACTCACGCGCTCGCTTCCTTCGAGCGCGATCACCTGGTTCTCGGCGGCCTCGGCGAGCACCGCTGCGTGCGCCTCGGCAAGGTCCTCGACGAAAACGTAGTTGCGGAACTGTTTGCCGTCTCCGGCGATGGTCAGTGGCTCACCCGCGATGGCTTTGCGCACGAATCGGGCGAGGACGAGTTCGTCCCGCATACCCGGTCCGTAGGGCACGCCGTAGCGCAGGATCGTGAACGGCACCTCGTAGGTCTCGGCGTAGCTGTGGATCAGCATTTCCGCCGCGATCTTCGTCGAGGTGTAGATGTGGCCGGCCTTGGCGAGCGACATCGGCGCCGCCTCCGTCAGTGGCTGCGCCCCGCCGGAGGTGTCGTAGGCGGCGCCGTACACCCAGACCGTGCTGGCGAATACCATTCGCCGCAGGCCGTGGACACGAGCCGCTTCCAGAACATTGGCCGTGCCGTCCACGTTCAACCGGACCGTCCGCAGCGGGTCCTGTTGCGCGACATCGACATTGGACATGCCGGCCAGATGGAAGATCACCTCGAGATCCGCCGACGCGTCGATGACCGCCGCCGGGTCGAGCACGTCCAGCCGGCGGAACTGCGCACGGGGGTCCGGTCTCGACGGGGCTACCGTATCGAGGGCGTACACCGTGTGTCCGGACTCGGCGAGCCGGCGAATCACGTGGGCCCCGATGAAGCCGGAACCGCCTGTCACTCCGATCCGCATGTGCGTTCAGCCTCCCATCAATGTGTCTCGGACCTCGCGCAGCGCCGTCAGCACATGATCGACCTCGGCATCGGTCATATCCGAGTGCAGCGGCAGGCAGATGTGGCGGGCGCAGATGTCGTCGGCGACCTCGAGCCGGCGGCGGGCGAAGCGCTCGAACACCGGTTGCCGGTGCAGCGGCGCCTCGTACACCTCACCGGACAGCGAAACCCCGAACCGTTCCTTGACCGCCTTCTTGAACTGCGCCCGGTCGATGTCGTCGGTGGGCACCACGATGTACTTGTAATAGTTGCTGCGTCCTTCGGGAGCGAGGGCGAGCCGCTCGAATCCGTCCATGGCGTCGATCGCCGCGTCGTAGCGTCGTGCCGCTGCCTGGCGCACCCGCAGGAATTCGGGAAGGTGACGCAGGTGAACCAGGCCCGTCGCAGCGTGCAGTTCGCTCATCCGCCAGGCATATCCCTCGCGGATGTGCACGTTGCCGAGGAAGCCGGCCTTGCCCTGGTCCCGGTAGATCACGGCTTCGTCGCGGATACGCTCGTCGGCGGTCACGATCATTCCGCCCTCGCCGCTGGTCAACACCTTCGTCGGATAGAACGAAAACGCGCCCGCGACGCCGAAGGAGCCCGCGAACCGGCCGCCGTGGCTGCAGCCGTGGGCATGCGCCGCGTCCTCGACGAGCGCGATGCCTCGCTCGTCGCACAGCTTCCGCAGGGCCGGTGCCTCGGGCGTGATCAATCCGCCGATATGGACGAGCACGACGGCCGCGGTGTCGGGGCTCAGCCTGGCTTCCACCGTGGCGGGCGACAGCGCGAAGGTGTCCCTGTCGACGTCGGCGAACACCGGGTTACCACCCGCCCGCAGCACCGAGAAACCGGTCGCGGCAAAGGTATTCGCCGGCACCACCACATCGCGTCCGGCAACGCCGATGCTGCGCAGGATGATCTCCAACGCGGCGGTTCCGGAGCTCACGGCGACCGCATAGGGCACGTGGTGGGCCGCGGCGAAATCGGATTCGAACTCTCGAGTGTTGGGCCCCAGCGTCAGCGCGCCGGTGCTCAGTGCGGTGGTGACCCGACGGGCGATTTCGTCTCGATCATCGTCGGTGAACACGATTCGCGCGGCCGGTATTTGCATGCGAGCCTTCCCTCGTCAGCGAAATATCCATTCGTCAACTACCGCGGACGGCGATCAGCCCAGCTCGACATGCACCGCCGCCCTGCCACGACACAGCTCGACTACGCATCGACACGGATGGCGAGATACCCATCAGCTCCAGCCGCGGCATCGTTCCTTCGACCAACCAAAAGGCGATGTTACACGGACGGATGTCTCTACCAGCGATTATTCGGTCAATTCCGTCACCGCCCGCGAGTCGGCCCGGGAGCCCGACCTCGCGAGGATTGTGGTCGGTGCGCGACCCGCCGTCCGATTCGGGCACCGAGGCCGAACGGCCTCACGTCGTCCGCGTGTCCAGCATCGTCGCGCGGACCTCGTTCTTGAGGATCTTGCCCACCTTGGAGCGGGGTAGCTCGTTCCAGATCTCGACTTCTTTGGGCGCTTTCACACTTCCTATTCGTTGCTTCACGAAGGCGATGATGTCGTCGCCGGCGACCTCGTGGCCGACGCGAAGCTCGATCGCGGCGGTGACGCGTTCGCCCCATTTGGCATCGGGAAGCCCGACCACCGCCGAATCCTTGACCGCCGGATGCGCCGACAGGGCCTGTTCCACTTCTGCCGAGTAGACATTGAACCCGCCGGTGATGATCATGTCCTTCGCACGGTCGACCACGAACAGGAAGCCCTCGTCGTCGAGATAACCGATGTCACCCGTGTGATGCCACCCGAAGGCGCTGACTTCGGCTGTCGCCGTGGGATTTTCGTGATAGCCGTCCATCACCAGCGGTCCGCGGACGACGATCTCACCACGTTCTCCTCGCGGAAGCAGCGCGCCCTCCCGGTCCATGATCGCGACCGTGGTCAGCGGCGTCGGCCGGCCCGCCGACGTCAGGCGCTCGGTTGCCACCGACCCGTCCGGGCGGAAGTGGTCGGCCGGTGCCAGCGTGGCGATCATGTTCGGTGCCTCGGTCTGCCCGAACAGCTGGCCGAGGACGGGTCCGATCCGGCGCAGGGCCTCTTCGAGCCGGGTCGGCGACATGGGAGCCGCGCCGTACCAGAGACAGCGCAGTGATCCGAGATCGCGGCTGTCGAGGTCGGGATGGTCGAGAACGCCGTAGACCACCGTCGGCGGGAGGAAGGCGTGGGTGATGCGATGCCGCTCGATCGACGCGAGGAACTCGCCGATGTCGGGGGCCGGCATGATCACGACCTCGCCGCCGAGGCTGAGGATCGGAAAGGTCAGCACGCCCGCCGAATGCGTCAGCGGCGCGAGCGCGAGGTAGCGCGGCCGGTCGCCGAACGGGTAGCTCATCAACGTCAGCGCGGTCGAGGTCATCATGTTGTCCTCGGTGAGCCGCACGCCCTTCGGCCGCCCGGTGGTGCCGCCGGTGCCGGCCAGCATGCACAGGCCACCCTCCGGCCGGCGCGTCTCGTCCGGTTGCGCGGCATGCTCGGCGAGCCAGTCGTCGTAACGCATCGCCCAGTCGAGGTCGCCGTCGAGGCAGACGAGCCATTCCAGGCGGGGCAGGTCGCCGCGGATCCGGTCGACCAGGCCGGCGAACTTCTCCTGGAACAACAGCAGCCGGCATCCGAACAGATCGAACAGCTGCCGGTTCTCGTCGGCCTCGTTGCGAGGATTGACCGGGCACCACACCGCACCCGCACGCGAAATACCGAATACGCAGGTGAGCGCGAGCGGGTCGTTGGCCGACAACACCGCCACCCGGTCTCCCGCCTCGATGCCGGTGTGCTGCAGCGCACCGGCGATGCGGACGGATCGATCCTGGACTTCGCCGTAGCTGGCGGTCACGCCGCCGGTCGTGAGGCAGGGCGCGCCACGACCGAGCGACGCGCCCTTGTCGAGATAATCTGCGAGACGCATCGTGGACCTCAGCGGTGCACGCTGACGATCGGATCCAGCACGAGGCCGAACGCGCGCAGCGTGCCGAGCAGTTCGCGGTGCCCGAAAGCCTGGCAGCTGGAAGCGAATCCGACGCGCCGCGGTGGCCCCTGCAGCAGCGCGGCGGCGGCGTGCGCGTTGAGCAGGGCCGTCTGCTTGTAGTTGCAGTTGCCGTGAATCACGCAGTGCGCGCGCCCGAGCGGACCGGAGGCGTACACCGAGTCCAGCGAGGTGTTGATCCGGGGGTTCTCCCGCGGCGGCATCTCACTGCGAATCGCCGCCGACTGCTCGTCGATGATCCGGTACTTCTCCTCCTCCGACTTACCCTCCATCTGCTGCAACGCCGCGGCCACCAGCACCGGAACCCCTTGCATCAGTGGACGATTGAACACGCCGCCCAGCGCGCGGGCGTTGGCGACGCGCGGATCGTTCTTGAACCACACCGGGTGCGAGGTGCCGCCCCAGGGCAGCGCCAGGCCGAGTTCGTGCTGTCCCGGCACGCTGACCGTGTAGAGGCCCTCCTCGGGAGGCCATTCGACGTACTCGTTCTGCTCCAGGTAGTACGCCTTGGCGAAGGCCGCGTTGGTGAGGATAGTGTTGGTCGAGGCCACGGTGGGATGACCCTTCCAGAACACCTGGATGTCGAGGGTGTCGAGGCCGGGGTTTTCCAGGCAGATGTTCGCCGCGATCTCACCGATCGAGTACATCTGCGCCAAGCCGGGCGTGAGAAGCAGTCCGCGCGAGGCGAAGTCGGCGCTGTAGCGGGCCTGCGCGTCGATCATCCAGTTCTGCTCGCCGTTGGTGTCGGTGTAGTGGGCGCCGATCTCCAGGCAGGCTTGCACCACCTCGTGACCGTAGCGGGCGAAGGGGCCGACGGTGTTGAGGACGACCTCCGCGCCTCGGAACGCCTCGGTCAGCGCGGCGGTGGTGTGCTCGACTTCGACGATCTCGTGGTCGACGGTGTCGATGCCCGGCACGGCCTCGACCGCGGCTTTGACCCGTCCGTGGTCGCGGCCGGCGGCCAGGAACGGAATGGTGTACTCGCGCAAGTACTCACAGATGAGCCGACCGGTGTAACCGGAGGCACCGTAGACGACGACGCGCTTGTCGGTGGGCATGACTGAACTCCTCTGAAGGGGTGGGTACCGGTTGAAGGGGTGGGTACCGGTGAAAGATGTTGCGGCGCTGGGTAATCTGGGCTACATCCCCATGCCTCCGTCGACCGGGAGGCCCGCTCCGGTGATGAATTTCGCCGCGTCCGAGGCGAGGAATACGACGGCGTCGGCCATATCGTCGACCTGGCCGAGGCGGCCGAGCGGCGTCAACTCGGCGACTGCCTGCGCGGCGGCCTCGGGTGAGGGGAAGAGGCCGAGTTCGGCGCAGTCGACGGCGAGCTTGTTACCCATGGCGGTCGGGGTCAGCGCCGGGTAGATGCAGTTGACCCGCACGCCGTACCCGAATTTGCCGGATTCGGCCGCGGCGACCCTGGTGAGGCGGTCGATGCCGGATTTGGTCGCCGAGTACATGCTGATGCCGGGGAACGCGATCGTCGCGGCCACCGACGCGATGTTGACCACCGCTCCCCCGTTGCCGGCCACTCCGCCGGGACGCATCGCGCGAAAGGCGTGCTTGATACCGAGGGCGGTGCCCAGCAGGTTGATCTCCAGCATCGTCGATGTCGCGGCGGGGTCGAGATCGACCAGCAGATTCGTGACCTCGACACCCGCGTTGTTGACGACGATGTCCAGTCCACCCAGCGCCTGCACCGTGGTGGTGGTCGCGGCCTCCCATGCCGCATCGTCGGTGACGTCGAACGCGATGAATTCGGCTTTGGCCCCGGCCTTTCGGAGAGCCTCGACGGCGTTCCGGCCGCCCTCGGCGTCGATGTCGCCGATCGCCACCGAGGCGCCCGCCGCCGCGAGCGCTCGAGCCATGCCGGCCCCCAGGCCCTGTGCCCCGCCGGTCACCAGTGCGGTACGTCCGGCCAGGTTGTAGCTCGTCATATCGATACCTCTTCGTCGAGATGTCGCACGCGAGAAGGTGCGAGTGCGATGTGGGCGACAGTCATCGGAGGATGTGTCGCACGCCACAGTAAGCGGAAATCTTGACACTCGTCAAGACTTTGCTTGACAGACGTCAAGACTTTCTTGGACACTCGTCAAAAGGGCGCCGCACCGGCACCGCTACACTCACAGGACAGACATGACGTGATCCGGCCGACAGGACCCACCGTGACGCAGGTCGCCGACCCCAAAGCCCGCGTGGAAGAACGCGCCCGAGACAAGTTCCAGGCGCGGCGCAACGAGCTGGCCAGGGCCACCCTGCACACGCTGGCCGAACTCGGTTACGCGCGCACCAGCTTGCGGGAGATCGCCCAGAACTCCGAGTACTCGCACGGCGTGCTGCATTACTACTTTTCCGACAAACTCGATCTGATCGCCCACGCCGTGCGCCAGTACGAGGCGGTCTGCGTCACCCGTTACGACGAGGTCTGCACTTCGGCCGAGAGCGCCGAGCAGCTCCGTACCGAGTTCGCCGCGACCTTCTTCGGAACCCTGCAGGCCGACGCCGCGATACACCGGCTCTGGTACGACCTGCGCAACCAGAGCCTGTTCGACGACTCGTTCCGCGCCGACGTCCTCGACATCGAAGCCCGCCGGGAAGACATGATCTGGCGGGTCGTCTCGCGCTACTGCGAACTGTCCGGCACCGAGCCGGCACTGACGCCCGCCACCGTCTACGTCACCATCGACGGAATCTTCCAGCGCACACTGCTGCACTACATCGCCGGCCGGGCAACCGAAATCGACTGCGCCCGTGACCAGCTCGACGCGGTTTTCGCCCTGCTGAGCGCGCCAACCGGCCACGCGCGTCAGAGCTTGTAGCCGATGTCGCGGAGCAACCGCATGCGGGCGGCTATATCCGCGTCACCTTCCACGCCCACGGGAGGCGAGCCGTCGACCACACCGATGATGCCGCGTCCCAGTTCTGTCTCCGCGACGATGACGTCGACCGGATTGGCGGTGGCGCAGAAGATGCCGCATACCTCCGGCACCCCGCGGATCGCGTTCAACACGTTGACCGGGTAGCCCTCTCGCAGGAACACGATGAACGTATGCCCGGCACCGATGGTGTGCGCGTTCTTCACTGCGAGGGCCATCAGCTCGTCGTCGTTCCCCGACCGGCGTATCAACCGCGGACCGGAAGCTTCACAGAACGCGAGCCCGAACTCGAGATGGGGACCGGTTCCGACAAGCGCCTCATGAAGGTCCTCGACCGTCTTGATGAAATGAGCCTGACCGACGATCACGTTCTGATCGTCCGGCTTCTCGATGCGCACCGCAGACAGTTCCATCGCTGCACCGCCTTCCTGATCGCGTATCCGCACGGTCACGCCGCCCGTGATCGTTGTGCTTGCTCCGGTGTGATCGGCCTTCCGTTCACAACCGCTTCGATCTCACCGCCTCGGTCCCCACCCTCCTAGAGCCCCCGGTCTCCCCACCGTGTGACCGAAGTCCCGCACGGCGAATTCCGGATTATGCGAGGGAGATCGACGACTTCTGCCGACGACCGATCGGGCGGCCACTACTTCTCGGGTGGCAGAGCGCAGCCGTCACTGGGATTCTCTATTCGTGACAGGACCCACGGCCCGGGCCGAGTACCGCCAACCTCGTTTCCAACCGCCGGCTGGATCTACCGAATTACTCCTGATCCGTCACGGTGAGTCGGCGCCCGCTCGCGCGGACCAGCCATTTCCGTTGCTGGAGGGCCAAGGAGATCCGGAATTGGCTCCGGAAGGGCGCCGACAGGCCGAAGCCGTCGCGGCCCGGCTGGGCGCAGAGCGCATCGACGCCATCTATGTCACTCCATTTCGGCGAACGATGCAGACGGCCGCGCCCCTGACGGTCCACCTGGGACTCCCCCCACGCGTGGCGGCCGACTTGCGCGAGGTGCATCTCGGCGACTGGGAAGGCGGACTGTTCCGCAAGATGGTTGCCGACCGCCATCCGGTAGCGCAGCGCATGCAGGCCGAGGAACGGTGGGACGTCATTCCTGGCGCCGAGCCGGCTGCAGAATTCACCACCCGGGTTCGCCGGGCGGTCGAACGACTCGCTCACGAGCATCCCGGCCGGCGCCTGGCGGTCTTCACCCATGGCGGCGTCATCGCCCAGGTACTGTCCCAGGCCAGCGGTTCTCGCCCGTTCGCTTTCCACGGGGTCGACAATGGATCGGTCTCGCATGTCGTGGTGACCGCAGAGTCGTGGATCGTGCGGTGCTTCAACGACACTTCCCACTTGGGTACGACGTTCAGCCGCTCCGCCGCGCCACTGACCTGACGCGCATGGCCGAGCCTGCGTGCGAATCAGGATGCCGTTTCGGGCGAGCAGCCGAATTCCCTGGCGAAGGCATCGAGCATCCGACAGGGCCCGGGCATCGAGCAGCCCGCGATACCGGCGCCGCCCACGATGGTGAGTGGCCCGGCTGTGCTCACACCGTCACCGGGAGAGCGGCCACGCTGCGATGGATCAAACTGGGCCGGTATTCGATGGTGTCGGCGTCCAGGCGCAGATCGGGAGCGCGTTTCAACAGCGTGCGCAGCGCAATCGTGGCTTCGACGCGTGCCAGCGGTGCGCCGAAGCAGTAGTGGATACCGAGACTGAACCCGAGGTGCCTGCGCGTGGGCCGCGATCCGGCGTACCGAGTGACGTCGAAGGTGTCGGCGTCGGGGAAGGCGCGCTCGTCTCGGCTCGCTGACGCGGTCAGCACGACAACACCCTCGCCTCGACGGAACTGCCGGCCGCCGACGACGGTGTCGGTCAGAGCGACCCGGATGGTGAATTGGGTCGGCGCGTCATAGCGCAACATCTCATCCAGCGCCGGCCTGATCAGATCCGGGTTCTCCCGCAGTATCTGCAGCTGTTCGGGATGGCGCAGCAGGGCCAGCGTGCCGTTGCCGATCAGATTGATGGAGGTCTCCATCCCCGCTACCAGCAGCAACAGTGCGATGCCGACTGCTTCCGGCTCCGTGACCAGCTCTGCTGCGAGGCCTGCGGTCACCAGCTCGCTCAGAAGATCATGCCCGGGAGCGAGTTTCTTACGCCCTGCGAGCTCCGTGAAGTGGGCCAGACATTCCGCGGCAGCCGAGTCACGGGCGGTGATCGCGTTGTCGTCCAGCAGCGAATCCGGATCGGTGCCCCGGGCGATCGCCAACTGCCACTGCCGAAATCGGCCGGCGTCGACGGGGTCGGCGCCGAGCATCCACACCGGGATCATCGCCACCGCCAACGGCACTGCCAGGTCTTCGATGACGTCGAATCTTCCCCGTCGTAGGGCGGCATCCACGCGATCGTCGACAACCTGCTCGGCGAGCGGCATCAACTGAGAGACCATTCGCTGGGTGAACGCTTTGGCAACCAGTTTGCGGTAGCGCCCGTGTTCGGGCGGATCCATGCGTACGAAGGAGCCGGGGATGGCAGCAGTGGTGTCGCGGAACGGGCTGATTCCCGCCGTATAGCCGTGGCCCCAGTCCGGACTCGTCAAGACGGCGGCACATTCTTCGTATCGAGTGACGAGCGTGACCGGCACTTCGCCGAAGTCGTAGGGCAGCAGCGCCGCGGTGTCGCGTGCACGGCGGTAGGCCGGATATGGATCGGCTCGATGACTCGGATCGAACGGGTCGAAGGCGATCTCGGGCGCAGCGGTATTCATGTGGCCTCCACGTGGACGAGCATCTCGGACATACCGCGTACAACCACGTTCGGCCGGTACGACGGTTCATCCAGCAGGGTCAGGCGCGAGACCCGATCAGCGATAGCGTGCAACACCGATCGCATCTCCAGGCGTGCCAGTGGCGCGCCCAGGCAGTAGTGCAGCCCCGATCCGAATGACAGGTGCCGTTCGGTGCGACGGCCGGGCAGGTACCGGCCGATATCGAATCTTTCGGGTTCGGCGAAGGCGGCCGGGTCCCGGTTCGCCGAACCCAGCAAAACGACGACCGCGTCCCCAGGGGCGAAAGTCCTTTCACCGACAGTGATTTCGGCCCGCGCGGTGCGGGTGGTGAGATGGACCGGCGCGTCGTAGCGCAGTACCTCGTCCGTCGCGGGTCCGGCGTAGCCGGGATCCTCGCGCAGTCGGTGGAATTCGCTCGGATTGCGGATCAGCGCGAGCACACCGTTCGCGATCAAATTGACCGTGGTCTCGTGTCCGGCGACGACCAGTATCAGCAGAGTGCCGATCAGCTCGGTGCGGGAAAGCCGGACGCCGGATTCCTCCGCATGCACCAGCGCGGTGATGAGGTCGGCGCGCGGGGAACGGCGGCGCTGCTCGACCAGATCGCCGAAGAACGCGTCGAATTCGTGCACGGCCACGGTGCGTGCCTTCTTCTCGGCGGCGGTCATCAACGCGTCCGGGTCGAGGCCGCGGGCAATGCCGGCCGACATCGCCCGCACCTGCTCGTGTGCGTCGGCCGGGACGCCGAGCAGTTCGCAGATAAGCGTGAGCGGCAACGGATAGGCCAGCGTCTCGAGCAGGTCGACCTCGCCGGCCTCGAGCACCTCCGTCAGCAGACGGTCGACGAGTTCTCGGGTCCGTTCCGCCATGCCGAGCACAGTTCGAGCGGTGAACGCCTTACCGACAAGTCCGCGCAGCCGGGTGTGGTCGGGCGGTTCCATCCACAGGAACGATCCCGGCAGTGCGATGTCGCTGTCGCCGTGCAATAGTTCGGGTTCCTCCGCGTGGCTCCAGCGCGGATCGAGCAGGATGTCGTGAGCTTCGGCATGTCGTGTGACCAGATGAGTGTCGTGCGGCCCGGGGATGAACGGTCCGGCGGCGCGCAGTACTTCGTAGCTGTCGTAGGGATTACGCCGAAGATGCGGTGCGAGGCTGTCCATGACCGCCGACTGGACTGCGGTCACATTCTGGAAAGTCACGAAACGATAGTGCCGCGCAGCTGGATTCGCGACGCTCCGCGATCGGCACAAACTATCGGGCGATAAGTCTGCCATGCCATCGGTCGAATTGATCGGTTCATCGCGGCTGGTTATCGGCGCACTGAATTAGCAAGCCGTTCAACGTCTCGACACGATTCACTGTTTCCGTAGCGATTATGAATTCTCCGAATTCGCTCGGCACCCTGCACGGTCGGCTGGCCGATATCGCGGACCGTCATCCGCGAGTAACGGCGACTTTCTGGTCGAGCGGCGAATCGATGGAATACATCGAAATGCATTGCGCCGCACACGCTGCCGCGGCGACGCTGGTCGATCGTGGAGTGTCGCGCGGCGAACCGGTGGGCATTCTTTGCCCGAATGCCCCGGAATTCGTGGTGAGTCTGTTCGGCATCGTCGCCGCCGGCGGTGCCGCCACACCCCTGCCTCTACCGGTCGGCGCCCGCCCGGCACATGGCTACCAGCGCCAGCTGGCCGCCATCCTGACGACTGCCGGGATTCGGAAAGTGGTGGTATCGCACCGCTTCGCCGGCCTGATATCGCTGATCGATGAGGGGCTGGATGTCGAATTCATCGACACCGAACACCTGTCGGATGCCGGCGATTCGGGTGCGCGGCTTCCCGCGACGACACCCGATGATCTCGCCATCGTGCAGTTCACCTCCGGCAGTACCGCTGTCCCCAAAGGCGTCCGGCTAACTCACCGGCAGGTGCTGAGCGGCCTGGCGGCCATCCGCGTCGGCATCGATCTGGGCACCGAAGACCAGGGCGCCTTCTGGCTACCTCTCTTCCATGACATGGGCCTCATCGGCACTCTGTCGGCCATTCTGCGCGGTATCCCCGTCCACATCTGGTCCCCGATCGCTTTCGTCAAGGATCCGGCACGCTGGCTGGCGGAGTTCGCCGCCAGCGGCGCCACCATCACGGCAATGCCGAACTTCGGCTACGAGGCGCTCTTGTCCGCCGTCGCACCGGAGCGGGTGTCGGACTACGATCTGCGGCGCTGGCGGATCGGGTTCAACGGCGCCGAGCCCATCTCCTACGACGTCGTCACTCGATTCGTGGACAGGTTCGGCCCCGCGGGCTTCGCGCCCACCGCCATGTTCGGCGTGTACGGCATGGCCGAAGCGACGCTCGCGGTCACCTTTCCGCCGCTGGGCCGCGAACCGGTCTTCGAGTGGGTGGATCGCGGATTGCTCGCGAACGCCCGTGTCGCGGAGCCGGTTACGCCCCGAGCAGCGACGGCCCGCGCGGTCGCCGGGGTCGGCACACCGGTCGCCGGCCTGGCGCTCCGCGTCGCGGACATCGATGGCGTCGATGAGTTGCCCGACGGCCGGGTCGGGGAAATCCTGATCCGCGGCGCCTCGGTGACCGACGGCTACACCTCCTCGGATCCGGCATCGGTGTCCGGCCGCTTCACCGACGGCTGGCTGCGCACCGGCGATCTCGGGTATCGGCGCGGTGCGGAACTTTTCGTGACCGGGCGCTGCAAGGACATGATCACCGTCCGCGGTGTGAACCACTACGCGCAAGACGTCGAGGCCGCGGTCGCGGACATGCCCGGCATCTACAAGGGGCGCTGCGTCGCCACCGTCGACCCGGACGGCGACGACGTCATCTCGCTCATCGCCGAGTCCGAACTGGCGGGTCCCGCCGCCGCGGAACTGTCGTACGAAATCCGCAAACGAATCGCGGCCGAGGTCGGATTGGCCTCGGTAGAGGTGCATCTCGTAGTCCCCCGCAGCATTCCCCGCACCAGCAGCGGCAAGCTCCGGCGGCTGCTGGCCCGCGAATTGCTCCCACACCATCAGTGACGCCCGAACAGTGCCCCGCGGCATTCGTCTTCGAGAACTGGAGAACCCGTGCACAGCTACGACGTCTTCCGCCACTACGAGCGGCTGCACTGGAAGCTGGAAGATCTAGCCTTCGACACCGTCGACACGCGGCTTGTACAGCGCGAATACATCGTCCTCGCCAAAAGCGCCGCAATGGGAGAATCCAATGTGATCGCGGCCGTCCATGGTTTCCTCGCCGAATTCGTCGACGACTACGACCTCTCGACCTTCGCGGTGGTCTGGGGCTACCAGGAGGTGCAGCACCATTACGCCTTTCGTTCCTGGCTGCGCGCCATCGGCGAGGATGTGCAGGAGCAGGCGGTCGACGCCATGCGCGAGCCCTATGCTCCCGGAACCACACCGGCGGCCACACTGGCCACCAACATCATCTCCGAACTGACCGTCAACCATGTGTATCGCGCCGTGTCGTCGTGGGTACAAGAGCCGGTGCTGAAGGCATTGCTGCTCAACGCCAGTCGCGACGAGGCAGGACATGCCCGCGAATTCATCCACTACACCACCGAACGGCTGCGCAAACACCCCGAGGAACTGCCGTCGGTGCTCGAGACCTTGTACGTCTACAGCTCCGAAGCCAAGATCAAACATCCGGTCAGCACATTCAAGTCCGGCATCGCCGAACTCGGCGACCATGAGACGATCGATACCGGTTTCGATCTGTTTCTCGAGCAGGTCGCGGCCGACGGCGAGCTGGATCTACTGCACGAGAAAGTGCGCCGCACCTTCGCCGGCATGACCGGTCTCGACTTGTCCACCAATGCCAAGGTCCGGCGCGCGCTGGCCGAGGCTATCGCGTAGGCCGCGATGGACACCGCTACCGGCCAGGTCCGTGTCCCCTGGTCGGTCCTCCCCGACTACCACTGCTTCGGATGCTCTCCCCACAATCGGTCGGGACTGAACCTGGCCTTCACTCTGCACGATGACGCGCTCCGGGCCGCGTTCCGGCTGAGCCGCTCCTTCGAGTCCTATCCGGGCATCGTGCACGGCGGGCTCATCGGTGTGATCTGCGACGAGGTGATGGGAAACCTCATCGTGCTGACGCGGCACGTTCCGTCCTTCACCGTTTCGCAGCGCACCAGGTTCTTCACCCCGCTGCTGATCGACCGCAAATACCGCTGTGTGGCAACGGTATCCGGTGGAACCGGCGGCGATCTGATTCACGCCGGAGCGGAGATCCTGGACGACGACGGCACCGTCTGCGCCTCCTCGTCGGCGTCATACCGTCCCTTCGCGCTCGATGATGTGCGCCATCACCTCAGACTCGGCGACGACGAGGTCGCGTTGCTGTCGAATGCCATCACCACGGCAAATCCCCTGCCCCATAACGGAGTTCACACATGACCGCCATGAACACGATCGACATCCTGCACGCCGTCACCGAAATCGCCGCCGCCGAAACCGGCCTGCCCATCTCGGCACTGGCTCCCGACGCCGATTTGCGCGGCACCGCCGGGGTCGATTCGGTGCGAGTGTTGCGCATCATCGCCCGGATCGAGCGCACCTACGACATCGAACTCGAGGACGAGGACGTCTTCGCCGTCTCCACCCTGGCCGAGCTGGCGGATGTGGTCGACAAGGCGCTGCGAGAGGCCGTCTGATGTCACGCGATACCGTCACCGCGACGGCCGCCGGCACCATCACCGGGCACACAGGCGATGCCGTCACCGCAGATACGAATCAGCACTACGACCAGGACCCCGACATCTTCGGCCAGTTCCTGGACCCGTTGCGCAAGTACAGTTCCGCGCTCTATCGATCCGACACCGATACGTTGGAGCTCGCACAGCGCAACAAGCTTCGCTTCGTCGCGGGCCGGTTGGGGATCGACGGCGGTGAACGCTTGCTCGATGTGGGATGCGGCTGGGGTTCGCTCATCATTTTCATGGCCGAGGAGTACGGCTGCGAGACACTCGGCATCAGTCCGGCGCCGCGCCAGCACCGATACATCGCCGAACTCGCGGCCGAACGCGGCGTCGGTGATCGGGTTCGCACGCAGATCGGGCATTTCGAGCGTATGCGCTTGCCCGCCGGCCGCCACGACGCGGTCACCATGCTCGGGTCGATCGTGCACATGCCGGATCTGGACGCGGTCTTTCACCGCGCCCGCGCGGTGCTGCGCCGCGGCGGCAGTCTGTATGTGTCGGAGAGTTGCTTCCGCAACGCCGGCGCGCGCCGGGCATTCGACAAACGGGCCGGAACCGAGTTCGTGCGATCGGACATCTTCGGGTGGGGCGATCTGCGCCCGCTGTCGGACCTGGTGACCGCCGCCGAGGACGCCGGGTTCTCCATCATCGCCGTGGATGACCTCACCGAGCATTACCGGCGCACGATCGAGGACTGGATCACCAACGTGGATGCGGCGTCCGACGCCATCGACGCCCATCAACCAGGACTGTCGGACACGTTGCGACGATATCTCGAAGTGGCGAACGCCGGATGGGGCTACACCACAAAGCACTACGCCCTCACCTGTCGCAAGGCCCGGTAGGAGACCGGATGAGCATCGAATCGGCCCTGCTCCCGGCGAGCGAGCTGGCTGCGGCCGTCGACGGGTTCCTCGCCGCCTCCCCCGCCTCCCGTGGATGGGACGTCGAGACATCGTTCGACTGGCCGCGCGCCGACGCCGGGCGTCTCACCGACGGACAACGTTCGGCGGTGCAGTTCGTCACCTTCATCGAAGACCACCTCCCCGGATACTTCGATGTCTACCACCGGTTCTTCCCGGTCGACGACAGCGTGGACATTCCGGCCTTCATCCACAATCGCGAGCTGTACCACTTCACAGTCCGCTGGGCGGCAGAGGAGGACACCCACGCGCGAGCGCTGACCCGGTACCAGGTGGAATCCGGAATGTCCGAAACACACACGCTGCGTGGGGAATTGGCGATAGAAGGCCGGAAACCGTTCGATCTTCCGTACGAACACCCCGTGCAGTTTTTCGCCTACGCCCTGGTACAGGAAAAGGCGACCCAGATGTACTACCACCAGTTGCGGGATGTGGTGGACGATCCCGTCCTCGGCGCCCTGCTCACTCGCCTCTCCCGCGACGAGGCACGCCATTTCAGCTTCATGGCCGATGTGGTGAGCCGGTACCTGCGCACCCAGGGCGACCTGATCGTGGATCCGATCCGCGACGTCATCACCGGATTTCGCATGCCGCTGGCCGACACATTGCGCGGCTATTGGCGGTGGGCGCTACAGATCGCCGATGTGGCCGGCTACGACCACACGGATGCCTACGACCATCTGATCAAAGTGATCGACCGGGCTGTGGATGCCCGTAGCGATCGCGTCGACGAACTGATGACATTCATCGCGCAGTGCCGCGTGCTGAAATAGCCCCGGACTCTTCCGGAGCCGAGAACTGGTTCGGTACCCGCTCGAATCACACGAGTACCGAACCAGTTTTCGTGCGCTACTCCCCCAGCACCAGAATCGTGGTGGAGCCATGGGCGATGAGCTTGCCGGCCGTATCGGTGATCCGCCCCTCCGCCGTAGCGGTTCGCCGGCCGACGTGTACCGCGGTGGCCTCGCAGGTGAGCCGGCTGCCGTCCATCGCCACCGCCCGGATGAAGTTCACCTTCAGTTCCAATGTGGTGTACGCCGTGCCGTCACCGAGCTTGGTGAAAACGGCGCTGCCCATCGCGGTATCCATCAGGGTCGCGAGCACTCCACCGTGCACAGTGAACATCGCGTTTATCGTTGCGGGATTCGGGTCGAGATAGTATCGGGTGTAGCCTTCGCCCGCCTCCTCCAGCCGGATGCCCAGCGACGCTCCCACGCCGAGCTTTTCCTGCAACCCTCGTTCGAATACCGCGGTCAATTCGCTCACGCGCGTTGCGGTGGTTCCAGTGAGCGGGGTGTCGGTAGTGGTCATCGGTTCTTCCTTTCCGGGCTACGATCCGAGGGAGGCCCCGCCCATTCCGGGCGGAGCCTCCGCATCTTCGGGCGACACTGCCGAAGGATCTGCGCGATATCGCCGCGTCGAAACGCTATTTGGGCGCGTTGAACGGCGCGTTGATGGTGGTGAAGTACTGCACTGCGGCGAGAATCGCGACGGGCGCGGTCACCAGCAACTGGCCGGCCAGAGTCCCGAGTGCGCCGACTGCGATGATGCCACCCACGCAACCGATCGCCGCAGCGGGAATGAAGGCACCGAACAGCCCGACGATCGCCGCCGACGCCACAGTCGCCCCCGCGATGCCGCCGAGCAGACATCCCACCGCTCCACCGGTGAGACCGCCGACCAGCGTGCCGATGGTGGCGCCCGCGGTAATCGTGGTGGTCAGGCGAGACCATGCCGCCTGTTCACGGTCGTACGGCGTCTTCCACGGCGCCTGGTCCTGGAACGGCAGGTCCACCGGCTTGTAGACCGCGTGCGCGAGGTCGAACTCCGGGGTCAGCGTCGCGGTGTGGCCGGCGATGTCGGCGGCGATCGGGAAGACGAAGTCGTCGACCCGGAAATTCAGTTCCGTGCCGGCCAGGGTGGTTCCGTTGACGGCCTTGATCTTGAAGATGCCGTTCTCGACATCCAGTGATCCGGCGTCGGTGGAGATGATCGTGGACTTCTCGGTGGTAGTTGCCTTGTAGTTCACTACGCCGGGCTCGTCCGCCTGCGCCGGACCGGCGACGGCGGCGACGTTGACGCAGAGCGTAGCGGCGAGCACGGCGGCCGCAGCGATATTCCTCATCCTGTATTCCTCTGGATTCCTTGCGTTGGGTACTGTCCGTTCCGCCCGCGCCTCGGCGCGGACCTGTCCCGTGTCACAGATCGAGCACGAGGACGTTCGATATCGCCCGCGAAACGCAGGGCATGAAGGTGGTGCCGCGGCGACGTTCCTCGGCGGTGAGCACCGAATCGCGGTGTTCCACTTCGCCTTTCAGGACGCCGGTCTCGCAGCTGCCACAGGTTCCCTCCCGGCAGGACGTCATGATCGCGACACCCGCACTTTCGAGGACATCGACGATCGATCGATCGGCCGGAACGTGCAGCGTGCGGCCGCTGCGGGGAAGGCGGAGCTCGAAGGGGCGGTCTTCGCCGGTGTCGACGCTGCGCGGTACGAAACGTTCCGTGCGTACGACAAGTCCTCGGCGTGCGGCCTCGGTTTCGACGGCCAGCAGCAGCGGTTCGGGGCCGCAGCAATACACGGGAGCGGTGGTGCCGGCGAGGAGGTCCGCGACGGGCAACAGTCCCGATTCGTCCTGGGCGACCATATCCACCTGCGGATAGCGCGCCAACTCGTCGGTGAACGACAGATGGGCGCGGGTCCTGGCGCCGTAGTACAACCTCCACGACGCACCAGCCCGCTCGGCAGCGGCCACCATGGGCAAAATCGCGGTGATGCCGATCCCACCGGCGATGAACAGGTATTTCTCGGCCGCGGACAATTCGAAGTTGTTGCGTGGCAGCGAAACCCGCAGCTCGGTGTTCGGAAGCGCGGTTCGATGCAGATGATCCGAGCCGCCGCGGCCGGCTGCCTCGTGCAAAATCGCTATCCGCCAGTGGTATTCGTCGGCGGGATCACCGCAGAGCGAATACTGGCGCACTCCGGCGGCCCCGGCTGCCACGTCGATATGCGCTCCCGGCGACCAGCGTGGCAGCGCCGAATCATCGAGGGCCGCGAGCTTCAAAGCGAAGACGCCCTCGGCCACGTCCCGTCGGTCGACCACACGGACCGTCAACCCTGTCATCGCACCCCTCCGATGGTGGCGACATCGGTGCCCGATGCCGTTCGCCACCACCCTGGCCGAGGCGCGGCGCCGACCGCGCAGTCGTTTCGGGAGTCGATTCGGCCGATCGTTATTGGCTATCGCCCCGCCGGATGTGCCACTGCCGAACCGAGACTGACGTCATGAGCGCTGTAGCGGGACTGGTCGAACAGACCAGGCAGTTCGTCGTCGAGCATGTGATACCGGTGGAACGCGAGGTGGTCGTCGGCGGTCGAGTCACCGACGACGCGCTCCGCACCGAACTGCAGAAAAAGGCCAAAGAGGCGGGCGTGTTCGGGCCGCTGTCCGATCCTCGCTACGGCGGTCTCGGGCTGGACACTCGCGATCAGGCGCAGGTGCTCGAGGCCGCCGGCGCGAGCTTGCTGGGCCCACTCGCCGTCAACGCCTGGGCACCCGACGACGGAAATATCCACCTGCTGACGCACGTCGCGAATGCCGAGCAGCGCGAACGGTACCTGTCGCCGTTGTCCTCGGGCGAGGTCCGGTCGGCTATCGCCTTGACAGAACCCGCCCCGGGCGCGGGATCGGACCCGCGCATGCTGCAAACCACCGCGCAGAAGACGCATACGGGCTGGGTCATCAACGGCGCCAAGCACTTCACGACCGGAGCAAACGGCGCGGCGTTCACCATCTGCGTGGCGAAGACGTCCGACGGACCGACCATGTTCCTCGTCGATCAAGACAACCCGGGCATTCTGGTAGGCCGTCGCATGCCGACGTTGGACCACACCAGCGCTCCCGGCGGACACTGTGAAGTCACCTTCACCGACTGCGAGGTCCCCGATTCCGCGGTGCTCGGCGAGGTCGGGCGTGCGCTCGAGCTGGCCCAAGTACGGCTTGCCCCGTCGCGGCTGGTGTTCTGCATGAACTGGCTCGGACTGGCGGTGCGTGCCCAGCAGCTGACCGTCGACCACATCGTCGGCCGTTCCGCCTTCGGCGTTCCGGTGGCCGACCACGGGCTGGCGCAGGGACTGGTCGCCGACAACGAGATCGAGATCGCCGCCGCCCGCAGCCTGGTACGCAGCGTGGCCGCCACCGTAGACATCTATGGACCGGCGTCCCCGCAGGCGCGCCACGAGACATCGATCGCCAAGACCTTCGTATCGGAAACGGTGTGGCGGGTACTGGACCGCGCCGTGCAACTACACGGTGGGCTCGGCGTCTGCGAGGACCATCTGGTGGCCCGATTCCTCGTGGAGGCTCGGGCATTTCGCATCTACGAAGGACCGTCGGAGGTACTGCGCTGGTCGATCGCCCGGCGCGTGCTGCGCGGACCACGCTGACCGATTCGCCGCCGATCTACTCGAAAGGACCACAGCCGATGACCATCAGAGAACTCGCGGGATTCGCCGCCTCCTATCCGACATTGGATCCCGACGCCGTCGACTACGAATATCTGCGCAAGGTATCGCAGCAGCTCGTGCCGTTCGGACAGCACGTCGGCACACTGATCAGCGAGATCAGCGCCGACCGCTCGGTCGTGGAGATCCCGGCTTCGGACACGGTGACCAACCAGATGGGCACCGTCCACGCGGGAGCGCTGTTCACCGCCGCCGACATCGCCGGTGCTGCCGCCTTCGTCGGTGCCGCCGCGCACCGCCTGCACGCCGTCGACCGTTTGGTGCTGCGTGGCGCCTGGGCCTCCTACCGCAAACCGGCACAAGGTCGCATCCGCGCGGTCGCCACCGTCGACGCGCAAGAACTTGCCCCACTGCTGGCCACCACGTCCGCGGGACGCTTCGAGCTGTCGGGCAAGGCCACACTGCTCGACGATCGCGACGTGACGGTCGCCAAGTTCACCTTCGACTACGTGGTCGACGTCACGACCACCGGAACGGCGGCGCAGTGACCACCTCGGCTTCCGATTCCGCGCTGGTCGACACTACCGACGGTGTCAGGTTCACCGTCCGCTTTCTGCCCGCCGACACCGCGACCGCGCCCGTGATGCTGATCCTGCCCGCCATGGGCATGAAGGCCAAGCACTACATTGCATTGGCCGAAGCGCTTCGCGCGCAGGGCGTTTCCGCGGCGACGGTGGATCTGCGCGCGCACGGTGAGGCGCTTCCGAAATTGGGCGAGCACAAGGATTTCGGCTACCGGGAGATGATCGAAACCGATCTGCCCGCCGTGGTCGGCGCAGTCGAGCGGCGGTTCCCGGGCGCACCGGTGCATCTGTTCGGCCACAGCCTCGGTGGACAACTCGCGGTGCTGTTCGCCGCGGCCGAACCCGACCGGGTCGCCAGTGTCACCATCATCGGCACCGGCACGGTGTTCTGGTGGGCTTTCGGCCCCCGCCGATGGTGGGAGGCGCTGAGCCGGATCCAGTGGATCGGTCTGGTCTCACGAGTAAAAGGACATTGGCCCGGGGGCGTACTGATACCGGCGCCGATGCCCGGCGGCGTGATGATCGACTGGTCGGTGCACTCGCTCACCAGCTACTACCGCCCCCGCGGTAGCACCCGCAAATACAACACTCTGCTGGCGCAGATGACATTGCCCGTGCTGGTCATCTCGCTGTCCGAGGATGTGCTGGGTCCCAAATCCAATGTGGACTTTCTGGCGTCGCGCATGCGGTCGGCGCACGTGACTCGCTGGCATATCGATGACCATTCGTCCATCACGCACCGGGACCACTTCCTGTGGATCAAGGACGCCCCCGCCGTCGCGGCGGGCGTAGCCGAATGGATCGTCACCGGCACACAGCCGGCGTGAAGGAGTGACGTGGCCCGGCTGCACATCGACACGGTGTCCAAGAGATTCGGAGCCGATTACGCGGTGCGAGAGGTCAGCCTCGACATCGCCGACGGTGAGTTCCTGGTGCTTCTCGGTCCCAGCGGCTGTGGCAAATCCACGCTGCTGCGCATGATCGCCGGGCTGGAGGAACCGTCCGCGGGGCGAATCCTGTTGGACGGCAAAGACATCACCGACACCACGCCGCAGAGGCGAGATCTCGCGATGGTCTTCCAAAGCTATGCGCTGTATCCGCATCTGACGGTTGCGAAAAATATCGGCTTTCCGCTGCGGGCGCGGCGTCGCTCGCGCGCCCAGATCCGCCGGCGCGTGGGCGAGGTCGCGGCCACGCTGGAACTGTCCACCCTGCTCGAGCGCCGCCCGGCCGCACTCTCGGGCGGACAGCGGCAACGAGTGGCGTTGGCACGCGCCATGGTTCGAGATCCCGGCGCCTTCCTGATGGACGAACCACTGTCCAACCTGGACGCCAAGCTACGCAGCGCCACGCGCACCGAGCTCATCGCCCTGCACCGACGCCTCGGGGCGACATTCCTGTATGTGACCCACGACCAGGTGGAGGCCATGACCATGGCCACCCGCATCGCGTTGCTCAACGCCGGCCGCATCGAGCAGGTAGGCACACCGGAGGAGCTCTACGATCGCCCGCGGACCGCGTTCGTCGCCGGGTTCCTCGGCGCACCGCCGATGAACCTCTTCCCAGCACAGGTGGTCGCGCGCGAAGGAACCCTTCAGCTCGAGGCAGGCGCTGTCGAGGCCCCCCTCGCCATCTCCGCCGAATCCGGTTACACCACAGCGGTTCTCGCCGGAATTCGCCCCGAACGCCTGCGTATCGACGCGACGTCCACCATGGTGCGCGGACGCGTGACCATGATCGAGAACCTCGGCAGCGAGGAACTCGTGCATGTCCGCGCCGAGACCGTGGAATTGTGCGTGCGCGCCGCCCGCCCCGCCGGGGTCACCGTGGGCACCGAGATCGGGCTGAGCGTCGACGCATCCGATATCCACTTGTTCGATCCGGACACCGGCCGACGTATGACGTGGAAGCAACCGGAGAGTTCCGGTGCCCGCGACACAGCGGTGGCTTCGACCCTCGCCTGACACTTTCCTACCGAATACCGATGAGGAGAAAGCTCGTGAAACGCACCGCGCCCTTTCTGGGCATGGTGTTCGCCGCCGTCCTGGCCCTGACCAGTTGCGGAGTCGGCGACACCGCCCCGAAAGACACCACCACAGAACAGGTTCCACCACTGTCGCCGGATCAGAAGGTCTCGATCGTTTTCGAGTCCTACAATTACGGGCTCGCGGGCCCGTGGACCGATACGTTCAACGCGTTGATCGCCGAATTCGGCAAGAAGTTCCCCAACATCAAGGTCACGGCACAAAAGCCTCAGGGCAACAGCCCGAACCCGGCCAGCGACACGATCTCCAGCATCCAGAACCAGATGGTCGCGGGCACTCCCCCCGATGTCGCCCAGCTCGGGTTCAGTGATCTGGATTTCACTATCCATCAGCTGCAAGCCGAGCCGCTCGACACCCTCTTCGGCAAGGCCGACGTACAGAAGAACTTCGACGGTGCCCGGTACCCGTTCGCACCGAAGGCCCGCACCCTCGACGACTGGGACGGCCACACCTACGGTGTGCCGTTCGTATTCTCCACCCCGGTCCTGTATTACAACGCCTCGTTGTTCAGCCGGGCGGGCCTCGATCCCGCCGAGCCGCCGACCACCTGGCAACAGGTTTCCGACTATGCCAAGGCCATCACCACCAAGACCGGCCAGGGCGGTGTCTATGTGGACTGCCTCACCAAGACCGCCAAGGACTGGTGTTTCCAGTCGATGGTGCGCTCCAACGGAGGCCGGGTCATCTCCCAGGACCGCCACGCGTTGACCTACGCCGACGCACCGGCGGTCGAGGCCACCACAATGGCCCAGAACCTGGTCAACACCGGCAGTATGCCGAAGCTCGACCAGAAGCAGGGCTACGAGGCGTTCGCACGCGGCGAGATCGGGATGATCCTCGAGACGAGCGCTATCCAAGGCAACTTCGTGGCCGGAGCCCGCAACAAATGGGACCTTCGTTCGGCACCCCTGCCGCGATTCGGTGACAAGCCCGCGGTTCCCACCAACTCCGGTGCGGGGCTGCACATCCTGTCCCACGATCCGGTGAAACAACGCGCGGGGTGGGAACTGATCAAATTCCTCACCAGTGAGGAGTCCTACGTCAAAATCGCCGAGAACATCGGCTATCTGCCGCTGCGCTCGGGCATGACGACCGACCCCACGCTGTTGGGTGCCTGGGCCGCCCAGAACCCATTGCTCCAACCGAATATCGCGCAACTCGCCGATATGGAGCCCTGGGTCTCCATGCCGGGCAACAACTATCTGCAAATCCGCGACGGCATGATGGACGCGGTCGAATCGGTCGTGTTCGGCGGCAAAGACGCCCAATCCACCCTGCGCGCCGCCCAGGATGCCGGCGCCCGACTGGTACCGGCATCATGAACGAACTGACCTTGGTGCAACTCACCGACACTCACATCCGCGCAGCCGGCGAAAAGCTCTCCGACGTCGTGGACACCCACCAGGCACTGATCGACGCACTGGACAAGCTCCGAACCGGCGGACGACACCTCGACGCACTGATCCTGTCCGGGGACCTCACCGACAACGGTTCTCGTGAAGCGTATCTGCGGCTTCGCGACGCCGTCGAACCCGTGGCTGCCGAACTCGGCGCACAGGTGCTGTACGTCATGGGAAACCACGACGAGCGCGCGGCTTTCGGCGAAGTGTTGCTCGGCCGGACCGCCGGCACAGTGGATGTCGACACACCGCACGACCGCGTCATGCAGGTGAGCGGATTGCGCATCATCGGCATGGACACCACCACGCCATCTCGGCACGACGGCAGGCTGGAGCCCGAACAGCTGGCCTGGCTGAGCGACCACCTGCGCCGCCCCGCCGACCGGGGCACGTTGCTCGTCTTGCACCATCCACCACTGCCGTCCGCGATCCCCGTCGCGGAGTTCCTGAAACTGCAGAACGCCGAGGAGTTGGCCGCGGTCGTCGAGGGTAGCGATGTGCGGATGATCCTGAGCGGGCACAACCATATGACGGCGGCGGCGGCGCTGGCGGGCATCCCGGTGTGGGTCGGCCCGGCACTGGCCTATCGCATCGACGCCATGGCACCGGTCGGGCATCAGCGCGGGATGGTCGGGTCCGGGTTCACCCGCCTGGATGTGCTCGACGAGACGGTCGTGGCGACCGCCGTCGAGACCACTCCCTCGGCACGCATTTACGACAAGTCGGATACCGAAGTGCGAGATCGCCTTTCGGCCGTCGCGACCGAAGCCCGGTAACCCGTGTTCGTCACGGATGCCCGACAGGACGCGCCGGCGGTGACACCTTCGACACCGCCGGCGCGTCCGCGTCGCATATCAGCGCGCCGGATCGCCCGGCTCGCCGCACCGTACCTGTACCTGTCACCCGCGCTCCTGCTGCTGGTCGTCTGGACGTATCAGCCGCTGGCGCAGGCCGTGCAGCTGTCCACTCTCTCGTGGAATCTGCTGCCGAGCTCACCGATGCAGTCGGTGGGCGGCGCGAATTACCGGCGGCTACTGGATCTTCCGGCGTTCTGGACCTCACTCGGCCGGACCGGAGTGCTCATCGCGGGAATGCTGCCCTTCACCGTCGCACTGCCGGTGCTCATCGCGCTGGCCAGCCGACAGGTGGGGCGCCGGGCCCGGACGCTGTATCACGCAACGATATTCGCGCCTTTCCTGGTCGCACCGGTGGCAGCCGCAGCGGTATGGCGCTGGCTGCTGCATCCGCGCACCGGCTTCGTGGATTCGATGCTCGGGTCACAGCGCAACTGGGTGTACGACGCGCAGACCGCGCACTGGGTGATCATCGGCATCACCGGCTGGCAGCTACTCGGCTTCGCCGTGCTGGTGGTGTGGTCGGGTTTGGCCAACATCAGCGGCGACTACGACGAGGCAGCCCGGGTCGACGGCGCGAGCTCGGGCCAGATCCGCCGCTGGATCACCCTCCCGCTGCTCTCACCCACACTGCTCTTTCTGACACTCACCACCGTATTACTCAGTCCCACATTGACATTCCCCCTGATCGACACCATGACCCAGGGTGGTCCGGCCGGCGCCACGACGAACATCTACTACCTCCTGTGGGACTACGCCTTCCACAGCTTCGACGCGGGCCTGAGCGCCGCGGCCGGTGTGCTTCTGTTCGTAGGGTTCGGCGCTGTGGCCGCCGTCCTCGTCTGGATTTCGGAGAAGGTTGCCTTTCACGATGACTGAGACCACTGTCGCCGACCGCCTGCGGACCGCCGGCAGCCACCTGATGCTGGCGGTCACCGCGCTGATCTGTGTCTTCCCCATCTACTGGCTCTTCGCCACAGCCCTGCGCCGACCGGAGGACGTCACATCGCTGTCTCCCGTCCCGTGGCCGCTGTCGGTGGCCAATTTCGGCAACGCCGCCCGCGAGGTCGACGTCGCCGGGCTCATCGCGAATACCTTCGTGGTGGCTGCACTTTCAGCGGTCGGCCAACTGCTGGTCGCTCTACTCGCCGCCTATGCCTTCGCGATGTACGTCTTCCCGCTGCAGCGTCTGTTGTATCTGGCCTTCGTCGGCACCTGGCTGGTCCCGTTCCAGGTCACCATGCTCCCCAACTACATCTTGCTTACCCGCCTCGGTCTGTTGGACAGTCTCATCGGGGTAGTCGTGCCCACGCTGTGCTCGGCATTGGCGATCCTTTTGCTGCGCCAGCACATGTCGGCTTTCCCCAAGGAACTGGTAGCCGCTGCCCGCATCGACGGCCGAAACTCCTGGTCCATTCTGTGGACGGTGGTCGTGCCCAATCTGCGCCCGGCCCTCGCCGCCCTCGGCATCCTGCTGTTCATCAACGCCTGGAACGACTACTTCTGGCCGGCAGTCGTCTTGCGGCGCTCCAACGGAGTCCTGCAACTCGGCCTGCGCTCGTTCATGGGCACCGAAGGCGACCAATGGGGCCCGATGATGGCGGTAGCGGGCCTGGCCTGCCTCCCGGTACTTCTGCTGTATCTGCTTCTGCAGCGCCAGATAGTCAACGCCTTCGTGCGCTCCGGGCTCAAATGACGCCACCGCAAGCGACGCCGGATTCGGCTTGTCGTGAAGCGGGCAGGACCGTGGTCGGCGGCAACCACTGTCCGCTGCCGGTCGATTCGATGAGGTCGACAACGTCGTCGACCGTGTCGCGGTACGGCGACCTACCTGTGCGGGCAGTCCGATGTCCGGGTTGCCGTCACCGTGCGCGATCTCGCGCACGGTGATGTGTCGGCCGCCCGGACATTGTCGAGCTGGGTCACCGCTCCCGTACTGGACGAGGCACGAATCGCGAGACCGCGGCGGGCAGCCGCACCCCCGCGGTACGCAATTGCGCGACGCGGGTGAGGTAGGCGGCACCGAGCATCATTTGATCCGCGATATCGGCCACGGATCGGTTCCCCGGCTCGGCGAGATAGCTGCCGGCCGCCCACGTGTTGAACGCGCCCATGGCTGGACCGCACCAAATCTGGTAATCGGCTACCCGCTCGGCGTCCCCCCGTATGCTCCAGCCCGACGACAAACCCAGATACCAGCGAAAGATCAACGCCATCCGCGCTTTCGGATCGTTTTCGGCGGAGTCGAGTTGAGCTGGGTCGCGTTCGGTGAAGAAGGCGACGCAGTCCTGCCATACTGTCCGAAGGGGGCGCCGGAACAGGCGGGTCTCCAGATCCTTTCGCACTTCCGCCGGCAGATCATCGATGCCGTCGTAGGCGCGGTACAGGTCATAGAGGCGCTGGGCGCGGGTGGCGAACATGGTGCCGCGGCGCAGCACCTGTACCTGCACTCCGAGTTCGAACATGTCCGAGGACGGCGCCATCACACAGTCCGCGAACTGTGCCGAGGCGAGCAGTTTCTTGGTGGCATCGCACTGGCGCGCCTCCAGCGTGGCCTGGTTGATCGAGCCGGTGACGATGTAGGCCGCGCCCATGGCGAAGGCGGCCGCTGCGGCATCGGGTGTGCCGATACCGCCGGCGGCGCCGATGCGTACGGAGGCAGCCGCCGGCACGGTGTGTGCGACGCGGTTACGTGCGGCGACAAGCTCCGGTAACAGCACCATCAGCGGGCGGCGGTCGGTGTGGCCTCCCGAATCCGCCTCTGCTGTAATGTCGTCGGCCATCGGAACCCGGGCGGCAAGTTCGGCCTGAGCGCTGGTGATGCGACCGGTGTCGACGAGGTCACGGAGAAGACGTTCAGGGGCCGGCCGGAGGAACAGTTCGGCGACCTCGACGCGTGAGACTTTGGCGATCACCCGATTTCGGCGTTCGATGTCGCCCTGCCGGTTCACCGCCAGGCCGGCGGCCCGGTAACGCACGATCTCCGGTGTGAGGTCCATGAACGCCGATGCCTCCACGCAGCCGACTCGATGGCGGAGGCATCCGTCCACGATGGCACGTTCCAGCGCGGGCTCGGCGGGGCTGTGAATGACGTTGCAGGCGAACGGCTTTCCTGCGAGACGAGAGCTCAGCCGCGCCAACGCGGTGTCCACGTCGGTCGGCGTCACCCCGGCGGCACCGTAACTGGCGAGATAGCCCGCCTCCGCCATCGCGATCACCAGCTGGGGGGAAGCGATGCCGTTAGCCATGGCACCCGACGCATACGCCGCGCGCACCCCGTAGTACGCACGAAAACTGCTGTCCCCCAAACTTTCTGGCGGCAATGGGCCCACAGCGGCCAGAATCTGCCCGCGCGCGGCCGACTCCGCGTCGGAGGTCGCGCCGATGCGTCCGTCGAGGCGCACGATCCAACAGGGTCGCTCCAGCTCGAGCAGTACGGCGGCGATATCTTCCGCCGTCTCTGCCACACGCCGATCGCCGACAGTGGTCATCACAACACCTTTCGGTCAGCGAGTTCGATCGCGAGATCGATCAACTCGTAGATGCGCAGTCCCGGTTTCCACAACGACCCGTCCACCACGACAGTGGTGCTTCGAGCCCCGTGTCGCACCGATTTGATGTGTGCCTCGAGTTCGACACTGCCGTCGGTGGGAAGGAACTGACCGCGGTAGCGCCAGGTGAACGGGATATCGCGTGGAATCCGGAACACCGGATCGGCCATGCCATCGGCGAATCCCGCGTCGAGCATCCATTCCTGCACGGCGTGGATCACCGATTCGACACCCAGCGACCCCGGAATCACGGGATCGAGATGGAAGTGACGGCTGAAGAACCAGTCCGCCGGATCTATCGTGCGCAAGGAGTGGAGGTAGCCGGCACGGTAATTGCCGCCTTCATCCACCACGTCGACGCTGTCGATCAACGCCAGCTTGCGACGTGAACAGCCACGCGCGGCCGGATCGCTGCGGCGAGCGGCCACGTCGATAACCCGGGGGCGGGCGTCGGGGTGCCCGGCCAGCCAGGTGGGAACGAAACGTCCCGCGTCGAGGCCGGTCTGGTTGGCCAGAGCCTCGTCGCTGAAGTAACCGAACATGGTCTCGCCGCGATAGAACGGCTCACCGTCGACGCTGAGTGTGTATTCGAAGGTCTGCAGCGACGAACCGGGCAGGATCGTCGTGGACAGTAGCCTCGAGGACTGCTGAATCGTGCTGTCCCGCAGATCGACCTGCCTCAGGACCGTGGCGGTGCCACCCAGGTTGCGCAGGCTCAACGTGGTCCCGGGCTGAGTCAGGGTGGGGCCGGCGTAGTAACCCATGAGCAGCGCCGCCTGCAACGACGTCTCCATGTACACGAAGTGCGGCATCGAGTCGTTGGCGGTGTCACCGTAGTACCAGGAATCGGCGGGTGAATCGTATTCGGTGTCGTACGAGGCGGATTCGAGGTTTCCACGTGCACCGTCGAACCGCAGCACCCTGTCGACCAGCAACAGCCCGCCGGTCGGGAGCCGGGTAGCGCGCCGACCGGTGTAGGACGCGAACTCGGGTCCCATGGCGATGGCCTGATCGCCCCGCGCCAGGTGCGCCATGTGGAACTCGTTGAGCAGAACGCCCGGCGCCGCGCGGCCCGGGCCCACGTCGGCACCCAGCGGCTCGGCGACCATCACCGTGACGCCGAGCGACGGGGCCTCGCCGTTGACAGTGGCCGTCGCCTGCAGGAACGGGCGCGGCACCAGGTCGATTCGGTCGACCACCAGATCGATCGTTCCGCTGTGGGGCTCGAGTGCACTCTCGGCGACTCCGCCCGTCAGCGTGCTCCCGGACAGGCACAGCGGCATCCCGGTGTAGAGGGCGAACAGCTCCGCCGCCTGCAGTGTGGCAGCGCGCGGGTCGCCTTCGAAGCGGGTCACGACCCGGCCGTCACCCGCTCCGCCGTACAGCTCGAGCGATACCACCTCGGTGAGCGCAAGAGGTGTGGTGGCCGCGAGCCGGGCCGCCACCTCGACGCCGGACCGGCGGTATGCCACGCCGAACACCTCGGCCATCTCTTGTGTCGCCAACTGTTCGAGCGCGGCCCGATCCAACCGCGACCTCGCGGTGCGAGCCAGTGGCTTGAATGCACCCTCGTGCGCGGTGAGAGTCTGGGACGACGTGCTTTCCGTCGGCTGTGGGACGGGTGTCGCTCTCGCCCGGCGCCACAGCTCTCGCTGTAGCGCCGTCTGCGCGGCCATCGCGGACCTGTGAGCGTCGACCACGCCGGCGCGGATCTGCGCGATGGCGCTCGCGGCGATCGGGTGTACCTGTTCGGGGGCCGCGGCTGTCGGTGCCGGCACCGACAGCTCGTGGTGCGGCCACGCGGCCTGCTGTCGCACCGCGCGTTGCTCGTTCGCCGCGGCAGTGCCTTGCCCGGCTCCCACGGCATCGAAGGCCGTGCCGTCGAATTCGAGATCTGTCATGCCGACCACCGCCTTACCGAGATCCGAAACTTTTCCGAGAGATCGGGTGTCGTCAGCACGGTGACATCCGAGAATCGCTGCAGCACCGTGCCGTCGAGGGCTAGTGCAGTCGCGTCGATCAGGGCCACCATCCGGCTGGGGCGCGGGTTGTCGGTGACCACAAGGAAGGGCTCGCCGGACGGCAGCGGCCGGTAGTAATCAACACGTCCGATGCCCAGCGGCAGGCATGCCGCGCCGAGCAGACGGTGCCCCAGCACCGGAGGGCACTGCAGCACCAGGTCGGCCTGTACCGGGTCGTGCAGACGTCCGGCGAAGCCACCCCGTGCCACGGAAGCGGCAGGGAGGGCACACTCGATGACGATGACCTCGTCGCTTTCCGACCGGATAGTGCGCAACCCCTGCAAGGCCGGGGCGTGGAACTGAACGCCGTCGCGGTAGATGTGATCCGCGCCGGCGCCCGGGCCCACGAGGAGCGACTGCCGGACCGGCGGCTCCGGCCCGTCCGCGAGCAGTAGAGTCGCCTGGAAGCGAGCAACCTCGTCCGCAAAGGCGGTGGCGCGCAACGTGATCCGGCTGTCGATGGATTCAGCGGGTTCCAGCTCCAGTTCCATGCGCTCGATCGGATGATCGAACACCATCCCCTTGAGGACGTGGAAGTCTCGCACCCCCACCACGCAGAGTCCCGGCTGAGCGCGCTCTGCCAGATTCACCAGCGCGCCGAGCCCGAAGGTGGCGGGAAGCACGACGTGGTCACCTATCCGGTGCGCCGCGATGACCGGCTCGTCGACGAGCTCTGTGATATCGCGCCGCGCCCGCAGTGAGGTCGGCGCCGAAGAGGCGGTGTTCAACGCGGTGGCCGCACCGATCAGCAGTACGGGCTCGTCCCGGCGAGCGGAGGTGAACTGGGCTGTGAAGGCCGCCGCGCCGGCAGTCGGTGCCAGCAGGGGAACTCCGCGCGACCGGAAATGTTGCCGCAGCTCGGGAGTGACCATCCCGCCGTCCCATGCGCCCCAGGCCATGGCGGTGACGCGGTGTTCCGGATTCCGCGCCGCCCAGCTGACCGCGAACCGGTTCAACGCTTCGTTGGCGACGGCGTAATCGGCCTGCCCGATATTGCCGAACAGCCCGGCCACCGAGGTGAACAACACCAGGTGGTGGGGATCTCCGGCCGCTGCGAGGGTCGCCGCCAGCCCGGCGAGCTTCGGCCCGAGCACCTTTGCGATCGACTCCGATGTCTTGGCGGGAATCAGCGAGTCGGCGAGCACCCCGGCGCCGTGCACAACACCGGTGATGCGCCCGCGCGGCGTGCCGGAGGGGCTCACCGGGTGCGCGTCGCGCCACGGGGCCAGCGCGTCCCGCAATGCCTCACTGTCGGTCACGTCCACAGTCAGGTACTCGGCCCGGTCACCGAGTTCGGCGAGCGTGGACCGGATTTCGCGTACCGCCGTGATCTGCCCGCAGGCTCGGTCCATCTCGCGCGGAGTCGCGCCGGCGCCGGCCAGCGCCCGCACCGCGGCAGGTTTCAGGTCCGCCTCGGCCACGCCCGCGGCCCACTGTGGCTCCTCGGACAACTCGGTCCGGCCCAGCAGGACGAAGCGGCAGGAGCTGGTGCGGGCGAGTTCGAGCACGCATGTCGCGGTGACACCGCGTGCACCCCCGGTCACGACCAGGGTATCCGCCGCGCTCAGCAGCACGGGCCCGAAATCTGTACCGGCCCGGATGATCTCGGTGGTCGCCGCTGCGGCGTGGTGACCGGGTACCAGGGTGCGGCGGGCGCCGGTCGCGTCGATTCCGACTTCCGGTGTGTCGCGGGCGGCATCGCAGAGTTCGTCGAACAGCAGCTCTGCCAGCCGCTCGGGTGTCACCTCCGGATCGATGTCGAGCGCCCGGCAGAACAGAGACGGTTGCTCGGCGGCCAGGGTTTTCACCAGACCGCCGAGGCCTCCCAGCAGCGCGGTTACCGGGTCTGCGGCTCCACGGAAGCCCAAGTGCCCGTCGAGCCGGGTAACGGTCGCGAACCCGGTCCGCGCCGTCGACGTCCGCATCCGGCGAAGCACTCGTCCGGGTACGAGGATCGCATCGGTGAGAACAGCCTGTGCCTGCGCCCAATCGGTCGCCGAACCTGCGACGACTACACACAGGTCGACCGCCGCGGAACCGGTCACATCGCCGGGACCGGAGGCCCTGTGCACCGTCCAGTTGCGGGTCAGTAGGCACTGTTCGATTGCGTCGCAGTCCTTTTCGGCCGACTCGTCCAGGCCGACCAACACCGCGTGCCCGCCGGGGTGGTAGGGATCGATGACCTGATCCACCGCCGGAAGTTCGACGAGTTGGACTACATGCCGCGGCGTTTCGGCCGCGGCCTCAGCTTTTGGGTGGACATCACCTCCGGCCAGCTCGCCCACGATCTGATCCAGGGTGCGTAGCGTACCGAGGCGCTCCGGGCCCAGTACCGGAAGTTCCGGAAAGCGTTCCTGCAGAGCGCCGATCACCTGCACCCGCTTGATCGAATCCACACCGAGATCGGCCTCCAGATCCATCGTGGGATCGACCATCTCCACCGGATACCCGGTCTTGTCCGCGACCACCTCACGCAATACCTGACGCAGCGCGTCCGCGGATCCAGACTGCGACGAGGTCTCCGCCGCGGCGGCCGGCACCGATGTCGGCTCCGGGCGCGCTTCGGGCGCAGTCGTGTCCGTGTCCTCGTCGACCAGCGCGTCCACGACCTGGTCCAGGGTGCGCAATGTTCCGAGTTGTTCCGGGCCGAGAACCGGAAGTTCCGGAAAGCGTTCCTGCAGAGCGCCGATCACCTGCACCCGCTTGATCGAATCCACACCGAGATCGGCCTCCAGATCCATCGTGGGATCGACCATCTCCACCGGATACCCGGTCTTGTCCGCGACCACCTCACGCAACACCTGACGTACGGCCTCCGAGGAGTGCGCGTCCCCGGCCGTCGGTGTCGCGGCCGTCGGTGTCGTAGCCGCAGCGGGGGCCGCGGCTTCCGTCCGCGCCGCGGGCTCGGCCACCGATACGGTGAGCCCACCCGTCGTGTCCGAGGTCGGTGCGGCGGCAGGGGCTGCGAGCGCCGGAGCAGCGACAGCGTCGAGTGCGGGAGCCGGGGACGTGGGCTCGACGTAGACAGGTACCCGGCGCGGCCGTTCTGTCGAGGACCCGCCCTCGAGCTCGGCCAGCTGCGCCACTACCTCGCCGGCGCGCGAATGGCTGTCGCTGATCGCGACGCCGTGATCCTTCACGGCCTCGATCGCACGGACCAGCAGTTCGTCGACGTGGTTATGGCGCAGAGCGCCGGCCAGATCGCGAGCCAGTTCCAACTGTCCGTCCAGATATCGGCGGTGGGTGTGCAGGTGCTGCACGAGGGCGCTGTCGAGTGCGCCCGGCGTCGGGATGCGGTACTGCGGTTCTGCGGACACGTGGTTCTCCAGGTTGCTGGGTGAGCTCGGCGGGCCGGATGGGGTGATCGAGGCAAGGTCACCGGTGCTGCGACGGCTGCCGTTTCCATTGCTGTCGTGGCTGCCCTCGACCGGTGCCGGTAGCACGGATGCGTCCGGTGCGGGCGCAGTGGCCGGGGCGAGCAGACCGGTCTCGCGGGGCGTGACCGAGAGCTGGTAATCCTCCGACAGGGCAGCGGCGTAGGCTTGGCGACGGCTCTCGGGAACGTACTCCGGAGCTGAAATAGTCACCGCCATAGCGGGTTTGCGCTGTGCCTGGTCCGCGTCGGGGACGGCGTGGCGGTTGATGCCGCGCAGGTCGAATCCGAGCACGGCCAGCCGCACCGCAGCCCGTTTGAGCGTCAGGTCGCCGTTGCCGACCGGTCCGGAGTCCGTGGCGATCGCGATGACCTCGTCGCCGAAGGCTCGGCGCACCAACGAGGTGAGCACCTGTTTCGGGCCGAACTCGACGAAGACCGAGCAGCCGTCGGCCCGCATCGCGGACAGCGCATCGAAGAAGTCGACCGGGTTGCTCAGTTGGGCGGCCAAAGTCGCGCGGTTCGCCTCGATATCGTCGCCATAGGCGGCGCCACGGGTGTTGGCGTACACAGTCGCGTCCGGTGTGCCGATCGGCACCGCCGCAACCGCTGCGCCGAACGCATCCACCGCGTGACCGACATAGGGGGTGTGGAACGCGCCCGACACCGGCAACTCGCGAGTCGGCCAGCCGCGCTCGGCACACCGCTCGACGGCGGCGGCGACACCTGCGGCGCCACCCCCGATCACGACCTGGTCGGGCGCGTTGTGGTTGCACAACCACACGTCTTCGAGCCCGGCGATGACGGTCTCCACATCCTCGCGGCCCGCGCCGATCGCGACCATGGTGCCGGCGTCGGCGCCGTCGGGCACGGTCATCGCCGCACCGCGCGCCCGCGCCAGCTCATAGAACTGTTCGGTCGCCACCGCACCCGACGCCCACAGCGCGGTGAGCTCACCGAAGCTGTGCCCCAGATATCCATCGGCCCGAAATCCGCACTCGCGCAGCACCGAATACTGGCCTACCGACAACGCGCCGATGCCGGGCTGCGCGAATTCGGTGCGGCGCAGCGTGTTCTCCTGTTCGGCGCGTGTGTCCTCATCGAAGGCCGGGGGCGGGAACACCACCGAACCCAGCCGGCGCTCACTGTCGCCGAAGGCCGCGTTCGCCGCATCGAAGGCCGCACCGACGGCCGGATTGTTCAGTGCCGCTTCGATTCCCATGTCGACGTACTGGCTGCCCTGCCCCGCGAACAAGGCACCCACCTTGCGATCGGGCAGTGCGGCGGCGCGATAGTAGATGCCCTCCGGCCGATCCCACTGGGCGGCTTCGGAATTGCGCTCCAGTTCCTCGATGGCCAGGGCGCGAAGTTCCGCGGCGGTGTCGTCGTCGACAGAGACGAAACCTATGCGCGCGTGGTCTTCGGGGATATCGCCGCCGTCACCGCTCTCGGTATCGCGGACCGCATCCACCAGCGCGGCCACATCGGGCGCGTGCCAGATGTGCGCGCGCGGGGTGCGGTGCAGCAGGTCCGGGCGAACGCCATCGGCTTCCTCTAGCACTACGTGGAAGTTGGTGCCACCGAATCCCATTGCCGAGGCCGCCGCCCGACGCACCGGCCGCTTGGGGTCCGAGATCCAAGGCCGGGTCCTGGAATTGACGTAGAACGGCGCTGCCTCGGACGTGATCTGCGCGTTGGGAGCATCGACATTGATCGTGCCCGGAAGCACCTTCTGGTGCAGAGCGAGAGCCAGCTTCATCACGCTGGCCGTACCCGCCGCCCCCTTGGTGTGTCCGATCTGCGACTTCACGCTGCCCAGCGCCACGAAGCGGTTCTCCGAACTCGCTTCGGCCAGTAGTCCTTTCAGGGCGGTCAACTCGGTCTTGTCACCGACTGCCGTCCCGGTCGCATGCGCTTCGATGAGCTCGACGTCGGCGGGCGAGCAGTCCGCGTCGGCGTAGGCGCGGTCCAGCGCGACCCGCTGCCCCTCGGCCACCGGTGCGTAGATGCTCTTGGACCGGCCGTCGCTGGAGGAGCCCAACCCGCGGATTACCGCGTAGATCCGGTTGCCGTCGCGCCGAGCGTCCTCGAGCCGGCGCAAGGCCAGCATCGAGATGCCCTCGCCCAGCAGCGTCCCATCGGCATCGGCACCGAAGGGACTGATCCGCCCGCGGTGTGACAGCGCCCCCACTTTGCTGAAACACATGTAGATGAAGATCGTGTTCTCGGTGTCCACACCGCCGGTGATCATCATGTCGGCCCGGCCGTCACGCAGTTCGGCGATCGCCGTGCGAATCGCCGCCAGCGAGGCGGCGCATGCGGCGTCGACGGTGCAGTTCATCCCGCCCAAGCCGAGCCTGTTGGCGACCCGTCCTGCCACCACATTCGCCAGCAAGCCCGGAAACGAATTCTCCTCCCACGGCGCGAAAGCGGCCACGAAGCGGTTCGCGACAGCGTCGGCGTCATCGGCGGACAGCCCCACCGACCGCACGGCCTTCTTCAACTCCGGCGTGGACAGCCGTGCCGCCAGCGGATGCATGAGCGGCACCGGTCCCGTGGTGCCCAACACCACGCCGGTGCGCGCCGGGTCGTACCAACCGGACCCGGTGGCACCGGCATCCAGGAGCAGATCACGAGCGACCCCGAGGCTCAGCGTCTGCATGGTGCTGGTCACCTCGAGCTGATTGGGCGGCAATCCGAATTCGAGGGGATCGAAGTCCACGTCCGGAAGGAACGCCCCACGGCGGGAATAGGTCTTGTCCGGTGCCGCGGGGTTCTCGTCGTAGTAGTCGTCGAGGCTCCAGCGCGAGGTCGGCACCTCTTCGGTGCAGTCCACGCCGTCGACGATGTTCTGCCAGTACTCTCGATAGTTGCGTGCCTTGGGGAGCAGTCCCGACATCCCGACAATGGCGATCGGGTCGCGCGCCAGGCGTCTGTCGTCCGTCACGAATCTTCCTCTCGAACCGTGTTGTACCGAGCCGTCTCGACGGCTGCACTGCGTGACGTGCCCGATGGCGCCGTTGCTTCGGGCGAGTTGTGCCGCTCAGGCGGCGACGGTGGTAGCGGTGGTCGACGCGATGAGTTCCGCCGCGGCGACGGCGAACAGGCGATGACCGGACGGACTGGGATGCAGTCCGTCCTCGGTCCAGGTCCCGGCCAGTTCCCAGTCGGCTCGAGCCGAAAGGTCCAGCAGTAGCACGCCGTGCTCGGCGCACACCCGCGCCATGACCGAGTTGGCGAAGGCGAAACGCTCGCGCAGCAACGCGCGAAACCCTTGCGGGACCGGCAAACGCGCTGGAATGTCCGGATAGTCGGCCGTGAACACCGTGGCGCTGCGTGTGCACAACGTGGCGAAGATGACGTTCAGGTTGTTCTCGAAGGTCTGTGCGTCGAAGGAGCTGACCAGGTCGTTCACGCCGACCACCACGCCGCACAACTCTGTGCGCCCGACCCTCGGCAATTGCTGCGCCACCACCTCGCTCGTGGTCGCGCCGTGTGTGCCGTGGTTGCGAATCGCCGTGGGGCGCAGGCCCAGCTGGGCTGCCAAGCGCGGCACCCAGCCCCGGTAACCACCCGGCGCCGCCGGATCTCCGCGACCTTCCACGAAGCTGTCGCCGAGAGCGGTCAGACCGACGCTGCTCACAGCGTTGCCCCGGACTTGCTCACATGTCGGGCTTCGGCGGGGAATCCGACCTGCTCGTAGAGTTCGGCCAATTCCGCTTCGCCGAAGTACTTCTCCGGCGGATACAGACCCGCGATCAGGCCGAAGAACTTCTTCGAATAGTCCGGGCTCATACCGGTGGCTCGAAACACCGAGTCGTAATAGGGGGTCAGTGAAAGCTCGGAGATACTGAGAGTCAGCTCGTAGGTGCTGGCACTCTGCTCGTCGCGCTCGCGCTGGTACTCGGGCAGCGTCTGTTCGAAAGGCCTTCCGCCGGCGAGGCTTTCGTCCACCAGATCGGCCAGGAGCTGGGAGTACTTGAACGAATCGGTGATGCCCCAGCCGGTGAACGGGTCCTTGTGGTAACCGGCGTCGCCGACCAGTGCCCAGCCGGGGCCGAACGACTGGCGGCGGTAGTTGTCCGGATACAGCATGGGCCGGAACGGCTCGACCCGCTTACCCGAGTCGCGCAGTTTCGCACCGAGTTCCGGATCGATCTGCTCCACGATCTCCTGCACACCCGCATCCGGGTCGGCGCGGAATTCGCGGAAACGATCGCGCTTACGCATCACCGCTACCAGCGCCAATCCGTCATTGGTCGGCCAGGACGCGAACTGCTGCTGGCCGAATCCGGTGCGGTGCTGCATGCCCCAGTCCACACCGTCGTAATAGGAGTAGTAGACGAAACACGCGGCGGGCGATCCCTCGTACACGTGGGCGCCCACCTGCTTGGCGACCGTGGAACTCGAACCATCGGCGCCAACTACGAGCTGGGCTCGAAACTCGCGCTCGGGCCCGCTTCCGGCGCGCCCGCGGATTCCGACCACCCGATCGCCTTCGTACAGCAGATCGGCCACAGTGAAGCCTTCGATCAGTTCGGCGCCCGAGTCGCCGGCCGCGTCGACGAGGATCTTGTCCAGCACCGTACGACGCGGGCAGTAGACGGCGTCGATACCGTCCGGCGAGGGATCGGCCATACCACGAATATGGATGTCGGTGTACGAGAAATTGAGGTTCTTCACCGGCGGGCAGCCGGTGGCGATTACCCGGTCGAGCAAACCCCAGGTCTTCAGCAGGCTCAGACCAGCCTGGTGAATGTAGTGCGTAGAAGGTGTATCGCTGGGAAAGACAGCGCGATCCACGCCGAGTACCCGGTACCCCTTACGCGCCAGCAGCATGGCCAGCGGCGCACCGGAGACGCGTGTCCCGACAACAATAACGTCATACATTGTTCAGTTCACTTTCGGTGGTCGAGGTAGAGTTGATCGATATCTGCCGAATACGTTTCCGCAATGGACGCACGCCGAAGTTTCAATGACGAAGTCAACAAGCCGTTGGCAATGGTGAAATCTCCCGGCACGATGCGGAATTTACGAATGGACTCCGCACGCGACACCAGTGAATTAGCGTCGTCGACCGCCGCCTGCACAGCCGTCGCCGGATCCACGTCCGGGTGTTCGTCTCGCCAGCTGTCGATCCGTTCGGCGTCCAAGGTCACCAATGCGGTGACGAACGGGCGGCCCTCGCCGACGACCATGCAATTGCTGACCAGCGGATGCAACCGCACTCGATCCTCGAGCGGTGTGGGCGCGACGTTCTTGCCGCCCGAGGTCACCACGATCTCTTTTTTGCGGCCCGTGATACGCAGGTAGCCGTCGTCGAGGTCACCGAGGTCCCCGGTATGCAGCCAGCCCTCGGCGTCCACCGGCCGCTGGGCGCCGGCCGCGCCCCAATATCCCGGGCTCACATGAGGTCCGCGGACAAGTACCTCGCCGTCGCCGGCGATGGCCACCGAGGTTCCCGGGATCGGTTTCCCGACTGTGCCGAGACGATTGGTCTCGGGCGCGCTGACGGTCACCGCGGTTGCCGCCTCGGTCAAGCCGTAACAGTTGAGGATGACGGTCCCGAAGCCCGCATAGAATCCGGCGGTGGAATCGTCGAGCGAGGCGCCGCCGCAGATGACGTAGCGCAGCCTGCCGCCGAGCGCTGCGCCTACCGAATCATTCACCGGCACAGCAGCTTCCGCACCCGACAGCACCATCAGTCCGTGAACGACGGCCTCCTGCTCCGCCTCCTCGGTAAGCAGCGAGCGACAGTACTTGCGAATCTTCTCCAGCGCATACGGGATCAGCGCCAGGAACGTCGGCCGCAGCCGCGACAACGCCGGAATCAGCTCGGGGATACCAGGCAACAGATGTGTGCGGGCACCGCCGAACAGGCAGGCGAACAGCATCGTCTGACCGAAGACATGCGACAGCGGCAGCGCCAGCACAGTGGTGCCGTCGAAGAGCTCACCGGTTCGGCCGACCGTATTGGCCGCGGACACATACATATTGCGATGGGTGATCATGCAGCCCTTCGACAGGCCGGTCGTGCCGCTGGTGTACACGATCATGGCCAGGTCGTCGGCGCGCACTCGGGCGATTCGATCATCGAGCCCTTCCGGCGATCGCGTAGCCCGCGACCACTCCGCGATCTGCTCGAACGACCACACCACGCCCGCGCCGGCTTCTTGGAGCCGAGCGGCATCCGAGGCGGTCTCGGCGACGAAATACGTACTTCCGCTGTCGCGCACGATGTGGTCGAGCTGCGCGGCCGAGGAGGTCGGATAGACCGGCACCACCACGGCCCCGACGGCGAGCACCGCGCAGTCCACCAGCGCCCACTCCAGGCTGGTACGACCGAGAACCACAACCCGATCTCCGGCGGCGACACCGTTTTCGAGCAGGGCCGCGGCCACCGACCGCACTCGCGAGTTCAATTCCGAGCAGGTGAGGGGCAAATCTTCACCCGCGGCCAGAGTAGGCCGGCCCGGAAAGCGAACGGCCGCATCGGCGACGATGGAATACAGGCTGGTGCCGGAAGTCGGATTCACACCGCCGGCAGTCGTGGATTCTGCGGTGATTTCTTCGGCTGACGGACAATTGGGGGCTTGCGATTCGGCGGTCGGAGACGCACTGTTCACACCAGGAATTCTGGCCGAGCGCAAAGCTTCTCGTCGCTACCGCACGCGTCGTTCCTACCGCGCGAAAGCCATTACCTATCGACTCGCCCCAGCCGGCGCCGGTCGGGCATCATCGACCTGTGCGGATTCCGGCGATTCCAGGCAATCGAGAAAGGCGGCCACCGCAGGGTTCGTTTCTTCCGACCGCCACACCACATACAAATCCAGGGTTGGCACCGGATCGAGCAATTTCACAGCGACCGAAGGGCTACCGGGCTCACCCATCCCCATGGAGATTGCCCGCGGCAGAGACGCGAAACCCACCAGCGGCCGCACCGACACCATGTGCGCGGTGGCGCCCGGATCATCTGCGCGATGGGATACCGACAGTGAGATCTGCGACTGTGCCGCCGCGTGGAAGATCGTGTCGTACATGGCCGGACACTGCTCGCGACTGAACAGCACGCACTCCTGGTGCTGAAGTTCGTTGAACGACACACCCGGCCGATCGGCCCAGCGATGCCGCCGGCCGACCACCGCCACCAGCGGCACCCGGTGCAGCACCCGCCGGTAGCGGAACTCCACCGTACTGGGATGGCCATAGACGAGAGCGATATCCAACGATCCGTCCGACAGCGCGGCAAGCTGTGGCCCGGTGCGCTTCTCCCACAACGACACCACGACATCCGGGTGCCGCTCGGTCATCAAGGTCAAGGTTCGTGGCAGAACATGGCGACTGGCGGGCAGGTTGTAGCCCACACTGACAGAACCTGCTCGTCCCGCGGCGGTGGCCTTGGCTACCTCGGCGGCGCGGTCCATCTGAGCTACGATCCGACGGGCTTGCCGCTCGAACTCACGCCCAGCCGCCGTCAGCTGCACCTCGTGGGAATTGCGGGCGACCAGTTGCACCCCGAGGGACCTCTCCAGCTTTTGCAGCTGGGCGGACAAGCTCGGCTGGGTGAGATGAAGGCGCTGCGCTGCGCGACCGAAATGTAGCTCTTCGGCGATCGTGATGAATGAGACTAAATGTCGAAACTCCATGACGCTGCTCCTTCCGAGCACTCGTCACGGTAGCGCCGAGAAGTAACTGGCGATGAATCGCCGGGGCACGACGCCTGGCACCTCGGTTGCATTCCCGTAAATACCAGGAGATAGTCCGCGCGGCGATCAATTACACAGTGCTATAAGCGGGAAGAGCTCAGGATTTTCTCGCTTCCGGAAATGATAGCCCATTCCCACCAAGCGTCCAATCACGTCGATCAGCGGTCGTCGAACAGACCGCCGAGCGAGCCGTGGTCGCGCTCACCGCGTCACGCCGCCTCGGTCGAGTCCCTACTGGAGATCGTCGCCGGCGACGGCCTGACGATGCCTCACGAGCCCGGTCCCACGTACTGGTCGACGCAACGAAGTGTTGCCGCACGGCGTGCCGTCGGCGGAGTCGGCCGAGCCCGCTGGTGACAGGAGAGGCTCACCGCTCGGTCTGTGAACTCTGCGATGGAGTCGATGGCTGGCCGCGAGAGGGCACGGGCGGTGCGATGCCGCGACCGTGCCACAGGATCCTTGCGACCGTCGCGGGCTTCAGCAATGTTTCGGGAGGGTCGACCAGGTTGGCGACCCGCATGAACGTGCGGGCGACAGCGGGATCTCGGTGGGCGGCACGGTGTGCTCGCGCCAGGTAGGAGTTCAGCATTCGGATTCGCGGTGTGCGTTGCCCGGCTACGCCGGGGTGGTTCAGGTCGGCTCCGGTCGACATCCGCCACGCCAGGCCGACGTGGCGCGCCGCATCGGCGTAGAACCGTGCGGGCAATTCCGCGGTGCCTTGTCGCAAGCATGCGCGCAGCGCGAGTGCTTGCTGCGCCGCGACGGTCATGCCCTGCGCGTAGAGGGGGTTGAAGCTGCACAGCGAATCGCCGAGCGCGAGGAATCCGTCGGGATGTGTCGCGATTCGCTCGAAGTACCTCCGGACCGAACCGCGGAACCGGTGCGGCACCGGGTCGCTCAGGGGTTCGGCATCGGTCACGATGCGGTGGATGTCGGGAACCGGCAGGGTCGCGGCGAACGCGGTGAAACCCTCGTGATCGGTGGGCGGGTGATCTCCCAGCATCCCGCCCAACGTCACATGCCACTTCTCCCCCTCGACGACGATCGCGCCGCCGCCGCGCCGGCCCGGCATCGTCGAGACGACCACGCCGAGCTGACCGTCCAGATGATGGGGCTTACGCCGGTAGGTACGCGACGAATAGCCGAGGTCGACGATCACGCTGTCCTGCTCGGGCGCTTGCGCTCCGATCGCCCGCAGCCACTCGGGCGCGCGCGTCGCCCGCCCGGTGCAGTCGACCACGAGGTCGGCGGCCAAAGCCCGTGCCGGGCCGCCGGACTCACTTGCCAGCACTCCGGTGACCCGCCCCGCGTCAGCGACAAGCCCGGTGGCGGCGATGCCCTGCCGCACCGTCAGAGCGGGCAGTGCGGCCGCTCGCCGACGCAACCCGGACTCGAGCAGGGGGCGGCTGGCGAGCAAGGTCACCAGGCCCGTGTCGGTCGGCGCAGCACGCAGGCCGCTCAGATACCAGCGCGAACCGGCCAGCACCTCCGTGGTCGGAGCACCGGCCGCCACGATCTCGCCGGTCAGCCCGGGGCACAGCGTTTCGATGATGCTGCGCCCGCCCTCCATCAAACCGTGCAGGTGCCTGGCCTGCGGGACTCCCCTGCGCGGCTCGCTGCCGACGAGAACGTCGCGCTCCAGCACGGTGACCCGGGGGAAACGCTCGGCGAGCACGATGGCGGTGAGCAGACCTGCGATGCCTGCGCCGAGAACGACGGCGTGCGGCGAATCGGAATTCACCTACTGGATGGTCGACGGCACAGTCGTGCATTTCCACCGATATCGGATTCTTCTATCGACCCATAACACCGCGCCCACCGCGATGCGCTATCACGCGATCGAACACAGCTATTATCGGGTGCCATTCATCCTCAATTCACAATTTCGCCATCACACGCTGTTGCACTCCCAGCGTGAATTCTCCAGAAAGGTCCGCGGTCGCGTCGAGTCCGTTGGCGAGACTTTTCTTGCCCGAAGGACGGCACGATCCGTACACCCCGACGCGGGAACTGCGCGCCGCGGGTCCGGTGCACGAAACGCCGCTCGGGCTACGGCTGCTCACGCGATACACCGACTGCGCCGCAGTGCTGCAGAACACCGCGTGGAGCCACGCGGACGAAGCCGCACAGCTGCACCCCAGCGTGCCCGCCGACAGCGCCGCGGAAGAAATGCCGACCTCGTTCCTCTGGATGGACCCGCCGGACCACACGCGGCTGCGCACTCTCGTCTCGAAAGCCTTCACACCCACCATGGTTTCGGGCTTGCGCCCGCGTATCGAACAGCTCGTCGACGATCTGGTGACGAACGCTCTGCGGATGGGCGAATTCGACCTCATCGAGCAGATCGCCTATCCCCTGCCCTTGTCGATCGTCTGCGAACTCGTGGGCGTTCCCGCACCGGCACATTCCGACGTGCTGCGCTGGTCGCAGGACTTGGCCCGCGGCTTCGACCCCGACCCGCTGATGACGCCCGAAGCGCACGAGGCCCGCAGCACTGCCTCCCGCGAGTTCATGGCCTTCTTCCGTGAATTGATCGACCGGAGGCGCGCGGATCCGCGCGACGACCTGCTCAGCGCACTCGGCGCTGTCGAAGACCGCGGTGACGTGCTGACCGAGACGGAGTTGCTCAGCACCTGCGTCACCACGGTGGTCGCCGGCCACGAGACAACGGTCAACCTGATCGGCAGCGGACTGCTCGCGCTCATGCGCAACCCCGGCCAGCTCGCACTGCTGCGCGACGATCCGGACCTCATCCCCAGTGCGGTCGAGGAATTGCTGCGCTACGAGCCACCGGTGCAATTGACGACGAGGTCCGCGACACGACCGATGACCGTCGCGGGCGCGGATTTCCAGCCCGGTGACGGAGTGGTCGTGCTGATCAACTCGGGCAACCGCGACGAGTCGGTCTTCGACGACCCCGACCGGCTCGACGTCACTCGCTATCACGATCGGTCGGCGCCGCCGCCTCGTCACTTGGCGTTCAGCCTCGGCATCCACTACTGCCTCGGCGCGCCACTGGCGCTGCTGGAGATGCGGATCCTGCTCGAAGCCTTGATACGGCGGGTCGCCGTCCTCGAGCCACTGACCGACACACCGCCGTACAAGCCGAATCTCGTGGTCCGCGGCCTCTCGGCGCTGCCGACCCGCTTCCGGCCCACTGACGGGGCTACACGATGACCGCCACACTCGACCCGTTCTCCCCCGAACTTCGTGCCGACCCGGCCCCGGCCTACCGGGCGTTGCGGGCGGCGGGCAGACTGCACGAATTCCGGCCCGGCATCTATCTCGTGCCGCACTACGCCGACTGCGACGCGATCTTCGGCGACCCCGCATTCGGGCACGGCTACTTCTCCGGGATCAACCCCTTCCGGCCCGGCGTCGACCCGGAGACGCTTCCCGGTTCGTTCCTGTTGATGGACCCACCGGAACACACGCGACTGCGCGCGATGGTGGCGCCGTCGTTCACTCCCCGCGCGATTGCCCGGCTGCGCGAGCACATCACCCGAACGGCGATCACCCTGCTCGATCGCGCTGCGGCGGCCGGAGAAGTCGACTTCGTCACCGACGTCGCCTACCCGCTCCCCCTGTCCACGATCTGCACCATGCTCGGCATTCCCCCGGCCGACCACGCTCGGTTCGGCGTGTGGACATCCGCGATAAGCCGCGGCCTGGACCCCGACGCGCTGCTCTCCGACGACGACAAGCGAGCCCGCGCCGATGCCGTGCGGGCATTCGGCGAGTACTTCGCCGACCTCATCGCGCGCCGCCGCACCGAGCCCGGCACCGACCTGCTCACGAAACTCGCGACCGAGACACCCCTACGGCTCGCAGACCTCGTCGACATGGCGGTGCTGCTGCTCATCGCGGGTCACGAAACCACGATGAACCTCATCGCGACCGGCGTGCTCGCCCTCGCGCGCAACCCCGGCCAGCGCGATGTCCTCCGCGCCGACCCGGAATCGAGCCGGCCGGCGGTAGAAGAGTTCCTTCGCTTCGACACCCCGGTGCCGTTCCCGACCCGCGTCGCCCTGCGCGACGTCGAGTTCGCCGGGAAGACACTGCCGCGCGGCACGGGCTTGATCCTGCTCGTCGGTTCGGCGAACCGGGACCCCGCAGCATTCACCGACCCCGACACGCTGGATGTGCTGCGATTCGCGGCCACCGGCGCGACACCGCGCCATCTCGCCTTCAGCCACGGACCGCACTTCTGCGTCGGCGCACCTCTGGCCAGACTCCAGGGCGAGGTGCTGTTCACCCAGCTCATGCGCCGCATTCCCGATTTCCAGCTGCTCGACGACGCTCCCCCGTACCGGGAATCGATCTCGATGCGCGGCCCTCGCACACTGCCGATCCGCATACCCAACCAGCCGGCCACCTGAACCGGGACCGCCGCGAACAAGCGATGGCTCGAATACGAGTGGAGGCGGTCGTCCAGCGCACCCTCACCACGGCGAAACACTCCCTGGCCCCGTGTTAGTTTCTTGGCCGTGAGCCTCGAACCGGCCGATGGCGTCGAGCAGCGCCTGTCCGATTCCCCCTATGTGGAGCGGATCTATCGGGCTGGGCCGGCCGCTGGGGCGCTACCGGCGCGGATGCGGTCCGTGGCGAATTCGAATTGGGAGTTCGTCGTGTGGCGTGACCGGGGGCAGACGCATGTTTCGGTCCGCGGCCCCGAGACCGTTCCCACGGTGCTGGAGCTGGGCCCGGGGACGGGCGAAACGGTCGGGATCATCTTCCGGCATGGCGCGTTCCTGGCACCCATGCCGGTGCCGGAACTGGTCGACACCGCGGTGTCGAGCCCGCACAGCACGGCCCGCTCGTTCGTGCTGCAGGGCCAGGAGTGGGAAATCCCGGCCTACGACAACGCCGACGTTTTCGTCGACCGCCTGGTCCGCGCCGGACTGCTGGTGCGCGATCCGCTGGTCACCGATGTGCTCCGCGGTGATGCCACCACGTTGGTCACTCCGCGATCGGTGCAGCGGCGGGTGGCGGCGGCGACCGGTCTCACGCAGGGCGCGATCCGGCAGATCGAACGAGCCAGGCAGGCGGTTCTGCTGCTGCGACAGGGGATTCCGGCGGTCGAGGTCGCGCAGCGAACGGGGTATCACGACCAGCCGCACCTGGCGCGTTCGCTGACCCGGTTCACAGGCCGCACGGCATCCCAGCTGCGCCGCGCCGACGGCGAGGAGATGCTGTCGCTCCTGTACAAGACCGAGGTCGAGGTGCGCCCCTAGATTTTGTGGTGTCGCCGGGAGCGCCCGGCACACCGAATACAGGAGGCACGTCATGGCATTCACGCAGATCTACGTCAACCTGCCGGTCACCGACCTGGAGGCGAGCACGAAGGTGTACACGGCGATGGGGGGAACGATCAACCCCGACTTCACCGGGGACACCTCCGCCCAGGTGGTTCTCGCCGACGCGATCGTGGTGCAGCTCATGACGCGCGAGACCTTCGCGACCTTCACCAAGCGAGACACCGCGGACGGTCCGATCGAGGTGATCAACGCGCTCGCCGCCGAGTCGCGCGAAGAGGTGGACCGCCTGGTCGACGCGGCGCTGGCCGCAGGGGCCACCGAACCGCGGGAGGCCCAGGACATGGGCTGGCTGTACAACCGGGCGATCGACGACCCGGACGGCCACAGCTGGGAGCTGCTCGCCTACAACCCGGCCGCCATGGGCGAGGACCCCACGACCGGCCAGGACTGACGTCAGCGGCGTGGCCGGAGAGGCTCCGGCCGGTTGCCGATCTTGCTGCGGTGTCTCGCCGAGCGGACACGGCTACCGCTCGAGGAGAGACCACGGTCGCGTCGACACGGCCGAAATCGACGCTCCCCCAATCCAACTGGGTGGGTTTTCTCGGCACCTTCGACTCACCGGCGGGGACGATCCGGAATCGCCGACCGGCCGGGCGCGGCATGCGCCTACAACTCGGTGCGTGGTTCTCGCTGATACACCTCGTGCAGCAGGTCCTGTGCCGCGCGGCTGTGTCAGTTCATCAGTGCGCGCAACAGTGGCTGATTCCAGCTGCGGGATTCGAGGTCGTAGAGGGCGAAGGTGGGCGCGAAAGACCAACAACCCCAGGAGAATCCGTGTTCCTCGGCCTGACGCCTGTTGAACTCGGTCCAGCGGGCGCGGCTGGCCGGGTCGGCGTTGGTGGTGGTGCCGAACTCGCCGACGAAGACGGGACGGTTGCCGGCTCGGGCCCAGGTGGCCAGATCCGCGTAGCCCGCGGCCAATTCGCCCCGCTCCCGATCGGTTCCGGCCCAGGTGGTACCCAGCCACGAGCGGGGGTCACCGAACGGGGTGTCGGTGCCCAGCCATTGTTCGCCCTGCATCGTGAAGGTGATCGGCCAGTACTGGTGGACGGTGACGATCAGGTTGGCGTCGTCGGGCAGCGACAGCTGCGCCAGCATGCGAATGTTGTTGTAGGCGCACGGGCCGAAGACGACGGCGCGCTCGGCGTCGGTCTTGCGGATGACGGTCAGTAGCTCACGCAGGATGTCGTTCCACAGCGGGTCCAGGGCACCACGCGGTTCGGTGAACGGCTCCAGCACGACAGAGGACGGGCGGTCGGCGAATGCGGTCGCGACCTGGTCGGTGATCGACAGCAGACGCGGCAGATGCCGAGGCGGGTCGGCGATGAGGTCCGGGTCGAGGAAATTGGTGACCACCACGGCCAGGCCGCGTTCGGCCGCCAGGTCCAGGTAGGTGTGGACGCGATCGACCGTCTCCGGTGCGATGCGGAAATCGGGTGCCTCGCCGCAGTGCGCCGCCCAGTACACGCCCAACCGCACCGCGGAAAACCCGGCCTGCTCGAAGAGGTCGAATTCGTGTGCGGTCAGCTCGACGGTGTAGCCGGACTCCAATTCCGACCCGAGGTCCGGGCACACGGTGATCGTGCGGGCCAGCAGCCGGTTGATGTCATGAATCGTCATCGGAATACTCCTGGTCGGCGAGAGGCCAGGACAAGGTGCCCCGGCGGAGGTCGGCTGCGAAGGCGAGCAGCCAATCGCGCTCGGCGCGGCGTAGCGCTTGGGCGTAGGTGTGATCGGCGAGGAAGATCGGCTCGACGCCCGACGCTGCGGCAAGCCCGGCCTCGACCTCTTCGATGGTTGCGTCGATGCGCTCGGCGCGACGCGAGACCAGTTCCGCCACTTCGTTTCCGGGTAGCGCGAACATGAACGCCAGCGCCGCGGCGAACGCCGCCGTGTCGTGCGCGGGATCGCTGAGCAGGTCTCGCAGCCAGGACTTCACCGTGGTGATCCCGGCCGGGGTGATGCGGTAGACGGTGCGCTCGGGCCGGTTTCCGGCGCGCGCCGGGTCGTCCTGCACGACCAGTCCAGCCGCCGTCAGCCGGGGCAGCAGGTCATAGAGCGTGGCGTGCTTGAGTTTGAGAGTTTTGTCGAGCCCGCGCTCGCGCAGCAGGGTTCGGATCTCGTACGGATGTCGAGGATTCTCCGCGAGCATCCCCAGCACGGCCAGGGCTGCCGGACTGAACAGTGGCTTGGGTGGCACGCATTCCCCATGGTCGAATTCGAATGGTCGAACTCGACTATACCCGCGAGCGGCAGTGGCACCTCACCGCCGCGCGAAAGCGCAACGAATCCCGCGTAGGGCGTCTTCGCACCGCACGGCCGGCGAACCGCAGTGGGTGTGAGCTCACACGTGGTCGGGCTCTTCACGCAGCCTGTCGCGTTCGGCTCTGAGCACGGTATTGCGTTGCTGCAGTAGCGTGTTGCGCTCGCGTAGAGCGGTGTTGTCGTCCTCGAGATCGAGGATGCGCGCGATCGCCGACAGATGGATGCCTTGGCCGGCCAACCGGGTGATACGACCCAGTCGGGCCAGATCCGCGCCGCTGTAGCGGCGCGTCCCGCCGGCGCTACGGGCAGGACTGATCAATCCGTGCTGCTCATACAGTCGCAGCGTCTGAACACCGATACCGGCGAGTTCGGCAGCGACGGAGATGGTGTAGACCGCCTGCTGCGCATCGGGCAGGTGCCCCTGCGACGAAGGGTCCGGCTCCATCTCACTCCTTTCTGCCGACATCAGAATATCTCTCGCCTCTCCCCATGATGTTCTCAGAAGTGCATCGAATAAATCTCTCTCAGACGTAAGAGGTTACCTGTCCATGACAGGCCCGTTGTGTCCGACCGCCACGGCATGGACGCTCCCACCCCGCAGCCCCGCCACGGAGCCCGCCCGTCGCCGCCGCCCGAGAACGGAGAAATCTTCATCCAACCGCTTGCACTCTCCTTGCCGGAGTGCTAAATATTATCTCCGTCAGATGACACAGGTTTCCTGAGTTGCTTTGAGAAGGACGAAGTAGCTGGAGGTGATGGCCATGCTGATGCGCACTGATCCTTTCCGTGATCTGGACCGTTTGACCCAGCAGGTGTTCGGGACCGCGGCGCGCCCGGCGGCGATGCCGATGGACGCCTGGCGCGAAGGCGAGGAGTTCCTGGTCGAGTTCGATCTGCCCGGAATCGATCCGCAGGCGCTGGATCTCGATGTCGAACGCAATGTGCTGACCGTGCGAGCGTCGAGGCCGGACTTGGATTCGGACCGTTCCATGGTGGCGGCCGAACGCCCTCGCGGGGTGTTCAGCCGGCAACTGTTCCTGGGCGAGAACCTCGATACCGACCGGATCCACGCCGACTACCGCGACGGAGTCCTGCGACTGCGAATCCCTGTCGCGGAGAAGGCCAAGCCCCGCAAGATCGAGATCGAACGCCCCGAGCGGGAGGCCAAGGCTCTCACGACGTCCTGACCTACCCCGGGCCGCGTGCGAGTGCGTGGGCCGACGATCCGGTCGATACGGAGCTGTCATGGCTGGACGAGCGGCTGCCGGCCCTCGACCCCGACATCGAGGAGCTCTTCGCCGATATCGATCGGATCCTGCGTACCACCGGCATTCGGCCCGGCAGTGCACGGCGGCGCGTCCGTCGGACACGGGCGAGCCCAGGGCACCGGCGCCTGCGCCGGCACCCGGAGGGATGGCGGCCCTCACCGTGGGCGGCCACCGAGCGTGGCCCGCCCCGGGCGACCGGAAATGGAGTTCGGCGAGCCGGCATGAGGCACCGCCGCCGATCGGCCCCGCATCGACGGAGTCGATCGAGTCGAGTGCATCGCCACTGTCGTGGCACACCGGAACCACCGACCCGCTCGCGAACCTGGGGGCAGTGTCAGTAGTTCACACGTTCTTTCCGTCGAAGGGTGGACCCGGTGGCGATCGGCGCCGGCGGGTCCACTCACCCCTTCCTCCGCTGCCGGCGCAGTCCGGCAGCGTCGTTGTGCGCCGAAAACCCTTGTAGCTCTTCTCGTTCGAGGAAAGGAGATCGCCATGACAGCCATGCAATCGGGCAGCGACCTCGACCGCGCCGACCAGAGCATCCCGGTCGGCGACCAGGACCTCGACACCGGCCTGGATACCAGGACACTGCATCCGCTTGCCGAACGCATCCGCGCCGCCTTCGACTCGGCGGCTATCACCGACCGCATCGACCAGAACTGGATCACCCCCTACGACGATGACGACTACTACTGCCTCGCCTACTGACATCGGCCACCGCGGCGACGCCCACCGCCACCCCGACACCGAACTGCCCCGTTGGCACCACGGCCGCGTCGAATGGTTCAACGCGGAGAAGGGTTTCGGCTTCATCACCCCCGACGACGGTCAACCGGTGTTCGTCGAATACAGCGCTATCGCCACTCCCGGTTACAAAACCCTCACCGCGGGCCAACACGTGATCTTCACCGCTACCCACGCCCCGCGGGGACCCGAAGCCACGCAGGTCATCGCCTACCCCGTACCCATCCCACCCGCACACGGCGGCACCCACGGCACGGTCCACCTCCCCACCCGCGCCCGCCGCCTCGAGGCTCCGGCGCGCCGGCATCCCGCGGCCGCATAACCACCTGCGCACGGGCCGTGCCCTCGACCGGGCCGGCCCACGCGCGAGAAGGAAGAAGCATCCAGATGACCGTCCCCAGCGCACCCGACCTACGCGAACGAGCCGAATTCGCCGAACCGTCGGCCCGGTCGCACACAACTCCTGATCCCGACACCACAGTGGTGCAATGGCCAGACCCCAGTCCCCTACAGACCTGGTGGGACGACGTCATGCGCCCGGCCCGCCACCCCGACCTCGTCGCCTAGCGCCGACCCGGACCCCCGGCGCCGCGCTCATGTCGGCATCGGAGTCGGCGTCGGCACGGCACGCGACTGTCGCTCGAGGGCGAAGGCCGTCGAGGAGGATGTCGAGAAGCCGATCGGCGGTGACCGCGTGGCCGGGTTGGTGTGCGACGGTGAAGATCCCGATCAGGCTCGCCGCGACCTCCTCGGCGGTGACATCGGGCCGGAGGTCTCCTGCCGCACGACCGGCATCGAGCATTGCCGAGATCGCGTTCACGATCTCGCCCCGCGTTTGCGCGTGGCCGACGGCACCGGCCTCGATCATCGCCAGCAGCGTGTCGAGCATGCCGTTCTTCGTCGCGATCCAGTCGCCGAACAGGTCCATCCACTGCCGCATCGCAACGGCCGGGGGCTTCTCGGCGAGCAATTCCCGGGCGCCGGTGGTGAGGCGGTCGACTTGGTCACGGTAGACCGCCTCCACCAGGGACTCGCGGGTCGGGAAGTGACGATAGAGCGTCGCGATGCCGACGCCGGCGCGCACGGCTACGCGGTCGGCGACCGGGTGTTCGGGGCGGCCTTGTCCCGGGCTGTCGCCGACTTCGTCGTGGTCGACGCGAACGGCGACATCGTCAGCGGCGTCGCTCATCACACCCCGGAGGGCGTCGATGATCGCACCGCCGCCACGCTGTCGATCGCGGGCAGCACCGCGGCCGCCGCTCTCGACGTCCTCGGCCTGGGCCCGGACGACACGGTGCTGGTCGGCGGCGCGGGCGGTGGGGTCGGCGTGTTCGCAGTCCAGCTGGCGCGAATCGCGGGCGCGCGCGTGATCGGCACCGGCTCGCCGTCGTCGGCGGAGTATCTGCGAAGCCTCGGCGTCGAACCCGTCGCCTACGGCGACGGCCTCATCGGCCGGGTCCGCGCCCTCGATGCGGGCCCGGTCACCGCAGCACTGGACCTGCACGGGACGGACACCGTGCACGTCGCCCGCGAGCTGGGCGTTCCGGACGGTCGTATCTGCACCATCGCGGCGGTGGTCGAGGGGGTGCCGGCCGCCAACGGCGCGAATGCCGCGCCCGATGCTCTCGACACCATCGCGCGCCTCGCCGCGGCCGGTCGTCTGCGGGTACCCATCGCGGCGACCTACCCCCTCGAAGACATCCGCGCGGCCGTCGAACGCCAGGCCGCCCGGCACGTCCACGGCAAAGTCGTCGTCGACCTCTCATCTCGACGCTAGTCCGCGCAGGGGTTCGTCCGTTCCGGTCTCTGCTGCAGCGTCGGATTGCCCTCGCGCATCGTCGAATCCGGCCTCACGGCCGCGGGCTGCCGCTCGGCGTGTCGATCCAGCGCGCCGGATTCCCTGCGCAGCGATACCGCTGCCACATACTCGCCCCGCATAGGCTCCGCGGTGCGCTGTATCGTCCGACGGGCGTGGCACCCACGACGTGGAGGAGCAGCATGGCAAGGGCGAAGGGCACCATCGGAGGCGGTCCCGCGTTCGAGGTGGAGCCGGGTCAGCCGCCGCACCAGCGCGATTCGGTGCGCTGGGGCGTGGTGGTCGGCGCGCTGGGAGTGGTGTTCGGCGATATCGGCACGAGCCCGATCTACACCCTGCAAACCGTGTTCGATCCGGGCGACCCTCATCCCGTTCCGGTGAACACCGACAACGTTTTCGGCCTGGTGTCATTGGTGTTCTGGTCGGTGATGATCATCGTCACCGTCACCTACGTCCTGCTCGCGATGCGTGCCGACAACGACGGCGAGGGCGGCATCATGGCATTGATCACGCTGCTTCGCCGGTGGAGTTCACCACGCGGACGGAAAACGGCCATCGGCTTGGCCGCGCTCGGAATCTTCGGCGCCTCTTTGTTTTTCGGTGACAGCATGATCACCCCGGCGATCTCGGTGCTGTCCTCGGTCGAGGGCATCAAGGTGGTCGAGCCGGCGTTGAAGGATCTGGTCATCCCGGTGACGGTCGTGATCATCGTGGCGCTGTTCGTGGTGCAACGTCGCGGCACCGCCACGGTCGGACGGATGTTCGGCCCGATCATGATCGCCTGGTTCCTGACGATCGGTATCTGCGGAATCAGCGGCATCGTGCACAATCCCCGCATCCTGCAAGCACTCTCGCCCACCTATGCGCTGGGTTTTCTGATCGGGCACTTCGGTATCGCGTTCTTCGCCCTCGCCGCGATCGTGCTCGCGGTGACCGGCGCCGAGGCGCTCTACGCCGACATGGGACATTTCGGCCGCCGCTCCATCACCCGCGCGTGGCTGATCCTCGTGTTTCCCGCCTGCACACTCAGCTACCTCGGGCAGGGCGCGCTCATCCTCGACGACGCCCGGAATATCAGCAGCCCCTTCTTTCTCCTGGCGCCGGGCTGGGCACGACTGCCGCTGGTGCTGCTTGCCACCGCCGCCACGGTCATCGCCTCACAAGCGGTGATCACCGGCGCGTATTCCGTCGCCTCCCAGGCCGCGCAACTGGGGTACCTGCCGCGGCTGCGCATCGCCCACACCTCCGAATCCACGATCGGCCAGATCTACGTCCCGTGGATCAACTGGTTGCTGATGGTCTCGGTGCTCACCCTCGTCTTCGCGTTCCGCAGCTCGACGGCGCTGGCGTTCGCCTTCGGCATGGCCGTGACCGGAACCATCACCATCACCACCCTGCTGTTCTTCTACGTCGCTCGAAGCCGCTGGCACATTCCACGCTGGATACTCGCCGCAGGCGCATTGCCACTGCTGACCGTCGATCTGCTGTTCGTCGCGGCCAATCTCACCAAGTTCGCGCACGGCGCATGGCTGCCGCTGCTGATCGGCCTTACCGCATTCACGGTCATGACAACCTGGCAGCGCGGCCGCCGGATCGTGACCGCCGAACGGATCCGGCGGGAAGGATCGCTGCGGACATTCGTCGACGAACTCGCCGAAGGCACACCCCCCACGACGCACGTTCCCGGCACCGCCATCTTCCTCAACCGCGGCAAGGAAACGGCACCATTGGCCTTGCGCGCCAACGTCGAACACAACCACGTGCGCCACCACCACATCGTGATCCTGTCCATCCATACCGAACCCGTCCCCCGCATCCCCGACAACGAACGCATCGCCACCGACCCGCTGGGTCCACCCGACGACGGCATCACCCACGTCACCGCCCGCTACGGCTACATGGAAACCCCCGACGTACCCCGGGCACTCACCCTCGTCGACGACCGAGACACCGAAGGCCCGCTCGACCTGGACCGCGCCTCCTATTTCCTGTCGACCATCGAACTCCGGCGCGGCACCGCCCCCACCATGGCCGCATGGCGCAAACGCCTGTTCATCGCCACCTCCTACATCACCGCCGACGCCGCCGACTACTTCGGCCTCCCCCGCGATCGCACCATCATCATGGGCTCGCAGATCGAGGTGTAGGCCGACGAGCAGGGTGGCCGCACCGGCCCGGTCGTCATCGTCGAATCGCACCGGCCGCCGGGAGATTCGTCCCAGAGGTTGCGCGGCGTTCAGTGCACGGTCGTACACTGAATCGATGAGCGATCGGCAACAGGCGGAGATCGAGGCGCTCGCCCGGCTGGCCGGCGATGAACTGGCCGGCGCTGTGGACGGGATCGCCACGGTGCATCGCGCCATCTCCGATCACGTATTCGCGGCCGTGCGACTCGGGGTCGGCCCGGCCGCACGGCCGGTGCAGGTCATACACGACTCCATCGCCGACACCGTGTACCGGATCGTCAGCGGTTCCGCGGTCTCGGCGGGCACGCTGGCCGAACACGCCGCGACGCTCTCCGGTATACCCACCCCGTCGCGTACGGTTTTCGGCTCCGGCCTCATCGCGGCCGTGCAGGGCTTGATCGGCGACACTCTCGCGCAGGAGCAGCCGATCCTCGACGCGCCCATGGCATTTCGGTTCGACGGCGCTCCGGTCGAGCCGGAACGGCTCGCGCAGCACATCACGAACCCGAGCGGCCGGGTCGTGATCTTCCTGCACGGCCTGGCGGAAACCGAACACGCGTGGCGCCTCGGCGGCAGACCGACCTATGCCGAACGACTGGAGGCCGATCTCGGCTGCACATCCCTTCAGGTGCGGTACAACAGCGGTCTGCACATTTCCGAGAACGCCCGGCAACTCGACGATCTGTTACAGCGCCTCGTCGAGCACTGGCCGGTCGAGATCGAGCAGTTGTCGCTGGTCGGCCATTCGATGGGCGGGCTCATCGCCCGCGGCGCGTGTTTCGGCGCCGCCGAGGACGGCCATTCCTGGGTACGCCACGTGCGCCAGGTGGTCTGCCTCGGGTCACCGCACCTCGGTGCGCCGCTCGAGCAATTCGTTTATTACCTCTCCGCGGCGCTGGTTCGCGTACCGGAGACCCGGCCGTTCGGACGACTGCTACGCCGCCGCAGTGCGGGCATCCGCGACCTGCGCGATGGTTCGCTGGTCGATCAGGACTGGAACGGTCTGGACGCGGACACGTTGCGCCGGCGAGCGATTCGCGAGATCCCGCTCCTCGAGGGCGCCGATCACTACTTCGTCACCGCGACCATCACTCGCAGCCCGAACCATCCCCTTGGCCGCGTCATCGGGGACGGTTTGGTGCTGACCACGAGCGGTTCGGGCCGGAATCGCATGCGGCGCATCGGTTTCGACGACGACAACGGCCTGCACCTGCCCGGGGCGAATCACTTCACGCTCCTCAACCACGAGGCAGTCTATGAAGCGCTGTCCCGCTGGCTGTGCGGCGAGCGCGAACAGAAGTCCCTTCGTTCGGACTGAGCCGGACGGCCTGCCGCTCTGGGTGTGCTGCAACAACCGAGAGGAGGCAGACGTGGTCGGACTCTTTAACCGCTCAGCTCCGCGAGCAGCCGCCACAATGCGGGTACCGCCGATTCCACCGCCCGGCGATCGGCGTCGGACAGCCGGGCCAACGTCTCGCGCAGCATCGCCGCGCTCGCGCGGTCGTACCGATCCAGCAGCTCGCGCGCCCGCGCCGATGCGACGAGCATCGCCCCACGCCCGTCCCCCGGTGTCGGCAGCCGCTCGACGAGGTCGTCCGCCGTCATGGTTCGCAGCAGATTGCTGATGGTGGACTGTGCCACGTTCAATTCGGCGGCCGCCCGGCTCGGCGTGAGTCCGCCCGACGCCACCAGGAGCCGGAGCAGTTCGATCTGCGCTTCCGGGAGGTCAGGCAAGTCCTCGGCGGTGCGCGTGCGACGCAGAACCGCCCGGCGCAACGGTCCGAGCAACGCGCTGAGCTGGGCGTCCACCGCCACTCGCGATGCCGGATCCGTTCGTGAGGCCGAGTTTTCCACCCCCACATTCTGCCCGCACGACCGATGCCGGCACCGCGACACTGTCGACCCACTCCACGCCGCACCGGCACCGTCGTTCAGTCGGTGCGGTCGGCGAACCCTTCGGGCAATCCCGAAGGGGCGCAGGCGATAACCGCGAAAACGCTGCGCCCGGCAGACCTGCCACCTACAGTACTTTTGCTACAAAACTAAATGGAGTCGGGAGCTTCACATGTCGATCCGCACTGCCCCTCGCACCCGAGCGCGGTGGCTGTCCTCGATACTGATCAGCGTCGTCGCGGTCGCGATGGCGGTGGTGATCCCGGCCGCCCACGCCGCACCGGACGCCGGTTCCGAGCCGGTTGTGAGCGTGAGCGGCGGGCAGATTCGGGGCCTGCGCGCCGACGGAGTCGTTCGATATCTCGGTGTACCGTTCGCGCAGGCCGGCCGGTTCGCGCCGCCGCAGCCCGCTGCGCCCTGGCCGGATGTCCGGCCGGCGGTCGCCCACGGCCCGCAGTGCCCGCAGTCGCCTCCCGTGCCCGGAGTATCGCTGCAGCCGTCGAGCGAAGAGTGCCTCAGCATCGATGTCTACGTGCCCGAACACCCCGCCGGCGCCGGGCTGCCGGTGATGGTGTGGCTCTACGGCGGCGCCTTCGTGCTCGGATCCAATGCCCAATACGACTCCCCGGCCCGCCTCGTCCGCGACGGGCAGGTCATCGTCGCGGTCCCCAACTATCGCGTCGGGCCGTTCGGCTTCCTGGCCCTGCCCGAGCTCGCCGCCGAAAGCAGCGGCGCGACAGGCACATACGGGACGCTCGATCAGCAGGCCGCGCTGCGCTGGATTCACGACAATGCCACAGCATTCGGCGGAGATCCCGGCAATGTCACCCTGTTCGGCGAATCCGCCGGCGGCATGAGCGTCTGTACCCAGCTCGCTTCCCCCGCGGCCCGCGGCCTCTACACCAAAGCGATCGTCGAAAGCGGTTCGTGCGCACGAAGTCCACTCGTTCCACCCACCCCGCAGGTTGCCTATCAGCGATCCGGCGACTACGCATCCAGCCTGGGCTGCGCGGACCCCGCCACCCGGCTGGCCTGCCTGCGGGCATTGCCCCTCGATCGGCTCCTCGACTCCCCGACGACCGAACTGAACACCATGGCCGTCACCTGGACACCCATCCGCGACGGGGTCGTGGTGACCGATACACCCGAGAACGCCCTGGCGAACGGCGCGGTGCGTGACATCCCCATGATCGTGGGCAGCAACGCCGACGAGGGCGCGACCTTCATCGCCCTCCTCGACTACGGACACGGGACCACGCCCTCCGCAGCCGACTACACGAAGTGGGCGCGAGAACTGTTCGGCGACAACGCCGATCGTGTACTTCAGCGCTATCCCACCTACGCCTACCCCACTCCCGCGGCCGCAAAAGAACGCGTCCTCACCGACGGATTCTTCGCCTGCCCAGCTCAATTCACCGCCGAATCCGCCCGCCGCGGCGGCGCCCGGGTGTGGCGTTACCAGTTCGACGACACACCCCTGCCTGTCAATCCGCTCCTGCCGGGCGCGTTCCACGGCGCCGAGGTGCCCTATGTGTTCTCCACGCTCATGGGCCTGCCCATTCCGCTGTCCCCTGCCGCCGACCGGCTTTCCCGCGACATCCAGGACAGTTGGGCGCACTTCGCCCACACCGGCAATCCCGAAACACCGGCCCTGACCCCGTGGCCCCATGCCACCGTCGACACCACCCTCGAGCTCGGAAGCGACCGCATCGGAACCGCCGACACCTTCGGCGCACAGCACCACTGCGACCTGTGGGCCGATATCGACCACATCGGATAGAGGGGCGTCGTCGATCGCGGGCTACCGCGAAGGTGCGATGTCCGTCAAAGGGCTGCGACCCTGTCGAACCACGGCGCCGCCTGCTCGACCTGGGCGGCGACCTTGATCAGCGTCGATTCTCCGCCCAGGGGAGCCACGAGTTGGACCCCCAGCGGAAGTCCGTCGGCGGTCCAGTGCAGGGGCAGCGAGATCGCGGGCCGGCCGGTGATGTTGGCGAGCTGGGTGTAGGGCACCCAACCGAGATTCTTGCTGATCAAGTGGTCGACGATCGACGTGTATTTGAGCAGGCCGGCGGTGCGGGTCTTCAGAATCGCGTCGGTCGCGCGGCGCAGCGACTTCGGCAATTCGAACTCCCCGATCTTCGGGGGCGGGGTCGCCATCGTGGGCGTCAGCAGAAGATCGTAGGTGGCGAAGTACTCGGTCAGGCGACGGGCGTGGCCGTGCCGGGCTTCGACGGCGGCGACGTATTCCGGGCCTCGTGTCGCGTTGCCCAACGCCGCCATGACCAGGGTGTCGCGCTCGAATCCCTCGGTGCCGCAGCCGGTGAGCCGACGTGCGGCGGCGACCTCGTAGGCGATGTAGACGAACCAGGCGAGCAAGAACTCGTTGGCCAGGGCAGCGTCGTCGAACGGCGCCTCTTCCAGGATTTCCACCCGGTGGCCGAGATCGGTCAGCACCCGCGTTGCCGCTTCGACCGCCGCGAAGGCCTCGGGATCGGGTTCGGGTGTAATGGCCGTGGGGATTCGCACGCCGATTCGCAGGCGGCCGGGATCCTGGCCTACCGCGTCGCGGTACGGGCCGGAAACCGCCGGCTGAAACGGACCCGACACTTCTCCGCCGGCGATGACATCGAGCATCCCGGCGGTGTCGCGGACCGAGCGCGTGACGACCCCTTGCACAGCGGCACCGTGCATGAGTTCTCCGGTCCCCGGTCCCATGGGGGTCAGCCCCCGTCCCGGTTTCAAACCGACGAGTCCGCAGCAACCTGCCGGAATTCGGATCGAACCGCCGCCGTCGTTCGCGCCGGCGGCGGGGACGATGCCGGCCGCGACCGCCGCCGCGGAGCCGCCCGACGACCCACCCGGCGTTCGCGACAGGTCCCACGGATTTCGGGTCGGACCCCAGAGCTCGGGCTCGGTGATCGCCTTGGCGCCGAACTCGGGCATATTGGTCTTGCCGAAGATCATCAGGCCGGCGTCGAGCCACCGTCGGACGATCGTGGCGTGCTCTGGCGCCGGGGACGTGCGCAACGAGCGCGATCCCTGCGAGGACGGAAGCCCCGCATAATCCATCCCGAGGTCCTTGATGAGGAACGGGACCCCGGCGAAGGCCCCGGTGCGCTCCGCGTCGGCCGAGCACGGAATGTCGGCGATGATCGCGTTGATCCGCGGATTCACCTCGGCGGCGCGATCGCGCGCTGCCGCGAGCAGCTCGGCGGCCGTGACCTCCTTCTTCGCCACCAATTCGGCGAGACCGGTGGCGTCGTATCGGCGGTACTCCTCGACATTCATCTGCACTCCTCTATCGGCGGATCGGACCGCATCATTCCTGGAATCCGTCGTTCGTGACCGGCTCGCGCCGATCGAGCGCTCTCGCCGACCCACGCGGTGGTGCCGGTCGGTACCAACTCGGCGAAAATCCGACGCACGGATGCCTTCCCGTCATACGCGGCCACGTTCATCCGCAATAATGGGTCATCACTGTACTGCCCGGGTGGTGCACCGATCGAGGGTTGGTGAGTCGGATGATCTCTACATCCATGCTCGACGAACTGTACGAACGCGCCGAAAAGGACGGTGTCGCACTACGAATCGGCACGATCATCGATCGCGGCGGGGAAGTTCTGCTGCTGGAACGTGACGACAGCGGCCCCATCAAGGCCACCCTCAAACTCCCCGGCACCACCGTCGAACCCGGCGAGCCGCTCGACGCGGCCGTGACGCGCGCCGTCGCCACCGAGACTGGACTGCTCGTCACCCGAATCCGTTGCCACGTAGGGTCTTTCGACTACCTCTCGCCCGTCGGAAAACCGGTCCGGCGCCTGCACTTCGCCGTCGACGTGGCCGCCACGTACCCCATCCGCCTGTCCGTCCACCGCGCCTACACCTGGGCGCCGCTGGACAGCGAGCTGCGCGTGACTCCCTCCATTCGCCGCATCCTCGAGGACTACCGCAAGATCGCCGAAGCCCGGACCCCGTTGTCGGAAACCTCGAGCTGAGAATGGTGTCCTCCGGTCGGCCATGTCGCCTGGACCCGGAAGACCCTGCAGCGCAAGTATTCTCGTGCGGCGTTGTCGCGGCGAGGTCGTCCACGGATATAGGCAGGTCAGCTCTGATCGTGCGAGCCGTGCGGCAGCCACACCTGTTCGGCCCGGACGCCGGCCTCCGGGGTGAAATAGTCGCCGGTCCGCAGGTCGTCGAGCAACGTCGCGTGGCCGGGCGCCCACCCCAGCAGCGCTCGGGTGTGGTCGCTGGATACCGGCACGTCGAGGGAGAAGAATCGGGCCAGAAACGGGTTCCCGAGATGTGCGGCGGCCTGTTCGAGGGTCAGCGAAGCGGTGGGGATGTCGAGCATGTGCGCGATCTGCTCCGCGATGCTCTTGATCGTGACAGCGCTTTCCCCGACGCCGTGTAGCACGCTGCCGGCGGGAGCCTTCTCCAGCGCCAACCGGAACAGGACCGCGGCGTCGGCCCGGTGGACCGCCGGCCACCGATTGTCGCCCTCGCCGATGTAGGCCGAGACCCCGGCCCTGCGCGCGGCCGCGATGAGAGCCGGAATGAACCCGTAGTCGCCTGGCCCGTGCACGGTCGGCGCGAGTCGTACAACGCTGGCTCGCACACCGCACTTGGCAAGACTCAGGCAGGTCTGCTCGCCGGCGATGCGGAAAGCCGCGACCGAATCGGGATCCGGCGCCTCCTGCTCGGTGCTGACCTGCCCGGCCCTGGTCACCAAGGTGCCCGAGGTGCTGACGAGCGGCTTGCCGGAGCCGGCCAGTGGCTGTCCGAGCGCCTCGATCGCCGCGCAGTCGCGGCGGATGAGGTCATCCGGATCCGCGTAGTCGCCCCCGTAGGCCATGTGCAGGACGCCGTCGGCGGCTGCCGCGCCGCCGCGCAGGCTGTCGAGGTCGTCCAGGGAGCCGGAATGCGGTGTCGCGCCGAGCGATTCCAGCCGTGCGGCCGCGGCCGCCGAGCGGGCCAAGCCGGTCACGGTATGACCGGCGGCGATCAGCTCGGTGACGACGGCGGGTCCGGTCTGACCGGAGCCACCGGTGACGAAGACGTGCATGGAACCTCCATTTTGCGCCAGTCACTGGCGCTACTTAGTGTCAGTGACTGACTCTACGCGTAGCGCCAGTCGCTGGCGCAACGTGATGCCAGTCACTGACACAACGCGGTAGGCTCGGAGGATGCCACGAAGCGGAGCAGAGGTGCGTCGCCGCCTGACCGAGGCCGCCCTCGAGCTGTACCGGGAACGAGGGTTCGACCAGACCACCGCGGCGCAGATCGCGGCCCGGGCCGGGGTCAACGAGCGCACCTTCTTCCGGCACTTTCCCGACAAGCGCGAGGTGCTCTTCGACGGCGAAGCCGACCTCCGCACCTCCCTGATGCAGGCGATCGCCGAAGCACCCCAGGGACCGAGTCCGTTCGATGTCCTGCTGTGCGCCTTCCGGACATCGGCCCGAAACCTGCAACGCGACCGCCCGTTCTCCGATCCACGATGGAAAGTCGTCGCCGCAACACCGGCGCTGCGCGAGCGCGAGCTGGCCAAACATGCTGTGCTCACCGACGCCGTGGCGGAGGCGCTGCGACAACGCGGTATCGAGACCGGGACGGCCGACCTCGCCGCCCGGACCGGCTGGGCCGCCTATCAACACGCGGTCCGAGCCTGGATCGACGACCCCGCGGACGGTCTGGACGCGCATCTCTCCCGCGCCTTCCACGAGCTGCGCGCCCTCGCCGCGGCCGCCGCACCGATACAGGCGGGCTCCGAACACTGACCGGGCCCGTCTCACCGAACGTCGCCGGTGGACTTGCCTCCCATGTCACCGAACCCGGCCTGCCGCAGCATGTTTCGAGTGCCGCAACCGGCTCTGGTCATATCCGTCACGGGTGACTACGGACGAGCATGGCGGATGCTGTGATCAGTTCGGCTTGACAGCGATCCACTGCGCCACCGGCAGATGCGGGCGCCAGGCTGTGAATCCGCCGAGTGGCTCGCCCCGGTAGATCTGGAATTTCCGCAGGTCACCACCGTGCGTCGCTGCCCACCGCAGCAGCATCGCCTCCGATTCCGCGGTCACGGCGTTGGCGACCAGACGCCCACCCGGCCGCAGCCGGTCCCAGCACGTCGCGAACAGCCCGTCCTGGGTGAGCCCCCCGCCGAGGAAGACCGCGTCGGGCACGGGGTCACCAGCTGCGGGCAGATCGGCGGGCGCCTCACCGCGCACATCGATCGCGGGCACTCCGAGCGCCGCGGCATTGGCGGCGATCTGTTCGCGCCGCGCCGCACTGCGCTCGAATGTTATTGCGCGACAGTCCGGATGGGTGCGGCACCATTCGATCGCGATGGTGCCCGCCCCGCCGCCCACATCCCACAGCAGTTCGCCGGGCGTCGGGGCGAGCGCGGCGAGCGACAGGGTGCGGACCTCCGCCTTGGTCAGCTGTCCGTCGCCACCGTACGAGGCATCCGGCAGACCCGGCAGGCGGGTGAGCCGGGGCGCGGCCGGATCACGGACCGCCTCGACGGCGACGATGTTCAACGGATCGCCGGGCGGCCGCGACCACCGCGCCGCCGTGGCGGCGACGATCCGTTCGCCGGGACCACCGAGTTGCTCCAGCACCGTCAGCCGCGACTCGCCGAAACCGTTGCACCGCAGTAGTTCCGCCACCCGCGCCGGAGAATGCTCGTCCGCGCTGAGCACCAGCAGCCGCCGGCCGTCGGCGAGTTCCGGCAGCACCGTCTCGAGGGGGCGGCCGACGATGCTCACCACCGGTGTGTGCGCACTCGCCCAGCCCAGTCGCGCACAGGCCAGCGTGGCCGACGACGGCTGCGGAAAGACCCGGACAGCCTGCGGCCCCAGCATGTTCGCCAGCGTGACGCCGATGCCGTAGAACATGGGATCACCGCTGGCCAGGACGCAGATGCGCGAACCGCGATGCGCGGCAAGCAGTTCCGGCAGCGCCGGCAACAGCGGAGTCGGCCAGGCTCGGCGATCCGCCGTGGTCGCGTCGGCGGGCACCAGCTCCAGCTGGCGGCGCGATCCGAAAAGCACCTGGGCCCCGGCGATCTCGGCGCGTACGCGCGGACTCAACCCCGGCCAGCCGTCGGCGCCGATGCCCACCACCGCGATCACGCGATCGCTCTCCGGTGTGTGCTGCGTGTCTCCGGTTGCGAGAGCGGGTTGTTCGCCTGTCATACCTTCACCGGCCGCCGTCGCGACGCTCCGGCCCGCAGACGGTGTGGTCGCGCACATCAGCGGGGCATCCGGCGCCAGACGGCCCGCGGCACCCATCGGGCTACCGCGAAGGCGAACCGCAGGGTGCTCGGCACCCACACTTCGCCCGCACGCCGGCGCAATCCGGAAACCACCGCGTCGGCCACCTGCTGCGGCGTACTCGACAGCGGCGCCGGGCTCATTCCCTCGGTCATCCGGCCGATCACGAAACCCGGCCGTACCAGCAGCAGATGAACGCCGCTGCCGTGCAGCGCATCCGACAGTCCCGACGCGAATCCGTCCAGCCCCGCCTTGCCCGAACCGTAGACGTAGTTGGCACGCCGCACGCGCACGCCGGCAACCGAGCTGAACACCACCAGCTGGCCGCTGCCCTGGGCGCGCAGCAGATTCGCCAGCACGGTCAGCAGGCTCACCTGCGCGACGAAGTCGGTGTGCAATACCGCGACCGCTGCGGCCGGATCCTGTTCGGCGCGGGCCTGATCCCCCAATACCCCGAAGGCGAGAATAGCCGCCCCGATCCGGCCGTGGTCGGCGGCCAGTTTCTCCAGCAGCGGCTGATGGCCCGACAGGTCGTCGGCGTCGAATTCCACCGCATGAACCGCGCGAGCGCCCGCCGCGCGCAGCATCGCGGTCTCCTCCCCCAGCCGATCGCTGCGGCGCGCCGCGAGCACGACCTCGCGGCCCGCGCAGATCCGGCGGACGACCTCGAGTCCCATCTCGCTGCGCCCGCCGAACAGCACGATCACCCCGTCGTCGACCTCACGCACACCCATGTCGCATAGTCTGCCATCGGCGCCGGTTGCTAGCGTCGCAGCCATGACGAGTACCGCGGCCGCGCGCATCGACCTGTCTCCCACCGCGCTGGAGTTCGTGACCGAACGGCATCTGGCCACACTGACCACACTGCGCGCGGACGGTACTCCACACGTCGTCGCGGTGGGCTTCACCTGGGATCCCGAGGCCGGTATCGCGCGGGTGATCACCAGCGGTCCCAGCACCAAGGCGCGCAACGCGGACCGGCGCGGCTACGCGGCGCTGAGCCAGGTCGACGGCCCCCGCTGGCTCACCCTCGAGGGCCCGGCCGAGGTCTGGACCGATCGCGACCGGGTCGCCGAGGCGGAAGCACGCTACGCCGAGCGCTACCGCACCCCGCGCGAGAACCCGCAGCGCGTGGTCATCGCGGTGCGCGTCGCGCGGGTGTTGTCGAGCAGCACCCTGCGCGGCTGAACGACACCGGCGCCGACCAGGCCTTACAGCACGGTCAGGCCGTGCGGACGCCGATTCACCGATTCGCCGCCGTCCTCGGTGACCACCACGATGTCCTCGATGCGAGCACCCCATTCGCCGCCGAAGTAGATGCCCGGCTCGACGCTGAACGCCATCCCCGGACGCAGCACGGTCTCGTTGCCCGCCACGATGTAGGGCTCCTCGTGCACCGACAGCCCGATGCCGTGGCCCGTGCGGTGAATGAAGGCCTCACCGAAACCCGACTCGGACAACAGGTTCCGCGCCGCGGCGTCGACGGATTCGGCGGTGGCGCCCGGTCGCACGGCGGCCACCGCGGCGGCCTGCGCGCGTTCGAGTGCGGCATAGCGTTCGGCGATCTCCGGATCGGGCTCGCCCAGGACGTAGGTGCGGGTGGAATCGGAGAAATACCCGGGCTCGACGGGACCGCCGATATCGATGACCACCACGTCACCGGCTTCGATGATCCGGTCGGAATGGCTGTGGTGTGGATTGGCGCCGTTGGGTCCACTGCCGACGATCACGAAATCGGCGCGGTCGTGCCCTTCCGCCACGATCGCGGCGGTGATGTCGGCGGCGACCTCGGCCTCGGTGCGGCCCGGCCGCAGCCACTCACCCATCCGGGCATGGACCCGATCGATGGCCGCACCCGCGCGGCGCAGGGCGTCGATCTCGGCCGCATCCTTGACCATCCGCAGCTCCCGGATGATCGGTGTCGCCGACACCGGCATGGCCGTCAGCGCGTCCGCGATCGGGAGCAGATGCAGGGCGGGCATGGCATCGTCGACCGCGACCCGCGCGCCCGCGTTCAGCGTCGATTTCACGACTCCGTACGGGTCCACGCCGTCCACCCACGACACCATGTGCAATCCGAGTTCCCCGGCGGCCGAGCCGTCCAGCGCGGCCAGCTCCAGCTTCGGCACCACGACCGACGGAGTTTCGCCGCTGGCCGGAACGACCAGGCAGGTGAGCCGCTCGAACGATTGCGCGGCCGACCCCAGCAGATATCGCAGATCCGGTCCGGGCGTGATCAGCAGCGCGTCCAGATGTGCCGCGCGGGTCAGCTCCGCCGCCCGCTCCAGCCGCTTGCCGTAGATCTCGGCACCGAATCGTGACTCCGTATGCGCGCTCATGCGATACGACGTTACCCGCCACGCGGGACACGGTCCGGACGATCACGACGTTCGCGACCGGGTCGTGGCCGGATTGTCGGTGCGGCCCGGTAGCGTCTGCGCCATGCTCACCCCCAGTGCGAGTGACCGGCCACTGTTGCTGCTCGACGGCGCGAGCCTGTGGTTCCGGGCGTTCTACGCCATCCCGGAGAAGATCACCGCGCCCGACGGCCGGCCCGTGAACGCACTACGCGGTTTCACCGACATGGTCGCCGCGCTGGTCACCCGGCACAATCCGGGCCGCCTGGTGGTGTGCCTCGATCTCGACTGGCGCCCCGCCTTCCGCGTCGAGCTCGTGCCCTCCTACAAAGCCCACCGGCTCGACACCGCCGCGGGCGCCCAGCCCGGCTCCGAAGAGGTGCCCGACACGCTCACCCCGCAGGTCGACATGATCACCGAGATGCTCGCGGCGGCCGGGATCGCGACCGCCGGTGCGGCCGGCCTGGAGGCCGACGACGTGATCGGCACCCTCGCCGCCCGCGAACGCGACAACGAGGTGATCGTGGTCAGCGGTGATCGCGATCTGCTGCAGGTGGTGCGCGCCGACGCTCCCCCGGTCCACGTCTTCTATGTGGGCCGCGGGCTGGCCAAGGCCGAACTCTGGGGCCCCGCCGAGGTGGCCGCGAAATACGGTGTGCCGCAAGAGAATGCGGGCCCGGCCTACGCCGATATGGCGACGCTGCGCGGCGATGCGTCCGACGGCCTGCCCGGCGTCGCCGGGATCGGTGACAAGTCCGCCGCCACGCTGATCTCGCGGTACGGCTCGCTCGAAGCGCTCGTGGCCGCGGTCGCCGATCCCGCCTCCGATCTGGCGCGCGGCGTGCGCGCGAAACTCGCTGCGGCCGAAGACTATCTGAAGGCGGCAGCGCCCGTGGTGCGGGTCGTCCGCGACGCCGAGGTCGAACTGTCCGGCCCTGATCTACTCCCCGCCGAACCGGCCGACCCGGACGCGCTGCACGCGCTCGCCACCGCCTACAACGCCGAAAGCCCCGTCAAGCGACTGACCGCCGCGCTCGCGTCGAACGCCTGATCGTCACCGTCGCGAAAAGCATTGGCTGTCAAGTGCTCTCGTGACTGTGAGGTCCCGGCGGCCGTCGACCACGAGGGCATTCGCACGGCCGTCGGTCCGTCTCACGCTCAGTTGGGCCGGCCGACCTCGTAGGTGCCGTCGTCCTTGGTGATCTTGACGGTGACCTTCTTCTGCTCGCCACCGACCTTCAGGGTGCAGTCGAAGGTGCCACCGACCTCGACCTTCTGACCCGAGGGGCAGCTGACGTTCTGGACGTCGTCGATGCCGTAGGAATCCTTGAGGACCTTCTGCACGCCGTCCTGCACGGCCTTGTTGTCCAGTTTGTCGCTGCCGAGGAAGACGAAGGCGAGGACCACGGCGACGACCACCACGACCAGCAGGCCGATACCGCCGAAGAGCAGGCCCTTCTTCGACTTCTTGGCGGGCGTGGTGCTCAGCTGCGGTTCCTGCATCCCCCACTGCTGCTGCGATTGGTCGGGCTGCGGCGCCCACCCCTGCTGCGTGGGCTGCTGCTGCGCCCACTGCTGCTGCGACGGCTGCTGCGGCTGACTCCACTGCTGCTGGGTCGGTTCCCACGGCTGCGCCTGGGCCGGCGGCTGCTGCGGCCAGGACGGCTGGCTCTGGCCACCCCATTGCGGCTGCTGCGGCTGCTGCGGCTGGGGCGCCCACTGCTGCTGCGAGGGTGCGGGCTGACCCCACTGGGGCTGCTGCGGCTGCTGGCCACCCCACTGCGGCGCCGGTCCGGACTGGCCGGGCTGCGGCTGCCCCGACCACTGCTGGGCCGGATCGCCGCTGTGGCCCTCCCCTGGGCCAGGGGTCTCGTTCGGTCCGTACGGGCCGCTCATGTGCCTGCCTCCACTCGCACTCGTCGTCTCACATCCCCCCGCGTGAGGTGATCAGGCCCTCACCACGGTCGGTACCGGTAGTCATCCAATCACAGCCCCGCGCGCTACGCGGCGTCCACCGCCACAACGCCACGCCGGATGGCACGCACCGACTTGGCGGCGGTGGCGGCGACTTCGGTGTCGTCGGCGGTCTGGTGGATCTGGTCGAGCAGATCGATCACCTGCCGGCACCAGCGTACGAAGTCACCCGCCGACAACGCACTGCCCTGATCGCCACTGGCCAGCAACGATTCGGCCAATCCATCGCCGCGGGCCCATTTGTAGATGCCGGTGACGAAGCCCAGATCCGGTTCCCGGGTCGGCGGCAGTTTGTGCCGTGCCTCGTCGGTACGCAGCTGGCTCCACACGCCGATGGTGGCGCCGACCGCGCGCCGGACCGGTTCGGTCGGACCGGCCGGGCCGAGGTAGCCGCCCTCCTGCCGCGACTCGAAGACCAGTACCGACACCACGCCCGCGAGTTCGGCGGCGCCGAGCCCGCGCCACAGCCCCTGCCGAAGGCATTCGGCCACCACGAGATCCGCTTCGGTGTAGATCCGGGCGAGCCGCCGGCCGTCGGCGGTGACCTCCCCGCCGTCGACATAGCCGCGCTCACTCAGCAGCGCGACGATCCGATCGAAGGTGCGCGCGAGCGAATTCGTTGTCGCAGCGACCTTCTGGCGCATCGACTCGGTCTCGCGCTCGAGCCGGTTGTAGCGCTCCCCCAGCCGGGCCAGCTGCTCCCGGTCGGGCCGGGAGTGAGCGGGATGAGCACGCAGCGCACGCCGCAGCGTCGCCAATTCCCGATCGTCGGCCGCACGCGCGCGACCCCCGCGCCGGGCCCGGCCGGGTACCGCGATTCCCGTGCTACGCAACGCCGATGCCAGATCGCGGCGCGCTCGCGCGGTGCGGTGATCGACGTGGCGGGGCAGCCGCATCCGGCCCAGCGGTTGAGCCGGCGTCGGGAAGTCGGCGGCCGAGACGCGACCGGCCCACGTGTCGGCGGTCAGCACCAGCGGACGGGGATCGCCCGGACTGGCATCCGGTTCGAGAATCACCGCGAGGCCCTGGCGGCGCCCGGTCGGGATGGCCACCACGTCACCGCGGCGCAACGAGGTCAGCGACTCGACCGCGGCCCCGCGCCGATCGGCGCGTCCCTGCCGTTCCAGTTCGCGTTCGCGCTGTTTGATCCGCTCGCGCAGGGAGAGGTATTCGAGGAATCCGTCGTCACCGATCTGCGAGCGCAGCTTGCGCACCTGTGCCTCGTTGCGCTCGATACCGCGGACCAGGCCCACCACCGACCGGTCGGCCTGGAACTGCGCGAACGAGCGCTCCAGCAACTCCCGCGACTGCGCGGCGCCCATCCGGTCGATGAGGTTGATCGACATGTTGTAACCGGGCCGGAACGAGCTGCGCAACGGATAGGTGCGGGTCGAGGCCAGGCCGGCGACCGCGCTGGTGTCGACATCCGGATGCCACATCACCACCGCGTGGCCCTCGACGTCGATACCGCGCCGCCCGGCTCGGCCGGTGAGCTGCGTGTACTCCCCGGGAGTCAGCTCGGCGTGAGTTTCGCCGTTGAACTTCACCAGCCGTTCCAGCACCACCGTGCGCGCCGGCATGTTGATGCCGAGAGCCAGTGTCTCCGTGGCGAATACGGCCCGCACCAGCCCGCGGACGAACAATTCCTCCACGGTGTGCCGGAAGGCGGGCAGCATGCCGGCGTGATGGGCGGCCAGGCCGCGGTAGAGCGCTTCTCGCCATTCCCAATAGCCGAGCACATCGAGATCCGCGCGCGGCAGATCACCGGTATGGCGCTCGATCACCGCCTCGATCTCCGCCGCGTCGTCGGGACGGCTCAGATCCAGGCGCGAGCGCAGGCACTGGGCGAGGGCACCGTCACAGCCGGCCCGGCTGAAGATGAAGGTGATCGCCGGCAGCAACCCTTCGTCGTCGAGGCGGGCGAGCATCTCCGGGCGCGGCAGCGGCCGGAAGTCACGGCGCGGACCACCGCGATGGCGCGGCCCGGACCAGCCGTTCATCCGGTCGGCCGCCTCGCGATGTTTGATGTAGCGAACCAGATCCTCGTCGACGAGAATCTTCTGATCGCTGGACTTCGTATCGAACAGATCGAACAGCCGCCGCCCGACCATCACGTGCTGCCACAGCGGCACCGGCCGCGTCTCGTCGACGATGACGGCGGTATCGCCCCGCACGGTCTCCATCCACGCGCCGAACTCCTCGGCATTGCTGACCGTCGCCGACAGGCTCACCAGACGCACCTCCGGCGGCAGATGCAGAATGACCTCTTCCCACACCGCGCCGCGGAACCGGTCGGCCAGATAGTGCACCTCGTCCATGACGACGAACGACAGCGCGTGCAGCGCGTCCGAGCCCGCGTAGAGCATGTTGCGCAGCACTTCGGTGGTCATGACCACGACCCGGGCGTCCGGATTGATCGACTGATCACCGGTCAGCAGCCCCACCGCGTCGCGGCCGTAGCGGTCCACCAGATCGGCGTACTTCTGATTCGACAGCGCCTTGATCGGGGTGGTGTAGAAGCACTTGCCACCGGCCGCGCGGGCCAGGTGCACGGCGAATTCCCCGACGACGGTCTTACCGGCGCCGGTCGGCGCGCACACCAGCACACTGTGCCCGTTCTCCAGCGCCACACAGGCCTGCTGTTGGAACGGGTCCAGGGAGAATTTCAGGTCGGCGGCGAATGCCGCGAGTTCGCCAGTCAGCGACGGTTGTCCCACGCTCAGAGGGTATCGGAGTAGTCCGACACCGGGCGCGGAGTTTTCGCCGCCGGATCGGCCGAGACCGGTCCGCTCGCCGTCACCGGCTGGGCGGGCTCCACCGGGCTCACACCGTCCAGATCGTCGGGGCCGGCCAGCGGCGAGGCCTCGTCGTCGGACAGCGCGTCCCAGTTGTCGCCCCGGCGGGCGCGGCGGCGGTCGTTGAGCCGGGCGATCTGCACGGCCACCTCGAACAGCACGGTGAGCGCGGCGGCCAACGCCAGCATCGAGAACGGATCCTGCGGGGTGACGATCGCGGCGAAGACGAACAGCCCGAAGATCATGCCGCGGCGCCACTTCTTGAGCCGCTCGTAGGTCAGCACGCCGACCATGTTCAGCCCGATGATCAGCAGCGGTGTCTCGAAGCTGACCCCGAAGATGATCAGCAGCTTGATGATGAATCCGAAGTACTGACTACCGCTGAGCGCGGTGATCTGCACATTGCTGCCGATCCCCATCAGGAAGCTCAGCGCATGCGCCACCACCCAGTACGCCAGCACCGCGCCGGTGACGAACAGCACCACACCGGAGGCGACGAAGCTGATCGCGTACTTGCGCTCCTTGGCGTAGAGGCCCGGCGTGACGAACGCCCACAGCTGGTACAGCCAGATCGGGCAGGCCATCACCACGCCCGCGGTGAAGGCGACCTTGAACCGCAGCATGAACTGTTCGAACGGTGCGGTGGCCAGCAGCCGGCAGGCGCCGTCGGTGGTCAGCTGCGCCCGATGTTCCGGCGGCAGCGAGCAGTACGGCCCGCGCAGCAGGTCGCCCAGGCTCTCGATGCCGAGGAAGGAATGCGAGTACCAGAGGAATCCGAGCACCGTGGTCAGCGCCACAGCCAGCAGCGACTTCAACAGTCGCGAACGCAACTCTTGCAGATGTTCGACCAACGACATGGTGCCGTCGGGATTCGTCCTGCGCCGGCTACGGCGGGGGTCGAACGGAATGCGCATGGATGTGACTGCCTCGCTGATCACCTGGCCGGATCCGGATGAAACGCCCAACCGCCATCGCACCGCCACCCCGCGGGCGTTGCCGGGGTGACGGCCTCGAGACGGACCGGATCAGGCCGTGTGACGATCCTTGTCGGCCTGCGGTGCCGGATTCACCGGCTGGGCAGGCGGCAGTTCGGCCGCGGGCGCCGGCTGCTGCGCGGTGCCGGACGCGTTCGCCGATCCCGTGTTCGCAGAACCCGCGTTCGCCGAGCCCTCGGAATGCATCTCGCTCATCTCGCTCTTGAAGATGCGCAAGGAACGTCCGAGACCCCGGGCGGCGTCGGGCAGCCGCTTGGCGCCGAACAGCAGCAGGATCACCAACGCAATGATGAGCCAGTGCGTCGGGCTCAATGAACCCATCGAAAACCTCCCAAGACTGTGGTATGTCCGATGCTACCGGACCCCGATCCGGCGACTACGCGCGTCGTCACCCGGAGACCGGCGAGATGCCGGCGCGGGTCAGCGCGATACCGGTCCCGTGGCCTCGGCGGTCGCGGCCCCGCGCAGTTCCGCGAGCAGGTCGGACCCGCTCCAGCGACGTTCGTCGCCGTTCTCGGCGGCCCGGATCAATGCGACCAGCCGCGCGTTCACCGGGGTGGGCACCGCCACCATCCGGCCCAGCTCGACGATCTCCCCACAGAGCCAATCGATTTCGGTACGCCGGCCCAGGGCCAGATCGTCGGCCATCGACGAGCGCGCCATCGGATCCACCGCGAGCACCCGTCCGGCCACCCGCTCGAAGACGGCATCGGGAACCGTCAGCAGGCGGGCCATCACCCGCGGCGGCAGGACGGTCAGCCGCGCGGGACGGATCCGGGCGCGCCGCATCACCGCGAGCGCCTCGGTCTGCGCCAGCGCCAGGCAGCGCCGGTAGTCGCGGGTGGCCAATTCCTCCCGCAGCGGCCGGCCCGAGAGCGCGTTGATCGCGTTGTTGAGGTTCAGCAGCAGCTTGGCCCACTGCACCGGGCGCAGATCGGAATGGCGGTCCAAGGGCAGCCCGGCCCGCTCGAACAGCGGCGCGAAGCGGGACAGCGCCGGATCGTCGGACACCGCCACGGTGCCGTCGGTGCCGCGATGGAAATGGCCGGGACCGCTGTGCACGACGTTGAACATCACCATGCCTGCCGAGACCACCGCCGCGGGCAGCGCCTCCCGGATGGCCGCATCGTTGCCGACGCCGTTCTGCAGGCTGATCACCACCGTGTCCGGGCGCACTCGGTCGCGCAGTTGCGCCGCGGCCTGGGCGGTCTGCGCCGATTTCACGGTGACCAGCACCAGGTCGGCGGTCGCGGCACTGTCCGGTTCGGTCTCGGTGCGGAAGCCGCTCGCCGCGACGCGCTCGTCGCCGCCGTCCAGATCGGTCAGCCGCAGTCCGTGGGTGCCGATCTCGTCCAGCAACCGTGGGCGCCCGACGAAACTCACCTCGGCGCCGGCGGCGGCGAGTTTGCCACCGACGAACAGGCCGATACTTCCGGCGCCGAGCACTGTCACCCGGAACGTCACGCGGGCCCGACCTCCTCGACCATGTTCCGGTCGTATCCGAGATCACCGACGTGGTCGTAGGCGGCCAGCGCCGCGGCCGAACGTTCCCGCACCGCGCTCACCAGTTCGGGTGGCCCCAGCACGGTGACACCGGAACCGAAGCCGAGCAGCAGTCGCGCGATCCAGCCCAGCGTGGCGAACCGCATGGTCGCCTCGACGCTGCCGTCGGGATGCACGACCACCGGATGCATCGGATACTGGTCCAGCACCCATCCGTAGTCGGCACGAATGCGCAAGCGCGCCAAGGCAACTGCGGGATCATCGGAGAACAGGTCCAGGCCCGCGGACTCCTCGGTGGCGTGGCTGGGCGGGTTCGCCGGCTCCTCGAGTTCGGTGGCCTCCTCGATCCGGTCGAACCGGAACAGCCGCACACCCTCCGCCTGCCGGCACCACGCCTGCAGATAGGAGTTGTTGTCCACCAGCACGATTCGGATCGGGTCGACGACGCGCTCGGACACCACATCCCGGCTCGCCGAGTAGTACACCAGCCGCAGCGCGCGCCCGTCGGCCAGCGCGGAACGCACGGTGGTCACCGCCGGCGCCTCGACCGGTTCCGCGGTGTCGGGTTCGCTGCGCTGGCCGGCCTCGCCGGAGATGGCGGATTCGATCTTGGCGGTGGCCGAGCGGGCCGCGGTCGGATCGACCATGCCCGGCAGATCCGCGATCGAGCGCAAGGCCACCAGCAGTGCCGTCGCCTCGATCGAGGTCAGCCGCAGCGGCCGGTCGATCCCGGCGGAGAACGTGACCTCGATGCTCTCCTCGGAGAACGACAGGTCGATCAGATCGCCCGGACCGTAGCCGGGCAGTCCGCACATCCAGAGCTGATTGAGGTCGCTCATCAACTGTTTGGTGCTGACACCGAGTTCCGCGGCCGCCTCGGGGGCACTGATCCCCGGGTTCGCGAGGAAGTACGGGACCATATTCAGCAGACGGGACAGTCGCGTCGACAATCGGCTGCTCATCGCCGCACCCCCGCCCGGGCCGCTCCGACGCTCACGCGTCTCATGCCGACACCTCCGTCCGTTCCAGTACCGACCGCAGCCGCGCGATCACATCGGCCCGCAGATCCTCCGGGGCCAGCACCAGCGCATCCGGGCCGAGGCCGGTGATCAGCCGCGCCAGCCAGTCCCGCGACCGCACCGGCACCTCCACCACCGAACCCGGGCGGCCGGCGACCGTCTCCTCGGCGATCACCACGCCCAGCCGGCGGATCTCCTGGCCGCGATCCTTCGCCACCCACACGGTGGCCGATCCGCTCACCGGCGCCGCACCCGTCACCCGCGCCACGATCCGGCGCAGGTCCACATCCGCCGGTTTGTGCACGGCGTTCTCCGGCCCATACACCTCCACGTCCGCACCGATCCGCGACAACCGGAAGGTCCGCACGGCGTCCCGGTCGCGATCATGGCCGACCAGATACCAGCGCCCGTGCCGGGTCACCACACCCCACGGCTCCACGTCTCGCGTGGTGTATGGCGCGTTGTGGGTGACGCGATGCTCGAATCGCACCGCCCGTCCCGCGTCGATGGCCGCCAGCAGTTTGCCCAGGGCGGCCTCCGACCCGCGGGTGCGCGCCGGGACCGCGGGCACCGACGCCGAGGCCGCGTCCGGGTCGACGTGCACACCGGCGGCCCGCAACTTGAGCACCGCGCTCTCCGCGGCGCTGGCCAGCTCCGGAGACTCCCACAACTGCACCGCCACCGCGACCGCCGCCGCTTCCGCGCTGGTCAGGTCGATATCGGGCAGTTCGTAGGCATCGCGATTGATGCGATACCCCTCCTGCCCGGAGAACCGGCCCACCGGGCCGACCTCCAGCGGGATCCCCAGATCCCGCAGTTCGTTCTTGTCGCGCTCGAACATCCGGCTGAACGCTTCGTCGCTGGCCGAATCCTCGTAGCCGGCAACGCTGTCGCGAATGCGTTCCGCGGTCAGGAACTGCCGGGTCGACAGCAGCGCGATCACCAGATTCATCAGCCGCTCGACCTTGGAAATCGCCACCCGACACAGAGTAATCGGACTCCCCGGACGACGGTGCACCACCGCACCGATCCGCGCCGGGATATCGCTGCCGGCAGCCGGATCGACCGGCCCCGCGACTCACCGCGGGGCCGTCTGCTCTCACATCGAGGCGATCAACCGATCCACGCGCTCGTCCACGGACCGGAAGGGGTCCTTGCACAAGACCGTGCGCTGCGCCTGATCGTTCAGCTTCAGGTGCACCCAGTCGACGGTGAAATCGCGGCCCGCCTCCTGCGCGGCGGTGATGAAATCACCGCGCAGTTTGGCCCGCGTCGTCTGCGGTGGAGTCGTCACCGCGGCATCGACCGCCTCGTCCTCGGTGATCCGCTTGACCAGACCCTTGCGCTGCAGCAGATCGAACACTCCGCGACCGCGCTTGATGTCGTGATAGGCCAGATCCAGCTGAGCGATCTTCGGATCGGACAGCTCCATCGAGTACCGGTCCTGGTAGCGCTGGAACAGCTTGCGCTTGATCACCCAGTCGATCTCGGTGTCGACCTTCGCGAAATCCTGCGCCTCGACCGCGTCGAGCGTGCGACCCCACAGATCCACCACGGCGTCCACCTGCGGATCGCGCTCGCGATTGCGCAGATGCTCGACCGCGCGGGCGTAGTACTCGCGCTGGATGTCGAGCGCGCTGGCCTGACGGCCACCCGCCAGCCGCACCGGTCGCCGGCCGGTCAGATCGTGGCTGACCTCGCGGATCGCGCGGATCGGATTGTCGAGCGCGAAATCGCGGAACGACACCCCCGCCTCGATCATCTCCAGCACCAGCGCCGCGGTGCCCACCTTCAGCATGGTGGTGGGTTCGGCCATGTTCGAGTCGCCGACGATCACATGCAGGCGGCGGTACTTCTCCGCGTCGGCATGCGGCTCGTCGCGCGTGTTGATGATCGGCCGCGACCGCGTGGTCGCCGACGACACCCCTTCCCAGATGTGCTCGGCCCGCTGCGACAGGCAGAACGTGGCCGCCTTCGGCGTCTGCAGGATCTTTCCGGCACCGCAGATCAGCTGCCTGGTCACCAGGAACGGCAACAGCACATCCGAGATCCGGGAGAACTCGCCGGCCCGCACCACGAGGAAGTTCTCGTGGCAGCCGTAGGAGTTGCCTGCCGAATCGGTGTTGTTCTTGAACAGATAGATGTCACCGCCGATCCCCTCCTCGGCCAAGCGCTGCTCGGCATCGATCAGCAACTCCTCGAGCACCCGCTCACCCGCGCGATCGTGGGTGACCAGCTGAACCAGCGAGTCACATTCGGCCGTCGCATACTCCGGATGGGAACCGACATCGAGATAGAGCCGCGCTCCGTTGCGGAGAAATACGTTCGAACTACGGCCCCAGGACACCACCCGGCGGAACAGATACCGGGCCACCTCGTCAGGACTCAACCGACGGTGACCGTGGAACGTGCACGTCACCCCGAACTCGGTCTCGATCCCCATAATTCGTCGCTGCACACCATCGACATTACGGCAAAGCGAACGGCGAAAGTGGCTGTGCGAGCAAGCGGTTGCATACGGGTTCACAACAATATGGGCTGCACTGGATGGCGACGTCTCCGGCAGCGCGGGGTTCGCGGTCCTCCGGGCCTCGTCGTCGGGCACTCGCTGGATGCCCGTCTGTGGGGCACAGCTCGGACACTCATGCCGACGGGGCCACAAAGCCGCAGGTCGCGGGCGCGGACGAGAAGTCGCCGGGACCGAGCGTACACCCGCGTCTACCTGCGCGGCCGACGGGACCGCCCGCGGCAGGGCGCGCAAACGAGACGCCCGGCCCCTTCCCACGTTCGGAAGGGGCCGGGCGTCCGGGTCGAGCGCTACCAGCGGTTACGGGTTGGAGGGGTCTCCGGCGGAGGGGGTCTCCGGTTCGGCGTTCTCCTCACCCGAGTTCGCCGCGCCGTCGGCGGAGAGCAGCGTCTCCAGCGTGGCGTGCGGAATGCGGCGGAAGGCCCGGCGCGGGCGGGCCTGCTCCAGCGTCGCCACCTCCAGCGAGGACACCGCGATGCCGCGCTTGTCCTTGTCGCTGTTGTCCGGCGACCCCTTCTGCAGGGCGTCCACGGCGGTGCGGATCGCGGCCCGCAATTCCAGGCCCGGCTGGAAGGTGTCCTTGAGCGCGGTGCTGATGGGGTCGGTATTGCCGCCCATCACCACGAAGTCGCGCTCGTCGACGATGGAGCCGTCGAAGTTGATCCGGTACAGAACCGAATTCGACTCCTGCTCCGGATAGCCGACCTCACCGATACAGATCTCGACCTCGTAGGGCTTGAGCTGGTCGGTGAAGATCGTGCCGAGGGTGGAGGCGTACATGTTCGCCAGCGCCCGCCCGGTCACATCCCGCCGGTCGTACTGGTATCCCCGCAGGTCGGCCTGCAGGATGCCACCACGACGCAGACTTTCGAACTCGTTGTACTTGCCGACCGCGGCGAATCCGATGCGGTCGTAGAGTTCGCTCACCTTGTGCAGTGTCGCCGAGGGGTTCTCGGCGACGAACAGCACACCCTTGTCGTACACCAGCACCACGACACTGCGTCCCCGGGCGATGCCTTTGCGCGCAAGTTCGGTCTTGTCGCGCATGATCTGTTCGGCCGACGCGTAGTACGGCAGTGTCATGGACGCGCACTCCCTTCTTCGGCCACCCGCTCGTCGACGATCGAGCGCGCGATCTGCTCGAGCCGCTCGTCCGAAACCTCCAGCGCCCCTTCGGCGTTGATGACGATCGCCGTCGGGAAGATACCGCGCTGCAGATCCGGGCCACCGGTGGCGGTGTCGTCGTCGGAGGCGTCCAGCAGCGATTCGACGGCGATGCGCAGGGCGCGGTCCTCGTCCATATCGCGGCTGTAGGTCTTCTTCAACGACGACTTGGCGAACATCGAGCCCGAACCGGTGGCGGTGTAGCCGAAGCGCTCTTCGCTGCGGCCGCCGACCACGTCGTAGGACACGATGCGGCCGGCCCGCTCCGGATCGGTGGCCTCGAGGTCGTACCCGACCAGGATCGGCACCACCGCCAGGCCCTGCAGTGCCGCGGGCAGATTGTCGCGGACCATCTTCGACAGCTTGTTGGCCTTGCCGTCGAAGGTCAGCGGCACACCCTCGATCTTCTCGTAGTACTCCAGCTCCACCGCGAACAGGCGGATCATCTCGACCGCCACGCCCGCGGTGCCGGCGATACCGGCCGCGGAGAAGGTGTCGGTGATGTACACCTTCTCCATGTCGCGGCTGGCCAGCAGGTTGCCCTGGGTGGCCCGGCGGTCGCCGGCGATCAGCACACCGCCGCGGTAGGTCACCGCGACGATCGTGGTGCCGTGCGGCGCCAGGTCCCCGGCCGAGCCGTTACCGCCGGAAGCCCGCCCGAAACCGTTGCCCGGCAACAGTTCCGGCGCGTTTTCGCGCAGATATTCGGAGAATGACGAGAGGGCGTACCCCATGTGGAGCCGCAAGGGGTCACCTGATGTCACTGGCCGCCTTTCTGGACGTAGGCACGCACGAAGTCCTCCGCGTTCTCCTCGAGCACGTCGTCGATCTCGTCGAGCAGGTCGTCGGTCTCCTCGGCCAGCTTTTCGCGGCGCTCCTGTCCCGCGGCCTCGACACCGGCCGCGTCGTCGTCCTCGTCGCCACCACCGGCGCGCTTGGTCTGCTCTTGTGCCATAGCAGCCGACCTCCTCTGTACTGATCATCGGCGAGCACCGGAAACCTCCGATGCTCGTCCCTCAACACTACCCAGCGACGGTGACAACATGCCGGATTACCTCGCAATGTGCCCCCGCCGCAACGTCACAGCACGCCGTGCCACCCCGGCACGAACGCACCGCCGTAGCCCCGGCCGCCCGGTTAGGAGGTGAGCTGTTTGACCAGTTCGGCGGCCGTGCCGGCACCCTCGAGCAACTTGCCGACATGGGATTTCGTCCCCCGGCGCGGCTCCAGGGTGGGAATGCGGACCAGCGAGTCGCCGCCCAGGTCGAAGATCACCGAATCCCAGCTCGCCGCGGCGATATCGGCGCCGAAGCGGCGCAGGCATTCGCCCCGGAAGTAGGCGCGGGTGTCGGTCGGCGGGTTGGTCATCGCGTCGGTCACCTGCTGTTCGGAGACCAGCCGTTCCATCGAACCGCGCGCCACCAGGCGGTTGTAGAGGCCCTTGTCCAGGCGCACATCGGAGTACTGCAGGTCCATCAGATGCAGTTTCGGCGCCGCCCAGCCCAGGCCCTCGCGGCTGCGCATCCCCTCGAGCAGGCGCAGTTTGGCCGGCCAGTCGAGCAGGTGCGCGCAGTCCATGGGGTCGCGTTCGAGCAGGTCGAGCACATGCGCCCACTTCTCGAGCACATCGGTGACGCGGGCGTCGTCGGTGCCCTCGCGGTCGTGGAACTTCTCCACCCGGTCGAGGTAGATCCGTTGCAGCGCAAGGCCGGTCAGTTCGCGGCCGTCGACCAGTGCGACGGTGGCGCGCAGGCTGGGGTCGTGGCTGATGGTGTGCACGGCGGTGACCGGGCGCGCCAGCTGCAGATCCGACAGGTCCTCACCGGCCTCGATCAGATCCAGCACCAGCGCGGTGGTGCCGACCTTGAGGTAGGTCGACCATTCCGCCAGGTTGGCGTCGCCGATGATCACGTGCAGACGCCGGTACTTGTCGGCGTCGGCGTGCGGTTCGTCGCGGGTGTTGATGATGCCGCGCTTGAGGGTGGTCTCCAGGCCCACCTCGACCTCGATGTAGTCCGAGCGCTGCGACAGCTGGAATCCGGCGTGGTCGCCGGACTGCCCGATGCCGACCCGGCCCGAGCCGGTGACGACCTGCCGGGAGACGAAGAACGGCGTCAGGCCGACGATGATCTGGTTGAACGGCGTATCGCGGTTCATCAGATAGTTCTCGTGGGTGCCGTAGGAGGCGCCCTTACCGTCGACGTTGTTCTTGTACAGCTGCATGCGCGGCGCACCCGGCACGCTGGAGGCATAGCGGGCGGCGGCCTCCATGACCCGCTCACCGGCCTTGTCCCAGATCACCGCGTCCAGCGGGTCCACGACCTCGGGAGCCGAATATTCGGGGTGGGCGTGGTCGACGTAGAGGCGGGCGCCGTTGGTGAGAATCATGTTCGCCGCGCCGACCTCGTCGGCGTCGATCACCGGCGCCGGCCCGTTGAGCCGGCCCAGGTCGAAGCCGCGGGCATCACGCAGCGGCGACTCCACCTCGTAGTCCCAGCGTGTGCGCTTGGCCCGGGGTACGCCCTCGGCCGCCGCGTAGGCCAGCACCGCCTGGGTGGACGTGAGAATCGGGTTCGCCGAGGGTTCCGTCGGTGTCGAGATGCCGTACTCGACCTCGATTCCGATGATGCGCTGCATGGGTCGAGCCTAGGCGACGCGCGTGCCCCCCGGGGCCGCCCGGGTGCGGTGGCCCGTCACCGCCGCGCCGCGCGCCACGAATTCAGTTGACCGCCAGCGGGTCCGAGGCCGCGGCCTCGGACCGTGCCACCAGGTCGGCGACGGTGGCGTCCCGGTCCAGCGGCACCCCGAGACTGCGTGCATTGCTCTCCAGCAGCCCGAGCACCGATTCGGTCACGATCGCCTCGATCTGCTCCGACCCCAGCGCCGAAGCGGTGTCGGCGCGCCAGCTGTTGACCACACCGTCGACGAAGCCGACGATCCCGAAGGCCATCGGCCGGGCCCGCACGGGATCGATGCCGACGCGCGCCGAGGCGGTGGCGAACAGATCCGCGAGCCGGGCGCCGATGCGGTCGCGCGCCCCGGCCAGCGCGAGCGACGAATCTCCTTGCGGGGCACTCGCCGCCAGGAATCGGTGCAACTGCGGATGCGAGGCCACCCATCCGACGTAGGTGCCGACCGCCCCGCGCACCGCGTCCTTGACCGTCCCGTCCGCGCGCAGCGTCGGAAGCAGTTGCGCGAGAAGCGATTCCAGGATCCGGCCGCGAATCTGCTCGTCCAGATCGGTCCGCCCGTCGAAATGGCGGTACACCACCGGACGCGGCAGGCCCAGCCGGTCGGCGATCTGCTGGACCGACACCTCGGCGCCGTTCTCCTCGATCACCGCGACCGCGGCCTCGATCACCTCGGCACGCCGCCGCTGTTTGTGCCCGTTCCAGCGGGTACTGCGACCGTCCACACCGGCCGCCGCGGACCGTTCCGCACGCCGCGGGGGCCGCTGTCCACCGGTTTCGCTCACATGTCAACGATACTCATGTGGTATTGACCGATACACACCGTCTCACTAACCTTGGTGTTACAGCCCGTCCCGGTAATTCGATTCGTTTGGAGCGCAGCCATGGGCAACGACGCCACCCTGCTCCCGCGGGATACCTTCGCGCAGCGCCTGCTGCTGGGTTCGGTCCGCAAGTCCTACGACCCGGTGGTCGATCTGGATTGGGACGCGCCGCTGGATCCGGACAAGTTCTTCCTGCCGCCGGAGGTGGTCTCCCTCTACGGCACCGACCTCTGGGACGCGATGTCACCCGAGCAGCGGCGCGAGCTGTCGCGACAGGAACTCGCGAACATCCTCTCGGTGGGGATCTGGTTCGAGAACATCCTGAACCGGTTGCTGTTGCGGGAGTTGATGAACGGCGATCCCACCTCGCACCGCTCGCACTACACGCTGACCGAGATGGGCGACGAATGCCGGCACATGACCATGTTCGGCAAGTTGATCGACCGCATCGACGCCCGCCCCTATTGGCCCAAAGCCCCTGCCCGGCTGGCCATCTCGTCGCTGCAGCTGGTTCTGCACGGCCCGATGGTGTGGGTGGGAGCGTTGGTCGGTGAGGAGATCTTCGACGCGCTGCAACGCCGCACCATCGACGATCCGCAGCTGCAGCCGGTGGTGGCGCGCACGTTCCGCGTCCACGTCACCGAGGAGGCGCGCCACATCGGCTTCGCCCGCGACGCACTCGCCCGTCGCGTGCCGGCGATGTCGCGGGCGGAACGAACCTACGTGCGGATGTGTGTCGCCGTGGCCGCTCCGCTGTTCGTCCGGCTGATCACCAACCGGCACATGTACATTCGGGCCGGCTTGGACGGACGGGCGGCCACACGCGCGGCGCTGGCCAATCCGCACGCCCACCGCATGCTGGCCGCCGGTGCCGCCGACCTCGGCGCGTTCCTGGACGAGAACGGCCTGCTCGGCCCGATCGGCAAGCGACTGTGGCGGCGGCGGGGGCTGCTCGCATGAGGCCGAACCGGCACAGCCCGGGCGGCGTGGCCGTCGTCGCCGCCCGCCCGTCGGCCCCGATCGTCGCGGCCACGCTGCGCCGCAACGGATTTCGCGATCTCACCGTTCTGGGCTCGACCAGGCTCGCCGGCGATCGGCCACCGCCCGCGGTGCACACGATGGATTTCGACGGCGCACACGACCTGTGGCGGCTGCGTTCGGACGACGGCACGACCACGGCCTCGGTGGTGATCCTCGCCGATGCCGACCTCGACCCGCGCCGCATCGCCGGAGTCGGCGCCGACCTGCACACACTGCTGGCCGATGGCCGGGTGGCCCACCTGGGCACGGCGATGCACGAGATGCCCAACCTGTTCTGGACGCACTCCCCCGCCGGTGCCAACTGGCCGCACTATCCGGTGCACGCCCGCGCCGAATACGCCGCGCGCTGCATCGCGGCGATGCACCGGGCCGGATGTACCCGCATCCAGGTCCGACGTGCCGTGCAGCACGAATCGGCCCGCCGCTGGGCGGCCGATCCCCGCCCGGGACGGCGGTTGCCGCGACCGGATCGGGATCACTTCGATACGACCGTCGCCGCCGAGCGGGCGCCCGCCTACGAGTACGCCGGTCCGGCGGTACTCGACGCGCCGGGCGCCGAACTCGCGGTGACGGTCGCGCTGAACGGGCATCCGGACCCGATCGACGGTCGCTATCACTGGTACGGCCGTCTCACCTCCGCGGAGGCGGGCCGGCTGCCCGATCCCGGGCGCGGTGCGGTATCGCTGCGGGTGCCGGGCGGTGAGCCCGCCCCGGGCCGGCTGCAGGAGCGCGACCCGTGGGGAAATCTGCGGATCGCCGGCATCGGACGACCACCGTTTCCCCTGGCGGACAACGGTATTCACTGAGAAGACGGGCGGTCAGCCCGGAATCTTGTCGAGGAATCCGTGCACGCGGGCGATGCGATCACCGTCGAGGACGACCACATCGAAGCCCACGATCAGCGGTTCGGCGTCGGGAAGGCCCAGCGTCCACGTGAATCGCAGCTGGTCGTGGTGCCCGTCGACAGGTCCGAGGCCGAATCGCATCCCGGCGAACTGTTCCCGGACGCCGGCGATCATCTCATCGATCGCGGCGACTCCGGCGACGGCCGCGAGCGGATCGGTGTAGGTGGCATCCGGCCGATACAGCTCGTCGAGCAGTTTGCGCCGCGCCGGGGCGTCGGGTTCGTTCCAGGTGTCGATGTAGCGCTGGGCGACGGCGTCGTAGGTGCTGGTGGTGGTGGTGTCGTTTTCGCTCATACGACGAGCATGTCGCAGAGCGGGCGCCCGGTCGATTACCCGCCGGGTAATGCCGCGCCGCACCGAAGTCCTTGCCGCGCAGCCGGACTCGTCGTCCGGCCGCGCGGCGCGTGGAGGATTACAGCACCGACTTCAGCGATTGTTCGTCTCGCGCGACGACGGCGCGGCCGTCGGGGGTGACCACGATCGGGCGCTGGATCAGCTTCGGATTGCTCGCCAGAGTCTCGATCCACTGCTCACGATCGGCCTCCGTCCGCGACCAGCCCGCCATACCGAGCTCCTTGGCCTCCGGTTCACCGGTGCGGGTGATGTCCCAGGGCTCCAGGCCGAGCTGGGCCAGGACCTCGCGCAGATCCGCCACGGTCGGCGGGTCGTCGAGATACCGCCGCTCGATGTAGTCCACCCCGGCCTCGTCCAGCGCGGTTTTGGCCGCGCGGCTCTTGGAGCAGCGGGGGTTGTGCCAGATCTGCGTCTGTCCGGATGTCATGGCGAGAACACTAGCGCGCCCGGTCGGACGCGCCGATGAAAGAAATTTGCCTGAAAGGCAAATTTTCCTGTCGTGCACTATTGAAGTGACTCGCACTTTTGCTGATACTAGGTTCATGAGCACGGAGCCGGCCCCCGGGCTGCGGGAGCGCAAGAAGCTCGATACCCGGCGCGCGCTCAGCGATGCCGCCCTCGAGCTGATGTTCGAACGCGGCCTCGACCACGTGCTGCGCGAGGACATCGCCGCCCGCGCAGGGGTCTCGGTGCGAACGTTCACCAACTACTTCGCCAACAAATACGAGGCACTGGCGTACCGGCAGATCGACCGGATCCACCGAGGAATCGACGTGCTGCGGGCCCGGCCGGCCGGTGAGCCGCTGTGGACCTCGATCACCGAGGCGATGCTCGAACCGTTGCGGGTCGACGGCCTCGATGCCGATCCCCCGCCACGCGATCGTCTGACCGAGGTTCGCAAGCTCGTTGCCAGCCCGGAGGCGCAGGCAGCGCTGACCCGAACCTCCTCCGACGCCTTGACCGAGGCGGTCGCCGAACGCACCGGCACCGATCCCGGCACGCTGTATCCCCGGCTGGTCGCCGAAGCCGTGCTCGGAGCACTGGTGGCGGCGATCGAGGTCTATCCCCGGTGCGCACCTCCCGCCTCGATCACCGCGCTGACGCGGCAAGCGTTGGAACTGGTCGCCGCCGGCCTGCCCGAACCCAACTGAACTCTCCCTGCGTTCTCTCGAAACCGCTTATCCGACAAGGGGTCTGATTTGTCATGTCCGAAAACACCTGCGATGTCCTGATTTCCGGCGCTGGACCGAACGGGCTGATGCTGGCCTGCGAACTCGCGCTGAGCGGCGTTACGGCGTCGGTCCTGGAAAAGCTGCCCGCCCCCAGTACCGAGCCCAAGGCCAACGGCCTCGTCGGGCAGGTGGTGCGGCTGCTGGATATGCGCGGCTTGTACCGCCCCGCCGCCGGGGACGACGCTCCCGCGATCCCACCACCACTTCCGGGCTACTCGTTCAGCGGACTACCGCTGGACCTGGCGGAGTTCGCGGACAACCCGATGTACGCACTGCCGATTCCGCAACCGCGACTGGTCGCCCTGCTCGCCGCCCGAGCGCAGGAACTGGGTGTGGCGGTGCGCTGGCGACACAGCCTGCGCGATCTCGAGACCCACCGCGACCATGTCGTCGCGACCGTCGACGGCCCCGGCGGCGCCTATCACATCCAGGCTCGCTATCTGGTCGCCGCTGACGGCGGGAAAAGTGCGGTGCGCAAGCTGGTCGGAATCGATTTCCCCGGCTGCACGGTGGTCGACCGCGTCACGCGATTCGGCCATGCCACCATTCCGGACGGGCTGCGAACACCCGACGGCGGCATAGACATTCCGGGCGCGGGACGGTTCCACTTCGGCCACAACCGTGTGGACAAGGGCATGTTCATCTTCGCCGAGCTGACACCCGGGCGGCCGATGATCGGAGTGAGCGAATACGGCACCGATCACCTCCCGGCCGAGGACGAACCCGTGACCTTCGCGGAGCTGCGGGCGAGCATCGAGCGGGTACTCGGAGCCGACGTGCCGATCGAACCACCGACCGGCGCCGGCCCACATGCGTTGCGCCGCACCGTCGGTCAGAACACCCGGCTGGCGCAGCGTTATCGCGAGGGCCGTGTGCTGCTGCTCGGAGATTCCGCGCACGTACACTCCGCGATGGGTGGCCCGGGATTGAATCTCGGATTGCAGGACGCGATCAATCTGGGCTGGAAACTGGCCGCCGAGGTCAACGGCTGGGCGCCGGCCGGACTGCTGGACACCTACGAGAGCGAACGCTATCCGGCGGCCGAGCGAGTGATGATGCACAGCCTCGCGCAGAGCGCGCTGATCGCGCCGGGACCCGAGGTCACCGGATTACGCGACCTGTTCGCGGAACTGGTACGGATACCGGCCGTCGCCGACCACCTCGCCCACCTTCTGGCCGGGGCCGACATCCGGTACGACGTCGGCGACGATCATCACCTGTCCGGACGGCTGGTCCCCGACTACACCGTCACCACGGACGGCACTCGTGTGCGGGTCGCCGACCTGTTATACACCGCGCGTCCGCTGCTGATCGACAGCACGGGGGTGGCGGCCGTGGCAGCTGCCGATTGGAGTGCGCGCGTCGAAATCGTTTCCGGCGCACTCACTCTCACCGAGCGAGAGCGGCCCGTGGGCACGGCGGCCGAACCCGGGACCGCGAGCCCGCCGACGGCAATTCTGCTGCGCCCGGACGGGTACGTCGCGTGGGCCGGCGACGACGCGAGTGCCGACGGTCTGCACAGCGCGCTCACCCGCTGGTTCGGATCCGCACCCGTGCCTGTTCACGCCCGGTGAGGTCGCGCACCGAAATCACAGATGCATCCATTCCGGCCACATCCGCGACCACGGCTGCTTCGGGCCGGTGCAGTCGAAGATCGTGACATCGCGGGTGTTGCCGACGAAACCGAGCCGGGTGTCGACCCTGCCGACCGGGGTGAGCGAGGTGCACCGGCCGCGCAGGTCCGCCGCGTCACCACCGACGATCAAGGCGGTCTCGGCGCTGTCGGGCGGGGTGCCGAAGTAGCCGAAGCCGCGACTGGGACTGTAGACCGGCGGCAGGTCCGAGCGACCGAGGTGGTCGAGGGCGCTCGCCTGCCAGTAGGTGTCGGTGACGACGACGGCGTGGTCGCGGCGCGCGGCGGGCAGCCCGCGATAGGCCGTCGTGACCGCCGCGGTGAGTTCCGGCCAGCCGAACTGCCCGTAGGTGCCGATCGCGATCGCGGCCGAGACATCGTCTCGGGGTGGCTCGACCGCCGAGGCCGGACGCCACGGCAGCGACGTCACGATCGTGGCGACCGACGCCACCGCAATGACCGCGGTCGCGACCCCGGCGATCCGGCGCCCGCCCGCCGCCCGCGCCCGCAACCAGTGCACCAGCGCGACGGCGCCGGCCGCCAGCACCACGCCGTACATCCCGGCCGGGTAGTACACCCGGCCGCCGGTGACCAGGAAGACGATGTCGACCACGATGAGCGTGGCGCCCAGAAAACGATACGGCCGCAACGGTTTCCAGCGCAGCAACGCCCACAGCCCGCCCAGCAGGACCGGGACGCCGAGAATGCCGACCAGGATCAGCGAGATCGGCACGAACAGCAGGCGACCTCCGATGATCGCCTGTTCGGACGCGATCTCGGCGCCCATCGCCAGTTGCGGCCAGCCGTGACGCATCTGCCAGATCACCTGCGGCAGCGCCGACAGCACGGTGAGCCCGGCGCCGGCCCACAGCAGCGGACGGCGCAGCAACTCGCGCGGACCGAAGACCGCACAACTCACGGCCAGCGCGATCCAGAAGAACGGAATCAGCCATTTGACCTGCAAGTCGACCGCCGTCACGAGGCCGGCGATCAGCAGCAGGCCGTCGCGGCGGGTGCGCACCCACCGCACCACCAGCCAGCTGATCAGCACCCACAGCGCCGTATCGACGGTATTGGTGGTCAGCATCGATCCCTGCAGCAGCAGGAACGGCGAGCACGCGTAGGCGAACGCGGCCAGGGCCTGCGCCGTGCGCCCGCCGCCGAACTCGCGAGTGATCATGGCGCACAACACGATCGCCACGACGGTGATCAGCACCGCGGGGATACGCAGTGCCGGATAGGAGCCTGGCACGAGCGTGTCCATCGTCCGGGCCAGCAGCGGCAGCATCGGGCCCTGGTCGGCGTAACCCCAGCTCAACCGGCGGCCGGCGGCGAGGAAGTAGAGTTCGTCGCCGAAATATCCGTACCGCGAGGCCCCGAACAGCAGCGCCGCGGCGCCGAGGGCGGCGATCGGCGCGACCACCGGCCACGCGAACGGCGGAATCGCGGCCGATCGCGTCGCATCGCGCACGGAGGCCGCTTCGGTCGCACCGCGCGCTCCGGTGTCGGACTCGTACACATCGGTCACCGGCACACTCCTGTAGCGGATTTCGTGGGGACGTGTGCGAAGGTATCGGTTTCCGGCCGCCGGGGAGTCGCCCCGCAGACCGATCCGTGGTCAGTCTCGAGAGGTATGCCGACCCGTCCTCACGGCGGATCAGGGCCGCCAGGAACGGAATTCGATCAACTGGCCGGGCCGGGCCTGACCGATCAGATCCACATCGGCGTCGATCACGGTCCCCACCACGGGATAGCCGCCGGTGATCGGACGGTCGGCCAGCAGAATCACCGGGCGGCCCGCGGGTGGAACTTGGATCGCACCCAAAGCCATTCCCTCGGTGGGCAATTCGGCATCGTTCACCCGGCGCAGCGGCGGGGCGCCGGCGTGGCGGTCCAGGCGCACACCGATCCGGTCGGTGTCGGTGGAGACCGCCCAGGCGCCGGTGAACAGATCGCCGGGGTTGTGAAACCAGTCGGCGCGCGGCCCGAGCCCGACCCGCACCCGCAGAGTCCCCTGGGGCGGCGGCGCGACGGGAGCCATCTCGACGATCGGCCAGCCGCGCGGTGGGGCGCCGACCGGCAGGGTGTCACCCTGGCGCAGCGGTTCGGGACCCAACCCCGCCATGGTGTCGCGGCTGCGCGATCCGAGGACCGGCTCCACCGCGATCCCGCCGCGCACCGCCAGATAGCACCGCAGGCCCGCCTCGGCCATGCCGATCCGCACCCGCTGCCCGGCCGCCACGAACAGCACCGACGCGGGAGGTTCCGGCCGGGCACCCACCCGGATCGGCACCGGCGCTCCGGTGATGCTCACCACCGCCGGGGCGTCGAATTCCACGCTCAGCCCGCCCAGCACACATTCGATGGCCGCCGCCGACTCGGCATTGCCCACCAGGCGGTTCGCCAGCCGCAGCGCCCGGCGGTCCGCGGCCCCCGAAACCCCGACCCCGGCGTGGAACCAGCCGGGGCGGCCGAGATCCTGCACGGTGCTCAGCGCCCCGGGTTCGAGCACCCGCATCCGCACCGCCGCGGATCTCACCGATCCACCGCCTCGAACCGGACCCGGGTTCCCGCGCGCAACAGCGCTGGTTCCGGCCGCGCCACATCCCACAGCACCACGTCGGTTCGGCCGATGATCTGCCAGCCGCCCGGCGAACTGCGCGGATAGACGGCGCTGTATCCGCCCGCCAGGGCGACCGAACCCGCCGGAACGACGGTCCGGGCCTGCGAGCGCCGCGGCACCGACAGTCCGGCATCGGGGGCGTGCAGATAGCCGAAGCCGGGCGCGAAACCGATGAACGCGCACCGCCATGGGGCATCGGTGTGCCGCTCGACCAGTTGCCCGGGTGTGATGCCGAGAAGTTCGGCGGCATCGGCGAGGTCGGGTCCGTCGTAGCGCACCGGGACGGTGACCGTCTCCGCGGCGTCCGCGCTGTCGAAATCGTCGCCCGGCGCGAGATCCAGTGCGCGCACGCGCGATTCGATCGCCGCGGGATCGATGCCGGGACACAGCGTGAGCAGGACGGTCCGGGCGGCGGGCAGGAGGTCGGCCACCCCCTCGATCGGCGTCCGCCGCAGGTGGTCGAGCAGCAGCGGCAACTGGGCGGCGTCGGCCGGTTCGAGCAGCAGCGCGCGGTCACCCGCGGGCCGCACGGTCATCGCGTTCATGTGAAACTCCGCAGTTCGACGCCCTTGTCCAGCAGCGACTGCCGGATCGAGCGCGCCATCCGGATGGCGTCGGGCGAATCGCCGTGGACGCAGAGGCTGCGCACCTCGACTCGCACCGGCTCGCCGGCCACCGTATGCGCGTGCCCGTCCACGGCGATCGACAGCGCCTGCCCGATCGCGGCTTCGGCGGCCAGCACCGCACCGGCTCGCCCGCGCGGCACCAGTCTGCCCTCGGAGGTATAGGCCCGGTCGGCGAAACCTTCCGCGTGGAACGAGATTCCGGCCGCCTCCGCCGCGCGTGCCAGTTCGGAATCGGCGGGTCCGAGCAGGCTCAACTCGTCGAAGGCGAGCAGCGCCGCGACCACCGCCTCGGCCGCCTCGGGATCGGATGCCGCCGAATGATACAGCGCGCCATGGGGTTTCACATAGCGCACCCGGTCGCCGGCCGCCCGGGCGAAGCCGTCGAGCGCGCCGATCTGATAGATGGATTCCGCGGTCAGCTCGGCCGGGGACACCGCCATCTCGCGGCGGCCGAATCCGGCGAGGTCGCGGTAGGAGATGTGGGCGCCGATCCGCACCCCGTGCGCAACCGCCAGATCGCACGTGCGCCGCATGATCACCGGATCCCCACCATGGAAGCCGCAGGCGACATTGGCGCTGGTCACGACGTCGAGCAGCGCCGCGTCGTCGCCCATCGTGTACGCACCGAACCCCTCCCCGAGATCGCTGTTCAGGTCGATCACCACGGAGTACCACCTCGCCTCACCGTTGTCCTACCACCATCGTCCGCGTCCGCCGCCGATCCGCCACCGTGGGCGCATTCTCCCGCACTCACCGCCTAGGCTGGCGGGAATGGGTGAGGTCATCGCCGTCTACGACGGCCGCGGCAACGAGATCGGCAGTGCCGAACGCGCCGAGGTGTATGCCGAAGGATTGTGGCATGCCAGTGCCGGCGTGCTGGTGCGATCGCTCGACGGGCGGCGCATCTACGTCCATCGGCGGACCGATACCAAGATGGTGTTCGCCGGGATGCACGACTGCCTGGCCGGCGGGGTGCTGGGCCCCGGCGAGGATCCCGCCGCCGCGGCGGCCCGCGAACTGGGCGAGGAACTGGGAATCGTTGCGGCTGCGGACGAACCGCGGCCGCTGGCCCGGGTCTCCTGGGATGGCAGCTGGGCGGGCCGCCCGATGCGGTGCCATCTGTTCGCCTACGAGATCCGCTCCGACGGGCCGATCACCGTTCAGGCCGAGGAGATCGCCGCGGGCTGGTGGTGGACCGACACACAGCTGTGGGAGCACCTGAGCGACCCCGGCTGGCCGTTCGTCCCCGACACCCGAATTCTGATCGACGAACTGCTGCACCCGCGTTTTCGGCCCTAACCGGACGAGGTGACCGCGCCGGCCCATGCCGCGAACGCGCCGGGGTTGCGGGTCTGCAGCAGCACCCGGCCCGGTCCGGTGAAGTCGAACACCAGACCTTCGCCGGAGGTGATCGATTGCAGGGAACGACCCGAAACCGCCCGGCGGATACCGAATTTCAGCGCCAGGTCGTACGCCACCACGTGGCCGCAGTCGATGGTCACCGATTCACCCGGCTGCAGATCGATCACGTCGATCGCACCGAAGACGCCGACCACGACCTCGCCCTGCCCCTGGGCGCGCAGGCCGAACCCGCCCTCACCGCCGAACATGTTGGCGAAACCGCCCCACTTCGCTTCCACTTGCACGCCATGGGAATTGGCGATCCAGCCGCCGCGGCTGATGAAGTACGGACGGTCGGGAGCGATCGGCAGCGCCAGCATGTCCCCGGGCAGCGCCGGCGCGACATCGACCCAGCCACCCTGCGGCGGCGCGGTGAACGTGGACACGAAGAACGACTCACCGGCCAGTACGGAACGCTTCAGCCCCGCCAGGAATCCGCCCTCGGCCTTCGCGGCCAGGCTCACTCCGGCCGAATGGGCCACCATCGCACCGGTTTCCGCGCGCAACGGCTCCCCACCGGCGAGAAAACACCGTGCCACCGTGGACGACGGATTATGCCGCAACACCACCTGCATGGCGGCGACGTTAGCAGCGCCGGGGCCGGGATGTCCCATTCACCCGCACCCGGCGGTCGGGCATGCGATGATGCCGGGCGACCGAACCGAATCACGAGACGAATGTCGGAGGCCCGCCCCGGTGCGTATCGATTTCCCCCACTCGCAGTCCGATCTCGACCACTCCGCCCGACGCGACCGCAGATCGCGCAGATTGCCGGTGCGCAGCGGCCTGGCGGCGGCGGGTGCGGCGATCGCACTGCTGGCCGGCGGCACCGCTGCCGTGGCTGCCCCGCTGCCACTGCACGCCCAGGCGCCCGGCTGCATGACGCCCGGCGACGCCCGGCCCAACGGCAAGCAGTGGCCGGCCGAACCCGCCGTGACCATCGACCCGAACGCCGGGTACACCGCGACGCTGGAAACCAACTGTGGAACCGTCACCGTGGCCCTCGACGCCGCGCGGGCCACGCATACGGTCAACTCGTTCGCCTTCCTCGCCGGCGAGCAGTACTTCGACCACACCCGCTGCCACCGCCTGACCACCGAGGGTATCTTCGTGCTGCAGTGCGGTGACCCGACCGGAACCGGCACCGGCGGTCCCGGCTACCGGTTCGGCGACGAGAACCTGGCCGGGGCGACCTACCCGGCGGGGACGGTCGCGATGGCCAATTCCGGCCCGAACACCAACGGAAGCCAGTTCTTCCTGGTTTACTCCGACAGCAAGCTGCCGCCCAACTACACCCCGTTCGGCCGGATCACCGGCGGTATGGACGTGTTGCAGAACATCGCCGCGGGCGGCGTGAAGGACGGATCCGGCGACGGCGCACCGGCCACCGATATTGTGCTCGACTCGGTGGCCACTGCCCGGCGCTGACACCGGATACGGCGAAGGCCGCGCTCGCGATGCGGGCGCGGCCTTCGTGTGTGCGGTACTCCTAGAGGTACTGACCCGTATTGGATTCGGTATCGATCGCCCGGCTCGCCGAAGCGTTCTTACCGGTAACCAGCGTCCGGATGTAGACGATCCGTTCGCCCTTCTTACCCGAAATACGTGCCCAGTCATCCGGATTGGTGGTGTTGGGCAGGTCCTCGTTCTCGGAGAACTCGTCGACTATCGAATCGAACAGGTGCTGGATGCGCAGGCCGGGGTTGCCGGTCTCGAGCACCGATTTGATCGCGTACTTCTTGGAACGGTCCACGATGTTCTGGATCATGGCGCCGGAGTTGAAGTCCTTGAAGTACAGGACCTCCTTGTCACCGTTGGCGTAGGTGACCTCGAGGAAGCGGTTGTCCTCGCTCTCGGCGTACATCCGGTCCACGACCCGCTCGATCATCGCCTTGACGCACTTGGAGCGATCGCCGGCGAACTCGGCGATATCGTCGGCGTGCAGCGGCAGATCCTCGGTGAGGTACTTGGAGAAGATGTCCTGTGCCGCTTCGGCGTCCGGACGCTCGATCTTGATCTTGACGTCCAAACGGCCGGGCCGCAGGATCGCGGGGTCGATCATGTCCTCGCGGTTGGACGCACCGATCACGATGACGTTCTCCAAGCCCTCCACACCGTCGATCTCCGACAGCAGCTGCGGCACGACCGTGGTCTCCACATCCGAGGACACACCCGAACCACGGGTGCGGAAGATCGAGTCCATCTCGTCGAAGAACACGATCACCGGGGTGCCTTCGGAGGCCTTCTCACGAGCCCGCTGGAAGATGATCCGGATGTGGCGCTCGGTCTCGCCCACGAACTTGTTCAGCAGCTCGGGACCCTTGATGTTGAGGAAGAAGGACTTGGCCTCCTTGGCGTCCTCACCGCGCGCCTCGGCGATCTTCTTGGCCAGCGAGTTGGCGACCGCCTTGGCGATCAGCGTCTTACCGCAGCCCGGCGGACCGTAGAGCAGCACGCCCTTGGGCGGGCGCAGCGCGTACTCGCGGAACAGATCCTTGTGCAGGAACGGCAGCTCCACCGCGTCGCGGATCTGCTCGATCTGGCGGCCCAGGCCACCGATGTCCTCGTAACCGACATCGGGCACCTCTTCGAGCACCAGATCCTCGACCTCGGCCTTGGGGATGCGCTCGAATGCGAATCCGGCCTTGGTGTCGACCAGCAGCGAATCACCCGGCCGCAGCCGCCGCACGGGCGCGTTGGGATCTTCGATGTCGTCCGCGTCGACCAGCGCCGACAGCGGGCCCGACAGCCAGACCACGCGTTCTTCGTCGGCATGACCCACGACCAGGGCGCGGCGGCCGTCGTCGAGGACCTCGCGCAGGGTGCCGATCTCACCGGTCTGGTCGAAGGTGCCGGCCTCGACCACCGTGAGCGCCTCGTTCAGGCGCACGGTCTGTCCGTAGTGCAGTTCGGTGGTGTCGATGTTCGGCGAGCACGTCAGGCGCATCTTGCGTCCGGAAGTGAACACGTCGACCGTCTGGTCCTCGTATACACCGATCAGCACGCCGTAGCCGCTGGGCGGCTGGCCCAGCCGGTCGACCTCCTCACGCAGCGCCACCAACTGCTGACGGGCCTCCTTGAGGGTGTCCATCAGTTTGGTGTTGCGAATCGTCAGCGAATCGATACGAGCTTCCAATTCCCTTGAACGATCCGGCGAGTCGGCGAGTTGCCTACGGAGTGCAGCCGCCTCGGCGCGTACCACCTCGAGTTCTCTCCAGGCCGCCGAATCCGAATTCTCGATGGGGCTCATGATGCTGCTCCTCCCAGTCCCGGTCTATCAACGCTACCGGGCGCGAACCGTTCTCGCTTTCCGACATGGTTTCGTCGTGATCACATCTCAGCTGCGGTCTACCGGCCGGACACCATGTTAGCCTGCCCTAACCTGCATTCGGCGAGCGATTTCGCCGGACCGAACCGAAAGGTCTAGTCGATGCTCCTTCCTACCCGCCACAGCGCTACTCCCTTCGGTGGCAGTACCCGCACCGGGAGCAACGCCACGCGGACCGCCGGTGTTTCCGGTTCGCGCCGGTTGCGTCTTGCTACGGCTACCGCGTTCGCGGCGCTCGCCGTTACCGCTATGACAGCATGCGGGTCCGACAATTCCCAGGACTCCACGCCGACGAGTACCACGACGGCCACCTCGGCCTCGGCCGCCGCCACGAGCGCCGCCGCCGCGCCCGCTCCCACCGCCGAGGAGTTGCAGGCGACCCTCAACGGTTTCGTGGACCCGGCCAAGCCGACCGCCGAGAAGGAAAAGCTGGTGGTCGGAGGGGATAAGCGCGCCGCCAACATCGACACCATGACCACGGGCCTGGCCAACTACGGCACCATCACCTTCACCGTCGCCGACATCAAGACCGAGGGCGACCAGGCCACCGGCCAGGTCACCATCACCTCGCCGCACGGCCCGGCCGGCCCGATGCCGATGACCTGGCAGCACTCGGCGGCGGGCTGGCAGCTGTCGGACGCCTCCGCGTGCCAGATCCTGGCCATGGGTATGGCGCCCTGCCAGCCCTGAGCTCCGCACGACACCGGCCCCGGTTTCTCCCAGCGAACCGGGGCCGAATCATCGGGCCGGTCGCCGCCGGTCCGTACGAAGAAATGGCCTCAGCCGCTTTCTCAGCCCTTGGAGGGGCGCCGCTGCGGTTTGGGTGCCACCACACCGTCGGCGAGGCGGCGGGCGCTCACCAGGAAGGCCGTATGCCCCTGCATGCGATGCTCGGGACGAACCGCCAGCCCGACCACATGCCACGGCCGCACCAGCGACTCCCAGGACCGCGGCTCGGTCCAGCACTGTTGCTGGCGCAGCGCCTCCACGATCTCCGACAGCTGCGTGACGGTGGCGACGTAGACGATCAGGACCCCGCCGGGGATCAGCGCACGGGATACCGCGGGCAGCGCGTCCCACGGTTTGAGCATGTCCAGCACCACCCGGTCGACCTGCTCGCCGTCGTAGTCGGCGACGTCGCCAAGGGTCAGCGTCCAGTTGTCCGGGCGTTCGCCGAAGAATCGCTCGACATTGCGGACGGCGTGCTCGGCATGGTCCTCGCGGATCTCGTAGGAGCGCACGCTGCCGTTCGGCCCGACCGCGCGCAGCAGCGAACAGGTCAGCGCGCCGGATCCGGCGCCGGCCTCGAGCACCCGCGCGCCGGGGAACACGTCACCCTCGTGCACGATCTGCGCGGCGTCCTTGGGATAGATGACCGCCGCACCGCGTGGCATCGAGAGCACGTAGTCGACCAGCAGCGGCCGCAGCGCGAGATACGGTGTGCCGTTGGCGGATTGGACCACACAGCCCTCGTCGGCGCCGATCAGCTCGTCGTGGCGGATCGGTCCCTTGTGGGTGTGGAATTCCTTGCCCGGCTCCAGGACGACGGTGTGTTGCCTGCCCTTGGCATCGGTCAGCTGCACCCGGTCCCCTGTGGTGAATGGGCCGGTCCGTCTGGCCGTCATGTATCTCCGTTCTCCTGCGCGTCATTTCCGGCGGCGGTATCACCCCGCGGAATGTGTCGGTACCCGCCGATAGCCTGCCAGGTATGTCCGCACCACCGACGGCGACCCCGCCCGAATTACCGGCCGTTTCCCGCGGACCGGCGTTGTCGCCCTCGCGGGCAATCGATTTCAAACAATGTCCGCTCAAATACCGATTACGCGCGATCGACCGCATTCCGGAAACGCCCGGCCGCGACGCCGTACGCGGAACCGTCGTGCACGCGGTACTGGAATCGCTGTACGGGCTACCCAGTGGTGAACGCGTTCCGGAGCGGGCCGCGGCGCTGGTGGAGCCGGCCTGGGAGCGTTTGCTGGCAGATCGCCCCGAGATCGAGGTGGTCCTCGAACAGGGCGGTCTCCCACCGTTTCTCGACGAGGTGAGCCACCTGGTACGCGGCTACTATCACCTCGAGAATCCCACCGGATTCGACCCGGAATCCTGTGAATCGCTGGTGGAGGTCCGGCTGGCGGATGGGTCGCCGCTGCGCGGTTACGTCGACCGCATCGATGTCGCGCCGGACGGCCGGGTGCGGGTGGTCGACTACAAGACCGGGCGCACTCCGGCACCCGATGCCGAGCAGAAGGCGCTGTTCCAGCTGAAGTTCTACGCCCTGATCATGTACCGCACCCGCGGGGTGGCGCCGGCCCAGCTGCGGCTGCTGTACCTGCGCGACGGGCAGATCCTGACCTATGCGCCGGACGCGGACGAACTCGAGCGGTTCGAGCGCATCGTGTCGGCCCTGTGGGCGGCGATCACCACCGCCGGCCGCGAGGGAGATTTCCCGCCGCGACCGGGGTGGAGCTGCAAATTCTGCGAGTACCGCTCACTGTGCCCGGCCTACGGCGGCACCCCGCCGCCGTATCCGGGCTGGCCGGAGGACGCCGCCGCGACGGTGCCGCACCCGTGACCGCGGTGCCGCCGGGCGAGGTCAGAAGGCGCGGCAGGACCGGATATCGGTGGCCAGAATCGCCTTGGCGCCGAGTTCGGCGAGCTGATCCATCACGTCGTTGCCCTGATTGCGCGGCACCAGCGCGCGCACGGCGACCCAGTCCGGATCGGTCAGCGGGGACACGGTCGGCGACTCCAGCCCGGGCGTGATCGCGGCCGCCCGGTCGAGCAGATCCTTCGGGCAGTCGTAATCCAGCATCAGGTACTGCTGGGCGAACACCACGCCCTGGACCCGGGCGATGAGCTGGTTGCGGGCCTTGTCGCTGTGATCGGAGCCGGTGGCCTCGATCAGCACGGCCTCCGAATCGCACAGTGAATCGCCGAAGGCGACCAGATCGTGCTGGCGCAGGGTGCGCCCCGAGCCGACCACGTCGGCGATGGCGTCGGCGACCCCGAGCTGGATGGAGATCTCCACCGCGCCGTCGAGGCGGATCACCTCGGCCTCGATGCCCCGCCGCTGCAGATCCCGCAGCACCAGATTCGGGTAGCTGGTGGCGATCCGTTTGTCGTAGAGGTCCTCGACCTTCCATTCCCGCCCGGCGGGGGCGGCGTAGCGGAAGGTGGAGCGGCCGAAGCCGAGGCCGAGGCGTTCCTGCACCGGGGCGCCGGAATCCAGGGCCAGATCGCGGCCGGTGATGCCGAGGTCAAGGCGTCCCGACCCGACGTAGATCGCGATGTCCTTCGGGCGGAGGAAGAAGAATTCGACCTGGTTGGCGTTGTCGATCACCGACAGGTCGCGCGAATCGCTGCGTTTGCGGTAACCGGCCTCGGTGAGAATCTCGACGGCCGATTCGGACAGGGCGCCTTTGTTGGGGACTGCGACGCGAAGCATGGGGTGTCCTTTCGGGACGGAATGCGGACAGATGTGTCAGGGAGCGGTCGAACCGTGTCGCCCGGTAGCCGTCGTGGCCCGGGCCTCACCCGTCACAGATGTCGGTACACGTCCTCGAGCCGCAGACCGCGACCCACCATCAGCACCTGCACCCAGTACAGGAGCTGAGAGATCTCTTCGGCCAGCTGTTCGTCGGTCTCGTGTTCGGCGGCGATCCACACCTCACCGGCCTCTTCGATCACCTTCTTGCCCTGCGCATGGACCCCGGCGTCCAATGCCGCCACGGTTGCGGAACCTTCCGGACGGTTGGCCGCACGATCCTGCAGCTCGGCGAACAGGGTTTCGAAAGTCTTCACGGGACGCCATTCTTTCAGACGACCGCATATGTCCCGCAATCGGTTATCGGCGCGGGCGCCACGGTTGCCGCTGGTGTGCGCGCGATCACCGTCCACCGCCCGGTGCCGGTGCTGCCGGGACCTCGCGCGGGCGGTCGACGCGGTAGATGTAATGCCATCCGTCGTCGATCGGGTTGTCCGGCGGCAGCTCCCCTTCCCCGACGCGGCGCAGACCGGCCTTCTCCAGCGCGCGCCAGGACGCGTGGTTCGCGGCCGCGACGGGAATGACGATGCAGTCGGCGCGCGGATAGTCGGTCCAACTCGCCGCGACGACCGCGCGCAGCATCGCCGATCCCAGGCCGCGGCCGACCCGCCCCGGCTCGCCGATCAGGTAGTCCAGCGACACCGCCTCGCCGGGCACGTCGAGAATCGGCCGCACCTGCTCCACGTACTCGGGCCAATCCGCCCAGCGGATCCGCTGCACCAGCCCGACGGGTTCGCCGTCGGCACTGACGAGCAGATCCTCGGCGGCCACCTCCCCGCGCGCGGTCGGCCCGAAATCGCGTTCGATCGAAGCGGCGTCGAAGTCGTGATGCCACCACCGCCGCACATGCGGTTGCGCCAGCCACTGTCCGAGCAGCGCGAAATCCGCCGGTGTCACCTGCCGCCAGGCGAACCGCGGCATCACCGAGTCGACCACGGGAACGAGGCTACCCATGACGGTGGACGTGCAGCTCGTCGCGGATCGCGGTCGCGGCGCAGCGGCAGATCGAGCCGTTCCCGTCGCAGCAGCCGAGCACGGGTCGACCGCCACCCGACTCGGGTGACGGTCGACTCGGTGTGGCGTGTCGATCACGCCGAGGCGAGCAATTCCTCCAGTTCGGAAACGGCGCGCCGCAATTCGTCCGCGAACCGATACATCTGCTCCGCAACGGATTTCGGCGTCGCGAGGTAGATGTTCCAGCGGTCCGGCAGCAGGACGTAGGCGACGCCGATGCACTTCTGGCTGGTGCAGCCGAAACCGAAGTATTCGATATTCGCCGAGGGCGCTGAGCTGGTACTCAGATAGTCGTCACGGGTGATGATCCAGCCCGGGCTGTCGAAGAACGGCATCGGCTCGGTGACGCCCAGTTCGGCGCCACGCCGGCGCTGCACCCACTGCAGCTCCCACAGATGCTGCTCCGGCGCCTCACCGCGCTGGCACTGCTTGGCGCGCTCCACATGGGCGGCCGCGGCCGCCCGGGCGGCGGCCAGCTTCGTCGCCGCATCCGCCGACGAATCATCCATGGCGGCAACGAATTCCAGGATCTGCGGGGTCACCACACGCATGGCCTCGGTGCGGCCGTTGCGATACTGCCGGGTCGCGATGGATTCGTAGGTGGCCCCGATCATTCCCTTGCTGCGCTGATGGGCGAGCTGATAGCTCAACTGCGCGAAGGCGTCCGGGGAGATGCCCAGCTCCTTGGCGCGGGCGGTGCCGAAGTGGTCGAACGACACCGTGGTCGTGGCGTTGTCGGCGACGAACTGCGCAAATTCGGCTGCGGCCGAAGAGATCTCGCCGCGCAAGCGATCGTCGAGCCGGAATTCGATCGGCTCCACCGAGGGCAGTCCCTGCGGCTGCGCCCCCGACTGCGCGGCATGCTCGGCGGCCGGAGCCTCGAGCAGCCGGTCGACGAAGGACAGGATGGTGGTGCCGTCGAGTCCGCAGTGTTCGACATTGATGCCGGCGCTGCCGTCGGCGAAGACAATCAGCGAGACCGCCTTGTCGAACCACCGGTTCCCGCTGTCGCCGTGCAGCAGCTGATCACTGGCCGCGAGCTGATCGGCGGGGGTCACATCGTCGAGGCAGACGCAGAACAGCGCGGTTTCGATCACCTCCAGCGCCGCCGCGTTCACCGGATCCTCCAGCAGACGCCCGCGCACGCCGGCCCATTCGGCCCGCGCCATGGTTGTGAGATGTCCGGCCGAGGAGTCGACCGGCACCTGCTCGGGCGCCGCCTTGAGCACGGCCCGCAGTCCGTCGGCGAGGTCTTCAGAGGCGTGCGGCGCGCCGCCGGCGCCGATGACCTCCATCCGGAACATGGCGCCGTGGTGGAAGACCACGATGTGGCGTGCCTGCGACGGGCCCGGCCATTCGTCGCTGTAGGGCACGCGCACGCTGTCCTGCGGATCGCCCGGAATCCTGGTCTCGGAGAACAGGAATTTGTTCTGCGCCATCGAAAAGTGCGCGCCGCGTTGCACGACCGGCGGGATCTCCTCCCGATCGAGCAGCAGTTTGTAGTTCACCGCGGCGGTGATCAGCGCGGCGGCGCGATCGGCCTGCTGGTCCGAGGTGGACTGCGCCAGTGGCGTGTCGTTGCGGAACAGGAAGAAGAAGTTGGCGTTGACCGCGATCCGGTCGCGACGGCCCAGATAACGCGAGGGCCAGAACTCGTCGAGCCAGCTGCCGACCCCGGGTGTGCGGTCGAACCGCTCCAGATCGGCGTGCAGGATCCGGGCCGGCCCGTCGGCGCGCAGCAGATCGGCCACGGCGCGCTCGGTATCGGCGTATTCGTCCTCCGACAGCAGCGGCCGCGACCACTGCAGGAAACGCGCGCAGCTGTCGTCGAGCGTGGGCAGCGGCACGCGCGGCAGCTGATCGTCGAAGGCGAAGGTACGGTCGGTCACGGGCGGTCCTCGGGGGTCGGTGTGGATATGAAGAGTTCGGCGTGCAGCCAGCCGTCGGATTCGTAGCCGGTCGGATCGATTCCGTTGGTGGTCAACGTATTCAGTACCTGTTGTTGTTCGGCGGCGGAGGCGAAGCGGCGCTGCCGGAAGGTGCCGGGACGGCGCTCGGTCCGGTACCCCAGGGCGGCGAGTTCGCTCGCGATCGATTCGAAGGCGTACATCCGCAGCACGAAGTGTGCCATCCACGGTAGCCGGGTACCGTGCGTGCGGGCCACCCGTGTGAGGGTGCGGCCGGTGACGTAACCGACGCAGCCCGTGGAGATCACCAGATCGGCCGAACCGATGATCTTTCGCTGCGCCTCGGTGGGCTCGCCCGCCTCCAGATCGGCGTGCACGGTTTCGTGCAGCAGCCCGGTGGCCGCCGCGTAGTCCAATGCCGGCGCGGAGGCGTCCATGCCGATGAAGCGGATCCGGGGCAGCCGGTCGTCGGCGGCCAGGCGGGCGCGGTCGCGGGCGATGCAGGTGGCGGTGTCGGCGTCACCGTAGTGCTCGGCCAGATCGGCGACGGTGGTGCCGAAGCGCAGCAGCGCCGCATTCACCCCGTAGGAGCAGCCCAGGTCCAGGACGGTCGGCGCGGTACCGGTACGCGCCTCGTAGTCGGCGAACAGTTCCAGGAAGGCGGGTTTCGCCAATTCCGGTATGCAGTAGTCCAAATCGGCCATCCGGCGGCAGTAGGCGCTCGGATCGGGGCGGTCGTAGATGTCGTCGAACGAAGCTTTTCCGGTGCTGTGCATCGAAACCGTCACGGGCGATCCTCCTGAGTCGAACGGGTGATCAGTCGAGAAGTCGGTCACCGCGAACGGCATTGCCCGCCGCGGCCAGATGGTCCGGCAGAACCCGCCCGAACAGCTGCCGGGTGCGTTCGACCGCGCCCACGATGCCCGGGCGGTCGCTGTAGGCGAAGATCGCGCTGTGACGCTGAGTGGCGCCCTCCACCGGTGACACCCGGTGCAGGGAGAAACGGCCCTGGAACAGTTGCAGATCGCCGGGGCGTAGCGTGAGCCGCCGGATGAACGGTTCGCCCGATCCGGTCAGCACCGCCCGCACATCGGCCAGATTCTCCGATTCCGGTGTCCGGATGCGCGGGCAGTATTCGAAGACCCCGCCCGCGTCCGGTTCCTGGGTCAGCATCGAGACGGTGAATTCGTTGGTGTCGAAATGCCACGGATGCGACATGCCGGGCGCAACCACGTTGAGGCACAACCCCGCCAGCGGATCGGTGTATTCGTGCAGCTGGGGCAAGCCGAAGCACTCGGCGACCAATCTCTGGAACGCCGCACTCGTGTAGAGCACCTGGATCACCGAGGTCCGGGGAATGAGATCCCGCGCGACGAAGGCGTTTCCGCGCTCGAGCACGATCGTGGCCGGATGGTCCGGCGGTAGGTCGCTGTCGAGCGGAATGTTGTACGCGTTGACCTTCTCGACCGTGTAGTAGGCGTGCGGGGCGAGTTCGGCGCCCTCGTCGCGCAGCGTGGCCAGCAGGGCCGGGCGTACGAATCCGGGCAGGACGGTGCAGCCGTCGGCGGCGAGGTCCTCGCGCGCTCGGCGCACCACCTCGTCCCACCGCGCACTGCCCGGTGCGTCGAGCGGATAGCGCTCGGTGTCGACGACGGCAGCCAGCGCAGGGCCACCCTCTCGATCCGAAGTACCTTCTCCCCCAGCCGTTCCGCCGTCCACCCGGCCCATCGCACCCACGTTGCCACAACCCCCTGTCGCCGCCATGAAGATCATTGTGACCTGCCGGAGGCCATTGCACAGCAGATTCCCGGATATCATTGGGAAACCTCACAAACCCTCGAGTAACCATGTGCGCCAGCGATATTCGCCACCACAACGCGGCGGTGCACCGCTGCCGGTCCGGTCGCCGCTCACGGGCGGTAGGGTCGCGAGATGGCGCCACTGCGGGTGGGCACCGTGCCGACCACCTCCGACGAATTCATCGGCCGCGAGCCGGAACTGGAACGGCTGGCGGCCCTGCTGTCCGGATCCGCACGGCTGATCACGGTGATCGGCGCCGGTGGTCTGGGCAAGACCCGCCTGGTCACCGAGGCTGTGCGCCGGTTACGCGGGACCGGCGAGCGCCGTGTGCACTGGGTGCGCCTGGCCCGCCTGGCCGCGGGCGCCGACGCGGCCGCCGTGGCCGACGAGGTGATACGCGCGGTCGTCGACCACGACTTCTCCGGGCGGGAGCCCTGGCCGGCGCTGATCGAAACCCTCGATGCCACCACCGCGCACCCGGTGCTGGTCATGGACAATTGCGAGCACGTCCCCGATGGCGCCGGGCAGGTGATCGCCGAACTGATCGAGACGGTGCCGGGCCTGACGGTACTGGCCACCAGCCGTCGCCCCCTCGGCTGGATCGATGAGCAACTCCTCCCGCTCCCGCCGTTGACGCAGCGCCAGGCCGTGGAGTTGTTCCACCGGCGCGCGGCACTGACCGGTACCGTGCTGAGCCCGGACACCGCCGAGACGGTGGCATCCATCTGCGCGCATCTGCACCACTACCCACTCCACATCCGCCTCGCCGCCGCGCGGTTGCGGCGGCGCCCACCGGCCGTGATCCTGCGCGATCTCGACGGCCGCGCCGGCGACACCCGCCTGCACTGGCGGCCCGCCCCTCTGATCGGCGCGGATACCCGGCATCGCGGAATCACCGACGTGATCGCGTGGTCGTTCGACCTGTGCGACCCACGGGAACGGCTGCTGTTCGAACGGATGTCGGTCTTCGCACCCGGATACGACGTCAATCCGGCCGACGCCGAAGACGAGTCGGGTCTCGAGGTGGGAGCCGACCTCGACGCGATCGTGGCCGTGTGCGCCGGGCCCGACGCCTCGGCCGGCTCAGCGGTGGAGCCGGCCGCCGCCGACATCGAGGAGCTGCTGGAACGGCTGGCCGACCAGTCGCTGGTCACGGTGCATCTGAGCGCCCGCGAGGTGCGCTATTCGCTGCTGGAGAGTCTGCGATTGTTCGCCGGGGAGCGCTTGGCCGAACGCGATCCGGACGAGCCGCAGCGGCTGGCGGACCGGCACCGCCGCTACTACCGCGACCGGATCACGAGTTCCGACGACGGCGACGGCCGGTTGCCGCAGTGGGCGCGGGCCTCGTGGGACAACCTCCTGGTCGCCATCGACCGCAGCCTGGACTCGCCCGACGATGCGGTGGCCGGGCTGGAGATCGCGCTGGCAATGATCGCGCTGCACGTCCCCTTCTTCCGGGGTTCGCTGCGCGAATCGCGGCGCCGCGCCGAGAAGACGCTGGCCGCCGCCGCATCCGCGCCCGAGCCGCTGCGGATCCGCGCGATGGCGACGATCGCCTGGATCTGCCTGTGCCAGGGCCTGCCCGACGAGGCCGACGAGTTACTCGATCGCTGTGTGGCGACCGCGGTGCCCGAGCCGGCGGCACGGGCACGATTGGCCGCCGACCCCACCGCCGACATTCCGCTGCCGGCGCCGGTGGCCTTCACTCTGGGCTGCCGGCTGATGCTCGTCGACCAGGATGTGCGCGCCCTGGTGTTGCTGACACGCGCCCGCGAAAGATATACCGCCGCAGCCGATTACGGCCATGCGGCCATCAGCGCGCTGTTCGAGGCGCTGGCCGCCGCCTTCCTGGGGACGCCCGAGCAGGCTCTCGCACTGACCACCCGCCACCTCGAGGTGGTGTCGGCTTCGGGCGCGGACTGGGCGAAGTCGTGGGCCGCGATCGCGCGCGTCATCGCCGAAACCCTGCACGGCGACGCGCGGTGGGCCGCCGCGGCCGCGCCCGCCACCCTCGCGCGGCAGGTCGCGACACGCGACACATGGGGTGTGGTGTGGTCCGTCCACGCGCGGGCGTGGGCACTGGCACGTCTGACCTTGGCCGCGCCACCGGAGTCCGCGCCGCACGCGGCCGCGGTGGAGATCGCGCGACTGCTCGGCGCCGCCGCGGCGCTGCGCCGCCGGCTCGGCGTGGAGATCGCCCAGCTGCGGCCCTTCGTGGCCGAAACCGACCGCGCGGCGGACGGGATCCGGCGGTTACTGGGCCCGCGTGCCTTCGACGCGGCCTATCGCGAGGGCACCGCGATGCGCACGGCACTGACCGAGATCGGCCGGCTCGCCTGCGACATCGCCGTGCCGGGCGAGTGCCCGCAGACCCCGCCCGCACCGGAATGGCAGCTACTGACCCGGGCCGAGCAGGAGGTCGCCGCACTGGCGGCGGCGGGCTGGACCAACGGCGATATCGCCGCATGGCGCGGCAGTTCGGCGCGCACGGTGGATGCGCAAGTCGCGGCCGTCCTGCGAAAGCTGGCGGTGGCTTCGCGCGCCGATATCGCCGCGTTGGTGCCGCCCGATCGCCGCGCCCGCACGGCACGCACCCCGCGGCCGCGCCGGCGCCGCACCGGCGGAGGCGAGCTCGATTCGCGTCAGCGCGCGCCCGCGTGAACCAGGGCGAGCTCGTCGACGGTGAGGCCCACCAGGGATTCGCGGAATTCGAGTCCGGGTCGCACCGGGACCGCGATCTCACACGGCACCACCAGCACCCGGCATCCGGCGGCCAGTGCCGCGGCCGAGCCGGTCGGCGAATCCTCCACGGCCACACAATCTTCCGGTGCGACACCGAGCAACCGCGCGGCGCGCAGATAGGGATCGGGCGCGGGTTTGCCGCTGTCGACCTCGTCGCCGCACACCGAGACGTCGAACATGTGCCGGCCCAGCGTTTCCAGGCACAGCTCGGTGATGGATCGTTTGGTGTTGGTCACCAGCGCGGCCGGCAGGCCCGCCGTCCGCAGCGTGGCCAGCGCGTCCTGCGCCCCGGGCCGCCACGGGATGGGCCCGGCCATCAGTTCGGTGACCCGGCGCTCCAGCCACTGTCCCGCCGCGAGCATCGCCGCCGGGTCGAGCTCCAGGCCCAGGCCGTCGAACAGGATCCGCAGCGCGTTGCGGGCGTCCGCGCCGATCAGCGCGTGTCGGATGGCGTCGGTCATCCGGCCGCCGAGCTCCTCGGCGAGTTCGCGCACGCCGATATCCCAGAGCTTCTCCGAATCCAGCAGGGTGCCGTCCATATCCCACAGCACGGCGGCCACAGTCACCCGGAGCACTCCTTCCGATTCCGCATCAGGTTCCCGACGCGGTGATGAGCATCCGGCCGGTGGCCGTGTCCACCGTGAACCAGCGGCTCTCGGAGGTGACGGTCCCGTTCTTCAGGGTATAGGTGAGCGTCGCGACCGCCCGGCCCGGTCCGGTCTGCGTCACCCCGCCGACCCGCACCGACGACACCGTCGACCAGAAGTTCGAGTACTGCGCGTAGCCGCCGGTCTGGGACTGGTACGACGGCGCCAGCTCGGCCCAGGCGCCGCTGGTGTTGCCGGGCAACATGCCGTAGTAGCCGGAGATGAAGCTCGCGATATCGGCCGGTTGAGCCGGGCCGTAGGGGGCGCTGGTTCCGGGCGGCGCGGTGCGGGTGGCGCTCGCGCCGGGCGCCGGGGCACCGCTCGGCGCCGGGCCGGGCGGGATCTGACCGCTGGGGACGGGACTGCCGAGCGGGGCGCTGCCACCCGCACCGTTGGACGAGGATCCGCCGGGCGCGTCCGGCGTCGCCGCGCCCGGCGGCGCGAAGGCGGTCGCCGAGGGCTGCTCCGGCGCCGAGGTGGTGGCGTTCCCCGCCGCCGTGTGGTTGTCGTCGGACCCGGATGTCGCCACCAGTCCGATGATCACGGCGAGCACGAGAACGGCCGCCGCAGCGGCCGCCCAGATCCGCCGATCGCGCAGCGGGCCTGGTTTCGGTTGCGGCGCGGGCGTTTTCGCGGTGGATGCGGCACCCGCGGGGGCGGGCGCGGGCGTCGTCTTCTCGGGGGCCGACAGCACCGTGGTCGCGGCGGCGTCGGGGCCCGGTTGCGGGAGCACCTTGGTGGCCGCGGGAACCAACGCCGCCGATCGGCCGTCGGCGACGGCCTCGAGCGCCTGTTGCGCTTCCCGCATGGTGGGCCGGTCGGCGCCGTCGGCGGCCAGCAGGCTCATCAGCACCGGGCCCAGGGCTTCGGCGCGCTCGGGCTCGGGCACCTTGGCGCTGACCACCGAATGCAGCACCGCCAGCGGATTGTCGCCCTCGCCGAACGGCGGCGCACCCTCGACCGCCGCATACAACGTCGACCCCAGCGCGAACACGTCCGACGCCGGTTCCGGATCCTCACCGCGCGCGATCTCCGGCGACAGATACGCCGGGGTACCGGCCAGGAATCCGGTCGAGGTGACCGTGACGTCGCCGACGGCACGCGAGATGCCGAAGTCGGTGATCTTCACCGTCCCGTTGTCGGCGACGAGGATGTTCGCGGGCTTCACGTCCCGGTGCACGATGCCGGCGTCGTGTGCGGCCGCCAGCGCCGCGGCGACCTTCGCCCCGATCCTGGCCACCTCGCGCGGTTCGAGCGGACCCTTGTCGCGCATCAGCGCCGCCAGGCTCTGCGCGTCGACGTATTCCATCACCAGCCAGGGCTGGCCGTCCTCCTCCGCGACGTCGAAGACGGTGACCGCGTTCTGATGGTGCAGCCGCGCCGCGATGCGTCCCTCCCGCATGGCGCGCATCTTCGCCTCCAGCGCCTGCGCCTTGGTCAGTCCGGGCGCCAGCAGCAGCTGCTTGACCGCGACGGTGCGGCGCAGCCGCACGTCACTGGCGCGCCACACGACCCCCATGGCCCCGCTGCCGATGGGATCGGCCAGTCGGTACCGCCCGGCGATCAGCCGATCTGAACTCATGGTGTCCAACCCCTCCTGCGTTCACACGCCGAGCCGCCTTGCCACTCTGCGTGACGCCCGGAAACGCCAAAATCCTACGTGTTGAAGTATTTTGAGCTACGCTCCGGCCGCTCACCCCACCGACAACTCAGCCGAACACCCGGGCAAACCAGCAGGTGCGAGCCTATCGGTCATCGAAATCGACGAGTCCATCGCCAACCCCCTCCCCGCCATCGGCAGACTCGGGCCGTCCAGACGGCGTCTCGGAAACAGAGGCCGTCGACCACACAGCGTCCGCCGCCGCGCGAGACCGTGAGTGGCTATCAGGCATCAAGTGACCGTACGTGTTCACCGTGATCGACGCATCCCGATGCCCCATGTACTCAGCAGCTCCCGCACACTCGCCAGGTTAGCCAGCCGCATCGATGCACAGAAATGCCGCAGCGCATGAACCCCATCCACGAACCGGCGCACTCGACCATTGACAGCATACTGCCCTTTTGACAGCATGCTGTCATGCCTGCTTCGAAGAGTGCACAGATCGCCGCGTTCCGAGTCGACGTGTCCGATACCACGCTCGATGACCTGGCGCGCCGTTTGGCGCACACCCGATTCGCCGATGAATCCTTCAGCGAGGCCGGTGTTTCCACGTCCTACGTACGAGAACTGGTGGAGTATTGGCGAACCGGCTACGACTGGCGTTCCTGGGAAAAGCGACTGAACTCCTACCCGCAGTACACGACCGAGATCGACGGGCAGATCATCCATTTCCTGCACGTCCGGTCCGGCCGGCCGGACGGGTTGCCGTTGATCCTCACCCATGGCTGGCCGGGCACGGTGGTGGAATACCTCGACATCATCGAACCACTGACCCGCGCCGGATACCACCTTGTCATTCCGTCGATCCCGGGCTTCGGTTACTCCGCGCCCCTGAGCGATCGTGGATGGAACAGGCAGCGCACGGCCAGAGCGTGGGCAGAACTGATGAAGCGGCTCGGCTACGACCGATACGGCGCGGTCGGCAACGACATCGGCTCGACCATCTCCCTCGAACTCGGACACCTCGACAGCGAACATGTCACCGGAGTCCATGTCACCCAGATCTTCTCGACCCCCTCCGGAGCACCCGGCGAGCTCACCGACCTCGACCCCGGCAGCCTCGATCGATGGCGACGTCTACAACGCTTCATGGCCGCCGAAGGCGCGTACCTGACGCTGCACGCCAACCAGCCGCACACAGTGGCTCACGCCCTTGTCGATTCCCCCGCGGGACTGCTCGCCTGGAACGCGCAACTGTTCGGCCGCGGCGTGGATCCCGACTTCACCGTCACAAACGTGATGATCTACTGGCTGACCGCGACGGCCGGATCCGCCATCGGCTTCTACCACGAAGATTCCCGCGCTCCGCGACGGAGCGAACCGACCTCGATACCGGTCGCGCTCGCCGAGTTCACCGGCGATGTCTTCGCCTCGATTCCCCGCTTCGCCCACCGCGACCACCGAAACATCGTTTCCTGGAACCAATTCCAAGGCGGCGGACACTACGCCGCTCACCAAGCGCCGACCGAACTCGCGAACGACATCGACACCTTCTTCACAACGCATTCGTAGACCGCTCCCCCACCTGCACTGACGTCTTACCGGAGATTACTTACGCGTTGAAGTACTTGGCTTCCGGATGCAGCAGCACGAAGGCGTCGGTCGACTGCTCCGGATGCAGCTGCAACTCCTCCGACAGCGACACGCCGATCCGTTCCGCCTCCAGCAGCGACACCAGCTTCGCGCGGTCCTCGAGGTCGGGGCAGGCCCCGTACCCGAAGGAGTAGCGTGCGCCACGGTAGCCGAGTTTGAAGTAATCCGTCACGTCGGCGGGATCCTCGTCGGCGACCGAATGTCCTTCCAGCACAAGCTCTTCACGAATCCGGCGGTGCCAGTACTCGGCCAGCGCCTCGGTGAGCTGCACGCCGATGCCGTGCACCTCGAGGTAGTCGCGGTAGTTGTTCGCCGCGAACAGCTCGTTGGCGAAATCGGCGATCGGCTGCCCCATGGTGACCAGCTGGAACGGCAGCACGTCCACCTGGCCGCGCTCCGCGGCCAGCTTGCGCGAGCGCACGAAGTCGGCGATGCACAGGAAGCGGTCGCGCTGCTGACGCGGGAAGGTGAACCGATACCGTTGCGGCGCAGCGGGATCCGGCTCGGTGAGGACGATCACATCGTCACCCTCGGATACGGCCGGGAAATAGCCGTAAACCACGGCCGCGTGCTGCAGCACGCCCTCCGTGGACAACCGGTCCAGCCAGTACCGCAGCCGCGGGCGGCCGTCGGATTCGACCAGTTCCTCGTAGCTCGGCCCCTCGCCGCCACGCTGCCCGCGCAACCCCCACTGCCCCAGGAACAGCGCGCGCTCGTCCAGCAGGCCCGAATATTCGCCCACCGCGAGGCCCTTGATCACCCGGGTGCCCCAGAACGGCGGCACCGGCACCGGCAGATCGGCGGCCACGTCCGAGCGTTCGGGCACCTCGACGGGCACCTCCTTGGCCCGCCGTTCCGCCGCGATGCGCTTGGACCGCTCGTGGCGGGCCTTGCGTTCGGCGGCCTTGGCGCGTTCGGCCTCGGCCTCGGGACTGTCCGGATCGACCGCGCCGCCACGCTTGCGGGTCATGATGTCGTCCATCAGGCGCAGGCCCTCGAACGCGTCGCGGGCATAGTGCACATCGCCGGAGTAGACGTCGGTCAGATCGTTCTCGACGTAGGCGCGGGTCAGCGCGGCGCCGCCCAGCAGCACCGGGAACTGGTCGGCGACCCCGCGGGTGTTCATCTCCTCGAGGTTCTCCTTCATCACCACCGTCGACTTGACCAGCAGACCGGACATGCCGATCACATCGGCCTTCTTGTCGGTCGCCGCGTCCAGGATCGCCGAAATCGGTTGTTTGATACCGAGATTGACGACCTCGTAGCCGTTGTTCGACAGGATGATGTCGACGAGGTTCTTGCCGATGTCGTGCACGTCGCCCTTGACCGTGGCCAGCACGATGCGGCCCTTGCCCGAGTCGTCGGTGGCCTCCATATGCGGTTCCAGGTGCGCCACCGCGGCCTTCATCACCTCGGCCGACTGCAGCACGAACGGCAGCTGCATCTGACCGGATCCGAACAGCTCACCGACGGTCTTCATCCCCGACAGCAGCGTTTCGTTGATGATCTGCAGCGGCGGCACCTCCTGCATGGCCGCGTCCAGATCCGCTTCCAGCCCGTTGCGGTCGCCGTCGACGATGCGCCGCTCGAGGCGTTCGAACAGCGGCAGCGCGGCCAGTTCGTCGGCGCGCGAGGCCTTGGCCGAGGCGGCCGACACGCCCTCGAACATCGCCATCAACGCCTGCAGCGGGTCGTAGCCCTCGCGGCGGCGGTCGTAGATCAGATCCAGCGCCGCGGTGCGCTGCTCCTCCGGGATCCGGCTCATCGGCAGGATCTTGGAGGCGTGCACGATCGCCGAATCCAGTCCGGCCTCGACACATTCGTGCATGAACACCGAATTCAGCACCTGTCGCGCGGCCGGGTTGAGGCCGAAGGAGATGTTCGACAGGCCGAGGGTGGTCTGCACCTGCGGGTGGCGGCGCTTGAGTTCGCGGATGCCCTCGATGGTCTCCACACCGTCGCGTCGCGATTCCTCCTGGCCGGTGCCGAGGGTGAAGGTCAGGCAGTCGACGATGATGTCGCTCTCGGCCAGCCCCCAGTTGCCGGTGATGTCGGCGATCAGGCGCTCGGCGATCTCGACCTTCTTCTCCGCCGTGCGGGCCTGGCCGTCCTCGTCGATGGTCAGCGCCACCACGGCGGCGCCGTGCTCGGCGACCAGGCGCATGATCTGCTGGAAGCGCGAATCCGGCCCGTCACCGTCCTCGTAGTTCACCGAGTTGACCGCGCACCGTCCGCCCAGATGTTCCAGACCGGCCTGCAGCACCGGCGGCTCGGTGGAGTCCAGCATGATCGGCAGCGTCGAGGCAGTGGCCAGCCGTCCCGCCAGCTCGGCCATGTCGACGCTGCCGTCGCGGCCGACGTAGTCGACGCACAGATCCAGCATGTGCGCGCCGTCGCGGGTCTGATCCTTGGCGATGTCGAGGCACTTCTGCCAGTCACCGGCCAGCATCGCCTCCCGGAAGGCCTTGGAGCCGTTGGCGTTGGTGCGCTCGCCGATCATCATGATCGAGGCGTCCTGTTCGAACGGAACCGAGGTGTACATCGAGGACACGCTCGGCTCGTGAACCGGATCGCGTTGCGCCGGGGCGACATTCGCGACCGCGTCGGCGACCTCGCGGATGTGCTGCGGGGTGGTGCCGCAGCAGCCGCCGACCAGCGCGAGGCCGAATTCGGTGACGAAGCCGTGCAGCGCGCTCGCCAATTCGCCCGGAGTGAGCGGATATTCGGCGCCCTTGGCCCCCAGCACCGGCAGCCCCGCATTGGGCATCACCGACACCGGCAACTGGGCGTGCTTGGACAGATGGCGCAGATGTTCGCTCATCTCGTCCGGGCCGGTGGCGCAATTGAGACCGATCATGTCGACGCCGAGCGGCTCGATCGCGGTCAGCGCCGCCCCGATCTCACTGCCGACCAGCATGGTGCCGGTGGTCTCGACCGTGACGTGGGTGATGATCGGAATGCGTCGCCCGGCCCGTTCCATGGCCCGGCGGCTGCCGGTGACCGCGGCCTTCACCTGCAGCAGGTCCTGGCAGGTCTCGATCAGGATGGCGTCCGCGCCGCCCTCGAGCATGCCCAGCGCGGCCTCGGCGTAGGCGTCGCGCAGCGCGACGAAGGGGGCGTGGCCCAGGGTGGGCAGTTTGGTGCCCGGGCCCATCGACCCCAGGACGTAGCGGGGCGTGCCGTCGGCGGACGGGCCCATCTCGTCGGCCACCTCGCGGGCGAGCCGGGTGCCGCGTTCGGACAGATCGCGGATCCGGTCGGCGATGTCGTAGTCGGCCAGGTTCGGCAGATTGCAGCCGAAGGTATTGGTCTCGACCGCGTCGGCGCCGGCCTCGTAGTAGGCGCGGTGGATGCCGCGCAGCACGTCCGGGCGGGTCTCGTTCAGGATCTCGTTGCATCCTTCGAGGCCACGGAAGTCGTCCAGCGTCAGATCCGCGGCCTGCAACATCGTGCCCATCGCCCCGTCGCCGATCACGACACGCCGGGCAAGCGTGTCGAGCAACGTGGTATCGAACTCGGCGCGGGAGGACACAGACATGTACCCCAGAGTAGTGGGCGGCCCCGACAATCCTGACCACCGGATCGGGCGGCCCGCGCCACATCACTCCGACACGCGGTATCCCGCGATATGCGGTGAACGACACCGCCGCCACGCCGTAGGCTGACCGGGTGAACCCCAGTGCCTCATCCGATCCGGCAATGCCGACGTTGCGTGATCCGGTTCTCGTCGCCGCCTTCGAAGGCTGGAACGACGCGGCCGACGCCGCCAGCGGCGCCGTCGAACATCTGGAACTGATCTGGGACGCCGAACCGCTGGCCGAACTGGATTCCGAAGACTACTACGATTACCAGGTCAACCGGCCGACCGTACGCCAGGTCGACGGCGTGACTCGCGAGATCCAGTGGCCCTCGACCACGCTGTCGGTGTGCTCCCCTCCCGGTAGTGAGCGCGACATCGTGTTGCTGCACGGCATCGAGCCGAATATGCGCTGGCGCGCGTTCTGCTCCGACATCATCGAGTTGATCGAACAACTGCAGGTGACGACGGTGGTGATTCTGGGAGCACTGCTCGCGGACACCCCGCACACCCGGCCGGTCCCGGTCACCGGCACCGCCTACAGCAAGGAAGCGGCCGAACAGTTCAGCCTGGAACAAACTCGCTACGAGGGGCCGACCGGCATCACCGGCGTGCTGCAGGACGCGTGCGTGCGAGCGGGCGTGCCGGCCATCTCGTTCTGGGCGGCGGTTCCCCACTACGTCTCCCAGCCGCCGAATCCGAAGGCGACCATCGCGCTGCTGCGCCGGGTCGAGGACGTGCTCGACATCGAGGTGCCCTTGGGCGAGTTGCCCGCGCAGGCCGAGGACTGGGAGTCCGCGGTCGACGAGATGACCGAGGGTGACGAGGAGGTCACCGAATACGTGCGTTCGCTGGAGGAGCGCGGCGACGCCGCGGTCGACCTCGACGACGCGATGGCCAAGATCGATGGCGATGCGATCGCCGCGGAATTCGAGAAGTATCTGCGCCGGCGAGGCGGCGGCAAGGGCGGATTCGGCTTGTAGCCGGTGGCGGCGCCGGACACTCGGCCGGCGGGCGAGTCCCGCGGACGCGTGTCCGGCGACAGCCGCGCGCGGTCAGGTCTCGATGGTCAGCACCTGGGCTTCCGCGTCGTGGGCCAGCTTCGCGATCAGCACGTCGCGCGGAATGGTCTGGCCCGCAAGATGATCGAGCGACGGAACCACCACATGGTGTGCCTCGGCCCGCTTGAGCTCGGCCGTGAGCTCGGCGAACGCGGTGCCGTCACCCTGGGTCGATTCATGGAACGTCGCGGCGAAGCAGAGGCCGACTTCGCTGGCCAGGGTGCACATCGCATCCTCCAGCTCGGCGGCGTGACCGTCGGCTAGGTCGTCACGCACGTATCCATAGATCAACGCTTCCACCCGAACCTCCGTTTGGATGTATAAGGGATTCGCTGTTCTGTTGTGGATCACCTGCTCGTGGATCACCTTCTGCGGACGGGAAAACCGCCCGAATCGAGCATCCGTTATCTGCAAATGCAATTGCAGATGTCAATGACGGACAACCGCGTGCCCTATCGGGTCCACCGGCGTTAACTGGTGGGATACTACAGACGTGGCCGTGAGTGACGATCGACCCGTCTGGGCTGTCAGGATGCGCTCCGAACGCGACGCGCGGGGGTGGTCCCAAGCGGACGCCGTGCGCGCGATGCGCGCGAAGTCATCCCACAACCTGCCGACAGACAGTACCCTCCTACGCAATTGGCGCCGTTGGGAATCGGGTGAGTCGCGCCCGGACGATTTCTACGCGCCGATCATCGCCGCGGCGTTCGACACCGTCACCGCGGCGTTTTTCCCCAAAGCGCGCCCGAATCGGGACGACGAACTTTTGTCGTCAACGGGAATGGACACGCTCGAGTTCATCGGCCGGCTGCGGATGTCCGACATCTCCTCGGCCACACTGGATGCGATTCGCATCACCGCCGAGCGGCTGTGCTGCGAATATCCCTTCGCCGACCCGCACGAACTGCACACCGAGGGCACCGCGTGGCTGCGGCGCATCACCTCACTGCTGGACGGGCGGCTGACCCTGGCCCAGCATCGCGAGGTGCTGGTGCTCGCCGGCTGGGTGGCGTTGCTGGTGGGATGCGTCGACTACGACCTGGGCCGGCGCACCGCCGCGGAGGCGACCCGCCGCGCGGCGCTGTCGCTGGGCCAGGAGGCCGAACATCCCGAAATCGTCGGCTGGGGTGCGGAAATGGCGGCGTGGTTCGCCATCACCCAGGGCAACTACCGCGGTGCGATCGAGGTGGCCGAGTCGGCCCTCGACAACTGCCGCGGCATGGGCGTGGGCGTCCAACTGGCCGCGCAGCAGGCCAAGGCATGGGCGCGCATCGGCGATCGCGAGGCGATGGAACGCGCCCTCGAACGCGGCCGGGATATCTTGCGACAACTGGACAATCCGGCAAATCTGGACAACCACTTCGTGGTCGACGCGCAGAAATTCGACTTCTACGCCATGGATTGCTGCCGGGTCGCCGGTGACAACCGCCTGGCGGAAGGCTATGCCCGCCAAGTGATCCGCAGCGCCACGGGCCTCGACGGTTCGGTCCGCCAGCCCATGCGCGTCTCCGAGGCACAACTGACCCTGGCCGTGGTGGCGGTCCGCGATCGCGATCTGGAGCTCGCGGTCGACGAGGCGATGCGCGCGTTCGAGGGCAAGCGCCGCTCACTGCCGTCGCTGCTGTGGATCGCGGGCGAGGCGGCGCGGGAGATGATCGAACGCTATCCCTCCGATCCCCGCACCCGCACCTATCTCGAGCAGTTGCGGGTGCTGTCGACGAGCTGAGCGGATTCGCTTGCGCCGCTGAATTGCACGACGCCGCCGGGGTTGTACGCTGCGACGAATGGACTTCAGTCTGCGCAGCTGCTCATGGCACGGGCACGCCACCTACGCCCCCGACGAAGCGGAACTGGCTGCGCGCCTGCATGTTTCGACGGCAGCCGGCGAGGCCTGGCGGTGTCTGCGCTGCGGGAATTTCGTGATCGGCGAGCCGCGCGGGCGCGGCCCGGCCGATGCGGCGCCCGAGGTGCCGCGCGGGCGGCTGCTGCGCGACCGGCTGATCATGCGGCTGCTGGCCACCGAACGCGTGCTGCGCGGACTGGTGTTCGTGTTGCTGGCCGCCGGGGTGTTCAAGGTGCGCAATTCACAGGAACAGCTGCACGCCGCGTACAACCGGGAGCTGCCGCTGATCCGTCCGCTCGCCGACCAGATCGGCTGGAATCCCGACAATTCGAAGATCGTCGCGTTCATCGAGAAGGGCTGGACGCTCTCGCCGACCGTGCTCACCTGGATCGCGGTGGGGTTGCTGGCATATGCCGTCATCGAATTCGTGGAGGCCGTGGGCCTGTGGTACGTGCAGCGCTGGGGTGAGTATTTCGCCGTGATCGCCACCTCGATCTTCCTGCCGCTCGAAATCTACGAACTCACCGAGCGCATCACCGTCCTCCGCGCCGGCGCGTTGCTGATCAACATCGCCGCGGTGCTGTGGTTGCTGTGGTCGAAGCGGTTGTTCGGCCTCAACGGCGGTGGCGCGGCCTATCACCGCGAGCACAGCGAGGAGAGCCTGCTGACCGTGGAACGCTCCGCGGTCGCCATCGAGGCGGGGTGACGGCACGCCGAGGCCCGGGTGCGCCGCCGCGGCGCGCGGGCAGGTATTACGCTCGTGCCGGTGACCGAGTCCGCTGACCGATTGCTGCCCGCCGAACCCGCACTGTTCGACGGCGTCTCGCCCACCCGGGACGAGACCGTGATCGAGGGCGCGGACCGGCTGCGGTTGTTCTCCTTCGCCACCGCCGACAAACGCAACGACTATCTGTGGGTGCTGCGCGCGTTCGATCACGCGCGCGCCGCCTATGTGGTGCTCCTGCACGCCTCCGACCTGGCCGACACCCTGGCCCGGATGCCGGACGCGCCGCATCCCACCGCCACCGAGATCGGTCCGCTGCTCGAGCAGTTGCACACCTGGGGCGTGCTGGAACGCAGTTACGACGGCACCCGCGCGGCCACCCTCGCCGAATATCGCAACCGGCACTACGTGTATCAGTTCTCGCAGGCCGGATACCAGGCGTATCGGGCGGTGAACGAGGTACTGGGCGCGCGCCTGGACGAGGCCTCACTGTCGCGGCTGGTGCTCCCGGAACTGCTGGCCGACCTGCAGGCGCTGGCCCGCGCCAATCGCGACGGCGACGCCGAGCGGGTGTACCGCATCCTGAAACGGCTCGACACCGCGCTGTCCGAATTGGCCGACCACGCCGCGCATTTCTATCTGACCCTCGGCGATCTGGTCCGCACCACCGAGGCCACGCCGGAAGCCTTTCTCGCACACAAGGATGCGCTGCTGGCCCATATGCGCGAGTTCAGCATGGATCTGGCCCGCTACGCGCCCCGGCTGGCGGCCGCGATCGCCGAGGTCGACGACACCGGCGCCGAATCGCTGATCACCCGCGCCGCGTCGTGTGACGAGCGGGTGTTGCTGGATATCGGCGCGCGCGAAGCCGATTGGCGGGCCCGCTGGCAGGGGCTGCGCGGATGGTTCGTCGCGGTCCGCGACCGCAGCGCGCCCGACCCCGCCGAATCCGCGCCGGCGACCGAGGCCGAACGGTTGCGGGAGGCGACCATGAGCGCGATCGCGGCGGTGCTGTCGCTGCTGCGCCGCGTGACCGAAACACGCAAGGGCGGGGTGAGCCGGGAGTCGGCGCTGCGGCATCTGGCCGGCTGGTTCGCCGCCGCACCCACCACCGACAGCGCGCACGCCCTGTTCGACGTCGTATTCGGCCTGGGCAAACCCCGGCATCTGTCGATGGAACATCCCGACGCCGACATCATCCCCGCCCACCGATCCTGGTGGGAGGCAGCGCCATTGGAGATCGCGCGCACTCTGGCCGAAACCGGCCGCCAGCCGACCCCGGGCGCGCCGGCGCGGCTCGTGCGCAACGATGCCGGGGTGCGGCGGCTGCGCCAGGCGCAGTTGGAGACGCAGCGGGCCCGCGCCGCGGCCGCGATGTCGCTGGCCGCCGCCGATGTGCACGACCGGGTGCTGGACGAACGCGAAACCGAGGTGTTGCTGCGGCTGCTCGACGCCGCCTCCACGGCGTGGGTGCCGGTGAGTGGCCGAGTGAGCACCAGCGGATCCGACAGCGGTGTCACGCTGACGGTCCGCGAGCATCCCGGCTCCACGGTGGTGCGCACCGCCCAGGGACTGCTGTATCTGGATCACCGGCGGCTCGAGGTGCGCGAGAATTCCCGCGCCCGTACCGCCTCCGGGCGGTCGTGATGCACGCGAAGACCATCGACCCGCTGGCATTGGACAGCTACCAGCGCGCCGCGCGGGTGCTGCTGGCCAATCATCTGGTGACCCGGACCTTCCCGGATCGCATTGCGCTGCCGTTGATTCGGCGCTGGGCCACCGAACTGCGCGAGGACATGGCGGAGCTGCTCGGTTACCGGCTCGAGGTCACCGAGACCACGGCGCGGCTGTTCCCGATCCCGGACCGGCTCGACACCGGCCGTCCCGCCCGCACCCCCGGCGATCGCGTCTTCGACCGCCGCCGCTACGCCTACCTGTCGCTCGCCCTGGCCGCGCTCGGTCGCGCCGGTGACCAGGTCACCCTGTCGGAGCTGGCCGATCAGGTCGCCGCCTACGCGGTGCGGGTGGAGGGGCTGGAACTGTCGACCGAACGCGCCGCCGACCGGGATGCGTTCGTGGACGCGGTGGCCTGGCTGGCCGCCCGTGGCGCCCTGACCCTCGCCGACGGCGACGCCGGTGGCTGGGCGGCCGACCCGGAAGCGGGTGAGGCGCTCTACGACATCGACCGCTCGGTGGTGTTCGCGATCTTCCGGCCGCCGCGTGCGCTGCAGCACCTGCACAGTGTGCGCACCCTGCTCGCCGACGACACCGATTCCGCCGCAACGACTTCCGTGCCGTCGCGAGCCGCGGCCGCGCGCCGGGTGCGGCGGGCGCTGATCGAACTGCCGGTCGTCTACACCGAAACCCTCGGCGCGGCGGAACAATCCGCGCTGGGCAGCGAGAAGATCGTGGCGGAGGTGGAGTTGCTGACCGGGCTGCGCGCCGAACGCCGCGGTGAAGGTGTGGCCTTGATCGACACCTCCGGCCGGTTCTCCGATGTGCGCTTCCCCAGCACCGGAACACTCGCGCAGGTGGCGCTGTTGCTGATCGGCGAGATCGCCGACCGGGTCCTCGATATCGACAATCCGCTGCCGCGCCGACTGCGTCCGCCGGCCGCCACCGACATCGCCGACGGACTCGATGCCGCCATTCCGGCGGCCACCCTCTTCGCGCCGCTGGTCACGGCGCCGCAGGAACCCGGCGACACGGAGGATCCGGCCGGCGACGAGGAGAGTCCCGAGCCGATCACCCATCCGTTCGTCGACGACGAGTGGATTCGCGCGTCGGTGCACGCCCTCACCGAGCGGTACGGTTCGACCTTCGCCGCCCAGTGGCAGGCCGACGTGGGCGGGCTCACCACCGAGGTGGTGGGTCTGCTGGCGCGGCTGTCGCTCGTGGAGAGGGTCGACGGCGGTGTCCTGGCGCTGCCCGCGCTCGCCCGCTATCGAGGCGCGGTGGTCACCGTGCGCACGCGGGCCGGAACCGAACTGTTCGCCTCGGCACGATCGCTGGGCGCGCACGCCACCGGGGAACCGGCTCCCACACCGGCCGCCGCGGGATCCAGCACTTCAGGAAAGGGGACGGAGTAACCATGGACCTCATTCACGGTGGAGTCCGCTTCATTCCCACCCGCGCCGGGATCGTCAACCTGTGGGACTACCGCGATCAGGAATTCTGCTTCGCCGACGGGCGGCTGGTGCTGCGCGGGCCGAACGGCTCCGGTAAGACCAAGGCGCTGGAGGTGTTGTTCCCCTTCGTCTTCGACGGCCGCATCGAACCGCGGCGACTGAATCCGTTCGCCGGTGAAGAGCGCACGATGAAGTCGAATCTGCTGTATCGCAAGCAGGATTCGGCCTATTCCTACGTCTGGATGGAATTCGCGCGCGGGCGCTGGTCCGATCCCGAGGTTGTCACCGTCGGCATCGGCATGCGCGCCACCCGGTCCTCGGACAAGGTGACGCGGTGGTATTTCGTCGCCGACGGCCGGGTGGGCGTGGACTTCTCGCTGATCGGTCCCGACGACCGGCCCTTCACCCGCAAACAACTGGCCGAGCAGATCGGCACCGACGCGATCGTGGACCGTCCCGTCGACTACCGCGCCGCGATCGACGCGCGCATGTTCGGTCTCGGCGTGCAGCGCTACGACCAGCTGATCAATCTGATTCTGACGCTGCGCCGCCCGCAGCTGGCCAAGAACCTCGATCCGCGCGGACTGTCGCAGGCCCTGACCGACGGCCTGCGCCCGCTCGACGATCAGCTGATCCTCGACGCCGCCCGCTCGTTCAGCGATATGGAGGAGGTCGGCCGCACGCTCGAGGGGCTGGTCGCCGCCGACTCCGCCACGCGCACCTTCGTCGACGTCTATCGCAAATACCTTGCGGTGCAGGCGAAATCGGATGTGGATCAGGTGCGCTCCCGGTTGGACGCGGTGACCCACGGCAGCACCGCGCTGTTCGCGGCCGCGGCGCTGCGGCAGCGGCGCGAGAGCGAGCGCACCGCCGCCGAGCATCGTGCCGAGGAGGCCGATCGCGCCTACGAACAGGCCCTGACCGATCGGGAGACGCTGCAGCGTTCCAGCGCGTACGAGGGTAAGCAGCAGCTCGACGATCTGGCCGACGCGGTGCGGCGGCTGGAGACCTCGGCGGCGGTCCACCGCGACAAGGCGACCAAGGCCCAGCAGGCGGCCGACCAGCGGGGCGACGAATACGAACGCGCCGCCGCCGCGGTCACCACCGCCGCCGCGGCCCTGGCCCGCGGTGAGGACGAACTGCGCGCGGCGGCCGAGGAAGCCGGAATCGCCTGGGCAGCACTGCCGGAACAGGCCCGCACCGAACAACTCGTCACGACCGTGCGCAGCCACGCCGAGGAACGCGATGCCGATGTGCGCGCGGTGCGCCAGGCGATGACGGTGGCCGATGCCGCCGCGGCCGACCGCACCCGCGCGGAACGAGCCCTCGAACGCGCGGCCCGCCACCGCGACACCGCGGCCGCCGAACTGGCAGAGGCGGAGGCCGCGGTGGCGCTGGCGCGCGCGAATACCGCTGCCTCCCTGCGTAGTTGGTGGAACACCCACGGTGACCTGCACTCCCCGGTGGCCGCCGGATTGTTCGAGGCGCTCGACGCCGCACTCGCCGAGGCCGGCGGCGACGACGCGCCGCCGCTGCCGCAGGTGCTGGCCGAGCACACCGAATCGCTCACCGAAACGCTGCGGGACCGCCGCCGTCAGGCCCGCGCGAGCGCCGATCAGGCCCGCGACCGCGCCGCGGCGCTGCGTGCCGAACAGCAGCGGGTCGCGGCCGAACAGGACGACGCGCCACCGGCACCGCAGAGCCGCACCGATGCCCGGGCGACGCGTCCCGGCGCACCGCTGTGGCAGCTGGTGCGCTTCGCCGACGACATCGATGCCGAGCGCGCCGCCGGGATCGAGGCGGCTCTGCAGGCCGCGGGCTTGCTCGACGCCTGGGTCGGTGCGAATGATCATGCGCCGCAGGATGTTTCGGACATCTTCCTCACGCCGCTGCCGTCCACCGCCCGGCCGGGGGGTCCCACGCTCGCCCAGGTGCTGGTGGTCGAGGACGGTGTCGGCGACGATGCCGACTCGCCGATCGCGGCGGTCTCGCGCGCACACCTGGCCGACATCCTGGCCTCGATCGCGCTGCACGACAACGACTCCCACACATCCGGCGACCTGGTCGCAGTCGGCGGCGACGGCGGTTTCCGGCAGGGCGTGCAACTCGGCCGCCACCACAAGCAGCAGGCCGAATTCATCGGCGCCACCGCCCGCGCCCGGCGCCGCGAGCGCCGTCTGGCCGAGCTGGCCGACGAGATCGCCGCCGCCGAACAGGCCGAGCACAGCGCCCGCGCGGACGCCGACGACGCCTCCGGGCGGTTGGCCCGGCTGGCGGCCGCCGCGAAGGAATTGCCGCGCAGCAGTGCGGTGATCGCCGCGCTGCGTTCGGTCTCCGAGGCGGCGGGTGTGCTGCGCTCGCACACCGAGGCGGCGGCGCAGGCCGACCACGATCTGGACCAGGCCGTCGCGGCGTTCACCACCGCCGACAAGAAGGTCCGGGCGGTCGCCGCCGCCCGCAACGCACCTCGCGACCCCGCGGAACTGGACGCGCTCGCGGCGGCGATCCGCCATTTCGAGAACACCGGCACCGCGCTGCTGCGGCTGCGCGGCGACCAGCAGCGCGAGGCCGAACGTGCCCGCGAGGCCAACGACCGGCTCGCCGAATCCCGGGATCTGGCCGAGGCTTTCGCCGAGGAGGCGGAGGCCGCGCGGGCCGGGTACGAGGAGCAGTTGCGCAAACTCGAGACGTTGCGCGAGGCGTTGGGTGCCGACGCCGCGGATATCGACCGCGAACTCGAGCAGGCCCGCGAGCGCATCGACGCCGCCCGCGCCGAACAGCGCGCCGCCCGCAAGGCCGCCGCCGAGGCGATCGAAGCGGTCGGGTCGGCCGAGGGCGCCTATCGCGCCGCCCACGAGTCCCTCGGCACGGCACTGACCGAACTGCTCACCGACGTCCGGCAACTCGCGCCCTACGCGCGGCCCGATCTGCTCTCGCTGCTGGGTGCGCCCACCGAGAGCCGGTGGCCGGGTTCACCGGCGGCCTGGTCGACCGCCGATCAGCTGCTGTATCGCATCGAATCCGGCGGGCCGGAGGGTGAGATCGCCGTCCTGCCCGTCGAGGTGCACGAGCTGTTCGACAACCTGTGCGCCGCCACCGCTTCCGTACGCGCCGGGGAGTCCGCCCGCAAATCGACCCGCAGCGCGGTGACCGCGGCGCTGCAGGAATTCGACGCCGCCCTGGCCTCCGCACGCCAGGACTACCGCCTGCAGTGGGATGCCGCCGACGGCCTGACCGTCGTCCAGGTGCACGACGACAACGGGATGGCGGCACTGGCCGATTTCGCCGACCGCATCGCCGCGGCCCGCGCCGATCAGGAACTGCTGCTCACCGATGCCGAGCGGCGCATTCTCGAGGACGCGCTGCTGACCGGACTGGCGCAGCAGATCCACGAACGCACCTGCGACGCCCGCGATCTCATCGCCCGGATGGGCACGGAGATGAAGCAGCGACGCATGTCCTCCGGCAACACCATCGGCGTGCACTGGGTGCTGGCGGACAATCTGTCGGAGTCGGCGCGCGCGGTGTGCAAACTGCTCGACCGGGCCGCCGCCGATCTGGGCCCCGACGAATTGGCCACCGTGCGTGCGCATTTCGCCGCCGAGATCCGGGCGGCGCGCGCGGCACACCCGGAGCGGTCCTATCCGGAGATTCTGGCCACAACCCTGGATTACCGCACCTGGCGGGTGTTCTCGTTCACCCTGGTGACCGCCGACGGCTCCGAGGATCGGCTCACCGTCGCGCGGCACAGCGCGCTCTCGGGCGGTGAGCAGTCGGTGTCGCTGCATCTTCCGCTGTTCGCGGCCGCGCACGTGATGCTGGATTCGGCCGATCCGCAAGCGCCGCGGCTGCTCGCGCTGGACGAGGCGTTCGCCGGCGTCGACGACAACGGTCGCAGCGAATTGCTCGGCCTGTCGGTCGATTTCGATCTGGACCTGTTCATGACCGGTTACGACCTGTGGATCACCTACGATCATGTCCCCGCGTGCGCACACTACGATCTCGCGCATTCGGCGGCCGAGAACACCGTCAGCGCGACGCTGCTGGTGTGGGATTCCTCGGCGCTGCTGGCCGAACACGACGGTTCCGATCTGACCACCGCCCTGGGCTCGCCCAACCGGCGCCGCACCCCGCACACCGTCGAGGGCGGCATCACCTTCGACGAGGCGCTGGAACCGACCAGCTGAACGGAACACGTTGCGCGCCGGGCACATTCGGCCCGGCGCGGCTTACCGGTCGCCGAAGGTGATCGAGAGTGAATCCCGGTCGCCGGGTGCGACCACGACCGTCAGCGGCGGATCGGGAATCGGCCGGTCGGACGCCGCGTAGCCGACCCAGCCGGTGCCGACGAAGACCGCGATGAGCAGGGCGGTGGGCAGTTCCGGCAACAGCCATCCGCACGGTATCGAGGACAGACCGGTCTCGGGGATCAGCTGGACCGTGGGTATGTCCGGTCCGGTCTCGCCGTACACCGCATCGCCACATGTCGCACCGCTCCGCCGCACCGGAACCCGCCCTCGCACCCGAACCTCCATCGCTTCGAGCGTCCCGGCCCGTCTGCCGGGAAACCGCCAGACATTTACAGTGCCCCATCCGCGAGTGCGCCACACCGGTTATGGACAGGACAATCGGCGTGTCTCCGAAAGTTTGCTGAATACCGGGTGGTAGCTATCCGATTCGCGAGTTTCGCGCTATCGGTGCGGACGGACACTGGCGTCGGGCCAGCGGGGCGGGCAGGCGCCGCCGGGGAAGGTCTGCAACTCGAAGTGCCACCACTCGTTGTCGAATGTCCGGCACAGCCCCCAGCGATTCCCGTTGTCCTGCAACCACTGTGCGCCCTGTTGCGGACCGACGTCGATGGCCTTACCGGTCACGTGCGTGGATTCGTCCGGTGGCAGTACCCACCGCCGCGCGGCGTCGGGACCGCCGTAGGTGGCGATGCCCTGCTCCCACAGCTGTTCCTGTTCGTCGCGGGTGCGGTGTCCGGACACGATCCCGAGCGGCACGCCCTGCTGGTGGGCCTGTCGTTCGGCCATCGTGTAGGCGGCGGCCAGCAGCGGATCCAGTCCCTCGGTGCCGGCGGCGAATGCGGTGGGGATGGGTTCGGCCAGACCCGGTCCCGCGGCCCCGGCCAGCGCCACACCGACCACCACGGCTGTACCAGCAAGTCCTCGCAGCATGAAACCGATCGTAACCAGCGCCGATCCGCACACCGCGCAACCGGGCGCCGGCCCGCCGTCGCGCCCGCGAGGGCCGGGACCAGCACCGCCTGACATTTTCGGCGGCTGCGTCGTCGTAGAGGACGTACCAGTTTTCAGCCATCCAGGAGTTCCGGAAATGACCAGAATCGGCATCATTCTCGGCAGTACCCGCCCCAACCGCAACGGTGCGCAGATCGCGCAGTGGGTTCTGGACTCGGCAGCGCGTCGTAGCGATGCCGAGTTCGAACTGATCGATCTGCGCGACCACCCGCTGCCACATCTGGACGAACCGGTGCCGCCGATGTTCGGCCCCTCGGTGCATGCGCACACCCGGGCCTGGGCCGAGCGGATCGCCCAGTTCGACGGCTTCGTGCTGGTGACGCCCGAATACAACGGTGGCATGCCAGGGGTGCTGAAGAACGCCCTCGATCATGTGTTCGCGGAGTGGGTCGACAAGTCGGTCGGATTCGTCTCCTACGGCGCGAACGGCGGCGCTCGCGCGGTCGTGCAGCTGCGGGCGGTCTGCAGCTCGCTGGGCATGGCCGATGTGGGCTACCAGGTCTCGATCTCGGTGCTCACCGATTTCGAGAACCACACCACGTTCGTCCCACGTGACCATCATGCCGCCGCGTTGGACAAGACACTGGACCAAGTCATCGCGTGGAGCACCGCGCTCGCCCCGCTGCGAGCCGGCGCCGAAACCACTCTCGCCACTTCCTGAGGAGCCGAACATGACCGTATCCAACGACTTTCGGTCCCGCGCCGACCGCACCGCCTCCGACGAAGCCGAGATCAGGCGGCAGATCGACCGGCTGATCGCGGGACTGCGCGCCAAGGATCTCGACGCGGTGCGGCAGGCGTACGCGACCGACGTCGTGTCCTTCGATGTCGAGCCGCCACTCCAGCATGTCGGGATCGCGGCGAAACTCGACAACTGGGCCAAGGTGTTCCTGTTCTTCGAGGACGTGAACTACGAGATTCGCGACCTGACGTTCACCGTGGGCGAGGACGTGGCGTTCGGGCACGCCTTCGCTCGACTGCACGGCACGATGAAGAACGGGGTGGCCAACAGCGGTATGTGGGTCCGGGTCACCTACGGAATGCGAAAGATCGACGGCACCTGGCTGATCACGCACGATCAGGTGTCGGTGCCGTTCGACATCGCCGGCGGCACAGGCGTCGTCGACCTCGAACCCTGACCACCACGGCGGTGTCAGCCGGAGGAAACGGCTTCCTCGTAGGCGCGCAGTGTCGTGATGACCAGGGCCCGCTGCTCCGCGGTCAGCGGGCCCACCGCGGCGCGCCAGCCCCGATGCGCACCACCTTTGCTTTCAAAGCTAAATTGCCGAACAGGCCCATCGTCCCACGTGGACACGCTGCCACCCCCCTTCTCGGAGGACACCGATGACCGATCCCGCTGCCCGCCTCCGCGCGCTGACCATCGGATTGCATCCACGAGCGTTGGACTACAGTCGTTTTCCCGATCTGGACGAGGAGCAACTCATGGCCAGGGTCGAGGCCGCCAACGCCGCGCTTCAGGACACCGAATTCGACATCACGCCATGCCTGGTGTCCGCGGCGCCCGACGAGGCGGAGAACGAGCTCCGCGCAGTACTGGCGAGCCGATCGTTCGACCTCGTCATGGTGGGTGGGGCGGTGCGAGCGGTCCCCGAACACACCCTGCTGTTCGAACGAGTCGTCAACCTCGTCGCCGAGGCAGCGCCGGGAATCCGGTTCTGCTTCAACACCTCACCCGAAACCACCCTCGACGCCCTCCGCAGAGCGGCCGCCTTCGTCTGAATTCCGGGAGACCCGGCGACATCACAGGCAGTCGTACACGGCGGCGACCAGGTCGTAGGCTCGCCGGTCACCGGCGAGCCAGTCGCGGCGCAGATTCGGGACGAAGGCGATCGCCACCTGGTTGTCGATGTCGCCCATGCCGACCGAACCGCCCGCTCCGGGATGTCCGAAGGCGGTGGCTGCCGCGGTGTCGGGCAGCACGAAGTTCTGCGACGGCAGCATGTAGCCCCAGCCGAATGCCGTCTCGAGTTGCAACACCGTGTCCACCCCGCGCACCCGCTCTCTCGTGGCCTCCGCGAGCACCGCCTGCGGCAACAGTTTTCCCGCGACGAGGTCGCGATAGAAGCCGGCGAGGGCGCGGGCGGTGACGACCAGTCCCGACGCCGGCCAACCGCCCGCCAGCACATCCGAATGGTTGTATGCGGCAGCCGGATTGGACGAAGAGCGCATCAGCAGCGACTCCGGATCGCGATAAACCTCCGCCAAGCGAGCCGCCGCGGCCGCATCGATCGACCCGATGTCACCCGTCCACGCCATCTCGGCAGCGGGCGGGCGGGCCAGGCGCGCCGCACGCGCGGCCTCGTCGGCGGAGACGCCGATGCGCAGATCCGCGCCGAAGTGGCCGCGCACATAGTCCCCGACCGTCGAATGCGTCTGGCGGCGTACGAACTCGCCCACGAGCCAGCCGAAAGTCAGTGCGTGGTAACCATGTTCGCTACCCGGCTGCCAGATCGGGCGCTGCGCCGCGAGGGTGCGCGCCATCAGCTCCGGATCGGCGGCCTCGGCCACCGTGATCGGCTGCTCGAAGACGGGCAGCCCGGCCCGATGGGTCAGCATGTCGGAGAGTGTGGTGGATTCCTTTCCCTCGACCGCGTATTCGGGCCACCACCGCGCGACCGGCTCGTCCGGGTCGATGCCGACGTCTCGCGCGACGGCGAGAGCCGCCGTCGCGGTGAGCGCTTTCGTGCACGAGAAGACCACGCAGGCCGTGTCCTGCTCCCACGCTCGCCCGGTGCGTTCGTCGGCGACACCGCCCCACAGATCCACGACGGGATGTCCGTCCACACACACCGCCACCGAGGCGCCGAGATCTCGCCCCTCGGACAGGTTGGCGGCGAACACCTCCCGGACCGCCTCGAAGGCCGGATCCACCCGTCCCTGCACACCGGTCATGCCGAAATTAGAACACGTTATAGAGACTGTGGTGGTGTTCGCCGCCGACTCCACGGCGTGCCGGGCGAAATGCGCGGCGGCGTGTCGCTCTACCGCGAGTCCGACCCACCGATAGCGTGCAAAGCGGTCGTCTGCTCTGTCCAACCGACGACGAGGAGGCAGTCATGGCTCTTCCGCTGACCGCGAACGCCCTGGTGCCGTTCGCCGCCGCACTGGGGGCCAGCGCGCTGGTCGCGGTCGCCTCCCTGGCGCCGGGACGGACCCGACGGATTCCCGCACAGGCCGACGAGGTGACCCGGCGGCGCATGGTGCGCCAAGGCGGCGTCGCGCCCACTGGCCGGCACCGCGCCGGCCGCGCTCCGTGGCGTGCGGCCACCTCGGCGTTTCGCTGACAACCGGACACGGATCACGAATCGAGCCAGTGTTCGATTGCGTCCAGTTCGGCCGCACAGAAGATCTCGTCGCCGCTTTCCCTGTCCAGCAGTTTCCATTCCAGTTGCGGACGGACGCCGCGGACGAGAACGTAACCTGCGGTTTCGGCCCGCGCGGTAAGCTCCGGAATTCGCTCCGGCATCGAATCTGCTTCCGCTGCTGGGTTGTTCGTCTCGCGATCACTCATCGGGTTCGCTCCTGAGGGTGTTCCGGCGGGTGGTATCGGGATGAATGCGGCCGGCCGCGACCAGCGCGGCGAAGGCCGCACGCTTGCGCGGGCAGTCGTGGTCACGATGGATCTGCATCCAGTGGTGGGCCTCGGCCGTAGTGAAGGGCCGGCCGGGAGGGGCACAACTCCAGTCCGTGAGCCACGCGATCGGCGGCCTGCCGTTCGCGCCGTCCCATCGCTCGCCGTGTCCCGCACGCGGGGCATCATCGCGAGGCCAGAAACATCCGACGGCGAGCAGCACGACGCCACACCCCGACAGCACCGTGACGACGCTCGACAGGACGTTCCATGTCCCCATCGCTCACCGATCACGAACGACGTTCGGGTGCAGGCTGTCTGCCAGTTCCGTCAACCCTGCAAGCACCTGCTCGAACGTCTCGATCGGCACCGCGTTCTGACGTGGCGAACCGGAAAACCCACTGCCGACAGGGAATTCGATACCGCGCCGGTGCGCACGCTCACGCGGGCTCAACCGCGGCGGCTCGACCCGCCGGAAATGCACCAGCGTCCGGTAGGCCACCCGTTTCCACGCACACTGCTCGATCCGGCAGTTCCGATGCTCTTGCATCAGGTCGTGGGCCAATTCGATCTGCGGCAGATCGCAGATACCCGGTAGCGCGAGGAGTGCATCATCGTCGATCGGCGAGTAGGGCACTGGTTGCATCTCCTTCGAAGACGTTGGGCTGGAACGCAATTCCCGACCGACGCTCGCCGGGCCGGTACGACTCGGCTATCATGTGCGGTAGCCGTGGCACAGGGGGCGCACTCCACCTGTGGCCGCACTAGCGATTCGTCAGGTTCCTCTGTTGATGTCGACCGCAGAAGCGGACATGGTTTCGCGTCGGTCGTGGTAGCAGCACCAGAAGACCACCGACCGGCCTGGTCCGCCTGCGCAACATGAAATTTCGCCGGAAGTGACACAAAGCGCCAGGACCGATTTCAGGAATCCAAAGGCACCATTTCACTTCGCAATGCACAGAAAGGGGGCATTCGATGGCCGAACCCGGGGAACCGCTGTCCCTGCCGAAACGCCAGCTCGGCTACTACCTCAGGCAGGCGCGGGAGGAGAGCGGCATGAGCCTGGCCGAGGCCGCGGCACACATCGGACGCTCGGCGCCGACCTTGATGCGGATCGAGAAAGGGCTCACGCAGAAGCTGTCGGTTCCCGAGATCGAGGCGTACTGCCGACTGTACGAATTCGATGAGGAGAAGACCGATGCGATGAAAGGTCTTGCCCAGCAGGCTAATACGCAGAACTGGTGGCACGAGTACGACGATCTGATTCCGGCCGACTTCGATATCTACGTGGGGTTGGAGTCCGCCGCACAGGAGATTGCCACGTACCAGCCCGAACTGATCCCCGGCCTACTTCAAACCCCCGACTATGCCCGGGTGCTGTCGCGAAACGCATTGCCGAACGGCACGGACGACGCGATCGAACGGCATGTCCAACTCAAAATTCGACGGCAACTACTCATTACTCGCAAGGTCCGGCCGGTTGAATTGCAACTCATCGTTCATGAGGCGGCTCTTCGTCGCGTCGTCGGAAGCGGCAAAGTGATGAGTATCCAGGTGCGCTATCTGGCAGACATAAGTACGCGCGAGAATATCGACATTCGGGTTCTTCCGTTCACCGCCGGCGTGCCAGTAGGCGAAGCGATCGGTCCATTCGTGATGCTGCGCTTCGGCCACACCAACCACAACGTCGTATACGCGGAAACCTACACGGGTGACCTGTATTTGGAGAAACCCGCTAGCCTCCGTCGGTACGCTGGAGCATACGAGGTCCTGCGGTCTGCCGCACTGGATGCGGCACGCAGCAGGATCGCGTTACGGCAGGTAGCGAAGGAGCATCTAGGGTGAGCGCTGATCTATCCGGGGCGAAATGGTTCAAGAGCAGCCGAAGCGGGGGCACGAAGGAGTGCGTCGAGGTTGTGTTCCTCGACAGTGGCACGGTCGGCGTCCGTGATTCGAAAGACCCAGGCGGTCCCGTGCTCGCTTTCACCCCCGGCGAGTGGGACGCCTTCACCGTCAGCCTACGTAACGGCGGGCTCGACCGGCCGTTCGCGTAGGCGAGATGAGGACGTGAAGTGAACGTCGACCTTTCTGGGGCGAAGTGGTTCAAGAGCAGCCTTAGCGGCGGCACAAAGGAATGCGACGAGGTCGCGTTCCTGGAGAGCGTTTGGGTCGGCATCCGCGATTCGAAGAATCCGGGCGGCTCGCAGCCGGCGAATCCGCCCAGGCCACTACGCGCCCTACCCGCCTTCACCGCGCGACGGCGGTATCCGGCTTCTCGACCGCGAAAACATCGTCCAGCCAGTCGAATATGCGCTGGTGGGTGAGCAGCACAGCACCCATGTGGCAGTGCTCCCCCGCACCCTCGGCCGCGGTGCCGACGATGTAGTCCTTCGGACAGGTCAGCGCCCGATAGACCCGCTCCGCCTGGCCGCGAAAGAACTGATCGTCCTCCGCGTCGAGAACCAGTGTGGGGCAGGCGATCCGGTCCACGACGTCGGCGATCGTGTACTCGGCGGTCTTGCGCACATAGTCCGCCGCCGATTGCGCGCCGAAGGTCCACGCCCCATTGCGCAGCGCCCAGCGGATCGAGGTGTTGAACGTCGTCAACAGGGCCGCAACGGCATTGGCCTCGGCATCGCGACCGGCCGCGACCCAGTCCGCCAGAAACGGCGGCATCGGCGCGATATTGGCCTCGTGGTAGTCGAAGACGCCGTCGTCGAGAATCAATGCGGCCAGGCGGGGTTCGAACGCCGCCGCACGCGCCGCCAGGTAGCCGCCGAGGCTGTAGCCGAACAGGGCGAGATGGTCCGCGTCGATCTCCGGCATTGTCAGCGCGTAATCGACGACGGCGGAGATCACCACCTCCCAGTCGGGCCGGAAGGGCAGGCCCTGCTCGCGAATCACCGCACCCTGTCCGGGGCCGTCGAAGGCCAATACCTGGTAGCCGCGTTCCAGCGCGCCGGCGGCGAGCGCGGGGTACGCCTCCTCCAGCGTGGAGTCGAAGCCGCTGTTGAAGATCACCGTCGGCCGGGGCGCGCCGGAATCGTCGAGCAGGAACAGAAAGCCGGGAAGTGTCGTGTCGCCGTAGGGAATCGACACCGACCGCACCGGGGTGTCGAGCAGTTCCGCTGCCGCGGCGAAGGTTTCGCGCGAACGCTGCGACAATTCCGCCACCAGCGGATCGCCGACCGGGTGCTCGCGCTGGTAGAACTCGGCGGTGCGATAGTAGTTCGAGGCCCGCAGGAACGCCTGCCGGGCACTCACCCGCCGGTCCTTGGCCAGGCAGTCCCGCCCGATCGCATGGATGCGCTCGGCCGTCGCCCGCCACTCCCGTAGCCAGGAGGCATCGTCACCTTCGGTGATGCGCTCGGCGGTGGCGATGACCTCTCCCAGGTCTGCGGCGCCGTAGCAGGCGTATGCGGCCGCGCGCAGCGCCTCGTAGGAGTTGGACTCGTCGTCGAACAGGAACTTCATGATCTCGACCTCGCCTTTTACGTCGATACGACACCGTTTCGTCGTATACGGGCAACGATAGATTCGCCGACGACGAAACGCAACCGTTTCGACGTTGATAGGGTGCGTCCATGACGACCAGCAAGCGCACCCCGGCCGGCGCCGCCGTATTGCAACCCCAGGTGACCGCGGCGATCCGGGATGCGGCGTTCGCCGAACTGGCCGAAAGCGGCTACGGCAAGCTGTCGATGGAGGCAGTGGCCCGTCGCGCGGGCGTCAGCAAGCCGACCCTCTACCGACGCTGGCCGAATAAACAACAGCTGGTACTGGCACTGATCACCGAGGTCGCCGTCCCCGCTGCCGAACCCGCCGACACCGGCACCCTGCGCGGCGATCTGCGCGCCTTCCTGGAAACGGCCGCCCAGGGCCTGACCCACCCGTTGGCCGCCCGCATCATCCCCGACCTGCTCGCCGAATCGATCCGCTCCCCCGGCCTCGCCGCCGCCCTCCGCGCCGCGGGATCCCAGCGCCGCACCCGCGTCGCCGCCATGTTCCACCGCGCCACCGCCCGCGGCGAACTCCCCGGCGATCTCGACCAGGAACTGGCCCTGGATTTCGTTGTCTCCCCCCTGTTCTGGCACCACCTGATGGGCGGCACCCTCACCGACCCCAGCTACCTCGACGCCCTCACCGATATGCTCCTCGCCGCCTACCGCGCCACCCCGAAACACCCAGCACCCCAGCGAGAATCGTGATAACGAAGCCACCGGCTCGGCCCCGAGGCGAAATCTTGCGAAAATCTCGTTGCCGAGCACTCGGGACCCCTGCTACCTTCTCCGAAGCCGTGCAAGAGAACGAGGAGGTGGTACCCGTGAACGCAGTATCGACATGGGTGCTCCCCTCCGGGGTCACGGTCGGGCGATAGGTCGTCCGGGAGCGCCGCGCGAAAGCACTCCCGAAAGGCATGACCATGCACTTCACCTCCGAACAGCGTCTCGGCGACGACGTCCTCGAACGCACGTTCACCCTCGGCGAGATCCCCGGCATCCTGTGGACGCCCGCATCCGCCTCCGCACCCACACCGCTGATCCTGCTCGGCCATCCCGGCGGACTGGACAAGATGTATCCACGTCTGGCGGCCCGGGCTCGGCGCGCAGTGGCGGAAGGCTACGCCGCGGCCACCATCGAACTCCCCGGCAGCGGTGACCGGCCCCGTTCCGCCGACGCCGAGCAGGCTCGAACCGATCTCCGCCGGGCAATCCAGGCCGGCGAGCCGGTCGATGACGACATTGTGGACCGGCTCGTACTTCCGTTGGTGGACAAGGCCGTACCGGAATGGCGGGCCACCCTGGACGCCCTCCTGACGTTGCCGGGAATCGGCGGCCCGGTCGGGTTCTCGGGAGGGGTGATCGCCATCGCGGTTCGGCTGGCGGTCGTCGAGCCGCGCATCGCGGCCGCCGTCCTGTTCGCCGGAAGCTTCGTGCCCCGCAGCACATTCGACGAGGCCCGGCAGGTCACCACTCCGCTGCTGGTCCTGCTGCAGTGGGACGACGAAGGAAACGACCGGCAGCAGGCCCTGGACCTGTTCGACGCCCTCGGCTCGAAGGAGAAGACACTGCACGCCAACATGGGCGGGCACACCGGCGTCCCGCAGTTCGAGGGAGACGACGGAAGCCGGTTCTTCGCACGGCATCTGAAGTGAGGCACGGCAGTCCGGCCGACGGCGTCAGCAGCTGTCGGCCGGGCCGCCGCCTATCGAGGAGCGTGCCTCAACTGGTGCCCTCCTGCACCGGATAGTCGATGACGACCACACCACCGGTGGCGTAGTTGACGACATCGGCGGCCGCCAGCCGGCCATACTGGGACGCCCGCATCGCGGCCAGGGCGGCGGCGTCAGCGAAGTCGGCTTCGAAGACCGCGAAGTACGGCGGTTCTCCGTTGGTCGCCGCCACGTCGAAGCTGTAGCGCCACCCGAGCAGGCCCGGCCAATTCCTGACCAGCGGAAGGTGATTGTTCACGTAGTAGTCGCGGAAGTGATCGGGGTCGGCGGGCTCGGGATACAGGACTACCAATTTATGCATGACTGCCTCCTGCATCCACTGCGGTCGATTGAATCGTCATATGCGCAGGTTAGGGCGTGATGTGTGGTCGAGGGAAAGACCGGAACACGATAGACTCAGAACGGATCGTTATCAATCGACGGGGAGGGCATGTGGCGCCGGATACCGTGAGCCTGCGGTACTTTCTGGTGCTGGCGCAGGAGTTGAACTTCACCCGCGCGGCCGCACGAATCGGTATCGCGCAGCCGGCACTCAGCGCCCGGATGCGCCGGTTGGAGGCGGAACTCGGTACGAGCCTGCTGGTTCGTAACACGCGCAGCGTCGAATTGACCACGGCCGGTGCGGCTTTGGCGGAGGCCGCGCCACCCGCGCTGGCGGCGCTGGACCGGGCATGGGACGCCGCCCGGAATGCCGGGGCCGGTGAACTCGGCACGCTGCGCATCGGATACAGCCTCAGCACGGGAGCCGAGACGGCACCGGCCCTGGTGGACAGGCTCCTTCGCAGCAGCCCGGGACTCGAGGTCGGCGCGGTCCCGATGGAGACACCGGAGATCTCCCCCGCGGTCGCCGACGGCCGCATCGACGCGGGGATCACCCGCGGTGAACAGCCGGGGCGTGGTGTGCGCCGGTTCCTGCTGCGGCGTGAGCGCGTCGGAGTCCAATTGGCACACCATCATCCGCTGGCCGAACATCCGGAGATCGAGATCGCCGACGCGGCCGCGTATCCGCTGCGCCTGCCCGACCGTACTGCCAATCCCGTGATCCACGATCAGCTGTCCGCACTGTTCCGCGACACCCGACCGAGCCCCCGATTCCACACGCCCGCAGTCTCTTTCGACATGTCGCAGCGCGACCTACGCGACGGGCTCACCCTCGCCCCGGCCGGTGAAGTCGCGGTCACGACACAACCGGCCGGTCTCACCTGGCGACCGCTGCGGGGCGCACCCACTTTGACCATCCACCTGGTCCTCCCGCGCGTGCAGTCACCACTCCACCGCCGCATCCGCACCGTCGCCAAAACCCTGGCACACGAGCTGCATTGGCTGCCGGACCGACCCGCAACAGGTCACGCAGATTGCCGATGACGATGACGATCCACCTTATGAACGCCGTCCGCACGAGGCGACCGGTTGACGGCCACGATGGTGAGACGAACCGTCGCTCCCGACCGATGCGAAGGAGGCCACCGGGATGACCGGACGCCCGTTGTCCGTTGAGGAATGCGACCGCCTCTGGGAGGCCTGGACTCCCGGCCAAGTCGCCGAAAGGCTGTCGGGCGCCCCGTCATGCTGGCATGTCGCAGCCGGGTGGGCACTGGATCTGTTCGTCGGCGGTCTCGGACGTGCCCACTCCGATCTCGAAATCGGTATTCCACGTGAACGATTCGCCGAAATCGTGGACGCGTTTCCCGGCTACGAATGGGACGTCGTCGGCGACGGGCACGCCTGGCCATTTCCAGAGGAAGCAGACAACCACCATCAGACGTGGCTGCGCGAACCGGCGACCGGGCTCTACCGCCTCGACGTCTTCCGCGAACCACACCGCGGCGATCGATGGGTGTGCCGCCGCGACACCGCGATCACACTGCCCCACGACGAGTTGATTCTCCGCACCACCGACGGCATCCCATACGTAATCCCGGAGGTCGTACTCCTGTTCAAGGCGAAAGCGCGCCGAGCCAAAGACGAGGCGGATTTCGTGCGCGCGCTTCCCGCGATGGACCGATCACGGCGAGCCCGACTGTCCGGGTGGCTGTCGCGCGTGCACCCCGGCCATGCCTGGCTGGAAACCCTCTCCAGATTTTGACGATCGCGCCCGATTCTCGACGCGGATCCACTTCGGGAACTGCGGAGACTGGCACGAGCCCCGGCGTGCCTCTAAAATAGAGGCATGACCGACAGTCTCATCCTGCGGGTGTGGCAATCGAAGGACTCCACACAGCTGCCGGACTTGCTCGCCGAGGAAGCGACGTTCTCGAGCCCGGTGGCCGATTACCACGGCCGGGCCCGCGCGGCACACCTGCTGGCGACGATCTCGACGGTGCTCGACTCGGTGCAGCAGACCCAGCAGTGGACCGACGGGCAGGACGGGATGTTCGCCTTCACCGCCCGATTCGCCGACCGGGAACTCCAAGGGGTGCTGCGCGAAGAACTCTCCGCGACCGGGAGCTTGACCCACGTGACACTGTTCCTGCGGCCGTATCGGGTACTGCGCGCGGCCATCGCGGAAATGGCACGGCGACTGGATGATTCACCCCCGCCGCAAGCGGCGTGATCATGGCGTCCGAAACGCCGCGCCCGGGGCGCCCGGTGCGCGGATCGTCCACCGGGCGCCCGATCATGGCGCTGTTCGATCTGCTCGGCCGGCGCTGGGTGCTGCGGGTGATCTGGGAACTCGATCAGGCCTCGGGCCCCCTCACCTTCCGCGAACTGCGCACCGCATGCGGTGACCTCTCCTCGAGCGTGCTCACCCGCCGACTGTCCGAACTCACCGAAGCGCGCCTGGTGGAACACGACGAGGGATACCGGCTGACCCGCACCGGGCACACACTCGTCGAACGGCTCGCACCGTTGACGCAGTGGGCGGCGGAGTGGCAAACGATGACGGACGAGTAGACGCTCCGGGCCGGACGGTAGGCAGCACCGTCCGTTCGGGCGGCCAGCCGCGCACCCTTTCCAGCCGACGGATGTGCTGAATACTTCGACAGATGGTTGCACCCACCCTGTTCGACACACCGCTGCTCCATCGCCTCCGACACTGCGAGCGAATCCTGATCGTCGGTGCCGGTGGTGGGTTCGACCTGCTCAGCGGTCTGCCGATAGCTTTCGCGCTCCACGAACACCACAAGACGGTCTTCCTGGCCAACCTCACCTTCACACCGGTCACACGCATCGACGCACAACCGGTGGCGGCGGGAGTGTTCGACATCGATGCCGACACCAGCGGTCCGCTCGCCTACTTCCCGGAGAAGCACCTCGCGGTGTGGTTACGCGACCACGGCCATCCCGACCGGGTGTTCCTGATCCGGAAAAGCGGACCCGCCGGGATTCGAGCCGCTTACGCGTGGTTGGCCCGCGAGCTCGACCTGGATGCGGTCGTTCTGGTCGACGGCGGCACCGATCTACTCATGACCGGTGACGAAGCCGGACTCGGAACACCAGTCGAAGACATCACCAGCCTACTGGCCGCCCACGCACTCGATCTGCCGGTCAAACTCGCGGTCTGCGTCGGATTCGGTGTCGACACCTACCACGGCGTCTGCCATGCGCACTTCCTGGAAAACGTTGCCGCCCTGACCAAACTCGGCGCATACCACGGCGTGTTCGCTCTTCTGCCCGGCACCACCGCCGTCGACGCATGGCTCGACGCTGTCGACTGGGTCCAACACCACACCCCGGGCAGGGAAAGCATCGTCTGCGCCTCGATCACCGACGCCGCCCGCGGCGAATACGGCGACCATCACTCCTTGGCCCGCACCCGCGCCAAAGGCGCAGAACTGTTCATCAACCCGCTGATGTCGATGGTCTGGGGATTCGACCTCGACGCGGTCGCGGACCGAGTCCTCTACCGCCACGAGATCGCCCACACGACAACACCATTCGAGGTCGCCACCGCCATCGAAGCGTTCCGCGACCACATCGCACTGCGCCCCCGGCGAACCATCCCGGCCTGAACCTCACGACAGCACGTATCAAAAATTGATATTTATGAGACAGTGGAGCGGTTGTGGGAAGTTGTGAGACTCCGGTACACGGTTGCGCGAGATACACCCAGGGTCGCGGCGATCTCGTCGACGGTGTATTCGCCGGAGTCTCGCATGTGCCGAGCGGTTTCGACCATTTCCGGGGTCATCGCACCCGGCCGGCCGCGACCGGTCCGGCGGCGTGGAAAGTCGGCGGGCTGCTCGGGCGTGCGAGCACTCGCACGGGGCGGCGGCCCGCCCAGCAGGCGCTGCACGCCATCGAGAATGGCCGCGCGTAACCGTTTTCCGGGCTGGTCGGCGAAGAACACCACCGGATCGCTGAGCGCCGCGTAGATCTGCGCGGCCCGCACCCGCGCGGTGAAATCCGCGTCGGGGCCGGCGAGCAGTTCCTGCGCGGTCAAGGCGATGTCACGCAGCCGCCGGTAGGTTGCGGTATCGGCCGATAACGCCTGGTCCTGCATGTGTATCCGCAGCAAGGGCCGATGCCGGAGCCAGGTATCGACGAGCCCTTCGGCCACCGCCCACCGTCGCGCGTCCGGATTCCGGATGGACCGCACGGCTTCGAGCATCGCCTCGGTATCTGCGAGCAAGGGTTCGACCAAAGCGACGACGATGTCGCTCTTGCTCGGAAAGTGGTAGAGCACAGCCGTTTTGGTCAGGCCGACCCGCTCGGAGATTTCACGCACCGAGACAGCGTGGTAGCCGCGTTCGGCGAACATCGCCAGCGCGGTGCGCAGGATGCGAGCACGCGAATCGTCAGTCACGGTTCCCGATCCTACCCCTTGACTGACCAGTGGTCAGCGACCTATCGTTGAGCTCTGACCAATGGTCAGTATTTTTGAGACGAGGAGGACGTCGTGAAGAACGAGCGGATTCTGATTTCCGGTTCCGGTATCGCCGGGCAGGTGTTGGCGTACTGGCTTGCGCGGCACGGATTTCGGCCCACCGTGGTCGAACGGGCACCCCGGTTGCGGACCGGCGGCCAAGGGGTCGATATCCGTGATCAGGCGATCGAGGTGGCCGAGAAGATGGGGATCATGGCGCGTGTGCGGGAATCCGCGGCCGACGTGGCGGGCATGAGGTTCGTCCGCGCCGACGGCCGCGACGTCGCTCGCATCGACACGCAAGCAATCAAGGACAAGTACGGCAGCACCGAGGCGGAGATCATGCGTGGCGATCTCGTCCGGATCCTGCACGACATCACCGCCGACGACGTCGAGTACATCTTCGGCGACTCCGTCCGCGGGCTCGAGCAGGACGACGACGGTGTCACCGTCACCTTCGAGCACGCGGCGATGCGGCGCTTCGATCTGGTGGTCGGGGCCGACGGCCTGCACTCGACGGTCCGGCGACTGGCCTTCGGCCCGGAGTCCGACTACGTCCGGCACATGGACCACTACTTCGCCTTCGGTAACACCGACTCGACGCTGGGACCCGATCGGTGGATGACGGTGTTCAACACTCCAGGGCACTTCGCGGGGATCTATCGCTCGGGTAACCACGCGCAGGCCAAGGCGTATCTCATGTTCCGCAGCCCCCGGCGCGATATCGACCCGCGCGACCAGCAGGCCGTCCAGGCGCTGCTCGCGACCGAGTTCCGTGGCGAGGAGGCCTGGCACGTGCCGGAACTACTGGAGGGCGTACTCGCCGATCCGGACGCCTACATCGACACGCTCGGGCAGGTCCGCATGAATTCCTGGTCGATCGACAGGATCGCGCTGGTGGGCGACGCCGCCTACTGCGCGTCCCCGGTCTCCGGCGCGGGGGCCGAACTGGCGTTCATCGGCGCCTACCGGCTCGCCGGTGAGCTCGCGGCCGCCGCCGGCGACCATCGCATCGGTTTCCGCCGTTACGAGCAGGCCCACCGGCCGTTGGTCGACCGCAAACAACAGATCGGCCCCAACCTGCGGCTCATGGCGCCGAAAACGCGGATCGGCATCGCCGTGCGCAACCTCATCACCCGCCTGCCGCTCCTGGAAGCGATGGCCGGAATGGAACGCATCATGGCCCCCGAGGCCGTCGAGGAGCTACCCGACTACAAGGTGCCGGCAGCGTCGATCGTGGAATGAAGCGATGTGACTACGGGCCGGTTCGCCGGCGGCCGAGCTCAGGAATCTTTGTCCTTGCGAAGTTCGTCCGGCGGCTTGTTCTCGGTGATCTGCTCGTCGACCGAGTCGGCGAAGGCGGTACCGGCGACCATGCCGTCGGTACCAGGTACGACGACGCTGGCCCGCGCACCGGGCTCGTAGATTTTGTCCAGTTTGTCGGCTTCCTTCTTGGCCCGCTCGCGGGTTTCCCGATCCGGCTCGGGCGTGACCGTCTCGGCGGGCTTCGTGGTCGAATCCGACGCGTTCGCTGTGTTCTCCGTCATACCCGCAGTGGTTCCCGCCCGTCGCACTCTTACACGGGCGCTGGAATCATCCGGGGTCGGCGTTCGACATCGGTGACAGTGAGAGGACATCGCGGATGACCACGGTGCGGCGGTTCTGGATCGAGTTCGATCCGCAGGCGAATGTCGACGCCCGGTTTTGGCGGGGCGTCGGAGTCACCGGCTTCGACGTGCGGGATTGCTTGTCGATGGTTGCGGCTCTGTTCTCCGACGGAGTGCTGCCGCCCGTGCTTCGCATCACCGCCGACATCTCGCTGGCCGAACCGCTGCCGCTGAATCCCCGCTATCTCGGAGTCCCGGTGTGGCGCGGCGTGTGGTACCCACCCGAGAATCTCACGACCGGGCCGGCGCACGACATCGACCGGCGAGGCGCACCGTCGGACTACCCGACGCCTGTCACAGCGTCGCGGCGCCGAGTGCGCGCCGACGGGCCCCTTCGCAAGACGTTCACGTGGTGGGACGAAATACCGCATATCGATAGCCTGCGGTGGCCCTTGGTGGACATGCACCGCGCCGAGCACCGGACCGGGATGCGGCAATGCGCCTCGGTGGTGCGTGACGCCTGCGCCGCGGATCCGACCTTGGGGCGGTTGGTGCGCGACGCACTCGACTACATGATCGCGTGGCGACCGACGCCGGACGAATGGTTCGATCCGACCGGAATCAGGTTCGCCGATCAGCGTGAACTCGGCGAATACCTGCGAGCCTTCCGCGACTACCTGCTCGGAGATCGCACCGAGCCGATCACCCCGCTGGGCTGAGCTGGTCGCAGGCGAGCACCGTCGAGGCGCGATTTACTCCGGCTTGCGGCTGGTGAAGTCGAAGGATCCGCCGTCGATGCCCCAGGAGATGATTCGGTCGGGGTGGATGCGGATGACGGCGCGTTCCTGGGGCGGGAAGGGGGGCTCCTCGTCGTCGAGCGCGACGGCCGTGCCGCGCACCTCGATGCCGCGAATTTCGTACGGCTCCAAGGAAATTTGCTGGTCGACGACGAACGACACGCGGCTGCCCGCCTCGACGTTGCGGTACTTGCGGCTGGCGCGCATCCGCATCCCTCCGATGTCGATGGTCCCGTCGGCGTTCACCCGATAGCTGGTCGGGTTGTTCTGCACGACGCCGTCGGGTGACACCGTGGCGAGGCGGCCGATTCCGGCCTCGGCGAGGAACTTCCGCTCGTTGATGGTGAAGGTCATGTCCATTACTCCTCGAGGAACTCGAAAGCGGCTGGGCCCCCGGCGGTTCGCCGGAGGTTGTCGGTGGCGTCGAGCGTGACCATCTCGGCTTCTCTTCCGAATCTATCAACGCTAGCGACTAGAGCGAAGGTAGCATCATTCGCGATAGATTGTCTAGTGATGCTAGATTTCCGATCGGCGGCAGCGGATAGCCCTCGAATCACCAAGCTGCACAGGCCCTTCCGGCAGAGCCGATACAGCGATCTCGTAGCACCGATGAATTCCGTGGGGCCCCGCCGTCGACACCTCTGGATACACCGACAGCACTGGGACCGTTCCAGCGCGGGAAGAACCACGGGAGGCAACGATGGGCACCGAGGACTTCGGGCAGACGACCCGGTCTCTGATCGGCACGGGTGAGCAGGGGGCCCTGTGAGCGGCACCCGAGTGTTGGTGGCGGGGGCGAGCATCGCCGGGCCCGCGCTGGCCCACTGGCTTGTCCGGCGGGGCGCCGAGGTGACCGTTGTGGAGCGCGCTCCCGAGCTGCGTCCCGGTGGGCAGGCGGTGGACGCGCGCGGGGTGACCAAAGAGGTGATCCGGCGGATGGGACTCGACGCGGCGGTGCGCGCGGCGCGCACCGAGACCGCCGGCGCGCACACCGTGGACGCGAACGGCACCGTGCTGGAGACCTTCCGCGCTGACGACGACGGCGGCGACGGATACATCTCCGAGATCGAAATCCTGCGCGGGGACCTGTCCCGGGTGCTCTACGACGACACCCGCGACCGTGCCGAGTACATCTTCGGCGATCGGATCGCCGAACTGACCCAGGACGCGGACGGGGTCGACATCGTCTTCGCGGGCGGCGGTCGACGGCGCTTCGACCTGGTGATCGGGGCGGACGGGCTGCACTCGGCGCTGCGCGCAATGGTTTTCGGCCCGCGCGAGCGGTTCATCCGTCACCTCGGGCAGGCACTGGCCTTCTATACCGTGCCCAACGAATTCGGGCTCGAGCGCTGGCTGATCGACTACCAGGAGCCCGGGCGGTCCGCCGGCCTGCGACCCGTCCCCGACGCCACCCGGGCGATGGCGATGTTCTCCTTCACCGCCGCGGACCTCGACGTCGACTACCGCGACATCGCGTCCCAGAAGCGCCTGCTCCGAGAGCGGATGGCCGGAATGGGCTGGCTGACCCCGCGTATCCTCGCGCACCTGGACGACACCCCGGACTTCTACCTCGACCAGGTCGCCCAGGTGGTGATGGACCGGTGGTCCAGCGGCCGGGTGGGATTGCTCGGGGACGCGGCGTTCAGCTCGTCGCCGATGTCTGGGCAGGGCACCGGCCTGGCCCTGGTCGGCGCCTACCTGCTGGCCGGAGAGCTGGCCGCCGCCGACTGGGACCCGAAGATCGGATACGCCCGCTACGAGGAACAGATGCGCCCGTACGTCGAGGCCAACCAGGAAATCGGCCGACTACACGCACGCAGCCGTGAAGTTCCCACGCCCGACTCCGAGCCGAGCCCCGATTTCACCGGCGAATGGTTCGCCGAGCTGATCGACCGCGCGCTCAACGGCGTCGACCTGCCCGACTACGCAGGGGTGCCCGACTCGGGGATCACGGCCGCACCGCCCACCACCTCATCGAGCGGACTCCCGTAGGCCACCGCCGAGCCGGGTGTGTCCTGATGCCCGATCCCCTGCGCCGGAGCACTTCGGCTCGGCGCTCGGCCCGAAGTGGACGGAGAGGCGCTCGCACAACGCATCGAGGGCCGACTCCTCGATCCGCGGAGCGCCGTCCCAGGAGTCGCTGGCGAACCAGTTCACCGAATCCGGGGTGCCTTCCGGGCGGACGAAGACGTGCTGATGAAAGTGCGCCACGCTGCGACCGGTAACCGCGGAAAACACGAACTCGGGGGCAAGCTCGGCCCGCAGTGCGAAGGCGGCCCGGCGAACCGCCCATCCGATCGCGGCGCCTTCGGCATCGTTCAGATCGGCCAAAGTCGCTGCATGACGGACGGTTTCGACGAACAGGTAGCCAGGCATCGGTGCCCCCTCGGACAGTGGACGGTGCGTCACCACCACCAGATCATCGGCGTAGATCACCGGACCGACCAGACGTCCGACACCACGATGCTTGTCACAGATCAGGCATTCGTTCCCCACGCGGCGACATTATCCGAAAGGACGTGCGGCAACGAGGCTACGCCGACGCGGCATGCCGGCCGGAGTGGCGACGATGCCCGATTCAGAACATTCCGTTGGGAATCTGATCGGGTTGGAGAACTGACTGGACGACATCCCAGTGTTCGACGATCTGCCCGTTCTCGAGCCGCCAGATATCCACGATGGCGATATCGGGCTCATCGCCTGCGGGGGACATGCGGTAATGCAGGACCACGTAGTCGTTCTCGGCGATGACCCGCACGAGTTCGAGATCGGCGCCGGCGACCGGGGCGGTGGTGATGAACTCGATGAAATCGTCTCGGCCGCTGGGATTTCCGTGTTGGTTGTGTCCATGCGACGACTGTTGCCCAGAGACGCAGGGCGCGTCGATTGCATGTCGTGTAATGGCGGCGGCCGGTGACGGATCAGACTCGGAGCATGACGAGCGATCGGCCTATCGGGGAACTGCTGCGCGAATGGCGGCACCGCAGCCGCTCGAGCCGAACGTCCGATGAGCCGCGGTAGCCGATCGGCCCGGGACCCGGGCCCGCGGCTGAGGCCGGCTGGTACCCTCGCTTCGTGCCTGTGATCGTCGCCACCATCACCCCGAAGCCCGACACATTCGACGAGGTCGCGGAGCTTCTCACCCGCCTCATCCCGGAAGTCCACACCGAGGACGGGTGCGAGCTCTACGCCCTGCACCGGGGCAAGGACCGCTTCGTGTTCATCGAGAAGTGGCGCGACATGGCGGCGCTGGGTGCGCACGGCGGCTCGCCGAGCCTCAAAGCCTTGAACGAAGGGCTGAAAGGGCTGGTCACCGGCTCGCTGGATGTCCAGGTTCTCGAAGCAGTCCCCGCGGGCGACCCGGACAAGGGCGCCCTCTAGCCACTCCCCCGCGCCGCGCGGTGATCGGACCGCGCGGCGTGTTCACCCCTCGTTGCGGGGCCCCGCGAGCGCGGCCTCGACGATCGTTTCGAGCTCGGCGCCGATGCGGTCGAGCGCTCTGGTGCTGCGCTCGGCGCGGCACATCGCCACACTTCCTTCGACGGCGGCGACGGTCAGCGTGGCGATACGCTCGGCGTCGGCCTCGCCCGCCCCATGGTCGCGCAGCGATGCGGCCAGCAGTTGGGTCCATCGTGCGAAGGCGGCGGCCGCTGCTTCGCGGGGACCTTCTTCGGCGTCGGCGGCGTCTTCGACAGAGACCGCCAGCACGGGACATCCGGCTCGGAAGTCGTTGTCCACCAGAATCTTTCGCCACGTCGCGAGGAAGGCTCGCAGCCCTTCGACCGGTCCGTTGGCGAGCTCGCGGACCAAGATCTTCGCGGTCCGGTCACCGGCGAAGGCGACGGCCTCGCTGGCCAGTTGCGTCTTGCCGCCGGGAAAGTAGTGGTACGTCGACCCCAGCGGCGCGTGGGCGTATTTGGCCAGTTCGCGCACACTGGTGGCGTTGAGGCCGCGCCGCCGGATCATATCGGCCGCGCCCGCAACCAGTTTTCGGCGTGCGTCCTCCGCCACCCTGCCTCCCTGTCTATAACGACCGTCATATGACATCGGTGCCCCGATCATATCGGTCGTCATAGTTGCCGGTTCCGCACCGTGAACCGCTTCACGCCGCGGCGGACGGGGCCGCGCACAGAACACCGTGAAGCGGCCCCGGGCGGTTACTCAGACCCGCTCTTTGGAGCGCGTCCGCACGCGCAGCGCGATCGGCTTCTGGGTTTCGGAAAAGAAGTCGTTGCCCTTGTCGTCGACGACGATGAAGGCGGGGAAGTCTTCGACGTCGATCTTCCAGACCGCTTCCATGCCGAGTTCCGGGTATTCCAGGACCTCGACGTTCTTGATGCAGTCCAGGGCGAGGCGGGCGGCCGGGCCGCCGATGGAGCCGAGGTAGAAGCCGCCGTGCTCCTTACACGCCTTGGTCACCTGCGCCGAGCGGTTGCCCTTGGCGAGCATGACGAACGAGCCGCCCGCGGCCTGGAACTGATCGACGTAGGAGTCCATGCGGCCCGCGGTGGTCGGGCCGAACGAGCCGGACGCGTAACCCTCGGGAGTCTTGGCGGGGCCGGCGTAGTAGACGGCCATATCGCGCAGGTACTGCGGCATCGGCTCGCCGGCGTCGAGGCGCTCCTTGATCTTGGCGTGCGCGATGTCGCGGGCCACCACCAGCGGACCGGTGAGCGACAGCCGCGTCTTCACCGGGTACTTCGACAGTTCGGCGCGGATCTCCGACATCGGCCGGTTGAGGTCGATCTTCACCACGTCGCCGCCGAGGATCTCGTCGGTCTGTTCCGGAAGGTATTGCGCCGGTTCGCGTTCCAGCTGCTCGAGGAAGACGCCCTCGGGGGTGATCTTCGCCAGCGCCTGCCGGTCGGCCGAACACGACACCGCGATCGCGACCGGGCAGCTCGCGCCGTGGCGCGGCAGGCGGATCACGCGCACGTCGTGGCAGAAGTACTTACCGCCGAATTGCGCGCCGATACCGAAGGACTGGGTCAGCTTGAAGACCTCCTCCTCCAGCTCCAGATCACGGAAGCCGTGCGCGGCCATCGACCCCTCGGTCGGCATGGTGTCCAGATAGTGCGCGGAGGCGTATTTCGCTGTCTTCAAAGCGAATTCGGCGCTGGTGCCGCCGATCACCACGGCCAGGTGGTACGGCGGGCAGGCGGCGGTGCCCAGCGAGCGGATCTTCTCGTCGAGGAATTCCAGCATCCGGGTGGGGTTCAGGATGGCCTTGGTCTCCTGGTAGAGGAACGACTTGTTCGCCGAGCCGCCACCCTTGGCCATGAACAGGAACTTGTAGGCGGGATGGGTGGGATCGCCTGCGGTGGAGTACAACTCCACCTGCGCCGGCAGGTTCGAGCCGGTGTTCTTCTCGTCCCACATGGTGATCGGCGCGAGCTGCGAATACCGCAGATTCAGCTTGGTGTAGGCGTCGAACACACCGCGCGAGATCCATTCCGCGTCGTCGGCGCCGGTGAGCACGCCCTCGGACTTCTTGCCCATCACGATGGCGGTGCCGGTGTCCTGGCACATCGGCAGGATGCCGCCCGCGGAGATGTTGACGTTCTTGAGCAGGTCGAGCGCGACGAAGCGGTCGTTACCGGAGGATTCCGGATCGTCGATGATCTTGCGCAGCTGAGCCAGGTGCGCCGGGCGCAGGTAGTGGCTGATGTCGTGCATCGCCTCGGCGGTCAGCATCCGCAGCACGTCGGGGTCGACCTGCAGGAACGTGCGTCCGCCCGCTTCGAAAGTGCTGACGCCCTCGGTGGTCAGCAACCGGTAGGGGGTCTCGTCGGCTCCGGTGGGAAGCAGATCCGAATAGCGGAACTCAGGCGCGGTCACGAATCGCACTCCTTGTGTGTCTGCGGGTGCACTCGGCCGGCGGGAGAACCGCTCGCGGCCGAAACAACGCTCCGACTCTAATCAGCGCACCCGGTCACACCGCGATCAGGCCAGCCTTATCTTCGTTGCCGAGCGCAAAGGTTGCACCTTCAATGCGGTGGGTGTAGGTGTCGATCCGATACCGCGACTTCGGGTATCGCCGACAGCGGGAAGGCAATACCATGACCGACGCAGAACTCCCTGGAGAGGAATCGTGACCGAACCCCGTTGGCTCGACGATCTCGAAACGCGAGCGTGGCTCGGCTTCGTCTTCACCCGTGATCTCATCGCCGCCGCTGTCGGCCGCGACTCGCTGCGCGCGTCGAATCTCACCTACGTCGAGTACACGGTGCTGGCACGACTGGCCGACGCCCCCGACCATCGGCGCAGCTTCGCCGAACTGGCCTCGGTGCTGGAATGGTCGCAGAGCCGGCTCTCCCACCAGATCACCCGCATGGAGAAGCGTGGGCTGGTCGCCCGCGAGGCCATTCCCGACGACGCCCGCCGCACCGCCGCCGTCCTCACCCCGAAAGGCGCGGAAGTGCTGGCCACCGCCGCTCCCGCCCACGTCGACAGCGTGCGGCGGCATATGATCGACGTCCTCGACCGCGACCAGCTGGCCGCCCTCGCCGACATCTACGACACCTTGCTCACGCATCATCGCGCGCCGGACCCGGGCGGCGAGGCCTGCATCGACCACAGCGGCGCCCTGCCGCGCGAGCCCAGTCCGCAGCCGGGCTGATGGGGTGGCCGAGCACACACCTTCGCGACATGTTTCGATTGTTCGCCAGCGGGTATCGAGTGAGACTAGGCTCGACTGCGGCTTCTGGACGGCAGCCACGCGCGAGCGACCCCGACGAACCGACCTCCCTTAGGAAAGGGGCACGAGTTTTCATGTCCGACGTGTCCATCGGCCTCTCTCCGGATTCGATACCGGCGGGTCCGGTCGAGAATCTGCTGCCGCAACTGGTCGAACATCTGCGGCAGAATCGCACTGAGCTACGTGAGGAATGGGCTCGTCGTATCGGGGACGCCGCACTGCTGACCGCGATGACCCCGGAGGAGATCTTCTCCGAGGCCACCTCCATCTACGACAATTACGTCGAGGCATTGCAGACCGGTAGCGTCGAGGCGCTGCAGGCCTACGCCCGCGACCTGTCCGAACGCATCATCCCGCGAGGCGTCGAAACCGACGAGGTCGTCGGCATCGTGCTGCTGCTGCGAGATGTGCTCGCGCGCAGCCTCTTCGAGAAGTACCAGTCCGACTTCGAGCTACTCAAGCGGGTGCTCGACGCCTACGAGCCCGCGGCCAACCGGATCGCCAACACCGTGGCCATCTCGTTCGTGCAGGAGCGCGAGCGCGTCATCCGCCAGCAGCAGGAAGCCATCCGCGAGCTGTCGACGCCCGTGCTGCAGGTGCGTGAGCAGCTGCTGATTCTGCCGATCATCGGTGTGCTGGACAGTCAGCGCGCCCGGCAGCTCACCGAACAGCTGCTGCGCGCGATCCGCGCCAACCGCGCCAAGGTGGTCGTCATCGACATCACCGGCGTTCCGATGATCGACTCCACGGTCGCCAACCACCTGGTACAGACCGTCGACGCGTCGAATCTGATGGGTGCCAACGTCATCATCACCGGCCTCTCGTCGGAGATCGCGCTCGCGCTGGTCACCATCGGCCTCGATCTGACGAAGATGAACGCGGTCGGTGACCTACAGGGTGGTATCGAGGAGGCGGAGCGACTGCTCGGCTACGAGATCTCGAGACTCACCGACCGCGACGGACGGTAGTCAAGGCGCCTCATGCCGGTACCCATTCTGAAGCAGGGCACCTACCTGATCGCGTCCGTGCAATCGGCGCTCACCGACGCCGATACCGAACGCCTGCAGGACGACTTGATGACCTACGTCAGCAAGTACCGTGCCCAGGGAATCATCGTCGACGTCACGGCGATCGACGTCATGGACTCCTTCGCCGCGCGCTCCCTGCGTACCATCGCGCACATGACCAAGCTGCGGGGTGCGGAGACGGTCATCGTCGGTCTGCAGCCCGAAGTGGCGTTCGCGATGGTCCAGCTGGGTCTGACCTTCGAGGGCATGCACACGGCTCTGGACCTCGAGGAGGGGCTGGCCTGGCTCAACAGACAGCTACCCAACGGCCGGCGAAGCGGTCGGTGATCGTGGCCTCCGACAACGTGGTGATAGCGGTGAAGGTGTCGGGCGACATCGTGACCGCGCGACAGGCAGGGCGGGAGCTCGCTGCCGAGCTGGGTTTCACGTTGACCGACATCACCATGATTTCCACGGCCATCTCCGAAATCGCCCGCAATATCACGAGTTACGCCGGAACCGGTGAGATCCGGGTCGCGGTACAGGAGCGCGACGGCCGCCGGGCACTGGTCGTGCAGGCCCAGGACCAAGGGCCGGGTATCCGGGACATCCCCCGGGCACTGGAAGACGGCTACTCCACCGGCCGCGGACTCGGGCTGGGATTACCCGGCGCGCGACGGCTGATGGACGGATTGATCGTGGAGTCGGCGCCCGGACAGGGAACGCTGGTGGAGATGTGGAAGTGGGTACCCACCGGTGCATGAGGACGGATCGGTCGGCACTGTCGAATGGGCGGTGGCGGGCCGGGCGCTACCGGGCCAGCGCGTCTCCGGCGATCGGTCGGTGGTACTCGACGCCGGCGACGGTTCGGTGCTGTTCGCGGTGCTCGACGGGCTGGGACACGGGGCCGCGGCCGCCGATGCCGCCGACCGGGCCGCGCAGGTACTCGCCGACAATCGCGCCGAACCGCTGGATGTGCTGATGGTGCTGTGTCATCGCGCGATGGCCGACACCCGGGGTGCGGCGGTCTCGCTGGTGCTGTTCACCGGCGACGACGAACTGCAGTGGCTCGGGGTCGGCAATGTCGAATCCCGGGTGGTCGCCATCGGCCCCGGCAAGCCCGCGGTACGGGCGACGGCGCTGCTGACCGGCGGGATCGTCGGCTATCTGCTGCCGCCGAACCTGCAGACCCAGACCGTGGCGATCCGGCCCGGCGATGTGCTGGTGATGTCGACCGACGGCATCGTCAGCGATTTCGTCGACACCCTCGATCTGGCCCGGCCTGCCACCGATATCGCCGACGACATCCTGCGCCATCACGTCAAGGACACCGACGACGCGCTGGTCCTGGCCGCGCGCCACCGCGGTCCGATCGCGGGTGCGTCGTGAGCCGGCCGAGCCGGCCCACGAGCCCACCCCGGGTGCGGCGATGAGCGCGGTGCTGGCCGCATTCCGCGAAGCGTATGCGAATGCGCTTCGGCTGCATATGGATTCACCCACCCAGAACACGCTCGCCGAGGGGTACGAACTCGGCCGGCGCGCACTCGTCGAGGGTGTGAGCATTCTGGATCTGACCGAGCACCACTTCCGGTTGCTCGACGAACAGGGTCTGATCGCCGGCCCCGCGGCGCAGCAACTCGACGGTGACGCCGCCCAGCGCGCACAATCGGCGCTGGAGTTTCTGCTGCAAACCCTCGCCGCGCTCGATGTCGCCACCCGCGGCTTTCTCGACAGCACCCGCAGCTACGAATTGCAGCGGCTGCGGGCCGAGGATCTCGAGGGCCGCGACGCCTTCCGCACCGCACTGGTGGAGTCGCTGCAGGACGGCTTCTTCGTCGCCGCCGACGACGGAACCATCACCGAGGTCAACTCGGCGTTCGGCGCGCTGACCGGCTACGGGCCCGACTCCGCCCCCTATCCCCTGCCGCATCCGTGGACCGACGACGATTCGGCGGCGGAGCATCCGGCGCTGGGCACCGAGGCCGCGCGGTTCGTGATGCCGGTGCGCCACCGCGACGGGCGGCGGGTGTGGCTGGCGGTCAGCACCTCCTCGCTGCGCAATCCGGAAGACGACGAGCGACTCTTCGTGGGCACCATCCGCGACGTGACCGCCGAACACGACGCGCAGGCTCGCGACCAGGCGGTGTCGCGGCTGGCCACCGCCGTCGGCGCCGCCACCACGGTCGCCGAGGTGCTGTCGGTGGGCCTCGAGGAACTGCGCCGGGCCATCGGCGCGGAAACCGCCGTGGTGTCGATGTGGGCGAATCGCCAGACCGCACCGGAGTTGTACGTGTCGGGCCCGGTGGCCGGCGGCGACGCCGTCTCCCGCCAGGTGATCGACGCGCGGGCGCGGGCGCTGCTGGACCGGACCCGGATGCGGCCGCATCGGGCCATGTTCGCCATTCCCGAAGGCGCGGCGAGTTCCGAGGGCATCGTGGCGCCGCTGGGCGAAACCGGTGACGCCGCACTGTGGGTGCGCTTCGCCGCGCCGCGCGCGATCAGTTCCGGTGACTGGGCGCTGTTCTCCCTGCTGGTCGGCCATCTCAGCCTGGCGTTGCAGCGCGCCCGCAACTTCGACCAGGCGCGCTCGACCTCGCTGACACTGCAGCGCGCCATGCTGGGGCCGATCGAACTGCCGCCCGGGTTCGCGGTGCACTACGAACCCGCCCTGCCCCCGCTCGAGATCGGTGGCGACTGGTACGACGTGGTGCAGTTGCGCGACGGCACCCTGGGCATCGTGGTCGGCGACTGCGTCGGCCGCGGCCTGTCCGCGGCGGTGGTGATGGGCCAATTGCGTACCGCCGCACAAGCTTTGCTGCTGCGGGGCGCCGGGCCCGCTCAGTTGCTGGCCGAACTGGACGCGGTGGCCGCCCGCATCCCCGGCGCGATGTGCACGACGGTCTGCGCCGCCATCCTCGATCCCGCGCGCGGGCTGGTGCGGTACTCCAGCGCCGGGCATATGCCGCCCGTGCTGGCGGCGCCCGGCCACACCGGCCGGCTGCTGGAAGGCGGCCGCGCGGTCCCGCTGGCCACCTTCGACACCCCGAACCGGCCCGAGGCGACCACCGCGATCGAACCCGGTTCGACGCTGGTGTTGTTCACCGACGGCCTGGTCGAGCAGCGCGGTATCGATATCGACATCCGGTTCGACCAGATCGCCGACGAATTGTCCGGCGCCGCAACGCATCTGCCGCGCGAGGTGGCCGACGCGGTGCTGTCGCGGCTACGCCCCGAAGCCGGCTACGACGACGATATCGCGATGGTGGTCTACCGCCAGCCGCCCCCGCCGCTGCGGCTGGACATACCCGCCGAGCCCGCGCGGCTGTCGGGTGTGCGCCGCGCGCTCACGTCGTGGCTGTCGGCGGCCGCGGTCGGTCACGACCTCGCCGCCGATCTGGTCGCCGCCGCCAACGAGGCCTGCACGAACAGCATCGAGCACGCCTATGCCCCGGGCTCGCCCGGCCAGGTGACGCTCACCGCCACCCACGTGCGCGGCGCGGTGTGCCTCGAGATCGTCGACACCGGGACGTGGCGGCCGCAACCCGAGGATCCGGGTACTCGCGGGCGCGGGCTGTCCATGATGCGCGCCCTCGCCGACGAGGTGGAGATCGAGCAGACCGAGACCGGCACGCGGGTGCGGATGACCGCGAAATTGCCGCTGGTGACGTTCTCGGCGGCGAGCAGGGTCTGAGCAGGCCGGCCCGCCCGTGACCGGTCTGTCCCTCGTCGATCGGTCCGTGGTCGCTCATTCCATGGTCGGCACCGTATTCCGCGTCTCGATCCCGAGCAGGCCGAGGGCGAAATCCGCGTACTCGGTGGCGATCTGCTCGGGAGTGGCGGGCCCTTCGAGCCGGAACCACTGCGGCAGTGACGTGCACATCGTGGCGATGGCGCGGCCGGCGACACGCGCGTGGGCGGTAGGCAGGTTCGCCTCGGCCAGCGCGGTATCGATGTCCTCGTCGAGCAGATACTGAATGTCGTTGCGGGATGCGGTGATTCGCCGGCGATTGTCCGATGTGAGACTGCGCATCTCGCTGGCGCCGATGAAGGCCAGTTCGCGGCGATGGGTGTGGAACAGGGCGAGAGCCTCGACCACGCGGATCAGGCGGTCGCGGCCACCGGTCGCCTCGCCGCGCGCTGCCCTTGTGCGCCAATGCAATTCGTCCATGGTGAGGTCGAGCGCGCGGACGAGAAGTTCCTGTTTGTCCCGATAGTGGTGATAGACGCCGGGCACGCTCATCCCGGCGCGGTGGGCGATCGACCGCATGGTCGCGCCGTGATATCCGGTCTCGACGAAGGAATCGATGGCGGCGGCCAGGACCGGATCGATGTCCAGCGGCGGGAATTCGCGCCACGCGCGGGTCGTGTCCTCCTCGGACGTGGCGACCGTCCGCACGCGCGGGCGTGCAGGCGACGGCGCGGGAGACTCGTCGATCAGCCATGCGACCGTGGTGTCGAGCACCGCGGCCAAGGCACGCAGCCGGGCGATCGAGACGCCGGTCTTGTCGTTCTCGACCGCGCTGAGCGTGGCCGGACTGACCCCGATCCGTTCCGCTGTCGCACGTAGCGAGAGCCCGGCAGCGGTTCTCGCCTGCCGCACCCGGCTGCCCACACCGTGTCGTTCCCGCTCCGCACTCTCCATAGCGTTCAGGATACCTGAACAGCGAAAGGCACGAAGAACACCGAATTGACAGGCATTATCACCACATGCCACCCTGCATGGCAGGTGATCGCCGAGCGATCGTTCGGCGACCGAGCACGAGGAGTGGACCGTGGCGATCGAGCTGTCCCCGCCGCCCGAGGTACACGAGCTGGCCGAACGCACCCGCACCTTCATCCGCGATCGGGTGCTGCCGCTCGAGGATGCGCACGACGGCGACATCACCGCGGCCGGTGGCGACACGTTCCGCGTCGACCTGCAGCAGGCCGCTCGCGAGGCGGGTGTCTTCGCGCCGCACGCGCCGGTCGAATACGGCGGCCACGGTCTCGGAATGTCGGACCGCGCACCCGTATTCGAGGAGGCCGGCTATTCGCTGTTCGGCCCGACGGCGCTGAATATCGCCGCACCCGACGAGGGCAATGTGCACATGCTCGCGCATATCGCGAACCCGGAGCAGAAGCAGCAGTACCTCGCGCCGCTCGCGCGCGGCGAGGTGCGGTCCGCCTTCGCGATGACCGAACCGGCCCCCGGTGCGGGCTCCGATCCGTCCGCGCTGGCCACCCGCGCGGTCCGCGCCGACGGCGGATGGCGGATCAACGGCCGCAAATGGTTCATCACCGGCGCCGACGGCGCGGGCTTCTTCATCATCATGGCCCGGACCTCGGGAGAGCCCGGCCAGCGCGGCGGCGCGACCATGTTCCTGGCGCCCGCCGACAGTGCCGGCATCCGGGTCGGACGCCACCTCGACACACTGGATCGCTCGATGGTCGGCGGGCACTGCGAGGTGTTCTTCGAGGACCTGCTCGTTTCCGACGCGGCCGTTCTCGGCGAGGTCGACCGCGGCTTCGAATACGCCCAGGTCCGTCTCGGCCCGGCCCGCATGACGCATGTGATGCGCTGGCTCGGCGCCGCGCGCCGCGGCCACGACGTCGCGGTCGCGCACGTGGCCCGGCGCGAGGGCTTCGGCTCGCGACTGGGCGATCTCGGCATGGTGCAGAAGATGATCGCCGACAACGAGATCGATATCGCCGCCACCCGGGCCCTGCTCACCCGCGCGTGCTGGGAACTCGATCGCGGCGAACCGGCCGCCGACGCCACCTCGATCGCGAAAACCTTTGCCGCCGAAGCCATCTTCCGGATCATCGACCGCAGTATGCAGATGTGCGGCGGTCTCGGTGTGTCCGGCGATCTCCCGCTGGCACGGCTGTCGCGTGAGGTGCGGCCCTTCCGCATCTACGACGGACCGTCCGAGGTCCATCGGTGGGCGATCGCGAAACGTGCGGTCGGTGCCGCGAAGCGCGCCTTGCGAGATGCCGAATGAGCCTGCCGGGAATGGATGTGCCCGCGCTCGAGCGGTTCCTGCGCGAGCAGGGCGTCGACGTGCGCGGTGATCTGCGTGTGGAACTGATCAGCGGCGGCCGGTCGAATCTGACCTTCGTCGCCTCCGACGAGGCGTCGCGGTGGGTGGTGCGCCGCCCGCCGGTCGCGGGCCTCACCCCGTCCGCGCACGATATGGCCCGCGAGTTCACGGTGACCCACGCCTTACGCGAATCGGCTGTGCCCGTGGCGAAGACGGTCGTCTTCGACGCCGATGGCGCCACACTCGGCGCGCCCATGACCGTCGTCGAATTCGTCGACGGCATGGTGATCCGCGATCAGGACGATCTCGCCGCCCTCACCGACACCCAGATCGACGCCGCCGTCGAGGAACTGGTGCGGGTACTGGCCGAGCTGCATGCCGTGGATCCGAACGCGGTCGGACTCGAGAAGTTCGGGCGCCCGGACGGATTCGTCACCCGGCAGGTGAATCTGTGGGCCGCGCAGTGGGAACGGGTGAAGACCCGCGAACTTCCCGATGTGGCGGCCCTGCACGCCGCGCTCGCGGAGGCGGTGCCCACCCGGTCGGCCGCCTCGATCGTGCACGGCGACTTCCGCATCGACAACACCATTCTCGATGCCCACGACCCCGGGCGGGTTCGCGCCGTCGTCGACTGGGAGCTGTCCACGCTCGGTGATCCGCTCACCGATGTGGCGTTGATGTGCGTGTACCGGGCACCGATCTTCGATCTGGTGCTGGGTTCACCGGCCGCGTGGACCAGCCACCGCATGCCCGGTGCCGACGATCTGGCCCAGGCTTATGCCATCGCCTCGGGCCGCGATCTCGGGGACTGGGGTTTCTATCTCGCACTGGCCAATTTCAAGCTCGGCGTCATCGGCGAGGGCATCACCCACCGCGCGCTACAGGGCTCGGATGCCGGCTCCGCGGCCGAACGCGCGGCCGAGGCGACACCGGAATTCATGGCCGCCGGGCTGCGCGCACTGAAAGGAGTCCGGAGATGACCGGAAATCACAAGTCCGCCCTGATCAGCGGGGCGTCCCGCGGCATCGGGCTCGGGATCGCGAACCGCCTTGCCGAACAAGGCTATTCGCTCACCGTCACCGCCCGCGATGCCGCACGCCTCGACGAGGTCGCCGCGCAGCTTCGGTCGGCCGGCGCGACCGACCTCGTCGCCGTGGCCGCCGACATGTCCGACACCGACGGCGTCGAGCGGGTGCTGGCCGGGCACGCGAACCGATTCGGGACCCTGTCGGCGCTGATCCTCAACGCGGGGGTCGGCACCGCCGGTCCGGTCGCCGAAACCTCCATGCGGCGCTTCGACAAAACCCTCGCGGTCAATTTGCGGGCGCCGCTGCAACTCATCCAGGGCGCGCTGCCGATGCTGCGCGCCGCCGCGGCCGCCGAACCCGACCGCGGCGCGAAAGTGATTGCGCTGTCGTCGATCACGGGTGTCTACGCCGAAGCCGGACTCGCCGTCTACGGTGCGGCCAAGGCGGCACTCATCTCCTTGATCGCCACCCTCAACGCCGAGGAATCCGGTAACGGCATCAGCGCCACCACCCTCGCCCCCGGCTATGTCGACACCGATATGAGCGCCTGGATCCACGACCGCATCCCGCCGGAGCAGATGCTCGCCGTCAGCGACATCGTCGAAATGGTCGATGCCCTGCTGCGGTTGTCGTCGCGAGCGGTGGTCCCGAACATCGTCCTGTCCCGCGCGGGAACCGACGCCTACCGCGCATAGCGACCGCGGTCCGGCGGCATCGGCGCCTACCCACCTCGACGACGAAGCCGCCGCCGCACGATCCGGGCCTGCGGATCGCCGATCTGCGCCACGAACTGCTGCGGATCGAGTTCTTCGATGTCACGCACGTTTCGACAGTTAGCTGAGAATACGCTGCGGTCGCCTGCGGGTACCTCGGCGTGCCGCCGAGCAACCACGACCGCGCTCACCCTCCGGAGCAGATACCCACTTCGGGTCCGGGGCGGACACGATGCGGCGATGCAGATGACCTCATCGCCCTTCTCGCGATAGCGCGGCAGGGACCAAGATCATCCAAAAACCGGCGTTCACCTCGACAAAGCCCCGGTCCGACCCAGCAAACCGCACCGGACGAGCGCCTGTGTCAACCCCCGGACAGGGGTTTGCCCGCTCCGGCGACCGGGAAATACCTTCTGAGTTTGCTAGAGATTCGCGGGTCTGTCCGCGAGAGGTACAGCGGCGGGATGAACCGGCGTGCGGACAACCACGTCGCCGGTGGTTCCGATTGCGGACGACGCGAGGAGGACTGCCATGAGTTTTCTGGCCCTCGGCTTTCTGCGCACGGAGGTCTCACGCCTGCAGCAGGAGTGGGACGCGGCGCAAATCCGTTGTCTGGCAAGACGTCTGGGCTACACGCTCTCGGAAACGGTCGCCTTCGGCGATCGCACCGACAACCCGGTGCAGTTCCTGATCGGCGCGGCGATCACCACGGATGCCGAGGCGGTGATCGTGCCGAGCATCGAGCACTTTCCCGACGGCATCGTGCCCGCCGAACTCATCGAGGTCACCGATGTGATCACCGTCAGGCCGGAACGCACCTACGCGCGCTGGCCCCTCGGCGGGCCACCCGGCGCGGGCGCGAACTGACCCGTCACGACCGCTTGCGCCGCACCAGCCAGACCGCGGCGATCGCCCCCGCCGCGGTGACGCCGATCGCCGGCAACGGGATCTGCTTGACCACCTGCGCCGCCCGGTCCGCGTTGTCCTGAGCGGAGCGGGCACCGCGGTGCAGTCGCTCGCGGGTGCGGCCGGGCACGTCGAGCTTGTCGCTCAGCGCCTGCACGGTGCGGCCCAGTTCCTCGCGCGTCAGATCCCGGTCGTAACGCAACGCTTCCGGATCGGAAGGGATGTTCATCGCTGTGCCCTTTCCTTGATGACGGCCACGTCTTCCCGGACATTCGCGGCGGCCTGCTCGGGGATCGGCGGACTCCCCTTGCGGATGCTCGTCCGCCCGAGGAGACCGAAGACACCGGCGATCACGGCCAGCGCTGCGGCCACGATCAACGCGGAAGCCCATACGGGCAGCACCAGCGCCAAGGCCGCGATCGCGGCCGCGACCAAGGCGCCGAGGACGGCCAGCCCCAGCACCGCGGCGGCGCCGAGCATCCCCGCACCGGCTCCCACCCGTTTGGCCTTGCCCTGCGCCTCGACAACCGCCAGTTTCGCCTCTTCGCGAACCAGCCGGCTCAGTTGCTCCGTGGTCGTGCCGACCAATTCGGCCACCGACGCCGTCTCCGGCGCTCGGCCGTTCTCGATATGCGACATCTGACCAACCACTCCTCCGGGCACCGATCGAATCGGGCGACCTCGCTCCGCCCACGAGCGAACCGCCTCTCCGGTTGTGCTCGCGATACCCGGTAAATCCGCCGTGACACCTCCGCCCGTGCGTGCGGACGACCGATCGCGCGTCCGTCGCACGGTTAACTCCTTGCGCCGGAAAGCAATTGCCCGGCCGGAGAGAGTCCCGGGTACCCAGCAGGTAGATTGACAACCGTGACCAATACTCCCGGAGACGCGTATCCCCTCGCCGACGCGATGACCACCTCGGTCAGCGTGCACGACGATGCGACCGTGCTCACGGTGGCCGGCGAGGTCGACCTGGCGACCGCTCCCGCACTGGAGAGTGCGATCGAGGCGACCCTCGGCGGTAAACCCGCGGCACTGATCATCGACCTGTTGCAGGTGAGTTTCCTGGCCTCGGCCGGTATGGCCGCCCTGGTGGCCGCCCATCAGCGGGCGGGCTCCGCGACGCGCATCGTCCTGGTCGCCGAGGGGCCGGCCACCAGCAGACAGCTCAAACTGACCAATCTCGATCAGGTGTTCGCCCTGCACCCCACCCTCGACGCCGCGCTCGCGGCGCTGCACCAGGGCTGAGCGGACCGAGCCGGCAGCCCGGGAAGCGGGCTGCCGGCCACGCCTGTCAGACCAGCTCGCGCAGCTGTTCGATCAGCTTCACCCGTTCCGGCGCGGTCGCGGCGAGCGGCACCACGTTCAGCACCGTGACACCGGCCTCCCGGAATGCCGCCACCCGCTCCTTGACGAAGCCCGCCGAACCGATCAGCGAGATGTCGCGCACCAGCTCGTCGGGTACGACCTTGGCGGCCTCGTCCTTCTTGCCGGCCAGATACAGCTCCTGGATGCGATCGGCCTCGGCGCCGTAACCGTACTGGGTGGCCAGCGAGTGGTAGAAGTTCTTGCCCTTGGCTCCCATACCGCCGATGTAGAGCGCCAGATGCGGTTTGACGAACTCGCGCAGCGGCTCCACGTTGTCGCCGATCGCCAGCGCCGGCCCGGCGTAGACGTCGAGGTCGCCGAGTTCCGGATCGCGTTTCGCGGTGCCGGCGGCCAGCGCCTCACCCCACACGTCGCGGGCCTTCTCCGGCAGGAAGAAGATCGGCTGCCAGCCTTCGGCCAGTTCGGCGGCCAACTGCACGTTCTTCGGGCCGAGCGCGGCCAGCAACACCGGGATGCGGTCGCGTACCGGATGGTTGATCAGCTTCAGCGGTTTGCCCAGTCCGGTGCCGCGTTGGGCGGGCAGCGGGATCGTGTAGTACTTGCCCTGGTACTCCAGGCGTTCACGCCGCCACACCTTGCGGCAGATCTCCACGACCTCGCGGGTGCGGCCGATCGGCGCGTCGTAGGGCACGCCGTGGAACCCCTCGATGACCTGCGGTCCGGAGGCGCCCAGACCGAGGACGTAGCGGCCGTCGGAGACGTAGTCCAGACCCGCCGCGGTCATCGCGGTCAGCGTGGGCGTGCGGGTGTAGAGCTGCAGGATGCCCGAGGCCAGCTGCACCCGCTCGGTCTTGGCCGCCAGATATCCCAGTCCGCTCACCGCGTCGTAGGAGTAGGCCTCGGGCACGAAGACGATGTCCAGGCCGGCCCGTTCCAGGTCGGCGACCTCGGCCGCGACCTCCTTGAAGCCCCCCGCATAGTTGATGCCCAACCCGATCCGCATCGTATGCAACTCCGTTCATATGCAACCAGTTGCAGTGAGGTTATCGCACTGCACCACCCGTCACAAACCGCGATCCGCGATCGCGGCCGGGGCGGTCTCGGTTCCATCCTGCACACCGCCCGCACACCGTCCGCGACAGGGCGGTACGGGCCGGTCGATGATCCGGCGCGCGGCCCGGTACGGTTATCGGCGTACCGCACGCCGATTCCTCGAAACGGGAGGCCCCGCAGCATGTCTCAGGACACCGCATCGTCGCCGGACACCACGACGTTCGGAGAGTCGACGATCGGCCGCTACCTGGACGATCTCGCCGCCAAGATCCCCGCGCCCGGCGGCGGCGCGGTCGCGGCACTGCACGCCGCCCAGGGCGCCGCACTGGTGGCGATGGTGGCCCGCTACACCACCCGCGCCAAGGATGCCGACAACCGTCCGGCGATCGATCGGATCATCGCGGCGGCCGACGCCGCCCGGGAGCGCGCCCTGACCCTGGCCGATGCCGACGCCACCGCCTTCACCGCGGTCGGCGCGGCCTACAAACTGCCCAAGGACACCGACGAGCAGATCGCAGCCCGCAAGGAAGCGATCACCTCGGCACTGCTGCAGGCCGCGCGAGTCCCGGCCGCGGTGGTCGCCGAAGCCGGCGAGGTGCTCTCGCTGGCTGCGGATCTGCTGCCGATCGGCAATCCGAACGTGGTCACCGACATCGGCGCCGCCGCCGATGCCGCCCGGGCCGCCGCCGCCAGTTCACAGTTGAATATCGCCATCAACGTCGGCTCGCTCGGCGACCACGAGGCCGAGGAGTTCGCGCCCGCGCTGCAGCGCATCGAGGAGATCCTCGCCCGCGCGGACGCGCTGCACACGGACGTCCTCGCCGCCGTCGTCGGCTGAGCCGTATACCACACCCCTCGGCTGAACCTCGGTTTGCCACACCGTAACTGTCGTTACGAAGCGAAAACTATTCCGGCGACCATGATCATCCGGAACTAGGATCGAGGTCCTGATACACACACCACCTGAGGGGGTGGAGCCATGAGGAACATGATGCGTCATTTGTTCCTGGCGACAGTCATCGCAGCACTGGCCGCAGTCACCACGGGCACCGCGGCAGCGGTGCTGGCCACACCACAGACCACACCCGTGGCCTCGATCTCACCGGGCAACGGCGCCGTCGTCGGCATCGCCCATCCGGTCACCGTCCGATTCACCGCACCCGTCACCGATCGCGCCCGCGCCGAACGGTCCGTACACGTCGGCGCGCAGGCCGGAACGTTCTCCTGGACCAACGACCGGGAACTGGTCTGGAACTCCACGGGATACCTGCCGGCCGATGCCCGATTCACCGTGACGGCGGGCAACGCCCGGTCCGAATTCCGGACCGACGGCGGGACCAGCGCCGATGCCGACATGTCGGCGCATACGTTCACCGTATTCATTCCCGGGCAGGCGCCACGGGTCATGCCGGCCTCGATGGGTAAGCCCGGACGCGAGACCCCGGTGGGCACCTTCCCCGTGATGGAGAAGGACCGCACCATCATCTTCGACTCGCGCACCATCGGCATTCCGCTCGACGACCCGGAGGGCTACTACCTGACCGGCGAATTCGCCGAACGGCTCACCTCGGGCGGCGTCTTCGTGCATTCGGCGCCGTGGTCGGTCGGTCAGCAAGGGAATTCGAATGTCAGCCACGGCTGCATCAACCTGGCTCCCGCCGATGCCGAGTGGTACTACGACAACGTGAGTGTGGGCGATCCGGTGACCACCCACTGGTGATCAGCGCGCCGCTTCGGCCGCCTCCACCACGTGCCGCATCAGCAGCGCGGTGGTGACGGGTCCGACACCGCCGGGCACCGGGCTCAGTCCCGCGGCCCGGCCCTCGACCGAGGCGGCGTCCACATCGCCGACGATGCCACCGTCGGGTCCCTCGTTGGTACCCACGTCGATGACCACCGCGCCCTCGCGCACATGATCACCACCGATCAGGCCGGCCCGCCCGGCCGCCGCGACCACGATATCGGCGGCCGAGGTGACCGCCGGCAGGTCCGTGGTCCGCGAATGGCACACCGTCACCGTCGCGTTCTCGGCCAGCAGCAGTTGTGCCAAAGGTTTGCCGACCACGTTCGAACGGCCGACGACCGCGACGTGCCGGCCCGCCAGCGCGATGTCGTGATGTTTGGCCAGCTCCACCACCGCCTGTGAGGTGGCGGGAGGGAATCCGGGCAGTCCGGCGGCGAGCAGTCCCAGTGACAGCGGGCTGACGCCGTCGACATCCTTGGCCGCGGCGATGGCCGAGCTGACGTCGTTGAGTTCCACACCGGCGGGCAGCGGAGTCTGCAGCATCACCGCGTGCACCGCGGGGTCCTCGCTGAGCTTCGCCAGCGCCTCTCGAATCTCGGCGGCACTCGCCTGCGCGCCGAGATCGGTTGTCTCGCAGTCGATTCCGAGCCGAGCGGCCGCGCGCTGCAGCGAATTGACATACCACCCGCTGGCCGGATCGTCGTTGGCCACCACCAGCACCAGGCGGGGGGCGGCCCCGGCTTCGGCCAGTGCGGCGGCGCGGTTCTTCGTCTCGGCGTTGAGGTCGGCGGCGAGTTGTTTGCCGGTCAGCGATAGGGTGTCCACCCGGCAACCCTATCGGGCCGCACACCAGCGCCGACGGCCGCCGCCACCCCCGCGAATGCAGACTCGAGCGGGGGCAAATCCGGGGCCCTCACCGATTCGGGTCGTATGGTGGGCACGGCTGTGCCCACGCCCCACCCCACCCACGCGGGATCCCGCTCGCCCGGAAAGGTGACAACTGCAGTGAACATCGCCAGACGTATAAAACATCTTCTCGTCGCGGCCTCGGCGGCCGCGCTGCTGGCCGGACCACTCACCGCGACGGCCACGGCCGCCGACGGACCGGCGCCGTTGTACAACTCTGCCCAGGAGAACTTCGTCAACGGCAACGACGCGGCAGGTCTGGCCGATTTGCGCGCACTGCTGGACAACACACCCGACGACGCGCAGGCGCTGGCTCTGCAGGGCATCTGGTCCGACTACACCGGCGATCTGGTCACGCGTGAGACCGCCTTCAACCGGCTGGCGGCCATCGATCCCGGCATGGCCCAGGGCGCCCGCAATCTCATCGGCGCCATCGGCGCGGCCGTGGGCACCCTGCCCAATCCGCTGCCGGCGCTGGTCGGCCCGCAGACCGGCATCGTGGTGCTCGGCTACGGCCTGCTCCCCGACGGCAGCCTGCGCCCCGAACTGGTCAACCGGCTCACCGCGGCGTGGTTGCAGGCGATCGCGGCGCCGATGTCGCCGATCGTGGTGACCGGCGGCAACCCGCAGAACGGAGTGCCGGAGGCCGCCGCGATGGCGGGCTGGCTGATCGGCCACGGCATCCCCGCCTCCCGCGTGCTGGTCGAGGACCGCGCCACGTCGACCGTGCAGAACGCACTGTTCAGCACCCGGATGCTCCAGGACGCCGGCGCGACCAGTGCGGTCGTGGTGACCTCACCGAACCACATCCGCCGCGCGGTGGCCGATTTCATCGTCGCCGGCACCCGCGTGGTAGGAGCGATGACCTCGCTGGATCAGCTGGTGTCGCAGCTGCCGCCGCCGAGCAAGGCCGCCCAGCGCGGCATCTATCTCGACGCGACCCGCACCTTCCTGCTGCCGTCGGCCCGCTAGTTCGCGCGGAAAACGTGGTTGACGCCGCGCCGACAATGGTGAGGTGATCGACCTCGAAGCCCACGATCCCGACACCGACGCGGTCGTGGCCGCGCTGCGCCGCGCCGGATGCGTCTTCGCCGAGGAGGAAGCGGCGCTGCTGCGGCAGGCCGCCTCCTCCCCCGGCGAGCTCTCCGCGCTCGTCGCACGACGCGCCGACGGCATACCGCTCGAACACCTGGTGGGCTGGGCCGACTTCCGCGGCGTGCGGGTGGCGCTCGACCCCGGCGTATTCGTGCCGCGGCAACGCACCGCGTTCTTGATCGACGAAGCCCTCGAACGCACCGCCGCCCGGCCGGGAGATCGGCGCACCGTGGTCGACATGTGTTGTGGCTCAGGCGCTTTGGGCCTGGCGGCGACGACCGCGTTGCGCGCCGGCGGAGTGGACGTCGAGCTGGTCGCCGCCGATATCGACGGCGCCGCGGTGGCGTGCGCGCGGCGCAATCTGGAGCCGCTGGGCGGGCAGGTCTTTCAGGGCGACCTGTTTTCCGCACTGCCCGGCGAACTGATCGGACGCGTGGATCTGCTCCTGGCCAACACCCCGTATGTGCCGACCGCGATGATCGCGCAGATGCCGCCGGAAGCCCGCGACCACGAACCCCGCACCGCCCTCGACGGTGGCGCCGACGGACTCGACGTGCTGCGCCGCGTGGCCGCCGCTGCCGCGCGGTGGCTGAGCATCGGCGGCTGGGTCCTGGTCGAAATCGCCACCGGCCAGATCGATACCGCCACCGCGATCGTCGCGGCAGCCGGGCTGCGCCCCGCGATCGCGGAATCGTCCGACTACGGAGCGACAGTAGTGTGCGGAACCAGACCCGCCGGCTGAGCGGTGGACGCTAGGCGCCGATGCCTCGACGCAGGTCGTCGGCCGTGCGCAACCGCGCCCGCACCCCCGCCAGATCGGCCTCGAGCGCGCTGAGATCCGGTTGCGTTGCGGCCGTGGCGTAGTCGGCGACACCCGCCTCGACCGCCGCGACCGCGCGGTCGGCCTGTGCCAGCTGCGGGGTCCGCGCGTCGGGATGCAGCATCGATATCGCGACCAAGTGGTCGTCGAGAGCCAGTGCCGACTGTTCCAGATCGGCCCGGAGGGTGACCGTTGCCGCCGTGTCGTAGGCCGTCACCGCGCGCAACGCCGTCATCGCATCGCGCAGGCGGCGGTGCAGGCGGGCCTCGGGGTCGTGCGAGCGCGCCCACGAGGACGGTGCGCGGGTGGCGGTGCCCGGTACCACCTGGTTCTCGGCGGCGATGCGGCGGCGCTGATGGGCCAGGGCCACCAGCCCGATCGCGACGACCCCGCCCACGATTACCACGAGGCCGAGCACGAGCAGTAGCAGCACGAACATGTCAGCTCCCGTGGTGGACGACGGTGGTGTGGCCGGTGCTGTGATGGTGGGTTCCCCCGCCGTGCCACATCGACAGCGCGACCACCGCGCCGATGATCAGCAGCGTGACGACCGTGACGAAGGCGGCGAGTTTGACCTTGCTCCACGGCCGCTGCCCGACGACCTCACCGGTCAGGCCGTTGATGTAGACCCGGAACGGAGTGTTCGCGTACACCACGGTCAGCAGCCAGATCGGCAGCAGAATGTGCTTGTAGGCCAGCGAATTCCAGCTCGAGCGCAGATCGTGGATGCGCTGGCGGTCACCGCCGATGTCCTCGCGCACGGTCTGCTCGATGACCTTCTCCATCCGCGTGCGGGCGACCGGGAACATCTCCTCGGCGTCGCGATCGTAGGTGCGGGCCAGATGACCGGCGACGTACTCCGGCGAATAGCCGGTGGCCTCCGCGACCGGCCAGGGTTCGAGTTCGGCGACGCGCGCGGCGTCGTCGATGTCGTTGGCGAGGATCGGCAGATCGTCGAACCGGTTGCCGACCTCCCCCATCGCCGGATACCAGCGAATTTCGGTGCGGCTCTTCAGCTCTCCGTCGTCCCAGTACCGTTCGGTGTACTCCTCGCCGCGTTCGCCTCGATACCACGTGTGCACGTCGGCGTCGTAGGTGAAATAGGCGTGGTAGACGCTCGCCAGCGAACCGAGCCGCTTGTACTTCTTGAACGCGGTCGGCGCGAACCACCGTCCGGCGACCCACTTCTCGACGCGGTCGCGCGCTGCCTTCTCGTCGACGCGGAAGGGGACGACACCGTCGACCGGTAACCGGGCGGGAGCATTGTGCACGTCGTCACGCTGGATCGGCGTGGTGCAGTAGGGGCAGCGCGTCGCGGTCAGGCTGCCGACGAAGGTGGTTGTGCCACCGCAATTCTGGCACTTCACCTCGCGATCCCCGGTGATCTGGGGCCCGGTGGTCACAGCCTGCAGCGCACGCAACTCCCCCATCGCCTGCCGCAGATCCCGCGCGACGACCGGTGTCCGCGGCGCCGACAGCGGTGAGTAGTTGCCACAACTGGGGCACCGCAACTGCTGTGCGGCGATATCGAACACCAGCTGGCCGCCGCACGCGCCACAGGGGTAGGTACGAGTGAGCTCGGTCCGATGAAGCATCGCCGGATCTGCGGCACCTTGCGGAACCCCAGACGGAGGCGGCGGCCCATCCCCGAAACCGCCGGGCGCGTAGCTCCCACGACCGAGCGGCGTCATGCCCGGCGGTGGCCCGGGACGGCCGGTGACGGGGTCAGGGTATTCGGCCCGAACGCCCGGCGGTGGCGGCGTCATACCGTCCGGCGTGCGATAACCACCGCTCGGCATGAGTGGCGGTATCGTCCCCGGCGCGCGGTAACCGCCCTGCTCGGGCGACGGCATCGGAGGCGGCCTCATGCCCTCCGGCTGCTGATAGCCGGCCGGCGCGGGTGGCCGCGGCGGCGGCGTGCCCTCGGGTTCGCCGCGGCCTGGGAGGGGTGGCGGCACCGGAGACGGGTTCGGTTGTGGGCGTGGGTGATTCATCTGTCCCCCGGTTCGGCTCAGGTGCGGTCAGCCGGCGGGAGGCGGCGGGGGCGGGGTGCCGGGCAGCGGCGGCGGACCACCGAACAGCGGTTGCAGCGCGGGGACCGTCGAGGCCGCGGCCCACGCGGACATGCCGGTGGTCCAGACGTTCGTCTGCGGCGTGAGGCGGCCGGCGGCGACGAACTGGCGCAATTGGTCGACCGGGAACGGACCCGCTGCCTGTCCGTCGAGGTCGATGTGGAACTGCTGCTGCCCCGGAAGCGGCGGTGGCTGCTGCCCGTAGCCCGGCTGGGCATAGCCGGCGGCGGGTTGCGCGAATCCGGCCTGCATCGCGCCCGCCATCTGCCCGCCCAGGGCCACGCCCATCCCGGCCTGCATCGCCGCGCCCATCGCACCGCCGCCGGGATTCTGCGCTGCGGCGAGCATCGCGTCGGCCGCCTGCACCTGCTGGTACCGGTTCGGATCGCGGACGTTGTCGGCGAATCCACTGGCCTCGACGCCGCGGGCCACACCGCGAGTCATCGCCTGCTGAATTTCCTCCGGCAGCGAGATCGTCATGGTGACCGCGTCGACACCGAGTCCGAACGACGCCACCCGCTGCGCCACGAATTCGCGCAGCTTGTCGGACAATTCGACCTGACGGCCCTGGAGATCGATCGCGCCCAGGCCGGTGGCGAGCACCATATCCGAGAAGGCCAGCGCGACGGTGCGCCGCAGCAGATCGGTGATCTGCTCCATGTCGACCACGCTCTCGGTCCCGATGACCTGGCGCAGGAAGACGGCCGGGTCGACCACCTTGACGATGGTGGTGCCGTTGGCGCGGACCTGCACCATGCGGAAGTCGGGATCGCGCACCGTCACCGGTTGCGGTGTGCCCCAGCGGAAATCGGTGACGGGCCGGGTGTTGACGAAATACACCTCCGACCGGAACGGGCTGTTGAACCCGTGCTTCCACCCCTGCAGGGTGGACATGATCGGCATGTTCTCCGTGGTCAGGGCGTAATGGCCGGGCTCGTACCGGTCGGCGAGCTGCCCCCGGTAGACGAAGACGGCCTGCTGGCCCTCGCGCACGATCAGTTCGGCGCCGTTCTTGATCTCGTTGTCGTAGCGCGGGAACCGCCACGCCAGCGTGGAATTCGTATCGTCGAGCCATTCGATGATGTCGACGAATTCACCGCGGATCTTGTCCATCAGGCCCATGCGTACTTCCGTCCTCCCTCGGCGCATTCCGCCGCGCAGAGTATGGCACAAACGGATTCGCCGCGGCCGCTAGCATGAGGCGTTGTGGAGCAGCGATACGTGCGCAGATCGGGACGGGTGATTCTCGCGGACGCCGACGACCGGATTCTGCTCATCGCCTATCGCGGCACGCTGGATCCGCTGTACTGGATCACCCCCGGCGGCGGCATCGACGCGGCGGAATCGCCCGCCGAGGCGGCGGCACGGGAACTGCGTGAGGAGACCGGATTGCGAGTCGGCACAGCCGATCTCGGACCGCAGGTGGCGGTGGCCGCCGGGCATCTGGATATTCCGGGATGGCTGTCGGGCATGTTCCGCGAGGACTACTTCTTCTACCGGCTGCCCACCACCGGCGCCGACCTGGATACGAGCGGTCTGCTGAGCTACGAAAGCACCGCCATCGATGAATTCCGCTGGTGGAGTGCCGACGAGCTCGCGAGCACCGATCAGCAGGTGTATCCGCTCGGTCTGACCGGGCTGCTCGGCGAGCTGCTGGCGGGACGGATTCCGACCGAGCCGGTCACGCTGCCGTGGCGCGACCGGACCGGCGAAGCCTCCTGAACCCGGCGAAGTCTCGGGAATCTGCCGGGCCTCAGGACTTGCGGCCGGTGAATTCGTCCATCGAGTGGTACACGCCCACCTTGTTCAGGTAGTAGTCGCGCACCTTCAGCGGCAGCAGACCGGAGATGGCGCGGTTGAGCCGGGAGGTCCACGGCAGCACGACCAGCGCCGCACCGTTCTTCATCTCCCGCCACGCGGTGTCGACGACCTCTTCCTGCTCCAGGATCGGCGTGAACCAGAAACCCTTGGCGCCGTCGAACATTCCGGTGTTGATGTAGGTCGGGCACACCGTGGTGACCTTCACGTGCTCGTTGCCGGACTGCTCGAGTTCCAGGCGCACCGAATCCGACCAGCCGAGCGCCGCCCACTTGGACGCGGCGTAGACACTCATGCGCGGATTGGACACCAGCGCCGCCGAGGAGGCGATGTTCAGCACCCGAGCGGGGGTCTTGCGGTCCACCATCGCGGGCAGGAATTCCAGCGCGATGTACATGGGCGCCAGCGAATTGATCGCCATCGTCTTGTCGATGTCGGCGCGGTTCTCGGTCTCCCAGAAGTAGCCGTTGCCGCGCACGATTCCGGCGTTGTTGACCAGCACGTCGATATCGCCGACCTCCGATCGCACCGCGGCCGCGGCGTCGACGATCGACTGCTGGTCGGAGACGTCGACCACGTAGTGGTGCACCCGGCTCACCGATCCGGAGGACAGTTCGGCCGCGGTCTGCTTCAGCGCGGTCTCGTTGACATCCCACAGCACCACGTCGGCGGCCTGTTCGCGCACCGCCCGCTGGGCGAAGGATTTGCCCAGGCCCATCGCCGCGCCGGTGATCAGCACCCGCTTGCCCGCGACCGTATCCATGTTCGTTCCCTTTCCGATGTGCCCGAGCGGGCGAGATCACTTCTGCCGCAACGCCTTCATCGCGCCGAAGTAGAGCGTCATGGTCTTCGCCCACAGCGCTTCCGACATGCCCGGCAGCGGCGCGATCGGCAGTGCGCGCTGGACCGCGATGGTCTGGGTGTCGACGTATTTGAGCAGTCCCTCCGGACCGTGGCGGCGGCCGCTGCCCGAGATGCCGAGCCCGCCCGAGGGGGCCGCGACACTGCCCCACGCGGCGATGAAACCCTCGTTCACGTTCACCGATCCGGCGTGGATGCGGGCGGCGATCTCGCGGGCGCGTCCGGTATCGCGGCTCCACACACTGGCGTTGAGGCCGTAGGCGGTGTCGTTGGCCTGCTCGACGGCCTCGTCGTCGCTGTGCACGCGGTAGATCGAGACGACCGGGCCGAAGGTCTCCTCGCGATAGACCGTCATCCCCGGGCGCACCCCGGCCAGCACGGTCGGCTCGTAGAAGTAGGGGCCGAGGTCCGGCCGCGCACGGCCACCGGCCAGCACGGTCGCGCCCTTGGCGACGGCGTCCCGGACGTGTTCGGTGACCGTGTCGAGCTGGCGCGCGAAGGTCAGCGAACCCATCTCGTAGGAGTAGTCGAGTGCCGAACCGAGCCGCAAAGCCTGTGTGCCGGCGGTGAATTCGCTGACGAAGCGATCGTAGACACGGTCGTGCACATAGACGCGCTCGATGGATTCGCACAGCTGCCCGGCCGAGGCGAAACAGGCGCGCACCGCGATCTTGGCGGCCGCGCTCACATCGGCGTCGGCGAGCACCAGCAGTGGATTCTTGCCGCCCAGTTCGAGCGAGTAGCCGATCAGCCGCTCCCCCGCCTGCCGGGCGATGGTGCGGCCGGTGGCGCTGGAACCGGTGTAGTCGACGTAGTCGGCGCGCGCGATCACCTCGCCGCCGATCACCGAGCCGCGGCCCAGCACCGCCTGCCACAGACCCGCGGGCAGACCGGCGCGTTCGGCGACGTCGATCGCCCACAGGGCGGTGAGCGCGGTCTGGTTGTCCGGTCGCGCGACGACCGCGTTACCGGCCATCAGCGCGGGCAGCGCGTCGGAGGCGGCCAGGGCCAGCGGGTAATTCCACGGCGAGATCACCGCGACGACACCCTTCGGCCGGTTGCGGACCTCCACCTTGGTGAGCACCGGCAGCACACCGCGCGGGGTGCGCGAGGCCAGCAGTCGTTCGGCCGTGGCGGCGTAGTAGCGGGCGTTGACCGCCACGTCACCCACCTCGTCGAAGGCGTGCACGCGGGATTTGCCGGCCTCGGTCTGCACGATGTCGAGGATGGTGTCCTGTTCGGCCAGGACCAGATCGTGGAAGCGGCGCAGCACCGCGACGCGTTCGCGCACCGGAACCCGCGCCCACTGCTGCTGGGCGCTGCGGGCGGTCGCGAAGGCGGCATCGATATCGGCGGTGGACGACTGCGGCAGATCGGCGATCTTCGCGCCGGTGGCCGGGGCGAAGACCGCGACCGAGGGCGCGCCACCCGCGGTGGCGTGCGCGAGCAGGCGGTCCACCAACTCCTGCGGCAGGGCCGGGGCGGCGAGGTCTGGGGCGGTCGTCATTGTCGGCCCTCTCGGTCGGCAGATGCCCAACAATTTGTTGAACACCAGTGTTAGATTAACACCGATGTTAGATTAATGGGGCGATGCCGGGCACTGTCAAGTCCGCACGACCGATCAGGGAGGCACCACGGATGCCGCAGGACGGGATGGTCACCACTCACAACGGCGCTGCTCGCCGAGGCCGGCCGCCGCAGACGCCCGCCCAGGCCGACGAGGTGCGCTCCCGCATCGTCGCCGCCACCGCCGCGGTGTTCACCGAATTCGGTTCGCGCGGACTGAGTGTCGCCCGCATCATCGAACAGGCCGGGATTTCCCGGCCCACCTTCTACCGCTACTTCGCCAACGCCACTGCCCCGCTCGACGTGGTTCTCACCCAGTCCAACGAGGGACTGGTGGGCGGCATCCGCAGGGCACTGGAGGAGTCCGACGAGCCCGTGGCACTCGGTATCGGCATCATCGACGCCTACCTGGACTGGGCCCGCGGGCACGGGCCGATGCTGCGGCCGGTGTTCGCGGAGCTGCACGATCCGGCCTCACCGGTCTCGGCGTACCGGGAGCAGGCCTTCGACGACATCCGCGCGCTGGTGCGGGAGAAGTTCGCGGTGCTGGGCCGGCAACTGCCCGCACCGCTGGATCTCGACACCGCGCTGCAGGTCTGTGCCTTCGTGGTCTACCAGGTGTCGCTGGCCACGGCGCCGGGCGCGGAGCCCGATCCCGACGCGGTCGCCGAGGCCCGGCTGACGATGATCCGCACCGTGCTGGTCACGCTGGGGCGGCGCGAGGACGTCGAACTCGCGCTGACGATTCCGGGGATCTTCCTGCCCGCACCGGAGTGAAACCGGCAGGGGCGACCCGGATCAGCCGCGCAACCCGCTGGCCCGCAGCACCCGCCGCGAGATCCCGGCCTCCAGCGCCTCCGCCGTACCGATGATGCGGACCCGCTGCCGGGCGCGAGTGATCGCGGTGTAGAGCAGTTCACGAGTCAGCAGCGTCGATTCCGGGCCCGGCAGCACGATCGTCACCGCACCGTACTGGCTGCCCTGGCTGCGATGGATGGTCATCGCGTACACCGTGGTCACCCCCGGGAATTGGGTGGGATGCACCAGGTACGGTTCGCTGCCGCGCTGCAGCGCGGCGCGCAGGCCACCGTCGGCGGACCGCACGATGACGCCGGTGTCGCCGTTGTAGATGCGGGCCTCGTGATCATTGGCGGTCACCAGCAGTGGCTGTCCGGGAAACCACTGTCCCGCAAAGGTTTCCGTCCCGATGCCGGCCGCGGCCACCCAGCCGCCGGCCATCCGGTCCCACCGTTCGACACCGAACGGCCCCTGCCGGTGCGCACACAACAGGCGATGCGATTCCATTGCCCGCAGCGCGGCCGCGGCGTCCCCGGCCTCGGCGGCGGCGGTGGATTCGCGCGCGGCGCGCACCACGTCGGCGCGCACATCGGCGATCTCGTCGGGCTCGTGCAGGGACAGTTCCGCGCCGCCGTCGTGCAGCAGCGCCAGCGCGGTCTCGGCGTCCCCGGCGCGCACCGCCACCGCCAGATCGGCGATCCGGCCACCGAACCGGCGGCCGCGAGTGAGACGAATCATGCCGCCGCGCAAGCGGTTCCGCTCACGTTCGCTGAGATCCTCGGCACCCGCCACCGGGCCGGAACCGGTGTCCAGGATCTGCTCGAGGATCGGATTCGGCGGGCCGGCCACGGGCCCGGCGACCAGATCGGCGAGGACGGCGCCGGCGTCGACGGAGGCCAGCTGGTCCGGGTCGCCGACGAGGACCAGCCGCGCGTCCGGGCGCACGGCCGGCAGCAGCCTGCTCATCATGGTCAGCGACACCATGGAGGTTTCGTCGACGACGATGACGTCGTAGGGCAGCCGGTTGTGAGCGTGATGGCGGAAGCGGGTGGTACCGCCGCGCTGCCAGCCCAGCAGCCGGTGCACGGTGGCCGCGGTCAGTTCCGGGAGGTCGAGATCGCCGGCCTGTTCGCGCACCGATTCCTGCAGGCGCGCAGCGGCTTTGCCGGTCGGGGCGGCCAGCGCGATACGCAGCGGGGCCGTGTCGGCGACGGCGCGCTGATGAGCGACCAGCAGTGCGAGAATGCGGGCGATGGTGTGGGTCTTGCCGGTACCCGGGCCACCGGCGACCACCGTGGTCCAGCTGGTGGCGGCGACGGCGGCGGCGATGCGCTGGCGGTCCGGGGCGGCGCCGGGCCCGCCCGTGCCGGGGAACAGCCGGTCCAGTTCGCGGCGCACGGTGTCCGGGTCGACGAGCGGATGGCCGTGCGCACGCTCCGCGAGCACCTCGCGAATCGTCTGTTCCTGCCGGTAGTAGCGATCCAGATACAGCAGCGGCCCGCCCTCGGAGTCGACCAGCCGCAGCGGGCACAGCGGTCCGGCCGGACTGCCGCACACCAGCGGGCTCGCGCGCAACTGCTCACACAGGCTGTCGACATCAGGCCAGGGCAGCAGAGCGGGATCGATCGGCTCCGCGTCGCCGAGATCGAAACCCTCACCGTCGACGCCGATTTCGTGCATGCGCCGCAGCTCCAGGCACACCGACCCCGACCGCACCGCGCGCACCGCGAGGGCGGCGGCCAACAGCACCTGTTCCCCGGATTCACCGCCGAGCCGGCCCAGCCGCAACGCCACGTGCACATCGGCCGCCGACAGCACACCGGCGGTGTTGAAGGTCCGCAACAGTCCCGTGGCGCGCTGCGCCAGAGCAATCGCCGTCATCCGCCCTCCTGACCGGCCAGCAGATCCGACAGCGCCACGATCAGCTCCGCCGGTGGGTCCCAGTCGAAGACGCCGTGGCCGGGCGGGGTGGCGGGACCGATCATGCCGCGCACGAACAGATAGCGCACCCCACCGAGGTGGCGAGCCGGGTCGTAGCCGGGCAACCGCCAGCGCAGATAGCGGTGCAGCGCAGCCGAATACAGCAGCGCCTGCAGCGGATAGTGCGAACGCGTCATCTCCTCGGCCATGCGGTCGCGCCGGTAGTGCGCGACGGTCAGCTCACCGGTGCCGAGCCGATTGGTCTTGTAGTCGACGACCAGGAAGCGGGGGCCGTCGGTCCGCAGCACCGCGTCGATACTTCCGGTCAGATACCCGCGCAGCGGAATATCGTCGAGCAGGTCGAGGGCATCGGCGTAGCCGGCGAACGGATCGTCGGACCGCAGATGTTTGCGCAGCAGGGCGCCGATGCGCCGGACCGTCACCCGCTGCGCCACCGGGTCGTCACCACCCGCGAGCGGCAACTCGAATTCCAGTTCGTTCAACCGATCCCGGGAGCGGATATCGGCCAGCGCGACCGGATCACACGGCGTGCGCAACACCGCGACGAGCGCGTGAGCGAGGGCGCCGGGATCGATATCGGCCATGAGTTGCTCGACGGCCTGTTCGCAGCGCAGCCGGACCTCGGCGGCCAGATCGGGGGCATCGGTGTCGACCAGCTCGAGCACGCCGTGCACGAGGGTGCCGAATTCGGCGCCGTAGGGCAGGTCGTTCATCAACGACAATGGCGCGCCGGCGAACTCGTCCTCGCCCCCGAGGCCGGGACCGAGTTCCGGCGCGGGCGACAGCGGCTCGTCGGCGCCGCCCTCGACGGTATCCGGCGCCACGAAATCCGTTGCACCATGGGAAACTTCGTGAGCCGAGGCGGTGAGCGCCGAGTACGAGGTACGGCGCCAGTCGTGGTCGACGGACCGGGTGAACCGCGCGGCCGCCAGTGCCGTATCGCCGGTATGGCCGCGTTCGGTGCGCAGTTGTGCCTCGACCGCCGCGCGGACGGGCTCGATCTCGATCAGGCCGGGCCCGGCCGCCGCGGCCCATTCACGCAACTGCTGCAGCACGATCGGATCCGCGGGCACCTCGCTGCGCGCCGGCACCTCCGCGCTGCCGGGGGCGCGACCCAGGATCATCCGGTGCAGCGGTGCGGCCGCCGTACCGTAGGCCGGCGCCCACCAGGCCACCACCTGGCACTGCGCCCGGGTCAGCGCGACATACAGCAGCCGCAGCTCCTCGCCTGCCTCTTCGGCCTCGCAGCGGCGGCGGTGCTCGGCGTAACCGGGCGCTTCCGGGCCGCCGACGTCGAGGACTCGTTCGTCGCCGTCGTGGAACAGCAGCGTCGACGGATTGGGGTTCTTCGCGCCGTCCCACGCGAAAGGCAGATAGACGACGGGGAATTCCAGGCCCTTGCTGGCGTGCACGGTGGCGATCTGCACCGCGGCCGCGTCGCGGTCGAGGCGGCGGCTGCGTCCCGCGACGGCGCCCGAGGCCGGATCGCGAACGCGGTCGGCCAGCCAGCGGGTGAGCGCGGTGAGCCCGAGCGATTCCCGCGCGGCGACCTCGTCGAGTAGTTGCGCGATATGCCGCAGATCGGTCAGGCGTCGTTCGCCGCCGCTCTGGGCCAGCAGTCGCGGCGCGGGCTGGGCCTGGGCGGACAGCCGGTCGAACACGGCCGCGAAACCCGAGCGCGCGAACAGCCGGGCCGCATCGCGCAGCTGGGTGCTGAGCCGGCCCACCAGATCCGCACCACCGGCGTCGATGTCGGCGGCGGACAGGCCGAGCAGCGGCGTGGTGGCCGCCAGCCGCACCCGGTCGCCGCGATGCGGTTGTTCCAGCGCCCGCAGCACCCACAGCCAGTCGGTGGCGCTGCGGGTGGCGAACACGCTCGCGCCCCCGGCGAGGACGGACGCGACACCCGCGCGATCCAGTTCCGCGCGCACCAGGTCGATCTGCGCGCGGGTGCGGACCAGCACCGCGATGTCGCCGGGGCCGAGCGCGCGGTCGCCGAACCGCGCCCCGGACTCGAGGGTGCGGACGATATCGGCGGCGAGGTCGGTGGCCACGCGATCGCGCTGGCGGCCCACCACCGGAAATCCGCTGCCGTTCAACGGTCCGGCGCCCTGGCGGGGAAAACATCTGAGCCGCAAGGGAACCGCCGCGCCCTCCGGCCCGGCGAGCCGGCTGCGCGGCCGCACCGCCGTGACCGGCGGCACCGTGATCTGCGCATGTCCCAGGGCCGCGCCGCCCAGCATGTGGTGCAGCGCCGCCAGCAGACCCGCGTCGCTGCGGCGGTTGGTGTCCAGTTCGCGACGGGTGCCGGCGTGGGCGACCGCGTCCAGATAACTGAGGACCTCGGCGCCGCGGAAGGCGTAGATCGCCTGCTTCGGATCGCCGACCAGCACCAGGGTGGTGTGGTCGTGGAAGACCCGCCGCAGGATGTCCCACTGCAAGGGGTCGGTGTCCTGGAATTCGTCGACCAGCGTCACGCGGAAGCGGTCGCGGATACGGCGGCAGGCGCGCTCGCCGTGGACCGGGTCGGCGAGCACGTCGTGCAGCAGCACCAGCTGGTCGTCGAAGTCGCGGATGCCCGAAAGCCGTTTGCGCCGATCGACTTCCGCGCGCACCGCGGCCGCGAACGCCGCCGCCTCGGCCGCCGGGTGATCGCCGAGCTCCTCCCCCGGCACCAGCCGCGCGCGCCGGTCCGCCACCGCGGCCGCCGCCAGCGACAGCGCCTGCCGCACCGGCATCGGCGCACCGCCGCGGGCATAGCGGGCCAGATAGAGATCCTCCGCGACCGTGCTCACCAGTTCCTCGATGCCCTCGACCAGCCGCACCCGCGGATCGTGTTCGCCCTCGATGCCGAGTTCGTCGAGCATGCGCTGACAGAACCCGTGCGTGGTGGAGATGGTGCCGGCGTCGAAATCCGACAGCGCGGCGACCAGCCGCCGGCGCCGGCGCGCCACCTCGGCCGGGTCGGCATCGGCCAGATGGGCGATCAGCTCGTCGGTTCCGGCGCGCGCGGCTTCGGGATCGTCGAGCGCGGCCGCGACCGTGACGAACCGCTCCCGGGTGCGCTCCCGCAACTCCTGCGTCGCCGCCCGGCTGAAGGTCACCAGCAGCAACTGCGAGATGTCGACCAGCCCCTCGGCGACGAACCGCACCGCCAGCCCGACAATGGCATAGGTCTTGCCGGTGCCCGCGCTGGCCTCGAGAACGGTTGTCCCCGTGGGCAATTCACCGCAGAGGTCGAACTGCCCGAACGACGCGGCGCCCCGTGTGGCGATGCCCCGGACGTTCCTGCGCCCGGGACTTCCGGAGGCAGTGTTACGGCGGTTCGACGGCGAGCGGGCCGGCGCCGGTTCGGCTTCCACGTCGACGGATCGCACGGCCATTTCCGGGACAGTGCGGTCGGCCGCGTCGACGCACGCACCCTCGGTATCGACCGCTTCGGTGCCGACCGTATCGGCCGCCTCGGCATCTACCGCGTCGGAAGCGCCGACATCCGCCGCCTCGGCATCGGAGGGCTTGCCGGCCGAATCGGGAAGGTCCGTCCCGTTCCCTGGACTTACCTCGTCGACAGCGAAAAGTTCGGCGGCATCGGCCGATTCGTCGGCATCGCGAGTGCGCCGGCGGCGGGTGGTGGTGTGCGCCGGCGCTTCCGCGGTGCGCAGATCGGTGACGGGGAACAGTTCCTCGGTCATGGCTGCCCCTGGGATTCGTTGGCCAGCAGCGGATTCCACAGTCGGCGGGCCACCGAGCCGAATGTGGTGCTCTCGCCGTACCGGTCCGGTTCGGGCAGCGGGGTTTCCAGTTGCTCGAAGCTCGGTTCGGGTCCCCGGATGTAGGTCAGATAGCGGTCGGTGTGGTCGCCGAACGGGCGCGGACCCTTCGGCCCGCCGTAGAACTCCTCCTCCGCGGCCGCGCGCGCGGAGTCGAGATCCGCTCCGCGACAACGGCGTTCGGCATACAGTGCCGATGCCGAGGGCGCGAACGACAGCGGTTCGGCCAGACCCTCCTCGCGCAGGTCGGCCAGGTCGCGCAACAGGTCCGCCGCGAGCGCGGGGGCCGGTGCGGTGAGCGACGAACGCCAAGCGGGTCGACCGAATTTGCCGCGCCCGATGCTCACCGCCTGCCAGCTCTGGTGCCGTTCGGTGGCGGCCAGCGCCAGCAGCCGCACCCACGCCGCCATCCGATGCTTGGGCGCCAGCCGCGAATAGGTGGCGCGCACGACCGCGTCGTCGTGCACATCGGCGACCGTCCCGGTCAGCCGCCGCCCCGATCCCAGATCCACCGCGACATCGATGGTGCGCGCCGGTGCCTGCTGCAATGGCGCGGCGACCTGCACCAGCCGGTCGACCGTGGATTCCACCTCGGCCAACACCGCCGCGCCGAGACCGAACGGCGGCAAGGTGCCGCGCCGCCATTCCGCGGCCCGCAGCGCGGCCGGGTCGGCGCCGGTGAGCCGGGCCGCCAGCATGCGTTCACCGATATTCCAGGTCGCCAGTCCGGTCAGTTCGATGGGCAGGCGTTCGTCGATGTCCTCGTCCTCCTCCGGCACCCGGATGCCCAGGCGCTGCCACAGGAAGGCCCGGATCGGATGTTCGGCGAACGACACCAGTTCCGCCAGTTCCACATCCGTGCGCGCCACGGCGGGCAGCGGGCCGGGCAGCCACGGCGGACTCGGTTGCGCGGGGCGGGCCGCGGCACGGGCGGCGGCCAGCGCGAGGGTGTCGAAACCGAACGGGTCGCGCGCATCGAAGTTGCGGCCGTCGTAGGCCTGCAGCGGATGACGCCGCACCACCTCGCCGGTGCCGCGGTGGGCGCGCACCACGTCGATCAGTTCCGCGAGCGGTGTGACCGGTGGCCGGGGCGTTCCGGTCACCGGATCGGCGCCGGTGTAGAGCACGACGAGACGGTCTTCGGCGGCGAGGACGGCGTCGAGCAGCAGACCACGGTCCTCGCTGCGCGGATCACGTTCTCCGACAAGGGGTTCCCGCGCGGTGACGTCGTCGCCGTCGATGCCGCCGGTGCGCGGGAACACCTCGTCGTCGAGCCCGAGCAGCACCACCACCCGATGCGGGACCGACCGCATCGGCGCCAGCCCGCACACGGTGAGCTCGCCGGTGCGGTAGTTCGAGCGCGGCGCCCGGGCCCGCGACCGCGCCCGCAAGGCCGCGATCACATCGGGCAGCCGCAACTCGGCCGCGTCCGCGTGTTCGAACGCGGCGGCGAGTTCCCGCCGTGCCTGCACTCCCTGCCAGGCCGCCGCGGCCGGCAGGTCGGTGAGCAGATCGAGTGCGCGGTGCAGAATCTGCAACCACTGCCGCGCGGGTCGCGGCGTGCCGGCGGGTTCGGCCGGGGTGGGCCCGCTCAGATCGCGCACGCAGACCGCGAGCCGATCGACGAATTCGGCGAACCGCCCGGCCAGGTCCACGTCGCCGGAGTCGACGTCGTCGAGCGGCAGGGCCAGATCCAGCCAGTCCTCGCCCGATTCCCCGGCGGCGACGCCGAGCAGAATGCGGTCGACGGCCGCGTTGAGGGTGTTCTGGCCGAATTCGGCGAGGCCGAAGGCCTGCCGCTGCCGTTGCACGATCCCCCAGCGAGCGCCGGTTTCGGCGGCCCATTCGCGCAGCCGCTCGATATCGTCGTCGTCGAATCCGCAGCGGTATCGGACGGGTTCGGTCGCGGCGAGGTCGAGCACCTGGGTGACACCGACCCGCCCCTCGGCCAGCGCCAGCAGATCCTCCAGCACCGCGAGCACCGAATTCGCCGCGCCCGCACTGCGTTCGGCGGGCCGGACCCGCAAGCCGTGCGCGGGATTGGCGTCGGGGTCGTCGAGAGCGGCGGGCCCCTGGCCGAAGGCCGCCCGCACGAGCGGTGCGAAGCCGTCGGGATCGGGGCACAGCACGATCACGTCGCGCGGTTCGAGGGTGGGATCGCGCTGGAAGAGGCCGAGCAGAACATCGCGCAACACCTCCACCTGCCGAGCAGGGCCGTGGCAGGCGTGGATCTGCACGCTGTCGTCACCCTCGCGCGCGACCGGCGGCCAGTGGTCGGCGCGGATGGCGTGCTGCACCTCGGAAAGCAGTGTGCCCGAACGATCTCCGGTATCGGCGCGCTCGGGACCGGGCGGATGGTGCCGGTCGGTGAACTCGACGGTGGATACCCGGTTCTGCACTTCCCGCACGTCGCGGCCCAGCGCTGCCAGCAGCGGATGCCGGGCGATCGGTTCGGCGACCACTCGCCGGGGAGCGGCGCGACGGGTGCGCACGATCGTCGCGGCGCCCGTGGGCCCCGTCGCGGCGGCGACCTCGACGCCCTCCGAATCGGACCCGCGCAGCCGTTCCCACAGTGCCGGGCTGGGATGGGCGAGCCAGATGTGCACGTCCCGGTGTTCGGCCACCGCCTCGAGCACCGCGAGCTGCGCGGCCGGGATCCGGGGCAGTCCGAAGATCGAAAGCCGCTGCGGCAGATCGATACTCGCGGGATCGGTGCGCAGCCGGTGGCACACGGTGTCGAGCCGCTGCGCCGGTGCGGGGATGCCGATCGTCTCGCGCACCCGCCGCCACAGCCGCGGCTGCCACAGCAGGTCCTCGGGCAGCTCGGCACCGCAGCCGTCGGTATCGGCGCCGCCCGCCCAGTCGGTGATCAATGTCGGGCGGGTCGTGCCGTAATTGTCGAACAGGGTCGCGATATGTGTCGCGGTGCCCAGCCGCCGGCCCGCCCGGTATGCCTCGGCCGGGCCCGCGCCCACGCCCAGATGGCGGGCCAGCACCGCCGCCCACGGCTCGCCGATTGCGGCGTCCATCGCGGCCAGCATCGGCCACACCAGCCGGTCGGGTGCCCACAGGTCGGCGTCGGCGGCGATGCCGGAGGCCGCGGCCGAGATGTCGGCGACCAGCGCCGCCGGGGTCGGATAGTCGATGTTGGCGGCCACGCCGTCACCGGTTCGCGCGCCCAGGGTTACCGCGAGCCGCTGGTTGAGCCAGCGTTGCACTCCGTGCGCGCCGACCGCGACGACCTCGGCGGCGAAGGGGTCCGGTAGCGGGTGCGACAGCATCGCGGCGAGCGCGTCGGCGAGCGTGCGCGCCGACTCGGCCCGATGGATGTGCAGCACCTGCGCACCGCCTCTCTGTCCCTCGCGCGCGATCCGTTGTCGCGGTGATGCGGCGCGCACGATCCTACAAACCCGGCCACCGCCCCCGGCGGCACCGACCCGCCTCGGAGCGCCGCACCCCGCGAATGCCGTGGCGCGAGCCGCCCGCAACCGACCGGGCAACGCCCGTTACCACCGATTTGCCGCCCTTCGCAGCATCCCACCAAACATTCGGCAACACAATCGAATCCGGCCATCATGACCATTCGGCTATTGCGAACGCAATTCGCCACCGCGTGTCACCCACGCACCGGGTTCGCCATGTGCCACAGTGCTCTGCGGGGAGGTTTCGGGAGAAGCGGTATCGAAAGGCTGGTTCGAAACATGTCTGCGACGGTGGTCCCCCTCGTACCCAGATCCGGGTTCACGGTACGGCGATCGGGCGAGACGTGGGAATTGATCAACTCCCGGCACTACGGCCGCGGCGTGGTGCTGCACAGCTGGGCCCGCGACCGGCATTCCGAAGCGTTCGAGCACTGCTATCGGCTCAACGGCCGCAGCGTCGAGGAATTGCTCGCAGCCTTCCGCTGACCTGCGCCGTTGCGGTCGATATGGCCGAAATGCGCTGGCCTGCAACGATCTCCGCGTAGCTAGCACATCCGCAGGTCGAGCTCAAGACGTGCGTGAACGGCGCATTTGTGGCTATTGTGGCTCACCGTGCGTTATCCCCGGACCGCGTCCCGCGGCATTCGAACCACTCGCCTGGCCGCCGGTGCCTGCGTCGTCGCCGCCGCGCTGATGGCGGGCACCCCCGTGCTGGACCCCGCTCCGGCCACCGCCGTCCCGCTGCGCATGCAGGGCTGCCGCGACGGCTTCGACTGCGATATGAGCAGCCGGATCGCGGCCGTCGACAACTATCTGTCCTCCCGGCCCGGCGTCACCGGCTATGTGGTGCGCGACCGTGTCACCGGTGGCACCTATGCCAACGGCAACGCCGACACCCTGTTCTGGACCGCCTCCACGATCAAGCTGGCCATCGCCGAGGATCTGCTCAACCGGGCGCGCGTCGGCGCGATCACGCTGACGCCCGAGGACCGCACCCAGATGGAGTCCATGCTGGCGACCTCCAACGACGCCGCGGCGGACTTCCTGTGGAACAAGTACGCCGGCCCGGACCGGCAGGCGTTCAACAACGCCTTCCGGGCCAACGGGATGACCGGCCTGGTGCCGCGCCCGACCAACGGCAACGGACATCTGTTCCCGGACTGGGGTTTTCAGCAGTGCGCGCCGTCGGATCTGGATCGGCTGATGAACAACGTGCTCGACCATATGCATCCCGACGATCGCGGCTATCTGCTCGACCGGATGCGCAAGGTCGACACCAATCAGCACTGGGGCGTGTGGGGCGCGGGCGATGCCCTGCATCCCGGCCTGAAGAACGGCTGGTCCGACGAGAACGGCGGCTGGGTCGTCAACTCGGTCGGCTTCGCGGGTCCCGGTGAGCGCTACACCCTCGCGGTGATGAATTCCCTCGGCGACCAGGGCGGCTACACCGACGGCGAGGAGACCACCACGCACGTGGCGCAGCTGCTGTTCGCCGGCCGGTAACCCGCAGCGGGATCACTGCGGCGAGCCGCATCGAGGTCACCGCGGCGAGCCGCATCGCGGTCACCGCGGCGAGCCGCATCGACTTCACAGCCGCGACAGCCGCATCGGAGCCCCGTCGCGCGGGAACGGGATGGTGTTGAAGCCCCACGGCATCAGGTAGTCGTCGGGGATGTGCCAGCGGTAGGCACGCACCATCGCCGCGATGACGACCTTCACCTCGAGGGTGCCGAAATGCATGCCGATGCATTTGTGCGCTCCCGCGCCGAACGGCATCCACGCCAGCCGGTGCGATTTGTCCTCGCGCCGGCCCTCGGTGAATCGTTCCGGATCGAAACGCGCGGGGTGCGACCACAATTCGGGCATCAGGTGGTTGACACCGTAGGCGACATCGACGTGGGTGCCGGCCGGAATGTAGTGACCGGCCACCTCGGTGTCGCGCACGGCGCGGCGCACCAGGCCCGGCACCGGCGGCACCAGCCGCAGGCTCTCCTTGATCACCAGATCCAGATCGCGCAGGCGGTCCAGGTCGGCGATCGTCGGCGGCGCGCCGTCGAGTTCGTCGAACAGCGCCTGCGCCTCGGCGCGCACCCGCTGCTGCCAGTCCGGGTGCCGGCCCAGGTAGTAGGCGACCGAGGTCGCGGTGGTGGTGGTCGTGTCGTGGGCGGCCATGATCAGGAAGATCATGTGGTTGACCACGTCGGCGTCGGAGAACGCCGCACCGTCCTCGGTGCGGGCGTGACACAGCGCGGAGAAGAAGTCCGCACCCTCTTCGCGGCGCTTCTGCGGCACCATCGCGGTGAAGTACTCCTCGAGCTTCCTGCGCCCGCGCAGTCCGGCGCGCCACGCACCACCGGGCACCGGATAGCGCACCAGCGCCAGCGGTGCGTGGGTGCAATCGAGGAAGGCCTGCCCGAGCCGGTGGCGTTGCGGTCCGGCGTCGACCCCCATGAAGGTTTCGGTGGCGATCTCGAGAGTGAGATCTTTCACCGTCGGATACAGCCGCAGAGTGCGCGCATCGCCCGCACTCCAGCGCTCGACCGCGGCCTCGACCACCGGACTCAGTTGCGCCAGATGTGATTCCAGCCGCTCGCGGGTGAAGGCCTGCTGCATGATGCGCCGGTGGAACATGTGCTCGGAGAACTCCAGCAGCAGCAGTCCGCGGCGGAAGAACGAGCCGATCAGGAAGTCCCAGCCCTGCCCGAAATCATTGCGCCGCTTGCCGAGTACCTCGTCGACGGCCTGCGGACCGGCGATCAGGACACGGTCGACACCGAAGGATTTGTTGTAGCTCACCGGTCCGTAGCGGCGGTATCGGTCGTACATCTCGGCCGGGCCCCAGCGCAGATACTGCAGGGAGCGGCCCAGCACCGGCAGCCCGGCGTCGCCGCGTACGGCCGCCGCCGCACTGGTCCGCGGCGGTGTCGCCAACACTTGCTCACGGGCCGGTAATCGGTGCAGCAGCCGGTCGATCGGATGACTGTCCGGAATTTCGATGAAGCCGATGTTCTCCCGTTCGGCGCCGGAGGGACGCGGGTCGACGCTGACCATGACAGATGCCTCCCGAACACAGCGACCGCGCCACGCCGCCCGGCCGCAAGAAAAGTACACCTCGTACATTAGAGGTAGGATCGCGCTGTGACAAGGGACACAGAAATTCGGCGCCCGGGCCGCCCGCCCGGGCCGCCCCGGGATCCGGACCGCCGGCGCGCGGAAATCCTCGACGCGGCCGAGCGGGTGGTGGCCGGCTCCGGATCGCGGATGACGATCGCACAGGTCGCCGCGGAGGCCGGCTACGCCCGCACCGCGGTGTACGCCGTGTTCCCGGATCTCTCGGCGCTGGTCGACGCCCTTGCCGAGCGGCATATGAACGCGATCATCGCCGCCGCCGACAGGCTGCTGGCCCAGCCGCTGCCCGCCCGGCAACTGCTGCGGGCGGTGGTGACCTTGATGTGCGATTTCGTCGACGCCAATCCCAATCTGCACCACGTGATGATGCAGCGGCTCGAGCGCGGCGACGCCGAGCACCGGCCGTTCTTCACCCGCGTATCCGACTGGGCGACATCGATTTTCGACATCATCCTGCGTCGTCTCGACGCCGATCCGGCGCTGGCGCGGATCTGGGCGACCGCCACTGTCGGCGCCATCCTGATGTCGGCCGAGGCCTGGATGCAGCAGCCGACTCGCTCCCGCGCCGAATTCGTCGACCAGCTGGCGGCCTTCCTGTGGCCGACCGTGGAGAGCATCGGCGGCGACCGCCTCGTCGGGCCGCTGGTGGGCGCCGCCGAGCCGGTGCCGAAGTGATCGCATACCCGCCCCACGCGGGCCGAAACTCGGGCCCGGGGTGCGGACGCGCCGACATTCGGTGCTCGTCGTGACTGCCTCCGGGCAGCCGACTACCGTTGAGCCTGTCGTAGACCGAACGTCCGGCGAGGAGCGCTGATGGGAACCGAAACTGTCGAGAACCGACGCCACCGCGTGGTGGTGATCGGATCCGGCTTCGGCGGCTTGTTCGCGTGCAAACATCTCGAGCACGACAACGTCGATGTCGTACTGATCTCCAAGACCTCCACGCACCTGTTCCAACCGCTGCTCTACCAGGTCGCCACCGGCATCCTGTCCACCGGTGAGATCGCCCCCGCCACCCGCATCGTGCTGCGCAAACACCACAACACGCAGGTGATCCTGGGTGAGGTCCACGATATCGACCTGGTGAACAAGACCGTGACGTCGAGACTGCTCAACCAGGACACCGTCACCTCCTTCGACAGCCTCATCGTCGCCACCGGCGCCCAGCAGTCCTATTTCGGCAACGATCACTTCGCCACCTACGCGCCGGGGATGAAGACCATCGACGACGCGCTGGAACTGCGTGCGCGCATCCTCGGCTCGTTCGAGGAGGCCGAACTGGCCAAGACCCAGGAGGAGCGCGACCGGTTCCTGACGTTCGTCGTGGTCGGGGCGGGCCCCACCGGCGTCGAACTGGCCGGCCAGATCGCCGAACTCGCCGACCGCACCCTGGTCGGGACCTTCCGCAACATCGATCCGCGCGACGCTCGCGTCCTGCTGGTCGAAGGCGCCGGCGCGGTGCTCGCGCCGATGGGTCCCAAACTCGGCGGCAAGGCGCAGCGCCGGCTCGAGAAGATGGGCGTGGAGATCCAGCTCAACGCCATGGTCACCGATGTCGACGCCCGTGGTGTGACGGTCAAGGACAAGGACGGCACCGAACGGCGCATCGAATCGGCGTGCAAGGTGTGGTCGGCCGGCGTGCAGGCCAGCGAACTGGGCAAGATGCTGGCCGAACGGTCCAAGGGCACCGAGACCGACCGGGCCGGGCGGGTCGTGGTCGAACCGGATCTGACGATCAAGGGATATCCGAACGTCTTCGTCGTCGGTGACCTGATGGCGGTGCCCGGTGTGCCCGGACAGGCCCAGGGCGCCATCCAGGGCGCGACGTACGCGGCCAAGCAGATCAAGGCCGAGGTCGCCGGGAAGCAGACCCCCGATCAGCGCAAGCCGTTCAAGTACTTCAACAAGGGCAGCATGGCGACGGTGTCGCGGTTCAACGCCGTCTGCCAGATCGGCAAGCTGGAGTTCTCCGGCTTCCTCGCATGGCTCATCTGGCTGGTCCTGCACCTGTACTACCTGATCGGCTACCGCAGCCGGACCGTCACGGTGTTCCAGTGGTTCGTCGCCTTCCTCGGCCGCAATCGCGGGCAGATGGCGGCCACCGAGCAGTGGGTCTTCGCCCGGCTCGCGCTCGAGGCCATGAACGGCAACGAGACCGATGCCCGGGAGGTGCAGGCCGAGATCGGCACTACGACGCCCCCCGCCGCACCGGGCGAACCCGCGGCGAAGCCAGCGGCCACGACCCCGGATGGCGACAAGGCCTCGGGCGCAGGCGAACCCATTTCCGGCACCAGCGAGTCCACTGCCTCCAGCGAGTCGACCGCCTCCGGCTCGTCGCATCCGAAGGCGGGCTGACCGCCCGCCCGTTCCACCACCGCACTACCGAGGGCCGCGAGCCGATGCGCTTGCGGCCCTTGTGCATTCGTGTCGCCCGCCGAGCGCGATCGAATCCCGGCTGCCAAGTTTCACCCCACTGCGGCGGCTCGAGGGCGGAATTCCGCGGGTGTTTCGGACAGTCGCGCACCCGTCCACGTCGACAGCGAGCCACCTGCGGCCAGCGGAAGCGCCGCAGCGGCGACACCGATGGTCGAGGCGGGGCTGTCGTCGGGGTATCGCAGCTCGCTGGACAGCGCGCGGGGAGCCGACAGCAGGTCGTCGGCGGCGGTGCCGGCGCCGAGTTCGAGGCGATGCCGCAGCAGCGGCAGGCCGGAGGTGTCGGCGACCAGGTCGCCGCGCCAGCGGCCGTGATCCTCGCCCGTGCGGCCGATCTGGACGCGTTCGCGGATGCGGATGCGGGCATCGGAGGCCAGCCGCACGGTGGTGACCGCCCGATGCTCGGCTCCCCCGGCGACGACCGTCGGTTCCGGGTCGAAGTCCAGTTCACCGCCCGCGCCGATATCGAAGGTCCACGATGCCGTCGACGTCGGGGTGGTGCGGCCGGGAAGCACGATCGTCGCCGCCACCGAGCGCACCACCAGGCGCGCACCGGGCTCGACCACGATGTGGATATCGAGTTCGTCCCCGCCGAGCGGCGTGGCCGCCGCACCGATCAGATGCACCGTCTCCGGTCCGGTCGAGCGGACCGCCAGCGCGCCGGTGGCCGCCGAGCGAGGCCGGGCCCCGGCGCGCGCGACGATGCGAATCTCAGTGCGCAACAGCGCTTTCCCCGGCGGCATCGGCGGCCGCCGCCGCGCGCAGCTGATCGCGCACCCACGCCAGCACCGGTGTCGCGGCCGGATCCTCGGTCAGCGAACTGAAGACGAACGGGCGGCCCGCGCGCACCGCCCCGGAATCGCGCCGCATCACCTCGAGGTCGGCGCCGACCATCGGCGCCAGGTCGGTCTTGTTGATCACCAGCAGATCCGAGAACGTGACGCCCGGACCGCCTTTGCGCGGCACCTTGTCGCCGCCGGCCACGTCGACGACGAAGATCTGCGCATCGATCAGGCCCGCGGAGAAGGTCGCGGTGAGGTTGTCGCCGCCGGATTCGACCAGAATCAGATCCAGCGGCGGATTGGCCTCGATCAGATCGTCGATGGCGTCGAGATTGGCGGTGATGTCGTCGCGGATCGCGGTATGCGGACAGCCACCGGTCTGCACCGCGCTGATCCGTTCGTCGGGCAGGACCGCGTGCCGGCGCAGGAAGTCGGCGTCCTCGGTGGTGTAGATGTCGTTTGTCAGCACCGCCAGCGACAGTTCCGCCCGCAGCTGCCGGCACAGCGCCGCGACCAGCGCCGTCTTCCCGGATCCGACCGGCCCACCGATCCCGATACGCACCGGCTCCCCCGGCGTCCGCACCCGCTTGGGCCGGTCGTGAGCGTGATCGTGCGGTTCGCCATCGATCAGATGCGGCGGCATGGGCTCTCCTTCGGGCGTCGACTCTCGACGATCATCGTGGCCGATTCATGTGAACCCGGTGTTACCGAGCTACGACGCGAACAGCGGCATCTCGCGGTCGAGGTGGCGCTGAGCGAGCACGTCACCGAGCGGATCGGACAGGGCCGCGAGGCCGTTCGTGGCCGCGCGGGCGGTCTCGTCGCACAGCGCAGCCAACTCCAGCGTGATCGCCGCGACGGCGGCCGGATCGAGTGCGAGCAATCGCTGCGCCGCGGTCGCGGCACCGGTCATCGTCGTATAGACCACGACCCCGGCGATCTCCACCGGTCGCACCGCCGCGGCCGCGCCCACGACGCCGAAGACCGTGGACAGATGCGGCCGCACGCCCACGCTCGACCAATCATGGTGCGGCCAGACCTGTTTCGCGAGCCGGAGCAGTCCGCGCCCCTGCGCCCGCGAGGCCGTGCGAGCTGCCGGTGCCGGGGTGCAGGCGTCGGCCTCCGCCTCGGCCGCCGAGGGGCTCAGGGTTCCCGCGCAGACGGCCGCCGACAGCGAGGCCGCGACCACGCCCGTGGTGCGGATCCGGCGCCGCAGATAGGCCGCCACCGTGTCGAGGTCGCGCACGAGCCCGGAGGTGACCGCCTCCTCGACACCGCCCGAATGCACATGCCCGCCGATGGGCAGCCGCGAATCGGCGAGCGACATCACCATCGCGAGGCTCATGGGCATCTCCTGCGGCCGGGCACGATCTCCGATCCTAGAACCGCGCGGTCAGCCGGCGGCCGCGAAGTCCGCCGCGGCGCTCACCGCTGCCCACTGACGCGGGACCGGACGTCTCGGCCCGCACTTGACCTCAACAATAGTGGAGGTTGCAGGCTGAGCGCATGAAAGCGATACGACTGCACGAATTCGGCCCGGCCGAGAACCTGCGCTACGAGACCGTCCCCGATCCGGTGGCGGACGCGGGACAGGTTCGAATCGCCGTGGCGGCGGCGGGAATCCACTTGGTCGACACGCAGTTGCGCAGGGGCCTGCCGGGGCCCTACCCGCTGCCGCAGTTGCCGACGATCCCGGGCCGGGAGGTCGCGGGCGTCGTGGATGCGGTGGGCTCCGATGTCGACGCGGATCTGCTGGGCGCTCGGGTCGTCACCCATCTGGGCGCGGCGCCGGGCGGCTACGCCGCCGTGGCGGTCGCGGATGCCCAACGGCTGCACCGGATTCCGGACGCACTGGATCCCGCTGCGGCGGTGGCGATGATCGGCACCGGGCGAACCACCCTCGGCATTCTCGGATTCGCCGACGTCGAGGCGGGACAGCTCGCGGTGGTGCCGGCCGCGGCGGGCGGGATCGGCACGCTGCTCGTGCAGTATCTGCGGGCCGCCGGGCTCACCGTCGTCGGACTGGCCGGCGGTCCGGCCAAGGTCGCCACGGTGGCCGCCAACGGCGCCGACCTCGCCCTCGACTACACCGACCCCGGCTGGCCGGACACCGTCCGCGCCCGCTTCGGCGAACGGCCGGCGCACTGGGTCTTCGACGGAGTCGGCGGCGCGGCGGGGCGTGCGGCGGTCGAACTGCTCGCACCCGGCGGCGCCCATCTCGTCTTCGGCTGGAGCGATACGCCGCTGGAATTCGATCCCGACGACCTCGCCGCCCGCGGCATCACCTCGCGCTCGGTGCTCGGCCCGGCAATGCTCGAACGCGGCGGCGGCCTCGCGGCCCTGGAGACGCGCGCCCTCGCCGCGGCCGGATCCGGGCGGTTGCGCCCGGCGGTACACCGGTTCGCCCTCGCGGATGCCGCGGCCGCGCACCGGGCCCTCGAGGACCGCGCAACCGTCGGCAAGGTCGTTCTCGAACCGTAACGGCCGATAGCTGATCGTTTGCTTCCGTCACCGATTCGTAGCCGCTCGCCTCGGTCGCAACTCCTACGCTGGAGATCGCGTCTCGTTCTCACGGCCCGCGACCGAGGCCGGCGGGCGCACGCAGAGGAGGTTCGTCCATGCCTGTGTGTACGACGCGTGACGAGGTCGACATCTACTACAAGGATTGGGGTTCGGGCCGCCCCGTGGTCTTCATCCACGGCTGGCCGCTCAACGCCGACGCCTGGGACGATCAGCTGAAACACGTCGCGGACAACGGTTTTCGCGGTATCGCGCACGATCGCCGCGGGCACGGGCGCTCGGCACAGCCGTGGAGCGGATACGACTTCGACACCTTCGCCGACGACCTGAACGATCTGCTCACCCGGCTCGACCTCCGCGATGTCACGCTCGTGGCGCACTCCATGGGCGGTGGCGAACTGGCTCGCTACATCGGCCGCCACGGCACCGGGCGGGTGCGCTCGGCGGTGTTGCTGTCGGCTATCCCACCACTGATGGCGCGCACCGAGAGCAATCCGGAAGGCGTGCCCGACGAGGTGTTCGATCAGCTCGAGAAGGGCATTCTGACCGAACGCTCGCAGTTCTGGCGCGACACCTCCGAGGGCTTCTTCAGCGCCAACCGGCCGGGCACCAAGGCCACCCAGGGCAACCGCGACGCGTTCTGGTTCATGGCGATGCACGAGTCGATCGAGGCCGGGGTGCGCTGTGTCGACGCCTTCGGATATACCGATTTCACCGGCGACCTGGAGAAGTTCGACGTGCCGACGCTCATCGTGCACGGCGACGACGATCAGATCGTGCCGATCGACGCCACCGCCCGCAAGGCGGCGAAGATCATCCCGGACGCGACCCTCACCGTCTACGAGGGCGGTTCACACGGGATCGCCCTGGTCCCCGGCGACAAGGAGCGTTTCAACGCCGACCTCCTGGCGTTCCTGCAAGGCTGACCCCGACGTCGCCGCCGGGTCATTTCGCCCGGAAGCTGCGGGCCATCAACCGCTGCATCGGGCCGCGGGTCAGATCCGTCCACGCCTGCAGCGGACCGCTCCACCACGGGGAGATCTCCACCGGTTTCGCGACCACGGCGTGACACACCAGATCCGCGGCCTCCGCGGCGGTCAGACCCGGCATGGAACCGAAATCGGTGGGCGCGCTCATGCGGGTGTGCACCAGCGGCATGTAGATCGAGGTGGTGGTCACGCCGTCGGCGGCCACCTCGGTCGCCACCGTGCGCAACCACTGGTCGAATGCCGCCTTCGACGCCCCGTAGGCGGCCCATCGCGGTGCCGGCGGCATGCGCAACCCCCAGGTGGAGATGTTGACGATATGCCCGCGACCGCGCTCTCGCATCGCCGGCAGCAGGGCCAGCAGTAATCGCACCGGGCCGAGATAGTTGATATCGATGGTCCGGGTGAAATCGTGGAAACGATCGTAGGACTGGTCGATCGAGCGCCGAATCGAGCGGCCCGCGTTGTTGATCACCACATCCACCCGGCCATGCGTGACGAGGATGTCGCGGGCCAAGTCGTCGACCGCTTCCATATCGGTCAGGTCGATGCTGTAGGTGTGCGCGATGCCGCCATTGGTGGTGATGTCGTCGGCCGCGGCCTCCAGTTCCGCCGCCGAGCGCGCGACCATGACCACGACGGCTCCGGCGGCGGCGAATTTGGTGGCGGTGACCTTCCCGATGCCGTGCGAGGCACCGGTCACCAGCACCACCCGGCCCGAGACGGCCTCGCGCAGCGCCGTGTCCTGGGGCCGCGACGTGGGATACAACAAGCGCGTCGCGACCCGCTCGGCCAGCGGGCGGCCCGGTGAAACGGCATCTCTCACAGCCGAAACTGTATTGGGCCGCCTCCGCCGGCGGGCCGGAATTGCCTGCGCGAGCGGTCAGCGCGTTCCCGCCGCCGCGGACGCGGCATCCACCGCGTTCGCGCGCCGGCGCCGGCGACCCGAGGTCGCCGCGGCGGTCACCGCCATCATGATCAGCAGGCCCGCACCGACCACCAGCGCGGTGTGCATCCCGGTGACGAACGAGCTCTGCGCGGCATGGATCACGGCCGCATCGCCGCGATGGCGCACGAGCGTCTCGCCGAGCGTGTCGGCGAATTCGCCACCGGATCGGAACACCAGCGCCGCCAGCGAACCGAGCAGCGACAATCCCAGTGCGTTACCCAGTTCGAAACTCGTTTCGGAGATGCCGACCGCCGATCCCGCCCGCTCGGCGGGAACGGAGGACACCGCGACCTCCGACACCAGGGTGAACACGATGCCGTAGCCGAGGCCCGCGATCGTGGAACCCGCGATGTACCAGCCGATTCCGCCGTCGACGCCGATACCGAGCAGCAGCAGATTGCCGACCGCGGCCGCGCTCAGCGCCAGCACGAACGAGCCGCGGGTCCCGAGCCGGCGCGCCACCCGCGCACCGCCCATCGAGCACACGAACACCGCGATCGCCGCCGGAATACCCAGCAGCGCCGCGCCCAGGACGTCGCGCCCGGCCACCGACTGCAGATACATGCTGGTCAGATAGCTCATGCCGGCCAGCGACATCATGCCCACCGTGGACGATCCGATCGCCACCCGGAACAGGCCGCGCCGGAACAGGCTCAGATCCAGCAGCGGTTCGGCCAGGGTGCGCTGGCGTCGCACGAATGCCACCAAGACAGCGACACCGGCGAGTCCGAGCACCACCGAGACCGCGTCGACGCCCTCGGCCGCGGCCCGCTTCACCGCGTACACCAGCGGCAGGATGCCGCCGATGGACATGATCACACTCACCGGGTCCAGCGGCCCGCGACCGGCGGAGCGGTGTTCGGGCAGCAGCAGCGGTCCCAGCGCCAGCAGCACCAGTAGCACCGGCGTATTGATCAGGAAGATCGAGCCCCACCAGAACTTGTGCAGCAGCAAGCCGCCGATCACCGGCCCCACCGCCGAACCACCCGCGAAGAACGCCGTCCAGATGCCGATGGCGGTGCCGCGGGCCCGCGCGTCGGGAAACAGACTCGAGATCAGCGCCAGGCTCGACGGCAGCAGCGTCGCACCGCCGACACCCATCAGCGCGCGCGCCGCGATCAGCACGTCGGCGCTGGGCGCGAAGGCCGCCAGCAGGGAGGCGATGCCGAAAACCGTTGCGCCGGCGAGCAATATGTTGCGTCGCCCGATGCGGTCACCGAGATTGCCCATGGTGATCAGCAGTCCGGCGATCATGAATCCGTAGATGTCGAGAATCCACAGCTGCTGTTCTGCCGAGGGGTCCAGATGCTCGGTCAGTGTCGGCATCGCCAGATACAGCACCGACATGTCCATCGACACCAGCAGCACCGGAAGAATCAACACCGCCAGACCCAGCCACGCCCGCCGGGGGGTTGCGCTCGGCGCGGTGCGGCCCGCCGCCGAGGTCTCAATGCCGACCATCACCTATCCTTCATCTCGTGCGTACGATGTACGCGACCGGGGTACAGCGTACGCATCCGGCCGCAGAAAGGAAAGCGAGTTTCGATGCCGAAACCTTCCCACCCACCCTCATCTGCACCTTCGGGCTCCGGGGGCCGGTCCCAGCCCGAGCGGCTGACGCGAGCGGCGATCGTCGACACCGCCATCGCGCTGGCGGACGCGGACGGCATCGACGGATTGTCCATGCGCCGCATCGCCGAGCGGATGGGCGTGGGCGCGATGTCGTTGTATCGGCACGTCCCGAACAAGGACGCGCTGCTGGCCGAGATGACCGACGAGGTCGCGCGCCGCTACCCCTACCCCGCGCCGGAAGCGGGCTGGACCTGGCGTGACCGGGTACGCGCGGCCGCCGATATCGACTGGCAACTCTACCGGCTGCACCCGTGGGTGCTGTTCACCTTCGCGGTGCCGCGCTACAACTTCGGCCCGCACAGCCTGGCATGCCTGGGCTGGCTGACCGAAGGTTTCCTCGAGCTGACCGACGATCGCCGCGAGGCCACCGCGATGGCGCTCGAGGTCTGGAGTTATATCGCCGGCATCGCCCTGCAGCAGGTCAGCGCCACCATTCTGGCCGCCCGCGAGGACGAGCACGACGAATCCTCCGGGCTGACAGCACTTCTGGAGGGCACCCCGCGCTGGCCGAGCCCGCCCGCGCTGGCGCCCCTCGAAGGAACCGGGCTCGGCGATCTGCTCGATCCGGTGCGGCAGTTGCATTCGGGCCTGTCGGCGCTGTGCGACGGTTTCGCCGCACGCCACGGCTGACTCGCGGTCAGTAGTACGACCGGCCCTGCGTTCCGCCCGAGACCGACCACACCTCCACGATCAGCCCGTCCTCGACGCGGAGGATATCGGTGCCGCTCACCGCGATCTCACCGTCGGCGACCGGTCGGCGCGAACCGTAGGGCCGCGCCACGATCCCGGTTCGGCGGTCGTCGATCTCGACGACCGCCTCGCCCTGGGTTTCGAATCGCTGCCCGGGCGCGTCCGCGCGGAAGGCCGCGATCTGCCGCGCGAAGGTCTCCGGGTCGTGGATGGTGTCGTAGACCTCCGCGCCCGGCTGGGCGTACCGAAGGATGAAGTGCGGAGCCATGATTCGGCTCGCGAGTTCCAGCTCCCCGTTCCACATCGCCGTCCATCGGTCGAACAGTTCGATCCCGTACGCGCGCACGCTCACTCCAATAGTCTCATTGATACGGTATGACGGATATGAAGCTATAGTCTCAGTGAGACCGTGTCAACCGACGTACCGAACCGAGACATGCCGAACCGAAAGCTGACGACCATGCCGGATCTGGGAGCGCAGGACCATATAGTGCTCGGGCTCATCGCCCGGCACGGCCCGCTCACGCCCTACGAACTCAAAGCGCGCATGGAGGAGAGCGTCGACTACTTCTGGCCGGTGCCGCATGCGCAGCTCTACCGCATTCCGGCCCGGCTGGCCGAGCGTGGCCTGCTGCACGAGGACGCCGAGGAGACCGGCCGCCGGCGACGGGTATTCCAGCTCACCGACGCCGGACGCGAGGCGTTACGCGCGTGGCTAGCCGATCCGCAGTGTCCGCCGCCGGAAACGCGTGATCCGGCGCAGGTGAAATTGTTCTTCGCCGACCTCGGCGCACCGGAGGATGTCGTCGCCCTCGCGCGCCGCCAGGCGGCCGAGCACCGCCGCTGGCTCGACCGCTACCGCGCCATGCACGCCGAGATCGACCCGGCCGATACCGTGCGCGCCCAATCCCGTTCCCGCATCCTGGAACTCGGCATCGGCCACGAACAGGCGTACGTCGACTTCTGGACCGAACTCGCCGACCATCCCGACCGGATCGGGCGCGGCGATTCGGAACCGGTCAGCCGGTGACGACGGCGTAGGCGAATCCGTCCCAGCCTTTGCTGCCCACGGTCTGCAGCACGGTGGCCTCGAGCCGCGGCTCGTCGGCGAGCAGGCGCAGCGCTTCCCGCGCCCCACGGACCGCGGGATCGCCGGGATCGCCGTCGGCCAGGGCGCCGCGGCGCACGACATTGTCGACGATGATCACCGAACCGGGGCGGGTCAGCCGCAGCGCCCACTGCACGTAGTTGGCGTTGTTGACCTTGTCGGCGTCGATGAAGACCAAGTCGAAGGGCTCGCCGTGGTCTTCGGCGACTCCGGGCAGGGTGTCCAGCGCGGCGCCCACCCGGATCTCCACCCGCTCCCCCACACCCTTGCGGTCGAGGTTGGCGCGGGCCACCTCGGCCTGGTGCGGATCGTATTCCAACGTCACGACGCGCCCCTGCGGGCCCACCGCACGCGCCAGCCACAGCGTGCTGAACCCGCCGAGCGTGCCGATCTCGAGCCGCCGCGCCCCGGCCGACAACGCGAGCAGATACAGGAATTTGCCCTGCGCCGGTGAGACGTCGATGGGCGGCAGGCCCGCGTCGGAATTCGCCTGCGCCACATCGGAATCGGCATCGCCGATCAAGGTGTCCACGACGTAGCGGTCGACCTCGCCCCATCCGGCATTCGTCATATCGGCCAGTGTGCCACCGCGACCGCACAGGCGCAGCGCCGCACCGTCCACGGGACTCAGAACAGGAAGTAGCGCTGCGCCATCGGCAACTCGGTGGCGGGCTGCTGGTCCCACACCTCACCGTCGATGCGCACGGTGAAGGTGTCGGGTTCCACCTCGATACGCGGCATCGCGTCGTTGAGCGGCAGATCGCTCTTGGTCCGGCGGCGTACATCGGCCACCGGCACCAGCTTCCGCCGCACCCGCAGCCGCTCGGCCAGCCCGTCCTCGACGGCCTGCGGGGAGACGAAATGCAGCGACGTGCCCGCCGCGACCACGGGTGCGGCGCCGAACATCGGCCGCGGCAGGACCGGTTGCGGTGTCGGTATCGAGGCGTTGGCATCGCCCATCGCCGCCCATGCGATCGCACCGCCCTTGAGCACCGCGTGCGGGCGCACGCCGAAGAAGGCCGGCTCCCACAGCACCAGATCGGCCAGTTTGCCGACCTCCACCGACCCGATCTCGTGGTCCAGTCCGTGCGTCACCGCCGGGCAGATCGTGTATTTCGCGATATAGCGGCGCACCCGATGGTTGTCGGCGGCCCCGTCGCCGGGTAGCGCGCCGCGGCGGCGTTTCATCATGTGCGCGGTCTGCCAGGTCCGCATCACCACCTCCCCGATGCGGCCCATCGCCTGCGAATCCGAGCCGATCATCGAGATCGCGCCCAGATCGTGCAGCAGATCCTCGGCGGCGATGGTCGAGGGCCGGATCCTGCTCTCGGCGAAGGCGAGATCCTCGGGCACGGCCGGATTGAGATGGTGGCACACCATCAGCATGTCCAGATGTTCGTCGAGGGTGTTGACCGTATGCGGGCGAGTCGGATTGGTGGAACTGGGCATCACATTCGGGTGCGAGGCGACGGTGATGATATCCGGCGCGTGCCCGCCGCCGGCGCCCTCGGTGTGATACGAGTGGATGGCCCGCCCGGCGATCGCGGCGAGGGTGTCCTCGACGAATCCGGCCTCGTTGAGCGTATCGGAATGCAGCGCGACCTGGACGCCGGCGGCATCGGCCACCCGCAGGCAGGCGTCGATCGCCGCCGGGGTGGTCCCCCAGTCCTCGTGCAGCTTGAATCCGCCCGCGCCGCCGCGCAGTTGCTCCCACATCGCCTCGGGACGCACGGTATTGCCCTTGCCCAGCAGCAGGATGTTGACCGGCCAGCCGTCGGTGGCCTCGAGCATGCGGCCCAGATGCCAGGCGCCGGGCGTGACCGTGGTGGCCTTGGAGCCCTCGGCCGGGCCGGTCCCGCCGCCGATGAGGGTGGTGATCCCGCCGCCGAGCGCCTCGTCGAGCAACTGCGGGCAGATGAAGTGCACGTGGCAGTCGATCGCACCGGCGGTGAGGATGCGGCCGTTTCCGGCGATGATCTCCGTCGACGGGCCTACCACCAGATCCGGATGCACGCCGTCCATGGTCTCCGGATTGCCGGCCTTGCCGATCGCGCAGATGCGGCCGTCGCGAATGCCGATGTCGGCCTTGACGATTCCCCAGTAGTCCACGATCACCGCGCCGGTGATCACGGTGTCCGGGGTGCCCTCGACCCGGGTGGCGCGGGCCTGGCCCATCGATTCGCGCAGGACCTTGCCGCCGCCGAACACGGCCTCGTCCCCGGCCAGTCCGGGTCCGCCGCAGCGATCTTCGGTGATCTCGATCAGAAGATCGGTGTCCGCTAGGCGAATTCGATCCCCGACGGTGGGGCCGAACAGCGTGGCGTAGCGAGCGCGGGACAGTTCCGCCATCAGTCGACCGGCCTTCCGTCTGTGTCGCCGGCCCGGTTCGCCACCGGTCCGAGCGGTCCCGGCGCGTCCGGGCCGATCCCGTACACCTCGCGGCTGCCACCCAGCGGCACCAGCGAAACGCGTTGCGCCAGGCCGGGTTCGAAACGCACGGCGGTACCGGCCGGAATGTCGAGGCGGCGCCCGTGTGCCGCGACCCGATCGAAGTCGAGGGCTGTGTTGGCCTGCGGGAAGTGCACATGACTGCCCACCTGCACCGGCCGGTCGCCGGTATTGACCACCTCGAGGTCGATCCGGTCGGCGCCGGCATTGATCTCGATCGAGCCGGGGGCGAGCAGATACTCCCCTGGCACCGGGCCGGAGCCGCCCTCGGCCGATATCGCGCTCATCGGTGCCCCTCAGCCGATCGGGTGATGCACGGTCACCAGTTTCGTGCCGTCGGGAAAGGTGGCCTCGACCTGCACGTCGGGGATCATCTCCGCAACACCCGCCATGACGTCGTCGCGGGTGAGCACGGTGCGGCCCGAGGACATCAGCTCGGCGACGGTGCGGCCGTCGCGGGCGCCCTCGAGGACGTGGTCGGTGATGATCGCGACCGCCTCCGGATGGTTGAGCTTCAGCCCGCGAGCCCGCCGCCGGCGCGCCAGTTCGGCCGCGTAGCTGAGCATCAGCCGTTCCTGCTCGTGCGGTGACAGGCGCACATCGACTCCTCGGCTGTTCGGGCGTACGGTGCTCGATATCTTGGCACGGCCGTACCGGGTGCGCTCGCCGGGACGGGCGCTCCGCTCGCCGGCGTCAGGCCTTCGCCGCGCCGTCCGCGGTGAGATTCTGCAGCCGCACCTGCCCGCGAGCGACCAGCCGGTCCTGCTCGTCGGTGATCTGCACCTGCCACAGCTGCTGGGAGCGGCCCTGATGAATCGGGGTGGCCACGCCGCGCAGGCTGCCCTCGCGGACCGCGCGCAGGAAGTCGGTGTTGTTGTTGACGCCCACCACATGTCCGCGGTCACCGAACCAGACACCACCGCCGACGCTGGCCAGGGTCTCGATGATGGTGCAGTACACCCCGCCGTTGACGATGCCCGCGGGCTGATGCAGCTGCGGCGAGACCACCCACTCCCCGACCACACGGTCGGGTCCGACCTCGGTGTACTTCAGACCGATGAGGTCGGTGAAAGTCCCCTCGCTGTAGCGGGTCATCTGCTCGGGCGTGACATCCGCCAGGGAGCGAGCCTCGAATCGGTCGTGCTGTGTCATGGAAAAACACTTACACCACCCGAGTACCGCCCGGTACAGCGGTGCCGCACACCCGACCACGCACGGGACGGGTAATCGAACAGCACACCCGGCGACGAAATGTGAAAATCGTTGTACCGCAGGGCCATACGTACTCACAGCGATACGGCTACGGTTGTGATCACGGCGAGCGCAACCCTCGCTCACACACCCGCGCGGCCCTACCGTGGCGGCCATGACAGCCGCATCGGACACTCCGCTCAACGACATCGTCGACGCCACCGCACAGGCCGTGGCGGGCGATCCGGCGAAGGCGCAGGTCCTGTTTTCCGCTGCCGGAGTCGCGGAGGGCGCCGTCGGCAGCGCCGTCACCGCCGGCGCCTACACGGTCCGGGTGGACGAGCCGGCCGCGCTGGGCGGCGCGGGCACCGCGCCGAATCCGGTCGAGTTCTATCTCGCGGCGCTGATCTCGTGTCAGGTGGTGACCTACCGGTTCTGGGCCCAGCGCCTGGGCATCGTCGTCGACGATCTGCGCATCGCCGCCGAGGGTGACCTCGACGTGCGCGGCTTCTTCGGGCTCGACGACACCGTGCGCGCCGGATTCCAGCAGGTCCGGGTGAGGGTGCACATCGACGGCCCGGAGCCGGCGCAGCGCTACGCTGAACTGCAGGCCGCCGTGGACGCCCACTGCCCGGTCCTCGATATCTCCACCGGGCCGACGCCCGTACTGACCACACTGATCACCCCGGAGTTGGAAAACTCCACAGTTCCCGCCTGATTCCTCGCGAATCGGGCATTCTGGGGCGGCGCACCGCCGCCTCGTGCGCGACGACCCATCCCTCTACACCTTTTGGAGCTGAAACCCATGACCGACTCCGTCGAGCCGAACGATCCGGCGCAGAACTGGAGCTTCGAGACCAAGCAGGTCCACGTCGGCCAGATTCCCGACGGCACCACCAACGCTCGCGCGCTGCCGATCTACCAGACCACCTCCTACACCTTCCGCGACACCGATCACGCGGCGGCGCTGTTCGGCCTGGCCGAGCCCGGCAACATCTACACCCGCATCATGAACCCCACCCAGGACGCGGTCGAGCAGCGCATCGCCGCCCTCGAGGGTGGCGTGGCGGCACTGCTGCTGTCCTCGGGCCAGGCCGCCGAAACCTTCGCGATCCTCAACATCGCGGGCGCCGGTGACCACATCGTGTCGAGTCCGCGCCTCTACGGCGGCACCTACAACCTGTTCCACTACACGCTGCCGAAGCTGGGCATCGAGGTGTCCTTCGTCGAAGACCCCGACGATCTGGAGCAGTGGCGCGCCGCGATCCGCCCGAACACCAAGGCGCTCTACGGCGAGACGGTGTCCAACCCGCAGAACCACATCCTGGACCTGCCGGGCCTGGCCGAGGTCGCCCACACCGCCGGTGTGCCGCTCATCGTGGACAACACCGTGCCGACGCCGTATCTGATCCAGCCGCTGAAGCACGGCGCCGACATCGTCGTCCACTCGGCGACGAAGTATCTCGGCGGCCACGGCGCGGCGATCGCCGGTGTGATCGTCGACGGCGGCACCTTCGACTGGACGGTGACCGACGAGCAGGGCAACTCGCGATTCCCCGGCTTCACCACCCCCGACCCCAGTTACCACGGCGCGGTCTTCGCCGATCTGGGTGCGCCGGCCTACGCGCTGAAGGCGCGGGTGCAGTTGCTGCGCGACCTCGGCTCCGCGGTGGCCCCGTTCAACGCGTTCCTCATCGCCCAGGGGCTCGAGACGCTGAGCCTGCGGGTGGAGCGGCACGTCGCGAACGCGCAGGCGGTCGCCGAATTCCTCACCGAGCGGCCGGAGGTCACCAGCGTCTTCTACGCGGGCCTGCCGTCGTCGCCGTGGTACGAGCGCGGCCGCGAGCTGGCCCCGAAGGGCACCAGCGCGATCGTCGGCTTCGAGCTGGCGGGCGGTGTGGACGCGGGTAAGAAGTTCGTCGACGCGCTGACCCTGCACAGTCATGTCGCCAATATCGGCGATGTGCGTTCGCTGGTCATCCACCCGGCGTCGACCACGCATTCGCAGCTGACTCCCGAGGAGCAGCTGGCCGCGGGTGTGACGCCGGGTCTGGTCCGGCTCGCGGTGGGCATCGAGGGGATCGAGGACATCCTCGCCGACCTGCGGACCGGTTTCGCCGCCACGCACTAGTTCTCACCGGTGCCCGGTCCGCCGCCTCCACGGCGGTGGGCCGGGCATCGCCATGTCTGCGAAACACGCACCAGCACATCGAGGTTGGTGCGCGGAAGCCGGGAAACGACGCGGCGGGCCCTTCGTGACGAAAGGGCCCGCCGCGGGCAGTGGACCGGGGAGTCGACCGCAGCCCTCGGGACTCTCGCTCGATCCGGACGCCGGGTCGAGTGTAGGTCAGGCTTACCTAACCAAGCAAGAGCGACGCACCGGCAACCCGCGTTCGGCCAATGCCAGCAGCAGCGCCTGCCCCCGCTCGGTTCCGATATCCGCGCCGGTCCGCGCCAGTTCCGGGACGTAGGTGGCCGCACCGCGGACGGATTCGCCCACCAGACTCCAAAATCGCGCCCGGTCCAGCCCGGCGCAGCGGTGCAGGCTCTCGCACACCAGCGTCAGCGCCGCCTCGCAGCGATGCGCCAGCCACAGCGACAGCGCTCGATCGCACGGCAGCGTCACCACCCCCGGCCGCCCGGCCAGCGGATCACCGGCTACCACGCGAATCGTCGTATCCGACAGGCCCGCCCAGTCCAGCCCGCCGTCGTTGTCGCTGTGCACCCACAGATTCTCGAGCCCCGGATCCCAGGCCCGGTTGTCGCACACCATCAGCGCTACCACCCGGCCGACCACGGCATGGATCAGCGCGGTGGCGACCACCTCGGCGGCGATCTCGGCGCTGGCCATCTCCGCCGCGTGCCGCCGATACATCAGCTCGATGCGACCTTCCCGCACCCCGTCCGCCGGCCGCCACCAGCGCCGGCGCCCCTGTTCGGCCATCGCCGCCACGGCGTAGACCCGCGGATGCCCGGGCTGCAACGCGCGCAGCCGGACGCAGATCTGTTCGAACGCCGGCTCGACACGGCGGGCCGGGGAAATCGTCACTGGTTCGGACATCGAACCCCCTCAACGTTCGGCATTACGGTCGGCAACGGAAGATAGGTTAGGCTTACCAGACTTGTACGGCCAGAGGTTGCCGCGCAAGTGCTCGATCGCCATGAAACGCGTCACCCAGGAGTCGTTCGCCGCCGTGTCCGCCGCAGTCACCACCCCTCGTCGCCGCGCGACCGGCCTGGCACTCCTGGCCGGGGTGCTACTGCTCGCCGTCGTCGCCGGAGTCGCCGTCGGCGCGAAATCCCTGTCCCCGGCCGAGATCTGGCACGCGATCTCCTGTCCGAACGGGGTGCCGTTCACCTGCGCTGCCGACGGGCAGGCCGATCGGATCGTGCGCGAATTGCGCCTGCCCCGAACGGTTCTCGCACTGCTCACCGGCGCCGCACTCGGCATCGCCGGTGCGCTGATCCAGGGCTACACGCGCAATCCGCTCGCCGATGCCGGATTGCTGGGACTCAACGCGGGCGCGGCGTTCCTGGCCGCGCTCGGCATCCATCTGTTCGCTCTCACCCAGCCGAGCCAGTACATCTGGTTCGCCTTCGCCGGAGCACTGGCCGCCGGTGTGGTCGTGTTCGGCGCGGCGGCGACCGGTGGCAGCCGGGCGACCCCGTTGACGCTGGTCCTGGCCGGTGCGGCGGTCACGGCACTGCTGCAGGCGCTGACCAACGCGGTGATCCTGCTCGACCCGGCCGCGCTGGACACCTACCGCTTCTGGGTGGTCGGCACACCCGCCGGACACGAACCCGCGGTGGCGGCCCAGGTGGTGCCGTTCATCCTCGCGGGAACGGTGCTGGCGATCCTCGCCGCGCCCGGGCTCAACGCGATCGGACTCGGCGAGGACGTGGCGCGCGGGCTCGGGGTGAACATCGCGCGCAACCGCGCGATCGGACTGACGGCGGTGGTGCTGCTGACCGGCGCCGCGACGGCCGCGGTGGGCCCGATCGCCTTCCTCGGATTGGTCGTTCCGCACCTGGGCCGCATGATCACCGGCCCCGATCACCGCTGGCTGATTCCGTATTCGGCGCTGCTCGGCGCGATCGTGCTGCTGCTGGCCGATGTCGTCGGCCGGGTGATCGCACCGCCCGGCGAGTTGCAGGCCGGTATCGTGCTGGCCGCGATCGGCGCACCCTGTTTCATCGCCCTGGTGCGCCGGCGGAAGGTGGCCGAACTGTGAACGCGCGCAGCGATATCCGCACATCCGATACCGCGGGCACGGAATCGAATACCGGGGCGGAGACCAACGGAGACGGACAGAGCGTGGACACCGGCACCGAGGCGACGTCCGACTCCGTCGGCGATCCGCGGAGCGCTCCCGGCGCGGGCCGATCCGGCGTGGCGCTGACCCGGGTGCGCCCGGCGGTGCGCATCGCCGGAATGTCTGCGGTACTTCGTCTTTCGATGCTGCTGACGCTGCTCGTCCTCGCGGCGGCGATCGTGGTGGTGTTCGTGGTGGACATCGCCGTCGGCGACTATCACATCGCCCTCGACCGCGTGCTGGACGTGCTGACCGGCGGCGGGACGCGCTCGCAGCGCTACGTCGTCATGGAATCGCGACTGCCGCGAGCGGTGACCGCGCTGGTGGCCGGAGCGGCGCTCGGCATCGCGGGCGCGATCACCCAGTCGATCCTGCACAATCCGCTCGCGAGCCCCGACGTGCTCGGCATCACCTCCGGGGCAAGCTTCGCCGCGGTGGCGGTGCTGGCCGGTGCGGGCGGCACCGCCACCGGAATCGTCGCGTCACTGGGTGTTCCGCTCGCGGCACTGGCGGGCGGACTCGCCACGGCCGCATTGATCGGCATCCTGGCGCTGGGGCGCAACAGCGGCGGCGACACCGGACTGAGCGGAATGCGGTTCATCCTCATCGGGATCGGGGTCAACGCGCTGCTGCTGGCCGGTATCAACTGGCTCGTCACGCGGGCGAGCCTCGACGACGCCGCCCGGGCGCAACTGTGGCTCACCGGCTCGCTCAACGGCGCGGACTGGAATCGGACGACGGCGGCGACGGCCGGACTCGTCGTCGTGGTGATCATCGCGGCGGGTTCGGCGCGCACCCTGGCCGCCCTGCGCTTCGGCTCCGACACCACCCGCGCGCTCGGTGTGCGCGTGCAGACCCGGCAGTTGGTGCTGATCGGCGCCGCGGTGGCGGCGGCCGCACTGGCCACCGCGGCGGTCGGCCCGCTGGCCTTCGTCGGGCTGGCCGCGCCGCAGATCGCCCGCCGCCTGCTGCGCACACCGGGCGAGCCGGTCATCGGCTCGGCGCTGACCGGCGCGCTGATCGTGATCGCCGCCGATGTCGCGGCCCGGACCGTCGTCCCGGTCGACTTGCCGGTGGGTCTGGTCACGGCCGCGTTCGGCGGACCGTTCCTGCTGTTGCTGCTGATACGCGTGAACCGGAAGGCGACATTGTGAGCACCCGAACCCCGCCCCGCAACACCGGTCGCGACGACGCCCACCGCCTCACCGCGGAGGACATCACCCTCGCCTACGGCGGGCGCGTCATCGTCGACGGCCTCAGTGTGGATATCGAACCCGGCCTCATCACCACGGTGATCGGCCCGAACGGCTGCGGCAAATCCACGCTGTTGCGCGGGCTGGGCCGGCTGCTGCGGCCGACTGCGGGCCGAGTCCTGTTGGACGGCAAGGCGATCGCCACCATGAAGACGCGCGACGTCGCCCGCATCGTCGGCATGCTGCCGCAGACACCGGTCGCACCGGAAGGCCTGACCGTGGCCGATCTGGTCGCGCGCGGCCGTCACCCTCACCAGTCCTGGCTGCGGCAATGGTCGGCCGACGACGAAACCGAGGTCGCCCACGCCCTCGCCCAGACCGGCGTGTCGGAACTGGCCGACCGCACCCTCGACGAACTGTCGGGCGGCCAGCGCCAGCGGGCGTGGATTTCCATGGCACTGGCCCAGGGCACCGACATCCTGCTGCTCGACGAACCGACCACCTATCTGGATCTGGCCCATTCGCTGGAAGTCCTCGACCTCGTCGACCGGCTGCACGACGATCTGGGCCGGACCGTCGTCATGGTGTTGCACGACCTGAATCTGGCCATCCGCTACAGCGACCGGCTGATCGTCATGCGCGAGGGCCGCATCGTCGCCCAGGGCGCGCCGGGCGAGGTGATCGACACCGAACTGTTGCAGACGGTCTTCGGCCTGCGTGCCGAGGTGCACACCGATCCGGTGTCGGAGCGCCCGATGATCGTGCCGATCGGCGCGCGGCACGTCGTCGGCGCTATCGGCGGACCGCGCCCGGCCCGTGCCGACACGGGTTCCCCGACCGGCTTATGAAAAATCCCACATAGCTACCGACCGGTTACGACGAACCGTAGTACGCATTTGTGTCGTTGCCTCCGTAAGCTGGAGGGATGGCAGGTCTTGGTGAACTCGAGAAAGCGGTCATGGACCAGTTGTGGTCGGCCGATGAACCGCAGACGGTACGGCAGGTCCATGAAGCCCTCGCCGCGCGCCGCGAGCTCGCGTACACCACGGTGATGACGGTGCTACAGCGGCTGGCGAAGAAGAATCTGGTCGTGCAACAGCGCGACGACCGGGCACATCGGTACGCGCCCGTGCACACCCGAGACGAGCTCGTGGCCAGTCTGATGGTCGACGCGCTGCAGCAGGCCGACGAAGTCGGTTCCCGGCGCGCTGCGCTCGTGCACTTCGTAGAGCAGGTCGGAAAGGATGAGGCTGCCGCACTCCGCGATGCACTCGCTAAGCTCGAAGCAACCGAGACCGCGCGCAACCCGTCCGAGGACGAGAACACCGCATCCGACGACAACGGAGTCGCCCCGCCGCAGTAGCTGCGTGGTGCTCTCCGCCGCCGCGATCTCGGGCCCCTGGCCCCACAACGCAGTGAGCTGAGTATGAACGCAACCGCGCCGGTCTTCGCCGGTCTCGCTTTGCTTCTCGCGGGACCGGTCCCGGCTCTGCTCAGCCGAGCCACCTGGCCGTACCGGACACCCCGCGCGGCGCTGGTGTTGTGGCAGGCGGTCGCGCTGGCAGCGGTGTTGTCGGCGTTCGGATCCGGGCTGGCCATCGCCAGTCTGCTGCTGGTCCCGGGTCCCGACGGTCGCCCCACCACCTCCCCGACCAAGGAGATCGACGCGCTCGGCCTGGGCCTCTGGCTGATCTACGTCGTCGTCTTCGCGCTGACCCTGCTGGTCGGCGCGCGCCTGATCTATGCCGCGATCCGGGTCGGCGTGCACACCCGCCGCCGCCGGGCGCGGCACCGGATGCTGGTCGACCTGCTCGACCAGGGCGGCGACACCGGCCACGGCGATCTGATCGCGGCCTCGCCGCTGGCCGGTACCCGTGCCGCGGATATCCGCGTCCTGGCCGCCGCCGAGCCCATCGCCTACTGCCTGCCCGGTCTGCGCCAGCGCGTGGTGCTGAGCCAGGGCACATTCGCGAACCTGTCGAAATCCGAGCTCACCGCGATCGTGAGCCACGAACGTTCGCATCTGCGCGCGCGCCACGACCTGGTGCTGGAGGCGTTCACCGCCGCGCACGAGGCGTTCCCGCGGGTGGTGCGCAGCAAGTCCGCGCTGGATTCGGTGAAGCTGCTGATCGAATTGCTCGCCGACGATTCCGCCGTCAAGGTCACCGGCCCCACCCCGCTGGCCCGCGCGCTGGTGACCTGCTCGAACTCCACCGCCCCGCAGGGAGCCATGGCCGCCGGCGGACCCACGACGCTGATCCGCATCCAGCGCTTGACCGGTCCGCTCGGCGATCTGCGCATCGCGACCGCGGCCTACGTGACAGCCGCCGCGATCCTGGTGGTGCCGACCCTCGCGGTGGCGATTCCGTGGCTGGTCGAATTGAACCGGTTGCTGAGTGCCTGAGCGACGGCGTTCACCGGCGTCTCGCGGCCGGCATGCGAACAATCGCGGGGACAAGCCTTTCGGACGCGGCGGCCCTCGAGGCGCGCGACCCCCGGACGGTTCCGCACGGGCCGGGTCCGGCCGGACGACGGGAGAGCGCACGGGACGATCGGACCGCACCCCCGATGCCGGAGACCGGGCACCGAAGGACCGTCGCCGCGGCGGGCCCGATACCGAACCCGCGACTCCGAGTCGCGACGGTTCTCGCCATCGGGCCCCAGTCGCAGGACCCGGCTTCGCGGAACTCGGCCTGCCGGTCGAACTGGTTCAGACGTTGCGACGGGACCGCCTCGAGACGGCGTTTCCCATTCAGGTCGCGGCGATTCCGGATGTGCTCGCCGGACGTGATGTGCTGGGACGCGCGGCCACCGGTTCCGGCAAGACGCTGGCCTTCGGCCTGCCGATGCTGGTCCGGCTGCGCCGCGGCGCGTCCGCACCACGCCGCCCGCGGGCGCTCGTCCTCGCCCCGACCCGCGAACTGGCCCTGCAGATCGAGGCAGCCCTCGACGAGGCGGCGCTGTCGCTGGGCCTGCGAGTGGCGACGGCCGTCGGCGGTGTGCCGATCAAACGGCAAGCCGACCGCCTGACCCGCGGCGTGGACCTGCTGGTCGCGACCCCCGGTCGGCTCACCGACCTCATCGACCAGGACAAGGTCGGCCTGGACGCGGTGCGCGTGGTCGCGATCGACGAGGCCGACCACATGGCCGAACTCGGCTTCGTCGACCAGATCCGCGCGATCCTCGACCGCCTACCCGCCGACACTCAGCACCTGCTCTTCTCCGCAACTCTGGACACCGCCGTCGACACACTGGTGCACACCTACCTGAACAACCCCGTCCACCACGACGTCACGACGACCGCGAACCAGCGGCCACCGACCGCCGAACAAGCCGGGAGCCGCGCGGCAGAAGCCGAGCCCGCACCCGCAGCCCCTGGCACGCAATCCACGAACCGCGCGGCGCCGGCCGAGGACGGGCCCGGTGACACCGAAAAGAACGCCGGGCGCCGTGCCGAATTGCTTTCCGGCACAGCGAAGCTCGCCCACTACCTCGTGCAGGTGCGAGCATCCGACAAGCGCGCCGTGGTCGCGGAGATCGCCGCACGGGACGGACGCACCCTGCTGTTCGTGCGCACCCAATACGGCGCGGACAAACTCGCGCGGCGACTACGGGAGGTGGGCGTGGGAGCCGTCGCGCTGCACGGCGGTCTGAGTCAGGCGCAGCGCACGCGCACCCTGGCGGCCTTCTCCTCCGGCGTGGAACCGGTGCTGGTCGCCACCGATGTGGCCGCGCGCGGTATTCACGTCGACGACGTCACGCTGGTCGTCCATGTAGATCCCGCCGCCGACGCCAAGGACTATCTGCATCGCTCCGGCCGCACGGGCCGGGCCGGCGCGGGCGGAACAATCGTCACGATCAGCACCGATGCGGACACGGAAACCGTGCTCCGCGAGGCCGCGGTGGCGTTCGAGCAGCTGCGCGTGCGACCGGGCGACTCCCGGCTGGCCGAATTGGCCGGGGCCCGCCCGCCGACCGGACGCCCGCTCCCGGATCCGGCCGCCGCCCCGTCTCAGGCGGCCGCCACGCAAGAAGTCGACACGCCTGGAAAGCCCGGGCGAAACTCCCGGCCGCCCCGCTCCCGCAAGCGCCGCGCCAACTGATCCGACATCGGCCCCGGGTTTCCACTGCGACTTCGTACAGCCGGCCTACCGCGCCCCCTCGTACTCGCCCCGCACATCCGTACCGACCCCTGAAAAGGTCGCCGTCTGCTCGGACCGCGCCCTCGGCATGCCGTGGTCTCGACCGGCTGTCCACCGCGCAGCGTCGCTTCACCGTCAGTTATCCGGAATACCGTCCACCACAACGGATTTCATTGCTTCGATGCGCGAACCGTCCTTCAGGTCCACGCCGGATCGTCCCAGCGCACGCGCACCCGCGACCAGGCCCGCGACCACCGCCGCGGCCTGCCGATACCCCAGACCCTCGGGCGGATGGATATTCGACACGCAGTTGCGTTCGGCATCGGTGCGGCCCGGGCGGGGCTGGTGAGTGAGGTAGATGCCGAGGCTGTCGGGCACCGACAGGCCGGGGCGTTCGCCGATCAGCACCAGCACGGTGCGCGCGCCGAGGGTCGCACCGACATGGTCGCCGATCGCCACCCGCGCCTGCGTCGCGATCACCGGCGGGGCCAGCGCGTAGTGCGGAGCGAGTTCATCGACGAGGGCGGCGAGCAGATCCGGGCCGTGGGTGGCGAGCGCACGCGGCGACAATCCGTCGGCCAGCACGAAACCCACATCGAAAGCACTGGGCGACAGGGTCTTTCGCATCACCGGGAACTCCTCGGGTTCTCGTCCCAGATCGGGCCGGCGCAGATATTCCGCGCGGTCACGTGCCCGGCTGCGCACCCGGATCGGCGTCCCGATGCCCACCGCGGTGACACGTTCGCACAACGCGTCCACGTCCACGGATGTGTGCACGGCGTCGCGCGCCACCGAATGCGCGGCCCGGAATTCCAGCACTCGCGCGGTGGGCAGCGCATCACCGGTCCGCCCGAGCCCGATCCGCGCCTGCGTCACCCCACGCAATTCCCGCCAGAACAGCTCGCCCGCATCCACCCCGACGGCGTCCCCACTCTCCGCACTCGTGCTCACTTCGCCCCCATCACCACGCCCCGCGCTCATCGCGGCCCCGCCAATTCCCGCAGCGGCGAGGCCAGCGGTTCCACCGCGGCGATTCCGCCGGCGGCGTCCAGCATGCCCAGTCGGGCCAGCCACTGCTCGAACTCCGGCGCGGGCGCCAGGCCCAGCAGCCGGCGCACGTACAGCGCGTCGTGGAAGCTCAGGCTCTGGTAGCCGAGCATCACGTCGTCGGCACCCGGCACCGCGATCACGAACGCGACGCCGGCCGCGCCCAGCAGCGTGAGCAGGGTGTCCATATCGTCCTGATCGGCCTCGGCGTGGTTGGTGTAGCAGACGTCGACGCCCATGGGCAGGCCGAGCAGTTTGCCGCAGAAGTGATCCTCCAGCCCGGCGCGGACGATCTGTTTGCCGTCGTACAGATACTCCGGGCCGATGAAACCGACAACCGTATTGACCAGCAACGGCTCCAGCTCGCGCGCGACAGCGTAGGCCCGCGCCTCGAGCGTCTGCTGATCCACGGGCCTGCCACCGGTACCGAGATGCGCGCCCGCCGACAGCGCCGAGCCCTGCCCGGTTTCCAGATACATCACGTTGTCGCCGACAGTGCCGCGCCCCAGCGATCGTCCGGCCTCGTTCGCCTCGCGCAGCAGCGACAGATTCACCCCGAAGCTCGCATTCGCCGCCTCGGTGCCCGCGACCGACTGGAAGACCAGATCCACCGGCGCACCCGCCTCGATCAGCCCCAGCGTGGTGGTCACATGCGCGAGCACACAGGACTGGACCGGAATGTCGAACCGGATCCGCACCTCGTCGAGCAACGCCAGCAACTCGGCGGCGGCGCGCGGCGAGTCGGTGGCCGGGTTCACGCCGATCACCGCATCGCCACAGCCGAGCAGCAATCCGTCGAGCACTGCCGCGGCGATACCGCGCGGATCGTCGGTGGGGTGGTTCGGCTGCAACCGGGTGGCCAGCCGCCCCGGCAGTCCGATGGTGCTCCGGAATCCGGAGCGCACCTCGGCGGCACGCGCGACCGCGATCAGATCCTGATTACGCATCAGCTTGCTCACCGCCGCGACCATCTCCGGCGTCAAACCCGTTGCTACGGAACGTAATACCGCTGCCGGTGGATCGGACTCCGCTCCGGCGGCCACCGTCAGCAGCCAGTCCCGCAGCCCGCCGACGGACAGGTGCGCGATCGGCGCGAAGGCGGCGCGATCATGGGTGTCGAGAATCAGCCGGGTGACCTCGTCGGTCTCGTAGGGCACAACCGGATCGTTCAGGAACTCGCGCAGCGGCACCTCGGCCAGCGCCCATTGCGCCGCGGCGCGCTCGGCGTCCGAACTCGCCGCGCACCCCGCCAGTTCGTCGCCGCTGCGCAGCGGTGTCGCCTTGGCCAGCAGGTCGGCCAGCCCGTCGAAGGCGTAGGTCCGGCCGTGGAGGGTCTGCTGATACCGCATCATCGGGTCTCCTCCGGATCGGTGTCACCGGCTCTCCTCCGGATCCGTGTCACTGGCTCTCCTCCGGATCGGCGACCTGTCCACCCTCACCGCCGGTGGTGGCTGCCAGCGTACCGCCGCACCCGCACCCTTCGATGTCCGTTATGTCCCAACACGTTACGATCGAGTAAGCACTCCGATACTGCGGGGAGGCGCACATGACCGAACGCAAACCGGCCGGCATGGGTTTCGAATCCTGGATCGACAAGCAGATCCGCGAGGCGACCGAGCGCGGCGAGTTCGACAATCTGGCCGGCACCGGCAAACCCTTGCCCGGCATGGGCGAGCCCTACGACGAGAACTGGTGGCTGAACAACTACATGCGCCGCGAAGGTGTGGGCGGCGAGGCGCTGCTGCCGACCTCGCTGGTGCTGCGCCGGGATCTGGAACGGTTGCCCGAGCGGGTCGCGGAGATGGATTCCGAGGCGGAGGTCCGCGCCTACGTCTCCGATCTCAACGGCCGCATCGTGGAATGGATCCGGATGCCGCACGGCCCGCACGTCCGCCTCGCACCGGCCCGACCCGACGAGGTCGTCGCGCGCTGGCGCGCCGACCGGCGCATCCGGCAACGGCGAGCTTCGGCCTCCGGGAGCGGAAAAGACGCTCCCGCAAGCACTTCCACGCGCTATCGGGACTCCCGCCCGCGATGGTGGCGCCGGCTGACCCGCCGCGACCGGCCCGGCGGCGCTACCTAGTCCTCGGACGGCGGGAATCCGCCGGTGGCGACCGGCCCCCACCGCTCCACCTCGATGCGGATCAACGATTTGTTCTGCCGCGCCATCGCCGCGCGATAGTCGTCCCAGTCCGGATGCTCGCCCGCGATACAGCGGTAGTACTCCACCAGTCCGTCCAGCGCTTCCGGCATGTCGAGGACCTCGGCACGCCCGTCGATCTGGACGTACGGACCGTCCCAGTCGTCGGAGAGTACGCAGATCGACACCTGCGGATCGCGGCGCGCGTTGCGGCTCTTGGCCCGTCCGGGATAGGTGGAGATCACGATCCGGCCGGCCTCGTCGACACCGCAGGTCACCGGCGACATCTGCGGGGTGCCGTCGGCGCGCGTGGTGACCAGGACACCGCGGTGACGCTGCCGGGCGAAGTCGAGCAGTTCGGTCCGGTCGACCTCCGTGGCGGTCGCGATCCGTGGCATGGGCGATCCTTTCTCGACGGTCTTCTCGCACCCACCCTGCCATGATCGATTCCCCTACAATGGCCGGAGTGCAGTTTCTTCCAGGACACACGCCGCCGTACGACCTCACCTACGACGATCTGTTCCTCGTACCCAATCGCACCGATGTGTCGTCGCGGTTCGATGTGGACCTGTCCACCAACGACGGAACGGGCACCACCATCCCCATCGTGGTCGCGAACATGACCGCGGTCGCCGGACGCCGCATGGCCGAAACGGTCGCGCGCCGCGGCGGCATCGTGGTGCTGCCGCAGGATCTGCCCATCAGCGCGGCCGCCGACACCATCTCCTTCGTCAAGAGCCGTTCCCTCACCGCCGACACCCCGGTCACGCTCGGGCCGGACCATTCGGTGTCCGACGCGCTGGCGCTGATCCACAAGCGCGCCCACCGCGCCGTGGTGATCGTCGAGAACGACAAGCCGGTCGGTGTCGTCACCGAAGCGGCCTGCGCCGATGTCGACCGGTTCGCACGGCTGCGCACCGTCGCCGACGCCGATTTCGTCACCGCACCCGCCACCGCCTCCCCGCGCGAGATCTTCGACCGGCTCGAGGCCGCCCATGCCGGTCTCGCCGTGCTGGTCCACGACGACGGCACCCTCGCCGGTGTGGTGACCCGCACCGGTGCGATCCGCGACGGTATCTACACCCCCGCCGTGGATCGTCAGGGCACACTGCGCATCGCGGCCGCGGTCGGGGTCAACGGCGATATTCCGGGGAAGGCGAAGGCTCTGGTCGACGCCGGCGCCGACGTCCTGGTCATCGACACCGCTCACGGACATCAGGAGAAGATGCTCGAGGCGCTGCGCGCGGTCGCCGACCTGAAACTGGGCGTGCCGCTGGTGGCGGGCAATGTGGTGTCCGCGGCCGGAACCCGCGACCTGGCCGAGGCCGGTGCCGACATCGTCAAGGTCGGCGTGGGCCCGGGCGCCATGTGCACCACCCGCATGATGACCGGCGTCGGCCGTCCGCAGTTCTCCGCGGTCGCCGAATGTGCCGCGGCGGCAAAGGATCTCGGCGTGCACGTCTGGGCCGACGGCGGGGTCCGCCATCCCCGCGACGTGGCGCTGGCGCTGGCCGCGGGCGCGTCGAACGTGATGATCGGCTCGTGGTTCGCCGGCACCTACGAATCCCCCGGCGATCTGCGCGTCGACCGCGACGGCAACGCCTACAAGGAGAGCTTCGGCATGGCCTCCAAACGCGCGGTGGCCGCCCGTACCGCCGCCGACAGCGGATTCGATCGCGCACGCAAAGCGCTGTTCGAAGAGGGCATCTCCTCCTCGCGCATGCGACTGGACCCGGAACGCCCCGGCGTCGAGGACCTCATCGACCACATCTGCTCGGGCGTGCGCAGCGCCTGCACCTACGCCGGGGCCCGCACGCTCGCCGAACTGCACGAGAAGGCGGTGCTCGGCGTGCAGTCGGCCGCCGGCTTCGCCGAGGGACGCCCGCTGCCCTCGGGTTGGTGACGCCTCCTCGCGGATCGGCGACAGTGCCCACGCGCGGATGCCGCGAGCTGTCCGGGCCTGTGAACCACCCGCGCGAGCGGTCGTTCACCTACCACACGTCGGCGTCCGGCCGCGCGGTTTGCGGCGGCGGCGCGCCGTGCCGCTCGGGTGCCGCTCGCGTCCCGGTAACATAGGCTGTGCCGACCGGTGGAGACCGCTTCACCGACCGGCATTGCGTTTTGTTCGGCTCGTCCACTTGCGAAAGGAACCAGTTGTCACCCGCGTCCGAGGGCGCCACTCAGGAGGGCTCCTCTACCGAGCCGGGTGACCAACCCGGCGCCTCCATCTCCGCAGATCCTCCGTTACCCGGTGGGCGGTGCCGATCGTGTCCGTAGTGCTCACCATCGCCAGCCTGCTGGGATTCATCGCGCTCACCGCGGGCACGGCGATCTTCGTCGCTGCCGAATTCTCGCTCACCGCACTCGAGCGCAGCACCGTCGAAGCGCACGCCCGCGAGGGTGACCGTCGCGCCCGCCAGGTCCGCCACGCGCACCGCACCCTGTCGTTCCAGCTGTCGGGCTCCCAGCTCGGTATCACCATCACCACCCTGGTCACCGGCTATATCGCCGAACCGGTGCTGGCCAGGCTCATCATGCCGATATGCACCGCGCTCGGCGTGGGCCCCGGCACCGCGCAGGGCATCTCCCTGTTCATCGCGCTGGTGCTGGCGACCTCGCTGTCGATGACCTACGGCGAGCTGGTCCCCAAGAACATCGCGATCGCCAAACCGCTGACCACCGCGCGCTGGACGGCCGGTCCCATGATCGTGTTCACCACGACCTTCTCCTGGCTGATCAAGCTGCTCAACGGCGCCGCGAACTGGGCGGTGCGCCGGCTGGGAATCGAACCGGCCGAGGAATTGCGGTCGGCACGCTCGCCGCAGGAGCTCGGTTCGCTGGTGCGCACCTCCGCGATGCGGGGCTCGCTCGATCAGCGCACCGCGCTCGTCGTCGATCGCTCGCTGCTGTTCGGTGAGCGCAGCGCCGAGGATCTGATGACCCCGCGGGTGAAGATCGAAACGCTGGATCAGCATGACACCATCACCGATCTCATCGCCGCCGCCGGGCGCACCGGGCTGTCGCGTTTCCCGGTCATCGACGGCGATCTGGACAACACCCTCGGCATCGTGCACGTCAAACAGGCGTTCCTGTTTCCGGTCGGGCAGCGCGGCACCATCGCGCTGGCCTCGATCGCGCGGCCGGTGCCGATCGTGCCCGCCAGCCTCGACGGCGACACCGTGCTCGAACGGGTGCGCGCCGACGGGATGCAGCTCGCGCTGGTCGTCGACGAATACGGCGGCACCGCGGGCCTGGTGACCATGGAGGACATCATCGAGGAGATCCTCGGCGACGTCCGCGACGAGCACGATGAGGAGGAACTCGACGTGCGCCGCACCGCCGTGGGCTGGAACTGTTCCGGACTGCTGCGCATCGACGAGGTGTCCCGGGCCACCGGCTACGACGCGCCCGACGGCGAATACGACACCCTCGGCGGTCTGGTCCTGACCACCCTGGGCCGGATTCCGGTGGCCGGCGACGAGGTGCTGCTGCCGACCCCGAGCGTCACCAACGGGCACACGCTGCAGCCGCACACCCACGGCGGCTGGCTGGCACGGGTGGAACGCATGGACGGACGACGCATCGACCGGGTGCTGCTGCAGCCGGTGGACGCCGATGCGGTGACGACGTGGGAGCTCAGCCATGGGTGATCTGTTCGGACTGGTGCTGACGGCCGTCCTGCTCGGCGCCAACGCCTTCTTCGTCGGCGCGGAGTTCGCGCTCATCTCCGCCCGCCGCGACCGGCTGGAAACCCTTGCCGCCCAAGGCAAACGAGGTGCCGTCACGGTGATCGGCGCGGCCGAGCATCTGTCGATGATGCTGGCCGCCGCCCAGCTGGGCATCACCATCTGTTCGCTGCTGCTGGGCCGCGTCGGCGAACCGGCGATCGCGCATCTGCTCGAGCGCCCGTTCGATCTCCTCGGCGTGCCGGACCAGCTACTGCACCCGGTGGGATTCGCCCTGGCCCTGGGCCTCGTGGTGATCCTGCACATGCTGATGGGCGAGATGATCCCGAAGAACATCGCCCTGGCGGGGCCGGAGCGGGTGGCGCTGCTGCTGGTGCCGATCATGCTGTGGTGGTTGCGCCTGGCCCGCCCGTTGATCGGCCTGTACAACCTGGCGGCCAATCTCACCCTGCGCGCGCTGCGCATCGAGCCCAAGGACGAGCTCGACGCCACCGTCTCGTCGGTGGAGCTGGCGGAGATGATCGGCGAATCCCGCTCGGAAGGTCTGATCGACGAGGAGGAGCACCGCCGCCTCACCCAGGCGCTGGGCACCACCGACCGCATCGTCGCCGATGTGATGGTGCCGCTGGCCAAGACGCGCTGTGTGCCGCTGCGCGGTGACGGCACCACCCTGGGCGATATCGAATCCGCGGTCGCCGAAACGGGCTTCTCCCGCTACCCGGTGCGCGCCACCGACGGCTCGCTGGTGGGCTATCTGCACGTCAAGGATGTGCTGGACAAGGTGGCCGACGATTCGGCCGGCCCGGCGACACCGATCCCCCGCACCGATATCCGGCCACTGCCGACGCTGAGTATGGGCACCACGCTCTACGAGGCACTGGCCCGGTTGCGCCGCACCAACAGCCATCTGGGCCGGGTCATCGACACCCGCGGCAATACCGTCGGCATCGTCGCGCTCGAGGATCTGGTGGAAGAGTTCGTGGGCACCGTGCGCGACGCCACCCACCGGGTGGCGGAATGACCGTGGACGCGACACCGGCTGCGACGCAACGGCTTCGGGTCCTGCCGCCGGACCGGTGGCGGGCCCGGGCGCAGGCGCATCGGGACCGGGTCGACGACATGGTCGGCCCATACCTGCGGCAGCGCGCCGACGGCCGCAAACATCCGGTGATCGACTTCCTGTTCACCTACTACGGGCACAAACCGGCCCAGCTGCGCCGCTGGCATCCGGGCTTCGGCGTGGCGCTGGCCGACGCCGAGGAGTACGCACAGCGCCGCGGCTATCGCCGGGTCGAGACGGCCGACGGTCCGGCCCACACCGCCGATCCGGCCTTTCTCGACCGCCGCCGCGACACCGTGGAGTTCGTCGCGGCCCTGCTGGCGGCCACCGCGGCACGGCCGGCGCAGCTGTCCTGCTTCGGATTACACGAGTGGGCCATGGTCTACCGCAGCGAGGATGTGCGCCACCGGCAGGTCCCGCTGCGGCTCGGAAGGGCCGGCACCGACGCCGTGGTCGATTCGATGTCGTTGCGCTGCACCCACTTCGACGCCTTCCGCTTCTTCACCCCCGAGGCCGCGCCGCGCAATACCGAACACCTCACCCGCGACGACCAGATCCGCCGGGAACAGCCCGGCTGCCTGCACGCGGGTATGGACCTGTACAAGTGGGCGTTCAAGCTGGTGCCGCTGATCGATTCGGATCTGCTGCTGGACTGTTTCGCCCTGGCCTGCGCCGCCCGCGAAATCGATATGCGCGCCAGCCCCTACGACCTCACCGACTACGGCTACCGGCCGATCCCGATCGAAACCCCCAGCGGCCGTGCCGAATACGTGCGCGCCCAGTCCGAGCTGGCCCGGCGGGCGGAGCCGTTGCGCACCGAACTGCTCGGCCGGTGCCGGGCACTGCTCGGGCTGTCGTGACCGGACGGCGCCGCGCCGCTCAGCTCGCGCGGCGGATACTCAATTCCGCCGTGGCGTCGTAGATCCACGACATGTCCGCCTCCGCGAAATCGGCCAGCCAGGTGGGCGGCGCCGCAGAGATGAGGGTGTCGAAGTTCCAGTAGTCCTTCCACAGCGAGACACGCCCGTCGCGGACCCGGTGCACGGAGACGAACGGCAGCTCGGCGCGCTCGCCCGTCGGCCACACCCAGGTTTCGGAGTGCTCGTACATCACATCCGGGCCGTCGGCGACCAGCAGTCCGTCGTGATTGGTGTATTCGGCCAGTCCGGCCAGTCCGATGCGCAGACGTTTGACGGTATCGGCCGGCCCCTTCGCGGCCAGCGTGGGACCGGTCGGCACGTCGAGGTAGATACAGTCCTCGGTGAGCGATGCGGCCACCGCGTCCCAGTCGCGCCGGGCCAGCGCCGCCCACAGCCGCAGCACGACCGCCCGCGGATCATCGTTGTCGGACATACCTTTTCCTCGCTCTCCGGTTGTGTTCCGGTGCCTTCCGATCCCGCGCCGCGCGCGGTCACACCACCGGGTCGATGGTGGCGTTGATGGTGTGAATGGTGCCGTCGGGAATGACGAAGGTTTCGGTGATGTCGACGGTCATCAGCCGCACCCCGTCGACACCGGAGTCGAGCAGATAGCGCGCGGTCACCACGTCACCGCATTCGGTCATCCGCAGATCGCGAATGTCCTGAATCACCGAATACTGGACGCCGTGATTCAGGTCCTGTGTCAATTGCGGTCCCGAATAGCCCGTCTGCAACCCGGCTTCGACACGGGTGGCGTCCGGCGCGAACGGCACCGCGCTCGCGTCGTGTGAGACCAGCGCATCGATATACGCGCGGGCGACGGCCTGCCGGGGCGTATCGGCCGGATTCGGTGCTGCCGCAGCCATTCCCACTCCGGCGTTCAACGCGGCAGCCACCGCACCCGATATGACTGCAACGTGTTTCATTCCCATCCGCCGAGTTTGTCTCACGTGTTGCTGTGGCGCAACAGATCGGGTCACCCGGACTGCTTTCGCCGAAAACGAGTCCGGTGAGAGGGTGCTCGAGCTACCGTTTCGATGCATCTCCGAGACCGGCGGTACCGGGTATCTCCGCGTTCGGCGATGTGTAACCCGTTTCACTGTGGAAGGTGGGGGTCCCGCAATGGCGCGGAGGTCTGGCAGTCGCACGCCCAAACCACTCATCGCCGCGGCCGCGGCCGTGCTCGCGGCCGCGATTCTGCCGGTCGGCGGCGCGTCGGCGGATCTGCAATCCGATATCGCCACCCAGGTGCAGCAGTTCCTCGACATCGGGAAGGTCGCGGTGCCCCCGGCCGACTGCGGCCCGGGCTCACGGCCGGAAACCGGGATGCAGGGCGACGTTCCGGCCGCCGACCGCGCCTCCGGCCGCAGCACGCAGGGCTACAGCTGCAATATGTCGTTCGTCGGCGGATATGCCGGCCACGGCGCCGGCATCACCTCCACCACCTACGACCACTGTTCCTACACCGGCTCGTTCTTCCCCGGTGATCTGCTCGGTCCCGCCCAGGGCGTGCAGGTGATCGACGCCTCCGATCCGGCGCATCCGGTGCTGAGCACCACCCTCACCGAACCGGCGATGATGGCCGGAACGTGGGAGAGCCTGAAAGTCAACACCGCACGAAAACTGCTGGTGGGCACCGGGGTTCCATTCCTGGAGGGCACGGGCTACCTGTCGGTCTACGACATCTCCGACTGTGCGCATCCGCGGCTGCTCAACCCGGGGCCGGGCACCAATCTGGCCATGCCCCTGCCCATCACCACCCACGAGGGCGGCTTCTCCCCCGACGGCCGCACCTATTGGGCCTCGGGTATCGCGCCCGGTTTCGTCAGCGCGGTCGACCTCACCGATCCGGCGAATCCGCACGTGATCTGGCAGGGGCTCACCGGCATCGAGGCGCACGGCTTCGGCATCAGCCCCGACGGCAACCGCATGTATCTGTCGGCACTGGGCGGTTTCACCGTGCTCGATATCAGCGCGGTACAGCGTCGCGATCCGAATCCGCAGGTCAACCACATCGGCCGGGTGTTCTGGACCGACGGCTGGGCGACCCAGCACAGCGTGCCGGTGAGCTACGACGGCACCCCGTATCTGTTCACCGTCGACGAGGCGGGAGCCGGCGGGGTGAAACTGGTCGACATCTCCGACGAGAACAATCCCAAGGTCGTCGAGAAGATCAAGTTGCGGATCGACCTGCCGGAGAACCAGGACAGCATGCTCGCCTCCTCGATGGGCGGTTCGGTGTTCTCCTATGATCCGCACTACTGCGCGGCCGACCGTCCCGAGAATCCGACGGCGCTGGCCTGCGGATGGGAATCGTCCGGCATCCGGGTGTTCGATGTGCGCGATCCGTTCCGGGTGCACGAGATCGCCTACTTCAATCCGCCCGCCCGCACCGGACAGAATCTGCAACTGTGGAATTCACCCCACGCGCTGGGTTCCCTGATCGGACCGCCTGCGCTGGAAGGCTTTTCGGTGGCGCGCGCCATTCTGGACGGGAAATTCGACCCGGCCCAGGCCTTGTCACCGCGCAGCGGGATGCTGGCCTTCGGTGACGTGTCCTCGGACTGGTGTTTCGCGCCGCCGGAATGGCACGGCAGCCAGCTGTGGACCTCCTGCAACGACAACGGATTCATGGTGTTGCAGCTGGACAACGACGTGTATTCGCCACCGGCCGACCAGCAGTCGATCGTGGGGTCCTAGATGTCACGATGGCTGCGCTGGGGCTCCTACGCGGCGACGGCGTTGATCCTGCTGGTGATCGGCGCCGCGCTGCGGCCGGTCGTACTGCCCGAGAAGCACACCGCCGCACCGGTTCTCGACACGACCGAGATCGGTTTCGCCCAGGATATGACGGCTCACCATCAGCAGGCGATCCAGATGGTGCAACGCCTGGACCCCGGGGTGGACCCCCAGGTATCGCGGCTGGCGCAGCAGATCGACCAGTCACAGCGCGTGGAGATCGGCACGATGCTCGGATGGCTGCGCCTGGCGAACGCCGCACCGATGTCGGAGCATCCGATGGCATGGATGACGGCGGAAACGGTTGCCACCCATCATCATTCGATGAGCGGGCCTTCCACTACGCCGGCCGTGACCGCTCCGGTGGCCATGATGCCGGGTATGGCGAGCACGGCCGAGTTGGACCGGCTCTCGGCCGCCCGGGGGCGCGATGCGGAAGTCCTTTTCCTGCAACTGATGTACCGCCATCACCAGGGCGGCATCGCGATGGCTCGCGCCGCCGACCGGCAGATCGCCTCCGGCGCGGTGAAGGAGCAGGCCCGGGCCATGCTCGTCGCACAGAGCCAGGAGACCGGCTTGATCGCGCTGCTGCTGAACCAGCGCGGGGCGCAACCACTCCCCTAGGTCGATTCCGGCGATGCACGCGGCGGCATGGGCACACCCCCGCCGTGTCCACCGGCTCCGCGAGACGGCCGGTCCGGTGGCGCGAACCATCCGCCCGACGCATGGTTGTCGGTGGGTGCCGCTATGGTCGCTGGGTCGGCACACAATCGAGAGGTTCGGACGCGGATGACTGTCGGTACGGCGATCACCATTCCCACGCATATCCACGGTTATCCGGACCTGGCGTTCGGCGGCTATGTGGCGGGCTTGCTCGCCGATCGCGTCGGCGGTGAGGTGCGTGTGGACTTCCGGCGCGGTGTTCCGGTGCGGACGCCGGTGCAGATCACCGATTCCGAATCGGGCAGCGTGCTCACCGATTCCGAGGGTACGGTCCTCGCCGAGGCGAGTCCGGGTTCTGTGGAATTGGCCGTCACGCCGCCACCCACATGGGACCAGGCGGTCGTCGCGTCCCGCGATTCGTTCGCGGCGGGCCGCCCGATTCCCGACTGCTACGGCTGCGGCACCGCGAACACGCCGGGCCGGGGCCTGCGGCTGTATCCGTGGCGGGTGCGCGACCAGGACCTCGTCGCGGCCGCCTGGGTTCCCGATGCCGAATTGGCCGGGCCCGGTGGACATCTCACCACCGAGAACATCTGGTCCGCCGTCGACTGCCCCGGCGGCTGGGCAGCCATCGAGCTGTCCGGAATGTCCCCCGGGGGCCTCACGGCCGCCCTCACCACCCGACGCATCGGGCCCGTGCGCGCCGGGGAGAAGTATCTCGTGTGGGCCTGGCCGATCGCCGCGTCGGGGCGCAAACACACTGTCGGCGTGGCTATTTCCACACCGAAGGGCGATCTGCGCGTGCTGGCCGAAGCACTGTGGATCGAGCCCCGGCGGTAACCGTCACCCGTACCGGTCAGGGACGTCGGTCGAGATCGGCGGCTCGCGCGCCCGCCAGGTTGCGATAGGCGGCAGCGTAGGAATCCGGGCGGACGTCGCAGGGCGAAATCCAGGTCGAAAAAGCGCTTGCCGCAGGGACAATACTGGCGTTATGCCGACCTTCGCGGATTACGACCGCCGTCACTACCGCACCGTCGACGTCGCCACCGGATACGACGGATGGGCCCCCACCTACGACCGGACCGTCATGGACGACATGGATCTGGCACTGCTGAACCGGCTGCGCCGACCGAACTGGGAGTGCGGGCGCCGCGCGGCCGACCTGGGCTGCGGTACCGGCCGCACCGGCCGCTGGTTGCGTGAGCGGGGAGTCGCGCACATCGATGGGGTGGATCTGAGCGAGGGGATGCTCAGCGTGGCGCGCGACCGCGGGGCACACACCACACTCACCCGTGCCGACGTGCGTGACAGCGGATTGCCCGGCGGCACGTACGATCTGGTGATCTGCTCCCTCATCGATGAACATCTACCCGACCTGGCCCCGCTCTACGCCGAAGCCCGGCGCCTGGCAGCGCCCGGCGGCGCCTTCGTCATGGTCAGCTACCACCCTCAGTTCCTCATGGTGACCGGAATGCCCACGCACTACACCGGCGAGTCGGGGGAACCGCTGGCGATCGACACCCACCTGCACATGTTCAGCGAGCATGTCACCGCCGGGAATGACGCCGGCTGGCGCCTGGAGGAGGCCGCCGAGGCTCTGGTCGAGGAGGCCTGGCTCGCGACCAAGCCGAAATGGAAGGGTCTGCTCGGACATCCGTTCAGCATGGCGCTGGCCTGGACGCTGCCTGTAACGTGACGAACCCGCTGCTCAGCTACCGGCATCCCGATGCCGAACGGCCGTCGACAGCTCGCCGCACTACCGAATTCCCGAGCCTGAGACGCCCCGGGGGGCAGGCGACCGCAGTTGTGGCCCACGATACAATCGGGCCTGCTCAATCGATGCCGACCGCGACCGCGCGACTACCCATGGGTAACATGACAGGCGTACTTTTTCCATCCGGCTTTCTCGAAATGAGGCAGTAGATGACAGAGCGGATTCAGGTCGGCGGGCTCCAGGTGGCCAAGGTTCTTCACGATTTCGTGGAGAACGAGGCGCTCCCCGGCTCCGGCGTAGATTCCGCCGCGTTCTGGACCGGTGCGGAGAGCGTCATCAACGACCTCGCTCCCCGCAACCGCGCCCTGCTGGCCGAACGCGACGAGATCCAGGGCAAACTCGACGCCTGGCACGCCGAGAACCCGGGCAAGGGCTACGACAAGGCCGCCTACAAGAAGTTCCTCGCCGAGATCGGCTACCTGCGCGAGGAGCCCGCCGATTTCGCCATCGGCACCCAGAACGTCGACGACGAGATCGCCACCACCGCCGGCCCGCAGCTGGTCGTGCCGGTGAGCAACGCGCGCTTCGCCATCAACGCCGCCAACGCGCGCTGGGGCTCGCTCTACGACGCGCTCTACGGCACCGACGCCATCTCCGAGGCGGGCGGCGCGGAAAAGGGCACCAGCTACAACAAGGTCCGCGGCGACAAGGTCATCGAGTGGGCGCGCAACTTCCTCGACGACGCCGTGCCGCTGATCACCGGCTCGCACGTCGGCTCCAAGGCCTACAAGATCGTCGACGGTGAACTCGAGGTCACCCTCGAGGACGGCACCGACATCGGCCTGGCCGATTCCTCGGCCCTGGTCGGCTACCTGGGCGATCCGTCCGCGCCGAGCTCGATCCTGCTGCGCCACAACGGTTTGCACATCGACATCCAGATCGACCCGGAATCGCCGATCGGCAAGACCGACGACGCCGGCGTCAAGGACGTCGTGCTCGAGTCCGCGGTCACCACGATCATGGACTTCGAGGACTCGGTGGCCGCGGTCGACGCCGAGGACAAGGTGCTCTGCTACCACAACTGGCTGGGCCTGATGAAGGGCGATCTGGCCGAAGAGGTCAGCAAGGGCGGCAAGACCTTCACCCGCACGATGAACCCGGACCGGGTGTACACCGGTCTCGACGGCAAGGACGTGGTCCTGCACGGCCGCTCGCTGCTGTTCGTCCGCAACGTGGGCCACCTGATGACCTCCGACGCGATCCTCGACGCCGAGGGCAACGAGGTGCCCGAGGGCATCCTCGACGGCCTGATCACCTCGCTGATCGCGGTCCACTCGCTCAACGGCAACGCCAGGGTCAGCAACTCGCGCACCGGTTCGGTCTACATCGTGAAGCCGAAGATGCACGGCCCCGACGAGGTCGCCTTCGCCAACGAGCTGTTCGGCCGCGTCGAGGATGTGCTGGGCCTGCCCCGCAACACCCTCAAGGTCGGCATCATGGACGAGGAGCGCCGGACCACGGTCAACCTCGAGGCCTGCATCGCGGCCGCGAAGGACCGCGTGGTGTTCATCAACACCGGCTTCCTGGACCGCACCGGCGACGAGATCCACACCTCCATGGAGGCCGGCCCGATGATCCGCAAGGCCGAGATGAAGAAGCAGCAGTGGATCCTGGCCTACGAGGACTGGAACGTCGACAAGGGCCTGGCCACCGGCCTGCAGCACAAGGCACAGATCGGTAAGGGCATGTGGGCCATGCCGGACCTGATGCACGACATGCTCGAGCAGAAGATCGGCCACCCGCGCGCCGGCGCCACCACCGCCTGGGTCCCCTCCCCGACCGCCGCCACCCTGCACGCCACCCACTACCACCTGGTGGACGTGTTCAAGCGACAGGCCGAGATCGCCAAGGGCGGCCCGCGCGCCACCGTCGACCAGATCCTGGAGATCCCCCTGGCCGCCGACACCAACTGGTCGGCCGAGGAGATCCGCAACGAGCTGGACAACAACTCGCAGTCCATCCTGGGCTACGTGGTCCGCTGGATCGATCAGGGCGTCGGCTGCTCCAAGGTGCCCGACATCAACGACGTCGCGCTCATGGAAGACCGTGCGACCCTGCGTATTTCGAGCCAGCTGATGGCGAACTGGCTGCGCCACGGCATCGTCACCGAGGAGCAGATCGTCGAGAGCCTGGAGCGGATGGCGCCCGTCGTGGACCGGCAGAACGCCGGTGACGCCGCCTATAAGCCGATGGCGCCCGACTTCGCCGGCAGCGTCGCCTTCCAGGCCGCCAAGGAACTGATCCTCGAAGGCACCCGCCAGCCCAACGGCTACACCGAGCCCATCCTGCACCGCCGCCGCCGTGAGGCGAAGGCGCTCGCCGCGAAGGGCTGATCCGACACTCGTCGCGCCCCTGTCACGGCGAACGGCTGACGTCGCAGCCCCGGTCGTATCGAACGACCGGGGCTGCTTCGCGTCCGGACGCGGGAATGCGCGGCGGTATCGAACCGTTGTCGCCACATATGCGAATTCTGATCGTGTATGCGCATCCCGAACCCGATTCGCTCACCGGAGCTCTCAAAGACGTTGCGGTGCATCACCTTCGCGGCGCGGGCCACGAGGTCGTGGTCAGCGATCTGTATGCGATGGGATGGAAGGCGCAGGCCGATGCCGGCGACTTCGGCGAGACCGGTGCGGGCACCTTCATGCAGGCCTCCGGCGAGGCGTACGCCAACGGCACGCTGGCAGCCGATATCAAGGCCGAACAGGACAAACTGCGGTGGGCCGACGTGGTGCTGATGCACTTTCCGCTGTGGTGGTACTCGATGCCCGCCATCCTCAAGGGCTGGGTGGACCGGGTGTTCACCAACGGCTTCGCCTACGGATCGGGCAGCACGGCGCTGCCCCGCTACGGCGCGGGCGCGCTGAGCGGGCGGCGAGCCATGCTGGTGGTCTCCATCGGCGGACGCGAACCCGCCTACTCCGACCGCGGGATCAACGGTCACATCGACGACCTGCTCTTCCCCATCCACCACGGCATCCTCTACTACCCCGGCATGGATGTACTGCCGCCGTTCCTCGTGCACGGCACCATCCGGGTCGACTCCGAACGCTTCGCCGATATCGCCGCCGACCTGCGGGACCGGCTGGCTGGGATCGAGACGATCGAACCGATTCCCTACCGCACCCAGGCCGGCGGCGACTACGACCGCAGCCTGCGACTCCGGGACGGCTTGGGCCGCGACGCGACCGGATTCGCACTGCACCGCGCCGGCTGAGACGCACACCGGCCGTGGCCCAGCGCACACCCCGTGTGCGCGGGAAAGGGAATAGTTCGCCCGCCTCCGGTGCTGTAATCACCGCACCAGGGGGTTCGTAGACTGCCGGATCGGTTGCGGCGGCGAAAAAAATGACCCGACAACGGCGGTAACGCTGTGTCACCATGGCAACGATGATCAACCGGTCCCGCCGGCGCGGCGGGCCACGCGACGAGTAACGGGAAGGAGGAGGTGGCCGATGTATCCGACGAGTATGCGCGACGAGATGAACAATTCTGCCGGGCAGCGACTTTCGACCGGCATCGAGCAGTCGCAGCACAGTCTGCGGCGCGTCGACCGGGAATCCGGCCCCCTCTTCCAGCAAGCCTGACCGGCTCCCCGCTCTCCTTCTCGTTCCGCCCTTTCACGAAACATGGTGACTCCCATGCTGTCTCGTCACGCCGAAAGACCCCTCGCTCCCGACAACTGGATACACGCCCCGGTACTGGTCCTCAACGCCTCCTACGAGGCACTGACCGATATCGGCGCCGATCGCGCGGTGGTGCTGGTGATCAGCGGTGCCGCCGAGACCGTGGCCGAGCGGCAACCTCGTTTCCCGATTCGCTCCAAGCATCTGGAAATCGCTCTGCCGCAAACGATTCGGCTGCTGCGCTACGTCTACCTCGAGCACAGCGTGCTCGTGCACGACGAGAGCCGGGCCACCCTCGCGGGTGTGTTGCGACGGGACCGTCACCGGTGCGGATACTGCGCCGGCTGGGCGCGCACCGTCGACCACATCCGCCCGCGCAGCCGGGGCGGACCCAACACCTGGAACAACCTGATCGCCGCCTGCGGACCGTGCAACACCCGCAAGGCCGACCGCACCCCGGACGAGGCCGGGATGCGACTGCTCTGGGAACCGAAGGCTCCCACCGACCTGCAGCGGCGGCAGCGGCGGATCTGGAAGGACCTCGTCGCCACCGGCGCGCAACCCACCGCCACCGGCGCACAGTGAACACCCGCACATCCCGAGAAAGGAGGGATCCGATATGACAACTACGACTCCGGCACTCACCCTGGTGGATCTGCTCCCGGTCTCGGATACACAGAGCTGGGAACAGGCCGCATGCAAGGGTGACCCGAACCACGATGCCTGGTTCCCGTACCCGTCGCAGGACTTCGACTACGCGCGCGGAATCTGCGCCGGCTGCCCCATTCGCCGGCAGTGCGCGGAGTTCGCGGCCACCACCGGCCAGTCCGGTGTGTGGGGCGGTCACGAATTCGACCGCGGCAAGCTGATCCGCGACTGAGAACGACACGGGCGAGTGGTCCGCGCCACTCGCCCGATCCGTGACCCGGCGCTCGACCGATCCTGGTCGAGCGCCGGTTTTCGCGTGACCATACACTGGAAAATCGTGGGCACACATCGCAGCGCGGACGGATCACGGGGCGTCAGCAAAGGTTTGGTTATCACCGTGGTAGCGGTCCTGCTGCTGATCGCGGCGGTCGCCGGTTGGTTCTGGCTCAGCAATCGTTCGGCATCGGAGAACCGCAGCGCCGCCGGCCAGTGCATCGAGGGCCCGGTGACCCTGGCCGTCACCGTCGACCCCGATATCGCCGCTCCCGTGCGCGCCGCCGCCGACCGCTACAACGCCGCCCACCCCCAGGTGCGCGACCACTGCGCGAAGGTCTCCGTCACCGAACGGACCACCGCTGCGATGGTGACCGGGCTCACCGCACCGAACTGGGACGCCAAGCTGGGCCCGCAACCCGGTCTCTGGATTCCGAGTTCGTCGCGCGCGGTCGAGCAGATGCGGGTGCCGGGACTGGTCCAGGGCACGCCGGCCTCGATCGCCGTCAGCCCGATCGCGGTGGCCGCTCCCGGCCCCCTGGCGCAAGCGATGGAGAAGGCCAACCTCAGCTGGTCGGATCTGGCGCGGCTGCAGCGCGGCTCGCTCGGCGATATCGGCCTCGGCAGCTGGGGTCCGCTGCGCATGGCGATGCCCCCGGGTGACGATTCGCTGGCCGCCGCGGTGGCGGTCGGGTCGGCCGTCTCCGGTTCCGATCCGCTGACCGATGAGGCCGCCGCGTCCGGTCAGGTCATCGCCGCCATCTCCGGATTGGCCGCCGACGCACCGGAATCCGGCGACACCGCCTCCGCGCTGGCGGCGGTCGCGGACTCCGCACAGGGGCCCAACTCCCCCATCCACGCCGTAGCAGTTACCGAGCAGCAAGCCAAGGCACGGCCGAACGTCGCGCTGTTCCATCCGACCGGTGCCGCGCCGGTCGCCGATCACCCCGCCGCGATGCTCACCGGAAGCTGGGTGGACAAGACCCAGAACCTCGTCGCCGGCATGTTCGCCGACTTCCTGCGCGCCCCCGACCAGCAGAAGCTGTTCACCGACAACGGATTCGGCGCCGCGGCCGCCACCCCCGCCGCGGTGCCGGCGAAGTCGGTCCTGGACCGGGTGCAGTCGGTGCTCGCCCATCCGGTGCTGGGCGTGCAGGCCACGATCCTCATCGACACCTCGGCGGCGATGGCCACCAACGACGGTTCGATGTCGCGGTTGAACAACACGCTCGCCGCGGTCCAGTCGACGCTCGACACCATGCCGCCGGATTTCGGTGCCGGCGCCTGGATCTACGCCAACCAATTGACCGACGGCACTCCCTACCGGATGGTCGCGCCCACCCAGGCGCTCACCCAGCAGCATCGCACCGAATTGGCGACGGCCCTGGGCAATGTCACGCTCGCCGGTTCGAGCACCGACCGCACCTACCCGTCGCTCGAGGCCGCCTACCGCAGCGCGGTGAAGAACTATTCCGCGGGTAAGACGAATTCGGTGCTGCTCATCACCGGCGGCCCGAACGACAATTCCTCGGTGACCGGGGATCAGCTGATCGCCGACATCACCGGCGCCGCCGATGCCGCGCATCCGGTGCGGGTGGACGTGATCGTCATCGGCGGCCAGGGCGCGCAGACCCTGCAGAATCTGGCCCAGAAGACCGGCGGCACCTACACCAAGGTCAGCACCTCCGACGACATGACCTTCGGCACGGCCGTCAACCACGCGCTGACCACGCCGTAGCACCGGTCGCACGCCCGGCAAGCCGGCCGCCACCGAACGCCTCGCCGAGGCCGACGCGCAGGCGGTCGCCGCCGGAGCGTGACCGCCTGCGCCCGGCTCGTACTCAGTCGGTGTACGCCTCGAGCGGCGGGCACGAGCACACCAGGTTGCGGTCACCGAAGGCGCCGTCGATGCGCCGGACCGCGGGCCACACCTTGGCCCGGCCGGAGTGCACACCCAGCGGGTAGACGGCGGTCTCCCGGCTGTAGGGATAATCCCACTCACCGACGAGCGCGGCGGCGGTATGCGGGGCGCCGCGCAGCGGGCTCTGCTCGACCGGCCAGGTACCGGCGGCGACCTCGTCGATCTCGCCCTTGATCGCGATCATCGCGTCGGCGAAGGCGTCGAGTTCGTCGAGATTCTCACTCTCGGTGGGCTCGACCATCAGTGTCCCGGCCACCGGGAAACTCATCGTCGGAGCGTGGAATCCATAGTCTGCCAAGCGTTTCGCGACATCGTCGACGGTCACGCCGGTGCGCTTGGTGATCTCGCGCAGATCCAGGATGCACTCGTGGGCGACCATGCCGTTCTCCCCGGTGTAGAGCACCGGGAAATGCGAATCCAGCCGCCGCGCAAGGTAATTGGCCGAGGCGATCGCGGTCAGTGTCGCCCGGCGCAGGCCGTCGGCGCCCATCATCCGGATATAAGCCCAGGTGATCGGTAGGATCGAGGCCGACCCGTACCGCGCCGCGGACACCGCGTGCGACTCCGCCTGCAGCGGATCGCCCGGAAGGTAGGGCGCCAGATGCTCGCGCACCGCGACCGGGCCCACGCCGGGACCGCCACCGCCGTGCGGGATGCAGAAGGTCTTGTGCAGGTTCAAATGCGAGACGTCACCGCCGAAGCGACCCGGACGGGCAAGTCCCACAAGGGCGTTGAGATTCGCGCCGTCGACGTACACCTGGCCGCCCGCGTCGTGCACGAGTGCGCACAACTCGGCCACCTCGTGCTCGTACACGCCGTGGGTGGACGGATAGGTGATCATGATGCAGGCCAGCCGGTCGGCGTGATCGGCGATCTTGGCGCGCAGATCGTCCAGATCGACGTCGCCGTTGTCCCGGCATTTCACGACCTCCACCCGCAGTCCGGCCATTGCCGCGGACGCGGCGTTGGTGCCGTGCGCGCTGGAGGGAATCAGGCAGGTGTCGCGGTGGGTGTCGCCGCGGTCGAGGTGATAGCGGCGGATCGCGAGCAATCCCGCGTACTCGCCCTGGCTGCCGGCATTGGGCTGCAGGCTCACCCGGTCGTATCCGGTGACCGCGGCCAGCCAGCGCTCGAGATCCTCGATCACGCGCAGCATGCCCGGCACGTCCTCCAGCGGCGCGTACGGGTGCAGGCGCGCGAAGCCGGGCCAGGTGATGGGCTCCATCTCGGCGGTGGCGTTGAGCTTCATCGTGCACGAGCCGAGCGGAATCATGCTGCGGTCCAAGGCGATATCCTTGTCCGACAGCTGCCGCAGATACCGCAGCATCGCGGTTTCGGTGTGGTAACGGGTGAACGCCGGATGGGTCAGATAGGCCGAGGTCCGGGTCTCGATCGAGGGCAGTGCGGCCGTCTCCGGCACCCCGTCGGCGCCGAAGCATTCCAGCACGATCGCCACCTGGGCCTCGGTGGTCGCCTCGTCGCAGGCCACCGCCACGTGATCGGCGTCGACCAGGCGCAGGTTGATTCCGCGGCCCTTGGCCTTGGCGACCACGGCCTCGGCGCCACCCGGCACCGACACCAGGACGGTGTCGAAGAAACGTTCGTGCACGACCGCGTCGCCGAGCCCGCCGGCGAGCCGCTCGGCGTGGCCGTGCACGCGCCGCGCGATGGCGCGCAGCCCGTCGGCGCCGTGGTAGGAGGCATACATCGCGGCCACGATGGCCAGCAGCACCTGCGCGGTGCAGATGTTCGAGGTCGCCTTCTCGCGGCGGATGTGCTGTTCGCGGGTCTGCAGCGCGAGCCGGTAGGCGCGGTCTCCGTCGGCGTCCAGCGAGACACCGACCAGGCGGCCGGGCAGTTGCCGCGCGTGTGCGGTGCGCACCGCGAGATATCCGGCGTGCGGACCGCCGAAACCGAGTGGGACACCGAACCGCTGGGTGGTGCCGAAGCACACGTCGGCGCCCTGCTCCCCGGGCGGGGTGATGAGCGTCAGCGCCAGCAGATCGGCGCCGACCGCGACCAGCGCACCTCGCTCGTGCGCCGCGGCGATCACCGCGGTGGGGTCCGCGATCCGCCCGGAGGCGCCCGGCGTCTGCAGGACCACGCCGAAGAAGTCGCCCTCGGGCAGTTCGCCGGAACTCAGATCCGCCTCGACCAGCGTGATGCCGAGCGGTTCGGCCCGGGTGGCCAGCACGGTGCGCGTCTGCGGGAAGAGGTCGGCATCGATGAGCAGGCGCTGGGAGGTGCTCTTGCGGTTGGCGCGCTGCAGCAGCGTCATCGCCTCGGCGGCGGCGGTCGCCTCGTCCAGCATCGAGGCGTTGGCCACCTCCATCCCGGTCAGATCGGAGACCATGGTCTGGAAGTTCAGCAGCGCCTCGAGCCGGCCCTGGCTGATCTCGGGCTGATACGGCGTGTAGGCGGTGTACCAGGCGGGGTTTTCCAGCAGGTTGCGGACCAGCACCGGCGGGGTCAGGGTGTCGTAGTAACCGAGGCCGATCATCGACGTGGCGACGGTGTTCGACTGTGCGAGGGCAGCGAGCTCGGTGAGCGCGTCGTGTTCGGAGACCGCGGCCGGCAGCGCGTCGAGCCCGGTCTCACCGGCGGCGTCCAGAATGCTCGCGGGAACGGCGCGTGCCGCGAGTTCGTCCATCGACCCGACGCCGACGGTATCGAGGATCCGATCGAGTTCGGTGGTGTCGGGTCCGATGTGGCGGTCGGCGAAACTACGGGTCACGGCAGCTCCAAGGCTCGGGCGGGTCGACCGGCACCCCGGGTGCCACGTCGACGACTGTCGGCCCTCCCCCTCTGTCGTGGCGCCTGAGAGATTCGGGGTCGCGCGCGATCCCTTTCCCCATGGGCGGGCGGCCCGCATTGTGTGCGGCCGCCGCTTTCCAGAGGCGTCGAACTCCGTACGGTCCCTGATGCCTGAGAGATTGACGGGGAGGTGCTGCTCCTTCGGCGTCCGGGACGAACCCGGAACTCTCCCGCACGGCGGCGACGCACCCTCAGTCTAAGCGGTGCGCGGTAAACGCCATGTTTCCGACCCAGCTCAGCGCGCAGTCGGCTCCGTCACATCCGGCGACCGACGATTTATCCCGTCTTGCGGTTCTCGCGCGCCTTGCGGCGATAGGCGAGTTCGTCCTCGGGCCGGTCGCTCGCCTCATGGGTTTCGGCGCGTTCGGCCGGGAAGTTGGCGATCGCACCGGTCAGCTCGCGCATGGCTCCGCTGACGGCGATGCCGAAGACGCCCTGACCGCCCTGCAGTAAATCGACGACCTCTTCCGGCGAGGAACATTCGTAGACGGTGGTGCCATCGGAGAACAGCGTGATCCCGGCCAGATCCTCCACCCCACGGCTACGCAGATGATCGACGGCGATGCGGATGTTCTGCAGCGAGATCCCGGCGTCGAGCAGCCGCTTGACGATCTTGAGGACCAGGATGTCCTTGAAGGAGTACAGGCGCTGGCTGCCGGAACCGGTGGCGCTGCGAATCGAGGGGACGACGAGCCCGGTGCGGGCCCAGTAGTCGAGCTGCCGGTAGGTGATACCGGCCACCTGGCATGCGCTGGGAACGCGGTAACCGACCAGCTCGTCGGGCACCGTGTCGTCAGGGAACAGCCCTGGCTGCACGACCGCGGTGGGCCGCGGGTCGGGTGCTGGTTGCTGCGGTCGGTCTCCCACTGCTACTCCCTCACTGCATCGCCGAAGAAGAACAACGGCCTAACTGTCGAGGCTACTCTGTCGATTGTCTCGGCAGCACGGGCATGGAGCCAAACTCCGCGTGCGGCGTGTTTCTCACCCTCTACGTGAGGTATAGAGCACAGTTCAAGATCACCACACCGCCCCGCGGTGACCGATGATCCGGACAGCTCACCTGTCGGAGTCTTCGCCGACAGCTCAGCTGTCGTGTCCTCGAAACAGCTCAGCTGTCGGTGGCCTTGAAATCGTCCGGTGAGACCGACTCCAAGAATTCCTTGAACTTCTCGACCTCGTCCTCGCGTTCGTCGGGCATCACCAGCCCGGCTTCCTCGAGGACCGGTTCCTCCGCGTAGATCGGGCAACCGACCCGCAAGGCGATAGCTATCGAGTCCGACGGACGTGCGGAGATCCGCACGTCGTTGTCGAAGACGAGGTCGGCGTAGAAGGTGCCCTCCTGCAGGTCCACGATTCGCACCTCTTTCAAGGTGTGGCCGAGGTCGTGGATCAGGATCTTGATCAAGTCGTGGGTCAGGGGCCGGATCGGGGTCACCCCCTCCTGCTCGAGCACGATGGCGGTCGCCTCGGCCTGACCGATCCAAATGGGCAGATAACGGTCGCCCGACTCTTCACGCAGCAGCAACACGGGCTGGTTCTGGGGCTGCTCGACCCGGATGCCGATCACACGCATTTCACTCATCGCACTGGCCTCCCATACTCGCCGGCCGCCCGCACGAGCCCAGCTGGGCAGGCCGTATCACCGAGTCTAGGCGAAGAATTCAGCCGCCGAGGGAAGCCCGCACCGACGTCTTCACCAAGCTGGTATGCAGCGTCAGCGACAACGCCGCCAACTCGCGTACGGTCTCCTCGGCGCGGGCCCGGGCATCGGCGTCGCGACTCTTGGCTATCGGCGCGGCGATCTGGGCGATCATCGCCGCCTCCCGGTCCGCTGCCAGCTTGAACGCCCGCAGATGCCGTGCCTCCAAACCGAATTCGCTCATCGCCTGAGCGGTGCGAGCCAAGGTGACCGCCTCGGCGTCGAAGAATCCGGCAGCGCCGGGCGTGATCAGCCCGGCGCGAATCAGTTCGGTGAGAAATTTCTCATCTATCCCGGCCTGCTCCAGCAGATCGGCACGCGTGACGCGGATTTCGTGATCGAGACGCAATTCGTCCGGCGACACCTCGCCGGGCACCACCCCCAGCCGCCGGGGCGCCGCGGGGGCGCCTACCGGGCGGGTGGACTCGGGCGCACGCCCCGAGCCGTCCACACCGGCGCCGTCGGCCCGGGCCCGCGCCTCGCGCACACCCAGGGTCGCCGCGCCGCGGTCGATCGCTTCGAGCTGCTCCTTGATCACCTTCAGCGGCAGATACTGATCCCGCTGCGCGGTCAGCACGAACTTCAGCCGTTCGACATCGGCGACCGAGAATCTGCGATATCCCGAAGGCGTGCGCTCCGGGCGGATCAGCCCCTCCGATTCGAGGAAGCGGATCTTGGAGATGGTGATGTCCGGAAAATCCGGACGCAGCAGGTCCAGCACGGAGCCGATCGACATTCCTCCGCGTGTCCATTGCGCTGCGCCAGTCATCAGTGGAATCCGCCTCGGCCGTTTATGCGCTCGGCTCGTTGACCTGCGGCCGCGGTCCGGTCAGGAAGACCAGCCGGAACTTGCCGATCTGCACCTCGTCACCGTTCTGCAGCTCCGAGGAATCCACCGGCTCGCGGTTGACGTAGGTGCCGTTCAGGCTGCCCACGTCGACGACCTGGAAGGTGTCCTCGTCCTGCCGGAACTCCGCGTGCCGACGGGACACGGTGACATCGTCGAGAAAGATGTCGCTGTCGGGGTGACGGCCCGCCGACGTGGTGGGCTGATCCAACAGGAACCGCGACCCCGCGTTGGGACCGCGCTTGACCACCAGCAGGGCGGCACCCGCGGGCAGCCCCTCGACCCCTTGCACCGGCTGTTCGCCGGTCTGCTCACCGGAGCGCGACGCGTCGACCTCGTTGAGGAAGTCAGCGCGGAACACCGAAGTCGTTTCGGCCGCGCTCTCCCCGTATCCCGGGTCTTTGTTCTCGCTCACCCTTGCTCTCCTCCTCGAACCGATTTTCCGTACCGGTATCCGGCGCCAATTCCGAGCGCACTGCCCTCACCGCCGCCACCCATCGCGACCGGCTGTCGCGCTGTCAGGTGTCACCGGCAAGTTCCGGCAGAGTTCCCGGCACCGGCCGCCGGCACATCTGTTGGCATTGACCGTACCCTGCTGGGCCGCACCCGTGCAGGTAGAACTGGGAAGGCTGACTCAGCCCTCGATAACTCCTTGGTAACCTGCGGCATCGAGCAGTGCGCCGAGGGCGGTATCGAGTGCCTCGGCGTCGTCGATCTGCAGCTCGAAGATCCAGCCGTCACCGTAGGGGTCGGTGTTCAGCGACTCCGGCTCGGAGTCTAGATCTTCGTTCGCCGCAACGACTTTCGCGTTCAGCGGGGCGTAGATCTCCGAGACGCTCTTGGTCGATTCGACCTCGGCGATCGCCTCGCCGGCCGACACCACGGTGTCGACTGCCGGCAGTTGCACGAACACCACATCACCGAGCTGCGACTGCGCGAAATCGGTGATACCGACCCGCACGCGGTCCGGCGCGATCCGCTGCACCCACTCGTGTTCCTCGGTGTAGCGAAGGTCCTCGGGAAGGTTGGTCACAGGCTGATTCCTCTCACGGGGCGTCCTTTCACGGGTGTCGGCCGACCGGCGGTCGGCACAACTCTATCGACCCCGGCCGACACGGCGGATCGCCACACCCCGCTGCGAAGTTGCTCGCGGCGCAACAGGTATGGTCCGCTACCGCGCGGCGGCCACGGTCCGCTACCGCGCAACGGGGATCGTCCGCGCGACGGCGAAGGCCTTGCGCAGATACAGCAGACCCGTCCACACGTAGACCGCCGTACCCCACCACAGCAGCGCCCAGCCGAAGGCCCGGCCGAAACCGGCTGCCGCCCAATCCATCTGGCCGGCCAGCAGCCACGGCAGCGCCGACATCAGCGCGAAGGTGGCGGCCTTGCCGAGGTAGATGACCTCCGGCGGATCGAGGTTGCGGCGGCGATAGATCGGCAGCGTCGCGCTCAGGATCAGGTCGCGGCCGATCAGCACGACGACGAACGGCCACGGCAGGATTCCGCGCACCAGCAGGCCGAGCACGGTGGCGACGAGATACAACCGGTCCACCAGCGGGTCCAGCAGAGCGCCCAGCCGCGAGTACTGATCCAGTAGCCGTGCCAGCTTTCCGTCGAGGTAGTCGGTGACGCCACTGGCGACCAGCAGCGCGAACGCCCAGCCGTCGGCATGCAGGACCAGCAGCAGCCAGAGGAAGACCGGCACGCCGATCAGCCGCAGCACGCTCAGCACGTTCGGCACGGTGAGAATGCGGTCGGTTTCCGTGCCGGCCGCGGCGCCGGCAGGTTCGCGCGCGGGCTCCGAGCGCTCGGAGGCCTGATGGTCGGGGCCGGACCCGCCGGCCGGTCGGTTGCTCACGCCTGTTGCTTACCCGAACCGATCCCGCCGCGCCATTCGGGCACGCCGCGACGGGTGCGGCGGCACGATAGGTTTACCAGTCGCATCCGGCCGGATGGCACACTAGCGAGTGACACAATGAGTCGAAGATCGTTTCATTGTGAATGCGGTGACGAGAGGAAGACATGCCCGACTTCGACTACGACGTGGTGGTGATCGGCTCCGGCTTCGGTGGCAGCGTCAGCGCGCTGCGCCTCACCGAGAAGGGCTATCGGGTGGCCGTTCTGGAATCCGGCCGGCGCTGGCCCGCGGAGTCCATTCCGAATTCGAATTGGAATGTGCGCAAGTCGATCTGGGCTCCACGGCTGGGCCTCACCGGCCCGCAGCGGATCAGTGTGCTCGGCAAGTGCGCCGTGTTCTCCGCCGCCGGTGTGGGCGGTGGCTCGCTGATCTACGGCAACACCCTCTACGAACCGCTGCCGAACTTCTACACCGACAAGCAGTGGGCCCATATCGCCGACTGGCGCAGTGAACTGGCCCCCTACTACGACCAGGCCAAGCGGATGCTGGGCGTGGCGCCCAATCCGCGCGTGACGCCCGCCGACGAGGTGATCCGTTCCATCGCAGACGATCTCGGCGTGGGCGATACCTATCACCCCACCAACGTCGGCGTGTTCTTCAACGAGGAGCAGCCCGGCGTCGAGGTCGACGACCCCTACTTCGGCGGTGCGGGCCCGCGCCGCAGCGGCTGCATCCACTGTGCGCGCTGCTTCACCGGCTGCCCGCACAATGCCAAGAACACCACCCCCACCAACTATCTGTATCTCGCCGAACAGGCCGGCGCGAAGGTGTTCGAGCTGACCACGGCGACGCGCGTGCGTCCGATGGTGGGCGGCGGCTACGCGATCGAGACGCAGCGTTCGGATCGCTGGGTTCGCAAGGGCCGCAAGACCTTCACCGCCGAACAGGTCGTCTTCGCCGCCGCGGCACTGGGCACCCAGAAGCTGCTGCACAAGATGCGCGACGACAAGGTGCTGCCGAACCTCTCGCCCCGGCTGGGCGAGCTGACCCGTAGCAACTCCGAGGCCATCCTCAATGTGGTCAGCCGGCAGCGCCGCGATTTCGCCGAGGGCATCGCCATCACGTCCTCGATCCATCCCGAACCCGACACCCACGTCGAGGTCTGCCACTACGGCAAGGGCCAGAACGCGCTGTTCCCGATGTCGGTGCCGATCGTCGACGGCGGCGCGTTCCGGTTCCTGCGCTTCCTGCTGGCCATCGTGCTGCATCCGATGGTGTTCGCGCGCAGCCTCAACGCCCGCCACGCCTCGGAGAAGTCGGTGATCCTGCTGGTGATGCAGTCACTGGACAATTCGCTGACCTCGTTCCGCCGCTGGGGGCGGCTGAAGACCAAACAGGGCACCGGACAGCCGAATCCGACCTGGATTCCGCTGGCCCACGAGGTCGGCCGCCGGTTCGGGGAGAAGGTCGACGGCGACGTGCACGGCCTCGTCATGGACGTGTTCAACATCCCCGCCACCGCGCACTACATCGGCGGCTGCGTGATCGGCGAAGGACCCGAAAGCGGTGTGGTGGACCCGTACCAGCGCGTCTTCGGCCATCCCGGGTTGCATATCGCCGATGGCTCCGCGGTTACCGCGAACCTCGGGGTGAACCCGTCGCTGACGATCACCGCGCAGGCCGAACGCGCGATGGCGTTCTGGCCCAACAAGGGCGAACCCGATCCGCGGCCGGAACTCGGCGCGGGCTACCGCCGCATCGACCCGGTCGCCCCGCACTACGCCACCGTGCCCGACACCGCACCCGGCGCGCTGCGGCTACCCATCGCGCCGATCGATCCCGCGCCCGCCGAGCGCTGACCGGCATAGCGGGCGCCTTCGCCACTGCCCCACGGTGCGGCGCAGGCGCCCGACATGCCGGCACCGGCGCGTCGAAGTCTCCCCCGGACCCGTAGTGCCCCTTATGCTTTCCGATATCGAGTGTCGACGGAAGGGCGGTCGCCAATGCTCGTGCGAGTGCAGAACGCGGCCGGGAGTCTGGCCGAGCGGGTCCTCATCGACTGGTTGCGTACTTGGAAGGGGCCGGGTGACCCGCAGGGTGTGGCAACGGTCAACTGCGGCCTGTTCTACGCCGACCGGTTGCATCAGTTCGATGCGGTGATCTGGACGCCGACCACCTGCGTGGTGATCGAGGCCGAGGCCTTGGTCGAGCGGGTGAGCGGCGACCTCGAGGTCCCGTTGAACGGACCGTGGCGGGTCGGCGGGCACGTGGTGAGTTTCGAGGGCGGCGATCGCGGCACCCCGCTGGACCGCTCCCGCGAGCACACCCACGCCCTGCAGAACTGGCTGGCCGAACGCGGTTTGGGCCAGCGCGTCGTGCAGGGCGTGGTCGTCGTGGTGCCGCCGCACGGGGCGAAGCCGACGATCCGCCAGCTGTGGAACGATCCCGGTTTCCAGGTGGTGCTCGGCGACGACCCCAGGCGGCTGGCCGATTGCCTGACCGCGCTCACCTCGCAGGGGCGGGCGCAGTGGACGGTGAACGAGGTCGCGCTGACCTTCCGCGGATTGGGCATTCTGCCGTATCTGCCCGCCCCGCAGGATCTCGTCGCCGAGGGCTTCGGCGGACCGGTGGACACCACGCTGTGGTACGGAGGCCCGCAACAGGCACAGGCGGAAGCGTTCATGGAGGAACAGGCCCACGCCGATCAGGCCTACGGGCGTCCGGTCGCGATCACGATGCCCTGGTACAGCCCGTGGAACCTGTATCCGAAGGAGGCCGACCGGATCGATCCCGGCCGGGCGGCGCTGCGCATTCTGCTCGCGATCGGCATGCTCGTCGGTGCGGCCTGGGTGGTCTGGTTCGTGATCACGCTGGTCCTGAATTTCGGTCCCGGCTGAGCCGGATCGGCGGCGCCCGCCGCGGGCATCGCTCAGGCCGCGGGCGTGCCCGCCGCACGCTCGGTCTTCCCTGCGGCATCGTCGCCACCCGACTCCGCCTGTCCGCCGGCACCGGTCTCGCCGACGGGCGCTACCCGAGGCGGCCGGGTCTCGAACCGCATGCGCAGTGTCGTCGTCATCGCCCAACAGGCGGTCACCGCCGCCACGGCGAACGCGGTGCCGCCGACGACATCGGTCGGATAGTGATAGCCGAGGCCCACCATGCCCACCGCCACGGCCGCCAGGGCGAGCGCGGCGACCACACCGATGGCGATGCGCACGCGCACGGTGGCGGCGACGAGCAGCAAACCCGTTGCGATGGCGACGAATTGGACGGTATGCCCGCTCGGATAGGCGAGATAGTGCTGTAAATGCCTGTCCCACAGCGGTTTCAGCGCCCAGGTGTTGATCGCGACCACCAGCTCGGGGACGAGCACCAGAAATCCGGCACCCCACCAGTCCCGCCGCCGGACGCAGGAGAGGATGCCGATCAGCAACAGCGGCAACACGATATAGGCATCGCTCGGCACCACCAGCGCGTCGTAGACGCCGCGATGTGCGTCCAGGCTATCGTGCACGCGATCGCCGATCGTGCGATCGAACGCAGTCGGTCCCCCGCCGGCGGGGAAGCTCAGCGGAACCGTCACGGTGACCAGCAGGCCGATCAGGGTGACGGCGGCGGCAACGAGATGCGCTCGATATCGAGCGACCGGCGGTGAAACGGGCACCTCTCGACCATAGCCGCGTCCGGCTACCGCCCCACCGTCACCGGCCGCCGATATCGAGCACGAAATCACGCGCCCTGGTGCACGCTCGCGTCGTCGAGCATCGCCGCGCGCAGCATGGCCTCCGGCACGCCGAGCGCCTCAACGAGGGTGGCCGACTCCGGCCGCAACCGATCCACCAGTTCGTTGACCCCGCGGCGCACCGACTTGGCCCGATCCACCGACATGAAGCGGTGCATGATGTACCAGGCCTGATTCTGTTCGATGGTGGAGTACACGAACAGATCGCACACGGTGTCGGCCAGCGCTCGCGCGTCGGGATCCTCGATATCGGCGATGCCCTCGATGAACGCCTCCAGCACCAGCCGGTCGATATGTGCCTCACCGGCGGCGAGGATGTGGTCCTGCGCGTTGTTGAACGCCTCGAACGGCCCGGTCTCCTCGGCCCGCGCGCGCAGCCGGTACGCGGCGGTGCGGGTCAGATAGTCCTCGCGGTCGGCGAACAGCTGCAGCTGCACCGAACGCCGGGACAGATCGCCCTCGTCGACGCCGTCGTCGGAGCGGTCGCGCAGGCGCTGGATGAGCTGGCGCACACCCGAGGTCTCGCGCACCACGTCGCGGGCCATGGTGGCCGCGAACTTCACCCAGCCCAGGGCGTCGAGATCGCGCACCTCGTCGGAGTAGGCCGTGAGCAGTTCCTTGGCCACCAGCTGGGTCAGCACCACGTTGTCACCTTCGAAGGTGGTGAACACGTCGGTGTCGGCCTTCAGGGTGACCAGCCGGTTCTCGGTGAGATAGCCTGCGCCGCCGCAGCATTCGCGGCATTCCTGGATGGCTCGGGTGGCGTGGCGGGTCTGGGCGACCTTCAGGCCCGCGGCCCGCTTCTCCAGCGCGCGCTGCGCCTCCGGGTCCAGATTCTGCCCGGTCTGCACCAGATGCATGCGCCGCACCAGATCGTTCTGGGCGAACGCCAGCGCGAACGCGCGCGCCACATGCGGAAACAGCCGGCGCTGATGGCTGCGATAGTCCAGCAGCAGGGTTTCGCTGCCGTCGTCGGGATCGGAGAACTGGCGGCGCTTGTCGGCGTAGCGCAGCGCGATACTCAACGCCACCCGCGCCCCGGCGGCGGCCGCGCCACCGACACTCACCCGCCCGCGCACCAGCGTGCCCAGCGTGGTGAAGAACCGGCGGCTCGGGTTCTCGATATCGGAACGGTAGGTCCCGTCGGGCTCGACGTCGGCGTAGCGGTTGAGCAGATTCTCCCGCGGGATCCGGACGTGGTCGAATTCGATGCGGCCGTTGTCGACGCCGGGCAGACCGCCCTTGAGACCGCAATCCGAGGTGGTGACGCCGGGCAGGTCGTTGCCCTGCTCGTCGCGGATCGGGACGAGGAAGCAGTGCACGCCCTTGCTTTCCCCGCCGGTGATCAGCTGGGCGAATACCGCCGCCATCCGGGCGTGTTCGGCGGCGCCGCCGATGTAGTCCTTACGGGAGGAGGCCGTCGGGCTGTGCACCACGAATTCGCCGGTCGCCGGGTCGTAGGTGGCGGTGGTTTCCAGATTCGCCACATCGCTGCCGTGCCCGGACTCGGTCATCGCGAAACAGCCGAGCAGATCCAGAGACAGCAGGCGTTTGACGATGTCGGTGTGGCGGTCGGTGCCCAGGTTTTCCACCGCGCCGCCGAACAGCCCCCACTGCACACCGGCCTTCACCCACAGCGACAGATCGGTGTAGGCGAGCATCTCCAGGCCGGTGACCGCCCCGCCGGGATCGCCGGTACCACCGTGCTCCAGGCTGAAACCTTTTTCCGCATAACCGAATTCGGCGATGAGGCGCATCTGGTCCAGTACCCGCGCGCGGGCCTGGCGGTAGTCGAGGTAGGGATCGCCGAACAACCGATCGTCGACCAGCTGCCTTCGCGCCTGTTCGCGGACCTCCCGCCACGGGCCGTCGAGCGCGGCCCGCAGATGGTCGGCGGTCGACTTCCCGTTCTTCGATGCCCCGGTGCTCGATGTCCCGGTGCTCGATGTCCCGGCCTCCGGCTGCGCGGAGTCTGGTCTCGCGGAATCTGCTGCTTCGGTGCCCGTGGCCGTATCGGTGCCCATGGTTACCGACTGTAGCGGGACTCGGAACACACCTGCGATAACCAGCAGGTTGCCAGATTTGCCGCTCCCGTCGGCGTGAGGGAGGTGACCCCGGACCGTGCGCGGACTCCGGCTACCGTGTGGTGTGTGACAGATGAGTTGGAGCCCGAACTCGTCCGCACGGGGCCGGAGACCCGGCCGAGTTCGTTGTGGCATCGGGCGATGGGAGCGGTAACCGATCGGCTGGTCGCCCAGCGGCGCGCCACGGTGGACTCGGTGGTCGAGGCACCGGCCCCGCTGAAGCCGATCGATCTCACCGACGACGCCGCCGTCACCGAGGTGCTCGACCTGGCCGAGCGGGTCGGCGAGGTGGTGCTCGCCTCGGGCACCGCCGTGACCGACACCAGCACACAGGTCGAATTCATCGCCGCGACATACGGTTTGGCGCAATGCGATATCGATGTGACCTACAACTCGATTCGCATCTCCGCCGACCGCGGTCCGTCGCTGCCCCCCGCCAGCACCATGCGGGTGGTGCAGTACCGCTCGCTGGACTTCACTCGCCTGTCGGCCGTCGACCGCCTGACCCGGCGGATCCGCCGCGAGGTGGTGCCGCCCCAGGAGGCGCACGCCGCCCTCGACGCGATCACCACCGCCCCGCACCCCTACAACCGCTGGATCGCGACATTCGGCTGGTCGCTGCTGGCGGCATCCATCGCGCTGTTGCTCGGTGGTGGCGTACTGGTCGCGGCCGTGAGTTTCGCCACGACGTTGCTGATCGACCGATGCAACCGCGAGCTCAACAAGCGCGGCCTGCCCTTCTTCTTCCAGAACATGATGGGCGGCATCATCGCGACGCTGCCCGCGATCCTGCTGCAGACCTTCGGCGAGGGGTTGGACACCAATCCCAGCCTGGTCGTCGCGGCCGGAATCACCGTGCTGCTCAGTGGTTTGCAACTGGTCGGCGCGGTCGAGGACGCGATCACCGGAGCACCCATCACGGCCGCCGCCCGCATGCTGGAAGTGCTGGTCATGACCGGCGCGATCATCGGCGGGGTCGGTTTGGCGCTGCGCGGAGCCCAAGCCTTCGGCGCCCAGGTGCCGCCGATCGACATGTCGCCGTCCTACGACATCACCAATCTGCCGTTGAAGATCACCGCCGGTGCGCTGGCGGCCGCGGCATTCGCGCTCGCCTGTTATGCCGAGCGACGGGCCCTCACCGTCGCCGCCATCAGCGGTGCGGGGATCACCGTGTGCTATCTGTTCGTGCAGCACGCCGGTTTCGGGCCGGTGATCGCGGCCGCGGTCTCGGCGACCGCGATCGGTCTCGCCGGTGGTCTGCTGGCCCGCCGTGCGGTGACGCCCCCGCTGGTCGTCGCCATCGCGGGCATCACTCCGCTGCTGCCCGGTCTCAAGGTCTACCGGGGCCTGTTCGCGCTGATCAACGACGATCTGCTGGTCGGGTTGAATCAGATGTTCGCCGCGCTGGTGGTCGGCTGTGCCCTCGGCGGCGGTATCACGCTCGGTGAGTGGTTCGCCCGGTGGCTGCGCCGGCCGCGGATCCTGCGGCGGGTCACCGGGGTGCGCCCCGACGACTTCACCTGAGGCCGCCGGGCTCGCGGCCGGGGGGCCGGATCGTTCAGGAAGCGGATGCCTCAGGTCGCGAACCCGATGGAGCGGGCCAGATCGGCCAGCGTCGCATCGAACAGGGCATCCGGATTGCCCACCGGCATCGGGTAGTTGCCGAAGACCTCGAGGGTGACGTGCCCGTACAGCCGCGCCCAGAACTGGATCATCAGATAGGTGACACCCAGGTCCAGCTTCTCGGCCGGGAACTTCTGCCCCGATTCGGCGAGCACGGTGAGCAGTTCGGTCTGGAATCCGATGAGGTCTTCACGCAGCGCGTGCGGGATCACATCGGTCGGCGGGGTGACGATGTCGTAGGTGGTCAGCAGCCGGCCCGCGGCCTCGAGGAAGATGCGGCCGAACGGTTCGTCGAATTGCCGCATGGCGCTGGCCGAACCCCCGGCCGGCGAGGCGAAGACGAGCGTGAACTCGTGGGCGTGGGCCAGGGCCCACTGCCGGAACCCCTTGCAGATGGCGAACAACTGGACCATGCCGTCCTCGGGCAGTTCGGCCACCTGTTCGGCGAGCTCCTGGGCCAGGTCGGCGCAGATATCGCTGCGCAGCGCGCCCACCAGATCGTCGCGGGAGGAGTAGTACCGGTACAACGCGGGTGCGGTGATCCCCAGCTCACGCGCGATGGCGCGCAGGGTCACCGCCTCGGGTCCCTGCTCCACCAGGAGCGTGCGAGCCACGCGCCGGATATCGGCGTCGCTGACCGCGGGCATCCGGCCCCGTCGTGCGGCTGTCATGCGTCGTCCTTCGTCGCATGCGCACGGCCCCGACGTCACGGGTACGTCGAGGCCGGTGCGCACACTGTGTCCTGGGCCGCCGGAGACCGGGACGCCGAGGGCGCTGCCCCGGCGGCCGCGGCGCTCACTCGTAGGCGACCTGCCAGCTCTTGATTCCGTTCAACCAGCCCGAGCGTAGCCGGACCGGCTCGGACACCTCACGCAGGTTGGGCATCACGTCGGCGATGGCGTTGAAGATCAGATCCAGCTGCAGCCGGGCCAGGTTGGCGCCGACGCAGTAGTGGGTGCCGGTGCCGCCGAATCCCACGTGCGGGTTCGGGTTTCGCATGATGTCGAATTCGAACGGCTTGTCGAAACGTTCCTCGTCGAAGTTCGCCGAAGAGTAGAACAGCCCGACCCGCTGCCCCTTCTTGATCGGCTGGCCGCCGATTTCGGTGTCCGACAACGCGGTTCGCTGGAACGCGATGACCGGCGTGGCCCAGCGCACGATCTCGTCGGGCGCGGTGCGCGGCCGCTCGGCCTTGTAGAGCTCCCACTGCGCCGGATTGTCCACGAACGCCTTCATGCCGTGGGTGGTGGCGTTGCGGGTGGTCTCGTTACCGGCCACGGCCAGCAGGATGACGAACCAGGCGAACTCCTCCGAACCCAGCGCCTCGCCCTCGATATCGGCGTTGAGCAGCTGGGAGACGATGTCGTCGGCCGGGCATTTGCGCTTCTCCTCGGCGAGGTTCCACGCGTAGCCCATGACCTGGGCGTTGGCCATTTTGTAGCTGTCGGCGTAGTCGGGGTCGTCGTAGCCCATCATCTGGTTGGACCACTCGAACAGCTTCCCGCGATCCTCCTGCGGGACACCGAGCAGTTCGGCGATGGCCTGCAGCGGCAGCTCACAGGCCACCTGCTGGACGAAGTCGCCGCCGCCGGTCTTCTTCGCCTCGTGCACGATCCGCTCGGCGCGCTCGCGCAGCGCGGCTCGCAGGCTCTCCACCGCGCGTGGGGTGAAGCCGCGCGAGATGATGCGGCGCAGCTTGTCGTGCGCCGGCGGATCGGTGTTGACCAGCATGGCGCGCTGGATCTCGATCTCCTCGCGGGTGATCTCGCCGTTGAAGCGGATCACGGCGGTGTTCTCCTGGGTGGAGAAGACCTCGGAGTTCTTCGAGATCTCCTTGATGTCGTCGAGCCGGCTCACCACCCAGTAGCCGCCGTCGTCGAATCCGCTCACTCCGTTGGGCTGGTCGACCCACCACACCGGGGCGGTGCGGCGCAGTTCGGCCCATTCGGCCACGGGCAGGCGCTGCGACAGCAGATCGGGGTCGGTGAAATCGAAATCGTGACTGATGGACGGCAGAGACGGCGCGGACACGGTACCTCCTTTGGAACACGTTCCTATGGAGTGAACCACACCACACCCGTTTTGTGAACACCTATTAGTAAATAATGTTCACGTGCTTGATCCGGCGCGCTAGCAAATCTCCGGCAAGGCGTGTGACCAGCGCGGACAGCGTCCGGGCCGGCTCCGACGCGGGGTCGGGGCCGGCCCGGACGAGCGCTCAATCCAGCTGCAGTTGGGGAGAATACAGCTCCAGCCAGGTATGCAGATCGATGATGCGGTCCAGTCCGGCGCGCACGGCGCTGTCGATACCCGCCGGGTCGAGGGCAACCGCCCGCTGCAGCCACTGCCGGTCGATGAGGTCGAACAGGCGTGAATCGGATTCGGCGAGAACATGTTTCGCCTGCTGCTGCAGCACCGCCTCGTAGCCCGGATCCTGCGTCGACGGATACGGACTCTTGACCCGCCGCACGACCGATTCCGGCAGCACATGCTCGGCCGCATGCCGCAGCAGGCTCTTCTCCCGGCCGTCGAAGGTCTTCAACGACCACGGGGTGTTGTAGACGTACTCGACCAGGCGGTGATCGCAGAACGGCACCCGCACCTCGAGGCCGACCGCCATCGACGCGCGATCCTTGCGGTCGAGCAACGTGCGCACGAACCGGGTCAGGTGCAGGTGGCAGACGGTCCGCATCCGGTGTTCGACCTCGGATTCGCCGTCGAGGTGCTCGACCTCGGCCACCGCCGCGCTGTACTGGTCGGCGACGAACTCCTCGAGCCGCAGCCGTTCACGCAGGGCCGGATTCAGGATCTGCCAGCGGGACTCGCCGGTCAGGGCGCTGTTGAACGCGAGCCACGGAAAGTTGTCCTCCTTCAGCGCCACCTCGTCGTGGAACCAGCGATACCCGCCGAACACCTCGTCGGCAGACTCCCCCGACAGCGCCACGGTCGAGTGCTGCCGGATGGCCGCGAACAGTAGATACAGCGAGGTGTCCATATCGCCGAAACCGACGGGGATGTCGCGGGCGGTGACGACCGCGCGTCGCGCCGCCGGGTCGGCCAGATCCGCCGGATTCAGCATCACATCGCGATGGGCCGAGCGCACCAGCGCGGCCACCTCCCGCACGAACGGCGAATCCGGGGTGTCGCGCATCTCGTCGGGAACGAAGTTCTGCTCCTGGTTGGCGAAATCCACCGAGAACGTGCGCAACTGCTCACCGTCGCGAGCGAGCCGGGCCGCGGCCAGTCCGGTGATCGCGCTCGAGTCCAGTCCGCCCGAGAGCAGCACGCAGCGCGGCACATCGGAGATGAGCTGGCGTTCGACGATATCGGTCAGCAGTTCGCGCACCCGGGCGACGGTCTGTTCCTGGCTGTCGGTGTGCTCGACGGCGTGCAGCCGCCAGTAGGTGCGGGTGCGAATTCCGTTGCGGTCCACCGTGACCAGCGTGCCGGGCAGCACCTCCTCCATGCCCTTCCACAGCGACCAGCCGGGCTGTTTGGTCATGGCGAACAGCTCGCGCAGGCCGTCCAGGTCGACGGTCGCGGCCGCGAGCGGGTTGGCGAGAATGGCCTTCGGCTCGGAGCCGAACAGCACACCGTCAGGGGTCGGGTAGTAGTAGAACGGTTTGATCCCCATCCGGTCGCGCACCATGACCAGCTTCTGCTCGCGCTCGTCCCAGATCGCGAAGGCGTACATGCCGTTGAGGTGGTCGACGACGGACTCACCCCATTGCAGGTAGCCGTGCAACACCACCTCGGTGTCGCTGTCGGTATCGAAGGTGTGCCCGAGTCCGCGCAGCTCCTGGCGCAGTTCACGGAAGTTGTAGGCCTCCCCGGAGTACACCATCGCCACGTCGCCCGCCGGAGTCGGCACGGTCATCGGCTGCGCCCCGCCCGGCAGGTCGATGATGGCGAGTCGCCGATGCCCCAGTGCCGCGTGTGCACGGACGAAGGTGCCTCGCCCGTCCGGCCCGCGACAGGCCATGGTTTCGGTCATCGCATCGATAACCCCCTGCTGCCGGGTGAGGTCCTCGGAGAAGGCCACCCAGCCCGCGATTCCGCACATTCCGCCGCCTCTCAAAGTAGTTAGCTTAGTGAACGATGCGTAAAACCGTTGTAACACAAGGCGTCTCGCGTGCGCCACCACCCGCCCGACTTGTCCGAGCTTGTCCCAACTCGCCGCTTTCGCCCGAATAGTTCTGTTCGTCGGCGGCAGGCGAACCACCGGAAACCGCTCGTCCCGCCGCACCGGACCGCACCGTCCGACCGCGCCACCACCCCTATCGTCACCCCGCCCCCACTACGACTCCCAGCCGGGTTGCCCTCTGGTAGCCCAACGCGCGAACGACAACCGCGGATTCACGGTTTCGACGTCGGCGACGGCCATCACCGAGTTCAGGGCGAGAAAGTCGAAATGCTCTGTTGACGGGGCGATTACAACATCGGCATCGACCGCTCGAACCTGATCGGCGAGCGGTATCCGACTCGTCTCCGGCGCCCACACCAGCCGATAGCCCAGCCGTTCCGCCAGCCGCCGCACCTGAGCGATATCCCAGTCGAGACACGGCGACTCCGGATGCACCCACCCGAGTGCGACCGGGCGCGCATCCCTCACGACCGCCGATCCCGGCGACGCGCCTCGCCACGCAGCGGAAGGCGCACCAGCGCGACAGTCAACACGAGCAACCCCACGGTGAGCAGGAACAACACCCACATCGCACACACCCCTCGCTGTTCGGTTCGGAATCCCGCGGCGCCCGGAACCGAAGCTCCCGCCGCCGGAACTACGGACACATTCGCGCGGACCACGGCCGCCAGGCGACGACGAAAACGGCGTCAATCGGCACACAAACGGGGCGACATTCAGGCGTCATTGCTTTACGGTGGGCGCATGGGAACGCCGAACGTCGCCTTGCGCGCCGCCCGCACGGCACGACTGCTGAGCCAGGACGATCTCGCCCGCATGCTGCGCGAGGCCGGATGCGCCAGCGCGACGAAACGACTCGTTCAGCGATGGGAATCCGGCGCGACCGCCAACCCCCGCCCGTCGCATGCGCGCGCCTTGGAACAGGTGATGCGCCTGCCCATCGAAAGCCTCGGATTCGGCGCGGTGATGGCCGGGCGCAGCCTGTCCGGCGACGACACGGCCGGCCACGAAGTCCACTCGGCCATCGGTGACGTCCCGCGGGAACGCCATCCCGGCCAGGCCGCACCGCAGCCCAATTCCGGCACGTACTCCGGAATCTGGTTGTCCCGGTACGAGTTCTACTCCTCCGGCCGCGAACAGACTTTCACCTCGTCGCACTACGTGGTCGTGCTCCAGCACGAACAGCGGCTCACGGTCCGCAGCCTGCCGAAGTCGGCGGCGGGCACACTCGAACTCGACCTCACCCTCGACGGGCATATCGCGACGGGCACGTGGTCGGAAACCACCGCACCGAGCGGCTACTACAAGGGCGCACGGTATTTCGGGGCGATCCAGCTGCTGTCGGAACTCACCGCCACCCGGCTGGCGGGAAAGTGGGTCGGCTTCGGCAAGAATTTCGACGTGAACGTCGGGCCGTGGGAGCTGGTCCTGCAGGACCGGTCCACATCGAAAGCCACGATCGAGAAATACGATCGCCCACCCCAAAGCGATTGATCCGCAACGGTTCTGGCATATTTCCGGCCCCGCATGCTCGCCCTGCTGGGGCGGGAAAACCGCGCCCACGAACCCGTGTCCGCCGCCGGGACCGAACGTCGATCGGCAGGGAGAACACGGCCTGAGGCGGTGGTGCCGAACTTTTCGCCGCACTGCGCCTGTGCGGCCGCCTATTCCGGCGCGCCTGTAGTCCGTTCCACCCACTCGGCGTAAGTGTCGAGGCACCACGCCACCGGCGTCGCGGTCACTTCAGGACTGTCCCACGGATGCAACTCCTGGATCCGCCCCGCGAGCCGATCCCGCACTGCGGCCGCCGTGCGGAACGTCACCCGCCATTCCTGGCCCTCACCGAGCTCGCCCAGATGCCAGAACACCGACAGCGCCGGCCCGGTAATCTCCGCTCCCGCCGCCAGCCGCTCACCGACCACCGCTCGTGCGATCACCCGCCCATCGTCCTCAGTCGGCGTCGTCGATGTCACTGCCCATACCCGCGCTGCCGCCATGCGGCCACCATATCGGCCGGCTTTGCGCCGCTGACCGATTCACGACGCCGGCCGAGTGCACAACTCGCGGTAACAAAATCATCAGTGGTGATGAAACCGCCCGTCAAATGACCACCATGCCCGGATGACCACAGGATCCTGCGGCAGGTCAGAGGAGCTGAGGGCGGGAAGACCGCGCTGCCCGGATCGGCGCCGGGACCGACCGTCGATCCGCAGGGAGAACACGGTCGTCGGCAGTTGTGCCGAACTTTTCGTGCAAACCTCCACGAGAACGTCCGAAAACGCGCAAGGTCGGTGAGGTTTGCACGATTTGTTCGCCGGTCCACCCCCGATGAGGAAACGTCAGTTCATCGACCGCCGCCAGTCGCCGCGCGCACTGCCCGCGCGGTTTCTCGTCCGAAAGTTTGATTTCGGCGCGCTCATGGGCCGGTATCGTCGGAGGGGAAGTTAGGTTACCCATACTTGTCGTCCCACGAAGCGAGGAAATCAGGATCATGCCGGACGCCACCTCCACCGAGCAGCCCGTGCCGTTCTCCGCGCAGATCCGCTCCGCCACCGCCGAACAGCACGAGCGCGCCGAGAACTCGACCTTCATGAGCGACATGCTGGGCGGTGCCCTGGATGTCAGCGCGTTCTATCGCTACACCGGCCAGCTCTGGCATATCTACCGGGCACTCGAGGCGCACTGGGACACGCTCGCCACCGATCCGGTCGCCGGTCCGTTCATCCGGCCGGAACTCGCGCGCCTGGCGCATCTCGAGAACGATCTGGCACATCTGGGCGGGCCGCAGTGGCGCGACGACATCACCGCCCTGCCCGCCACCGCCGAGTACGCCGCCCGGATCACCGAGTGCGCACTGCACTGGCCGGCGGGATATGTGGCCCACCACTACACCCGCTATCTGGGTGATCTGTCGGGCGGTCAGGTCATTCGCGGCACCGCGGCGAAGCTGTGGCAGCTGCCCAAGCGCGGCGACGGGGTGCGCTTCTACGTCTTCGATCAGATCGCGAATCCGGCCGCGTTCAAGCGCGGCTACCGCACCCTGCTCGACGAACTGGCCGTCGACGACCTGGAGAAGCAGCGGGTGCTCGGCGAGTGCCGGCGCGCCTTCGACCTCAACAGTGCCGTATTCGCCGATCTGGCAAGCGAATTCGCGATCCGCCGCGAAGGCTGAACCCTCCCCGAACGTTCTTGGACAGCCGACCGGAAGGTTGCCGGTCGATAACCAGATGCGTCTCCGAGTTACATCAAAATCGTTGTTACACATACCGATCGGCGCTCCCACGTGGTGACCAGTCCCACACCGCAGGGGAGCGCCGTTCGGTTGCGGGCACAACTCGCCGCCAGCTAAAGTTACTCACCAGTTAGGTACGCAGGGGTTCCTACAGCGACCTCGATTCTGATAGAGGCCGCTTCGTTCAGTCCACATCCACCGATGCATGTCGGACGAACAACGTTGTGCGACAACATGTTCGACACGCAAGGAGGGGTTATGGCCACCTATATCGTGACCGGTGGGACGGGTTTCCTGGGACGACGCGTGGTGGAAGGGCTACTCACCGCCGATACCGACGCAGTGGTGCACGTGCTCGTGCGCGAGGCCTCGGCAGCCAAACTGGCCGAACTCGCGTCTCGATGGAATGCCACCGACCGTGTGTTTCCGCTGATCGGAGACCTGACGGCCGAGGGTCTGGGGCTGGTGGACGAACCGCCGGCCGCACAGCACGTGGTGCATCTGGGCGCGGTCTACGACATGACCGCCGATGAGGAATCCGCTTACGCGGCGAATGTGAACGGCACCCGCGCGGTCATCGCGCTGGCCACCGAACTGGGTGCGATGCTGCACCACGTCTCCTCGGTGGCGGTGGCCGGTGACCATCGCGGCAAATTCTTCGAAGACGATTTCGACCTCGGACAGAATCTCGAATCTCCTTATCACCGAACGAAATTCGCTGCCGAGCGACTGGTCCGCGAAAGCACGGGGCTGCGCTGGCGGGTGTATCGCCCGGCCATCGTGGTCGGCGATTCGCGCACCGGCGAGATGGACAAGATCGACGGTCCGTACTACTTCTTCCCCGCGATCGCGCGGCTGGCCGCACTGCCGGGCGGGCTGCCGCTGCCGCTGCCGGATCTGGGCGCGACCAATATCGTCCCGGTCGACTACGTCGCTCAGGCGATGGTCGAGCTCATCGGGCGTCCGGGGCTGAACAAGCGCACATTCCACCTGGTCAACCCGCGTCCGCAGCCGTTCACCGAGATCTACGGCGCGCTGTCGCGGGCGGCCGGCGCACCCGGTGGCGTGGGCCCGGTTCCGGGCAGCCACACCGCGCTGGCAACGCTGAACCGGCTACCCGGTGTCACCGCGGCGCGCGATTTCCTGTTGAGCCAGTTCGGCATTCCGGCCGAGGTCGCCCCGCATACCTCGTTCGCGTCGGAGTTCGTCTCCGATTCCACCCGGGCGTTGCTGCGTCGCGCCGATCTCGAGGTGCCCGCCTTCGACACCTACGCCGAGAACCTGTGGCGGTACTGGCGCGCCCACCTCGATCCCGACCGGGCACGCCGCCACGGCGGCGGCGACCCGCTGCGCGACCGGATCGTGCTCATCACCGGCGCCTCCTCCGGTATCGGCCTGGCGACCGCGCACGCGGTGGCGCGCCGCGGCGCGACGGTGCTGATGGTGGCGCGCGGGGTCGACGAGCTCGAGGCAGCGGCCGCCCAGGTGCGCGGGCAGGGCGGCGACGCCTACGGCTATCCGTGCGACATCACCGACGAGAAGGCGGTCGAACTGCTGGTCAAGCAGGTGCTCGCCGACCATCGTCATGTCGACTACGTGGTGAACAACGCCGGGCGTTCGATCCGTCGTTCGGTGCTGAACTCCACCGATCGCATGCATGATTTCGAGCGGACGATGGCCGTCAACTACTTCGGCGCGGTGCGGCTGATCCTGGCCCTGCTGCCGGCCATGCGGGAGCGGCGCTTCGGCCACTTCGTCAACATCTCCTCGATCGCGGTGCAGACCAAACTGCCGCGCTTCGCCGCCTACGTGGCGAGCAAATCGGCACTGGACACCTTCAGCGAGATCGCGGCGGTCGAGAACGCCGACGCCGGTATCACCTTCACCTCGGTGCGGATGCCGCTGGTGCGCACTCCGATGATCGCGCCGACCGAGATGTACCGTTCGCTGCCCGTGCACAGTCCCGAACAGGCGGCGGAGATCGTGGTGCGCGCACTCGAGGAGCGGCCCGCGCGCATCGACACTCCGATCGGCACCTTCGCCCAGGTGATCGACACGGTGATGCCCTCGGTGAAGAAAGCCATTCTGCACCAGGGCTTCCGGCGGACCGGCGAATCCGCCGCGGCACGGCACGGCCGCGCCGCAGCCGACGAAACGGCCGAGAGCGGCGGCCGCAGCCCGCTTCTGGCGCTCGCACCGGTGGTGCAGCCGCTGATGGGATTGCCCACCCCCGCGGCTCGTATCGTCAACCGGCTGCCCGGCCTGAACTGGTGATCCGCACCTACCACCGGACCCCGTGTCCGGTGGTAGGTTTCGCCGGTGAAACGCAGGCTTCTGCTCTCCGGCGCGGTCGTCGTCGTCCTCGCGGCGGTGCTGTCGATCGGCACCTACGTTCTGATGAATTCGCGGACCTTCCAGGTCGCCGGCCGCTTGGTCCATCACGTCGACACCACCGCCAAGGTGGTCGCGCTGACCATCGACGACGGCCCGACCGACCGCACCCCCGCGATACTGGAAATGCTTGCCGCCGAACATGTTCCGGCCACCTTCTACCTCGTCGGCCGCGACCTGGCGGCACATCGCGACTACGGGGCACAGATCGCGGCGGCCGGGCACGAGCTCGGTAACCACAGCTACACCCACCGGCGGCTCGTCTTCGTCACCCCGGCCACGGTCCGCGACGAGGTCGAGCGCACCGACGCCGAAATCGGGCGCACCGGATACCACGGCCCGGTGACCTTCCGCCCGCCCTACGGGAAGAAGCTGGTCGCGCTCCCCTGGTATCTGTCCCACCACGACCGCACCACCGTGATGTGGGATGTCGAATCCGATTCCATGGGTGGCGCGAGCACCGATGCCATAGTCTCGGACACGGTGAACCGCGCCCGGCCGGGGTCGATCATTCTGTTGCACGCGATGTACCAGTCGGCCGCGGCGGCAGCGATTCCGCGTATCGTCGCGGAACTCCGTTCGCGCGGTTACGGTTTCGTGACCGTCTCGCAACTGATCGCTGGCGCGAAACCCACCGGAATGTGACCGAACTCCTCGGCCGTTTCGGCCAAAACTAGAACGTGTTCTAATAGTCTGTAGGTATGGAGCGATTGACCGGGCTGGATGCCAGCTTTCTGTACCTGGAGACCGACACCCAACTGCTGCACGTGTGCGCGCTGCTGATTCTCGACCCGCCCGCCGACGGGACCGACTACGAATTCACCGCATTGAAGGAGGAACTGGGCCGCCGCCTGCACCTGATCCCCTCCATGCGCCGCCGCGTCCATCGGGTCCCGTTCGACCTCGACCACCCGGTCTGGGTCACCGACACCGGCTTCGACCTCGACCGCCACGTCCGCCGCCTCGGGCTGCCCTCCCCCGGCGGGCCGAAGGAACTGGCCGAACTGGTCGGCGACATCGCCGCGCAGCCGATGGACCGCGACCGGCCGCTGTGGGAGATGTGGGTGATCGAGGGCCTGGCCGACGACAAGGTCGCCGTGGTCTCGAAATACCATCACGCCGCCGTCGACGGTGTCACCGGCGCCAACATGATGGCGTATCTGTGCGATGCCGAACCGGGCGTGCGCTACCCCGATCCACCGGCCGAGATCCACTCGGAGGCCGACGAGCCCAACGATCTGGTCCTCGCCGCCGAGGGGCTGGTGCGGATGCCGGCGAAACTCGGCGTGGTCGGCATGGTGCCGAAGACACTGGGCAAGCTGGGCGGGATGGTGCAGCGCCGGCGCGCCGACAAACAGGGCATGGCATTGCCGTTCACCGCGCCGCGCACGCCGTTCAACCGCACCATCACCCGCCATCGCAGCGTCGCCTTCACCACGGCCCCGCTCGCCGATATCAAGGAGATCCGGGCGGCGTTCGGCGCGAAGATCAACGACGTGGTCCTCACCGTCATCGCGGGGGCGCTTCGGCAATATCTGAGCGAACACGACGAACTGCCGGACACCTCACTGATCGCCTCGGTGCCCGTCTCCACCCACGAGACGACGCGACACGAACGCGGTGTCAACAAGGTGTCGACGCTGTTCGCCCAGCTCTACACCGATATCGAGGATCCGGTGGAACGGCTGCGGCTCATCGCGGAGGGCAACGTCGGCGCGAAGGAGGAACACGAAGTCCTGGGTGCGGACTTCCTGCAGGATTGGGCCGAATACGCCCCGCCGAACACGTTCCGGATCGCGGTGCGCGCCTATTCGTCGTTCAAACTCGCCGAACGGCATCCGGTGGTGCACAACTTGGTGATCTCCAACGTTCCCGGGCCACAGCAGCCGCTGTACTTCCTCGGCCACCGCATCGACTCGCTGTTCCCGTTCGGCCCGGTATTCCACGGCGCGGGCCTCAACGTCACGGTGCTGTCGGCCAACGGCGATCTCGATTTCGGCTTCATCGCCTGCCGTGAACTGGTCCCCGATATCGACCGGATGGCCGATGCCGTGCACGACAACATCTCCGCGCTGTTGAAGGCGGCACAGGCCCAGCGCTGAGCGCCTCAGCTCTCCCGCCGAGCGGCCACCGCCGCGCAGGCCTCGAGGAGCACAGGGACAAAGGCGTCCGCCTCGAGTACGCAGGCCGCATGCCCGGCCGGGACGAGGAAAATCTCCGCCCCGGCGATCATTTTCGCCATCTCCAGCTGCCGATAGACCGGCAGCGCGCGGTCGTGTGTCGTGATCACCACGCCCGTGGGCACATCCAGGCTCGACAACCACGGCGAGGAATCGAAGCGGCCCAATTCGGCGATCGCCTGAGTCATCGCCCACCCGCTGGTGGTGCGCAGCTCCGCCAGCGCCCATCGATCCATTCGTCCTGTCTCCCAGGATATTTCGGGCATAATCGGCAGCTTGGTCGCCGCCTCCGCCACCCGGCGCCCGGCCGTCTCGGTCATCACCCCGGCCAGCAGGGCCATACCGCCGTGGAACAGCCGCTCCCGCCACTTCTCCCGGAACCGGTAGGTCGTCGCGCACAACACCAGGCCGCCGACGAGGTCCGGACGCCGGTGCGCGACCGACTGGGCGACGATGCCGCCCATGGAGTACCCCGCCAGGATCGGCCGCTGCACGCCGGTCAGCTCCGCGACCGCGACGACGTCGTCGGCCAGATCGTCCAGATCGAAACGCGGCGAACGGATTCCGTGCCCGTGCCAGCGCTGGTCGAACAGCACCACCCGATAGCGCTCGGACAACTCCGCCAGGGCCGGGAACCAGTTCAGCATCGCCGTGGTCACCAGGCCGTGCAACAGGATCACCGTCGGTGCGCCCTCGGGCCCGGGGATGTCGACCAGATAGGTCCGCCCGCGCCCGGGCAGATCCACCATCCGGCCCGCGGGCACCGAGGTCGTGCGCGATACGCGGGTGCCGAAACGCCCGCCGGCCGCCCCGCGACCGCTACCCGCCGTCTGCCGCTCCGCCGCCATCGCAACCTCCTGCATCGCCGGCCCGGTCATGAATTAGAACACGTTCCAATTCGATGGTACCGGGTGCCGCACATCCACCGGGGCGGTCAGCGGGATCCGGGCAGCAGCACAGCCGCCCCGGCGAACCGGCCGTGTGCCAGATCGGCCAGCGCCCGGTCGGCGGATTCGAGCGGATAAGGGTTGATGCGAACCTGCATCCGGTGCTGGGCGCAGAATTCCAGAAATTCCCGCCCGTCCGCGCGGGTGTTGGCGGTGACCGAACGGATCTCACGTTCCTGGAACAGATGGCGCTGATAATTCAGCGCCGGAATGTCGGTGAGGTGGATACCAGCGATCGACAGCACACCGCCACGATCCAGCCCCTCCAGCGCGGGCAGCACGAGATCACCGACCGGCGCGAACAGGATCGCCGAATCCAGCGGCACCGGCGGCGGATCGGCCGCCCCTTGCGCCGACGCCGCACCCAGCGCCAGGGCCAACTCCCGCGCGGTGGCGTCACGAGTCATCACGTGCACCTCGGCGCCCTGAGCCAGGGCGACCTGCGCGGCCAGGTGCGCACTGCCACCGAACCCGTAGATGCCGAGCCGTCCCCCTTTCGGCAGCGACGCCCGCCGCAGCGCCCGGTAGCCGATGATGCCCGCGCAGAGCAGTGGGGCCAACTCCGCATCGGCGTACCCGGAAGGCAGCGGATACACGTAATCGGCAGGCGCCGTGGCATATTCGGCATAACCACCGTCGGCGTCCCATCCGGTGTAGTGCGAATTCGGGCACAGATTCTCCGCGCCGCGACGGCAGTACGCACACACCCCGCACGTGCTGCGCAACCACGCGATCCCGACCCGATCACCCGGCGCGACAGCCGTCGCTGCTTCGCCCACCGCGACCACCTCCCCCACGACCTCGTGACCGGGCACCACCCGAGGCCGGCGTACCGGCAGATCGCCCTCGGCGACATGCAGATCGGTACGGCAGACCCCGCAGGCCAGCACCCGCACCAGCACCTCGCCCGCGGCCGGCTCCGGAATCGGGATCCGGGTGCGGACCGGCGGGGACTCGTCGATCGGGCCGGGCCGCACCACCTGCCAGGCGGCCATCGTCGCAGGGTTCATCGCACTCCTTCCGACACCGGAACGCCCGCGCCACGGCGGGAAGATCGATGGTAGTCGCGCGCACGGACAAACCTGGCACATCCGGCCGCCGAGGCGGACATAAGCACGGGAACGCGACGTTGATAGCGTCGCTGAGTGCCCGCGCCGTCGACCACCTTCACGCTGCCCATCGGGCGGGTGCACGCGATCGTCGACCTGGCGCGCCGCCGCGGATGGGACACCGGGGAACTGCTCGCCGAAGCCGGGATCGCGCCGCAACTGCTCGAGCAGGGACGCGCCCGCGTCACCGTCGGACAAGCCGTGCACCTGGTGCAGCAACTGTGGCGCAGCACCGACGACGAACTACTCGGATTGGGCCGTCATCCGATGCCGCGCGGCACCTTCCGGCTGGTGTGCTTCGCCCTGCTCGGTTCGCGCGATATCGCCGCCGCACTGCACCGGTTCCGGATGTTCCAGAAGGCCCTGCCGGGATTTCCGCCGCTGCGGCTGAGCACCGATGACCAGGAGGCGCGAATCGCGTTCGACCTCACCGAGATCCGCCATCCGCACAGCCTGATCATCGACACCATGCTGATGGTCGTCTACCGCTTTCTGGACTGGTCGGTGGGCGGGTCGCTGCGACTGCTGCGCGTCGAAGTCCCCTATCCGCCCAACGATCTCGACGACTACGACCTGATCTTCGATGCGCCGGTACGGTTTTCGGCACCGCATCCGGCCCTGGTGTTCGATTCCGCCGTTCTGACCGCACCGCTCGTGCGCGACGAGGACGATCTGCTGCGCTTCCTGCGCAACGCACCCGAGGCCGTGATCGGCCGCGGCGACGATGCTGTGTCCACAGCGACGCGGGTGCGCCGGGTCCTGGAACGCGGCGGACCACGGCACTGGCCCGGAGTCGAGCAGATCGCCACCGAACTCGCCGTCAGCCCCGCGACACTGCGCCGCAAACTGAGCGACGAGCACACCTCACCCAGCCGCATCCGCGAACAGATCCTGCGCGATGCCGCGATCGCGGCCCTGGTCCGCGGCGAGACGGTGACAGCGGTCTCGCGACGGCTCGGCTTCTCCGAACCCAGCGCCTTCTCCCGCGCCTTCCGGCGCTGGACCGGCAGCTCTCCCGGCTCCTACCGCGGCACCGCCGCACCCTGAGCGATCCGGTCACAAGATCGAGCGCTGCGGTCATTGGCCTGCGCGCGGCGCGCTCCTACCTTGGCGAACGAACACTGTATTCGACCAGAGGAGTTTCCCCGTGCCGGTGCATCGGTCCCCGTGGATGGACGAAGATCTCGACGCGCTCACCGATTTGGCGCGCCGATTCTTCGAGAAGGAATGCGCACCGAACGAGGATCGCTGGGGACGCCAGCACCACGTCGACCGCGAAATCTGGAATCGCGCAGGCGAATTGGGCCTGCTGTGCATCTCCATCCCCGAGGAGTACGGCGGTGGCGGCGGCACCTTCGCCCACGAGGCCGTGATCGCGATCGAGCAGACCCGGGCCATGGCGCCCAGCCTCGGCAATCCGGTGCACTCCACCATCGTCGCGCACTACATCAACGCCTACGGCACCGAGGACCAGAAGCGGGCGTGGCTGCCGAAGATGGCCTCCGGCGAGATCGTCGCCGCCATCGCCATGACCGAACCGGGCACCGGCTCCGACCTGCAAGCCATCCGCACCCGGGCCGTCGCCGACGGTGACCACTACGTCATCGACGGCGCCAAGACCTTCATCTCCAACGGCCTGCTCGCCGATCTGGTGATCGTCGCCGCCAAGACCTCCGAAGGCAAAGGCGCGGAATCGGTGTCGCTGATCGCCGTCGAAACCGACCGCGACGGCTTCCGGCGCGGCCGCAACCTCGAGAAGGTCGGCCAGCACGGCCAGGACACCTGCGAACTGTTCTTCGACGGCGTGCGCGTGCCGAAGACCAACCTCCTGGGCGCCACCGAGGGCACCGGCTTCATCCAGCTCATGCAGCAACTCCCCCAGGAACGTCTGATCCTGGCCGTCGCCGCCGCGGCGGCGATCGAGAAGACCGTCGAGATGACCGTCGCCTACACCAAGGAGCGCCAAGCCTTCGGCAAACCCATCTTCAACTTCCAGAACACCCAGTTCACCCTCGCCGAATGCGACACCATCGCCTCGGTCGCCTGGGCCTTCCTCGACGACTGCGTCGCCAAACACCTCCGCGGCCAACTCGACATCCCCACCGCCGCCAAAGCGAAATGGTGGCTGACCGAACAGCAGTGCCGCGTCGCCGACGAATGCCTGCAGTTGTTCGGCGGGTACGGGTATATGGCGGAGTATCCGATCTCACGGGTGTTCACGGATGCGCGGATTCAGAAGATCTATGGCGGGACGAACGAGATCATGAAGCTCATTATCGGGCGTAGCTTGTAGATCGCCTGGTGAGAGGCTGTTTTCGGCGTCAGGACGCGGCGGCGCTCCCGTATTCCTCCCGTCCGTCGTCGAAATCCACCTCAGATGACGAACAGCTGCACCGGAATCGAGGCGATCAACCCCGCCGGCGGCCGGGCGATATTCATGCGGTGCTGCAACCGTCCGAACGACGGAATTCCGGCGGGCAACTCCGGAGCGACGACCTCCCCGTCGATCACGAACCACCGACCGGCCGCGATGTCGGCCAGCGCGGCGGTCAGCTCGGGAAACGACGCGCTGGCTTCCCGACCGTTACGCGAATACAGTCTGGCCTCACCATCGCCGATGACGTGATGGCGCGCATGCCGTCCCATTTCATCTCGACCGCCGACAGATCCGAGTTCTCCGGCGGCCGCCCCGCGGTCGCCAGCATCGGCGCCGGCACGCGTCCCACCAACTCGAACGTACTCACAGCAACATCGCAGACGTCTCGACGCGCGCGACGTTCTCGAAAAGCTGGAAGACCACCAGATCAAACGGCTGCCGGTCATCGAGAACAAACGGCTGGTCGGCATGATCAGCGAAGCCGACATCGCCCGGCATCCGCACGACGAAGAAATCGCAGAATACGTAGAACGGGTGTCCGCGCGCGGCTGATCGCGCCGTGACAGCGAGACAGCGCCGCCACTCTCGCAACCGTACTGTTGTCTGCCCGCCCCGATGGCAGACCCATCCCCGGGCATAGGCACTGACAGCGGTTTCCTCGGGTGCGTTCGCGTGTATCGGAGCCGGAGGCCGATACCGCAACCGATACGAATATTTGTGTGTATCTGCCTATTTCGCGGTTCGCACGATCATGACCGGGCACGGCGCTGTCTGGGCAACGGCGGCACTGGTCGAGCCCAACAGCATGCCGCTGAATCCGCCGCGACCGTGGCTACCGACCACGAGGAGTTGGGCGTTGTCGGCCTCGTCCAGTAGCGAGCGAACCGGACTGTGATACACCAATGCACGCCGTACCTCGACATCGGGATACCGTTCGGCGTACCCGGCCAGATTCTCGGCCAGGACGGCATCTTCGGAGTCGCGGACCTGGACCCAACCCTCGATTGTGAAGTGCAATTTAGCACTGATGTCGCTCCAGGCATGCAACGCGACCACGCCGACCTTCCGCCGCGACGCTTCCTCGAAAGCGATTTCAAGGGCAGCCACGCTGTTGTCCGTGCCGTCGACCCCGACGAGGACGGGTTGGGCAGCTGTCACCGGATCGGTCGCCGACATGGTGTGCACGATAGTAACGGGACAGTGGGCATGCCGGATGACCGCCGAGGCCACCGAGCCCAGCAGTCCACGCCGAATCGCGCCGAGCCCGCGGCTTCCCACGGCGAGCACCAGCGCATGACGAGAGCGTTCGATCAGGTATTCGATGATGGGTTCGCCGGTCACCTCGGTGGTGATCTTCGGCGTCTGCGCCGGAGCCGCCAGCCGAGCGATGCGGCGAGCCTCGACGAGGATGCGTTCACCGTCGCGGTGCAACCAACTCACGGCGTCGTCGGTGATGATGGGCGTCGGTTCCGGTCCGGCGACAATGGCTGCCGAGGTGACCAGATGGAGGCGGCGTCCGTGCATGGCCGCTTCGGTCGCGGCCCACGCCGCGGCGTGATATCCGACCGCCGAGCCGTCGACGGCGGCGAGCACCGGTGCGTCGACGTGTTGCCGTGGCCGTCCGGTGTGGTCGCTCATGTGGCTCCTCGATGATCGATGATGTGCGGCCGGCCGCGACCCGCCCCGGCGTCCGCCGGAACGGGCACGCGCTCACGTCGGTCAATCCCCGGACTTGACGTCCACCTTCTCCCTTTCTCCTCCCGGGATTCGCCGCGCTCGGCTTTGATGGTGAGCAGTCCACTGTGCACCGAGACCTCGACGTCTTTCGCGGGGTCGACGCCCGGAATCTCTGCCCGCACCACGTAATGGCCGTCGTCGAGAGAATCCTCGACCCGCAGCATGTGGGCTCCGAACATCGGAGAAAGCCCGGGCGTCAGGGAATTCCACCAGTCGGTGAAGTCCGGTGGAAGCGACCCTGGACGGTGGGCAGGAAGCCGACTCATGATCACTCCTCGGGAGAACTGAGCGTTTCCGACATCGTCGATTCCACTGCCCATCGCGTCCGACAGGTAGGGCATCGGGTCGATGCGAGAAGTGACCGAAGTCCACAGCGAGGGCAAGGCAGGAACGCGGCAGTCGGGCGCTCTACCGGCACAGCGGGCCGGCCCTGACGTACTGATGCAGGCGGATCTTCTCATGCCGTCGGGCACTCGAGGTTGTTCAACGCGACCGAGGTGTCCTACGGTCGTAGATGATCACGAGTCGTTTCCAGATACCCGGCTATCTTCAGGTGGCGCAGATGGGAACAACCGGGTCGACGCCCGGATCGAGGCCGTCGTCGAGGATCACACCGCAGCTGGTTGCCAGTTGGCGTTCGGAACTGACCAGTGGCGAGGATGTCATCGATCCCGAGACCTTCGCCGGCACCATCCCCCAGACCCACGGCGTTGCGCCGAGAATCCGCGTCGGCCGCGACAGATGGTTCAACCTGCTGTGGCTGCTGCCGATCGGGTTCGTCGGACTGGTCGCAGCCGTGGCGATCGCGCAGGGACTTCGCGATGTCGCCGCAGTTCAGCAGTTCATCGCGCGCCACCCAGGCACCGTCATCGACAACCCGCAGCAAACCACCGGCATGCCGGCCTGGTTGCGGTGGCAGCATTTTTTCAATCTGTTCCTGATGATCTTCATTATTCGGTCAGGCGTTCAAATTCTGACCGACCACCCTCGCCTGTACTGGACTCGCCACTGCACACCGGGCAAGGATTGGTTCCGATTCCAGCAGCCGGTACCGCCGGACCCGCTGTGGACGGCGAAACAGGACTCGGTCAGCCTGCCGCAGCAGCTCGGACTGCCCGGATTGCGGCACTCGATCGGTCTCGCACGCTGGTGGCATCTCGGCATCGACAGCCTGTGGTTGCTCAACGGAATCATTTTCTACGTCTTCCTCTTCACCACCGGTCAATGGCGCAAAGTGGTGCCCACCAGCTGGGAGGTATTTCCCAACGCGGTGTCCGTGCTCATTCAATATCTGTCGCTGGACTGGCCGACCGAACAAGGATGGGTCGCCTACAACGGTCTGCAGCAGATAGCGTATTTCCTGACCGTCTTCGTCGCGGCCCCGGCCGCTCTGATCTCCGGGCTGGGAATGTCACCCGCTTTGTCGACCCGTCTCCGGTGGATCAGCCGTCCGCTGAGTATTCAGAGCGCACGGTCACTGCATTTCTTGGTGATGGTGTGGTTCTTGCTTTTCATCGTCGTTCACGTGACGCTGGTTTTCACGACCGGCGCTCTGCGCAACCTCAACCACATCTACGCCGGTAGCGACGACACCTCTTGGCTGGGGTTCTCGATCTTCGCGGTGTCGATGGCCGTGGTCGTCGTGGGGTGGGTGGCCGCGACTCCACTGACATTGCGCCATCCGCGCCTGATCCAGCGGGTGGGAGACGCACTGGTCGGGCCGGCGCAACGCCTGTTCGAGCATCTGGATTCCGCACCCGGCGAATACAGCGAGAAGGACATATCACCCTACTTTTGGCACAACGGGCACTACCCTGACTCGCCCGAATATCGCGCACTGTTCGACAGCGAATTCGCCGGCTACCGGCTGCGGGTGCACGGCCTTGTCGACAACCCGGTCGAATTGAGTCTCGACCAACTGCGCGCGATGCCGCGTCATGAGCAGATCACCCAGCACTTCTGCATTCAGGGCTGGTCCGGCGTCGCCAAGTGGGGTGGCGTGTCCATGGCATCGATCCTGGAAGTGGTCCGTCCTCGGCCGGAGGCCAAATGGGCGGTGTTCTACTCCCTCGGCGATGGCCCCGAAAAGGGTCGCTACTACGATGCTCACCCGATCGAGCAGATGAGCTACCGGCTGACCATGCTCGCATTCGACATGAACGGAGAACCATTGAGTTTCGGCCACGGCGCACCACTGCGGCTACGCAACGAAACGCAACTCGGATTCAAACAAGTCAAATGGATCCAAGGCGTCGAATTCGTCGCCGACTTCAACGACATCGGAGGCGGCTACGGCGGATACAACGAAGACCACGAGTTCTTCGGCTACAGACAATCGATCTGACTTGCTGCTCAAATCTCGAAACGTTGCCCGGCACCTCCGAACGACCTACGGCGAGACCGAGCGGTTCTCCATTGTGGTAACCAGTCAGGTCATACCGATCGGATCAGAGTCTGACGACAACGGAAGGACGGGTTCGGTGGAGAAATTCTCATTGGATGCCCTCGCTCGCGAACAGTTGGAACGTGCCAAGTCGGCGTCGGCACGGCGCAGCGCCGCGACGGTGTACGGCGGCCACGAACATCGGCTGCGTCAAACCGTAATCGCCCTGACAGCGGGCACGTCGATGGCTGAGCACGAAAACCCGGGCGAGGCAACCATGTTCGTGTTGCGGGGCCGGGTGCGGCTGCACAGCCAGGGTACGGAGTGGGAAGGCCGCAGCGGCGATCTGATCGTCGTGCCGACGGCACGGCACGGGCTCGAAGCTGTCGAGGACAGCGCAGTGCTCCTCACTGTCGTGAAGTAGCCGCCGACCCGACCGGACCGGCTCGACATCGGTCACCACGGCCCGTACGGGGCGCCGCAGCCGACGATCGGCGATCTGCGGCTCCCCCCTCGACGCCACACGCTGTTCCACACGCACACATCCAACCCCGAGGGGTAAAGGATCCTGCGTTACCACACCGGATACTGACAGTTCCTTAGCAGCGCACAGCCCTGTGTCGAGTTATACGTTCCCGCCGAGTACGAGTAGGGCCCTTCCGTCGGGAACCGCGGATTTGCTGATAGTCCCGGTCGGAACGGGCGACTCTCGAAAGCCGGACGCTGTGCCCAGGGCCGCACCAGCCAGGCATCCGCGGGGTGCTTCGGCGAAGAACCGCGACCACGGGCGGGGGTCACCTGGTATTGCCGGCGACCACTGCCCAGAAGGTGGCGCGGTCTATGGCGTCGAAGTCCCAATCCTCAGCCAGGGCATACAAGGTATCCACGATGCGGGGCACATCGAAGTCGGAGGCTCGTGCGCAGCCGGTGGACTCGACGAGTCCGATCACGTACTTGGTGGCAACTTCCATCGTGAACATGCGGTCTCCAGATCAGTGCCACGCGAATATGAGCGTCCGCGTGTAGTTGTGCCCCGACCTGGCGAGTCGATTTGTCCGACCCACCAACACACGCTCTCTGCTCCGCCGCGGCGAAGCGCCGCAGGATGGAACGAAAGAACATGCGCCCCACATTTTTACAGCACACCCGGGACGTGTAGGCGACATCAGCGACAATATGGACTGCGCCTTGCGAGCGGTGGGCACCGTCATCGAATGGCGTCGGCGGGCGGATCGCTGCCGGATTTTCTGGGGAATCGAGTGTCCGCTCCCGGCGGTGCGATGGCGCGGCTTGCGAGTTGCGAAGCCGCGCGGTCGAATTCACTTCGCAGGCTGCGCTGGGTGGCAGTGCGCAGTTCGGCGAGGAAAGTATCCAGTAGATCACCACTGCGAGGCGCTCGGTCGGTCCGGACCGCGAGTACTCGTCCCGGACCGATCCCGACGTCGATCGTGCCCTGACCGGGCTCGGTCGGTGGCTGTGTACCGCTTGCTGCTTCGAGTGACCAGCCTGCAGGTGTGGAGCGGAGCACGGCCACCGAGGTCAGTGCGAAGGCACCGCGGATCGTGTCGACAGAGACCGACAGGTCGTCCTGGTGAACGAGGGTGTCGGCGCACAGCCGGGCCACATTGCGCGCCTCCGCCGTGCTGCGAGCTGCTCGCAGCCCCTGCCGGGTCAGCAGGTCCACCAGCCCGCCGACCACGATTGCGACGCCACCGAAGGTGATCAGCGCGATCAAGTCGACCCAGTCGGCGACTCGGAAGGTGTGCACGGGGGCGGTGAAAAAGTAGTCCGCCAAAAGCACCGACAGCGCGGTTGCCAACAGTGCGGGCATGACGCCACCGAGTAGAGCCGCGCCGACCACACCGAACAGATCGCACAACAGCGCTCCGCCGAGCCCGATCGACGACCGCACCGGCGCCAGCGCAAGGGTGATCGCGACCGGCGCCACTATCGCGACCACCCAGGCAGCTACCCGCCGCGGGACGGGCAGCTGCGGGGGCCACAGAGCAGGGATACGGCGAGGATATGCCCGGTGTTCGTGTCGGCCTCTGCGGGCCGGAATGACGTGAACTTCCACGGATCCGGCCGTCCGGATCGTCTTGTTGATCACCGACCCGTGCAGCAGTTCCTCCAGCCGAGAGCGACGGGATGCACCGAGCACGAGCTGGTGCGCGCCGCTGTCGCGAGCGAATTCGAGCACCGTGGCGGCCACGTCGATGCCCGCCACCTCGGTGAACCGGCCCCCGAGCCGGCTCAGCAGTTGTCGTTGGCCTGCCAGCCACGCCGGATCGGGGCTGTCGAGCCCACTGGGTTCGCGCACATGCACCCCGAGCAGCGGCGCGCCGAGGGAATCCGCGATTCGCGCGGCTCGCCGCAACACATGCTCCGCCTCCGGATCACCGGTGAGGGCGACCAACACCCCGTCGAGCGCCGGAGCAGCCGGTGCCTGCGGGCGAGGCGATGAGTCTCGGGGGCGGCCGTGGTCCCGCAGCCACTGACCGGCCACTTCTCGCAGGGCGGCCAGCCGGTCGGCGGTGAAATAGCCGGTGAGCAGTTGCCCGGTGGTGCCGCGCAGTACGCCGCCTTCCGCGATGCGGGATTGCAACTGTTCCGGGGAGATGTCGATGAAGTCGATGCGGTCCGCGGAAGCGACAACACTGTCCGGCACGGTTTCCCGGGTGGTGACGCCAGTCATTGCTTCGACCTTGTCGGCGAGGCTGTCGATATGCGCGATATTCATCGCTGTCACGACGTCGATTCCGGCGTCGATCAATTCCGCCACGTCTTCCCATCGCTGTTCGTGGCGGCTGCCCGGCACACAGCTGTGTGCCAGTTCATCGACCAACACGGCCGCAGGTTGCCGGGCGAGCACGGCATCGACGTCGAGTTCCTCGAACTCGCTGCCCCCGTGCAGGATCCGCCGGGGCGGCACCTGACCAATACCGCGCAGCAGGGCCTCGGTGTCGTGTCGAGCATGCGTTTCGGCGAGACCGATCACGGTGTCGACGCCCTGGTCGACCAGTCGGTGCCCCTCGGTCAGCATGGCGTAGGTTTTGCCCACTCCGGGTGCGATGCCCAGATAGATGCGCAATCGGCCACGGTGCCGGTGCGCCGGACCGCGGGAAGAAACATCGTTCATGGCTCAGCTCTTTCGCGCCGAAGCTGCTTCGCCGGTCGCGGGATCTCGCTGCATCGGCTGCGTGTGTCACGGTAGAACCGAGGCATAGCCGTGATGAAGTGGCCAAGGTCATCGACTGTGGCGACGTCGGGCGCTGTTCTGTCCTGCACGGTGTCGGCAAGACCTACGCGATGCTCTCGGAGGCCCACCGCCAAGCCGATCGAGGCGTCGACCGCGTCATCGGCGTAGTGGAATCGCACGGGCGGCGCCCCATCCTGCGGCTCGCCGAGGGTTTGGCGACGGTCCCGCACGGACGGTTCCCTATCGCAACGGCGCGCTGCACGAGATGGACCTGGACGCGGTGCCGGCCCGCAATCCGCAGGGTGCTGGTCGATGAACTGGCTCATACCAATGCACCCGGTTCCCGCAACGCCAAGCGGTGGCAGGACGTCGAGGAGCTGCTCGCGGCGGGTATCGATGTGTTGAGCACGGTGACCATTCAGCATCTCGAGTCGCTGGGCGATGTGCTGAAGGCAATGACGCCGACCGCAGAGCGAAGGTCCCTACTGCCGCGCCGATCGAACCACACGAGCGCTCGCCGACGAACCAATCGAAGAATCGGCCTACGAGACCCCGCGTCTGCCGGTCCGGCGGGTGCGCGACTACCTGCTAGCGAGTCTTGGCGCCGGCAACGGCCTCACGGAACTTGCCGAGGAACGCGCGTCCATCCTCGTCGTTGCCGAGTCCCAGGAAGAACCCGGCCGGCGCGTCGTGTGCCATCTGGCCGGACCAATGGGCGACGACGCTGATGCCGGAGTCGAGTGCGGCAGCAATGCCGGGGTTCAGGGAAATCGCTTCCAGCCGCGCCGAACGAACATGAATCCCGCGCTTTTCGCCGACGACAGCGATGACGAGGCAGGCGGGGATGATCATGGCGATGGTCCGGTGCTCGCGGTCGGGGTCACCAGAGCCGGTCACCTTGGCCAGCAGGCCATTTCGATACAGCCGTACGCTACGGGTCTCACACACGGTGGTAGCGGATGTCAACACATCGCCGAGAGAATTCACCTCGGCGTGAGCGGTGATGGCGGCACGAACAGTCGAGTCCAGTCGCTCGACGCTGCTCATGATGCTGGTGCGCGCGTACAGTTGCTTCATTGCCCCTCTTTGCCTGGGTCGGACCGGTCCGGCCATCGGATAATGGCAGACGCGGCCGGTGCCGGTCGGCAATGACGGAAAGATCAAGCGCTTACACCGACTGCGGTGGATCGACTCATCATCTGCGTGCTTCAATTTTGAGCTGCGAAACCAGTGGCAGGACGAAGCAGCCGGAGAGCACACCGTCACCGGTGCCGGCATTCATCAAGGTCGGCGAATTCGGAAGAAACTCACGGCTACGCGGCAGTGCCGCGAACCGCTGCGCCCAGTATTCCCTGCTGCCGGCCCGGTAGGCGTCCTCCGCTCCGGCGACGAACCGGGCGACCCGGTCCATCATACGGCCCGGCGACTCGCAGATCCTGCCCCCCGGCATGCGCCGCAGGTACCGTTCGGCGACCGTCGCCAGGGCCGCCGGTGACAATCCGAGGTCGTCGACGACGCCGGTATCCTCAGGCATGGTGCACTGCTGTCAGGTGCCCGCGTAGACGCCTTCGACGAATTTCGCGATCTCGTCGTCGCTGAGGTGGCGTGCGATATCCGCCTCGCTGATCATGCCGACCAGCCGCTTGTTCTCGATGACCGGGAGGCGCTTGATCCGGCGCTCTTCCAGTTCGTGCAGAACGGCGTGAACATCCGTGTCGGCGTCCACCCACCGTGGCGTCCCTTCACACAGGGAGGCGCAGGTCGTCGTCGCCGGATCACCGCCGATCGCAACGCATTTCACCACGATGTCACGGTCGGTGATGATTCCGCACAGCCGCTCGTTCTCATCGCTGACCGGTAGAACTCCGACGTCGAGTTGGCGCATGAGCCGGGCAGCGTGCTCGACGGTATCGGTCCGTGACACCCACGCGGCGCCCTCGTGCATGATCTGCCTGGCTGTGGTCATCGTTTTCTCCTTTCGAGTATCGGCAGTTCTCCACCCTCCACCGATGCACGGAGGGCCGGAAGAGAACAAAGTCCCGAGGAGCGCACCAGGTGGGATCGACGACAATGCCCGCCGGTGTCACGACACGACGGGCATTGCGATTATTTGGTTATGCCTGTTCGAGGACGGCCCTGCGTCGATCATGCACCACCGAGAATCCGACGCTTCTCGTCTCGTAGTGACTCAGCCCGAATCTACTGACCGAGCCACCGTCTCGAGCAAACACCGAGCATGCCCGGCACCGTCCAGGGTGCCATCGAGAGCACCAGCCGGGAAAGTGCCGAAAGTCCCACGAACCTCTCTTCTCCCGGCGTGCACCCTCCCTCGCAGTCGACCGATCCAGGGCAGCGGAGCGGTCCAGGTGATGCGGGTGCCCCGCGGGGACCGGGACTGTACAAACAACGATGCAACTCCGAATCAAGGAGTGGCACCTGATGTCTGATCCGCGAAGATATTCATTTCAGCAACTCTGAGCGCGCTTGCTCTGGATCGGAACTCGGTCGAACTCGAGTCAGCGCTGCACCGACTCCTCGATCAGGAGGCCATGAGGTTCCTGAGGTAGTGAACATCCGAGACGGTGCATAGGTGTGCAGCCGATTTCGGCTGGAACCTGAGTCGGCGTCAGGTGGGCCCCGCCACCCAGTTGCTGATTCGGTTAGAAGCCGTTCAACCGCCCGTCCCTCACCGCTGCGATTCCCGAGCCCGAACCACAGGATCGGCCGAACATCGCCGATCATGTGACCGAAATAGCCTGCGGGCCAGTCACACCCGATCAACACAACGATCGCACCGCAGTGTGCACACGCCAGCGCAGGGCTGCGGTCCATCGTTTGCCGAACACGCTCCACCAGCGGTTGCGGCATTCCAAGGCCCTTGGCCGATACCGTCGATCGACTCGCCGGCCCGCCACCACCACCTCGACTCATCCCGACGAGCAGCCGACATGGCGTCATCTCGCACCCGAACCCCACGCCGACGCGAATTGTTGTTCGCTATTTAGCTATAGTGCTAAAGTCCAAACATGGCCGAACTCGACCCTGAAGAGGAAGCCGGTGTGTTTCGCGCGCTGGCCGACTCGACGCGCCGACAGATCCTGGAGGATCTACGTTCCGGCGAGTTGACCGCGGGTGAGATCGCCGCGACGTTTCCGATCAGTGGTCCGTCGATCTCCCGGCATCTGGGCGTACTCAAGGCAGCCGGGCTCGTCCGAGAGCGACGAGTCGCCAATCGGATCTTCTACTCGCTCGTCGAGGAACGGCTGGCGTTGTGTGTCGGCAGGTTCCTCAGCGCGATCTGCCCGGAACAGGTCATCGTCAGGCAGCGCAGACTGCGAACCACGAAGAACGGGGGTGCCGGATGAGACCGCCGCGGATGTCCAGCGTCGTCGAGCGACGTCTTCTCGTGAACTACCGAGTCGCCCCTGAGGCAGCCGCGAGTTTGGTGCCGGCGCCGATGCGACCTCACCTGGTCGACGGTTGGGCGGTTGCCGGCATCTGCCTGATCCGCCTGGGACAGTTCCGGCCCAGCCGGCTCCCCGGCCGGGTCGGGCTGCGCAGCGAGAACGCGGCGCATCGCATCGCGGTCGAGTGGGATGGTCCGCAAGGACGCTCCACCGGGGTGTATATCTCGCGTCGCGACAGCGGCTCGGTGATCAATGTCCTTGCCGGTGGCCGACTGTTTCCGGGTGAGCACAGTTCGGCGCGGTTCGATGTGCGGGAGACGGCACAGGATCTGCACGTGGCCTTCGCAAGTCGTGATGAGACGGTCTCCGTCAGCGTGGACGTCCGGACCACCGAGCGGTTCCAGGGAAGCGAACTGTTCGCCGATCTGGCGCAGGCATCGGACTTCTTCCGACGTGGCTCGGCCGGATTCTCGGCCACGCGTGGCGGTCGATGCCTCGATGGGCTCGAACTCCGGACGGACTCGTGGCACGTCGAGCCGGTCGAGGTCCGTTCGGTTCGGTCCACGGTCTTCGACGACCGCGACCGGTTCCCACCGGGCAGCGCGGTGCTCGACTCCGCGTTGCTGATGCGCGGTGTGCCGGTGAGCTGGCGCCCTCTTCCACCGCTGCAGGTCGTTGCCGGCTCCGCGCCCGCAGGAAACAGCGCACGCTAGGAATTGCAGCCCTCCACCAGTAAGCGATAAGTCGATGGCTCAGGACTGTTTGGCAACGGCGTATGCGCAGCCGAGGATGAGGACACAGCCTGCCATCTGGATAAGGGAGGGATGTTCGTGGAGGACTATCGCGCTCAATAACAGCGAGCCCACCGGAGTCAGTAGCAGCAGGGCCGCACCGGAGGCGCTCGACAGTCGCGGAGCGCACAACGCCACCAGCAGCCAGCCGATCACTTGACCGGAAACCGCAGTGGCCAGCAGCCATCCGAGTGCGGGTCGATCGACCGCCAGGACCGCGATCGACATCCGAAACCCGAGCACACCCGCGGCGACCAGAGCCGCTACCCCGACGGCCACCGTGTAGGTCTGCCGAGTCCGCCCCCGCAGACCTGCCCGCCGTAACAGGAACAAGAAACCCGAATAACACACTCCCGCCGCAATCGCGTGCGCAGCGCCGCGCAGCGTGGCAGATCCCGCAGGGTGGTGCTCCAGCACGCCGCCGGCCGCCGCCACGCCGCATATCATCAGCGGGAGTGCGAAAATCATTATTCTGCCCGGCTTTTCGCGGTCGACCAGATACGCGATCATCGGTACGACGATCACTTGCACATTGACCAGAACGGTCGACAGCCCCGCCCCCACTTCGAGGATCGCAGCGCCCCACCACACCATGTCCGCGGCGAAGAACGCGCCGCAGGCCAACGCCACACACCAATCCAGCAGGGTCAACCAGCCGCCGCGCCGGCCCTCCCGCCACGCTACGGCGACCAACACCGGCATGGCCAGAGCGCACCGATAGAAGGTCGACACCTCCGGTCGCGCATGGGACAACGCGATGAAGACCGAAGACGAAGACACAGCCAACGCGCCGGCCGCCATACCGGCCCCGGCCCACGCGGGCCGCCGGGCCGCGGTGTCGAGCGAGCCCGCCTCGATATCGTGTACCGCCCCAGACCGCGGAGTGCGCACTCCCGTCCTCCTTCCCCCCCGGGTTCACCATTGGCCGTTCTTGCTCATCGGCGTTGCTCCGGAGGCTCGGCTCAGACCTTCCCGCAAGCGCTTCCTACGAAACAGCCGAACAACCGATTGGCGAATTCCTCACCGGCCGAATGAATTCCGCGAGGCACAAACCGCCGAATTCGACCATAAGTAGCACACCGGACACGGCAATTTCGTCGGGCACGAAATCGGCACGTCGCCGCGGCACGAACGAACCGATCAATCACAATGCTGCACATGACGGACACGGCCGTAAGCGGGTTGGCGAATCGGCAGGCAGACCGGGTTCACAGTGCATCGCAGCCCCGGGACGGATTTCGGCCCGATATCGAGGGCATGCGAGCGGTCGCCGTCGTGGCGGTCGTGCTGTTTCATGCGGGAATTCCGGGGTTCAGTGGCGGATTTGTCGGCGTGGACGTCTTTTTCGTAATTTCCGGATTTCTGATCACCGGAATACTGTGGCGGGACGTCAGGGCCGGCGGCACCGTCGAGCTGGCCCGATTTTATGGGGCACGCGCTCGCCGGCTGCTGCCCGCGGCGGGCATCGTGGTGGTTGCCACCGCGATCGGAGCGGCGGTGCTGCTGCCGCCGCTGCAGGCGCGCCAGGTCCTCGGCGACGGAATCGCCAGCGCGTTGTATGTCGGGAACAATCGGCTCGCCCTGCGCGGCACCGACTATCTGGCGGCGAACGAACCGCCTTCACCGTTCGAGCACTTCTGGTCACTCGGCGTGGAGGAGCAGTTCTATCTGGTGTGGCCGGTGCTCATCGTCGCCTCGGCGTGGTTCGTGCGGCGCCGCCGCACCGGATCAGCCGCTCCTCTTCCGTACCTGATCGTTCTCGCCGTCGTCGCCGCGCTCTCGTTCACGATCTCACTGTTCTGGACCGGCACTCTGCCGCCGTGGGCGTACTTTTCGCTGCCCGCCCGGGCGTGGGAGCTGGCCACCGGCGGCCTGGTCGCGCTCTCGGTGGCCGTGTGGTCCCGGTTGCCGCGTTCGGTGGCCGCGCCAGCCGGATGGATCGGTCTGGTTCTGGTCGTCGTGGCCTGCACCCACTTCGACAGCAGGACACCGTATCCCGGCAGCGCGGCCCTGATTCCCGTCATGGGCGCTGCTCTGATGATCGTCTCCGGTTGTGCCGGAGCACGTTTCGGGGTCGGCCGGCTGCTGGCCCGCGGCCCGGTCCGGGCGGTCGGGGGCTTGTCCTACACCTGGTACCTGTGGCATTGGCCGGTGTTGCTGCTGGCCCCGCATATGCTGGGCCATCCGCTCGGGCGGGTCGGCGCATTCGGTGCGCTGGTGATGGCCGGCGGGCTCGCCCTGCTCACTCAGTGGACGGTTGAGAATCCGGTCCGCTTCGCGGCGCCGCTGCGGAACTCGGCCGTGCGCAGCCTCGCCTGCGGCGGCGCCTGCACCGCGCTCGCCGTGAGTGCGGCACTCGTCCTGTTCGCACTCGTCCCTGCCCCGGTCGGGCAGGGCGTGGCGGCACCGTCGCTCGTGCTCACCGCGCCGCGGGACTCGGCCGCACCCACCGCCGACCCCCGTGACGAGGCGGTCCGGCAGCTGATGACGCAAGCGCAATCCGCGGTCGCCGCCTCGGCCGAAATCCGTGCTGTCCCATCGAATCTCACCCCTTCACTGGACAACGCGCCCGGCAACAAGGCCGACGTGTTCACCAACGGCTGTGTCCGGTCGTGGCGCGAGGTCGGCCAATCCGAGTGCGCCTCGGGTGATCAGGACTCGCCCACCACGGTGGCCTTGGTGGGCGATTCCCATGCGGCGATGTGGAATCCGGCGCTCGAGCCGATCGCCGAGGCGCGGCATTGGCGGCTGGAAACGATGGCCAAGGTCACCTGCCCGCTGATGGACCTGCCCATCACCAGCCCGTATCTGGACCGCGAGTACACCGAATGCGAGCAATGGCGTGGTCAGGTGCTGAACCGGCTGCGACACGAACATCCGCGGTTGATCGTGGTGGGCATGTCCCGACGCTACGGCGGCGATTTCGGCTTCGTCTCCTACGATCGAGCCTGGGTGGACAGTCTGGCCCGCCTGGTTGCCCAGCTGCACGAGATCGGTTCGGCCGTTCTCGTTCTCGGGCCGATCCCCGATCCCCACTCCACGGTGCCGACGTGCCTGTCCGAACACCTCGACGATGCCACCGCATGCGCACCCGCACGCCCGGCCGGGGTGAACGACGCCGGTGTCGCGGCCGAGCAGGCGGCGGTCACGGCCGGTGGCGGTCGGTACGCCGATCTCACCTCGATGTTCTGCACCACCGGCCGCTGCCCCGTCATCGTCGGCAATACTCTGGTGTTCCGCGACGACAATCACCTCACGGTCAGCTACGCTCAGACGCTCGGACCGGCGATCGGCGCCCTGACCGATCGCGCCCTCGCCCGCGAATGACGAACATCGGCTCATCATTCGCGAGATTCATCGACCGGCGAAGCCCGCATTTCCTGTGCCCCCGGATGCATTGCCACCGAGCGGGTGCCGAGCGTGGCGATCCGTCCCGCGGCGGAACAGCGCCGAAACTTACTGTGAGAAGCCGTCTTTCGTCTCGAACGGCTCAGTCGGAAGCTCGTGCGGCGGTCTGGCCGCCGGTGCGGCCGGGTTCCAGTGACGGGGCCGCGACCGGGCTGTTGATGGGATTGCAGTTCGCGTTAGGGCGTAGCGGTGCTCGAGGGGTTGTCGCGCGTGTCCTGACGAGCGGGGGGCGCCGTCGCCACGAAGAACCGGCGCACCCGCTCGGCTCCTACGGGAGGGTGGTGGCGAACATGAAGTTCCACAGTCGATCTCGCAGGTCCTCGCCGGTTGCGCCGGACGGCCACTGATGCGCCTGGCCGTTCTCCACCCGGTACTGCACGGCGGTCGCGTTCCGGCACGGTCCGTAGGCGGCCGTGGTGCCGTATGTGTCGCTGGACTTCGCCGGCGGGAGGGGGCAGCCGTCGCGAGCTGCCCATTGGTTGACATTGGCCACACCGGCTACCGGATCGGAGATCGGGTCGATCTGTCCCTGGGCGATGACGACAGAGATCGGCCGAGCGGGGTGACAGGGCGACCCGGGACTGGGAATCAGCAGGGTCGGGTTCGGAAGGGTGGGATCGCCGCCCTCCCAGGAGGTTACGTCCGCGAAGACGTCGGAGGCGTCGCACGCCATCCGCTGCGACATGATGCCGCCGTCGGACCAGCCGCTGCTGTATACGCGCGCGGTGTCGACGCACCAGTTCGCCTCGATGTCGGCAACGACCGAGCGCAGGAACTGGACATCGATCGAGCCCTGCTGAAACTCCCAATCGTTGCCGACCAGACCGTTACCGGGATCCAGCGGCAGATTGTTCGCATTGCCCTGCGGGTAGGCGACGATGAAGTGGTGCGCGGCCGCGTACGGAGTCCAGCCCGAGACCTGCTCGAATTCTGCCGCGTTGCTGGCATTTCCATGCTCGGCGAGCAGCAGCGGCACCGACTGTCCGGTCAGGCCGGCAGGAACGTTGAGCCGATAGATCCTGGTACCGATCGTCCGTACCACGGTGCCGGCTGTCGGTGCCAGACTGCACTGCGCCGCAGCGGGGCGAACTCGGCTTTCACCAGGTTGTACCCCATGACCGACGTGCAACGAGGTGAAGATTGCGGCGATGGCGGCCACGGCCGCGACGAGTCGAATTGCTGTAGCGCGCATACTTTCCCATCATCGAGACGGCGACGGACAGCAGCGTACTGCGGTCAGGGTTCCCGGCAGTGGTAAATGGTTGAATCGGTTCCCGACATGTCACTACTTGTCGATTGCCGGGCGTCGAGCCGCAGTCCAGCCGGCATGAAACTGACATTTCGGCGACGGCGCCAAAGACGCCGAACCGTTCCGCCCATGTGCTCGAAATTTGCTGTCAGACTGCCCGTTTCGCCGAGTGCGCCACGAACGACGCGATCGACAGCCTCGGTGGTGTCGGCCGGATCGGCGCCCGGAAGCCCCCACGCGGGATACGTTCGCTTCCTGCGTAAACGGGGGTCCACCACTGAAGGGCGCCAGGGCCGCGGTCACCTCGACCGGCGTATCGCCACCGCCCGCGACTGCGGCACCCCCGCCACTGCCGGACGGTGACGCGGAGGGAAACGCCGATTGAATACTTCGCGCAGCAGGCGATTTCGGCCACATATTCGACTGCTGAAGGTTTGCTATCTCCGGAGGGGTGGGTATCCGAACACCAAGGCCGGCGTCCTGCCCGGCGTCGGCCTGCGCGTAAGCCGAACGCATGACGGGTTACGCGAAGTCGTTGCGGTGCCGCCGGGCCGATCGCCACCCCGGCGGCATCGCACGTTCCGCGAAACAGCGCCTTTCGCCGACGGACAAGTCAGGGCGTCGGCGACAGCATCGGAGACGCGGGCTCGTGAACCGTGACCAGAACGACGACGTCGGCGTAGGGAGCGCTTCCCCGCGCCAGCCGGTGACCGAACTTCGCCAGCGGGATCTGCCATCGGTACTTGGCCTCGATCTCGGCCTGGACGAATGACACCAGCGTCCCGGCGGTCACGACCTGCGCGTGTCCCTGGCGCTGATGAGACCCCAGCGCCGGATGCCCGCGCCAATCACCGGCCTGGACCAGCACCCGGCCGTCGCGCAGCAGATCGTCGGCTTCCGGCGCCTGTGAAGAGGTGCGAAATGCCAACTGGCCGAACCCGATAGGGACAACCAGCCGTGGCACGGTCACCAATTGCTTCGGTCCCGTCACCCGGGTGACGAGCACCGTCTTCGCCTGCTGCCACTCGCGCGCTACCCCGGTCGCGGGAACCCGGTTCCGCGGCGTCGCCCGCGCCACCGGGACGGGGCGGGCGAGCCGAAGGGGTGCGGTGGGGATATCGGTCAGGGTGTCTGTCATCGCATGCGCTCCTCTCCGCGACGAATTCCGTGGTCTGCTACCGCCGCCAAGGCGTGCCGGGGACCGGCGTGGACCAGCCGCGCCGCGACGGGGCCGGCGCGCACAGTGCACGTGGGAGTGCCGAGTCGCCAAGAGAATTCACATCGGGCAGCCGGGCTCGCTCGGTCCCGCACGCGCATCCTCGAGCGGCCGACTCCGATAGTGCCCGCACCTCGCCAGGTCGGCAACGATCCTGATCACAGTGGGCACGTGGCGTCGCACCAGCCGCGGTCGGAGTCAGCGCTTCCCCGATGGGCGCGACCGAACGGCGCCGTCACATGTCGGGCTCGGCCGGCGGCGGACCGCCCTCGCATACCTGATCGTCCGCTGGGGCTCGGCGCCGCAGCCGCAGAGCCAGCTCGACATGACCGTTGTCGAGGAGGAACCCCAGAAACAGCGCGCGAAACGCCGCATGCACCGAATCCGGCGGCAGCGTGCCCGGCACGGCCATTTCGTGCAATGCCAACCCGTGTGCCAAGGCCGTGAACGCCGGTGCGGCCGTGTCGGGTTCGGGGGCGCCGGCCGCGCGAACACCCGCGGCGGCAACCCGCCGCGCGGCATCGAGCGCCCGCGCGGCGGCGTCGCGGAACTCCGGGTGCCGCGCGGCATGCAGATAGGCCTCGAACAACGCCGGCGTCTCCGGTGAGCGCGGGGTCGCGGCCGACGACATCGCGGCGGCGATCTCGTCGGGTGTGCTGTGCGCCTCGGCCAGCGCCTCGGCGAGCGCGACCTGGGCGTCGGCATCGGCATCGGTATAGACCCGCAGCGCTTCCTCGGTCAGCGCGTCGATCGAGTCGAAGAAGTAGCCGACCGTGGTCAGCGGCAATCCGGCCTTTTCGGTGACCGCGCGATGGGTCACCCCGGCCACGCCCACGGCCGCGGTGACCTCGACAGCGGCCGCGAGCAGGGCTTCGCGTCGAGCCTGGGCGCTGGGACGGTGGCGGCGCGCGGTCACGATGCCAACCCTAGGCCATCTCTGTAACTCTTTACAGTTTCCCTCTGGGCAGAGTCTGTAAATTCTTCTAGACTCAGCCGCCATGACGTCGATTCACGCATTTCGCGACGATGTGCTCGCCGAGCACGACGCGGTCGCTCTCGCCGAACTGGTCCGCGACGGCTCGGTGAGTCCGCAGGAACTCGCCGCCGCCGCCATCGAGCGAGCGCAAGCGGTCGACCCGCACCTCGACGCCGTCGCCTGCGCGATCTACGACGCTCCGCGCTACCACTCGGACTCCGGTACCGCCCTCTACGGCGTGCCGACGTTCATCAAGGACAACACCGACGTCGCGGGGCTGCCGACCACCCACGGCAGCGAGGCGTTCCGGGCGCGGCCGGCCGCGAAGAACGGCGCCTACGCCGACCAGTACCTCGGCACCGGACTGACGCTGCTCGGCAAATCGCGACTGCCCGAGTTCGGCTTCAACGCCACCACCGAATTCATGACCGAACCTCCGACCCGCAACCCGTGGGATCCGGACCGCTCGATCGGCGCCTCGTCGGGCGGTTCGGCCGCACTCGTCGCCGCGGGGGTGGTCCCGATAGCCCACGCCAACGACGGCGGCGGCTCGATTCGCATCCCCGCCGCATGCGGTGGACTCGTCGGGCTCAAGCCGAGCCGCGGCCGTCATATCGACGGTGAACAGGCGCGGCACGTGCCGATCCCGATGATCTCCGAGGGCGTACTCACTCGCACGGTGCGCGACACCGCGGCGTTCGTCGCCGCGGCCGAGAACGTCTGGCGCAACCCGAAACTCGCCCCCATCGGCGAGGTCCGCGGCCCGGCGCAACGACGGCTGCGGGTCGGGCTGCTCATGCACAGCGTCACCGGCGCCGAGGTCGACGAACCCACCCGTGCCGCGGTCGAGCACACCGCCACACTGCTGGAGAAGGCCGGACACGTCGTCGAACCGATCGCCCTCCCGGTCACCGAGCAGTTCGCCGTCGATTTCGTCCAATACTGGGCGCTGCTGGCCGATCTCGCCGTGACTACGGGCAAGCTCATCCTGGACCGGTCGTTCGACGCGGCCGCCACCGACGGACTCACGCGCGGACTGCGCGCCCACCACCGCCGCAACCTGCACCGCACACCGGCGGCGCTGCGCCGACTGCGACGCATCCCGGCCGCCTACGCGCGCATGTTCGCCCGGCTGGAAGTTGTTGTGTCGCCGGTACTCTCGCACACCACACCGCCGCTGGGCCACATCGCGCCGACCGTCCCCTTCCCGGAGCTGATCGACCGCCTCACCCGCTACGTCAGCTACACGCCGCTGAACAACATCGCCGGCACCCCGGCAATCTCCCTGCCGATGGGCCGCACCCCGGAAGGCCTTCCGGTCGGCGTGCAACTGTCGGCCGCATACGGCGACGAACGCACCCTGCTCGAACTGGCCTACCTCCTGGAAGCCGAACACTCCTTCCCTCGCATCACCCGCCCATAGAAGTTCGGCCACAGCCTTCTCGGCCATGGACGAGACCGGATGTTCACCGGTCGATCGCAGAAGTCTCACGGTCGTGGCGGTAGCGGCCGGGGGTGTGCCGAATTGCTTCTTATCCGCCCCGGCGTTGGTGCCGGCTCGGCAGTGAGCCGGCTGCCCCCCC
>NZ_BDAV01000010.1 GCF_001612635.1 Nocardia africana NBRC 100379 | reverse complement strand
GCTGTCCTCCGACGGCGCCGCGATCGAGATGCGCGACGGCGACGACGAGGACCTCGAGCGTGCCGCGGCGAACCTCGGCATCAACCTGTCCCGCAACGAGGCTGCGACGGTCGACGACCTCGCGCAGTAGCCGATCGGTCCCGGCGCCCGCATTGGGCGCCGGGGCATAGTTTCCCGCTCCGCGGAAGTGGTCCGCCACGGCGGACGAACTAGCGAACTTTGCTCGATACTGAACCCGAACAGGGGAAAGGAAGTTACGTGCTAGACGTCAACTTCTTCGATGAACTCCGGATCGGCCTGGCTACCGCCGAAGACATTCGCAACTGGTCTTTCGGTGAGGTCAAGAAGCCGGAGACCATCAACTACCGCACGCTCAAGCCGGAGAAGGACGGCTTGTTCTGCGAGAAGATCTTCGGTCCCACCCGGGACTGGGAGTGCTACTGCGGCAAGTACAAGCGTGTCCGCTTCAAGGGCATCATCTGTGAGCGCTGTGGTGTCGAGGTGACTCGCGCCAAGGTGCGTCGTGAGCGGATGGGCCACATCGAGCTGGCCGCGCCCGTCACCCACATCTGGTACTTCAAGGGTGTGCCGAGCCGCCTCGGTTACCTGCTGGACCTGGCGCCGAAGGATCTCGAAAAGATCATCTACTTCGCCGCCTACGTCATCACCACCGTCGACGAGGATCTGCGCCACAACGAGCTGTCCACGCTCGAGGCGGAGATGGAGGTCGAGAAGAAGGCGATCGCCGACCAGCGCGATGCCGACCTGGAGGCTCGCGCCCAGAAGCTCGAGGCCGACCTGGCCGAGCTCGAGGCCGAGGGTGCCAAGTCCGACGTCCGCCGCAAGGTCAAGGACGGCGGCGAGCGCGAGATGCGCCAGCTGCGCGACCGTGCCCAGCGTGAGCTGGACCGGCTCGACGAGATCTGGACCACCTTCACCAAGCTGGCTCCCAAGCAGCTGATCGTGGACGAGGTCCTCTACCGCGAGCTGCAGGACCGCTACGGCGAGTACTTCACCGGCGCGATGGGTGCCGAAGCCATCCAGAAGCTGATGGAGAACTTCGACATCGACGCCGAGGCCGAGAACCTGCGCGAAACCATTCGCACCGGTAAGGGCCAGAAGAAGCTGCGCGCGCTCAAGCGGCTGAAGGTCGTCGCGGCCTTCCAGGCCAACGGCAACTCGCCGATGGGCATGGTCCTCGACGCCGTTCCGGTGATCCCGCCGGAGCTGCGCCCGATGGTTCAGCTCGACGGTGGCCGCTTCGCCACCTCGGACCTGAACGACCTGTACCGCCGCGTGATCAACCGCAACAACCGCCTCAAGCGACTGATCGACCTCGGTGCCCCCGAGATCATCGTCAACAACGAGAAGCGGATGCTGCAGGAGTCCGTCGACGCGCTGTTCGACAACGGCCGTCGCGGTCGCCCGGTGACCGGCCCCGGTAACCGCCCGCTGAAGTCCCTGAGCGATCTGCTCAAGGGCAAGCAGGGTCGTTTCCGGCAGAACCTGCTCGGTAAGCGCGTCGACTACTCGGGCCGTTCGGTCATCGTCGTCGGTCCGCAGCTGAAGCTGCACCAGTGTGGTCTGCCCAAGCTGATGGCGCTGGAGCTGTTCAAGCCGTTCGTGATGAAGCGTCTGGTCGACCTGAACCACGCGCAGAACATCAAGTCCGCCAAGCGGATGGTCGAGCGGCAGCGTGCCCAGGTGTGGGACGTCCTCGAAGAGGTCATCGCCGAGCACCCGGTCATGCTGAACCGTGCGCCCACGCTGCACCGCCTGGGTATCCAGGCCTTCGAGCCGCTGCTGGTCGAAGGTAAGGCCATCCAGCTGCACCCGCTGGTCTGTGAGGCCTTCAACGCCGACTTCGACGGTGACCAGATGGCCGTGCACCTGCCGCTGTCGGCGGAGGCGCAGGCCGAGGCCCGCATCCTGATGCTGTCGTCGAACAACATCCTGTCCCCGGCGTCCGGCCGCCCGCTGGCCATGCCGCGTCTGGACATGGTGACCGGCCTGTACTACCTGACCCGCCTGGAAGAGGGCGCCAAGGGTGAGTACCGGCCCGCCACCGCGGATGCTCCCGAGCAGGGCGTCTACGCGTCGCCGGCCGAGGCTCAGATGGCCGTCGACCGCGGCGAGCTGACGGTTCGCTCGCTGATCAAGGTGCGCCTGACCGATCAGCGCCCGCCGAAGGACGTCGAGGCGGAGCTGTTCCCCGAGGGCTGGCAGCGCGGCGACGCGTGGCTGTGTGAGACCACCCTGGGCCGCGTCATCTTCAACGAGCTGCTGCCCGCGGACTACGCGTTCATCAACGAGCAGATGCCGAAGAAGCGGCAGGCGACGATCATCAACGATCTCGCCGAGCGTTACCCGATGATCGTGGTCGCGCAGACCGTCGACAAGCTCAAGGACGCCGGCTTCTACTGGGCCACGCGTTCGGGTGTCACCGTCTCCATGTCGGACGTTCTCGTTCCGCCGGAGAAGGCCGAGATCATGGAGCGCTACGAGGCGCAGTCCGACCAGATCGAGAAGAAGTACCAGCGTGGTGCTCTCGACCACCAGGAGCGCAACAACGCCCTGGTCAAGATCTGGCAGGAAGCGACCGAAGAGGTCGGTAAGGCGCTGCGCGCGCACTACCCGGCCGACAACCCGATCATCACGATCGTCGATTCGGGCGCCACGGGTAACTTCACCCAGACTCGTACCCTCGCGGGCATGAAGGGTCTGGTGACCAACCCGAAGGGTGAGTTCATTCCGCGACCGATCAAGTCCTCCTTCCGTGAGGGCCTGACCGTGCTGGAGTACTTCATCAACACCCACGGTGCGCGAAAGGGTCTGGCCGACACCGCGCTTCGTACCGCCGACTCGGGTTACCTGACCCGTCGTCTGGTGGACGTGTCGCAGGACGTCATCGTGCGCGAGACCGACTGTGGCACCGAGCGCGGCATCACCGTCGCGATCGCCGAGAAGCAGCCCGACGGACTGCTCATCCGCGATCCGCACGTGGAGACCAGCACCTACGCCCGGACGCTGGCCGCCGACGCGGTCGACGCCAACGGCAACGTCATCGTGGAGAAGGGTCACGACCTCGGCGACCCGGCCATCGAGGCGCTGCTCGAGGCCGGCATCACCGACGTCAAGGTCCGCTCGGTGCTCACCTGCACCACCGGCACCGGCGTGTGTGCGACCTGCTACGGCCGCTCGATGGCGACCGGCAAGCTGGTCGACATCGGTGAGGCCGTCGGTATCGTCGCCGCCCAGTCCATCGGTGAGCCCGGTACCCAGCTGACCATGCGTACCTTCCACCAGGGTGGTGTCGCGGGTGACGACATCACCGGCGGTCTGCCCCGCGTGCAGGAGCTGTTCGAGGCTCGTGTGCCCAAGGGCAAGGCGCCGATCGCGGAGGTCTCGGGCCGGGTGCGGCTCGAGGACGACGACCGCTTCTACAAGATCACGATCATTCCGGACGACGGTTCGGACGAGGTGGTCTACGACAAGCTGTCGAAGCGTCAGCGGCTGCGGGTGTTCAAGCACGACGACGGCTCCGAGCGCCTGCTCGCCGACGGCGACCACGTCGAGGTCGGCCAGCAGCTGCTGGAGGGCTCGGCCGATCCGCACGAGGTGCTGCGCGTGATGGGTCCGCGTCAGGTGCAGGTCCACCTGGTCCACGAGGTCCAGGAGGTGTACCGGTCGCAGGGTGTGTCCATCCACGACAAGCACATCGAGGTCATCGTCCGCCAGATGCTGCGCCGCGTCACCATCATCGACTCGGGTGCGACGGAGTTCCTGCCCGGTTCGCTGGTGGAGCGCTCGGAGTTCGAGGCGGCCAACCGCCGCGTCGTCGCCGAGGGTGGCGAGCCCGCCTCGGGTCGCCCGGTGCTGATGGGTATCACCAAGGCGTCGCTGGCCACCGATTCGTGGCTGTCGGCGGCCTCCTTCCAGGAGACGACTCGTGTCTTGACGGACGCGGCGATCAACTGCCGCTCCGACAAGCTGATCGGCCTGAAGGAGAACGTGATCATCGGTAAGCTGATCCCGGCCGGTACCGGTATCAACCGCTACCGCAACATCCAGGTGCAGCCGACCGAAGAGGCCCGTGCCGCGGCGTACGCGGTGCCGTCCTACGACGACACCTACTACAGCCCGGAGGGCTTCGGCACCACCACCGGTGCCGCGGTCCCGCTGGACGACTACGGTTTCAGCGACTACCGGTAACACCGCGTAGTAAGGCACTTCGCCCCGCCTCGGTCATCCGAGGCGGGGCGTTGTCGTATCGATCGGGTAAGGGGTGCCCTAGGACTCGTGGAGTGCGGGCCGGTCGGCGTGGGGATCGAGCAGTCGGGTTCGAAGGTGCTCGAGAACCAGGTCGAGCGCCTGCCGCGTGGGATGTCCGGGCGTGTCGACGAGGTGTTCGGTCAGTACCGAATGCGGCCGCATCGGCGCGTCCGGATTCGCGGACTCGGGGTCCAGCTCCACTGCCACGAAGGCTGGGCCCAGTTGTCTGCGCAGGGAGGCGAATCGCTCTTCCGGGACCAGTCGGTCGCCGCGAAAGCGGAGGCCGACGACGCCGAGGCCCTGCGCGCATCGCTGTCGGATGCGCGCGAGATCCGCTGTCTCGATGCCGATTCCGCGGCGGTGACGGCGGGTCAGCGGCACCGGCGTGGCCGGCTGCGACAGCACCGGCGCGAGCAGACGGTCGTCGGCGGCCATGGCGAGAGCGAATCCGCCGGTCAGACACATTCCGACGGCACCGATGCCCGGTCCGCCGCAGCGCCGGTGTTCGGCGGCGCCCAGTGCGCGCAACCAGGTGGTGATGGGTGAGTTACGCGGGCCTGCCAGCATGCTGAACTCCTGCCCGATGCAGAGCCGGGCGATGGTGCCGACCTGGTAGGTCGCGCTGCGCAACAGGCCGTGACCGGCGGGCCCGGGGTCGCGCCCGGCCGTGCCGAACATATCCGGTAGTACCGCGGTCAGGCCGAGATCGCGGACGCGCCGGGCGAATTCGGCCACCTTCGGCGTGATACCGGGGACCTCGGTCATCACGATGACCGCCGGACCCGTTCCGGACCGGAAGATCGGGTGGCTGATGCCCGCGTGAGTGAACGATTCACGGGTGAAGTCGATCAGGGGATCGTCGGCCATGGTGTCTCCGTGGTCGGGGCCTCCGCTTCGAGGGTGTGGCGGGCGGAGATGAACAGGGTGGTGCAGACGTCGGTGAGCGCGGCGGGGGTCTGGGGAGTGCCGCTCATCAGCCAGTCGACCAGCAGGTGGTTGACGCCGCCGACGAGGGCGACCGCGGCCGAATGTTGTTTGGCCGACAGGGGTTCGGAGCGGGCGGCGGCCCAGGTGGTGGTGACGATCTCCGCGAATTCGCGCAGTACCTGGTGGCGGCGTTCCTCCATGGCGGAGGACACGCCGACGGCCTCGATCAGGGCCACCCTGGCAAGCCGCCGATCCTCGGTCAGATAGTCGATGAACGTCCGGATTCCGGCACGGGTGCGGTCGTCGATGTCGTCGCCCGCCGACATCATCGCGGCCATGGTCGCGGCGCGCACCCGGTCCACGATCTCGGAATACAGGGCGGCCAGGCAACTTTCGCGGTCGGTGAAGGACTCGTAGAAATAGCGTTCGGTGAGGCGCGCGACGCGGCAGATCTGTTTGACCGAACTGCCCGCATAACCGCTGGTGCCGAAAACCTCCAGTGCGGCGTCCAGGATCGCCGCGCGCCGCTGCAGGCGGCGCTCGTCCGGCATCAGTCCCTGATACTTCCGTCCTGGCATGCCCCTGTCCTTACCTCCCGGCCTATGGCACACTAGAGCATCGTTGCTGACACGCAGGCATGTCAGAATGGAGAACCGTCCATGTCCTCACCGATTGCCGGTCGTGTCGTCGCCGTGACAGGCGGAGCACGGGGCATAGGCCGGGAGATCGCGCGTGTGCTCGCCGAGGCCGGTGCCCGGGTGGCCATCGGCGACCGGGACGAGCCGGCCGCGGTCGCCACCGCGGCCGAATTATCCGGTGCCGTCCGCGGTTTCGCGCTCGACGTGACCGACACGGACTCCTTCCGCGGCTTCCTCGCCGCGGTGGAATCGTTGTGGGGGCCGATCGACGTGCTGGTCAACAACGCCGGTGTGATGTGGGTGGGTCCGTTCGCCGCCGAGCCGGAGGTGGCGACCACGCGCATGCTGGAGGTCAATCTGCACGGCGTGATTCGGGGCGTGCGGCTGATCGCACCGGGCATGCGGGCGCGCGGGAAGGGCCACATCGTCACCATCGCCTCGGCCGCCGCCCGGTTGTCCCCGCCCGGCGAATCGACCTACGCCGCAACCAAACACGGGGTGCTCGGCTACCTGACCGGCGTGCGCGAGGAACTGCGCGGCAGCGGCGTGCGGATCTCGGTGATCATGCCGGGGGTCGTCGCGACCGAACTGGCCGCGGGTACCGACACCGGCGCCGCGACACTGCTGGAGCCCGCCGATGTGGCGCGAGCGGTGCTGCGGACGATCGAACATCCTCGGTTCGAGGTCACCGTGCCGCGGTACATCGGACCGCTCGTCCGGCTCGCCGAACTGCTTCCGCAGCGCCTGCGCGACCTGACCTTCCGGCGCATGGTTCCGGACCAGGTCGCCGCGACCCGCGGTTCCACCGCCCGTGCCGCCTACGAACGCGGCCTCGCCGATCCGACCGTGCCGTAGCGGCCACAGACCGCGTCGGCGCAGCATTGAGCCGCCCGCGCCGACGCACCCGGCCTGCCGGTTCCGGTCGACCGGAACCGGCAGGCGCTCGGCGAACCGGACTGCTCGCCGGCCGCCGCAGGGGATCGCGGACTATCCGCCGATGTACGCGGCGAGGTGTTCGCCCGTGAGCGTCGAACTGTCGGCGACCAGATCGGCCGGCGTTCCCTCGAAAACGATGCGCCCGCCGTCGTGGCCGGCGCCGGGCCCGAGGTCGATGATCCAGTCGGCATGCGCCATGACCGCCTGGTGGTGCTCGATGACGATCACCGACTTGCCCGAGTCCACGAGGCGGTCGAGCAGGCCGAGCAGGTTCTCCACATCGGCGAGATGCAGGCCCGTCGTCGGCTCGTCGAGGACGTAGATCCCGCCCTTCTCGCCCATGTGGGTGGCGAGTTTGATGCGCTGGCGTTCACCGCCCGACAGCGTGGTGAGGGGTTGGCCCAGTTTCAGGTAGCCGAGCCCGACATCGCCGAGGCGCTGCAGGATCTTGTGTGCCGCCGGAAGTTTCGCCTCACCCGCGCCGAAGAACTCCTCGGCTTCGGCCACCGACATCTCCAGCACCTCGCTGATGTTGCGGCCGCCGAGGTGGTAGTCCAGGACCGCCGCCTGGAAGCGTTTCCCGTCGCATTCCTCGCAGGTGGTCGCGACGCCGGCCATCATCGCCAGATCGGTGTAGATCACGCCGGCGCCGTTGCAGGTGGGGCACGCGCCTTCGGAGTTGGCGCTGAACAGCGCCGGCTTCACGCCGTTGGCCTTGGCGAACGCCTTGCGGATCGGTTCGAGCAGTCCGGTGTAGGTGGCCGGATTACTGCGTCGGGAGCCGCGGATCGCGCCCTGATCGACCACCACGACGTCGTCGCGGTCGGCGACCGACCCGTGGATGAGCGAACTCTTACCGGATCCGGCCACGCCGGTGATCACACACAGCACCCCGAGCGGGATGTCGACGTCCACATCCTTCAGGTTGTGGGTGGAGGCGCCGCGAATCTCCAACGCGCCGGACGACTTCCGGGGTGCGTCCTTGAGTTTCGCCCGATCGTCGAGATGGCGGCCGGTGATCGTGTCACTGGCTCGCAGCCCCTCGATATCGCCCTCGAAACAGACTGTGCCGCCCTGACTTCCGGCGCCAGGACCCAGATCGACGATGTGGTCGGCGATCGCGATCGCTTCCGGTTTGTGTTCCACCACCAGCACCGTGTTGCCCTTGTCGCGCAACTGCAACAGCAGATTGTTCATCCGCTCGATGTCGTGCGGATGCAGGCCGATGGTGGGTTCGTCGAAGACGTAGGTGACATCGGTCAGCGACGAGCCGAGGTGGCGAATCATCTTGGTGCGCTGCGCTTCACCGCCCGAGAGCGTGCCCGCCGGCCGATCCAGCGACAGATAGCCGAGGCCGATCTCGGTGAACGAGTCGAGCAGATGCTGCAGCCCCTTCAGCAGCGGCGCGACCGACGGCTCGTCGAGTTCGCGCACCCATTCGGCGAGGTCGCTGATCTGCATCCGGCAGACGTCGGCGATGCTCTTGTCGCCGATCTTCGAGGACCGGGCTTCGGCGCTGAGCCGGGTGCCCTCACATTCCGGGCAGGTCGTGAAGGTCACCGCGCGCTCGACGAACGCGCGGATATGCGGCTGCAGCGAATCGACATCCTTGGACAACATCGACTTCTGGATCTTCGGGACCAGACCCTCGTAGGTGAGGTTGATGCCCTCGACCTTGATCTTGGTCGGCTCCTTGTAGAGCAGATCGTGCAGTTCGCGCTTGTTGTACTTGCGGATCGGCTTGTCCGGGTCGAACAGCCCGCAGCCGCGGTAGATGCGGCCGAACCAGCCGTCCATGCTGTACCCGGGGATGGTGAGCGCACCTTGGTTGAGCGACAGGCTGTCGTCGTAGAGGGCGGTCAGGTCGAAATCGGTGACCGAGCCCATGCCCTCACAGCGCGGGCACATACCGCCGAGGCGGTGGAAGGTCGCCTTCTCGGCCTTGGTCTTGCCGCCGCGCTCGACCGTGATCGCACCGCTGGCGGTCACCGAGGGCACATTGAACGAATACGCGTTCGGCGAGCCGATCTGCGGCCGGGCGAGGCGGCTGAACAGGATGCGCAACATCGCGTTGGCGTCGGTGGCGGTGCCGACCGTGGAGCGGGGGTTGGCGCCCATCCGCTCCTGGTCGACCGAGATCGCGGTGGTGAGGCCGTCCAGGAAGTCGACCTCGGGCCGCGACAGCGTCGGCATGAAGCCCTGGACGAAGGCGCTGTAGGTCTCGTTGATCATCCGCTGCGATTCCGCGGCGATGGTGCCGAAGACCAGCGAACTCTTCCCCGATCCCGAGACGCCGGTGAAGACGGTCAGGCGACGCTTGGGGATTTCGACACTGATGTCCTTGAGGTTGTTGACCCGCGCACCGTGTACGCGGATCAGGTCGTGGGTGTCGGCAACGTGCCGGTCCGGCGTCGGGGCCTTGCTCATGGTTTCTCCAATTTCGGATGGGCGGCCTGGTCCGCCGGCCGGCTCGGTTGTCGGGAAAGGCTCAGGAGGCCTGTTGAATCCGCAGCAGATTGCCCGAGGGGTCGCGGAACGCGCAGTCGCGCAGTCCGTAGGGCTGATCGGTCGGCTCCTGCACGACCTCGGCCCCCTTGGCCTGCAGCCGCTCGAACACCTCGTCGACGTTCTTGGCGGCGAGGTTGAGGCTGGCGAAGGTGCCCTTGGCCATCATCTCGGAGATGGTGCGCTGCTCTTCTTCGGTGACGCCGGGGGTGGCGTTCGGCGGGTAGAGCACGATCGAGATGTCCGGCTGTCCGGCGGGACCGACCGTGATCCAGTGCATGCCCTTGAAGCCGACGTCGTTGCGCACCTCGAAGCCGAGGGTGTCGCGGTAGAAGGCCAGCGCGGCCTCCGGATCGTCTTGCGGGAGGAAGGTGTCGTGAATGGTGATGTCCATGTCGCTCACGCTAATTCCTACTCGGTAACCTGCGCTTCTCGATTCCTGATCGGTCTGGTCACCTGTTTCGCGACACACGACGGCATGCCCAGGGTGGCGTCGGCGGCCTCGCGCCGGTACACACTCGGCGGCACTCCGACCAGTTCGGTGAAGCGGGTACTGAACGTGCCCAGCGATTGGCAGCCGACCTCGAAGCACACCTCCGTCACGCTGAGATCGCCCCGGCGCAGCAGCGCCATCGCGCGTTCGATTCGGCGCGTCATGAGGTAGCCGTACGGCGACTCCCCGTAGGCGAGGCGGAACTGCCGGCTCAGATGCCCCGCGGACATGTGCACATCGCGCGCGAGGGCCTCCACATCCAGGGGCTTCGCATATTCCCGGTCGATGCGGTCGCGGACTCTGCGCAGCCGCGCGAGATCGCGCAGGCGCGGGTCGGGGGCAGATGTGCTGCTCACAACGCGATGGTCCCACGCGGGGCCGACATTGCCCAGCAATCCCCACCACGGGCGGGACGAGGGTTGCCACAGGCGAGGTCAGCGCTCTCGGACCGGTGGGCATTTCTTTCCCGCGAGATGGCATTTGTCCTCGAAACCGGCGGGTAGCCAATTCCCGGACAGCAGCAGCGGGTGATTCGGGAAGTGCAGATGGGCGGCGACGGCGAATATCAGTACGGCCCATGGCGTTCGGACCTGCCATTGATGGAAGGTGTGGTTGCGGTCGACGTAGCGCGCGACCACGTGATCGGCGGCCGTCAGGTCGATCGTCTCCAGTGACGCCCAGCGGATCCGGAAGGAGTAGTCGGGGTTGGTGAGGTGGATGCGGCGGTCGGAGATCATCACCGAACCCGGGCGTTCGGCGATCCAGCGCGGTTGGGACGCGGCCTCCGCCCGCTGGCGCCGGGCCTGATTCACCAGCGCGTTCCCCAGTTGCGCCGCCGCGACGAAGGAGGCGCTGCCCGCGACGTAGACGTTGTTGCGGGTCCACCTGCCGTCCCCGGGCGCACGCCAGAACGACCAGGTCGCCGGGCCCTCCGCGATACAGACCTCGCCCGGATCGATCCGGATCCGGGTCGACTTGACGGGCATCCGCGCCAACTCCTCGCGGCGCAGCAGATCGAGCACCCCGCAGGTGTACAGCAGGTGGTCGTCGAACCACGTCCATCCGGCCCGGTCGGCGAGGGCCCGGTCGATATCGGCCAACGGGTCGAACATTGCGATCTCACCACCTTCATCGACATCCGCGACGCTGGATATCCACGGTATCGGAGGAGGACACCGCCCGGCGAGGACCGGCGGATCACCCTGGGAGGGCTCGGCGGAACTGCCCGGCGGACGCGGCAGAACCGGGGCACTTCACAGATCGCCGGACGTTGTCCTAGCGTTGTCGGATGGCTGCACCCGAGCCGGCCGGCGCCCAGCATCGCCGCGGCAGGGGCCTGTTCGCACGGGCACGTGTCGCCGATGCGCTGAGCTACGGCGGGCTGGCTGCCGTGCGGATGTGGTGGCGAGAACCCGCCGACTATCGCTGGCTGCTGAGCACGCTGCGCAACCAGGCGGCACTCGGCCTGCTGAAATTCTCGATCGGCACATCCGCCTTGGGCCTGAGTTTCGTCGTCCTCATGCTCCTGCTGTCGTCCGAAGGCCCGCAGAACGCGGCCGGCCGGGCGGTGATCGGGCTGTTCGCCGTCCTGGCTTTGTTGGTGGGCCTGCGCTGGTACCTGCTGCCGTGGCCGAGTGCCTCGGCATCACTGGCGTTCATCGCGCTCGCAGACCTCGGCATCACGATCAACGGTCTGCTGGTCTCGAGCCGCGTGGCGATGATCAACAACACCGCCCTCATCCTGACCGGCGGCTATCTGGCGCTCTTCCACAGCGCCAAGGCGCTCGCCGCGCACGCGGGATGGTCGCTGTTCTCCGTGCTGCTGGTCACGGTACGACTGGGCACCTCCGACTCCGATCGCGACGTCCCGCTCGCGATCGCCACGACGCTGATCATGGTGCTCGCCGTCGTCCTCGTACTGCCCACGCTGCAGTTCTTCTATTGGGTGCTGCGCACGAACGCGATGTCGGATCCACTGACCACCCTGTTGAATCGGCGCGGACTCGACTACCACCTACCCAGATTGTTCGCCCCCGGTGCGCCGATCTGCGCGATGATCATCGACCTGGATCGATTCAAAGAGGTCAACGACACCTTCGGTCATCAGGAGGGCGACAGGGTGTTGGCCAGAACCGCGGCACGGCTGCGCGACACCACCGACCCCGCCGCCACCATCGCGCGCACCGGCGGGGAGGAGTTCACGATCGTCGGACGTCTGGACGCCGGAGCCGCTCGGGCACTGGCCGAGCGGCTCCGGCGTGCGATCGAGAGTTCGGGCAACGGCGCTCTGGTGACCGCCAGCATCGGCGTGGCGGTCTTCGACGACAGCGACGAAGCCGATGACCGTCTCTCGCCCGAACTGCTACTCGGTTTCGCGGACACCGCCATGTATCGGGCGAAACAACGGGGTGGCAACGCCATCGTCGTCCGGGAACTACGCGAACCTCTCATCTGAGCGGGAAACCCGGGTCACGGACGCCACGTCTCGGAAATGGGCTCGTCGCAGCGAAATCGATGCGGCAGCATGGTCGATCATGCGCTACTCACTGGCCGACGTCCTGCCCTCGGTGGCCGCCGCCCTGGGGATGGATGTGCACAATCCGCTGGGGCTGAGGCCGAACCGCGATGTCGTGGTGCTGCTGATCGACGGGCTGGGCGCCGAACTGCTGGCCCGGCATCGAGATATCGCACCGACACTGTCCGCGCACGTCACCACCACGCTCGACGCCGGTTTCCCGGCCACGACCGCGGTCAGCATCACCAGCCTGGCCCTCGGCGCCCCCTGCGCGACGCACGGAATCATCGGCTACAGCTTCGCCGTACCGCACGCCGGGACGTCGCGGGTTTTCAACGCGCTGCGCTGGCGGCTCGACTCCGCGACCGGACCCGACGCTCTCACCGAATTACCACCGGAAGACTTGCAGCGCAGAAGGAGCCGGATCCAGGACCTCGCCGCCCACGGTGTCGATGTGCACTACGTGATCCCCGGCTATCAGCGCGATTCGGGACTGACCCGTGCGGCCTTCCGGGCCGCGGGCACGGTGCATCCGGCCGCCGATCTCGATCAGGTGCGGGCCGGAATCCGTGCCGTCGCAGACCATTCCGGCACCGGCCGGCGCTTCGCGTACGCCTACTTCGCCGACCTGGACGTCGCCGGCCACCTGCACGGCCCGGAATCTCCGGAATGGCTGCGGGTACTGGCCGAAATCGACAGCGCGGTGGCGGATCTGCTGACCGACCTCCCGGCCGAATGCACCCTGCTGGTCACCGGCGATCACGGCATGATCCGCGCCGATACCGTCGTCGACCTCGACGCCCGCCCGCCTCTGCATCGCGGCGTGCGGACGATCGCCGGCGAGGCCCGGGTGCGCCACATCTATCTCGAGAACGCGTCGGCGCGGTCCGATGTGTTCGCCGCCTGGACCGAGGAATTGTCCACGGCCGCAACGGTTCTCACTCGCGAACAGGCCGTGGACGAGCACTGGTTCGGCCCGACGCCACCCGACCCGGTCGTCAGCGCGCGGATCGGAGACGTCATCGCGGTGGCGGAGGATCACGCCGTGCTGGTCTGCCCCGCCCGCGAACCGCTGGAATCGGCGATGCTCGGCCATCACGGTGCCCGGACCGCCGACGAACAGTTCGTCCCGCTCATCGCGTCGCGCTGAACCGTCCGGCGTGCGAGAGTGCCCGATCACGCCCCGGACGTACCGGGTGCCGAGTCCCGCCGCCGGGTCGATCGGCCGTCGATCGCCGCGGCGACCTCTTCGATCGCCCGTCGGATGAGCCGTCCGTAACCATCGTCGGCGAGTGCGCCGATATGCCGCCGCGCGGCCTCGATGTGCTCGGCGGCGGCCGCGAACGATCCGAGCAGCCGGTAGTTGTCCGCGAGGTTCAGATGCAGTGAGGGATAGAACCCGGCGATGTGCAGACTCGCGTGATGGCTCTGCACCCGCGCCTCGGTGAGGGCGTCGGCCGCGTCGAGCGCCCGGACGTCCCACACCAATGCCTGGGCCGGATCGGTGTGGAGATCGGCCAGGTAGTGGGCGAGGGTGCATCGGTGCAGCGGATCACCCACCGGTCCGATCGTCTTCCACAGTTCGGCGAGTTGCGTTCGGGCCGAGTCGGTTTCGCCGTGGCGGCCGCGTTCCACGGCCGCGGCGACGGCCGCCATGGTGGGGTCGTGGGCGACGGTGTCGGTCATGATTCCTCGAAGTGGGCAGGGGCGACGGGCATCGCCACGGTGGTGAGGTCGCCGTCGTCCGCGGATCGGATGACGACGGGTTGGTTCGGACCGGCGATGTCGATCATCACGTCCGGTCCGATGGCCGCGCCGATCGCCGGGTAGAGGGTGGTGATGTCGAAGGTGAGCTCGGCATCCGGTCCGGTGACCGTGGCCGAAACCCGTTCGCTCGCAGCGTGTCGGGTCCCGGCGAGCTCGACCGCCCCGGCGCGGACGCACACCCGGATATGGCGTGTGCGCAGCGTTTCCACCGCCCGGAGGAGTGCGTCCCTCGGCGTCACGACGCGCGTGCGGGCGGTGTCGAGGGAACCGAGCAGCATGCGGTGGTCGGGAAACGGCCCCGGCAGGATGCGGCACGTCCCGGCCGCGGACTCACCGGCCCGGAATCGGACCGAATGCGCTCCGGCATCCAGGCGGACCGTGTGGTGGCGGCGGATCCGCGGCACGGCCAGCCGCAGATCGTCACCGTCGACGGTCGCGGCCCACTCGGTCGAACTCGGCCGTTCGGGCACGAGGGTGCGGGTGGCGAGCCGGTAGCGGTCGGTGGCTGTCAGCGTCAGCGCCTCGGTCGAGACCTCGACGTGGACGCCGCTCAGGACGGGATGCTCCGGTTCGTGCACGGTCGCGGCGAGTATCTGCTCGACCGCCGTCGCGAAGACGGGACCGCTGACCGTCGCGACCGCCCACCCGCGCCCGGTGCCGAGCGCCGCCTTGATCTCGGCCGCCCGCTCCCGAGCCCGCCGCACGTGCTGTTCCAGCCCGGCGACGTGCTCGTCGATGAGCTGTCCCGCGCTCTCGCCCTCGGCCGCCAGCACCGCCGCGATCGTGTCCAGCGGCATGCCGATCTCGCGCAGTCCGCGAATCGCCACCGCCCGTTCCAGTTGGTCGTCGGCGTAGTACCGATATCCCGACAGCGGATCCACGATCGCGGGCGGTAGCAGTCCGGAGTCGGCGTAGAACCGCAGGGCGCTCGCGGTGAGCCCGCTGGCCCGCGCGAACGCTCCGATCGTCACCATTCCGGATTCCGCCACCGCCCCATCATGAAGCTTCAGCCGACCTGAAGGTCAAGAGCGCCGAAGATCACCAGCGGTGGCTCGGCCTCATCGGTGAAAGGTGCGCGAATGCGCCGACACGAGTGCGTGCGGACAATGCGGCCGGGCGCGGGGTGGAGGTGCGAATCCGTCGAAGCGCGCCGGCGGGGCCGGTGCGCGCAGCGTCAGCGTCGACGTCCACGGCCGCGCCGGCATCTCCATCCGGCACGCGACGTTCCAGCCGAACGGAATCGCATGGGCGCGTTCGCCGTGTTCTTCCAGGCGATCGGTGAACTCGGCCAGTACGTCCAGGGTGTCGGCGAGGTGGGTCAGCACGTCGGCCCGATCGGAGGCGAGGGTGGAAGGGCTGCCGCCCGCCACGCAGAGCGGACTGCCCGCGAGTACGACGAAGGATGCGTCGCTGTCGGTGCACAGTCGCCGGACCGCGCGCACCGCGTCGGCACTGATGGGGCAGTCGCCGGGTTCGACGACGATCCGCACCAGCAGGCAATCGAAGAATCGCCGCGGTACGCCCACGGCGGCGGACGGCAGTTCGACCGCGCACGGACCGGCATCGACGGGCGTGTATTCGAAGCTGCGCCAACGACTTCCGAAAATTCTCATCGCCGCGCTCGCCTCACGGTTCGACCGGCGTATTCCGCTCGACGCCGCAGAGCGTGTAGCAGAACACGAATGGTTCGGTGCCGTCGTTGAACCATGCGTGCGGGGCGCCGTGCTGCACCACGCAATCGCCCGGCCGCAGTGCCACATCCTCGCCGTCGCCGATCCGCAGGCGGCCCTCTCCGCTGAGCACCACCACGAAGTCGACGCTCTCGGTGGCGTGCACACCGGGACGAGCCGGGTCGAAAGCCGCCATCATGCCCGGGAGCTTCTGCTCCGCCTCGGCCGCCACCGCCGCCATTTCCGCCTCGGACAGCTCGGCGGGGGGCTCGTAACTCAGTCCCGGCGGGACGGAGATGAATCCGAAGCGCACGCCGCCGGGGCCGGGGAAGTAGCTGGTGTCGACGTCGGCGGGCATCCGGTCGACGGGAAGCGTGGGCAATTCGTCGACTTCCCACATTCGATGAAGTTGCGCTCCCGGCAGCAGCGCCAGCGTCAGCGGCTCGACGTTCTCGTCGGAAAGTACGCTGCCCTGTCCGGCGCCGTCGTCCCCGACCACGATCCTGCGCATGGAAACCTCCTGATCCTCATCCGATTCGCGCCGATCCGGACTCGTATTCCGCCGTTGTACAGCCCGTTTCCGGATACCGGCTCTCCGGCACGGTAGCGAGCGCCGGGGCATGCCCACATGTCCTGAAACGCACGGACATTGTTCAGGTGCGCAGAAATTGAAAACCGACGATGATATCCGCGATGACCACTGCCGAATCGGAGACGACGAGTGCGATCGAGCCGCATGAGCGGGTCGATTATTGGGCTCATCTGATCAGCTCGTACCAGTGCACCCTGGGCTACCGGTTTCCGACTTCCGTGGATTTCCACGGACGGACCTCGCTGCGGCGCACCGACTCGTATCAACTCGTCGGCTGGGAATCCGATGCCGTCACCTATTTCCGGAGTCCGCGGCTCATCCGCGCCGACCCCGACCCCGACTATCGGCTGCTCGTGCCGATCATCGGGAGCCTGGCCTTCCGCCACGGTGACGACACCGGTTCCCTGCCGCCCGGCAGCGCGTGCCTGGTCTCGACCGACGAACCGTTCGAGCTGTCGATGTGCGAGGGTTCGCACGGGCTCATCGTCACCATCGCGCGCGAGGACATCCGGCATCGCCTCAACCGCCGGGAGCCGCCACCGCTGCCGCTGAATTTCAGCACCGGAATCGGCGGCGTCGCCGGAGCGGTGGCCGGCACCCTGTACACCGAGCGCGCCGCGCTCACCGACCACCAATTCGACACCGTCGCAGAACAATTGGTGGATCTGCTGTGTATGCAGATTCTCGGCGAGCCGCCGAGTGCGCCCGCCCAGCTGGCGCAGGTGGAGGCGAGTGCCCGGCGCTACATCCGCACGCATGCGAGCGATCCGGAGCTCACCGGCGCGCGCGTCGCGGCGGCCCTCGGCTGGTCGCTGCGTCAGCTGCAACTCGCTTTCAGACAGGCCGGCACCACGCCGAGCGAGGTCATCCGGGAGCAGCGGCTGCAGATCGCCCGCGACCGCCTGCGCAATCCGGCCTACCGGCAGCGCAGCGTCGCCGATATCGGCGCGGGTCTGGGATTCGGTTCGGCCAGCAGTTTCACCAAGGCATTCCGCCGCCGTTTCGACGCCACCCCGGGTCAGCTGCGCGCCTGAATATCCCGGCTGTCCGCCGCAATGCCGACGGCCCGCCTCCGTGCATGGGGTCGGGGGCGGGCCGTCGGGTGCGGAGCGCGGCTCAGTGGAAGATGCCGCCGCCCTGGGTGGCGGACCCGGCCGACCCCGTCACGAACAGGTTCATGATGTTGGTGAAGACGCTGTTCGAGTTCACTGTGCCGGCGGAGTTGGAGTCGATCAGGGCGATAAAGGCGTTCATGAACTGCTTCCTCGTGCATCATGGGTCCGCGGACCCGGTTGGTTGTCCTGCCGTGCTCAGCGCAGTGGAATGAAGCTTAACCAAAATCCGGCAAATCTGAACAACCTTCTTTTCGGATTTTTCGGACACTCCTGCCGAGGGGGTGTGGCGGCGTGCTGTGGACAGGTTTCCTCGTACAGAGTAAGAAAGTAGAACACGTTTCAATTCTGTGTGCGACGGGAGACGCAATGGACCACGCTGCCATGGGCGAACTGGTGATGGCCGGATTTCAGAAGCTGGGATTCATCCAGTTCGCGGGGGTGGAAGGGGTGGAATATCTGCCCGGCCGCAACGTGGTGAGCATGGCGCCGAAGCCGGAACACCTCAATCACAACGGCGACGTGCATGCCGCGATCCTGTTCGGCCTCGCGGAGACGGCCGCGATGGGCGCCTCCATCTCCGGCATCGTCGACCTGATGGGCGAGACGTTCATCGTCGCGCGCGACGGCCGGATCGAATATCTGGCCCGGGCCAAGGGGGAGGCGGGCCCGTTCCGCGCCACCTCGGAATTGACCGAGGCGGAACTGGAACAGGCCCGCGCCGATATCGCCGCGCAGCAGCCCGTGGAACTGGCGATGCCGGTCGACATCACCGACAGCACCGGCAAATCGGTCGCCGCGGCCACGTTCACCGCGGTGATCCGGCCGCGCCGCACATAGGCGGGCGGCGAACGGTATTCAGCGCTCGCTGTCCAGCATGGCCATCTGCGGGGCGGCGTAGCGATCACCGGCGACCGCCTCGGCCGGCGCCGCCGCCTCGATCGCGGCCGGTTCCGGCTCGGAGAGCCGAATATCGAGTGCGGCAACGGCTTCGGTCCAGCGGTCCACCCGGCGCGCGCCGATCAGCGGCACGATATCGGCACCACGGGTCAGCACCCACGCGATCGCCAGCTGTGCCACACTCACGCCGTGCCGGTCGGCGATCTCCGCCAGCGCCGACACCAGCCGGACATTGGCGGTGAGGTTCTCGCCCTGGAAGCGCGGGCTGTGGGCGCGGAAATCGTCGGGGGCGAAGGTTTGGTTCGCGCGCAGGGAGTCGCTGAGCAAGCCGCGCGAGAGCACGCCGTAGGCGGTGATCCCGATGCCGAGTTCCCGTGCCGTGGGCAGGATTTCGCGTTCGATGCCGCGGGTGATGAGGGCGTACTCGATCTGCAGATCGACGATCGGCGCCACTGCCGCGGCTCGCCGCAGGGTCTGCGCGCCGACCTCGGACAGTCCGATGTGGCGCACATAGCCGGCCTGCACCATCTCCGCGATCGCACCCACGGTGTCCTCGATCGGCACCGCCGGATCCAGCCGTGCGGGACGGTAGATGTCGACGTAGTCCACTCCCAGCCGCTGCAGCGAATAGTGCAGGAAGTTGCGCATCGCCTCGGGGCGGGTGTCGACGCCGCCGAAGCTGCCGTCCGGACCGCGCAGCGCACCGAACTTCACGCTCAGCTGGTAGTCCTCGCGCGGACGCTGGGCGAGGGCCCGATGGATCAGCATTTCGTTGTGACCGGCGCCGTAGAAATCGCCGGTGTCGATGAGGGTGGCGCCGGAATCGAGGGCGGCGTGGATGGTGGCGATGGATTCGGTCTCGTCGGATTTCCCGTAGGCGCCCGACATACCCATCGCGCCGAGACCGATGCGTCCGACCTTCGGGCCCGTCTTGCCCAGTTGTGTCTGCTCGATAGCCATGGTCGAATCCTGCGCCTCGATCCGCTGCCCGCGGCAGAGATCGTTTATCGGGGGATCGGCGATCCCTGGCTGCGGCAGCTCGCGCGGGGCACAGTGGAGTGATGAATCGCGAGGAACTGGCCGATTTCCTGCGGCGGCGGCGCGAGCAACTCCAGCCCGCCGATGTGGGCCTGCTGCCCGGCACCCGCCGCCGGACTCCCGGCCTGCGTCGCGACGAGGTCGCCCTGCTCGCCGGGATGTCCACCGATTACTACACCCGCCTCGAACAGTCGCGGGGCCCGCGGCCCTCCGTGCAGGTTCTCGGCGCGCTCGCCCGCGCGCTGCGGCTCAGCGACGACGAGCGCGACCATCTCTACCACCTGTGCGGGCACGCGGCGCCGCATCGCGGCGGCGGCGACCGGCATGTCGGACCCGGGCTGCTCTACCTCCTGGACAAGCTGGAGGACACGCCCGCCTGCGTGGTGTCGGATCTCGGCGAGATCCTCGCGCAGAACCGCATGCACATCAACATGGTGGGTGACCACACTCGCTTCACCGGCATGGACCGCTACCTGCTGTGGCGCTGGTTCACCGATCCGATCGGCCGGAGGACGTTTCCCGACGCCGACTGGGACCGGCTGACCCGCCGGCACGTCGCCGATCTGCGCGCCACCGCGGCGCGGCGGGCGGGCGACGCCGACGTCACCGAACTGGTGACGAAGCTGCGCGCGGTCAGTCCCGAATTCGAACGGCTGTGGTCCGCGCACGAGGTCGCGGTCCGGATCAGCGATGCCAAGCGGATCCGGCACCCGCAGGTCGGGCTACTCGACCTGGTCTGCGAAACGCTGGTCACGCCGAATGCGGCCCAGCATCTGCTGGTCTACTATCCGCGTCCCGGCACCGACGCCAAGGAGCGGCTGGAACTGTTGCGCGTCATCGGAACCCAGTCCATGACCGACGACACCGATTCGGGCAGTACGGTTTTCGACCGGAGCTGATCAGCGGGGCGGGAACGCTCGGCGGGTGCGCGGACGCAGCCGCAGGTTCGGCAGCGGCGGCGCCGGAATGCGTTGCTGCGGAGTATGTCCCGCCACATCGCCGAAGCGCTCGGTGTCGTGCTTCTCCCACGCGGTGCGGGCGGCGTCGATCTCGTCGTGGCTGCGGCCGACGAAATTCCACCACATCACCAGATCCTCGCCGAAGGGCTCGCCGCCGATCAGCACCACCCGTGCACCGGATTCGCTGCGCAGCCGCAGTTCGGTGCGGTCGCTGCCCAGATACAGCAGCGGGCCGGGTTCGGCGAGCACGTCGTCGATGCGCACCTCACCCGACATCACCAGCACCGCATGCTCGAATTCGGGCGCCAGCGGCAGATGTGCCTCCGCACCCGGGCCGACGGTGATGTCCGCGCCGACGATCGGGGAGTAGCTGATCGCCGGTGAGCGCACCTCCCCTAGCGAGCCGATGAGCACGGTCGCGCGCAGTCCCGGCCGGGCCAGCACCGGCAGCTCGCGATGCTGCTCGAAATGCGGTGCGATATCGCGGTGCGCGTCCGGCAGGGCGATCCAGAACTGCAGCCCCTGCCCGGCGGGCGCGCCGGGCACCGTGTACTCCGAATGCGCGATACCGCGCCCGGAGGTCATCAGATTCAGCTGGCCGGGCTCGATCTCCACATCGGATCCGACGCTGTCGCGATGACGGATCCGGCCATCGAACGGCCAGGTCACCGTCTGCAATCCGATATGTGGATGAGGATCGATATCCGGCGGCAGCCGATGCGAGGTCTCGGTCGAACCGAAGTGGTCGAGGAAACACCAGGCACCGACCGTCGGCAGGTCACGCTGGGGCAGTACCCGCATCACGGTCACGCCGCGCACGCCGCCCAGCGGCACCTCCCGCGCCGGATAGAAATCCGCCCGCGGGCCGGGCGCCGGCGACGATTCGCACAGCGCCTCGGCGGGATTCGCCTCGAGATCGCTCATCGGCCACCTCCGGTCCGGGGTCACCGCTGATACCGGGCGCGGTTACCGCTGAATGCCTTTGCCCACTACGTGAGCATCGTAGTCGGGGTGCTTGTCGAGCCAGCTCTTGATGAACGAACAGCGGGGCACGATCGCACGGCCGCGGTCGATAGCGTCCACGATCGCGTGCTGCGCCAGCGTGCCGGCCAGGCCCTTGCCGCTGAACTCCGAATCCACCTCGGTGTGGATGAAGGTGGTGTCCTCGCCGTTGTCGCGATATTCGGCGAAGCCGGCGAGTTTGTCGCCGTACCACACCTCGTACCGGTGCTGCGCGTCGTTGCGGACGACTGCTGCGGTCGCGGCCTGATCGATCATCGGGTTACTCCTTCCGTTCCCGCACCGGATGCCTGCTCATGATCGACACGCGATTGAACGCGCCGATGGTCGTCGCGACCCAGACGATCACCGAAACCTGTTCGTCCGACAGCTGTTTCCGCGCATGGGCGTACACGCGTTGCAGGGTGTCCTCATCGGGCAACGTCGTGGTCGTCTCGGCGAGTGCGAGGGCGGCGCATTCGGACGGGGTGAACAACTCGGTACGCCGCCAGGCCGGCAACACGTCGAGTTGCTGTCGGGTCACGCCGGCCTTCAGCGCTGCCTGGGAGTGCAGATCCAGGCAGTACGCGCAGCCGTTGATCTGCGAGACGCGCACGTTGACCAGCTCGACCAGTGAGCGGTCGAGACCGGCGGCCGCGGCCGCGGTGCGGACGGCCAGTGCGACGTTGCTGAGCGCACGGAAGGGCTCGGGACTCTGTTTGTCGATCCAGATGCGGGCATCGGCGGCGGGGGTTTGCATAGCGGAGGCATCCTAACCGTGCGCTGCGTCACCATGCGCGCGATGTATGCGACGTCACGCGGGTTCAGATGTGTTGCATGGCAGCCACTCTGCCCTCGTAGAGGCCGATCTTGCGGTCGAGGACGGCGAGTGTGTTGTGCAGGTCCTCGATCTGGGCGAGCACGCCTTCGCGGGTTTTCCGGAACATCTCCAGCCGCTCCGGGGTCGTGTCGTCGCCGGCTCGCACGAGTTCGGCGTAGTGGACCATATCGGCGACCGACATTCCGGTGGTGCGCAGACAGCCGATCAGGTGCAGCCAGCTCAGATCCCGATCGCTGAAGCGGCGCTTGCCGCTGGAATCGCGGCCGATGTAGTCCATCAGGCCGATTCGCTCGTACCAGCGCAGCGTGTCGCGGGTGAGGCCGGACCTCTCCGCGACATCGCCGATCGAGTACTTGGGGCGCTCGTAATCCTCGGTGTGCTCGAGCGGATTCGCCGTGGTTGCCGTCATCCCCACTCACCTTCCTGAACCGCTTCCCGACCCGCACTGCCTACGCCGGATCCGCGCCTCGACACTACCCACCTGGAGTGCACTCCATGCAAGCCCGAGCACGCATCGTGCGCACCGCTCGGGCTCGACCCGGTGTCGCTCAACCCCGCTGTGGCAGTTCCTGCACGGCCCACCTGTTGCCGTCCGGATCGGCAAAATGGGTGAACAGGCCCCAGCCCTCGTCCTTGACCGGGGTGGCCTCCACGCCGGCGGCCACCAGCTGTCGATACGCCTGCTCGGCGCTGGATACCACCATCTGCATGCCGACCACACTGCCCGGCGCGGCGTCGGTGATGCCCTTGCCGATACAGATCGAACAACCCGAACCCGGCGGCGTCAGCTGCACGAACCGGATGTCCTCGGTCGGGCTGGCGTCGTGATCGGCGTTGAATCCGATGCTCGTGTAGAAGTCCTTCGCCCGGTCGACGTCGGTGACCGGGATGGCGACGAGTTCGATTTTCCAATCCATGTGAGGAGCATCCCACCGACCACCGACAATTCGGGTTGCCGGACAATTCGGGCGCAACCCGCGCCGAGCACCTACTCTGAGTACATGGCCAAGGAAATCGATCGGGTCCGGGCGCGGTCGGCGCTGGAGACGGTCAAGGAAAGCCCGTTCATCGCCGTCGTCGCGGCGGTTCCGGTGATCGTCGTACTGGGCGTCGTCTGGGCGCTGACGAACTGGTTCGTCGCATTGCTGGTGCTCGTGCTGCTCGGCGCGGTCGTCGTCGTGCGCGGCAAATTCCTACGCTGACAAGCCTTTTCGCGAACAGCGCGTCAGCGTGGGACGTGGAACCGGACCAATTCACCGGTGCCGGGGTCCGCGCGTGACCACGGCCGGTCGAATTCCAGCACCGCCAGTGCGGAGGTCGGGAATTTGCGGCTGAGCTCTTCGGCCGGCAGCGAGGCGCGATTGGCCGCCAGTTCCCACGCCGTCCACGGCATACCCGGCGAATGGCCGATCAGCAGCAGCGTCTCCACCTCGTCGCCGGTCAGCTGGATCAATTCGATCAGGGTGTGCGGCGTGGCCTCGTAGATCGAATGGTCGTAGACGACCGGCGCGTCGATGCCCGTCGCGGCCAGCGTTTCGCGGGTCCGGACCGCGTCCGAACAGCACACCGCGTCGATCGCCGGTTGAGTCTCGCGCAACCAGGTGCCGGCCAGCGCCGCCTCGCGCCGGCCCCGGGGCGCCAGCGGCCGATCGTGGTCGTCGACACCCGGCGGATATGCGGATTTACCGTGTCGCATCAGGATCAGCGTCCGCGCCATGAGCAATACCGTAGCGCCGTAGAAAGTAAACGGTGTTATCTAAATCGCTACCTGATGAGAGATGTAACTCACTCTCGAGGCACACTGAAGGTAGTGTCACAGCGGGGGCCGACCGGCAACCGGTGCGACGCACGCCCTGTCCAAACCCGGGTGGGGACGTCCCATGATGTTTCGAGGATCTGCGAGATATGGCCTACGTGATCACGCAGCGTTGTTGCAACGACGCCAGCTGCGTTCCCGAGTGCCCGGTCGATTGCATTCGTCCCACTCCGGAGCAACCAGAGTTCGCGACGACCGAGCAGCTGTACATCGACCCCGACACCTGTATCGACTGTGGTGCGTGTGTGGATGCCTGCCCGGTGGAGGCCATCTTCTCCGAGGACGATCTGACGGCGTCGCTGGCTCGTTTCCGCGATATCAACGCCGCCTACTTCCAGCGCCATCCGCTGGAGTCGAATTTCGACCCGCTGGTGACCCCGGCGCGCCCGCCGAAGGAGCTGGGCACGCTGCGGGTGGCGATCGTGGGCGCCGGGCCGGCGGCCTGCTACGCCGCCGACGAGTTGTTGCGCCGCGCCGATGTCGAGGTGGAGATGTTCGACCGGCTGCCCACCCCGTGGGGTCTGGTGCGCGCCGGTGTGGCTCCGGATCATCCGGGGACCAAGTCGGTGTCGAGCATGTTCGAGAGCGCGTTCCGTCGCGACACTCTGCAGTACCGCCTGAATGTCGAGGTGGGTAAACACATTTCGCACGAGGAACTGCTGGCCCATCACCACGCGGTGATCTACGCCGTGGGCGCCTCCGCCGACCGCCGCCTCGACGTGCCGGGTGAGGATCTGCCGGGCAGTCACTCGGCGACCGAGTTCGTGGCCTGGTACAACGGCCACCCCGACTATGCCGAGCGCAGCTTCGACCTGTCCGGTGAGCGCGTGGTGATCGTGGGTAACGGCAACGTCGCCCTCGATGTCGCCCGCGTGCTGACGCTGTCGCCCGACGAGCTGGCCAAGACCGATATCGCCGACCACGCCCTGGACGCGCTGCGGTCGAGCACTATCCGTGAGGTCGTGGTGCTGGGCCGGCGTGGCCCGCTCCAAGCCGCCTACACCTCGGCGGAATTCCTGGCGCTGGGACATCTGAAGGGCGTCGATGTGATCATCGACCCGGCCGAGCTGGAACTCGATCCGGCCGGCCAGGCGCTGCTCGACGACCCCGAAATCGAGCCCTCGCTGCGCCTGAAGTACGAACTCGCCCAGGAGTACGCGGCCAAGGCCCCGAATCCGGACAACAAGCGCATCGTGTTCCGCTACCTGGCCTCGCCGACCGAGATCCGCGGTGAGGGTCACGTCGAGGAGCTCGAGTTCGTGCACAACGAACTGGTCTCCGAGAACGGGCGCGTGGTGGCGCGGGCCTCGGATCGCCGCGAGACGCTGCCGGCGTCGATGGTATTGCGGTCCATCGGCTATCGCGGTGTTCCGATCGCGGATCTGCCGTTCGACGAGCGGGCCGGGATCGTGCCCAACGAGCACGGTCGCGTGGTCGCCGACGGCGCGCACGTCACCGGGGTCTACGTTTCGGGGTGGATCAAGCGTGGTCCGCGGGGCGTGATCGGTTCCAACCGGGTCGATGCCACCGAAACCGTGGAACAGCTGCTCGAGGATTTCACCTCCGGCAAACTGGCTGCGCCGCAAGGAGATCGGGCCGCGCTCGAAGCCCTGCTCGCACAGCGTCAGCCCGACGCGGTCGGCCGCGAGGGCTGGAAGGCCATCGACGCCGCGGAGAAGAACGCCGGCAAGTCCGGCGGACGTCCGCGGGTCAAATTCACCACCATCGAGGATCTGCTCAAAGCCGCACGCGGCTGATCGCCGGTACTTCCGGACCGTCCCGCTCGGGAGGGTCCGGAAGTCGCCGGGGGTCCTTCGCGAACTCTCCGTTATCCGCGCTCAGGTCGGTAACGCGCCGATCCGCACGGTGGTGGTGATGGTGCCGCCGACCATGAACCACAGCCGCAGCACCGGCTGGCCGTTGCGGTCGCCGGGCTCGTAGCGGCTGCGCACGCTGATGTGCTGACGGGCCAGCACCGGCGCGACATATTCGATCACCGCGCGGTGCGGTCCGGCCACCAGCTTCGGGTAATCCACCAGGAAGTGCTCCACCGCCTGCCAGTACATGGCGTTGTTGACGTGGTTGAACTGGTCGATATCGGTCGCGCGCACCGGGAACGTCAGATCGGTATCCGATTCCGGCGGCACGGCGTCGGTCAGCCACGGCCGCCAGCGCAGCCGATGTTCGTCGGTGGTCCGGGCCAGATGCGCCAATCCCTGGTCGCTGATGCGGGTCGGCATATTCGTCGACTCGTTGATATTGATCCAGAAGCCCTCGGTCTCGATCAGGCCGCCGCTGTCGCTGGTGATCCGCACCCGCATATTGGTCCACCGCGTCGACATCGCCGAACACCAGCGCCGCAACTGCACACGATCCGGCCAGACGATCGGACGCACCACGTCGATGACGGTGCGGCGCACGATCCACGCCGGGTCGGTGCGGTGGAAGAACGTGCTGTGCAACTCTTCCCACGCGATGTCTTGCAAATATCGAGCCACGGCATCGAGCCGCAGCCGGCTGTAGGGATCTACATCGCCAGCCCGGATGGGCCACGCCGAGGCGAAGCCCATGCCCTCCTGGGGAAGCGGGGCGAGTGGCTGATCGAGTGACACTGGTGCTCCTCGCGCTGCACGGTGTGCCGCGTACTTCATGCGGTGCTTCTTGTGACATGACTTTACGGGGCGCAGGTCACACTGTTACGCCGAGATGGCTCTACTCACACGTAGCAAATGTCCAGTACTTGCCTCGCCAGCCAGAACGGCGTCGTCGGCGTGGCACAAGCACAAACGATCATCGGTAGACTCCCCGCCTTGGAAGAAGGGGGAGCACAGTGGAGCCTCTCGGTCGAACCGACCCGGAGCTGGTGGGTGGAAACAAGATTCTCGCTGTTATCGGACAGGGTGCGATGGGGCGGGTGTTGCTGGGGCGTGCACCCGACGGGCGACTGGTCGCGATCAAACAGGTTCATCGGCACTTCGCACACGACCAGGAATTCAGAGCAAGGTTCGCTCGTGAAGTGGAGGCGTCACGGCGGGTTACAGGTGCTTACACTGCGGCAATCGTCGACGCGGATCCCCAAGGCCCGGTGCCGTGGTTGTCATCGGTGTTCGTGACCGGACCGACTCTGGAAGAAGCGATCACGGGGGCAGGTCCACTCAATATGGGTGGCCTGCGGCTGCTGATCGGCGGCTTGGCGGCCGCATTGTCGGAGATCCACCGGGCCGGCATGGTGCATCGCGATCTCAAGCCGAGCAACGTACTACTCGCGCAGGACGGGCCCCGAGTGATCGACTTCGGCATCGCTCGCGCCGTCGATGGCGAATTTCAGTTGACGAGCGCGGGGGCCGTCATAGGGTCGCCCTCTTTCATGTCGCCCGAGCAGGCGGAGGGCCGAAATCTCACGGCGGCGAGCGATGTGTTCTCCGTCGGAGCTGTCGTCTTCATGGCTTCGACCGGGGTGAGCCCTTTCCTTGGGGCGTCGACACCGCAGACCTTGTATAACGTAGTGCATTCTGTCGCCGATCTCAGTCGTGTCGATCCGGTTCTGCAATCCATCGTCGGTGCGTGTTTGCAGAAAAATCCGGGCGACCGTCCCAGCGTCGACGAACTGTTGGATTTCGCCGGTTCTATCCGAGCGGAACCCTTATGGCCGGCCGCTGTCCAGCGGCAGATCGATCATAAGACCCGGGAAGTGGCGTACTGGGCTTCGCGCCCGGACGAGGGTGGGACACACCAGCGGCGATCGCGGGTACCGCGCCGCAGCGCCGCAGCCGTTGTGGCGTTTGTGATCGCGGCAGCTTCAGGCGTTGGAATGGGGGTTCTGCTACCTCGGACGTCGATCTCGGGCACAGCTACGAAAGTCTCCGATCCTCCGCTGTCTCTGTCTTCCGAACAACTGCGATTGGTAGATGCGTGCGCCCTTCTCGATGAACGCATCATCGGGCCCGTCGGAAAACGAAGGGGCCAGCCGAATCCGAGCATCACTCAGTCCAACGAATGTTCCATTTCGATCGACACATCCGGCAGCACGTACTCGACGGTCGACGTAACTGTGGGTGGATCGGCATCCTCCCTTGTGCTGGCAGGTCAGGACAACGGGAACTCGATGGGAGGTATGCGCGTTTTCGGCGGCGGTAGCAGCGGAAGTGACAACTGCGCCATTACGGCGGTATTGCCGGACTCAGCGCAACTAGGCATCACGGTGAAGGTACGGAAATTTGGTGACAGTTGCGGTGTGGCTGCCTCGGTACTGAGGTCGATCGTGTTCCGGCTGGCCGTCAACCCGCCTCTGCGAAGCGTTACACCGAATTCTGTGCTCGGCGTGGATCCATGTGGGGTGGTCAAGGACAACGAGGTCGTTACTGCGATCGGCAAACCGGTGAGCAAATCCCTCACGAATCCGCACAGCTGCCTATGGTCCGGCGAATCCGGAACCGGGCTCAGCATCGAAGCCGACGAGACGGGGTCATCCGACATTTTCGCGCCGGTCCGGATCGGCGACTACACCGCATACCAGGGTGGCAATCCGGGGATTGGCTGTCTGCTGTATCTACCGCTCAGCCAGAAAGCGCCCAACCGTTACGAGACGTTGGTCGTGGGTGTGCTGGCCGGGTCGTCCACCATCGATTACCAGGTTGCATGTGATCGTGCAGCTGCCGTACTTCTTGCTGCCGCGGCGAGGGTAAAGGGATCATGAAGCTTGAATCGCTTTCGATCGATGAGTCGCCAGTCATCGGTCGCTACAAGGTACTGGGTGTTCTGGGGTCGGGCGGGATGGGGCGGGTACTTCTGGCCGTCGGGCCGGATGGGCGGGCGGTCGCCATCAAGCAGATCCACTCACATCTTCTCGCCGACAACGACTTTCGTGCTCGATTTCGTCGTGAGGTGCACGCATCGTCCCTGGTGTCCGGCGCTTATACCGCAGCCGTCATAGACGCCGATGTCGAGTGTGAAACGCCGTGGCTGGCTTCGGTTTTCGTCACGGGGCTGCCGCTGGAAGAGGCTGTCAACTCATACGGGCCATTGCCCGACGATTCGGTGTGTTCGCTGGCAGCAGGATTGGCCTCGGCGTTGATAACGATCCACCAGGTCGGCTTGATTCATCGTGATCTCAAGCCCGCGAATGTGATTCTTTCAGCGGACGGGCCCCGGGTCATCGACTTCGGTATCGCGCGAGCGGCTGAAGGGCGATCCGCACTGACACACACCGGGTCGGTCATCGGATCGCCCGCATATATGTCGCCTGAGCAGGCTCAATCGATGCCCCTTACGCCGGCGAGCGATGTTTTCGCGCTGGGGGCTGTCCTGGTGATGTCCATGACTGGGCGCAGCCCGTTTGCAAGTACGTCCATGCCGCTCACTCTCTACAAGATCGTGCATACCGAGCCGGATTTGTCCCTGCTTTCTCCGGAGATGCGACAGTTGGTCGGCCCATGTCTGCATCCTGACCCCGCCGCAAGGCCGACTCCGGCGCAGATACTCGCTCACCTATCCCGGATGAGACCCCGTGCGCTGCCCTGGCCGCCGCAGATTCACGAGGCGATCGTCGTGCAGGAACGCAATCTGCGTGACCTGCTGACGGATCCCGACGCTACGCGAATTAGGCAAGAACCCGTCGTTGCGTCGGTGGCTCCACCGACTGACACGGGCGACGCCGGACCGCCGAGCAGCAGGCGTCGGGTCTTGCCTGCTCTACTCATAGCCGGCGTCGTCGTGGCGTTGGTTGTTCTTTTCGTATTGCATCGGCCATCTGCCGGCGAGGGCGTCACCGACCCGCTTGCGCATATGTCCTTGGTGGATATGCGGACGGTCGACACGTGTGCGCTTCTCGGCGCCGTGGCGCCTGCTTCGATCGGTGTTTTGACTGAAACAGCGGAGGTCTCGGGATGCACGGGGAAAAACAGCGAGCACACCGTCACAGTTCGCTTCGCTGAGACCAGCCGATTTCATCGCACCGATAGGACTGCGGAAGGTATGCCGCTCCTCGACACGGCGGCTCCGTCGGATCTCAGCTGTGCGATGGCGATTCAACCGACCGCACTGATGCCGCAAAGCGGGATTGTTGTCAGCATCGACAACGGCGGTGGGTGTCCGGTCGTTCAGCAGATGCTGACTTCGATCATCGGCCAATTACGTACTGAGCCACCGCGGTTGGCGCGTTCCGACGACTATCTCGTGGTGGCTGACCCCTGCAGCCTGGTCAGTACTGATCTACTCACGAATGCCATAGGTGCGACCGGGACGGGAACAACACTGACTCCGCATACGTGCCGCTGGGGCGACAACACCCTTTCGCTGGATGTTTCGAGCGGGCGTGGCGCCCGAGCCGACGGGCCGAACGCTCGCCGGATAGACCTGGAAAACGGCATGGTTGCGTACGCAGGAACTACGTCGGATTCCGAACAGTACTGTCTTCGTACGTACCAGTATCGGGTGATCGACGAAAACCGAGCCGACCTGGTGACCGCACGGGTCGACCACACCTCCGGCACCGGCGCATGTACTGCTGCTGAGCGTGTCCTCGCCGGGATAGCGGCCAAGTTGCCGCGATAGCAGTCATCGGATCTCGGCGCCGATGGATTCTTCACGTGTGAGTCAGTAGCCGACGTAGCCGCCACCACCGGAGACCGCGGACACTCCCGGCACATTGTCGAGCGAGCCGTAGCGATCGATCGAGTAGCGCGTGGCGGCCACGATGTTGTCGACCGGGTTCCAGATGTCGGTGTGGCCCGGCGCCGCGTGGGCGTTGAAGGTGCTGTCGATGCACTGCATCAGGCCCTTCGACGGGTGACCGGCCGCCGCATTGCTGTCCCAGTTGTTGATCGCGTTGGGGTCGCCGCCGGATTCGTGCTCGATGATGAGCGCGATGGCGTTCTCGTCGATCGACTCCGGGGGATAGCCCATCTCGATGAGGATCTGCTTGGCCTGGGCGATCCACTGTTGCACATCACCGGAGGGATGTGCGGTCGGCGGCGGACCGCTGGTCGGGCCGTTGGATCCACCGCCGCCGTAGCTGCCGCCGCTGTAGGAACTGGTGCCGCCGCCGTGATGGGAGTTGCCCATCAGGCTGGAGGACGCCGGGGTGCCCGAATGGCTCGAAACCGGGGTGGCGTGCGGTGTGGCGGGCGGTGCGGCCGCAGCCGGTGCGGTCGGAGCAGGTGGCGCCGGTGGCGCGGCGCCGGCGCCGGTGACCGGATCGCCGAGTCCGGCGAACGCGGCATCGATCGGAATCTTGGCGCCGTTGACAGCGGCGACAGCCGCCTCCGCGACCAATTCTGCTTGTTGCAGGGCGCGAAGTATCGCTTGCTCGTGTGTGGTGGCTTCGGTATGGATTTCGGCGGTCTGGTTGGTGTACTCGATGTCGTTGAGTTTGTCGCGATGCTCGCTCAGCCAATCCAGGCGTTTCTGCGGGTTGACCGTGCCATCCGGATTCACCTCGAATGGTGGCGCGAGACTCGGCGCGGGGACGTACGTCGCCTGGTTACGCATCTGGAGAACAGCATCCTTGGCGTGCTTCAGATTCTCCACCTGTTGGTTCAGTGCTGTCTGCAACCCGAGAATCGCTTGACTGACGGCAGAGGCTCGCCCCTTCTCCAACTGCATTCGCCCCTCGGCAGCTTGGGCTGCCCCGCCGCCCCACTTCTGGTCGTGCCCGAGACTCTGGGTGCTGTTCACGGCGCCGAGTACAGCTTGATCCAGATCGCCCGACAGTTTGCCGACCGCAGTGGCCGCGGTTCCCAGTTTGTCCGGATCCCACTGTTCGACATCCGGAATCGTCAGCGCCACACCAGGACCGGTCATGCGCGGATGCCGATCTTGTTCAAATCGTCGCGCAACTGCTGGTCGGTATCGATGATGACCTTGCCGGCCTGCTCGACGGTGTCGGCGATATGCGTTACGCGCGAACCGATTCGCTTCAACGCGTTCTCGACCGAATCCTTGGCGCCGTTGCAGGCAGCGTCCCAGCCGGTGCCCGGGAGCGCACCGGCGGCGCCGGCCAGTCCGGAGTCGAGTTTGCCGATGGCGTCGGACTCGTCGCGCAGGGTCTTCGCGAAACTTTGCAGGGCCGCGGGATCGATCTTCATCGCGTTCGCGGGTGGATCGTTGGGACCGGCCATGAGAAATCCCCCTCTTCGCTCAGTTCAGCGGGCCCAAGCGTAGCAAATCGGGGACCTGTGGACAGGGGGGTGCGAAGACCGGTTAACTTGTTGGAAAGCAGCCGCGGACAGAGAGGTCGTTTCATGCGCGCAGCCCAGGTGAGCAAGCTCGAGGGGCCCGAATCCATCGAGGTCGTGGACATCCCCGAACCGGCGGAATTCCCCGGTGGAGTGGTGATCGACGTCCATGCCGCGGGGGTGGCGTTCCCGGATGTGCTGATGACCCGGGGGCTCTACCAGATGAAACCCGAACTGCCGTTCGTGGTCGGCGGCGAGGTGGCCGGGATCGTGCGCTCGGCGCCCGAGGACGCGCGGGTCCGGCCGGGCGACCGGGTGGTGGCGCTGACCATGCTGGGCAATGCCGTCGCCGAAACGGCGGTGACCGCCAAGGAGATGGTGTTCCGGCTGCCGGACAACATTCCCCTCGAAGCGGGTGCGGGAATTCTCTTCAACGATCTGACCGTGCATTTCTGCCTGCGCAACCGGGGCCGGCTGGCCGAGGGCGAGACCGTGCTCGTGCACGGTGCGGCCGGTGGCATCGGCACCTCCACTCTGCGCATGGCGAAGGCGCTGGGCGCGAGCCGGGTGATCGCCGTGGTGAGTACCGAGGAGAAGGCCGAGGTCGCGCGGGCCAACGGCGCATCCGATGTGGTGCTCACCGACGGCTGGCTGGCCGCGGTGAAGGAATTGACCGGCGGGCGTGGCGTCGACATCGTGCTGGATCCGGTCGGCGGCGACCGGTTCACCGACAGTATTCGCGCGCTGGCTCCGGCCGGGCGGTTGCTCGTGGTCGGCTTCACCGCCGGCGAAATCCCCACCGTGAAGGTGAATCGCCTGCTGCTCAAGAACGTCGAGGTGGTCGGCGCCGCCTGGGGCGAATGGGTGATGACCCATCCGGGCTATCTGCAGGAGCAGTGGGACGAGGTGGCGCCGCTGCTGGAATCGGGCAGGATCGCGGCGCCGCAGCCCGTGCTGTACCCGCTGACGGAGACGGCGGCCGCGGTGGCCGCGCTCGACAACCGTTCGGCGAAGGGCAAAGTCGTCGTCACCGTCCGCTGAGCGGGGCCTCGTCCGGCACGCGCTGGATGTCGGTGCCGGGCCGTAGGGTGAGCGCATCATGAAACTGTCCGACCGGATTCTGAATCGCACCCTGCTGGCCCGGCAGCACCTGCTGCGGCGGTCGTCGGTGCCGGTCCCGCAGCTGTGTGAACATCTGGTCGGGCTCCAGGCTCAGGATGTGACGCCGCCGTACGTCGGATTGTGGAGCCGGATCAGTGATTTCGACCCGGCGGCGGTCTCGGCCGGACTCGAGAACCGTTCGCTGGTGCGAATCACCTTGATGCGCGCCACTATTCACCTGGTGACGGCGGCGGATGCGGTGCGCATCGCGCCGCACATTCAGCCGGAACTGGAGAAGATCCCGTTCCGCAAGGGCTTCTTCTACGGCGCGATGGTCGGGCTGGATCCGGAAGAGGTACGCGCCCGGGGCGAGAAGGTGATGGGGGCGCAGCCGATGTCGTCGGCGGACCTGCGGGCCCGTGCCGTCGAGAACTATCCCGATCGCGACACCACGGCCGTCACCCAGACCTGGCTCTACCAGCTCCCGGTGCTGCAGACCCCGCCGCGCGGCTTGTGGCGGAACAACAGCCGACCGGTGTGGTCGCGCATCGAATCCTGGCTGGGCGCGCCGCTCGATGACGCATATCCGGTGCAGGAGTTGGTCATTCGCTATCTGCGCGCCTTCGGCCCGGCGACAACGACGGATGTGCAGACCTGGTCGCGGCTGCTCGGTATCAAGGAAATACTGGACGGGCTGGGCGACCGCGTGCGCACCTACACCGACGAGCGCGGCCGCGTTCTCTACGACGCCGCCGACGCCGAACTCGCCGATCCCGATCTGCCCGCACCCGTCCGGCTGCTGGGCTGGTACGACAATGTGCTGCTGTCGCACCGGGATCGCAGCCGGATCATTCCGGGGAATGCCCCGCTGCCGCTGCAGCATATGGCCGCTCAGGTGTGTCCTGTGCTCATCGACGGATTTCTGGCCGGCATCTACAAAGTCTTCGCCGACAAGTCGGCGGCGCGGTTGCGCATCGCCCCGAGCCGGGAATGGTCGGCGCGGGAAGCGGCCGAGGTCGAAGCGGAGGCCCGGAATCTGCTGGGCTTTCTGGAACCGAGCCTGCGACCGGAAGTCGACATCCTCTCGCCGGGAGCGAATCTCACAACCGGAAAGTAGCGTCGCGGCGCCGGTGCGCGCTCACGGCGTCGAATTCCGGTATGCCGGAGCCTTGCTCGTCCCCGCCGGAGTGAGCGTGCGCAGCAGCGGTAGCGTGCGATGCGCGACCACCGTGGACAGCACGATCACGCTGTGCGATCGCACCACCGCGGCACTGCGGTCGATACTCAGCAGCACCGCCTGCAGGCCCGAATGCGAATCGGCGCCGATGCGGCACAGCACATCGCTGGAACCGGTGGTCGCGTAGGCCTCGAGCACGCCGGGGATGGCCTCCAGATCACCGGTCACCGCGTCCAGTGCGCCCTGGGCGATCTCCAGACTCACGAAGGCCTGCACGTCGAATCCGGCGGCGGTGACGTCGACCCGCGGATCGTAGGAGGCGATGACCCCGGCCTCCTCCATGCGCGCGATGCGCGACTGCACGGTCGCGCGCGCCACCCGGGTGCGTCGCGACAGCTCGAGGACGCCCGCCTTCTGGTACTCGTGCATCGCGGTGAGGATCGCCAGATCCAGTTCGTCCAGTTTGGCGGGGGTGCGCGTCATCGTCGTCTCCTGTATCCGGTCCGGCGCCGCGCCATCGGGCTAGGCCGGGTGCAGCTATTCAAATTGTCCAGCACCCGGCAGCATTTGGTGACCAATTGCGCCAGGGTGTCTATCCGAAATTCGCGATATTGCCCAGAACCAGGTCTCGGAGATTATCTGAAGGCATGACGATCGAGGACATCTCCCGCGAGACCCGGCCCGCGGTGGCGAGTGATGCGGAGCTGCGCCGTCTGGTCGGTCTGGTCGACCACGATCCCGGTGCCGATCCGTTTCCCGTTCTCGGATGGGACGCGCTGGTGTGGGTGGTCGGCAACGCGACCCAGTTCGCGCACTATCTGCAGGCCTTCGGGATGGTGCTGGAGGCATATTCCGGTCCGGAGACCGGCAATCGCGATCACAAGTCCTACGTATTGCGCAGCGGCAGTGCGCGATTCGTGGTCTGCGGGGCGGTGGATCCGGCCAGTTCGCTGGTCGCCCACCACGAGCGGCACGGCGACGGCATCGTCGACATCGCGCTCGAGGTGCCCGATGTGGACCGCTGCATCGCCCACGCCCGGCGCCACGGCGCGCGAATCCTGGCCGCACCGCACGACGAATCCGACGAATTCGGCACGGTCCGCACGGCCGCCCTGGCCACCTACGGCGACACCCGCCACACCCTCGTCGACCGGTCGCGCTATCACGGTCCGTATCTGCCGGGCTATGTCGCGCGCCGTTCGAATTACCAGCCGCGAGTGCCGCATCGACTGTTCCAGGCCGTGGACCATGTCGTGGGCAATGTGGAGCTCGGGCGGATGGACGAGTGGGTGGAGTTCTATCGGCGCGTCATGGGCTTCACCGATATGGCCGAATTCGTCGGCGACGATATCGCCACCGAATACTCGGCGCTGATGAGCAAGGTCGTGGCCAACGGCAACCACCGGGTGAAATTCCCGCTGAACGAACCGGCGGCCGGGCGCAAACGCTCACAGATCGACGAATATCTGGAGTTCTACGGCGGCCCCGGCGTCCAGCACATCGCGCTGGCCACCGGCGACATCCTGAGCGCCGTCGACGCCCTGCGCCGAGAGGGCATCGAATTCCTCGACACCCCGGACACCTATTACGACGATCCCGAATTGCGCGCCCGCATCGGCCACGTCCGCGTTCCGGTGCGGCACTTGCGATCGCGCGGCATCCTGGTCGACCGCGACGAGGACGGCTATCTGCTGCAGATCTTCTGCAAACCCCTCACCGACCGCCCCACCGTGTTCTTCGAATTGATCGAGCGGCACGGCTCGCTGGGCTTCGGGAAAGGCAACTTCAAGGCCCTGTTCCAGGCGATCGAGAGGGAACAGCACGCGCGCGGAAATCTGTGACCGGCTTAGCCGCCCATCTGTTCGTCTCGCCGGCCACGGTGAAAACGCACATCACCAACGCCTTCGCCGAGATCGGCGCCCGCAACCGCGCCGACGCGGTCCGCTACGGCTACCGCCACGGCCTGGCCGACCCGACTGCCGAGTAGTGGGGTCGGCGCAGCGGACAGCACCCGCGCCGCCGATAACATAGAGTGCCTTTCATGCGATTGACGGCGGCGATTGTCACCGGGACGGCTCTCGCGGCGCTGCTGGCGGGCTGTGGGTCGGGGGATGGTTCGGGCAGCGATTCTCCGTCGGTTCGCCCGCCCGCCAAGGTCGCGGCGCTGGGCCCGTTCGTGGGGGAGTGCGGGCATGTCACCGACGACGAGGTCCGGAATCTGGGCGGGCTCGGCCAGATCTCGCAGGTGTTCAAGAATTCGGTCGGCTGCAATTGGCAGGCCGGTGGAATCGGCGGGCCGAGCGTGACGTTCGCGTCGTATCGCGGCAGTCCGCTCGGGCGGGAGAAGGCCTGGGTGACCGCGCAGGGCCGCAATCCGGAGACGATCGAGGTCGGCGGGCATCAGGGCTTCCAGGACGCGAGCCCGGACGGCACCATCTGTGACTTCGCGGTGCAGCTGGGCGACGACTTCTTCGAATGGTCGACCTCGGCGGGCGCGTTCGGGCCGCCCTCGGCGACTCCGTGCGACAAGAACCGCAAACTGGCCGAACTGACCGTACAGCGTCTGAAGTGAGGGCGGCTGAAATGAGCAACGGCATGCGTGATCGGGGCCGCGTCCGGCGCGGTGTGCGGGCGGGCGGGATCGCCGTCCTCGCACTCGCGGTCGGGGTGACGGTCGGCGGCTGCGGCCGCACGGTCTCGGGGACCGCGTTGCCGGCGGGTAGCGGCGGCGGAGTGAACATGAACTTCGACAAGTTGCTGCGCGAATGCGAGGTCGTCAAGCAGGAGGACATCGCCAAGGCGACCGGCGCTCAGGACGCGCAGGGGTCGTTCAACGGCGCGGTGTGCATGTGGGATCTGTCGGGGACGTCCGGCGGCAACGGTATGGCCACGCTGAACTGGTACGAGATGGGGTCGCTGCCGACCGAGAAGGCCAACAACGATCGGCTCGGCTACACCACCACGGATGTGAATGTGCAGGGCCGGCGCTCGCTGCAGGTCCAGCGGCCGGGCGATCCGGATTCGTGCGGCGTGATGGCGCCGGCCGCGGACACCGGGATCATCGGCTGGTGGGTGAACTACCGGCCGGGTGGGCATCCGGATCCGTGCGCCGGGGCCAAGAAACTGGCCGAGTTGACTCTGAATCTGGCTCGCTGAGGCGAGCGCCACCCCGGATGCGCCGGTCGGCGGACCTCGAGAGATAGTGAAATCGCATAGTCGGTGGTGGGCCGGGGCCTGCGGACCCCACTTTTGCTCCCCGCCGCGCCGACGGGTATCGTGGATCGCTGTGCCCGGAAGCGTGCGGGCAGGTTTGTGCGTAGAACGTAAGCCAGCGAGAGCGGCCGACCGTTTCAGCGTGCCCGGAAACGTAGGCATGTACTGCGCGCGACACGCCCGACCTCGGGGCGCGTGGAAACGCGACTCGGGCAAGTGGTGACAGCTCTATGACGGCGGCGTGAACTCCGGGGAATCGGAGGAGCGCCGCCGACAAACAGACATCGAAGAGTTCCAGACACCTGGTTACTGAATAAGGAAAGCCGGTATATGCCAACCATCAACCAGCTGGTCCGCAAGGGTCGTCGCGACAAGGTCGCCAAGACCAAGACTGCGGCCCTGAAGGGGAGCCCGCAGCGTCGTGGCGTGTGCACCCGCGTGTACACCACGACCCCGAAGAAGCCGAACTCCGCGCTGCGTAAGGTCGCGCGTGTTCGCCTGACCAGCGCGGTCGAGGTCACGGCTTACATCCCGGGCGAGGGTCACAACCTGCAGGAGCACTCGATGGTGCTCGTTCGCGGTGGTCGTGTGAAGGACCTCCCCGGTGTGCGCTACAAGATCATCCGCGGCTCGCTCGACACCCAGGGTGTGAAGAACCGCAAGCAGGCCCGCAGCCGCTACGGCGCCAAGAAGGAGAAGAGCTGATATGCCACGCAAGGGCCCCGCACCCAAGCGTCCGCTGATCAACGATCCGGTCTACGGATCGCCGCTGGTCACTCAGCTGGTCAACAAGATCCTGCTGGACGGCAAGAAGTCGACCGCCGAGCGCATCGTCTACGGTGCCCTCGAGCAGGCGCGCGAGAAGACCGGTACCGATCCGGTCGTGACCCTCAAGCGTGCGCTCGACAACGTGAAGCCCGCCCTCGAGGTGAAGCCGCGTCGTGTCGGTGGCGCCACCTACCAGGTCCCGGTCGAGGTTCGTCCGGGTCGCGCCAACACCCTGGCGCTGCGCTGGCTGGTCAACTACTCGCGCGCGCGTCGTGAGAAGACCATGATCGAGCGTCTGGCCAACGAGCTGCTGGATGCGAGCAACGGTCTGGGCGCTTCGGTGAAGCGTCGCGAGGACACCCACAAGATGGCCGAGTCCAACCGGGCGTTCGCGCACTACCGCTGGTGATTGGTCACCCGGTCCGCCGGTGAAGGAACGGCGCCGGGAGGCGAGTCACAGTCGGGTGCGGCACGTGCTCTCAGCAGGGCACTTATCAGCCGCACCCGACGTTGACATAGTGAAGGCCAGGGGCCCGCATCGCGGCGGAACCGCCCGGGCCGTTCCCGAAAATACCGACTAGCTGATCGCTAACAGAGCAGAGCGGGGAAGATTTCCGTGGCACAGGACGTGCTCACCGACCTCAACAAGGTCCGCAATATCGGCATCATGGCGCACATCGATGCCGGCAAGACGACCACTACCGAACGAATCCTGTTCTACACCGGTGTGAACTACAAGATCGGTGAGACCCACGACGGTGCGTCGACCACCGACTGGATGGAGCAGGAACAGGAACGCGGCATCACCATCACCTCGGCGGCGGTGACGTGCTTCTGGAACCAGAACCAGATCAACATCATCGACACCCCCGGCCACGTCGACTTCACCGTCGAGGTGGAGCGTTCGCTGCGTGTGCTCGACGGCGCCGTCGCGGTGTTCGACGGTAAAGAGGGCGTCGAGCCGCAGTCCGAGCAGGTGTGGCGTCAGGCCGACAAGTACGACGTGCCGCGTATCTGCTTCGTCAACAAGATGGACAAGCTGGGCGCGGACTTCTACTTCACCGTCCAGACCATCAAGGACCGTCTCGGTGCGAAGCCGCTGGTCATCCAGCTGCCGATCGGCGCGGAGGACACCTTCGAGGGCATCGTCGACCTGGTCGAGATGAACGCCAAGGTGTGGACCGGCGAGACCAAGCTCGGTGAGAAGTACGAGGTCACCGAGATCCCGGCCGACCTGAAGGAGAAGGCAGAGCAGTACCGCCAGGAGCTGCTCGAGACCGTCGCCGAGTCGGACGAGGCGCTGCTGGAGAAGTTCTTCGGCGGCGAGGAGCTCACGATCGACGAGATCAAGGGCGCCATCCGGAAGCTGACCGTCGCCTCGGAGCTGTACCCCGTGCTGTGTGGTTCGGCGTTCAAGAACAAGGGCGTGCAGCCCATGCTCGACGCCGTCGTGGACTACCTGCCCTCGCCGCTGGACGTCGAGAACGTGCAGGGTCACGTGCCCGGCAAGGAAGACGAGATCATCACTCGTAAGCCGAGCGCCGACGAGCCGTTCGCCGCGCTGGCGTTCAAGATCGCCGTGCACCCGTTCTTCGGCAAGCTGACCTACGTCCGCGTCTACTCGGGCAAGGTCGACTCCGGCGCCCAGGTCATCAACGCGACCAAGGGCAAGAAGGAGCGTCTGGGCAAGCTGTTCCAGATGCACTCCAACAAGGAGAACCCGGTCCCGCAGGTTTCCGCCGGCCACATCTACGCGGTCATCGGCCTGAAGGACACCACCACGGGTGACACCCTGTGCGATCCGCAGAACCAGATCGTGCTGGAGTCCATGACCTTCCCGGACCCGGTCATCGAGGTCTCGATCGAGCCCAAGACCAAGTCCGACCAGGAGAAGCTGGGCACCGCGATCCAGAAGCTGGCCGAAGAGGACCCGACCTTCTCCGTGAAGCTGGATGCCGAAACCGGCCAGACCGTCATCGGCGGTATGGGCGAGCTTCACCTCGACATCCTCGTCGACCGGATGAAGCGCGAGTTCAAGGTCGAGGCGAACGTCGGTAAGCCGCAGGTCGCGTACCGCGAGACGATCACCAAGCCGGTCGAGAAGCTCGAGTACACGCACAAGAAGCAGACCGGTGGTTCGGGCCAGTTCGCCCGCGTCATCATCGGCCTGGAGCCCTTCACCGGCGAGGACGGCGCGACCTACGAGTTCGAGAACAAGGTCACCGGTGGCCGCGTTCCGCGCGAGTACATCCCGTCGGTGGACGCCGGCATCCAGGACGCCATGCAGTACGGTGTCCTCGCCGGTTACCCGCTGGTCAACCTGAAGGCCACCCTGCTCGACGGCGCCTACCACGAGGTCGACTCCTCGGAAATGGCGTTCAAGATCGCGGGTGCGATGGCCCTGAAGGAAGCGGCCCGTAAGGCCGGTCCGGTGATCCTCGAGCCGCTCATGGCCGTCGAGGTCATCACGCCCGAGGACTACATGGGCGATGTGATCGGCGACCTGAACTCCCGCCGTGGCCAGATCCAGGCCATGGAGGAACGCAGTGGTGCCCGTGTCGTCAAGGCGCTGGTTCCGCTCTCGGAGATGTTCGGCTACATCGGTGACCTGCGGTCGAAGACCCAGGGCCGGGCGAACTACTCCATGGTGTTCGATTCGTACGCGGAGGTTCCGGCCAACGTGGCGAAGGAGATCATCGCCAAGGCGACCGGCGAGTAATCGCAGTCGGGGCGGGTTTGCGAGAATCCGCCCCGTATCGGTCGCGCACGACCCCCTGTAAGTACAAACCGCACTGCTGCACAAAAGCACGCACTAACTAGTCCAGGAGGACAACAGTGGCGAAGGCGAAGTTCGAGCGGACGAAGCCCCACGTCAACATCGGCACCATCGGTCACGTCGACCACGGCAAGACCACGCTGACCGCGGCGATCACCAAGGTGCTGGCTGACAAGTACCCGGACCTGAACCAGAGCTTTGCGTTCGACCAGATCGACAAGGCTCCGGAGGAGAAGGCTCGTGGTATCACGATCAACATCTCCCACGTCGAGTACCAGACCGAGAAGCGTCACTACGCGCACGTCGACGCCCCCGGCCACGCCGACTACATCAAGAACATGATCACCGGTGCGGCCCAGATGGACGGCGCCATCCTGGTCGTGGCCGCCACCGACGGCCCGATGCCGCAGACCCGTGAGCACGTGCTGCTCGCCCGTCAGGTCGGCGTGCCCTACATCCTGGTCGCGCTGAACAAGTCGGACATGGTCGACGACGAGGAAATCCTCGAGCTCGTCGAGATGGAGGTCCGCGAGCTGCTGGCCGCCCAGGAGTTCGACGAGGACGCCCCCGTCGTCCGCGTCTCCGGCCTGAAGGCCCTCGAGGGTGACGAGAAGTGGGTCGAGTCGGTCGTCGAGCTGATGAACGCTGTCGACGAGTCCATCCCGGACCCGGTTCGTGAGACCGACAAGCCGTTCCTGATGCCGATCGAGGATGTTTTCACCATCACCGGTCGTGGCACCGTGGTCACCGGTCGTGTCGAGCGTGGCGTGATCAACGTCAACGAAGAGGTCGAGATCGTGGGTATCCGCGAGAAGACCCAGAAGACCACCATCACCGGCATCGAGATGTTCCGCAAGCTGCTGGACCAGGGCCAGGCGGGCGACAACGTCGGTCTGCTGGTTCGTGGTCTGAAGCGTGACGACGTCGAGCGTGGTCAGGTCGTCATCAAGCCGGGCACCACCACTCCGCACACGGAGTTCGAGGGCCAGGCGTACATCCTGTCGAAGGACGAGGGTGGCCGCCACACCCCGTTCTTCAACAACTACCGCCCGCAGTTCTACTTCCGCACCACCGACGTGACCGGCGTCGTGACCCTCCCCGAGGGCACCGAGATGGTCATGCCGGGCGACAACACCGAGATGAGCGTCAAGCTGATCCAGCCGGTCGCCATGGAAGAGGGCCTGCGCTTCGCGATCCGCGAGGGTGGCCGCACCGTCGGCGCCGGCCGCGTCACCAAGGTCATCAAGTGACTTTGTGAGACAACGCCGTCACGACATGTGACAGCATGAAAAGGGCCGTTCCCCTTGGGGAGCGGCCCTTTTCGCGTTGGTGCCTCCGACTTCTCAGTTCTCGGTGGCGGCCAGGAGGGCTTCGGCGAATTCGCGCATCTGGTCGGCGCCGCCGAACCAGGTGGTGACGAGTTCGACTGCGGCCGTGCGGGTTCGGTGGGCGGCGGTGATGAGGCCGTTGAGGTCGACGTCGCCGGCTTCGGCATTGCGGGCCACATTTTCCAGGGTGTGGCTGGCCAGCAGTAGCTGCATCACCAGGCCGACGTCGATGGCGGGGGGTTCGCCGGTGGTTTCGGCGCGACGGCGGGCCGCGCGCCGCGAGGTCGAGGGCAAGCCGGTGCGGGACGCGATGTCGGTCGGGGTGTCGCCGAAGTGGTGATCGCTTGTGGCGCGGCGATTTCGGCGGCCACCGGTACCTACGGCCCCCGCCGGCGATTCGTCGGGTGCGGTGTCGAATACCGAATCGTGCGATAGGCCGAACGTTTCCGCCGATTCCGTCGCCGCGTGGTCGTCGACTCTGGTGTCGTCGATGGGCGACCGGTGCCGGCTGGTCGGAACGTATTCCGCCGCAGGGGCTTCCGCTGCACGTCGTCGAAGGACGTCGGTATCGGACTGTTCGACGAGGGTGCTCGTCGGGGCGGAACGCAGCCCTACCGTCACCCCGTTGCGGGTGGGGAACGGCCGGGAAGTGGCGTCGGCGCTCTCCGCACGGCTGCGGATGGCAGGAAGCGTGTCGGTGTTCTGCCAGGATTGCGAGTCTGCGGAGTCGGCTCGGTCCGTACCGTCTGCCGCGCCGGAGTGAGCCGGGCCGGTTGTTTCCGCGTGGTCGGAAGAGGCCGGTTCGTTCGAATGCCGATGCGCAAGCCGTGCCGCGGGGGACGACGTTTCGCCCTCCTCGGTCGTGGTGTCCGTCGTATTCGCTTCGGCGACAGTATGTTCGGCGGCGATCCGCGCATTGTCGGTGACCGAGGCGGCGCGGGTGCTGTGGTCGCCGTCGGCCGATGGTGCGGTAGCCGTGGTGGATCGACGGGCGTGGTCGCCCGACTGCCTGGTCGGCGGTGTCGCCGCAGACGGCGCGGGATCGGCATCGGTTGTTGCCGCGCGTCCGGTCGCCGATTCGTCGGTGCCCGCCGTAATCCGATGGGTCTCGGCGTCGTTGGCCGACGCCGTGGTGGTGGCGGCGGCCGGCTCGGTGCCCGCGGTGCCGTGCTGCCCCTCGCTCGGGGCTTCTGCTGCCGGGGTTGCGGTGATGTCAGCGGACAGCCGGGACGTGGCGGTACTCGCTGCGGGCTGCTCCTTGTCGCGTGCCCGCCGGGCCGCCCGGGGGATGGGGCGGCGGGTGGGCTCCGGGCGGGTCTCCGTGCTCGCCGCCGCCGCGGATTCCGTTCCGGTACCGGCCGGTTCGGTCCGGGCGATGCCGTGGGCGGGGGTGGGCAGCCGCATCGGAAGTTTCGGCGGGGCCGGGACGGATGCGGCGGACGAGGCATCCGATTCGGCGGAATCGGCCCGAGGCGGCTCCGCCGGCTCGGCAGGAGACGCCTCGGCTGGCCGGGGTTCGGCGGGCTCGGTCTCGACGGCACGGGAGCGGCTCTGCCGCCCGGGGTCGATGCCCAGGCTCTCCGCGATGCGGCGGACGGTGTCCTCCGGATCCTGGGATTCGGCGTCGAGTTCGGTTGCCCAGCCCGCCTTTTCCGGCGTCTCGGTCTCGGCGGGAGCCGTGGGCGCTCCCAGGACCCCCGATCTCGGATCGACGGGAGGCGTCTCCGCCGCGCTGACCGCGAAGCTGGAGGTGGGAGCGGACTCGTCGTCGGCCGACGTGGGATGCGGCTGCGGCTGCCCCGCACCCTGCTCGTAATCCGCATCGAACGGGGACGCGAACATGCTGCGCTGCGCTGGTTCTCGGGTGGCGAGCGGCGGGATGCTGGTGCGGGCCGAGGTGTCGCGGACCGGCAGTGGCGGTGCGGCAGGAGGGGCCGGAACCGCGGTGCCGGTGAGGTAGTCGGGTGAATAGGACGGGACATCGGTGGGCGAGGCGACCGGGGGCGTGCCGAAGACGCTCTCCCCCGATCCGGAGTCACCGAATTCGGCGCTGTCCCAGCGCAGCCCGAACTTCTCGGCACCGCCGTGCGCGGGACCGCCGCTACCCGTCTGCTGAGCCGGCTCCTCCTCGGAGCGGGTCAGTCGGTGCCCCTCTCGTGCAGGATGGGGTTCTCCGAAACGGGCATTGGCGGGATCCGTCATACACTCCATTCTTATCGCTCCCCTTTCGGGGTGCGAGTTCGCGGGGGTGCGCGACGGCTCCCGCCGCCGTTGCGCCGCAGATCAATCCGTCCGTTTCTCGAGTTCGGTGCCGCGTCGCAGTGTGAGTGACATCAGTTCGCTCGGCTCGTCCACCTCGATTCGATGCCATCGTCCCCGCGGCACGATGAACGCCTGTCCGGCGCGCAGTGATACGGGGTCCGCCCCGTCGCCGGCCTCGCGCAGATACATCCGGATTCCGCCCGAGAGCACCGCCACCAACTCCTCTCCGCTCGGATGCATTTCCCAGTGGTCACCGTGGACGTCGGCGTCGGTGGCCACCCGGAAGGTCGCCAGCGTCCACCCCGCCATATCTCCGGACATGCGGCGTTGTTCATCGAAAACCCGGCCGTCCGGCAGCATCCGGATGCCGCGTGCGAACAGGTCGACAGGTGCGAGTTGCATGGTTTTTCCCTTCATTCGGCCGCGACCGGAGCCGGTGCGGGCAGCCGTGTGGATTCGATCGCGGCCCGGCGCGGCAGGACCACCGCCGCGACGACCGCGGCGCCGAGGAGCAGGGCCGCCCCGATCGCCAGTCCGGTCGCATAGCCCGCGGTGACGGCTTGCGGCGTTTCGGCCGATCCGGTGCGCTGGGCGGCGATCGTGGCGAGGGCGGCCAATCCGATCGCTCCGCCGACCTGGCGGGCGCTGTTCATCAGCCCGGATGCCATGCCGGCCTCCGTCGGGGCGACGCCGGTGGTGGCGGCGGCCGCGAGCGGCGCGAGGCACAGTCCGAATCCGATGCTGGTGACCAGCGAGGGCCCCAGGACGTCGGCGGCGAAGCCGCCGCCCGCGTCCAGCAACGCGAACCACCCGAGTCCGGCGGCGGCCAGTAGCGATCCCGGGATCAGCAGTGCTCGTGGCGAGCGTCCGTCCCCGAATCGAGTCGCGATCACGGTACCGGCGACGACCCCGGCGGAGAATGGAACGAAAGCCAGTCCCGTTGCCGCGGCGGACATTCCGAGCGACTGTTGCATATAGAGCGAGACGAAGTAGAAGGCCGAGAACTGTCCCGCCGCGGCCAGAGCGATGACGAGATCCGCCCCGGCGACCCACCGGTTGCGCAGCAGCGACAGGCGCACCAGTGGCACCGCGGCTCGTCGTTCGAACCACACGAAGGCCGCCAGGAGCAGCAGCGCGGCCAGTACCGTCCCCCCGGTCACCGGCGAGAGCCAGCCGTAGCGATCGGTGCGGACGACGGCGAGAACGAGCAATCCGGCGCCGCCGGTCGCGGTGAGGGCCCCGGCGATGTCGAGCGGCGGGCGCATCCCGTCGCGGCGATCGGCCGGGATGCCGAAGAGACCGAGTCCCAGCGCCAACGCGGCGATCGGCAGATTGATCAGCATCACCCACCGCCATCCGGCGTACTCGGTGAGCACGCCGCCCAGCAGCACGCCCAGCGCGCCACCGGCTCCGTTCGCCGCACTCCACAGTCCGAAGGCACGCACGCGCGCCGGGCCGTGCGGAAACAGGACGGTCAGCATCGCCAGGGTGGCCGGTGCGACGGTCGCGGCCGCCACACCTTGGACAGCGCGCGCGGCGATCAGTTGCCACGGTTGCTGGGCCAGCCCACCGGCGAGTGAGGCGAGGGCGAATCCGAACAGCCCGAGCACGAACAGCCGCCGTCGGCCGAACAGATCGCCGGCCCTTCCGCCCAGCAGCAGAAATCCGCCGAAGGTCAGCGCATACACGTGCACCACCCACGACAGATCGATCGGTGTGAAGCCCAGATCGCGGCGAACGGCGGGCAGGGCCACGTTCACCACCGCCATATCCAGCGCGATCATCAACTGCGCCACCGCGATCGCCGCCAGAGCGACGCGCGGCGAATACTTTCTATACATGTATAAAAAGTAACCGACCGTCATGCTCGCTGTCGAGAGCTCATGTCAAGATGGCCGGGTGAGCACTCGAACCGGACGTCCGCCGCGGTTGTCGCGTGCGCAGATCGTGGCCGTCGCGCGCGAGTTGATCGAGACCCACGGCGTGCAGGCACTGACGATGCGGCGCCTGGCCACCGAACTCGGGGCGACGCCGATGGCGCTCTATCACCACGTACCGGACAAGGACGCGCTGCTGCTGCTCCTGCTCGACGATGTGGCGACGGGTGCGGTGCGCCCGCATCTGCCGGACGACCCGCGGGAACGCCTGATCGTCGCGGCTCGCGCGATGCACGACATCCTGGCCCCGGTTCCGTGGATCACCGAGGTGCTCACCGCCGACGACCTGCTCTCGCCGGCCGCACTCTGGTATCCCGAAACGATTCTGGACGCGGCGATGGAGGCCGGCCTGGATGCCGAGCGGGCGGTGCACGCCTACCGGACCGTCTGGTACTACACCGCCGGGGAAATTCTGATTCGCGCCGCGGCTCGCCGGCGCCGCGACGACGACCGGCCCGTGTTCCGGGAGCGCGTCTTCGCCGATATCGATGCCGGCGAGCTGCCGCGCCTGGCGGCCGTGGCCGACCGGTGGGGCGCGCTCACCGCGGCCGACACCTATGAGCAGGGGTTACGCGCGCTGGTCGACGGTCTGCTGCGGGCCCGCTGAACCGGCGGCGGCTCAGCCCAGGCTGGTCATGCCGGCCGCGACGACCCGGGACAGATTCGTGATCTCCTCGGCGCCCGCGAGTGTCAATCCGTCGAGTGCGTGCAACCGATCGGTGCTCGCGATGGTGAGCATGGCCGACACCCAGGCGGCCGCGCAGGCACGCAGGGTCCCGGGCTGCACCTGCCCGGGTGCACTCGCCTGCAGGACCCGGGCCGTGATGTCGAGCAGCTGATCGCGCATGCGGCGCACCTGTTTTCGCACATCCGGGTGCGTATCGGCCTCGCGCCACATGATCACGCGCAGCACCGAGGAGTGGTGGTCGCGCAGATTCAGCGCCGCGTCGAGGTTCACCAGGCTGGTCGCCGGATCCCCGGGGCTGACCACCGTGGCGATGTCGTCGATCGGATGGGCGGGAACTCGCTCGGCCATCAGCGCCGAGAGGATGGAGTCCTTGGTGGGGAAGTAGTAGAAGACCAGCCCCTTCGGAACGCCGGCCGCGGCGGCTATGGCAGCCGTCGCGGTCGCGTCGAATCCGTGTGCCGCGAACAGGCTTTCGGCGGCATCCAGAATCAGGGCGCGGGCGTCGCCGTCGACCTTCCTGCTACGGCGACGCCCGGCTCGATGGGGTGTGGGCATCTGCATCAGTGAGCAGTATGCATCCGTGCCGATACCTGCGGGAGCGCGGCCAGGGCGACCGCGACGGTCAGTACGCCGACGATCCACGCGGTCCACGACGCCGCGCTGAAGGAGCTGTAGTTCATCACCCAGGGGGAGATGAACAGCAGGACACCGAACAGGCCCATGGCGTAATCGGTGGTGGCGATTCCCGGGCGGGTGAACTGGAGTAGGCCGGTCAGGGCGATCAGCACGCCGAGCACGATCAGGGTCCACATGGCGCGGTTGCTGTGGTCGGTCCAGATGGGCGACAGGGCGGTGTAGACGCCCAGTGCCACGGCCACGAAACTCAGCGTGCGGTTTTCGGTGAGCATGGGAGCCTCCTCGGGGGCGGATTGTGTTCTGATCTCGGTATAACTCTGATTGACCGCCCGATCAATACGTGGCCCGGAAAATTCCTGCACCAATGTCGGATATGGCGCCCGTCACGGTAGTCTAGAACGTGTTCTAGTTTATGGTGGTTTGGTGCAGCAATACGTGCCAGCAGTGGGAACCGAGCCGGGAGCGCAGCGATGACAGGCCCGATCGTGATCGTCGGCGCCGGTCTGGCCGGCCTGCGCACCGCGGAGGAATTGCGCCGCGCCGGATACGAGGGCGGACTGATCCTCGTCGGTGACGAACAGCGCCTGCCCTACGATCGGCCGCCACTGTCCAAGCAGTTCGTGCGCGGCGAGACCGAGGATACGACGCTGCGCCCCGCCGAATTCTTCGCCGAGAAGAACATCGAGCTGCGATTGGGACTGGCCGCGACCGGAGTCGACACCGCGGCGCGCACGGTGACCTTCGACGACGGTTCCGTGCTCGAGTACGGACAGTTGATCATCGCAACGGGCTTGCGCCCCAAGCGAATTCCGGGCCTGCCCGAGGCTGCCGGCGTCCACGTCCTGCGCCGGCACGAGGATGCGGCCGCACTGCGCGACGCATTGGCCACCGCGCGGCGGGCGCTGGTGGTCGGCGCGGGATTCATCGGCTGCGAGCTGGCGGCGAGTTTCCGTTCCCGCGGTGTCGACGTCGTGCTGGTGGAACCGCAGCCCACCCCGCTGGCCGCCGCGCTGGGCGAGGCGGTCGGCCGCCTGGTCGGGCGGATGCACCGGGACGAGGGGGTGGACCTGCGCTGCGGCGTCGGCCTGAGCTCGCTGCAGGTCGACGACGGCGCGGTCACCGGGGCCACGCTCGCCGACGGCAGTACGGTCGCCGCGGACCTGGTGGTCATCGGTGTCGGCTCCGCGCCGATCACCGAATGGCTGGCCGGATCCGGCATCCCGTTGGCGGAACCGCAGGCGGGCGGAGGCGTCCTCGCCGACGAGGTGGGCCGCACCTCGGTCGAGGGGGTGTGGGCGGTCGGCGATGTCGCCGCCTGGCGCCACGACAACGGCCGGCACAAGCGTGTCGAGCACTGGACCAACGCCGGTGAGCAGGCCCGGCTGCTGACGACCGCGCTGCTCGGCGGCGACGTTCCCGCGGCCGCCCGGGTGCCGTACGTGTGGAGTGACCAGTACGACCTGAAGATCCAGGTTCTCGGCACCCCGGCGGGCGCCGACGAGATCCGGATCATCGAGGACGACGGCCGCAAATTCCTGGCGCACTACTTCGACGGCGGCGTCCTGACCGCCGTGGTCGGCGGCGGGCGCACCGCGCAGGTGATGAAGATGCGCGCCGAACTCGCCGCCAACGCCCGGTCTGCCGCCCCGCTGAGCTGAACGCCCACGTCGGCGGGCCGTCCGGCGCTCGCTCGGCTCGGTCGTCGCTCCCGGTGCGGGCGGTCCGCCATCGACATGCGACACATGTCCGGCCGATACCCCGGTCGGGCGCGAGGGTTCGTGGCGACGCTAATACAGTGGCCGGGTGATCGTTGCGCTCATCGATTCGGGACTGGGGTTGTTGCCGACGGGGGCGTGGCTGCGCAAGTTGCGTCCCGACCTCGATCTGCTGCTGCAACTGGATCCCGACGGTGCGCCGTGGGGGCCGAAACCCGAGCAGTGGGTGATCGATCGGGTGCTGGATGCGGCCCGCCGATCGTTGCGGCTCGGCGCTGAGGCCATTGTGCTGCCGTGCAATACCGCCAGCGTCACCGCACTCGAACAGGTGCGGGCCGAGGTCGGGCCCGAGGTGCCGGTGATCGGCACCGTCCCGGCGATCAAACCGGCCGCCGCCGCCTGTGCCTCGGTCGCGGTGTGGGCGACCGCGGCCACGACCGCGAGCCGTTACCAGGCCGACCTGATCGCCCGCTTCGGCGGTGACGCCGATGTGACCGGTGTGGCGTGCCACGGCCTCGCCGACGCCATCGACCGCGGGGATCTCCCGGCCGTCGAGCACGCCATCGCCCGCGCCGCCGAGCAGACTCCCGCCGGCACCGAGGCGGTCGTACTCGGCTGCACCCACTACCCCTTGGTCCTCGATTCCATCGTGGCCGCGCTGCCCTCGGGCGTGCGGCTGTTCGACAGCGCGGAAGCCGTTGCGGGCCAGACCCTTCGGCGCATCGACGCCCTGGGCCGGCCGACCGCCGGCGCCGGCACGGTGACGGTGTACAACAGCGGCCGCGCCGGTGAACTGCCCGCGAGTGCGGCGGCATTCGAATCGGGCCGGGTACTCGGGGCGGTCGACACTGCCTGCCCCACCGCGTAATTCGCGGGCACTGGGCGTAGGCGGTGTTGAACCGGTCACGGTCGCGTCCTCGCTTCCCGCCGCCCGCGCAGTATCGGAGTCGGTGCCGGCGTTCGAAACCCGTTCCGGTGCAACTTCTTTCGGCACCCCCTTCGTAACCTCGAAAAAGGGGCTGTGACCTGCGCCCCAGCCACCCGTGGGAGGTTCGGTGGCCCGTGACCGGGCGCGGTTCTACGGTGATTTCTCGCAGACGTACAGCGCGGTCGTCGACGCATTTCCGCACCCACCCCTGCCGGGCCCGGCCGCCACGAGGCCGGCGCATCGGTAACAGACAGACCCGGAGTTATGGCTACCCGAACGCCTTGGAGCGATGTTCATCCCGGAACCGGCGACCCCGAATCGTCGTACGGCTCACTACCGACGCCACCGGGTGGTCGCCGTCCGATCCGGGGATACCTGTGCGGTGCCGCGTTGAGCGCCACGACTCTCGTGCTGTTGTTCCAGCCCTGGTTGTCGGCCTCCGGACCCGGCGGCGCGATCCGGTCCGATGCCTTCGGCAGGCTGACCGGCACTACCGAAACCCAGCAGGACTGGGAAGGGGCCGGTCTGCGCACCACCGATATCAGCGGCACGTGGGCGGTGCTGACCTGTGTCGCGGTGCTCGCGACGATCTTCGCCGCGGCGGCGTATCTGCGAACCCGCGTGGCGATCTTCGCCACCGCGGCCGCGGTGGCGAGCACCGGCATGGCGCTGTTCGTGCTCGCGGAGGTGTTGTACCTCGACAACAAGGAATCCGAGATGCGCGCGGCGGTCGCCGACGACAGCAGCCTCTCCGGCGTCCTCCGCGGTCTCTTCGGCGGGGCGCACGCCGCCCATCAACTGGCGGGCGCCCACCTCGACTTCGCCGCGATGCTGGCCGGAATCACCGCCTTCGGCGCCGCGGCATGTGTGCTGACGAATCATCTGCGCGACAATCCCATTGCCCGCACCGCTGCCCGGCCGACGACGATATCGGCCGAAGCCGCACACCCGTCGGCACCGACCGCGCCGCGGCTGGTGCCGGCAACATCGCAACCGGCGCCGACCGCAGCGACCGCACCGCTGTCGGCAGCGACCGCACCTCACGCGGCGCCGACCGCACCTCACGCGGCGCCGACCGCACCTCACGTTGCGCCGGCCGCACCCCACCCGGCGCCGGCCGCATCGGCAACACCCCCGGCTCCCGTGGTCGAATTCGCGGATATCACCGCCGAGCGGCACGAGCCCGCGCCGAGCACCGCCGAACTCCCGCCCTTCCCGGTGCGGAAGCAACCGAGCTGGCGCATCGTCATCCCCGCGGGAGCGGTGTCCGCGCACGCTCCGGCGCGAGCGGAGCGCAGCTTCGCCAATTAGGACCGTGACGGCACGTGTCCGGCCCCGGCCGGACGCGTTGTCGCCGGGAATCGGGTGAAGTGTGAGTGATACTGCCGTACATGAGCGTGGTGTCTTTTCCGGAGCAGCAGCACCCGGCGTCGGGCCGTGTCGGCGGAGTGCGGGCGTGACGTCCGCGCCGGTTGCCGCCGATGTCGCGCGCGCCATGGACGAGCTGGGCGATCCCGCGCGGGCCCTCGAGTTGCGGCGGTTCTTCAAAACCGGGCCGGGGGAGTACGGCGAGGGCGATGTCTTCATCGGAGTCCCCGTGCCGCAGACCCGCAAGGTCGCGAAACGATTTTCCGCACTGCCCATTTCGGAGATAGCTGAACTTTTGCGGAGTCCCGTGCACGAACATCGGCTCGCGGCGTTGGTGATCGCGAACAATGCCATGGCGAAGGCGGGGAAACGGCGCACGTACGACGTTGCCGCGCAACAGAAAATCGTCGACATGTATCTGGCGGCGGTGCGCGGTGGGCGCGTGAACAATTGGGATCTGGTCGATGTGTCGGCCGAGAACATCCTGGGCCCGTGGTTACTGGAACGGCCGCGCGATCTGCTCGACGAACTGGCCCGGTCGGATTCGCTGTGGGAACGCCGGGTCGCGCTGCTGACGACCTTCGCCTTCATCAAGGCCGGCGACGCCTCGACCACGTTCGCACTGTGCGAACAGTTGCTCGACGATCGGCGCGACCTGATTCAGAAGGCGGTCGGCTGGATGCTGCGGGAAGTCGGCAAACGGGTGGATCGCGCTCTGCTCATCGAATTCCTGGACCGCCGTGCCCACGATATGGGCCGCACGGCGCTGAGTTACGCCACCGAACATCTGGAACCCGAGGCGCGCGCGGCGTATCGGGCGCAACGACAGGCGTCGTAGGCCGGCTCGCCCGCCGCGGTGCCGATACGGCGTCACCGCGGCGGACGATTGCGGATTCACCGGCCGCGCAAGGCCTGTCGGCCCGCCAGGGCAGCGGCGGCACTCAGAACTGGATCTTCAGATGATCGGTGACCGGATGCGCCTGGCATCCGAGGATGTACCCGGCTTCGATGTCCTCCGGATCGAGAATCTCCGAATTGTCCATCTCCACTTTGCCTTCCAGCACCGTGCAGGCGCAGGATCCGCATTCGCCCTCCTGGCAGGAGTACGGCACGTCCAGGCCCTTGGCGAGCATGATGTCGACCAGGGTCTGACGGCGCGGCCACTGCATGGAATGGGTCTCGCCGTCGAGTTCGACCTCGACGGTGGCCGCGTCGGCGGCGTCCTCCTCGCTGACCTCGACCGGGGCGCCGGCGGCGAACGGGTCGCCGGACAGCGAATTGAAGACCTCGGCGTGGGTGCGGTTGCGCGGCACCTCCAGCTGGGCCAGGGCGTCGTGCACCCGGTCCATGAACGCCTTCGGCCCGCACATGAAGGCGCGGAAAGCGGTGTACGGCGTGCACAGCGCGGCCAGCCCGTCGGCGGTGGGCAGGCCCTGCAGCGTCTCCAGCCAGTGCACGACCACGAGCCGCTGCGGATTCTTGTCGGTGAGTTCGCGCAGTTCGTCGGCGAAGATGACCGATTCCGGATCGCGGTTGGCGTAGACCAGCACGATCCTGCCGTTGCCGCGGGCGAGTGCCGATTTCAGGATCGACATCACCGGGGTGACACCGCTGCCGGCGGCGAACAGCAGCAGATCCTCGTCCAGATCCTTCGGCGTGAAGACGCCGGAGGGCGGCAGCACCTCGATCTCGTCGCCGGCTTTGACGTTGTCGCACACCCAGTTCGACGCGTATCCGTCGACCGTGCGCTTCACGGTGACCTTCGGCTGTACATCGGTGTGCGGTGAGCTGGCCAGCGAATAGCAGCGCGCGACCGAACCGGTGCGCTCGCTCGGGATGCGCAACGTCAGGAACTGGCCGGGCTGGTAGGCGAAGCGCTCGCGCAGTTCTTCGGGCACGTCGAAGACCAGCGAACAGGCGTCGGCCGTCTCGTTGACGACAGCGGCGACCCGCAGCACGGCCGATCGTGAGCTGTGCGGTACGACGGGATCGGCGGTGGTCATGGTGTCCTCTCGGGGCCGGGCACTGGAGCAGGCAAACTAGAACGTGTTCTAATTTATGATACGTGGCCGTCCCGCTGCCGGACAAGCTGGGCCTCGAGCCCCGCGATCAGCACATCCATGCCGAAGTCGTAGGAGTATTTGCCGCGCAGATCGCCCATGTGCTTGACGGCCCGCTCGACGGCTTCGGGGAGCGGCATGTCGACCAGCGCCGATCGGTCCCGTGGATTGACCCGGGCGCGGCCGAACAGATACGTATGAATCGTGGCATAGGCGGCGAGCACATTGCGATCGTCGAACCCCGCATCGGACAGGATTTCCATCACAGCCGCGATCAGGTCGAGCTGTTTGCCCAGCGTCTGTTCGATCAGCACATCGCCGAGGCCCGGATGTTTGCGCAGCTTCTCGTCGATCTGATCGATGAGCGCGCGCAGGCGCTGCTGCCAGGTGCCGAATTCCGGCGGTGGGGTCCGCACTCCGGTGAGGGCGGCGCTGGCCACCAGATCGAGCAGTTCGCGCTTGTCGGCGACGTAGTAGTAGGGCGCCATCGGCGAGACGCCGAGTTCGCGGGAGAGCCGGCGCATCGACAGCTTCTCCACGCCGTCGGCGCGCACTACACGCAATGCGGCCTCGACTATCTCGGCTTCCGAGAGTGTGTTGCCGCCCCCGCTCGTCTGCATCCGTCCGACTCCCATGCCACCTCTAGACCTGCGCAGCCCGCCCGACGGCCACCCGTCATCTGCTGTTCAACGTGCTTGCCTTCCGCAGTCTAGAGTGCGCGTTCGTGGTCGCGGCCCGGTACGTGGACGAGATCGGCGCAGGCGGCGGCGCCGCATCTCGCGCGGTAGTAGCCGGAGATGAACTACCGCTTCCCAGGCGGAATCTCGTTGATCATGAAGTGAATGTTGCCGTGTGATAGCTGGATAGCGTCGATGGTCATTGACACCTGCGTGCCGCCGGAGCCGGTGGCTTGCCGCCGGATTCGTATCGAATTCGATCCGTTTTTTTCGACACGGGATGCCCGGCGGGCGGTTAGCGCATAGCATTCTTGGAATGCGCCATGATCGACTGCCCAACGGGTTCGGGGTGCGAATCGATCCTCGGGTGCGCACCTATTCCGGTGGACGGCTCTTGGTCGGCGGCTCGCCGACGAGGTTGCTGAAACTTGCTCCGGAAGCGGCCGCCCTGATCGGTGACGGGTATCTCGAAGTGACGGATCCCCAGTCCGCGGTGGTTGCCAGACGGCTGCTCGACTCCGGGGTGGCGAACCCGCGTCCGCGCCTGCTGCCCTCGCCCGAGGAAGTCACGGTCGTGGTGCCGCACTGCAACGACGCCGCCGGATTGCAGCGGCTGCTCTCGGCCCTGCGCGGGCACAGCGTGGTGGTCGTGGACGACGGTTCCGACCGGCCGGTCCGGATCCCGCGTACCGGTGGCCGATGCCGCGTCACCGTGCTGCGCCACGATTCCCGCCAGGGCGTGGTCGCCGCGCGCAATGCCGGACTGCGGGCGGCGACAACGGAATTCGTCGCGTTCCTGGATTCCGATGTGGTTCCCCGCGCGGGCTGGCTGGAGGTCATGCTCGGGCACTTCAGCGATCCCGAGGTCGCCTTGGTCGCACCGCGCATCGTGGCGCGCGAGCCGGATGCCAGTGTGCTGGGCCGCTACGAGAGCGCGCGGTCGTCCCTGGATTTCGGCCGCCGGGAAACCGCGGTCAGTTCGCGCGGCTCGGTGTCGTACGCGCCGGGCGCGGCCCTGCTGGTGCGGCGGCACGCACTGCTGGCCGAGGGGGGATTCGACGAGCAGATGCGCTCGGCCGCCGATATCGATCTGTGCTGGCGACTCGAGCGCGCCGGCTGGCGGTTGCGTTACGAGCCCGCCGCGCACGTCGCCTGCGATCAGCCGGCCTCGTTCGGTAAGTGGTTCGGCCGCAAGGTCTCTCACGGCGCCGCGGCGGCGCCGCTGGCCCGGCGCCACGCCGGGATGGTCGCCCCGCTGTCGGTGCCGTTCTGGACCGTCGCCGCCACCGCGCTGCTGGCCACCGCGTCGCGGGCCGGAATCCTGGGCGGGCTCGCGACGCTGCTCGCCGCGCTGCTCCGGCTGCGGCGGGTGTTCGCCGAACTCGACAATCCGACGCGGGTGGCGGCCATTCATCTGGCCCGCGGCTTCTCCGCCGGGGTGTGGCGGATCGTCTCGGCGCTGTGCCGGCACTACTGGCCGGTGACCGTGCTGGCGATGATCGCCTCCCGGCGCATCCGCCGGCTGGCGGTCACCCTGGCGATCGCCGACGGACTGGCCGACTGGTTCACCCACCGCGATGCCGGCGGCCTGGATCCGGTGCGGTATCTGATGTGCAAGCGGCTCGACGACCTCGCCTACGGGACCGGTCTCTGGTCGGGCGCGCTGCGTGCCCGCAACGTGGCCGCGCTGCGCCCGGCGGTTCCGCGGCATTGATGGCCGGGGTCACATGTGACCCCGATATGCCGTCTACCTCACACTTCGCCGCGATCCGGCGCCGGTGTGACCTGTCGGACAAACCGTATGCTTCGACCATGCCCTTCCTGACCCGCCGGTACAGTGTGGGACGGGAAAGAAAGGCAAATGGTCAGCAATCTCACAGGCGATAACCGTCCCGAGGGCAGGGTCGAGCCCGGGACACAGCTCGGTGCGCTGGAAGCCTATGCCGCTCAGGCCCACGGTTACCTCAGCGTCGGGGGCGATCAGCTCAATCAGCTGCCCGGATTGCTGCGTCCGCTGGTTCTGGAGTCCTGGCTGCGCAGTGTGCGCGGCGGGGTCGATCCCATGGACGTACTCGACGGCCGCGGTCTGCGCGGCGCCGATCTGCAGCGCTACCGCGACAACCATCCGATTGCCACGGTGATGCCACTGGTCGACAAGCTGCTGCTGCAGGATGCCACCGGCATCGGGCTGATCGTGGTCGTCGCCGACCAGTTCGGCCGGGTGCTGTCGGTGCACGGCAATCCCGACCGGGTCGAGGCCGCCGCCGAGGTCGGCCTGCGTGAGGGCGACGATCTGTCCGAACGCCGCATCGGCACCAACGCGGTAGGACTGGTGGTCCGCACCGGCCGCGCCACCTGGATCCACGGACCGGAACACTTCCTGCATCGGATGCATCAGCTCACCGGGGCGGCCGCGCCCGTCCACGATCCGGACGGCCGGTTGGTCGGCGTGCTGATGATCGCCGGCGGCGTGCGCGTCGCGCGCCCGGAGATACTCGCGCTGGTCAAGGCCGCCGCGACCGCGGCGGAAATGGACTTGGTGCTGGCGGCCGTGCGCACCGAACAGCGCGGCGCGGATCGTCGTGCGCCCGTGGGGCATTCGGCGCCACCGCGGACCGCCGGCCGGCTGGCGCTGGAGGTACTGGGTCTGGGCCAGCCACAGTTGTCGGTCGACGGCGAGCGCATCGCGTTGTCGCAGCGGCATGCCGAGATCCTGCTGTTGCTGGCCGAACACGCCGAAGGTCTGTCCGCCGATCACCTGGCACTGCTGCTCGACGACACCGACCTCGACAACGCCACCATCCGGGCCGCCATGTCGCGGCTGCGCTCGGTGGTCGGCCCGGACGTCTTCGGCTCGCGGCCGTATCGGTTGCGGGTGCCGGTGTCCACGGATGTGGAGGCTCTGCGCGCGGCGCTGGATTCGGGCGACGTGCACAGTGCGGTCCGCCATTACACCGGACCGGTACTGCCCCGTTCGACCGCTCCCGGAGTTATAGACATCCGCGATGAATTGCGGGTGCGGCTGCGGACCGCGGTGTTACGTTCCGGTGACGCGGCCGTGCTGAGCCGGTGGACCTCGGGTGCCGAGGGACGTGACGATGCCGCCGCATGGGTGGCCTATCGAGCCACCGCCGATCGCGATTCCGCCCTGTATGCCCAGATCGAGGCCAAAATCCGGGTGCTCGACCGGAGGATGGGCGCCGATGCAACGCAGATGCAACGTTTCGGCTCGTAGGCTCCGCGTCTGAAAGTGTCCTGACTCACACAAACAGGTCACAGTGTGGTTTCGGGCACATCTCTGCCCCGATATCGACCCAATTGGACGCTAGTCCGAGTTTTTTTGAAGGATCTCGTTCCTTTTTATTGGTCTTCGGCCTAGTGTTCGCTGCATGAACGGTGGCGCGAGTCGCCACCGGCCGATGCAGGAGATGAGGCCGCGGGAGCTCGGGGCCGCGATGTTGGAGGAAGTCGAGTTCGAGGATGAGTTGGTGACCGCACCGGTTCACCGAAATTACTGAGACACAAACCATTTCGCTCTTTCACACCTTCGCGATCGCGTGAGGTGTATTCGCCGAACCATCCGTGGCAAAGCCAGGGTCCGCGTCGTCGCGCGGTGCCCGGGGCTTATTTCGTGCTGCCCGAAAAGCGTTCGGTCGCTGGGTATTTCGTCAATCGAGGAGGCTCTGGTGCAGGGTTCGGAGTTGAGCGGGTTCGGTCCGGGTGAAGGCCACGGCGCCGAGATCACGTCGGATCCGTCGCCGTTCCCGTTGACACCGGCGCAGCTGGGTGTCTGGTACGCCCAGCTGCTCGATCCGCAGACTCCGATCAATATCGCCCAGTACGTCGACGTGCACGGCGACCTCGATGTCGAAGTGCTGCAACGGGTCTCGGTCGACGCGGCCCGGGAGTTCGGGTCCACGGTGGTGCGGCTCGGCGAAATCGACGGCGAGCCGTATCAGTGCGTGGACCCGCGGCTTCCCGTCGACATCGTGCCGGTCGATCTGCGCGATGCTGCCGATCCGGTCGCGGCCGCCCACGACTGGATGCGCGCGGACTACACGCGACCGGTGGATCTGCTGGCGGATCGGCTGTTCGCCGGCGCCGTGCTGCGGGTCGGTGACCGGCGCTGGTTCTGGTATCTGCGCGCCCACCACATCGTTCTCGACGGGTTCGGCGCCCTGACCAACACCATGCGCGTCGCCGAGCGTTACACCGCCGAGCTGCGCGGCATCGACCCCGAACCGGCCAAGGCGGGCAGCCTCGAATCACTGGTGGACGGGGAGCGGGGCTACCGCGACAGCACCCGATTCGCCGCCGATCGAGGGTACTGGGGCGAGCGCGTCCGCGATCTGGACGGCGCGACCACACTCAACGGCCGCAGCGCACCTCGCTCGGCCGGGAACCTGGTCTACGGCCGCCGGCTGCCGGACAAGATCGTCAACCGGATGAACGACATTGCGACAGCACATGATTCGAGTGCAGCCGTGGTGTTGCTCGCCGCCTTCGCGGCCTATCTGGCGCGGCTGACCGGACGTGACGAGGCGGTGCTGAGCCTGCCGGTCACCGCCCGCACGACGGCCGTGATGCGACGCTCGGCCGGCATGCTCTCCAATATCGTCCCGCTGCGGTTGCAGGCAGGGCAGGCCACCTGGGCGCAGCTGTTGCGGCAGACCCGGGTCGAGGTCGCCGGGGCCCTGCGGCATCAGCGCTACCGGCACGAGGACATTCGCCGCGACGCCGGCATGGAAGGACTGGCCACCCGACGCGCGCTGTTCGGGCCGCTGGCCAACATCATGCTGTTCCGCAGCGATCTCACCCTCGGCGATACCGTCGGCCGCTACCACGTGCTCTCGACCGGGCCGGTCGAGGATATGAGCCTCAACGTCTACTACGGCGACAGCGACCGGGTGCACGTCGACATCGAGGCCAACCCGAACCTGTACCGCGCCGACGACATCGCCCGCCATCACGCCCGCTTCGTGCGGTTCCTGGAGCGGTTGGTCGACCTCGATCCCGACCGGCCGCTGTCGTCGGTGGCGGTCACCACCGATCTGGAGCGCGAGGTCAGCCTCCGGATCTGGAATGCGACCGAGGTGGATATCGCCGCACTGGCGGGTGCGGACGCGACGCTGGTGTCGATGTTCGAGCGCCAGGCCGCGCGAACCCCGGAGGCCGTCGCGCTGCGCGGCTCGCGGACGCTCGGCTACGCCGAGTTCGCGGCCGAGGTCAACCGGCTCGCGCGCGCTCTGATCGCGCGCGGCGCCGGACCGGAAACCACGGTGGCACTGCATATTCGGCGTTCACCGGAGCTCGTGGTCGCGATGTACGCGGTGCTGGCGACCGGTGCCGCCTATGTGCCGCTGGACCCCGACCACCCCGCCGAGCGCATCGGTTACGTGCTCGAGACCGCGAAGCCGATCTGCGTGCTGACCACCGCCTGCGATCACGGCGAGGGTGACAGCCGGTGGATCGATATCGACGAGCTGGACCTGTCGGCACTGTCCGATCGGCCGGTGACCGATGCCGAGCGGATATCGCCGCTGCGGCCGCAGCATCCCGCGTACGTGATCTTCACCTCGGGGTCCACCGGGCGGCCCAAGGGAGTCGCGGTCACCCATGCCGCGATCGTCAACCGGCTGGTCTGGATGCAGAGCGCCTACCACCTCACCGCCGCCGACGTCGTCCTGCAGAAGACCCCCGCCACGTTCGACGTCTCGGTATGGGAGTTCTTCTGGCCCCTGCAGGTCGGCGCGAGCCTGGTGCTGGCCACGCCCGACGGGCATCGCGACCCGGCTTACCTGCGCGCCGTGATCGCCGAATTCGGCGTCACCATCGCGCATTTCGTGCCCTCGATGCTGGCCGCCTTCCTCGGTGGCGTGCTCGACGGCTCCGAAACGAGTTCGCTGCGTGCGGTGTTCGCGTCCGGTGAGGCGTTGCCGGGACCGCTGGCGCAGCGACTGCTCGCCGCCGCGCCGCGCGCGCAGCTGCACAATCTGTACGGTCCCACCGAGGCGGCGGTCGATGTCACCGCGCATCAGGTGGGTCCGCTCGATACCACCGGTGTGCCGATCGGCGCACCGGTCTTCAACACCCGGCTGTACGTGCTCGACGCACGATTGCGGCCGGTGCCCGTCGGCGTTCCGGGTGAGCTGTATCTGTCGGGGGTTCAGCTCGCCCGGGGCTACGTCGGGAGGCCGGAGCTGACCGCCGAACGGTTCGTCGCCGATCCGTTCGCGGACAGTGAGTCGGAGGCCGGCCCCGGGGCGCGGATGTATCGCACCGGGGATCTGGTCCGCTGGACCGCCGACGGCGAGCTCGAGTATCTGGGCCGCACCGATTTCCAGGTGAAACTGCGTGGCCTGCGGATCGAGCTCGGCGAGATCGAAGCGGTGCTCGGCGCGGTGCCCGGGGTCGCGCGCGCGGTGGTCGTGGTGCGCGACGATGCCGGCGCGGGTGCCCAGCTGGTCGCCTATCTGGTCGAAACCACCGCCGGCGCGGTCGATGTGGCGCGGGTGCGCGGCGCGGCCGCGCGGGAGTTGCCCGGTTATATGGTGCCGGCGGCGTATGTGATGCTCGCGTCGCTGCCGGTCAACGCCTCCGGCAAACTCGATCGGGGCGCGCTTCCCGCGCCCGAGCGGACCGCCGGACAGTATCGCTGGCCCCAGTCGGTCTCGGAGCGGGCGGTTGCCGCGGTGTTCGGTGAGGTGCTGGGCCGTGAGCGCATCGGACTCGACGACGACTTCTTCGCGCTGGGCGGCAATTCGCTGGTCGCGACGCAGGTGGCGGCGCGATTGAACGCCGACCTCGGCTGCGCGCTGACCGTGCGCGAACTGTTCGAGGCCACCACGGTCGAGGCGCTGGCCGAGCTGATCGACCGTGCCTTCGAAACCGAGGACATGGACGAGAGCGCGGGTCCGGTCGCCGGGCCGCGCCCGCGGGCGTTGCCGCTCTCGCCCGCCCAGCAGCGCATCTGGTTCCTCAACCGGTTCGAGGAGGACAGCGCCGGCTACAACATGCCGTTCGTGGTCCGGATGACCGGCGTGGTCGACACCGAGGCCCTGCGCTCGGCCCTCGCCGATGTGGTGGCCCGGCACGAGGTGCTGCGCACCGTCTTCCCGGCCGACGACGACCTCGTGGCGCGACAGCGTATTCTTCCCGCCGAGCAGGTGGGGCCGGAGTCCTTCGCGGTGGAAACCGTTGCCGCGGAGGGCCTCGACGCCGAGTTGACTCGGCTGGCGGCCCGCGGCTTCGATCTGACCGCCGAAATACCCTTCCGGGCACTGATTTTCGAATTGGCGGCCGACGATGTCGCGCTGGCGATCGTGCTGCACCACATCGCCGCGGACGGACTGTCGCTGCCGGTGCTCGCGCGGGATGTGGCCGCGGCCTACACCCGGCGCCGGACGGGCACCGGCGCCGCCGAGGCCCCACTGGCGGTGCAGTACGCCGATTACGCGCTGTGGCAACGGGATCGGCTCGGTGTCGCCGAGGACCCCGATTCCCTGGCCGCCCAGCAGCTCGGCTACTGGTCGCACACGCTGGCGGGAATTCCCGACCAGCTCGACCTGCCCGCCGACCGGCCGCGGCCCGCGGTGGCCACCGGCCGGGGCGCCGGCTATCGCTTCGACCTACCGGCGGACCTGCACGCGGCGATTTCCGAACTCGCCCGTGCCCAAGGGGTTTCGACCTTCATGGTGTTGCACGGCGCGCTGGCCGCGCTGCTCGCGCGGATCTCGGGTGGCGACGATATCGTGATCGGCACGCCGGTCGCCGGTCGCGGCCACCGCGAGCTCGACGATCTGATCGGCATGTTCGTCAACACGCTGGTGTTGCGCACCCAAGTGGCGGCCGACGAACCGTTCACCGCTCTGCTGCAACGGGTCCGGGCGGTCGACCTGGGCGCCTTCGCCCACGCCGATCTGCCCTTCGAACAGTTGGTGGAGGCGCTGAACCCGGTCCGATCGCAGGCCCGGCACCCGCTGTTCCAGGTGATGCTGGGGGCGGCCGACACTCGGGACATCACCGTCGAGTTACCGGAATTGTCCGTGCGGACGAGTACCCTGGACACGGCGGTGACCAAGTTCGACCTTCAACTGACGGTCACCGAAAGCTTCGCCGGTGCCGGTCCCGGGGAAGGTCCGGCACCGGCGGGGATCACGGCGGAGTTCACCTACGCCACAGATCTTTTCGAGCCGGACACCATCGCGAGCTATGCGCGGTGGTGGCGGCAACTGCTCGTCCATGTGGTCGCCGAGCCCACTCGTGCGGTGGGTCGGTTGCCGCTGCTCGATGCGGCCGAGCTGCGGCGCACGATCGAGTCCGGCCGCCGCGGCGCCGAGGGAGCGGCTCCCGATGTCCTCGCCGCATTCGAACGGCAGGCACTCCTGCGGCCCGATGCGGTGGCCGTGGTCGACGGCGAGCGGCACTACACCTATGCCGAGCTGTCGGCCCGGATCAATCGACTGGCCCGCCATCTCGTGGGCGCGGGCGTCGGCCCGGAATCGCTGGTCGTACTGGGGATGCGGCGGTCCGCGGAGCTGGTGATCGCCGCCTACGCCGTGCTGGCCGCCGGCGGTGCCTACGTGCCGGTCGACCCGGATCAGCCGACGGCCCGGCTGCGGCAGATGGCCGAGACCGCCGCGCCGGTGTGCATGCTGACCGCCGGGGACGCACCCGACCTGGACGTCGCGCGGATCGCGATCGATGCGCTCGAACTAGACGGCCTGTCCGGCGCCCCGCTCACCGACGCCGACCGGCTCGCCCCGCTGCGGTCGGCCAACAGCGCCTATGTCATCTTCACCTCGGGCTCCACTGGGACGCCCAAAGGTGTTGCCGTCCAACGCGGTTCGCTCGCCAACCAGATCGCCTGGATCGCCGGCGAGTACGAGATCGGTGAGCGGGACGTGGTGCTGTTCAAGACCCCGGCCACCTTCGACGTGTCGGTGTGGGAGCTGTTCGCGCCGCTGAGCAGCGGAGCGCGGCTGGTGGTCGCCACACCCGACGGGCATCGCGACACCGCGTATCTGGCCGCGACCATCGCCCGCCACGCCGTGACCATGACCTCGTTCGTCCCGTCGCTGCTCGCGATGTTCGCGAATACCGTGGCGCCGGACGCTATCCGGACGCTGCGTTGTGTTCTCGTCGCCGGCGAGGCCCTCAACGGGGAGGCGGCGCGCGCGTTCGCCGCGGTGAGCGATGCCGCCGTGCACAATCTGTACGGGCCCACGGAATTCACCGTGCACGCCACCCACGCACCGGTTGCGCCGGACCGCACCGGACCCGCGCCGATCGGTAAGCCGGTGCGCGACAGTCGCGTTCTGGTGCTCGACCGGCAGCTGCGGCCGGTCCCCGATCTGGTGGTCGGCGAGCTGTACCTGTCCGGCGCGCAGGTCGCCCGGGGTTACCAGCGCCGGACCGGCGCGACCGCGCAGCGGTTCGTGGCCGATCCGTTCGGGCCTGCGGGTGCCCGCATGTACCGCACCGGTGACCTCGTGCGCCGTCTCCGCAACGGGGATCTGGAATATCTGGGGCGCAGCGACTTCCAGGTGAAGGTGCGGGGCCAGCGCATCGAACTGGGCGAGATCGAGGCGGCCTTGCTGGCCACGCCGGGCATCGACGCCGCGGCGGTGCGGGTGTACCGGCATCGGGCCGGCGATCTGCTGGTGGCCTATGTGGTGTGCGACGGCGATCCGCGGACCCTCGCCGAGAGCCGGCTGCGGGATCGGCTGCCGTCGTATATGGTGCCGAGCGCCTACGTCGCGCTGGCGGCCATGCCGCTGACCGCCTCCGGCAAACTCGACCGCGCCGCCCTCCCCGATCCGGTGCTGGCCGCCGAACGGTTCCGTGCGCCGCAGAGCGCCGAAGAGAAGGCCGTGGCCGCGGTTTTCGCCGGAGTGCTGGGTGTCGAACAGGTCGGGCTCGACGACGACTTCTTCGCTCTCGGCGGCAATTCGCTGGTGGCTACGCAGGTTGCGGCACGGCTGGCCGAGGCGCTGGACCGCGAGGTCCCGGTGCGCCTGCTGTTCGAGAACCCCGCCGTCGCGAATCTTGCCCGGCGACTGCGGGATTCGGCTCCCCGCCGCCACCGCGCGCTGACCGCCGGGCCGCGGCCGGAACGACTGCCGCTGTCCTATGCGCAGCAGCGGATGTGGTTCCGTAACCAGTTCGACACCGAATCGGCGGTCGACAATCTGACCACCGCCATCCGGCTGCGCGGGGCGCTGGACATCGCCGCCCTCGACGCGGCGGTGCGCGATGTGCTGGCGCGGCACGAGGCCCTGCGCACCCGCTATCCCGCCGTCGACGGAGTGCCCTTCCAGCAGGTACTCGATCCGGCGGACGTGGTTGTCGACCTGGCGCCGCAGCCGGTGCGCGAGGACGAGTTGCCGCAGCGCCTGCGGGCCGAGGCGGCCGTCGCCTTCGCGGTGCGCGAGCAGGCACCGATCCGGACGGCGCTGCTGCGCCGCGCCGCCGATGTGCACGTGCTCGTCGTCTCGATCCACCACATCGCCGCGGATGGCTGGTCGATCGCGCCGCTGACGCGGGACCTGATGCAGGCGTACGCCGCGCGCACGGCCGGCCGGGCGCCGCAGTGGCTGCCGCTGCCGGTGCAATACGCCGACTACGCGCTCTGGCAGCGGGCCGTGCTCGGCTCCGAGGACGATCCGAATTCGCCCGTCGCCGAACAGATCCGGTTCTGGGCAGGCGAACTGGCGGGGCTGCCGGATGTGCTGGCCCTGCCGGGCGATCGACCGCGGCCGGCGACAGCGACGGGCCGCGGCGCCCGGTACCGCTTCGCGCTGCCCGCCGAGACCGTCTCCGCGCTGCGCGTCCATGCCGAGCGGACCGGCGCCACCTTCTTCATGGCGCTGCACGCCGCCTTCGCGGTGGTGCTGGCGAAACTGTCCGGACAGCGCGATATCGCGATCGGCACGCCGATCGCCGGCCGGGGTGAGGCCGCGCTCGACGATCTGGTCGGCATGTTCGTCAATACGCTGGTGCTGCGCGCCGACGTCGCGCCCGAGTCCTCGTTCACCGCCCTGCTCGACGCCGTGCGCGAGGGCGACCTGCGCGCCTTCGCCCATCGCGACGTTCCGTTCGAGCGCCTGGTCGAGGTGCTGAATCCGATCCGCTCGGCGGCCCGGCACCCGCTGTTCCAGGTGATGCTGGATCTGCGCCAGCCCGCCGCCGGTGAACCGCGGCTGCCGGGTCTGCGTGCCACCACACTCGAACTCGATTCCGGCACCGCCAAATTCGACCTGCACCTGACTGCCGAGGAACAGGCCGACGGCAGCCTGGCGGCGTTCTTCGAATATGCGACGGACCTGTTCGACGAGCCGACCGTCGCGGGATTCGCGCACCGGTTCCGCCTGGTACTGGAGGCCCTCGTCGCACAGCCGGAGCGGCCGATCGGCGATATCGAACCGATGTCGGCCGCCGAACGCGAACAGATCCTCGTGGCATGGAACGACACCGCTCACGAAGTGCCGGCGACCACGCTGGCCGACCTGTTCGCCGAGCAGGCGCGCCGCAGCCCGCATGCCGTCGCCCTGCGCTTCGAGGGTGCCGAATGGACCTATGCCGCCATTTCGGCGCGGGTGAATCGACTGGCGCGGCTGCTGGTCTCGATCGGCGTCGGCCCCGGGCGCACGGTGGCCCTGGGCATCCGCCGCAGCGACGACCTGGTGGTCGCCATGTACGCGGTGGTGGCCGCGGGCGCTGCCTACGTACCGCTCGATCCCGACCATCCCGCACGGCGCATCGGTGACGTCCTGCGCACCGCGCGGCCGGTGTGCGTCCTGACCCGCTCCACCGACGGACTCGATCTCGAGACGAGCGGCCTGGTCGGTCACTGCGCGGTATTGGATGTCGACCTGTTCGACACCGGTGACTACTCGTCCGCGCCGCTCACCGACGCCGACCGGCTGCGACCGCTGCGTCCGGGCCATCCCGCCTATGTCCTGTTCACCTCGGGCTCGACGGGCCGGCCCAAGGGCGTGGCGGTCAGTCACCGGGCGATCGTGAACCGGCTGGTGTGGATGCAGTCGGAATACGAACTGACCGCCTGCGATGTCGTCCTGCAGAAGACTCCGGCGACCTTCGACGTGTCGGTGTGGGAGTTCTTCTGGCCGTTACAGGTCGGCGCCCGGCTGGTGGTCGCCCGGCCCGACGGCCATCGCGACCGCGCCTACCTCGCCGAAGTGATTCGCGCCGAACATGTTTCGGTGGCGCATTTCGTGCCCTCGATGCTCGCGGTGTTCCTCGCGGACGCGCGGGCGGGTTCGCTGCGGATGGTGTTCGCCTCCGGTGAGGCGCTGCCGGCCGAGGTCGCGCAGCGCCTGCGGGCGGCGACCGGCGCGCGACTGCACAACCTCTACGGGCCGACCGAGGCCGCGGTCGATGTCACTCACCACGAGGTCGTCGACACCGACACCGCGACCGTGCCGATCGGCCGCCCGGTGTTCAACACCCGGCTGTACGTGCTGGACGCGCGGCTGCGGCCGGTGCCGGTGGGCGTCGCCGGTGAGCTGTATCTGGCGGGCACGCAGCTGGCGGAAGGGTACGTCGGCCGCCCAGGCATCACCGCCGAACGTTTCGTGGCCGATCCCTTCGGTACCGGAGAACGGCTCTATCGCACCGGCGACCTGGTCGCGTGGAACGCGCGCGGTGAACTGGAGTATCTGGGCCGCACCGACTTTCAGGTCAAGGTGCGCGGCCTGCGCATCGAATTGGGTGAGATCGAAGCGGCGCTCGCCGCCGTACCCGAGATCGCGCAGGCCGTGGTGGTCGTCCGCCACGATCCGCAGACCGGTGATCGGCTGGTCGCGTATCTGCTGCCCGCCGACGGCGCCGGTATCGATGTCGACGCGGTGAAAGCCGCACTGGCGCGGCGACTACCGGCCTATATGCTCCCCGCGGCCTACGTTGTCCTCGACGCGTTCCCGCTCAACGGCTCCGGCAAGCTGGACCGTGGCGCCCTGCCCGATCCGGTCTGGCAGGCGCGCGAATACCACGCGCCGGCGACGGCGGCCGAAGCCGTGGTCGCCGACGTCTTCGCGGAGGTGCTCGGCGCCGAGCGCGTGGGACGCGACGACGACTTCTTCGATCTCGGCGGCAATTCGCTGCTCGCCACCCAGGTGCTGGCCCGCATCGGCGCCGCCCTGGACACCCGGCTGCCGGTGCGCCTGCTGTTCGAGGCCACCACGGTGGCCGAGCTGGCGGCGCGCGCCGAGCTGCTGGCCGGTACCGGTGCGCGCGCGCCACTGACCGCGCGCGCACTGCCGGAGCAGGTGCCGCTCTCGGCGGCGCAGCAGCGGATCTGGTTCCTCAACCGCTACCGCGCCGACGAGCGGGCGGCCGCGGCGGTCGACGTCATCCCGCTGGCATTGCGGTTGCGCGGAGATCTGGATATCGACGCCCTGCGCGCGGCCCTGGCCGATGTCGTGGAGCGGCACGAGACGTTGCGCACCCGCTACCCCGAGACCGCGGACGGGCCGGTGCAGGTCGTCGAGCCCGCCGCGGCGCATATCCCGGCGTTGCGCGTGGCCGCGGTGAGCGAGCAGACGCTGGCCGAGCGCATCGCCGGGATCTGCGCCACCGAATTCGACCTCACCGCCGAGACCGGCTTGCGCGCAGAGCTTTTCGAGCTGTCCCGCGATCATCACGTCCTGCTGCTGGTCCTGCACCACATCTGCGCCGACGGCCTTTCCCTGGGCCCCTTGGCCGCGGATGTGACGACCGCGTACGCCGCACGCCGCGACGGGCACGCCCCCGACTGGCAGGACCTGCCGGTGCGCTACCGCGACTACACGCTGTGGCAGGCGGAAGTCCTCGGCGACCCGGCCGATCCGGAATCCGAACTCTTCCGCCAGCGCGAATTCTGGCGCACCCGGCTGGCCGGGCTGCCGGAACAGCTGGAACTGCCCACCGACCGCCCGCGTCCCGCGACACCGTCGTACCGCGGCGGCAGCCACCGCTTCCAGATCGACTCCGATCTGCACAGCGAACTGGGCGAACTCGCGCGCAAACACGAGACCACGCTGTTCAGCACGGTGCATGCGGCGCTGGCGGTGCTGCTGTCGCGCATGTCGGGCAGCTCCGATATCGCGATCGGCACGCCGGTGGCCGGTCGCGGCGAGGCCGCGCTGGACCCGATGGTCGGGATGTTCGTCAACACCATCGTGTTGCGGACCGAGATCGACAGTCGCGAGCACTTCCACACCGTGCTCGACACCGTTCGCGCCCAGGACATTTCGGCGCTGTCGCAGGTCGACGTGCCGTTCGAGCAGGTGGTGGAGATGCTGGCGCCGGCCCGCACCGCGAGCCGCCATCCCCTGTTCCAGGTGGCGCTGACCTTCCAGAACTTCGCCCTGCCCGAGGTCGAGCTGGCGGGGCTGCACGTCACCCCCGAGGCGGTCGACGCGGCCGCGGTCGCGTTCGACCTGCAGTTCACCCTCGTCGAGTCCATCGACGAAGACGGCCGCGCGGGCGGGATGTCGGTCGAGATCACCTATGCCGCCGATCTTTTCGACGCGGAGACGATCGCGGAGCTGGCCCGGCGCTTCGAACAGGTGCTGGCCGCGGTCAGCCACGATCACACCGTCGTGGTCGGCGATATCCAGTTGCTCAGCGCCGAGGAACAACATCGCGCGCTGTACGAATGGTCGGTCAGCGGCGCCGACGGTGCCGAAACGACCACCATCGCAGCACGTTTCGCGGCCACCGCGCGCGCGGATCGGACGGCGGTCGCGGTGCGGGCAGGCGAGGCGACCCTCACCTACGGCGAACTCGAGGACCGGGCCAACGGCCTCGCCCGGCGCCTGATCGCGGCCGGTGCCGGTCCGGAAACCCTGGTGGCCGTGTCGCTACCGCGCTCGGCGGAACTGATCGTGGCACTGCTCGCGGTCGTGCAATCCGGCGCCGGCTATCTGCCGATCGATCCGGATTACCCCGCCGACCGGATCGAGTACGTCCTCGCCGACGCTCGGCCGGTGTGCGCGATCACCAGCGCGGACGGCACGGCCCGGGACCGATTCGACGGCCCGGTGATCGACCTGGACACCGTGTCCTGGCAGGAGCTGGACACCGCGCCGATCACCGATGCCGAGCGCCGAGCGCCGCTGCGCCCGGACAACACCGCCTACGTCATCTACACCTCCGGTTCCACCGGCCGGCCCAAGGGCGTGCAGGTGCCGCACGCCAATGTGATTCGGCTGCTGGACAATACCCGCGCGCAATTCGCCTTCGACCGCTCCGATGTATGGACGCTGTTCCACTCCTATGCCTTCGACTTCTCGGTGTGGGAGCTGTGGGGTGCGCTGCTGCACGGCGGCCGGATCGTCGTCGTCGACTACTTCACCTCCCGGTCGCCACAGCAGTTCCGGGAGCTGCTGATCGACGAGGGCGTGACGGTCCTCAACCAGACTCCGTCGGCGTTCTACCAGCTGATGAGCGCGGATCTGGCCGACGCTCCGGCCGACTACCGGCTGCGCTGTGTGATCTTCGGCGGCGAAGCGCTGGAACCGGCGCGGCTGCGGGACTGGTTCGCGCGGTATCCGCACGCACCGCGACTGATCAACATGTACGGCATCACCGAGACCACGGTGCACGTGTCGTTCCGGCCGATCGACGCGCGCACCGGCGCGGCCGGCGTGATCGGCGGCGCGTTGCCCGGCCTGATTGTGCGACTGCTGGATTCGCGGCTGCGGCCGGTGCCGGTGGGGGTGCCGGGTGAGATCTACGTCTCCGGTGGACAGCTCGCCCGCGGATATCTGCGGCGGCCGGGCCTGACCGCCGGGCGATTCGTGGCCGACCCCTACGGGACGGCGGGTTCGCTCGCCTACCGCTCCGGCGACCTGGCGCGGTGGACGGCGACCGGTGACCTCGAATATCTGGGGCGCGCCGACCACCAGGTGAACCTGCGCGGCTTCCGGGTGGAACTCGGCGAGATCGAGGCCGCGCTCCTGGCCGTGGAATCGGTGACACAGGCCGCGGTCGTGGTCCGCGCGGACGACGGAGCCGAAGCCCGGATCGTCGGATATGTGGTCGGAGCCGGCATCGACGGGCCGTCGGTGCGCCGCGGGGCCGCCGAGCGGTTGCCCGAGCACATGGTTCCCGCCGCCGTGGTCGCGGTGGACCGAATTCCGTTGACCGTCAACGGCAAACTCGACATCCGCGCCCTTCCGGCGCCGGTGTTCGAGACGGTCGGTTATCGTCGGCCGGCGACCGCGGCCGAGCAGATCGTGGCCGATGTGTTCGCCGAGGTGCTCGGCGATATCGGCGACGAGCGCGCGGTGGGCGCCGACGACGACTTCTTCGCCCTCGGCGGCAGCTCGCTGTCGGCGGCCAAGGCCGTCGCCCGCATCGGCGCGGCGTTCGGCGTGAGCGTCCCGGTGCGCACGCTGTTCGAGAATCCGCGGGTCGCCGACCTCGCCGTGGCGGCGCTGTCCGGCGGTGACCGGCCCGCCCTGGTCGCGGGTGCGCGTCCGGCCCGGCTGCCGCTCTCGCCGGCGCAGCAGCGGATGTGGTTCCTCAACCGGTTCGACCGCACCTCGGCCGCCTACAACATCCCGCTGGCGCTGCGCCTGTCCGGCGATCTGGACCGGCAGGCCCTCGGCGCGGCACTGCGCGATGTCGTGGCACGGCACGAATCGCTGCGTACCGTCTACCCCGAGATCGGCGGTGAACCGGCGCAGGTGATCCTGCCGGCCGAGCGGGTCCACCTCGACACGACGGCCGAGCCGATCACCGAAGACACACTGCCGCAACGGTTCCGGGAGTTGTTCGGCACCGGCTTCGACGTCACCGCCGACGTGCCCGTGCGGGTGCGGGTATTCGAACTCGCCCCGGGCGATCATGTGCTGGCGGCCGTGCTGCATCACATCTGCGCCGACGGATCCTCGATCGTGCCGTTCGTCGCCGATCTGATGCGCGCCTACGAGACCCGGGTCCGGTCCGGCCGGCCCGACTGGTCGCCGCTGCCGGTGCAGTACGCCGACTACGCACTGTGGCAGAAGCGCCTGCTGGGCGCCGAGGACGACGCCGAATCGGTGGCCGCCCGGCAGATCGAGTTCTGGCGCGAGACGCTGGCCGGCCTGCCGGATCAGCTCGACCTGCCGACCGACCGGCCCCGGCCGGCCCGCCAGAGCCTGCACGGCCGCCGCGTCGCATTCGCCGTCGACGCCGAATTGCACCGCCGGCTGGCCGGAGTGGGCCGCACTGCCGGCGCCACGGTGTTCATGGTCGTGCACGCGGCGTTCGCGGCGGTGCTGGCCCGGCTCTGCGACACCGGCGACATCGCGGTCGGCACGCCCGTCGCCGGGCGCAACGACGCCGCGCTGGACGAGGTCATCGGCATGTTCGTCAATACCGTGGTGCTGCGGACCGCGGTCGACGTGGACGCGCGCTTCGACACGCTGCTCGACACCGTGCGCGCCGCCGATATCGCCGCCCTCTCGCATACCGATGTGCCGTTCGAACGCCTTGTCGAGGTATTGAATCCGCGCCGCTCGACCGCCCGGCATCCGCTGGTGCAGGTGGGCCTGTCGTTCCAGAACCACGATCGCGCCACCCTGCGACTACCGGGCCTGACCGTCACCGAGGTCGAATCCGACAGCGAGATCGCGCAATTCGATCTGCACCTGTTCGCCGTCGACCACCACACCGAGACCGGGGCCCCGGCCGGCATCGAGCTGGCGCTCGGCTATGCGACCGATCTGTTCACCGCGGAGACCGCCGAGCGAATCGCCGCGCAGGTGAACCGCGTCCTGCACGCGGTGGCCGCCGCACCCGCGACCCGGATCCGCGATCTGGATCTGCTCGGTGCGCAGCAGTACCGGTTCGTGATCGAGGACTGCAACCGGACCGCGCGGGAGATTCCCGAGGCGACGCTGGTGGATCTGGTCGACGCCCGGGTCGCCGCGAACCCCGCGGCGGTGGCGCTGATCGACACGGCCGGCAGCCAACTGAGCTATCGCGAATTCGACGCCCGGGTCAACCGGCTGGCCCGTCACCTCATCGGACTCGGCGTGCGCCCGGAGACGAATGTGGTACTGGCGCTGCGCCGTTCGGTCGATCTGGTGGTCGCCATGTTCGCGGTGGCCAAGGCCGGCGGCGCCTATGTGCCGATCGATCCCGACCATCCGGCCGACCGGATCGCGCAGATCGTCGAGACCGCGCGGCCGGTGTGCGTCCTGGGCAGCGGTGCGGTGCCGGGTGTGGGTGACGCCATCGCGATGGTGGATCCCGGTGCGGAACTGCCGGACCATCCGGCGACGCCGATCACCGCCGCCGATCGGCTCGCGCCGCTGCGGCCGTCGAATACCGCGTACGTCGTGTTCACCTCCGGCTCCACCGGACGCCCCAAGGGCGTGGCGGTCTCGCACGGTGCGATCGTCAACCAATTGCACTGGCTGCGTGCCGAATTCGGTATCGACAGCGCCGATCGAACGCTGCTCAAGACGCCCGCGACCTTCGACCTGTCGGTGTGGGAGTTCTGGGCGCTGCTGGTCAGCGGCGGGTCGCTGGTGATCAGCGAGCCGGGCAGCGAACGCGACCCCGACCACCTGCGCGAGCTCATGCATCGGCACCGGGTGAGCATGCTGTTCACCGTGCCCTCGCTGCTGGGCATGCTGCTGGCCGACGAGACCGCCCTGCCACCGACGCTGCGGGCCGTCCTCGCGATCGGCGAGGCGCTGCCGCAGTCGACGGCGCGGCAGTTCGGAATCTGCAGCGACGCAACGCTGTTCAATCTCTACGGCCCCACCGAAACGGCCGTCTCGATCACCTCGTATCGGGTCGGCGCCGATCCGGAGCCGGTGGTGCCGATCGGCGCGCCGGTGTGGAACAGCCGGGCCTATGTGCTCGATCGGCGGCTGCGGCCGGTCCCGCCCGGTGTGCCGGGCGAGCTGTATCTGGCCGGTGATCAGCTGGCCCGCGGCTATGCGCGACAACCGGCGCTCACCGCGGCACGCTTCGTCGCCGATCCGTTCCACGGTGGCCGCATGTACCGCACGGGCGATATCGTGCGCCGCCGGGCCGACGGGCTGCTCGAGTATCTGGAGCGGGCCGATTTCCAGGTCAAGATCGGCGGTTTCCGGATCGAACTCGGCGACGTGGAGGCGGCCCTGCTGCGCCGGCCCGGCGTCGAGGCCGCGGTCGCGGTGGCCCGCACCGACGGCAGTGCGGGACCGCGCCTGATCGCCTATGCGGCGGTGCCCGACGCCGATGTCGACGCGGCCACGCTGCGCGCCGCGCTCGGCAGTGAACTGCCGACGTACATGGTGCCGGCGGCCGTGGTGGTGCTGGACGCGCTCCCGCTCAACGCCAACGGCAAGGTCGACCGCGACCGGCTGCCCGCCCCGGTGCTGTCCGAGGCCGCATTCCGGGCACCCGACACCGAGACCGAACGCCTGGTGGCGGCGGAATTCGCCGATATCGTCGGGCCGGCCGCCGGCGATGACGCGCGGATCGGCGCCGACACCGACTTCTTCGATCTCGGCGGCAACTCGCTCGCGGCCGCCCGGCTGGCCGCGCGCCTGGGTGCGGCCTCGGGTGTGCGGGTGCCGGTCGCCGCGGTCTTCACCGCGCCGACCGTCGCGGCACTGGCCGCCTGGATCGATGCGGCCGAGCGCGATGTCCGCCCGCCACTGCGGCCCCGGACCAGCGGCGCGGCGGTGCCGCTGTCGCTCGCCCAGCAGCGGATGTGGGTGCTGAACCGGCTCGCCCCGGATTCGGCGGCCTATCACGTGCCGGTCGCTCTGCGCCTGACCGGGGCGCTCGAACTCGACGCCCTGCGGGCCGCGCTCGCGGATCTGGTTCAGCGGCACGACATTCTGCGCACCCGGTACCCGGAAATGCGCACCACCTCGACCGAACCGGAACCGGTGCAGGAGGTGCTGCCCGCCGCGCCGGTCGACCTCGAGCCGATGCCGGTGCGACGCGACGAGCTGGACGAGCGGATCGCCGAGATCGTGGCCGTCGGCTTCGACGTCACGGCCGCCCCGCCGGTGCGGGTGCGTCTGCTGCGGGTGGCCGAGGACGAGCACGTCCTCGTCGTGGTGGTCCACCACATCAGTGCCGACGGCTATTCGATGGCGCCGCTGACCCGCGACCTGATCGCGGCCTACACCAGCAGGCTGGCCGGAACCGCGCCCCAGTGGAGTCCGCTGCCGGTCCAGTACGCCGACTACAGCGAATGGATGCGGACCGTCCTGGGTGCCGACACCGACCCGGGCAGCGTGCTGTCCGAACAGCTCGGCTACTGGCGCGAGCGGCTGGCCGGCGCGCCCGAGCAGCTGGCGCTGCCCACCGACCGTCCGCGTCCCGCCCGTCGCGAGATGCGCGGTGCGACGGTAGATTTCGCTTTCGATCAGCCGCTGATCGCACAGCTGGCCGGGGTCGCGCGAGCACACGGTACGACGCTGTTCTCCACGGTGCACGCCGCCTTCGCGGTGCTGCTGGCGAAGCTGTCCGGACAGTCCGACATCGTCGTCGGCGCACCGGTGGCGGGCCGTGGGGAGCGGGAACTCGACGATCTGGTCGGCATGTTCGTCAACACCGTGGCGTTGCGCACCGAGATCGACGCCCGGACGAGCTTCGCCGACCTGCTGCGGAGTGTGCGGGAGGCCGACCTGGCGGCGCTCGGCCGCACCGAGGTGCCGTTCGAACGGGTGGTGGAGGCGCTGGGCCGCACCCGCACCAGCGCGTATACGCCGATCTTCCAGGTGCTGTTCACCTTCCAGAACCTGCCGGCCACGGCGGTCACGCTGCCGGGTCTGCGGGTCGAGACGCTCGAACCGGCACTGCCGGAGGCGAAATTCGACCTGCAGCTGACCGCGCTGGAGGAATTCGGCGCGGACGGTGCGCTGCAGCGGCTGCGGATGCAATTCTGCTATCCCACCGACATCTTCGACGAGCGCACGGTGCGATTGTTCGCCGAACGACTCCAGCTGATCGTGCGGGCGGTGGCGGCGGATCCGTCGATCACCGTGCGCGCGATCGACATTCGCACCGCCGAGGAACGCGACCGCCGCACCGGCCGCGCGGCATCCACCCGGCTGCCCGGCGATCTGGTCGATCTCATCGCCGCCGCAGCCGGAACCGCGCCGGATTCGCTGGCCGTCGAATTCGGCGGCCGCGGAATCGGATTCGCGGAACTACACCGCAAGCTGGTCACCGTCGGCCGGGCCATGGGCGCGAGCGCCACTCCCGACGCGCTGATCAATGTGGCGCTGGCCGGACTGCTGCCGGGCGTTCTCGCCGTCGGCGCCGGCGGACTCACCACCATGCTCGAGGCCCTGCAGCTGCGCGCACAGGGCGTGCTCACCACGGAAGGAACCCACTGATGACGCATGCAGAGTCGGTTACACCCGTCCGGTCCACCGAGCACCCCGCGCTGCGCGGCGCCTACGGCATCGCGGATCTGCCGTATCTGATCGAGGTCGTCGCCGAGCTGGAACCGCAGCGCGTCGCGGTCCGGCACGAGGACGCCGCGATCACCTATGCCGAGTTGAGCGCGGAGCTGTCCACGCTGGCCGAGGCGATGGGTGATGCGCTGACCCCCGATGCGCTCGTGCAGGTGGTCGTGTCGGGCCGGCTGCCGGAACTGCTGGAATCGGGGGAGGGCGCGCTGGCGGCCGCCGTCTCCGATCTGCTCGACGACGCGCTCACCGCGGCCGCGGATGTGCTCGACCCCGGCCTGGCTCCGGCCGACACGCTCGCCACACTGTTCGCCGAGCAGGTGCGGCGCACGCCCGGTCTGGTCGCGGTGGAATTCGACGGCCGGACCCTGACCTACGCCGAACTCGACGCCCGAGCGAACGCACTGGCATGGCAGCTCGTCCGGCTCGGCGTGGGCCCGGATACGCGGGTGGGCGTGTCCATGCACCGCTCGCTGGAACTGGTGATCGGCATGTACGCCATCCACAAGGCCGGCGGCGCCTATGTGCCGATCGACCCGGAGCATCCGGCCGATCGCATCGCCTACGTGCTGGAGATCGCCGCGCCCGTCGTGGTTCTCACCCACGCCGCGAGTCCGTCGTTCGACGGTGTGCCCGTGCTGCGGGTGGACGAATTCGACTGGGAGACCGGTGAGCCGGCGTCGGTGCTGGAGGCCGAGGAGGTGGTGCCGGCTCGTCCGGACAACATCGCCTACGTCATCTTCACCTCGGGTTCGACCGGCCGGCCCAAGGGCGTCGCGGTCTCGCACCGCGCCATCGTGGCGAATCTGCGCTGGCGGCAGCGGTGCTACCGCATGCACGCCGCGGATGTGGTGCTGCAGAAGACGCCGTTCACCTTCGACGTGTCGGTGTGGGAGTTCTTCTGGCCCTTGCAGGTCGGTGCCCGCCTGGTGCTCGCGGCGCCGGACGGCCATCGCGATCCGGCGTATCTGATCCGGACCATCGCCGCCAAGCACGTCACCATCGCGCATTTCGTGCCGTCCATGCTGGCGGTGTTCGCCGCCGCGGTGGCGGATGCGCAGGCGATGAGCGATATCGATTCGCTGCGTGCGGTATTCGCCTCCGGCGAGGCGCTGCCCGCCGCGACCGGTGCCGCCTTCCGCGATGTGAGCGGGGCGAGCCTGCACAATCTGTACGGGCCGACCGAGGCCGCGGTGGACGTGACCGCCCACGAGGTGACCGCGGCCGATACGGTCTCGGTTCCGATCGGCGCGGCGGCCGACGACACCGATCTGCACGTCCTGGACGACAACCTGCAACCCGTCCCGGACGGTGTGGTGGGCGAACTGTATCTGTCCGGTGTGCAACTGGCCCGCGGCTACCTCGGCCGCGCGGCGCTGACCGCCGAGAGGTTCGTCGCCAATCCGCACGGCGCGCCCGGTGATCGGATGTACCGCACCGGCGACCTGGTGCGCTGGAACAGCGGCATCGACGGCGGCCCGCGCGAACTGGAATATCTGGGCCGCAGCGATTTCCAGGTGAAGCTGCGCGGTCTGCGGATCGAACTGGGAGAGGTCGAGGCGGCGCTGCTGGCGCACGAATCCGTCGCACAGGCCGCGGTGGTGCTGTACCGGCACAGCGCCGGCGACCACCTGATCGGCTACGTCGTGGCGGCCGGCGGGTGCGAACTCGATTCCGGCTCGATTCTCGGCGACGCCGCGGGGCGGCTGCCGGAATACATGGTGCCGTCGCTGCTCGTCGCCATGGACCGCATGCCGGTCAACGCCAACGGCAAGTTGGACCGCAAGGCGCTGCCGGAGCCCGAATTCGGCAGCACCGCAGGCGAATTCCGCGCGCCGGAGACGGCGGGTGAGCAGGCGGTGGCGGAGATCTTCGCCGACCTGCTCGGCATCGACACCGTGGGCGCCGACGACGACTTCTTCGCCCGCGGTGGCAATTCGCTGCTGGCCACCCGCGCGATCGCGCGCATCTCGGCCGCTCTCGACATCGCGGTCGATGTGCGGGACTTCTTCGATCGCCCCACCCCGGCCGGACTCGCCGCCCTGGCCACCCCTGCCCGCGTGCGGCCGCCCCTGGTCGCCGGCCCGCGCCCGGAGACGGTCCCGCTGTCGGCGGCGCAGCGCCGCATGTGGTTCCTGAACCGCCTGGCCAACAGCGACGCCACCGGGAACTCCGCGGCCGCGGTGGACAACATTCCGGTCGCCCTGCGCCTGCGGGGCCGGCTCGACACCGCGGCATTGCGTGCGGCCGTCGCCGATGTGACCGCGCGCCACGAGGTGCTGCGCACGGTGTACCCGCAGACCGCCGCGGGCGCCGTGCAGGTCGTCCGGCCCGTCGCCGAGCCGGAGCTGGCGCCGGTCGAGGTCGCCGAGGCCGATCTGGTCGCCGCGGTGCGCGAGGCCGCCGCCACCGGTTTCGACGTCGCCGCCGAGATTCCGGTGCGGGTCCGATTGCTGCGTACGGGCGCCGACGATCACACCCTGGTGCTGGTGGTCCACCACATCGCGGCCGACGGCGTATCGATGGGGCCGCTGCTGCGCGACCTGATCCAGGCCTACACCGCGCGCAGCCGCGGCACCGCTCCCGGCTGGACGCCGCTGCCGCTGCACTATGCCGACTACACGCTGTGGCAGCGGCGAGTGCTCGGCGACGACACCGATCCGGACTCCGAGGCGGCCCGCCAGCTCGCCTTCTGGCAGCGCGAATTGGCCGATCTGCCCGCGCAATTGGATCTGCCCGCGGATCGGCCGCGCCCGGCCGCCGCCTCGTATCGGGGCGCGACCGTCGAGTTCGCCATCGACGCCGGCCTGCGCGCCGCGATCGACGAACTGGCCGATCAGCTGCGCGCCACGCCGTTCATGGTGCTGCACGCGACGCTGTCGCTGCTGCTCGCCCGGTTGTCCGGGACGAGCGATATCGCGATCGGCACACCCGTCGCGGGCCGCGGCGAGCGCGCACTCGACGATCTGGTCGGCATGTTCGTCAACACGCTCGTCCTTCGCACCAGGGTGGCGGGCGACGCCGATTTCGCCGAACTGGTCCGCCGCACCCGCGCCGTCGACCTCGACGCCTTCGCCCATGCCGAGATTCCGTTCGAACGCCTGGTGGAGGTGCTGAACCCGGCGCGGTCGCAGGCGCGGCATCCGCTGTTCCAGGTCGGCCTGTTCATGCAGAACATCGGAGTCGGGGCGCCGGAACTGCCGGGCCTCGAGACCGAGCTCGTGGATTTCGATCCCGGCTTCGCGAAGTTCGACCTGCAGCTCACCATCTCCGCACCGCCCGCCGCCGACGGCGGATACCGCGCCGAATTCACCTATGCCACCGACCTTTTCGACGCCCCCACGGTCGAGGAATTCGCCGCCAAGTTCCTGCGTCTGCTCGGCGGCGCCACCGCCCACCCGCACCTGCCGGTCGGCGATCTGGAACTGCTCGACGCCGGCGAACTGGACTATGTGACCTCCAGCTGGAATGCCAGCGGCCACAAGGTGTTCGACCACTTCCTGCACGAGGGATTCGACCGGCAGTCGCGCCGCACGCCGAACAACCGCGCGCTCGTCTTCGAGGGCGCCGAACTGACCTACGGTGAGATGTCGGACCGGGTGAACCGCCTCGCCCGCAAGCTGATCGAATCCGGTGTCGGACCGGAGACGCTGGTCGTGCTGGCCATGCCGAGGTCGATCGAACTGGTGCTCGGCATGTACGCGGTGCTGCACGCGGGCGGCGCCTACGTCCCGGTCGACCCGTCCCATCCGATCGAGCGCATCGGCCACATCCTCGCCACCGCGCGGCCGCATACGGTGCTGACCACGCGGGCCGCCGGCTTCGAGCTGCCGCCGACGGCCTCCGATACGGCGGTGGTTCACCTCGACGAACTGGACCTCGCCGATTACTCCGCCGCCGCGATCGGCGACCGGGAGCGCCGCGGCACGCTGCATCCGGACCACCCGGCCTATGTGCTGTTCACCTCCGGCTCGACCGGACGGCCCAAAGGGGTCGCGGTCAGCCATCGCGCCATCGCCAATCAGCTCGAGTGGATGCACGCCGAGTACGGGGTGCGCGCCGCCGACATCTACCTGCAGAAGACCGCGACCACCTTCGACGTCTCGCTGTGGGGCTATTTCCTTCCGCTGCGCGCCGGCGCCACCCTGATCCTGGCCGCCCCCGACGGCCACCGCGACGCCCGCTACCTCGCCGAAACCATTGCCGCGCAGCGGGTCACGCTGACCGACTTCGTGCCGTCGATGCTCACCGTCTTCCTCAACCACGCCGAGGCGGACGAACTGACCACCCTGCGGGCTGCCTTCGTCGTCGGGGAGGCGCTGCCCGCGGAAACCGCGGCGCTGTTCGCCGAGAAGTGCGACGGCGCCCTGCACAATCTGTACGGCCCGACCGAGGCGGCGGTCTCGATCACCTGCCACGAGGTCACCCCCGACGACGTGCGCAGCGTGCCGATCGGTGAGCCGGAATGGAATTCGCAGGTCTTCGTGCTGGACGCCCGGTTGCATCCGGCGCCGATCGGGGTGCCGGGGGAGTTGTACCTGGCCGGTGCCCAGCTCGCGCGTGGGTACTGCGGACGCGCCGATCTGACCGCGGACCGGTTCGTCGCCAACCCCTTCGCTGTGTCCAACAGGGGCACTCCCGAGGGCCCTGCGGGGTCACGCTCCGCTACCGCCTCCGGGCCCGCCGGTCGTGCCCCGGCCGGCGGCGAACGGATGTATCGCACCGGTGATCTGGTGCGCTGGACCCCCGAGGGCGAGCTCGACTATCTGGGCCGCATCGACTTCCAGGTGAAGTTCCGCGGCCAGCGCATCGAACTGCCCGAGATCGAAACCGCCCTGCTGGCCGCGCCGGGTGTCGGCCAGGCCGCGGTGCGCCTGATCACCGGCGAGAGTGGTGACTACCTCGCCGGATACGTGATCCGCACGCCGGGCGCCGAACTCGATGTGCAGGCCGTGCGGGAAGGTCTCGGCGCCGTGCTGCCCGCCTACATGATTCCCACCGCCGTCGTCGAACTGACGGAATTCCCGCTCAACAGCAGCGGCAAATTGGATCGCGCGGCGCTACCGCTACCGGTGCTGGCGGCCGCCGAATTCCACGCCCCGCGCACTCCGCTGGAGGAGCGGGTGGCCGCGGTGTTCGCCGATGTGCTCGGGCTGGAGCGGGTCGGCCGTGACGACGACTTCTTCGCCCTCGGCGGCAGTTCGCTCGACGCCACCCAGGTCAGTGCCCGCGTCGGCCGGATCGTGGATGCCCGGGTGCCGGTGCGCACCCTGTTCGAGGCCTCGACCGTCGCCGCGTTCGCGGCCGCCGTCGGCGGTGACGTGGCCGAGCGGGCGCGCCCGGCGCTGGTGAAACAGCGGCGACCGCAGCGCATTCCGCTCTCACCGGCGCAGCAGCGGATGTGGTTCCTCAACCGGTTCGATCCCGAGTCGGGCGTCCACAACATTCCGGTCGCGGTCCGGCTGAGCGGTGCGCTGGACGTCGCGGCGCTGGCCGCCGCCGTCGCGGACGTGGTGGAACGCCACGAGACGCTGCGCACGCGCTATCCCGAATACGAGGACGGCCCCGCCCAGGACGTGCTGCCCGCCGCCGATGTGCGCGTGGACCTGACACCGGTCGGTGTCCCGGCGTCGCAGATCGCGGGCCGGATCGCCGCGCTCACGGCGCAGGGCTTCGATGTCACCGCGGCACCACCACTGCGAATCGCGTTGCTGCGCAGTCTCTTCGACGACGGAAGCGCCGCTCGATCGGAGAGCGCCGAGCCCGAGCACGTCCTCGTCTTCGTCGCGCATCACATCGCGGCCGACGGCTGGTCGATCGCGCCGCTGACCCGTGACCTCATGACCGCCTACGCTCACCGCGCGGCCGGGACCGCACCGCAGTGGGAACCGCTGCCCGTGCAGTACGCGGATTTCAGCATCTGGCAGCACGCGGTGCTGGGTTCGGAGTCGGATCCGGACAGCGTCCTCGGCGCCCAGGCGGCCTACTGGCGGGCGGCGCTCGCCGGGCTCGCCGACGAGCTGAATCTGCCCACCGACCGGCCGCGTCCGATGCGCCCCTCCCACGCCGGCGGCCGGGTGCGATTCGAGATCGGCGGCGATATTCGCGACGGTCTGCGCGAACTCGCGCAGCGGCGCCACGCCACCACCTTCATGGCCGTGCACACCGCGCTGGCGATCTTCCTGGCGCGCATGGCCGGCACCGACGACGTGGCGATCGGCTCGCCGATCGCCGGGCGCGGCGAGCGCGAACTCGATGATCTGATCGGCATGTTCGTCAACACCGTGGTGTTGCGGACCGCGGTCTCCGGCGGCGCGAGTTTCACCGAACTGCTGGACCGCACCCGCGACGCCGACCTGCGTGCCTTCGCGCACGCCGACCTGCCGTTCGAGCGTCTGGTGGAACTGCTCGACCCGGAACGCTCGACCGCGCGGCATCCGCTGTTCCAGGTGGCGCTGGCCTTCGAGAATCTGCCCACCGGTGCGCTGGAGCTGCCGGGACTGCGGGTCGGCACCGTCGATCCGGACGCCGGCACCGCGAAATTCGATCTGGCCCTGAACATCCGCGAGACGGCCGATGGGATGTCCGCCGAATTCGCCTATGCCCGAGACCTTTTCGACCACGTCACGATCGAGGGCTTCGCGAACCGCTTCCTGGGCCTGCTCCGGCAGCTGGTCGCCGACCCCGAGGCCGCGGTCGGTGACATGTCACTGCTCAGCGCCGACGAATACGTCCGGTTGACCCGGGTGCGGCCCGACGAGGTGATGGCCACCGCGCTGCTGCCGGAACTGCTCACGGCCGGACTCGGTCTGGGGCGCGACCGGATCGCGGTGCGCTACGAGGGCCGTTCGATCACCTACGGCGACCTCGACGACTACTCCTCCCGGCTGGCCCGTCGCTTGATCGCGGCCGGCGTCGGCCCGGAACAGCTGGTGGCCGTGGCACTTCCGCGATCCTTCGAGATGGTCGCCGCGGCGATGGCGGTGGCCAAGGCCGGCGGCGCACACGTGCCGGTCGACCCGACCTATCCCGCGGAACGGGTGCGGTACATGGTCACCGACTCGGCGGCGCGGGTCGGCATCACGGTCGCCGCGTACGCCGACGCCCTGCCCGAGGGCGTGCGCTGGCTGGTCCTCGACGCGCCGGCGACGGAGGCCGAACTCGCCGCGCTGCCCGCCGGGCCGGTCGGCGACGCCGAGCGGCTCGCCACGCTGCGGATGTCACATCCGGCGTATGTGATCTACACGTCGGGCTCGACGGGGATGCCCAAGGGTGTCACCGTGACGCACGCGGGCCTGGGCGGACTGGCCCAGTACGCGATCGAGCGGTACGGGTTGCGGCCCGAACACCGCATGCTGCACGTCTGCTCGCCGAGCTTCGACCCCTCGGTCCTGGAATGGATCTGCGCCTTCGCCACCGGCGCGACACTGGTGATCGTGCCGGCGCGCGTCATCGGCGGGCCCGAGCTGGGTGCGCTGCTGCGCACGGAACGGGTGACGCACGCGATCATCACCCCCGCCGTGCTGGGCACCCTGGACGCCGCGGAACAGCCGCAGCTGCAGGTCCTTTCGGTCGGCGGCGATGTGACCACCGACGAGCTGCTGGCGGCCTGGGAACCCGGCCGCCGCTACTTCAACGGCTACGGTCCCACCGAAACCACCATCATCTCCTCGTACGCGCGGCTGAGCGCCGGGCATCCGGTCACCATCGGTACCCCGGTGCACGGCATGTCGGCGCTGGTGCTGGACGCGCGGCTGCGGCCCGTGGCGCCCGGGGTGGCCGGTGAGCTGTACCTGGCGGGCGGTGGCCTGGCGCGGGGATATCGGAACCGCTCGGGAGGCACCGCCGAGCGATTCGTGCCCAACCCCTGGGGTACGCCGGGCAGCCGGATGTATCGCACCGGCGACGTCGTGCGCTGGCGGGCGATCGCGCCGACCGTGCGGCAGACGCAGCCGGAATGGGAGCTGGAGTACGTCGGGCGCTCGGATTTCCAGGTGAAGATCCGCGGCTTCCGGGTCGAACTCGGCGAGATCGACGCGGTGCTCGGCGCCCACCCCGACGTCGATTACGCGACCACCCTGGGCCGCGACCACGACACCCGCGGCACCATGCTGGTGTCCTACGTCCTGCCGAAGCCGGGACGCGCGATCGACCCCGTCGATCTCACCGATTTCGCGGCCCGCCGGTTGCCCTCGCACATGGTGCCCGCCGCACTGGTCGTCCTGGACAAGATTCCGCTGACCCCGGTGGGCAAGCTGGACCGCAAGGCGCTCCCCGAACCGGTGCTGGCGCCCGCGCGGTTCCGGGCGCCGGTCGGCGCCGCCGAGGTGCTGGTCGCGAACACCTTCGCGGCCCTGCTCGGCGTCGAGCAGGTGGGTGCGGACGACGACTTCTTCGCCCTGGGCGGCAACTCGCTCATCGCCACCCAGCTCGCGGCACGCCTGAACAAGGCCACCGGCGGCACGGTGCCGGTGCGCGCGGTCTTCGACGCGCCGACCGTACGGGCGCTGGCGACCCGGATCACGCTGTCGGACAACGGTTCACGCGATGCCGGTCCGACGGCGGTGGTCCCGCGTCCCGAGATCGTCCCGCTGTCGATCGCGCAGCAGCGCATGTGGATGCTCAACCGCCTGGACACCGGCGGCGGCAGCTACAACATCGCGTTCGCGCTGCGGCTCACCGGAAATCTGCACGTCGCCGCGCTGCGCGCCGCGATCGCCGATGTGATCGAGCGGCACGAAACCCTGCGCACCCGCTACCCCGAACGCGACGGGGCGGCGACCCAATTCGTCCTCCCCGCCGCCGTACCGGATCTCGCGGTCACCGATGTCGACGCCGCCGAGGTCGCCGCCATGGCGGAAACCGTGGCGCACAGTCGTTTCGACGTGGCGGACGAGGTTCCGGTGCGGATCCGGCTGTTGCGGGTGCGCCGCGCCCCCGACGCCGATCGCGCCGCCCAGACCCACGTTCTGCTGTTCGTCGTCCATCACATCGCGGCCGACGGCTGGTCCTTCGCCCCCCTGACCAAGGACCTCGCCGTCGCGTACCAGGCCCGTACCGAGGGTGCGGCGCCGCAGTGGTCGCCGCTGCCGATCCAGTACGCCGATTACGCCCTGTGGCAGCAACGCACACTCGGATCGGCCGCCGATCCCCATTCGGAATCCGCTCGGCAGCTGGAATTCTGGCGTACGCAATTGTCCGGGGCGCCGGAGCTGTCGGCGCTGCCGACCGACCGCCCGCGCCCGGCGATCGCCTCCCAGCGCGGCGGCGCGCGCACCGCGCGGCTGAGCGCCGCGTTGCACCAGCGCATTCACGACCTGGCTGCCGCCCATCGGGTGACACCGTTCATGGTGCTACACGCCGCGCTGTCGGTGCTGCTGGCCCGCTTCGGCGGCAGCGACGACATCGTGATCGGCGCCCCGGTCGCCGGGCGCGGTGATCAGGCGCTCGACGATCTGGTCGGCATGTTCGTCAACACCCTGGTGCTGCGCACACCGGTGCACGGCGAGGACAGTCTCGCCGAACATCTGAACCATGTGCGGGCCGTCGACCTCGCGGCCTTCGATCATGCCGCCGTGCCGTTCGAACAGCTCGTCGAAGTCCTCAATCCGGCTCGCTCCCGGGCGTATTCGCCGCTGTATCAGGTGTCGTTGACGCTGCAGAACCAGACCCGCGCGCAGCTGCGGCTCGACGGGCTGGAGATCGCCGCGGTCGAACCGGCGGCGGCGCCGATCCAGGTGGACCAGCACTGGACCGCGAACGAGACCTACGCCGCGGACGGCACGGCGGCGGGCATCGACCTGCATGTGCACTACGCCGCCGACCTGTTCGAGCCGGAGACCGTCGCGGCGCTGCTCGACGGCTTCGAACGCATCGTGGCGGCGATGACGGCCGACGGGAACATCCGGGTCGCCGACGTCGAGCTGATGTCGCCGGCCGAACGCGACCGGCTGATCGGCGGGCACAATGCCACCGGCTACCCGGTCGGCCCGCGCACCCTGCCCGAACTTCTCGCGGCCCGGCCGCAGCGTCCGGCCGCGCAGGCGGTGACCTTCGAGGGCACCAGTCTGTCCTATCGCGAATTCGACCGGCGCGTGCACCGGCTCGCGCGCTATCTGATCGGCCGTGGCGTGGGGCCGGATACCGCTGTGGCCGTGAGCGTTCCGCGGTCGCTGGAGCTGGTGGTCGCCATCCACGCGATCGTCGCGGCCGGGGCCGCGTATGTCCCGCTGGATCCCGACCATCCCGCCGACCGGGTGCGCTACGTGCTCGACACCGCGCGGCCCGACTGCGTGCTGACCACGACCGACGTGCCCGGATTACCGGCCGGTGTGGACGCGGTGCGGCTGGACCGGCTGGAGCTGTCGGGTTATGCCGACGACGCGGTGACCGACGCCGACCGGGTGTCGCCGCTGCGGCCGGAGCATGTGGCGTATGTGATTTTCACGTCGGGTTCGACGGGTCGTCCCAAGGGTGTGGCGGTGAGTCACGGGGCGATCGTGAATCGTCTGGTGTGGATGCAGGCCGAGTACGGGTTGAGCTCGGATGATGTTGTGTTGCAGAAGACTCCGGCGACGTTCGATGTGTCGGTGTGGGAGTTCTTCTGGCCGTTGCAGGTGGGTGCGCGGTTGGTGGTGGCTCGTCCGGATGGGCACCGCGATCCGGCCTACCTCGCCCGGGTGATGGACGAAGAGGCGGTGACCACGGCGCACTTCGTCCCGTCGATGCTGGCCGTCTTCGTCGGCTCGGTCGCGGCGGCACCGGAGTCGTTGCGTCGCGTGTTCACCTCGGGTGAGGCGTTGACGGCGGATACGGCCGCGCGCTGGCGCGAGCTCGGTGGTGCGCCGCTGCACAATTTGTACGGCCCGACCGAGGCCGCGGTCGACGTCACCTTCCACGAGGTGACCGAGGCGGACACCGTGACCGTGCCGATCGGCCGCCCGGTGGCCAATACCCGTGTCTACGTACTCGATTCGACGCTACGCCCGGTGCCCGTCGGGGTCACCGGTGAGCTCTATCTGGCGGGCGATCAGCTCGCGCGCGGGTACGTCGGCCGTCCCGAATCGACCTCCGACCGCTTCGTCGCGGACCCGTTCGCTGTGTCCGACAGGGGCACTCCCGAGGGCCCTGCGGGGTCACGCTCCGCTACCGCCTCCGGGCCCGCCGGTCGTGCCCCGGCCGGAGCCCGGATGTACCGCACCGGCGATCTGGTGCGCTGGAACCGGGCCGGTGAACTGGAATATCTGGGCCGCAACGACTTCCAGGTGAAGCTGCGCGGACTGCGCATCGAACTCGGCGAGATCGAGGCCGCCCTGACCGGCCGGGCCGGCGTCGCCCAGGCGGCCGTGGTGGTGGCCGGAGCGGGCGAGCGGGCCCGGCTGCACGCCTATGTGGTGCCGGCGGCGGACGCGTCCGTCGATTCCGCCGCCGTCCTGGCCGCCGCGGGCCGCGCGCTGCCCGCCTATATGGTCCCGTCCGGTGTCACGGTGCTGGCGCAGCTTCCGGTGAACAGCTCCGGAAAGCTCGACCGCGCCGCACTGCCGGCCGTGGATCCGGGGGAGAAGTCCGTCTACCGCGCCCCGGCCGAAGGCGCCGAGGCCGTGGTCGCCGCCGTGATGGCCGAACTGCTGGGCCTCGACCCGGCCGGCGCCGACCGCTTCGGTGCCGACGACGACTTCTTCGCCGCGGGCGGTAACTCCCTGCTCGCCATGCGTGTGGTCGCCCGGGTCAACGCCGCGCTCGGCTGCGATCTCAACGTCGCCGAGATCTTCGGCGCACCCACCGCCGCTCTGCTCGCCCGCCTCGTCGACGACGCACCCGGCGCGACCATCCCGCCGCTGACCGCCGGGCCGCGTCCGGACCGAATTCCGTTGTCGCTCGCGCAGACCCGCATCTGGCTGCTGAACCGCATCGAGCCGGATTCGGCGATGTACAACATCCCGTTCGCGCTGCGCCTGCGCGGCGATCTGGACGAATTCGCCCTCTCCGAGGCGGTCACCGATGTGCTGGCCCGGCACGAGTCGCTGCGCACGGTCTTCCCCGAGGACGCCGAGGGCCCGCGCCAGGACATTCGCGACGTCGAGGACTGCGCCGCCACGGTGCTCACGCTCCATACCGTGACTGCCGGCGAGGTGGATGGCGAACTCGCCGCCGCGGCGGCGCGCGGATTCGATCTGCGGCACGACATCCCGTTGCGTATCAGCGCTTTCCGGGTCGCGCCCGACGAACACATTCTGCTGGTGGTCGTGCACCACATCGCGGCCGACGGCGTGTCCACCGCGCCGCTGGCCCGCGATCTGATGACCGCCTACGCCGCACGCAAGGTCGCGGCGGCTCCCGACTGGCAGCCGTTGCCGGTGCAGTACGCGGATTTCGCGCTCTGGCAGCACGCGGTCCTGGGACGCGCCGACGATCCCGAATCCCGCCTGGCTCGCCAGATCGACTTCTGGCGCGCCGAGCTGGCCGGCCTGCCCGCCGTCGTCGACCTGCCCGGCGACCGGCCACGGCCGGCGGTGGCGTCGGGTGCGGGCGCGGCGATCGAATTCCGCATTCCGGCCGAGCTGACCGCCGCCGTCGAGACGCTGGCCCGGCGGGCGGGCGTATCGACCTTCATGGTGCTGCACGCGGCCTACGCCACCCTGCTCGCCTCGCTGTCCGGCACGGACGACCTCGCCGTCGGCACACCGGTCGCGGGCCGTTCGGCGCAGGCGCTGGACGATCTGGTCGGCATGTTCGTCAACACGTTGGTGCTGCGCACCCGGATCGGCGTACACGAACGGTTCGGTGAGCTGCTCGGCCAGGTCCGCGACGCCGACGTGCGGGCCTTCGCGCATGCCGACCTGCCGTTCGACCGGCTGGTCGAAGAGGTGAATCCCGAACGCTCCCAGGCCTATGCGCCGATCGTGCAGGTGCTGCTGTCGTTCGAGCAGCGCTCCGCTACCGGCCTGCGGCTGCCCGGGCTGGAGGTGAGCGATTACCCGCTCGCCAACCCCGTGGCGCAATTCGATCTCGCACTGTCGCTGGCCGAGGTCGACGGTGCGCGGGGTCGCGAACTCCAGGCGGTGCTGCGGTATGCCACCGATCTGTTCGACGCGCCGACGGTGACCGCCCTCGGCCGCCGGCTGCTGCGGGTGCTCACCGCGGTGACCGCGGACCCCGACGTCCGCCTCCGCGACATCGACCTGCTGGAACCGTCCGAACGGCGGCAGGTTCTCGACAACTGGAACGCGACCGCGGCCGACATCGACCGCACCGCAACGCTTCCCGTCCTGTTCGACGTGCAGGCCGCGCGCACGCCCAAGGCGCCCGCGCTCACCTACGCGGAGACGACGCTGACCTATGCCGAATTCGGCGCCCGCGTGAACCGGCTCGCCCGTCACCTGATCGCGCGGGGAGTGGGACCCGGATCGCTGGTGGCGCTGCATATGCCCCGTTCGCTGGAACTCGTGGTCGGCATGTACGCGACCGTCGCCGCGGGAGCCGGCTATGTGCCGCTGGACCCCGGCCATCCCGCCGAACGCATCCGGTACGTGCTCGACACCGCGCGGCCGGATTGTGTACTGGCCACGACGGATACGCCGGTGCGCGCGGAGTCGGCGCCACCGGTGCTCGACATCGACCGGCTGGACGTGTCCGGTTATGCCGACGGGCCGCTGACGGATGTGGACCGGCTCGGCAAACTGCGGCCGGAGCATGTGGCGTATGTGATTTTCACGTCGGGTTCGACGGGTCGTCCCAAGGGTGTGGCGGTGAGTCACGGGGCGATCGTGAATCGTCTGGTGTGGATGCAGGCCGAGTACGGGTTGAGCTCGGATGATGTTGTGTTGCAGAAGACTCCGGCGACGTTCGATGTGTCGGTGTGGGAGTTCTTCTGGCCGTTGCAGGTGGGTGCGCGGTTGGTGGTGGCTCGTCCGGATGGGCACCGCGATCCGGCCTACCTCGCCCGGGTGATGGACGAAGAGGCGATCACGACCGCGCACTTCGTGCCCTCGATGCTGTCGGTTTTCGTCGACGCACTGGCCGATGACGCCGCGATGGTTCCCGCGACCCTGCGCCGGGTGTTCACCTCGGGTGAGGCGCTGGCCGCGGATACGGCCGCGCGCTGGCGTGGGCTCGGTGGTGCGCCGCTGCACAATTTGTACGGCCCGACCGAGGCTGCGGTCGACGTCACCTTCCACGAGGTGACCGAGGCGGACACCGTGACCGTGCCGATCGGCCGCCCGGTGGCCAATACCCGTGTCTACGTACTCGATTCGGCACTGCGTCCCGTTCCCGTCGGCGTGGCGGGCGAGTTGTACCTGGCCGGTGCCCAATTGGCCGAGGGGTATATCGCCCGGCCCGACCTGACCGCGGACCGGTTCGTGGCCGATCCGTTCCGCGCCGGCGAACGCATGTACCGCACCGGCGATATCGTGCGCTGGCAGGCCACGGGCGAACTGAACTACGTGGGCCGCGCCGATTTCCAGGTGAAGGTGCGTGGCCTGCGCATCGAACTCGGTGAAATCGAGGCCGCCCTGCGCGAATCCGAGGGCGTCGCGCAGGCCGTGGCCGTCGTGCGCGACGACCGCGACACCGGCGATCGGATCGTCGCCTACGTGGTCGCCGCCTCGGGCAGTGACCTCGATGCCGAGCGGCTGCGCGCCGACTGCGCCCGGCGGCTCCCCGAATACATGGTCCCCGCGATGATCGTGACCCTGGACGCCCTGCCCCTCAACGCGTCGGGCAAACTGGACCGGAAGGCCTTGCCGGAGCCCGGTTTCCGGACGCGCGCCTTCCGTGCTCCCGGTACCCGGGCCGAACTCGCCGTCGCCGCGGTCTACGCGGAACTGCTCGGGCTGGACCGGGTCGGACTCGACGACGATTTCTTCGCCCTCGGCGGCAATTCGCTGACCGCCACCCGCGTCGCCGCCCGGCTGGGCGCCGAACTCGACGCCGAACTGCCGGTGCGCCTGATCTTCGACGCTCCGACAGTCGGCGAATTGGCCGCTCGCGCGGCCGAATTCGCGGGCCGCGGCGCCGCGGTGCCACTGATCGCGCGTCCGCGCCCGGATCTGGTCCCGCTCTCGCCGGCGCAGCAGCGCATGTGGTTCCTCAACCGATTCGACCCCGGGCAGAGTGTGCACAACATTCCCGTCGCGCTGCGCCTCACCGGTGCGCTGGATACGGCGGCCCTGGAATCCGCGCTCGCCGATATCGTCGCGCGGCACGAAACGCTGCGCACCGTGTACCCGGATATCGGCGGCATCGGCTATCAGCAGATTCGGCCCGCCGACCACGTACCGGTGGTGTCGCGGCTGCACGGCGACGACATCGCCGCGGTCATCGGCGCCTTCATCGCCGAACCCTTCGACGTGACCACCGAGGTTCCGCTGCGCGTGGCGCTCATGCCCTCGAGCGCGGAAAGCGTTGCGCCCGACCATATTCTGGTCCTCGTCGTCCACCACATCGCCGCGGACGGCTTCTCGATGGCGCCGCTCGCGCGCGATATCGCCACGGCGTACGCGGCCCGCAGTGCCGGGACCGCCCCGCGGTGGCACGAGCTGGCGATCCAGTACGCCGACTACGCGCTGTGGCAGCGCGAGGTGCTCGGCGCGGAATCCGATCCCGAGTCCCCGGCAGCGCGCCAACTGGACTTCTGGCGCGACCGGTTGCGCGGACTCCCGACCCGGCTGGAACTGCCCACCGACCGGCCGCGCCCGGCGGTTGCCGGTCACGCGGCGGCCACAGTCACCGTCGACCTCGACGCGCGGCTGCGAGCCGGCCTGGACGACCTGGCCGGACGCTACGAGAGCACGCCGTTCATGGTGGTGCACGCCGCGCTCGCGGTACTGCTCGCCCGGATGTCGGGTACCGCGGATATCGCCATCGGCGCACCGGTCGCCGGACGTGGCGCGGCGGTGCTCGACGACCTCGTCGGCATGTTCGTCAACACCCTCGTGCTGCGCTCCGATATCCAGGCGGCGCAGCCGTTCTCGGCCGTGCTGCGGCAGGTGCGCGAGGACGATCTCGCCGCTTTCGCCCATGCCGACATCCCGTTCGAGCGGCTGGTCGAGGTGCTCGACCCGCCTCGGTCGCAAGCTCACCACCCGCTGTTCCAGGTGGCGCTGTTCTACCAGAACCTGAATCCGGTGACGGTGGAACTGGGTGGGCTGACCGTCGGCGAGCTACGCCTCGACACCGCGGTGAATCCGTTCGACCTGCAGGTGACCGTCACCGATCGCGAGATCGGGTTCACCTATGCGACAGAACTTTTCGACGCCGCGACGATCGAGGGTCTGGCCGCGCGGTTCCTGCGGGTCATCGAGTCGGTCGTCGACGATCCGCATCGCGTCGTCGGGGATATCGACCTGTTCGCCGCCGGTGAGCGCGAGCGCGTCCTCACCGAGTGGAACGATTCGGCGCACCTCGGATTCGGCGCGGAACTGCTGCTCGACGAATTCGAAGCGCAGGCCGCGACCGCGCCGCAACTGCCCGCGATCCGCTACATCCCCGACGACGGGTCGGCGCCGACGGTTCTGACCTACGGCGAACTCGACAGCCGCAGCAACCGGCTCGCCCGCCACCTCATCGCCGCCGGGGTGGGCCCGGAATCAACGGTCGCGCTGTCGATTCGGCGCTCACCGGCGTTGGTGGTGGCGATGTACGCGGTGCTCAAGGCCGGCGGCGCGTACGTCCCGATCGATCCCGACCATCCGGCCCAGCGCATCGCCCACATCCTGGAGACGGCCCGGCCCGCGGTCCTGCTGACCACCGCGGATGCCGAGGTGGACTTCGAGGGCCCGACCGTCGCGGTCGACACCGTCGCCCTCGACACCTACCGCGACGACCCGATCGCGGTGAACGAACGCCACAGCCCGATGTACGCGGACCATCCGGCCTACGTGATCTTCACCTCGGGCTCGACCGGAAAACCCAAGGGCGTCACCGTCACCCATGCCGCGATCGTCAATCAGATGACGTGGATGCAGGCCGAATACCGGCTCACCGCCGCCGATGTGTACCTGCAGAAGACCGCGACCACCTTCGACGTCTCGCTGTGGGGCTATTTCCTGCCGTTGCGGATCGGCGCCACCCTGGTGCTGGCCGCTCCGGACGGCCACCGCGATCCGGGCTATCTGGCCGAGACCATCGCCGAATACGGCGTCACCGTCACCGATTTCGTGCCCTCGATGCTCAGCGTGTTCGCCGCGCAGGTCGGTTCGGCGCAGGTGCGGTCGCTGCGGCAGGTGTTCGTGATCGGTGAGGCGCTGCCCGCCGAGACGGCGCGGGCGTTCGGCGCGATCAGCTCGGCGCGGCTGCACAACCTGTACGGGCCCACCGAGGCGGCGGTCTCCATCACCTACCGGGATGTCACCGGGGTGACCGACCGCCCGGCCCTGCCGATCGGCCGGCCCGAATGGAACAGCCGCGTCTACGTGCTGGATTCGCGGCTGCGGCCCACCCCTCCGGGTGTGGCGGGCGAGCTGTATCTGGCCGGCACCCAGCTGGCGCGCGGCTACTACGGCCGCGCCGACCTGACCGCCGACCGGTTCGTCGCCAACCCGTTCACTGTCTCCGACGGGAACACTCCCGAGCACGGCTCCCGCATGTACCGCACCGGTGATCTGGTGCGCTGGGATGTCAGTGGCGAAACACCCGAGCTGATCTACCTCGGCCGCACCGACTTCCAGGTGAAGTTCCGCGGTCAGCGCATCGAACTCGGCGAGATCGAGGCGGTGCTCGCGGCGGTGCCCGGGGTCGCCGCGGCGGCCGTGCGAATCGTGGCGGCTCCGGGAGGCGACCACCTCATCGGTTTCGTCACCCCGGCCGGCGACGGCTCCGCCGCATCCGGCCTCGGCGACCGGGCACGCGACGCCGCCGTCGCGCAACTACCGGGGTACATGGTCCCGTCGGCCGTGGTGGTCCTGGACGCGTTCCCGCTCAACGCCTCCGGCAAGCTCGACCGCAGTGCATTGCCCGATGCCGGTGATCCGCGGGTCGCGGCGGTCTTCGGCGCCGGCGAGTACCGCGAGCCGAGCACACCCGCTGAGCGGCTGGTCGCCGAAACCTTCGCAGGGGTGCTCGGCATCGAACGGGTCGGCGCCGACGACGACTTCTTCGCCCTCGGTGGCAATTCGCTCGTCGCGACGCGGGTGCTGGCGCGGCTCGGCGAGCGCCACGGCCGTCGGGTCCCGGTGCGCATGCTGTTCGAACACCCGACCGCCGCCGGTCTGGCCGCCGCCATGATCGACGACATCGACGGCGCCGCACCGGAGCTGCCCGGTCCCGTCGCCACCGCCCGGCCCGATGTGGTTCCGCTGGCGCCGGTGCAGCAGGGCATGTGGTTCCTCAACCGCCTGGCTCCGGATTCGGCGGCCGACAATATCGCGGTCGCGGTCCGCATCCTCGGCGATCTCGACGAGGCGACCATGTACGGCGCCTTCACCGATGTGGTCGCCCGCCACGAGGCGCTGCGCACCTACTATCCGCTCGATGCCGAGGGCGAGGGCTGCCAGGCGGTGCTGGCTCCCGAACAGGCGCACATCGAGTTCGAGAGCCGGGCCGGCGCCGCGGCGGAGTCGATCGCGAACTTCGCCGGACGCGGTTTCGACGTGACCGCCGCACCACCGGTGCGGGCCCTGCTCATCCGCGAATCCGACACCAGCCACGTCTTCGTGGTGGTCGTCCATCACATCGCCGCGGACGGCTATTCGCTGAATCCGCTGCTGCGCGATCTGATCGCCGCCTATCTGGCCCGCCGCACGCGGACCGCGCCGAGCTGGCCGGACCTGCCCGTGCAGTATGCGGATTACGCACTGTGGCAACGGCAGTCGCTGGCCGCCGCCGAGACCGAACATCTGGACTTCTGGACCCGGACGCTGGCGGATCTGCCCGGCGAACTCGCCCTGCCCACCGACCGGCCGCGCCCGCCCGTGGCCTCGCGCCGGGGTGCGGTCGTGCGCGGACGCATCGACGGCGCCGTCGCCGGTGCGGTCCACCGCCTCGCCAAGGCGCACGGCGCGACCCCGTTCATGGTCTGGCACGCCGCCCTGACCGTGCTGCTGGGCCGGCTGTCCGGCGGTGACGACATCGCCATCGGCACCCCGGTCGCCGGACGTGGCGCCAGCGCACTGGACGAGCTGATCGGCATGTTCGTCAACACCCTGACGCTGCGGACGCAGCCGCGGGCCACCGACAGTTTCGATGCGGTGCTCGAGCACACCCGCGCCGCCGATCTGGCCGCGTTCGCCCATGCGGCGCTGCCGTTCGATCGCGTGGTCGACGCCCTGGGCGTGGCGCGCACGGCGGACCGCAACCCGCTGTTCACGGTGTCGCTGAGCTATCTCAACCTCGGTGCGCAGACCCACGCGGTGCCGGGCCTGATCCTGGAACCGGTCGAATTCGACAGTCCCGTGGCCAAATTCGATCTGCAGTTCACCGTGTCGGACGAACTCGACGCCGACGGGCATCTGCCGCTCGAACTCACCTATGCCACCGATCTGTACGATCCGGCCACCGCGGCGGGCCTGCTGCGGCGGTTGGGCCGGGTGATCGGCGCCGCCGTCGCCGAACCGCGGCGCGCCGTCGGCGATATCGACCTGCTGTCTCCGGCCGAACACGAGGCCCTGCTCGGCGCTCGGCCCACACCGTTCGTCGCCGCGCGCACACTCGCCGATTTCCTCACCGAGGCGGCCCGCCGCAACCCCACCGGTATCGCGCTGTGTGGCGACGGCCGGGATGTGACCTACGCGGAATTGGATGCCGAATCGAGCCGGCTGGCGCGCGTCCTGATCGAATCCGGTGTCGGCGCCGAGGATTTCGTCGCGATCGCGATCACGCGCTCCGTGCGGTGGGTGGTGGCCTGGTGGGCGGTGGCGAAGGCGGGTGCGGCGTTCCTGCCCGTCGATCCCGACTATCCGGCGGAGCGAATCGCCCATATGCTCACCGATTCCGGTGCGGCCGTGGGCATCACCACCGTCGCGGACGCCGCCGCGCTCCCGTCGACGGTGCGCACGCTCACCGTCGACGCGCCGGAACTCGCTGCCCGCCTGCGGAATACCTCGCCCGAGCCGATCGAGGCGCACGAACTGCTGCGCCCCGTCCGGTTGCAGAATCCGGCGTGGATGATCTACACCTCCGGCACGACCGGTAGGCCGAAGGGCGTCGTGGTGACCCACGGCGGTATCGGCGCGATCGTGGCCGCGCATCGCCGGCACTACCGGGTCGATTCCGGCGCGCGGGTGCTACACGCCTCCTCCCCGAGCTTCGACGCCTCGATGCTGGAACTGCTGATGGCCTTCGCGGGGTCGGCGACCGCCGTCATCGCGCCGGTCGGCGTCTACGGCGGCGACGAGCTGACGGAATTGATGGCAGCGCAGCGGGTTTCGCATGCCTTCATCACGCCCGCCGTGCTGCGGACCCTCGACCCCGCCGCCCTGCCGCGCCTGCGCCGGTTGACGGTCGGTGGCGAGGCCTACGGACCGGACCTGATGGCCCGCTGGGCCGCGGACCGCGAATTCCACAACACCTACGGCCCGACCGAAACCACCGTGTTCGCGACCGTGAGCGCGGTGAAGCGCCCGGGCGGCCCGTTGGATATGGGCGCCCCGATCGCCGGAATGTCGGCGGTGGTACTCGACGGGCGGCTGCGCCCGGTGCCGCTCGGCGTCACCGGTGAGCTGTATCTGCGCGGGCCCGGCCTGGCGCGCGGTTACCACGCGCGGCCGGCGCTGACGTCGGAGCGTTTCGTCGCCGATCCGCACGGTGCGCCGGGCGAGCGGCTCTACCGCACGGGCGATCTGGTGCGCTGGGTCGCACGCGGCGAGGACTACGTCGTCGAATACGTGGGCCGCTCCGACCATCAGGTGAAGGTGCGCGGCCTGCGCATCGAACTGGGCGAGATCGACGCGGTGCTGAGCGCGCACGAGTCGGTCGAATTCGCCGCCACCCTCGGCCATCTCGATGCGGCGGGGGAGACCTCACTGGTGGCCTACGTGGTCGCCGCACCCGGGCACATCGTCGAGGTGGACGACCTGGTGGCCCACGCCTCGCGCAGCCTCACCGCGTACATGGTTCCGGCCGCGATCATGGTCATCGACGAGATTCCGCTGACGCCGACCGGCAAACTGGACCGGAAGGCGTTGCCGGAGCCGGTTTTCCGGGTAGCGGAATTCCGCGCCCCGCGCACGGCCGCCGAAGCCACGGTCGCCGACATCGTGGCCGGGGTGCTCGGCCTCGGCGAATCCCGCCGCATCGGCCTCGACGACGACTTCTTCGCACTCGGTGGAAATTCGCTCACCGCAACCCGTTTGGCGGCGCGGCTGGGATCGGCATTCGACACGACGGTGCCGGTGCGCGCCGTCTTCGAACACCCCACGGTCGCCGCCCTGGCGGCCGCCGCGGCGGAGCCGGAGGGTGCGCCGGCCCGAGTGGCGCTCACCCCGCGCGCAGTCGACGGGCCGGTGCCGCTGTCGCTGGCGCAGCAGCGTATGTGGCTGCTCAACCGCATGGACGAGCACTCGGCCGCGTACACGATCCCGCTGGCCATGCGGTTGAGCGGTGAACTCGACGTGGCCGCGCTGACTGCCGCGTTCGCCGATGTGGTGGCCCGGCACGAGGTACTGCGCACGGTGTATCCGCAGACCGACGCCGGACCGGTGCAGGTGATCCTCCCGGTCGCCGACGCCCCCGCGCCGCGATTGGCGCCCGTGCCGCTGCGCGGCGCCGACATGCTCGGCGCTGTCTCCGAATTCGTCACCGAGCCGTTCGACGTGACGGCCGCGGTGCCGTTGCGGGCTCGGCTGTTCGTCGTCACCGACGCACCCGGCAGCGAGTACGTGCTGGTAGTGGCCGTCCACCACATCGCCGCCGACGGGTCGTCGCTGGTGCCACTGGCCCGCGACGTGATGACCGCCTACGCCGCCCGCCGCACCGGGACCGCGCCGGACTGGGCGCCGCTGCCGGTCCAGTACGCCGACTTCGCGCTCTGGCAGCGCGAGGTGCTCGGCTCCGAGGACGATCCGGAATCGGCGGCCGCCCGGCAGATCGGGTACTGGACGCGTGCGCTGGCGGGGTTGCCCGACCAGCTGGCGCTGCCGACCGACCGGCCGCGTCCGGCAACCGTTTCCACCGCCGGTGGCGTCGTGGATTTCACCGTGGACGCGGCGACACACACCCGGCTGGCCGCGATCGGGCGCACCCACGGCGCGACGCTGTTCATGGTGATGCACGCCGCCTTCGCGACGCTGCTGTCGCGGCTGTCGGCCTCGACGGATATCGCGATCGGCACCCCCATCGCCGGCCGTGGTGACCGGGCTCTCGACGAGCTGGTCGGCATGTTCGTCAACACCCTGGTGCTGCGCACCGAGGTCGATCCGGGCGCCGGCTTCGCCGAACTGCTCGCGGTCGTGCGCGACGGCGATCTGGCCGCCTTCTCCCATGCCGACATCCCGTTCGAGCGGCTGGTGGAGGTGCTGAACCCGGTCCGGTCGACCGCCCGGCATCCGCTGTTCCAGGTCGGATTCTCCTTCCACAACCAGGCCGCCGCGGAATTCGCGCTGGACGGCCTGACGGTGAGCGCGGCGGATGTGGATACCGCCGTCTCGCAGTTCGACCTGCATCTGGTGATCACCGACCGCTACGACGCATCCGGTGCGCCGCTCGGCATGGCCGCCTCCCTCACCTATGCCACCGCGCTGTTCGACGCCCCCACCGTGGCGGGCTTCGGTGAACGGCTGCTGCGGCTGCTGGAGGCGGTGTGTGCCGATCCGGCTCGGGCCGTCGGCTCGGTGGATCTGCTCGCGCCGCAGGAGCGGGTGCGGATCCTGCGGACCTGGAACGACACCGCCGAACCCCTCTGCGCGACAACGCTTCCCGCGCTGTGGAACGCGTCGGTGGAAGCCGCCGGTACCGCGCCCGCGCTGATCGTCGATCGCGACGGCGCCGGTGAACCGGTGAGCTATGCCGAATTGTCGGCGCAGGTCAACCGGCTCGCCCGGCATCTCATCGCGCTGGGCGTCGGCCCGGAGACCCGCGTGGCACTGGCCGTGCGCCGATCCCGGGAGCTGATCGTCGCCATGTACGCGGTTGGCGTCGCCGGTGGCGCGTATGTGCCGATCGACCCGGACCAGCCGGCCGAACGCGTCGACTACATCCTCTCGACCGCCGATCCGCTGTGTGTGCTGACCTCCTCGGATATCGCACCGACCCTGCGGGACCGGACGTTGCGGGTGGTGGACCTCGACCACGTGCCGGACCTGTCCGCCGCCCCGGTGACCGATCGGGACCGCCGCGCCCCGCTGCTGCCGCAACATCCGGCCTACGTCATCTTCACCTCCGGATCGACGGGCCGGCCCAAGGGCGTCACCGTCACCCACCAGGCGATCATCAACCAATTGCGCTGGAAGACAGCGACATTCGGTATGGGTGCCGACGACACGGTGTTGTTGAAGACCGCCGCCACCTTCGACCTCTCGGTCTGGGAGTTCTGGTCCGCCGCCGTCTGTGGCGGACGGCTGGTGGTCGCCGCCCCGGACGGCCATCGCGATCCCGCCTACCTCGACGAGCTGATGCGGCGCGAGCGAGTGACCACGCTGCACGTCGTCCCGTCGATGCTCGACGCGCTGCTCACCGCCTCCGCCGGCAGCCTGCCGCCCTCGCTGCGCCGCATCCTCGCCATCGGCGAGGCCTTGCCCGCCACCACCGCGCAGCGCGTGCGCCGCGCCGGTTCCGCCCGCCTGTACAACCTCTACGGCCCGACCGAGGCCGCGGTCTCCATCACCGTCCACGCGGTCGACGACACCGATACGGTGGCGGTTCCGATCGGTCGCCCGGAGACCAACAGCCGGGTGTACGTGCTGGATTCGCGGTTGCTGCCGGTGCCGGTGGGGGTGCCCGGTGAGCTGTATCTGGCCGGTGCGCAGCTGGCCCGCGGCTATGACGGGCGCGCCGATCTGACCGCGGAGCGGTTCGTGGCCGACCCGTTCGAACCCGGAGCGCGCATGTATCGCACCGGCGACGTGGTGGCCTGGAACGCGGCCGGCGAACTCGACTACCGCGGGCGCACCGATTTCCAGGTGAAGGTGCGCGGCTTCCGCATCGAACTCGGGGAGATCGAGGCGGCGCTGCTCGCGCTGCCGGCGCTCGCGCAGGCCGCCGTGCTGGCGGTATCCGATCCGCGCACCGCCGATCGGCTGGTCGCCTATCTCGTCCCGGCCGCCGGTGATCTCGATGTCGCCGGCGTGAAAAACGCCTTGGCTCAGACACTTCCGTCGTACATGGTGCCCGAGGCGTTCGTCGTCCTCGACGCGCTGCCGCTGACGGTGAACGGCAAACTGGACCGGGCCGCGCTGCCCCGGCCCGCCTTCGAGGCGACGGCCTATCGGGCCCCCGCCACTCCGGTGGAACAGACGATCGCCGATATCTACGCCGACGTGCTGGACGCGCCCCGGGTCGGCGCCGACGACGACTTCTTCGCCCTCGGCGGCAACTCGCTGCTGGCCACCCAGGTCTCCGCCCGCCTCGGCGCGGCCCTGGACGCCCGGATTCCGGTGCGGCTGCTGTTCGAGGCCTCGACCGTGGCGGCGCTCGCGGTCCGGGTGGACGGCCACATCGGCTCCGGCGGCCGCACGGCACTGACCGCCGGACCACGGCCCGAGGCGCTGCCGCTGTCGCTGGCGCAGCAGCGGATGTGGTTCCTCAACCAGTTCGAACCCGAATCCGCCGCCTACAACGTGCCCGCCGCGGTGCGACTGCGCGGTGAGCTGCGGGTCGACGCGTTGCGGCAGGCGGTGCTCGACGTGCTGGACCGGCACGAGGTGTTGCGCACCGTCTACCCGCAGACGTCTCACGGCGTCGTGCAGCACATCCTGCCCGCCTCGCAGGTGGGTGCGGACCTCACCCCGCGCCCGGTCGGCGCGGAGGAGGTCGCGGCGTGCATCGCCGAACTGGCCTCGACCGGGTTCGACGTGAGCGCCGAGGTGCCGATTCGGCTCGCGCTGCTGCGGATTTCGGCCGACGAGCATGTGCTGGTGTTCGTGGTGCATCACATCGCCACCGACGGCTGGTCGATGCGGCCCCTGACGCGCGATGTGATGCTGGCCTACGCCGCCCGCAGCGCCGGTGCGGCTCCGCGCTGGACGCCACTGCCGGTGCAGTACGCGGATTACGCGCTGTGGCAGCGGCAGGTGCTGGGCTCGGAAGACGATGAGCGGAGCCTGATCTCCACGCAGGCCCGCTACTGGCGCGAACGCCTGGCCGGCCTGCCGGACGAGGTGAATCTGCCCGCCGATCGCCCGCGGCCGGCCGTGCAGTCCGCCCGCGGCGGACGGGTGGTGTTCCCCCTCTCGGCGCAGCTGCGCGCGGATCTGGCCGAGCTGGGCCGGACCCACAACGCGACGTTGTTCATGGTGGTCCACGCCGCGTGGGCGCTGTTCGTGGCACGCATGGCCGGCACCGACGACGTCGCCGTCGGCACCCCGATCGCGGGCCGCGGCGAGGCCGAACTCGACGACGTGGTCGGCATGTTCGTCAACACCCTGGTGCTGCGCACCCGGGTACCGGGCGACGTGTCCTTCATCGAATTGCTCCGCAGCGCACGCGATACCGATGTGCAGGCGTTCGGACACGCCGATCTGCCCTTCGAGCGACTGGTCGAGCTGGTGAACCCGGAACGCTCCACGGCACGCCATCCGCTGTTCCAGGTGATGCTGACCTTCCAGAACCTGCCCCAGCGTGATGTCGAACTGCCCGGCCTGCGGGTCGAGGCCGTCGATTTCGATTTCGACGCCGAGCAATTCGATCTGTCGCTGACCGTGCAGGAGACCGGGGAGGGACTGCTCGCCGACCTCTCGTACGCGCGGGATCTGTTCGACCACACCACGGTCGAATCGTTCGCCCGGCGCTTCACCGGACTGCTCGCGGCCGTGGCCGCCACCCCCGAGCGGGCCGTCGGCGACCTGCCGCTGCTGTCGGCGCCGGAGTACGAGCAGTTCACCCGGATGGACGGCGGCCCGGTGCTCGCGGACGGCCTGCTGCCGGAGATCTTCACGCGCGGCCTGCGGCACGGCGCCGATCGGGTCGCGGTGCGCATCGACGGGCGATCGGTGACCTACGGAGAGCTCGATCGGCAGTCCTCGCAGCTGGCCCGGATGCTCATCGACGCGGGCGTCGGGCCGGAGCGGGCGGTGGCGATCGCGCTGCCGCGCTCCTACGAGATGATCGCCGCGGTCTGGGCGGTCGCGAAGGCCGGCGGCGCGTACGTGCCCGTCGATCCGAGCTATCCGCCGGATCGGGTGCGGCACATGGTGGCCGACTCCGCCGCCGTCATCGGCATCACCACAAGGGAATTCGCCGCAGACCTGCCGGCGGCCACCAGCTGGCTGTCGCTGGACGACGAGGCCACCGCGGCGGCCTGCGCGGGTCGCTCACACGATCCGATCACCGATGCCGACCGCATCCGTCCGCTGCGCCCGGACAACGCCGCCTACACCATCTACACCTCGGGTTCGACCGGTCTGCCCAAGGGTGTCACGGTCACGCACCGCCGGGTCGCGAATCTCGCCGCCCATGCCACCCGGCTGTGCCGGGTGCAGCCGCGGCACCGCTTCCTGCACGTCTGCTCGCCGAGTTTCGATCAGTCGCTGGAGGAGTGGCTGCTGACCTTCGGCAGCGGAGCCACACTGGTCATCGCGCCGCCGTCGGTGCTGGGCGGACAGGAACTCGCCGAGCTGCTGCGCGCCGAGCGGGTCACCCACACCATGATCACCCCGGCCATGCTGGCCACCGTCGATCCCTCCGGACTGCCGGACCTCGAGGTCGTCGGCGCCGGCGGCGACGCGACCACGCCGGAACTGCTGGCCAAGTGGCAGCCCGGCCGCCGCTTCGTCAACAGTTACGGCCCGACCGAGGCCACCATCTCCTCGGCCTACGCGGTTCTGGTCGCGGGCGCGCCGATCACCATCGGCACCCCGGTGCCGGGCACGACGACGCTCGTGCTCGACGCGCGGATGCAACCGGTGCCGCCCGGTGTCGCGGGTGAGCTGTACGTGGTGGGTGAGGCCCTGGCCCGCGGGTACCACGCCCGGGCGGGACTGAGCGCCGAACGTTTCGTCGCCTGTCCGTGGGGCACGCCGGGCACCCGGATGTATCGCACCGGCGACCTGGTCCGCTGGATCGTCGGCGGCACGGGCGAGTGGGAGCTGGAATATCTGGGCCGCACCGACTTCCAGGTCAAGGTGCGCGGCTTCCGCATCGAACTCGGGGAGATCGACGCGGTGCTCACCGGCCACGACGATGTCGATTTCGCGGTCACCCTGGGCCGCGAGACTCCGGCCGGTGCCACCGCACTGGTGTCGTATGTGCATGCGGTGCAGGGTCGTTCGGTCGATCCGCAGCAGCTGACCGCCTATGCCGCGCGCAGTCTGCCGTCGCATATGGTGCCGGCCGCGGTCGTCGTCCTGGATCGGGTGCCGCTCACCCCGGTGGGCAAGCTGGATCGGAAGGCCTTGCCGGAACCGCGGTTCCAGGCGCGCCCGTATCGCGAACCGGCCACGCCGCAACAGCGACTGGTCGCCGCGGTTCTGGCCGAGGCGCTCGGTGTGCCCAGGGTCGGCGCCGACGACGACTTCTTCGAACTCGGCGGCAATTCGCTCATCGCGACCCAGGTGGTCGCGCGCCTGGGTGCCCGGACCGCGACCCGGATCCCGGTGCGCACGGTGTTCGAGGCGCCGACGGTGCGCGCCCTGGCCGGACGGCTCGCCGCCCACGCCGGTACGGCGCGCGTCGAGCTCACCGCACGGCCCCGGCCGCCACGGATCCCGTTGTCGCCGGCACAGCAGCGGATATGGTTGCTCAACCGCATGGACCCCGCCTCCGCGGCCTACAACGTGCCGTTCGCGGTGCGCCTGACCGGTGCGGTGGACGCCGCCGCGCTCGAGCTCGCCTTCGCCGATGTGGTCGAACGACACGAGGTGCTGCGGACGGTCTATCCGCAGGCCGACGACGGTCCGTTCCAGCAGATCCTGACCGGCGCCGACGCCGAGTTCACGATCGGATCGGTGACGGCTGCCGAGGTGGAAGCCGAAGTCGCGCAGGTACTTTCGCGTCCGTTCGATGTCACCTGTGACATTCCGGTGCGAGCCGCGCTACTGCGGGTGACGGAGACGTCCGAGCACATCGTGGTGCTGTCGATGCACCACATCTGCGCCGACGGCGCCTCGGCCGCGCCGCTGGCCCGGGATCTGCTGAGCGCCTATGCCGCGCGCACGGCCGGTGCGGCGCCGCAGTGGTCCCCGCTGCCGGTGCAGTACGCCGATTACGCACTGTGGCAGCGCGAGGTGCTCGGCGCGGAAGACGGTCCGCGTTCCCTGGTCGCGGGTCAGCTCGCGCACTGGCGGACCGCCCTCGCGGACCTGCCCGAACAACTGGCCCTGCCCACGGACCGGCCGCGCCCGAAGGTGCAGTCGCTGCGCGGCCGGGCACTGACGTTCGAGATCGACGCCGAGCGGCATGCGGCCCTGCATCGATTGGCTCGCACCCGGCACGCCTCGCTGTTCATGGTGGTCCGCGCCGCGCTGTCGATCCTGCTGGCCCGGCTCGCCGCCACCGACGACGTCGCGGTCGGTGCGCCGATCGCGGGCCGGGGTGAGGCGGAACTCGACGACCTGGTCGGCATGTTCGTCAACACGCTGGTTCTGCGCGCCCGGGTCGCGCCGCAGGCATCGTTCGCGGAGCTGCTGGACCAGGTGCGCGAGACGGATCTGGCGGCCTTCGCCAACAGCGACGTGCCGTTCGAACGGCTGGTGGAACTGCTCGATCCGGACCGGTCGACGGCACGCCATCCCCTGTTCCAGGTGGGCCTGTCGTTCCAGAACCTGAATCGCGCACAGCTGCGGCTACCCGGCGTGACGGTGAGTGAACTCGATATCGACACGCGCACATCGCAATTCGATCTGCACTGGTATCTGACCGACACCTACGACGAGCAGGGCGCCCCGGCGGGCATCTCCGCCGCCGTCACCTACACCACCGACCTGTTCGACGCGGCCACGGTGCGGCGGTTCGTGCAGCGGTTCCTGCGGGTGATCGACCGGGTCGCCGCCGACGCCGAGGGCGCGATCGGCGATATCGACCTGTTGGACGACGCCGAGCGCACCCGCATGCTGGTCGGCTACAACGACACCGCCCGGGATCTGCCGCCGGTCTTCGGCAGCGACCATCCGCACACGCTGACCGCCCGGTTCGCGGCCGCGGTCACCACGCATCCGGAGGCGGTGGCGCTGGCCGAGGACCGCGCGGGAACCGCGGTGGCACAGCGGGTGCTGACCTATGCGGAATTCGATGCGCGGAGCAACCGGCTGGCGCGGTACCTGATCGGCCGGGGCATCGGCCCGGAGCAGCGGGTGGCGGTGGCGCTGCCGCGCTCGGTGGAACTGCTGGTCGCCGTCTACGCGGTGATCAAGGCCGGCGCCGCCTACGTGCCGATCGATCCGGACCAGCCGGACGAGCGCATTGGTCACATTCTCGATACCGCCGCGCCGGAATGTGTACTGGCACTGGACGGTTCGACGATCGACGGCGCGATCGACCTGGATCGGCTGGACCTCACGTGCTACAGCGCCGCCGCCGTCACCGACACGGACCGGGTGCGCCCGTTGCGGCCGGACAGCATCGCCTACGTGCTCTTCACCTCCGGCTCGACCGGGCGCCCGAAGGGAGTGGCGGTCAGCCACCGGGCGATCGTGAACCGGTTGGTATGGATGCAGTCGGAATACCGGCTCGGCGCCGACGATGTGGTGCTGCAGAAGACGCCCGTCACCTTCGACGTGTCGGTGTGGGAGTTGTTCTGGCCGTTGCAGATCGGCGCCCGGCTGGTGCTGGCCGCACCGCAGGGACATCGCGATCCCGACTATCTGGCCCGCCTGGTGGCGGCCGAATCGGTGACCACGGTGCACTTCGTGCCGTCGATGCTCGCGGTGTTCGTCGCGGCGTCGGGGGCCGGTGCGGGTACCTCGCTGCGGCGGGTCTTCGCCTCCGGTGAGGCGCTGCCGCCCGCGGTCGCGCAGCGGTTGCGGGCGCTGACCGGCGCCCGGTTGCACAACCTCTACGGGCCGACCGAGGCCGCGGTGGACGTGACCTACCACGAGGTCACCGATGCCGATGCCGATACCGCTACGGTGCCGATCGGCCGTCCGGTCTTCAATACCCGTGTCTACGTGCTGGATTCGCGCCTGCGACCGGTGCCGGCGGGTGTCACCGGCGAGCTGTATCTGGCCGGAACCCAGCTGGCGCGCGGATATCTCGCGCGTCCCGATCTGACCGCGGACCGGTTCGTGGCCGACCCCTTCCGGACGGGCGAGCGCATGTACCGCACCGGTGATCTGGTGCTGTGGAATGCCGACGGCGAACTGGAGTTCCGCGGCCGCTCCGACTTCCAGGTGAAGCTACGCGGATTGCGGATCGAGCCCGGGGAGATCGAGGCGGCGCTGGTCGCGCAGCCCGAGGTCGCCCAGGCCGTCGCCCTGGTCCGCGGCGACGACGGCATGGACCAGCAATTGGTGGCCTATGTGGTCGCCGCGGCCGGGCAGACCGTCGACACCGATCGGCTGCGTGCCGCACTCGCGCGGCAGCTGCCCGGGTATATGGTTCCGGCGGTCGTGGTCGTGCTCGACCACCTTCCGGTGAACGCGTCCGGCAAACTCGACCGCCGTGCGCTGCCGGCGCCGCCGCGCGCGATGCGCGAATTCCGCCCTCCGCGGACCGCGGCCGAGACGCTGGTGTGTGAGACGTTCGCGCAGGTGCTGGGTGTGCGGCGGTTCGGCCTGGAGGACAACTTCTTCGAATTCGGCGGCACCTCGCTGTCGGCGACCGTGCTCGCGGCGCGGCTGAGTGCCGCACTCGGACAACAGGTTCCGGTGCTGACGCTGTTCACCGCGCCGACGCCCGCGGCGGTGCTGGCCGAACTGGGCCGGGCCGCAGGCGGCATCGATCCCGCTGCCGCCTTCGACGTGCTGCTTCCGTTGCGGCGCAACGGTATCGGCGAGCCGCTGTTCTGTGTGCACCCCGTCGGTGGTGTCGCCTGGTCGTTCGCCGGCCTGGCCGCCTCGGTGGAGCGGCCGCTCTACGGTCTGCAATCGCCGGCGCTGAGCGGGGAGGACCTCCCCGGCACCGTCGAGCAGTGGGCGCGGCGTTATGTCGAGGCGATCCGCTCGGTGCAGCCGGAAGGGCCGTACTATCTGCTGGGCTGGTCGCTCGGCGGTGTGCTCGCCCACGCCGTCGCGGTGCGGCTGCAGGACGAGGGCGAGCGGGTCGAGCTGCTGGCCGTGATGGACAGCCGGCTCGGCGAGGCCGATCCCGACGAGTCCGAGCCTCTCGCGCTGCCGGAACTGCTGGGCGGGCTGCTGGGCGAGCGGATCGAGGAGTTCGGCGACGCCCTGCCGGACGATCGTGCCGCGCTGCTCGACATGCTGCCCGAACCGTTCGCGTCGCTGGGTCGGGATCGGATCACCGCGGTTCTCGACGCGGCGCTGGGATCGGTCGAGCTGGCCGCCGCCTATCGGCCCCGGATCTACCGAGGCGATCTGACGTACTTCGTCGCCGCCCACGACGCCTCGAGCGAGCCGGCCGCCGAGCAGTGGATACCGGCGGTCAGCGGAACGGTGTGGCGCCACCGGCTGCCCGCCACCCACTGGAGCATGACGTCCGCGGAATCGCTGCGACGCATCGGCGCGGTAGTGGGCGGACACTCGAACAACGGCGAAACAGACTGACCCGCAGCACGTTTCGCCTCATCAGCCCGGAACCGATGAGGTTTCGTGCGGCCCTCGGGCGCCGGTCCGGCGTCCGCGGCTCGCGACCGTGAAAGGAAGAAGGAAGAAAGTATGACAGGCACCGACTACACCGCGATCCTCACCCAAATCCTGAGCTTCCTCAGCTCCGGTTCCAGCCTCGCCTACACCCCGAAGTGAATCGCCCGGAAAGGACTATCGACTGATGGATACCGGAAGCTCCGGCCTCGGCAGCATCTTCACCGCCCTCGCGAACCTGCTCTCCACCGGATCGGCGGTGTCGGTGAAGCCGGGCGCTTGATCGCGGTGCGGGCCCGAATCCCGCGGGCCCGCACCATCCCCCGGTGCGGTGGCGCAGTCGCCGCGCCGGACACAGTTCCGCACGAAAGGTAATCCAATGAGCAACCCGTTCGACGATGACGACGCCGAGTTCTACGTCCTGACCAACGATGAAGGCGAGCACTCGTTGTGGCCGGTGTTCGCGGCCGTGCCGAGCGGATGGACGATCGCTCACGGCCCTTGTCTGCGTCAGCTCTGCCTCGACTACGTCGAATCGCATTGGACCGATATGCGCCCGAAGTCGCTCATCGAGGCCATGCGCCTGCAAGCCAACTGAATGCGTCGCGCCGCGGCGTGCCATCCGAACCCCCTGCACCGGCACGTCGCGGCGTTCACGTCCGTCTCGCCTCGGCAACTCCTTACGTCGGACCGCACTGCCTGCTAATATAAGTTGCAACTTATAGAAGGAGGTATGTCATGCCCTTGCTCTCCGATCCCGCCGCCCTCGCCGGTCTCGTCACCCGCGAGGTCCGCACCGGCTCTCGCGACGGCGCGACCACCCGCATCGCCGTCGCCCGCCGCAGCTATCCCACCGATCAGGCCGATCTGTGGGACGCGCTCACCAATGCCGAACGCATTCCGCGCTGGTTCCTGCCGATCAGCGGATCACTGGAGGTCGGCGGCCGCTATCAGCTCGAGGGCAACGCCAACGGTGTGGTCGAACGCTGTGACGCGCCGAAGCACTTCGCCGTCACCTGGGAGATGGGCCCGCAGATCTCGTGGCTGGAGGTCACCCTCGGTCCGGCCGGCGACGGTACCGAACTGAAGCTCGAGCACGAGGCGCCGATCGATCCGGCCATGTGGACGCAGTTCGGCCCCGGTGCGGTCGGAGTCGGCTGGGACCTCGCTCTCCTGGGCCTGGGGATGCATCTGGACAGCGGCGAGCCGGTGGATCCGACCGTGGCGCTCACGCTGCACACCACCCCGGAAGGCCGTACATTCATCCGCACCGCCGCCACGGCGTGGGGTGAGGCCGCGATCGCCGACGGCGACGACCCCGCCGCGGCACGAACCGCCGCCGAACAGACCTTCGCCTTCTACACCACCGAACCAGAGGACACCCCGGAACCTCGATGACCGTTCCACCCGCCCGCATCTTCGATGCGCTGGGCGACCCCGTGCGCCGCCACATCCTCGAACTGCTGGCCGCCGGCGAACACTCCGCCGGCGCGCTGGTCGAGGCGGTCCGCGCCACCGCGACGATCTCCCAGCCCGCGGTGTCGCAACACCTGAAAACCCTGCGCGACACCGGATTGGTCACCGTCCGCGCCGAAGGCACCCGCCGGTACTATCGCCTCGACCCGGACGGTGTGGAGATCGCCAGAACCTGGCTGACCACCTTGCTCGACCCGCTGTATCAGCTGGCGAATCCCCTCGACGCCCTCGCCACCGAGGTCGCCCGCGGCAAGCGCGCGCGGCACGCGGGAGACTCCGCGGCTCCGCCGGGTGGACACGAAAGCGGCTACGCGGCAGGGTGATTCGCTAACAATACAGTCCGCTGTTCTTCGCCAGCTGCCTGCGGATCCGTTCGCGCAGGCGCGTGGCGGCGGCGCGGTGCTTGGCCGCGGTGACCCCGTCCCCGCAGGCGGTCGCCAAGTCGGCGAGGATCTCGTCCACCGGATCCAATGGGGTGAAACCGGTTTCGAGGCCCGCGACCGTCCCGGCAGCCGGCAGCAGCCGGCGATAGAGTTCGGCGCAGTCGGCGATGGAACCGAGGGCGATCGCCGCGCGGGCGCGGTGGGCGCGCATCATGACCGGATAGAAATGCTCGTCGATCTCGGGGCCGTGGTGGAACAGGGCCGCGGCTTCGGCACGTTCGCCGGCGTCGAGAAGCGCGACGATGTAGATCTGGGTGAGCATGCCGGGCAGTGCGGCCTCGATTTCGGCGAGGCAGTCCACGGCGAGCGAGAGATCGCGGCGCGCCCAGCCGAGGGGCAACAGCGCGATCAGTGCCGCCTCGTCGCCCTCGGGGAAGCCGGAATCCTTTCCCGCCGAGCTGCATTCGTCGAAATAGCGCGCCGCCCGGCCGAGGTCGCCGCGCAGGATCTCGGTGGCCGCGCGGAAGTATCCGAGGATGGTCGCCAACGGCCGCACCTGTGCCGTGGCCGCGAATTCCAGGGCGAGTGCCGCTTGCCGCCCCGCCTCCGTCAGGTCGACGTTCTGGCAGGCGGTGCGGAAGCGCAAGTAGTGTGCGAGAGCGCGGTATTGGGGCAGATCCGCCGACGTGGCGAGGCGCTCCAGTTCGGCGGCGTGGAGTCCCAGGTCGTCACCCGAATGACCGTCGAGCACCAGGTGAGTCAGCGCATTCAGGGCCATGCACTGCAATTCGGCGTCGCCGGTACCGCGCGCCAGTTTGAGCGCCGCGTAGGCGCGGGTGTGGGCGAGCCGGTGCGCGGCCGGGCTGGATTCGAAGACCGCGGTGATGAGCAGGCGAACCTGGGTCGCGACCGGCTGGTCGCGGGCGGAGGCCACGGCCAGTGCCCGGCGCAGCCGCGGATTGGACCATCTCCAGTCCCGCATCGCCCACACCACCGGGGCGCGCCAGCTGGTCAGCGCGCGGACCACCAGATCCCCGTCGCCCAGTTCGGTGGCCAGCCGCAGCGCCTGCTCCCGGGCGTCGCGGGCCGCGCTGATCCGCCCCGCGTACGCGGAGGCGGTGACCAGTTCGCAATAGGCGTCCACGCAGGCGATCCGATCCGCGGGCGAGGCATCGGCATCCTCGTGCCCGGCCAGCCGCCGCAGTTCGATCACCGTGCGCCACAGCGGCGCCGCGTCCGCGCGCATACCGCGCTCGACACAGTGCCGCGCCGCCGTCGTGATGTAGTCGACCGCGGAATCGGCGGTACTCGCGGTGGCCGCCCGCACCGCGTGATGGGCCAGCACCTCGACCGCCCGGACGTCGTCGGGCCGGCAGCCGCCCAGCAGGGTCAGTACCCCCTGATGCATCCGAGTCCGTCGCAGCTGCGGAATCCCGGCGTAGACGGTGTCGCGGATCAGCGCGTGCGCGAACATGATCCGCCCCGCGGGATCGATGATCACCAGCCGCGCCAGTTCGGCGGCGCCGACGAGTTCCACGATCTCGTCCTCGGTCCGTCCGGTCAGCGCCACCAGGGTCGCCGGTTCCACCCGCTCACCGCAGACGGCGGCGTACTCGAGCACCTCGCGCACCGCATCCGGCATCCGCGCCAGTTGCAGTTCGATCACACCCCGCACACTCGGCGGCAGATCGTGGACGTCACCACCGACGGCCATCGCGGCGGTGAGTTCACGCAGGAACAGCGGATTACCGCCGGTGCGCTCGTGCAACAGCGCGAGCAGATCGGTATCCAGGCCGGACAGCCCGGCGGCCCGCGCGATGGCACACGTCCCGTCCAGATCGACACCGGTGAGCTCGATGTGGGCGGCGGTCGGATCGGCGAGTGCGGCCACCGCGGCCCGCACCGGCGGCGGTGCCTCCACCTCCCGCAGAGTGGCGATGATCAGCAGCGGCTGGTCGTGTAGCCAGGCCACGGCCTGGCGCAGGATCTGCAGGGTGGCCTCGTCGGCGCGGTGCAGATCCTCGAGCACCAGGGCGACCGGGCCGTCGGCGACGGCCTTGCGGCAGCGGTCGGCGATCACCCGGGAGATCTCGAACGCCCCACCGAGAACCGGCCGCGAGGTCAGATCGGCCCCGAATCGCGCGGCGACCTCGGCCCAGACCCACGCTTGCGGCGCCCCGTCCACCTCCGGGCAGCGCCCGGGCGCGACCACCCAGTCGCGGCGGCGCAGTTCGGTGGCCACCGACTCGGCCAGCGCCGATTTGCCGAATCCCGCGCCGCCGCAGATCCACACCACCCGGGCGCCGTGTTCGGCCGCCTCGCAGGCCGCCTCGAGGACGACCTTGCGCTGCACCGGGTATCCGGGTGCCGGCGCACCCTCGGCCCGCTCGCCGGGCTCGGCCGGCGAGTGCGCGATGTCGCGCACCAGGTCGGCACGCACGGCGAGGGGGGCGGTCGGCAGGGTGGACTCGAGCACCGGCACCGCCTGGTTGAGGATGGCGGTCTCCAGTTCCTGGATGCGACGCCCCGGATCCAGTCCCATTTCCCGGGTGAGGAATTCCGCCGTGCGCCGCAGCGTGGCCAGCGCTTCGGTCTGCTGTCCCAGCCGATATTGCGCGAGGGCGAGCAGTCGCACGCTCTCCTCGCGGTCGGGGCGGTCCTCGACGGTGCGCCGCAAGCCGCTGATCACCTCGGTGGTGCGGCCGAGTTCCAGCGCGGCCTGCGCGCGCAATTCACCGGCGGTCAGATAGAGATCGGTCAGCCGCGCCGCCTCGGCCGCCGCCCAGCCGCAATCGGCGAAGCTCTCCAGCGCACGTCCGTTCCAGCAGGCCAGCGCGTTGTCCAGCATGCGGGTGCGGGTGGCCGCCTCGGGGGCATGGGCGCCGCTGCTCACCCGCAGATATTCGTGCAGGAGCGATTCGAACTGCCAGGCGTCGACTTCGGTGTCGCGCAACCGCAGCGCGTAGCCGAGCCCCTCCGACACCACCACCGTCGCCGGCGCGCGGGCGGGGCGGTCGGGTTCGAACACCCGCCGCAGGTTGTGGATGTGCACCTGCAGCACCGAGGTCGCCTTCGGCGGAGGCTCCCCATCCCACAACTCGTCGACCAGCCGATCGGTCGACACCGCGCGGCCCTGCGCGATCACCAAGCGCGCCAGCAGGGCACGGGTGAGCCGGCCCGCGAGGCGGATCGGTGTTCCGTCGAGTGCGATGTGCATCGGCCCGAGGACATGGATGCGCCGATCAGCCATGCCATGCCCCCTGCAACCGTGACATCCCGGACACCTTCCCCATGGCCCGTCCCGTCCATCAGCCGACGGACGGCCATTACGCTGGACATCTGATTTAAAACAGAATCTCTACTAGAAATTTTCGACGCTGTCTGTCGTTAGCTTCATGGTTGCCAAATCGTTATATCCATTCCGTGTGGTAGTTCCGGTGGCCGTGTGTTGTGCATCACGTTCCGGCCGCTCCAGGTTGCGCCACACGTGGTTCGATCCTGAGTGGCGAGGTGAGCGGCTTGTAATGCAATTGTGACTTTTTCCGTGAACTGCTCTTTCGCGGTCGGATGACCATCATCGGCCCGTGCATTTCATCGCAACTTCGGAATTGCTCTCGATATCGGTCCAATTGCTTGCCGCCCGATTCGACCGGAAGTGAACCAGAAGTGGGATGGACGAGGCTGACGTTCACAAACCTGATGGATGGGGAGGTTTCGAATGGTTCGAACGTCACGGATAGCGGTAACGGAATTCGGTGGCGCAGGGCAGGAGAAATCATGAGTCAGAACAGGATCCGTCCCCGGCCCACCGTGCCGGACATCGTGGCCCTCTTTCACGACGACGATCAGGCGGGAGAACTGTTCATGCGGACCGACGAGGTGATCGCGGTGCCGGCAGGTCAATTCGTGGCCATGGCCCGCGCTGTCGCACAACTGGCCGATCATGCCCTGGTCGGCGGCGGAATTCACGCGGACCGCCCGGATGAGGGGACGCTCGGCGCCTTCGCGGATGCGGGCGAGAATTCCGTCACGGAACCGGAGCCGGTCACCCGGGGTCTCTATGTCGACGCCGACGGTGACGTCTGGGAGCACGACGAGCTCGGCTGGCGGTTACTGCTGCAGGCCGGTGTGGTCGTCGACCCGGTTTCGCATTGGGACTGGATCCTCGGACATGTCGGTGAATTCGGCCCGTTCACTTTCGTCGCCGCGAGCTGAGGAATTCACCGCCGGAGTTTTTATCGTCAGTCTGACGATTACAATGCCCGTCATGGGCAGTGGTTTTCGCCTCAATGCAGCGGTCGCGGTCGATTTGGTGGTTCTGACCCTGGGCGCCCGCCACACTGCCAACGACACGCTGTGCGCGCTGCTGGTCCAGCGCCTCTACGCCCCCTATCGCGGACGATGGGCGTTGCCGGGCGGGTTCGTCCGCCCCGAGGAGAGCCTCTCCGCCGCCGCGGTGCGGGAGTTGCGCGAGGAAACCGGAATTCGCGGCGACCGCATGCATCTGGAGCAGCTGGCGACCTACGGTGAACCCGGCCGTGATCCGCGCGGCCGGGTCATCAGCACCGCCTATCTGGCGCTGGCGCCGAATCTGCCTGCGCCGCAGGCGGGTTCGCAGGCTACGGCGGCCGGCATCTGGTCGGTGGAGCAACTGCTCGCCGAGCGCGGGCGCATCGCCTTCGACCATCGCCGCATTCTCACCGACGGCGTCGAGCGGGCCCGCGCCAAACTGGAGTACACGCCGCTGGCCACCGCCTTCTGTGCTCCCGAATTCACGGTGGCCGAACTGCGCCGGGTCTACGAGGTCATGTGGGGCACCGATATCGATCCGCGCAATTTCCACCGCAAGGTCACCACCACACCGGGATTCGTCCTGGCCACCGGCGCCACCACCACCCGCGACGGCGGGCGTCCCGCCAAGCTCTACCGCGCCGGCCCCGCCCAGGTGCTGCACCCGCCGATGTTGCGGCCCAGCTGATTCCGCGTCGTTGCCCCCGCGTGCCCGCGCGGTGGTACACCGGGAGTATGACGGAGGTCACTACCGCAACCCCGAGCGCGCCGACGGTGGCCGGGCGCTCGGCGGAGTTCTGGGGATATCTGATGTGGGGGCTCGCGGGCATCGTCATCGCGGTTCCGGAGTTGGCCGCGGTTTTCGCTCTCGCCGACTGGCCCACGATTTCGGCGACGATCGGCCACCTCGAGGACCGGCATTCGTGGGTGCGGCTCGTGGTCGTCTTCGTGATCGTCGTGCTCGCCTACTACTCGCTACCGCAGCTGGCGATGCCGCCGCGAGAACCGGCCGTGGTCGCGGGCCGGCAGACCACGGCCAACGGCCGGCTCACCCCCGACCCGGATGCCGTGCGCACCGAGGGGATGGGTGGCTATCTGGTGCTGGCGTGCGCGGCGCTGGCCGCCGCGGTCGCGTTCGCCGGGGGAGCCCGCGCGGTCGATCCGGCGACCTTCACCGGCGCCTACGTGCTGTACGGGACCATCGCGGTGATGTGGGTGATCCTGCCGAGCGTGCTGTCGATGTTCTTCGCGCGGGAAGTGCCGTTTCCCACCCTGTTTCGCACCATCGGCTATCTCGAGCATCGCGCGGGATTCGTCGCCGCGCTGCTCCTCGGACTGCTGGCGATCCTGCTCATCCATCTCGCGCTCTACCCGTGGCCGCGCGTGAACAGCTGACGGATCACTCGCGGCGCGGCGCCCCGAACAGCACGACCTCCATCAGGGCCATGACTCGCCGCGGCGGGCACAGGTTTTCGTCGTCGCCGAAGACACGTCCCAGATCGACCACCAGCCCGAACCCGGCCTGCACCAGAATGCGCGCCTGCGCCTCGGACAGTTCCGGCCGCACCGCGACCAGCAATTTCACCCATTCGGCCACGATCAACCGCTGAATATTGCGCAGCACCGTGCGTTCCTCGGGCGGAACGTGACTGAACTCGGCGTAATAGACGAAGGTCAATTCGCGTTCTTCGAACGACCCGGTGACATACAGGTCGATCAGTTTCGACAGTGCCTCGGCGGGAGATGCCGACGAGGCCGTGGCCGGGCCGATCGCGCCCGACACCCGATCCGCCGCCCGCCGGAACGCCGCCGCGAGCAGGTCGCTCTTACTGCGGTAGTACCGGTAGACGGCCGAGGCCGCGGACAGGTCCGCGGCCGTCGCGATATCCTCCACGCTCACATTCGGATAGCCGCGCTGGTGAAACAGCTCGACCGATTTCTTCAGCAGCAGTTCGTGTTTGAACGACTGCGGTATCTCCACCGGCCGCGGCGTGCCCACCGACGGCTCGGCGTCCGGAAGTTCGGCGTCGGCGATCGCCCACGCGGCCGAATTGAGCACGGCGGTAAGCGATTTCACCGGAAGCGTGGCATGGTGGTCGCCGATGCTGCTGACGATGCTGAGCAGGGCAACCGCGCGCACCGGCCGGTCGCCCCGGGGCAGTTCCGGGCGCAATTCGCCGAGCAGGTCGGCGAGGGCGCGGATCGAGGTGCTGAACTGTTCGTCGAGCGTCGCGCGATCGGTGTCGTCGAGATAGCGGCCCTCCCACCGGGCCAGCGTCACGGTCGGGCGATTGGCGATGGTCGCTCCGATCATGGCGTCGAGCACGCCCGCCAGCCGCTGCCGCACCGGAAGGTCCGCGGCCTCGGGAGCCACCGTGGTCGATTCCACCGTCAGCGCGCCGAGGCGCAGCAGTTCCTCCCGGAACAGCGCGTACTTGCTCGGATAGTGCCGGTACAGGGCCGCCGAGGAGATGCCGAGGCGGGAGGCGATATCCTCCATGCTGACCCCGTGGTAGCCCAGCGAGCCGAACGCCGCCGCCGAGGTCGCGGCGATCTGGGCGCGCCGGTTCTTCGGGCGCCGGCGAATCACCCGCTCCTGCGGCTTTGTTGTCGGCTGTTCTGCGGGGCTCGCGGTGCCACGCTCTACGCTCACGGTTCCGGCCTGTCTGTGGTGCGGCGGCACTCCTCGGCACTCATGAATGCCATGGTAGTCACCGGATGATTTCCGGCTCCCCGGTGTTACCGCCGGTTCCGGGAGGCCTCCCGGGTATCGATGCGATGGCGAAGACCGGATGCGAATCGGATATCGGCAATTGTGTCCTATCGCCCCCGGATCGCCGGTCACCGGGGTGTACCGGGCGGGGCGAAAAGCTCTATGTCCCAAGGAAATACCGACCGGATTCATCTTTTCGCGGGGCTGCCGCAGCTTGGGCGAATGACCAGATCGCTTGCTCGTATCGAAATAGCATCGTTTCGACTCTCGTCACTGGCAGCGGGTGCCCGCCGCGCCGTACGCTGCGCTGGCACTCGGCACCGATCCGGCATCCCCGCCGGTCGGGAATTCATCCGACACCGCGGTAGTGAAGGGACTCTCGATGCGCACGCTGGACCTGGAACGGATCATCCGGGCACCCCGCGCCGACGTCTTCGACTGGATCACCGACGCCACCAACTACCAGCGTGTTCCGGCGATCCGGCGGGTCACTCCGGTCCGTCCGGGCAATGTCTCCGAACACGGGGTCGGGGCGGTGCGGCTGCTGGTGACACCGCTGCTGCGGCTGACCGAGGAGGTCGTCGACTACGACCCGCCGCGACTGTTCCGTTATCGCGTGCTGAAATCGCTTCCGCCGCTGCGCCGCCAGGACGGAACCGTGACCTTCGATGACCACCCGGAGGGGACACGGGTGCGCTGGCATTCCCAATTCGAGGTCGCCACACCGCTTTTCGCCGCCGCGTGGACCCTCGCGCTGATCCCCGCCGTCTACCTGGGCGTGAGTATGGTCCTCTCCACCGCCGAAGCCGAACTTCGCCGCGATTAGACCGCCGGTCCTTCGGCTCGGCTCAGCGCCGCCCAGGCCATCTCGCGCAGGATGGGCCGGGCACGCCCGGCCAGCGTGGGGGAGGCGCTGTGCGGTGTCGAGTTGATCAGGCCGAAGGTGGCATGCGCCTTGACCCGCGCGGCGGTCTCGTCCAGCTCCGGGTGCAGGGCGCGCAGCACCCCGACCCAGGTCTCCACGTACTGGCGCTGCAGGCGGCGCACCTGCCGCCGTGCGGATTCGGGCAGGCTTTCCAGGTCCCGGTCCTGAATGCGAATGAGTTCGGGCTCGCCGAGCGCGAAGTCGAGATGGAACTCGATCAATCCGGACAGTGCCGCGCGCGGGGACTCGGCCTGTTCGGCGACCGCCTGCCCGCCCTCGAACAGCCGGGTGCTGATGCCGACCAGCAATTCCACCAGGACGGCTTCCTTGTTGGGGAAGTGCCGGTAGACCGCCGGCCCGCTGATACCGGCCGCCGCGCCGAGGTCGTCGAGCCGCACCCCGGGGAAGCCGCGGTCGGCGATGAGCCGCGCCCCGGCCTCCAGTAATTGCTGCCGCCGCTGCGCCTTGAGTTGCTCCCGGCGTGTGGGAGCGATGGCCTCACTGCTCATCGGGCTCCTCTCCGCGGGTCGGGGGCGTTCGGAGGTCCGGTTTCCGGCACGCCTGGACATTTCAGTTAACGAAGATTATCTTAGTTTCCAGTTATTGGCCACTAACCGAATGGGCAGGATGGCGTGATGACCCTGACGCAGGACGTGCAGGCCGGCAATCGTGCCGCACATCTGGCGCTGCTCGACGAGCTGCGCGCGAAGCTGGCGGCCAGTGCGCTGGGCGGACCCGAACGGGCCCGCGAGCGCCATCTGGCGCGCGGCAAACTGCTGCCGCGCCAGCGGGTGGACCGGCTGCTGGATCCCGGCAGTCCGTTCCTGGAACTGTCGCCGCTGGCGGCCGACGGAATGTACGGCGACGAATGTCCGGGCGCCGGCGTGATCGGTGGTATCGGACGAGTGTCCGGCCGGGAATGCGTGATCGTCGCCAACGACGCGACGGTCAAGGGCGGCACCTATTACCCGATGACGGTGAAGAAACATCTGCGCGCCCAGGAGGTGGCACTGCAGAACCATCTGCCGTGCATCTACCTCGTGGACTCCGGCGGCGCGCATCTGCCGCATCAGGACGAGGTCTTCCCCGACCGCGAACACTTCGGCCGGATCTTCTACAACCAGGCGACCATGAGCGCCAAGGGGATTCCGCAGATCGCGGCGGTCCTCGGGTCCTGCACCGCGGGCGGCGCCTATGTTCCCGCGATGAGCGACGAGGCGGTGATCGTGCGCAATCAGGGCACGATCTTCCTCGGCGGGCCGCCGCTGGTGAAGGCCGCCACCGGCGAGGTGGTCACCGCGGAGGAACTCGGCGGCGGCGAATTGCATTCGCGCACATCGGGCGTCACCGACCATCTGGCCGACAGCGACGAGGACGCGCTGCGCATCGTGCGCCGCATCGTCGGCACCTTCGCGCCGAAGTCGCCGAGTCCGTGGGAGATCACGGCGCCGGTCGACGCGATCGCCCCGCAATCTGAGCTCTACGACGTGGTTCCGGTGGACCTGCGCACCCCCTACGACGTGCACGAGGTGATCGAGCGGATCGTGGACGGCGGGGAATTCCAGGAATTCAAGGCCGAATACGGCCGCACCCTGATCACCGGCTTCGCGCGCATCCACGGCCACCCGGTGGGCATCGTCGCCAACAACGGCGTGCTGTTCGGTGAATCCGCCCAGAAAGGCGCGCATTTCATCGAACTGTGCGACAAGCGCGTCATTCCGCTGGTGTTCCTGCAGAACATCACCGGATTCATGGTCGGGCGCGACTACGAGGCGAGCGGTATCGCCAAACACGGCGCGAAGATGGTGACCGCGGTCGCCTGCGCGCGGGTGCCGAAGCTGACGGTCGTGATCGGCGGTTCGTACGGCGCCGGTAACTATTCGATGTGCGGGCGGGCCTATTCGCCGCGCTTCCTGTGGATGTGGCCGAACGCTCGCATCTCGGTGATGGGCGGTGAGCAGGCCGCCTCGGTGCTGGCCACCGTGCGTGGCGATCAGCTCGGTGATGCCTGGAGCGTCGAGCAGGAGGAACAGTTCAAGGCGCCGATCCGGGACCAGTACGAGCGCCAGGGCAATCCGTACTACTCGACCGCCCGGCTGTGGGACGACGGGGTCATCGATCCCGCCGATACCAGGACCGTGCTCGGCCTGGCCCTGTCGGTCTGCGCGCAGGCGCCCCTCGAACCTGTCTCCTACGGCGTATTCCGGATGTGATCACCATGCTGAACAAATCTCACCCGGTGCCCTTCGACACCGTTCTGGTCGCCAACCGCGGCGAGATCGCCGTGCGCGTGATCCGCACCCTGCGCGCGATGGGCATTCGCTCGGTGGCGGTCTACAGCGACGCCGATGTCGCCGCCCGGCACGTGGCCGAGGCGGATGTCGCGGTGCGGCTGGGCCCGGCCCCGGCGCGGCAGAGCTACCTCGACATCGACCGGGTGGTCGATGCGGCCGTGCGGTCCGGTGCGCAGGCCGTACATCCGGGTTACGGCTTCCTGTCGGAGAATTCGGCCTTCGCCGCGGCGCTGGAGAAGGCCGGCATCGTGTTCCTCGGTCCGCCCGTGCGGGCGATCGAGATCATGGGTGACAAGATCGCGGCCAAGACCGCGGTCGCCGATTTCGGGGTACCGGTCGTGCCCGGTATCGCCCGGCCCGGCCTCACCGATGACGAATTGATCTCGGCCGCAACCGAAATCGGCTATCCCGTGCTGGTCAAGCCGTCGGCCGGCGGTGGCGGCAAGGGGATGCGCCGGGTCGACGATCCCGCCGATCTGCCCGCGGCGTTGGTCAGCGCGCGCCGGGAGGCCGCCGCGGCGTTCGGCGACGACACCCTGTTCCTGGAGCGCTTCGTCGCCACACCGCGGCATATCGAGGTGCAGATCCTCGCCGACCAGTTCGGTAACGTGTTGCACCTGGGCGAGCGGGAATGCAGCCTGCAACGCCGGCATCAGAAGGTCATCGAGGAGGCGCCCTCGCCGCTGCTGGACCCGCAGACGCGGGCCCGGATCGGCGCCGCCGCCTGCAACACCGCGCGCAGCGTCGACTACGTGGGGGCGGGCACCGTCGAATTCATCGTCTCCGCCGACCGGCCGGACGAGTTCTTCTTCATGGAGATGAACACCCGGCTGCAGGTCGAACATCCGGTGACCGAACTGGTGACCGGGGTGGATCTGGTGGAATGCCAGGTACGCGTGGCGGCCGGGCAGAAGATCGTCGCCGAGCAGGACGATATCCAGCTCACCGGGCACGCCGTCGAGGCTCGCGTCTACGCCGAGGATCCCGGCCGCGATTTCCTGCCCACCGGCGGAACCGTGCTGGCACTGGCCGAACCGCAGGGTCCGGGCGTGCGGGTGGATTCCGGGCTGCGCACCGGCAGTGTGATCGGCAGCGACTACGACCCGATGCTGTCGAAGGTGATCGCGCACGGCCCCGATCGCGCGACCGCGATCGCCCGGCTCGATCAGGCACTGGCCGACACCCAGGTGCTCGGCGTGCGGACCAATACCGACTTCCTGCGCTTCCTGCTGGCCGATCCCGATGTGCTGCGCGGTGATCTCGACACCGGCCTGCTGGACCGGCGCGCCGGAGACTTTCGGCCCGCGCCGGTCACCGATGAGCAGTTCGTCGCGGCGGCGGTGGCGCGCTGGCTGCGGGCGTGGCCGGCCGCGCCGCGAGGTCCGTGGGAGATCCCGGACGGCTGGCGCATCGGCACCGCGGCGCCCACGGTGCTGCGGCTCGAAGGCGGCGACCGCGTCGTGCACGTGGCGATCACGGGCACTCCGGCCGACGCGTGGGTGGCCGTCGACGCCGGGCAGCCGCGCTCGCTGACCGCCGCGCTCGACGAGGCGGTGCTGACGATCGACCTCGACGGCATCCGGCTGCGCTACCGGGTCGCCGAACGGGGCGGCCCGATCTGGGTGGCCGGCGCCGACGGTGTCGCGGCGGTGCGCGAGGTGGCCGAACCGAGTCTGCGCGGTGGCGACGACCAGCTCACCGATGCCGAAATCCTCAGCCCCATGCCGGGTTCGGTGATCGCGGTGCACGTGGCGCCGGGCGACGAGGTGGCCGCCGGCACCCCGGTGGTGGTGGTCGAGGCGATGAAGATGGAACACACCCTGACCGCGCCGGTCGCCGGAAAGGTGGAGCTGCTGGTCGCCGCCGGCGACCAGGTGCAGGTCGAACAGGTCCTGGCGCGGATCGCCGCCGAGCCCGTTGCGGACATCAACGAATCGGACACCGAGCAGAAAGAGGCACAGGCATGAGCGATTTCCTGTCCACCGGCACACTGCCGGAGGAGTACCGAGACCTGGCGCTGACCGTCCGCGATTTCGCGAATCAGGTCGTCGCGCCCGTGGCGGCGAAACACGATGCGGCCCATACCTTTCCGTACGAGGTCGTCTCCGGTATGGCGGATATGGGCCTGTTCGGGCTGCCGTTCCCGGAGGAGTACGGCGGCATGGGCGGCGACTACTTCGCGCTGTGCCTGGCGCTCGAGGAGCTCGGCAAGATCGACCAGAGTGTGGCGATCACGCTCGAAGCCGGGGTGTCGCTGGGCGCCATGCCGATCTATCGGTTCGGCAACGAGGAGCAGAAGCAGGAGTGGTTGCCGCAGTTGACCTCCGGGCGTGCGCTCGCGGGTTTCGGTCTCACCGAACCCGGTGCGGGCAGCGATGCCGGCGGCACCCGGACCACCGCCGTGCGCGACGGCGACGACTGGATCATCAACGGCAGCAAGCAGTTCATCACCAACTCGGGCACCGATATCACCCGGCTGGTGACCGTGACCGCGGTGACCGGGGAGTCGGAGGGAAAGAAGGAGATCTCCACCATCCTGGTGCCCACCGACACGCCGGGCTTCGTCGCCGAACCGGCCTACAACAAGGTCGGCTGGCACGCCTCGGACACCCATCCGCTGAGCTTCACCGACGTGCGGGTGCCGCAGTCGAATCTGCTCGGTGAACTCGGCCGCGGCTATGCCAACTTCCTGCGGATCCTGGACGAGGGCCGGATCGCGATCGCCGCGCTGTCGGTGGGCGCGGCGCAGGGCTGTGTCGACGAGAGCGTGCGCTACGCCGGTGAGCGCGAGGCGTTCGGCCGCACCATCGGCCGCAATCAGGCGGTGGCGTTCAAGATCGCGCGGATGGAGGCGCGGGCGCACGCCGCGCGCACCGCGTACTACGACGCGGCGGCCTTGATGCTGGCGGGCAAGCCGTTCAAGAAGCAGGCCGCGATCGCGAAGCTGGTCGCCAGCGAGGCCGCGATGGACAATGCCCGCGATGCCACCCAGATCTTCGGCGGCTACGGCTTCATGAACGAATATGCTGTGGCCCGGCACTACCGCGATTCCAAGATTCTGGAAATCGGCGAGGGCACGACCGAGGTGCAGTTGATGCTGATCGGACGGGAGCTGGGACTGTGAGCGAGCCGATGGAGCCGGTGCGCCGGGTGGTGCAGCGCGGGCTGTGGTTCGAGGAGCTGGAAGTCGGTGTGCTGTACGAACATCGGCCCGGGCGCACCATCACCGAAGCGGACAACGTCGCGTTCACCACGCAGACGATGAACACCCAGGCGCTGCATCTGGACGCGGCCTTCGCCGACGGTCTGCCGCCGTTCAACCAGCGCCTGGTCAATTCCATGCTCACGCTGTCGACGCTGGTCGGCTTGTCGGTGGCGCAACTGACGCAGGGCACCATCGTGGGCAATCTGGGCTTCTCGGAGGTCGCCTTCCCGAAGCCGATGTTCCACGGTGACACCCTCTACGCCGAAACGCTGGTGACCGCCAAGCGTGAGTCGAAAAGCCGTCCGGGCGAGGGGATCGCGACCTTCGCGCACACCGGGCGCAACCAGCACGGCGATGTGGTGGCCACCGCGGTCCGCAAAACCCTGATGCGGATGCGTCCGGACGGCGAGTAGGAGAGCGGATGGACTGGGAACTCCCGGGGCCGGCCTGGCTGTTCTGCCCCGCCGACCGGGGCGAACGCTACCAGAAGGCCGCCGCCGCGGCCGATGTCGTGATCATCGATCTGGAAGACGGCGTCGCGGCCGGGGACAAGGAGGCCGCGCGCGAGGTGCTGATGGCCACGCCGCTCGATCCGGAGCGCACGGTGGTCCGGATCAACGCGGCCGCCACGCACGATTTCGACGCCGACCTGACCGCGCTGGCCTCGACCTCCTATCGGCGCGTCATGCTGCCGAAATGTGAATCGGCGCAACAACTCTCGCTGCTGTCGGACTACGAGGTGCTCGCGCTGTTCGAATCGCCGCTGGGCGCCCTGCGTACCGAAGAGGTCATGGCCGCGCCGAATGCGATCGCCTCGATGGCCGGGGCGGAGGATCTGGTCGCCGGGCTCGGCGGCAATTCCAGCCGCCGCGCCGACGGTGGTTATCGCGATGTGGCACGTCAGCTGCGCTCGACCGCCTTGCTGGCGGCGAAGGCGTACGGCAAGATCGCGCTGGACTCGGTGTATCTCGACATCGCCGACCTCGACGGGTTGCGCGCGGAATCCGAGGAGGCGGTGGCGGTCGGCTACGACGTCAAGGTCGCCATCCATCCGAAGCAACTCCCGGTGATCCGGGCCGCCTACGTGCCCGCGGACGAGGAAGTGGACTGGGCCCGCCGGCTGCTGGCGGAGGTGCCCGACAATCGCGGTGTGTTCAGTTTCGAGGGACGCATGGTGGACGGCCCGGTGATCCGGCACGCCGAGCGCATTCTGCAACGTGCCGGGGCCCGGTAGACCTAGGAGAGTCATGACGCAACCACAGTGGGAGCCCGATGCCGGGGACGTGGAAACGGCGCGGGTCACCGACTTCGCCCGATTCGTCGGGGCCCGGACCGGACGAGAATTCGACGACTATCGCTCGCTGTGGGAATGGTCGATCACCGATCTGCCCGGGTTCTGGGGCGCGCTGTGGGAGTACTTCGAACTCGGCGACGCGCCGGCCACGGTGCTGGCGAGTGCCGAAATGCCCGGCGCGCAATGGTTTCCGGGGCAGCTGCTGAACTACGTCGATCAGATAGTCCGCCATGCCCGCACCGACCGGCCCGCGATCGTCTACGCGGGCGAACAGGGCGGCCTGACCGAAATCTCCTGGGCGGAACTGCTGGGCCGCACCGCCTCCTTCGCGGCGACGCTGCGCGAACTCGGAGTGGGACTCGGCGATCGGGTCGTCGGCTATCTGCCCAATATTCCCGAGGCCGTGATCGCCTTCCTCGGTGCGGCAAGTATCGGCGCGGTGTGGAGTGCCTGCGGGCAGGACTATTCGGCCAGGGCGGCGCTCGATCGGCTGGGGCAGTTGGAGCCGTCCGTGCTGGTCACCGCCGACGGTTACTACTTCGGCGGGAAACAGCACGACAAACGTGACGATATCGCCACCCTGCGGGCCGGACTGCCGACCGTTCGCGCCACCGTCGTGGTGCCGCGTCTCGGCGGCGCGGTGCCCGACGCCCTGGACTGGAATGCGGTCGCCCCGCCCGAAGGCGCCGAATTGTCCACCGAGCCTGTCGGTTTCGCGCATCCGCTGTGGATCCTGTTCTCCTCCGGTACCACGGGGCTGCCGAAGGGGATCGTGCACGGCCACGGCGGCGTCCTGCTCGAACATCTGAAAGCCGCTGCGCTGCAATCGGATATCGGCCGCGGCGACGTCTTCTTCTGGTACACCAGCCCCAGCTGGATGATGTGGAACTTCCAGGTCGCCGGCCTGCTGGTGGGTGCGACGATCGTCTGTTACGACGGCAGTCCGACCTATCCGCACGCCGATTCGCTGTTCGACCTGGCCGCGCGCACCGGCACCACCGTGCTCGGCACCAGCCCGGGTTACGTCCTCGCCTGCATCAAGGCCGGTGCGGTGCCGCGACGCGACCACGATCTCTCGGCGCTGCGCACGGTCGGTATCACCGGGTCGTCGCTGCCGCCGTCGTCGGCACTGTGGTTGCGCGACAACGTCGGTGAGCGGGTGCAGGTGAACTCGATCAGCGGCGGCACCGATGTGGTGTCCGCCTTCATCGGCGGGGCGCGCACGGTGCCGGTGTGGCCGGGCGAGCTGTCGGTGCCGTTCCTCGGCGCCGCGGTGGATGCCTGGGACGAATCGGGCCGGCCGGTGCGCGGCGAGGTCGGGGAGTTGGTGATCACCGCCCCGATGCCCTCGATGCCGGTGTCGTTCTGGAACGATCCCGATGGAAGCCGGTACCGCGCAGCGTATTTCGAGATGTTTCCCGGTGTCTGGCGGCACGGTGACTGGATCACCGTCACCGACCACGGCAGCATCGTCGTGCACGGCCGCTCCGATTCGACATTGAACCGGCACGGCATCCGGATGGGCTCGGCCGATATCTACCAAGCGGTGGAACAACTTCCGGAGATCGCCGAGGCCCTGGTGATCGGCGCCGAACAGCCCGACGGCGGTTACTGGATGCCGCTGTTCGTCACCCTCGCCCCGGGCGCCGAACTGACCGACGAGCTGAAACAGCGGATCAACGCGACGATCCGCACCGAGGTCTCGCCGCGCCACGTCCCCGACGAGATCATCGCCGCCCCGGGCATTCCGCACACCCGCACCGGCAAGAAGCTCGAGGTGCCGATCAAGAAGCTGTTCCAGGGCGCCGAGGTGGACCGGATCGTCGAGCGCAGTGCGGTCGACAACCCGGACCTGCTGGGTTGGTACGCGGCGGTGCAGGTTCCGGCGGCACGGAAGTAGCAGCCGCGAGGTGGTCACGCTGCCAAGCTCGAGGATCCCTCCACCGACAACCGGCCGTCGACCATGCGGTACACCGCGTTCATGCGATGCAGGTGGGTGCGGTCGTGGGTCACCAGCAGGGTGGCGGCGGCGTGGGTGTGCACGACCTCGAGGATCAGGTCGATGACGGCCGCCCCGCGCTCCTGGTCGAGGGCGCTGGTGGGCTCGTCGACGACCAGCAGCGCGGGGTCGTGCATGAGAGCGCGGGCGATGTTCACGCGCTGCCGTTGACCGCCGGACAGCTGTGCCGGGCGCTTCTTCTCGTGACCGCGCAGGCCGACGGCCTCGAGAAGATCCATGGCCTTGTCCCGGGTCCGGTGTCGCAGGCGCGGTGAGACGACGGCGTGGCCACCGAGGTGGCGCATCACCTCGAGTTGCTCGACCGCGGTCAGAGCGGGAATGAGGTTGGGCTGCTGGAAGACGATCCCGATGCGTTCCCGGCGCAGGGTGGTGGCCTCGCGCCGGGACGCGCGGGCGAGATCGACGCTGCCGTCGTCGGTGTCGAGCAGAATCCGGCCAGAATCCGGGCGTACCAGCGTCGAAACCGTCGCCAGCAGACTCGATTTGCCCGATCCCGACGGGCCCGTGATGGCCGCGATCTCGCCGCCGCGCACGGTCAGCGACACCCGGTCGAGGGCGGTGATGCGGCCGGCGCCGTCGGGGAAGGTGAGGGTGAGGTCGGAGACGGTCAGCGTGGTGGTCATCGAAAGCTCCTGTGCGGTAATCGAATCAACGAGACTGGTTGAGTGCGGTGAGCGGGTCGGTGGTGGCGAGGAAGCGCAGGGCGAACACCGCGCCGAGCAGACCGAGCCCGATGAGGGCGAGCGCGGGCACCACGGTCGTGGCCGCGCTGAGCACGAACGGCACGGCCCCGCCGATGAACGCCCCGGCCAGTGCGGTCACCCCGACACCGACCCCGACGCCCAGAAGAAGCACGATCAGCGCCTGCCCCAGGGCGTCGCGCACCAGCGCGGTCGTGGTGGCGCCCAGCGCTTTCAGCGTCGCGATATCGGGTGTGCGCTGGATGGTCCAGACGGTGAAGAAGGCACCGATCACCAGGGCGGAGATCACGAACAGCATCACGGTCATCAGCGTGAGCGAACCGTTCTCGGCTCGATACGACCCGATCGCCTGCAATGCGCCGTCGACGCTCGTCGTGCGGGTGTGCGCGGCGCTGTTCACCGCATCGGTATCGGGCACCCCGGAGGTGACCAGAATGGTGGCCGCCCCGCCGCGCGGATCGAGCTGCTGCCAATCGGACAGCGTCGTCCAGACCACCGGGGTGTGCGCGTACCAGTCGTCGTCGCCGATCGCCGCGACCGTGAAGGTGCGGGCGCCGATCGACACGCGATCACCGGCGCCGGCCGAAAGGTCCTCGGCCGCGGCCTTGCTCAGCACAACGGTGCCGGGGACGGTAGCCATCTCGTTGCCGAACGACATGCCGTCGACGCCGAATATCGCCACCTGGGCCGGTGCGGATCCCTCCCGGACGGCTTGGCTGCGGCTGATGCCGACCGGATCGACGGTGCCGCCGGCTCGCTGCCAGCGCCCGACCTGGTCGCCGGTCAGCGCCGAGGAATCGAACGACGGGTCGGCGCCGGTATCGGCGAACACGACGCTGCCGCCGGACAACCGCTCGAGAGCGGAAATATTCTGATGCGCCAGACCGGCCGTGAGTCCGCTCAGAAAACTCACGAGCAGGGCCACCATGGTGACCACCAGGGTGATGAGCAGGAATCGGCCGCGGGCGGCCCGCAGATCTCGCAGTGCGACGAACATATCTCCACCTTCGCGGTGAATCCGCCGGTGGACATCGCCTGCGCGGACACTTCGCGCCCGCCCGACGGTGGGGTGCCGATTCCACCTTTCGATGGATGCCGCCGCGGTAACCGCGCATAAGCTGGCAGCGTGCACCGCTCTCCGCTCACCCCTGTCTTCGCCGCACTGCAGGTCGGACTGCATGTGTTGATGACGGCGCTGGTGGTCGTGGTGATGGTGCGGGCGGCCGTGCCCGGCGATGACGGCCCCCGGCCCACCGTCGCGGTGATCGTGCTGGCGGCGCTGTTCCTGCTCCTCTATTTCGCGGGTGGGCTGCTGCGCGGGCGTCCGGTCGCGGCGCGGGTGTGGCTGGGCGGGCTCACGGTGCTGTGGCTGGCGTTGATCGTGCTGGTTCCGGAGGCCGTCTACCTGGTGTTCGGGCTGTTCTTCCTCTATCTGCATCTGCTGCCGCGACTGTGGGGGCTGGCCGCGGTCGTCGCCGCCACGATCGTCTCGGTGGTCGGCTGGGGATTACACGAGGGATGGACGGTCCCCGGAATCGCCGGGCCGGTCCTGGGGGCGATCGTCGCGATCGCGATCGGCCTGGGCTATCGGGCGCTGTTCCGGGAGGCGGCCGACCGTCAGCAGTTGATCGACGAATTGCTCTCCACCCGAGCCACTCTCGCCGAACGGGAACGCACCGCCGGCAAACTCGCCGAACGGGAACGGCTCGCACAGGAGATCCACGACACCGTCGCCCAGGGACTGTCGAGCATCCAGATGCTGCTGCATGCCGCCGAACGTGACGCCCCGGATCATCCCGCGCTACAACAGATCCGGCTCGCCCGCGAGACCGCCGCGGACAATCTGATCGAGACCCGGCAGTTGATCGGCGACCTCACTCCGGCGGTGCTCGAGGGGCAGTCGCTGAGTGAGGCGCTCGAACGGATCGCCCGGCGCGCCGAGGGCCCCGGGCTGAGCGCCCGCACCGTGGTCGAGGGGACGCCGATGCGGCTGCCGATGCCCGTCGAGGCCGCGCTGGTGCGGGTGGCGCAGGGCGCGGTGTCGAACGTGGTCCGGCACGCTGGCGCCGACCGGATGCGGATCACGCTCACCTACGGTGACGACGCCGTCCATCTCGATGTGGTCGACGACGGTGTCGGTATCGATCCGGCGGTCTTCGGTGGCGGCACCTTCGGACTCCATGCCATGCGCAGCCGCGTCGAACAGCAGGGCGGTGTCATGGACGTCGAATCCGAGCCGGGGCATACCGCCGTGACCGTGTCGTTTCCGCTGCACGACTCGGAAACGGCTGCCGCCGAGCTCATCTCGCGGGAGGACCTGCCGTGATCCGTTTGCTGCTGGCCGACGACCACGCCATCGTGCGCGCCGGATTGCGGGCCCTGCTGGATTCCGGCGAGGACATCACGGTGGCCGGGGAGGCCGCCACCGCCGAGGAGGCCGTGGCCTTCTGCGCCACGACCCACGTCGATCTGGTGCTGATGGACCTGCGCTTCGGTCCCGGCAGATCCGGGGTGGACGCGACCCTGGCCCTGCGCGACCTGCCCGATCCGCCGAACGTCCTGGTCGTGACCAACTACGACACCGACGCCGATATCCTCGGCGCCATCGAGGCGGGGGCCTGCGGCTACATCCTCAAGGACACCCCGCCACCCGAACTTCTCGCGGCCGTGCGCGCGGCGGCGGCGGGGGAGAGCGTGCTCTCGCCCTCGGTCGCCTCCAAGCTGATGACCCGGGTCCGCAAACCCGACACCACCCTGAGCGCGCGCGAGATCGAGGTGCTGCGCCTGGTCGCGGACGGCCATTCCAACCGGGACATCGGCAAACGCCTGTTCCTCAGCGAGACGACGGTGAAATCCCATCTGGTGCACATCTATTCGAAGCTGGGAGTGAAATCCCGGACATCGGCGGTGGCCCGGGCCCGCGAGCGCGGGGCCATCTGACCTGCGCAGAACTCGCCGATCGCGGTGGCGTCGGTCGCGGCCGCGTTCCCCGGCGCGTGTCGGGGCCCGCGCTCGCCCCGCCTCTTCCTAGGGTGTGCTCATGGCTTCCATCACCGATCCCGAAGTGCGGGAATTCCTCGCCGCCGGAACTCGTACCGGCAAATTGGCGCTCGTCGCGTCCGACGGGCGCCCGATCGTCAATCCGGTGTGGTTCATCCTCGACGGCGACGACCTGGTCTTCAACACCGGCAAGACCACGGCCAAGGGCAAGGCACTGGCTCGCGACCCCCGCGTCGCGCTCTGCGTGGACCTGGACGAACCGCCGTACGCCTACTTCCAGGTGCAGGGCGTCGCCACCCTCTCCGAGGACCCCGCCGAACTCCTGCGCACCGCCACCGCCATCGCCGCGCGGTACATGGGCCCGGACCGCGCCGAGGAGTTCGGCAAGCGCAACGCCGTCCCCGGCGAGCTGGTCGTGCGGGTACGCCCGGACAAGATCCTCGGTGGGCTGAATATGACCGGCTAGCCGTCGGGCAGAGCTCAGCGGCGCCGGGCATACTCGGCGGCCGCGGCCCAGTCGACCAGGACGCAGGCTTGCTCACCCACGGTCCAGGCGTCGTGGCCGGGCGGGCACTGCATGAAATCTCCCGGGCCGACCTCGCACTCGGTGCCGTCGTCCATCCGGATGTGCATCCGCCCCGAAATGCAGTAGCCGATATGGGAGGCCTGGCAGCTGTCGGTTCCGGCGATCGGTTTGACGTGCGTGGACCAGCGCCAGCCCGGCTCGAAGACGGCCCGGCCGACCGCGCCCGAGGGTGCGTGCACGACCTCGAGACGCCCGCTGCCGGATTCGAATTCCCGTGTCTCGTCGGCCGTATCGAAGTTCTTCACCAACAGGGACGTATCCGGCGTCCCCATATCGTCCTCACGCACCAGGTCCAGATTGCGGAAGACCGCCGGCTCGTCGCACAGCGCGGCGAGGGTCTCGGCGAAGCCGGTCGTCTCGGGCAGCGCGGAATTCGCCATGGCCTGCTCGTAGGAGGGGAATTCCACGATCTGCAGATAGGTGTCCGGATGGTCGCGGTCCCTGGTCTCCATGCTGTGCGTCGCCGAACGCGATCCCTCGGTAGCCGTCAGCCACCGGTCCAGCGTGCGATTGAACTCGTCGAGCTGCGAGGTCTTGAACTCGATGGTCTGAACGAATTTCGTCATCGTGGTCACCTTCGAAGTTGTGGACGACCCCGGGCATGATTTTACGCCGCGCGGCACCGGGCGGAGCCGGTGAACCGAGCCGGGACGAGGGTCGCCGGAGCCGTTTCCGGGCTGCTGAGGACCGCCGCCGGGCAGTGCGGCTGTGCATGAAAAGCACTGCGCTGCAACGTATCCTCCGCTTCCGTCATTCCGGCTCACCGAAGAACTCGGGTACGTGGACGAAGGGGAAGCGACCGGAACGTTCCGGACCACGTGGCCCTGCCCGCTCACCGTCGAGCTCGAGCGGTCGGGCTGAACTCTCCGGGATCGGCCGGGCACCTAGACTCCGGGCATGACCGTGCATTTCATCGGAGCGGGCCCCGGAGCGGCGGATCTACTCACGCTGCGGGCGGTGGCGCTGTTGCGGGAATCTCCGGTGTGCCTGTATGCCGGGACGTATCTGGATCCCGAGGTGCTGGCGCAGTGCGCGCCGGAAGCGGAGTTGATCGATACCCAGGGGCTGGATCTGGACGAGATCGTCGCGCACTGTGCGCGGGCCGACGCCGACGGGAAGGATGTGGCTCGGCTGTGTTCGGGGGATCCGTCGATCTATTCGGCGCTGACCGAGCAGACCCGGCGGCTCGATGGGCTGGGCATCTCGTGGGATGTGACGCCCGGAGTGCCGGCGTATGCGGCGGCGGCCGCGGCTCTGGGCAGTGAGCTGACCGTGCCGGAGGTGGTGCAGTCGGTGGTGCTGACGCGGACGCAGGCGCGCTCGACCGCGATGCCCGAGTCCGAGGCACTGGGAAATTTCGCGCGGACCCGGGCCAGTCTGGTGCTGCATCTGGCGATCACGCGGATTCGGGAGCTGGCCGCGGAGCTGGCGCAGGAGTACGGCGCCGACTGTCCGGCCGTGGTGGTCTACCGGGCCAGTCAGCCCCAGCAGCGAATCCTGCGCGGGACTCTCGCCGATATCGCCGGCCAGGTCGAGGCCGCCGGACTGCGGCAGGCCGCGGTGGTCCTGGTCGGGCGGGCCCTCGCTCCGGCGCTCGACTGCGCGCAGTCGCATCTGTACGACCCCGGACGGGAGCGGCACCCGGCGTCCGGGCCCGGTGCGTGACCACCTCTCGCACCGCGATTTCGGTCACTCGGGACCTGTGATTCACAGCAGTTTCGCAGGGCGGGATCGAACGTCGAGGTGGCGGGGACAACGCAGTGCAGTGGTGATGTCGGAGCGCTATCGCCCTTCTTGGCTCATTGTCGGTACCTGGCGGTAGATTGGTTCGGTGTTCATCAGCGAATCTCGAAACGAGGCCGATCCGTGGCCGGTGGGTGTGGTCGGGCCCATGTAACAAGATCGGCCCGACGGACGGATAGGTCCTATGAACATTTTTGTCTGATTGCAATCGAAGTGAGCCCCGAATGCCGGACGCCACGCTCTGATGAGGTGAGCGTCGGCATCGGTGTGCCATCGGGGAGCGCTGCGTGGCGTTCCGGAAGCGAGGTTACGGGTTGGACCGGCTGGATTTCGGCGGAAACGGCGAAGCTGGCGGCGAGGTAACGCCCGCGGCAGTCTCGGGGGATCACCTGTTCCCGCTGTCGCCGGCGCAACTCGGAATCTGGTATGCCCAGCACCTGGACCCTCAGGTGCCGATCACGATCGCCCAGTACGTCGACCTGGACGGCGACGTCGACGTCGAGGTGCTCTCGCGCGCCAGCCTGGATGCGTCCCACGAGCTGGGTTCCGGTTTCGTGCGCATCGTCGAACGTGACGGTGAGCCGCTGCAGTACGTCGATCACACCCTCGGCGACACCGACGGCGTCGAGCACGTCGATCTGCGCGATGCCGCGGATCCGGAAGCCGCCGCGCACGAGTGGATGCGCGCCGACTACGGCCGCCCGCTGAACATCATCACCGACCGCCTGGTCCGCTCGGCCGCGCTGCAGCTCACCGACACTCGCTGGTTCTGGTACTCGCGTGCCCATCACATCGTGCTCGACGGCTTCGGCGCGGTGAACCAGGTCAACCGGATCGCCGAGCGCTACACCGCTTACAGCAACGGTGTCGAGCCCGCCGCGCTGAAGGCCTCCGACCTGCGCGACCTGGTCGAATCCGAATTCGCCTACCGCGACAGCACCCGTTTCGAGAGCGATAAGCAGTACTGGGCCGAGCGCGTGGCCGGTCTGGAGGAGGGCACGAGCCTCACCGGCCGCAATGCCCCCCCGGCTCCGCTGAACGACGTGGTCGGCGCCGCTCTGTCCGACGAACGCAACGACCTGCTCGCCGAAGCCGTCCGCCGCCACGACTCCTCGCCGGCCGCCCTGCTCATCGCGGGTTTCGCCGCCTACCTGGCGCAGTGGACCGACGCCGAGGACGTCATTCTGAGCCTTCCGGTCACCGCCCGCACCACCGCGGTGATGCGGCGGTCCGGCGGCGCCACCTCGAACATCGTCCCGCTGCGCCTGCACGTCGGCCACGAGACCACCGTCACCGAACTGCTGAAGTCGGTGCAGGTGGAGGTGTCGGGTGCGCTGCGTCACCAGCGGTACCGGCACGAGGACATCCGCCGCGACAGTGCGGCCGCGAGCCTGGAATCCGGCAGCGGCGACGGGGTGGTGACCAAGGAGTTCTTCGGTCCCTGGGTCAACATCATGTTGTTCCAGGACGAGCTGGTACTCGGCAGCACGCCGGGCCGCTTGCATGTGCTCTCCACCGGTTCCATCGAGGATCTCGGCGTCAACTTCTATCAGACCGAGGGCGGCGCGCGGTCCCGGATCGATTTCGAGACCAACCCGAACCTCTACACCGAAGATGAAGCGCGCCACCATCATTCGCGCTTCCTCGAGTTCTTCGACCGGTTCCTGCAGGCGGAGGCGCAGGAGCGGCTGTGGGGTCTGCCGATCACCACGGCCGCCGAACGGGCCGCCACCGTCACCGGCTGGAATCGCTCCGCCCACGAGGTGCCGACCACCACGCTGCCGGCCCTGCTGGACGCCGCGATCGCGCGCACGCCCGAGCGGACCGCCCTCGACTTCCAGGGGCAGACGCTGACCTACGCCGAATTCGGCGCCCGGGTCAACCGCCTGGCGCGGACGCTCATCGCCGATGGCGTCGGCCCGGAATCGCTGGTCGCCCTGGGCATGCGGCGGTCGCTGGATCTGGTCGTCGGCATGCACGCGGTGCTGAAGGCCGGTGGCGCGTACGTGCCGATCGATCCGGATCATCCGGCCGAGCGCACCGCCTACATTCTCGACAGCGCCGGCCCGGTGTGCGTGCTGACCAGCTCCGCCGACGAGGTGGACCTGCCGGATTCGGTGCGCCGGGTGCAGATCGACACGCTCGACACCACCGGTGTGTCCGATGCGCCGATCACCGACGCCGACCGGCTCGCGCCGCTGCGCTCGGACAACACCGCCTACGTCATCTACACCTCCGGTTCGACCGGACGGCCCAAGGGCGTCGCGGTCACCCACCACGCCATCGTCAACCAGCAGCTGTGGATGCTGCACGAATACGGCCTGACCGAGGCCGACGTCTATCTGCAGAAGACCGCCACCACCTTCGACGTCTCGCTGTGGGGCTACTTCCTGCCGCTGATGGTCGGCGCGAAACTGGTGGTCGCCGATCCGGACGGGCATCGTGATCCGGTCTACGTCGCGCAGATGATCGAACGGCACGCGGTGACCGTCACCGACTTCGTGCCGTCGATGCTGACCGTCTTCGCCTCGCACGCCACCGCGGGCCAATGTGATTCGCTGCGTGCGGTTTTCGTCATCGGTGAGGCGCTGCCGCCGGAGACGGCCGCGATGTTCCGGGCGATCAACCCGGACGCCGGCCTGCACAACCTCTACGGTCCCACCGAGGCCGCGGTCTCGGTGACCTACTGGAAGGCCACCGCCGCCGACACCACGACGGTCCCGATCGGTATCCCGGAATGGAACGTCGATGTCTACGTGCTGGATTCGCGGTTGCGTCCGGCCGCGATCGGCGCCCCGGGTGAGCTGTATCTGGGTGGGCGGCAGCTGGCGCGCGGCTACCGCGGCCGGCCCGATCTGACCTCGGATCGCTTCGTCGCCAACCCGTTCGGGACCACCGGCGAGCGGATGTACCGCACCGGTGACCTGGTGCGCTGGGGCCGTCGCCCCGACGGGACCGGTGTGCTCGAGTACATCGGCCGCACCGACTTCCAGGTCAAGTTCCGCGGCCAGCGCATCGAACTCGGCGAGATCGAAACCGATCTGCTCGCCCATCCTGCGGTCAGCCAGGCCGTCGTACTGGTGGTCGACACCGCGACCGGTCAGCAGCTGGTGGCGTATGTCGTTCCGGCGCCGGGGTATTCGATCGATTCGGCGGATCTCACCCGGTTCGTGGCCGAGAAGCTGCCCAGCTACATGGTGCCCGCCGCGATCATGGTGCTGGACGCGTTCCCGCTCAACACCTCCGGCAAGCTGGATCGAAAAGCGCTGCCCGAACCGGTCTTCGCCGCAGATGCGACCGGGTACCGCGCCCCGCGCACGCAGGCCGAGGAGATCGTCGCCGGCGTCTTCGCCGACGTACTGAGCCAGCCCCGGGTCGGCGTGGACGACAACTTCTTCGACCTCGGCGGTAACTCGCTGGTCGCGACTCAGGTCGTCGCGCGGATCTCCGCCGCGTTCGGCGTGCAGCTGGGTGTGCGCGCACTGTTCGAGACGCCCACCGTGGCGGGTATCGCGGCCCGGGCCGAGGCCGCGGCCGAACACGGTGCCGACGGCGAATTCGCGGCGCGCCCGCCGCTGGTAGCGCAGCATCGCCCGGACCGGGTGCCGCTCTCGCTGGCACAGCAGCGGATGTGGTTCATCAACCAGTTCGATCCCGCGGCGCCCACCTACAACCTGCCGTTCGTGGTGCGGCTGCGCGGCACCGTCGACATCGACGCGCTGCAGACCGCGCTGCGTGACGTGGTGGAGCGGCAGGAATCGCTGCGCACCATCTTCCCCGAGTCCGGCGCCGGCGGGTACCAGTTCGTCATCCCGGCCGAACAGGTCGACCTGGGTATCGCGGTGGAGCCGATCGACGCGGCGGATCTGCACGACGCGCTGGCGGCATTCGCGTCCGCCGGATTCGACGTGTCCCGGGAACTGCCGATCCGGGTGCGGATCTTCGAGATCACCGGGGACCGCGGCAATGGCACGCGCGATTTCGCGGTGGCCTTCGTCGTGCACCACATCGCCGCGGACGGATTCTCCTTCGGTCCACTGGCCCGCGACGTCGCGGCCGCCTATCTGGCGCGTGCGGCCGGTTCGGCCCCCGCCTGGTCACCGCTGCCGGTCCAGTACCAGGACTACAGCCTCTGGCAGCGGGAGCTGCTCGGTTCGGAGTCCGATCCGGATTCCATCGCGGCCCGCGAAATCGGGTATTGGCGGCAGGCTCTGGCCGGTCTGCCGGATCAGCTGGAATTGCCCGCCGATCGCCCGCGGCCGCCGGTGCAGAGCTTCCGCGGCCGCCGGGTCGATTTCGCCATCGATGCCGACTTGCATGCGCAGTTGGTCGAACTGGCACGTGCCCACGGTGTCAGCCTCTTCATGGTCATGCACGCCTCGTTGGCCGTGCTCCTGGCCCGGTTGTCCGGTACCAGCGATATCGCTGTCGGCACGCCGGTCGCGGGCCGCGGTGAACAGGCGCTCGACGACCTGATCGGCATGTTCGTCAACACGCTGGTGCTGCGCTCCGAGGTCGAGGGCAGCATGGCGTTCAGCGAATTCCTGGCTCAAACCCGGGAAGTCGACCTCGCCGGTTTCGCGCACGTCAACGTGCCGTTCGAACGTCTGGTCGAGGTGCTGAACCCGACCCGCTCGCAGGCGCGGCATCCATTGTTCCAGGTGATGCTGTCGTTCCAGGAGATGTCGCACGCCACGCTGGAACTGCCCGGATTGTCGGTGACCGCCGACGAACTGGATGTCGACATCGCCAAATTCGACCTGCAGTGGACCATCACCGAGGAGCGTTCCGGCTCCGGTGCGCCCGCCGGGATGGTGGCGGAGGTCTCCTACGCCACCGACCTGTTCGATGCGCCGACCGTCGCCGAATTCACCGAGCGGTATCTGCGGATCCTGAAATCCGTTGCCGCGCAGCCGGATACGGCAGTGCGCGAGATCGAGCTGCTCGACGAGGCCGAACGTGTCACGGTGCTCTCGGGCTGGAACGAGACCGCGCACGACGTTTCCGCTCCGACCGTGCTCGATCTGTTCGCCGCGCAGGTCCGGCAGCGGCCGGACGAGCTCGCGGTGGTGTTCGACGGCGGCATGCGCGAGGACGGCGGGGAGCAGATCGAGCTCACCTACGCCGAATTCGACGCGCGCGTCAATCGTCTGGCTCGCAAGCTGATCGACGCCGGCGTGGGACCGGAATCACTGGTCGGCGTCGGTATCCGGCGTTCGGTGGACATGCTCGTCGCGATCTACGCGGTGATGACCGCCGGTGGTGGCTATGTCCCCCTCGACCCCGACCATCCGGCCGAACGCACGGAATACGTGCTGGCATCCTCGAACCCGGTCTGCCTGCTGACGACCACCGACGACGGCGTCGGCGCGAGTGGCATTCCGGTGATCGCGGTCGACACCGTCGATCTGGACGACTGTTCGCCGGCCCCGGTGGGCGATGCCGATCGGCTCGCCCCGCTGCGGCCGAGCAATACCGCCTACGTGCTCTACACCTCCGGGTCCACGGGGCGTCCCAAGGGTGTCGCGGTCGCCCATGCCGCTGTGGTGAACCAGATCGCCTGGATCACCGCGCAATACCGCATGGGTCCGGCCGATGTGGTGTTGCAGAAGACCCCGGTGACCTTCGACGTGTCGGTCTGGGAGTTGTTCGGCACGCTGGCGGTCGGTGCGCGGATGCTCATCGCGGCGCCGGACGGGCATCGCGATCCGATGTATCTGTCGGAGATCATCGGCCGCCATCGCGTCACGATGACGTCGTTCGTGCCGTCGATGCTGTCGGTCTTCGTCGGTGCCGCGGTTGCGGCCGAATGTGCCTCGCTGCGTGCCGTTCTGGTCGCCGGTGAGGCGCTGCCGCCGGCGACGGTGACCGCGTTCCGGCAGTTCTCCACCGCCGCGCTGCACAACCTGTACGGCCCGACCGAATTCACCGTGCACGCGACCGCCTGGCACCTGGACACCGTCGCCCCCGCCACGGTGCCCATCGGCCGCCCGGTGTGGAACACCCGTGCCTACGTCCTCGACCAGGGTCTGTCTCCCGTTCCGGTCGGGGTGCCCGGTGAGCTGTACCTCGGCGGGGTGCAGGTCGCGCGCGGTTATCACGGCCGCCCCGACCTGACCGCCGATCGATTCGTCGCCGACCCGTTCGGCCCGCCCGGATCACGGCTGTACCGCACCGGTGACCTGGTCCGCTGGACCGAACCGGCCGCACCCGAGGTCGGCCGCGCGGGCGTGCTGGAATACATCGGCCGCACCGACTTCCAGGTGAAGTTCCGCGGTCAGCGCATCGAACTCGGGGAGATCGAGGCCGCGCTCACCGAGCATCCGGCCGTCAATCAGGCCGTGGTGCTCGTGCTCGACACGGTCGCCGGTGATCAGCTCGTCGGCTACGCGGTCACCCCGGCCGGGCCGGTCGACATCGACAACATCAAGGCGTCGCTGCACCGGCGACTGCCGGCGTACATGGTGCCCTCGGCGATCGTGGTGCTCGACGCGCTGCCGCTGAACCCGTCCGGCAAGCTGGACCGCAAAGCGCTGCCCGCGCCGGTGTTCGAGGTGCGCGAATTCCGCACTCCGGCAACGCCGATCGAGGAGATCGTCGCCCAGACCTTCGGCGAGGTTCTGGGCGTGGCCCGGGTCGGCGCGGACGACGACTTCTTCGACCTCGGCGGCAATTCGCTGATCGCCACCCAGGTGGCCTCGCGCCTGGGCAACGCGCTCGACACTCGCGTCCCGGTGCGCATGCTGTTCGAGGCGAGCACCGTGGCCGCACTGGCCGCGCGAGTGGAATCGCATGCGGGCGACGGTGCGCGCAAGTCGCTGGTCGCTCGGGAACGCCCCGAACAGGTGCCGTTGTCGCTCGCACAGCAGCGGCTGTGGTTCCTCAACCGCTACGACACCTCCTCGGCGGTCAACAACATCCCGGTCGCCATGCGGCTGACGGGTGAATTGGACGTGGCCGCCCTGCAGGTCGCCGTCATCGACGTCATCGACCGCCACGAATCGCTGCGCACGGTGTTCCCGGAGACCGGCAGTGCGCCGGTGCAGGTGGTGCTCGACGCCGCGCAGATCGTGCCGGACTTGACCCCGGTGCCGGTGACCGAGCACAACCTGATCGACCACCTGGTCGAACTGGCCTCCATGTCGTTCGACGTGACCAACGAAGTGCCGTTGCACGCCCGGCTCTTCGAGATCAGCGAGACCGAGTACGTGCTCGGCATGGTGGTGCACCACATCTCCGCCGACGGCTGGTCGATGCACCCGCTGGCCCGCGACGTGATGGTCGCCTACGCCGCGCGCACCAACTGGGAGCAGCCGGCCTGGACCGAACTCCCGGTGCAGTACGCCGACTACGCGCTGTGGCAGCGCGAGGTGCTGGGCTCCGAGGACGATCCGAACTCGTTGATCTCCAGCCAGATTCGGTACTGGACCCGCGAACTCGCCGATCTGCCCGACGAACTGGTGCTGCCCGCCGACCGGCCGCGTCCGGCGGTGGCGACGTATCGCGGTGGCACGTATTCGTTCGTCATCTCGCCCGAGACCCAGCGGCGACTGGCCGACCTCGGCCGCAGATACAACGCCTCGCCGTTCATGGTGGTGCACGGCGCGCTGGCGGTCCTGCTGGCGCGGCTGTCGGGAACCTCCGATATCGCGATCGGCACCCCGGTCGCCGGTCGCGGTGAGGCCGCGCTCGACGATCTGATCGGCATGTTCGTCAACACGCTGGTGTTGCGCACGAACGTCGACGGCGCCATGACCTTCGCCGAACTGCTGGCCCAGGCTCGCAATACCGATCTGCAGGCCTTCGCGCATGCCGACGTGCCCTTCGAGCGGCTGGTCGAGGTGCTCAACCCGGCCCGTTCGCAGGCCCGGCATCCGCTGTTCCAGGTGATGCTGGCCTTCCAGAACATCCGCCACGCCAGCCTGGAGCTGCCGGGCCTGTCGGTCAACGGCATCGACTACGACGCCCGGCTGGCGAAATTCGACCTCCAGTTGACTCTGCAGGAGGCGCCGGACGCCGAGGGCGCGGCGGCGGGTATGTCCGCCGAATTCTCTTATGCGCTGGACCTTTTCGACGAGCCGACGATCGCCGGATTCGCCAAGCGGCTGGACCGGGTGCTGGCCGCGGTGGTGGCCGACCCGGACCGCCCCATCGGCGACATCCCGCTGATCGACGCGCTCGAGGCCGACCGGGAACTGCGCGAGTGGAACTACACCTCGCGCGAGATCGGTTCCGCGACACTGCTTCCCGAGCTGTTCGCCGAGGCCGCCCGCACCCACGCGGATGCGGTCGCGGTGGTGGATCGCGAGGCCGGCGAGAGCCTGACCTACGCCGAATTCGCTTCCCGCGTGCGCCGGTTGGCGCGGCGGCTGGTCGAGGCGGGCGTGGGCCCCGAGGCGCGGGTGGCGCTGGGACTGCGGCGCTCGACGGACCTGGTGGTCGCCACGTACGCGGTGCTCGAGGCAGGTGGCAGCTATGTGCCGCTGGACCTCGATCAGCCCGCCGACCGCATCGGCTACGTCCTCGGCACCGCCGAACCGGTCTGCGTGCTGACCACCTCGGCGAACGCGGGCGACCTCGAGGCCGGTGACCGCACGGTCCTGTGCCTGGACGAGCTGGACCTCGCGAACTACTCCGGCGAGCCGCTGACCGATGCGGATCGTCTCGCCCCGCTGCGTCCGTCGCATCCGGCGTACACGATCTTCACCTCCGGGTCGACCGGCCGCCCGAAGGGCGTGACCGTCCCGCATTCCGCGGTGGTGAACCAGATTCGCTGGATCACCGGCGAATACGGCATCGGCGCCGACGATGTGGTGTTGTTCAAGACGCCCGCCACTTTCGACGTCTCGGTGTGGGAATTGTTCGCACCGCTGTCGGTCGGTGGCCGGATGGTCGTGGCCACCCCCGACGGGCATCGCGATCCGCGCTATCTCGCCGATGTGATCGCCGCCGAGCAGGTCACCATGACCTCGTTCGTGCCCTCGATGCTCACCGTCTTCTCCGGTGCGGTCGACAGTTCCGCACTGGCGTCGCTGCGGGCGCTGTTCGTCGCCGGTGAGGCCTTCACCTCCGATGCCGTCGAGGCGTTCCGCCGGGTCGGCACGGCACGGCTGTACAACCTGTACGGCCCCACCGAATTCACCGTGCACGCCACCCACGCCGCGGTGGCCGACGACGTCCGCGGCGCGGTGCCGATCGGTCTGCCGGTGTGGAACGCGCAGGCCTATGTGCTGGACGCGCGGCTGCATCCGGTGCCCCCGGGTGTCGCGGGTGAGCTGTATCTCGCCGGCGATCAGCTGGCGCGCGGTTATCTCGGCCGGGCCGACCTGACCGCCGACCGCTTCGTCGCGAATCCGTTCGCCGACTATGGTTCCCGGATGTACCGCACCGGTGACCTGGTGCGCCGCGGCGCCGACGGCGCGATCGTGTACCTGGGCCGCACCGACTTCCAGGTGAAGGTGCGCGGTCTGCGCATCGAGCTCGGGGAGATCGAATCCGCCCTCGTCGCACACGAATCCGTGGCCCAGGCGGTCGCGGTGGTGCGTTCGGACGCGCGTCTGGGCGATCAGCTCGTCGCCTATGTGGTGCCGGCCGCCGGTGTGGTGGATCCGGAAGTGCTGCGCGCACATCTGGCGCAGTTGCTGCCGTCGTACATGATTCCGGGCGCGATCGTCACGCTGGACGCGATGCCGCTGAATCCGAACGGCAAACTGGACCGGCGCGCGCTGCCGGAGCCGGTGTTCGCGGCCCGCGAATTCCGGGCGCCGTCCACGCCGGTCGAGGAGATCGTCGCGGCGACCTTCGCCGACGTACTCGGCCTGGACACCGGCGAGCGTCCGGTCGGTGTGGACGACGACTTCTTCGATCTGGGCGGCAACTCGCTGATCGCCACCCAGGTGGTGGCGCGGCTGAGCGCGGCGCTGGACACCGAGGTCGGCGTGCGCACGGTCTTCGAGGCGCCGACCGTGGCCGGACTGGCCGCGCGGGTCGAATCCCAGGTGGGATCCGGTGTGCGCCAGGCGCTGACGCCCCGCACGCGACCGGAGTTCCCGCCGCTGTCGCTGGCACAGCAGCGGATGTGGTTCCTCAACCGCTTCGACACCGATTCGGCGACCAACAACATCCCGGCCGCGGTGCGGCTGACCGGCGAACTCGATATCGAGGCGCTGCGTACCGCGATCGCGGACGTGGTGGCCCGCCACGAATCGCTGCGCACCATCTATCCCTCGCACGAGGGCCGGGCCTACCAGCAGATCCTGCCCGCGACGCGGGCCGTGCCCGACCTCGACGTGGTCGATACGACCGAGGCGGATCTGCTCGACGCGCTGACCGAGTTCGTCGGCCGCGGTTTCGATGTGACCGCGGTCCCGCCGACCCGGTTGCGGCTGTATCGCCTCGGCGAGGCCGACCATGTGCTGGTCGTGGTGGTCCACCACATCGCCACCGACGGATTCTCGATGACGCCGCTGGTACGCGATCTGATGACCGCCTACCTGTCCCGCACCGCGGGATCGGAGCCCGGCTGGGCGCCGCTGCCCGTGCAGTACGCGGATTACGCACTGTGGCAACGGGAATCGCTGGGTTCGGAGGACGATCCGCGCTCGGTCATCTCCGAGCAACTCGGGTACTGGCACAACGCGCTCAACGGCCTGCCCGACGAACTGCGGCTGTCGACCCGTCCCCGGCCGGCCGTCGCCACCTACCAGGCCGGGACCTACCGCTTCCGGGTGCCGGGTGAACTCGTCGACGGGCTGAGCCGGGTCGCCCAGGGACAGCAGAGCACGCTGTTCATGGTGGTGCACGGCGCCTTCGCCGCGCTGCTGGCGCGGTTGAGCGGCACCGACGACATCGCCGTGGGTATTCCGGTCGCCGGCCGCGGTGAGCGAGCCCTCGACGACCTGGTCGGCATGTTCGTCAACACCCTGGTCCTGCGCGCGCAGGTCGACCCGGGCGCGCGGTTCACCGAACTGCTGGCCCAGGTCCGTGAGCGCGACCTGTCGGCATTCGCCCATGCCGACGTGCCGTTCGAGCGGCTGGTCGAGGTGCTCAACCCGGCCCGCTCGCAGGCGCGGCACCCGCTGTTCCAGGTGATGCTGTCGTTCCAGAATCTCGGCCGCACTGCCCTGGAACTGCCCGGACTGACCGTCGCCGAACTCGGCATCGACGCGCAGACGGCGAAATTCGACCTGCAGCTGACCTTGAGCGAGGGGCCGGTCGGCGCCGGCGGTACCGGTGCGGACGCCGCGATGGACGCCGAGCTGGTCTTCGCGACCGATCTGTTCGACGAGGTGTTCGCCGAATCGTTCTCCCGACGCTTCCTGCGCGTGCTGCAGGCCGTGGCCGCCGATCCGTCGGTCGCCGTGGGCGCGCTGCCGATTCTCGACGCCACCGAACACGCTCTGGTGCTGCGGCATTGGAACGACACCGAATTCCCCATCGACGCCGCGCTGCCGACGGTGTCCGACGATGCCGCCGCGACGCTGGTCTCGCTGTTCGAGGCCCAGGTCGCGCGGACACCGGACGCGACCGCGGTGATCTTCGAGGGGACGAGTCTGTCCTACGCCGAGTTCGCCGCCCGTGTGCGCCGGCTCGCCCGCTGGCTCGTCGACCAGGGTGTCGGACCCGAGTCGCTGGTGGCCCTGGGGATGCGGCGGTCGATCGATCTGGTGGTCGGCATGTACGCCGTGGCCGCCGCCGGTGGCGCCTACGTGCCGCTGGATCCGGATCATCCGGCCGAGCGCACCGACTACATCCTCGACACCGCACGCCCGGTCTGCGTCTTGACCTCCGGTGCCGGTCTGCGTGAAAACGTTTCCACCGCAAGCGATATCGCGCCCGAGGTGCGTATCGATCGGCTCGAGCTGTCCGGATATTCGGACGCGCCGCTCACCGATGCCGACCGGACCGCGCCGCTGCGTCCGGGCAACACCGCCTACGTGATCTTCACCTCGGGTTCCACCGGCCGCCCGAAGGGTGTGGCCGTTCCGCACACCGCGATCGTGAACCGCCTGGTGTGGATGCACGCCCAGTACGGCCTGGCCGCCGACGATGTGGTGCTGCAGAAGACCCCGGCCACCTTCGACGTGTCGGTGTGGGAGTTCTTCTGGCCCCTGCAGGTCGGCGCGCGCCTGGTGGTGGCACGACCGGACGGTCATCGCGATCCGGCCTATCTGGCCGAGGTCATCGTGCGCGAGGGGGTGACGGTCACCCACTTCGTGCCGTCCATGCTCGCGGTCTTCGTCGGCGAGCCGGCCGCGGCCCGATGCACCGGTCTGCGCAACGTCTTCGCCTCGGGTGAGGCGCTGCCCGGCACCACAGCGCAGCAGCTGCGCCGCCTGACGGGCGCGCGCCTGCACAACCTGTACGGACCGACCGAGGCCGCGGTCGACGTCACCTATCACGAGGTCGTCGACGCGGACGTGGCGTCGGTGCCGATCGGTGCGCCGGTGTTCAACACCCAGGTCTACGTGCTGGACGCGCGGCTGCAGCCGGTTCCGGTGGGTGTCGCGGGTGAGCTGTATCTGGCGGGCGCCCAGCTGGCCCGCGGATATGTGGCCCGGCCGGACCTGTCCGCGGACCGCTTCGTGGCCAACCCGTTCGGCGACGGTGAGCGGATGTACCGCACAGGCGACCTGGTGGTCTGGACCGAGGCCGGTGAGCTCGAATACCTGGGCCGCACCGACTTCCAGGTGAAGGTGCGCGGCCTGCGCATCGAGCTCGGTGAGATCGAATCCGCGCTGACCGCCGTCGCTTCGGTGGGTCAGGCCGTGGTGGTGGTGCGCTCCGACGATCGCACCGGCGATCAGCTGGTCGCGTACCTGATCGCCGCACCGGGCGCCGAGATCGCGGTGGACGCCGTGAAATCCGCGCTGGCGGAACAACTTCCGGCGTACATGGTGCCCGCGGCCTTCGTGGTGCTCCACAGCTTCCCGCTCAACGCCTCCGGCAAGCTGGATCGTAGGGCGCTGCCGGCGCCGACGTTCGCGGCCAAGGTGTTCCGCGCGCCCAGCACCTCGGTGGAGCAGTCCGTCGCCGATGTGATCGCCGAGATCCTCGGCCTGGACCGGGTGGGCCTGGACGACGACTTCTTCGAACTGGGCGGCAACTCGCTGCTGGCCACCCAGGTCGCGGCCCGGCTGGGCGCGGCGCTCGACACCGAGGTCGGGGTCCGCACCCTGTTCGAGGCCTCCACGGTGGCGGCCCTGGCCGCGCGCCTGGAAACCCAAGTGGGACAAGGCGGCCGGCTCGCGCTGACCGCGCAGCCGCGGCCCGAGCCCGTCGCGCTGCCCGACGGTGAGACCGCACAGCTGGTGCCGCTCTCGCCGGCCCAGCAGCGGATGTGGTTCCTCAACCGGTTCGACAACCGCACCGCGGTCAACAACATTCCGGTCGCGATCCGGCTGAGCGGTGCGCTGGACCGCGAGGCCTTCGCCGCGGCCGTGCGCGACGTGGTCGCGCGGCACGAATCGCTGCGCACCGTGTACCCGGAGGTGGCCGGTGACGGCTTCCAGCGGGTGCTGCCCCCGCACGCCGCCGGTGTCGAACTCGCCACCGAATCGGTGGACGCCGGCGAACTGCCCTCGCGCGTCGCGGAATTGGTCAACGTCTTCTTCGATGTGACCGCCGAGGTCCCGTTCCGGGCCACCCTGCTCGAGCTCGGTCCGCGCGAGCATGTGCTCGTGCTGGTCATGCACCACATCGCCGGGGACGGCTTCTCGCTGCGCCCGCTGCTGCGCGATGTGGTGGCCGCCTACTCCGAGCGCTCGCGCGGGGAGTCCCCGCAGTGGGCGCCGCTGCCGGTGCAGTACGCCGACTACGCGCTGTGGCAGCGCGAGGTGCTCGGCGCCGAGGACGATCCGGAATCGGTCGCCGCCCGCCAGATCGCCTACTGGACCGAGCAATTGCGCGATCTGCCCGAGCAGATCGAACTGCCGGCCGATCGCCCGCGCCCGGAGATCGCCACCAATGCCGGTGCGACACACGAATTCTCGATCGACGCCGACCTGCACGCGCGGCTCACCGAGTACGCGCGCGCCCACGGCGTGACGCTGTTCATGCTGATGCACGCGGCCCTGGCCACCTGGGCGGCGCGGTTGTCGGGTAGTACCGACATCGCCATCGGCACGCCGATCGCGGGCCGCGGTGAACGCGCGCTCGACGATCTGATCGGCATGTTCGTCAACACGCTGGTACTGCGCACTCCGGTGCGCCCGGATGCGACGTTCGCCGAACTGCTCACCGAGGTGCGCCGGACCGACCTGGCGGCCTTCGCCAACGCCGACGTGCCGTTCGAGCGGCTGGTGGACGTGCTCAGCCCGGTGCGTTCCCAGGCGCATCATCCGCTGTTCCAGGTGGCGTTGACCTTCGAGGCCACCGGACAGCGCGACGCCACCACGGCCGCCCTGCCCGGCCTGGATCTCGAGGTTGTCGACGCCGATCCGGGAATGGCGAAATTCGACATCCAGCTGACCGTCGGCGATGCCGCCGACGGCGCCGGGCTGGCGCTGTCGTGGACCTACGCCACCGATCTGTTCGATCCGGAGACCGTCGCCGCCTTCTCCGACCGCCTGCTGCGGATCCTGCGCAGCGTCACCGAGGGCAGCGTCGCCGAGGACGCCACCACGGTGGTGGGCGATATCGATCTGCTCGGTGAGGGCGAACGCCTGGACGTCTCGCAGCGCTGGGTCTCCGCCGGTGCGGACGGTGGCACCGGACGGTTCGCGGACCGGGCCGTGACGCTGTCGGATCTGTTCGACGCAGCGGTCGCCGAGCACGGCGACCGGGTGGCGGCGAAGTTCGGCGCCGATCAGCTGACCTACGCGGAACTGGATCGGCGCGCGAACCAGTTGGCGCGCAGGCTGATCGCCGACGGCGCGGGCCCGGAGACACTGGTCGCGGTGGTGCTGCCGCGCTCGCTGGATCTGGTCGTGGCCCTGCTGGCGGTCGTGAAGTCCGGCGCGGGTTACGTGCCGATCGATCCGAGCTATCCGGCCGAACGCATCGCCTACGTGCTCGCGGATTCGCGTCCGGCCGGGGTGATCGTGGACGGCGGCACCGAGGTGGAGCTGCCGGCCGGCCTGCCGACCGTGCTGATGGACGGATTCGGCGCGGAGACACCGGAATTGGTGGACGCGGGCGAGGGCCCGATCACCGATGCCGATCGCAACGCACCCCTGTCGGCGAGCAATATCGCCTACGTCATCTACACCTCCGGCTCGACCGGCCGCCCCAAGGGTGTGGCGGTCGCGCACCGCAACGTCGTGCGGCTGTTCGCCAATACCGATCGCGAATTCGGCTTCGGCGCCGACGACGTGTGGACGATGTTCCACTCCTTCGCCTTCGACTTCTCGGTGTGGGAGATCTGGGGCCCGCTGCTGTTCGGCGGCACCCTGGTCGTGGTCGACTACTACACCTCGCGCTCGCCCGAGCAGTTCCTGGAACTGCTGCGTCGCGAGCGGGTGACAGTGCTCAATCAGACCCCGTCGGCGTTCTATCAGCTGGCCGAGGCCGATCGCCTGGCCGGTGGGCAGCCGCTGGCCCTGCGCTACGTGGTCTTCGGCGGTGAGGCGCTCGAGCTGCGCCGGCTCGCGGACTGGGTGGCCCGCCACGGCGACACCGCGCCTCGACTGGTCAACATGTACGGCATCACCGAGACCACGGTGCACGTCTCGCACCGGGTGCTCGATGCCGGAACCATCGCGGCGGCAACGGGTTCGGTGGTCGGCCGGGCCATCGCCGGACTGCGGGTGTACGTCCTCGACGACCGGCTGCATCCGGTTCCGGTCGGCGTCGCCGGCGAAATGTATGTCGCGGGACCGCAATTGGCACGCGGCTACCTGGGCCGTCCGGATCTGACCGCGGCCCGCTTCGTCGCCGATCCGCTGGGTGAGCCCGGAACGCTGCTGTACCGCTCCGGTGACGTGGCGCGCTGGAACCGCTTCGGGGAGCTCGAATATCTGGGCCGCGCCGACGATCAGGTCAAGGTGCGCGGATTCCGCATCGAACTCGGCGAGATCGAGGCCGCGGTGCTGGCGCAGCCGGGGATCGCGCAGGCCGCGGTCGTCGTACGCGAGGATCAGCCGGGCGACCAGCGCATCGTCGCCTATGTGGTGCCCCCGGCCGGTCTGACCGAACCGGCGCTGGACGTCGTGCGCGACGGTGCCGCCGAACGGCTGCCCGCGTACATGGTCCCCTCGGCGTTCGTGGTGCTGGACCGGATCCCGCTGACCGTCAACGGCAAACTGGACCGCCGCGCCCTGCCCGCCCCCGCGGTGCAGTCGCGTGCCTTCCGGGCCGCGGAGACGCCGGTGCAGGAGATCGTGGCCGCGGTCTTCGCCGAGGTGCTCGACGTGGAACGGGCCGGGCTCGACGACGACTTCTTCGAGCTCGGCGGCAACTCGCTCATCGCCACCCGTGTCGTCTCCCGCATCGGGGCGGCGCTGGGCACGACGGTCGGTGTGCGCGCGCTGTTCGAGGCCTCGACCGTGGAGTCGCTGGCCGCACGGCTGGAAACGCATACCGGCGGCGAGGCGCGCCCGCGCCTGATCGCGCGCCCGCGCGTCGCCGCGGAACCGGTGCCGCTGTCGTTCGCGCAGCAGCGCATGTGGTTCCTGAACCAGTACGACACCTCCTCGGCGGCTTACAACCTGCCGCTGGTGGTCCGGCTGTCCGGTGAACTCGACACGGCCGCATTGGAATTGGCCGTCTTCGACGTGGTGCGCCGGCACGAGTCGCTGCGCACCCGTTACCCGGAGCACGGCGGCACGCCGATGCAGCTGGTGGTGCCGGCCGAGCAGATCGTGCTGGATCTGCGCGCCTATCCGGTCTCGGATGCCGATCTGACCACCGCGGTGACCGATTTCGCCTCCGCGGGATTCGATGTCGCCGAACAGGTTCCGCTGCGCGCCCGGCTGTTCCAGGTGCACAGCGACGAACACGTGCTGGTCGTGGTCGTGCACCACATCGCCGCGGACGGGTTCTCGATGACCCCGCTGGCCCGCGACGTGATGACCGCCTACACCGCCCGCACCCAGGGCAGCGCTCCCGGCTGGGCGCCGCTCGATGTGCAGTACGCCGATTTCGCGATCTGGCAGCGCGAGGTGCTGGGCTCGGAGGACGATCCGCAGTCGCTGCTGGCGCGCCAGGTCGACTACTGGCAGCGTTCGCTGTCCGGAATTCCGGACGAGCTCACCCTGCCCGCCGACCGCCCGCGCCCGGCGATCGCCTCGCTGCGCGGCGCCGAACTGCATCGCACCCTGACCCCGGAACTCATCGGCGCGCTGGAAGCTGTTGCGCGCGAACAGGGTTCGTCGCTGTTCATGGTGATGCACGCGGCCCTGGCGGTATTGCTGGGCCACCTGTCGGGCACCGACGACATCGCCGTCGGCACCCCGATCGCCGGTCGCGGTGAGGCGGCGCTCGACGATCTGGTCGGCATGTTCGTCAACACCCTGGTGCTGCGGACCGGCATCGACCCCGACGAGTCGTTCACCGGGCTGCTCGAGCGGGTCCGCCACACCGACCTCGAGGCCTTCGGCAACGCCGACGTGCCGTTCGAGCGGCTGGTGGAACTGCTGGCGCCGGAGCGCTCGCAGGCCCGCAACCCGCTGTTCCAGGTGATGCTGGCCTTCCAGAACCTCGACCGCGCGAGCCTCGAGCTGCCGGGCCTGACCGTCTCCACGGTCGAGCGGGAGGAGAACATCGCCCGCTTCGACCTGCAGTTCACGCTGTCGGAACGGGTCGGCGACGCCGACGGTGCGGCCGCCAACGGCATGGCGCTGAACCTGGTCTACGCCACCGATCTGTTCGACGAGCAGACCGCCTCCGAAATCGCCGATCGCTGGATCCGGGTGCTCCGCGCGGTCGCCGCCGATCCGGGCATCGCGGTCGGCGCGGTCGACATCCTCGAGGCGTCCGAGCGTGCGGACCTGCTCGCGCGCACCGGCGGCCCGGCGGTCGCGGCGTCGACCCTGCCGCAGCTGCTGGCCGAGGCCGCGACCCGCGACCCGCAGGCTCCCGCGGTGATCGCCGACGGGCGCACCCTCACCTATCGCGAACTCGACGAGCGGTCGAACCGCTTGGCGCGCTTGCTGATCGAACGCGGTATCGGCACCGAAGACCTGGTCGCGGTGGCCGTGCCGCGCTCGGCCGAGAGCTACCTGGCCGAATGGGCGGTGACCAAGTCGGGTGCGGCGTTCGTGCCGATCGACCCCGCGTACCCGGCCGACCGCATCGATCACATGGTCACCGATTCGGGTTCACCCATCGGCCTGACCGTGGCCTCGGTGCGCGACGATCTGCCGGAGTCGGTGGACTGGCTGGTTCTCGACGACATCGAACTCGACGGCTACGACGCCGCCGCGATCACCGACGCCGACCGGGTGCGCCCGCTGCGCGTCGAACATCCGGCGTATGTCATCTACACCTCCGGTTCCACCGGTGTGCCCAAGGGCGTGGTGGTCACCCACGCCGGTCTGGCGAACTTCCGCGCCGAACAGAACGAGCGCTACCGGCTCGACTCCGATTCGCGCGCACTGCATTTCGCCTCGCCCAGCTTCGACGCCTCGATTCTGGAGTTCCTGCTCGCCGTCGGTGCGAGCGGTGCGCTGGTCGTGGTGCCGCCGGGCACCTACGGCGGCAGTGAACTCGGTGAGCTGATCGCCCGCGAGGGCGTCACCCACGCCCTCATCACCCCGTCGGTGCTGGCCACCCTCGATCCCGCCGATCTGGCCGGGATGCGGGTCGTCATCGCCGGTGGTGAGGCCGTCACCGCGGAACAGGTCGCCAAGTGGTCGGTGACCCCGGACGGGTCGCCGCGCCGGTTCCACAACGCCTACGGCCCGACCGAGGCGACGATCGCCACCAACATCAGCGATCCGCTGGCCGCGGGCGATCCGGTCACCATCGGCGGTCCGATCCGCGGTATGCAGTCGCTCGTCCTGGACGCCCGGTTGCGGCCGGTTCCGGTGGGTGTCGCGGGTGAGCTGTATCTGTCCGGTGTGCAGCTGGCCCGCGGTTATCACGCGCGGGCGAGCCTGACCGCCGAACGCTTCGTGGCCAACCCCTACGAGCCCGGACAGCGGATGTACCGCACCGGTGACGTGGTGCGGTGGAACCACACCGGTGAGGTCGAATACGTCGGCCGCTCCGACTTCCAGGTCAAGGTGCGCGGATTCCGCATCGAACTGGGCGAGATCGACGCCGCGCTCACCGCGCACGATGCCGTCGATTTCGCGGTGACCGTGGGCCACACCCGCGGCGCGGGCGCCACCTCGCTGGTGTCGTATGTCGTCGCGGTCCCGGGTGCGTCGATCGACGTCGCGGACGTGACGGCGCATCTGGAGCAGCGCCTGCCCGGCTACATGGTGCCGTCCTCGATCATGGTCATCGACCGGGTGCCGCTGACCCCGGCCGGCAAGCTCGATCGCCGGGCGTTGCCGGAGCCGGAGTTCGCCACCGACACCGCCTTCCGCGCACCGCGCACGCCGGTGGAGCAGGCCATCGCCGAGGTGTTCGCCGAGGTGCTGGGCATCGAGCGCGTCGGTATCGACGACTCGTTCTTCGCGCTGGGCGGTGACTCGATCGTCTCCATCCAGCTGGTGTCGCGCGCCAAGGCGCGCGGCGTGGTGTTCAGCCCGCGCGACGTCTTCGAACAGCGCACCGTGTCCGGTCTGGCCGCGGTCGCCGAATCCGCTGCGGGACAGAGTGATTCGGTGCCGGTGCTGGCCGAGCTGCCGGGCGGTGGCGTCGGCACCATGCCGCTGACGCCGGTGGCCCGGTTCATGGTGGAGCGGTCGGGTTCGTTCGGCCGGTTCCATCAGGCGCTGGCCCTGGAACTGCCGATCGGCATCGACCGGGCCGGATTGCTCGCCACCGTCGCCGCGGTCGTGGATCGCCACGACATGCTGCGCGCGCGGCTGCGCCGGCACGCGGGTGCGGAGTGGATCGTGGAGACCGCCGCGCCGGGCACCGTCGATATCGAGTCGCTGCTCGATCACACCGAATTCGACGCCGCCGCAACCGATTCGGAACTGTTCGAGATCGCGACCGCGGCCCTGGACGCGAGCCTGGACCGGCTCGATCCGGAGGCCGGGGTGGTCGTGCGCTTCGCCTGGCTGGAGCCTTCGGCCGCCGACCGCACCGGACGCCTGATCGTGGTCGCCCACCACCTCGTCATCGACGGTGTGTCCTGGCGCATCCTGGTGCCCGACTTCGTCACCGCCTGGGGCCAGCTCTCGGCCGGGCAGACGCCGGAGCTGGCCGCGCCACCGACCAGCATGCGCACCTGGTCGCATGCGCTCGAGCGTGCCGCCGCCGAGCGCGACGACGAACTCGACTGGTGGCATGCGGTCGTCGACGGTCCGGATCCGCTGCTCACCGAGCGGCCGTTCGATCCCACCGTCGACGTGGCCGGGGTCGCCGGCAAGGTCGAGGTCGAGGTCTCGCCCGAAGTGACCAAGGCACTGCTGACCGCGGTGCCGGCGCTCTACCACGGTGGAATCAACGACGGCCTGCTGGCCGCGCTGGTGCTCGCCGTGGCGAAATGGCGGGCCGCGCGCGCCGGTTCGGACGACCGGGCCGACAGTGCGCTCGTGCGACTCGAGGGCCACGGCCGCGAAGAGGATGTCGTGCCGGGCGCGGATCTGTCGCGCACGGTCGGCTGGTTCACCGCGATCTTCCCGGTCCGCTTCGACCTGTCGGGTCTCGACATCGACGCGGCGCTGACCGGAGGCCCGGCGATGGGCCGGGTCGTCAAGGCGGTCAAGGAGCAGCTGCTCGCCGTGCCCGACAAGGGCCTGGGCTACGGCATGCTGCGCTACCTGAACCCGCGCACGGCCGACCGGCTGCCGGAACAGATGCCGGGCCAGGTCAGCTTCAACTACCTGGGCCGCGTCTCCGACAACGCGGTGCCCGAGGCGCTGCGCGGTTTCGGCTGGATTCCGGCACCGGAACTCGGCGAGCTGGCCGGCGACTACGACGCCGATATGCCGGCGATGGCGCCGCTGGACATCAACGCCATCGTGGTCGGCGACCGGCTCACCGCGCGGATCGGCTATCCGACCACGCTCCTCGACGCCGACGCCGTGCGCGAATTCGGCGAGCTGTGGACGCGGGCGCTGGAAGCGGTTGCGCGGCATGCGGAATCGGCCGGTGCGGGTGGGCACACCCCGTCGGACTTCCCGCTGGTGCGCGTCGGCCAGAGCGATATCGACGGCTGGGAACGGCGCTTCGGCGAGATCTCGCAGGTGTGGCCGCTGTCCTCGCTGCAGGCCGGTCTGCTGTTCCACGCCGAACTGGCCGCCGCCTCGGTCGACGTCTACACCGGTCAGGCCGTCCTCGACCTCACCGGCCGCGTCGATCCGGCCCGGTTGCGCAGCGCCGCACAGGCTCTGATCGATCGGTACGAGACGCTGCGCACCGCCTTCGTCACCGACGCGCAGGGCCATCCGGTGCAGGTCGTGCTGGACGGCGTGCGGGCGACCTGGGCCGAACACGACCGCCGCGACACCGGCGAGGCCGCGGATCTGATCGAGGCCGACCGGGTCCGCCGCTTCGACCTGGCCGCGCCGCCGCTGATCCGGTTCACCCTGATCCGGGTGGCCGAGCAGCGCTGGTCGCTGGTCGTCTCGAACCACCACATCCTGCTCGACGGCTGGTCGATGCCGCTGCTCATGCGGGATCTGCTGGTGCTCTACGCCACGCACGCCGACTCCGGCGCGCTGCCCGCGGTGCGCTCCTACCGGCACTTCCTGGAATGGATTGCCCAGCAGGATCATTCGGCCTCGCTGGCGGCGTGGACCGATGCCCTGGCCGGAATCTCCGAGCCGACCCTGCTGGCGCGTCCCGACGCCGGTCGCGAGATCACCGCGCTGTCGGACGAGTACGTCTTCGAACTCGACACCGCGCAGACCGCCCGGCTGACCGAATTCGCCGCGCGCGTCGGCGTCACCGCCAACACGGTGCTGCAGACGGCCTGGGGGATCGTGCTGGGCCGCATGACCGGCCGCGACGACGTGGTGTTCGGCACCACCGTCTCCGGCCGTCCGCCGGAGCTGGCCGGGGTCGAATCCATGGTCGGCCTCTTCATCAACACCGTGCCGGTGCGGGTGCGCCTGGATGCCGCCGAATCCGCCGAGCAGCTGCTCACCCGGGTGCAGGGCGAGCAGGCGGATCTGCTCGACCACCACTACCTCGGCCTGGCCGATATCCAGGACGCGATCGGCATCGGCGGACTGTTCGACACCCTGGTGGTGTTCGAGTCCTATCCGGTGGATGCCGAGGGCATTCAGCGCCAGGCGGCCGATATCGACGGTATGGCGGTGGCCGGACTCGAGGCCACCGACGCCACCCACTATCCGCTGAGCCTGATCGCCTCGCTGGGTTCCACCCTGCGGATCCGGGCCGGGTATCTGCGCGATCTGTTCGACGAGAACGCGGTGCGCCGCATCGCCGACCGGCTGGTGCGGGTGCTCACCACCATCGTGGGCGAGCCCGCGATCGGCGCCGGCGATATCGAACTGCTCGAGCCCGCCGAACGCGAACTCGTGGTGTCGCAATGGAATGCGACCGACCACGAGGTCGACGGCACCGCCACCCTGGTCTCGCTGTTCGAGGAGCAGGTGGAGCGCACCCCCGACGCCACCGCGGTGAGCTTCGAGGGGACAGGTCTGTCCTATGCCGACTTCGCGGCCCGGGTGCACGGGCTGGCCCGCTGGCTGATCGAGCGCGGTGTCGGGCCGGACACCTTCGTGGCACTCGGTATGCGGCGGTCGATCGATCTGGTGGTCGGCATGTACGCGGTGGCCGCCGCCGGTGGCGCCTATGTGCCGCTGGATCCGGATCATCCGGCCGAGCGCACCGAATACATCCTCGCCACCGCGGATCCGATCTGCGTGCTGACCTCCGGTGACGATCTCGAGATCGACACCGCGCAGGTGCGCATCGACCTGCTGGACCTTTCCGGCTACTCGATCGAGCCGATCGCCGACGCGGAGCGCCGCAGCCCGCTGCGCCCGGCCAACACCGCGTACGTGATCTTCACCTCCGGTTCCACCGGCCGCCCCAAGGGCGTCGCGGTGCCGCACGCGGCGATCGTCAACCGGCTGGTGTGGATGCAGGCCGAATACGGTCTCACACCCGCCGATGTGGTGCTGCAGAAGACGCCCGCGACCTTCGACGTGTCGGTGTGGGAGTTCTTCTGGCCCTTGCAGATCGGCGCGCGGCTGGTGGTGGCGCGGCCCGACGGCCACCGCGATCCGGCGTATCTGGCCGAGGTGATCGTCGGCGAAGGCGTCACCGTCACGCACTTCGTGCCGTCGATGCTGGCGGTCTTCGTCGCCGAGGCCGCGGCCGCGCAGTGCACCACGCTGCGCCTGGTGTTCGCCTCCGGTGAGGCGCTGGCCCCGAAGTCGGCGCAGCGCCTGCGTGAGCTCACCGGCGCCGCGCTGCACAACCTGTACGGCCCGACCGAGGCCGCGGTCGACGTCACCTATCACGAGGTGACCGATGCCGATGTCGATTCCGTGCCGATCGGCCGCCCCGTCTTCAACACCCGTGTCTACGTGCTGGATTCGCGCCTGCGACCGGTTCCGGTGGGGGTCGCGGGTGAGCTGTATCTGGCGGGCGCCCAGCTCGCGCACGGTTATGTGACCCGTCCGGATCTGAGTTCGGACCGGTTCGTGGCCAACCCCTTCTCGGTGGGCGAGCGGATGTACCGCACCGGTGACCTGGTGGCCTGGAACGAACAGGGCGAACTGGATTACCTGGGCCGCACGGACTTCCAGGTGAAGTTGCGCGGTCTGCGTATCGAACTCGGCGAGATCGAGACGGCGCTGACCGCGCTCGACGAGATCGACCGGGCGGTCGTGGTGGTCCGCGGCGACCAGCACACCGGCGATCAGCTCGTGGCGTATGTCGTTGCCACGCCGGGACTTCCGGTCGACGCCGAAGCGGTGCGCGAGGAACTGGGCCGGCAGCTGCCCGGCTACATGGTGCCCGCGCTGGTGATGGTGCTCGACGAATTCCCGCTCAACGCCTCCGGCAAGCTGGACCGCAAGGCGCTGCCCGCCCCGGTGTTCGAGGCGGCGGTGTTCCGCGCGCCGGTCACCCCGGTGGAGCAGATCGTCGCGGGCACCTTCGCCGAGGTCCTCGGCGTGGATCGGGTCGGTCTGGACGACGACTTCTTCGCCCTCGGCGGCAACTCGCTGATCGCCACCCAGGTCGCCGCACGCTTGTCGTCGGCCCTGGACACCCAGCTGGGTGTGCGCGAGATCTTCGAGGCTTCCACCGTCGCCGGGCTGGCGGCGCGGGCCGAAACCCGCTCCGGTGCGGGCGGCCGCGCGGCGCTGGTGCCGCAGCATCGGCCCGAGCTGGTGCCGCTGTCGCTGGCGCAGCAGCGGATGTGGTTCCTCAACCGCTTCGATCCCGAATCCGCGGTGGACAACATCCCGGCCGCGGTGCGGCTGTCGGGTCTGCTGGACCGGCAGGCGCTGCAGATCGCGGTCGCCGATGTGCTGGCGCGCCACGAATCGCTGCGCACCCGCTACCCCGAGGTGGACGGGACCGCGTACCAGGAGATCGTGCCGACCTCGAAGGTCATCCCCGATCTCACGCCGATCGACGTCACCGAAGCCGAACTGCCGCAGCGGATTTCGGAGCTGGTCGGTACCGGCTTCGATGTCACCGTCGAGGTGCCGTTCCGGGCCCGGCTGTTCGAGGTGAGCCCGACGGAACATGTGCTGGCCCTGGTGGTGCACCACATCTCCGCCGACGGCTTCTCGATGGGCCCGCTGACCCGCGACGTGATGACCGCCTACGGGGCGCGCGTCGAGGGCGGCGAACCGGCCTGGGCGCCGCTGCCGGTGCAGTACGCCGACTTCGCGCTCTGGCAGCGCGAGGTGCTCGGCCGCGAGGACGATCCGGAATCGGTGATCGCCGACCAGATCGACTACTGGCGCGACGCGCTGCGCGGGGTGCCCGAACAGCTGGATCTGCCCGCCGACCGGCCGCGTCCGGCGGTCGCCTCCGGCCGCGGTGCGACGCACACCTTCCACATCGACGCCGACGTGCACGCCCGGCTGGCGGAACTGGCTCGCACCCGCGGCGCGACCATGTTCATGGTCACCCACGCGGCGCTGGCGCTGGTGCTGTCGCGGCTGAGCGGGGAGGCCGATATCGCCATCGGCACCCCGGTGGCCGGCCGTGGTGAGCGCGCGCTCGACGATCTGATCGGCATGTTCGTCAACACGCTGGTGCTGCGGACCGAGATCGACGGCGGTGCGAGCTTCACCGATCTGCTGCAGTCGGTGCGCAGTACCGACATCGCCGCCTTCGGGCACGCGGATCTGCCGTTCGAGCGGCTGGTGGAGATTCTGAATCCGGCGCGTTCGCAGGCGCGGCATCCGCTGTTCCAGGTGATGCTGTCGTTCCAGAACACCGGCCAGAACGCCCTGGAACTGCCGGGGCTGACGGTCAGCGGTGTGGAACTGCCGATCGATACCGCGAAGTTCGATCTGCAGCTGGTGCTCACCGAGGAGACCGCCGAGGCGGCCGACGGTGCCACCGCGGCCGGCGGTATCACCGCCGAATTCGTCTACGCCACCGATCTTTTCGACGGCGAGACGATCGCCGGTTTCGCCGATCGCCTGGTGCGGGTGCTGACCGCCGTGGTCGCCGAACCGGCGGCCCGGGTGGGCGACATCGATCTGCTCGCCCCCGCCGAGGCGGCGCGCGAACTGCGCGGCTGGAACAACACGGCACGCCATCTGCCGGTGCGCCGCGAAGGCGCGAACACCCTGCTGGCCGACTTCCACGCCCAGGTCGAACAGATCCCGGACGCGGTCGCCGTCATCGACCCGGAGGCCGGCGTCACGCTGACCTACGCCGAATTCGCGGCGCGGGCCCAGCGACTCGCGCGGTATCTGGTCGAGGCGGGCGTGGGCCCGGATGCGCGGGTGGCACTGGGCATGCGGCGTTCGCTCGACCTCGTGGTGGCCGCCTACGCGGTGCTGGAGGCCGGTGGCGCGTACGTGCCGCTGGATCTGGAGCAGCCGGGTGAGCGCATTCGCTACGTGGTCGACACCGCCGCACCGATCGCCGTGCTCACCACCGCACGTGACGGCGCCGACATCGATCGCGCGCTCGAGGGCGCGGCGACCGCCGTGCGCATCGACGAGCTGGACCTGTCCGGCTACGCGGACGGCGAACTGGACGACACCGAACGGCGTGCCCCGCTGCGGCCGGAACACCTCGCCTACGTGATCTTCACCTCCGGTTCCACCGGACGGCCGAAGGGTGTGGCGGTCTCGCAGGCCGCGGTGGTGAACCAGATCCGCTGGATCACCGCCGAATACGGCATCGGCGCGGGTGAGGTGGTGCTGTTCAAGACGCCGCCGACCTTCGACGTGTCGGTGTGGGAGCTGTTCGGCGCGACCGCCACCGGCGCGCGCCTGGTGATCGCCGCGCCGGACGGCCATCGCGATCCCGGCTACCTCGCCGAGGTGATCGCGGCCCAGCAGGTCACGATGACCTCGTTCGTGCCGTCGATGCTGTCGGTGTTCTCCGACAGCGTGTACGCGGGGACGGCCGCCGAGGTGTCCTCGCTGCGCACCCTGCTCATCGCGGGTGAGGCGTTCACCGCCGACGCCGCGCAGGCCTACCGCCGCATCGGCACCGCCGAACTGCACAACCTGTACGGCCCCACCGAATTCACCGTGCACGCCACCGCCATGCCGGTCGCCGCGGATATCGCCGGAGCGGTGCCGATCGGCCTGCCGGTGTGGAACGCGCAGGCCTACATCCTGGACGCGCGGCTGCATCCGGTTCCGGCCGGTGTCGCGGGTGAGCTGTATCTGGCCGGCGCTCAGCTGGCACGCGGCTACTTCGGCCGCACCGACCTGACCGCGGACCGCTTCGTCGCGAATCCCTTCGGCGGCAGCGGTTCCCGCATGTACCGCACGGGTGACCTGGTGCGCCGCGGCGCCGACGGGGCCATCGAATACCTGGGCCGCACCGACTTCCAGGTGAAGCTGCGCGGTCTGCGTATCGAGCTCGGCGAGATCGAAGGGGCCCTCACCGCACAGGATTCGGTCGCCCAGGCGGTGGCCGTGGTGCGCTCCGACGAGCGGATCGGTGAACAGCTGGTCGGCTACGTCGTGCCCGCCGCCGGCGCCGGAGAGATCGATCTCGACGCGGTCCGCGCGCACCTGGCGGCGCGGCTGCCCTCCTATATGGTCCCGGCGGCGATCGTCGTGCTCGACGCCCTGCCGCTGAGCGCGAACGGCAAGCTGGACCGGCGCGCGCTGCCCGCACCGGAATTCGAGGCGCGCGAGTTCCGCGCCCCGGCCACACCGGTCGAGGAGATCGTCGCCGCCACCGTCGCCGAGGTGCTGGGCATCGACACCGAGGCACGGCCGGTCGGTCTCGACGACGACTTCTTCGAACTGGGCGGCAACTCGCTGATCGCCACCCAGGTGGTCGCCCGCCTGGGCCAGGCGCTGAACACCCGCATCCCGGTGCGGACCCTGTTCGAGGCGCCGACCGTGGCGGCGCTGGCCGCCCGGCTGGAGACCCACGCCGGTTCCGGTGGCCGCCGCGCCCTCGTGGCGGGGCCGCGACCGGAGGAGATCCCGCTCTCGCTGGCACAGCAGCGAATGTGGTTCCTCAACCGCTTCGACACCGCCAGCGCGGTCAACAACATCCCGATGGCGGTCCGGCTCACCGGAGCGCTCGACGTCGACGCACTGCGTGAGGCGGTCGCGGATGTGATCGAACGCCACGAGGTGCTGCGCACGGTCTACCCGGAAACCTCCGACGGCCAGGGCGTGCAGGTGATCCTGCCCGCCGACCGCGACGCGGTGGAACTCGACGCCGAACCGGTGGCCGAGGCGCAACTGCCGGAGCGGGTCCGCGAAGTGGTCCTCACCGGCTTCGACGTCACCGCCGCTGTTCCGGTGCGCGCCAAGCTGTTCCGCGTCGAGCATGCGAGCGGCAACGGCGCGGGTGAATCGGCGCCGGACTACGTGCTGGTCTTCGTCGTCCACCACATCTCCGGGGACGGCTGGTCGGTGCGGCCGCTGGCCCGCGATGTGATGCTCGCCTACGCGGCGCGTTCGCAGGGCGCCGCGCCGGGGTGGGCGCCGCTGCCGGTGCAGTACGCCGATTACGCCCTGTGGCAACGGGAAACGCTGGGGTCCGAGGACAATCCGGAATCGCTGATCGCCCAGCAGGTGTCGTACTGGTCGCAGCATCTGGTCGGACTGCCCGAGCAGCTGGATCTGCCCGCGGACCGTCCGCGGCCCGCGGTCGCCTCGTATCGCGGTGGCGTGCACGAGTTCTCGCTCGACGCCGAGCTGGTGCGCCGGCTCAACGCGCTGGCCCGCGCCCAAGGCGCCAGCCTGTTCATGGTCACGCACGCCGCCTTCGCGGCGCTGCTGGCGCGGCTGTCCGGCAGTGACGATCTGGCCATCGGCACCGCGGTCGCGGGCCGCGGTGAGGCCGCGCTGGACGACGCGATCGGCATGTTCGTCAACACGCTGGTGCTGCGCAGCAGTGTCGATCCGGCCATGTCGTTCACCGAATTGCTCGCGCGCACCAAGGAATCCGACCTCGCGGCATTCGGGCACGCGGATCTGCCGTTCGAGCGGCTGGTGGAGATTCTGAATCCGGCGCGTTCGCAGGCGCGGCATCCGCTGTTCCAGGTGATGCTGTCGTTCCAGAACACCGGCGAGGCCTCGTTCACGCTGCCGGATCTCGAGGTCGGCGGCCTGCCGCTGGATGTGCTGACCGCGAAATTCGATCTGCACCTGAACCTCACCGAGCGCTTCGCCGCCGACGGTTCCGCCGAGGGCATGTCGGCCGAATTGGCTTACGCCACCGACATGTTCGATGCTCGGACCGTCGCGGCCTTCGGCGATCGCCTGGTCCGGATGCTGGACGCGGTGACGGCGGATCCCGCCGCCGCGATCGGCGATATCGACCTGCTCGACACCGTCGAACGCCGCACCATCGTCGACAACTGGAACGCCACCGCCTACGACGTCGACCGCGTCGTCCTCGGCCGGGCTGCCGGTACCGTCGCGCTGACACTGGCCTCGATGTTCGACAGGCAGGTCGAACGCGATCCCGGCGAACCGGCGCTGACGTTCGAGGGGACAACTCTGTCCTACGGAGAGCTGGCAGCCCGGGTGAACCGGCTCGCCCGCTACCTGATCGACCAGGGCGTGGGCCCGGATTCGCTGGTGGCGCTGCATATGCGGCGTTCGCTGGAACTGGTCATCGGCATGTACGCGGTGACGGTCGCCGGTGGTGGCTACGTTCCGCTGGACCCCGACCACCCGGCCGAGCGCACCGAATACGTGCTGGCGACCGCGAATCCGGTCTGCGTGCTGACCACTGCGGACAGCCCGCTCGCGGCGCGGCCGGATGTACCGGTCGTGGCGATCGACGGCCTGGAGTTGTCGGAGTACGCCGACGATCCGGTGGCCGACGCCGACCGCATCGCCGCGCTGCGCCCCGCGCACACCGCTTACGTGATCTTCACCTCCGGTTCCACCGGACGGCCGAAGGGTGTGGCCGTCAGCCACGCCGCGATCGTGAACCGCCTGGCCTGGATGCAGGACGAGTACGACCTCTATCTCGACGATGTCGTGCTGCAGAAGACGCCCGCCACCTTCGACGTCTCGGTGTGGGAGTTCTTCTGGCCGCTGCAGGTCGGCGCGCGCCTGGTCGTCGCCAAGCCCGACGGCCACCGCGATCCGGCCTACCTTGCGGAACTGATCGACGCCGAGCGCATCACCACCGTGCACTTCGTGCCGTCGATGCTGTCGGTCTTCGTCGCCGCGCTGGACGCCTCCGGCGCCGACTGCACCACGCTGCGCCGGGTGTTCGCCTCCGGTGAGGCGCTGCCGGCGGTCACCGCCCAGCGCCTGATCGAGCTGACCGGCGCCCGGCTGCACAACCTCTACGGCCCGACCGAGGCCGCGGTCGACGTCACCTATCACGAGGTGACCGAGGACGACACGGTCGCGGTGCCGATCGGCCGCCCGGTGTGGAACACCCGTGTCTACGTGCTGGATTCGCGGTTGCACCCGGTCGCCACCGGCGTCGCGGGTGAGCTGTACCTGGCCGGTGACCAGCTGGCCCGCGGCTATGTCGCGCGCGCCGATCTGACGTCGGATCGGTTCGTGGCCAACCCCTTCGGCGCTGGCGAGCGGATGTACCGCACCGGTGACCTGGTGCGCTGGAACTCCGCCGGTGAACTGGAATACCTGGGCCGCACCGACTTCCAGGTGAAGTTGCGCGGTCTGCGCATCGAACTCGGCGAGATCGAATCGGCACTGGTGGCGGTCGACGCCGTCGCGCAGGCCGTGGTGGTCGTGCGCTCCGACGACCGCCTCGGCGATCAGCTGGTCGCCTATGTCGTGCCCGCGACCGGTGCCACCGTCGACCCCGACGCCGTGCGTACCGAACTCGGCGAGGCGCTGCCCGGCTACATGGTGCCCTCGGCATTCGTGGTGCTGGACGCCTTCCCGCTCAACGCCTCCGGCAAGCTGGATCGCAAGGCGCTGCCGGCGCCGGTGTTCGAGGCCCGGCAGTTCCGCGCCCCGGCCACCCCGATCGAGGAGATCGTGGCCGGCACGTTCAGCGATGTGCTGGGTGTGCCCCGGGTCGGTCTCGACGACGACTTCTTCGAGCTGGGCGGCAACTCGCTGATCGCCACCCAGGTGACCGCGCGCCTGGGCGCCGCGCTCGACACGCAGTTGGCGGTGCGCGACCTGTTCGAGGCGTCGACCGTCGCCGCCCTGGCCGCGCGCCTGGAGCAGGGCGCCGGATCCGGCCGGACGCGGCCGAAGTTGGTGGCCGGGCAACGGCCGCAACGGATTCCGCTCTCACCGGCGCAGCAGCGTTACTGGTTCCTGAACCAGTTCGACACCACCACCTCCGCGGTGGACAACATTCCGCTCGCGGTGCGGCTGTCGGGCGCGCTCGACGTCGCGGCCATGGAACGCGCGCTCGGTGACGTCCTGGCCCGGCACGAGGTGCTGCGCACCACCTACCCGCGTTCGGCGGACGGCCCGCACCAGGTGATCCTGCCCGCGACCGATACCGCGCCCGCGCTGGAGCCGGTGGCGGTGGCCGAGGACGAACTGCTGGACCGCATCATCGAATTCGCGATGACCACCTTCGACGTCACCGCCGAGGTGCCGCTGAAGGTCGCGCTGTTCCGGATCACCGGTGGGGACGAATCGGCCGAGGAGCACGTCCTCGCGTTCACCGTCCATCACGTCGCGGCCGACGGCTCCTCGATGGGACCGCTGGCCCGGGATCTGATGGCGGCCTACGCCGCACGCGTCCAGGGTGAGGCGCCGCAGTGGACGCCGCTGCCGGTGCAGTACGCCGATTACGCGCTGTGGCAGCGCGAGGTGCTCGGCTCCGAGGAGGATCCGGAGTCGCTGGCCGCCCAGCAGGTCGCCTACTGGACCGCCGCTCTCGGCGGGCTGCCGGATCAGCTGGAGCTGCCGACCGACCGTCCGCGTCCGCCGGCTCAGTCGTTCCAGGGCAAGGCGATTCGCTTCGAGATCGACCCGCAGCGCCACGCCCGCCTGCACGAGCTGGCGCGCGCGAACAACGCCTCGCTGTTCATGGTCGTGCACGCGGCGCTGGCCGTCCTGCTCTCGCGGCTCTCGGGCACCGACGACATCGCCGTCGGCACCCCGATCGCCGGGCGTGGTGAGCGCGAACTCGACGATCTGATCGGCATGTTCGTCAACACGCTGGTGTTCCGCACCCGGATCGACGGCAATGCGAGCTTCGCCGAACTGCTCGCCGATGTGCGCGAACGCGACCTCGAGGCGTTCACCAACGCCGACGTGCCGTTCGAGCGGCTGGTCGAGGTGCTCAACCCGGTGCGGTCCACGGCGCGCAACCCGCTGTTCCAGGTGGGCCTGTCGTTCCAGAACCTGGCCGAGACCGCCCTGGAGTTGCCCGGTCTCTCGGTGAGCGCGGTGAATTTCGATTCCCAGCTGGCCAAGACCGATCTGCACGTCACGCTCTACGACCGCTACGCCGAGGACGGTTCGCCGGCCGAGATCGTCACCGAATTCGGTTACGCCATCGACCTTTTCGACGAGTCGACGGTGCAGGGCTTCGCGGACCGGTTCGTCCGGGTCCTCGACGCGGTGATCGCGGACGCGTCCGGCCCGGTCGGTGATATCGACCTGCTGGATCCGGCCGAGAACGATCGAATCCTGCGGCAGTGGAACGAGACCGCCCACCCGATCGACACCGAGGCGACGCTGGTGTCGCTGCTCGATGCGACGGTCGCCGCCGACCCGACCGCGGTCGCGCTGGTGGTCGACACCGAGGCCACCGGAACGGCGCAGCAGGTGCTCACCTACGGCGACCTCGACGCCCGGGTGAACCGCCTGGCGCGCTACCTCGTCGAATGCGGAATCGGCACCGAGGACCGGGTGGCGCTGGCACTGGGCCGCTCGGTGGAGCTGATCGTCGCGATGTACGCGGTGGCCAAGACCGGTGCCGCCTACGTGCCGATCGACCCGGGCCAGCCCGCCGAGCGCATCGACTACATCCTGGAGACGGCGGCCCCCGCCTGTGTGCTGACCACCTCGGCCACCGTCGCGGCCACCGCCGACCCGGACGGGGAGAGCGCGCTGCGATGGACCCCCCAGCGTCCGGTGATCGAACTCGACGGACTCGAGCTGACCGGCTATTCGGCGGCGCCGATCACGGCGGGGGAGCGGCTGCGTGAGCTCACCGCGGCCAACGCCGCGTACGTGATCTTCACCTCCGGCTCGACCGGCCGCCCCAAGGGCGTGGTGGTCTCGCACGGCGCGATCGTCAACCAGTTGCGCTGGGAGATCGCCGAATTCGGCCTCGGGTCCGGGGATTCGGTGCTGCTGAAGACGGCGGCGACCTTCGACCTGTCGGTGTGGGAGTTCTGGACCGCCGCCGCCTGCGGTGGCCGCCTGGTGGTGGCCGCGCCCGAGGGGCATCGCGATCCGGCCTACCTGAACGAGCTGATGCTCGGCACCGCCGTCACCACGCTGCATGTGGTGCCGTCGATGCTCGATGCCCTGCTCACCGAGAGCGAAGGCATGCTCAGCTCGTCGCTGAAGCGGGTGCTCGCCATCGGTGAGGCGCTGCCGGCCGCGACCGCGCAGCGTTTCCTGGAGACCGCCGAGGCCGAGCTGTTCAACCTGTACGGCCCGACCGAGGCCGCGGTCTCGATCACCAGCCATCGCGTCACCGCCGCCGACCGCCAGTCGGTGTCGATCGGCGCGCCGGAGTGGAACAACCGGGTGTACGTGCTGGATTCGCGGCTGCGGCCGGTTCCGGTGGGTGTGCCGGGTGAGCTGTACCTGGCCGGCGCGCAGCTCGCGCGCGGCTACTTCGGCCGCGCGGATCTGACCGCGGACCGGTTCGTCGCCGATCCGTTCGGAGCGCCGGGCACGCGGATGTACCGCACCGGTGACCTGGTGGCCTGGACCGACCGGGGTGAACTGGACTACCGGGGCCGTACCGACTTCCAGGTGAAGATTCGCGGTTTCCGCATCGAACTCGGCGAGATCGAGGCGGTGCTGCTGCGCCAGCCCGTCGTCACCGCGACCGCCGTTGTCGCCCACGCGGATCCGAATCTGGGCGATCGCCTGGTCGCCTACGTGGTCGGCACCGCCGAACTGGACAAGCAGGCGCTGCAGGCCGCGCTGGCCGAACAGCTGCCGTCCTACATGGTGCCGTCGGTGTTCATGCAGCTGGACGCGCTGCCGCTGAACGCCAACGGCAAACTGGATCGCGCCGCACTGCCCGAACCGGTCTTCGAGAAGGCCGTCTTCCGCGCGCCGGTGACCCCGATCGAGCAGATCGTGGCCAGCACCTTCGCCGATGTGCTGCGCAAGGAATCCGGCACGATGGGCCGCGACGACGACTTCTTCGCGTGGGGCGGCAACTCGCTGCTCGCCACGCAGGTTGCCGCGCGCCTGGGCGAGGCGCTGAACACCCGGGTGCCGGTGCGCCTGCTGTTCGAGGCCTCCACGGTCGCCGCACTCGCCACCCGAGTGGAGCACCACGCCGACGCCGGTGGTCGCCGCGCGCTGACCGCGGCACCGCGTCCGCCGCGGATCCCGCTGTCGCTGGCGCAGCAGCGGATGTGGTTCCTCAACCGTTTCGACACCGCCTCGGCCGCCTACAACGTGCCGATCGCGGTGCGGCTCAGCGGTGCGCTGGACGTCTCGGCACTGCGTGCCGCGATGGCGGATCTGGTGGCGCGTCACGAGATTCTGCGGACCGTGTACCCGCAGACCGACCAGGGCCCGGTGCAGGTGATTCTGCCTGCGGCCCAGGCGATTCCGGAGCTCGAACTGCGCGTGGTCGACGCCGCCGCGGTGGAGTCCGAGGTGGTCGGGCTGATCAACACCAGCTTCGACGTCACCACCGAGGTGCCGGTGCGGGTCGCGCTGTTCGAGGTTCGCCCCGAGGGCGAAACCGCGAGCGGCACGGGCGAATACGTACTGGCGATGGTCGTGCACCACATCTCCGGTGACGGTTCGTCGGTCGGCCCGCTGACCCGCGATCTGATGACCGCGTACGCCGCCCGCGCGGCCGGGCTGGCGCCGAACTGGGCTCCGCTGGCGGTCCAGTACGCCGACTACAGCATCTGGCAGCGCGAACTGCTGGGCAGTGAGGACGATCCGGATTCGTTGGCCTCCAAGCAGGTCGCGTACTGGAAGCAGGCGCTGGCCGAGCTGCCCGATCAGCTCGATCTGCCGTCGGACCGCCCGCGTCCGGCGGTGCAGAGCTTCGCCGGCGGCAAGGTCGAGATGCGCATCGATGCCGACCTGCATCGGGCACTGATCGACCTGGCCCGCACCGAGGGCGCGACGCTGTTCATGGTCGTGCACACCGCGCTGGCGGTTCTGCTGTCGCGGCTGTCGGGTTCCGACGACATCGCCATCGGCACCCCGATGGCCGGTCGCGGTGAGGCCGTGCTCGACGACCTGATCGGCATGTTCGTCAACACGCTGGTGTTCCGGACCCAGGTCGACGCCGGTGCCGGCTTCACCGAACTGCTGGGCCGGCAGCGCGATATCGACATCCAGGCGTTCGCCAACGCGGACGTGCCGTTCGAGCGGCTGGTCGAGGTGCTGAACCCGGTGCGCTCCACCGCGCGTCATCCGCTGTTCCAGGTGGGCCTGTCGTTCCAGAACCTGGCCCAGGCCACGCTGGAGCTGCCGGGCCTGCGGGTCAGCGGGATGGACTTCGACACCCAGCTCTCGCAGTTCGACCTGCACCTGATCGCCACCGACCGCTACAGCGACACCGGTGCGCCCGAGGGCATCACCGGATTCTTCACCTACGCGACCGACCTGTTCGACCACGGCACGGTGGCGGGCTTCGTGGATCGTTTCGTGCGAATGCTGGGCGCGATCGTGGCCGCACCGCATACCGCGGTCGGCGATATCGATCTGCTCGACGCCGCCGAACGCGGTGCGCTGGTCTCCACCCGCAATGCCACCGATCACCCGGTGGACCGCTCGGCGACGCTGGCCTCGCTGCTGGACGCGACGGTCGACAGCTACGCCGAGCGCGACGCGCTGGTCGGCGCCGACGGCACCCGGGTGACCTACGCCGAACTCGACCGCCGGGTGAATCTGCTGGCACGCCATCTGATTTCGCTCGGTGTCGGACCGGAGTCGCGGGTCGCGCTGGCGATGCGCCGCTCGGTCGACCTGGTGCTCGCGATGTACGCGGTCACCGTCGCCGGTGGCGCCTATGTGCCGGTGGATCCGGATCAGCCGGCCGAACGCACCGGCTACATCCTCGACACCGCCGATGTGGTGTGCGTGCTCACCGATGCCGACGCCGGATTCGAGACCGATGTCGCACCGGTGGTCCGCGTCGACGACCTCGACACCGCCGGTGACGATTCGCCGATCGAGGATGCCGAGCGGGTCGCGCCGCTGCTGCCGCAGCACACCGCCTACGTCATCTTCACCTCCGGTTCCACCGGACGGCCGAAGGGCGTGGCGGTCCCGCACGCCGCGGTGGTCAACCAGTTGCTGTGGAAGATCGCCGAATTCGGCATCGGCGCCGAGGATTCGGTGCTGCTGAAGACCGCGGCCACCTTCGACCTGTCGGTCTGGGAGTTCTGGTCCGCGGCCGTCTCCGGCGGACGCCTGGTGATCGCGGCGCCGGACGGCCACCGCGATCCGGCCTACCTCAACGAGCTGATGGCCCGCGAAGCGGTCACCACGTTGCATGTGGTGCCCTCGATGCTGGACGCGCTGCTCACCGAATCCGATGGGACGCTGCCGAATTCGCTGCGTCGCGTGCTGGCGATCGGTGAGGCGCTGCCGGGTGCGACCGCGCAGCGGTTCCGCCGCGACAACGCCGCCGAGCTGTTCAATCTGTACGGCCCGACCGAGGCCGCGGTCTCGATCACCAGCCACCGCGTCACCGGGGACGAACAGCAGTCGGTGTCGATCGGTGCGCCGGAGTGGAACAGCCGGGTCTACGTGCTGGATTCGCGCCTGCACCCGGTTCCCGACGGCGTCGCCGGTGAGCTGTATCTGGCCGGTGCGCAGCTGGCCCGCGGCTACTTCGCGCGGCCGGATCTGACCGCGGACCGGTTCGTGGCCAACCCCTTCCAGCCGGGTGCCCGGATGTACCGCACCGGTGACCTGGTGAGCTGGAACGCCCGGGGCGAGCTGGAATACCAGGGCCGTACCGACTTCCAGGTCAAGATCCGCGGCTTCCGCATCGAACTCGGCGAGATCGAGTCGGCATTGCTCGGCCTGGACGAGGTCGCGCAGGTCGCCGTGCTCGCGAAGTCGGACACGCGCATCGGCGACCGGCTGGTCGCCTATCTGGTCCCGGCCGGCGAGAGCCTCGACATCGACGCGGTGAAGTCGGCGCTGAACGCGGCGCTGCCGTCGTACATGGTGCCCTCGGCGTTCGTCGAACTGGACGCGTTGCCGCTGAACATCAACGGCAAACTCGACCGGCGCGCGCTGCCCGAGCCGGAATTCGAGACCACCGCCTTCCGGGCGCCCTCGACACCGATCGAAGAGGCGGTCGCCTCGGTGTACGCCGATGTGCTCTCGGCCGAGCGGGTCGGCGCCGACGACGACTTCTTCGCCCTCGGCGGTAACTCGCTGCTGGCCACTCAGGTCGCCGCGCGCCTCGGTGCGCTGCTCGACACCCGGGTGCCGGTGCGAGCACTGTTCGAAGCCTCGACGGTGGCCGGGCTGGCCGCCAAGGTCGAACAGCAGGCCGGTGCCGGCGGTCGCCCGCCGCTGACGGCCGGACCGCGCCCCGAGCACATTCCGCTGTCGCTGGCGCAGAACCGCATGTGGTTCCTCAACCAGTTCGACACCACCTCGTCGGTGGACAACATCCCGGTGGCGATCCGGCTCTCCGGCGCGCTGGACGTGTCCGCGCTGCGCGAGGCGGTCGCCGACCTGATCGCACGCCACGAGATCCTGCGCACCGTCTACCCCGAGACCGATACCGGTCCGGTGCAGCGAGTGCTCTCGCCGGCGGAGGTCGCGATCGATCTCGAGCCGGTGCGGATCGAGGAGTCCGGTGTGGTCGAGGCCGTCACCGCCGCGGTGACGACCGGCTTCGACGTGACCGCCCAGATTCCGTTCCACATCCGTCTGTTCCAGGTCACCGACACCGACTTCGTGCTGGTCTTCGTCGCGCACCACATCGCGGCCGACGGCTGGTCGATGGGCCCGCTGACCCGGGATCTGATGGTGGCCTATGCCTCGCGCGCCGAGGGTGCGGCACCGGCGTGGGCGCCGATGCCGGTGCAGTACGCCGACTTCAGCATCTGGCAGCGCAACCTGCTCGGCTCCGAGGACGATCCGGAGAGCCTGCTCAGCGCCCAGGCCGACTACTGGCGGCAGGCGCTGGCCGGCATTCCGGACGAGCTCAACCTGCCCGCGGACCGGCCGCGCCCGACCGTGCAGTCGTTCCAGGGCGGCCGGGTGCTGTTCCCGATCGGCACCGAGCTGTACGACAGCCTGCAGCGCACCGCGCGCGAGCAGAACGCGACGCTGTTCATGGTCGTGCACACCGCACTCGCGCTGTTCCTGGCGCGGATGTCGGGTACCGACGACATCGCGATCGGCACCCCGATCGCGGGCCGCGGCGAGGCCGAACTCGACGATCTGATCGGCATGTTCGTCAACACGCTGGTGCTGCGCACCCACGTGCGGGGCGAGCTGACCTTCGGTGAGCTGCTGAGCCACGCCAAGGACGCGGACCTGCAGGCCTTCGCCCACGCGGACATCCCGTTCGAGCGGCTGGTGGAACTGCTCAATCCGGAGCGCTCCACCGCGCGGCATCCGTTGTTCCAGGTGGCGCTGTCGTTCGAGAACCTGCCCGAGAGCACGTTCGAACTGCCCGGATTGCACGTCTCGGCACTCGATTTCGACGTCGACACCGCGAAATTCGACCTGTCGCTGACGGTTCGCGAATCCGACGACGGCCGCAACGGCATGTACGCCGAATTCTCCTATGCGCGTGACCTTTTCGACGAGGCCACGGTGGAGGTGTTCGCGCAGCGGTTCACCCGTCTGCTCGAGGCGATCGTCGCGCAGCCGCAGACCCCGGTCGGTGATCTGCCGCTGCTGGCCGCCGAGGAATACGAGCTGCTCACCCACGTCCACGGCGACGAGGTGATGGCGACCGGACTGCTGCCGGATCTGATGACCCACGGCGTCCGGCTCGGCCGCGATCGAATCGCGGTGCGCTACAACGGTGAATCGATCACCTACGGCGAACTCGACGACCGGTCCTCGCGCTTGGCGCGGGTGCTGATCGAACGCGGTGTCGGACCCGAGCAGCTGGTCGCGGTCTCCTTCCCGCGGTCCTACGAGATGGTGCTGGCCGTGCTGGCCGTCACCAAGGCCGGTGGCGCGCACGTGCCGGTGGATCCGAACTACCCCGAGGATCGAGTGCGGCATATGCTCACCGATTCCGGCGCGCTGCTGGGTATCACCGGTTCGGCGTATGTCGGCGACCTGCCCGGCGACGTGGAATGGCTGGTCCTCGACGATCCCGCGACCGACGAGCTGTGCGCCGCGCAGTCGGCGGCGCCGGTGACCGATGCCGACCGGCGTGCCCCGCTGCAGATGGCGCACCCCGCGTACGTCATCTACACCTCGGGCTCGACCGGTAAGCCCAAGGGCGTGACCGTGACCCATGCCGGTCTCGGCGGCCTGGCGGATGTGGCAACGAGCCTGTACGGCCTGGAGCCGCAGCACCGGTTCCTGCACATCTGCTCGCCCAGCTTCGACCCGTCGGTGCTGGAGTGGGTGTGCGCGTTCTACATCGGCGCCACGCTGGTGATCACGCCGCCGCAGATCATCGGCGGCCCGGAGCTGGCGGAACTGCTGCGCACCGAGCAGGTCACCCACACCATCATCACGCCCGCGGTGCTGGGCACGATGGATCCGGCCGGCCAGGAGCAGTTGCTGGTGACCTCGGTCGGTGGCGATGTGACCACGCCGGAACTGCTGGCGAAGTGGCAGCCGGGGCGCAAGTACTTCAACGCCTACGGTCCGACCGAGACGACGATCATCTCCTCGTACGCGCGGTTGTTCCCGGGTAACCACATCACCATCGGCACCCCGGTGCACGGTATGTCGGCGCTGGTCCTCGACGCCCGGATGAACCCGGTGCCGCCGGGTGTGGCCGGTGAGCTGTTCCTCTCCGGTGGCGCGGTGGCCCGCGGCTACCAGCATCGTCCGGGGCTGACCGCGGAGCGGTTCGTCGCCAACCCGTGGGGTGCGCCCGGAACCCGGATGTACCGCACCGGTGACGTGGTGCGGTGGTATGCCGAACCGGATGTGCGCGGTGGCAATATCGCCCGCCCGGAGGTGCCGTGGGAGCTCGATTACGTCGGTCGCACCGACTTCCAGGTGAAGATCCGCGGTTTCCGCATCGAACTCGGTGAGATCGACGCGGTGCTCGGCCGGCACCCGGATGTCGAATTCGCGATCACCATCGGCCGCGAAACCGCTGCCGGTGCAACGATTCTGGTGTCCTACGTGCTGGGTGTTCCGGGACGAGCGGTCGACCCCGCGGCGGTCACCGACCATGTGGCCGCGGTGCTTCCGCCGCATATGGTGCCCTCGGCGATCGTGGTCCTCGACGAGATCCCGCTGACCCCGGTCGGCAAACTCGACCGCAAGGCGCTGCCGGAACCTCAGCTCGCGCCGCGCGAATTCCGGGCGCCGACCAGTGCGCTCGAGGCGACCATCGCCGAGGTGTTCGCCGAGGTGCTGGGCGTCGATCAGGTCGGACTCGACGATTCGTTCTTCGCGCTCGGCGGTGACTCGATCCTGTCGATCCAGCTGGTCTCGCGGGCCAAGGCGCGCGGTGTGCTGTTCACGCCGCGCCAGGTCTTCGAGCGGCGCAGCGTCGCCGCGCTGGCGGAGATCGCCACCCGTGCGGGTGAGTCCGAGCAGCAGGTGCTCGCCGAACTGCCCGGTGGCGGTGTCGGCGAGATCCCGCTGACGCCGATCATGGCCTCGATCCTCGGCACCGGTTCGTCGTATCAGCGGTTCTCGCAGGCCATGGCGCTGCGACTGCCCCACGACACCGACCGGGAGATGCTGGTCGCGACCGTCGCCGCGGTCGTCGATCACCACGATGTGCTGCGAACCCGATTGCGGCGCAACGAATCCGCTGCCGTGGACAGCCCGGACGGGTGGACGTTCGAGGCGCTGGAGCAGGGCGCGATCGATGTCGATGCCCTGGTGCATCGGGTCGAGTTGCCCGGCGACATCTCGGATGCGGAACTGTCGCGCCGGGCGAGCGCCGAATACGACGCCGCACTGGGCCGCCTCGATCCGGCGAATGCCGTGATGACGCAGTTCCTGTGGTTCGCCTTCACCGGCGCCGAGGACGACTCCGCGCCGCGGCGTCGCGATGTGCTCGTGATCGTCGCCCACCACTTCGTGGTCGACGGTGTGTCGTGGCGCATCCTCATCCCGGACCTCGCGGTGGCCTGGTCGCAGCTGAAGGCCGATCAGGCCGTGGCGCTGCCGGCGAACGGCACCTCCATGCGCCGCTGGGCCCACGCCCTCGTCGACGCCGCGGGCGCGCGAGCCGCGGAACTACCGTTCTGGCGGCAGGTCGCGACGGCCGAGGATCCGGTGCTGGGCGAGCGGGCGTTCGACCCGGCGGTCGACACCTTCGACACCGTCGATCGGGTCGAGGTGCTGCTGCCGGCCGAGGTGACCGATGCGGTGCTGACCGGTGTGCCGGACAAGTACCGGGCCGGTGTCGACGACGGCCTGCTGTCGGCGCTCGCGCTGGCGGTGAACATGTGGCGCGGTGCGGCCGCGGGCGGCGCCGCGCTGGTGAAGCTCGAGGGCCACGGCCGCGAGGAGAGTGTCGTCGCGGGCGCCGATCTGTCGCGGACGGTGGGCTGGTTCACCAATGCCTATCCGGTGCGGCTGGATCTGGGCCACGCCGATGTGGCGGCGGCCCTGCGTGGCGGAAAAGCGCTGGGCGACATCGTGAAATCGGTGAAGGAGCAGCTGCTCGCGGTGCCGGACAAGGGCATCGGATACGGCCTGCTGCGTTACCTGAATCCGGAGACCGGGGCGGAGCTGGCGGCCGGTACCGCGCCGCAGATCAGCTTCAACTACCTGGGACGCGCGGATACCGGTGCGGGCGCCGAGACGAGCGAAACCTCCTCGGGGCCGGTCGGTTTCGACTGGGCGCCGGTGGCGGACCTGGGGCAGCTGGATGCCGACATGGATCCGGATATGCCCGCCAACGCCGCGATCGACATCAACGCGATCGTCACCGACGGGCCCGAGGGTGCGCAGCTGTCCGCGTCCTTCGCCTTCCCGGCCGGGCTGTTCGGCAAGCAGCGCGTGCAGGAGTTCGCGGATCTGTGGGTGGCTGCGCTGACCGCGCTCGCCGACCATGTCCGGCAGCCGGAGGCGGGCGGCCTGACGCCGTCCGATCTACCGCTGGTCGACGTCGCGCAGTCCGAGATCGACGAGTGGGAACGGCAGTATCCGGGGCTCTCGGACGTCTGGCCGCTCTCGCCGCTGCAGTCGGGTCTGCTGTTCCACGCGATGATGACCCAGCAGACCGTGGACGTCTACACCATGCAGGCCGTGGTGGATCTCGGCGGCGCGGTCGACGAGGACCGGCTGCGCGCGGCCGGCCAGGGCATCCTGGACCGCTACCCGAACCTGCGCGCCGCCTTCGTCACCGATGCCGGCGGCCGGGCGGTCCAGCTGATCTCGGATCGGGTCGAGGTGCCGTGGCATACCGTCGATCTGACGGATCTGCCGCAGCAGCAGCGGCTTCCGGAGTTGAAGCGCCTGCTCGAACAGGATCGGGCCACGCACTTCGACATGTCGCGGGCGCCGCTGCTGCGGTTCACGCTCTACCGGACCGATTCCCAGACGTTCCATCTGGCGATCACGACCCACCACATCCTGGTGGACGGCTGGTCGATGCCGCTGCTGATGCGCGATCTGCTGGTGCTCTACGCGGTGCGCGGTGATACCGCCGCGCTGCCGCGGGTGTCGTCGTACCGGAACTTCCTGAGCTGGCTGGCCGGGCGCGACCGCGAGGAATCGCTGCGCACCTGGGCACGGGCACTGGCCGGTGCGGACGAGCCGACCCAGCTCGCGCCCGCGGCGCGCGGACCCGAGCACTACGAGATCGAGAAATTCGTCGCCGAGGTCGACGAGGCCCGCACGCGCCGGATCACCAAGTACGCCGCCGAGGTCGGGGTCACGGTGAATACGCTGGTGCAGGCCGCGTGGGGCATTCTGCTCGGCCGGCTCACCGGCCGCGACGACGTGGTGTTCGGTGCGACGGTCTCCGGCCGCCCGCCGGAGCTGACCGGGGTCGAATCCATGGTCGGCCTGTTCATCAACACGCTGTCCGTGCGGGTCGGCGTGGACGACCGCTCGTCGGTCGGGGAGCTGCTGCAGCGCCTGCAGCGCGATCAGGCCGATCTGCTCGACCATCACTACGTGGGCCTCACCGATATCCAGCGGATCGCCGGTGCCGGAGCACAATTCGACACCCTGCTGGTGTTCGAGTCGTATCCCATGGATACCGACGCGATCGCCGCGGCGAGTTCGATCGACGGCATGTCGGTGACCGGTGTCGGCACCAACGACGCGACCCACTACCCGCTGACCCTGCTGGTGACCGCCGAATCGACGATCGAGGTGACCTGGAAGTACCTGACCAGTCGCTTCACCGCCGAGGAGGTGCACACGCTGGCCGAGCGGCTGGACCGCGTGCTGGACGCGCTGACCGGCGATCCGGCGGCCGCGGTAGGCGATATCGACATCCTCGACGCCGACGAGCGGGCCCGGATCCTGGCCGGCGCGGCGGTGACCGCCGAACCGGTCGCCGAACCCGGCCGGGTCGGCAGCCGCACGGTCGCCAAGGCGCTCGGTGATGTGGTCGAGGAAGATCCGCAGGCTCCGGCGCTGCTGTCCGGTGACGCCGAAATCGCCTATCACGAGGTGGATTCGCGGTCGTCGAAGCTGGCCCGGGTGCTGATCGGACGCGGTGTCGGCCCGGGTGACATCGTCGCGGTCGCACTGCCGCGTTCGGTGGATGCCGTGGTGGCGCTGTGGGCGATCCAGAAGGCCGGCGCGGCGGCGCTGTTCGCCGACGGCCTGTCCTTCGGGGAGATCGTCGCCGCGGGCGCCGGCTGGGGTATCGCCCTGGAGCCGGCGGCCAAGTCGGTGCGCTGGCTGGTCCCGACCGATCCGAAGGTGCGCGCGGAAATCGATGCGGCACAGGCGCATCCGGTGTCCTACGCCGACCGCGTCCGGCCACTGCAGGACGACCATCCGGCCTTCGTGGTGCGGGCGGCCGACGGCATCCTGCGCACCCTGACCCAGGAGCAGGCCCTCGAGCACGCCGGCACCCTGCGCGCCGAACACGAGATCGACTACGAGTCGACCACGTACACCACGGCGACGGCGGGCCCGGCAGCGCTCGCGGAATTCCTGACCTCCGCGACCGCGGGCGCACTCTCGGTTCTGCCCACCGGTGACATCGCGGGTGACCTGGCCGAGGGGGAGGTCAGCCACTGGTTCACCGTGCCGGGTGTGGCGACCGACGCCGCCGACGGCGAAGTGCGAGTGATCGAGGCGGAATGAACGAGGCCGGTGCACGGAGTGCGGCTGCCCGAACGGGGTGCGGCTGCTCTCCGGCACCGGCTTTCGGCGTCGTCTCCCGATAGACTCGCGGGCGATCCCAGGAAGCGTCGGCCCGGTCCGAAGGAGCGGAGGTGATTTCCGTGGCCTCTCACGTACCTGATCCCGCCGTGCTGCCGAGGTTCCGGCACATTGATGCGGGTGCGTCACCCGCGGAGGAGGGGATATGGAAGCCGATGTCACGCCCGCGCTGGAGTTGAGCGGGCTGTACAAGCGGTTCGGTGGGCCGTGGGTGGTCGACGGGGTGAGCCTGGCGGTGCCGCCGGGGTCGTTCTTCGGGCTGGTGGGGCCCAACGGCGCCGGGAAGACGACCACGTTGTCGATGGCCGTCGGATTGTTGCGGCCCGATGCCGGGCAGGCGCGGATCTTCGGGGCCGACGTGTGGGTAGATCCGGTGCGCGCCAAGACGATCGTCGGCGTGCTGCCGGACGGTCTCGCGCTCCCGGAGCGGCTCACCGGACGTGAATTGCTCACCTACACCGGGCTTTTGCGCGGTCTGCCGCCGGGCACGGTGGCCGAGCGCGCTCAGGAATTGCTCGCGGTACTGGAGCTGATCGAGGCGGAAAACACTCTGGTCGTGGACTATTCGGCCGGTATGCGCAAGAAGATCGGGCTCGCCACCGCACTGTTGCACGGACCCAAGCTGTTGGTGCTCGACGAACCGTTCGAGGCGGTGGATCCGGTGTCCGCCAGCACTATTCGCACGATTCTGCAGCGGTTCGTCACCGCCGGGGGCTCCGTCGTGCTGTCGAGTCATGTGATGGCGTTGGTGGAAAACCTGTGCGATCACCTCGCCGTCATCGACAAGGGGAGGGTGGTCGCCGCCGGTTCGGTCGCGCAGGTGCGGGGTGAGGGCAGCCTCGAGGAGGCGTTCGTCCGGCTGGTGGGTGGGCGCATCGGGGGAGACGAGGGCCTGTCGTGGTTGGCGTCCTGATCCGGATGCGCTGGCGGCTGACCGTCCGCGCGATGAACAACGGACGGGCGGCGGTCGGCTTCTGGATCGGCCTGATCTTCGGGATACTCGCCGCCGTCACCACCGCGGTGGTGACGGCATCGGCCGGCCACGCCTGGGATACCCGCGCGGCGATCAATGTGGCGGCGACGCTGTACGCGGTGTGGACGCTCGGCTGGCTGGCCGGCCCGATCATCACCGGCAGCAGCGACGAAACACTGCAGCCCGAACATTTCCGGCTGCTGCCGCTGAGCTATCGCCAACTGGCGATCGGTCTCGCGGCGGTCGCGTTCACCGGGCCGGCCGGTGCGGTCAATCTGATCGCCTTCGCAGGACTGGTCGCGCTCGCAGCCCAATGGGGGGTGGTGCCGACCCTGTTCGCGGTGGCCGGGATGTGCCTGCAACTGATCTTCGTGGTGCTGCTGTCCCGCGCGGTACTCGCGTGGATCGGCGCCGCGATGCGGTCGCGCCGCGGTCGCGATCTCGGGGTCGTGCTGGCGGGCCTGACCGGTCTCGCCTACTACCCGCTGCAACTGCTGGTGTCCTATCTCGGGCCGCGCCTCGAGCACGTGTCGCCCGGCCTGGGCGCGACATTGCGGATCCTGCCCTCGGGATGGGCGCCCTATGCGGTTCAGGCAGCCGAGGAAGGTCATTGGTGGTTCGGTGTCGGGGCGCTGGCGGGACTCGCCGCGCTGTCGGTGCTGCTGTGGCAGGCATGGGCGGTGCTGCTGCGCCGCCGCCTCACCACCACCGCCGCTCCGGCCGGACCGGTTCGCGCACAGGCGGGTTCGGGCCGGCTGGAGCGGATGATCCGCCCGACTCCCGTCGGCGCGGTGGTACTGAAGGAGTTGCGCACGTGGTGGCGCGACGGCCGGCGGCGCGCGGCCCTGCTGCCGCTGCTGCTCATCGGTGTGGTGCTGCCGATCTTCCTCGGCGTGCAGAACGGCGGCGCCAGTGTGCCTTTCGCGGGCGTGTTCGTGGTGTGGCTGGCCGCGATGGCCGGCGCGAACATGTACGCCTTCGACGGCACCGCGCTCTGGCACACCCTGGTGATTCCGGGTGCCGTGCGCGCCGACGTCCGCGGCCGCATGATCGCCTGGCTCCTGGTCGTCGGCCCTCTCGCCGTGGCCCTCACGCTCGTCCTTCCGGGTGCGGTCGGGCGCCCGCAGATGTATCCGTGGGCGGTATCGACGCTGCCGGTTGTCATGGGCGTCGGCGTGGCGGCGTCGATGTTCCTGTCGGTCTACGCCGCGTATCCGCTTCCGCAGCAACGCGGTAACCCCTTCGCCGGCAATTCCGGGAATCCCGGGTGCGCACGGGCGCTGGTCCAGCTGGCGGTCGGCTTCGGTCAGCTCGTGGTGAACCTGCCGGTGCTCGGCCTGCTCGCGCTGGGCGCCTATCTCCACAACGCGCTCGTGCAATGGTCGGCGCTGCCGGTCGGAATCGTCCTGGGTGTCGGCGCCGCACTGCTCGGCGCACAGGTGGTCACCCGCCGCGTCGAAGCCCGCGGGCCCGAACTGCTGGCCGAGGTGAAACCGCGCTGAACTCCTCCGGGAGATTCGCCGGAATCTGACGATGTCGGCCGCGCCCCTGACCCTTCCGGCCGTCGGCATCGACCACCCCGAGTTTCCGGCGTTCCATTTCAGCAGGTCGCATGTGCGACCGGATGCTCCCGCTGGAAGGAACGATGATGACCGAGTACGTGACGCTCGAACACGGACGGCTCGCCTGCGATGTGGCCGGGGACGGACCGCTGGTGGTGCTGTCGCACGGCATGGGCACCCTGCGCCAAGACTTCCGCTTCCTGCTCGGGCCGTTGGCCGCGGCGGGGTATCGGGTGGTCAACGTCGACATGCGAGGGCACGGCGAATCCAGTACGGAGTGGCCCTCGGTGACCGGCAAGGCCGCCATCAGCCGCACCGATGTGGCGGAGGACCTGCTGGGAGTGATCCGGCACTTCGGCGGCCCGGCGGTGATCGTCGGGCACTCGCTGTCGGGCGGTTCGGCGACGATCGCCGCGGCCCAGGCTCCGGAGCTGGTGCGCGGGATCGTCGAGATCGGCCCCTTCACCCGGACACAGCGGCTACACGTCGGCGCTCTGCTCGGCAGCCGCCGATACCGCCGCGGCATGGTTCGCCTCGCCCTCACCATGTCGCTGAAATCGCTGCCCTGGTGGCGGCGCTATCTGGACGTCGCGTATCCGGCCAGGCCCGCCGACTACGACCACTACCTCGCCGATGTGGAGAGCACGCTGCGGCGGCCCGGCCGGTGGGCGGAATTCATGAAGACCGGACAGACCACTCCCGCCGACGCCCATGCGCGATTGGGGGACGTCCGCTGTCCCGCACTGGTGATCATGGGTTCGGCCGATCCGGATTTCGCCGATCCCGAGGCCGAGGCGAATGCGATCGTAGCCGCGCTGCCCCACGGTGCGGGCCGCGTCGTCATGATCGAGAACGGGGGACATTATCCGCACGCACAATCGCCGGATGATGTTGCGGCAGCGATCATTTCCTTCCTCGGACAGTGTGCGGCGCCGGACGGGAGCACCGAGGTCCGGCGCGCCGGGTGATGTGCGTACCCCGGTTCGGGCCTGCCGGATGCGCGGGGACGCCGGGCGTGCCCCGCCACGGTTGGCCGTCGACCGTGGCGGCCGCTCGTCCCGGCTGCGATGATGGCGAAATGCCCGCGCCGCGCACCGTCGTCTTCGTCGTCTACGAGGGCATGCAGCTGGTCGAATTGGCCGGGCCGATGGATGTTTTCGGAGCCGTCAACACGATGGGCGCGGACACCGCCTACCGACTCCTCACGGCCTCGCCGGACGGCCGGTCGATCGAGGCCGACGGCGGTCTGACCCTCGGGGTCCGGCATTCGCTGCACGACCTCGCCTGCTCCGCCACGGAGATCGACACCCTGGTGGTCGTCGGCGGCTGGATTTCCGGGCCGGTTTCCGCGGAGGTGGTCCGCGAATTGCCCTCGCTCGCCCGGAAGTCCCGCCGGGTCACCTCGGTGTGCTCCGGAGCGCTGCTGCTCGCCGCGGCCGGCCTGCTCGACGGCTACCGCGCCACCACCCACTGGGGTGCGGCCGATCTCCTGGCCCGCTCGTACCCTCGCGTCGTCGTCGAACCCGACCGCATCTACGTCCACGATCGCAACCGCTGGACCTCGGCGGGTGTCTCCGCCGGCATCGACCTCGCGCTGGCCCTCGTGGAGGACGACCACGGCCGTGAGATGGCTCAGCAGGTCGCTCGCGCTTTCGTCGTCTTCACCCGGCGCTCCGGTGGCCAAACGCAATTCAGCGCCCAATTGCGCACGCAGCCGGCTCGTACGCCCGCGATCCGCGCCGTCCAGCAATGGCTGCCCGACCATCTCGGCGACGATCTGGCGGTGTCCGCCCTGGCGCGGCGCGCGGGCATGAGCGAACGTCATTTCGCCCGCGCCTTTCGAGCCGAAACCGGAAGTACCCCAGCCGCTTTCGTCGCGGAACTGCGCCTGGAAGCGGCCCGGCGCCTGCTGGAGTCCAGCGAACTCACCGTCACCGCCATCGCCCGCGTGGTCGGCTACCGCCACGGCGAGACTCTGCACCGCGCCTTCGTCCGCCGCTTCGCCACCACGCCCGAGGCCTATCGCCGGGACTACCCCGAGGCCGGCCTCGGCACCGTTGCGGCAGAGCCGGCCGTCAGCGCAGCCCGGGAATCCGCATCGTCTCCGCCATGACGCGGGCGCCCTCGTCGTTGAGGTGCAAGCCGTCGCCGCTGTCGAGATCCGGGCGGATGAAGTCGGGCCGCTCCGGATCCGCCACGGCGGCCGCCACATCGAAGACTGCGTCGAAAACTGTTGTGGTCCGCAGCCATTCGTTGACGACGACGCGCACCGGCAGGGCGGGAGCCACATTCACCTCCGGATAGATCACCCCGGCGAAGGGCCCGATCGTGTTGGCGTAGATCGGCAGTCCGGCGGCGTGTGCCCGCGCGGCGAGTTCGGTGTAGCCGGCGATCAGATCGCCGGCCGCGGCCACCTCGCCCAGCCCGATATCGTTGATGCCGAAATTGACGACCACATGGGTGACGCCCGGTACGGCGAGCACATCGCGGTCGAACCGTGCCAGGGCGTGTTCCCCGACCTCGTCGGTGAGCAACTGGTTGCCCCCGATGCCCTGGTTGACCACCCAGCCGCGGGTCAGTAGCGAATTCAGCGCGTCGACGGAGCGGCGATTCGCGCCGGGCGTGGTTCCGGCGCCGTCGAACCAGGAGTCACCGAACGCCACCACGACCGGGGTGTCCGCGTCACCGAGCACGTCGACGCCGGTGACGTAGAAGCGCGAGGCGACCTCTTCCACCTCGGAGAGGTCCGGATCGGCGGTGTGATCACCGGCGACCACGGCGGTGATCTCCATCGGCTGATGCGAAAAGGTGGCGAGCCCGGTCGACCCGGGCAGGTACAGGCTCAGCAGTAGATCGTCACCGCCGTTCACCGCGAGATCGACGGTGTCGCTGACCATTTCGCCTCCGGCCGGGATACGCACGGTGTCCGCCCCGTCGAAGCGCAGCACGGTGTCGGTTTCGGCGATCGTCGCGAAACCGTTCTTGCGCAGGGCGATTCGGGCCGCACCGATCTCCAGAGCGTCGCGGCCGTACCGATTGCTCAATCGCACCCGAATCTGCCGACCGCCGCCGGCCATGTGCAGCACCTGGCGCACGGTTCGATCGGTGAACCCCCGGGGTTCGGTCAACTGGAACTGCTCGTAGGGGCTGATGATCGCGGAGCGGAATCCGGCGAGCCAGGTGCTGGTCATGACATCTCCATTTAGTTGCTGCGAGGAATATCCTCATGGCAATGATATGGAAAGTATTCCTCGTGTCAACTATCCGCGTGACAACTGTGGGTTAGGCTGGCCGCATGGAGCACACGCACGACGCCGACGTCTTCGACGACCCGCGCCTCTCCGATATCGGAATGCTGTTCGAGGCGACGAGCGGGATCCGCCGCAAACTCGAGCCGACCTGGTCGGCGAACGGCCTGTCGGTGCTGGACTTCACCGCCCTCATGCGCCTGAGCCGCTCGCCCGGCCGCCGGCTGCGGATGACCGATCTGGCCGATCAGGCACAGCTGTCGACCAGCGGTGTCACCCGCCTGGTGGATCGGCTCGAGCGCAACGGATTCGCCCGTCGCCAGCCCGATCCCAACGACCGCCGCAGCTCCTATGCCGCCCTCACCGCCGCCGGCGCGACCCGGCTGGCCAAGGTCCTGCCGGAATATCTGAAGATCCTCGACACCTGGTTCTACGGGCAGCTCACCCCGGAGCAGTGCGAGGCCCTGATCAGCGGCCTGCGGATCATCCGCGACGCCACCTTCCCGGAGGCGGGCCGGATCTCCGAGTGACACCGCGGCCCCGAGCCACCGATCAGCCGCCGACCGGTCCGGTGCCGGATAGCCGAATGCTCGCGTTCACCACACGGTCCGGTATCGCCGGGTCCCTATTGCCGAGATTCGCCCGGTTCGGCTCGTAGACTCGACCGATACGAGTTACTTCCCAGCGACACCGGTCGACGACGGGAGCGGCGCATGGCTGATCACGTTCGAACAGACGCTGAACTCGGTTCGCCACCCACCGGTGCCAGACGGTGGTGGGCACTCGCGGTCCTCGCGCTGGGCCTTGCGATGGTGACGCTGGACGGCACGGTCGTCGGCGTGTCGCTGCCGACGATCATCGGTGACCTGGGACTCGATTTCACCCAGGCGCAGTGGGTCTTCTGCGTGTACTCGGTCGTGCTCGCGGTTCTGCTGATCGCCGTCGGCCGGATCGCCGACCGATTCGGCCGGCGCGTGATCTTCGCGCTCGGGGTGCTGATCTTCGTCGGCGGCAGCCTGTTGTCCGCCTCCGCGGATTCGGCGAGCCCGCTCATCTGGGGCCGGATCGTGCAGGGGATCGGCGGTGCGGCGGTCGTGGCCGGCTCTCTGGGCACGGTAGCGGCGATGTTCCACGGCCGGGCGCGCGTGATCGCGTTCACCGCGTGGGTGGTCGCCCCGGCCGGCGCGGCGGTCGTCGGCGCGGCGCTGGGCGGGTGGTTCATCGATTCCTTCACCTGGCCGTGGATCTTCCTGATCAACGTGCCGATCGCGGTGGTCGTCCTGCTCGGCGCCGTTCTCGTGCCCGAAACCCGCATCGGCGCCGCGGCGACCGGACCGGATGTGGACGGATGGCTGCTCAGTACGGCCGGGTTCGCGCTGGTGATCTTCGCCCTCATCGAGGGGCAGCGTTACGGCTGGTTGCGGCCGCGGCGGCAGTTCAGCGTGTTCGGTGTGACCTGGTCGACGCAATCGGCGAGTTCGCCCATCCCGTTCGTACTCGCTGTGGGGGTGTTGCTGCTGGTGCTGTTCGTCTTCTGGGAAAGACATCGGGTGAAGGTGGAACATGCCGCGCTGATGGACTTCTCGCAGCTGCGCGATCCCCGGCACTGGGGTGACGGCGCGGCCCTGTTGATCGCGGCGGCGCAGTTCGGACTGCTCTTCGTGCTGCCGCTGTACCTGGTGAACTGCCTCGGCTTGTCCACCCTGCGAACGGGTTCGATCCTCGTGGTGCTGACCGGATGCGCTCTGATCTCGGCCGTACTGACCGCCGGGCCACTGCGCGCGGTACCTCCGCTGTGGCTGATACGAATCGGCTTGGCGATCGCGTTGCTCGCGATGGCGGTGACCGCGCTGGCGTTGACATCGACCATTCCGGCGTGGGTGCCGACCGTGCTACTCGCCTGCTACGGAATCGGTCTCGGGCTGGCCTCCGCCCCGTTGACGGCGAGTATTCGGCGCACCGGCGCGGAGGCCATGGCATCGGATCCGGGATCGATCACCGCGGCCGCGGCCCGGCCCGCCGGGGCCGCGCTCGGTGTGGCGGTCCTCGGCAGTACCCTCTCGATCGGTCTCGGCCACTTCCTGCCCGATCGGCTGAGCTACGTCCCCGGCCTGACCACCCGGGCCGCCGGTGCCGTGGGGGCGGCCACCCGCGATTCGGCGGGCGGCGCGATCGTCGGACTGCGGGCCCAGCACGCGCCGGCCGCGGTCACCGACGCGCTGGCCAACGGATTCGCCGACGCGACCCGGGTGGCGCTGCTCGGTGTCGCGGTCGTGCTGCTCCTGGCCTTCGTGGTGGCCACGCGCATCCCGTCCGACGCCGAACCGCCCGGTCCGGTGGCCCGCGACCGGGCCGCCGAGCTGCCGGAGGAGTCGCGTCCGATCATCGATGACGAGGGCGCCGAGCCGGTCGAACGCGGCGAGGCGACGTAGCGAATCCAGCGGTCAGTCGATCAGGCCGAGTTCGTGCAGGCGCCGGAAGACCAGCATCGATCCGGGCGCGACATGCGGCATGGCCGCGTACTCGCCCACCGTGAAATAGCGCAATTCGGCGATCTCACTCGTCGGCGTCGGTTCGCCGGTGAGGTCGGCGGTGAAGCAGGTCATGTGCAGCGCGGTACCGGGAGTGTGCCCGTACGCCTCGCATTCGAAGACGCCGAGCTCGTCGTGGGCCGCCACGTCGACACCCAGTTCCTCGCGCACCTCGCGGTACAGCGCCTGCACCGGTGATTCGCCGGGGTCGATCTTCCCGCCCGCCATGTAGAACACCTCTTTGCCGGTGGAACGTGCCTGCAGCAGACGGCGATCGCGGATGTGCGCGAGTGCGGCGGTGCGAATCATAAAGGGAGCCTTCACGATACGGTCGGTACGGGCGGGTGCGGAGCTCACCGGGCGGCGGGCGCGAGCTTCCAGTGTTCGTGCAGGGCCGAGGCGATCTCGGGCAGCACGGTGACCTGTACCCGCTGCTCGCGCAGGATCCGGCGAATCTCGGCGACCTGTTCGCGCTTGCGATGCTCGTAGGCGTTGGACACCGGATGCCGCACCGGCGGAATGCTCAGCAGGACCAGCTCGTCGTGCGGTTCGTCGCCGCCGGTCAGATCCAGCGCGAGCGACCAGCGGGCCCGCTCGTCGAGGGCGAACCGGCCGGCCACCACGCGATCCCACTCCAGCCGCGATTCGGCCCACGGGGTGCGCCGGTAGATCGCGCGGTCGGTGAGCACCACGACATCGCGGCCGAACAGCGCCACCAGCAGCGCGATACCCGCGACCGCGCCGGCCAGCAGTCCGGTGAATATCCGGTTCACCCCGAACAGGAGCACCACGGCACCGCAGATCACCAGCACCGACAGCACGGCGAGCGCACTGTAGGTGAGGGTGCGGCGGCCGGTGACGACACCGGCCCGCACCGCCCGCGCCGGCCCGCGGGACCGGCGGGAGAGATCGGGCCCGGATACGGGCGGGACGTCGTCGCTCACGGTGGCACCTCGAAGATCGCTCGCGTCGTGCTCAGCCGCGCAGCGGGACGGCGGCCTCGGCGGTGTAGACCAGGAAGGTCAGGCTTTCCTGGAAGTACAGCTGCACACTCTCCGCATCGTGGGACAGGTAGCCGATCGACAGGTCCTGACCGAGTTGCAGATCGAAGTCGCCGCCGCGGGTGGTGAGCACGAAGGCGCCGTCGATAGCGGGCGCCCAGATGATCTCGCCCTCGGGGATCAGCCGCTCGATATGCGTGCGGATCGGGTGGCCATGGTCGGAGGTCTCGCTCACCGCGGTGTACAGATCGGCGCTCAGCAGCACCGAATACGGCCCGTCGACACCGGCGAGCCGCAGCTTGCTCAGCGCCTGGGCGATGGCCTCGGGGATGAGTCGCGGATCGCTCGGCGCGGTGACGGGCGTGTTCGACACGGCCGCCCGGATGCCGGTGATCCCGGCGGCGGGGTAGCCCTCGAAAACGGCGCGGTCCTCGGCGAACGCGATCTTGCGGGCGGCATCCTTCACCGGATCCAGATCCGCGTCCTGTGCGCCGCGCTCGACGTTGTCGAGTTCCTCGCGCGAGAGGGTGAACGGCACACGCAGCTCGACCAGCGGCGCGACCACGCGCCGGCGGGCCTGGACGCCCTCATCCGGCGCGTCGATGACGGTGGTGTGTCCCAATCCGACCGCGGAGTAGTCGGTGCCGTGCGGACCGGACAGGTCCACCACCCGGCGACCGGCGATATGACGCCGGAAGGTGCGCGTCGCCTCCTCCTCGATGGCCGACCACGCCTCGGAGCTGATCGGCGCGAGTTCACGATGCAAATTGTTCATTGAGGAATCCTTTTCAACGTGCCGATACCGAGGGAGCCGTCGCCCGCAGGCGCGGCCGTGGGCAGCTCGGCGGTTCCGGCTGCCGCGAGTTCCAGGTCCTGCTCCGACGCCTCCTGCATGGGGGCGTCCGGAAGGTCGTCGAAGAAATCGTTGGCCGGGGTGAAGAACAGGGTGCCGGTGATCGCGGTGGAGAAATCGAGAATGCGGTCGTAGGGCGCGTCGTCGGTGCCGAGGAACATGCGGACCAACATCCGCTCGGTGACATCCGGGGTAGCCGCGTAAGCGATGTAGTACGTGCCGAATTCGCCCTCGCGGACACTGCCGAAGGGCATGTTGGCGCGCAGGATCTGGCGCTCGGTGCCGTCCGGATCGATCAGGGTGTTCACCGCGACATGGGAATCCGCCGGCTTGTCCTCGTCGGACAGTTCCAGATCCTCGAGTTTGGTACGGCCGATGACGAGTTGCTGCTCCTCGACGGTCAGCGAACTCCACGCCTCCAGATCGTGCAGATACTTCTGCACGACGACATAACTGCCGCCGGCGAAGTCGGGGTCCTCGTCACCGATCAGTGCCGCGGCGACCGCGGCGGGACCCTCGGGATTCTCGGTGCCGTCGACGAAGCCGAGCAGATCACGCTGTTCGAAATAGCGGAATCCGACCGTCTCGTCGATGATCGTGGCCGCGCCCTTCAACCGGGAACCGATCAGCATCGCCAATTCGAAACAGGCGTCCGGCAATTCGCCCTTGATGTGAAACAGCAGATCACCCGGTGTGGCCGGGGCCTGATGCTTCTCCCCGGCATAGCCCGGAAATTCGTGCAGCTGTGCGGGTTTCGGGCCGGCGAACAGCCGATCCCACGCGGCGGAACCGATACTCGTCACGCAGGACAGTCGCGTCTCCGGAACCCGGAATCCGATCGAGCGCCGCAGTCCCGCCAGATCGGCGAGCAGGTCGCGCACCACCGGCTCACCGCCCTCGTCGATGGTCGCGACGAGGAAGATCGCGGCGCGCGAAAGCGGATCGAGGATCGGCTGCGGCTCACCCATGATCAACAGGGTACGGTGCCGGGCCGGCAGCGGGTGCGGACGGCCCGGCCTCGCGAGACCGGCCTCACTTCGCGACGGTCAGCAGGAATACCGCGTCGTCGATCGCCTTCACACTGTGCCGGGCCGAGGGAATGACGAGCAGATCGCCGGGCGAGCCCTTCCACTCGTTGGTGCCGCAGATCAGAATCAGGGTTCCGGTCAGGACCTGCAGGGTGGCTTCGCCGTGAGTTTCGTGCTCGGCCAGGCTCTGGCCGGCGGTCAGCGCGATGAGGGTCTGGCGCAGGCTGTGGGTGTGGCCGCCGTAGAGGGTTTGCGAACTGCGTCCACTCGTGGCGGATGCGGCCAGCTTGAGCTGCTGGCGGGCCGCCGCCGTCAGCGATTTCTTGTCCATGATCTGCCTCTCGCGGTTCAGCCGGGATCTGGCTGTGGTCACAGGCTGGATATCGCTGAGTATGCCGGACCCACCTCGCGCGGTCGGGCGTTTCGCCGATGCGATTCGGGTTCGATACCTGCCGGACTCGGTTCAGCCGACGGTAGCGGGGGCGGTGTCGCGGGCGAAGCGCCGGATCCGGTAGCGCAGACCCGAGCGCGACTGCGACCAGGGCGCGTCCTCCACCCGCCAGTCGCCCTCGATCGCGGGTGCGTAGGCGTCGCCGGGAATATCGGCGTCGACTTCGGTGACCATCAGTTCGGTCGCGTAATCCATTGCCTGCCGGTAAATTTCGCCGCCACCGATGATCCACACGGTATCCGCGGCGGCCAGTGCGATGGCGCCGGCCACCGAATCGGCACGTTCGGCGCCCGGGGCCGACCACTGCGATTGCCGCGTGATCACGATATTGCGGCGTCCGGGCAGCGGCCGGAAGCGAGCGGGCAGCGAATCCCAAGTGCGCCGGCCCATCAGCACCGGATGATCGGCGGTGACCACTTTGAAATGTGCAATATCCTCCGGCACCCGCCACGGGATGGCGTTGTCGGCGCCGATCACGCCGGCCGGGGTCTGCGCCCAGATCAGGCCGATGCGGCTCATACCGCCACCGGGGCCTTGATCGCCGGATGGTGGCGGTAGTCGAGCACTTCCACGTCGTCGTAGGTGTAGTCGAACAGGCTCGGCGCGGGCCGCAGATGCAACCGCGGGAACGGATACGGCTCGCGGCCGAGTTGTTCGCGGACCTGCGTCAGATGGTTGTCGTAGATGTGGCAGTCGCCGCCGGTCCAGATGAAATCGCCGGGTTCCAATTCGGTCTGCTGCGCGACCATGTGGGTCAGCAGGGCGTAGCTCGCGATGTTGAACGGCACCCCGAGAAACAGGTCGGCGCTGCGCTGATACAGCTGGCAGGACAGTTTTCCGTCCGCCACGTGGAATTGGAAGAACGCGTGGCACGGGGCCAGCGCCATCTTGTCCAGGTCCGCCACGTTCCACGCCGAGACGATGATCCGGCGGGAATCGGGATCGGTGCGCAGGGTCTGCAGGACTTGCGCGATCTGGTCGATGTGGGTGCCGTCCGGAGTGGGCCAGCTGCGCCACTGGACGCCGTAGACCGGTCCGAGTTCACCGTGCGCATCGGCCCATTCGTCCCAGATCGTCACGCCGTGCTCGTGCAGCCAGCGAATATTGGAATCGCCGCGCAGGAACCACAGCAATTCGTAGACGATGGATTTGAGATGCACCTTTTTCGTGGTGATCAGGGGGAATCCGGCGGAGAGGTCGTAGCGCAGCTGATGTCCGAAAATCGAACGCGTACCCGTACCGGTGCGGTCGGATTTCGGCGTACCGCGCTCGAGTACCAGCCGCAGCAGATCCTCGTACTGGGTGTCGTTTCCGGGCGCGCCGTCCATATCCGCAAGCCTAGCCTTCGGGCGACCACCGCCCTCATCCCGCGGTGGCCCGCTGGCTAGCCTGGGGCACCGTGCGCATGCTGTATGTGATCGGAATCGGCGCCGGGGATCCCCGGCAGGTGACCGTGCAGGCGGTCGAGGCGATTCGGCAGGTCGACACGTTCTTCGTCATCGGTAAGGGGGAGACCAAGCGGGAACTGACCGAGGTCCGCGCCGCGATCCTCGCCGCGCACGCCGATCCGGCCCATCGCGTGGTGGCCATCGCCGATCCGCCGCGCGAACGCACGGTCGAGGGCGCCGCCGATTATCGCGAGGTGGTCGACGACTGGCATCGCCGCCGGGCCGAACTGCTGGCCGAGGCGTTCGATGCCGCCGAGGGGGTCGGCGGCATTCTGGTCTGGGGCGATCCCTCGCTCTACGACAGCACACTGCGGATGGTGCAGCGGGTGCTGGACGCGGGAACGCGATTCGAGTACACGGTGATCCCCGGGGTCACCAGCGCCCAGGCGCTGGCGGCGGCCCATCGCATCGTGCTGCACGAGATCGGCGAACCGGTGCACATCACCACCGGTCGCCGCGTGCGCGCCGAGGGCGTGGCGGCCGACGGGCCGACGCTGGTGATGCTCGACGGCGAGTGTTCGTTCACGCAGGTGCCCGGCGACGATCTGCACATCTGGTGGGGCGCCTACCTGGGGATGCCGGACGAGACGTTGATCGAGGGTCCGCTGCGTGCGGTGGAGGATCGAATAGTCCGGCGTCGCAACGAACTTCGGGAAGCCAAAGGGTGGGTGATGGACATATACCTTTTGCGCAGAGTCGGTTAGCGGCCGTTCGCGCCGCGGACATGTCCGAAATAGCTCCAAAATTGCTGTGGAATACATCGATACGAATGTGATCCAGACCACCGGCGATTTCGAATCACTGTCAATCGATCGGAATCCGACTGGAGGTTTTCATGGCAGGGCAGCATTCGGCGGCATCGGGACAGTGGTGCCGGCGCGTTGGTTCCTCACTCGTCATCGGTGCGTTGCCACTGACCGTGGCACTGTGGCAGACGGGTGTGGCGGGGGCGGCCGCGCCGAGCGCCGATTCGGGTGTGGCACCGGCCGCCGGGATGCTGCCGGACGCCGGAACCGTCGCCGCCGGTGTGTCGAACGCGGCGGATGCGGTGGCACACGTGGTCGCGCAGGCCAACCCGTGGCAGTTCCAGCCGAGCGCCGCGACCGACCCGGCCGTACCGCCGTTCGCCGCGCCGGTCGCGGATGCGGAACCGAATGCCACCACCGCCGACGCCACCGCGCCGGCCGCCGCGCCCGCCGCGGGCATCTCGTCGAACCGTAACGCCGCCAACAGCACTCGGGCCCTGCCCGATCTCACCGCACCGGCCATGGTGAATCCCGGGGCGCTGCATATGCCCGACCTCGCCCATCCCGCGCCGCCGGTGGCGCCGATCAAGGCGCCCGACGGCACCATCCGGATCGGTTCGGTCGTGACGCCCCGGCCCGACTTCATCGATCCACAGCTGACCGCGCAGATCAACGATTCCGCCGCGCAGACCGAGGCGGGGCTGGCACAGACCCTGGACTCCGCCGGGTTCGAGCCGTCGCGTTCCGACCGGATCGCCGCGGACACCCTCGGTGGCGCGGTGATCGGATCCAGTGTGGGCAATATCGTCAGCAGCCCGATCGCGAGCACCAGCGCGGTCGTCGGCGCGGTCGCCGGTCTGATCGCCGGGGTTCCGTTCCTGCCCGCCGGCCTGATCGTCATGCCGATCGTCGGCGCCGCCATCGGTTACGCGGTGATCGCGGCGCCGGCCGCTGCCGCGGGTGCCGCGATCGGCGCCGGGGTGGGCGCGATCGAGGGCGCGGTCGCTCCCGGTGTGGCCGCACCGCAGCAGGGGCCCGTCCAGATGTGATTCCACTCGCGTTCCGCGGGTTCGACGGCCGCGTTCTCCCGGTGGGAACGCGGCCGTTCGCGTCGGCCGGGCCGTCCCGCGTGCCGTGTGAAAGCGGCCGGTTGTCGGTGGGCGCCGGTAGGCTGCGGGAATGCCCGAGTTGCCGGAGATCATGGCGCTCGAACAGTTTCTGGTCGAGCATGCCGTAGGCGCGGTTGTCGGGCGGGTCGACGTCGCGGCGCTGAGTGTGCTGAAGACGTTCGATCCGCCGGTGACCGCGCTGTCCGGGCGCGACGTCACCGGTGCCGGGCACTGGGGTAAGCATCTGGGCCTCGACTGCGACGGCCTGTGGCTGATCACGCATCTGTCCCGCGGCGGCTGGCTGCGCTGGATCGACGAACCGGGCGCCGCGCCGCCGAAACCGGGTAAAGGCCCGCTCGCACTGCGGGTCCACTTCTTCACCCGCGAGGGCGCCACACCCGCCTTCGATCTCACCGAAGCCGGAACCAAGAAGCGGCTCGCCGTCTGGATCACCGAGGACCCGCAGTCGGTGCCCGGCATCGCCCGGCTGGGCCCCGACGCGCTCGAGATCTCCGAGGACCGCTTCGCCGAACTCCTCGCCGGCACCTCGCAGCGATTGAAGACAGTGCTGGCCGATCAGACCGTGCTGGCCGGGATCGGCAACGCCTACTCCGACGAGATCCTGCACGCCGCCCGGCTCTCGCCCTTCGCCACGGCGTCCACGCTCGGCGCGGACAAAGTCGCCGAGTTGTACCGGGCCATGCGTGGAATCCTCACCGATGCGATCACCCGCTCCGTCGGCCAGGACGCGGCCCGGCTCAAGGGGGAGAAGCGCTCCGGCATGCAGGTGCACGCGCGGACCGGACTGCCCTGCCCGGTCTGCGGTGACACCGTGCGGGAGGTCGCCTACGCCGACAAGTCGTTCCAGTACTGCCCGACCTGTCAGACCGGCGGCAAGATCCTCGCCGACCGGCGCATGTCCCGGCTGCTCAAGTAGGTCAGACCAGCGCGGGAACCCGGACCCCGTGCCATGCGAGGCGTTTCTCACGGTCCGGATCGACCTCCACCCGGGCCGGGCTGTCGATGATGCGGGTACTGCGGCGCTGCTCGGTGTACTGCGGCCAGGACGGCAGCGGCTCGCCCTTGCGGGCGAACGAGAGCCAATTGTCCTGGAATTCGCGCTGCACCGCGAGGAAGTCCCGATAGCCGCCGGCCGCGGTGAGGCCGCGCCCGATGGGGCTGTCCACCCCGCCGAACACCGGAATCAGATCGAGGGCGTGGGTGGCGCCGAAGCCGGCCAGCTGGACCGCGCGCGGTGCGTAGTCGAACCGATAGGCGTAGGTCGGGGCGTGGCGGCTGTGGCCCTCGAGCACCTCCACGGTGGGCCGCCAGAAGACGAAGTCACCGCCCATGCGCACGGCGGCCCGCCGCGACGGATAGCCGGGATAGGCCGCGACGACCCGCTTTTCGAGGTCGGCGTCGCCGCAGCGCGACAACGCCACGTGCAGCTGTTCGGCGGTGGTGGGCAGGGAGCGGTCGAAGCGTTTGAACAGCGTCGCCTCGTCGCGATTGGTGCCGATGATCAGCGGGACGGCGTGGGCGTGCCCGGCGGCGATGGCATCGATCGGGTCCATCGGCAGGAAATCGCCGTCGACGACCGGGGCGGCGGGGAAACTGCCGGGCTGGCGCCACAGCACATCGCCGATCGCGCGATCGGCGGCCTTGCGGATATCGTTCGCGCCGGCGGTGCTCAGCGCCTCGGCCGCCTGTTCCGGCGTGGCGCCGAGATTGTCGACGCAGCGCCGGGCGAAGGCCCGCGCCGCCTCGGCCGTCAGCGACCAGTCCGCCGGGGCGCTCTGCGCGATGGCGCGATGGAACAGCCCGGCCGCGGCCGGAGTGGCGAGCAGGCTGACCACCGCGTGCGCCCCCGCCGATTCGCCGAAGATGGTCACGTTGTTCGGATCGCCGCCGAAGGCGGCGATATTGCGCTGCACCCACCGCAGCGCCGCCACCTGGTCGCGCAGACCCAGGTTCGATTCGAACGGCCTTGTCGCCGTGGAGAATTCACCGAAGTCGACATAGCCGAAGGCGCCCAGCCGATAGTTGAACGACACGACGACCACATCGCCGCGCAATGCCAGCCGGGCTCCGGAATACAACCGCAGCGCCGAGGTGCCCAGCACATAACCGCCACCGTGGATGAACACCATGACCGGCCGGGGTGTGCCGGCCGGCTCCACGGGCGCGGTGACATTCAGAGTCAGGCAGTCCTCACTCGTCGGTTGTGCGCCGCGTGGTCCGATGCGCGCGCCGTCGCGCTGCTGCATCGCGGCGAATCCGTATTCGGTGGCCATGCGCACCCCGGACCAGCTCTCGACGGGCTGCGGCGCGCGGAAACGAAGATCGCCGACGGGCGGCGCGGCGAACGGAATCGAACGCCACTGCGCGATGCGACGCCGTCTGAGACCGCGGACAACGCCGTCGGCGGTCGTGATGTCAACCATGACCCGATGCTAACCGTTACTGCAGGTACCCTTCGACCTGCTTCACGGGGTTGGCCTGGGCCTCGTCCGGGTTGCCGCCCTGGTCGATGCGGGCCCGCCGCTGCCGCAGCAGATCCCAGCACTGATCCAGCATCACCTCGAGATCGGCCAGCTTCGCCCGCTCGGTCTCGGGATCGAGCTCCCCGCTGGTGGCCTTGGACCGCAGCTGATGCTCCTGCTTCACCAGGTCCTGGATGTGGGCAAGGATGTCCTGTTCGGTCATGAGGCCATGGTACGGCGCGGTGCCGGGGGCAGGGGACGACGATTCACCCCGGCGTGGGTTCCACGGTGTCGCTCCGGCGTGCGACGAGGCCGGAGTGTGCCGTTTCGCGGGGCGGCTCGGTCGATCGTGGTCAGTGATCGTCGGCAATGTGGTCGCCGGGCAGTACTGTGGCGGCGAGGGCCGGCGGGGTCGGGCCCGGACTGTCGATCGAGCTGATCCAGGGAATGCCCGCCGCTGCCATCGCCTCCCGCAATTCGCGGCCGGGGCGTTCGCCGTGGAAGACGACGTAGGCGATGTCGGAAGCCTGGACACCGCCGTGCGTTTGGGCCTGGATGAGGACGTTTCGATGAAAACGGTCCCCGTCGTAATCACGACCGATCCCTTCGAGGCCGAAGTATCCGAACTCGCCGTGCTCCGTCGGTGTCGCTCCGAATGATTCGGGCCGCGGATCGGAGAGTGCGCTCGGTATGACCTGAGTATGGACCGGGCTACCGATGCAGCCCGTCGTTCGCTCACGGACCGCCGACCGCAATACGATGTCCACATCGCCGAAATCCTGCACCGGCGCGAAATCGGCTTCATGGATCCACGCGCGCCACGTCCTGCGAATTCGGCTGTGGATGGGGCGCAGCTCTACCGGAAGATCCGGACGGTACCCGAACAGCACCTGTTCGAGTTCTCGCCGAGCTTCCAGCGGAACTTGCGCGAAGACACTCCGCCCGCCCGTTTCGAAGATGGTCTTGAACCTGCCGTCCCGGAGAATCTTCAGCAAGGTCGCGGCTTTGGTGCGATGCACGATCTCGCCCGCGAAGGCCCGCTTCAATTCCTCGGCGGTCAGCGCGTCGAGCCGTTCCGGTGTGATTCCCAGTTCCGCGGCCAGTGCCGCGGCCCGGCGTGCATTCCCCGCATGACGTTCGGCATAGGCACGTTCGGCCTCGTCGGGGATGAGTCGAATCGCTTCGGCGCGAAGTTCCGGCGCCGACGGATCACCGGCATGTTCCGCATCGAGGATCCGTTCGAGCAATTCGACCGCGTCATCGCTCGGACGTCCGGGGAACTTCGGTACCGCACCGATGAGCGTCGTTCCATCCTCGGCCGGGGTCGGGGACGAGTGGGTCGTCGGGGTCGTAGCCGGCTGCTCGCGCGCGTTGTCCGCAACCTCCCACGGTTGCCCGTCCGGCCGATGATGGAAACCCATCGCCCACATCGGTTCTACCGGAACGTGTTCGATCGGCCGGCGGTCCGGGCCGCGGACCGGACGGTCGAGGATCGTCGGATCGAACTCGGGGGCGAAGAGGGTCACCGGGCCGCGGCGCTCTCCGGTCGGCGCGGCGGGTCCGGGGCTACCGTTCGGGCCGTTGAGCGCCGTGCCGGTACCGGATACATCGATGATGTTGGCGAGGAACGGGACTCGGGCGACCGCGGCAGTCGGATGGCGGCGCAGGACGGTTTCGCGCACGGTCCGGATGTACCCTTCGGTTTCCGGGTGATCGCGGCGCCGCAGGTAGTGGCCGAAGTCGTAGTCACCGCCGAGCAAATCCTGCGTTGTCTCCGCGAACAGCAGCAGCCTGTGGTTCGCGGGTGTGGACGGACGGTTGCGGCGCAGTTGTGTGCGCAGGGCGTCGTCGAGGATCTCGGGAGCGGCATCCGGTGAGGCGGCCAGCACATCCGCGACGATGGATGTGAACCACTGGGCAATTCGCCCCTCCGCCGATCTCGTGCCATCGAATCCGTCGCGCAGCCGCATGGCGTGACGCAGCTGGTACGGCTCGATCCAGTGGTTCAGGAAGCGGTCGTACACCGGCCGGCAGGCGATCATCGGAAGCAGACTGTCGCCCGCGTATCGCGCTCGGAAGTATGCCGGTGACTGCCGGTCCAGGGCTCGGCAACCCGGATAGTTCAATCCGTAGACACCGTCGCGGGGAATGGGATCGAAATGCCGGAACTCCTCCGGCCGCACGTGCTTTCGGGTCAGGTCACGATCGGCCTGCAGGATCGGCCGGGCCGCGATCGTCGCGAGGTAGGCGTACTGCGGAAGCTCGTCGAAGGACAGGTCGCGCTGTACGCGGCCGATGGCGCTGGCACGTGCCGCGGTGTCGGGTCCGCTGGGTTGCTCCGGTTCACCTCCCCACATCGTCCCGTATTTGTAGAGGAGCAGCAGTTCGCCGGGCGTCCGGGGTCGTGACTGTTCCAGGAGCAACCTGCGGCCGCTCGTATTGGGAAGGCCGAGAGCCGCTTCCGCCTCCAGCGTGGCAGCGGAGAATGCCGCGAGCACGCTCAGCCGGGGCCCGCGTTCGGCCAGCCAGTTCAGCTGCCAATCCCAGTAGTCGGGGCTGTCGATCCAGGCCGGGTCGGGCCGCTCACGGGCCGCGATTCGCAGCAGATCCTCCACATAGTCGAAGCTCGGCCCCAAACCGAGTAGTTCCGCGGCGAGCCGATCGGGTTGGGGTGCATAGGCGGTCGCGGACGACGGCCGGCTCCCGATGGTGGGTTCGGCCGAGGGCAAGCCGCGTCGTTCGGCCTCGGCCGCGGCCAGCTCGCTGAAGTTGCGGTGGACTATCGCTTCGCCCTCGGTCGGCGTCAGGCTGTCGACCTCGGCAGCCACTACCGATTCGGCCTCGGCCTCGTCCGGTTGGAGAGCACCGTCCTGGCGGATGCTGTACGAGCTGAATTGGGCCACCATCCAGGCCCGTAGCGCTGGAAGGTCGTTGGAGCCATATCTTTCCTCGAAGGCTCGCGTGACCACCTCATACGCACTCGGCGCGTGGACGGGCAGGAGTCTGCGCAGCAGATGCGCCAATTCGTGAATGGCCAAGCAGAAGTACACCCGATCGAGATCGATGCGCAGCCGTTCGGCAGCCAACTGCTCTACCGCTTCGGCGTGCATTCGCGCCGGTGCGGTCATCCACAATTCGTTGAATTCGATGCCGTCGAAGGAGGTGCGGGCGAATTCGCCGGCGTCCCCGGGAGCGATTCTGATCTCGGACAAGTCGCCGAGGAGGATCGGGAAGCGGGCGATCATGTGCCGTACCGCCGCGATGAGCTCACCGGCGGTGGCCGCAGGGATGCCGGGGTTGTCGAGACCGATGATGTCGATGCCGTAATCGGCTCGCAGCGCCGCGGCCATGGTCAGCTTGGCCTGCTGTTCCGTCGGCGTGACAGGGCGGTATTCGGCCGTGAGTTGCTCTCGATCCCGGGCTTTCCCGGCTTCGAGCTGCGGTGCGATCTCGATCAACAGGTTGTGAAGCACCCGCTCCCCGTCCGATGTGTCCCGTGGATCGTGTTCCATGGCCGCGAAGGCTCCCGCCAGCGCTGCAGCCGAGTTCAATCGTCCCTTCCCATCGGGTCCGTATTCGCGGAATTGGCTGTTGGACCAGGCGAATGCCTCGCGCGGAGACCATCGCATCGGCCCCCGGTGATTGTTCTCATGGTGGTCGATAAGCGTCGTCTTGGCTTTCCGCTGTGCGATCAGCCGAGTCGCAACATTGAGTGAGTAGCCGAACTCACGGCGGATCAGGCCGACTACCGGCTCGGCGACGGATCCCACAGCGCGGCCGCTGTTCACCATGTCGGCCCATTCCGAAGCGAAGAGCTCCCGGTCGGCAGCGACGGCGTCGGATACCGTGATCGACCGCGTGTAGGGGTAACGCGTGTCGGTTCCGGCGACGTGGTCGCTCTCGGCGAGCAGACGCGACTCGGAAATGGGGCCGAACCCGATCCGGAGTAGTTGAATGTGAGGGTATTTCGTCAACAGCTGGTGTATCGCTCGAGCGAGCTCACGAACGAGTTCCACCGTGATGCCGGGCACGTCGAACCCGAACATACGAACGGCGTGTCTGCGCCACATCTCCGCCGCGACCGCGGCACCCGTCGTACAGGACCGGAACGGGTCGGCAACGGCCCGATCGACTGCATCGGCCGCCACCACCGAATCGCGTGCCGCGCGAGCGAGGCGCCGATGCTGCTCACGCAATTCCTCCGGGTAGCCGGGATCGTCGAACGGCAATCGCTGTTCCGGGGTGGCGGTGCGCCAATGGCGTTGGAGGCGCCCATTGTGAATTCGGCCGGCCAGGTCGTCCAGGAAGTCGTCGGCCGAGACATCTGTTCCGGAAGCCAGCGCGGCGACCACGATCGGCACGGCGATCTCCGCCAATCGCAGATATTCGGACAGCACGTCGTCCGGAAGATCGTGAAAACCCGTGATGGACGGCGAAATTCGGTTGCTGCCGTCGTGCGCTTCGATCCAGGCCGGGTCGGCCGTCGTGTCGAGCACAGCCCCGTATCCAGGCGTTTCACCAGGTGGTTCAGCGGCCGCAACCGCGTACAGTCGAGCCGCCGATCCCACGACCAGCGAACGCGGAAGGGGTGTGGGAACGTCGCTGCTCGTCTCCTCGGATCGGGGCGCCGAGCCGATTACCCCCTCGTCGTCCCGCCGGCCGGGCGCTTCCGCTGCTTCGTGCAGCGCCGGGTTTTCGGCCCGTGTGGTGCCCGAGCTCGGATCGGCCGCCGACGGCCGGGGTGGGTCGGATTTCCGGTGGGGGTCTCTGCGCGCGTCGGGTTCGTGGTGGTCGTTCGGGTTCACGGTGGGAACGATTTCGGCAGCTGAGCGGTTGCCGGAGACCTTTCCGATCCACGATTCGGCAGGGCGTGTCGTATGAGCGCGACCCTGCGGCAAACCTCCGGTCCACGGCAGGGTGCGCGGGTCCACGGGTGCCGGTACTTCCTGGCGCGCGGGTGTCGTCCACGGTGATGTCCCTACGGCACCCGGCGGGGTCTTACCTCGTCCCGAGTGGTCCGGCCCGGCGATCAGCACCACGGTGACGTTGTCCCGAGTGCCGGCGTCGACGGCCGCGGTGGCGAATGCTTGCGCGGCGGCGAGGAGATTTCCCGATGTCCTGGCCAGTTGGGCCCGGACCTGGTCCGCGATCGCATCCGGCGTGCCGATCTTCTTGATCGGACCGTCGGAAACGAGCGCGACCACGCCGCGGCCGGCGATTCGGTGGGCAGTCGGATCCGGTTCGCGCCATTCGTATTTCACGCCGAGGCCACGGGTGAGCGAGGACGCGTGCGGCATGCGTGCGGCCTGTTCCGCGCTCAGGCCCATCACATCCATATAGCTCTGCAGTGCCGAATCGTCGGTGGTCAACTGGACTGCCGGACCGCCGTCCAGCGGAACCCAGTACGCACGGGAGTCGCCGGCGCATTCCGTGAACACGTGGGTCGAGGTGACCAGTGACAGGACGATCGTGCTCACCGGTGGCAGATCGCAACCGGGGAACTCCCGCGAGATCAGGTCCAGTACCGCGGTCTGGGCCGCCTGCGTCGCTTTCGCCAGTACGGCCGCCGGATCCCAGGTCCGGCCGGCCACAACGGCGGCGGCCTCGTGTTCGAGGACCGCGCATGCCGCGGCCGAGCCGACGGCAGCGGCACGGTCGCTGCGGGTCGCTTCCCCGGAGGTGCCGTCACAGACCGCGGCAAGCGTTACTCGTTCACCATTGATCACCGCGGTCGCGATGGCGAAGTCGTCCTGATTCGCCGTGCGGCGACCGACATCGGTGACACCGGCGGCATGGCCGAGGTTCACTTCCTTGTGCGGCTCCGGAGGTGGCAGGTCGAGCCACGGCTCTCGACCGTCGGCCGGTGCGGATGCGACAGGTGACTGAGCTTCGGGCGGTGCGATCGGCGCCGGCTCACCTGGCCCGGGCTTCTCCGTGCCCGGTGCGGCCACCGGCTGCGCCTCCAATGTTGGCAGCAACTCGCGGACCCGGCGATCGGCCTGTCGATAGTTGTCGACAGTCCGAGCGATTCCCTGTTCTCGCGCCAACAGGTCCGCCGCGTTGTCCCGGTCCAGCAGCGCCATCAGCCAGTGCCGTGCCGCATCGGCATAGGAGACCAGTGCCTCCACGCGGGGGGTTGCGGGCACCGATCGCGGATCCTGCGCGAGATTCCACAGCTCGTAGGCCGCGGTCCAGGCATGCCGTATCTGCTGGACCTCCGCGGCCCGCGTCGAATCGGATTCCAGCCGAGCCGATTCCGCGGCGAGACCCTCGATGGTCTGTGCGAGTTCGGTGATGTCGACACCGTCGAGCGATGCCGAGCCCCGAGCCCACGGTGACGTATTCGCCGGTGCGGTATCGATTTTCGACGCATGGGAGGCGAGCACCTCGGTGGCTACCCGGTATCTGTCGGTCGCTTCGGCCAGGTGGCTTCGACGTGCCGTGACACCGTGGGCGACCTGTCCCGCGGACAGATCATCGTCGAGTTCGGTATGCGCGATATCCAGCCAGCGGCCGACCGCCCGGGCAAATGTCTCCAACTCGGTGCGCTGGGTCGTGGTGATCGGCGCGGCACCCGGCATCAGCCTGTCCAGGTGCGTGAGGATGCGGCCGAGATGCGCATGCAAGGGACCGTCGGCATCGAGCTGTTCCGCGGTGATCGCGGCGTGAATGTCCCGCAGCCACGCCGGAGAGAGCGGATCCTCGACGCGGCCGACGGGCTGCCGCACCGACGGCCGGTCTTCGCTCCATGGGCGCACGGCACTGACATTGTCGCCGCCGCGCGGGTCGTCGGCGAAGACGAGCCACGGGTTGTCCAACTGTCCGGGGAGGACGGCGGGGGCGCGGTCGTTCGGCACGCCCCCGAAGGGGGCGAAGCTCTCCTCGCCCCGCGGAGCGGCACCACGCCGTTGCCGACGAGCACCGCCTTGCTTGCGACGGGGTGTGGTCGCGTCGTTCGGTTGCGCGCCTTCGCGATCTGTCGGTGCCGGCTTGCCCGCCGGACCTCCGGTTCGACCGTCACCGCGCGCGACGACCGGAATTCGGGTACGGACAGCGAGGCCCGGATTCAGCGCGATCAGCAGTTGCAGCGTTGCGCGACATGACGAGCAGCCCTGCAAATGGGCATTCACCCGACTTTCGGCTCGCTTGCGCAGGGGCCCGCGGACCCACGCTCCGAGTTGTTCCACTGTGTCGCGGCAGGATTCGTCGGGTTCATGCGGAATCTGCGCTTGGAGATACGCCGCTCGCAGTTCCTCCATCGCCCGGTGTCGCGCCACATTTGCGGCATTGGCGGAGGGCGCCTCGATGAGGCGTGCCAGCTCAGCCGCCGGTAGACCGAAGTTGGCCAGTATCAGCCGAACACGTTCGGACAAGGTACCCAGGGCCAGCGCCCGTGCGAGGAGAGCATGCTCGCGTCTTCCGAACTCCGTATCGACGGGCTCTTCAGCCATGTCGTAGCGAGTCATATCGTCGCTCAACGTAATTCGATCGTTGTAGCGGAGTTTCTGAGACAGGGCTTGGTGACGCACTGACGTCAGCACATAGGCCCGGAACGCGGACTCCGGTCCCAAACCCTTCCGCAGGGCGGCGAGGGTTGCGTGAAACGCATATGACACCAGATCGTCCGCGTCCGAGGGCCGGAAGCGAGCGCGTGCGTACTTCCGAACCGCGTCGACGTGACGTTCGAACAGTGTCCCGAAAGCTTCTGTGTCCCCGTCGCGCACTGCGGCCATCAGCTCGACATCGTCGCGGGGATCCGACTCCGTGAACATCGCGACGTGCTGTCGCGGCCCCGGAATCAGGGTGCGGCCGATCGATGGTGAATCGGTCGATTGTTGCGGTACTCGCACATCGCTCGAGCTCTTGGAGGCGGCGGTGTCCTTATCGGCGCCCACCGACTTCGATTCCGGTGAGGGCTGGGCTGGAATCCGCAGCTTCCCGCGCTCGGAGCTGGAAACGCCCGGCGTATTCGCGTCGGAGTCGTCCCCGGGTTCCGCCCGGCCCAGGCGGGTGGCGGGCGCGGGCACTTGGTGCCGGTCCGTGCCGGTCTCTCGGTCGTCCGTGCCGAGGCGGTCTTCCGGCGCGCCGTCGGCCTTGTAGGTGATGGTGTGGAAGGTGGCGCCCTCCAGTTGCTGCTGCAGCAGCTGACCGTGGCGTCGCCGTGTGTCCTTGGGATCGCTTTCGGTGACGCCGCCGTCGGGGCCCGGGACGAGTTCGTGGAGAAGGAGTTCGCCGTTGCTGTCGGTGGTGAGTGTGAAAACGTGCCCGTCGATGAAGTCCTCTCGGGCGCCGGGGTATTGGATGCTGATCAGCGCCAGATGCGCGGGCTCGTCAGGGTCGCTGATGCGGGCGGTAATTTCGTCGAGAGTGGTCTCCGTCCACTGCCCACCGGCGTACTGGGCCAATTCACGGGGATGGAAGCCGGTGTATTCGAGGATGGCCAGCGCGTCGGCATCGGGGAGCTGGACGGGTGTGGTGTCGAAATGCTCACGGATGAAGGTGAGTTCACCGATTCCACAGCTTGCCGGCGTGAAAGTAACTCGTACGGGAGAAGTTTCGAGGGCCGACCGCACCTCGGCATCCACCGCCGCGTCGGTGTCCGATTCTGCGGCGGTCGTTGACGCCGGATCCGGTGACACCTCGCGTAGCAGTCGGTCGAACGCCGTGCTCATCTGTGCGTACCGGTGGCCCAGACCCGCCGCACGCATCCCCGGGCCCGAATCCGTCAGCTGCTGCCGCAATTGCCGCAGTGTGTCCGGCGGAAGTTCGCGGAGCGTGGAATGTGCCGTGCCCTCCGTGGTCAGTTGCCACAGTGCGTGCGCTTGCCACAGTTCGAACGCCGAGCGGAGGACGGCATGGCTTCGATCGCTCTCGTGGCGGTCCAACTCCTCGACCGTGGGCAGTTCGTGAGCTCGCGTCACCGCTGCGGCCGTGGGCAATTCGGGCGTCGAGTCCGGTGCGGTGAGCTCGACGGGAGTGAAGCCCGTCATCACCATCGGGAGGCGGCCGGTGCCGGCCAGGATCTTCTCGATCACACGTTTGAGCTGTGCAGTGGACCGGAAGGTCGAGCGCAACTTGCGCTCGGACGGGCGCACCAGGGTGAAGTCCCGGGCCATCACGTCGGCCATTTCGTTGCCGCCGGGCTGCGCGACTCGCCATCCGGCCTTAGGTTCGAACTCGTCTCCTTCCCGGAACTCCACCGGAACGACAACGGTTTCCAACCAGCCGGCCCGAATCGGAACCACCTGCTGGTTCGCTACCAGCGCGGTGACCGGTGCCGCGTCCTCCCAGCCGGGGATCCCAGCTCGCATCAGGTCGACCGCAACCCGGATCGGCGCCGGTGAACGGGTCGTGTTCCCGTCGTCGGGAACGGTCGACAGGTCCGGAGTCAGCGGCTTCAACCACTTCGAAATGGGATCGGGCGCCTCGGTTCCGCGTCGGTACTTCAGGTACGCGGCCATCAGATGTTTCTCCAGCTCCCGGCGGAACGACGCCCGGTAGGTGCGTTCCACATCCGTGGGCTCCAGTGTCGAATCCACGAGTCCCGACGGCCCGGCGTTCAATTCGATGTAGCGGATGCGCCAGCCGCGCCACAACGCGGGAGCCAGACTCCGGTCGGCCTGGATCGCGGCTTCGAGCGCCCGCATGTGCCCGCCCTCGTTCGCGACCACCCAAATTTCTTGCGGTTCACCGGGTTTCGGCGCGAAGCGAACCACCTGCGGGGTGACAACCGTACCGGCGCGACGCTCCAGCTCACGCGCGAACAGTTCTTCCGATGCCGGAACGATCAGGCGAGACGCTGCCCTGTCGTAACGCACCACCAGGGCGTCCAGTTCCGCGAGATCGTTCAGCCGATCAGTCGCCGCACCACGCCGAACGAGTAGCGGCTCGGCCAGTGCGGCCTGTGTGGCCGGCTCGTCGGAACGCAGCCCGGCGAGGGAAGCGTCGATCTCGGCGACTTCGATCCGGGCGATCTCGCGGTGTGCCCGAACGAGTCGTCGCCACGCAGCACGGGAACCGTCGTCCGGGGTCTCCAAGCCGAGCCGCTCCCATATCGTGGTGCGTCGCTGCCGCAACTCGCGGACGTAGTCGGCGGTCGGGTGCAGGGGCTCGCCGGCACTGTCGAACGAGACGGCATGCCAGTGCGATGAATTCGAGGATGTGTAGTCCGTGAATCGTCGAGTGGCGCCGGTCCGGGAATCGACCAGCACCGGCATGCCGTTCGGCCGGTGGATCTCGTATTCCACCGGGCCGTCGGGGCGATGCTCTACCACCCTCAGCCACGATTCGCGTGTCCGCCACAGCTCGGCCTCCAATGCCGCACGATCGGGATACGCGACCGCCCGACCCGCACGGGGATCGCCCGGCCGTATCGGGCCGGTCGGTGAGAGCTGTCCGGCTTCCGCCACGACGGCCTCCGCCAGGGCGAACTTCTCCCGAACCTCGTATTCGCCGGTCCAGCCGGTCGCGGGATCGGTTGCCGTCAGACGCGCTGTTCGAGCGCCCGGCGCACCGGACATGGTGGCGGACAGATGTATCGACCGCGAGATGGCGGGGGTCCGCGCAACGCCCGTCGTGTGGGTCCCGGCGACATCGAGCAGCCAGGCCGTCGCCGCTTCGGCGGGGCGCTGCGATCCTTCCCAGCGTAATGTGCCCTCCCGCAGGACCTGGTCCACGAGGTGAGAGACCCAATACACATCCGTGCCGGTTCGAAGTGGGAGATCGGCGCGAATCGCCGGATGGGGGGTATCGCCGTAACTCAGCGCGATGCCGGCCCGAAGGCCGGACGACTCGACCGTCGCCCTCACGTTCGGTCCGAAACGACCGGGCGCTACCTCGAGAGTGACGGGTGTGTCGGTGTGTATATCGAACCGAACGCCGGACAACCCGTCCTCGTGGGCGCGCCGTTGCGTCGACTCCATATCGAAGATCAAGGTGGCGAGGATCTCTGCAGCCGGCACCGGCCCGGAACTGCGGGTGAGGTTGCGGAGCAGCTCGTGGAATTCGGAGCTGTGGTCGTAGCTTCGTCCTCGGTCGCTCTCCCGCAGCACCATGGAGATCGCCGTCCGGCGGCCGGATTGCAACTCGACCTGAACGAGGCGATCGGAGCCGAGCGGTACATGGAAGATTCGTCGTCCGTCGTCGGTTGTCCGGCCCTCCACCCGACCGCGGCGACCGTCGTGGGTGAGTGTCTCGGTGAACCGCTGCACCGCCTCGACCTGGCTACCGGCCCACCACCGGTCGTCCGCCGACCAGAGCTCGGTCTCGCGGGCGACCGCATCATCCGATGCCGGCTCCTGGGTCGGGCGCCGGACGGTTTCGAGTTTGCGGACGGCACTTTCGCGGAGCGCCCGCACATCCGCCGCCGGAAGCTCGGCGACCATCGCGATCTCGTCGTCGGTCATGCCCCGTCGGAGCAACGCGAGAACTTCGATTTCCGCATCGGTCAACGCACTCCGATTCGGTACCGGAGTTTTCTTCGTCGAGGCCCCAGGGTCCTCGGGCGGCTCGTCGTTGGTGCGGCCGATACGTGTGGCAGGGGCTGTGCCCTGTGCCCATTCGGTGCCGGTCGAGGTCGTGGTGTCGATCGGGTTTTCGGGTCGGCCGTCGGTTCCGTAGGTGATGGCGAAGAAACCGGCGCCGTTCTGGTTTCGCAGGTCCGACAAGCGTCGATGTGCGGCGTCGCCGTGCAGGTTGTGCTCGACCGTCGTATCGTCCGGCCCCGGGACCACCTCGTGTAGCCAGAGTTCGCCGTTCGCGTCGGTGGTGAGACTGATGATGTGCCCGTCTATACGGTCTTCGGCCGCGTTCGGAGCTTGCACGAGCAACAGTGCCAAATCGGTGGGCTGTTCGGAACCTGTTATGCGCGAGACGAATTCACTGTCGGGATCGACCTCCGCCCACTTGCCGTGGGCGTACTGGGCGAGTTCCCTGGGGTGGAATCCGCGGTATTCGAGGATGGTGACGGTGTCTTCATCGGGTAGCTCGATAGGGGCGCGTCCGGTGAAGCGTTGCCGCGCGAAGGTCAGTTCTGCCAGGCCGCATCGCGCCGGTGTGGTGGATTCACCGGGTACCCGCGCGGATTCGAGCGCGGCCCGCACTTCGGCGTCGACATCCGTCTCGAGGGTGGAGGGCTCTTGTCGCTTCCGCCGCCATCGCTTACCGGCGGGCCGAGGCGCATCGGGGTATTCGGCACGTTCGGCGACCTCGGCCCGGCCTACGAATACCCAACCCAGATTGTCGAGGCCGCGGCCCGGCACCCGCTCGGTCTCATCGGCCCAGAGATAGTAGGAGGCGTGCGGCTTCACCACGAGGCGGTGGGCCGGCCCCGGGCGTTCCGCGAAGTACGTGGCACCGGCCGGTACTTCGGTGGTGAGGAGGATGGCGCCGAAGATGGCCGCAGCCGGGCTCGTGCCCAGTCCCGCATTCGCGTATCGGCCCTTCCGGCCCTGTTTGTGGGCACCCAGATTGGCTACGGGGTCGGTCTTTTCGCTCAACACGTACACCGGCACACCGAACTCACCGGCATGCCGCATCCGGCGGCCCGCTCCGGGAGAACCGGTGAGAATCGCTTGGTCGATCTCGCCGGCCAGCCGCATATCCTGTGCCGCGTAGCACAGCGTGGTCGAGCCGTAGCTGTGGCCGATAGCGTTGCGCAGTCGCGGCACGGGCGCCCCGGCGGGTTTCTCGGCGTAGAACTCGCGGGTGGCGTTGAAGGCGGTGATGTCACGGGCCACGACGTCGCCCCCGACTTCGGCCATCCGCGGCGACGCGACGGACAGATCGACCGGGCAGCGATAGCCGATATCGACGATCGCCGCCACCGAAGCGCCGTTTCCGCGCAGCGTGGTGACCTCGTAGAGGCTCTGCGCGTAGTGCGAGCGGTGGTAGAGCGTTTGTACTGTCGAACCCAAGCCGTTGGTCATCCGGTTCACGATCCCGGCGCGATCGGCGTCACCGATGGAGAGGATCACGCGGCCGTTACCGCCGTGCGCTGCGGCGTCGTAGGCGAGCAGTTGAACGACCGGGTGTCCGGTGAGACGCGTGGCATCGGCCTGGATCTCGCGCAAATGCCGTCGAGTGGCGAGCAGATTGCCCAGTTCTTCGACTTCTGCCTTGGTGAGCGTCGGATTGGGAATCCTCGCCTGCAGTTCGGCGCTCGCGCGGCGCAACAGCGCGCGAGCGCGCGCGATACCCGCGGCCTCGGCGTCGACCTCGGGCGTGACGACTTCGGGTCGCCGCTGCAGGAACCGCCGGATGTCGCGGGCGATCGAGAGCCGATTCGCCTTGTCGCGCACCCTGAACGGAATACCGTCGGCATTGCCGATCGCATGCGGGTAGACCCGGAGCAGCGCGTATTGCCGGTCGGAGAGTCCGAGCTCGACCTGTATCGACGGTAGGTTCGGGCGATCGGGGACGCCGGTGCTCATCGCATGCCACCACTGCGCGACCTTGTGGGTGTGGGCGCGGGAGGCGCCGGCGACGTCGGTGGTGTCGACGTCCTGAAGCAGTGTGCGTTCGTCGGCGTCAGGTCCGAAATGCGTGCGCAGTCCCGCCAGCGCCTCGCCGGCGAGGCGCTGTTCGGACACGGTGGGATCCGTGTCGGCCGGCAGGGGATCCGGTGTGACCGCGGAGTCGGTCTTCGAGGCATCCCCGGTTGGGGTCTGTCCCGGCCTCGCGCCGATCGCGCCCGGGGCCGGTCGCTCGGTATCCGGCGCCTCATCGGCCGGCGAAGTGACGCCCGGGCCGGTGTGGTCGGTCTCGTCCATCATCCGGTCTGTGCCGCTGCGCAATTCCGATTCGTATCGCGCGGCGGCGCGTACCAGATCGTCCGGCATCGCGTAGTCGAGCCAGCGTGCGGCGATGAGGATGATTCGCTGGTCGGCGGTGATATCGGCTGCCCGCCGGCGCAGTATCTGACTGACCTTCGATTGCGAGGTTCCGGCGACCTTCGCGACATCTTTCTGCGCCGCTTTCCCAGTGAATCCCGCTGCCTGCAGGTCGCGGTATCGCGCTGCGGCAGCGGCCAATTCGGGATTCGTGTGGTCGTCGGATCGTTGATTCTCGACGTCGCCGTTCTCGAAGTAGTGCGTCAGCGAATCGACCAGGCCGGCGGCCCGCGCCGAGCGCGACACTTCGGCCAGCCGTCTCAACTCACGGAGGGGATCATCGGCATCCAGAGCGGCGAGTGGCGCTGAAGGGTCGGATCCGAACATCCGATCGAGGCGGCGGGACAATGCGTCGTTCGTCGTGACGAACGCCCGCCGCAGATTGTCCAGCTGGTCCTGACGATCCGCCGGCAGAGCGTCGAACCTTGCCGACCTCCTGGTCACCGCCTCGGCTCGATGATGCACGTCGAGCGACTCCGAGATCCAGGTGATCAAGTCGGAGATATCCACCGCCACGAGAACGTCGTCGGGCGTCTCGGCGATGCGTCGCTGGACGGAGTTCACGACCGAGCGCACAGCTCCCGCGCGCACGACACGTACCGGCGCGGAAAGCAATCCGGCCAGCGCATGTCGAGCCGCCGATGCTGGCGTTCGGTCGGCGGTGCCGGCTCGCACGGGCTCGCCCGGTCGTGCCTCGGGATTCTCCGGTGGGACCGGCTGCGGACCGTTCCGATCGACCTGTGCCGGCGACCGCGCCGAAGTCGCCTCGGCTGAATCGTCTTCGGTAACGGAAAGTTCGGCCGCGGTCGTGTCCAGTCGGCGGTAGGCGGGATTGGGGCGCCAGTACTGCCGCAATCGGTCGGCCTGAGCCGTGAAATCGCGCTGCCAGATTTCGGCGGGAATCTCGAAGCAGCCTACGATGCGGTCGCTACGCAGGCCTCCCGGCCAGTGCACGGAGACGACATCCCCGTTCTGGTCCACCACTCCGAAACCACCTGGCGCGTCGATGACGTAGATCCGGTGCACGACGGTCCACTGGGAGGTCGCGGTGTCCATCACCACCGACTCGCCGTAGTCGCCGGCTCGATTCACCCGCACAGTCGTGTAGACGACCTTGCCGTCGCGCTGGGAGAGCGGGACGAATCCGTCCGCCCACGGGACCGAAAAGGGCCGCGTGTCACCCCGGAACACCAGGCCCCCGCCGGTGCGCCACCCCGAGCGGACATAGTCTTCCGCGAGGGCGTCCCACCTCCGGCGAATGGCGTCGAGGTCGACATCCGCATCGGCGGCCGACGCAAGCAGCACGTCGTCGGGCACCGGACCGACATGCTGCCAGTGCACCGGTGTCGACGGGCTGTCGAGGATCCACTGCAGCACCTCATCGACGTCGAGCGGAGTCGGTGCGGAGTCGGACGGCCGGTGTCCAATCGGACCGTCGGCTGTATTCGTCCCGGGATCCGTCGGCTTCCCCCGATGTGCCTGGCCGGCAACTCGAAGCGCCTCGGCGATTCGACCGGGATCGACGATGTAGATCGGCTCCGCTTCGGCGCCGGACTTCGGTGCGCGTAGCCGGGCCCGTGGCTCGTCCGGAAGTTCGGCCTGTACACCATGGGCGGCGGCGATCGCCGATCCCAGGTGGCGGGCGGCCGACCACAACGGCTCCTGGTCGGTGGCGAGGGGATTGATATGCGCCCGACCGGTGCCGTGGCGGGCAGGGTTGAAGCCGGCGATCAGGCGCTCGCGGCGATGAGGCGGCAGCGCGTCGAGTGCGCGCCGTACGTCGGTCAGCGGCACGTTGTTCCACGTCTGCACCATCGGATCGGATTCCGTCAGACCCGCGCCGTTGACGAGCAGTTCGCGGATGCGCCGCCACATATCGGCGAATCCACGTTGCTGCGACATGCTGCGTGTTCCGGCGACTGCCGCCCACGGTGTAGCGGCCGGCGCCGAGTCGTTGCGCTGCCACGGAGTGGCCCCGACCGCCTGGTCGTCGCTGCCCTCGCCGGAGTCGACGGCGGCCGGGCCGGTCCCGGGACGGGAAGTATCGCCGCGGCGCCACGGTGAGGGGGCTGGGCGTCCGGTGCCGGAATCTCGTTGCGGCGCAGGGCGTCCTGGTCGTGAGCCGATGGGCCTCGCGGTGGGGTCGTCATCGGTCTGCTCAGTGGTCGCTTCGGGTGGCAGCGAATTCCGTACCGTCTCGTGCGCCGAGGATGACGGTGACGCGGTGCCGGTGAGTAGTGCGTGCGCCCAGGCCGCGACGATCGGAACGTCTCCGGGCAGCGGCGTCAGTGCTCCCGCCTCGACGTCGGCCGACGGCAGATCATGGAACCGGGCGTATTGCCGTGCGGCGATCCGGTCGGCGACAACGCCTGTGACGGCAGCGGCGAGGAGTCGGCCGGTGCGGTCGTCGATCTCATCGACAGCCTCGGCGAGATGCCCGGCCACCATCGTGAGGAACCGATCGCGCAGCGGGCCGGTCGTGGGCAGCTCCAAGTGCAGCACCCGCGTCTCGTCCCCGCTCGAGGCGAGGACCGTCAGGTAGGTGCGCAATGCGGTCTCCAGGCGAGGCCGCAGTTCACCGTCGAACCGGCCGGGCACTGCCGCTCGAAGGGACGTTCGCAGACGCTCGATCGCCGCAGCGCAGGCCGCCTCGAAGCCGGACTCCTTGTCGGAGAACAACTCCTGATAGGTCTCGGCGGACACACCGGCACGCTGCTGGACGGTGTCCAGCGACATGTTGGTGTAACCGTAGCGGGCGGCGCCCGCGAGCAGTTCGGTCAGAATGCGTTCGCGCTCGTCCGGTTCCGCCTGTTCGGTCGAGCCGTCGTCCTCCGATTGCACCTGCGGCGGTCGCGGGACGGCGACGGGCCTCACCTCCGGCGACGCGGTACCGATGCGGAGGAGGTCGGCGAGGTCACCCTGCAGGTCCGTGACCGCGCCCTTGTCCGCGGTCACGGCCCAGTTCGCCAGCAGGCCCTGAACTGCTGCCGCCAGAGCACGCAGGCCCTCGACGGACATGGCAGGCTCGTCGAGCACCTCCGCCAGAGTGGTGGCAATCGATTTCGTGGCGGTCATCGCACGGGCAGCGCGCTGCACCAGGTCGAGGCCGGATCTCTCCACCAGGACGACTCGTGCGGTGACCGGTCGAGCGGTCAGGGCACTGGTATAGGTCTGGACCACGGTCGTCATGCGGGCGGTGCGGTCGGGCGCCCGCGCGAGACTCACTTCGTCGACGACCAGGTGCCGCAGATCGTCGAGCGCCGCCTTGTGCGCCGCGGCGAATGCGTCGTAGGCGCGTGGGAAGTGCTCGTCGAACTCCTCCGGAGTGACTTCCGCGCGGCGGCAGATGTCGTCGATCGTCGTTGCGGCGAATCCCTGCTCGGCTACCGTCGCCACCGTGGCACCCAGGATGCGGGCCCGCGAATCATCCTGCTGCGCAGGCCTTGTCCAAGGCGCGAACATCCACTCGTCAGGATCCGCTGCGGCGAGGCGGATCGACAGGGGCTCCCAGGACGGCGCCAAGTCGATTCCCTTGCGACCGATGATCGCACTGCGCACGGCGGGATCGGTTTCCATCGCGTCGGCCACGGCGAGGATTCGCAGGTAGTCTTCTTCCTCGCCGCGTGCCACGACACGCCCCTGCGCCAACGACACTCGCGTCCGCGACGGCCGGATCTCGGGACGCGCGTGCGGATCGGTATTCACTGTGGCGTGCACGAGCATCCTGGCGCTGTTCTCACGTGTCAGGGGCCGCACCAGCTCCTGCAATCGGCGGGCCGTCGTCCACGCGCCGGGCACATCGTCGATGACGACCAGGAGCTTGGCCACCCAGTCGTCGATCGGCACCGGTGCACCCTGGTCCTGCTTCACCAGGTTGAATCGTTCCGCAGCGGCGCGATGGCCGGCCAATGCGGCGAGGTATCTACCCGCCCCGCTCGTCGACGGCACCACGACCGGCACACCCTGTTCGATCGCCTCCGTTGCGACGCTACCGAATCCCTCTGCGCGCGAAGGCATCACGACCACGGTAGCCGCGCGAATGTCTGCTCGGATCTCAGCGCGATCCCTCGTGTGCGGCAGCACCTCGACCGCATCCGGGTCACCGACGATCTCCGCCAATCCGGTGTGGGCCGCCCTGAGGTCGTTCTCGAAACCCCGGACCACCAACCGGACATCATGGCCGTGCGCGCGCAGCCGCGACACCACCTCGGCGATCTCCGCGCCACCTTTCAACGCGTCGTCCACACGGCCGAAGAGCAGAACCCGTACCGGACTGCCGGGCGCGGGCTGCGGCGGCTGTTCGGCCATATCCAGGACCGGCTGCAGTTCGTGCACCGAACCGTGGCCCGCCATGGCGGCCTGCAACAATGCGTCCGTCGCCAATGCCGGGCCCAAGCCCGTCACCAGATGCGCCCGCCGCGATAGATAGATGCCCGCCGCGACCCGGGCGCGACCCTGCGCGGGATCGCTCGTGAGGCTCTCCCACAGCATCGGAATCAGATGGTGGACAGCGACGATTTTGGCTGCGGGATACTGCTTCTCGGCGGCCAGCGCGGCTTGGAGGCCGTCGGCTTCGACGTGCACAACCACCATGTCGACCGAGTCCGGCAAGCTCCGCACGTGCTCGGGGTGCAGATCTTGCATCCACTCGTCGCGGAGGTAGACCCGCACACCCGGAACCCGGAACTCGGAATCGACCTGTCGCGGCAGGACGGTCACTTCATGCCCGGCCGCTACCAAACCCTCACAGAGCGCCAGGTTCAAGGTGCCCATCCCGGTCCGGCCCCGCCCCCACAGCTCGCAGCACACCAGAATTCGCTGTCGGGTGAGGTCGAGCCGGACCCGATGCCAGACCTGCCCCTCCGGCAGGGGATCGGCCGTGTCGAGGTCGATGCGGCCGTCGATATCCGACAGTCCGCGACGCAACTCCTCGACGGTCGGCCCGGGATCGGAATCGGCGGGATCGCTTCGGGTGTAATCCAATTGCGCGATCAGGCGGTGTCGGCCATCGGGGTCCTGGGACGACGTGACGACGACTGCGGCGTCGTCCCCGGCGGCGGTCCGGGCGAGCTCGGCCAGGCGCGCCGCGGCGGCGATGATGTCCCGGTGCGCCGGCTTCGAGTTCTCTTCGGGCAGTCGCGCCGCAAGAGCTGCGGCCACGGCAATCGGATCCGACACGTCAGCACCCGAGACGACCAGTTGCCAGCGGAAACCGCTGTACTCCTCGCGCATATCGGACGCGTGCAGCCGGGCATCGTCATGAGCATCGGCCGACGAATAGGAGGGGTCGGACTCCAATCTCTCGGCGATTTCCCGTGCCTTCGCGGCGTGGTCGCGACGCATGTCGCGGTTGTCCGCGAGCCATCCGTCCGGTGCGCGGAACCCGGTGGCGGGATGTGTGAAGGCGGCACGGTCGCGCAGGTGATCGATGAGAGCCCGGCGATCGGAACCCCGGCTGCCGGCGGCAGGCAGGGCGGACCGGACCCACTCGAGAACCGCCCCGGGTTCCGACAGCGACCGCAGAGCAGCCTCGGGCGATCCGAGCTCCTCCGTCGGCCTGCTGCCGATAACGTCGTCGGGCCCTTGATGGTTCGTTGCGGAGGGCGGGTCCGGCGAATCGTCGTCGAGGTCGGGGAACAGTGCGCTCAGACGATCCAGTTCGTCGCCGCTGTCCGTGTCGGAGTCGGCGACCGGTCGCTGTGCGCGGAGCTCGAACCAGACGGTCTTGCCGTCGACGTGCTCGACGACACCGTGATCGGTGGCGAGCATCGTCAACAACGGGCCACCCCGGCCCGATTCGGCGTTACCGTCCGGGGTGCGCCAACCCGGAAGCGTGCGGTTGTAGTCGCGAACACCCACCCGGATGGTCGGGCTGGCGGGCCCTTCGGTCACCGTCGCGATGACGAACCCGTGAGTTCCGGCGTGACGCGGGATGTTGCCCGCAAGCTCGGACACCAGCAACTCGGCCGAGTCGACCTGATCGACGTCCGGCCATCCCACCTCACCGGCGTGTGCCCGGTTCTCCATGATCCTGCGCACCAGCCGCCTGGTCCGCCAGCTGTCCGAACCGTCCGGGGCGCTGACCCGCACCAGATACTCACCGACGTCGGGCACTGCGGACGGTGCCGCACTCGGGATCGCCCCCCGGATCTGGATCTCGGTGAATCGTGCCACAGCGCCGTCAACGGTCGATTGCGCCGCACCGAGATCGACCAGCATGGTTTCGAGGTCCGCGGGGTCCAGTCCTCGAATCGCCTCGACCACGGACACTTCCAGACCCTCGCTCACCGCAGCGGCGACGAAGCTGGACGTCGCCCCCGCGACGTAGTCGAGGACCGCCCGCATGCTGCGCTCCTGCGGCGAATGGTTCCCCGGTTCCGAATCGGACATCGTTGCGTCGGCGGAAGAGATGGACGAGCCCGGCCCCCACAGCTTCGTTGTCATCGCAGTACGGAAACCGTCGGGAGCTGTTGTCGCGGAACGGGACTCGCTCGCCCCGCTCGCGTCGGCGGCCTCCGCATCGTGCGGTCTACTGCCGATCGGGCGACTCCCGATAGCGTCCCCGGATGCGGGGTCATCGGGCGTGGACCGGGAGCTGCCCAGCTCACCCGTCAAGTCGATGCCGCGGTTCTCTGCCTCCTCCACCGCGGCCGTTCGGCCGCTCGTGCGCAGCTTGAGGCCGATACGGATCAGGTAGGCATTGACGGTGGTGGGTGAGATCCCTTGTGCAGCCGCGATTTGCCTATTCGTCTTGCCTTGTTTGACGAGCGCGAGAATCGTGGCCTCGGTCTCGGACAACGAATCCCTGCCCTGGAACACCCGGGGACCGGTGTCGGCCGCGTCGGACGGAAGCACGAGGCCACCGGTGCGCAGCGCCTTGCCCACCATTCCCGCCCGATCTCGAATGCCGAGCTTGACGCCGATCCGGTTCAGCCGGCCTTTCACCTGGTCGGGCGACAGTCCGAGATGGACTGCGATCTCTTTGTTGCTCATCCCTTCGGCAACCAGCCCCAGCACCTCGCGTTCCGTATCGGACCACTCGACACCGGGGCCGCTGTCGATTGCCGGGATGAGGCCGGCATGGAAGGCCCGCGCCACCATCCCGGCGCGATCACTGATGCCGAGTTTGCCGCCGATGCGGGCGAGATGGGCTTTCACCGTGAGCGGTGACAACCCGAGTTGCTCACCGGCCGCCTTGTTCGACATGCCGTCGGCGACCTTTGCGAGGATCGATACTTCTCGCGCGGTCAGTGCGAGGTTCGACGGTTTTTCGAGCGGCACCGAAATGTCGTCGTCCGAAAGCAGCCCCTGGTCTCGTGCCGCCGACACCATGCCGATCCGGCCATGGTCGCCGAGCTTGTCGCCGATCTGCTTGAGATAGAACTTGACTCGGCTCGCCGAGCGGTCCAGCCGACTTGCGATGGCTTCGTTCGACAATCCGGCGGCAACCATCCGGATCAGTTCGAGCTCGTGATCGGTCAAATTGTGCGCTGGTGCTTCAGGACGCACCTCGCGGGGTTCGTCGATCGGCGGCGCGACATCGCTCGGCAGTAGTGCTTCGACAGACCGAACGAAGGCGCCGAAGGCCCCGCGCTGCAGCGGTGTGCGATCTTGTCGCGGTGAGGTGACCGCTTCGGTGATGATTCGACGCTGCGCGGGGGTCAGGCCGGACCACGCCCTCGCGGCACGCTGCGCGAGGTCGAGGATCCACGTTCCGATGTCCTCCTTCGCAGCTACCGGCCAGCGTCGAGTCTCGGCGCTTCGAAAGACCACCCCGTTGATGTACTGAGCCACGGTCCGCAGTCGAACGGCTTGAGGGCCGACCGAAGGTCTTGTGCCAGGCGCCAGAGCATCGAGCACGCGTCGGAATGCCTGCTCGCCGTACCGCTCCCGCAGTTCTCGAAATGCCGCAGCGTCACCGCGCTGTGCGCGATGCAGCGTGGCCCGACTCTGCTGGCCATCGCTGAGTGCCTCGCCGAAACTGCCGGTGCCGGGCGGGATTTCGGTGGCCGGCGCGGCCGGACCACCCGCCGGAAGCGGCCGGTGTAGTTCGAACCAGGACGATTTGCCCGAGCCGTCGTCGAATACCGTGATGCCGGATTCGTCGGCGGCGGCCGCCATCATCGGCAGGCCACGGCCGCGTTCGGCGAATTCGTCGGGCATATCGCCGATTTCGGGGGCGAAGGTGCTCTCGTCGAGAACTTCGAAACGAAGTTTCCGCTCGGCCTCGGTGTCGGTCTGGGTGATGACGACCTCGACCTTGCCGTCGGTGTCGGCGAGGGAGTTCGCCATCAGTTCCGACATCAGGATGACCGCGATGTCGACGCCGTCGGAGTCCAGCCAGCCGTAGGATTCGTTCAGCAGTTGCTCGAGGCGGTGACGCTCCGCGCCGACGTCGTTGGTGCGGGCTCTTTCACCTTCCCTGCCGGAGGGGCCCACTGCCGCGCCGGCCTCGCGCACGGTGTACCGCATACGGGTGCTCGGCGGTGTCGGATTCGCCGCGTTCTCCGAGGGTCTGCTGCCGACCGGTGCGCGTTCGTCTCGGCGTGGCTCGTTCGCCCCGTCCCGGGCGGCCCCTGGTCGGACCGGTACGGCCACGTCCAGGTCCGGTAGGCCCGCGCTGATTTCTCTTATTTCGTCCACCGTGGCGGCGGGAACGACGACTTGCCGGGATGGCGGCAGGCTCTCGGCGGCCGGGGCGCCCATGTGCGAGCCGGCGACGAGGTTGCCGTCGCGGTCGAACTCGATGGTCTCGAACAGCCGCTTCTCCACCGGCATCCGGTCGATGTACTTGTGTTGCTCGCGACGCCAATCCTCGAAGGCCACGGCCTTGTTCAGCAGTGCGCGGCGGTTGCGGAGGTCCTTGGGACCGTAGTCGTTCGCGGTGTCACCGTCCCGCGAGACCGCCAGGTCGACGACGACCAGGTTCGGTTCGTCGGCCGAGTCGCTGTCGTTGACCAGCAAGACCATATGGTCGTCGGCATCGGCGCTGCCGGTCGCTCGGGTGTCCTTCCATTTGTAGACCAGGACGCTGATCCCGCCCGGCCGGGTCTTCAGCGATTCGGCCACCTGCTCCAGCGATTCGGCCTTCTCGAGCCCGGCGCCGAACACCTTGCGCACTACATCGCGCCCGTGGCCCCGCAACCTGGTGGCCGGCATCTCGAAACGTCGAGCGTTGTCAGGGCACAACACGCGCATGCCGGTCACAGCATTGTTGACGCAACTGTTGGGGCTGCGGCGGTGGATCTGTACGACCAGATCGAGCAGGGCCGCGGTGGCCAGATACTGTGACGCGGCGGCGATGATGTCCGCGGCCGTCCCGTCCGCGACATCCCGGGTGTCCGCGTTCTGGGCATGATCCTGACCGTCCCGGCTCGCCGGTCCGGAAACTGTTGCCGGGGAATCGATCTCGTTCCCGGCTGATTGCTCGGTGTTCGTGGCTGTCAGATGATCGCCGACCGCTTCGCCCAGGATGTCGCGGGCTATGACGGGGGTGATGCCGGCGGCCGGATAACCCAGCGCGGCCGCGAGGGCGTCTCTCGCCTCGGTCAGCAGCGGATCGAGCAGGCGCATGCCCTCGGCCCCACCGATATCCGCGATCGGCACACCGAGTTCGGCGGCGATTCGGTTCCGCAGCGGCATCATCTCGATCAGCGCGTCGACATCGCCGAGTCCTGCACGCTCGCGCGCCTTCGCGGGAGCGGTGGCCTCGACATGTTGCCGCAGCGCCTCCGCCGTGGCGGGCGCGAGACCGGCCCGATTCAGCAGTTCGTGCACCGGATCGGTGGCACCGTTGCGTTCGAGTTCGGCGATCCGGTTCGCGACGGCCGGAGCCGGGATCCCCAGCAATCCGGCCAGCCGTGTCGCCTGGTCCGCCGGCTCATCGGGGCGGGTGAAGTCGGGTCGGCCGTACAACCCGGTGTCGGCTTCGGCGAGGGTGAGGGGGACGTTCCCGGTCGAGAAGGCATGATGGCGGATGAAATCCGCGGTGGAGTGCCGCAGTGCGCGCTGCTGCAGTTCCGGTGCCATCTCACGGATGGCATCGCTCGCCGCGACGACCGCATCGTGGGTCTGGGGGGTGGGATCGGCGTTGTGCGCGGCCACGGCCTGTTCGTAGACGACCACCGTCTCTCGGACCCCGCGCAGGTGCATGGCATTGCGAATCAGCGCGTCCTGCGGCGACATCACGACCTGCGCGCTGCCGCGCTGACCGTTCCGTGCCGTGCGGTTCTTGGCCTGTTCGTGGATGTAGGACTGCTCCGGGGCCTCGGTCATCCAGACGTGCATGCCGCCCTTGGCCTTCACCGCATCCGAGACCGAGATATCGACACCGCGCTGGCCCTGCCGGTTGATCACCAGGATCTTGCCCTGCTCACCGGCCTCGTCGAAGACCTTCTGCAACTGGGCTTCCCAGTCCGCGCCCCAGCCGATGATCCGCTTGGCATCGACCGCTTCGATCGCCTCTCGGGGCACTCCCGCGCGCACCAGTGCCTCGACCTGCCGGGCGACCAGATCGTTACGGTGACACAGGATTTCCTGGAACCGGCCCTCACCTCCGGCCCGCATCTCGTTCGCGTATTCGGCAATCGCGCGCAGTTTGGCATGGGTGCTCTCGACCACATCATGCTGACCCTCCACCAGCCGATGCGTCTGCGACCGTCCGACCTCGTGAGCCTCCTGCAGACCGTAGATCTTGTTCAGTACGGGATTCAGGTCGGTGAGGGTGCCGGATGCACCGGTCACTTCATCGAAGAAGGATTCGCTTCCGACACGGTAGATTTCGACCGAATCGATGCGTTTGGCGGACTCCGCATCCGCGCGCACCACGATCCGATGCGCCTCGGCCTTCTCCCCTCGGGCCTCGGCCGCCCGGAACTCCTTGGCCTCGATGGCTTGGGCGAGACTCGCCTTGCCCGGCTCCGCGCTCCACCGCGACTCGCTCGAGGTCTTCGGGTTTCGTTGCAGACCGTGTTCGGCCTGGTCGATGATGACGATCTTGCCCGCGTCCATTTCGTAGTGGACGCCTTCACGGACAAGGAATTCGGCGTGGGCCGCGGTCTCCAGCCGCGAGGCGCCCATTCCGTCCAGCCAGTTTTTTCCACCGGGCAGCGCCTCGACCTTCGCCCTGCCCTCGGGCGTGAGTTCGGGTTGACCGTCGTACCAGTACATGACCTCCGGTGTCCCGTCGGCATGCTCTCCTATTTCCTCCGAGATGCGCCGGAGGCCGAAATCCTCGTGTGACAGAGCCCCTTTCGCCAATGCCTCGGTGAGGAAATCGTGGGCATCGAATACCTGCTTGGCGGTTGCCTCCGGCGCCGGCTCTTCCACACCTTCCGACCGGAGGAACTGCCGTTCACCCCGGTCGATGATGCCGTCCATCTCGTCGATCAGCGCATGACGCGGTGGCTCTTTGCCCGCATTGCACAGATGCCCGACCGTTTCGCCGGTCGCGACCACGATCGCCGGCCGCCCCTTCGTGATCGGCCCGAAACCGGTCTGCTGATCGGCGCGGAACACGTCGATCCCGAATTTGCCCAGCACATTCTGCATGTCGGCGAATTCCTCGTCGCCGGTCAACAGCTTCCGATACGTGCTGACTTCGCGATTGGCCAGTCCATCGGTGGTGGTGACGAGCAGAACAGAATCGTGCTGAACCGCACGTTGGATTGCGCCGGCCATGAAGACCAGCGATTTGCCCTCGCCGGGTTTCATCTCTACCGGACGCGATTTCATCGCGTAGACGGCTTCGGCCTGCTCGGTCCGCAGCACCATGCCGCCGGGCACCTTCTCGCTGATCGTGCCGCGCCGGATGATCTCCATCGTCGCCAGCAACGACTGGTGCTCGTCGCCGCTGTGCAGGCCGGCCATCAGGACGTCGTCCGGAAGGTTGGACAGGCGTTGACTCTCCGGAACATGCTCGGCCGAGGCCTGGTGGAAGTCGATCAGCAGATCGACCGCCTTGTCGCGGTCGCTGCGCGGCATACCGGCGTCGTCGGCGAGACTGTCGTGATCGGTGGTCGCAACGCTCTGCTCGTCGTGCGCCGACGACGAATGTTCCTCCGCGGCAGGTGTTTCGGTGCCGTCCGCTTCGGTCCGCCCCGGGCTTTCGGGGCTTTCGTGACCGGACTGCTCGGCAGTCGACTCTCGCTGCGGGGTCGCATGCTCTTCACGACTCGACGATCCGGGTTCGCCGCGAGCGCCGGGTGATCCCGCTTCGCCCTCGGCGGGCGGATGGGGCCGTGCCGATGTTTGCGTGCCGGCACCGTCCGCGACCGCCGTGTGTTCTCCGGCCGGGCTCGGCCCGGCTTTCGCGTGCGCGCTGCTTCCTGTTGGTGCGCCGGTCTTTTCGTGAACCTCGCCGGCCGGACGTGGCGTGGCGCTCGCCGCGAGCCTCGGCGGTGTCGACGTTTCGCCCACCGCCTCGACCGATCGGGGCGCGGTCGTCTTCCCGGTGGCGACCGGTTTCTCGGCCGGTGGCCGCTCACCCGTCTCGGAATGCGTTCCCGGCCGTGCCGCGGCGGCGTCGGAGGATGCGGGACGGACCTGTTGCCCGGGCCGGTGGCCGGCTGCTTCGTCGGCTGCGATCGATGCACCCTGTTCGCCGCGGGAGCGTGGTGCCGCGGTCACCTCTTTGACCTCCGCGCGCGCCTCGCCGCGCTCACCTGCGGCCTTCGTGGTCTCAGCGGTCGGGCCCCATGCCTTCTGCGCGTCCTCCCATGCCCGTTTCGATTCCGTGGACACCTCGACCGGCCGCCGAGGCGTCGCGGCTTTCGCGTCCTGCCCTGGCGAGAACCCGTCGGGCGGTGTGAATGTCGCGCCGCCGTCGATCGCCGGCGGGTGGGGTCCGCTTCGGGAATGCACGCCCCCGGCGAACGCGCCGTTGAGCAGCGGTGCAAGCACCTGGTCGTAGTGCTGCGGCCAACCGGCCACCAGCGACGCCGCGCCCAAACCCGCTATGGCACCGGCGGTGCCGTGCACCAGGCCCATGGCCAAGCGACTGCTGCCGATCCGGGGGAACACCATCGGCGCGAACTTGCCGGCGAGCATGCCGCCCACCGCTCCACCCGCGCCGGCCAGGGCGGCGACTTCGATCGACGTCAGATCGATACCGGTCCGATTCGAACCGTCCGATCCGATGATGTCGGCGCTGCGATCGCCGGTAGCGACCTGCAGCGCCTGTACACCCGCGTCCACGCCCACGGGCAGCGCGGCCGCCTTGCCCAGCATGGTGACGAACCGCAAGGCCCCCGGCGCGCTCAGCCGGGCAGCCGCTTTCGCCGCGCCCTCCTCGACCGCCCGTGTCAGGGCGGCTCGCATCGCCGTTACTTCGCCGCGCCCCTCGACCAGCATGGCATCCACGGTCGGCGCCGCCGCCGTCACGCCGGCCGGACCTGTTGCCGCCGCGCTGGTCACCACGCTGAAGATTCGCCACGCCAAGTGGATCCCGAACGTGAACATCACGCACAGCCACTTCTCGGCGTCGTTGGCGGCCGCCTGCGCCTGGTCTGCCAGGGTGCCGACGTCGCTACCGAGCTGGGCCGCGCCTTTCCCGTACGAATGCAATGCCTCGCGTAGCCGGTTTGCCAGCTCGCCCACCGAATCCTCTTGCGCGAGTATTGCTTCGATATCCCTCGAATGTCCGTCCAGCTCGTCGCCGCGAGCTCGGAGCTCGGCGGCCATCCGGCGCATGGCGGAGATGTCGGCGCGCGGGAGTTCACCGCCGAACACCACCATCTCGATCGGGCGCCGCACCATGTCGGGCAGACTTTCGAAGGTGTTCCGCAGCTCGACGACGGGGCTGAACAACGAACCGTCCACCGGCACCGCCTACACCGGTCGGGATGCCGCGGCGATCAGCACCGCATGCAGCAATCTCGCCTGTATGCCCGCCTCGGCGCCGTGCTGTACCACCTCCGCGAACGCGAGCCCGAGCGCCTCGCCCACATCGAATTCACCTGGGGCTGAGGACTTCCCGGCCAACTGGGCTCGCCAGTCCCGGTAACCGGTCACCACTTCGGCGAGTGTGCCGTCCGGCTGCCGGCGCAGGTATTCCCCGATCAGGACCCGTTGCGCCTGTTTGCGCGCTACGCCGCCGCCGGCGGCGTCGAGGGCCCGGCCGAACTCCCGAAGCGTCGCCGGATAGATGTCCGATCGCGCCGGTTCGCCGCCGGGTTCGGTGGCCGGGGCGGCTGCCGCCGGCTCTTGCGCGGTGCGCCGGTCGAGCGTCATCGCGTCGGTGGCCCCCTCCGCGCCCGGTTCACGACTCCATCGCACCATGCCGGACTCACCATCGAGCTCTGCCACCGCGACCGTATCCAGGCCGATCATCGGATAGTCGGTGAGCACCCTGTCCACCGCTGCCACGAAGTCTCGTACCGGCGGCAGCTGGAGGCCGGGTGTGTCGAACCCGGACACCCGTACACCGTGGCGCTCGGCCAATGTCCGCGCCAGCCAGCCGATCATCGGGTCGGACGGCTGCTCGCGAGAGCGGCGCCGATCACCCGGACGTGGCTTGTCGCGGGACGAACGGTTGTCACGTGGCGGCGAATCGTGCCGAGGATTCGCTGCCGGCTTCCCGGGGGATCCGGTCTTTCCCGGGGCTTCGGTCCTTCCCGGTGTGGCGGGAGGGCGAGGCGGCTGCCCTCCCCACGGGGTATCGCCCCGTTTGATCGGCGCGGCTCGGCTGCCGGACGAGGCATCCGCAGCTCGGGGTGCCGCGCGGCGGTCGGTCGGAGGTCGTCCCGACGAGGATGGGGACGGTGCCGAAACGGATGAGGACCGGCGACCGGCCGGGGACCGCTTCTCCTGCCCGGAAGGGGCGGACTCCGGCCGGTCCCGATTCCACGGTGAGCGGGACTGCGCCCCATCCGGCGGGACGGTCCGCGCCGGAGAACCGTTCGATGGTTGCGACCCGCCCGCCGGAGGTTGGCCGGCGCGCCGCGCGCCGCTGGGATGCGGCGCACCGTCGGCGACCGGAGAGTGCCGAGCCGGGGAGCCCGCGGCGGGGTCGTACGGGAGCTGTGGACCCGCATCGACCGGTGACGGCATGCCGGCCGTGTTCTCCGGCACAGGTATGGCCGGACTCCCGGCACCCGGACCCGCATCTCCTGCGGCGTCGGCCAGCCGGGCGGCGTTGCCGGCGTCCTGCGCATCGAATTCGTCTGTGACACCGATGATTCCGGCCGCGGTGCTGTGCAGCCCCTTCGCCATCTCCCGCACATTGGCGAGCATCTGATCGGCATGCGGTGTGAACTGCTCGGCGAACTGACGGCCCATATAGTCGTCGCCCCAGCTGCCCTGGGCCTGTTCCAGGCAATCCCGTAGTCCCGCATGGGTCTGCCCCACCCGGTCGGCGAGTTCGGCCAGTCGTGCGCCCCGTTCGCGCAGACCGGCCAGGTCCAATCGAAGTTCGCCGCTCATATCCCGCCTCGTGCCGTCAGATCCGGCCGCCGACCCGCAGGCGGAAGCGTCGCTCGAAGTCGGTCACGAAAACCGACAGCGGCACCGACGTACTCGAGCGCTCCACGACGCCGTCGTCGGCGACATAGAAGACCGCACGGTCCAGGGCGATGTCGTTGTCCGGCACCGGCGATCGCACCATCCAGCCCACGCTGACCCGGGTGGCGCGCAAGGACGTCAGGGGGAAATCCGCGGTGTCGTACCCGCGCTCGCGGATGTGATCGCGGACCAGTTTCAACGCCTCCGCCTCGCCGATCCCGGCGACTTCGCCGGCGATCAGATCCGCGAGTACGAACTGGAACAGCGCACCGGGGACGTCGACCCGGGAATCGTCACCGACGACCTGCACGACCGCCTCGCGTGTCACCGCGGCGGCCTGCGCGGCCGACACCAGCGACTCGGCGGCATCCGGCGACGGATTCTCCACCACATCGGCGACTACTCGCGCCACCGTGTCGGCGGTCCACACCGCCGGCAGGGCCGCCGCGCATTCCGGCATCGGCGCGGATTCACCCCGGTACCACTGTCCCCCATCCCACCAAAAGCAGAACGACAGCATGCCGGTCATCACCCGCGGATTGAGCACCGGGTCGGCCACCCAATCGGGCGCTCCCGCAAACACATTCGGCATCGCACCGCCACCGTTGTAGGCGAGGTCCAGGGCCGGTGCCTCCCATACGCCACCCGACAGCACCGCCCGGTCCCCGGGCAGCAGCGTCAACGTCGAACCGCTGTGTCCCGCACTCTCGAAGATGCCTACCGAGGGACCGATCCGTGGTCCCCGTTCCGAGCCGACCGCCACGAAGGCCGAGGCCAGCACCGCCCACCGGGCCCATAGTGTTCGCAGGTCCGGCAACTCGCCGGTCACCGGCACGGCCCGCACGCCCGCACTCCGGTCCGCCCGCATTCGATCCCAGGCGGCGCGCGGTGGCCGCGACTGGGATTCACCCCGCCCGATGTACGCGGCCAGCCACACCGGCAGCCGACCGCGCGGATAGTGCTCCAGGTCGGCCAGATACGCCTGCGGTGCGAACAGTTGCTCTCCGGGAAACGGCTCGGCCCCATGATCGACGACGACCTCGGCCGCGTCCGCGTCGGCACGCACCACCATCCGCCACCACGGCTCACTCCGCAGCTCAGCCGCAACCTGCCGGTGCCGGCGCACCGACGCCCACACCTCCTCCGACACCTGACACCTGATCGGCCCGTCGCCGTCATCGACCACGAACAACGCCGATTCGGTGACGACGGTCGACGCGAACGATGCCTCCAGCCGTTGCCATCCCGGCGGCGCGAGCCCGCGCAACCCGGTGATGATGTGGTCCTCCAAGCCCGCGAGATCCTCACCCCCGGACCGAGTCACCACACACGCCCTGATCCGCGAACCACCGATACGCAGCCACTGCCGCGGCTGCCCACCTCGACCTCGGGGAGAGCAGAAGCAATTCCCACAACCGCCTCGATCTATCGCTCGTCAGGGTCGCACTCGGATCGAGAATTTCGCACCCTATGCCCGCACGCAACCGGCCTGCTATTGCCAGCTTTGGGAAAAGCGGCCGGACGAAGCGGCCGCGAGGCATTCGGCGGCGATGGTGATCGCGGCGCGCAGTTCGGCGGAGGGCAGGGTCGCGTAGCCGATCGGGGCACCGAAGGTGTGTGGTCGATCGGCGTGATGGCGGGCCAGGCCGTCGAGCCGTACGCCGCGATCGCGGGCGTGGCCGATCGCTGCTGCCTCGATCGCGGCGGATTCGAGGGGGACCAGGACGTGCGATCCGGCGTGATCGCCGGCGACCTCGAGGCCGTGGTGGCGCAGGGTGTCGACCACCAGTGCCCGCCGCGGTGGCATCTCGCGGCGCAGGCGGCGTAGATGACGCGCCAGGTCACCGTGTCCGGCGAGTTCGGCGAACACCAACTGGCCGGCCGGAGCCGGGCACGTGCCGGTCGATTCCCGATGGGCGAGCACGGCGTCCGCTATCGCCCGGGATGCGACCAGCCAGCCGACGCCGAGCGTGGTGGACAGGATCTTGGAGGTGGTGCCGAGGTGGATGACCCGGTCCGGGTCGAGGCTCGCCAGCAGCGGCAAAGGGGCGCTGTCGTACCGCAATTCACCGTCGTAGTCGTCTTCGATGATCAGGGCGCCGGTTCGCCGGGCGAAGTCGATCAGTTCGACGCGGCGGGCGGCGGGCATCCGGGCGCCGAGCGGGAATTGATGGGCCGGGGTGCAGTACACGACGCGCGCATCGGCGGGAATCCTGTCCACTCGAATACCCTTGTCGTCCAACGGTATCGGCAGCACGTCGATTCCCGCGGCCTGGAAGGCGCCGACCGCGCGGAGGTAGCCGGGATCCTCGACGGCCACGGTGTCGCCGGGGCGCAGCACGGCGTGCGCGAGTTCGCCGACCGCCGAACTGGTTCCGGAGGTGGCGAGGACGACGCTGTCGGTGCCGGGGGTGAGGCCGCGATGGCGGAGCAGATGTTCGGCGATCACGGCGAGGTAGTCCGGTTCGCCGCCGCGGTCCTTGCGCGCCGACGGCATCCGGTCGCTCGCGGCACGCCAGGCGCGACGCCAGGCCGCACGGTCTATCGCCGCTACGCACGGGGAGCCCGGGGCAAGGTCGAGCAGATCATCGGTGGTATCCGAAAGCGCGTTCACCGCAACGGGTTCCGGCGCCGATGCGGGTGCGGCGGTGAGGTAGGTGCCCGAGCCGTGCCGTCCGGAGATCCAGCCCTCGGCATGTAATTGGTCGTAGGCGGCGGTGACCACCGTGCGGCTGACGCCGAGGCGGGCGGCCAGAGCGCGGGAGGAGGGGAGTCGCTCGCCGCCCCGCAGCCGGCCGGCCGTCGCCGCGGCGCGCAATTCGTCGGCGACCTGGACCGACAGCGGGCGTGGTACATCGCGATCGATCGACAGCGGGAGGTCGTCCACGGGTGCTCCCTTCGGATCGAGTGACGGGACCCACCGAGATGTCCGCGCAAGTGGACTTCCGGAATAGCTCCTGATTGGCCATATGGCGATGCCACTCGATCGTAGACCCTGGTCATATGACAGGAACACCCGCACGCCCGAAGCTCTCGCCGACGCCGCGGAGCACCGTCACCCGATACCGTCACCGCGCCGTCACCGACCGCGCGGCACTGGACGAGGTGCTCGACGCCGGACTGATCTGTCATATCGGGGTGACCCTGCACGGCTCGCCCGTCGTGCTGCCGACGATCTACGGCCGCCGCGCGGACACCCTGTATCTGCACGGATCCACGGGCGCCGGGAACCTGCGCGCCGCGCTGACCGGTGATGTTTGTGTCGCGGTCAGTCTGGTCGATGCGATCGTGTATGCCCGTGCGGCCATGCACTTTTCGATGAACTACCGCTCCGCCGTCATCCACGGGCGTCCGGTCGAAGTCACCGACCCCGACGAACGTCTGCACGCATTGCGCGCCATCGTCGAACATTCCGCCCCCGGCGCCTGGGACACCGTGCGTGCGCCCGACAAGAAGGAACTGGCGGCCACTCTGGTTCTGGCCCTCGATCTCACCGAAGCGTCGGTGAAGACCCGAACCGGCGATCCCTCCGACGATCCGGCAGACCTGAACAGCGACGCCTGGGCGGGCCTGCTCCCGGTCCGCCAGGTCTTCGGCACGCCGGTCGCGGCGCCCGACCTGGTGCGCCCGGTGGCTGTCCCGGACCACGTGATGGCGCGCACCCGGTCCGGCGAATTCGCCTGAACCGGGCGCCGGCTCACCAGACGGTGACCGGCACGTCGAGCCGCTCGATGGCCTTGCGCGCGAGATCGACCAGCGCAGCGGGGGAACGGATGTACTCCTGATCCAGGCCCACCAGCGCGAGGGTGTACGTGTGCCCGATCCGGGACAGGTAGGCCGCGAGGCGGGTGCGGGGGAGTGCCGTCGATTGCAGTCCGGGATGGATGGCCCGGGCGGCGACGCCGGTGCAGCGATGCGGGCCCAGCTGTGCCAGCGAGGTCGGCAGGGTGCCGATGTTCGAGCACAGGATGTCGCGTTCGCCGGCACCGCGGGAGAGCCGGTGGGCGACGCGCGCGGGCAGTACCTGCAGCAGTTCCGCGGGCATGCCCGGGGGACCGGAGATCCGGTATTCGTATGCGGCACGGCACTTCTCGCGCAGGGTCGCGGGCGTATCGGTGCGGTCGACCACCACTTCGGTCATGGCCATGTCGTTGTTGACCCGGCGATCGTCGCGGGTGTCGACGGGTACGGCGGCGGCTATCGACGGATCGGGGAAGCCGCTGTCCCACAGCATCTTCGCGACGATGTGGAGGAACAGGCTGTTGGCCGTGCCGCCCCGTCCCGCCGCGGCCAGCTCCCAGTCGGCCGCCGGAAACTGCAGCACCGCATCGGATGTCGTCGCCGTTTCCGCGCTGCGTCCCGGACCGCCATCGGATCCCCGGGGCACCCCGTATCGCAGGGCTCGCGCGGTGCCGGACAGCACGGTGGTCCACTGCCGCGCCGCATCGGCCCAATCCGACTGCGGCGCCGCATATTCCGTGAGCGGGGTGCCGGACAGCGCGTGGTCGACGGCCAGGGCCAGGCCGCGTCCGTCGGCGAGAGCATGGGAACATGTCAGTGCCACCACCGAACCGCCCTCACGCAGCGCCGCCGCGGACAGCCGCCATCCCGGCGCGAATTCCGGATCCAGATCGTAGCCCTGTTCGTCGGCCCAGCTCAGCAGGTCGGCGGTGGCGATGCCGCCGCCGGCGATGCGCAACGGATGGGCGCTGTTGTTGCGCCGCCAGTACGGCCGCGCCCCCGGGACTCGCGGCCGGACCACGCGGCGGCCGAGGGGGCCGACCCGCAGGGCGGCGTGGAGCTGTTCCAGCAGCCGCCGGTCGATCGGGTCGGCGGTGCGCCACAACCCCTGCAGGGCGCTGGAAGTGCCCAGACCACGGTGGGCGCGCAGGAAGATCTCGTCGACGACGGTGAGCCGGCCCATCGCCGCTCAGGCCGACGATCCGTGCCGGCCCGCCCCACCGGCGAACCGTTGCGCGCCCTCGAGCGCGCCGTCGGCCAGCGCGGTGAAGCCGTAGCGGAATTCGCGGGCCATCGCCTCCGATTCGTCCAGGCCCCACTGCTCCAGCGCCGACATCCGGTCCGAACGCAGGCAGGTCTGCGGCAGCGCGGCCAGTTCGGCGGCGAGTCGCTCTGCGGCGGAACGGGATTCACCGGGGGCGACGACCCGGTTGACCAGTCCGATCTGCAGTGCCTCGGGCGCGGCGACGGCTCGGCCGGTCAGGATCATGTCCATCGCCCGGCCCGCACCCACGACGCGGGGCAGCCGCACCGTGCCACCGTCGATCAGCGGGACGCCCCAGCGACGGCAGAACACACCGAACGTGCTGTCCTGCTCGGCGATTCGCAGGTCGCACCACAGCGCCAGTTCCAGCCCGCCGGCTACGGCATAGCCGGAAACGGCGGCGATCACCGGCTTGGACAGCGTCATGCGGGTGGGACCCATGGGGCCGTCGCCGTCCTCGGCCGCCCGGTTGGACTTCTCGGTGCCCAGCGATTTCAGATCGGCCCCGGCGCAGAAGGTGCCGCCCGCGCCCCAGAGCACCGCGACCGCCGCGGTGTCGTCGGCATCGAATGCGCGGAAGGCGTCGGCCAGCGCCTGCGCGGTCGGTCCGTCGACGGCATTGCGCGCCTCGGGGCGATCCAGGATCACCGTGAAGACCGGGCCGCTGCGCTCGATTCGTACGCTCACGAATTCGACCATACGGCCCGCCCCGGCCCTTGCGTCAAGAAATGAATTTATGATTCACTTCTTGCGTGGCATACCGCAGAACACCCGCCGTGCAGGCGCGACTCGACGCGCAGTCGCGCGCCATCGTGCACGCGGCCATGAAGGTGCTCTCGGAGCAGGGCTTCGCCGGGCTGTCGATGGCCACCGTCGCCGCGGAGGCCGGGGTGGCCACCGGAACCGTCTACAAGAGCTTCAGCGGTAAGGCCGAGCTGGTCACCGCGGTGTTCCGGGATGTCGTCACGCGCGAGGTCGCCGCGGTCGCCCAGGCCGGGGCGGAGGGCGGCGTCGTCGAGCGCGTCACCGCCGCGGTGGAGACCTTCGCCGGACGCGCGCTGAAGAATCCCAAACTCGCCTACGTCCTGCTCGCCGAACCCGTGGACGCGAGCGTCGACACCGAACGCCTGCGCTTCCGCAGGGCCTTCGCCGAAACCTTCGAGACCGCGATCGCCGACGGTGTCGGCGCCGGACAGCTGCCGCCCCAGGACCCGCGCACCACCGCCACCGCCCTGGTCGGCGCGATCGGTGAGGTGCTGGTCGGACCGCTGGCCGAGCAGTTGCAGAGCGAATCGGTGGTGCCCGAACTCGTCGCCTTCGCCCTGCGCGCGCTCGGCGCGCACGAATAGGAGAATTCATATGGCCACCCACGAAGTGTTCAACCAGGTTCCGCCGATCACCCCGTTCGACTTCTCCCGCAACCCCGCGCTGATCGAGGGCCTGCATCGCGAAGGCGCCGGCTGGGCGGAGGCCGAAGTGCGCGAATTGGGCGCGCTGGCAGGCAGTTTCGAGGTGCAGGAGTGGGGCCGGCTGGCCAACGAGTATCCGCCGGTGCTGCACACCCACGATCGCTACGGCAATCGAGTGGACGAGGTGGAGTTCCACCCCTACTGGCACAACCTGATGGACGTCGCGGTCCGGCACGGCCTGCACGGCAGCCCCTGGCTCGACGATCGGCCCGGCGCGCACGTCGCCCGCGCCGCGAAGTTCTACACCTGGGGCATCGCCGACGCCGGACATATGTGCCCCATCTCCATGACCTACGCCGCGGTTCCGGCGCTGCGCCACAATCCCGAACTGGCCGCCCGCTTCGAGCCGCTACTCGGTTCGCGCAGCTACGATTTCGGCCTGCGTGAGCCCTCCTCGAAGGCCGGGCTGATCGCCGGAATGTCGATGACGGAGAAGCAGGGTGGCTCCGACGTTCGCGCCAATACCACCACGGCCACACCGCAATCCGACGGCACCTATCGCATCGTCGGGCACAAGTGGTTCACCTCCGCTCCGATGTCGGATATGTTCCTGACGCTGGCGCAGGCGCCCGGCGGCCTGTCCTGCTTCCTGCTGCCGCGAGTGCTGCCCGACGGCACCCGCAACGCGCTGCGGCTGCAGCGCCTGAAGGACAAGCTGGGCAACAAGTCCAACGCGTCCTCGGAGATCGAGTACGAGAACGCGACCGGCTGGCTGGTCGGCGCCGAGGGCGCGGGTGTGAAAACCATCATCGAGATGGTGAATATGACCCGGCTCGACTGTGTGATCGGTTCCGCGACCGGTATGCGCACCGGCGTTGTCTACGCCGCCCATCACGCCCGGCATCGAGAAGCCTTCGGCGCCAAGCTGATCGATCAGCCCGCCATGCGCAATGTGCTGGCCGATCTGGTGATCGAATCCGATGCCGCGACCACGGTGATGATGCGGCTGGCCGGCGCCACCGACCGCGCCGCTACCGACCCCGCCGAGGCCGCGCTGCGCCGAATCGCGTTGGCGGTCACCAAGTATTGGGTCTGCAAGCGTGCCCCCGCGCACGCGGCCGAGGCGCTGGAGTGCTTCGGCGGCAACGGCTACGTCGAGGAATCCGGTATGCCGCGGCTGTATCGGGAGGCGCCGCTGATGTCGATCTGGGAGGGCTCGGGCAATGTGGCCGCGCTGGACGCCCTGCGCGCCATGGGCCGTCAGCCGGAGACGGTCGAGGCCTACTTCAACGAGGTCTCGCTGGCCCGCGGCGCCAACCACCACCTCGACGATGCGATCGACCGGATCGGTAAAGAGCTCACCGACCTCAGCGATATCGAGTTCCGCGCCCGGCGGGTGGTCGAACTGATGGCGTTGGTACTGCAGGGCGCGCAGCTGGTGCGCCACGGCCATGCCGCGGTGGCGGACGCGTTCTGCGCCAGCCGATTCGGTGGCGACTGGGGAATCGCCTTCGGCACCCTCTCGGTGGGGGTGGATACCGAGGCGATCCTGCAGCGCGCCTTCGTCTGATCCGGCTTCGTCTGATCCGGCTTCGTTCGATCCGGCTCAGCCGACCGGTTCGCTCGACATCTCCCACGGGGCCTGCGGCAGTACGTCGCCGGTCTCGAGCAGGGACTTGAGGTTGGCCAGCACCGCCGGCCAACCGCTCGAAATGCCGTGCAGCATCTCCTGATTCGGCAGATTCTCGTGCGTGACGGTGAGCCGGACGATATCGCGGTGCGGTTCGACCAGGAAGGTGACCAGCGACGGCGACCGGTCGGCATCCGGCATGTCCTCGAAGGTCACCACGAGGCGGTGCGGCGGATCCGATTCGATGACCTCACCGACGACGTCGACGGCGCCCGAGCCGTCGACGCGGCGGTGTTCCCAGCTCGAACCCGGTTGCCAGTCGGACACATTCGCATGCCCCCAGTAGCGGGCGGTGAGATCGGCATCGGTCAATGCCTTCCAGACCTGTTCGGCACTGGCGTGGATGTAGGTGACATAGACGTAGGTGGGCACGGTCGTGCTCATGGCGTACTCCTCAGCCTGGTTTTTGATGGCCCGGATCGCATCCAGTCGCGGCCTGTCGAAGACGGAGATCCATCGTTGTTCGATGTCGTGGATAGGTGCCGGATTGATGTAGTGCACCCGTTCCCGCCCGCGTCGCAGCACGGTGACCAGTCCCGCCCGCACCAGGATGTCGAGATGCTGCGTCACCGACTGGCGCGCCATCTCCACCCGCTCGCACAGTTCGCGCAGGGTCTGCCCGTTCTGCTCGCGAAGCCGATCCAGCAGCAGTCGCCGCGTCGGGTCGGCCAATGCCTTGAAGACGACGTCCAAATCGGGTTCGGGTTGCACAGGGAAAATTATGCAGGCATTTACCTGCATAAGTCAACGGCCCGGACTGTTGCCCAGGTAGTTCGAACCGGCCGATGACGCAAGCGGGCGCCGGCGGTCGGTCCGATGCCGGTCGTTTCCGGACTCAGGGCGCGGCGGCGATGGCCAGACCGATCAGCGCGACCACCTTCAGCAGCTCGAGCCCGATGTACCAGTAGTGCGCCGTCGAGCGCGGTCCGTCCTCGCCGGCCAGAACCCGGTCCGACCGCCGGGTCAGCGGCGGCCGCACCGCCACCACCTGGATCGCCAGCACGACCACCGCGCCGATCAGCCATCCCCAGGTCGCCCCGCCCGGACCCACCGCGGCCGCCGAGATCAACAGCAGCACCGCCCAGACGGCCTCGGTGATGTTCAGCGCCTTGAACACCAGCCGTCCGATACCCAGACCGAGGGCGAGCGTCACTCCCGGCGCGCGGAACTTCAGCGGCGCCTCCAGAAAGGAGATGGCCAGCACCATGCCGAGCCACAGCATCGGCAGGAACCACAGCAGATGTTGTGCAACCGAGGTCATGTTCCGGACGGTACAACGGTGCGGCAGCCCGTGGCAGCGCCGTGCTCACATTCCCGGCATGAGATCAATTACGCATCCGGGCCAGGTATTTTCTGTGGTGGCGGGTCAGCGGTGGCCGCGATACCACCGGATCAGCGCATCGGTCGACGAATCCGATTGCGGTGCCGGATCTTCGGCGGAGGTGAGCAGCGGCTCCAATGCGAGCGCCTGCTGTTTGCCCAGCTCCACGCCCCACTGGTCGAAACTGTCGATTCCCCAGATGGTGCCCTCGACGAAGACCTGATGCTCGTAGAGCGCGATCAACTGCCCGACCACCGACGGAGTGAGCTGCGGGGCCAGGATCGTGGTCGAGGGCCGGTTACCGGGCATCACACGATGCGGCACCAGGGCCGGATCGAAACCCGGAGTTCCGCCGTCCTCGGCCTCGATCTCCGCCGCCGTGCGCCCGAAGGCCAGCACCTTCGTCTGCGCGAACAGATTGCTCATGAGGATGTCGTGCATGCTGCCGGACCCGTCGCGCGTCGCGAGATCGTCGGTGGGACGGGCGAATCCGATGAAGTCGGCCGGTACCAGCCGGGTGCCCTGATGCAGCAGCTGGTAGAAGGCGTGCTGCCCGTTCGTTCCCGGTTCACCCCAGAAGATCTCGCCGGTCGAGGTCGTCACCGGACTGCCGTCCAGGCGTACCGATTTGCCGTTCGACTCCATGGTCAGCTGCTGCAGGTAGGCCGGGAACCGCGCCAGATCGTTGGAGTACGGCAACACCGCGCGCGACTGGGCGCCGAAGAAATTCGAATACCAGACACCGAGCAGGCCGAGCAGAATCGGCGCATTACGCTCCGGTGGCGCGGAGACGAAATGTTCGTCGACACTGTGCATTCCGGCGAGGAATTCGGCGAAACGCTCCTTGCCGATCACCGCCATCATCGACAGCCCGATCGCGGAGTCCACCGAATAGCGGCCGCCGACCCAATCCCAGAACTCGAACATATTCGCGGTATCGATACCGAAATCGGCCACCCGCTGCTCGTGGGTGGACACCGCCACGAAATGTTTGGCGACCGCGTCCTCGCCGAGCGCCGCGACCAGCCAGCGCCGCGCCGCGGTGGCATTGGTGAGCGTCTCCAGCGTCGAAAACGTCTTGGAGGCAACGACGAACAGGGTGCGCGCCGGATCGAGGCCGTCGAGTTTCGCGGTCAGATCCGCCGGATCGATATTGGAGACGAATCGCGCCGAGATACCGGCATCCGCGTAGTGCCGCAACGCTTGATACAGCATGGCGGGCCCCAGATCCGAGCCGCCGATGCCGATGTTCACCACCGTGGAGATGCGTTCGCCGCTCGCGCCGCGCCACTGGCCCGAGCGCACCGCATCGGTGAAATCGCCCATCCGGCGCAGGACTTCGTGCACCTGCGCACCCGCGTCGGCGCCGTCGATCATCATCGAGGCGCCGGCCGGCAGGCGCAGTGCCACATGACCCACCGCGCGGTCCTCGGACGTGTTGATGTGCTCGCCGGCGAACATCGCGTCCCGGCGCCTCGCCACACCCGCCGTCTCCGCCAGATCGAGCAGCAGATCGAGAGTTTCGCGGGTGATGCGGTGCTTGCTGTAGTCGATGTGGAGATCGCCGACCTCGACGGTCAGCTCGCGTCCCCGGTCCGGATCCTCGGCGAAGAACTCGCGCAGATGCCGGTCGGCCACGGCCGAATAGTGATCGTGCAGTTTCCGCCAGGCCGCCGTCGCGGTGATGTCGCTGCTCACCCCCGCGAGATTACAGACCAGTTCCCCAACGCGCAGGTGGTCACAGCCCACCCGGCAGTTGCCCGCGCGCGCCGCCACCGCGGCCTACCCTGAGCACATGGTGTCGCATACCGAGTTACTCGAATCCGTCCCCACTCAACTCTGGATCGGCGGGCCGGTGGATGCCACCGGCGGCGCCACCTTCGCGGTCGAGAATCCGGCGGCCGGAGAGCCCCTCGCACACGTCGCCGACGCCACGCCCGAGGACGCCGTGCGGGCCCTCGACGCGGCCGTGGCCGCTCAGGACAGCTGGGCCGCGACCCCCGCCCGTGAGCGCGGTGAGATCCTGCGCGCGGTCTACGAGCGGATCGTCGAGCGCACCGAGGACTTCGCGCTGCTGATGACCCTGGAAATGGGTAAGGCGCTGCCGGAGAGCCGCAACGAGGTGCGCTACGGCGCCGAATTCTTCCGCTGGTTCAGCGAGGAAGCGGTCCGGGTGCACGGCCGCTACCAGACCGCGCCCACCGGCACCGGCCGCATCGTCGTGCACAAGCAGCCGGTCGGGCCGTGCCTGGCCATCACCCCCTGGAATTTCCCGCTCGCCATGGGCACCCGCAAGATCGGCCCGGCCCTGGCCGCCGGGTGCACGATGATCGTCAAGCCGGCCTCGGCCACGCCGCTGACCATGCTGCTGCTGGCGAAGCTGTGCAGTGAGGCCGGGCTGCCGGACGGCGTGCTGTCGGTGATCACCTCCAGCCACTCGGGCGCGGTGACCGAGCCGCTGATCAACGATCCGCGGCTGCGCAAACTCACCTTCACCGGCTCGACCGGGGTCGGCAAGAAGCTGGTGGAGAAGTCCGCGAACGGCCTGCTGCGCACCTCGATGGAACTGGGCGGCAACGCCCCGTTCGTGGTCTTCGACGACGCCGACATCGACGCGGCGGTGCAGGGCGCGATGCTGGCGAAGCTGCGCAACGGCGGTGAGGCCTGTACCGCCGCCAACCGGTTCCACGTGCACAACTCGGTCCGCGCGGAGTTCACCGACAAACTCGTCGCCGCCATGCAGGAGGTCACGCTCGGTCCGGGTGACGACCCGTCGACCACCCTCGGCCCGCTGATCAACCAGGACCAGCTCGACACCGTCAGCGAACTGGTCGAGGATGCGGTCGAACGCGGCGCCGAGGTGCGCATCGGCGGTAAGGCGCCCGGTGGGACCGGCTACTACTACCCGGCGACCGTGCTGTGCGAGGTGCCCGAACAGGCCCGGATTCTCCGCGAGGAGGTGTTCGGCCCGGTCGCGCCGATCGTCGGCTTCGATACCGAGGAGGAGGGCCTCGCCGCCGCCAACCACACCGAATTCGGTTTGGTCGCTTACGTCTACACCCGCGATCTGGATCGTGCGCTGCGCATCGCGGAGGGACTGGAGAGCGGCATGGTCGGCATCAACCGGGGCGTCATCTCCGATCCGGCGGCGCCGTTCGGCGGGGTCAAGGCCTCCGGATTCGGGCGGGAGGGCGGCTTCGAGGGCATCGAGGAGTATCTGTCGACGAAGTACATCGCTCTGCCCTGAGCCGGCAGGCCCCGGATACGAAACGACCGCCCCGGGGGATCGGCACCCGGGGCGGCCTGGGGTCGCGGAGTTCGCCGAGACGATCGCCGCGTGGTCTCGATGGGCTGCCGATGCGGCAGTCCGGTAGACGGCTGTGACTCAGTGGCCGAGACGGCCGCGGCCCAGGCGGAGCAGCAGCATGGCCAGCGTGTGACCTTCCTGACCCAGTTCGCTGAAGCGTTCCAGCACCTTCATCTCGCGAGAGTGCACCAGGCGCGGGCCACCGTTGGCCATGCGGGTGCGGCCGATGATGCGCGAGACCTCGGTGCGCCGTTTGATGGCCGCGAGAATCTCGGCGTCGAGGCGATCGATCTCCTTGCGGAGCTTCTCGATCTCCGCCTCGCTACTCGGCAACGTCACATCGGAACCGGTCGCGGGCTGATCAATCGGCTCAGTAGAGGTGCTCATACTTTCTTCTCCTCGTGTCAGAACTTCGATCGGCGAGCGGCCCTGCCCCGTTACCGATCTAGTTCCTCCACCGTGAAACAGACCTGTTCGGCCTTGAATTGTCCCCCGTCGAATGTGCGCTCACGTGCGAAATCGGCGACCACGAACACCTTCGTACGCCTGAACAGCAGAGGTCGTGAGCGCGCTGGTCATGTGGCCAGTCTGCCACGTGGGGCAAGTGAGGCAAAGTTCTCCCCGGTGAGAATGCGCTGAGATCGCGCCGGACTACAGCATGTCGGTGGCCGCCGGTAGCGTGGATGGACGATGGAGACGACGGTGGCGGGAACAGCGGCGGGGACGGCAACGGTGGGTACGGCGGCAACGCGAGGCGCGGACAGGTCCGCACAGGCCGATGGGCAGGCGCAGCGCCTGCTCGAGGGCCTGAACCCACAGCAGCGAGCGGCGGTTGTGCACGCGGGTTCGCCACTGCTGATCGTGGCCGGCGCGGGTTCCGGGAAGACCGCCGTACTCACCCGGCGCATCGCCTATCTGCTGGCCGAACGCGGCGTCACGCCCGGGCAGATCCTCGCCATCACGTTCACCAACAAGGCCGCGGCGGAGATGCGCGAACGCGTGACGGACCTCGTCGGCCCGCGTGCGGCCGCCATGTGGGTGTCGACCTTCCACTCGTCCTGCGTGCGCATCCTGCGCATGCAGGCGAATCTGCTGCCCGGCGCGTTGAACTCGAACTTCTCCATCTACGACGCCGACGACTCGCGCCGTCTGCTGGCGATGATCATTCGCGACCAGAATCTGGATCCGAAGAAATACTCGCCGCGTCTGCTCGCGACCGCCATCTCCAATCTCAAGAATGAGCTCATCGACCCCGAAACGGCCACGGCGGACGCGGAATCCGACGAGACCGAACTGCCCGGCATCGTCGCCCGGGTCTACACCGAATACCAGCGGCGGCTGCGCGCGGCCAACGCCTTCGACTTCGACGATCTGATCGGCGAGACGGTCGCGCTGCTGCAGAGCCACCCGCAGGTCGCCGAGTACTACCGCCGTCGCTTCCGGCATGTGCTGGTCGACGAGTACCAGGACACCAACCATGCCCAGTACGTGCTGGTGCGCGAACTGGTCGGCCATCACGTACGACGGCCGGCCGGCGAAGTCGACGACGCCGACGCGGGGGCCGCGGCGGCCGATCCGGACTTCACGCCGGCGCGCCGCGACGATGTGGTGCCGCCCAGCGAACTGTGTGTGGTGGGTGACGCCGATCAGTCCATCTACGCGTTCCGCGGGGCGACCATCCGCAATATCGAGGAATTCGAGCGCGATTTCCCGGACGCGGAGACGATTCTGCTGGAACAGAACTATCGCTCCACGCAGCACATCCTCTCGGCGGCCAATGCGCTCATCTCCCGCAACGAGAATCGGCGCGACAAGAAGTTGTGGACCGATTCCGGTGAGGGCGACCTGATCGTCGGTTACGTCGCCGACAACGAACACGACGAGGCGTCGTTCGTCGCGCGCGAGATCGACCGGCTGGTCGAACAGGGTGACTACAACTACGGCGATGTCGCGGTGTTCTACCGCACCAACAACAACTCGCGAGCGCTGGAAGAGATCTTCATCCGCATGGGCCTGCCCTACAAGGTGGTCGGCGGAGTCCGGTTCTACGAGCGCAAGGAGGTTCGCGATGTGGTCGCCTACCTGCGTGTGCTGGAGAATCCCGACGATGCGGTGAGCCTGCGCCGCATCCTCAACACGCCGCGGCGGGGGATCGGTGACCGTGCCGAAGCCTGTGTCGCGGTGCATGCCGAGCAGCGCGACATCGGCTTCGCGGCCGCACTGCGCGACGCCGCCGACGGCAAGGTGGCGCTGTTGAACACTCGCGCGCAGCGTGCGATCGCCGGGTTCCTCGATCTGCTCGACGAGATCCGTGCCGCCGGCATCACCGCGGACACCGAATTCCCCGATGTGGGCAATGTCGTCGAGGCGGTCCTGGACAAGACCGGCTACCGCGCCGAGCTGGAGGCCTCCGACGATCCGCAGGACGGCGCCCGGCTGGACAACCTGAACGAATTGGTCAGCGTGGCAAGGGAATTCAGTTCCGAGGCGCGCAACAATGTGGAGGCCGCCCGCGAGGAGGGCCTGCTGCCCGAGGCGGCCGACGGCGAGCCGGACCCCGGTTCCCTGGCGGCGTTCCTGGAGCGGGTCTCGCTGGTGGCCGATACCGATCAGATCCCGGACGAGGGTTCCGGCGTGGTCACCCTGATGACCCTGCACACCGCGAAGGGACTGGAGTTCCCGGTGGTGTTCGTGACCGGCTGGGAGGACGGCCAGTTCCCGCATATGCGCGCGCTGGGCGATCCGGCCGAACTGGCCGAGGAACGCCGCCTGGCCTACGTCGGCATCACCCGCGCCCGGAAACGGCTCTACCTGACGCGTGCGGTGGTGCGGTCCGGCTGGGGTCAGGCGGTGTCGAATCCGGAGTCCCGTTTCCTGCAGGAGATTCCCGGCCATCTGATGGATTGGCAGCGCCTGGAACCGACTCCGCCGTCCGGCGGACGCGGCTTCCGCCGCCGCGGCGAGGACGACGGCCTGGAACGCGATTGGACCCGCGGCGACGGCTGGTCCCAGCAGCGCCCCGGTCTGCGCGACCGCGGCCCCGCCCGGCCCGCGGCCAAACACAACAACTCCGGCCTGGTCCTCGCGGTGGGCGACCGCGTCAGCGACGACAAGTACGGCCTCGGCCGAGTGGTCGCCGCCGAAGGCTTCGGCGCCCTCGCCACGGTCACCATCGACTTCGGCACCGCCGGCAAGATTCGCCTGATCCCGCAGTACAGCCGGACACTGGTCAAGCTCTGAGCGGGGCCGTCCCGGCGCCGGCGCTCAACGGCCCGCCGGGACGATGCCTTTCACCATGATTCGTTCCACCCGGTTGTCCGCGTCGAGGACGGCGGGCTGTGCGGTGGGCTGACGCTCCGACTCGAACTCGAAGCCGTTGCGGCGGTACAGCGCGATGGCATGCTCGTTGTCGGCGAAGACACCGAGCCGGAGGGTGGTGTATCGGTTCTCGGCAGCCCAGCGCTCGACACTGCCGAGCAGCAGATCACCCACACCCAGGCCGCGAGCGGACCGATCGACCCATATCGAGATCACCCGGGCCGCACCACGATCCGGCTCCGGCACCCCACTCGCGATTCCCACCGGTTCGCCGTGGCGAAGCGCCAGCAGATCGTGCGCCCCGGGAATACTCAACCGCGCACGCCAGCGCTCTTCCCGATCTCCCTCGCCCTGCCAGTCCGCCAGCCGGGTCCGGAAGGCATCCGGCGCCCCCGCCAGCGCCGCCAGCCGAGCCCGCCGCCACAACCGCCAGTCGTCCGCGTCGACCGCACGAATGTCGATCATGACGCAATCTTGAACGCTGCGAACGAGTCAGTCGCGCTCGGGGCCGAGCGAGATGCCGCGGGAGGCGAGCCAGGGGAGCGGGTCGATCTTGTCCTGGCCGTTGAGCCACACCTCGAAATGGCAGTGCGGGCCGGTGGAGAAGCCGCGGTTGCCGACAGTGGCGATCTGGTCGCCGGCCAGCACGTGCTGGCCCTCCGAGACTGTGGCGGTGTCGACGTGGCCGTAGACCGTGATGGTGCCGTCGGCGTGCCGCAGGCGGACCCACATGCCGAAACCGGAGGCCGGGCCGGCGCTGATCACGTCGCCGTCCTCGACCGCGTAGATTGGGGTACCGATGGGTGCGGCGATGTCGACACCCAGGTGCTGCACACCCCAGCGGCTACCGAAGCCGGAGGTGAAGGTGCCGTTGGCGAATTTGGAGAACAGGGGGCGCAGTTTCGCCGATTCCTGGGCCGCGAGTCCGGCGGCGAATTCCTGTCCGTGCTGCAGGATGTCCTGGAACTGGCTGAGATCCGCGACGGGCGCGACATTGAGAACCTGCGGCGACTGTGGATTACCCGCCTGGGTGCTGACCGCCTGGGCCGCGATTTCGTGCACCTGACCGGCGGCGTCGTAGTCGGCGGTCGCATTGTGGTGCTGGCTGCCGGACTCCATTCCGGCCTGTCCGGCGGCGACCACCGCGCCGGCGGCGACCGCCACCACGGCGGCGCGGCCCTTGAGGGCGGCCGGCGGGGTCGGCACCCGGTGGGCACCGCTGAACCGCCGGGGGCCCTCCGCGGTGGCGCCGGCCTCATCGGCCTCGGCGGTGTCCCGCTTCCAAGTGCTGCGCAGCTTGGCCAGATTGAACGGTTCGTGGCCGACGGGCTGGTCGTAGCCCTCGGCGGTGCCGTGGTCGGCTTCGTCCTCGGGGTAGTGCACGCCACGGCTGTCGTCGAAACCGGGATCGGCGGCGGCCCATTCATCGGTTCGCGGCCACTGCGGATCGGCGGTCCAGTCACCGTCGGGCTGCGCCTGGGCTCCCCATGGCTGCCACTGCCCGGAATCGTCCGAACCGGTTGCCCCCCAGGTGTTCTCGGCCGGGTTCGCGGTGGTCGCGGTGAGACCCACGACGGCCGCGCCACCGGACGGCATCCAGCTGTCGGCACGCCCCGGCATCCTGCGCACGGGCGGCGCCACGGGCTCCTCGGAACGGGAACCGGTGTAACCGCCGAAGGATTGGTTACCACCGAAGTATGGATGCTGGTCGAGGGATTCCCCGTCGGCGCGGTAACGGCGAGCGGACTGTGGCCGATGCCCGGGTTGTAGGCGACCGTGGCTCATCGGCGGACTCCGAGACCGGATAACGCGGGGGAGCCGGATGACGCGGCACGCGGTGCGCCGATGGAACAGCTCGCTACCTGCGGAGCACTGTGCTGCAACAAGCCTGCCGTCCTCCTGATCGGTGCGGTGTACGCGGCCTCATCCGGGTGGGTTCGCCGATGTCGTGTACCAGGTGTTCTACCAGCTGGGTCTTGCGACCGAGTGACGAGTATTCCCGCCTGGCCTGTGATCTGGCTGTGACATCGACCGCATCGACGGTAACGAAACGATTGCAGGTGGGCAAGCGCTCCGGTCGATAAGGCGTTACTTGTGAGATTGATCACGTCACGTCGCCGGAATATCTCACCTGCCGCTGGGCACGCGAGTGAGAACAGGCAACTACACTACGTAGTAGCCCCGGTGGCAATTCGGACCATCGTCCGCCCTACCTGGCGGCGTCTCGGCAAGCTACTCGCCAGTAGCCTTGGCCAGCGGTTTTGCCCGGGCGGATGCCCGCTCGTGACCTGCGCCACTTAGGCTGTATGCGGCTGATTTCGGCGACATCGAACTGATTAGAGTCCGACTCGACCCGCTTCCGACGACGGGCCGCCAACAAAGTCGTTGTCACAACAACGCAGACGAGACGGTGAGTACATGGATCTCTTCGAATATCAGGCGAAGGAACTCTTCGTGAAGCACGGAGTGCCTTCGTCGGAGGGCCGCGTCACGGACTCGGCCGAGGACGCCCGTGCCATCGCGACCGAAATCGGCAAGCCTGTGATGATCAAGTCGCAGGTCAAGGTCGGTGGCCGCGGTAAGGCCGGTGGTGTGAAGTACGCCGCCACCCCGGACGACGCCTTCACCCACGCCTCCAACATCCTGGGCCTGGACATCAAGGGCCACGTCACCAAGAAGATCCTGGTCGCCGAGGCCAAGGACATCGCGGAGGAGTACTACATCTCCTTCCTGCTCGATCGCGCCAACCGCACCTACCTGGCCATGTGCTCGGTCGAGGGCGGTATGGAGATCGAAGAGGTCGCCGCCACCAAGCCCGACCGCCTGGCCAAGGTGCCGGTCGACGCCGTCAAGGGTGTCGATCTGGCCTTCGCGCGCTCCATCGCCGAGCAGGGCCATCTGCCCGCCGACGTGCTGGACGCCGCCGCGGTGACCATTCAGAAGCTGTGGGAGGTCTTCGTCGCCGAAGACGCCACCCTGGTCGAGGTGAACCCGCTGGTCCGCACGCCGGAGAACGAGATCCTGGCGCTGGACGGCAAGGTCACCCTGGACGAGAACGCCGACTTCCGCCACCCCGACCACGCCGAGTTCGCCGATCGTGACGCCACCGATCCGCTGGAGCTCAAGGCCAAGGAGAACGACCTCAACTACGTCAAGCTCGACGGTGAGGTCGGCATCATCGGCAACGGCGCCGGCCTGGTCATGTCGACCCTGGACGTGGTCGCCTATGCCGGTGAGAAGCACAACGGCGTGAAGCCGGCCAACTTCCTCGACATCGGTGGCGGCGCCTCGGCCGAGGTGATGGCCAACGGTCTCGACGTGATCCTCAACGACGCGCAGGTCAAGAGCGTGTTCGTGAACGTGTTCGGCGGCATCACCGCGTGTGACGCGGTGGCCAACGGCATCGTCAAGGCCCTGGAGATCCTGGGGTCGGAGGCGAACAAGCCGCTGGTCGTCCGCCTCGACGGCAACAAGGTCGAGGAGGGTCGCCAGATCCTCGTCGACGCCAACCACCCGCTGGTGACCCTCGCCCAGACCATGGACGAAGGCGCAGATAAAGCGGCTGAACTGGCGGCTTCCTCCAACGGCACGGCCAAGTAAGGACGAAAAACAACATGTCTATCTTCCTGAACAAGGACTCCAAGGTCATCGTCCAGGGCATCACCGGCGGCGAGGGCACCAAGCACACCGCGCTGATGCTGAAGGCCGGCACCCAGGTCGTCGGCGGCGTCAACGCCCGCAAGGCCGGCACCACCGTCTCGCACACCGCCAAGGACGGCTCGGCCGTCGAGCTGCCGGTGTTCGGCACCGTCGCCGAGGCCATCAAGGAGACCGGCGCCGACGTGTCGATCGCCTTCGTGCCGCCGAAGTTCGCCAAGGACGCCATCATCGAGGCCATCGACGCGGAGATCCCGCTGCTCGTGGTCATCACCGAGGGCATCCCGGTGCAGGACACCGCCTACGCGTGGGCCTACAACGTGGAGAAGGGCAACAAGACCCGGATCATCGGCCCCAACTGCCCCGGCATCATCACCCCGGGTGAGTCGCTGGTGGGCATCACCCCGGCCAACATCACCGGCAAGGGCCCGATCGGCCTGGTGTCGAAGTCCGGCACCCTGACCTACCAGATGATGTACGAGCTGCGTGACTTCGGCTTCTCGACCTCCATCGGCATCGGTGGCGACCCGGTCATCGGCACCACCCACATCGATGCCATCGAGGCGTTCGAGAAGGACCCGGAGACCAAGCTCATCGTCATGATCGGCGAGATCGGCGGCGACGCAGAAGAACGCGCGGCTGCCTACATTAAGGAGAACGTGACCAAGCCGGTCGTCGGCTACGTCGCGGGCTTCACCGCGCCGGAGGGCAAGACCATGGGCCACGCCGGCGCCATCGTCTCCGGTTCCTCGGGTACCGCCGCCGCGAAGAAGGAGGCCCTCGAGGCCGCGGGCGTGAAGGTCGGCAAGACCCCGTCCGAGACCGCCGCCCTGGCGCGCGAGATCCTGGAGAAGGCGTCGATCACCGCTTGATGGTTCGCCACTGCGAAGGCCGCCTCGTCGTCATGACAAGGCGGCCTTCGTTCTTCCTCTCGGCAGGTGAACGACGTGCTGCTGGGCAGTCGGCAGGTCGCTGCCGGGCAGGAGCAGTTCGCTGCGGTGGGCAGGTCAGCAGCGGTTGTCGTGGGCAGGGGAACAACCGTCGTTCAGGGTGCCGGGAAGAGGTGGCACAGGCCCAGCGCCCGCACCACCGTGCAGAACATTTCCGAAACGTCCATCCGATACCTCCGCTCGTCTTCGGTGACAACACGATCGAGACGGGTATGCGGTTCATAGCGAATTCTCGAGCTTGCCGCCAGTGGCGTCGTGGCCGTGACCGGCGCGCTCGAGTGCAGTAGCGTCAAGGGCATTCAGCCTGAAGCCGATGAAGGACTCGATAGGAGACGACCACATGTCCTACCCGACCGGGGGATCCGGGTACAACGCGCCCAATCAGACGCCCGGGCCCACACCCTCGTCCGGCCCCAGCTTCGGCCAGCAGCCGACAGGTAGTACCGGCGGCAGCTCGGGGCTTTCGGCGCTGAGCGGCAAGGGCTTGACGTTCTACCTGACCGTCGGAATCGCCGCGCTGGGCGTCATCAACTTCTTCCTGGGTTTCCTGGGATTCGCCACGCTGGATCTGTCCTCGTCCAGTGACAACTCGAACGACCGCACGCTCAACCTCTTCAACCAGGGCGGCACCGCTCCGCTGGCACTGTTGCTGTTCGCGGGTGTGCTGGCCGGAATCTCGCTGCTGCCCAAGCAGAAGCTGAACCACCCGATCGTCGCGGCAGCCTCGGTGGTGGGCTTCCTGACCGTCCTGTTGCAGGCACTGGATCAGGGGCCGGCCTTCAAGACCGCGGGCGCCGGCTGGGTCGTGGTCTTCCTCTCGCTCGTTCAGGCCGCAGCTGCCGTGGTCGCACTGCTGTTCGCGGTGGGCATCCTGTCCGAGCCCGAGGCCAAGCCAGCGGCAGCCGCCCCGGGCGCCGGCGGGTCGAGCGCCTACGGCCAGCAGTCCTCCTACGGCCAGAGCCAGCCGGGCCAGCAGCAGTCCTACGGCCAGGCCCAGGCCGGCCAGCAGGCCGCGTACGGCCAGTACGGCCAGCAGTACGGGCAGGCGCAGGGACAGGCCCAGCAGCAGTCGCAGGCAGGTCAGCAGCAGGCCGGCTATGGGCAGTACGGCCAGCAGTACGCCCAGGGGCAGTACGGTCAGCAGCCCTCGCCCTACGGCCAGCCCGGACAGCAGCCCTACGGGCAGCCGGGCCAGCAGGGGTACGGCGCGCAGGGTGCGCAGTCGCCCTACGGCCAGCGCCCGGCCGGTGGTGACGAGGCCGCGACCCAGCACTTCGGCGCCGCGGGCCAGCAGCCCGGCCAGTCCGGTCAGCAGTACGGTTCGCTGAACTTCGGTCAGCAGGGCCAGCAGGGGCAGCAGGGCCAGGCGGGACAGCCCGGTCAGCCCGGTACGCAGCCGTTCGGGGGCGAGCAGACCGGAAACCCGGCCGCCGACGCCACCAAGGCCTTCCGTCCCGAGGACGACAAGAAGTAGATCCGCTTCGACGCGACGATCGGCGAGTCAGGCGCTTTTCACGGCGCGCCTGACTCGCCGATCCGTTTTCGGCTGACACCCTGTCATGTCGGTGGTCGTGTCGTGCTTCGGCGAGTCAACCGGACGAGTCAACCAGGATCCCGCGAGGTAGTTCTATGAAGTCCGCACTGGTCCGATGGGCCGACCTTCGCGAACAGCGGGCCGGCGCGAGACCGGCGCAGGCTCGCCCGCATGCGGATGCGCCCCACCAGCGCAGTGGTCCCGGCGGCGCGGACGGATCCGAGGATCCGGTGTTCCTCTCCCTGAGTCCCGAGCGGGCCAAGGTGCTGCTCACCATCGCCGCTCGGGCGTCGAGTTTCACCGTGGTCGCCATCGTCGCGATCGTGCTGGTCACGCTGACGGCCGCGGGCAGCGGTATGACCGGCGCGTCGGGCGCGATCGCGGCCGGCTGGCTGGCCGTGCACCAGGTGCCGGTCGTGGTCGGCAAGACCTCGCTCGGCCTGCTGCCGCTGCTGCCGACCGCGGTGGTGTTGTGGCTGACCATGCGCGACTGCGCGCATGCCGTGTCGCCGCGCTCCTCGCGGGCCGATCTGGGCTGGATCGTCGGCGCCGCGCTCGCCGGCCCGCTGCTGGTCACCGCGGTCTGCCTGGCCGTGGCCGAGGACGCCGCGACGGCCGTGCCACTGCAGTCGCCCCATACCCTCACCGCCTTCTGCTGTGTGGCGGGTTTGCACCTGCTCGCCGCGGCCACCGGGATCGCGACCCGGCCGAATGCGCTGCGCGACCGGATCGCCTCCTCGCTGCCGGACTGGGTTTTCGCCGGGGCGCGGGCGGCGGCGCGCGCGCTGTGGCGCCTGCTGCTCGCCGGGGCGGTCCTCACGGTGGTGTCGTTCGTCCTGCACTGGTCGGTGATCGGCGGCACGTACGAGACAGCGGGCAATTTCGCGGGTGTCGTCGGTTTGACCGCGCTGTCGCTGGCCTATCTGCCGAACGTCGTGATCGCGGCGACCAGCGTGCTGATCGGTGCGGACGTGCACATCGGCGCCGGGGCGCTGAGCGTCTTCTCGGTCGCCGGGGCGCCGGTGCCCGCGCTGCCCGTGCTCGCCGCGGTGCCGAGCGGACCCGCGGCCGGCTGGTGGCCGATAGTGCTGCTGATTCCGGCGGCCGTCGGGGTGCGCGGCGGCCTCGACTGCGCGCGCGACTCCGCCGACGAGATGCGCAGCCCGTGGGCGACGGTGTTCTCGGCGGCGCTGGCGGCGCTCGCCCTGCTGCTGCTGGGGCTGCTCGCGGGCGGCACGGTCGGGTCGTTCGGGGAGATCGGGCCTGGCGTGCTGGTCACCGCCGGACTGACCTTCGCCTGGCTGACCCTGGCCGGATATGTCGGATTGCTGTGCGGGCGACGGTTTCTCGGCATTCCGCCCGCCGTGGTCGAACCGGGCCTCGGCGGTCGTTCCGGCCACCGCGGCCGTTACTTGCCCACCGACTACTCGCGCGACGAGTACGACCGGAACGAGGACGACCACGACGAGTACCGGGATCGCGGCTACGACCCGGATTTCGACCGCGACGACGACTACGACGACCGCGACGAACCGGGTTACATCGATCAGCTGTACGACGACCCGCGCTACGTCGAGTACGAATTCGAGGACGATGTCGCGGTCGAGGACGACTATCCGCAACCGGCCTACCGCCGCACCCGCTCCGTCGAGGTCGTGGAGGTCGACGGCGAACTGCTCGACGACGACCTCGCGCCCGCGCACGCCGATCCGGACGACGAATTCGACGCCGGAAACTCCGACATCGTCGACGCGGAAGTGGTAGAGGGTGACCTGCCGGAGAGTCCCGGCAGGGGCGGTCGTTAGGCTCTAACCCGGCGGACCTTGGGTTCGCCGCCCTCCGGCAGCCCCGACGCACAGGGAGTAGAGCGCTGACCACCCCGCCCGCCCAGCTGGTCCCTCCGACCGCGCCTGCGACCCTCGTCGTCCTCGCCTCGGGCACGGGATCGCTGCTGCAATCGCTGATCGCGGCCACCGAGCGGCCGGAGTATCCGGCGCGCATCGCCGCCGTGGGCGTGGACCGGATCTGCGCCGCGACCGACCATGCGGTGCGGGCCGGCATCCCGGACTTCCGCGTCGCCCCCGCCGACCATCCCGATCGGTCCGCCTGGGATATCGCGCTGACCGACGCGGTCGCCGCCTACGCACCCGACCTGGTGGTGTCGGCCGGATTCATGCGCCTGTTCGGCCCGAAATTCCTGGAGCGATTCGAGGGCCGGATCATCAACACCCATCCCGCGCTGCTGCCGGCCTTCCCGGGCGCGCACGGGGTGCGCGACGCGCTGGCATACGGCGTGCGGGTGACGGGTTCCACCGTGCATCTCGTCGACGCGGGCGTCGACACCGGACCCATCCTCGCTCAGGAGCCGGTCGCGGTGCTGCCCGGCGACGACGAGGCGAGTTTGCACGAGCGCATCAAGGTTGTGGAGCGTCGGCTGCTGGCGGAGACCGTCGCCGCCGTCGCCACGCGAGGCATTGTCTGCGACGGACGAAAGGCAGTAATCCCAGATGAGTGAGGCCCCGGTTAGTGCACGCAGGGCGATTCGCAGGGCGTTGGTGAGCGTCTATGACAAAACCGGGCTCATCGAGCTGGCCACCGGACTGAACGACGCCGGTGTCGAGCTGGTGTCGACCGGCTCGACCGCCGCCCGCATCGCCGACGCCGGAATTCCGGTGACGAAGGTCGAAGACCTCACCGGTTTCCCCGAAACCCTCGACGGCCGGGTGAAGACGCTGCATCCCCGCGTGCACGCCGGCATCCTCGCCGACACCCGCAAGCAGGAACATCTCGATCAGCTGGTGGAACTGGGCGTCGAGGCGTTCCAGCTGGTGGTGGTGAACCTGTATCCGTTCACGCAGACCGTCGCCAGTGGCGCCACACCCGACGAATGTGTCGAGCAGATCGATATCGGCGGCCCGTCGATGGTGCGCGCGGCCGCGAAGAACCACCCCTCGGTCGCGGTCGTGGTCGACACCGGTGACTACAACGACGTGCTGGCCTCGGTGCGCGGTGGCGGTTTCACCCTCGCCGAGCGAACCGCGCTGGCGGCCAAGGCTTTCCAGCACACCGCGAGCTACGACGTCGCGGTCGCGAGCTGGATGACCAACGTGCTGACCGCCGACGATTCCGCGGATTCCGCTGCGGGGCAGCAGTTCCCGTCGTGGCTGGGCGGCGTGTGGACCCGCGACGCGGTGCTGCGCTACGGCGAGAACCCGCATCAGGCGGCGGCGCTGTATCGCAACGATTCCGGCCCGGCCGGGCTGGCGCAGGCCGAGCAGGTGCACGGCAAGGAGATGTCGTACAACAACTACACCGACGCCGATGCCGCCTGGCGGGCAGCCTGGGACCACGCCGAACCCGCGGTGGCCATCGTGAAGCACGCCAATCCGTGCGGCATCGCGGTCGGCGCCGATATCGCCGAAGCGCACCGCAAGGCGCACGCCTGTGATCCGGTGAGCGCGTTCGGCGGGGTGATCGCGGCCAACCGCGAGGTCACCGTCGAGATGGCCGAACAGGTGGCCGAGATCTTCACCGAGGTCATCGTGGCTCCCGGCTATGCCGACGGCGCGGTCGAGGTGCTGCAGCGCAAGAAGAACGTCCGCATCCTGATCGCCGACGAACCCCGGCGCGGTGGCGTCGAACTGCGGCCGATCAGCGGCGGCGCGCTGCTGCAGCAGACCGATATCGTCGACGCGGACGGTGACGACCCCGCCAACTGGACGCTCGCCACCGGCGAGGCGGCCGATGCCGAAACTCTCGCCGATCTCGAATTCGCTTGGCGCGCATGCCGGGCCGTGAAATCGAACGCGATTCTGCTGGCCCACGACGGCGCCTCGGTCGGTGTCGGCATGGGACAGGTCAACCGCGTCGATGCCGTGCATCTGGCGGTGCTGCGCGCCGGTGACCGGGCCAAGGGTTCGGTGGCGGCCTCCGACGCCTATTTCCCGTTCCCCGACGGCCCGCAGCAGCTGATCGCCGCGGGCGTGAAAGCCATTGTGCAGCCGGGTGGTTCGGTGCGCGACCAGTTGACCATCGACGCCTGCCGGGAGGCCGGAGTCACGATGTATCTCACCGGGGCGCGCCACTTCGCGCACTGATCGGGGCACACGAACGTCGCCGCCCGCCGGAGCTCCGGCGGGCGGCGACGTCGTTCTCCGAAAGCGTCGGCTGATTCGAATAATCAGTTGGCGCTCAATACCTTCCGGTCGCCCAGTGGCTTCTTCAGCGGAATCTCCAGGGTGCCGAAGACGGCGATCATGGTGCACATGCGCCCGGCCGCCTCGGGCAGCGTGCCGGCCTTCAGGGCGACGGTGACGGTGGTGTCGGTTTCGGTGGTGGCCGCGTCCACGCCGTAACATTCCGGCGAGCCGATCTGGAAATTCACCGCGATCCGGTCCGGGGCCACCCGGCTCCAACTGTCGAACGGCAGCGGGTGCGGAGAGGTGATCGTCGAGTTGGCGGTGAACATCCGGCCCGGTTGCGGTGGGTTCTGCTCGGTGGGAGTGCTCACCGCGGCCGTGGTCGTATTCGACTGTGCCCCACCGTTGTCGGAGTTCCCGCATGCGGTGACCAGCAGGGCCGGTAGTGCGAGGAGCGTGATTGCCGCCGCTGCGATGCGGCGTCGTCCGGGGAGGGAGTCCATGCGGTCACCCTATCGGCGGGAGTTGTCCGGCTGTGAGCCACATCCCAGTGAACATTCTGCGAACGCCGGCGCGTAACTGCTGCGAAATCCGATGCCCGCCAAGTATCGTTCGCAAACGATGAGCGAATGCGGTTCTGCGCCATCGAATCACCGATCGACACGACCTCTTCTCGAAAGGATCCACCGCGTGGGCGACACGTTGCAGGTAGGCGAGGAACTCGGCCTGGGTCAGGCCCTTCAGGGCGGCGCGTACACGCTGACTCTCCAAAACGATGGCAACTTGGTGCTTTCCGAGCCCGACGGCACCGTGGTGTGGGCGACCATGACCCACGAGCGGGGCGTCGAGCGCGCCGTCCTGCAGGAGGACGGCAACTTCGTGCTGTACTCCGGCAGCGGGCCCGTCTGGGCCACCGACACCAACGGGCAGGCCGCCGATCGCCTGGTCCTGCAATCGGACCGCAACCTCGTCCTGTACGGCCGGGACGGCGCCTCGCTGTGGGCGTCGGGCACAAACACCGACAATCCGATCGTGGTCGAGGAGTCGGTCGCCGCTCCGGCCGCCGAGCAGGTGCCTCCGCCGCCGGCGGCGCCGGAACCCCGCACCTACACCGTGGAGGCCGGTGACACGCTGTGGGCCATCGCGGAACGGTTCTACGGCGACGGCAACCGCTACCTGGAGATCGCCGGGGCGAGCGGCATCGAGAATCCGGATGTCATCAACGAGGGTCAGCTGCTGACCATTCCGTGACCGGAAACGACCGAACGCCCCCGGTGCCGCGGCATCGGGGGCGTGCGTGTTCGTTCGCTACCTACTGGTGAACGGCAGCAGCGCCATCTCGCGCGCGTTCTTCACCGCGACCGCCACCTGCCGCTGCTGTTGCGGGGTGAGTCCGGTGACGCGGCGGCTGCGGATCTTGCCGCGGTCGGAGATGAACGTGCGCAGCAGGTTCACATCCTTGTAGTCGACGGTTTCGACTCCGGCCGCGATCAGCGGATTCTTCTTGGGGCGCCGGGCCTGTTCGGCGCGGATCCGCTTCGACGGTGCTCGCTTGACTGCCATGTCAGTATCCTTTCTCGGCACGAACTCTGGGCCCTACGTGGTTACGCGAGCTGCCTCCTCCGGGCCCCGACCGTTCATGCCGGGTCCTTCCGACGAGATCTGCGATGGTCTACCAACTCGATTTGTGTACACCGGGCAGCTCCCCCCGGTGGGCCAGCTCGCGCACACGCACCCGGGATAGTCCGAACTTGCGGAGATGACCGCGGGGGCGGCCATCGGTGGCGTCCCGATTGCGCAATCGTACCGGACTGGCGTCGCGCGGCAGTCGCTGCAGCGCGAGCTGGGCTGCGGCCCGGCGATCGTCGGCCGTGGCCGGATTCCGGATCAGCTCCTTGAGCTCGGCGCGGCGTTCGGCGTAGCGGGCCACGATGTCGCGGCGTTGCTCGTTGCGCGCGATCTTGGATTTCTTCGCCATTACCGCTCCTCGCGGAATTCGACGTGCCGGCGCAGCAGCGGATCGTATTTGCGCAGCACCATGCGGTCGGGGTCGTTGCGGCGGTTCTTGCGGGTGACGTAGGTGTAGCCGGTACCGGCCGTCGACCGCAATTTCACGATGGGGCGAATCTCGTTGCTGCGCGCCATCAGATCTTCCCGCCTCGAGCGCGGATGCGAGCCACGACCGCTTCGATCCCGTCGCGGTCGATGGTCTTGATGCCCTTGGCCGAGACACGCAGCGTGATGCGGCGGCCCTCGCTGGGCAGGAAGTAGGTCTTGCGCTGGATGTTCGGATCCCAGCGCCGGTTGGTCCGAACGTGGGAGTGCGAGACGGACTTACCGAAGCCCGGCTTGCGGCCGGTGACCTGGCAGTGGGCCGACATGGGGCTCCTTTCTGAAAATCATTTTCGACAACGGTCGCCGCAGACTGTACCGTGTGGCTGGAGCAAATGAAAATCATTATCGAAAGGGGTTCCGGTGCTGTCACATCCCGACCGCCGCACGCCCGTCGTGCTGCTGGCGGGCTTCCAGGGGCCGGTCGCGGACGGTATGGACCACATCGCGCGATTGCTGGGTGCGGCGCCCGGCACGGCCGTCGTGCGTCACGATCTCGGTTCGCTGCGGGAAGGCGTGGTCCGCCGCCGGGTGGACCTCGACGGCCGGGAGACGGCGAGCGTGCACGAACTCGCGCACGGCTGCGTCTCCTGCACCCTGCGCGCCGATCTGCTGCCGCTGCTGTGCCGGTTGGCGGCACGGGACTCGGTGCACCGCATCGTGATCGCCCTGGATCCGGCCTTCGAAGCGGAGGCCGTGTGCCATGCGATCGACACCGTGACCGTGGTCGACATGGTGGGCCGCGTGGACGGCCCCGCGGGCCGTGATGTGCGGATCGAGGCGGTGGTCACCGGCCTCGACGCGCGCAGCTGGCTTTCCGACGCGCTGAGTGACGAGACCCTCGACGAGCGCGCCGGAGGGCCCGGTGACGACGATCGGACCGTGGCGCAGCTGGCCGTCGGACAGGTCGAATTCGCCGATGCGGTGGTGGTTTTCGCCGCGGACCGGGTGAGCGACGGGGAGCGCGACGTGGTGCGGTCGGTCGTGGATCGGCTCGTGCCCCGGGCTCCGTCGATCTGGGTCGGTGACGGACGCGACGTAGCGGGGGCGCGCATCGAGATGTTGCTCGACCGCATCCCCGCCGATTCCCGGCGCGGCCGCGTCTTCGACGCGCACGCACCGCTGCTGCGCGGCCGGCCGCCGCTGGTCGAGGAACACGGCGTGGCATTGGTCGAATTCGCCACCGATCGCCCGTTCCACCCGACCCGCCTGCACGAAGCGCTGGATGTGCTGTTCGAGGGAGTGGTCACCGCGCGCGGGCGGATATGGCTGGCGACCCAGCCCGAGCGGGTGGTGTGGCTGGAATCCGCCGGTGGCGGCTTGCGGGTCGGCGACGCCGGACCGTGGCTGGCGGCGATGAGTCCCGCGGAACTGGCTTCCGTCGACCCCGATCGGCGCGCGCTGGCGGCGCTGCGCTGGGACGAGGATTTCGGGGACCGCGACATCTCGCTGGTGATTCTCACCTGCGGTGCCGATCCGGACGAGATCCGTACCGCGCTGCACTGGGCACTGCTGGACGAGGCCGAGATGATCCTGCTGCGCAATGCGCCGGATCTGGTCGCCCAGTGGGCCGATCCGTTCGGCGAGTTCCACGAGGACCCGTGCGAGACAACGCAATCCGACAACTCCGGCGGCCGTGGCGTCGATTCCCGGCCGAACGAAAGGTAGGGCGATGAAATCAGGGATTCACCCGGAGTACCACCCGGTGGTCTTCGAGGATGTGAGCACCGGCAAACGCTTCCTCACCCGTTCGACGGCGACGAGCACCCGCACCGTCGAATGGTCCGACGGCAACAGCTATCCGCTGATCACCGTCGACGTCACCGCGGATTCTCATCCGTTCTGGACCGGGGCGCACCGCGTTCTCGACACCCAGGGCCGGGTGGAGAAATTCGAACGCAAATACGGCAGGCGCACACCGCGTTCCGCGCCGGTACGAGAGGAGAACTGAGATGGCGGTCCCGAAGCGACGCCTGTCACGCGCCAACACCCACAGCCGGCGTTCGAACTGGAAGGCGACTCCGCCCGACCTGGTGCCGGTGAACGTCGGGGGCGTCGTGCACAAGATCCCGCGCCGGCTGGTCACCGCCGTGCGACGGGGCCTGATCGACCCGAACCGGCTGTAGGATTCGACGTCCGGTCGGCCGAATTTTTTGTGTCGTTTGCCTGAATCGAGCGACCGTTTGGTTATCGAATAAATCGGAGCCAGCAGGGATATCGGCGCCATCACGCTTGCGAAATGGTAGCTGGAAGATGAAACACCAACTGCGGGTTGGTTTTTGGCGTCGGAAAAAGTCCGGCGGAAACGCTGCTATCCGAGGGCGATACCGGTACCCTCGTCGCTGAGGGCGGGTTCTCCTGGTGACAGGAGAACCCGCTCATCGCCACTTTCCAGGCCTTTCACCCACGCTGCGCGGCAGACGATGGCGCTTCCAGTGCCCGCTGTCCGGCCTGTGGCGTCTCGTCCGGCTTCGGTCGCAACGCCTCGAGCAGCGACTCCCAGCGCGCGATCTGCTCACCGATCACCGCCGCCGGGTTCTCCAGCAGCGCGGCCACCAGCGACAGCGGCCACGGCAATTCGGCCGCGGGTGGCGCCTGCCGGGCCAGTTCCAGCACGGTCGTCTCCAGGTCGGCGATCTCGGTGCGCAGCTCCGCGATCTGCCGCAGGGCGGCGCCCAGCGCCTCGACGACCGTCCGTTCCGAGATGGCGCCGCCGTTCGTGCCGTCGTCGTCGCCCAGCTGGGGCCAGCCCGCCAAACCGGGACCGCGCAGCTGAATCTGAACATCGCGCAATATCGCTTCCTGCTCCGGAGTCACATCCGGTACCTCTCTCATCGCTCCCGCGGCGGGCCGAAATGCCTGCTCCACACTGTAATTCGCGAAGCCCCTCCCGTGCACCGAGACCGGGTGCCTACGCCGTGGTGCGAGGGGGTCCGGCCGGGGCGGGCGCCGCCGCCTGCGGGGAGTCCGAGACGCGGCTTCGCGGGGAGGCTGCGCGTTTGCCGACTCGCGCTCAACGGCCCGAAAATGTCCGAATTTTCAGTTTCTTAACATTCCTGGCATCTTCTTGGCGGCTTATTAACGGCCTTTGTTACGTGTTCGTAATGGGTGCACGACAGCCTGTCTAAGGGTTTCGAATTCGAGCTCAGGCGCCAGGGTATCGGCGCCGCAAACTGCTGAAGAAAGTGTATGAGGGAATGAAGCTCAGGAAGTTCGCCGCAACATCGGCTCTGGTCATCGCTGCTCTTGGGATCTCCACAGGCACCGCATTCGCAGCCCCCGCTCCGGCCGCCAACCCCGATATTCATTACACGGCAAACGTTGTCGACAAATCCGTCGTGGTGAAGACCGACGCCGGATCGCTGACGACCGAAGGCAACGAGTTCCAGGTTCGCGACAACCAGGGCAAGGTAGTAGCCGGATTTCCGCTGAGCTATCAGCACGACGGTCTGGAGTACCCGATCGCCGCGCAGATCGACGGCAATCAGGCCACCCTGGTCCCGAGCACCGACCGCGCTGCCGCCCACCCGGCGCAGATGCTGCACGACGTGGCCAGCCGTTCGGATCTCGACGCGGCCAACCAGAGCGCGATCAACGAGCTCGGCATCGCCACCAGCATCGGCACCCTCGTCGGCACCGCGATCGGCCTGGCCGGCGGCTGTGTGCTCGGCGCTGCCCTCGGCACCCCGTTCCTGGTCGTTCCGGGCTGGATCGGCGGCTGCCTGACCGGTGCCGCCCTGGGCGCCCCGCTGGGTGCCGCGGCCGGTCTGGTCGGCGTCGGTGGTATCTCCGGCGTGCTGGTCGCGATCGAGTACTTCAACCGGATCAACGCGCCCGCGGAATCGTAATCTCGCGACAGCGCAACGCAATCGGGGCGGGCCCTACGGCCCGCCCCGATTGTCGTCTGTGCGCGGCTCGGCCCCGCTCGGCCGGCGCGGTCGTCGCTCAGCCCACCGGTTGCGGTGCCCGTCCCGCGGGCCGGACCTTGGCGGTCGGCGAGGCGGCCTGCCCGGCAGCGGAATTCGCCGCCTGAGCCAGCTGCCGCGAGCGGGTGGTGCCGGTGCGGTCGGGAGCGACCAGGACCGCGGTGATCGGCACCGCGAGCGACAGGGTGCCCACCACGAACACCGGGACGAAGAGGGTGAACAGATCGTCGCCGTCGGGCTGGCCGACCGCGGTGTCGAGATGGACGTGCACTCCGGCCTGACCGAGGTAGTGGATCGCGGTGACCGCGAGCGCGTACAGCACGGCCGCACCGGCGAGGGGCAGCATCGTGCCGAAACGGGTGGTGGCCCAGAGCACACCGATCGAGGCCGCGATGGCCAGCGCTCCCGCCCCCAGCGACATCCAGATGTTCACATCGACCGACCCCTGCACTCGGATCGCGCCCATGGCGAGCAGGTGCATGATCCCGATGCCGAGGCCCATCACCACGCCGCCGCTGATCACCCGCACCAGTGTGTTCACCTTGCCCGTGATCACCAGTCCGGCCAGAACCGCCGCCACCGCGATGGCCGTGGCCACGACCAACCGGGGGATGTCGTAGCGGATCTCACCGGCCGACACCCCCACGCCGAGCATGGTGACGTAGACCGCGAGCCAGGTGCCGACGCCACCGATGGACACGGCCGCCGCGGTGAGCCACACCATCCGGAACCGCGCGGTGACCGAAAGCGTCGACTGGCGAACACAGGCCAGCCCGACCACCGCGCCGGCCGCGGAAACCCCGAGTGCCAGGCCCAGCACCCAGTACCCCATGGTGAAGTAGTTCATCGCTTCCCCTCCGCTCGCAACGCTCAGCTCTGTCCCACCGTCGCGTGGGTGGCCGTCAGCCGCTGAATCGCGTATTCGGTGACCGCGGCGAGCGCCCGCCGCACCTCCCCGGCGTCGCGGGCGTCGATGTCGACCACCGGCACGCCCTCGCGGATCGACAGCGCCTCCCGCAGTTCGGCGACCGGGAAACGTGGCGCGTTCGGAAACCTGTTGACCGCCACCAGGAACGGCAACCCGCGCGCCTCGAAGAAGTCGACCGCGGCGAAGCTGTCCTCGATCCGGCGCGTGTCGACCAGCACGACGGCGCCGATCGCACCCCGGATCAGGTCGTCCCACATGAACCAGAATCGGCGCTGTCCGGGCGTGCCGAACAGGTACAGCGTCAGATTGCCGGGCAGGATGATGCGGCCGAAATCCATGGCCACCGTGGTGGTTTCCTTGCCAGGGGTGGCGGACAGGTCGTCGATACCGTCGGATACGCCGGTCACCATGGCCTCGGTGCGCAGCGGCACGATCTCCGAGACCGCACCGACGAAGGTGGTCTTCCCGGCGCCGAACCCGCCCGCGACCACGATCTTGGTCGAAGCGGTGCGGCTGTCGGGCTCCGGGTGGGGCGGCATCGGAGCCGTCGAGTTCTGAAAGTGCATGGGGGGATTCTGGTATGGAAGCGGCGGTTGCGGGTGCGAGCCCGGGGAATTGGCTCCGGGCGAATCGATCTGCGGGGAATTCGGCTGCGGTGCGGGCGGATACCGCTCGGCCGTCGAGGGCGCCGCGGGGCGAAGGGGCGGTGCCGCGGTGTCAAAGGGCACGGAGTCCACGCAGGGTCCTCTCCATCAGGGATCGCCGCTCGTCGAAACTGGCATCCTCGCTGAGCGTGGTGTGCACCCGGAGGGTCCCGGCCACCACGAGGTCGCCGATCACCACCCGGATCATGCCCAGAGGACGTTGCAGATGGGCGGCGATTTCGGCGACCGAGAGCCGACCCGCGCCCAGACGCAGAATATCTGTTCGAATATCGCCTGCGGGCCAATCGAATTGATTGGCGTAGGGCAGTGTCTCCACGACCGCCTCGAGGGGCAGTTCGACCGCGGGTTCGGTGCGCCCAGCGGTCAGCGCATAAGGACGGACGCGTGTGGTTGGCCGGCCGGACCCGGCTCCGAACGAGCTCGACATCGCAATCGTCAGACCGCCGAACGGGCCGTGGCTTGCACGACCGATCCGACTCGATCGACGAGCAGGGCCATCTCGTAGCCGATGCGGCCGATGTCGTGCTGCTTGTTGGCCAGTACCGCCAGGTGCGAGCCGTTGCCGACGCTCATCACCAGCAGGTAGCCGCGCTGCATGTCGACGATCGACTGCATCACCTTGCCGCCGTTGAACAATTGCGCCGCCCCCGCCGACAGACTCGCCAGACCGGCGGTCACCGCGGAGAGCTGTTCGGCGCGATCGGACGGGAGATGCGGGCTGGTCGCCTGGAGCAGGCCGTCGGCCGACACGAGCACCGCGTGCGAGACTCCAGGCACCTCTCTGGTGAAGCGGGTGACGAGCCAATTCAAATTCTCGTCTGTCGTGTTCTGCGCAGTGTCGGTCATGCAAAGCCTCCGTCGTTCTGCTGAGCGTTGTTCCGCCCGGCCGAGTCGTAGCCGGCCGTATCGGCCGGGTCGTACTGGGCCGTGTTGTCTCGGACGCTGACGCGTCCGCTGCGGACGCCGCTCAGATGTCTGGACAAGTTGTTGCGGATTTCCTCCGGATCCCGAGCCTCGACGACATCCTCCTGCGTCAGACCGCCGGGCACCAGCTGCGCACCGGGCCGGCGGATGGGCAGGCCACCCGTGGTACGGGTGGTCGCGGTCGGGGAACTGGCGTCCGCGGCCGCCGCCCAGCCTTCGTCGGCGGGAGACGACCAGGCGCCGGTCGGCGCGTTCGAGGACGGTTCGACCAGCCATTCCGACACCATGCGCTGATAGATCGGCGTGGGGGATTCCGGTTTGGCCGGCGCCTGAGCATCCTGCTGGTCGGCATCGTGCTGGTAGGCGTCGGGCCGGGGTGGCGCGAGGGTCGCGCCGTGGCGGGACAGCGGCGCCGGTTCACGGTCCGGAGTGCGCTGCGCCGGGGCCATGATCGCCGTTTCGGCCCAGATATCGATGGGCTGCGGCTGGGGCTGGGGTTGCGGCCGCGGATCGGCCGGGGCGGGACGCCGGGGCGGCACGATTTGTCCGAGGTCGCGGTCGGTCACCGGGTTCCACGGATCGGAGACCGGGGCGAAACTGTCGCCGCGGTCCGCGGTTTCGGCCTCCTCGGCCTCGGCGCGCTCGGCGCGGGGATTCTCCTCGGCGTGGTCGTCGTGGAAGGCGTCCTCGCGTCCGGTCTCGGCACCGCGCAATACGCCGTCGTCGTGGGGTTCCGCCGCGCGGTCGCCGGTCTCCGCGACGTCGGGCAGGGGGGTGAGCCGGGTGACCGGGGCCGCCGCGGGTTCGGAGTCCGACTGGCCGGTCGGGCGCCGCTGCGGCAGTCCGGCGCTGGTGAAACGGGCCGGCTCCGAACTCTCCCCGAACCGCTCCGGCGGATTCGGCACCGCGGTGAGAGTGCGGCCGGGAGCGGGGAACTCGGTCACCGGGGACGGGAAGTCCGCGGCCGGCGTGGTGAAGGTCGAGATGGCCGGCGGAACCACGGCCTCCGCGGGCGAGACCAGCGCACCCGGTAGATGCACACTGGCCGTGATGCCCGGCTGCTGCGCCATCGTGGAGGTGCGGCGCAGGCCGACCGTGATGGTGTGCCGTGCCGCCAGCCGACCGACCACGAAAAGACCCATGCGGCGCGCGGTTTCGATGGTGACCTCACCACCGGAGGCCAGGCGCTCGTTGATCGCGCGCATATCCTCGGCGGACATGCCCAGGCCGCGGTCGGTGATCTCGATCAGATATCCGCCGTCCACCGCGCGCGACACCGAAACCGCCACCGGCGTGTTCGGCGGTGAGTAGCGCAGCGAGTTGTCGATCAGCTCGGCCAGCAGGTGTTCGATGTCGACGGCGGGCTCACCGGCGACGATACCGTCGGGCACCGAACCGATTTCGACGCGTTGATAGTCCTCGACCTGGGAGACCGCACTCCATAGCATGTCCGACAGCGGCACCGGCGGCAGATGGCCGCGGCGCAGCGCGGTGCCGGCGAGCACCAGCAGGTTGTCGCCGTTTCGGCGCATGCGGGTGGCCAGGTGGTCGAGGCGGAACAGGCTCTGCAGCCGATCGGAGTCGTCCTCGTCGCGTTCCAGATCCTCGATCAGCGACAGCTGCTGTTCGACCAGCGATTGGCTACGCCGCGAGAGCGTTTCGAACATATTGCTGATCTGCAGGCGCAGACGGGCCTGCTCGGCGGCGAGGAACAGCGCCTGGCGGTGCATGTCGTCGACCGCTCGCGCCAGCTGACCGATCTCCTCGGTGGTCTGCACGTCGACCGGGACGATCTCGGGGGTCGCGCCGCCACCGCGCACGACCGCGAGTTCGGCGGGCAGATCGGTGTGCGCGACCTGCAGCGAATCGCGGCGCAGCCGGCGAATCGGGACGACCAGCGAGCGGGCGACCGCCAGCGCCAGGGCCAGGCCGGCCAGCAGGGTCACGACCACCAGCGCCACATCGCGCAGAACCGTGCCGCGCGCGTCGACCGAGCGGTCCGACAATCCGGAGTCGATCAGGTCGACCAGATGGTTGGTGGCCTCGTTGTAGGTGTCGGTACTGGTCTGCAGCGACTGGACGACACCGGGCACGTTGATCGGCTCGACCGCGTTCTGGCTCATCGCCGCGATACGCGTCTGCAGAGCGCCGAGCAGCACATCCGGCTTCAGCGCCGATTCCGGCTGCACGACCGCGTACTGGTTGATCATGGTGAGCTCGGCGCCGGTGGCCGTCAGGACCTGGGCCAGCACGGCCGGGTTGTTGCCGATCTCGCCGCTCTCCAGCGCCAGCTGCTGCTGGGTGAACATCTGGCGGGCGATGGCGATGACACCCATCTGCACGTAGTAGCGCTCGAGGGTGGTCTCCTTCGGCGTCGCCAGGGACGAGACCGCGTTGCTGACGTGGCCGTTCACCTCGCTCGCCTGTTTGACGACCTCCTGCGGCGCACCGCCGTGCAGGCTGTTGCGCAGGGTGCGCCCGGCCGCCAGCGCCTCGGTGAGTTCGGTGGCGACCCGCTTGTCGGCCGCCGAATTCTGCAGCGCCGTCTGCAGATCCGCCGCGGCCTGGTCGAACCGGGCCGCGGCCTGGTCCAGCGCCGACTGCGGAACGTGTTCGCCGTTGCCGAGGGTGACGGCGAGATTGTTGGCCGCCGAACCGAAGTCGAGGGTCGGCCGGATGATCCGCGCCTGCTCACTGGCTGTGTTCAGCTGTGAGACGGTGCCGAGTTCGTCCTTGATTCGAAGAACGGCGAATGCCGATGCCAGCACGACCGGCAGCAGTAGCACGATGCCGACCTTGCTAGTCACGGACAGATTGGACAGACTCCTCTGCCATGGCCGCGGTGCAGTGCCCATCCCGCTTCCGTCGCCTCCGCTCGCGCACGTGCCCCGGGTTCCGGCCGCCGCCCGCGTCTGGCCGTTCGGGTCCAACGGGTTGAGAACCAACTAGAGGTTTACTTTTACCGCAGGCAACATACCGCGCGAACACGTTCGCGGCAATTTGGAGGGGTCCTGCGACAACAGTCTAAAACCGCTCGGCGCAACAACTTTCGTGTGCAACAGATACTTCTCGGAACTATTTTCGATGATTCCGCAGGTCACCTGTTGTGGTTGTGCGGCGTGTCGAATGGTCGGTTCTCAGTCGGCTCTCAGTCGATCCGGTCAAACTGGAGGCCATGCGCATTCTGGTAGTCGACGATGATCGCGCGGTGCGCGAGTCGCTGCGCCGGTCGCTCACCTTCAATGGATATTCCGTCGAGCTGGCGGTCGACGGCATCGACGCCTTGGAGAAGGTGACCGCGTCCCGGCCCGACGCATTGGTGCTCGATGTGATGATGCCGCGGCTGGACGGCCTGGAGGTATGCCGCCGCCTGCGCAGCACCGGTGACGATCTGCCGATTCTCGTGCTCACCGCCCGGGATTCGGTGTCGGAGCGAGTGGCCGGCCTCGACGCCGGCGCCGACGACTATCTGCCCAAACCGTTCGCCCTCGAGGAATTGCTGGCGCGTTTGCGCGCGCTGTTGCGCCGCACCACCGCCGACTCGGCCACCGATTCCTCGGAGACGATGCGTTTCGCGGATCTGTCCCTGGATCCGGTGACGCGTGAGGTCTCGCGCGGGGAGCGCGCGATCAGCCTGACCCGCACCGAATTCTCGCTGCTGGAAATGCTGATGGCGAATCCGCGCCGGGTGTTGACGCGCAGCCGCATTCTGGAAGAGGTCTGGGGCTACGACTTTCCGACCTCCGGTAATGCGCTCGAGGTCTATATCGGCTATCTGCGCCGCAAAACCGAGGCCGAGGGGGAGCCGCGATTGATCCACACCGTGCGCGGGGTGGGTTACGTGCTGCGCGAGACTCCTCCGTAGGCGGGGTCGTCGTGGCAAGAGCTCATCCCGGGCAGGGTGGCCGCCCCGATCGCGTGGCGCGGCTGCGGCCGCGTCCCGATCCGCACGAGATGCGCCCGCCGATGCCGCTGACCCGTTCGGTGTCGCTGCGCTGGCGGGTGACCCTGCTGGCCGCCTCGGTGGTGGCCATCGCGGTCGCGGTGACCTCGATCGCCGCCTACGCGCTGGTCGCCCGCGCGCTGTATGCCGATGTGGACAGTCAGCTGCGCAGCCGCTCGGAGGTGATGGTCAAGAACAACATCGACCTGCAGGGCTTCCAGGCGATCATCATGTTCAGCAGCCTGTACTCCAACGATATCGGCATCGCGCTGATCTATCCGGACGTCGATATCCCCTATGCCCCGCCGCAGCCGATGGATCCGCCGATCGGCCCGGCCGAGATGGCGGTGGCGCACGGCAAGGCCGATGTCTCGCTGCGGACCGCGAACAATCAGCGCGTGCTCGCCCGGCGCACGAAATCCGGTGCCACGCTGGTTATTTCGCGGTCGCTGGAACCCACCCGCGAAGTGCTCGACCGGCTCGCGTGGCTGCTGTTCACGATCGGCGGCTGTGGAGTGCTGGTCGCCGGAGCCGCCGGTGCGACGGTCGGCCGGACGGGGCTGCGGCCCATCGCGCGATTGACCGCGGCCACCGAACGCGTCGCGCGCACCGACGATCTGGCGCCGATTCCGGTGACCGGTGACGACGAACTGGCGCGGCTCACCGAGAGTTTCAATCTGATGTTGCGGGCGCTCGCCGAATCTCGCGACCGGCAGCGGCGGCTGGTCGCCGACGCCGGACACGAACTGCGCACGCCGCTGACCTCGCTGCGCACCAATATGGAACTGCTCATCGCCTCCTCGCGTCCGGACGCACCGCCGATTCCCGAGGAGGATATGGCCGGGCTGCGCGCGGATGTCATCGCCCAGATCGAGGAGTTGTCCACGCTGGTGGGTGACCTGGTGGACCTGGCTCGCGAAGACGCGCCCGAAACCGTCTACGAGCGGGTCGATCTCGGTGAAGTGGCCGAACGGGCCCTGGAACGGGCGCGGCGCCGGCGCGTGGACGTGGAATTCTCGGCGCAGCTGCGGCCGTGGTTCGTCTACGGCCACGACGCCGGACTCGAGCGGGCCATCCTCAATGTGCTCGACAACGCGGCGAAATGGAGTCCGCCGGAGGCGCAGGTCATCATGACCATGCGCGAAACCGGGCCGGGGCTCATGGAAATCGCGATCGACGATGCCGGGCCGGGCATTCCGCCGGAGGAGCGGGAACTGGTCTTCGAACGCTTCTACCGCACCACGGCGTCGCGCTCGATGCCCGGATCCGGGCTGGGACTGGCCATCGTGAAGCAGGTGGTGTCCAAGCACGGCGGCACGATCACCGTGGATACCTCCGGACGCGGTGGCACGCTGGTACGCATCGTCCTTCCCGGCGAACCGCCGACCGCCGATGACCGTCGGGAGTGATCAGCGGCGATCCGGAATCGACGGGCCCGCGTCAGGCTGCCCCATACACTGGCACGCGTGCGTACCGTCCCGCGGAAACCCGGCCGCGGCCGCCGGATACTGCACGGAGTCACGGAGAACTGAAAGCACGGTCTCAGTCCGCTCTCAGTCGCTGTCACCAGGCTGGGCGACAGACTCGAGGAGAAACGAGAGATATGACCGAGGATTCGAGGGACAGGCGCGACGAGCCGACCGGTTCGACTCCCCAGTCGGGAGGGCCCGAGCCGACTCCGCCGTCGGCGGATTCCGGGACGGCTTCGGCGGGGGATGCCGGGAACGCGTCGCGCGGGTGGGGGCAACCGTCGCAGTGGGCCGGGCCGTCGTCGCAGGCCGGTGGCGAAGCGGGTGCCCAGTCGCCGGGATCGGCCGGGTCGAGTGGGGAACCGCGGGAACAGCCCGGCGCGCAATCGGCCGGCGAGCATCGGACCGAGCAGTTCCCGAATCCTGAACAGGGCGGCCCGGGTCAACCGGGGCAAGCCCACGGACCGGCGCAGCATCCGGGGTTCTCCTCCGCCGAGCAAGCGGCCGGTCACACCGCGCCGATGCCGCCGTACAACCCGTACGCGTCGACCGGGCACACCTCGGGCCCGGGCTATCAGCAGCCCGGCTCGTACCCGCCCGGTGCGCCCTACGCCGCCACCGGCGAGCATCGAGCGGGCGAACCGTATCCCCCCGGCGCCGACCCTGCCGGTGCCCACGCCGGGGTTCCGCGTCGCCGGGGCCGGGCGGGCCTGCTCGCCGGCGCCGTCGTGCTGGCGCTCGTCGCGGGTGGTATCGGTGGCGCGGTCGGCACCCTCGCCACGCGCTCGGACAACAAGGCGCCGGTCAACAATGCCCTGAACGCACCCGCTCCCGTCGATCCCGCCTCGGCGAGCGCGCCGCCCGGGTCCGTCCCCGCGGTCGCGCAGAAGGTCCTGCCCAGCGTGGTGATGATCCGTGTCGCGGGCGCCCGCGCGGAGGGTGAGGGCTCGGGTGTGGTGCTGTCCTCGAACGGCCTGATCCTCACCAACAACCACGTCGCCAGCGGTGCCGGTCCCAACGCCAAGATGGAGGTCGCCTTCCAGGACGGCAGTACCGCCAACGCCTCGGTCGTCGGCATCGACCCGGTGTCGGATCTCGCCGTCATCAAAGCGGCCGGGAAGACCGACCTGACGCCGATCGAACTCGGCACCTCGCGCAACCTGATGGTCGGACAGCCCGTGGTGGCGGTCGGCTCGCCGCTGGGCCTGGCCGGAACCGTCACCACCGGAATCGTCTCGGCGCTCAACCGCCCGGTGTCGACCAGTGGTGAGGCCGGCTCCCAGGGCACGGTCATCTCGGCGATCCAGACCGATGCCGCGATCAACCCCGGTAATTCCGGTGGCGCACTGGTCGATACGAACGGCAAGCTGATCGGCATCAACACCGCGATCGCCACACTCGGGGCCTCCGAGATGCCCGGTTCGCAGAGCGGATCGATCGGCCTGGGCTTCGCGATTCCGGTCGATCAGGCCCGTCGCGTCGCCGACGAACTCACCAAATCCGGTCACGCCACCTATGCTCAGATCGGGATCTCGGTGCGCGCGCAGGACGACGTCAACGGCGCCCGGGTCCTGGACGTGACACCCGACGGTCCGGCCGCCAAGGCGGGCATCCCGTCGGGCGCGATCGTCACCCGGGTCGACGATCAGGTCATCGACTCGGGCAACTCGCTGATCGCCGCCGTGCGGTCGCACCAACCAGGTGACAAGGTGAAGGTCACCTACACCGATCCACAGGGACAGAATCCGAAAACCGTCGAGGTGACCCTCGGCGCCGCACCGGCGGAGGGTGGCCGATGATCCGTGAACCGCGTCCTTTGACAGTGCTCCCGACACCCGATGCCGACGAGCCCGGGGGACCGGAGTGGTTGTCGCCCACGGACGCTACGGTGAGCAACATGGAAATCGATGCTCCCGTGGCGGGCCGGGCACTTGTTGTGGTCGTGGACGATCGAACCGCGCATGGCGGGGTGGACTCGCTGGGCCCGCTGGTGACCGAACTGCTCACCGAATTCGGCTTCCTCGTGGATGCCACGGTGTCGGTGGCCGGTGACGAGATCGAAATTCGCAATGCCCTCAACACCGCCGTAATCGGCGGGGTCGACCTGGTGATCTCCGTGGGCGGTACCGGTATGTCGCCGCGCGATGTCACTCCGGAGGCGACCCTCGAGGTGCTCGATCGCGAACTGCCCGGAATCAGCGAGGCGCTGCGTGCCTCCGGACTCGCGGCCGGCTCGCTCGACGCCGGTCTGTCGCGTGGTCTGGCCGGCGTCTCGGGCAGCACCCTGGTGGTCAACCTGCCCGGCACGCGCGATGCCATTCGCGACGGCATGGCCACGCTCGGCCCGCTGGTGAGCCGGGTCGTCGACGAACTGTCCGGTTTGGCGGAATAATCGCGGTATGACCGACCAGCCGGCCGAGGCGCAGCGCCCGGGAGATTCGCACTCCGCGGATCGCCCGGCGAAGAGCCGCGCCCGGTCGGCAGCGGAAGCCGCGCGTCTGGCGGCCATCTTCGGCGAAACGCTGCCACGGGCCAGTAGCGACGAGCGCGCCCCCGACGGTGAGCGACCCCGCTCATCGGACGACTGGTTGCGCTCTCAGGTTCCCCCACATCACGGCTGACGGTCCCGGAGTTCCCCTCCGATCGGATGCCGGCCGGTGGTGAAGGCGGGAGAACCGCATGCCGGTCTCGCTGTTCGAGGCCAGCCGTAAGAACCTGATGAGGGAAAGATGAATACGAACCGTGCGCACGGTGTGCGGTGGGGTGTGCGCTCGGCGGGCGTCGGGGCCGCCGCGGTGGTTGCCGTCGGACTGCTCTCCACCGGTGCCGCCGGCGCCGACACCTTCGTCCCGCTGCCCGGTGGCGAGTTGTCCAAGACGCTGTCCGACGGGACCGCGGTGCACGTCTGGCTGGACGGCGAGTCCGCGAATATCGACCCGTCGATGGGCGCCACGGCGGTGCACCGCACTGCCCGGGTCTCCGGTAACGCCCATGTCGAACTGTCCGGCACCACCACCGCCGTGGGTGGCAGCCTCTATCCCGGTTACACCGTGGGCTGCGAGGTCGACATCTCCGGAGTCGGCGCCGACGGCGGCCCCGGCGCGAATATGGACTGGAGCGACGGCGAGAACGCCAAGCCCGACGCCGGCGGAAACGTCGGCGGCAATCTGACTCTCGCACCGGGCCAGGCGAAGTCGTTCTACGTCCTCGACCTCGAGGAGAACGACGCGAGCGGCCGGGATGTGCACAAGTCCCGCAACAAATTCCAGGGTGACAGCGGCTCGGTGGCCTGGTCCGACGAGGCCATCGGCCTGACCGGATGTGGCGGTCAGGCGCAGGCGCGCGCATTCGTCAGCGTCGAGGTCGAAACCGACGACGTCATCTCCTGGGTGACGCTGTGGGGTGAGCCGTTCAGCCTGGGCTGACCGATATCGGATACGCGGCGCAGGGCCTTCGCTTCACCGGCCCCGTTGCGCATCCGCCTGGCGGCGAAGGGATTCGACGTCGGAGAACTCGTGCCGGCCGCCGGCGCTCTTACTGCCGTCCGCGAGCAGATCGCGGATGTCGGTGAGCAATTCGACCTCGGTCATCACGGCTTCCTTCTCGGTGCCGAAGCGCTTCATCAGGCGTCCCGCCGGCAGGATCAAGATGAAGTACAGGATCGCCGCGATGAGAATGAAGTTGACCACGGCGGTGATGATCGGGCCGATTGCGATGAACGTGGACGGCTTACTGGAATCCAGATAGAAGCCCCAGCCGTGTTCGTTCGCGCCGCCGAACATATCCAACAGAGGATTGACGATCCCGGTCACGATGGCGGTGACGACCGCGGTGAACGCGGTACCGATGACCACCGCGACCGCCAAGTCGATCACGTTCCCCCGGAGCAGGAAATCTCTGAAACCTTTCAGCATTGCGGCTCCTGTCTCATCCGGCGTGTCCGCGCCTCGCCGTTCGGTCTGGTCGTGGCATCCGATGCGATTGCTTTCCGCTATCGAATGAGGTACTCGGGATGCTAACGGACAGTTGTGGCAAATGCTCGGCGAACACAGCGAACATCAGTGAAACACCACGGTCAGCGCCGTGTGCAACGAGGCGGCCGCGACGGTGGTTGCATGATCCGGATCGAGTGCCAGCAGCACGATTCGTTCGGGGGAAGCGCGGGTCCGGGAACCCGCCTCGGCGGCGCCGGAGATCAGCACCACCGCGGCATCGGTGGCGAGGGTGTGTGCGGACGGTGACCGCCCGCGTGGCGCAACCGTATCCGGATCGCCGTGGCCGCCGGTCTCTTCCGCGGCGACCACGTCCACCCGGTCGCCGGGCCGCAGAATATCGGCAATGGCGTTGTCCGCCAACCGCATCGGCACGATCCGGGCATTCGGCACACCGGTCGCCACGGCTGCCAGCCGCGGGCCGACGATCCGGAGATCGGTGAGTATTTCCCCGGCGTGCACCGCGCCGGTGGAGGTCGCGCCGAGCAGGGTTGCGGGATCGGTGACGGCGCCGCCCGGTATCGCGTCCGCCGGCAGGTCCGCGCGCCGCAGATCCGCGGGTGCCAATACCTGTCCGGGCGCCACATCTCGCGCCGCGACGACGACCGGCGTGCGATGTCCGGCGGTGTCGCCGCGCAGGGCGACGACAGCCGCCGCAGCGGCCAGTCCGACGGCCGACAGGCGGCGAATCAGGGTCAGGTCGAGCCAGGGCGGCCGTATCCGGGACAGGAATTCGGTGCCGCGAGCACGGCCGAGATCGGTATCGACGGGGCGTAGACGATCGAATCGCAAGGTCCGCATATCGGCCACCGTAGGAGCCGCAGCAGCTCGGTCATCCCGGAAAAGAGCAGGTCAGAACTTCTCTGTGGATAACGGAGGGGCTGTGGAAAACTGTGGCCGACGCGGACGGAACACAATGGCCTGCCGGGCGGTTCATCGCAGCCCGGTGCGGGCCCGGGTCAGGCGACGGCGGTGCTGGTCGACGAGGAGCTCGACGATGAACTCGGGCTGTTCGACGAGCTGGACGAGCTGCTCGAGGCGGACGAATCGCTCGACTTGGATTCGCTCGACTTCGCGGGCTCGCTGGCCGACGAGGAGCCGTTGCGGCTGTCGGTGCGGTAGAAGCCGCTGCCCTTGAAGACGATGCCGACCGAGTTGAACAGCTTGCGCAGCTTGCCGTTGCACTTTTCGCAGGTGGTCAGGGCGTCATCGGAGAACGACTGCACGATGTCGAACTTGTCGCCACACTGCGTGCACTGATACGAGTAAGTAGGCACCTGCGAACCTCCACGGTTTTCGTCTTTTAGCACTCTACAGCCGACAGTGCCAACAGTGCCAATCCGGTGTTGATTCCCACGGTGCCGGCGCCGTCGGGCACCGGTGCGGTGGTCTCGCTCTCATCGCGGCACGGGCCGGACGTCGCTCTCGCGATCGTCGGCGCCGAGCCTGCACAGCCCGGCCTCCGGCAGCAAGGCCCATCCCATCCGCCGATCGTGGGGTTCCTCCGGCAGCGCCTCGAGCAGTTCCGAGTCCCGGACGACGGCCACCAGACGTGCGTCCGGTCGCGCCGCCGGTAGCGTCCGGTCGTAATATCCGGCGCCTCGTCCCAGCCGCACACCGCGCCGATCGACCGCGAGCGCCGGCATCACGATCACCTCCGGCCACGCGATCGCCGCCACCCCCAACGGCGGCCCCTCGGGCTCGAGCAGGCCGTAGCGGGCGCGCCGCAGCCCCTCGACGCCGGTGTACTCCGCCCAATCCAATGGTCCCGGCGGGCCGGTCACGGGGACCATCACCCGAGCCCCCGCGGCCCGCAGCGCGTCGAGCATCGCCACCGACCCGGGTTCGCCCGCGACCGGGACATACCCGGCCACCCACCCCGAGCCGGACCCGCCCGCGGGGCGCCGCTCGCGCCCGGGCCCATCCGTGCGCGGCCCGTCGAGGTCCAGTACCCGCGGCACCGACCGGGACAGGGCGTCGGCCTCCGCGGCCCTGGTCTCCGGCGGCACCGCCGCTCGGGCGGCCAGCAATTCCGTCCGCCACCGCCCCTTGTCCCGCTGACCGGCGATCTCCACAGGCTCACCCTAGGTGGGCGAACGGTGAGTTTGCCCGCTCCCGTGTTTCCAGGTGCCCTCGACGGGGAATCGCTGACCCGACGCGGTACCGCGAACACGCTGGTAACGCGGTGAAACAACGGTTGCGGCCGGTTCCCCGGCGGATAGTCCCGGGGTCCGGCGGTGGACCTCGGCAGGGTTGCTGCCGCGCCGTTTCGGTGCGACGGCGCCGCCGCGGCCGCCTAGGCTTCCCAGATGCCGGGCCGGTGTTGAGCCGGTCCGACGACAAGAGCGATGGATAGGGTGTGCACTTATGACAGCTGACGCCGGATCGGACGCGACGCGGGCCGTGAGTTCCTGCTTCCGTACCGCGGTGGTCCCCGCGGCCGGACTCGGGACACGGTTCCTGCCCGCGACGAAGACCGTGCCGAAAGAGCTGCTGCCGGTCGTGGACACACCCGGTATCGAACTGGTGGCCGCCGAGGCCGCCGGCTCGGGCGCCGAGCGGCTGGTCATCGTGACCTCGCCCGGTAAGGACGGGGTCGTCGCCCACTTCGTCGAGGACCTGGTGCTGGAGAGCACGCTCGCCGAACGCGGGAAGTTCCAGCTGCTGGAGAAGGTGCGCAAGGCTCCCGGCCTGCTCGATGTGACCTCGGTGGTGCAGGACGAGCCACTCGGGCTGGGCCATGCCGTCGCCCAGGCCGAGCAGGCGCTCGACCCCGACGAGGACGCCATCGCCGTGCTGCTGCCCGACGATCTGGTGCTGCCCTGCGGCGTCCTGGATGTGATGAGCCGTGTCCGGCGCAAGCGCGGCGGCACGGTGCTCTGCGCGATCGATGTCCCCAAGCAGGAGGTCAGCGCCTACGGCGTCTTCGACGTGGAGCCGGTGACCGACAGCACGAACCCCGACGTGCTGCGTGTGGTCGGCATGGTGGAGAAGCCGGCGCTCGAGGAGGCGCCGTCGACCTTCACCGCGGCGGGCCGGTATCTGCTCGATCGCGCCATCTTCGACGCGCTGCGCCGGATCGAGCCGGGTGCGGGCGGTGAGCTGCAGCTCACCGACGCCGTATCGCTGCTGATCGCGGAGGGACATCCGGTACATGTCGTTGTCCACCGTGGGTCGCGCCACGACCTCGGCAACCCTGGCGGTTATCTTCGTGCTGCGGTCGATTTCGCTTTGGAGCGAGACGAATACGGCCCCGCCTTGCGCGAGTGGTTGCAGCGTCGGCTTGCTCCGGATTGGAACCCGCAGCTGATCTCGTCGTGACGACGGGGTCGGCCGGGTCCCGTCACCGCGGGACCGGGTGATCAGTCGGAGTAAAGGGAAGGGCGGCATGCGCTCGGTTGAGGACCAGCAGATCAAGGTGACCGCGGCGGCCGTGGCCCCGCGGCCGGTCCGGGTCGCGATCTCCGAGGCTCAGGGTCTGCTGTGCGCCGAGGACGTGGTCACCGAGCGTCCGCTGCCCGGATTCGATCAGGCCGCCATCGACGGTTATGCCGTGCGCAGCGTGGATGTGCAGGGTGCCGGTGCCGACATCCGCACCGAGGACGGCGATCCGATAGAGCTGACACTGCCGGTGGTCGGCGAGGTCGCGGCCGGTTCGCGCCAGCCGATCCGATTGCAGCCGCGGCAATCGGTCCGCATCGATACCGGCGCGCCGCTGCCCACCCTCGCGGACGCTGTGCTGCCCTTGGATTTCACCGACGGCGGCCGGGCCCGGATCAAGATCTACGAGCCGGTCCGGTCCGGCGATTACGTGCGGCGCATCGGTGACGACGTGCAACCCGGCGATATCGCGGTCCGGGCGGGCACCATCATCGGCGCGGCGCAGGTCGGCCTGCTGGCGGCGGTCGGCCGGGACAAGGTGCTGGTGCATCCGCGGCCGCGGCTGTCGGTGATCTCGATCGGCGGCGAGCTGGTCGACATCGATCGCACGCCCGGCCCGGGACAGGTCTACGACGTGAACTCCTACGCGCTGGCCGCCGCCGCCCGCGACGCCGGCGCCGACGTGAATCGGGTCGGCATCGTCAGCGCCGATCCCAAGCGCCTGCGCGACGTGGTCGAGGGACAGCTGGTGCGTTCGGAGGTCGTCGTGATCGCGGGCGCGGTCGGCGGCTGGGCTTCCGAGCAGATCCGCGAGGCCCTGGAGGGGCTGGGTGAGCTGACCATCGATCGGGTGGCCATGCATCCGGGTTCGGTGCAGGGCTTCGGCCGGCTCGGCCGCGACGAGGTGCCGACGTTCCTGCTGCCGTCGAATCCCGTTGGCGCCCTTGTCGTTTTCGAGATCATGGTGCGGCCGCTGATCCGGATCGCGCTGGGCCGCCGGCATCCGATGCGCCGCGTGGTGCGGGCCCGCACGATCATGCCGATCACCTCCATGGAGGGCCGCCGCGGTTACCTGCGTGCCCAGTTGATGCGCGACGAGCAGACCGGTGAATATCTGGTGCAGCCGCTGGGTGTGAACGGCTCCTCGCATCTGCTCTCGACCCTGGCCGAGGCCAACAGCCTGATCGTCATCGACCCGGAGGTCACCGATATTCGCACCGGTGACGAGGTCCAGGTCGCATTTCTCGCGCAGCGCGGGTGATATGTGGACATGAACGTATTCCGGGCCGCCCAGCATCCGGGCTGGCCCGCACATCTCGGTCCGGTTCGAGTCCCGGGTGGGCGGGTGACGCTGCGCCCGATCCGGCTGCGGGACGCGGCGGCCTGGTCGCGAATCCGCCTGCGCGACCGTGAACATCTGGAGCCGTGGGAGCCGACCGGCCGGGGTAGCTGGGAGGCGCGCAATCACGCCTCGAACTGGCCCTCGCTGTGGTCGAGTCTGAAGGCCGAGGCGCGCCGGGGTGCGATGGTGCCGCTGGTGATCGAGGTGGACGGATCCTTCGGCGGCCAGCTGACCATCGGCAATATCGTGCGCGGTGCGCTGCGTTCGGCGTGGATCGGCTACTGGGTCGCCAAGGACGTCGGCGGCCAGGGTGTCGCCACCGCCGCGCTGGCGATGGGACTGGACCACTGCTTCGGGCCCGTGGGCCTGCACCGGGTGGAGGCGACCGTGCGGCCGGAGAATCTGGCCAGCCAGGCGGTACTGCGCAATGTGGGCTTCCGCGAGGAGGGCACCTTGCGGCGCTATCTGGACGTCGATGGCGCGTGGCGCGACCATCTGCTGGTCGCGATGACCGTCGAGGAGGTATCCGGCACGGTGGTCGATCGCCTCATCCGCTCGGGTCGTGCCACGCCGCCGTGAGCGCCCCTGTCGCGCGGTGTTTTCCGCGTTCGACACGCCCGAGCCTGGTCATGACCGGCTTGTGACGGGTGGGACAGGTGTGGGCGGCGCGCCTGCGGGATATTCCTGTGACGCCGCATTAACCTACGGACGTCGGTGGTGCGTCCGGTGCCAGGACGGAACAGGTGGCGAGAACCTGCCCAACGGTCGAGAAGGGACAGTGGTCAGGCGGGGACGGAGGTGGGAGCGCGATGCCGAATTCGATCTTGTGGATCGCGTTGGTCGTGCTCTGGGTCTTCGTGCTGTTCCCGATGCTCGCCGATCGGCATCCGCGGATCCGCCGCACCACGGACGCGGCCCTGGCAACCCGGGTGCTGCATCGAGGTGGTACCAGACGACGTGCGAAGAAAGGGCCGGCCACCGGGCATGAGACCGATCCGGACTGGGTGCCGACCCCTCGGCAGAAAAGGCTTTCCCACGGCGATGATGCGGAGGACCGGATGACGACATCGGCCGATGAGCCCGTCATCGAGGACGACCGGAACGCACCCGAGCGCGCCGAATCGGAGGTGACGCGGGCCCATCGGAGCGCCGGTGATCCGCCCGGTCACACCGGCGAGGACGAGGACCACGCCCGCGAAACCCCCGGCGACGCCGCCGATGCCGAGCCGGGCGAGGACGAGCGCGCCGACCTCGGCGCAGGCGACCGGGAAGTCGACGGCGACCCCGCCGGGGACGCCCGCGCCGGCGATGCGGACGAGGCCGACGAGGGTGTGGAGGCCGACGATGTGCCGGCCGCCGCCGAGACCGAGGATCGCCCGCAGGGGAGTATGGCCCGCATCCCACCCGCGCCGAGCGCGGCTGTTCCGGCCCGGCGCGGCGAGGTGGATCCGGACGACGACGTCGATGATCTCGACGACCGCGCCGGCGGTGAAGCCGAGTCGGCCACACGCGATTTCGTCCCCTCCCGGCGTGGCCGCGGCGGATTCGATCCGGAGGCCGACGCCATCGCGCGGGCGGCCCGGTATCGCTTCCGGCAGCGCACCGCCCTCGGATTGATCCTGAGCACACTGCTTTTCGGCGCCTTCGCGATCGTCGTGAACGCGGCCCTGTGGTGGGGCTGTGCGCTGTCGGTGGTGGCATTGGGGGGCTATCTGGCGTACTTGCGGCGCCAGGTGCGCTACGAGGAGGACATCCGCCGCCGCCGCGCCGCACGGTTGTCCGGTGCGCGGCAGCGGCCGGCCGAGAACGCCGAAGCCGTTGCAGAGGAACGCGTCCGGACCGAGCGGCGTCCCGGAATGGATCGTGATGCCGCCCGCGCCCTGCGCCGGCGCGCGGTGGTGCTCGACGTCGACGACGAGGACCCGCTGTTCGACCACCTGGAACACTTCGACGCCGCCGCTGCCCGGGCCACCCGGAACCGGGCCGCGGGTGGTGAAATCCGCCGCGCCGCAGGCGAATAGGAGCCAGGTAGCCGGTCACCGCCGGCCGCCGCATCGTAGCCAGGAGCTGCGAGCGGCGGCCGTTTCGGTGTGTCCGGGCGATTTTTCGCGGCGGCCGGCGGACGAATCGGCACCTGTGGCTAACTTCCCGCATCCGAGGCGGGGGGTGGGGTGTGGTGAGCTGTCAGCCGGAATGTGAAAAGCCCGTGTCCACTCACCGGGAGTGCCGAGAAGGCGGCAAATTCATAGGTAACCTTTTGCCGTTGTGATCTACCCGTTACGAGTGGCTCGCGAGCTATTTCCGGAGTAAGCTCGGGCACCGTGCAGAATCGCTGTCCACAAGATCGAAGGATTTAATCCTTCCGGTACGGATGCGTGGTCACGGGTATTGACACGCCGCAGCAGGTGAGGAAGCTGCGCGTGGAGTAGCTGGGCGGTTGGAAGGGTTGATCGACGTGTACGAAAGCACTCTGCTATCGATTTTCACCGGCCTCTCCTGAGAGATCGAGAAATCGCGATGAACAATTCAACGGTCATCGACGAGATCGAGATCGATCTTGCCGAACGGGTGACCGCACTCGATCTCTATCGCCGCTGGGAAATGCAGCAATGGCAGGCGCAGAGCCTGGAATACGAGCGTGATGCCGAAGGCTGGACCCGGTTGCCGGCCTTCGCGCGGTTGCCGCTGCTGGCCACCCTGGCCCGCTTCCTGGTCGGCGAGACGACCGTGACCGAGACCTTGGCGCCGCTGGCCTACGCCGCGCCCGAGGTCGACTACACGATGTATCTGGCCACCCAGCTGGCCGACGAGGCCCGCCACACCGTCTTCTTCCGGCGCTACCTCGCCTTTCTCTCCGAAACCCTCGGCAACGAGGAGTTATCGCAGGTCAGCGGTGTCGATCGGGTGGGTGACCTGTTCGAGAAGGCGCTCGTGGACGCGGTCGAGCGGGTGCGGGCGGACCCGGGCGACACCGCCGCCTGGTACGAGGGCGTGGTGGTCTACCACCTGCTGGTCGAGGGTGCGGTGGCGATGACCGGTCTGCACACCGTCCTGGGGACCGTGCGGGCGCTGCCGCGCTTCGACATCCTGCGGACCGGCATCACGAATGTCGCCCGCGACGAATCGCGGCATATTTCCTTCGGTGTGCTGGCATTGCGCAACGGAGTGCGCAGCGGATATCGCGACCATATTGTCGCGATGATTCGCAAACATATTCCGGCGGCCGCCCGGACATTGGTCGATCCGGAAACGCGTGATCCGTTCCCGCGATTGGTTCCGGTTTTACGGAAACGCGCAGAAATACTTCGGGAACAATGGGAATTCGCGGAGAGTTCCCTCGGTCGGAGAATGACGTCGATCGGAATTCCGCCGGACACGATTTCGGAACTCGCGGAGAGTTGGCGGGAATCCTGTGCGGCGGCCGCGGGAGAATATGCCGATCTGCACGGTGAATCACATCCCGTCACCTACCTCGTTCGATGAATCAAAATAACTCGGGAGCATTTCGTGGACGAAAATGAAGTGCGCGACCAGGTACGGGAACTGGTCCGCCGGCACGCCCCCCAGCCTTCGGCGGAATTGTCCTCCGACGATGTGCTGGCCGAACAGCTCGGCTACGACTCGCTGGCCCTGATCGAACTCGCGCTGGGCCTGCAGGTGCGTTTCGGCATCGACGCCGGCGGCGACTCCGGTGCGACGAATGTGGTGACCGTCGGCGATATCGAGCAGATGGTGTGTGACGCGCTGCGGGCGAAACGGCCATGACCGGGTTGCTCGACTGGCTGGCCTACGACGGCGACGAACGCGGCTGGACCATCGCCGACAACGGCGGATGGCGACGCGTCGCCTACCCCCGGTTGAGTGAACAGGTGCGGCGGGTGGCCGCGGCCTGTATCGAGGCCGGGGTGCGTCCGGGTGCGGTGGTTTCCATCGTGGAATCGGCCCCGGAACGATTCATGACGAATTTCTTCGGCGTACTGGCCGCGGGGGCGACTCCGAATCCGCTGGCGCCGCCGCTACCACTGCAGAACGAGTCGGCGTATCGGCAGCAACTGTCCGCATTGCTGGCCGCGGCCGCCCCCTCGGCGATCATCGTGGCCGAGGAACTCGCCGCGGTGGTTCATCCGGTGCTCGAATCCGTGGGCGGGATCACGATTGTCGGCACATCCGATGCGACTCCCGCCGTGACCGAACTGCCGGGCTGCGCACCCGACCGCATCGGTTTGCTCCAATTCACCTCCGGCAGTAGCGGTTCGCCCAAAGCGGTCCGGGTATCGGTGGCGAATCTCGAGGCCAATTGCGCCGCGATCGACCGGTGGCTGGAGTTTCGGCCGACGGACCGGATCGCCACCTGGCTGCCGCCGTATCACGATATGGGCCTGATCGGCTGCATCATCACGCCGACCATTCTGAATCTGGACATTCAGGCCATGACGCCGATCGATTTCATTCGCGATCCGTTGTCGTGGCTGTCCTGTTTCGGCCGCGACGGTGCGACGATCACCGCGACGCCGAACTTCGCGCTGGCGTATCTGCTGCGAAAGATGACCGACGACGCGTTGGCCGGAATGGATTTCGATCCCTGGCGGGTGATGATCGTCGGCGCCGAACGGATCGATCCGGCGATTCTGCGCGGATTCGCCGAGCGATTGGCGCCCTACGGATTCGATTCGCGCACACCGTGTCCCGCCTACGGACTGGCCGAGGGCACGCTCGCGGTGTCCGGTCTCCGGCCGTCCGAGCCGGTGCAGGCCGCCGCGGTGACCCCCGACACCGGCGCCGTGGACGGTCCGTTCGAGCTGATGTCCGCACCGCTCGACGACGGCCGCCGGTGGCTGGTCGGATGCGGCGCACCACTGGACGGGGTGACGGTGCGGACCGCGGCGACCGACGACTATGCCGGAGCGCCGGGCGAATTGATCGTCGGCGGTCCGAGCGTCGCTCGGGAATATCAGACCGCCGAGGGCACCCGCGATCTGTCGCGGGCCGAGGACGGGGCCCTGGCGACCGGTGATGCGGGCCTGCTGGTGGGCGGGCAGCTGTATCCGATCGGCCGGGTCGGCGACGCGGTGAAGGTGCGGGGCCGCACGGTCTATGCCGAGGACATCGAGGCGGCCGTGGTGGAAGCCTTCGGCGTGCCCGCCAACCGAGTGGTCGCGCTGGCCGGCAACGCCTTCGGCGCCGCTCGCGTCGCCGTGCTGGTCGAGGACAAGCCGGTCGAGGCCGTGCGGCTGCGGCAGGTCCTGGCCGGGCAGCTCGGAACGGATACCTCGCTGCGGTTGTTCATCGGCGATCGCGGACTCATCGCGCGCACCACCAGCGGTAAGCCGCGGCGGCGGGTGATGTGGAACCAGTTGCTGCAGGGCGAATTCGACGCCCTGGAGAGGAGTTGACGATGGCGCCGGTACCGCTGTCGACCGTCGACCACATGTGGACGGCGAATATGGCCGGTCCGCTGCAATTCGTGGTGGAGTTCGGCGAGGTGCTCGACGCCGATCGGATCGTCGAGGCCTATGTCGAGACCGCTCGCGAATTCGTCGGCGCCGACGCGGCGCTGGTGCAACTCGACGAGCGCACCCTGGCGATGGACGTCGACGACCCGCGCCCCGCGATCCGGGCCACGGTCGCCGAATCCACCGTGCCGCTGAGCGAATGCCTCGATCCGGTCGAGATCGGGGTGGGCCATGTGCTCGCACGCGGACGGGTGGTGACCCGCGGCGACCGCACGGCCGTCGGGCTGTCGATGTCGCACGGCCTGGCCGACGGCTACGGCATGTTCTTCTTCCTGGCGGCCTGGGCGGCGCGGGCCCGCGGTGCTCGCTTCCTGTCGCCGCGCTGCGACCGCGAGGTGCTCACCCGCCCGCAGGCCCGCGACCGTGACAGCGTCGATCCGGACGCCCTGCGCCGGGCGGGATTCGTGATTGTCGAACCCGATCTGGTCCTGCCCGAACTCGACGTGCACACCGGCCGGCTGGATCTCACCGAATGCGAGGCGCAGGCCGAGGTTTCGGGGCTGTCGACCGCGGATCTGGTGGCGGCGGGCCTGTTTCGCGACTACGCCGCGACCAAGGACACCGAGCTGGTGACCCTGGCCTGCCCGGTCGACATCCGCCGTTTCGTCCGCGAGCTCGGCCCGACCTATTTCGGCAATGCCTTCGTGCAGGTGCTGGTCGATGTCGAGACCGAGCGCGTCCGCAACGCCTCGGTGCCGGAGATCGCCGGCTGGGTGCGGGACGCGGTCGCCACCGCGCCCGGACGCATCGACGACGCGATCGCCGAACTCGAGGCCTTCCTGCAGGTGCACGGCATCGCGGGACTCGACCGGGTCTGGGGATATCCGCCGCAGTCGGGCTTTCTGGTCAGCAATCTGTCCCGGATTCCCGCCTCCTGGCTGGATTTCGGCGCCGGGCCGCCGGTCGGTCTGGTGACGCCGGGCCGCCGGCCGCGCCAGGACGGGTGCTATCTGCTGCCCGACCCGGAGCGGGCGCACAGCCTGCAGTGGGCCTCCACGCTCGAGCACGAACCGGCCGCGCGTTCGTAGAAAGACGAATCCGATATGGCTGCAGCGATGACCTACAGCATGGCCGTCGGCGATCGCGACGCGGCGCGCCTGGCCCTGCTCGATCAGCACTACAACCCCAGTTCGCGTGCCTTCCTCGAGTCCGTCGGGCTCTGTGCCGGCGCGACGGTCGCCGATATCGGCTGCGGGCACGGCGCGATGACGGCCTGGCTGGCCGAGCGGGTCGGGCCGGACGGCGTCGTCTACGCCGTCGACGCCTCCGCCGAACAGCTCGAGATCGCGCGCCGGCTGGTGGGCGATCTGCCGCAGGTGCGCTACGTGCACGCGCGCATCGAGGACGCACCGCTCGAACCCGGTTCGATCGATTGGGTGTACAGCCGCTTCCTGCTGATGCACGTGGCCGACGCGGCCGCCGCGCTCACCGCGATGGAGCGCATGCTCGCCGACGACGGTGCGCTGCTGCTGGAGATGTCCGATGTCGGGGCGCTGCGATTCGTGCCCGGCGACGATCCGGCCGCGGATCTGTGGCGGGAGTGGTGGTTCGCCCTCGGCCGGGCGCGCGGTGCCGCACACGACATCTACGACCGCACCCCGCAGCTGCTCACCGAGACCGGCTTCATCATCGCCCGACGCGACCGCTTCCAGCCGGTCTCGGCGATGCCCGAGGCGAAGATGTTGCACGCCTTGGGTTTCGAACAGTGCGTGCCGGCCTACCTGGAGCACGCCGGCGCCGATCCGGCGGCCATCGAAGCCCATCGCGCCTTCCTGCAGCGCGTCGTCCCGGATACCGACATCGCCGTCGAACTGTATGCGACCAGCCAGTATTTCGCCCGCAAACGTCCGCGGGCACGAAGATTGTGAGCTTCCGCCATGGTGAGAACACCAGCCGCGCAACCGAAGTCGATCATGGGGATCAGCGGTCTGCACAACAGTGTGCCGTTCAAGCAGGCCCGCTTCCCGGGGCTGGGGTGGCGTGACTATCGCATCACCCAGGGCTTCGATTCCGCGGCGGCACTGCTGCACGACGGCGAACTGATCAGCGCGGTCGCCGAGGAGCGGTTCACCGGAGAGAAGGCGACCGGCGCCTTTCCCGAACACGCCATCCGGTTCGGCTGTGAGCGCGCGGGAATCTCGGTCGATTCGCTCGATGTCCTCGCGCACGGCTTTTCCTACGAGCCGCTGCGCGCCGAATTCGAACACAGCGAACTCGGGCGCGCGCGGTTCCGTGAGGTCTTCGCCCGGCAGGTGCTGCTGGACAAGCTCGGCGAGACCTTCGGCGGCGACTGGGACGACCGGCTGGTGCAGGTACCGCATCATCTGGCCCATGCGGCCAGCACGTTCTATCCCAGCGGATTCGATTCGGCGCTGATCCTCGTGGCCGACGGCATGGGGGAGCAGCACAGCGCGACCGTCGCGCTCGGAACGGATGCGGGCATCGAACCGATCGCGACGGTCTCGGAGCTGAATTCCCTGGGAATTCTCTACGGCGTCTTCACCTACTATCTGGGCTTCGCATTCGGCCTCGACGAATACAAGATCATGGGGCTGGCGCCCTACGGTGACCACCGCAAACACTTCGCGGCGATGATGGATCTCATTCATCTGCGGTCCGACGGTACTTTCACCATTCCCATCCTGTACCGCAACGAAACCGATCTGGACCGCGAAACCTACCGCGGCACACTGAAAGCCGTCGAGGAGATCTTCGGACCGGCCCGGGGCCCCGAGGACGAACTGACCGACCACCACCGCGATATCGCGGCCGCCCTGCAGGCGGCGCTCGAGGCGACACTGCTGCACACGCTGCGGTACTTCCGCAAACAGACCGGTGCGAAGAATCTGTGCATGGCCGGCGGGGTCGCGCTCAACTGCACGGCGAACGGTGTGATCCTGCGCAGCCGCCAGTTCAAGCGCATGTTCATCCAATCCGCGGCCGGTGACGACGGCACCGCACTGGGCGCCGCGCTGTATGTCCACTACCAGCGCGAAGGGGCCGCCCCGATCGCTGGTATCGAGACACCGCTGAACGGCCCGGAATACGCCGACGACGAGATCGCGGCGGCATTGGCCGGCCGGACCGATTGCACCGCAACCCGATTCGACGATTTCACCGCGCTGGCCGCCGAACTGGGCCGCCGGTTGGCCGCCGGGCAGATCGGGGCGCTGTTCCAGGGGCGCCTGGAATACGGTCCGCGCGCCCTGGGTAATCGCAGCATCCTCGGTGACCCGCGCCATCCGCGCATGCGCGACATCATCAACGCGAAGGTGAAGAAACGGGAGGGCTTCCGTCCCTTCGCCCCCGCGGTCCTCGACGAGTACGCGACCACGTATTTCGACATCAAGGACACCGAGGTCGACACCTACGCCTGGATGTTGTTCATCACCTCGGTGCGGCCGGAGTTCCGCGAGGGCCTGCCGGCGGTCACCCACGTCGACGGATCCGCTCGGGTGCAAACGGTGTCGCGCGAGCGCAACGAGCGGTTCTGGACGGTGATCGACGCCTTCCGGCAGGAGACCGGTACGCCGATCCTGCTGAACACCTCGTTCAACGTGAAGGGCCAGCCGATCGTGTGCACGCCCGCCGAGGGCCTGGACACCTTCGTCACCGCCGGACTGGACGTGCTGGCCATCGGCAATTATCTGGTAGAGCCGGTTCGCGCCGGATAAGTGGGATCGAGTTACTGTGCAAGCCGACTTTCTTCCCGGCGTCCTCGCCATCGCCACCGATTTCCGGCGCGCCCCGGTGCAGCGATACCTGCGCGCCCGGGAGGAGTATCGTCCCGGCACCTCGGGTCCGGCACTGGCGGCGTTGATCGCCCTGGTCCACAGGCATTCCGAACACGCCGAGGTCACGCTCGGTGTGATCGCGCCAGAGGATGATTCACCGATCCCGCTGCGGATCGCCGTCGAACCGGATCGCACGGCGGACGCGCTGGCCGCCGAGGTCGAGGACGCGCGGTCGCGGCTCGCGGCCATGCGGGCCGGCTTCGACATCGACGACCTGATCGGGAAGCTCTGCCCCACACCGGTCTTCGATCGACATCCGCTGTTCCAGATCGCCTACTGCGAACTCACCGGTGAGCACGAGCCGGACGCGGCGGAGGACGCGCTCGAGGCCGTCGTCGGCTGCGACCTGGTGTTCGTCGACGATCGCGACGCCGGTGAACTGCGCTGCGAATACGATGCGGAGCTGTTCGAACCGCAGACGGTGCGGCGACTGCTGGCGCAATGGGCGACGCTGATCGACGCGTTCACCGCACAGCCGGATACCGCGCTCACGGCCCTGCCGATGCTGCCGGACGACGACCGGGCGGCCCTCGACGAGTGGTCGGCCGGGCCGCTGGTGGCCCGCCCGGCGACCACCTTGCACGCCCTGATCGCCGAACGAGCGGCGAGCCGGCCGGACAGTCCCGCCGTCGTGTCCGCGGCGGGCACCCTGAGTTACGGCGAACTCGACGACCGCGCCGCGCGCGTCGCCGGATACCTGAGCGTCGTGGGGGTGCGGCCTCGCGAGATCGTCGCGCTGTGCCTGCGGCGTTCGCCGCGGGTGCCGGTGCTGGCCCTGGGCGTCATGAAGGCCGGTGCGGCGTATCTGCCGCTGGATCCGGCGGATCCGGATGCGCGGCTGGCGACGATCCTCGCCGATTCCGGGGCGTCGGTGGTGCTGTGCGACGACGCCGAGATCGCCGAACGCTTATCCGTCGAGGGCGTCACGGCGATAGATCTGGACGCCGTATGGGACGACCTGGAACAGGCCGAGCCCGCGCCCGCACGCGTCGGCGCGCCGACGGATCTGGCCTACGTCATCTACACCTCCGGCTCGACCGGCCGGCCCAAGGGTGTGCTGATCGAACACGCGGCGATCTGTAACCGCTTGCTGCACGACGCGATTCGCATCGACGAGTCCGACCGGGTGCTGCAGAAGACGCCGCTGACCTTCGACGTGTCGGTGTGGGATCTGTTCTATCCGCTGGTGCACGGTGCGCAGTCGGTGCTGTGTGATGCCGAGGGACACCGGGATTCGCGCTATCTGCTGGACATCATTCGCGCGCAGGAGATCACCGTCGCCCACTTCGTGCCCTCGATGCTGCGCACGTGGCTGGCCGAGCCGGGCGTCGAGGCGTGCACCTCGCTGCGCTACGTCACCACCAGCGGTGAGGCCCTGCCCGCGGATGTGGCCGCCGAATTCCACCGGCTGCTGCCCGGCACCGCGCTCTACAACTATTACGGACCGACCGAAGCGGCCGTCGACGTCACCTGCGAACAGGTCCTTCCGGGGGCGGCGGTCACCCTCGGTCGCCCGATCGAGAATGTGCGCGCCGTCGTCCTCGACACCGCCGGACAGCCTGTGCCGGTCGGAGTTCCGGGTCAGCTGTATCTGGCCGGGGTCTGCCTCGCGCGTGGCTATGTCGATCCCGCCGACGAGGCCGGCCGCTTCGTGGCCGACCGGCGAACCGGAGATCGGCTGTACGCCACCGGTGATCGCGTGCGGCGGCTGCCGGACGGACGCCTGGACTATCTCGGCCGCGCCGACCATCAGCTCAAATTGCGTGGCCTGCGGATCGAAGCCGGCGAGGTCGAGGCGGCGTTGCGCACGGCCGACGGGGTACGCGAGGCCGTGGTCACGATCTTCGGTGATGATCCGCAGCGCAGCGAACTGGTCGGTTACGTGAGCGCGGAGGACGACGCGGTGGTCGACGCCGACGCGTTGCGCGATCATGCCCGTGCGCTGCTGCCGGTCTATATGGTTCCGGCGAAAATCATTGTGCTCGAGGAATTTCCGCGCAACTCGGCGGGGAAGATCGATCGCAGGAGTCTGCCCGCACCCGTCGTCGCGGTGCGCAGCACGACCGCCGCGTCACCGAGCGATCTCTCCGACGCGATAGCGGCGGTCTGGGCGCGGGTGCTCGAGTGTGATTCGGTGCCCGCCACCGCGAATTTCTTCGATCTGGGCGGCAATTCACTGCTCGTGGCCCGGGTGCACCTGGCGCTGGAAGAGGCGCTCGGTATCTCGATCGCGCGCACGGACCTGTTCCGCTACCCGACCGTGGCCTCGCTGGCCGCGGCCCTCGCCGGTTCGGTCGTCGCCCGAGAGTCGACCGATGACACCGGTGACCACAGCGGTCCGTTCGCGGTGATCGGCATGGCCGTGCGCGTTCCGGGCGCTGCCGACCTCGATGAGTTCTGGGATGTCATCGCGGGTGCGCGCACGACGATGACCGAACTCGACGACGAGCAGTTGCGGGCCGCGGGCGAATCGGACGAGCGCATCGCCGCGCCGAATTACGTGCGCACCGTGGCCGTCCTGGACGATATCGCCGGATTCGATGCCGACTACTTCGGTTTCACCGCCCGCGAGGCGCAGGTCACCGATCCGCAGCATCGGCTGCTGCTGGAATGCGCGGTCGAGGCGCTCGAACACGCGGGCTACGGTGGTGCGCCGCAGCGCCCGCGCACCGGGGTGTTCGTGGGCGGGCTGCCCAGCAGCTACTTCCACCGCTATTTCGCCGAGGACTTCACCCGGCTGCCCTCGACCCAGCACTATCAGATCAAGGTCGGCAACGAACCCGACTTCCTGCCCACCTCGATCGCCTACCGGCTCGACCTGCACGGGCCGGCCGTCACCGTGCAGAGTGCGTGCTCGACCTCCCTGGTCGCGGTTCATCTGGCTTGCCAATCCATCGGCCGGGACGAATGCGAGATCGCCCTGGCCGGCGGGGTCGCGGTGCGCGTGCCGGATCGGGTCGGGTATCTGCATCAGGAGGGGATGGTCGCCTCGCCGGACGGGCACTGCCGCGCCTTCGACGAGCAGGCCGGCGGCACCGTCTTCGGCAACGGGGCGGGCGTGGTCGTACTCAAACGGTTCGACGCCGCGATGCGCGACGGGGACCGGATCTTCGCCGTGGTGCGCGGCACCGCGATCAACAACGACGGCTCGGCGAAGGTCGGGTTCACCGCGCCGAGTGTCGACGGCCAGGCCGAGGTCATCCGCCGGGCGCATCGCGTCGCCGGGGTGGCGCCGGCCGATATCGGATACGTCGAGGCGCACGGTACGGCCACTCCGATGGGTGATCCGATGGAGATCGCCGCCCTCACCGAGGCGTTCGGCGGCCCGCGCGCCGAACGGTGCGAGGTCGGATCGGTGAAGGCGAATATCGGCCACCTCGATACCGCCGCCGGTGTGGCGGGGTTCGTCAAAGCCGTACTCGCGGTGGATCACGCGGTCCTGCCGGGGCTCGCGGATCTGCACCAGCCCAGTAGCCGGATTCCGTGGTCCCAGACGCCTTTTCAGGTGTCGCAGCGGTCGCGGGCGTGGCCGTCGGATCGGCCGCGGATCGCCACGGTGTCGGCCTTCGGTATCGGCGGCACCAACGCGCACGCGGTGCTGGAGGCCGCGCCGCCGCGCACCGGGAACACCGCCCCCGCGGGCTGGACCGGAGTGTTCCGATTGTCGGCGCGTTCCGACGCGGCGCTGCGTGAGCTCGCGCAGCGTTACCTCGATCGGCTGAACGCCGACGCGGCCGTCGAGGACGTCTGCTACACAACAGGTTTCGGGCGAGAGCATCATCGGAACCGGTTGGCCGCCGTGGCCGCCACGCTGCCGGAGTTGCGGGCGGCGCTGGCCGCCTACCTGCGTGGTGAACCCGCGGCGGCATTGTTCACCGAGGCGCAACAGCACGCGGACCGCCGCCTGTGCCTGGTCCTGGGCGACGCGCCCGAAAACGGTATCGACGAATTCCTCGACCTGTACGCCGACGATGCGGTGGTGCGCACGGCGCGCGCGGAGGTGGCCGCGGCGCTCGGCGGCGCCGAACCCGCCGGGGTGCAGGCCGAGCTGGCCCGGCAGTACGTCCTGGTGCAGATGTGGCGGGCCTGCGGGCTGCGCTGGGATGTGGTGATCGGTTACGGCACGGGCGAATACGTCGCCGCGGCGATATCCGGCGTCATCGATCTGGCGACCGCGATGCGGAAGGCCGCGGCGGGGGCACCGGCGCCGGTGGGTGACGATCGCCGCGACCTCTGGCAGGCGTCGCACGCACACGGCGTCGAGTCGTGTGTAGCCGCCGCGGGCTGCGATCGGATGCTGGTGCTGGGCCGGCGCGGCGACGAACGAGCCCGGCTGCGGCTCGCCGCCGATCGGCACAGCGTCCACACGGTCCTCGCGACCGACGGGCCGCACGATTTTCCGCGCACCTTCGCCATCGCGGCGGCGAAACTCTATGCGAGCGGGGAGGACATCTGCCTCACACCGTGGGGGCCGTTCGCGCACGGCCGTCGAATCCCGCTACCTACCTACGCTTTCCAGCGCAGCACCTTCTGGGTCGAGCCGAATCGTGCGCTCCGCCGTGCCGAGAGCACCGTCGAGGAGCCCGGGCTGCCGGGTCGTCCGGTGGATCTGCCGCTGTCGGACGAGATTCGCTACGAACGCGTTTTCGCCTGTGACTCGCCGTCCTATGTGACCGATCACCGGCTGTTCGGTACCGCGGTGGTCCCCGGCGCCTCTCATATCGCGATGGTGCTGGCCGCGGCCGCGCATCACATCGACGGGCCGTCCGTGCTGCGTGACACGTTGTTCCTCCATCCGTTCGCCGTATCGGACGGCGGTAGCCGCCGCGCACAGCTGGTGCTGCGGCCGAACGGCCCGGGCTGGGACGTGACCCTCGTCGCGGAGGAGGAGTCCGGTGCGGGCGCGGCCTGGCCGGCGCTGTTTCGCACCGCGCTGGAAAGCGCTCCCGCCGAATCGGATTCGACCTTCGGCGACGCGGATCGCGACGACATCCTCGCCCGCTGTCCGCAGGAGCTGTCCGGACTCGAGTTCTATCGTGATGTGTGGGTGCCGGGGCTCGACACCGGAAACTCCTTCCACTGGATCGAGACCATCCGGCGCGGCGACAACGAGGCACTGTGCCTGACCACCCGTCCCGAGGGCGTGGAGATCGGGCCGGAACCGCTGCACGCGGGGCTGGTCGAGGCCGCGTTCCAGGTGCTCAACAGCTGCTGGAAATACGACAACGATCTGCTGCGGGCGCAGGAGAACATCTACGTTCCGTTCAGTATCGACCGCTACTACTTCTCCGGTCGCCGCACCGAGGGCCCGCTGTGGATCCACGCCCGGCTGGCGGGCGGGCACGGTGCGGGTGACGACGCGTTCACCGCGCATATCCGGATGTACAGCGCCACCGGCGAATTGGTCGTCGCCGTAGACGGATTCGAATCGCGGCGCATCAGCCGGGCACAGGTGGAGCGGGCGCTCGCGCACAAGACGGCCGATATCACCCATGAACAACACTGGCAGCGCACCGGGGCCGCCGGCGACGGCATCCATCCGGTCTCGCTGCTTGTGGTCGACGACGAACCCGACCGGTTGAACCGGTTCGCGCGGGTGCTGCGCGAGCGAGCGATCCCGGCCGTGACGGTACTGATCGGTGCGGACGCGCCGCCCGGGCCGGGCATCACCCGCCGCGCGGCCACCGACGGCGAAACACTGTCGTGGCCGGTCGAATTCGCCGCGGCGGACCGTCGCGGCTACGTCGACCTACGCGGCCTGTCGAGCGCGGACGGCGACAGCGCGCGGTTCGTCGGCGAGGCCGCCCAGCGGTGTGCCGCGGCTGTGCGACCGTTCCCGGCGCTGGCATCCGACCGCGTCCGCGTATGGTGGCCCACTCGTGGCGCCCAACCCGTGACCGGCGACGCCGACGTCACCGATCCGGCCGCGACCATGCTGTGGGGGATCGCCACGGTCGTCCGTCGCGAGTACCCGGAACTGCACTGCAGCACAGTCGATCTGGACGGCGACGACGATTCGTCGCTGACGCGGCTGGCGGCCGAGATCCAGCGGTGGTCGGCGGAGATGCGGATCGCGTATCGCGGCGGGAATCGGTACGTCGCGCGGCTGCGCCGGGCACAGCCGGGGACCCAGGTGCGGATACGGCCCGATCGCAGCTACCTCGTCACGGGCGGACTGCGGGGAATCGGCCCGCGCGTGGCGCACCTGCTCGCCGAGCAGGGCGCGCGACATCTCGTACTCGTCGGCCGCACCGCACCCGACCCGGAGACCGTGCGACTGCTGGACGAGATCCGCGGCGGTGGCTGCTCGGTCACCGTGCACACCGCCGATATCGGCGCCGAATCGCTCGCCGGCGTGGTCGCCGCGGCGCCGCATCCGCTCGGCGGCATCGTGCACGCGGCCGGTGTGCTGGACGATGCGACGATCGCCGGCCTGGACGCCGACCGGTTCGCCGGGGTCCTGGCGCCCAAGGTCGGCGGCATCCACCGGCTGCGCGAAATCATCGGTACCGACACGGAATTCGTGGTGTGCTTCTCGTCGCTGACCGCGACCGTCGGTGCGGGCGGGCAAGCGAACTACGCGGCGGCCAATGCGTATCTGGACGGGTACGCGTCGCTGTTGCGGGCGCAGGGTATCCGCGCGACCAGCATCGCCTGGGGCCCGTGGGGTGAGATCGGGATGGCGGCCAGGCTCGGCGCCGAGGAGCGCGAACGTGCCCGGCTGCGCGGCTACCGCCCGCTCTCGCCGGAACAGGGGCTGCGTCTGCTGGCCGGCAATCTGGTCGCTGCCGGGCCGACCGTGGTCGCCGCGGATCTGGACTGGCCGAAGCTGGCCGCGGCGGCCGCGGGCGACCCGTGGTACGGAAGTATCGTCGCGACCCCCGCGGCCGCGGGGCCCGCCGCCTCACTGCGCGACCGGGTTCTGGCGGCCGCCCGGACCGATCGGACGGCCCTCGTGCGCGAGCTCACGGCCACCGAGGTGAAGGCGGTGCTGGGACTCGACGACGGGCATCTGGTCGACCCGGAGGAAGGATTCACCCAGCTCGGGATGGATTCCCTCGCGGTGGTCGAACTGCGCTCACGCCTGCAGGACGGTTTCGGACTCGCGCTCCCCGCGACCTTCGGATTCGACTATCCGACGATCGAGAAGGCGGCCGAATACCTCTCGGCCGCAATCGCTTCCGACGAAGCCGACGCGTCGGACGCGACCGTGGCCGCCGCGGCACACGGTGCCCGGCCGCAGCAGCCGGCGATACAGGACGGACCACCGCATTCGGCCGCGACATCGCCGGATGTACCACCGACCGGGTCGTATTCGGCCACATCGGCTTCGGCTACGCCGCTCCCGGCTGCGTCCGGTTCGCTGATTCCGGTTCCGGCTGAGCCGGATTCGCCTGCGCCGACTCCTGCGGTCGCGAGTCCGACCGGTCCGGATCCGGCCGGGCCGCAGCCGCCCGGCTCGGAACCGGCAGGTTCGCCACCGGCCCCGTCGGCCCGGCACGCCGCATCCCCGTCGGAGGATCCGATCGCCGCCGAGCTGGCTCTGCTGGAGGCGGCATTACACAGCGACGCACAGTGGTGAGGGATATGTCCGCAGCTGGTTCCGAATCCGCCTCCACCGCCGGCGAGACACCCGACCGCGAGCAGCGCATCGCCGCGGCCCTGCGCGCGGCGCGGGAGCGGCTGGCCGCACCCCGCCCGGCGGAACCGATCGCGATCGTCGGCATCGGATGCCGGTTCCCCGGCGGCATCACCGGACCGGACACTCTGTGGGACGTCGTCGCCGGGGGTGTCGACGCCACCGGTGAACAGCCCGGCGATCGATGGGACGTGCAGCGGTTCTACGATCCGGACCCGGACAAGCCCGGCACCATCTACACCACCCGCGGCGGATTTCTCGACGCGGTGGACATGTTCGACGCCGACTTCTTCGGCATCTCGCCGCGGGAAGCGCATGCGATGGACCCGCAGCAGCGGCTCCTGCTGGAGATCGCGTGGGAGGCGGTGGAGAACGCGGGGATCGCGCCACAGCGGCTGCGGGGATCCGATACCGGCCTGTTCGTCGGATTCAGCTGGCGCGACTACGACCGGATCGCCGTCGCCGACCGGCCCGAAGCCATGAACGCCTATGCGGGACTGGGCAATACGCCGAGTATCGCGGTGGGCCGCGTGGCGTACACGCTGGATCTGCACGGGCCGGTGTCACTGGTGGATACCGCGTGCTCGTCGTCGCTGGTGGCGGTGCATCAGGCGGTGCAGAGCCTGCGCAACGGCGACTGCTCGACGGCGCTGGCCGGTGGTGTGAATCTGATCCTCTCGCCGTTGTCGACGATGTTCTGCTGCCGCATCCGCGCGTTGTCGCCGGACGGCCGCTGCAAGACCTTCGATGCCTCCGCCGACGGATACGGTCGTGCCGAGGGAGCCGCTCTGGTGGTGCTCAAGCGGCTGTCGCAGGCACAGCGCGACGGTGACCGGACCTACGCGGTGATCCGCGGCTCGGCGGTCAACCACGACGGCCGGACCGGCGGGCTCACCGTGCCGAACGCCCGCGCCCAGGAGGCGGTGGTGCGGGCCGCGCTGCGGGCGGCGAATATCGAACCGGCGCAGGTGAACTACATCGAGGCGCACGGCACCGGCACCGCACTGGGCGACCCGATCGAAATCGGTGCGCTGAACTCCGTCTTCGGCGCCGCACGGGCGCCGCTGTGGGTCGGGTCGATCAAATCGAATGTCGGGCACGCCGAGACGGCCGCGGGAATCGCCGGTCTGATCAAGGCGGCCCTGGCCGTGCAACGCGGTGCGATCCCGCCGACGCTGCATGTGCGGGAACCGAATCCACGCATCGATTGGGCGTCCGGTTCGGCGCGCGTGGTCACCGAGACCACACCGTGGCCGGCCGGATCACGCATCGCGGGTGTCAGTTCGTTCGGATTCAGCGGAACCAATGCGCACGTGGTGGTCGAACAGCCGCCGGTGGCCGTGGAATCCGCCACCGCCGTGCCCTCGGGTCTGCTGACACTGTCCGCCCGGAGCGACGAGGCGCTGCGGGCGCAGGCGCGGCGATTCGCGCTCGCGCTGCGGACCGTGGAACCGTCGCGGCTCGAATCCGTCTGCGCGACGGCCAATCTCGGGCGGAACTCGTTCGAACATCGACTCGCGGTGGTGGCCGGGAGTACGACCGCGATGGCCGCCGCCCTGGACGCGCATACCGCCGGGCAGCGGCAGCCGGCGGTCGTGACCGGCCATGTGCCGCGTGGTCGTGCCGTGCGTGCCGCCCTGTTGATCGGGCACCGCGGCCCCGGCGTGGAACCGCTCGATCGTGAGAGCTACACCGGCTCCGGCGTCTTCCGCGCCGCCGTCGACGAATGCCTGGACGCGACCTCCTCGCGGGAGAGTTTCCGGACCGCTCTGTTCGCCGGGCTGGCACCGCATCAGGCGCAGCGCGTCCCCGGCCTGGCGGATGCGCTGGCCTTCGTGCACCGCTACGCCACCACTCGCCAGCTGCTGGCGTTCGGACTGCGCCCGGCTGCCGTCCTGGGCGTCGGCGTGGGCGAGTACGTGACCGCCGCGATCACCGGGATTCTGGAACCCGCTGTGGCACTGCGTGCTTCGGTCTCGACCGCGGCGCTGCTCGGTGAACGCGCGGTGGCGCGCACCGGCGACCGGGCGCTGCTCGACGCGGTACTGCGCGAAACGGGTGCGCGCCTGTGCGGCCACTTCGGCGACCGCTATCTGCTGGAGGCGGGCCCCGGCGGTCGCGAGCCGCTCCTGCACCGCCTGCGCACCGCCGGGATCGCCGCTACGACGCACGCCGAACTGCGCGATCACGTGGGAACGGCCCTCGCCGACCCGGGACAGCCGGGCGACCCCGAATTCACCGTCGTCTCCGCGCACACCGGGGCGCGCCTCGGCCGCGAAGCAGCCGATCCCGCCTACTGGTCGAGCCGCCCGCTGTGGCCCGCGCAGCTGGACCGGGCCTTCGGCACGCTGCTCGAGCTCGACTGCACCGTATTCACCGAGGTCGCGGGGGCGACGCTGACCGAGCTGGGAAGCAACCGCCGCACCGCCTCGGAGAGCCGCTGGTTCACCACCGGCACCACCCGCGGCGAGCTGATCCGGTGCACGGCCGGGCTGTTCGCCGCCGGAGCCGTCGACGACCTGCGTGACCTGCACGGCACCCACTATCCCCGGATCACCCTGCCCACCTATCCCTTCCAGCGCCGCCGCTACTGGGTGGAAGCGTCCGGCGCCACGCACGCCCCCGACGCTGCCCGCACGGCCACCCTCGACGGGGCCGAGCCGGGCGACGGTCGGGGAACGGTCCCCGATTGCACCGTCCCCGGGCCACCCGTTCGCACCGGAGTCGATGCGACCCCATCGACCGCGCCCGTCGCAGGGGCCGTCGAATCCGCGCGGCCCGCGCTGTCCGAAGCCGACCTGTTCCTGCTGCGCCGGCGCGTGCACTCGGTGGTGACCGGGAGTATCCGGCAGGTCTTCCAGATGCCGGATTCCGACCCCGTCGATCTGGATACGCCGCTGCAGGAGCTCGGCTTCGACTCGCTCATGGCGATCGAATTGCGAACCGTACTGGGCCGCGCCCTCGCGCTGCCGATAGAAGCGGCGTTCGCCTTCGAATTCCCCACGGCCACAGCGCAGATCGCCGAACTCACGGCTCGATTGGCCGACGCGCCGACGCGTGCGCCCGCACCGGCCGCGGAACCGGCGATGCCGGAATCGGCGACTCCGGCGGCATCGACCGAGCTGGAGCACCACAACGCGGCCGGGCCCCACCCCGTGTCGTTCGATATCCGCGTCAGCACGACCCGCAGTCCGCTGGACGGGTTGAGCGAATCCGATCTCATCGCGCTGGCTCGCGCGGAAGTGGCCGCCCTGGAAGAGGTGCTGCGTTGACCCCCACCGCGACGAATCCGAGTGCGCTGCCCGAGGGCGGCGACAGCAGCGAGGCCTTACGCGGCGCCATCGCCGCCCTGCGCACCGCCCGTGGGGCCCTGGCGCAGCGCAGCGAGCCGGTCGCCGTGATCGGTGCGGGCTGCCGCCTGCCCGGCGGGGTCGATTCGCTGGAGGGATTCGCCGAATTCCTGCGCGCGGGTGGCGACGGCGTGGTCGATATTCCACCCGACCGCTGGGATGTCGAGCACTACTACGACGCCGACGCCGACGCACCCGGCCGATCCTTCATCGCGAAGATGGGCGCCCTCACCGATATCGGCGATTTCGACGCCGCTTTCTTCGGCATCTCGCCGCGCGAGGCCGAGGCCATGGACCCGCAGCAGCGGCTGCTGCTCGAGGTCGCGTGGGAGGCGCTCGAACACGCCGCGATTCCACCGGAGACCCTGCGTGAGAGCCGGACCGGCGTATTCGTCGGCATGTGCCCCAACGATTACGGCGCCGCGGCCACCGACCCGGCGGCGATCGACATCTATTCGGCCACCGGTCTGGCGCCGTCGGTGGCGGCCGGGCGGATCGCCTATCACCTCGGACTGCAGGGCCCCGCCCTGGTCGTCGACACCGCATGTTCGTCCGCGCTGGTCGCGCTGCATCTGGCGGTGCAGAGCCTGCGGGCGGGGGAGTGCGATCTGGCCCTGGTGGCCGGAGTCAATCTGATCGTCTCCCCGCAGTCGATGATCTCGATGTCGAAACTACGGGCGCCCTCGCCGAGCAATCGCTGCGCACCCTTCTCCGCGGCCGCCGACGGACTGGTACGCGGCGAGGGGTGCGGCGTCGTCGTGCTGAAGCGGGAGTCCGCCGCCCACGCCGCCGGTGATCGAGTGCTGGCCTCGATCGTGGCCACGGCCGTCGATCAGGACGGCCGCAGCAACGGCCTCACCGCGCCCAACGGCCGCGCACAGGAACAGGTGCTGCGCGATGCGCTGCGCGAGGCCAAGCTGGAGGCCGGCCGCATCGACTACATCGAGGCGCACGGCACCGGCACACCGTTGGGCGACCCCATCGAATTGCGCGCGCTGTCCGCGGTTTTCGGCGCCGGCCGTGACCGTCCGCTGCTCGTCGGATCGGCCAAGGGCAATCTGGGTCATCTGGAACCGGCCGCCGGCATCGCCGGACTGCTCAAGGCCATCACGGTCGTCCGCGACCGGATCGTTCCTCCCACACTGCATTTCGATGCGCCGAATCCGCTCATCGACTGGGACGCCACGCCGATCGTGATCCCGGCCGAGGCGCAGGAGATCTCCGGCGCCGAGCCGGTGTACGCGGGGGTGAGTGCGTTCGGATTCAGCGGGACCAACGCGCATACGATCATCACCGCGGCCCCGGGTCTCGAACCGGCGGCCGAGGATGCCGCCGAACCGGCTCGGGAACTGCTGGTCCTACCGCTGTCGGCGGCAACCGGACAAGCCCTGCGGGATACGGCACTTCGCCGGCGTGACCGGCTGGCGGCCGGCGCGCCGGCGCGCGACCTGTGCTTCACCGCGTCCCGCCGCGCCGCACTCGACCATCGTGCCGTGGTGATCGGGGAAACCGCCGCCGCACTGCAGCGCGGACTCACCGCCGTCGCCGAGGATCGCGATCGCGCGGGCGTGATTCGCGGCCGCCGCGGCGAACCCGGCGCCCTGGTCTTCGTTTTCGCCGGATTCGGTGGGCATTGGGCCGGGATGGGCGCCCAGCTCATGGCCGACTACCCGGTATTCGCCGAGGCGGTGCGGCACTGTGCGGCGGCGTTCGAACCCCATCTGGGCACCGATATCGCCGAACTGCTGGCCACGGGCGAATCCGACGGCGGCCGCATCGATCTGGCGCAACCCATGTCCTTCGCCGTGCAGATCGGGTTGGCGGAATTGCTGGCGGCGACCGGGTTGCGGCCCGATGCCGTCATCGGTCACAGCGTCGGTGAGATCGCGGCCGCCCGGGTCGCGGGGGCACTGAGCCTCGCGGACGCGGCCGCGGTCATCGTCCACCGCAATCGAGTGCTGCGCGCGATCGAAGGGGCCGGCGGCATGCTGTCGGTGCCGATGAGCGCCCGCGAGCTCGACGGATGGCTGGAGCAGATCGAAGGCGAATTCGACCTCGCCGCGGTGAACGGGCCCGCGCAGGTCGTCGTCTCCGGGACGGTCGCCGATCTGGACCGTCTCGAAAAGGCACTCGCCGCAGCGGGTTACGACCCGCGCCGAGTGAAGATCGAGTCGGCCGCGCACAGCCGCCAACTGGATCCGCACCTGGACGCCTTCGTCGAACGGATCGCCGGCATCACCGCGATCCCGGGTGGCCGGGCCGCCTTCCTGTCCACCGTCGAATCCGACTACGTCCCCACCGCTGCGCTGACCGCCGACTATTGGAGGCGCAATCTGCGCAGCACGGTCCGCCTCGACGAGACCATCGAACGGGTGCTCGCGGAGGGTCCGGCGACCTTCGTCGAGATCGGCCCCCATCCGGTTCTGGTGGACGGCATCCGCGCCCGCATCGACGCCTCGAACGACCGGGGCGCGGTGGCCGGTTCCCTGAAACGCAACGGTTACGCGCGCCGCGACATCCTGGAATTGATCGCCCGGTTGTACGTGCACGGCGTCCCCGTGGACTGGGCGGCCGCCGGGGTGCGCGGCCGGATCGCCGACCTGCCGTCGTATCCGTGGCAGCACAAGCGGTTCTGGGCTCGCTCCGATTGGGATGTGGCCGCCGAACAGCACGGTGGGCAGGCCGTGGTCGAATCGTCGGTCAGCGGGGAACGTCTGCTTCAGCGGGTGGTCGATCTCGCCCGCTCGCCCTGGCTGCTCGACCACGCGGTGGGGGATACTCCGGTCGCCGCCGGCGCCTGGCTGGTCAACCTCGCCGCCGCGGCGCGACTGCAGCACGGTTTCGGACCCGGCTGCCATTTCGCCGATATCCGGTTCGAGCGGGTACTCACCCTGCCCGAGTCCGGCCGTCGAGTGCAGGTAGTGCTGCGCGACAACGAATTTCGGATCAGCGCCCATGCGGCCGAGCCGGGTGGCGCGGCCACGGTGTGGACCGAGCACGCGCGTGGACGGATCGTTGCGGGGGAGAACCTCCCCGAGGCGCCCGGACTGGCCGCGGCGCGGCGGCACTGCCGCACCGCGGCCGACCCGCAGGAGCTCTACGCGGCCTATACCCGCACCGGCACCCGCTACGGTCCCGCCTTCCGCACGGTGACGGAACTGTCGGTCGGCGACGGCGAGGCGCTCGGACGGGTGAGCGCGGTGGCAGCTGCGCGCGATCCGGAGCAGGGGGTGACGGCGGCCGCGGTCCTCGACGGATGTTTCCAGGTGGTCGGCGCCCTGGCCGGGGACGAATTGTTCCTGCCGTCCGCGATCGGCGCCCTGCACGTCGCCGATCGGATTCCGCCGCAGGTCTACGCCCATGTGCGCCGCTACGCCCGCGACGGTCGCCTGCAGACCGCCGACCTCGACATCTACGCCGACGACGGTTCGCTCGTCGCCACGGTGCGCGAGCTGACCGCGACCCGCGTCGACGCGGCGGATACGGCCGATGCCGCCGTTCTCGCGGTCGACTGGCAGCAGCGCCCGCGCGCGACCGGGCGGGTTTCGGGACGCTGGGTGGTCGTCGGCGGCGACGCGGACGACGACGCACCGCTGGGCCCCGGAACGCTGATCCGGGAGCTCGTCGCGGCGGGCGCCGAGGCCGCCACGGCCGCGGTGGCACCGAGTGGCGACGAGAGCGCCCCGGCCTTCGGCGAACCCGTGGACCACATCCTCTACCTCGCCGGAACCGAGGACGGCGCAACGGCATTCGCCGATCTCGCCGCACTGCTCGGCCTCGCGCGCACGCTCGTGCGGATAACCTCCGCGCCCCGGCTGTGGGTGGTTACGCGCGGCGGACAGGCGGTGGCGCAGGAGTGCGTGGACCCGTGGCAGGCGGCCCTGTGGGGTTTCGGCACCGCCCTGGCCGCCGAACACCCCGAACTGCGCACCACGCTCGTCGACCTGGCCGCCGATGCGGGCGTGGACGGCGACGACGCGGCCGACCTGGTCGCCGAACTCGCCGACGGCGGCGAGCGGCATATCGCGTTGCGCTCCGGCCATCGCTGGGTCGCGCGCCTCGATCGTGTCCGGCTGAACCCGGATCCACCCCTCGTCGTCGCCGGAACTCGCGGCTTCGGGGTGGATATCGACGAGCCCGGCCGCCTGCAGACGTTGACACTGCGCGGCCGCGGCCGGCCGCACCCGGGCCCCCGCGAGGTGGTCATCGCCGTCGCCGCCGCCGGTCTCAACTTCGCCGACGTCATGTGGGCCATGGGGTTCTTCGCGGATGTCGACGACGTGCCGCTGGGATCGGAATGTGCGGGCACCGTCGTCGCCGTGGGCGCCGAGGTCGATACGGTGCGCGTCGGCGACCGGGTGGTGGCGGTGGCGCTGAACTGCCTGGCCACCCATGCCGTCGCCGACGCGGCGCTGGTCCATCGGCTGCCGGAGACGTTCGCGCTCACCGACGCCGCGGCGCTGCCGACCGCCTACACCACGGCCTGCTACGCGCTCGAACAGCTGGCCCGGGTGCGTCCTGGCATGCGCATCCTGATCCATTCGGGTACCGGTGGCACGGGTTCGGCGGCCATCGCGGTGGCACAGCGGCACGGACTGGAGATCATCGCCACCGCGGGCACCGAGGACAAGCGCCGCCTCCTGCGAGAGCAGGGCATCGAGCACGTCTTCGATTCGCGCACCACGGAATTCGAGCAGCAGGTGCTCGACGTGACCGGCGGTGAGGGGGTCGATATCGTGCTCAACTCCCTCACCGGCGCGGCCGCCGAGGCGAGTCTGCGCACGGTCGCCGCCGACGGGATCTTCCTCGAACTCGGCAAACGCGATATCCACGGCTCGGGCCGGCTCCCTCTGGAACATTTCAAACGCCGCATCACCTACACCGCCGTCGATATGGCCGGTCTGCACCGCGAACGCCCGGCGGTCTTCGCCGAACTGCTGCACCACACGCTCGGCCGCGTCGTTTCCGGCGAACTGAAACCGCTTCCGGTGCAGACCTTTCCGATCGCCGCGGCGGCCGAGGCGTTCCGGCTGATGAGCACCGGTGCGCACACCGGCAAACTGGTGCTGGTGACCGACGACGCGGCCACCACCGACATCGTGCGCGGGGCCGCGCAGGGGCTGGCCGAACCCGGCTGCGTCCTGATCACCGGCGGCCTCGGCGGGCTCGGTCTCGAACTCGCCCGCACCCTCGTCGAACGGGGCGGCGCGCAGGTGGCCCTGCTCGCCCGTCGCGAGCCGGATGCCGAGGAACGCGCGATCATCGACGAACTCAACGCCGCCGGAGAGCGGGTGGTGGTGGAGCGCGCCGACGTCGCCGATGCGGCCGAGGTCGGCGCCGCTGTGGGGCGGTTGCGCTCCCGGGTCGGCCCGGTGCGCGGGGTGTTCCATCTCGCGGCCGTCCTGCGCGATGCCGTCCTGACCAATCAGAGCTGGGATCGGTTCGATCCGGTGTTGCGTCCGAAGGCATTGGGTGCCTGGAACATTCACCGCGCCGTGGCGGGTGATCCCGTCGAGTACTTCGTGATGTACTCCTCCACCGCGACCCTGCTGCCCTCGGGCGGTCAGTTGAACTACGCCGCCGCCAACGCGTTTCTCGACGGTCTGGCGCACTACCGGCGCGCGCAGGGCTTGGCGGCGACCACGGTGGCCTGGGGTCCCTTCCGCGACACCGGACTCGCCGCGCGCAGCGCCGCGACGGAGGAATATCTGGCCGGTCGCGGAATCCGCTCGCTGGCACCCGCGACGGCATACACACTGCTGGAGTCGCTGCTCGACGACGGTCGCCCCCGCGCCGCCATCATCGGTCTCGATGCCGACGCCTGGCTCGGCGCCCATCCCTTCGCGCGTGCCGTGCCGATGTACGAACCGTTGCGCGCCATGGGTTCCGGCGCCACCTCGGCCCTGGCGGACGAGCTGCGCCGCCTTCCGGCCGAGGAACGTGAGGCCGCGCTGTGGGAGCTGCTGCTGAGCAGAACGGCGGCGGTCCTGCGCATCGACACCGACGAGATCGATGTCGCCACACCGTTTCTGGAACTCGGCATGAGTTCGCTGGCCTTGCTCGAATTCAAGAACGGGTTGTCGGCCGCCCTGGGCATCGACCTGCCCGGCGCGGTGCACTGGGAACATCCGACGGTGCGGGCGATGCACCGCTACCTGTCCGGCCGCCTACGCGAGGAGGAGGACCGGTGAGACACACTCGCGCAGCCTCTCGCCGGTCCGACCGGGTGCGGGTGTCCCGCAAGAAACAGGAGCCCCGATGAGCGTCTATCTGCACGGCATCTCCTACGCCGTCGGCGCCCGCGAGCCGATCGCCGGCCTGCCGCCGCTGCGCGAGGACCCGGCCATGCTGCGCGATATGCACGGACTCGGCCTGTACCACTACTGCCGGACCGAACAGACCCCGCTGCAACTGGCCGCCGAGGTGGTCGCGGGCACTCTCGACCGGATCCCGGTGGACGCGGCCGAGATCGACCTGCTGGTCTACGCGTCGTCGAGCCCGGAAACCGGTGCCCTGGCCGGGGGTGAATTCCTGCGCTTCTGTGAGCGTTTCGGCCTCACTCGCGCCACCCCGATCGGCGTCACGCTCGCCGAATGCGCGAATTTCGGCAGCGCCCTGCGGATCGCGCACAGCCTGGTCGCCGCCGGATCGGCCCGCAATGTCCTGGTCGTCACCGCCGACGCGTGCCCGGACCCGCATGCCCGCATCCTGCGTGACGCACTCTCGGTCCTGAGCGACGGTGCGGCCGCCTGCCTGATCACCTCCGCCGAACCCTCGCGGATCGAGGTGCTCGGCTCGAATCAGGGCACCAACCAGCTGATCCGCGTGGCGAAGATGCCGGCGCTGGCCGGGCTCACCAAGCGCGGCCTGTCCCGCGCGGTCGCCGATATGCTCGACCGCGCCGGCCTGGATCGCGGCGACGTGCGGCGGATCATCGCCAACAACGTCAACGAGGAGGCCGTGCGCTTCATGGCCGACTCGGCCGGACTCGACCACGACCTGTGCTATCTGGACAATATCGCCGACTACGCCCACGTGCATTCGGCCGACAATCTGATCAATCTGCAGACGTATCTGGAGGACGGCGTCGCGCCGGGGGAGATCGTCATGACCATCAGCCACGGGTTCGGCACCTGGGGCGTCGCACTGTTGAGGATCGGCTGACATGATCGCATTCGTATTCCCCGGTCAGGGCGCGCAATTCCCCGGCATGGGCAAGGCGCTGGCCGACACCTACGCGGTCGCGCGCGAGGTGTTCGACCGTGCCGACGCGGCAATCGAATTCGGCCTCGGCGAGCTGTGCTTCGCCGGCGACCCGGCGGAGCTGGCCCGGACCGAGAACGCCCAGCCCGCCATCCTGGCCACCAGTGTGGCGGCGTATCGGGTTCTGGTGTCGGAGACCGGCATTCATCCGGTCGTGGTGGCCGGCCACAGCCTCGGTGAGATCACCGCCCACGTCTGTGCCGGCGCCCTCGATTTCGAGACGGCGGTGCGTCTGGTGCGCCGCCGGGGCGCCCTGATGCAGGAGGCGGTGCCGCCGGGGAAGGGTGCGATGGTGGCGGTGATGGGCCTGGAAGCCGACGAGGTCGACCGGATCTGCGCTGCCGCAGCGCGATCCGAGGTCGTCGCGGTCGCCAACTACAACGGCGCGAGTCAGGTGGTGATCTCCGGGCACACCGGCGCGGTCGGCAGGGCTCGGCAGCTCGCCGAGGAACGCGGGGCGATGATCCGTGCTCTCGACGTCAGCGCGCCGTTTCACTGCGCATTGATGGCACCGGCCGCGGCCGCCTTCCGGTCGGAGTTGGATCGCGCCGAATTCGCCGCACCGCGAATTCCGTTGGTGGACGGCGCATCCGGGAGTTGGCGTACCGAACTCGACCCGGCCGACTCGCTGTCCGCGCAGATCTGCGCACCCGTGCGCTGGGATGCCGTGATGGCGGGACTGACGGCCCGCGGGGTCCGGTACGTAATCGAAGCCGGTCCCGGCGCACGCCTCACCTCGATGCTGCGACGGTCGGAAAAGTCCCTTCGCACAACCAGTTTCGGCGAGCCGGAGGATCTCGACGAGGTCCTCGCCCTGCTCGGTGACCGGCAGTGGCCGCGGCACGAGCTGGGATATTGGCGCCACGGCGAGCGCGGTGACCTGTACGCGCCCACCACCTCCGAGATCGTGTGGGCCGGTACCGACGAACCCGAGCCGATGACCGACGCGGCCTGGACCGGCCGTCCCGACGGCTCCCGTCTCCGGCGCTACGGCGCGATGGCGCTGATTACGGCGGACAACGCGCTGCGCACCTTCGATCCGGCCGCGTGGACGCCGCGCGAGGACGGAGCCTATCTGCGCCGGGATCGCACCGCCGTCGAACACCCGGCCGGTGGCGGTGAGACCTTCGATCCGGCGGAATGGGTCGTCGACCCGGGCGGGACGATGCGTCGGCGCGACGGTTCCCGCGTCATCTGGCCCGACGGTGACGAATGGAGTTTCGCGACGCCCTGACCGGTCTCATATGCCCTGACCGGTCTCATACGATCGTATTGACCGAAGCCTCATACGTTCGTATGGTCGTTCTCATACGAACGTATGAGAGGGGTGGCTGCCGATGTTTCGTCTGGTGGAATTGCTCGGCCTGTGCGCGCCGCTGCTGGGCGCGGCGATCGTGCTGTACTACCGCCGTCGGCTGGGGCGGGCCTACGGCAGCGCGGCACTCGCCGCGGTGGTGGCGGCGATCGGATCGGTGGTCGGACTGGTCACCAGCCGGGCGATGTGGTTCGGTTCCGGTGGCGCGGAGGGCATGACGCATCGCATGGAGTTCGGCGCCGGCGTCCGCAATCTCCTGCTGGTGCTGGCCTGGGCGCTGTTGCTGGTCGCCATCCTGCGCGGCCGGAGCAGGTGCGATGAGTAGCGCGCAGGTGGTGTTCGGCGCCGGCGAACTGGCGGTGGTGGTGCTGGCCGTGGTCTCCCTGACAGCCGGTTTCCGATTGGCGCGCAGCTATCGCCTTGCCGGGTGGTCGCTGGCCGCGGCGGCGGTGGTGTGGCTGGTCGCCGAGGGCGTACGCCTACTGCAGCTCGAAGCGGTTCTACCGGCGTTGGCGGGAGCGGACCACGAATCCGCCCGCATGCTCGTCACCCTGCTCGGGGACACCGTCTACTTCGGCCTGGGCGGTGCCGGGGTGCTGCTGCTGTTCTTCGCGGCCGTGGTGGAACGGGCCTCCCGGGGCGACGGCCGCCGGGAACCGGTCGCGGTGGCGCGGCGGGTGGGAGCGCGGGCCTGGCGCTACTATCAGGCTCGCGATCAGCGGGAGAGGAGTCGGCGCGGTGGGCGTTGAGCGGGCCGGGGCGGCCACGGACGGGGCCGCGACGGACCGTCGTGGTCAGCTGCTCGATCGGCTGGCCGACGTCATCGCCGAGGACGGGATCGAGGGCGTCAGTATCCGCACGCTGGCCGGCCGCGCCGAGGTGTCGATCGGCACGGTGCAGTACTACTTCTCGACGAAGAACGACCTCCTGCACCGGGTATGGGAGTACGTGCGGGACGAGGCGGCCCGCCGCTTCGATGCTGCGGCGGTGGCGCAACTCCCGCCGGCGCAGCGCCTGTCCCGCCTCGTCGACCTGCTCATCGCACCCGACAGCGAGGATCGCCTCGCCCGGGTGTGGTTCGCGCTGGTGGCGCGCGCCGCCCACGACCCCGAGATCGCGGCGCTGCATCGGGCCCAATGGCAGCACACCGAGGAATTGATCGCCCGGGCGCTGGTCGCCGTGAATCCGGACCGGACCGCCGAATCCGGCGACGCCGCAGCGGAATTGCTGGCGCTGCTCGACGGTCTGACGCTCGCGGTCCTCACCGAACCCGATCGCATGCCGCCGGCCCGGGCACGCCGGATCGCACGGGACTGGACCGATCGCTGGGCGGGCCGGTAACCGTCTCCCGGGCGTTGTCAGTGCACCCGTGAGGAATCCGGGATCAGTCGGCCCGCGTCGACCAGAACGCGGAGCGCGGCACGACGGCGCGGGCATTCGTCGGTGCGGCAGCTGCGGTGCATCTGCATGATCTGGTGGGCCTTCTGCGGGGTGAGGTCGAGCGGTTCCATCCAACAGGTACTGAACATGTCCACGGTGCAGTCGCCCTCCTCGATCCCTGCCTGACCATCGGCCATCCCGTGCCGATGTCGGTCTGTCGAGGTTATGCCCCCGGTTTTGGGGTCGGAATGTGCCGAAAGGACCGAATATTGGTAATTTCGGACTGTGGTTGGGATCGGTACGCCGCCCGATGTGTTGCCGCACGGCAGCGTCAGCGTGCGCATGATGGTGAGTGTCGGGCTCGCGCATGGATTGGATGAACCGCTGTTATTGGCGGGCACCGGAATCGAATCCGCGGATCTGGCCGATGAACAGGTGCGAATTTGGCCGGATCAAGAATTCGCCGTCGCGCGCAATCTGATTCGCGCGCTCGGCGATCGGCCCGGACTCGGCGTGCAGACCGCCGCGCAGGCGTCGCTGGGCAAGGCGGGTCTGGTCGGCCTCGCGGCACTGGCCAGTGCGACCATGCGCGACGTGCTGAACATCGCGGTCCGCTATCAGGATCTGGTCTCGGTCGCGGCGCGCTATCACCTCGACGAGTCCGGTGGCGGCGAGGTCGCGCTGGTTGCCGACGGCTCGGCAATACCCGCGGACCTGCGCGGATTCTTCGTCGAGCGCGAGGTGGCCCTGATCTTCGTGGCCGGCCGGGCGCTCGACGTGAGCATCCCCGCCGTGCGCCTGGAACTGGAACTGGACGCCGGCCGGGCCGCCGCACTGGCGGACTTCGCCTCGATCGACACCATCCTCAGCGACTGCCCGCGTACCGCGCTGGTCCTGCCCCGCTCGTTCCTGGATCTGCGCATGCCACATGCCGATTCGCATACCGCGAACCTGATCGAACGGCAGTGCCGGGAGGCGCTGCAGGTACTGCTGGAAGGCGGCTGGAAGTTGTCGACGCTGGTCCGCGAGCGCCTGCTGCGCGAACCGGGTTCGGTGCCGTCGATGGCCGAAGTGGCCGCCGAGCTGCACATCAACGTCCGTACGCTGCGCCGCCAGCTCGCCGCCGAGGGCGCCAGCTTCCGCGGCCTGCTCAACACCGTGCGGGAGAGCACCGCGGCGGAGCTGCTGCGCGCCGGGGCGACGGTCGAGGATGTGGCTCGCCGGCTCGGATATGCGGAAACGGCTAATTTCACTCACGCCTTCACCCGATGGATGGGGATGTCGCCGCGGGCATACCGGCAGTCGCTGACTCGAAATCGATAGCGAATCGTGTCCTGACGCGTATCCGGATTTCGGGGAATCTGTGATTTCGGTGCCCGCGACAATGTGTGGCACGGTGTTCCGGATAACTCCCTGCGCGATTTTTCGCGGGCACATTCTGCATTCGCAATATGGCGACCGAATGCCGGCGAATTGCGCCGGAGGGGAGGGTGGTTCGCGCGGCCGGCTCGGCAAGGTACAGAGCCGTCGGCTGCCTGCGCAGCCGTACGTGAGCGCACTCATATAGTTTCCTAGTAAAATACCGGTTAAGCTTCTCGGGTGTCGCATCGTGCCTCGTCCTCCTCGGCTGCCGGTTTCCGCTCCACCCTGCGGATGCTGTCGCTGCGCGGTGTGTTCCGGATGCGCCCGGTTGCCGACACCTGGTATCAGTCGGCGCTGTGCGCGCTGATCGCGATCGGCGGGCCGGAGGTCGTGCTGCTGGCCACCGGGCAGGTGCAGCTGGCCTTCTACACCAGCGCCGGCGGCCTGTGCGCCCTGTACGGGCACGGCCTGCCGTATGCCGCCCGCGGCCGGACCCTGGCCTGGGTGGTGCTCGGCATGTTCGCCGGCACCGCGGTCGCGTTGACCGCGTCGGCGCTGATCGAATCCGCGGCGGTGCGGGTCCTGGTGATCGCGGTGCTCGCCGGGCTGTACAAGCTGGTCTGCGACGCCTCCCGGATGGGCCCGCCCGGCAACATCATCTTCACCTTCGTGGTCTCGAGTGCGGCCTTCATCCCGCAGCGCGCCGGACAACTTCCCGGCCATCTCGCCCTGATCCTGCTGGGCGGCGTGCTGGCGTGGTGTGTCTGCATGGCTCCGGCGCTGGTGCGCCCGCACGGGCCGCAGCGGCTGGCCGTGGCGCGCGCGCTGGAATCCACCGCCCGGCTGCTGCGAGTGCCGCTCGGCGATGCCGCGGTGCCGCTCGCCCGGCACGACGCCGCGGTCGCCGTGCAGGCCGGCTGGACCGCGCTGGCCCGGGTGCCCGCCACCGCCCGCACCACGGCACAACTCACCGCGCTGGCCGGACTGCTGGCCCGAGCCGAAACCCTCGCCGCCACAACCAGGCCCGTCGGTCCCGAATACCTGCTGTACCCCTCCGATGCCGAGAGTGATACCGCGACAGCCGGTTTCGCGACGGCGCGAGACCGGAGCCGTATCGACGCCGAGGCCGGCGCCGACAGCCTCGATCGGTACGCCCGCGCCCTGCGACGCGGCCACGAGGTACCCCGGATCCATTGCGCCGCAGCCGAAGAGTCCGAGATTCGCGGTATCGGCCTCGGCCGAGCCGGAGGCGCCCGCGGGACGGCGTTGCGGCGCGTGGGTCGTGCCTTCCTCCCCGGCGCCCCCGGACTGCCGCTCGCCACCCGCGTCACCCTCGGCGCCGCGGCCGCGGGCTGGACTTCGTTGGCGCTGGGCGTGAATCGTCCGTACTGGGCCGTGATGACCGCCGCGGTCCTGATCGTCGCCAACACCGCGCAGTCGTGGCAGCGTACTGTGCAACGCGTGCTGGGCAATCTCGTGGGTGTCGCGCTGTTCACGGCGGTCGCGCCGTGGGCGCACAGCGCTGTCGCGCTGGTGGTCATGGCGCTGGTCTGCCAGGTGATCGTCGAGGCCACCATCTCCCGGAATTATTGGGTCGCTTCGGTATTCATCACCCCGATGGCCCTGGCGATGGTGGAGTTCGCCACCCCGCGACCGGCCTCCGAACTCGGACTCGACCGCTGGCTCGACACCTGTGTGGGTGCGGTGATCGCGGTCCTGATCTGTTTCGTCGTACCCAATCGCCGGGTCACCGACCGGGTGGCTGCGGCGCTGGGCGAACTCGATGCCGCGATCGGCCGCGCGCGCCGGGCGGTGGACTCCGGCACCGCCGCCCCGGCCGACCGGGCTCGGCTCGCGGCCGCTCTGATCGAGGTCCGCACCTGCGCCGATACGGCGGCGGGGGAATGGTGGAGTGCGCCGCTATCCGACGAACGCATCGTCGCCGCGGAACGTACCGGACATCAGCTCCTGGATCGGTTGCCGGTCCGCACGTTTGCGGCGGTGTCGTGATGTCCGCGCGAACTCCGGCCGAGAACGCGGTAGCCGACGATGCCGTCGCCGAGGTCATGCGGCAGTGGGCGCAGGCCGCGCCGGAGCTCGATCTGCGTCCGATCGCGGTGATCGGCCGCATCACTCGCTGTGCGGCCCTGCTGCACCAGGTCGCCGACGCACCGCTCGGCGACGAGGAACTGGCGCGACCGGAATTCGACATTCTGCTGGCGCTGCGGCGCGTCGGCGGCGAACTCACGCCCGGCCGGCTGGCGCGCGAAACCTTCGCCTCGCCCGCGGCGGTGACCAAGCGGCTGCGGGGGCTGGAAGAGCGCGGGCTGGTCGGCCGCCGGGCCGACACCAGGGACCGTCGCGTCTCCCATATCGCGCTGACCGCGGACGGCCGCGCGCTGATCGATCGGCTGATGCCGCGACAGCTGGCCTACGAGGCCGGATTGCTCTCCGGACTACCCGAGGACGACCAGCGCGAACTCGCTCGCATTCTGGCCGATGTGCTGGTGCGGTGGGAGGGACGGTTCGGCGGGCTACCCCGCTGATTCTCTCGCCCGGCCTGCCCCGATCCTCCCGAGGGCGCCCGCATCCGGTCGTGCGGTGAAGCGGACCGGATGCGGGTGGATTCGCCTGCGAATCAGCCGTTTCCGACGGCCGAGAGCGGGCGGATCAGGGGAACGCCGTCGGATGCGACGGGTACCGGGACGCCGGCGAGTTTGTCGATCGCCGCGTAGTAAGCGGCCTCGTATCCGGCGCCCAACTGGTCGACGGAGAACTTCTCCACCACCCGGCGCCGGCAGGCGGCCGGGTCGATCTCGTCGGCCGCGGCGATGGCCGCGGGCAGTTCGGCGGGATCGTCGCAGATGATGCCCGTGACCCCGTCGTCGACGACCTCTTCGACCGCGCCGCCGCGCAGGGCGACCACGGGGGTGCCGCAGGCCATCGCCTCTATCATCACGATGCCGAACGGCTCCTCCCATCGAATCGGGAACAGCAGGCAGCGCGCCGAGGCCAGCAGCAGCCGCTTCGCGATCTGGTCGGCCTCACCGAAGACGAAATCGGTGTCGCGCAGCAGCGGCCGCACCGCGTTCTCGAAGTAGGCCTTCTCCGGGGGTTCGTTCATCTTCGCCGCCAGCACCAACGGGATCCCCGCCTCGTGTGCGGCGTGCAGAGCCAGATCGGGACCCTTGTAGGGGGCATAGCGCCCCAGGAACAGGCCGAAGTCCTGTTTACGGGTCTGGAACGGCCATTCGGCCGGGCGGACCGTGTTGTAGACGCGGCCGACCCAGTTGAGATTCTCGGCCAGGGAGCGTTGGCGATCGCTGATCGCGACGAACTGCGCGGTATCGGTCAGCGAGCTGTAGTACTCCTGCGCTTCCCCGTCGACCGGACCGTGCACGGTGACGACGGTCGGAATGCCGAGGGCGGTGTACATCGGAGCGTTCAGCGGCCCCGCGAAGGTGTGGTCGTGAACGACGTCGATCCGTTCGGTCTGCGCCAGTTCGGTGATGATGCGCCGAACCTTGAGCGCGTTGAGCACCTCCGGGAACGGATCGCCGAGGCGTTCGGCGAGGATGTCGTCCCATACCCGGATGAACCGTGCAGTAGTCCCGGAGCGGCCGGCGCCCAACAGGGTCACCCGGTGCCCACGTGCTACCAGTGCGTCCGCCAGTTGAGCCACCACGGCTTCGACGCCGCCGTAACCGGCAGGCGGCACTTCGAAGTACGGCGGTGCGACCATCACGATGTGCAGGGACGCGCCGGGTTCGTGGAGCCGGTAGATCAAGGATTCCGAGTCCGCCAGTGAAGCGTCCTCCAGTGAAGCATCCCCCAACGAGGCCGAGTACTCCGATTCCGGATAGTGCAGGGAGTCGTCGTACTCGACGGGACTGGAGCCGGTCGGCCCCGAGGAATCCGAGCCTGACGGGATACTGCTCATGGTACTGCCTCCTCAACGTGTGAAGCTGCGACCAAGCATGGCGAGAGACCAGAAACCACCAGGCGTCTCTCGGGAACTTCGGTTTCCCTCATCGGGCGGGCCGGAGCGACCCGGTGGGTGATGTACCCAGCAGCAGACACGGTAACCCTTCGGCAGTAAAATGTCCGGGAATGCCTGGTAGAACGCGAAATTTGTGCAAGTGAGCCGGGGTGCGCGGACGGGATTGCCGAGCCGTAGGACATCACGGCGGACCCTGTCGCCGGTCCTGCCGGGGGTGTCCGGGTCGCCTCGGCGCCGCCGCGCTCGGCCGCCGGAGGCGCACATATATATAAGGCATCGATAGATCACCGAATCGAAACCCCGACAATTCGGGCATTCGAGACAAATTGCAATGACGACGCGCCGACGAATTTACTGTTTCACGGCAGAGTATTGACCGTTGATTTACCATTGCCGCGCCGCTGCGCGCGGGGTCCGAATGTTCCGGAAAACGCCCCCATTTGCAGGTCGTACGGCGTAGAAAGTGATAGCCGGTCGATGGCTGGACTCATTGTCCCGGAGTGTCCGGCACAAAATTCAAGATCAAGTATATGAAGATCAAAAATGTTGCTACGCAAGAAGGTTGGTCTGTGTAAGCTGACCTCGATCACGACCTACTACGAGGTGGGATGGCGGCGATGGTGGTGTCGCAGTGAGTATCGACAAACTCCGGCTGCGCCGTGCGAGCTACATGGTAGCCGCATTCGGTGTGCTGGCTTTGGTGGTGACCGGTCCGCTGGATCGGTTGATGTTGGGTGTTTTCATCTGTATCGGGCTGGGGCTGGGCTGGCTGAACGCGCAACTGACATTGCGATCGGTCACCGGCATCACCCGCTCGGAATCGCCGAATAAGCAGGCGCTGGCCTTGTCGACGGCCGCGCGGCTGATCATCGTCACCGTCCTGGCGATCATCGTGGCGTTCCTGACGCGTCCGAACGGTGTGGGCATCTTCTTCGGACTCGCTCTGTTCCAGGTGATCCTCGTCTTGCATACCGTCGTGCCCGAGTGGAGAGGGCTCCGTCAGCAGTCATGAGCAGCACTATCGCGACGATGATCCTGGCCGATGAAGAGCCGAAGATCGAAGTAGGTCACCACGCCACCACCGAACTCTGGGGATTGACGTTCAACGTCGACACCATCCTCTCGACGGCGGTCGCCGCGGTGATCGTCATCGCCCTGGCGCTCTTCCTTCGCATGAAGATCACCTCGGGCGTACCGAACGGCGTGCAGTTGTTCTTCGAGACCATCACCGTGCAGATGCGCGGGCAGGTGGAATCCGCGATCGGAATGCGCATCGCGCCGTTCGTATTGCCTTTGGCGGTAACGCTTTTCACCTTCATCCTGCTGTCGAACTGGATATCGGTGCTGCCGATGCAGTACGGCCGCGGCGAATTCATCTTCCCGCCGGCCTCCGATGTCAATTTCGTCTACGCCCTCGCATTGTTCGTCTTCGTCTTCTACCACGCGGCGGGTGTCCGACGCCGGGGTCCGGTGACGCATGTGAAACAGTTGCTGAAGGGCCACACGGGGTGGGGGCCGATGGTGTTGATCAACATCATCGAAGAGATCGCCAAGCCGTTGTCGCTGTCGCTGCGATTGTTCGGAAATATGTTCGCCGGCGGCGTCATGGTCGCGGTGATCGCGCTGTTCCCGTACTGGATCGCCTGGGGCCCCAACGCCATTTGGAAGCTGTTCGACTTGTTCGTCGGCGCCATTCAGGCGTTCATCTTCTCGCTTTTGACCGTCCTCTACTTCAGTCAGTCCATGACGCTGGAGCACGAAAACCACTGAACGGCAGTCCCGGTCGGCCTCACCGATCGGTCAACGTTGGAGAACAGGAAGAGAAAATGGCAGCAGATCCAGCAATCGTCCAGGGTGCCCTCATCGGTGGCGGCCTCATCATGGCCGGTGGCGCCATCGGCGCGGGTATCGGTGACGGTCTGGCCGGTTCGGCACTGATCAACGGCGTAACCCGGCAGCCCGAGGCCGAGGGCCGGTTGCGCGGTAACTTCTTCCTGACCGTCGGTCTGGTCGAGGCCGCGTACTTCATCAATCTCGCGTTCATGGCGCTGTTCGTATTCGCAACTCCCGGTAAGTAATCGGCGAGATGTCCGCGCGAACCGATGTGGTGGCCGAGGGGAACTTCCTCATCCCCAACGGCACCTTCTTCGTCGAGCTGATCATCTTTCTGATCGTGCTCGGAGTCATCTGGTTCTTCGTCGTTCCGCCGATCCGCAAGGTGCTGACCGAACGCGAGGAGCGGGTGGAGGCGACCGCCGCCAACGCCAAAGAGGCGAAACAGGTCTTCGCCGACGCCCAGGCGAAATATCAGACGGCGCTGGAACAAGCCCGTACCGAGGCGGCCGACATCCGCAACGAGGCACGGGCCCAGGGCCGGGCGATCATGGACGACCTGCGGACGCAGGCTCAGCAGGAGGTCGACGGCATCGTCGCCGAATCCGCTGCCCATCTGCGCGCCGAGGCCGAACGCGTCAAGTCCGAGCTGCGACTCGAGGTCGAGCCGCTGGCCCAATCGCTCGCCGACCAGGTGGTCGGTGACAGTCGCCACGCCGGCACCGCCGGTCGTAGGAGGGGCAGGGATTCGTAATGATTGACACCAGCGGCGGTGTGCTTGCCGCAGGCGGATACCAGATCACCTTCGACTGGCCGGTCTTCTTCAGTCAGCTGTTCGGCTTCGCCGTCATCGTCTTCATCATCTGGAAATGGGTCGTCCCGCCGGTGAAGAGATTGATGGCCAAGAGTCAGGACGCGATCGCCAAGCAGCTCACCGAAAGCGATCACGCCGCGCAGCAGTTGGAGGAGGCCAAGCGCTCCTACGAAAACGCCCTCACCGAAGCGCACAGCGAACTCGAGCAGATTCGCGCCGACGCGCGCGCCGACGCCGAGTACATCGTGGCGCAGATGCGAGAAGCGGCCGCGGCGGAGGTCGAACGGGTGCGACGGCAGGGTCGCGACCAGGTCGCGCAGCTGCGTCGCCAGATGGTGCGCGATCTGGAGACGGATCTGGCGGCCGCGATGCTGGCGATCACCGAGGAGAAGGTGCGCGACCAGGTGGCCACCCCGGAGGCGAAGTCGGACAGTATCGAACGGTTCCTCGAGGACTTGGAGATCCTGGCCAACTCGTCGTCGGTCAAGCGGCAGGCCCAACCGGGCTGGAACTGAACATCGTCTGCGAGTAGCCGGTGGACCGCGGTCCACCGGCTACTCGTTTATGCGGACACGGAAGCGGGGGGAGTCAGCGCGTCGGCGAGTGCCGCGAGGGTGGGTGAACAGCCGGCATCGATTCGGACGGTGGCCAACTCGTCACCCCGCGTGGCGCCGCGGTTCACGATCACGACGGGCTTACCGGATTTCGCGGCCCGGCGGACGAAGCGCAGCCCGGACATGACGGTCAGCGAGGAGCCCGCGACGACCATCGCCTCGGCCACGTCGACCAACGAAAATGCCTCGGCTACCCGGTCTTTCGGGACGTTCTCGCCGAAGTAGACGATGTCCGGCTTCAACATGCCGCCACAGCCGGTGCAGTCGACCATGCGGAAGCTGTCGGTCTCACCGACCACGGCGTCGGCGTCCGGCGCCACCTCGATACCGGTGGCGGTCGCCAGTTCGGCGAAGCCGGGATTGGCCGCTTCCAGCCGATCGGCGAGTGTCATGCGCGAGATCAGCCCGTGGCACGACAGGCAGCGCACCCGCGCATACGTGCCGTGCAGGTCGATGACAGCGCGGTGCCCGGCCTTGGTGTGCAGCAGGTCCACATTCTGCGTGATCACCCCGCCGACCACGCCCGCACGTTCGAGCCGGGCCAGCGCGCGATGGCCGAGATTGGGCCGCGCGGCGTCCATCCGCCGCCAGCCGACGTGATTGCGCGCCCAGTAGCGCTGCCGGAACGCCGCATCACCGACGAACTGCTGGTAGGTCATCGGATTGCGGGGCGGCGAATCCGGGCCGCGGTAGTCGGGGATGCCGCTGTCGGTGGACATGCCGGCCCCGGTCAGGACCACGATCCGCCGGCCCGCCAGCACCTCCACGGCACGATCGAGGCCGGGTGTCGTCGGCACTGTCGCGAGCTGGGGCATGAATCCAGGTTACGAGCCCGGGCGGCCTTCGCATGGCGGTAGGCGGTGCCGGCGACCAGGGTCTCGCTCCAGGGACGCCGGCGCTCTGGCCGCCCGTCGCTGAGACCACGCTGAGATCGTGACGGGCTCGACGCGGTCGTGGTCGATGATGGGTGGGTGAATCGGTTCCGGCGCTGGCTACATCCGTCGCGGTGGGGTGTGCGGATCCGGTCTGCCCTCGTGTCGGCCCTGGCGGTCGGTGTGGTGCTGCTGATCGCCGCGGGCGCGATGGTCTGGTTGTTGCATCGTTCGCTGATCGATGAACTCGACGGCGCGGCGCAGGCGCGGGCCGCCGAGATCGCGGAGACGCTCGAACACGACCCGGCTCGGGTGCGCGACCTTCCGCGTGCCGAGAACGGCCGCATCGCGGCGGCCCAGGTCGTCGCGCCGGATGGGACGGTGATCTGGGGTTTCGATGATCCGCACGGCGTCCTCGCCACTGTGCCGGCGGGTACGAGGCGGGCCGTCGGGCTGTCCGCGTCGCCCGGCTACGACGAGGACTTGCGCGTCGCGAGCCGTGTTGCCGAGACGTCGTCGGGCCGGTACCAGGTGCTCGTCGCGGTCGACACCGAATCGGTCGAGCGGGCGGTCGCCCGGGTCGGTGCCCTGCTGGCGGTGGGTGCGCCGATCGTGGTGCTGGCCGCCGCCGCGGCAACGTATCTGCTGGTCGGTCGTTCGCTGCGGTCGGTGGAGGCGATCCGGGAGCGGGTGGCTCGGATCGGCTCCACGCAGCTGTCGGAGCGGGTGCCGGTGCCGGCGCCGCGCGACGAGATCGCCCGGCTGGCCGAGACGATGAACGATATGCTCGCGCGCGTCGAGGCCGGACACCGGGCCCAGCGCCGTTTCGTCGGCGACGCCTCCCACGAGTTGCGCAGCCCGCTCGCCACGGTCACAGCCGCATTGGAATTGGCGCGCCACCGGCCCGAAACCGTGGACGCGGAACTGATCGACGGCACGCTGCTGCCCGAAGCCGAGCGCATGCGCCGGCTCATCGACGATCTGCTGACTCTCGCCGCCGCCGACGAACGCGGACTCGAATTGCGCACGGGCGACGTCGATCTCGACGATATCGCCCAGGCCGCGGCCACCGCTGCCCGTCTGCGCGGAGGGATTGCGGTCGATACGGACATCCGCCCGACTCGTATCATCGGTGATCCCGAGCGGTTGGCGCGAGCGCTGCGCAATATCGTCGACAACGCCGTCGCCCATGCACGGTCGCGGATCCGCATCACGGTCGCGGACAGCGCCGAGCCGGAAGCGTCCGGGAACGCGCGCATCGTCGTGGACGACGACGGGCCGGGTATTCCGGTCGCGGATCGCACGCGGGTCTTCGATCGTTTCGTGCGCCTCGAGGCCGATCGGTCCCGGACGACCGGAGGATCGGGCCTCGGGCTGGCGATCGTCGCGGAAATCGTGGCGGCACACGGGGGAGTGGTGCGCGTGGCCCAATCGCCGTGGGGTGGGGCGCGTTTCGTCGTCGAGCTGCCGGTGGCGGGACCGCCGGAGCGGTGACTCAGTCCGGGGCGGCCGTGACTTCCGAGTCGATCAGCCGATAGCCGACCCCGCGCAGCGTCTCGATGCTGTTGCTGCCGAACGGTGTATCGATCTTCTTGCGCAGATAGCCGATGTAGACCTCGACGACGTTCTCCGGTCCGTCGTAGTGCGCATCCCAGACGTTGCGCAGGATCTCGTTTTTGGTGAGGGCACTGCCCTTGTGCCGCAACAGGTATTCGAGCAGCCCGAATTCCCGTGGTGTCAGGGACAATTCGGAACCGGCGCGGGAGACCGAGCGCCGTCGCGGGTCCAGTCGCAGGTCACCCGCTGCCAGGATTTCGGGCTGCTGTGGTGCGCGGCGGCGCAGCAGGGCGCGCAGGCGCGCGGTGAGGACGACGAAGGAGAACGGCTTGGTCAGATAGTCGTCGGCGCCCAGGTCCAGCGCGTCGACTTGGTCGTAGTCGCCGTCCTTCGCGGTGAGCATCAGCACCGGGGTGGAGATGTCGCGTTCACGTAGGCGACGCAGCACCTCGTAGCCGCTCAGTTCGGGCAGCATGATGTCGAGCACGATCACGTCGAAGTCGTCCTCGCACGCCCACCACAGGCCGTCGGTGCCGGTGTGCGCGTGCTGGACGACGAATCCCTCCAGCTCCAGGCCGCGCCGCAGGGTGGCGGCGAGCCTGGGCTCGTCCTCGACCACCAGCACACGCATCCCTCCAGCATGCCGGACTGTGCTCCGGGCCGTGCGAGCGCTACAACCAGAGACCCGATTCGACGACCCACACGCCGCCGGTGTTCTTGCGGGCGGGCTGGGACAGTTGCAGGGAGACGCGCTGTCCGTTCGGCCCGATCGCGACGGCGAGGTAGGGGCCGTCGTGGGTGATCGTCGGCTGCGACCAGCCGAAACGCCCGGAGACGAAGGCGCGCGCGACGGCGTCCTCGTCCAGCCGCCACGGTTGGTGCCCGGCGTCGGCCGACTGCTGCAACTGCTCGGCCGCGTCGCCGCCGATGCCCTCACCGTGGAAGGTGGTGCCGGCCGGCGGATGGTCGCCCGTTGCCGGGACCGACGGTGAGACGACGGGAAGGTCGGACGTCGGCACAGCGGGCAGTTCGGTGTTCGCGGCGGTCGTCTGCGTCATCGACCGATATGCGACGGTGTTCGGCCCTTCCGAGGCCGGCGAGTCGGTCGAGCAGGCCGCGAGGGGCACGGCGACCGCGATACCGATCGCGAGGGCGAGGACGCCGGGTATGCCGGGGGCGCGCAGCGGCCGGTGGCCGGGACTGCGGGGGAGTCGAGTGTGGGAGCGCATGGGCGTTCTCCTGATGCGATCGAAGCCGTCATCGTGTGATCCGCGCCCGGCCGGTGTGTGTTAGCGGCGGTGACGCGTGCCGGCGCAATCGAGACCACACCGTCATCGCGACGGGCGCGGGCGATGGTGATCGCTGACCTGCCGTGACCGCGGTACCAGTCCGCCGCGGATTTCGGCGGCCGCCGCCCGCACCCGCGGTGCGATCCGCCGCAGCGCCGCCGGACGATCACAGACGACTCCCACGGCCGCCGACGCGTCGACGGCCACGGCCACCGAGGCCAGCCCGGACCCGAACTCGTCGTCGTCGTAATCGGTTGCGTGGCAGGTGATTCGGTGCAACCGGCGGTGCAGGTCCGGAAGATCGAAGCCGGGATCGATATCGGCCACGCGCGCCTCGACGTCCTCCGGCGGCAGGTGGGCCAGCGCGACCCGGCCGAGGGTGCTGCGATGCGCCGCCACCCGGGTGCCGACCCGGGTGGGTACCCTCGTCGCCGCCCGGCCGCCGAGTTTGTCGAGGTAGAGCACCTCCCCGCCGTCGAGGGCCCCGAGATGGACGACGGCGGCGGTGGCCAGCAGCAATTCGTGCAGAATCGGCGCCGCGCAAGCACGTAACCGGGACAGCCGCGCGGTGTCGGCGTTCCACGTGCGGACGCGCCGGCCCAGCGCATATCCGTCCGCGCTGTGGGTGAGCCACTCCAGCTGGATGAGCTGCCGCACGATCCGATGCACGGTGGCGCGCGGCAACCGCGTCCGGACGGCGATCTGCCCGAGCGTCAGATGTCGATCCGGCGCTTGGAACAGATCCATCACCAAGGTGGCGCGCTCGAGCATGGTCAGAGGCAGCTGCGCTGCGGCTACCTCGGACATGTACCGATGGTAGGAGTCGCCCGCGGTGCGCGAGGGCCACGTTACCCATTCGGTACGCCGGGCTCACCCGCCGGATCCGGACGCCGATCCGGCGCCGAGGCCGTTCGCGGATCCGCTGGGCAGTTGCAGCTGTGCGTCCGGTGCGCCGGTGCCGTTCGGGTCGAGCATCCCGCCCTGGCCGGCGTAGGAGCTCTGTCCCGGCGGTGCCTGCAGAACCGTGAGGTAATTCCACAGTCCCGCCGCGAGCGCACCCCCGCCGACCAGCACTGTCCCCGCGACACCGCCCGCGCCGGCGAACGCCAGGACGGCCGCCGGAATCGTCGCCAGGCAGCCGGGGCCGACCACCAGGCAGGTACTGGCTCCGACCGCGGCGCCGACGAGGGCGCCCAGCACGGTGCCGACGACCGTCCCGATCACCGGTCCGCGCGACATGACGGTCGCGAAATCGTTGAGCGCCAATTGGTTCTCCATCGCGGAGGCCGCGGGGCGCACGGCGATATCCGGTGTCAACGTCAGGGTTCGCCCGCCGTCGTCGATGCGGGTGTCGATGCGGTGGGCGATGCCGTCCACGGTGAAGCGCGCGGGCAGCGTCGCGACGGGAGTGCCGCCCACGCTCACGCGGACGGAACCGTCGTCACCCGCACTGAATGCGCCGTCGGCGAAACCGCTGAGAACGACTGCTCCCGAGAGGGTTTCGATACTCGGTGTGGACGGCTCGGCGCCCGCGGTGGCGACCGTGAGGGACGCGGCCACGGCCGCGGTGGCCGCGGTGAGCGCGGCGATCGTACGGCTGGACATCTGCGCCTCCCACGCTCAGCGACCGGTATCCGGCACGCCCGGCCGGCCACGCAGATCGGGGGCGTACTCGCTGGTGCCCGGCGGAGCCAACAGCGTGGTGACGTAGCGGTAGAGCCCCGCGGCGGTGGCGGGACCGCCGCCCAGGACCAGGCCCGCGACACCGCCGGCGGCCCCCGCGAGGCTGACGATCGGCAGCACCGCGACCACGCAGGCGACGCTCAACACCGCACACGAGGCGCCCGCCAGGGCGATCCCGAGCCCGATGCCGAGGACCGCGCCCACCGCCGTGCCGATCAGCGCACCGACCGAGGTGCCGATACTGACCGCGTTGACCAGGTCGTTCATCGCGAGCTGATTCTCCAGCGGCGAGGCGACCGGGGCCAGGGCGTCGCGGCGCAGGCCCGCGGTCTCCGGGGTCAGCGTAAGAGTCGTCGCATCGCCGCCGATCTGCGCGCGGATCGGCATGCGCTGATCGCCGATCGCATACGCCAGTGGCACAGCATCGAGCACGCGCCCCGCATCGTCGCGGATGGTGACGGCGGCACCGTCGGGGTCGACGGCGAAGCGGCCGTTGGTCAATTCGACTGTCACCGAACCGCTATCGGTCGATGCGGCCCGATAGCCGACCGCCGCCGGGGCCGGATCGGCCGCCGCCGTCCCCGCGGCGGCCAGTGTCGCGGCGCAGATCGCCGCGATCGTCGAGATCCGAATCTTCATGGGGCGCCCCCTCGTCTCGATCCACCGGGCGCTCGTGACGCCCCGGCCCCGGTACGGGTGCGGTGTCGCGCACGACGTGCGGGGAGCCGGACCGTAGCGCGACGGATTCCGAAGCGTCCGAGGGCGTCTCGCTCAGCGAGACAGATTCTCCGCTGTGGCCGGCAGGCCGGCGAGGAAGGTGGTGATCGCCGAGGTGACGGTCTCCGGGTCCTCGACCATCGGCAGATGTCCACAGTCGCTGAGCACGAGACGCTCACGGGGACACAGTGTTTCGTCGAGCCGGGCGCCGGCGGCGGCGGAAAGGATCCGATTGCGCCGGCCCCAGACGGTGCAGATCGGCGGGAAGCCGGGGCCCGGAGTGAATTCGTCGAGCGCGGCGAAGGCGGGAAAGTCCTGTACCAGCCGGTCGAGCGCGAACAGCCGGCCGCGATCGGTCCAATGTGCCTGCAGACGTGGGTCGTTCTGCAATGTCCGGTCGCGCCCGCGCGGTCCCAGCTGAGTGGCGACGATCGAGGCCACCAGGGGTTTCGGCAGGGCGAGCCGCCGGGCCAACGGCGCGAGCGGTGCGAACCGGTCGACCCACATCAGCGGCGCCTGACCCCCGTGCCGCACGGTATTCCAGGTGAGCGGATTGATCAGGACCAATCCGCGCACCCGGGCCGGATCGTCGATCGCGAAACTCAGCGACGTCGCACTGCCCAGGCAATTCCCGACCAGCACCACCCGGCTCAGCCCGTGCTCGTCGAGAAAAGCCCGCACCGCCGCCACATAGTCGGCGAGCCGGTATCCGCGCGGCTGCTCCGATTCGCCGTAACCGGGCAGGTCCAGTGCGAACACCTCGTATTCGGCCCGCAACGCGGCCATCTGCTCGTCCCAGATCCGCCGTTGGGCGCCCGCATTGTGGAGGAACACGACCGGATCGCCGTGGCCTGCGCGGTCGTACACCACGCGCCGGCCCTGATAGTCGAATTCCGCCACGGCGACTCCTCACATCTACGAACATCGATGTTCGTAAGTGGGTACGGTACCGCACCCGCATCGAACCCGCGGCTCAGCGGGCCAATTGCAGTGCCGGCGTCGCCGCGACCCCGATGGCCGGGACGACGAAGCCCGCCAGGAGCCCCGGTCAGCGTCGCTGCAAGGTGATTCCCGCGATCGGATACGGGGCGTCGACCGAGGTTCCGGCGGCGTTCAGGGTGCCTTCCCAATACCCCTGCCGCGCATCGATTTCCCGCAGATCCAGTCCGACCGGCATGCCCTCGAACGTCACATAGGTCTCATCGGGGCCGGCCGCGTTCTGCCGGCCGGTCTTCGAGGAATTTCCGCACACCAGCGTCACGGCCGTGCTGTCGACGAATACCTGCAGGTCGCAGTTGTGCACGGGCGAGCCGATCATGTTGTCGGGGTGTTGCGTGATGTGGTAGGTCCCGGCCGGAATGATCCCGTTGGCGGGGTCTTCCGGGTTGCCGGCAGAGGCGGCGGCCGGCACCGCGGAGAGGGTGGCGGCGAGTGCGGCTCCGGCCGCGGCGCGTCGAACGTTCATGGTCCGGCTCCCATCGGTCGATCCATCGAAATCAGCCGGATGCCGAGAGTCGCCTCGGCAACCGGGTCGCTCTGACGGGAGGATTCCCCGCTCCCGCGAACGAAACCAGCGGCACGGACATCGGCGCGGCGGCGCAACGATCATTGTGCGAACAGACCGTCGATGTCCCGATATATCAAGTCTCGAGTCCCGTAGCGGTAAGTATTTGCACCCATCTGCGCCTACCGTTGAATGCATCACCCGGTGCTCGAGTCGGCGATGGACGAACCGCCCACCGAGTCGGTCCGGACCGTGGCTCGCGCGCCCTTCCCGCGCCGATGCGCCGGTCCCGTCGGAAGAGGAGATGTCCTGTGCCACAAGCCTTTCGCTACTACGAAACCGGCGCGCCCGAGGTGCTGCGGTGGGAGCGCGTGGAAGTCGGCGATCCGGGTCCGGGCGAGGTCCGGATCCGCCACCGAGCGGTGGGCCTGAACTTCGCCGACACCTATTTCCGCACCGGGCTGTATCCGGCGCCGCTGCCCGCGGGGATGGGCGTGGAGGGCGCGGGGGTGATCGAGGCCGTAGGCCCGGGTGTCACCGGCTTCGCCCCGGGCGACCGTGTGACCTATACGGGCAGTCCGCTGGGTGCCTACAGCACGGAGCGGGTGATGCCGGCCGAACATCTGATCGCCCTTCCGGACGAGATCGGCTTCGACACCGCGGCCGCGATGACCATGCGCGGTCTCACGGCGGCCTATCTGCTGCGCCGCATCCACCCGCTGCGCCCGGGCGATACGGTACTGCTGCACGCCGCCGCGGGCGGGGTCGGTCTGATCTTCACCCAATGGGCGAAGCTGTTGGGCGTCACCGTGATCGGCACGGTCTCCTCCGACCGGAAGGCCGAGATCGCGCGGGCCCACGGGTGTGACCACGTGATCGTGTACACCCGCGAGGATGTCGCCGAGCGCGTGCGTGAGCTCACCGACGGCGCCGGCGTCCGCGTGGTCTACGACAGCATCGGCAAGACGACCTTCGAATCCTCACTGAATTCGCTGGCGCGGCGCGGACTGCTGGTGTGTTTCGGCACGGCGTCGGGTCCGGTGCCGCCGATCGACGCCATGACGCTGGCGGTCAAGGGGTCGTTGTTCGTCACCCGGCCGGCTCTGGCCGACTACATCGCCGACCCGGCCGAGCGTGCCGAACTGGCCGGTGAGTTGTTCTCCCACGTCGCCGCGGGACGTATCCGCATCGAGATCAACCAGCGCTACGAGCTCGCGGACGCGGTGACCGCGCATCGCGATCTGGAACAGGGCACGAGCATCGGCTCGTCGGTCTTCACCGTGAACCAGGAAGGACAGTCATGACAAGCATTGCCCCCGTGCATCCTTCGGCGCGCTCCGCGCCGTTCGGAGTGCGGCCGCTCACCCGCACCATCGGCGCGGAATTGTTCGATCTGGACCTGGGCGAGGTGGCGCGCGACGACGCCCTGTTCGCCGCAGTGAAGGAGCTGCTCCTCGAACACAAGGTGCTGTTCTTCCGCAACCAGAACATCACCCGCGCCGAACATGTCGCTCTCGCCGAGCGTTTCGGACCGCTGGAGGATCATCCCGTCCTGGGCAGTGACCCCGAACATCCCGGCCTGGTTCGCATCTACAAGGATCTCGACAGCGCGCCGGAACACTACGAGAACGCCTTTCACTGCGATGCGACCTGGCGGGAGGCGCCGCCGATGGGGTGCGTGCTCCGCTGCGTCGAAACGCCGGCGGTCGGCGGCGACACCATCTGGGTGAATATGGCCGAGGCGTATCGCCGCCTGCCCGAATCGGTGCGCACGCGCATCGCCGGCTTGCGCGCGCGTCATTCCATCGAGGCAAGCTTCGGTGCGATGCGTCCGGACGCCGAACGTCTGCGGCTGCACGAACAGTTCCCGGACGCGGAACACCCGGTGGTGCGCACACACCCGGAAACCGGCGAGAAGGTGTTGTTCGTCAACGCGTTCACCACGCATTTCGTCAATTACCACACGCCGGAGAATGTGCGGTTCGGCATCGACTACGCGCCCGGCGCCTCGGAACTGCTGAACTACCTGGTCCGGCAGGCGAGCGTTCCCGAATATCAGGTCCGCTGGCGGTGGACCGAGAACAGCTTCGCAATCTGGGACAACCGCTGCACCCAGCACTATGCCGTTCAGGACTATTTCCCCGACGTTCGCAAGATGGAGCGCGCCGGAATCATCGGCGACAAGCCGTTCTGAAAACTCTTTCACTGCAATCTATTTCGATCGGAGTACAGCCATGCATTTTCACGACGACGCCTTGTTCCCGGAAAACCAGGAGAAGCTGGTGATCACCAGCGCGCCGTACGGGCCGGAATGGGAGCCCGACGATTTCCGCGAGGATCTGCCACTGACCATGGAGGAACATATCCAGCAAGCGGTCGACTGCTACGAGGCCGGCGCCACCGTACTGCACATCCACGTGCGTGAGCTCGACGGTAAGGGCTCCAAGCGTCTGTCGAAGTTCAACGAGTTGCTCGCCGGGCTGCGCGAGGCCGTCCCGGAGATGATCCTGCAGGTGGGCGGCTCGATCTCGTTCGCGCCCGAAGGCGAAGGCGCCGAGGCGAAGTGGTTGTCCGACGACACCCGCCACATGCTGGCCGAACTCGACCCCAAGCCGGATCAGGTGACGATCGCGATCAACACCAGCCAGATGAACATCATGGAGTTGATGACGGCCGACGATATCGCCGGCACCTCCATGCAGCGACCGGAACTGGCCGAGGCCTACCGCGAGATGACCGTGCCGGCCGGGCCGGCGTGGGTCGCCGAGCATCTGCGTCGCCTGCAGGCGGCGGGAATCCAGCCGCATTTCCAGCTGTCGAGCATTCCGCAGCTCGAGACGGTCGAGCGGCTGATCCGGCGGGGCATCTACACCGGTCCGTTGAACCTGACGTGGGTCGGAATCGGCGGCGGCTTCGACGGGCCCAATCCCTACAACATCATGAATTTCATCCAGCGCGTGCCCGACGGGGCTTGCCTGACCCTGGAGACGCTGATGCGCTCGGTGTTGCCGGTCAACGCGATGGCGATCGCCATGGGACTGCACACGCGCTGCGGTAACGAGGACACCATCTGGGGGCGCAAGGGCCGGAAGGCGACCTCGGTCGAGCAGATCCAGCAGCTGGTTCGCATCGCCGGAGAGCTGGGCCGCGAGGTCGCCACCGGCAAGGAGGCGCGCGATATCTACAAGATCGGCACCACCTACGCCGACGCCGACGAGACGCTGGCCATGCTCGGGTTCGCGCCGAACCGGAAGCCGGGGCAGGTCGGCTTCACCCATCACGCCTGATCACAGAAGGACTTGCCGCACAGTGGAATTCACAATCGAACCGACCGTGGTGATCGTGCCCGGACTGCGCGATCACGTACCCGATCACTGGCAGACGAGGCTGGCCGAGGTTCTGGAGCGGGTGCGCACGGTACCGCCGCTCGAGCACGACAAGCTCAGTCTGCCGGCCCGGGTGGCGGCGCTGGATCGGGTGCTGTCGGAGGTTGACGTCCCGGTCGTCCTGGTGGCGCACAGCGCGGGCGTCATGATCGCCGTGCACTGGGCGCAGCAGGCCGGCCGGGAGATCCACAGTGCGCTGTTCGCGACGCCGGCCGACGTCGAAACGCCCTTTCCTCCCGGCTATCCGACGGCGGACGAGCTGAATCGACACGGCTGGCAGCCGATTCCGCGCCGCCGGCTGCCGTTTCCGAGCATCGTCGCGGCGAGCACCACCGATCCGCTGGCGTCCTTCCGGCGGGTGGCCGGTATGGCGGAGGCGTGGGGTAGCCGGTTGGTGGACCTCGGCGATGTCGGGCATCTCAATCCGGCGTCGGGTTTCGGGCCCTGGGACCGCGCCGGGGAACTGCTGCGGGCGGCCGTCGACCTGGGCCGTCCGTCCGCGGTCGGACAGGAGGCGCGGTGACCGAGGTGATCACATCCGCGGCGGCGGCGGTCGCCGATATCCGCTCCGGATCGTCGCTGGCGGTGGGCGGGTTCGGACTGTGCGGCATCCCGGAGACGTTGATCGAGGCGGTCGCCGCCGCGGGAGCCGACGAGCTCGCCGTCGTGTCCAACAATTGCGGCACGACGGCGCACGGTTTGGGAATTCTGCTGGCGGACAAGCGTATACGTCGCGTCACCGCCTCCTATGTCGGTGAGAACGCGGAGTTCGCCCGGCAGTATCTGGCGGGTGAACTCGAAGTCGAGCTCACTCCGCAGGGCACTCTCGCCGAACGGCTGCGGGCCGGAGGAGCCGGTATCGCAGCCTTCTACACACCGGCGGGCGTGGGCACGCTGATCGCCGACGGTGGAATGCCGTGGCGCTACGGGCCGAACGGCAGCGTGGCGGTCGCGTCGCCGCCGAAGCCGGTGGCCACCTTCGCGGGGCCCGCCGGGCCGAAACCCTATGTGCTGGAGGAGGCGATCACCACCGATTTCGCCCTGGTGCACGCGCTCATCGGTGACACCGCCGGCAATCTGGTCTTCGACAAATCGGCGCGCAACTTCAATCCACTGATCGCGGCGGCCGGCCGAATCTGTATCGCCGAGGTCGAAACACTCGTTCCGGCAGGCGATCTCGATCCCGATCGGATTCACCTGCCCGGCATCTTCGTCGATCGCATCGTGCCCACCGGCCCGGCGCGAGGTCGCATCGAGAAGCGGACCGTGCGCAGCGAGGAGAAGAAATGAGTGGCGTCATCGCCCGTTCCGGATGGGATCGCTCCGCGATGGCGGCGCGGGCGGCGAAAGAACTGCGTTCGGGTGAATACGTCAACCTCGGCATCGGCCTGCCCACCTTGATACCCGACCACCTGCCCGCCGATATCCGGGTCACCCTGCATTCGGAGAACGGCATCCTCGGTACCGGGCCCTATCCGGTCGAGGCCGAGGTCGATGCGAATCTGATCAACGCCGGCAAGGAGACCGTCACGGTGCTTCCCGGCGCCTCCTTCTTCGATTCCGCGACCAGTTTCGGGATGATCCGAGGCGGTCACATCGATACCGCGATCCTCGGCGGTATGCAGGTGTCGGCAACCGGTGACCTTGCCAACTGGATGGTGCCCGGCCACATGGTCAAGGGCATGGGCGGGGCAATGGATCTGGTGCACGGCGCCCGCCGGGTGATCGTGCTGATGGAGCACACCGACAAATCCGGCGCTCCGAAACTGGTGGACCGCTGCACATTACCGCTGACCGGCGTGGGTGTGGTCCATCGCGTCATCACCGATCTGGCGGTCCTCGACGTCACCGCGTCCGGTCTCGTGCTGCGCGAATGCGCACCGGGCGTGACCGAGGACGACGTCGCCGCCGCGACCGGCGCGCCCGTACTCACCGACACCGGAGGTCACCGACCGTGCTGAATCTCGCGATGCTGCTGGAGGATTCCGCGCGCCGCCGCCCGGATACCGACGCGGTGCGGCTGGGTGAGCGCCGCACGACCTACGCGGGCCTGAACGCCCGCGCGGCGCAGGTGGCCAACCTGCTGGTCGAATGGGGTGTGAAACCCGGTGACGCGGTCGCTCTCACCTGCCCGAACCTGCCCGATTTTCCCGCCGTGTACTTCGGAATACTGAAGGCGGGCGCGGTAGTAGTCCCGCTCAACATCCTGCTCAAGCCGGCCGAGATCGCCTATCACCTCCAGGATTCCGGCGCCGCGATCTATATCTGCTTCGAGGGATCCGCGGAATTGCCGACCGGTGAATTCGGTGTGGATGCCTTCGCACAGGTCCCGGGTTGCCACGACATGTTCGTGATCACCGCCGATTCCGCCGCCCCGTCGCCGTATCCGGGTATCGAAACACTGGACCGGGCGCTCGCGTCCCAGCCCACGACCTTCGATACCGTGCCGCGCCGGCCGGACGACACCGCCGTCATCCTCTACACCAGCGGGACGACCGGAAAACCCAAGGGTGCGGAGCTCACCCACGCGAATATGGTGCTGAACGCGGTGACCGCCAATCGACTGTTCGACTCCGGACCGGATCGGGCCGACACCCATTTGGTGACGCTGCCGCTGTTTCACTCGTTCGGCCAGACCATCGATATGAACGCCGGCCTGTCCACCGGCGCGACACTGGTGATGATGCCGCGGTTCGACGCCGTCGCGGCCCTCCGGTTGATGGTCGACGAGCACGTCACCTTCTTCGCCGGTGTTCCGACCATGTACTGGAGTCTGCTGCACGCGATCGACGACGGTATCGACACCGGCCGATTGGCCGCGACGTTGCGGCGTGCGGTATCGGGTGGCGCCGCTTTACCGATCGAGATTCACGCGCGGTTCGCGCAGCGCTTCGGCGTCCGCATTCTCGAGGGTTACGGCATGTCGGAAACATCTCCGCTGGCGATCTTCGCGGATCCGGAGCGAGAGCCGCGGCCAGGTTCGATCGGCGTGCCGGTCTGGGGAATCGAAGCGCGGCTGATCGATTCGGAGTGGAATACGCTCACCGGCGACGACGCCGTCGGTGAGATCGCGATTCGCGGTCACAATGTGATGAAGGGATATCTCAACCGGCCGGAAGCGAATCGGGAGGCGATGCGCGACGGGTGGTTGCGGACCGGGGATCTCGCCCGGCGCGACCGCGACGGCTTCTACTACATCGTCGACCGGGCCAAGGACATGATCGTTCGCGGTGGTTTCAACGTCTACCCACGCGAGATCGAAGAAGTCCTGCTGACCTACCCGGGTGTCTCGCTCGCCGCGGTGATCGGCATTCCCGATGACCATTACGGGGAGGAGATCGTGGCTTTCGTCGTCCCCGAGGGGAGTGCGCGCCCGGACCCCGGCGAGATGATCGCTTGGTGCCGGGAGCGGCTGGCGGCCTATAAATATCCGCGCCGCATCGAGTTCACCGACGCCTTGCCCATGACCGCGAGCGGCAAAATCCTCAAACGCGAATTGCGCATCCCGGATCGACCCGTGCCCGCGGGTTCGGATCATTGACCGGTATCGCTCTGTCCGCCGGCACCTTTCGACGCAGCCCGACGCCATTGGCTCGGGCTGCACCCGTGATGGCCGCGGAACCAGCGAGTGAAACTGGCGGGGCTGGAGAAACCGAGCATATCCGCGATCTCGGTGAGTGAGCGGCCCTGATTTCCCACCACCCGGCGCGCCAGATCCAGCCGGGTGGTGTTCACGATTTCCGAGTAGGTGCAGCCCTCGTCCGCCAGGCGGCGGTGGACGGTACGACGATCCACGCCGAGACTGCGCGCGACCTGGTCGGCGGAGCAGCGGCCGGTCGGTAGCAGCATTTCGACGAGTTCCTGCACCCGATCGCGCATGGCGGTGTCGTGGCCGCTGTCCACGGCGCCGAGCAATTGTTGCGTGTACGGCCGCAACAGCGGATCCGACATGGGGTTCGGTGTGTCGAGATCGCTTGTGTAGAGCGTTATTCCGGTGAATTCGTGATCGAACGACAACTGGGGACCGAACAGTCGCAGATGCGTGCTGCGATCCCGCGGCGCGCCATGGGTGAAGGTGGTTTCCGCCGGTTGCCAGGCCGCACCGAGGAATCCACGCAGAATTCCCTGCAGCGCTCCCATGGCCAGTTCGGTGGCCTGGCGGGTGCTGCGGTGCTCACCGATATCCAGACTCAGGCGGACGTGGGCGATGCCGTTGCGTTCGGTGAGGCGTATGTGCAGGGATTCGTTGTAGGTGTGCTGGTGGCGCACCATCAGTTCCAGGGCGCTGCGCACGTCGGGCTCCTCGCGAATCACCAGACTCAGCGGACCCAGATTGGACAGTCGCCGCCGTTCCGCGAGCAGCAGGCCGAAATCCTGCCGGCCGGATTCGGCAGCGGACCGCTCGAGGAGTTCGGTGACGGCAGCGGCGGGCACCCATCGGTCCTGCAGGCTCAGCCCGGCCGGATCGAGTCCGGCCTCGCGCAGCAGCCGGGCGGGATCGAGCCCGAGAGATTGCCCGAGATCCACGTAGTCGTTCAAGGCCGCGTACCGCGCCAGGGGTTTCATCAGCGCCTCGCTGTCCCAGATTGTTCGCCTCTGTGTCCCCGAGAGTAAAGCATGATAGGACCGCCGGCCCTACTGTTGTCTCCATCACAGTGAGGTGGGCGCGCGAAGTCGCCGGTCGGCCGCAGGGCTCGAGCGTCTCGGCACACCAGCGCCCGCACCTTTTTCAGCTCCGGCGGGCGGTCGCCCGCCGCGTTCGTAGGAGCACCCATGCCGTTGCACACCACCCCTGAGCTGCCCGCCGCGCGGGATTCGGTCGCCTCGACCGGTCCGGCCGGGCGGGCGCGGCGATACCCCTGGCTGGTCTTCGCCCTCGCCTTCGGGCTGCTGCTCGCCGACTACATGTCACGCCAGGTTCTCAGCGCCGTCTTTCCCCTGCTGAAAACCGAATGGGGCCTGACCGATTCACAACTCGGATCGCTGAACAGCGTGGTGGCGCTGATGGTGGGCGTGCTGACGTTCCCGCTCTCGCTGCTGGCCGATCGCTGGGGACGGGTGAAGAGCCTGGTGCTGATGGCGACGCTGTGGAGTATCGCCACCCTGCTGTGTGCGGTCGCCTCGAACTATCACCAGATGCTCGGCGCGCGATTCCTGGTCGGCGTCGGCGAGGCGGCGTACGGCAGTGTCGGGATCGCGGTGGTTCTCGGTGTATTCGCGCCGCGGGTGCATGCCGCGCTGAGCGGTGCCTTCATGGCCGGGGGTTCGTTCGGTTCGGTGCTCGGCGTCGCCGCCGGTGGCGCGATCGCGGTGCACCTGGGGTGGCGGTGGTCGTTCGTCACCATGGCGGTGGTGGGTCTGCTGCTCGCGGCGCTGTTCGCCGCGCTGGTCGACGAGCGGAAGCTCGCTCGGCACGCCGACGCGGAGTCGGTCGAACCCGTCACGCACACCGCATTCCGGGCGCCGGTCTCGTCGCTGTTCACCAATCCGGCGGTGCTGTGCGCCTACGTCGGTGGCGGCGTCCAGTTGTTCGCCGCCGCGGTGCTGCTGGCGTGGACGCCGAGCTTCTTCAATCGGGTCTACGGGCTGGCGCCGGATGCCGCGGCCGTCGCCGCGGCGGGTGTCGTCCTGCTGGTCGGCGCCGGCATGGTGTGCTGCGGCATCGTCACCGACCGGATCGGCCGCCGCGACCTGTCTCGCAAATGGCTCGCCGCCATCGCGTTCTGCTCGATCTCGCTGATCTGCCTGACGATCGGATTCAGTATCGAACACGGTGCGGCACAACTGATTCTGATCGGCGTCGGCGCATGGTTCTCGGGCGGGTCCTCGGGGCCGACCGCCGCGATGGTGGCCAACCTCACCCATTCGTCGGTCCGTGCCTCCGCGATGGGCACGCTGACGCTGTCCAACAGTCTGCTCGGAATGGCGCTGGGCCCCTTCGTCGTCGGCGTGCTCGCCGACCACTACGGCCTGAGCGCCGCACTACGACTGGCCCCGCTGGCCTATCTCGTCGCGATCGCCGCACTGGTGGCCGGTCGCTGCTTGTACCCGGCCGGGCTGCGCACACTCGCCGCTGTTCACAACCGATGATGAGGAAACCGATGAAATTCACGACACCCGCACTGATCACGGCCCTCGGGGTCACCGCCGCCGCCGTCACCACCGGTACCGCCCACGCGGAACCCGACCGCACCGCGGTGCACTACGAGATCGGCCGCCAGGCGGATTCGGCCCTGGTGACGACTCCGGACGGCAAGCTGAAAGTGGTTGCGGACCAACTGATTCTCACCGACCGTGCGGATCGGCCGGTGGCCGCCGTGCCGTTGACCTTCGCCGTCGACGACATCGCGTATCCGATCACCGCCCACATCGACGGCTCAACCGCCACACTCACCCCGGATCGCGGTAACGGGCGGCCCACCCAGGCACGTCGCGATGTCGTCACCGTCCGGCAGGCGGCGGAGTCGTTCACGCCACGCGATGCGCAAGCGCTGGGCGCGTTCGGTCAGCGCATCGCCATCGCGGCCGGAGTCAGCGCGGTACTCGGCGCGGTCATCGGCGGCGGAATCGGCTGCCTGGTCGGCGGCGCCGTCGGCGCGGCGATCTCCAGTCCGGTGATCATGCTCTTGGCGCCGTTCGTCGGTGCCACCGTCGCCGGCTGTGTCCTGGGCGCCGCCACGCTCGGCGCCGTGGGATCGATGGCCGGTCTCATTCTCGCCGGTGGTCCCATCACCCTCTTCTCCGCCATCCAGTACTTCTCGACCGTGCTGGCGCCGTGCCCGCCCGAGCTGCCCTACTGCAAGGATCCCGCCCAGCCCGCACCCGCCAAATAGTCGTCCGCCAGGTTCTTCGACCACATCCGAAGGAGACATCGTGTTCGATTCGCCCACACCGGTTTCCACACCGGTCGTCGACGGGATGCGGGCCGGCGGAAGCTGGAATCCGCTGTGGGATCAGCTCTACGAATGGGACCCCGAATGGACCGAACGGTTCATGGCCATGAACGCCACACCGATCGCGCGCCACATCTTCCCGCCCGAATTCGTCGAATTGCTGAGCATCGCCATCGACGCGGCCTGCACCCACATGTACGCCCCGGGCGTGCGCCGGCACATCCGCGCCGCACTGGACCTGGGTGTGCCACCCGAACAGATCGTGACCGTCCTCCAGATGGTCAGCGTCCTCGGCCTGCACGCCTGCAACCTGGGCATCCCCATCCTCGCCGAAGAACTCGCCGGACCCGGGCCGGGCCGATGACACAGCAGGCCGATCGATAGCGCCGATCAACCAGGTGGGGTCGCCGTACCGGCGACCCCACAAAGCTTCGGGCAGGTCGTCGACTCAGGTGGTCGTGTAGATGGTGTTCACATCCACCAGCAGGGGAGTGTCCTGCTCGCCGGCAGTGTCTCCCGGACGACTCCCGGCTGCCTGCAGATTCTCGTCGAATCCCGCACCGCTGTAGCAGGCCAGGACTGTGCGGCTGGTGTCATAGCCCTTGGCGGACAGCAAATCTCGCGCGCGCCGCAGTCGCTCTACGTGGCCGAGGGTCATCGTCCGGTCCCACGTCACCTCGCCCAGCGAAAGGATTCGGCGCGGTTGCCCGGTGTCCTCGGGGGCCAGCACCGCGACATCGATCTGGATCTGCTTCTTGTCCCGAGGGTCGTTGACGGTAGCCGCGGCGACATGCCCCGGGAAATCGCCGAACACCTCGTCGCCCACGGACATCGCCCACTCGCGGCAGATTCCTTCGAAATGTGGGCCGACGACTTGCGATCGGAACGTCGGCTGCGAATTGCGCCAAGCCGCTTCGGTATTGCCGCGCTCGAGTCGAGTCCATTCCCGCCGCATGATCGCCTCGTAGAACACGATGAGCGGTTCGGCGATCCGATAGGTCGATTTGCCGCGGCTGAACGGATCGGTCTCGCGGGTGATCAGCTGTGCGTCTTCCAGTACCGACAGCGGATGGCCGATGTCGGTCGAGGAGCGGCCGATCGTATTGGCGATACCGCCGCGTGTCGTATGGCCGCCCGCGATGGCGCCGAGCACCGCGTGGTAGAGCGCTACGTCGCGGATTTCGGTCTCCTCGGCCAGGAGATACCGCGCCTCGCGGAACAAAGGAACCTGTGGGTTCAGGACGGTGCGCAACACCCAAGAGTCGAAGTCCGCTAACGAGTTCGGTGCATCGCCCGCGACGAACTCCCGCCGGTAGGCGGGCGTGCCGCCGACAATGGCGTGGACCAGCACGGCGAGGTGCGGGTCGTCGAGCCCCCAGAAGCGAGCGGAATCCCGATATCCGAGCGGCCGGACGATCAACTCCATGCTGGCACGGCCGCGAAGAGGCGCGTTGCCGGACAAGAGCTTTCCCATCACCGACATCGCGGATCCGCACAGCAGGATCCGGGACGCCGACCTCCGGGCCGAGCCTCGTGGGTCGAGCGCCCGCTGCAGAATCGACGGCAGTGAAGGGCTCGCCTTGCTCAGGTAGGGGAACTCGTCTATGACGATCAGGCCGTCGCCTACCACGGCGAACAGTCGTTCCAGGGCCTCACCCCAGTCGCGAAAGGCGTAGCGGCCGCCGCCGGCGTACGACGCGACCGCTTCGCCGAACCCCTCCAACGCCTCGATCTCGGTAGCGTCGGTGGCGGTGAAGAAGAAGGCGCCGACGGCATCCGCCAGTGCGTCGAGCAGGAATGTCTTGCCCCGCCGCCGCCGCCCGCTGACAATGCCGAGGCGCACGTCGGGGCTCTCGGACGTCGCGAAACGCGTGAGTCCGTCCCACTCGCGGTCTCGGTTGAAGACTCGCTCAGGTTTCACCAGAGTGGATCGTGGTTGCGGTGGCCCGGCGTCGCCCGTGCGGCGCATCTCGCCGTGTTGACGTGGTGGCCCGGGGCTCGGTCGTTACGCTGGCGCCGTCCCCGTGAAAAGGAGCGTCCATGAGTGCCGCTGTCGATCGGCTGGCCGAGATCGCGTTTCCGCTGGCGCCGTGTCCGGACGAGAGCCGGGCGTTCCACGAACAGTGGCCGGTGCGGCTCGGGGACACCGACCGGGACCAGCGGCTGCGGCTCGACGCGGTGGCGCGGTATCTGCAGGACATCGGTTACGACCATCTGAAGGTGGTCGAGGACGGCGATCTGCATCCGGGGTGGATCGTGCGCCGGACCGTGATCGACGTGCTGCGGCCCATCGAATTCGGGGATCGGGTCCATCTGCGGCGCTGGCCGTCGGCCTTGTCGAATCGGTGGTGCACCATGCGCATTCAGGTGCGCAGTGAGAACGGCGGCCTGATCGAGACCGAGATGTTCCTCATTCACGTCGATATCGAAGCCGGGCGGCCGGCGCGGATGACCGAGCGCTTCATGGCGCCGATGCGCGCGGCCACCGTCGAACACCGCCTGCGGTGGCGCGCCGCCTTGCGGGAGGCGGCAGGTGACGACGCTGACGTGCGTCCGTTTCCGCTGCGGGTCACCGATGTGGACCGCTACGGGCATGTGAACAACGCGGTGCACTGGGAGGCGGTGGAGGAGGCGCTCGCGCGGTTTCCCGACGCGCCGGCGCCGCCCTATCGGGTGATTCTCGAACACGCCGGGCCGGTGATGGGCGCCGACGACGTGCTGATCCGCGCCTGGCGGAACGCGGACGCGCTGCATGTGCAACTCGAAGTCGACGGCAGCGCACGCACATTGGCGCGGATCGAATCGCTTCCTCGCTGACGAGCCGCGCCGGGCGTTTGCCGCCGCCCGGCGCAGCTCCCGGTCAGCGCGGCGCGTTGGCCGGGTCGGCGAGGGTCGGGGTGCGTCCTTGCCGGTGTGCCTGCTTGGCGTCGTCGAAGAACTCGCGGCTGAACAGCGCCGAGAGGATCGCGATGCCGCCGCGGTGCACGCGGAACTCGCTCTTGGTGCTGGTCCCGGTCAGCCGGACGACCCGGCCGGCGGCATCCTGCGGCCGGGCGAAATCCTTCACCCGGCCACGCCCGGTCCACTCCAGATCGCTGTGTTCGATCACCGCGTCGTCGGGAACCAGAAGCTTGACCATGGCGTGGTCCAGGTCGGCGTGGACCACGATCGGGTCCTCGCCCTCGATCCACGGCGAGCGCAGATCGATGACGACGCTGGCGTAGCGGGCCTTCACCGCGAAGGCGGTGGCATGGGTCCAATCGCCGAGACGCTTGGTGGTCTCGTGATCGGCGTGAATGCGGACGGTGTCGGTCGTGAGGGTCATGGGTCTGGTCCTTCCGGATCGCAGTGGACGGGTTCGCCTGCTCCTCAATAGTGGCACACCAACTAGTATCGAAGCAACTAGTTTTTTGAAAACTAGTTATGGGGCACCTAGTACGATGGGCGGCATGCCCACCTCCGACCGGTTCAAGCGATCCCCGCTCGCCATGGCTGTGCTCGGCATCCTGCACCTGGAGCCGATGCATCCGTACGCCGTCCAGCGCCGCATCAAGGAGTGGGGGAAGGACAAGGTCGTCAATGTCGGGCAGCGGGCCCAGCTGTACAAGACGATCGCGCGCCTGCAGGACGCCGGTTTGGTGGCGGTCCGTGCGACGGGTCGTGACCAGCAGTACCCGGAACGCACGGTCTACGAGATCACCGACGCCGGCCGCGATGCCTGCATGGCCTGGATCACCGACATGATCGCCGTGCCCCGCAACGAATTTCCCGAATTCCCGGCCGCCCTGTCGTTTCTGATGCTCCTCGGTCCGGACGCGGCCCGTGCAGAACTGGAGCGCCGGCTGGCAGCGTTGCGCGCCGAGCGCTCCGAGCTCGACACCGGCATCGCGCAGGCCACGCGGTTCGGCCTGCCGCGCGTCACCATGCTCGAGGACGAATATCAGCGTGCCGTCACCGAGGCCGAAATACGGTGGCTGGAAAGCGTTGTCGCCGATCTCGCCGACGGCACGCTCACCTGGTCGTGGGAGTCGCTGGCACAGTTCCAGGACCAGCCTCCCGCGGGCGACTAGAGAGTTCACCGCGGCCCGGCGATCAGGCGCTTCCCATGCCGAGCGGTGCCCTCGCGGGCATGGCAGGCTGCGGGCATGGAGCCCTCGCGCTGTGTTGTCCTGGTCCCGACCCACGGATCGATCGCACCGGAGTTCGCCCGGAATCTGGCCCGGCTGGAGCATCGGGGTTACGAGGTCCGGACCGTCACGGGATTCGCCGCGATCGATCAGGGACGCAGCCAGATGGCCACCGACGCGTTGCGCGACGGTTTCGAAGGGCTGATGTGGATCGATTCCGATATCGCGTTCGACGTGGATGCGGTGGACCGGTTGCGCACACACGATCTGCCGATCGTGTGCGGTATCTATGCGAAGAAGGGGGTGCGCGGCCTGGCCTGCCACGTGCTGCCCGGAACCCGGAGCATCCTGTTCGGCGAGGGCGGGGGGCTGCTGGAGATCAAATACGCCGCTACCGGATTCCTGTTCACCCACCGCGACGTCTACGAGACCGTCGCCGAACACGAACAACTTCCGGTGTGCAACCTGCGGTTCGACCGCCCGACCGTCCCGTACTTCCTGCCCATGCTGGTGCCCGACGGTGAGCACACCTGGTACCTGGGCGAGGATTACGCGTTCTGTGAGCGGGCGCGACGCAGCGGCTACTCGATCATGGCCGACAGCTCCTTCCGGCTGGGGCATGTGGGGACCTACAGCTACAGCTGGGAGGAAGCGGGTGCGGATTCGCACCGCTATGCGAGTTACAACTATCGGCTCGGGTGAGCGGCAGACCACGCCGATCGAACGTCCGGAACGCGAATACCGGCTATTTCGCAGCGATCGAGCCGGTCGGGCAGGAATTCGCAAAGTGCGTTCCGCTGGGGTTGAATCGGAATATGCGGTCGGACTATCACGCGAATCTGCGGCATCTCGCCGAGTTGCTGCATGCGATGTGTGAACAGGACCGGACGGCCATTTCGGCGGCCACCTACGCAGTGGTCAACGCCGATATCGAACAGGCCGAGTCCGCCCTGGACGTCGTCGGCCGGGTCGAGGAGATGGCGCAGCAGACCGAACAGGAAGCGCTGCGCCTGCTGGCATTGCAGGCCCCGGTCGCCAGCGAGTTGCGGCGGGTGGTGACCGCTATCCAGCTCACGGGCCATCTCCAGCGCATGGGCGCGCTGGCCGGGCATATCGCCACGAGCGCGCGGCGCCGCCATCCCGAGCATGTGGTGCCCGAACCGGTGCGGCCGTTGGTCGAGCGTCTGGGTTCCACCGCCTGCGCCATCGCCACGAGCGCCGCGGCGGTGCTCGAAACCGGCGACCCCTACGACGCGGCCGGCCTCGACGCCCAGGACGACGCACTGGACCATCTGCACGAGCAGTTGCTGGCGGCGGTGCTGGACCACGACTGGGCGTACGGCATCACGGCCGCAGTCGACCTCACGCTGCTGGGACGGTATTACGAGCGCTTCGCCGACAACGCCGTGGAAGTGGGACGTCGCACCATCTTCCTCACCACCGGGGAAACCGCCGACAACTGGGCGCCGGACGACGACGGGTGATCCGGCCGACCCGCAAACCCTGTGGGGCGGAACCGTAGTCGGCCGGCATCATGCCGTGCCGGACGACACCCGGAGAGTCCGGGCAGTTCGGCCGGCCGACCAGGTGCGAAACCGGGGGCTCTGGTGTAGGTACCCGGCGGTGCCTGCCGAAGCACGCCGGTATGACACACTGGACGGTGAGCACGGGTTGTTGCAGTGATCGCCCGGCTCGCAACAGGAAGTAAAACAAAAGAATGTCGCAAGGCAGTGTGAAGTGGTTCAACGGCGAAAAGGGCTTCGGGTTCATCGCCCAGGATGAGGGCGGTCCCGACGTTTTCGTCCACTATTCCGAAATTTCCGGCTCCGGCTTCAAGACCCTCGATGAGGGTCAGCGCGTCGAGTTCGAGGTTGGCCAGGGCCAGAAGGGCCCCCAAGCCCAGAACGTCCGCGCCATCTAGGAGCTGACACACCAGCGAAACCCGCGCCCACGGCGCGGGTTTCGTGCTTTTTTCGACGAATTTCCCACAGCCGCTGGTGATCTGCGGTGGCCGGACGGCACGGCGCTGGTCATCGGGTTGTCGGCAGGGTGAACGCGGCGGTGCGTACCACGTCGCCGTGCTTGAAATCCAAGAACAGCCGGTAGGTTCCGGGGCCGGGGACGGCGGTGTGGAAGGTGATGTCGGGGCCCGGGGCGGTGACGCCGTCGCCGGGTTCGCCGTTCGGATGGACGTGCACATAGGCCAGATCGCCCGCTCGCAGGATCACCAGATGTCCGTAGGCCGCCAGATACGGCTGTAGGTCGGTGACCGGCTCGCCGTTCTTCCGCACGGTGAGGGTGAGCAGCCGGCCCTCGCCGGGCACCAGATCGCCGTCGAGAGTCACCTCGTAGCCGTCGACTTCCGCGGTCCGATCGGCCGCGGGCGCCGGGCGTGGATCGTACGGCCCGGCGACGGCCAGATCCGCGCCCAGCGTGATGGTCTTGCCGAGTGCGCGCGGAGCGATGTCGGTGAACACGCGATACGCGCCCGCCGCCGGCAGATGCAGCCGCACTGTCCAGATGCCTTCGGAGGTCAGTTCGGGATGCACGTGCCAGAACCCGGTCAGCTCCCGCCGCACCACGATCAGATGTAGCTCTCGATCGTGGATCGCGCTGTACTCGGTGACCGGTATGCCGTCCGGCCCCAGGATCCGGAACCGGAAGTCGACCTCGCCCGGGGTGAGGATCGGCTCGGCGAGCGCCAGGGTGTAGCCGTCCTGGGTGATCTGGAGCCCGCCCGGCAGCCCGCCACCGTGCGCGGCGTGTTCGGTGTGCCCGCCGTGGCCGTCGTGCTGTTCGTGGTGATTCCCGTGATTCGCTTGTGCCCCATGGTGTTCGAGGTGCGTGTGCGTGGTCATGGCGTCGGCCTCTCCGATCTTGTGCGCGTTCGACAACCATGAAGATAATACCCCCAGGGGGTATGCGCAAGGCCGATCGCCGATCAGGCCGCCGCGACCGGCCGGACCGCACTCGGGCCCGGCCGGTCGGCGGGTGACCGGTCAGCCGAGACCGGCCACCTCCTGGGCGATCGCGGCGAGCCGGGTCTGGGCGGCCGAGACGACGCCGTGGCGGTTCTTGTGCGCTTCCTCGTAGGCGACGATCGCGCGGATCTCGGCCGGCTCGGTGAGTTCCTTCACCGCGGCGACGGCTTGGGACACGTTCAACTCGTCGTAGTCGCCGACCGGCAGCTCATCGGGTTCGAGGACCCCCGTGGTGGCACGGATCGAGTGCAGGGCATCGGCGGCCGCGCCGGCGCCTTGGTGACGCGTGACCTGCTCGGCGGTCTCCAGCGCGGCGTCCCGGGAGGCCGACAGGGTCTTGACGGCGACATCACCCGCGTGGGCTCCCCGGGCGAGCAGTTCGCCGAGCGCGGGCGGGGTGGTGCGGACGGAGTCCAGCGCGCGGTCCAGGCCGCGAGCCGACCACGTGACGGGCAGGTTGAACAGTTTCACCGCGGTCCCGGCCGCCGCCTGAAGAACAGTGCGGCGCAACGCGGCCGGCCCGCCGAGGGCGTCCTCGGCCAGGACGGTGGTCAGCCATTCCACGGTGGCCGAATGCGCAGTGATCAGGCGGTCGGCCAACGTCACGACCTCGCGCTGACTCGCGGCGGTCGCCAGGGCCTTGATGTAGCGGGCGCGGTCGAGCAGCTGGTGCTCCAGCGCCAGGTCGCCGAGCAGCGCCTCGTCGAACGGCTGAGCCTGCTCGGCCATCGCCTTGATGGCAGCGACCGCGCGACCGAGGAACGGGCCGACCACCTCGGGCACACTGCCCAGATCGCGGATGGCCGCTTCGATGGCCTCGGCGCGGGCGCGGCCCTTGTCGGCGTTCTCGGACAGCTCCCTGCGAACCGCCTCGGTCCGGGCCTGAGCGATCCGGGTCTCGGCGACCTGGATCTCGGTGTTGGTCAATGTCAGCACAGCTCGCAGCTGGGCCAGCAAGGTGGAAGTATCGGGAGTGCTCATGCGAATCTCGTCCTTCGGCGTATAGACGGCATCAGGTCGGGGCGCAACGTTGCACCATATCTGCGACTACCCGCCAATACCGACGATTAACATGTCCGGCGACAACGCGTTCGGGGCACGGCGTTCGCGGATCGCCGGAAGCGGGCCGGATCCGGTCAGCCGAGATAGGTCGATTCGAGCACGAGGTCCTTGAGCACCTTCTGGTACTCGGCGTGCGTCCGATGCTCGCGGGTCTTCCAGCGCGTGCCCTCGTGACGACGCATGAACTCTCGATACTCCGGGGCCCCTGGGTATTTCACGTTGTCCGCCACGACGACCGAACCGGGGTGCAGCCAGCCCTGGTCCAGGATCCGGCGGAGATCGGGAAGGTATTCGTCCTTCTCGTGGTCGAGGAAGGCGAAATCCACTGTGCCGGGCGAGAACTCGTGTTCGTTACACAGTACGTCGAGTGTCTTTCCGTCGTCGCCCAACGTGCCGACGATCACGACGATCCGCTCGCCGACGCCCGCGTGATCCCAGATCCGCCGGGCGACAGCGGCATTCGCCGCGTTGAACTCGATGGAATACAGCACGGCATCGGCCGGCATGACGCGCGCCATGCGCAATGCGCTGTAGCCGCAGTAGGTTCCGAGCTCCAGCAGGCGGCGCGGCCGCGCGGCGGCGACGGCCCGGTCGAGTATCCGGCCCTTCTCGTCCCCGATGTTGATCAGGTAGCTCTTGGTGTAGCAGAACTCGTCGATCGCCCGGATGACGTCGTCGATGTCGTCCTTTCGGGCATGCGCGCACACGTAGTCGGCCAGCGCCTGCTCCCGGCCGTCACCGACCTGCCAGGTGGCGCCCATATGCCGGAGGCCGACCAGAAAACGCACATACGACCATCGCAGGAACATCACCGGTTTGCCCACGCTCTCGTTGGCGGCGATCGCCAAGGCGATCGCGGCAACGGCGGCCAGTGCCCACCGCGGGAGACGTAGACCGAACACGGTCGGTCGGCGCGCGGCCAGCAGAATCGACGAGGCGACCGACACCGCGGATGCCACGATCGCGGCGGAGTGCTTGCTCATCGGTTCTTCCCTTCGTCGTGCCGATTCAGTTCGGCCTCCAGGATCGGCCCGATCACCGCGAGCGCCTCGGGGTTGGTCATCTGGGCGTGGGTGACGCCGACGTCGTGTTGGGTGATCCGCCCGGACACGAAGGGGCGCCACATCTGTCCGGTCAGTTCGCCGGTGATGCCTTCGGTCGCCGAGAAATACAGCAGATCGCCGTCGTAGCAGGCCGGTCGGTAGCTCGTGGACATGGCCACACTGTCGACATATCCCTGATGCAGGCGCCCCAGCTGCTCACGGGTCAAGCCGCGACCGGGCCCGGGGCTGTCGGCGAGCACGTCCACAGCTTCGTCCAGGGTGAGTGGCCGGGTGTCCGGAGTGGCCGACTCGTTGCCCTGCAGATGGGTGACCAGATCCCGGACGGTGGGCAGCTCCGGCTGTGGCGCACCGTCGCCGAATGCCACGCTGTCGAACATGGCCACCGATCCCACGGCGTGCCCACGGGCCCGCAGCCGGACGGCGAGCGCGTGCGCGAGTTGCCCGCCCAGGGACCAGCCCAGCAGGTGGTAGGGACCCTCCGGCTGGACGCGCGTCAGTTCGCTCAGATACACCTCGGCGAGCTCGTCGACGGTGTGGAACCTGCGCGATTGCCCGGAGACGGCCGGCGACTGCAGTCCGTAGACGGGCCGGTCGGTGACGTATCGCAGCAGCCCCGAGTAACACCACGACAGCGGAACAGCGGAATGCAGGCAGATCAGCGGCGTCCCGGAACCGCTGCCACGCAACGGAAGAACCGGCTCCAGCGCCGAACCACCGACCGTCACCTCGCTGTTCCCACCGGCCGCCGTGGCTTCGATGGCGGCGGCCAGGGTTTGCACCGTCGGAGTGAACAGCGACGAAATCGTCACCGTGGTGCCGGTCCGCTCCGACAGTTGCCGGCACAGTTCCACGCCCAGCAACGAGTTGCCGCCGAGTTCGAAGAAGTTGTCGTCCAAGCCGATCCGCGATTGCCCGGTGAGTTCGGCGATGGTCTCCGCGACCGTGCGCTCGATCGGCGATGCCGGCGCGCGGAATGCCGGGCGCGGCAGGGATTGCGGATCCGGCAGCGCGGATCGATCGGTCTTGCCGCTGCTCGGGTTGATCGGTATCTCGGGCAGCGGCACCAGCATCGCCGGAATCATGCCGGGCGGCAGCACCGTCCGTAACCGCGCCAAGACGGCGGTGCGGTCGAAGTGGTCCTTCGCGGCCGCCGTGGGGACGACATAGCCGATCAGCCGATCGCCGAGAGTTTCGGACGTCCACACCCGCACCACGGCCTGATCGACCGTCTCGTCCGCGGCGAGCGCGCGCTCCACCTCGGACGGCTCGATGCGCTGTCCCCGCAGCGAGATCTGAACGTCACCGCGGCCGAGGTACTCGAGCGCACCGTCGGGTTGTTCGCGGACCATGTCGCCGGTGCGATACATCCGCGTTCCCGGCTGTCCGTAGGGATTCGCCACGAAACTCTGCGCGGTGATTCCGGGGCGCCCCAGATATCCACGAGCCAATGCGTCACCGGCGAGATACAGTTCGCCGCGGGCGCCGCGCGGTGCCGGTCGGAGCCGGGCGTCCAGGACCAGCGTCTGCACGCCGGGCAGGCCGTGACCGATCGTGATCGGCCCGTTCGGATCGAGCGGTTCGGTTTGGGTCACCACGACGGTGGCCTCGGTGGGGCCGTAGGAGTTGAACATCGGGAGCCGGCCGGCCCAGCGTCCGGCCAGTGCGGGCGGGCATTTGTCCCCACCCACGGTGACCGTCCGCAGTGACGGCAATCGATCCGGGTCGAGCGTTGCCAGAATGGCCGGCGTGACCACCAGGTGGGTGACGTCCTCGTCTTGCATCACTTGCGAAAGCCATTGTCCCGCAACGATATCCGGCGCGAGCGCGACCAGTTTCGCCCCGGGGGTGAACGCGGAGAGATATTCGAGCATCGACGCATCGCAGAACGGTGAATGTGCCTGCAGCACCACCGATTCCCTGTCGATGTCGTTGCGGGTGCGCAGATCGTCGGCCAGTGTCGCCAGTCCCTCGTGGGTGCTCAGCACTCCCTTGGGTTCGCCGGTCGATCCGGAGGTGTAGATCAGATAGGCCGGGTGAGCGGCCCGCAACGGTCGTATCCGATCCGCGTCGGTCACCGGGGCGGTCGACCGGGACGCGGCGGCGCGGGCGAACTCGGCGGTGTCGAGCAGTAACCAGTCGACCGTCGTGTTCTCCAGGGGTGTGCGGGACGTGGAGAGCGTGATCCCCAGCGTCGCACCGGAATCGGCGAGCAGCTTCGATACGCGCGCCGGCGGATCGGTGGGATTGACCGGGAAGAACACCGCGCCGGCCCGGGCGACCGCCCACAACGCCATCACCGATTCCACCGACCGGGACAGCGCCACCGCGACAACGACTTCCGGCCCGGCTCCGTGCGCGATCAGCTCGCGCGCCCACTGCGCTGTCGTCTCGTCGAGTTCGCGATAGGTCACCGATCGGTCCGGTCCGCTCAGGGCGATCCGCTCACCCGCATCGACTCCGCCGGTAAGCAACTCCGGCAGCAAATGCTGATGGTGCCGCTGCCGCGGGGCGGCGATCGTGTGGGTACCGGCGACGGCCGCGAACACCTTCTCCGTCTCGCCGGCGCAGACGAATCGGGACAGGCAGTCCATGAACTGCTGCCGATACCCTTCCACCTCGTCCGCTCGATACAACTCCGGGTTGGCATGGAAGTCGACGACGAACGGCTCGGCGCCGAATCGGTAGCAGCTGATCGCCATATCTTCCACGGGTCCGGCCGAAAGTAGTTGCGTCCGACCGCGAACGGCGCCGAAGTCGATGCTGTCGGGCAGGCTGAGGACGTTGATCAGTGGACCGTAACCGTGGCGACCGGCCCGGCCCACACCGTGGTCACGGAGCAGGTCTTCGTGCCGGTACAACTGGTGGCGCAACGCGCCGATCATGCTGAGGCGCACCTGGCGAACCAGGTCGCCGACCGTGCTCTCCGCCACGCCCCGCACCCGCAACGGCACCACGTTCGAGACCATCCCCGCCGACTGCCGCAGCGCTCCCGTGGTGCGACCGGCGACGGGCAGCGACACCGTGACATCGGTATCGCCGGTCATCTGTGCGAGAAAGGCGGTCACCGCCGCGACCAGCACCTCGGCCATGCCCGTGCCGTACCGGCGGGCCGCGGCTTCGAGCCGTGCCATGACCTCCGCGTCGACAGTCGCGTGCGCGATATGAGGCCGTGCCGAGGGCGCGGCGTACCGCTCACTGAGGCGGGTCACGTGATCGAGGCCGGCCAGCTCCTTACCCCAGTATTCGCGATCGGCGGCGAAGCGGGACGAGGACCGGTACCGCTGCTCGGCCGCCACGATCTCGGGCAGCGACACCGCCCGGCACGGCGCCGGGGGCCGCCCTTCGGTCGCGGCGGAATGCAATTCGGCCGTTCGCTGCAACACCTGAGCGGCGCCGAAGCCGTCGACGGCGATGTGGTGGCTGCGCGCATAACAGCGATATCGGCCGGGGCCGAGAGTGAACAGCACCGTCTTCGTCACGTCGGCGCCGGTCAGGTCGATGCCCCGATGATGGTCCCGGCTCATCCACTCGTGGGCGGCGCGTTCGGGATCGGGGTGATCACTCAGATCTATGCACTCGAATCCGGCGTCCAGCTCGTGGTCGAGGTATTGGCGAGGTCGGCCACCGACGATCGCGAATCGCACATGCGGCGACTGCAATTCGCGCGCCGCGCGGCGCGCACACTGCTGGAGCAGTTCCAGATCGAGATCGCCCTGCACATCGGTGTATTGGGAGATGGAGAACGGAACCGAGGGATGCAATTGCTGGGCCAGCCACAGTTCGGACTGCGCCACCGACAATTCGAAGAAGCCCGCCTCCGGAGTCACGCCGTCGTGCCGACGCGTGGTACTCGTCAGGTCTACCACCGCAATTCCTTCGTTCTCGACGGCGACGATGTCGCGAAAGCGATTGTGCGAGAAGGCGACATCACTAACCGACCCGCGTCCGGAGGAAGTCCTGGACTTCCGTCATCATCCGGCCGACCGAATCGGCGACGAAGAGGAGCGGCTGACAAATGCTGTCGTCGATATCGCTGGTGAGTATGTCCTCGACCCGGAACTCTCGCAGATCCGCGTTCACGAAGGACTCCATCTCCGTGACCGAGGACAGAATCGCGGCGCCATACGCTCGCGGGTGGCCTTTTTCGGCGACCACGCCGACCTCCAGGGTGAACCAGAACAACCGCGCGATCGCGGCCCGCTGCTCGTCGGAGGTGGCGCGGTTCGCGGCCCGGCCGAAGCAGCGATACAGTTCCGCGAATTCCGGATCGGCGAGTATCACCCCATGTCCGACCAGTTCGTGGATGACATCGGGATCGGGCGAGAACGACTGTTCCGTCACCGGCCGCACGTCCGGGGTCGCGTGGAGGATGCCGTCGGCCATCGGGCCGTAGAACAGGCGGCCCGGCTGACTTCCGATGGCCGGTGCGAGCCCGAAACCGGTCAGCGACCGAAGTGTTCGGGACACCTCGCTCATCTGCGGAACCCGGTCGGTGGGCAGTTCGACGATACGAGCGGCGGCCCGATACTCCGCGCAACCGAGCTCCTCGTGCATCGTGCGAAGCGTCGCGAAAACCTGTGACCACAGCGCGTCTTCGTCGCTGCTGTAGACGAATTCGGGCACCGGCTGCCCGGGACGGCATGCGCGGGCGACGCGCTCACGTTCGGAACGAACGTCGAGACCAACCGTCATCGCAATCAATCCTCTCCTCGAGTTACCTAAAGTGCGCAGGTCATCACCACTCGGAATCGATCGGCGCTGACAATAGGTTCGTTCTGTGTGCGCGAGTACCCCCGGCTATTTCCTGCAAACAAATCGACGGAGTTGCTGAGGGTAAGGTAGAAGGCGGTTTCCCGCAATACATCTCGGGAAATATTCGGTGAAATTTCTGCGCTGCCCGCAGATCTCCGCGAAATGTGAAACGGGGTGTTCGGAAAGCGATGGATTCGCTGTCCGATCTGTCGCTTTTCGCCCGAAATATTCATTGCGCCTTCACCACTGATCAGATGCCGGTCGCAGCCGCGAACATCGGCCAGCGGGCAGGTTCGGCATCGGCCCCTCCGCTCTTCTCGGACGAACAACGGTAGTCAGTCAAGCTACTACAGGGTGAGGGGCGAATTCCCGGTTTGCCGTTCCAATGCCGAGCGCGTCGCCGGTCGCCGAGGCCGGACGCTGCCTACCGGGTCACCGGATCGGCGGCACCGGACACTTCAGCGGATCCACGCCGGTGAGATCGGCGGAGGCGGCCCACAACTCGGCCGCGACGCCGACGTCGGTCGTATGAGCATGAGGTGTTTCGCGGTGTGGTCGTCCGCGGAGTCCGAAAATCGTTGGCCCCCAGAGCTCACCACCGGTGGTCCGATCCCTGCGCCGGCGCCGGTGACCAGAATCGTCTTCCCCTCGGCTCGACAGCCGCTGTGCCATGTCATGTCCGCAACCCTGACACCGCGCTCTTGCGCCGCCCTGACGCGCCACTGGCATGCGCGCCGGCGCGCGAATACCGCCGAACGGTAGCCGACGGAGAACTCGGGATCGGTGCGCGGGTATATATTCTCTGGTCGAAGGTTGTATTCGAGGGAATTGCAGGGCCGTTCCCGCTGATGGCGGGGTCGAGATGCGATGTGGAATTACGCAACGTGTGAAAAGAATCTAGCCGTAATTAACTTTCCAGACTGAATAATTAATAGCAGATAATGAAATTCTGGCCGCGATTTAAATAGCGGATTTCGACCATGGGAAGATGAGAAGAGGCTATATTTTAGAAACTCAGTGTTGCGGTCCGACATCCGGTCGTACCGTTGCTCGATATTTTCTGGAGTTAGTCATGAGATCGATCTCTTCCCTGGTTCGTGCCGGCGTTCTCGCTCCGGTGGCGGTCGCCACCGTGTTGTGTATGGCGGCACCGGCGAATGCCGCACCGGTCAGCGTGAACTGGAGCTGTAAGGGCACCATTCTCGGGATCGGCCAGACCTCGAGTATGACCACATCGGTCACCGGCACCGCGCCGAGTTCGGCGGCGTCGGGTTCCGCGGTGGCCATCACTCTCACGCCGGGTTCCTCGTCGGTGCCGAGTTCGGCTTCCGGCTTCACCGTGAACAACATCAGCAACCTGAAGATGACCTTCCCGACGCCCGCGAATTCGACTCTGGTCTCGGCGACCGCCTCGGGCGGAACGGTGGCCGGCACCGTCACCACGTCGGGTGGGAAAGTCGTTCTGACCGTTCCGGGCCCGATCGCCGGCGGCACCAGCTTCACGCCGCCGGCGGTGACCATCAACGTCACCGCCGGCACTCCCGGAACGCCGATCACCAGCAAGTACGCGGGGACCAGCTACACCGATCCCGGTATGACCATGACGACGAACGTCGCGTTGGTCGGCAATGTCGCGACCTCGTGCTATCCGAATCCGTCCCCGACCCTCACCACCACATCCGTCAGCTGATTCCGCGGACAGGGCCCCACGGCGTGACGGCCCGTGTCCACCCCGGCGGCCGGTGGTGAACATGCCTGGACCGGGTTGTGTCAGCAGCCCGGTCCAGGTCTCACCCGGCGGGGCGGGTGCCCGCTGTTCCCGATAGTGCTTGCCCCGCTTCACGTTTGGGGTGGGGAAACGGTTGGGCCCGAATTCTGAAATGCGCCGTATCGCATGGGTCGGTGTGTCGTACAGTGCAGGTCCGACACCGTCCACGGTCGCTTCGCCGGCCGCAGCGGTGCCAGCTTTCGTGATGTTCGTCAGCCGCGGTTCGGCTGTCGTGGCGAATCGATCGACAGGAGCACACATGTCCGCTTCCATCACCCGGCGGCGACCCCTACCGTACGCGGGGGCACTGATTCCGAAGACTCCCTGATCGGTGACTGTCGTTGAGCGGATTCATGTTTCACAGTGATCGAGGGGAAAGCTCGTGTGCCCGAGACCAACCGAACCCGCCCGCATCTCGGTCGAACTCAAACGGGCGCTGGAGTTCTACCACGGAACCGTCGAGGATCTGACCAGGGAATTGATCAGGGTGCTCGGCGTGAACGAGACCGATCGGCGTGCACTGGAGATCGTCCTGGCCGATGACGAGAAGTCCATAACGCCCAAGATGCTGGCCGAACGGCTCGGCATCACCGCGGCCGGCGTCACGATCATGCTCAATCGGCTGGAGAAACAGGGCTATATTTCCCGTTCGCTGCACCCGACCGATCGTCGTCGCGTGATCGTCATGGCCACCGAACTCGCGGCTTATCGCATACAGCAAATCGTCGTACCGATGATCGTCGAGAGTTACAAGATGTTGCTGAATTGGTACGACTCCACCGAACTCGAGATAATCGCCGACTTTCTCACCCGCGCCGGTGAACTGCAGAAAATTCACCGGCAACGGCTGCGTGACGTGGATCCCTTCTCCAGGGCCTGAAACCGCGCACGCGATATCCGCGCATTGCTCTTCGGATCGCAGGTTTCCAGCGGTCGGCACATCCAGACGAAGAAAGTAGTAATGGGATGGGAACCGTCGACGGCAGCGAAAACCTAGTGACAGAGGCGGATATCGATGGTGAGTCTCGGCATGGAATTCTGTGGTGGGGCGATCGGTACCAGCACCAGATCTCGCGTGCCGGTGTGATCATCGCGTTGATGACCACGGCGATCGGGATAACGCTCGTGGTACGCGCGGATTCGAGCCCGCCGGTGGGTAAGAACGATGCGCAGGCGTACTCGGGCCGACCCACCGTACAGACCGTCGATTGCGGGGCCGTCTCGAGCGATAGCGGCGTGGTGACCCGGAGCGCGACGTCGGACGCGCCGGGCGAGATCTCCGTGCCGGGCGACGGGGCGGACAGTACCGACGCGGCTGCCGATCCCGGGGCAGTGCCGGCCGTCGATGCCACCGACCCGGGAACCGGCCCGGCCCCAACGACGGAATCCACGTCCGCTGCGCCGGAATCGACGACTGCTACGACGACGGATGCCCCGCCGACCTCGACGGCTGCGTCGGCGGGCGCGAGTTTCTCTGCCACGGCGAGTCTTTCGATCCAGATCATGCCCAGCATGCCGGACTCGGGCCCGATCGTCCCACCACCGATGTCGACCGCGCCTACGGCTCCGGTGGAGAGATCGACGGTGACGGTCACAGCCGATCCGGGTACGGCGACCACGACGGTGCCGATCACCACGCCAACGGCACAGGTGCGCACGACGCCGGCGGCACCGGTAGACACCACGCCGGCAGCTACGGGCGCGACAACCAAGTCCACGACGGTGTCCCCACGCACCACGATCGCGGCGAGTTCGACGACATCCACGTCGCCGGAGGTCGCCACGACACCCGGGTCGCCGACGATCACACCGCCCACGGCGCCGGCGACGACGCCCCCGGCCAGGAAGCCCCCGATGCCGACGAAGCCGGCGTATCCGACGACTCCGTCGATCGCCCATCCACCGACGACATCCCCGAAACCCTCAGCGGGATAGGGGGTTCCGTCACCGAGGCGGTGCACTCGCTCCGGTATCGGTGGGTGTCGCCGGATCCCGCGCCTACGCCGGCGGACGAGACTCCGGCTGCCAGTCGTAGACGACCATGGTGCGCAGCACGATGTCCTGCAGCGAATACCGGCGCGGATCGACCACCACCCAGAACAATCCGACCGCGAACATCACACACAACACCGCCCGCACCAAAGCCCGCGGCCACCCTATGAGCTCTCCGCCACGGGTCACCACCCGCAGTCCCATCATCACGGCGCCGACGGTGCGACCGCTCACCGCCCAGCAGCCGGTGAGGTACAGCATCGAGACGACGATGAAGACGCCCGTCGACATGACCGCGCCGGCGTCCGGCCACGTGAAGTCCTGCGGTGAGAACAGCAGCCGGGCGAACGCCAGGCACAGATAGCTCGCGGCCACGAGCGCCAGGACGACGGCGACGTCGACCCCGGACGCGATCGAACGCGTCACGATGCCGGCGGTACGGTGCGCAGGGGCACTCACTCCGCGCCCGATTCGGACGGTGTTCGCCGGAGCAACTTACCGACGAACCCCGCGACGGCGTCATCCGCATGCATCCCCTGGCTCCGGATGCCGAGAACCGCCTCCGCGGACATCGAGTCGGTGGATTCGCGGATGATCCGAGGTAGATCGACGCCCTCGATCACGGTGTCGGCCAGACCGACCAGATCGACTCGTCCGATGAGCTTGTCGACATCGATCCGCTCGGCCACCGCGTCGAGATCCACATTGTCGACGACGATCTCCGTGAGGTCGACAGCGCCGACCGCGGTCCGCACGATCCGGCCGATCACCGCCCGCAGCACCCGCTCGGTGAGGTCGTCGACGGCGTCCAGCGTGTCGGCGCCCCGCTGTTCGAACTCCGCGAGCACCGGCTCGACGCCGGGCACCTGCCGTGCGACGCCGAACCCGAACCCCACTACGCGCCCAGCAGCCCCGCCGATCCGCGCGGCGGCTCCCACCACCAGGTTCACCGGCCTCGACATCGGGATGCCGTCCACATCCCTATCAAACTCGCTCGTCGCCGGATGGGCACGCCTTTCGACCTATTCGATATTCAGACGTCGGCCGAACGGGGGCGCGGGACGTCGAGGCCCGGACTCGCGTATCCGGTAACGACGGGTAGCGGACTCGGGCGGATATCGTGCGATCGGTGACCGAAACAGCGACAGAACGCAGCGAGCGGGCTCGACTTTCGTCTGCTCGTGTGGTCGTAGTCGTGGTGTTGGCGACGGTACCGGTGCTCAAGTTGAGCTGGACTTTCGGCGGTGGCGACGCCGCTCGGGACGCACTGAGCGCGATGGGCCCCGCGAACTGGCTGGATATCGTCATCGGTGTTTTCCTGGCAGAGCCGCTGCTCGCGACCGTCCTGGCAATAGTGGCGTCCCGGGTGACCTACGCCTACTCGGCGGCACACGGGGGAGCTGCCCGGCACACAGCGACGCCGCTGACCGTCACGGCCGCCGAAGCGGCGATCGTCCCGATCGGGCTGGGTGTCATCGTCGGCGCCTTCAACGGCCTCACGTGGGGTGTGATCGCGGGGTTGGCCGGTTACGCGTTACGGCTGGGAGTCGTCATCGAATATCGGACGGGGCGACGTATCTCGACCACCGGCAAGCGCAGCGGTAGCCGGCCGGAGACGGCGCTGCAGCGCGCCGCAGATCTCGCGCGGGCAGGCGCCCTCGTGTCGAGTTTGCTGATCCTGCCGGTGCTCGGAATAGTCGCCGCTCTCGACGGACGGGCTTGGAGCACGGTGCAGACCTGCGATGTCAACACCGGCGCCGGTATCCACCGAGCCCGCGTCGCCGAGTTGGGCCGATCCGGCGACGGGATCATAGCGTGGGATATCACCGCCGAACAGGTCGTCAACGGCGTCAACTGTGCTCCGGACGGGAGCGACGACATCCGCGAACCATGGTGGCGCAGCTGACGCCCCTCGACACCCGAGCGGTACGACGTGGTGGCGGAGTGGTTCGACGAATCAGTGTGCGCTCGTGTCTGCTGCTCTCCGGGTGCGGCTCGGGGATATGAGCGATATCCGAATGATTCTTGCGATGATCGGTTGCGGTGCAACGCTTTCGGCAGCTGCGCTGAGCGCCTCTTCGGCCACGGCAGCAGCCGATTCACACATGAGCGGCGTAGGGGGCAAGGTGTCTTCCGTGGCGGCATGGATGATCAAGCGGTCGTTGGTCTGTTCGGCGGCGGATCCCGGACGGCTGGCGCGGGCAGGGGAGACGACCGTGGTGCACCGCGAGGCCGGGATCCGGTGGCGAGCAGTGGCCGTGTTCGCGCTCGCGACCATCCTTGCGCCCACGCTGATTTCGTGCGTGCAATCGCATCGCAGCGGGAGCGAATCAGGGTGGACCAAGATGCCCGAGCTCACGTATCTCAACGATTTCCCGGTCGAGCCACAGATGACGGAGCAGATCGCCCGGCCGAAGACTGTGGCGCCGGCGAAACGATGATTACGACGACGTCACCGTGCTTTCCGGAGACGAATCGCGGTGGCGCCGGACCGTTGCCGGGTTCCATCCCTCGCTCGTGATCATGTGTAGCGTGGGCTCGGTGTCCGACCGGTCGATGGCCCAGAGAATCGGTCGTCCCGATAGGCGTTCGGCAGGTCGACCCCAGGCGGTGCCGGTTCTGGGTCGATCAGACCTTCCGTGCGGCGTTCGACGATCACGAGCGGGATTTCGCGGTGGGTTTTCGCCTGGTAGGTGTCGTAGAGCGGAAAGATCGCGGTCATGAGGTGCCACAGCGGTGGTTTCTCTTCGGCGGTCGCCGGTCGCGCACGGCCGGTGAATTTCTCCGCCCCGACTTGGACTGTGACCTCGGGGTCCGCGAGCAGGTTGAGGTACCACGCGGGGTGGGTGGGGGATCCGGCGTTCGAGGCCACCAGGACGTAGCGGTCGTCGTCCTCTCCGTAGATCAGCGCGGTGCGTCGGAGCTTTCCTGATTTCCTTCCGCGTGTGGTGAGCAGCAGCGAGGGCCGGCCTTGGTAGAGGTGGCCACTCTGCCCGTCGGTCTCGACGTAGTCTCGGACGTGGTCCGCCACCCAGTCTGTCGGGCTGTCGTGGACGTCATCGGGTCCGGGCGCCGAACTCTCGGATAGGCTGTGCAGCAGGTGGTATCGCGTGAATCCGCTGTCGATGACCCCAGGGAATTCTCTCACTCGCCGCCAGCCGCTGCCTGCTCCGATCATGCCTTGGCCGGACCGTTCGATCGCGTCGCGGTGGGCGTCCGCAGTTGTCCATTCCGCATAGGGGATCACTCGGGTGCCGTCGGTGCTGACGTGGAAGTGGCCGGAGATGCCGCCGGGGTGTGGGTCGGTTTCGCCGGCCATTGCGTCGAAAACCGTATCGACCCAGCGTCGTTGCCGATCGTGATCGGGTCCGTCGAACTCGACGTCGAGGATGACGATGCATCCTGGAACCGGTGGATTCGCCCCAACGCTGCTGCGATACAGCCTGTATTCGACCGCTTCGATGCCTGCGAATCCGGACAGATATTCGCGGCCGGCTTCGCCGTTTCGCCACTGGGTGTAGGTGACGTTCTTCTCACCGTCGGTGCTCACGAATGCGGTGCACGAGATGAGTTCCTTCGGCCAGGAGCCGCATTCCAGATCGGCGAAGACCTCTGCCGCCGCCGACCTCACGATCAGGACGGTGTCGACGCCGGGGTGTGCGATGTCGGGCAATACATTACGGGCGATCATGGTTCACTCTCCGGTCATCGTCTGGTCGGGGGGCGGTTCAGGCGGCATAGGGGTGCTCGGATCGAGCGACTTCCAGCGCTCGGCCGAAGAAGGGTTTGATCGGTCGACTTCGCGGCGGCGGCGTCACTGGCCGCCGTTCAGGCAGAGGCGATTCCGCGAGGTCGATGACATCGACGGTGATTCCCGCACGCTGCTCGGCGTGTTCGACGAACCGGTTGGCGACTGTCGGGCCGAATCGACCCGTGCGGGTGCTGCCCACGATCGCGGCGAGGGTCGGTGGACTTTCGGATGCGAACACAGGAAAAGCCTCGAACTTAAACACGAGTTCAAGTCAAGGTAGTGTGGTCCGCGTGACACCGCCGTCTCCTGAAGTCGCCGAAGTGACGATCGGCGAACTGGCCGAACGCAGTGGCGTTCCGGCCTCGGCGTTGCGGTTCTACGAGCGGCAGGGGCTCATCCACAGTCGTCGCACCACCGGGAATCAGCGTCGCTATACCCGTGCGACGTTGCGGCAGGTTGCCTTCATCCGCGCCTCACACCATCTGGGCATTCCCTTGTCGGTGATCGGCAAGGTCCTCGCATTGCTGCCACCCGGTGAAATACCGGGCCAGGAGTTCTGGGCCAGGGCGTCCGATTGCTGGGCCGAGGACATCAACTCCAGAATCGCGCGGCTGGAGCGGATGCGCGATCGGTTCTCCGAATGCATCGGCTGCGGCTGCCTGTCGTTCCAGCAATGCGCACTCGTCAATCCGAACGACGAACTCGGCAAAGAGGGTTCGGGCCCGCGGCGGCTCTTCGACAACTGAGGCGTCGCTGTCTCGCAGGAATGCCGGCCCCGAACACGGTCACGGCTGTGGGAAAAAGATGGGATGTGTCGGAATTCGGGCGCTATGAATCAATGGGAATATTCAGCTTCGACATTCTGTCCGGGTTCGATCGAATTGGTATTACCGATCCCGTCACGGTGAATTCCGCGGCTGGTTCGGTCGGGTGTCGGTGCAGCGGCTGCACTGCCTCGTCAGCGGCTGCCGGGTCGTGCCGGCTCTCCACTCGCAGGTCGTTCTCGCTGGTCAGCGCGGGTTAGGGCGGCGCGAAAATGGAGCAGAGCGGACACTGCCAGGGAATTCCCGGTGGCCGGCTTTTGCGGCGGCAGGACGTTTCAAGTCGTATACTCCCGTTATGGCGGATGATCAGTCCTCCACAGAATTTCCCGAGGCCCCCGTTCTGGTGGTGCAGACGCGAGAGCGCGTCTATCGGCTGCACGCGGGAGGTTCATACAATGTCGGCCGCGATCTGGCGGCCGACATCGTGGTGACCGATCCGCGGGTATCTTCCGTGCACGCCGTCTTGGAGCGCGGGTCGGACGGTTGGGAAATCGAGGACGCGCACAGCCTCAACGGCACCTTTTTCGACGGTCAGCGCGTCGATCGGATGCTGATCGACCATGACGAGACGTTCCAGCTCGGTCATGCCGTGAACGGCGAGCAGTTGGCCTGTTCGGTGGAGGGGCGAAAAGGACAGCACGGCCGCGAGTCGTCCGGCGATATCGGCGGCGACACGATGCTCGTCCCCGATCCCGGCTACCAGCTCGATGATGAAGCCACGGTGACGACGGTCCATCCGGGGGGCCGCCCCCGGCGGGTCGCGCGGTCGTCGCCTCCCGCGGCTCACCCCAGCGCGGTCGTCCCGATCGTCTCGGACACACTCCGGATCGGGCGGGCCTCCGACAACGACATCGTCGTGCCCGACCTCATGGTCTCCCGTCATCACGCCGAACTGCGAAAGACCGGCGCAGGCCGGTATCGGGTCGTCGACCTCGACAGCCACAACGGCACCTACGTCAACGGCGCCCGGGTCGATTCGGCGGACCTGTCCGAATCCGACTTGATCGGCATGGGGCATACCACCTACCGGCTGGTCGGCGACGAACTGCGGGAGTACGTCGACACCGGTGACGTGTCGGTCTCGGTGCAGAACCTCATCGTGCGGACACCGGAGGGCAAGGTTCTCCTCGACGAGGTGAGCTTCCCGATTCCGCAGCGCTCGCTCGTCGGGGTCATCGGACCCAGTGGAGCGGGCAAATCGACGTTGCTCGGCGCGGTGACCGGGTTGCGTCCGGCGACAGAGGGGACGGTTCGTTACGACGGACGCGACCTCTACACCGACTACGACGAACTCCGCCACCGCATCGGACTGGTTCCGCAAGAAGACATCCTGCACAGCCAACTTCCGACGCGGCGCGCGCTCCTGTACGCGGCCGAACTCCGCTTCCCGGGTGACACGCGCCCCGAGGAGCGCGAGCAGCGGGTCGATGAGGTCCTCGCCGAGCTCGGCCTGGCCCGGCATGCCGACACCCGCATCGATAGGCTCTCCGGTGGTCAGCGCAAACGGGTGAGCGTCGCGCTGGAGTTGCTGACCAAACCGTCCCTGCTGTTCCTCGACGAGCCGACCTCCGGCCTCGACCCGGGCCTGGACAAGACGGTCATGGACATGCTGTCCGAACTGGCCCACGACGGGCGCACCGTGATCGTCGTCACCCATAGTGTCGCGAACCTCGATTCCTGCGACCGCCTCCTCGTGCTGGTACCCGGCGGTCGGCTGGCCTATTACGGACCGCCCGCGGAGGGGTTGCAGCAGTTCGGGCAGCGCAGTTGGGCCGAGGTGTTCCAGTCCTTCGACCGCGAGGAGGACCGCGACTGGGCTGCCGAATTCCGGGAATCGCCACGCTTCGAGCAGTACGTGGAGGTCGGCCCGACCGACGATGTCGGCCCGGCGGACGTACACGCACCGGCACCCCCGCCCGCGTCGCAGTCCAAGCTCAGCCAGCTCAGTACGGTGTGCCGGCGATACCTGGCGGTCATCGCCTCGGACCGAAGTTACCTGGTGCTGCTCGGCGTGATGCCGCTGATTCTCGGTGGCTTGATCGCCGCGGTGCCGTCGGGCGAGGGTTTCGCCGGGGCGCCCGGAACCAACACCGATGCCCCCACCAAGCTCATGATCTTGGCATTCGGTGCTTGTTTCATCGGCACCGGCAACTCGATTCGCGAGATCGTCAAGGAGCAGACGATCTATCGCAGAGAACGCGCGGCCGGACTGTCCGCAGGGGTCTATCTGATGTCGAAGCTCCTGGTCTTGGGCGTGATCACCATCCTGCAGACGGCGGTGCTGTTCTTGATCGGCACCATCGGGGTGAGCATGCCGGCGAAAGGCGTATTCACCTCGGTCCCGCTGGAGTTGATCCTGGCGATGGCGATGCTCGGCATCGCCTCGCTGGCGTTGGGCTTGCTGGTCTCGGTGTCGGTCAACACCTCGGAGAAGACGCTGCCACTGCTGATTGTGCTGTCCATGGCGCAACTGGTGTTCACCGGCGGTTTGGTACGGCTGCCCGGCACCCCTGTTCTGGAACAGCTGTCCTACCTGTCGCCGTCCCGCTGGGGCTACGCCGCGGCAGCGGCCACCCTCGACCTGGACACCCTGTCCCCGCACAAGGGCGCACCCGACCCGCTGTGGCGACATGCCCTGGGCACGTGGCTGCTCGACATGGGGGTCGTCGCAGGCCTGGGGGCCGTCTTCCTCGCGCTGGCCGGATACCGGCTGTATCAGCTGCGTCCACGGCGGCGCGGCGCCCGCCCCGCGCGGATTTGACGCCGACAAACCGATTACGGCACGACGTCGAAGACGTCGTCCGGATCGACGTAGTCAAAGAAGGCTCGGCGCCCCGGGGGCGACCGGATGCAGCCGTGCGATTTCTCCTCGATCGGACCGCCTCTCGGGGATGATGGTGTTGGGTGTGGCGGACTGCATCCATCGCTTCACCGACCGGCCAGGATACGGTTCGGATTCGACAGGAGCGGATATGACCGACGGCTCCGGCTCGGACCGCGGCTTCGGACGATCAACGGCCGGACTCGAATCCGGCGCGGTGGCCGCCTTCGCAGCCGCGTGGGAATCGGCTGCCCCGGCCCCGGCCATCAGCGATTACCTGCCCGACGCAGAGACCTTGCGCTTGGACGCGTTGATCGAACTGATCCGCGTCGACCTGCGCCAGCGCTGGCTGCGCCGGCCCGCGCTCACGCCGTCCGGCGGACTCGAGCCGCCCCGCAAGCGGCTGCGGAACTACTGCGCGGAATTCGCCGAGCTGTCGCCGGACCGCATTCCGGCCAGCCTGGTCTATGAGGAGTTCGTGATCCGCCGGCACAGCGGCGAGCGGGTCGATCCGCGCGAATATCTGCGCGAATATCCCGCGCAAGCGCCCGAGCTGAGCGAGTTGCTCAATGCCGACGACGAGGATCGCAGCACGCAACGCGCCGGTGTGGACCCGACTGCCATCGCCTCGACCATGGTTTCCCCCGAAGGCACCCGCACCACGGGCGACATGTTCGCCGAACAGGAGACGACGGGATCGCAGGTCGCTCGGCTGGACAGCATCCGGGTAGGCGATTGCATCGATGATTTCGATCTGCTCACCGGGCTGGGGAGTGGAGCCTTCGCGCGGGTGTTCCTGGCCCGGCAGCGCTCGTTGCAGCGGCTGGTGGCGGTGAAGATCTCCGCCGACCGCGGCACCGAACCGCAGACGCTGGCCCAGCTCGACCACGACTACATCGTCCGGGTCTTCGACCAGCGGCTGCTGGGCGAACCGGACCCGCACGGCGATGCCCGCAGCCGCCGGCTGCGGCTGCTGTACATGCAGTTTCTGCCCGGTGGCACTCTGCTGGGTGTGTTGCGCCGGGTCCGGTCCACCCCTGCCGACCAGCGCAGCGGTCGGTTGCTGCTGGCCGCGGTCGACGCCGCGATGGAGGAGAAGGGTGAGATCCGCCCGACCGATTCCAGCGTGCGCGCCGAGATCGCGGCGCTGTCGTGGCCGGAAACCGTGGCCTGGCTGGGCCGCCGGCTCGCCGAGGCGCTGGCCTACGCCGACGAGCACGGCGTGCTGCATCGCGACGTCAAACCGGCGAACGTGCTGCTCACCGCGGAGGCGGTGCCGAAACTCGCCGATTTCAACATCAGTTTCAGCCGCGAGGTGGCCGGCGCCAATCCGGTGGCGTACTTCGGTGGGTCGCTGTCGTACATGTCGCCGGAACAGTTGGAGGCCTGCCATCCCGGCTACCGCCGTTCCGCCGACGATCTGGATACCCGTTCCGACATCTACTCGCTGGGTGTGGTGCTGTGGGAGCTGCTGACCGGTGCCAAGCCGTTCGACGACAGCACCGCGGGTGAGCGCAGCGACTCCGCCGCGCTGGGGGCGATGCTCGCACGTCGTCGTGCTGGTGTGGATTCGGTTGCGCTGCAACGGGTTCCGCCCGATTGTCCGGCGGCACTGTGCAGGGTGTTGCTGACCTGCCTGGCGCCCACGCGTGACAAGCGCTGGTCCAACGGCAACGAGCTGGCCCAGCAGTTCGAACTGTGCCTGGACGCGCGGGCCCGCGAACTGGTGGATCCGGCACCCACGAGCTGGCGTTTCCGGGCGCGGAGGTGGCTGGTGCCGCTGGTGGTGCTGGCCTTCGGCGTCCCGAATGTGCTTGCGGCCGTGTACAACACGCTGCACAATCGAACCCTGATCATCGACCGGATGAGTGTGCCCGCCCAGCAGACATGGTGGATTTTCACCAGCACGGTGAACGCGGTCTTCTTCCCGGTGGGCGTCGTGACCGTGCTGTACTTGTCGCGCTATCTACTCACCGTTCCGCGCGGTCTGCGGCGCGGACGCGAGTATGACTCCCGGATACTCGCCCGAGCCAGATCCGATGCCCTGCTGTTCGGTGATCGGTGTGTGGTGGTGGCGTTCTCGCTCTGGAGCCTGGCGGCGATTCTGTTCCCGCTCGTGCTGCACTTCGCGACCCACGAGCTCACCGGACAGGCGATCGTGCACTTCTTGGGCGGGCTGCTGGTGTGCGGCGCGATGGCGGTGGCGTATCCGTTCTTCCTGGTGACGTTCTACATGGTCCGCTGCGTCTACCCGCTGTTTCTCCGGCACGGCGACATCGGCCACGAGGATGCGGTACAGCTGCGCCGGCTCGATCGCCGCTGCAACGGATATCTCGCGGTGGCGGCGTCGGTGCCACTGCTGGCGGTGGCCGGGGTGACATTCCTGCCGCTGAGCGATACTCCGAAGATCATCGTCGCGGTGCGGGTGTTGTGCGTGGGGTCCATCGTCGCCTTCGTGGTCGCCTACGTGCTGTTCCGGGCGCTCGAGGCCGATCTGCGCGCACTGGAGCGAGTGGTGGATCCTGGACATCAGGAGGCTGCCGGTCGGCTATGAGTTCCACGGATAGGCAGCCGCGGATGCGCTGGACCGAGCAGTCAGCGGACAGTTCTGACGCTCCACGCGCGGCGAATTAGTTGGAACTTTGTCGGAAGATCCGACCAACGAGGTAGGTATTCGGGCGGAAGAAACCCGCCCTGACCTGCAAGATGAGTGGAGCTAAGGGGAATCGAACCCCTGACCTTCTCGATGCGAACGAGACGCGCTACCAACTGCGCCATAGCCCCGTGGCTCGTTTCCGGGCCAACGGAGGAGAACTTTAGCAGGTGGGGGTGGGAGATTCCGAATCGGCTGGTTGAAGTGGGGAAACGCGGGGTCAGGTGGGTTCGGGGGCGGGCGGGGTGAGGTGGAGGCCGGCGGTGGTGGCGGCGTCGCTGAGGACCGCATTGAGCATGGCGGGGGTGAGGCGGCCGGTGAAGGTGTTCTGCTGGCTGACGTGGTAGCTGCCGAACAGGTCGAGGCGGTGGCGGCCGGGGCGGGCGGGGTCGATCGAGTAGTGGACGCCGTGACCGAACTTGGGCCGGGGGCGGGGGACCTGCCAGCCGGCCGCGGTGAGGGCGGGCATGAGCGCCTGCCAGCCCCAGGCGCCGAGGACCACGACGGAACGGACTGTGGGAGCCAGTAATTCGAGTTCGTTGATCAGCCAGTGCCGGCAGCGGTCGCGTTCGTCGATGGTGGGTTTGTTGTCCGGGGGCGCGCAGTGCACGGGGGAGGTGACGCGGGTGCCGAGCAGTCGGAGCCCGTCGTCGCGGCGGGTGGCGGTGGGCTGGGTGGCGGCGCCGATGGCGTAGAGGGAGGCGAAGAGCACGTCGCCGCTGCGGTCGCCGGTGAACATGCGGCCGGTGCGGTTTCCGCCGTGGGCGGCGGGAGCGAGGCCGACCAGCAGCATGGCCGCGTCGGCGGGGCCGAAACCGGTGACCGGACGGCCCCAGTAGGTCTCGTCGCGGAAGGCGGCCCGCTTCTCGCGGGCGACCTGCTCGCGCCAGGCGACCAGTCGCGGGCAGGCGCGGCAGTCGGTCAGCGCCGCATCCATGGCGTCGAGGTCGGGGTACTCGGCGGTGTTCGGTGGTTCGTTGTGGCTGGTGCTGCGCACCATCGGTCCTCCGTTCGGTTGGTGCCCCTGCGAGTCTGCCCGTTCGGCGGTGGTCGTGTCATACCTGCCGCTGCCGTTAACTGACGGTTTGCGACCTCTGGTGTGCCGTCCGGTATCTGCCGATTCGTGGCATGTGGGCGATTCGTTCGGTCCGGCGCGAGGTGTTCGCGGCGGCGACGAGAATCGCCGATTCCCTGGCTGGGGGCCGCTGTCGGTCGAAAAGCCGACAGGTCGCTGGTACCGGACCGGTCGGATGCTCAGCTGTCCCGGCAACAGACGTGCAGGTCCGTAGCTTTCGATGTTGATAGCATGGCGTTTCCAGCCGGACGGTCCGCCGCAGCACCGGTTGCGCGGTCCAACGCGATCACATCGAGAGAGTTCTTGCATGCAGTTCGAAATCGTCGAGCGGGACGAGACGTGGGTCGCCGGGCTACCTGTGCGCAGTCCGAAACGTGCCCTCGGAGAGCTGCGCGACCGTGATCTCGAGGCCGCCTGGGCCGCAGTCCTGCATCAGGAACTGGGCGGCCCGCTGGCCTGCTCGTATACCGATTACGCGCCCGATCTCGGCACGTTCAACACCCAGATCGTCGGCTACGAATGCACCTCGTTCGACCGGGTGACCCGCGGGCATATCGTGTCCCGTCTGCCCGCCGGCGCCTATGCGCGTTTCTCCGCTGTCGGCAATTTCCCGCAGATCATGACCGACCTGTGGACCCAGATCGGATACGCCGAGGAACACAATCAGATCAAACGCACCTTCACCGGGGATTTCGAATGCTATCCGCACGCGTACAAGATTGATCTGTACCTGGCGGTAGACCCCCGATGACGTATTCGATCGTGGTCCGCGACGCGGCCATCTACGGCGGCCTGGTGGTGCCGCGGGTCCGGCCGAGTTTCAAGGTCAGCAACAGCGAGCTGATCGAATTCCTGCGTGATCGGCTGCGTGATCGCGAGATCGGTGGCCCGCTCTACACCGTGTACGTGCCCGACCCGGCCGGAAATTACAACGTTCTGGTCAGCTACGAATATCAAGCGCCCAAAGAGGTGCCGGTGGGCGATGTGATGATTCGCGTCCCGAAGGGCGTATATGCCCGATTCGAACCCAACGGTGATTATCACGATCCGGTCGAGGATGTCTGGGCTCAGGTCGATGACGCCACCGCGTCGGCCGAGATCACCCGCGCTTATCGCGAGGAGATCGAAGTGTGGCGTGGTCCCCACCAGCTCGAGTTGTTCATCTCGATTCTGGTGTAATTTTTTGGTTGCCAACAGGTAACCAAATGTGAACCGGGCGGTCTTTTTGTTCTGTGTGGTGTAGGACACCGACTGGATGACCTGGTTCGATACCGTGAGCCACGCTCAGGTTCCGGAAGATTTGCCGGACGTCTGGTCAATTTCGGAGGGATGACGGATACTTCCCTAGGTGGCCATACCCGACACCGGCGGTAGCGCATGCCGAGCGGAGGTGGCCGAAAGATCGCGCCGCGCCGCGCAGCAACAGAGTAGGAACCGTATGACTGGGCTGGATGTCGCACCGGAGGCGCTGCGACGATATGGCTGCTGACCACCCTGTGCGACCCCGCCGTACGGGCCTCGTTCCGGGCTTCGGCGAATTCTCCGCCGCACCTCTCCGCGAACTCGCCGCGATTTCATCGCAATACGTCGATACACTAGCGTCGGTTCAGGGCGGATTCATCGACGCTCGGGGCGTGGACGTCCTTCCCTTGACATGCCGTGGATAGCGCGATCGGAGACAAGGTGCCTCGGCGAACGCTCGACTCGTTGGTGACCCAGGTCGCCGCGGAGTTGATGGGTGTCGACGCCACGACGATGGTGGCGGCGACCGAACGAGTGCTGGCCAAACTGGTCGACTACTTCGACGTCGATTTCAGTTTCGTCCGCCATACCGACCGGGAACGACGGGCCACGGTGCTGGTCGCCGAATGGCCGCCGCGCCAGGACGTGCCCGACCCCGACCCGCTGCGTGTGGTGTATTTCGAACAGGCCGATTCGGTGTTCCGAGCCGTCGAACACGCCACCGAACCGATGGTCGCGCGCCCCACCCCGGAATTCTCCGACTATCAGGAGACGATTCGCCGTTCCGGATTGACCGACGTGACGACCGCGACGGTTCCGCTGATGTCGCGCGGTGAGCCGACCGGATTACTCGGATTCATGAAAAGGGGCGACCGGGAGTGGAGCACCCGGGAGATCAACGTCCTGAAGGCGATCGCGGCGCTGCTGGCGCAATTGCAGGCCAGGGTGGTGGCCGAGGAACGGTTGCGCTACATCGCCCTGCACGACGACCTCACCGGCCTGGCCAACCGGCGCGCCCTGCTCGAACATATGGAGGAGCGGCTGCGTCCGGGTAGTTCGGGACCGGTTGCCGCATTCTTCCTCGACCTCGATCGGCTCAAGGCGCTCAACGATTTTCTCGGGCATACCGCCGGTGACAATTTCATCCGCACGCTGTCGTCGCGGCTCAAGGAACATCTCGATCCGAACGACATGATCGCGCGGCTGGGTGGCGACGAATTCGTCATCGTGCCGGCCAAGCCCGTGGACTCGGTCGCGGCCGAACTCGAGGCGACCCGGATCCAGCAGTTGATCACCCGCCGGGTGTCGGTCGGCGGGGAAACGGTGAGTCGCGGCGCGAGCGTCGGTGTGGCACTGGGCATGCCGGGAGAGACCACGGTCGCGGATCTGTTGCGCCGGGCGGACCACGCGCTGCTGTCGGCGAAATCCGGCGGGGGCAACGGGGTGGCGGTGTTCACCGATGCCATGCGCGCGCAGTTCGAACTGCAGGACGATGTCGAGTTGAATCTGCGCGGCGCCGTCTCGGACGGTTCCCTGCTGCTGCACTATCAGCCCGAGGTGGATCTGCGGACCGGGCGCATCGTGGCGCTGGAGGCGTTGGTGCGCTGGCAGCATCCCACCCGCGGACTGCTGCCGCCCGGTGCGTTCGTCGGAGTGGCCGAGGCGACGAATCTGGCCGGCGAACTCGGTCGCTGGGTATTGCGCACGGCTCTGTCCCAATTCGCGAAGTGGCGGCGTGCCGGGCTGGCCTCGAACGTGGTGATCCGGATCAACGTCTCGCCGGTGCAGTTGGTGAGCCTGGACTTCGTGGAATGCGTCGAGGATGTGCTGCGCCGGCACGGAATCGACGGTAGTTCGGTGTGCCTGGAGATCACCGAACACGTCGTGGTCTCGGATCTGACCCGCACCCAGGTGACCTTGCGCGGACTCAAGCGCATGGGCGTGCAGATCGCGATCGACGATTTCGGCACCGGCTACAGTTCGCTCTCGCATCTCAAGGCCCTGCCGGTGGACGCGGTGAAGATCGACCGCGGTTTCGTGCAGCGGCTCGGCGCCAGCACCGACGATCTGGCGATCGTGAAATCCATTGTGGGACTTGCTGGTTCGTTCGGTCTCGGAGTTGTCGGCGAAGGCGTGGAGACGGCGGTGGCCGCTCGCACCCTGGTCGGCCTGGGCTGCTACCGGGCACAGGGCTTCCTCATCGCGCGGCCGATGCCCGCCGACGAGGCCGAACCGCATCTGGCGGAGGGGCGGATTCCGCTCGACCTCGAACTCCCGCGGGTTTCCCGTGGGGCGCATCGGATCTGATTCCCCGGTATGGCAGGCGCCGAATCCGTGGGTTCGCCATGGCTGCTGGTGGAAACGCTCGCGCCCGAAAATGGCCCGACCATCGTCGCCGACGGGCCGCGAGCCCGGGAATGGACGAATCTCTCGCGCGCCGGGCGCTCGCTCGGGGCAGGTGCCTCCGCGCTGGCGGCCGCGGCCGTCGATACCGCCGCAGTGGCCGTCCCCGCCGCAGCGTCCGGCCCTGGTGCGGAGCCGGCGGCCGACGGCCGGATCGTGGTGTCCGAGGGCGGCTGGACCGCGATCGCGGTGCCGGTCTTCTGCTCGTTCGGGGCGGTGCACGGGGTGCAGTTGTGGGTCGGTGCCGAGGGGCAGCAACCGCCCCCGCGGCGCGCGGTCGCGGCCTGGGACTGGGATTCCGATACCGAACTCGCCCATCACGGCCCGGGACTGGAGGAACTCGCCTTCGCCCGTGCCCGCGAACATGTGCGGGTGGTGCGCACGCCGCCGGAGGTGTTCGGGCGGATGGTGCGCTTCGACGAGCGGATGGCCTACACCGCGGTGGTGGCGGGCACCGACCCGGTCGGGCGCTGGCAGGGTGAGCTGGCGATTCGTGGTGACGACGAGATCGTGCGCAACTTCCAGCTGGTGATCCGGGTGCATCGTGAGGACCCCCATGTGGCCTCCTCCACCCGCACCGCGCACGTCACCCGCGCGCTCCTGCACGAGATCACCGATGTCAGCCCACCGCGCCCGGATACCGATCTGGCGATCACCCGGGCGGTGTCGCGGGCGGCCGATGCCGGCGTCGGATTCGTCGAATTGAGGTTGGGGCTGGTGTACGAGTGGGCCAGTCCGCCGCCACCGCCGCTGGAACGCTGGGGCACCGAACGGCCGCTCGTGCACCCGGATGATCAGCGGGACTACCGGGCGGCGTTCGCGGCCGTATTCGCCGGCGACATCGACGCGCCGGCAAGGAAACTCGTCTTCCGCATCCGATTCGAGCACTCGGACTGGATCGTGGTGCGGGCGGAATTGTCGAGGCTCGGTTCGGAGCGCGCGCACGGCATGATCCGGGTCGTACCCGCCGGCTGAGCGGACCGGCGGACGCGGCATTGGTTCAGGCTTTCGCGAAGGTTCATCCCGTGTTCGTCCCGCCGGTTCGCGGAGCGGGGACGATCGGCGCGTGCGCATCGCTCAGCTGGCGAACTTCTACGGGCCGCGTTCGGGCGGGCTTCGCACCGCACTGCATCATCTCGGTGCCGGATACGTGGCGGCCGGGCACGAGGTGGTGCTGATCGTGCCGGGCGCGCGCCGGAGCGAGGAGGTCCTGCCCAACGGTGTCGTGCGGATGACCGTGCCGGCGTTGGGAATTCCGTGGACGGGCGGATATCGCGCCGCCGATCCCCGTCGAGTCGCGGATCTGCTGGCCGGGCTGGCGCCGGATGCGCTCGAGGTGTCGGACCGGCTGACGCTGCGCGGCTTCGGGCGTTGGGCCCGCCGCCGGGATATCGCGTCGGTGATGATCTCGCACGAGCGCCTCGACCGGTTGCTCGGTCAGGTGCTGCCCACCTCGGTCGCACGGCGGGCCGCCGACGTCGCCAATCGTCGCACCGCGGCCGACTACGACATGGTGGTCTGCACGACCGCCTTCGCCCGCGCCGAATTCGACCGGATCGATGCCCCGAATGTCGCGCTCGTCCCGTTGGGTGTGGATCTGGAGCTGTTCGCGCCGCATCGTCACGATCGGGCCTTGCGCGCGCGGCTCGGCGGATCGCATCTGGTGGTGCACTGCGGGCGGCTGTCGGTGGAGAAGCGGGTCGATCGCAGTATCGAGGCCGTGGATCAGCTGCGCCGGGGCGGGGTCAACGTGCGTCTGGTGGTCGCCGGGGACGGGCCGCGCCGCGACGCGCTGGTCCGGCAGGCGCGCGGCGTGGCGGCGCTGCCCGACGGGCGTCCGGGCGTGCATTTCGCCGGATTCATCGACGACCGAACACATTTGGCGACCCTGCTGGCCAGTGCGGATATCTCGCTCGCACCCGGGCCGCACGAAACCTTCGGGCTGGCGGCGCTCGAGGCACTGGCCGCCGGCACCCCGGTGGTGGCCAGCCGTTCCTCGGCGCTGGCCGATATCGTGACCGCCGAATGCGGGGCCGTGGCCGCCGACCACCCGTCGGCCTTCGCCGAGGCGGTCACCGATGTGCTGGCCCGTCCGGCTGCGCAGCGGCGGCGCGCGGCGCGTTCGCGGGCCGAACAATTCCCGTGGCCGGTCGCGGTCGCCGGGATGCTGTCGGTATTGCGTGAATTGTCGTAGTCGTGACGTGCCCGTGCGGCCCGGTACGGATGCGGTGTGTCGGAGAACACGTATGCTCCAGGGCGACGGAGATAGTCAGTCCGGATGCCGGCCCAGCACCGACATCACACCGCAGAGCATTCGAGGAACGGCGTGCGTGATCGCTTGAAGTCCGTGAGCGGCAAGAAGACTCTGGTCACCGGCGCGGCCAGCGGAATCGGCAGGGCGACGGCGATCGCCGCCGCCGCACAGGGAGCCGAACTCGTCCTGACCGATATCGATGCCGCCGGACTGGCGGACACCGTCGAGGAGATCGGGCGCACCGGCGGCAAGGTCCTGGAGTCGCGGGCTCTCGACATCAGCGATTACGAGGCGGTCGCCGCGTTCGCCCGGGACGTGCACGATCGGCACGGCAGCCTGGACGTGGTGATGAACGTGGCCGGCATCTCGGCCTGGGGCACCGTCGAGAATCTCGAGCACCGGCACTGGCGCTCGATGGTCGACGTGAACCTGATGGGCCCGATCCATGTCATCGAGAGCTTCGTGCCGGAGATGGTGCGGGCCGGTCGCGGCGGGGCGCTGGTCAACGTGTCCTCGGCGGCGGGGCTGCTGGCACTTCCCTGGCACGCGGCCTACAGCGCCAGCAAATACGGGTTGCGCGGCGTATCGGAGGTGCTGCGCTTCGATCTGGCCCGGCACGGGATCACGGTGCATCTGGTGGTGCCGGGCGCGGTGAACACCCATCTGGTGCAGACCGTCGAGATCGCCGGTGTGGACCGCGACGATCCGCGAATCCAGCGGTATGTGAAGCGTTTCCAGTCGCACGCCGCCTCGCCCGACCAGGCCGCGCGTGCCATCTTCCGCGGTATCGAGAAGAATCGCTTCCTGGTCTACACCTCGTTCGATGTGCGCTTCGGCTATTGGTGGGCGCGAAAGTTCGCCTGGCCCTACGAGTTCACGATGCGCCGCGCCAACGACCAGTTCAACCGCTTCCTGCGCTGAACGGGATTCACCCGCACATCTTCTCGGCGCACCCCGCCACGTCGGCGTCCGCTGTGATTTCTTCCCGGCCCGCCGGGGTGATTTCTTCCCGGCCCGCCGGCTCCTCGCAGCCGTCGTCCCGCGTGCAGTCGATGCTCACATCCAGCGTGCGTGCGCCCGGCCCCTCGTTGCCGAGCCGATCGTGATAGTTGACGATGCGGCAGCTGCCCAGGGACAGGCAGCCGCAGCCGATGCAGTCGGTGAGGCTGTTGCGCAGCCGGGTGAGCTGTTCGATGCGCTGATCGAGGTCGGCGCGCCACGTTACCGACAATCGTTCCCAATCCTTGCGATTGGGGGTGCGCCCCTCCGGTAGGGTGTCGAGAGCCTTGCGAATTTCGCTGAGCGGAATTCCGACGCGCTGCGAGATCCGGATGAATGCCACCCGGCGCAGAGTTTCGCGGGAATACCTGCGCTGGTTTCCGCTCGTGCGGCGGCTGGCGATCAGGCCCTCGCGTTCGTAGAAATGCAGTGCCGAGACCGCGACGCCGCTGCGTTCCGACAGTTGGCCGGGGGTGAGCTCCTTGGCTTGCCACGTCGTATGCTGCATACCTCAACGATACTTTAGGTTTTTGGTGACCGGGAGAGAACCGGGAACTTCGCCGCCGCACAGCGGGCCGATCTCGCCGGGCACCGGATCCGGCCCGGTCGGCGAACAATTCCGTGCCAACCCGGCGGCGGCCCATTACGGTCGGGATATGGGACCAGAGGCTGTGCCCCCGGCGCGACCGTTTTCCGTGACGACCGAGGTCGGGACGCTGCGCGCGGTACTGCTGCATCGCCCGGGCGATGAGCTGCGCCGACTCACGCCGCGCAACAACGATCAACTGTTGTTCGACGCCATCCCCTGGGTGGAGCGAGCCCAGCAGGAGCACGAGATCTTCGCCGACGTGCTGCGCGGGCGCGGCGTCGAGGTGCTGCTGCTCGCCGATCTGCTCACCGAGACGCTCGCGGTCAGCGGCGCCGGTCGCAGTATGGGCATCACCGCGGCCGTCGACGCCCGCCGCATCGGTTACGCCCTGGCCGAGGATCTCAAGACGTATCTGCGCGCGGTGCCCGCGCCGGATCTGGCGCGAATCCTCATGGCCGGCATGACCTTCGACGAATTGCCGTTCGAACCCGATGCCGCCTCCCTGGTGCGGCGCATGCACCACGGCACCGATTTCGTCATCGATCCGCTGCCGAATCTGCTGTTCACCCGCGATTCGTCGTTCTGGGTGGGGCCCAAGGTGGCCATCACCTCCCTGGCGCTGCCGGCCCGCGCCCGCGAGACCTCGCTCACCGATCTGGTGTACGCGTTCCATCCGCGCTTCCTCGGCGTGCGCCGGGCCTACGAATCGCATACCGCGCCGATGGAAGGCGGTGACGTCCTGCTGCTTTCGCCCGGTGTGGTCGCGATCGGAGTGGGGGAGCGCACCTCGCCGGCGGGTGCGGAAGCCTTGGCGCGCAGCCTCTTCGACGATGCGCTGGCCCATACGGTGCTGGTCGTGCCGATCGCGCAGAACCGGGCCACCATGCACCTGGACACGGTGTGCACCATGGTCGACCGCGATGCGGTGGTGATGTACCCCGGTGTGCAGAATTCGTTGCGCGCGTTCACCATTCGGGTCGACGGCGATTCGGTGCGGATGAGCGGGCCGGATCCGTTCCTGCCCGCCGCGGCCGAGGCGATGGGCATCGACAAACTCCGGGTCATCGACACCGGGCTGGACGGAGTGACCGCCGAACGGGAACAGTGGGACGACGGCAACAACACCCTCGCGCTGGCGCCCGGGGTCGTGGTGGCCTATGAACGCAACGAGAATACGAACACACGGCTGGCCGACGCGGGCATCGAGGTGCTGACCATTCCGGGATCCGAACTGGGTTCCGGCCGGGGCGGGCCCCGCTGCCTGTCGTGCCCGCTGTCGCGTGACGAGGTGTGAAAGCCGATGCTGGATATCCCGGTCGACCATCAATCGACGGTGCCGCCGTACGAACAACTGCGGCTGGGCATCGTCGCCCGGGTGCAATCCGGCGAACTGACCGCCGGCACCAAGATTCCGACCGTGCGCGCGCTCGCCGGGCAGCTCGGCTTGGCGCCGAACACCGTCGCGCGCGCGTACCGCGAACTCGAACAGGACGGTGTGCTCGAGACCCGGGGCCGGCTCGGGTCGTTCATCGCCTCCTCGGGTGATCCGACGCGCGACGCGGCCGGGCGTGCGGCCACCGAATACGTCGCCGTGGTACGCCGATTGGGTCTCGACGACGAGGCGGCGCTGCGCTACGTGCGGGCCGCGCTGGGCGAGACCCCGTAGCCGGATCGAACCTCAGCGCCAGCTGGGCAGCCAGAGGTGGTCGTGCCAGTTGGACGGCGTGATCGGCAGGGCGGTGAGAATGGGCCACAGCCAGATGAAGTTGGCGATCACCAGACCCAGATACAGGCACACCAGGAGTAGCCCGAGACTCCGGCGTTCGCCGGCCAGGGCGAACCATCGCCCCGACCGGGCCCGCACGAGCGGCGCCGGGCCCAAGATGTCGCCGAGCGTCAGGGCCAGACCCATCACCAGGAACGGCGCCATCGGGACCGCGTAGAAGTAGTACATCTGCCGGTCCAGGTCCGCGAACCACGGCAGCAGCCCGGCGCCGTAGCCGACCAGCATCGCCGCGTACCGCCAGTCGCGGCGGGTCGCGGTGCGCCACAGCGCCCAGGCGAGCATCGGCAGCGACAACCACCACATCGCCGGCGTGCCGATCAGCATCACGGCCTTCACACAGACCGGCTGACCGCATCCGGTCACACCGTTGTCGGCGTAGTAGTACAGCATCGGGCGCAGGCCCATCGGCCACGACCACGGCTTGGATTCCCACGGGTGATGGTTGCCGGCCGAATTGGTGAGGCTCTGATGGAATTTCAGTGATTCGGCCTGGTTGTGCCACAGCGAACGCAACGCGTCCGGAACCCACGACCAGGTGCCGCCGGTGCCCACGGCATTGCCCACCGAATAGCGGTCGTAGCCGTCCTCGCTGGCGAACCAGCCCCAGTAGGAAGCCAGATACACCAGCAGCGGAATCACCACCAGCGCGTAGACGGCGGGCCCGATATCGCGGACCACCGTACCGGCCCAGGGGCGTGGCACCCCGTAGGCCTTGCGCGCGGCCACATCGAAGCACACCGTCATCAGCCCGAAGAACAGGATGAAATACATGCCCGACCATTTGGTCCCGCACGACAAGCCCAGCAGCAGACCCGCCCCGAACCGCCACCATCGCACCCCCAGTCGCGGGCCGAAGGCGCTGAATGCTATTCGCCCCTCGGCGTCGGCCCGGGCGAGGCGGGCTCGCATCTCGTCGCGATCGACGATCAGGCAGCCGAAGGCGCCGACGACGAAGACCGCCTGGAAGATGTCGAGCATGCCGATGCGCGAGGAGACGAAGGTCAGGCCGTCGGCGATCAGCAGCACACCCGCGATCGCGCCGATCAGCGTGGAGCGGGTCATCCGCCGGGTGATCCGGATGACCAGCAGGACCAGTATCGATCCGAAGATCGCCGCGGCGAAGCGCCAGCCCCAGCTGGTGTAGCCGAATATCGCTTCGCCCAGGGCGATCATCTGCTTACCGACCGGCGGATGGACCACCAGCCCGTAGGCCGGGTTGTCCTCGACCCCGCCTCCGGTGAGCATCTGCCACGCCTGTGGCGCGTAGTGCTTCTCGTCGAAGACCGGAGTGCCGGCGTCGGTCGGGTAGTTCAGCATGGTGAACCGGGTGACCGCGGCGACCGCCGTCAGGAATATCGTGACCAGCCAGCCCCGGGCCCGGTCGGTCGGTCCGAAATCGGGTGCGGGGCGCAGCGGCGCCGGACTGGACAAGGCCGGGCCCGCGCCGATCGCCGGTCGCGTATCGGTCAGCTGGGTCACGCTCCGATCGTATGCGGTGTGCGGCGGTGGGCTGCGCGGCGGTGAGCCGACCCGCAGGGCGCACCTGCGGACTCGGGCGCGGTCCCGGCCCAGGGGTAGCGTTTGCCCGGACCGGGCGCGGATGCGCGGCGGCGGCCGGTCCGGATGGGTCGGCCGGCGGTGGAAAGGACGGCGATGGGCGAGCACGGCGGGCGGTTGGTGCTGGCGGCGACGCCGATGGGCGATATCGGTGATGCGTCGCAGCGGTTGCGCGACGCCCTGGCGAACGCGGACGTCGTGGCCGCCGAGGACACCCGCCGGACCCGTGCACTGGCCAAGGCGCTCGAGGTGGAGATCACCGGGCGGGTGGTGAGCTTCTACGATCACGTCGAGGCCGCGCGAATTCCGCTGCTGCTGGACGAGATCGAATCCGGTCGGACCGTCCTGCTGGTCACCGATGCGGGGATGCCCTCGGTCAGCGACCCCGGCTACCGGATGGTGGCGGCGTGTATCGACCGGGACCTGCCGGTGACCTGTCTGCCCGGCCCCTCGGCCGTCACCACCGCGCTGGCCCTGTCCGGACTGCCGATGGAACGGTTCTGCTTCGACGGCTTCGCCCCGCGCAAGTCCGGGCAGCGCAAGCAGTGGCTGGCGACCCTGGTCACCGAGCCGCGCGCGGTGGTGTTCTTCGAGGCCCCACACCGGCTCGCCGACTGTCTGGCCGATGCCGCCGAGGTCCTCGGCCCCGAACGCCGGGCCGCTGTGTGCCGGGAGCTGACCAAGACCTACGAGGAGGTCGTGCGCGGCGGACTCGGTGAGCTGGCGGCATGGGCCGTCGAGGGTGCGCGCGGGGAGATCACGGTGGTGGTCGAAGGCGCGCAACCGATTTCGGCCGATCCGGTCGATCTGGTGGACGAGGTGGAGGAGCTGGTCGCCGACGGGATCCGTCTCAAGGATGCGTGCGCACAGGTCGCCGCGCGCGCGGGCGGAGTGTCGCGCCGCGAACTCTACGACGCGGTCCTGGCCGCCCGCGCGTAGTAGCGCAGATCCGCTCGCCGGGCCGGGGAGCCCACCGCGCCGGCGCGCTTACACGCGCGCGACGACCGGCGCCAGTCCCAGCACCGTATTCGCGAATTCGATGAAGGTGGGCGCCATGTCGGGCACTCGATGCGCGCCCTCGCGGATCAGCACTCGCCGCGTGCGTTCGCCGATGGCGTCGGGGACCAGGGCGATCACCTCGTCCGGCAGTTCCGGGATCGCGGGATCGGCGGCGCGCGCCTGATCGTGGAAATTGCGGTACAGCGTCGCGAAGCGGTCCACCGCGAGATCGCGGAACTCCGCGGTCGCATCGCCGACGAGCAGCGATTCCACGAGGATGAGCCGCGCGAAATCCGGTTCGGCCGCCACCACCGAACAGAATGTGCTGATCATGGTGGCGATGCGCTGCCGCGGATCGGCGTCCTCGGGCAGATGCGCCAGCTCGTCCGCGATCCGGGTGCGGATGATCTCCACTCCGGTGTGCACCGCCTCGATGAAGCAGTGTTCCTTGTTGCCGAAGTGTTCGTAGAAGGTGCTGCGTGAGACATGGGCGCGGCCGACGATATCGGTCAGCGTGACCGTGGAAAAGCCTCGGGCGCCGACACATTCGACCATCGCGCCGATGAGCCGGCCCCGAGGGGTGCCGAGCGCCTGGGCGCGAACGCTGCGGTGGCGCTCGGCGAATTCCGCATCCATAACCCGGCTCCGGTCGCCTACTTCGGTTCGATGTACTTCGGGAACACCGGCTCCGGCGCGGGTAGGGCCAGTCCGGCCTCGATCGGCGTGGCGAGATCGGCGAAGGTACGCGCGGTCTGGCCGAGCTGGTCGAGAATCCGCCCGGCCGAACCCGGAATCACCGGCTGCACCAGGATCGACACGATCCGCAGTACCTCGAGGGTCACGTACAGCACCGTCGCCTCGCGGGCCACGTCCTCGGGCGTACCCGATTTGGCCAGCGCCCACGGCTGCTGTGCGGAGAAGTACTTGTTCGTCTCGCCGAGGGTCAGCCAGATCGCCTCGAGCGCCAGATGTATTTGCTGCCCGTCGAATTCGTCGCGGCAGCGCTCCAGCAGGCCGTTCGCGCGATCGAGCAGTTCCCGGTCGGCCTCGGTGAATTCGCCGGGAGTCGGGACGGCGGAATCGAAATCGCGCGCCACCATCTTCAGGCTGCGCTGCACGAGATTGCCGTATTCGTTGGCCAGATCGGTGTTGATCCGCCCGACGATGGCGTCGTGGCTGTAGGAGCCGTCCTGGCCGTAGGAGATCTCACGCAGCAGGAAGAACCGCACCGCGTCGAGACCGTACTGGTCGACCAACGCCAGCGGGTCCACCACGTTGCCGACCGATTTCGACATCTTCTCGCCCTTGTTGAACAAGAAGCCGTGCACGAAAACTCGTTTCGGCAATTCGATACCCGCCGACATCAGGAAGGCCGGCCAGTAGACGGTGTGGAACCGGGTGATGTCCTTGCCGATGATGTGCACATTCGCCGGCCAGAACCGTTGGAAGGCGGCCGAATCGGTATCCGGGAATCCGACACCGGTCAGATAGTTGGTGAGCGCGTCCACCCACACGTACATCACATGCGCCGGATCGCCGGGCACCGGCACACCCCAGTCGAAGGTGGTGCGCGAAATCGACAGATCCTTCAGACCCGCCTTCACGTAGCTGACGATTTCGTTGCGCCGGGTGGCGGGCAGGATGAAATCCGGTGTGGTCTCGTAGAGTTCGAGCAGCCGGTCCTGATATTTCGACAATCGGAAGAAGTAGTTCGACTCCTCGGTCCATTCCACCGGGGTCCGGGTTTCGGTCGCCAGGCGCGTCCCGTCCTCGGTGACCGTGGTCTCCTCTTCGGTGTAGAAGGCCTCGTCGCGCACCGAGTACCAGCCCGAATAGGTGTCGAGGTAGATATCGCCGTTGGCCTGCATACGCTCCCAGATCGCGATGCTGGCGGCGAGATGATCCTCGTCGGTGGTGCGGATGAACCGGTCGTAGGAAATGTCGAGCGCCTTGTCCATGCGTTCGAACACATCCGAATTGCGCGCGGCGTATTCCTCCACGGAGACGCCGGCGGCGCGCGCGGCCTGTTGCACCTTCTGGCCGTGCTCGTCGGTGCCGGTCATGAAGAACACGTCGTAGCCGTCGAGTCGCTTGAACCGGGCAAGCGTATCGGTGGAGATGTACTCGTAGGCATGGCCGATATGCGGCGCGCCGTTGGGGTAGGCGATCGCCGTTGTGATGTAGAAGGCCGGTGACGTGCGTTCGGGTGCGCTCATGGTGTGTCCACTCTAATCCGCCGCCGATAATCCCTCGCGTCGATATCCCGTCGTCCACTCGTCGCTCCCGCCGGGTTCACCTGCCGCTGGTGCGGTGTGTCTAATCTGGTCCGATGCCCGGTAAACGACCCGCACCCGAGCCGCCCGCACCGCTGTCGCCGTTGGTCGACGCCCACACCCACCTCGATGCCTGCGGGGCCGGGGACGCGGAATCGGTTGCCGCCATGGTGGATCGGGCCGCCGCGGTGGGTGTCGGCCGGGTGGTGACCATCGCCGACGACCTCGATGCCGCCCGCTTCGCCGTCGACGCCGCGCACTGGGATCCGCGCGTGTACGCCGCGGTCGCGCTGCATCCGACCCGCGCGAACGCTCTGGACGATGCCGCCCGCGCGGAACTGGAGAAGCTGGCCGCCGACCCCCGGGTGGTCGCCGTCGGCGAGACCGGGCTCGACTACTACTGGCCCGGCAAACTCGACGGCTGCGCCGATATCGACGATCAGGTGGAGGGCTTCCGCTGGCATATCGACCTCGCCAAACGGCTCGGGAAACCGCTGATGATCCACAACCGCGAGGCCGATCACGATGTGCTCGCGGTCCTGCTGGACGAGGGCGCGCCGGAGACGGTGATCTTCCACTGCTTCTCCTCCGACGCCAATATGGCTCTGGCCTGCGTGGCCGAGGGGTATCTGCTCAGCTTCTCCGGGACGGTGAGTTTCAAGAACGCGCACGAATTGCGCGAGGCCGCGACGCTGGTGCCGGACGAGCAGATCCTGGTGGAGACCGATGCGCCGTTCCTGACTCCGCACCCGTTCCGGGGCGCGCCGAACGAGCCGTACTGCCTGCCCTACACCGTGCGGGCCTTGGCCGAACTGCGCGAACAGGATCCGGCGGCACTGGCCGAGATCACGACCGCCAATGCCGAGCGGGTCTACCGGCTGCCGCGGCACTGAGGCCGCCCGCGTGCGGTGCGTCACATAAAACGCGACCGGAATGCGAGGTGTGCGCCAGTTCACTTACGATTGCGCGGTCGTGATATTTCCGCACTGTCGATATCGAATCGTGATGTGGAAATCCCCTGTTCCACGGCATGTAGTTGCCAGGGACTGACCCCCTCGTTATCGTATTGTGACCATGCCGGAGTTTCGGATATCCGCTCTCCAGCGGATCAACACGTCGCGCTCGCCGCTGCTCTACGCGGCGATCGCCGCGATGCTGATCACCCTGATCATCGGAGCGAGTCTGGCGATCGTCAGCCGTAAGACCGTCACCCTCGTCGTCGACGGTGAGCGCACGACCATCACCACCATGGCCGCCAGCGTGAAGGGTGTGCTCAAGGCCGGCGGCTACAAGCTGGCCGGCAAGGACTCGGTGTCGCCGTCCGGGGACGCCGACGTCACCAACGGCGCGACCATCACGCTCAATCGCGCCCGGCAGGTCTCGCTGACCTTCGACGGCAAGACCAAACAGGTGTGGACCACCGCGTACACCGTCGCCGACGCGCTGACTCAACTGCAGCTGCCCGGCGACGTTTTCGTTTCGCCCTCGCGTCCCACTCCGCTGCCGCTGCAGGGTGCCGCGCTGGCCGTCACCAGCCCGCGCACGGTGCAGCTGTCCGACAACGGCGAACCGATGAGTTACGTGCGGCTGGCCGCACCAACGGTCGGGGAACTGCTGCAGGTGCAGGGCGTGCCGCTGACCGGCGAGGACACCGTGGAGCCGGTGGCCGTCACCCCGCTGCACGACGGTATGAAGATCACCGTCACCCGCAAGCGCACCGAGAAGGTCACCGAACGCGAACCGCTCGACCCGACCGAGAACGTCATCGAGGACACCGACCTCAATATGAGCCGGACCATCGTCGAGAATCCCGGCAAGGCGGGGGTACAGGACGTCACCTACGCGGTCTCGATCGTCAACGGTAAGGAAGCCTCGCGCGAGCCCGTCGGACACACCGTCGTCGTCCCCGCCCAGCCCAAGACCGTCCGCAAGGGCGCCAAGCCGGGCACCGAGGTTCCGCCCGTGCGCGACGGTGCGGTCTGGGACGCGCTGGCCAAATGCGAATCCGGCGGCAACTGGGCCATCAACACCGGCAACGGGTACTACGGCGGCATTCAGTTCGACCAGAGCACCTGGTCGCGGCAGGGCGGCCTGAAGTACGCGGAGCGGCCGGACCTCGCCACCCGGGAAGAGCAGATCGCGATCGCCGAGGTGACGCGGGCCCGGCAGGGCTGGGGTGCCTGGCCCGCGTGCACCAGTCGTTTGGGGATCAGCTAGTCACATCAGCGCGCCGCCGTCGACGCGGATCTCCGAGCCGGTGATGTAGCGGCCGTCCTCGGAGGCGACCATGGCGACCACGCCCGCGACGTCGGCGGGTTCGCCCAGGGCGCCGCCGTTGAGCCAGCCGGTCAGGCGGGAGAAGAGGTTCCAGTCGGCGTCTTCGGGGGTTTGCAGATTGTTGGTGATACCGCTGGTGATGCCGCCCGGGACGATGTTCACCGCGCGCAGGCCCTTTTGTGAATACTCCAGCGCGACCGCATGGGTCATCGCGTTGACGCCGCCCTTGGACGCGGCGTAGGCGGCCATGTACGGGTTCGCCCCGAGTGCGGCGGTCGAGGAGAAGTTCACGATCACCGGATGGTCGGACTGCAGCAGGGTCGGGATGGCCGCCTGCATCATCAGGAAGGTGCCCGTGAGGTTGATGCCGATCACCTGATTCCAGCTCTCGAACGCCATCTCGTGGGTGTGCGCGGTGCGCATGATCCCCGCCGCGTTGACCAGCACGTCCAGTCCGCCGAGATGGTCCACGGCCGCGGCGACGGCGGGGCGCACCGATTCCGGATCGGCCACGTCGACGGTCACCGTATGGAGTCGCTCGCGATCCGCGCCCACTTCCGCGACGGTCTCCTTCAGCCCGGGCTCGGAGATGTCCATGCCCACGACCTGCGCTCCCTCGGCGAGCATGCGCACCACGATGCCCCGCCCGATGCCCGAGCCCGCCCCGGTCACCACCACCCGTCGTCCCTCGTGCCTGCGCATCATTGCGGCCGTCCTCTCCTGCTGCTTCGGAGGCGGTGAGACCTGATGTGCCACCGCCGGTTCCGCGAGTACACCGAAACTAGAACGTGTATCAATTGACGTCAACGCTCCGCGACGGACCGGCCTGGGAACTTCCGGATCGGGCGGTGTGTGCACCGTAAAATCAGCAGATCCCGACGATGTGAGGTGTCCCCATGCGGTTGTCGAAATGTCCGGCTCGGAGCCGTCTGGCGCTGCTCGCCGCGGCCGTGTTCACCGCGCTGGCGGCCGCCTCGGTCGTCGCGGTGCCGGAAGCCGCGGCCGAGCCGGCCGGAACGACGATGTCGGTCACCGCGCAGCCGGACGGCTGGCACGGTATGACCGGAGGGGCGCTGCTCGACTATCGGACAACGACTTCGCAGGGGGCGTCCGTCCCGGCCAGCGGTGCGGTGTTCCTTCCGCCGGGCGAACCGCCCGCGGGTGGCTGGCCGGTGGTGGCCTACGACCACGGCACGAGCGGGCTCGGCATGGGATGCAGCGGCATCTCGAATCCCCGTACCGCGCCCTACCCGTCGGGCCGCGCCAAGGAAGATCGCATCCTGCAGTACTTCCAGTCCAAGGGATTCGCGGTCGTCGCGCCCGACTATCTCGGGCTGGGCACGTTCGACACCGGGCCGCACCCGTATCTGGAACGGCAGTCCGAGGCGACGGCGACCATCGACCTGCTGCGGGCAGCGCGCGCGACGTATCCGCAGCTGTCGCGCACCTGGATCGCCGTCGGTGCGTCGCAGGGGGGCCAGGCCGCGCTGGGTACGGGTCGTCTCCAGCAGAGCTATGCGCCCGACCTGGACTTCCGCGGGACGATCGCGGTCGACCCGGAGTCGGATCTCGAGCACGTGCTGCCCATCGCCGGGCCGTGGGTGCCGAATATTCCGGAGATCGGCGACGGCAGCACCGCCTTCATCGCGGGAGTGCTCGTCGGGATGCGGGAGACCCGGCCCGATATCGACGTCGACAGCTATCTGAGCCCGCGTGGGCGCCAACTGCTCGACAGCATCGGCACCCTCTGCCTGGACGGGATGATCGCGCAGGTCAACGGCGCCTCACTGGGCGATCTGCTGTCGCGCCCCCTGGGCGATCCGCGGTTCACGGCCGCGCTCACCGACTATCTGGCCGTGCCCACGAGCGGCTACGACGCGCCGATTCTGTTGCTGCTCAACGCCACCGACCGAACCGTGCCCTCACCGCTGCACGCCGCGCTGGCCGCCCAACTGGCCGCGAACGGCGTGGACGCGCAATCCGTGGTCGGCACCGGGCAGCACTGCGATCTGAATCCGCAGATGTGGGCGGCGATCGACGCCTTCGTCGCGCGGGTGCAGTCCACGCCGTACCGGCCCTAGCCGCACTGATACCTTGTCGGGCGTGTCCGAACCTGTGAGCGAAGCCCGTGGCCTGGCCGAACTGCTCGGTCCCGCCGAAGTGCGGGTGCTGGCGGAGCGGTTCGGCGTGCGCCCCACCAAACAGCTCGGACAGAACTTCGTGCACGACGCGAACACCGTGCGGCGAATCGTGGCCACGGCCGGCGTCGGACGCGACGACGTGGTGCTCGAGGTCGGTCCCGGACTGGGCTCGCTGACGCTGGCGCTGCTCGACGTCGTGGACCGGGTCATCGCGGTGGAGCTGGATCCGGTTCTCGCGCAGCATCTTCCGGACACCGTGGCCGATCGCGCACCCGGGCTCGCCGACCGGCTGACCGTGGTCCCCGGCGATGCGCTGCGGGTGTCGGCCACCGATATCCCGGGTGAGCCGACGGCACTGGTGGCGAACCTGCCCTACAACGTCGCGGTACCGGTGCTGCTGCACCTTCTCGCCGAATTGCCCAGCATCCGAACGGCTTTGGTGATGGTTCAGGCCGAGGTGGCCGACCGCCTCTCCGCCGAACCCGGCTCCCGCATCTACGGCGTCCCCAGCGTGAAGGCCGGCTTCTTCGGCGCCGTCCGCCGCGCGGGAGCCGTGGGCCGCCAGGTGTTCTGGCCCGTCCCCCAGGTGGAGTCCGGACTGGTCCGCATCGAACGCTTCACCCAGCCGCCGTGGTCCCTCGACACCGCCCACCGCGAGCGGGTGTTCGCCGTCGTCGATGCGGCATTCGCCCAGCGCCGCAAGACATTACGCGCCGCCCTGGCAGGATGGGCGGGATCGCCCGCCGAGGCGGAGCGCCGATTGGTCGCCGCGGGAATCGCCCCGACCGCCCGCGGCGAAACGCTCGACACCGCAGCATTCGTCCGGCTCGCCGAACAGAGCAATTAGCTCACAGCGGGGAGGCTGAGCCGGACCCTGCGCGCACTACGCCTGCGATCTTGCCCCACGGCGGGCGGTCATGGCCGATGTCGTCGATTACCGTGGCCGCCGTTGTTGCCGGAAACAGGCTGCGCCTGAACGCACTGGACGACGGCTTCGTCCGTCAGAGCGACGGTTCCGTCGTGGCCCGGGGTTTCGATTCGGACGGCTAGCGGGCCTGTGGCCGGGATGTCCGACTCGGTGGGAAACCAGATTCGGCCCGCGTTTGCCAGGATGAGCAGCCCGTCGTGACCGCCGACCGGTGCGAAGCCGGGCAGTTGCGGTGGGAAGGGTGGGAGTTCGGCAGCCTCGGCGAGGTGACGTACGGTCTGCCGGACGTCGGCTACACCGATGCCGACCTCGCTGATCGACAACAGGCGCGGGGTCTCGCCCGGAGTGCTCGGCGCCGCTAGGTCGGCGTGGCGCGCAATCAATTCCAGCAGAATTCCGTCCGGCCCCCGGAAATACAGCGATCGGGAATTCCATCCTTCCGGGCCGTCGATGATGTCGGAGCCGCCGGCCGTGATCAATTCGGTCCGCTGCCGCAACCATCGGCGGGCCAGGTCGAAGTCGTGCGGCGAGATGCCGAAAGCGAGGTGGTGTACTCCGTCGAAGGCAGCGCCCGCTGACACTCTCAGTCTGCTGGAGCCGATGTCGACGACGATGCCGTCGGGCTCCGTGGTGACCGGAAGCTCGAGCAGATCGCGGTAGAACTCCGCCGTGGCGGCGAGATGTGTTGTGGTGAGCTCGGCTTCGAGAATCTTCATCGCGGTGCCCTTCGGTGGGAAACGGGAGCTCCCGACGCTAAAACCTGAACCATGGTTGAGGTCAAGGTCACGTGGTACTACGCGACTTCCCCACGCCGGGTGGCCAACTCGCCGTTCTGCATGCCTGGAGCGAACGCCTCGCACTCGGCCGATGCGATGCGGGCGCGATGATCACATGCGACTCGGATCGTGTGGGCGGGAGTCCGCGGTCGGCACGGGAGGCTGCACGTCGCGTGACCGGGCACCCGCCGTAGCGGTGGCGGTGGGGTCGTCTGCCGGCGGGGTGAACGGGATCGGCAGCGGTATCGGGGGAGTGACGGGGCGGTGACGCGTGATCAGGACCGAGTAGGCGCAGAGCGACGCCATCACGGCGAACCCGCCGCTGACCAGGATGTTCTTATTCGTGGAATTGCCACTGACGAAAGGGGTGCCGATGGCGAGGAGTATCGACCCCACGGCGCACAGTGCGAGGCTCCCCCGGAAGACCTGCTCTCTGTGGTCGTCGAGGGCGCGTGCGAGAAACATCGCGGCGATGCTGACGAACCAGATCACCAAACCGATCCCGAACAGGATGCTCATGTGGTCCCTGCCTTGTCCTCGTGCGCGGCCGGTCGCGGGAAACAGGCTGACCCGACAGCGCATTCATCTCTTCGGACGGAAAGTATGGCGGACCGGCGCGGGAACGCCGAATGTCCCGTCCGATCGGACGGGACATTCGGCGGATTCGGTCAGCGGAAGCGCCGCAGCCGCAGGCTGTTGCTCACCACGAACACACTCGACAGGGCCATGGCCGCACCCGCGAGCATCGGGTTGAGCAGTCCGGCCGCGGCCAGCGGAATCGCCGCCACGTTGTAACCGAACGCCCAGAACAGGTTGCCCTTGATGGTGCGCAGGGTGGCCCGGGAGAGCCGGATGGCCGTGCCGACCGTCCGCAGATCGCCGCGGACGAGCGTGATATCGCCGGCCTCGATCGCCACGTCGGTGCCGGTACCCATCGCCAGGCCCAAATCGGCCTGGGCGAGCGCGGCCGCGTCGTTGACGCCGTCGCCGACCATCGCGACGACCTTGCCCTGATCCTGCAGGCGCTTCACCACGTCGAGCTTGTCGGCGGGCAGCACCTCGGCGATCACCTCGTCGATGCCGACCTGGTCCGCGACCGTGCGGGCGGTGGCGGCATTGTCACCGGTCAACAGCACCGGAGTCAGTCCCAGCGACCGCATGTCCGCGATGGCCTCGGCGCTCGAGGCCTTGATCGCATCGGCGATGACCAGCACACCGCGCGCCTGCCCGTCCCAGGCCACCACGATCGCGGTGCGCCCGGCGGCCTCGGCCTCGGACTTGGCCTGTGCCAACGACTCCGGCAGCGTGATCGACCAGTCCGTGAGCAGTTCGGTGCGGCCGATCACGACCGCGCGCTCACCGACCAGACCCTGCACGCCCTTACCGCCGTGGCTCACGAACTGCTGTACCGGCTCCTCGGCCAGACCCTGTTCGGCGGCGCCGCGCACCACCGCTCGGGCTACCGGGTGTTCGGATCCGTGTTCCACCGCCGCGGCCACGGCCAGCAGCTCGTCGCGATCCTGGCCCTCGGCGGGGATCACCTCGGCCAGCGACATGGTGCCCGTCGTGACGGTTCCGGTCTTGTCCAGCACGACGGTGTCGATGCGCCGGGTCGATTCCAGCACCTGCGGCCCCTTGATCAGGATGCCGAGCTGTGCGCCCCGGCCGGTGCCGACCAGCAGTGCGGTGGGCGTGGCCAGGCCGAGCGCGCACGGGCAGGCGATGATCAGCACCGCGACCGCCGCACCGAAGGCCACCGCCACCGCGGCCCCGCTGCCCAGCCAGAAGCCCAGGGTGGCAACCGAAATCGCGATCACGATCGGGACGAACACGCCGGCGACCCGGTCGGCCAGCCGCTGTACGGGTGCCTTGCCGTTCTGCGCGTCCTCGACCAGCGCGGCCATCTGCGCCAACTGGGTGTCGGCGCCGATGCGGGTGGCCCGCACGGTCAGCACACCACCGGCGTTGACGGTCGCGCCGATCACCGGATCGCCCGGGCCCACCTCGACCGGCACCGATTCACCGGTCAGCATGCTCATGTCGACCGCAGAATTCCCGTCGGTGACCACGCCGTCGGTGGCGACCTTCTCACCCGGACGCACCAGGAACAGATCGTCGACGCGCAACTCCGACACCGGAATTCGGTGTTCGGCGCCGTCGCGCAGGACCGCCACATCCTTGGCGCCCAGTTCGAGCAGCGCCCGCAGTGCCGAACCGGCCCGCTCCTTGGCCCGGGTCTCGAAATACCGCCCGGCCAGGATGAAGACGATCACACCGGCCGCGACCTCGAAGTAGATGTTCGACGCCGAAGCGGAACGCTCCACCGCGAAGCTGAAGCCGTGCTTCATACCCGGCATTCCGGCATCGCCGAAGAACAGCGCGTACACCGACCACGAGTAGGCCGCCAGGGTGCCCAGCGAGATGAGGGTGTCCATGGTGGCGGTGGCGTGCCGGGCATTGATCCAGGCGGCGCGATGGAAGGCGGCGCCGCCCCAGAACACGACCGGTGTGGCCAGCGTCAGCGAAAGCCATTGCCAGTTCCGGAATTGCAGTGCCGGAATCATCGCCAACGCGATGACCGGAATCGCCAGCGCGAGGCTGACCAGCAGTCGATGCCGTAATTGCCGGAGCGGCGAGTCGGTGGAAACCGCTTCGGCCGCAGCGGTTTCCGCCGGACGGGTGTCGTGGACGGTGGCGGTGTAGCCGGTGTCGACGACGCGTTCGATGAGTTGATCCGGCGTCACCGTCTCGGGGAAGCTGACCTTCGCCTTCTCGGTGGCGTAGTTCACCGTGGCGGTGACGCCCTCGATCCGGTTCAGTTTCTTCTCGATGCGTGCGGCGCAGGAGGCGCAGGTCATGCCACCGATATCCAGCTCGACGGAGCGCTCTGTCGTGGGCGCGCTCATTGGTGACCTCCTCCGTGCTCTCCGTTGTCGTGCTCGTTGTCGTGGTGCCCGCTCTGCTGCCCGGCTACCGCCTCGGCGGTGAATTCCGCGGTGTGAACCGCGCCGCCGTGGGCGAAGTCCAGATAGAGCCGGAAGGCGCCGGTACTGGGCGCTTGGGCGTGGAAGGCGACCCGCGGCCCGGCGGGTGTCGAGCCGACCTCTCCCTCGGGATGAACATGAAGGTAGGACAGATCGTTCCCGCGCAGTGCGACCAGATGCCCGTAGGCACCCAGATAGGGTTGCAGATCGGTGACCGGCCGCCCGTCGCGGGTGACGGTGAATCCCACCTCGCCGCCGCCGGTCGACAGATCGCCGTCCATGTTGACCTGGTAGCCGTCGACGGAGGCGGTGCGCGAGACCGGCGGCAGGGGCCGTTCGGCGGCCGCGCCGGCCACGGTGACGGTGCGGCTGAGCACCAGTTCGTCCGGTGCGGCGGCGGGCCGGGAATCGGCGAAGATGCGGTAGGTGCCCGGCTGGGCCCACGTCCAATCGATCGACCAGGTGCCGGTGTCGTCGCGGACCGGGTGCACGTGCCGGTACTCGGTGGCGTCGGAGCGGACCGTGATCAGATGCAGGTCCTGTTCGTGGAGATCGGCGTACTCGGTGACCGGTGCGCCGTCGGGGCCGGTGATCCGGAATCGGAGGGTGCCGGGAGCTCGGGGTTCGGTCGGTGCGGTCACCTCGGAGAGGGTGTAGCCCTCCTGCGTGGCCTGAAGTCCGGTGCCGTGGCCGGGGGCCGGCTCGGTGGGATCGCCCACCAGGGCGCCGATGCCGAGCGCGGCCCCGAACAACACGACCAGTCCGCCGCCGAATGCCGCGAACTTCAGTCTGTCGTTCATTCAGCTCGCCACCTGATATCCCGCCTCGTCGACGGCGGCAACAACCTCGGCGTCCGTCAGCGGTGCGGCGGATTCGACCTGGACGCGGCCGGAGGCGAGGTCTACGTCGACGCTGGTGACGCCGTCGATCTTGCCGATCTCCTTCTGCACCGACGCCACGCAGTGGCCGCAGGTCATCCCGGTGACGGTGTAGGTGCTGGTAGCCATGATCGCTTCCTTCGCTCGCTCTTATACGGTGAGGGGGTATCCCCTGACGTCAATGAACATACCCCCCATGGGTACCTGACGCAAGGGGGACGACGGGGAATTTCCGGCGCGGTGACGCGCATCTCCGCCGATACCTGTCTGTGCTGGTAGCCGCCCCGTCATCGGCCCATAGGCCGGGCGTGCCCGGCCACCGGTGCCCCGGCGCGTCCCGGTGCGCGGGAGCCCCGCGTCGCGCGGCAAACCGACCGTTTGCCGCGCGGACGGATAACCTAGCCCCGTGCTGTCTGTAGTACCCAGTTCCGTGGTTGTGCGCGCCCCCTCCAAGGTGAACCTTCATCTGGGGGTCGATGACCTGCGTAGCGACGGATACCACGAACTGACCACGGTGTTTCAGGCACTGTCGCTGGCCGACGATGTGCGTATCGCCCCGGCCGGATCGCTGGCCGTGAGCGTGCACGGGGAGGGCGCCGCCCAGGTGCCGACCGATCGCACGAACCTGGTGTGGCAGGCGGCCGTCCGGCTCGGGCATCTGGCCGGCCGCGCTCCGCTGGTCGAGATCGAGATCGAGAAGGGCATCCCGGTGGCCGGGGGGATGGCCGGCGGCAGCGCGGATGCCGCCGCGACGCTGGTGGGGCTCAACGAGCTGTGGGGCCTGGAGATGTCGCGCGACGAGCTGGCCGATGTCGCGGCCGAGCTCGGCAGTGATGTGCCGTTCGCGCTGCACGGCGGTACCGCACTCGGCCGCGGCCGCGGCGAGAAGCTGCTTCCGGTGTTGTCGCGCAATACTTTTCACTGGGTGCTGGCATTGGCGAAAGAGGGGCTGTCGACGCCGAAGGTGTTCGGCGAACTGGATCGGCTGCGCGAGAACGGCGATCCGCCCCGCCTCGGCGACCCGCAGGAGTTGTTGCAGGCCTTGGCCTCCGGCGACGCCACCCAGCTCGCGCCGTTGCTCGGCAACGACCTGCAGGCCGCCGCCTTGTCGCTGAATCCGGCCCTGCGCCGCACCCTGCGCGCCGGTGTCGAGGCGGGCGCCCTCGCCGGAATCGTCTCCGGCTCGGGGCCCACCTGCGCGTTCCTGTGCGGTAGCGAAGACGATGCGGTGGAGGTGTCGGCCGAACTCTCCGGCGCCGGGGTGTGCCGCAGCGTCCGCACCGCGACCGGGCCGGTGCCCGGGGCGCGGGTGCTGGCCGACGGGCGTCACTGACAGCCGATGACGTCCCTCAGGCGAGGGCGTCGGCGAGGCGGTCGACTTGTTCCGGGTCCCGCCCGTAGCAGTAGAAGATCACCTCGTCGGCACCGAGATCGGCGAATTGTTGTGTGACCGTGCGGACATGCTCCGATGTGGTGAGCATGCCCTCGACCATGAATTCGGCGCGGCCGCTGAATTCGTAGTAGGACGCCATGGCCGAGCGGGCCTCGCCGATCGCCGCGTCGGTGCCGAGTGCGACGTTGACCTGGGCGACGATGCGCGGTGAACCGGGCCTGTCGTATTCCCGCCAGAAGCGGTGCACGGTGTCGAACAGGCCCGGCGCCCAGGAGGGTGCGGCCGCCGCGAGGAATCCGCCGCCCCAGCGCGCGACACGTTCCAGGGCGGCGGGCTGGAATCCGCCGAACAGCAGTTCCGGCCCGCCGGAGGTGTGCGGTCGCGGGCCGATCGCGGCGCAGCTGTCGCTGTAGGGCTCACCGGACCAGAGCCGGCGCATCGTCGCGACCTGCTCGTCCAATCGCTTTCCGCGCGTCCGCAAATCCGTCCCGGACGCTTCATGGTCGTCGGCGCGACCACCGACGCCGAGCCCGAGGGTGAACCGGCCGCCCGAGAGCCGGTCGAGCGTGGCGACCTGCTTCGCGAGCAGCGCGGTCTCCCGCAGCGGCGCGATGAGCACTTCGGTCTGCAACCGGATCCGCTGCGTGGCTCCGGCCAGATGCGCAAGTGTCACAAGGGGTTCCGGATTGTCGTAGACCAGCCGGTCGAGCAATCCCAGAGTGGAGAACGGGCCCGATTCGGCCCGCTCGGCCCATTCGGCGAGTGATCGCGGGTCGGCGATCGGCAGCCCGATGCCGACCTTCGCGCCGTGGGCCGGGCGTATCGCTTCAGGCTGCCGGGACGTCTCGGATGCGCGGTCGCTGGGCATCGAAACGGGCGACGAGGGAGTGGTGGCATGGGGCGAGCCGGTCATGAGAATCCTCCGAATGTGTGGTCGACAAATCAGCGCCGCCCCACTCCGCGCCTCACGAGGCGGGGTTCCCGCACTACGGCCATACTTCTGGAGAACCCGTTCGGATTGCAGGCAGACTACCTACGTCTCAACGAGTTTCGCAATTGCAGTGCCTTCCGCAACCGCGACGTCTTTCGGGACAGGCAGCTCGAGATGACCGGCTCCTGCGCGCGGCCACGACCCGCGCGGCTGTATGCCCTTCTGGCAGCGGAGACCGAGCGCGCCGGTGATCCGGTGGGGAGATGTGGCTCGTCTTCGATCGCAACAGCTACATCTTCGCCGCGGGCCTGTTCGCGCGGCAGCCGTTGCCGCAGTCCTGGTACGACCTCGGAAGTCGGCATACGAGTGCGGGCCGGCCGGTCCGGACGTTCCGCGGAAGGCACGCGCCACCGATGTGCGGCCGGTCGGAAGGGCGCAATCCCGAGCAGCGCAAGCGCCGGGGCCCGGTTCACCCGCGCCGGAAGTGCGCACCCTCGTGCCGTAATGTTCACGAGTGAAGCCGACGGGCGTGGTCCCGCCGCTGCGGAGGCGCAGCCGGCGCGCGCGACGCGGCCGGATCCGCCGAGCTCGTGGCACACCCGTAGGCCCCGCCGTACTCGGAGAGGACTGACCCCTTGGCGAATCTGATCAATCTGGAGCAGGTCCACAAGAGCTTCGGAATCACCCCGCTGCTGGACAATGTGTCCCTCGGCGTGCAGGAGGGTGAGCGGATCGGGGTCGTCGGTCTCAACGGCGGGGGTAAGACCACACTGCTCGAGGTGCTGACCGGACTCGAAGCGCCCGACAGCGGGCGGGTGAGCCGCATCAACGGCCTGCGCATGGCGGTGGTGACCCAGCGCGGTGTGCTGCCGGACGGGGCCACCGTCGGCGAGGTGGTCCTGGCCGGGCTCGCCGAGGACGCGCGCACGGACGGTATCGCCGAACACGAGTGGGCCGCCGATCCTCGTATCCGCAGCGTGCTCGACGGTATCGGCATCGCGGATCTGGGAATGGACACCTCGGTCGCCAATCTGTCCGGTGGCGAGCGCCGCCGCGTCGCCTTGGCCGCCGCACTGGTGCGCGAGCTGGATCTGCTGGTCCTCGACGAGCCCACCAACCACCTCGACGTCGAGGGGGTGCAGTGGCTGGCCGAACATCTGCTCGCCCGCCGCAGCGCACTCGTGGTGGTCACCCACGATCGCTGGTTCCTCGACACCGTCGCCACCCGCACGTGGGAAGTGGTGGGCGGCAAGGTCGAAAGCTACGAGGGCGGCTACAACGACTGGATCTTCGCCCGCGCCGAACGGGCCCGCCAGGCCGATGCCACCGAGGCGCGCCGCCGCAACCTGGCCCGCAAGGAATTGGCCTGGCTGCGACGCGGACCGCAGGCCCGCACCTCCAAGCCGCGCTACCGGGTCGAGGCCGCCGAGGCCCTGATCGCCGATGTGCCGCCGCCGCGCGACACCGTGCAGCTGGCCTCCTTCGCGCGGAAACGCCTGGGCCGCGTGGTGATCGAACTCGAGGACGCCACCCTCACCACCCCCGACGGCCGCGAATTGGTGCGCGATCTGACCTGGCGGTTGGCACCGGGAGAGCGGGTCGGCCTGGTGGGGGTGAACGGATCGGGCAAGACCACCCTGTTGCGCGCGCTCGCCGGTGACGTGGAACCCGCCGCGGGTAAGCGAATTCAGGGCCAGACCGTCCGGATCGGCTGGCTGCGGCAGGAACTCGACGATCTGCCCACCGATATGCGGGTGCTGGAAGCGGTGTCCGACGTCGCCGAGCGAACCATGCTGGGAGACAAGGAGATCAGTGCCGGACAGCTCGCCGAACGGCTCGGATTCACACCCGCCAAGCAGCGCACTCCGGTCGGTGACCTGTCCGGCGGTGAGCGCCGCCGCCTGCAGCTGACCCGCATCCTGATGAGTGAGCCGAACGTCCTGCTGCTCGACGAGCCCACCAACGACCTCGATATCGACACCCTGCAGCAACTCGAGGATCTGCTCGACGGCTGGCCCGGCACCCTGGTCGTGATCAGCCACGACCGGTATCTGATCGAGCGCATCAGCGATTCCACCTGGGCCCTGTTCGGCGACGGAAAGCTCACCAACCTGCCCGGCGGCATCGAGGAATACCTGCGCCGCCGCGCGGCGCTCGCCGACACCGCGCGACGTCCTTCGGGGTCCGGCGCGCAGGCCGAAACATCCGCTCCCGCCACCGATTCCGCCGCCTATCGCGCCGCGCGCAAGGAGTTCGGCCGGCTGGAGCGGACCCTGGAGAAACTCACCGAGCGAGAGGAACGCCTGCACACCGCGCTGGCCGAAGCCGCCACCGATCCGGAGAAACTGGTGAGCCTCGGCGCGGAACTGAAGCAGGTGCAGGCCGAGAAGGAGTCGACCGAGATGCGCTGGCTCGAACTCGCCGAAGAGGTCGGTTAGGTCGTGAGTCGGAGGGCGTGGCCCGGTGATGTCAGAGGGCGTGGCCCAGTGATGTCAGAGGGCGTGGCCCAGTGGCGGCACCGGCAGGCACGCGCAGGTGAAATCCGTCCCGAACGAGGTGAGCGCGATGCTGCGGTAGACGACCTTGGTGCCGAATCCGCGCTTGAGCAACCGCCGCACCTCCGGCTGCGATTCCAGTAGCTGATAGCGGGCCGGATTGTCCAGCTGATCGCCGTCGGCGGTGATGAGTCCGAGGCGGCGCAGATTGGTCAGATAGGTGATCGCCCGGTCGGGGAAGCGCAGCGCCGCGGTCTCGCCGATCAGCGACATGCCGACCTCGATGCGCTGGGTTCCCGAGCCGAGCGTCCGCCCGGTGCGGATGTCGAGCGCGGGCTGCGGCCCGTCGAGGTAGAGGAAGCGCAGGATGCGGGCCTCGTCGGGAGCCAGTTCGGCGACGATGCGCACGAAGGCCGGATGGTCGGTGTCCTCGCAGTGCACATCGGCCGAGCGGCGCAGCAGTTCGGCGCCGCGATCGCGCAGGGTCGGTGCGGATGGGGCGGGAGCGCCGTCGGGTGCGGCATCGATGCCGAGCGCTCGCCGCACCGAGTCGCGAACCTGCTCACCGGCCTCGGAGAGCACATGCCGCGGCGGCTGCCCGGACATGCTGCCGCGCACCACCGTGGCGGTCACCCCGACCGCGGTGCCCAGGCTCCAGGCCGCGGCCTCGGTGACCGCGGAGAGCGCCACCCGCACCACACCGGTGGTGGTCCGCACCGGACCCGCCCAGCCCGGGCGGGCGTCCTCGGGCAGCATCAAGTCGGCCGACCGGCGTGCGACGAGGTCGGTGGAGCGCGCGTCCGGGTCCGGGAAGACCGTCTCGATTTCGGTCGCACCGGTACCGGCCGCCTCCTCGGCGCCGGACTCGGCCACCACCTCGGCGTATTCGATCGAAAACTCGGCGCCGTCACCGGTTTCCGGCGCGGATCCGCTCACAGCCATACGTTCGCTACTTCCGTTCCGAAGATCAGAAGATGAGCGTAACCGGCAATGAGCCCCAGCACACCGCCATGGACGAACAAAAGCCACTCGTCCTGTTTGATCGCCGCGCGCAGCATGTCGACGAAGTCCGGCGGTTTCAGCGCCGCCATCTGCTTGGCGATGTACTGGCTGACCTGCCGGCTCTGCTGGGCGTTGAACCCGGGATCGGCGAAGGCGGCCGGTGCCAGCGATTTGGCCTCGTCGGTGAAGCGGGTCTGCAGGGTCGCGTAGTCGCGGCTGCCGATCATGAACTTCAGCGCCCCGCGCATCGGCCCCAGCGCGCGGTCGGTGGCTGGGCGCAGGGTGTCCTCGAGGACCTGCATGGTGCGGTCCGAGCGCGGGCCGTTCAGGAGTTCGTCACCGACATTGGCGATCGTGATGATCTGGGTGGCCACCAATTCGGCATAGCCCTCGGTGATTTCGGGCTGCCGCTTGATCAGCAAGCCCTGCCGCCACGGGCACCACCACTTCGGATAGGCGGGTTCGAAGATCATGTTGAGCCCGATCCAGTTGACCACCCAGCCGATGATCACACCGCCGACCGGCAGCACCACCAGCGGCGACCAATGCGTCAGATGCAGCACCGCGACCAGCACCAGACCCATCGGCGCGCCGAAATAGAAGCCGAAGTTCTGCATGAACCGCAGTTCCTTGGCGCCCAGCACCTGAAATACCGTGTTGAGCAACTGCGGCCGCGATTGGAAATACCGGATCACCATCTGTTTGACATCGAGCAGTTGTTCGATGTTCGACCCGAGTTCGTCGGTCAGTTCCTTGAGGATATCCGGGAGTTGTTCCCGGACCCGCTCGTGTACCAACTCCCGGACCTGCGCGGGCAGGTTGTACCAGAGCTGTGGATGTTCCCGCCGGGCAATCTCCTCGACGATGTCGCGGATCTGCGACTGCGCCATATCGGTCAGATGCGCGGCCAGTTCATCGGGCTCGAGTTCCCGATAGAAGTCGGCGACGCTGCCGAGTTTCGAGAGCCCTTTGTCGACGGCGATCGAGGCCATCTTGTCCGCGCGCGAGGGCACGATTCCCTGCCAGCCCATGCGGCCGTCGTACTGCAGCAGCGGCAGCACCTGAATGCGCTTGGGAAGATAGGGGAACAACCATTTCAGACCCGGTACCCGAAACCCGTGAAAGCGCAGCGGCTTGAACAGCATCAGGATGCCGGTCCAGTTGGTGATATAGCCGATGACACCCGTGAAGAGGGGGATCGTGATCAGTTCCAGCAAAATCGTCGGGTGAAAACCCAGCAAACTATCCAGCACGACACCCTCCTGCCGACCCCTTACCGGTGACCGCCGTCACACCGGCACTACAACGTACCCCGTCGGCCAGGCGAACCTTACTGTGAATTCCGGAAACGGGTCCAATTGCGACTGCAGCGACGCGGCCGGAGGCGGCAGCCTGCGTAACCACGGAGGCCGCCGCGGAGGTCGCCATTCAATTCTGCGACTGCAGCGACGCGGCTGGAGGCGGCAGCCTGCGTAACCACGGAGGTCGCCTCGAATTCGGGTCGGAAGCTGCTACACGGTAGCGTATGGCGGAGACTTCGATCACATCGTGCGATCGGAATGTCGCACCGGACAGCGGCAGCCGCAAGAATGACCGGAACCACATTCATGCCGCTATCGCTGACGGGTGTCGGCGCTCATGGCTGAGAGCCGCCGAACATGGCCGGTGGCCGTCGGGGTGCGGTAAGAATATGTGAGCGGACTCGTTCACCTGGCGATATTCGGAGAATGACGTGACAGACGACAGGACCGGACAGGATGTGGTCCGACCCGGTTCCCGCGCTGTGGAACGCAGCTCGGACGTGGAGAAGCGGCAGATCAGCAACGAAGCCCGCATGATCCGCGGCGTCTTCCGGGCTGCCGGCCTGGCAGCCGGGACCGCGGTCCGCGGCGGCCAGTGGGCCGTCGGCACCGGCCTCGAGGTCACCAAGCAGATCGCCCAGGCCGCGCTGGACGGCGAATCCTCCACCGAGATCGCCGAACGCACCGGAGCCGCACTGCAGTCCGTCGCCCGCAGCGTCCTCGGCGTCACCGAGGGGTCGGTGCGCGAGATCGTCAGCTACGTCCCCACCAACGGCCAGGCGCCCGGGCCGTCGACCGGCGGGCTGGTCCGCTCGTCGACCCTGGTCGATCTGCGCCGTCGCGGCGACAATCTGCTCGCGCGCTCGGCCGATGTGTATTTCACCGAGGAAGTGCATCCGGCCTACGACCGCATCCTCGATCAGCTCTCCTCGGACGAGGCGCGGATTCTGCGCTTCATGGCCATCAACGGGCCGCAGCCCTCGGTCGACGTGCGCACCAACCGGCCGCTGGGGATCGGTTCCGAGCTGGTCGCGGGAGATCTGACGTCGGTCCCGGAGCAGGCCGGCGTGCGCTATCCGGACCGGTCGCGGCTATATCTGATCAATCTGAACCGGCTCGGTCTGCTGACCACCTCCGACGACCCGGTGGTCCTGAGCCGTTATATGGTGCTCGAGGTCCAGCCGATCGTGGAATCGGCGCTCAAGCAGGCCGGCCGGGTGCCCAAGATCGTGCGAAAGAGCTTGCGCCTCACCGAATTCGGCGAGGACTTCTGCAAGACCTGCTTCACCATCAACGGGTCCTGATCCCCAGGCCGCCGGTCAACGCTGTGTAGCGATACGATACCTATTTTCCGATCTGCGCAGATTCGCCGGATCCGGTGGGATTGTGGAGGTATGGACTCCGATGCCGTCTCCGCGATCAGCCGGCTGAAGTTCCGGTACCTGAGAGCACTCGACACCAAATCGTGGGAAGACTTCGCCGACACGATGATCCCGGAGGCGACGGCGACCTACAGCGAGTATCTGCAGTTCGAGTCGCGTGATGCGTTCCTGGCGTTCATGCGCAATACCCTCGGGCCCCACGTCATCACCGAACATCGGTGCGACCATCCCGAGATCGATATCGACGGCGATGCGGCGACCGGCACCTGGTACCTGGCCGACACCGTGCTCATCCCCGGTCACAACATGCTGCTGCGCGGGGCGGCGTTCTACAACGACCGGTATGTGCTCTGCGAGGACGGCCATTGGCGCATCGCCCACACCGGATACGAGCGGACCTACGAGGTGGTGCTGTCGCTGTCGGACCTGCCGAGTCTGCGCCTGACCGCCAGCCGCTGGGGAGTGATCACCGGCGAACCGGGTTCGGTGCCCGATATCCCGGCTGTGGTGTCGAATATCGAGGACACCCCCGGCGGGCCGGCCGAGGAAGAACCGGACGAGGCGATCGGGTAACCGCCCCTCTCAGTCTGTGTCGGTCGGCGGACTGACGTGCCGGCCTCCGTGGTTACGCTCCGCTGCCGCCTCCGGCCGACCCGTCAGTCCGCGGTCGCGACGAGCGGTTCCAGCGTCAGCTCCGGCATTTCCTTCTCGATGTACTGCAGCCGCCACTTGTCGCTGAACAGGGCCAGGATCACGCCGTCGCTGCGGGTGAAGACCTCGACGCCGCGCTGGCGGTCCAACTCCGGCGACGAGGCGGCGTCGGTGCGCCGGGCCAGCTGATAGGGCAGGAAGTCCAGCTGCGTTTCGACGTTGAATTCGGCCTGCATGCGGGCGGTGACCACCTCGAACTGCATGGGGCCGACCGCCGCCAGCACGGGCGAGGCGTCGCCGCGCAGATCGTTGCGCAGCACCTGCACCACGCCCTCGGAGTCGAGCTGGTCGATGGCCTTGCGGAACTGCTTGTACTTGCCCGCGCTGCGAGCGCGCAGGGTGGCGAAATGTTCCGGCGCGAAGGACGGAATCGGCGGGAACTCCACCTTCTTGTCCACGAACAGCGTGTGCCCGGGGGCGAGTGCGGTCGCGTTGACCAGACCGACCACATCGCCCGGATAGGCGGTGTCGACGGTGGCGCGCTCACGGCCGAAGACGGTCAGCGCGTATTTCGTCGCGAAGGGGCGTCCGGTCTGGGCGTGCGTGACGACCATGCCGCGCTCGAATTCGCCGGAGACGATGCGCATGAACGCCAGCCGGTCGCGATGTGCGGCGTCCATACCGGCCTGCACCTTGAACACGACCGCGCTGAACGGGTCGGCGGGCTCTCGCGGGGCGCCGTCGACGTCGGCGCGCGGGCCGGGCGGCGGGGCCAGCGCCACCAGCGTGTCGAGCAGTTGCCGCACGCCGAAGTTCAGCATCGCGGAGGCGTAGATGACCGGTGAGGTCTGCCCGGCGAGGAACAGTTCCTGATCGTGGTCCTGGCCGGTGGCCGAGAGCAGTTCGCTCTCCTCGGCCGCGGTCTCCCACGGTTCGCCTTCGCGCGCGGCGGCCTGCTCGGGTGTGTACGACTCCTCCGGCGCGATGGTCGCGCCACCCGCGGTCCGGGTGAAGTGGATGTATTCGGTGGCGGCGCCCTCGGGACCGCGGCGCAGCAGGCCGCGGAAATCGCCCGCGATGCCGACCGGCAGGAACAGCGGCGTGGGGGTCAGGCCGATCCGCTCGCTGATCTCGTCGAGCAGTTCCAGCGGCGCCCGTCCCGGGCGGTCCCACTTGTTGATCACGGTGATCACCGGGATGCCGCGGTGGCGGCAGACCTGGAACAGTTTGAGTGTCTGCGGCTCCAGGCCCTTGGCGGCATCGATGAGCATGACCGCGGCGTCGACGGCCGTCAGCACCCGGTAGGTGTCCTCGGAGAAATCGGAGTGGCCGGGCGTGTCGACCAGATTGATCACGCACTCGCCGTATTCGAACTGCAGTGCCGTGGAGCTGACGGAAATACCGCGCGCCTTCTCCATTTCCATCCAGTCGGAAACGGTCGACTTCCGTCCCGATTTCCCGTGAATGGCACCGGCCTCGGAAATCATCTTCGCGTGCAGGGCCAGGGCCTCGGTGAGCGTCGATTTACCCGCGTCCGGATGGGAGATCACCGCGAAGGTGCGCCGCCGTTCCGCCTCCTGCGCCACCCGCCCGGATGTGGTCGTACTGGCTGCGGGGGAATTCACCGATCGGCTCCTCTTCGCGGGACAGGGCAAAGTACCAGAATACGGGAACGGGGACGTTCGGCTCGCAGCGGGCAGGGGAGTGACTCCGGAAAAGCCGCCGGTCAGGGCGGGTGTGCCGGACGCGAGGTCAGTCGGACAGATGCTGGGCGACGGTCCGCAGGACGAGCCGGTCCAGGTCGATGCCCGGCGTGATCCGGGTGGCGATGCAGACCGGCGCCCCGGTGGTGCCGGTAGCGTTGAGCGGCACCGATCGGGTGAAGCGGCGTGGGCGGCGGCTGCTGCGCTTCGGCAAGGTCCGCATCGTCTTCGGTGCGCCCCGCACCTTCCTGCCGGTCGATCGCGCCGCGGTGCGCACCGCGACCGACGACCTCATGGTGGAATTGGCGATGCGCTCGGGCCGCCGCTACGTGGATTGCTACGCGGCGCACTTTCGCGCCGAATCCGCCTGAACCGGCCGGGGTGAAGCCGAACCGGCGTTCGCCCGTCCGGCGTGCATTACCGCATCGGGGTGCTGCGCGAAAGCGTTTTTCGCTACATGCTATTGTTCTCAGGTTGTCTCGGCGAGGGTGTCGCACCCAGTGCACACCGTGATCGACGCGGCTCGGCTTCCGGCCGTTGTCGTGCGGTCATCGCCCGACGAGCAGACCCTTTCGCCAGGGCCGTCCGAATCAGGACAGTACCTGGCCAGCACACCGTCCGCCCCGGAAAGCCGTAGGAGAGTATTTCAGTCATGTCCGACGTCAGCGTTCTCGCAGCTCAGACCCGCACCGAATTCGGCAAGGGCGCCGCGCGCCGCACCCGTCGCGACGGCAACGTTCCCGCCGTCCTGTACGGCCACGGCGAGGCGCCGAAGCACCTGGCGGTCAACGCCCAGGCCTTCGCCGCGATCCTGCGTGAGCACGGCACCAACGCCGTCCTGAACCTCGAGATCGACGGCAAGAAGCAGCTGGCCATGACCAAGTCCGTGGTCGTGCACCCGATCCGCCGCTACATCGAGCACGCCGACCTGCTGATCGTCAAGCGTGGCGAGAAGGTCGTCGTGGACGTGCCGGTCGCGCTGGCCGGCGATGCGGGCCCGGGCACCCTGGTCACCCAGGAGGCCACCACCGTGTCGATCGAGGTCGACGCGCTGAACGTGCCCGAGTCCATCGAGGTCTCGATCGAGGGCGCCGAGGCCGGCACCCAGATCACCGCCGGTCAGGTCGAGCTGCCGAAGGGCGCTGCCCTGTCCGGTGACCCGGAGGCCCTGATCGTCAACATCATCGTCGCTCCGGCCGCCGAAGCCGTCGAGGGCGAGGGTGCGGGCGAGGCCGAGGGTGAGGCCGAGAGCGCCGAATAATTCGGTCGTTCAACGGATTTCGATGACGGAATCTCCTGCCCCCGCGCTCGTGGTGGGTTTGGGTAACCCCGGGCCCGAATACGAGCGCACCAGGCACAATGCCGGTTTCCTGGTCGCCGATGTGCTCGCCGAGCGCATCGGCGGCCGGTTCACCGTGCACAAGAAGTCGGGCGCCGATCTGCTCGAGGCCCGGCTCGACGGGCGCAAGGTGCTGCTGGCCAAGCCGCGTACCTACATGAATCTGTCCGGCCGTCCCGTCGCGGCGCTGGCCCGGTTCTTCTCGATTCCGCCCACCGAGGTCATCGTCGTGCACGACGAACTGGATCTGCCCTTCGGCAGCATCCGGCTCAAGCGTGGCGGCGGCGAAGGCGGTCACAACGGGCTGCGTTCGATCTCGAATGCCCTGTCCACCAAGGACTATCTGCGGGTGCGGTTCGGGGTGGGCCGCCCGCCCGGCCGGCAGGACCCGGCCGATTTCGTGCTCAAACCGTTCTCCGCGCCCGAACGCAAAGAGGTTCCGGTGCTGGTCGAACAGACCGCCGACGCGGTGGAGTTGTTGTTGCGGGTGGGCCTGGAAACCGCCCAGAACCAGCTGCATTGACGATCCGGTGCGAAGATCGTGGTCGTGCAGGACTACACGACGATTTTCGATCGGTATCGGGGCACGCTACTGGGCGGGGCGGTCGGTGATGCGCTGGGCTGGCCGATCGAATTCCTGAAACTGGAACAGATCCGGGATCGGTTCGGCCCCGACGGGCTCACCGGATTCGCCCCGGCGGCAGACGAATCCGCGCCCCGGCAGATCACCGACGACACCCAGATGACGCTGTTCACCGCCGAAGGGCTGTTGCGGTGCGTGCCGGGTGCGGATCCGGCGCCGGCTCTGCGCGGCGCCTATCTGCGCTGGCTGCGGACGCAACGGGAACACGCACCCGACGCGCGCCCCGACGGCTGGCTGGCGAGTCTGCCGTATCTGTACGCGGTGCGCGCACCGGGCAACGCGTGTATGGGCGGGCTGAATCGGCAGGCGCGAAGCTATCGCGAACCCCATCCCTTCGGCGTCCCGGGCCCGGTGAACGAGGATTCCAAGGGATGCGGCACGGTCATGCGATCCGCCCCGTTCGGATTGGCCGTCCTCGGACCCGAGGCCGCCTTCCAGGCCTCGGCGCGGTGTGCCCAGCTCACCCACGGCCATCCCACCGGATACCTGGCCGCCGGCGCCGTCGCCGCGCTGATCGACCGGCTGGTGAACGGCGTCGATCTGCGAACCGCGGTGCAGGACACCACGAGTCAGGTCGAGGCGGTCGCCGGTGGCGCGGAAACCGCCGCCGCTCTGCGCAAGGCCGTAACCATCGCGGACGCCGGGGCCGCCACCTCCGAGGGGGTCGAACAGGTCGGTGCGGGCTGGGTGGCCGAGGAATGCCTGGCCATCGGCGTCTACTGCGCGCTGGACGCCGAGCGGACCGGAGACCTGCGCCGCGCATTCCTGTTGTCGGTCAACCACTCCGGGGATTCCGATTCCACCGGCTCGGTGGCGGGCAATATCCTCGGCGCCCGCCACGGCCTCGCGGCGCTGCCGCTGGACTGGTGCGGTGCGGTCGAGGGCCGCGACGATCTGGCGCGCGTCGCCGACGATCTGGTCGCCGCGTTCGTGTACCGCGACCGGATCCCCCTCGGCGACCGCTACCCGCTGGACGCGCCGGAAGATCCGGTACCGCAGTAACTCTCGTGACGATCAGTTCAGGTGCGCCGCGGTGGCCGAGCGGCGCAGTTTTCCCGAGGACGTCTTCGGCAGCGCGCCCGGGCCGAGAACGGTGACGCTGCGCGGGCGGGCGCCGACCGCGCTGAAGACCTCGTGCACGACCTCGTGCTCGATCCGGCGCACCGCCTCGGGATCCTGGAAGTCGTTGCTCTCCACCACGACCGCGAAACTCTCCCGCTTCTGCCCGGCGTCCAGGCGCACCGCGACCGCGTTGCCCGGCCGCACCCCGGCGACGCGCAGCGCGGCGCGTTCGATGTCGGTCGGGAAGATGTTGCGCCCGCCCATGATGATCACGTCCTTGATCCGGCCGCAGACCACCACCGACCCGTCCTCGATCAGGTAGCCGATATCGCCCGTGTCGAGCCAGCCCTCGGCGTCACGAGCGGGCCGGAAACCCTCGACGGTCACATACCCCGCCGTGACCGCGGGACCCCGTACCTCGAGCACACCCACCGTCCGGGTCGGTAGCGGCCGGCGCTCGTCGTCGACCACCCGCATCTCCAGATTGTCCACCGGGCGTCCGAGCAGGGGGAGACGGCGCAGATTGCCGTGGTGGGCCTGCGCATCCGTCACCGGAACCGCCTTGCCGAGCGCCTCGAGCAGATCCGCGTCGACGATGTCGACGACCTGCCCGACACCCGGATCCGGAATCGACACCGCCAGCGTCGTTTCGGCCATGCCGTACACCGGCGTGAGCGCGGACGCGCTGAGGCCGAAGCGTTTCCCGGCCGCGGCGAGGGCGTCCATGGTGTCGGGGTCGACCGGTTCGGCGCCGTTCCACATGTATCGCACGCTGCTCAGATCCAGGGAGCCGTCCTCGGCGCGCGCCAGGCGGCGGGTCAGCAGCGAATAGGCGAAATTGGGTGCGGCCGTGACCGTTCCGCGGTATTTCGAGATCAGTTCGGCCCACAGGATCGGCCGCCGCAGGAAGTCCATCGGCGTCACACAGACCACCTCGGCGCCCAATTGCATCGGCACGCTGAGGAATCCGACCATGCCCATATCGTGGAACAGCGGCAGCCAGCTGACCATCACGTCCTGATCGAGCTGGAACTTCACCCGGTCGAACATGGCGTAGGCGTTGACGTAGAAGTTCTCGTGCGTGATCCGCACCGCCTTCGGCGATCCGGTGGAACCGGAGGTCAACTGCTGCAGAGCGATATCGGATTCCTCGGTCGGCACCGGATCGGTGTCGGGCCCCGTGGCCAGGTCGTCGGTCAGGACAACGGTGATACCGCGTTCGGCCAGCAGCGGTGCCGCCACCTCGAACGGTGCGCCCAGCACCACCGCGCGGGCCTCGATCATCTGCAGCACCGTCTCGGTGTCGCGGGCCCATAATTGCAGATCCGTGCGCGGCGTCGGCTGATGCAGCATGGTGATCGACGCCCCGCGCATCCAGATCGCCTGGGTGGCCGGCGCGATATCGGCGGGCATACCCGCCAGCACGCCGACGGCGTCGCCGTGCTCGATCCCGGCTGCCGCGAGCCCGCCCGCCATTCGCCGTGCGAGGCGGTGGATCTCGTCCCAACCCCGGCGTAGCGGCGCCTCCGGCTCCCCGGTGATCAGCCCCCGGCGGGAACGTTGTGCGGTCGCGAACATTTCCTCGGTGAACCGGCTCACCCTCGAACTCCCGTCTCCACCCGACCGGCGGTCGGCACATCTGCACTATCTCGGTGCGCGGGCGCGGCGTTAGCCGGCGCCGGAGCGTGATCGTTTCAGCGTCGCACTACGAATAACACGATGGAAATCGGAACTCGGTTCGGCCGCCTCAGCCCGCGAGGCGGTCGACTGCCTCGAGGAAGCGATCGAGCTCCTCGAGGGTGACGAAGCAGTGCGGCGAGGCACGCACCACGGACTCGAGCCGCCGCGCGGACATGTCGAGCAGCGTCGAGCTACGGTAACTGACCGTCACCGTGATGTCTGCGGCACGCAGACTCTCGCGCACCTCGTCCGGATCGACTCCGTCGACGGTGAACGAGACGATGCCCGAGTGTTCGGTGCCGAGGTCCCGCACGGTGACACCCCGGATCGACGGCAGATTCTCGCGCAGATGTCCCGCCTTGGCGGCCACGTCGGCGAAGACGTTCTCCGGCCCCAGATCCAGCAGATACCGCACGGCCGCGCCGAGGCCCAGTCGCGCCGCCACGTCGCATTCCCAGAATTCGAAGCGGCTCGCATCGGATGCCACGCGGTATTCCCGGGGTCCGGTCCACGCGGCGCTGTGCAGATCGAGGCGGCCGGGTTCGAGTTCGCGGCAGACATCCGGGTGGACGTAGAGGAAGCCGGTGCCACGCGGGCCGCGCAACCACTTGCGGCCGGTGGCCGACATCGCGTCGACGCCCAGCTCGGCGACGTCGATGGCGATCTGACCGGCCGACTGGCAGGCATCCAGCAGTACCAGCGCACCGACGCGATGGGCGATGCGGGTGGCCTCGGCGACCGGGTTGACCAGCCCGCCGTTGGTGGGGGCGTGCAGCAGCGAGACGATCTTCACGCGGTCGTCGAGCATGGCGTCGAGGGCCACCAGGTCGATCTGCCCGGTCTCGTCGCCGGGGATGGTCTCGACGGTCGCCCCCGCCGCCCGCGCCCGCTGCAGGGCCGCGATCACATTGCTGGCGTAGTCCGAACCCGAGACCAGAATGCGATCGCCCGGTCGCAGCGGGACGGCGTAGAAGAAATCCGACCAGGACCGGGAGGCGCTGTCGCTCAGGGCGATGGCCGAGGCGTCGGTGTTGATCAACGTCGCGATCGCGGTCTTGACCGCCGCCAGATCATCGAGCCGCTCCGAGGCGGCGCGATAGCCGCCGATCTCGGCCTCCCGCCGCAGATGCGCCACCGCGGTATCGACGACGATGCGCGGGGGCAGTGAGGACCCCGCGCTGTCGAGGAAGACCGGCGGCGGTCCGACGGTGTCGTAGGCGGGAATATCGGCGCGCAGGCGATCGGTATCGAGCACCCTGTCGACGGTAGGCCATCACCACCCACGGCCGCCCGACGCAGTCCCGAGAACGGCCCGGATCAGCCGCGCCGGCTCCGCGGTCACCCGTTCCGGCGGGCACCGCCGCGCAGGGAGGTGGCACGGCGGCGTTCGGTGGGGGCGATGGGGCTGGTGGTACCGCCGTGACCGGCTTGTTCACCATTTCGACGGATTGTGTGTCGGTGGGCGCGGCTACCCTGGTTCGAGCGACGGAAGAACCGGGGGCGGTCTCTCGTTGCACTGCTACACGCAATACCGGCACCCGGTCGATGCGGCACTGTCGCCGACATGGGCTCAGGGTGAGCGGAACGCGGTGGGTGATCCCCCGCAGGCTCGAGCGGAGGTTGGCATGGCGGTAACGGTGGACAAGGCGCCGGCCGGGTTGGGTGCCGGTTTGTCTTCGCGCGCCGCGGCGGAGGCCTATGTGGGAGGTGTCTGTTTCAAACAGGGCCCACCCGCGTTGATCGGTGCCGAACTGGAGTGGCTCACCGCTCGCGGGGAGCTGTCGGCACCGGATTCGCGTCCGCGCTTGTCGATGCTCGCGGATGCGTTGGGACCTTATGCCCCGCAGTCTATTTCGCCCGATTCACCCGCCAAAGTACTTCCAGGTGGCAGCCGGATCACCCTCGAACCCGGTGGTCAGATCGAACTGTCCAGCGCCCCCTTCGCCGATGCCGCGCAACTCTGCGCCCGGCTGCTCGAGGATTCTCGCTTTCTCTCCGGCCTTCTCGAAACCCGATCCATCCGAACGTATTCCGTCGCCGCCGATGCCGGTCGGCAGGCCCGCCGGGTGCTTCGCCTGCCGCGTTATCGCGCGATGGAACGGGCGTTCGCGGGCCTGGGCCCGTACGGCAAGCTGATGATGTGCAATACCGCCGCCACGCAGGTCAGCGTGGACGCGGGTGCCGATACCGCCGAGATCGCGGCTCGCTGGAACGCGCTGTACGCGGTCGGCCCGGCCCTGGTGGCGGCCTTCGCCTGTTCGCCGAATCTGCACGGAGCTCCCGCCGGCGCCTGGGCGTCGCAGCGGATGCGCACCTGGCTGCGGCTCGATCACACTCGCACCCGGCCACCGGTGCGGAGCTGGGCCGATCCGCTCACCGAATACGGCCGCTGGGCGCTGGACACGCCGCTGCTGTGCGTGCGGCGCGGCCCGGCGGAGGCGGATTGGACGGCGCCACCGGGCGCGACCTTCGCTGATTGGCTGTGCGGTGCGCTCGACGACGAGATCGGCCGCCGCCCGGAGATCGAGGATCTCGACTACCACCTGACCACGGTATTTCCTCCGGTGCGGGCGGCCGGACATCTCGAGGTCCGCTATCTGGACGCCCAGCCCGGTGACCAGTGGTCGGTGCCGATCCACGTGATCGACGCGCTGATGTCGGCGCCGGAGGTCGTCGCGGAGGCGGCCGCACTGGCCGAGCCGGTCGCCGACGAATGGGCCTCGGCCGCCCGCTGCGGCCTGGCCGATCCCCAGATCCGTGCCGTCGCAGTCGAATTGCTGAGCCTGGCCGCCGAATACGCCCGCAGTGACGAGGCGGCCGAGCAGGTGTGGGCCGCGGTGCGGCGATGTCGCGGCGGGCGCATTCCGGACGGGGAGATCGCCCGCTGCGCACCCGCCGAGACGGCCGAATGAGTACGACCGGCGACGCGCACCTCGGTGCGACGAGCCGCCGGGCACGACCCTTGGGAGAGCATTGATGACCGTTCACACCGGAACCGATCACGCCGCGACCGAGCGATTACGCGCACAGATCGCGGAGGTCCTGACCCGCGCCCGCGCCCGCACGACGGTTCTGACCGAGGCCGTGGACGAGGCCGACCTGGTGGCCCAGCATTCGCCGCTGATGAGCCCGCTGGTGTGGGATCTGGCGCATATCGGCAACCAGGAGGAACTGTGGCTGGTCCGCGATGTCGGTGGACGTGAGCCGGTGCGGGCCGATATCGACCACCTCTACGACGCCTTCCGGCATGCCCGCGCCGACCGCCCGGCACTGCCGCTGCTGGATCCGGCGCAGGCACGCGGATACGTGGGCACCGTGCGAGACAAGGTGCTCGATGTCCTGAACTCCAGTCCGCTGCGGGGAAACCGGCTGGTGGACAGCGGTTTCGCTTTCGGCATGATCGCCCAGCACGAACAGCAGCACGATGAGACCATGCTGGCCACCCATCAGCTGCGCACGGGCGCCGCGGTGCTGACCGCCGCGCCCGCACCGGCCGCGCGCGTCGCGGTCGGCGACGAAGTCGTCATCCCCGCAGGCGAATTCACCATGGGTACCTCGTCGGACCCGTGGGCGCTCGACAACGAGCGTCCCGAACATCGCGTGCACCTGCCCGCATTCGCGATCGATGCGGCGCCGGTGACGAATGCGCAATATCTGGCGTTCATCGAGGACGGGGGCTATCACCGGCCCGAGCTGTGGTCGGAGCGCGGCTGGGCCCACCGCGTGGAGGCCGATCTGACCGCGCCGCAGTTCTGGGAGCGCGATAGCGACAATCGCTGGTGGCGACGGGTTTTCGGGACGCCGGCGCCGGTGCGCCCGCAGCAGCCGGTGGTGCACGTGTGCTGGTTCGAGGCCGAGGCCTACGCCAACTGGGCCGGGAAGCGTCTGCCCACCGAGGCCGAATGGGAGAAGGCCGCGCGGTTCGATCCGGCCACCGGGCGGTCGCGGCGATATCCGTGGGGCGACGCCGAACCCGACGACACCACCGCCAATCTGGGGCAGCGCCATCTGGAACCGGCCGATGTCGGCGCCTACCCGGCCGGTGCGTCACCGTCCGGGGTGCATCAGTTGATCGGCGACGTCTGGGAGTGGACCGCGTCTGGTTTCGAGCCGTATCCCGGATTCGCGGCGTTTCCCTACCGCGAATATTCCGAGGTGTTCTTCGGCGGCGACTACCGAGTCCTGCGCGGCGGATCCTTCGGCACGGACCCGGTCGCCTGCCGCAGTACCTTCCGCAACTGGGACCACCCGATCCGCCGCCAGATCTTCTCCGGCTTCCGCCTCGCCCGCGACCTGCGACCGGACGAGCGCTGATGTGCCGACATCTCGGCTACCTGGGACCGCCGGCGCCGGTGGGTGAACTGCTCACGCGCGGAACGCATTCGCTGCGCACCCAGTCGTGGGCGCCCACCGATATGCGCCACGGCGGAAGCGTCAACGCCGACGGTTTCGGCGTCGCGTGGTGGACCGGGGCGGGCACCGCGAGCCGCTATCGCAATCCGGCGCCGATCTGGACCGACCCGGCGGTCGAGGAGGTGCTTCCGCAGCTGTCCTCACCGGCGGTGCTGGCCGCGGTGCGTTCGGCCACGGTCGGGATGCCGGTGGAGCGAACCGCCTGCGCTCCGTTCACCGACGGCGGATGGGCGTTCAGCCACAACGGCGTGATCCAGAACTGGCGCACGGTATTGCCCGCGGTGGCAACCCGATTCGGGTCCCCGGATCTGCTGGGTGCCGAGTCCGCGACCGATTCGGCCGCACTCTGGGTGGTGCTGCGCGCCGCCTTGGACGGAATCGGCGCGACGTACTCCACCTTCGAGGGCCGCAGCGAGTCCGACGCCCGGCTCCGGGCGGTCGCGGCCGCGGTGGCGGCGACGGTGCGCGCCGTCCTGGCGCAGGCGCCGAGCGCCCGGCTGAACCTGTTGCTCGGAGACGGCGAAACACTCTGGGCGACAACGGTTCACCACTCGCTGTCGGTGCTCGTCGACGACGACGTCGCGGTGGTCTCCTCCGAACCGTACGACGACGATCCGCGCTGGCAGGCGATCACCGACCGCCAGCTGCTGACGGTGCGGCCCGGCCTGCTCGTGGTCGAGCCGCTGGACGCAGCACAACCCACCCTCTGCGCAGGACCTGATGAATCCGAAAGGGCCCGTACATGATCGAACCGACGCTGGACATCCACCTCACCGACGACGATCTCGACGCAGCCCTGCGATCGGACGCTCGGACCGGACTCACCGCGAATCCGAAGACGCTGCCGCCGAAATGGTTCTACGACGCGCGCGGCAGCGAGCTGTTCGAAGCGATCACCGAGCTGCCGGAGTACTACCCGACGCGCACGGAGCGCGCGTTACTGGAGCGGGTCGTCGGCGAGATCGCACGCACCGCTCAGGCCGAGGTACTGGTGGAGCTGGGTGCCGGCTCGGCGGCCAAGACGCGTCTGCTGCTCTCGGCGCTGTTGTCCGAGGGGCCGCTGAAGACCTATGTGCCGCAGGATGTGTCGGTTTCCGCGCTGCGCGGTGCCGCCGAGCAGATCAGCACCGAATTCCCGAACCTCGCGGTGCACGGTGTGGTCAGTGATTTCACCGAAACCCTGCACAATCTTCCGCGCGGTGGTCGCCGCATGATCGCCTTCCTGGGCGGCACCATCGGCAATCTGGTCCCGCAGGAGCGGGCGGATTTCCTGGCCGGCATCCAGCAGGTGCTCGAGCCGGGGGAGCAACTGCTGCTGGGGGCCGGGCTGGTCACCGATCCGGCCGTGCTCGTGCCCGCCTACGACGATGCCGCGGGGGTGACGGCCGAATTCAACCGAAATGTCCTGCACGTGTTGAACTCTCGGTTGCACGCCGACTTCGACCCGGACGCCTTCGCCCATATCGCCCATTGGGACGCGGAGAACGAATGGATCGAGATGCGGTTGGCGGCGACCCGGGATATGACGGTCACGGTCGCCGACCTCGACCTGGTCGTCGACTTCGCACAGGGTGAGCAGATGCGCACCGAGATCTCGGCCAAGTTCCGCGTCGACGGACTCGGCCGGGAACTGGACAGCGCCGGATTCGCCACCGAACAGGTGTGGACCGATCCGGACGACCGCTTCGCCCTGGTGCTGGCCGAACGACGCTGATCACCCGGCCCCCTGTGCTCCGCCGGGGTCAGTTGCCGATGACCGCGGCGAGCCACTCGACGACCGGTCGCAGGTCTTCCCAGGCGGCCCGGACTTCGGCCGCGGCGCGGGGTGTCTCCAGCCAGGGCGGTGCGCCGAAATCCTTGTGGATCACGAGGGATTTGTGGCGCAGCAGGTCGATGCGCGGATGGTCGGCGGGGAAGCCCTTGGGCCGGGTCTTCAGTTGCTCCCCGCCGATCACATAGCCGACGGCCGCCAAACCGTCCAGCAGCGCCTGCAATTCGTAGCCGCGTACCGCGTCGTCGATGGTGGTGCGCAGCCGCGCGAGCTGCTCGGGTGTCGGCGCGTACACCCCCCCGGCCACGTACAGCCCGGGCGCGCCGATCTGGACGTACCACCCCGCTCCCGGGGCGGTGCGGACCACCGCGCCCTGATGGTCCTTGTAGGGCGCCTTGTTCTTGGAGAACCGCACGTCGCGATACGGCCGGAAGATCTTCGCCGGTCCGAAGTCGTTCTCCAGTTCCGCGGTCAGCGCGACCATCGGCGCCCGCACGGACTGCTCGTAGACGTGTTTGTTGGCAGTCCAGAAAGCCTTCGAGTTGTCGGCTTCCAGATCCTCGTAGAAGTCGAGCCCGGCGAAGGGGAACCCCGCGAATCCGCTCATATCGCCAACTTAGCGACCGCCGCGGACATGGTCCGCCGCACCCGGTCCTCCCGGCCGCCGCTCAGTCACCCGGTTCGTCGACCACCTCGATGGCGGCGACTTCGGCGGGCCGCTCGTCCTCGTCGCGCAATTCCTGACGATGCCGGCGGCGCGTCCATTCCTGCTCCAGTTCACTGCGGATCCCCAGGCGGCCGTCGTCGTCGTTCTCGTGATACCGGATCTCCAGATCGTCGGGCGGATCGTCGATGTAGCGCTGATACTCACGGATCTCGTCGGCCTGCTCATCGTCCCCGAGGTCGTAATCAAGGTCTTCGCGCTCGTCATCGCCCATTTCGAACACCTCGTCCATCAACGGGTAAGTGTCGTCGTCGGCCATCCGTCGCCCACCTCTCTCGCAGGCCGGCGCACCCTGAACATTCGCGGTGCACCCTACAACCAACGCTACCGCTGATCTCGAAAGAAGAGGAGAGAACAATCCCCATCACAAATCAGTCGCCCCGACGGATAGTCACCCGACGGAACGACTGATTTAGCAACAACATGGGTAACTCCCCGGGCACGCCCAAAAGCCGACACGCACCCAGAGCGAGACCGACTGCCAACGTCACCGCCCACCCACCGGCACGCTGAATACGCGGAGAGGCGGGGGAGCTACGCGGAGCCGTTGAACAGGCCCGTGACCGAGCCGTTCTCGAAGACCTCCCGGATCGTGCGCGCCAGCAGTGGGGCGATCGACAGCACGGTCAGCGAGGGGAACTTCTTGTCCTCGGTGATCGGCAGAGTGTTGGTGACGATGACCTCCTTGGCGCCGCAGGAGGCCAGACGCTCCGCCGCGGGGGAGGACAGCACGCCGTGGGTGGCGGCGATGACCACATCGCCGGCTCCGGCCTCGCGCAGCACGCGCACGGCCTCGGCGATGGTGCCACCGGTGTCGATCATGTCGTCGATCAGGATGCAGGTGCGGCCGGCGACGTCACCGACGGGACGATGCGACTTGACCTGGTTCGGCACCAGCGGATCGCGGGTCTTGTGGATGAACGCGACCGGCGCGCCACCGAGTGCGTCGGCCCACTTCTCGGCCACCTTCACGCGACCCGCGTCGGGGGAGACGATGGTGACGTTCTCGGTGCTGTAGTGGTTGCGCACGTACTCCGACAGCTGGACCAGGGCGTGCATGTGGTCGACCGGGCCGTCGAAGAAGCCCTGGATCTGATCGGTGTGCAGGTCGACGGTGATGATGCGGTCCGCGCCGGCGGTCTTGAGCAGGTCGGCGACCAGGCGGGCGGAGATGGGCTCGCGGCCGCGGTGCTTCTTGTCCTGGCGGGCGTAGGGGTAGAACGGCAGGACAGCGGTGATCCGCTTGGCCGAACCACGCTTGAGCGCATCGATCATGATGAGCTGTTCCATCAGCCACTGGTTCAGCGGTGCCGGAAAGCTCTGCAGCACAAAGGCATCCGAGCCACGTACCGATTCTTCGAAGCGAACGAAGATCTCGCCGTTGGCGAACTCGCGGGCGGTTTGCGGCGTGATCGCGACGTCGAGTTCCTTCGCGACCTGCTCGGCCAGCTCGGGGTGAGCGCGCCCCGAGAACAGCATCAGGTTCTTCTGGTTATCGGTGGAGAACGCGGTCACTCTGTGTTGCCATCCTTTTGCTCGGTTGCCTGACTCGCTCGGTCGTCGGCTGCGATCGCCTCCGCCGCCGCCTGCGCCGCGGCCGTCCCGGGACGATACCGCTGCACCCAGCCCTCAATGTTCTTCTGCGCTCCGCCGGATACTGCCAGCGCTCCCGGCGGAACGTTTCTACGCAGCACAGTACCCGCTGCCGAATAGGCGCCATCGCCCACGGTCACCGGCGCCACGAACATCGTGTCGCTGCCCGTGCGCACATGCGAACCGACGACGGTGTGGTGTTTCTTGACCCCGTCGTAGTTGACGAACACGCTCGATGCGCCGATGTTGCTGTACTCGCCGATCGTGGCGTCGCCGACATAGGTCAGATGGGGGACCTTCGAATGCGCGCCGATCGAGGCGTTCTTGGTCTCCACGAAGGCGCCGATCTTGCCGGATTCGCCGACGATCGTTCCCGGTCGCAAATAGGCGAACGGCCCGATTGTGGCGGCGGCGGCGACGGTCGCGCCCTCGCCGTGGGTCCGGACCACCTTCGCGCCCTCGCCGACGAGCACATCGGTCAGGGTGGAATCGGGGCCGACCTCGGCATCCTCGCCGATCACGGTATTGCCCAGCAGTTGCACCCCGGGGCGCAGCACCGCGTCGCGGCCGATGCGCACGCTGGCGTCGACCCAGGTGGTGGCCGGATCGATGACGGTGACTCCGGCGCGCATATGGCGCTCGAGGATGTAGCGGTTGAGGGTGCGGGCGGCCTGAGCCATCTGCACCCGGTCGTTGACGCCGGTGACCTTGGCGGCATCGACCAGCCGCGCGCCGTGCACCGGATGACCGGCCTCGCGCGCCAGCTTCAGGACATCGGTCAGGTACAGCTCGTGCTGGGCGTTGGCGGTCGTCAGGCGGCTGATCATCGTCCGCAGCACGGTGACGTCGAAAACGTAGACGCCGGAGTTGACTTCATTGATCGCCGCCTGCTCCGGCGTGGCATCGGCATGTTCGACGATCTCGAGGACGCCGCCGTCGGCGTCGCGCACGATCCGGCCGTACCCGTTCGGATCTTCCGGAACGAAGGTCAAAACCGTGACCGCGGAACGCGGTTGATAACTGCGATGCTCGTCCAGCAGCGCCGAGAGCGTGTGCCCGTCCAGCAGCGGCACATCGGCGGAGGTCACCAGCAGGTCGCCGGTGAAGTCCGCGGGCAACGCCGTCAGGGCGCACTGGACCGCGTGCCCGGTGCCCAGCTGCTGTTCCTGCAGAGCGGAGGTGATCTCACGACCCAGCTCTGCCGCAACGGAATTCACCGCGGCGCCGACCTGTTCGCGGTCGTGGCCGATCACCGTGATCAGGGCGGTCGGGTCGATCTCGTTCGCCGCGTGCAGGGCGTGCTCGAGCATGCTGCGCCCGGCGAGCGAATGCAGCACTTTCGGTGTCTTGGACCGCATTCGAGTTCCGGCACCGGCGGCGAGAACGACGACGGCGGTCTGCTGTGGCATGGATCTCCCTCGGCTGCCTGTCATCGTGCTGGTATGCGCTGTCTTTTGCCTGCGGCTGTCTTTGCCTACGCCGGACCTTCGCAGATCCGGTCTGCGGCGGGCCCGGCGGCTGGCCGTCCGCCCACACCCTAGTCCACCCGGGCCCGGGCACCGGCTCGGGGCTTCGCTCGATATTCACGCAGGTCACAGCCCCATCGCCAGCTCCGCCGCCAGGACTCGAACCTGAACTAACTGAACCAAAATCAGTGGTGCTGCCATTACACTACGGCGGATCGTCGCACCGATGAAACCCTACGGGCTCACCGCTACGCCACGGCATGCGGCCAATATCCTCGCACGTTTCCCCGCATCTCCGCGAATTGCGGGCAGATTTTCCCGCGCGGGTCGCGGGTCGGCGAGATCGCCCGGTCGCGGTCGGGTAAATTTTTGCCACGCACTACTTGATTTCGAAAGCACATGGGTAACTCGTCGGGCACGACCTGACCGCAGGTTCGCTGCCGACCGCCGGCCCGGCCGAGAAATCTCCAGACACCTACGACCGGCAGGATTCCCGGAGAGGCGGGGGAGAGAGGCGGGGGAGATGACTTCGGGTGATGCGGCGCGGGTGCCGCGCCCGCGGATGACCGGAACGCAGCGGCGCCAGCAGTTGATCGAGATCGGACGGGCGCTGTTCGCCGAACGCGGATACGACGCCACCTCCATCGAGGAGATCGCCCAGCGCGCTCAGGTTTCCAAACCCGTTGTGTACGAACACTTCGGGGGCAAGGAAGGGCTCTACGCGGTGGTCGTCGACCGCGAGATGTCGACGCTGCTGGACATGATCACCTCGTCGCTGACCCAGAACCGCTCCCGCGTCCGGCTGGAACAGGTCGCCCTGGCGCTGCTGACCTATATCGAGGAGCGCACCGACGGTTTCCGGATCCTGATGCGCGATCAACCCGCCTCGGCCGCCGCCGGCACCTATTCGAGCCTGCTGAACGAGGCGGTCAACCAGGTCGCCCACATCCTCGCCGGCGATTTCGAGCGCCGCGGCTTCGACACCAGTCTCGCCACTCTCTACGCGCAAGCCCTGGTCGGCATGGTCGCCACCGCGGCCACCTGGTGGCTCGACGAGCGGCAACCCTCCAAAGAGGTGGTCGCCGCGCATCTGGTCAACCTGTGCTGGAACGGGCTCACCCACCTCGAGGCCGATCCGCAGCTGGGATCCGAATGGCCGAGCGGGACACCCGGCTGACCGGCGGTAGCGATGCCTGGGGCCGATAGGGGACCTAACTGGACGGTTAGCCCATTGTTTGCGAAGGAGACTGGTCTTAATGCTCGATTCCGCTGGCGACGGCCGGTCGGATGGTACGGTTCACCCATCCTTCAAGTGCTGTTCGAGCTGTGATGTCGGTCAACTTCGGGATATCGGTCTACTTCAGGATGGCTGGTTTGAGGACAGGCGGATCTGATGGCTAGGCAAGCGCGTGCGGAAATCACCCGCGATTCGGTGCTGGCAGGCGCGGCCGACGTCTTTCTGCGACTCGGTTACGCGAATGCGAGCCTCAGCGAGATCATCTCGCAATCCAACGTCACCAAGGGCGCACTGTACTTCCACTTCGGATCCAAGGAAGAACTGGCGCGCGCCGTGGTCGACCAGGGCAACGAACGACTGCGCGGCGCCTGCCAGGGCTTCTTCGACCCTCGTGTGCCCGCTCTCGAAGCCGCCATCGGCATCACCTACGTCGTCGCCGACCTCACCATGAACGATCCGATGGTCGGCGCGATGCTCAAACTCACCCACCAGATCGGCGACTACCGCGGCGCCTCCGGCGAGAACATCACCAAGACCTGGGGCGAAACCCAGATCCTGCTCGCCGAGCGGGCCATCGCCCAGGGCGACCTCAAACCCGACCTCGACCCCGAAACCATCGGTCTTCTCCTGCAGGAGATGACCTCCGGAGTCCACATCACCGCCGTCGGCACCGAATCCATCGACCAGATGGCGGTGCGCATGGAACGGATGTGGTACTTCCTGCTGCCCTCGATCGTGCCGGATGAGAAGGTGGCGTACTTCCGGGAGTTCGCGGCGCGGAGGTTGCGTCGCTACGTGCCGTAATCGGTCGCAACGTCGGACGACGGTATCTGTGAACGCCGCAGCGCGCGTCTGCGAGATGTACGCCTTGGTGGGTTCTCGGCCGCCTCGGTTTTGGACTGACGGAGCGAGGGAGCGCAGCGACTGAGCGGAGGAGGGAAAAATCGAGGCCTGAGGGCCGAGAACCCCGCCGGAGCGGAGCGGAGGCCAAAAACATAGACTCGATTGGTCGCTCTGAATCGCCGATCTGTGCAGCGGGAGTTTCTTTCATGCCGAGCCATCGCCCACCTCTTGCGGGACTGGCCGAGGTGGCCGGTGCCGATGCCGCGCTGAGTCAGGTTCGGGAGTTGATCGGGCGCTCCTCGGTGCAGCTGGTCGCGCCCTCGGCGATCCGGCCGTTCGTGGCGGCCACCGTCGCGGCTGCCCGGCCGCTGGTGGTGGTGACCGCTACCGGGCGGGAGGCCGACGATCTGACCGTCGAGCTGAGCGAGATCATCGGCGATCGCGTCGCGCTGTTCCCGTCCTGGGAGACGCTGCCACACGAACGGCTTTCACCCAGCGCCGACACCGTGGGACGACGCTTGCAGGTGCTGCGGCGGCTGGCGCATCCGGAAGATCCGGGCCATCCGGAGCCGCTGCAGGTGGTGGTGACCACCGTCCGGTCGCTGATGCAGCCGATGGCCCCCGGACTGGGCGAGATCGAACCCATCGTGCTGCGCGTCGGCGCCGAATTCGATTTCGACGAATTGACCACGCGGCTGGTCGAATTCGCCTACGAGCGCGCCGACATGGTCGGCAAGCGCGGCGAATTCGCGGTCCGCGGCGGCATTCTCGACATCTTCCCGCCCACCGCCGATCATCCGGTGCGCGTGGAATTCTGGGGCGACGAGATCAGTGAACTGCGCGCGTTCTCCGTCGCCGATCAGCGTTCGCTCACCGAGGTCGAGGTGGATCTCGTTGTGGCGCAGCCCTGCCGGGAACTGCTGCTGACCGAGGAGCTGCGCGAATCGGCGGCGAAGGTGGCCGCGGACAACCCGGCCGATGCGGCGTTGGTCGAAATGCTGGAGAAGCTGGCGCAGGGCATTCCGGTGGAGGGCATGGAGGCGCTGCTGCCGGTGCTGCGGCCGGGCGAGCTCCAGTTGCTGACCGATGTGGTGCCGCCACACTCGCATGTGCTGCTGTGCGATCCGGAGAAGATCCGCACCCGCGCCGCCGATCTGGTCCGCACCGGACAGGAATTCCTCGAGGCGTCGTGGACGGCCGCGTCCTTCGGCGGTGCGGCCCCGCTGGGCGCGCACGGCCTGGACCTGGCGTCCTCGGCGTATCGCGGCCTGGACGTGGTGCGGGCGGGCGCCGAGTCGCGTGGATTGCCGTGGTGGACGCTGAGCCCGCTGGCCGCCGACGACCCCGCGGAGATCGTGCTGCCCGTGCTGTCGGCCCCGGCGGCCCGCGGCTCGGAGGAACTCGTCGCGACCGTCTTCGCCTCGCTGCGCGCGCACGTCACGACCGGTGGACGCGCGGTGATCGTGGTCGCCGGACACGGTACTGCACAACGCATTCAGGAACGGCTCGCCGATGCCGAGGTTCCGGCCGCGGCGCTCGAGCCGGGCGCCGAGCCGGTGCGCGGGCTGGTCGGTGTGCTGTGCGGTTCGCTGCACGACGGCATCGTGTTCGACGACGCGAAACTGGTCGTCATCGCCGAATCCGATCTGACCGGTAACCGCGTCACCGCGCCCGGTGAGGGGAAGAAGCTCCCGGCCCGCCGGCGCAATCAGGTCGATCCGCTGGCGTTGAGCTCCGGCGATATGGTCGTGCACGATCAGCACGGCATCGGCCGGTTCGTGGAGATGATCGAACGCACCGTCGGCGGCGCGCGGCGCGAATACCTGGTGATCGAATACGCGCCCAGCAAGCGGGGCCAGCCGGGCGACCGGTTGTACGTCCCGATGGACTCGCTGGATCAGCTCTCCCGCTACGTGGGCGGGGAGATGCCGAGTCTGTCCAAACTCGGCGGATCCGACTGGGCGAATACGAAACGCAAGGCGCGCAAGGCCGTTCGCGAGATCGCCACCGAACTCGTGCAGTTGTACGCCGCGCGGCAGGCCGCGCCCGGCCACGCCTTCGCCCCCGACACACCGTGGCAGCAGGAGATGGAGGACGCGTTCGCGTTCACCGAAACCCATGATCAGCTCACCGCGATCGCCGAGGTGAAGGCCGATATGGAGCGCCCGGTCCCGATGGACCGGGTGATCTGCGGCGACGTCGGCTACGGCAAGACCGAGATCGCGGTGCGCGCGGCGTTCAAGGCGGTGCAGGACGGTAAGCAGGTCGCCGTGCTGGTACCGACGACGCTGCTGGCGCAGCAACATCTGCAGACCTTCACCGAACGCGTCGCCGGCTTCCCGGTCACGGTCAAGGGCCTGTCGCGCTTCACCGATCCGGCCGAATCACGCGAGGTGATCGACGGGATGGCCACCGGTGAGGTCGACATCGTGGTCGGCACGCACCGGCTGCTGCAGACCGGTCTGCGGTGGAAGGAACTCGGCCTCGTGATCATCGACGAGGAGCAGCGGTTCGGCGTCGAGCACAAGGAACACATCAAGGCGCTGCGCACCCACGTCGACGTGCTGACCATGTCGGCCACGCCGATCCCGCGCACCCTGGAGATGAGCCTGGCCGGGATCCGCGAGATGTCGACCATCCTCACCCCTCCGGAGGAACGCCATCCGGTGCTGACCTATGTCGGCGGCTACAACGACAAGCAGGTCGCCGCGGCCGTGCGCCGCGAACTGCTGCGCGACGGCCAGGTCTTCTACGTGCACAACCGCGTGTCCTCGATCGACAAGGCCGCCAAGCGAATTCGCGATCTGGTGCCCGAGGCGCGGGTCGCGGTGGCGCACGGCCAGATGAACGAGGACACGCTCGAGAAGACCGTGCAGGGCTTCTGGGAGCGCGAATTCGACGTCCTGGTGTGCACCACGATCATCGAGACCGGTCTGGACATCTCCAACGCCAACACGCTCATCGTGGAACGGGCCGACACCCTGGGACTTTCGCAGCTGCACCAGCTGCGCGGGCGGGTCGGGCGCAGCCGGGAACGCGGATACGCCTACTTCCTGTATCCGGCCGAGAAGCCGCTGACCGAAACGGCCTACGACCGCCTGGCCACCATCTCGCAGAACTCCGATCTCGGCGCGGGTATGGCCGTCGCGATGAAGGACCTCGAAATCCGCGGCGCCGGAAACGTGCTCGGCGCCGAACAGTCCGGCCATGTCGCCGGCGTCGGCTTCGATCTGTACGTGCGACTGGTCGGTGAGGCGGTGGAGGCCTACCGTGCCGCCGCCGACGGCCGCCCGATCACGACCGAGGAAGAGGTCAAGGAGGTGCGGATCGACCTGCCGGTGGATGCGCACATTCCGCCCGACTACATCGCGAGCGACCGGCTGCGGCTGGAGGCCTACCGCAAACTGGCTGCGGCACAGGACGATTCGGCGCTGGCCGCGGTGGTGGAGGAGCTCGTCGACCGGTACGGACCGCTGCCGGTGGAGGTCGGCCGGTTGGTGTCGGTGGCCAAGTTGCGGCTGCTGTGCCGCGAGTACGGCATCCAGGAGGTCGGCGTCACCGGCACCACGCTGAAGGTGTCGCCGCTGCAGCTGCCCGATTCGAAACAGATGCGGCTCAAGCGCCTGTATCCGAGTGCGAGCTATCGGCCCACCACCGGCATCGTGCAGTTGCCGCTGCCGCGGGTGGAGGACAGCGTCGGCGCCGCGCGGGTGCGTGATGTGCAGCTGTTGCAGTTCGTCGCCGATCTGCTGCTGGCGCTCGACGGCAAGCCGAAGGGCATGGTCGATCTCGCGGTGGGCGCGGAAGTGGCGGTCGGGTGAGCGAGGACCGGGGCGTGCGCCCGTCGGGTGGAACCGACGATGCCGCGGCTGATTCCGCACGCGTCGCGCACGGCCTGACCGAGGCGGTCGAGGTCATGGACCGGCTGTGGAATTTCGGCGGCTGGGAGGTCACTCAGACCCACGATTCGCTGCGGCCGTATCTGCTGGAGGAGACCTACGAACTCCTCGACGCCATCCAGCACGGCGATGCGGAGACGATCAAGGAGGAACTCGGCGATCTGCTGCTGCAGGTGCTGTTCCACTCCCGGATCGCCGAGGCGGCAGGCGAATTCACCGTCGACGATGTGGCCGCCGCATTGGTCGCCAAACTGGTGCACCGCAGCCCGCATCTGTCCGATCCGGTCGTGGACGCCGGGGCGGATGTGGCCGCGAAGGTCGCCGCCCAGGAAAGGGCCTGGGAGGAACGCAAACTCACCGAGAAGGCGCGCCGCTCCTGCCTGGACGGGATCGCGATGGCGCAACCCGCGCTGGCGCTGGCGGAGAAGATCCGCTCCCGCAGCGCGAAGGCGGGGCTGCCCGAGGATCTGGTGCCGGAGGACCTGCGGGTGGTCCGTCTGGGCGGATCCGAAAGCGCCGAGGAACGGCTCCGCAAGGCCACGCTCGACTTCGCGGCGCGAATTCGGGCCGCCGAGGACGCGGCCGAGCGGACCCGCGGCGTACGCGGACCGCTGGGTCCCGACGAGTGGCGCGCACACTGGGAAACCCTCGCCGGCTCGCTGGGGGACCGGCAGCGCCGGCCGTGAGGACGCGCCTGGTCAGCCCGACCGTATCGGGTGTTCAGGACCCTTCCGCGAGGTAGCGTTCGACGGTCTCGACCTTCGACGTCAGGGCGCCGGTCACACCCGGGCGGATATCGGCCTTGATCACCAGGCTGCAGCGCGGCGCGACCGCGAGGACGGCGTCGGAGGCCTGCTTGATGACACCCATCACCTCGTCCCATTCGCCCTCGAGCGTGGTGAACATGGCGTTGGTTTCGTTCGGCAGCCCGCTGGCGCGGACGATGCGGACGGCTTCGGCGACGGCGCGGCCCACATCGGCGCCGGTGCCGAGTGGGGTGACCGAGAAGGCGGCGATCATGGGCGTCAATTCTTCGCGTCGACCATCTCCTGCAGGGTGGCGACACGCGAGCGAAGATATTCGAGTTCCGGCTCGTCGAGGACCGTGCGCTGGATGCCCGCCTGCACCTCGAACGCGCCCTGGCGGTGATCGTCGATCACCTCGACATCGATGGCGACGGCCACATAGTCCTCGGCGCCGGGCATCGGATCGGCGATCACGCGCGCGCGACCGCGGGCGCACAGCGCCACATTGCCGCCGCCGAGGATCAGCAGCGCGACATCGGGACGTTTGCGCAGCCGGGCCAGTGAACCGCGATCGAACTTGAGACTCAACAGGATTCGCCGATCGTCGGCGCGCACCGGCCAGCTCACGGGAATGGCGTGCGGCGACGGATCGGTGGTCACCAGGACGGCGATGGTGTCCAGCGGCCAGGTGGGCAGGACGTCCAGTTCGGGATGCTCGGTCGCGGGCTGTTGACGTTCTCCGGCGCTGGCTACCATTCGTCACCTCACGGTCGGCTCACGCGGCGGCATCGGCCGCGACTGGCACCCCAGTGTAAACCGTTGTGCCGCTTACGTGCTGGGGTGCGAGCCGTCGACGTGAACTGCACCGGTGGTAGGGGTGCGGACAGGTCAGTTGAGGCTGTCGGCCAGTTGGCGTGGTTCGGTGACCTCGCGGTGGTGCAGCAGCGAGAAATAGCGTCGCAGCATCAGCGCGGCCGTCGCGGCCAGCCCCGCGGTCAGACCCCACCACACGCCGCGCGCGCCCAGACCCAGCGGGAAGGCGAGCAGCAATGCGGTCGGCAGTCCGACGACCCAATAACCCACCAGCGACAACCGGAAGCCGGCCCGGGTGTCCTCGAGCCCACGCAGCAGGCCGTTGCCGATGTTCTGCGCGGCGTCGAAGAACTGCAGGACGACCGCGATGAGTAGCAAGCTGTGCGCGAGGTCGACGGTGGCCCCGTCGCGTCCGCCGAGAAATGGGCGCAGCACCAGATCGGGTGCCGCGACGTACAGGACGCCGACCACCGCGGCCACCACGGCCGCCTGCCGCAACACCAGCCAGGCCAGGTGGCAGGCGCGGCGGAACTCCTCGCGGGCCACAGCCCGGCTGACCAGGATCGAGACCCCGTGCGAGAGTCCCACCGCGACCTGGAACACGATGTAGACGAGTTGATACACCACGTTGTGCGCGGCCAGCGCCGCCGGGCCGAGCGTGCCCATCGCCAGGGCCAGTACCGAGAACATGCCCGCCTCGGAACCGTAGGTGAGTGCGATCGGCGCGCCGAGCCGCAGTTCCGCGGTGACCGTTCGCCGGCGTACCGGCCACATCCGCAGCGGCAGCGTCGGCCCCAGCGCCGCGTCGCGGCGCACCATCACCCAGAACACCGCGAAGGTGACGAGGAAAACGACCGAGGAGGCCACGCCGACGCCGGTCAGGCCCAGTGCGGGCAGCCCGGCCCAGCCGTGGATCAGTGCCAGCGCGACCACCGCGTTCACGGCGACCGAGCCGAGCGTCACCACCAGCAGCGCCTGTGGCCGTTGCATGCCGACGGTGTACTGGCGCAACGCCTGGAACCACAGGCAGGGCAGCAGGCCGGGGGCGAGCGCCACCATCATCGGCCGGGCTTCGGCCAGCACCGTGGCGTCCTGGCCGAGCCACTGCAGCGACCAGCCCAGGCCGACCAGGATCAGGCCGCCGAGCATCCCCGCCGCCGTCGCGATGAGAAAACTCGAGCGGACCACGTCGCGGATCTCGGGCTCGGGGCTGCGGCGCTGCTTCTCGGCCCGGCTCACCACGGTTGCCACCTGGTTGCCACTGGCGGTGATCAGCCCGACACACATGGTGCGGATCTGGTTGAACAACACCAGTGCCAGCCCGCCGGCCGCCACCTGGTCGACGCCGAGGCTGCCCATCAACGCGATATTGGTGGTGGAGATCGCGACCTGGGCCAGCTGGGTCAGCGCGATGGGCGTCGCGAGCGCCGCCAGCCGGCGCCCGTCGCCGCGGGGTGCGGCGGCGGTCATGCCCGGACCTCCCCGGCGACGGGCGGATTCATCGCGCCCCCACGAGATTTCGCGCCTCGGACGCGGCCGGAGCTACCGGGGCATAGCGGTCCAGCAGGTCGGTGACCGCGTGCTCGGCGGTGCGATCGAGCAGATCGCGATCGCTCATCCATTCGTCGTCGAAGACGGTGTCGAGGTACTTCTCGCCGCCGTCGCAGACGATGGTGACGATCGTCGAGCCCGGTTCGAATTCGTCGAGTCGCTGCAGCGCCACATACACCGAGCCGCCCGCCGATCCGCCGATCAGCAGGCCGCAACGCTGCGCGACCGCGCGGGCGGTGGCGAAGGCGTCCACGTCCGAGACGGTGACCCCCTCGTCCAGCAGCGAATAGTCCACGGCCGTACCCACGGTCGCGCCGGGCGGGGTGCCGGTGCCGGACTGCCAGTACGGTCCGCCCGGCCCGCCGAACGCGATCGATCCGACCGGTTCCACCCCGATCACCCGTGCCGGATGACCCAGGTCGCGCAGCCGCCGCGCGGTGCCGAACAGCGATCCGCCGGTGCCGACCGCGGACACCAGGATGTCGACATGTCCGAGATCGGCCAGCAACTCCTCCGCGACCGCGTAGTAGCCGACCGGATTGGCCTCGTTGTTGTGCTGTTCGGTGAAGTAGGCGTCCGGGCGCGCGGCCGCCATCGCCTCGGCCAGGTCCTCCCGGGCGGAGGTGGCCAGGCTGTCGTCGCCCTCGGCGGCGACATAGACGAGGTCGGCACCCATGGCTCGCATCGCGCGCAGTTTGTCCTTACAGGCGTGGTGATCCACGACCGCGGTGAATCGATAGCCGCATTCGGCCGCGACCACCGCCAGTCCCAGCCCGGTATTCCCGGATGTGGACTCGATAATATGTCCGCCATCTCTCAGCAAACCTCGGCGTTCGGCTTCGAGCACCATTTCGCGGGCCATCCGGATCTTCGCCGCGCCGGTCGGATTGAACTGTTCGAGTTTGAGTAGCAGCCGGGTGCCGCCGTCGGTGACGGCCAGTTCGAACAGGGGAGTGTTTCCGATCAGGTCCGTCACGCGCGTGACGATCGGCATGCGAGTCTCCTCGGAGTGTGGTGGGAAGGGGAGTGTGGTGGGAAGGGGAGTTATCGTTCGAGCGCCCAGCGCAGCCGCGGCGGCTGGGCCGGATCCGCGTCGGGGCCGCTCGACAGCAGCACCTTCGGCGGGATGGGGAGATCGTGGAACGAGGATTCGTTCGAATCCATCTGATACCCGGCGGTATTGGGATAGACGAGCAGATCGCCGACCACGGCCGGGCGGGGCAGGGGAATGCGCCGCCAGCTCAGCATGTCCGATTCCAGGCAGGTCGCGGCGCCGACGCAGGCGGGGGTCACCTCGCCCGGACGCGTCGGCCACAGCACCGGATCGGGCAGATATTCGCTGTCGAACCACTGCTCGGACAGACTGAGGCTGGAGCCGTCGACGGTGAGCACCTGATAGGGAAGTGATTGTGCCTCACGGGTTTTCACACCTTGGACGCGGAACACGGTACTTCCCGCGCGGTCCAGCAGCGCGCGCCCCGGCTCGATCGCGAGCCGGATGGCATGGGCTCGTAGAACTTTTGCCAGATCGCCGTGGTCGAGGATGGCGGCCAGCGCGGCTGGTCCGGCCGGGCGCTGGTGGTAGGGATAGTACGAATCGAATGTCTTGTCCGCGTGGAACCAGTGCGGGCCGCGCTCCTGCGTGAAGGCGCGCCAGGCCGTGTCCGGCAGGTACTCCACGCCGAATCCGCCGCCGATGGAAATGGTGGTGACCGGATGTCCGAGGGCGCGGGCGTGCCCGCAGCGGTCGACCACCGCGGCCGCCAATTCCGACCGGGCGATCGGGTCGTAGCCGGAGAGGTGAAAGCTGAATCCCTCCACCCGGATCGGCGCCGGATCGGTGCGGTGCAGCACGGTGTCGAGTTCGATGTCGGTCATGCCGAATCGGCTGGTCGAATTCGGGGGGAGTACCCGCAGCAGCACGCGGGCGGTGGCGCCGAGGCCGGTCAGCCGGGCGAGTTCGCCGGGGTCGTCGACGGCGATCAGGGCGCCGTGCCGGGTGGCCAGCCACAGCAGCTCATCGGATTTGGCCGGTCCGGTCACCACCAGATCGTGGCCCCGGATGCCGTGTGCCAGAGCCGAACTCAGCTCGCCGACGCTGGCGACATCGGCGCCGGCGCCGTGTTCGGCGCACATCCGCACCACGGCTGCGGACTTGTTGGCTTTCTTGCCGTAGTAGATCACGCCGTCCACGCCGTGGCGCCGGAACTGCTCGCGGAAGCCGTCGATATTCACTCCCACCCGCTCCGGATACAGCACGTGGAACGGGCCGCCGACCGCGTAGGCGATGTCGTCGAGCAGATGGGCGTCGGCCAGCAACCGGCGCTCCCATTCGTCCCGGTGTGCCGGGAGGGGCGGTGCCGTGATCGAGGCGGAGTTCCGCGCATCATCGGGCGCTCGTGTAGTCCGGCTCGCGGTCACAGCGTCGTCTCCGATCGCGCGACGCCGGGAAAGTGCGCCCCGGTCAATCCCACAGCGGCACCTCCGTGCCCCGGCCCTCGGCGATGGCGCGCTCGGCCAGCGCGTGTGCGACGGCGATATCGGTGAGGACCAGGCCGCTGTTGTAGACGAACAGGCGTTCGTCGGCACGGGTGCGCGCGGTCGCGCGGCGGCCCAGAATCGCCGGCAGTTCGGCGTCGACCGAACGTAGCCGACCGTCCGGCCCCGCCATATCGGTGCCGGTCAACGCCATCTGCTCGGCGCTGGTGGCCACCACGCGATCGGCATCGGTGAGCGTCGAGGGCGCGAGTCCGTAACCGACCAGCACGGCCACCGAACCCGGTGCCAGATCGTCGGATTCGAGGGCGACCTGCGTGCCGGGCCCGGCGGTCGCGAGCACCACATCGGCCGTCGCCGCCGCGGCGCGCGGATCGTCGACCACGTCGAGTTCCAGGTGCGGGGCGTGCGCGCGCAGGTGGGTGCCCACCGCTTCCAGACCCTCGGGATGGGTGCCGTACACCATCAGCCGGTTCAACTGCGGATTCGCGGCGAGCAAGTGCGGCAGCGCGTTTCGGCCCTGGGTGCCGGTCCCGATCAGCAGCACGCTGCGCGCGCCCGGCCGCACCGTCTCGCGCACCAGCAGCGCCGACACCGCGGGTGTGCGCAGCGCGCCCACCCGCGCGCAGTCCATCATCGCGATCGGGGTGCCGGTCGCGTCGTCGTAGAGGGTGATGGTGGTGTAGTAGCGCTTGGTGCTGCGGTCGTGGCTCGGATCGAATTTGTACGAGGTCTTCATGGCGACCACCCGGCGGCGGCCGTCGCGCCCGAGCATCGCGTACGCGACCGACCAGCCGTCCGGATGCGCCACGCCGAGCTTGCGGGGGTTGTCCGAATCTCCCTGTGCCAGGGCAAGATAGGCGTCCTCGACGGCGCGCACCACCTCGTTGGGCGCGATCGGGACATCGGCGAGATCGCTGCGGCTGAGTACGCGCAACGGGGTGGGGCGGCTGCTCACTGCGTTCCTCGGTTCACTGGTCGGTCCATCGGGGCGAGATAGTCGGTGCCGCAGCTGGATTCGGCGCGAACGGCCGCACCGTCCGCTGTCCGTATCCGCTTTCGCCGGCCTCGGCCGGCGCGCGGCGGCGTGCCAGCCGGATGTTGACCCGTTTGAGCCAGCGGTCGGTCCCGTCGTATCGGGGCGTGAACGGAACCCGGCCGTGCACGACGACATCATTGTCCATCAGCAGCAATTCGCCCGGCTCCAACACCGCGCGGTGACACACGCGCTCCAATTCCGTGCCGAGATGGGCGTAGGCGCAACGATATTCGGGGACGGCATCGTCGAGCGGGGTATAGGCGGGGTCGTAGCGCAGGGTCGGCCCGCCGTCGCCGGCGGTCACGGTGGCCACCGGGGCGGGGCGGTGCTCGCTGAAATCCTCGCCGTAGGAGACGTCGGGCAGGATCGGCAGGGTCGGTTCGGTGAGCAGCCTGCGCCCGTCCGCGTCCAGGTTCACCTGACGGACCGAGGAAATGGTGGTACCCACCCGATCGGGATTGCGCAGACAGCCGAGCAGCAGCAGATGCGCGCGTTCGGGATGGAAGGCGTCCTCGGTGTGCGGGCTCAGCAGGGTGGTGCTGCTGGCGCCCGACTGTTCGTGTTCGTGCCCGGGCGTGGGGAGGATGTTGTTGACCAGCCGCCCACCCTGCTGGCCCTGCCAGCCGAACGGTTCGCCGGCGCACCGGGCGAGCAGCAACAGGGCGATATCCAGGCGAAACGACGCCGGGCACGCCGGTTCGGCGGCATGGGACCAGTCGGGCGGTGTCGGGCCGAGTTCGTCGTCGCGCACCGGCAGGCGGCCGATGATCGCCGCGCCGGCCGGGGTGTCGGGCGGTCGCAACGCGGTTCGCACCGCGGCGGGAAGGTCGGCGGCGTAGGCGTCGACGAGCCGGATCAGCGCCGGATCGGAGAGGGTGCGCCGGATCGGCGCGGAGCCACCGGGTGAGTGGTCGAGTGTGATCGCGATCTCTTCGGCCGAACAGAACACGGCCGCCGCGGCCTCGGGTGCGAGCGTGCGGCGGTCGATCGGTTCGGGTTCTTCGTGCTGGGGTGTCTTACGTTCGCGGAGAACGTTTTTCACCAGGAGTTCCCTTCCTCGCAATGGGGATGAAGCAGGTGGTGAAGACTCGGACTGCGAAGTTAGTCGCTCTGTTGATCTTAAGCAAGGCTTACCTAAAGTACGCCGTTGGCCATAGCGTTTCGGTATGGAACAGTTGCGGGGAGAGGTAGCTGATCGTATGCCGCCGGAGTCGAGTGCGTTGTCACGGTGCGTGCCATCCGCGCGCGAATCTGGATGATGGAAACGTGCGTTCGACCATCCCCGGATTCCGGCCCCTCGCCTTCGCCGCTGTCGCGGCGGTCGCGCTGCTGTCCGGATGTGCGGGAACCGACAACCTGCCCCCGATCCCGGACGGTATCCCGCCCGGTGCGGGGTCACCGGTTCCCCCGATCGACCTCGATGCGCCCGGTCGCAGTGCCGAACAGTTGCGTGGCTGGGCGCAAGCGCAGTCGGATGCGCTCGGCATCCCCACGGTCGCGCTCGAGGCCTACGGATACGCGGCCGAGGTCATGGCCCGTTCGCGTCCCGACTGCGGAATCGGCTGGACCACGATCGCGGGCATCGCGCGGGTGGAGAGCAAACACGGCCGCCACGGCGGTTCCGACCTGGATGCCGACGGTGAGGTCCGCCCGCCGATCCGCGGCATCCCCTTGGACGGATCACCCGGTGTCGCAAGGATTCTCGACGACGAGGCCACCGCACGCACCGGCAATCCGGTCTACGCGCGCGCCGAGGGGCCGTTCCAATTCCTGCCCGAAACCTGGCAGCACTGGGGTGTGGACGCCAACGGGGACGGCCGCGCGGATCCGGACAGCATCGACGACGCCTCGCTGACCGCCGCGCGCTACCTGTGCGCCAGCGGCGGCGATCTGCGCACCCCGGAAGGCTGGCAGAAAGCGGTGCTGACCTACAACCAGTCCACGACCTATATGGCGACGGTCCGCACGAAGGCGGCGGCATACAGCGTCGGACGCCGGGCCTGAGCTCCGCGCGCCGGCCAACCGCTGGTGCGGACGTTCGAACCGGCAGCTACTGCTTGCATGCGCGAACGACCGGGACCGCGTGCCCACCTGTGTCGTGCGGCCCGGGTCGTACCCATTAGGCTCGCAAGCGCACGGGCCCGCCGTGCGACCTGCTCATGGACGGCGGTGGGCAGGGCCCCCGAATTGATTGCCAGCAGCCGAAGGAGTGTCGTTTCGTGGCCATCATCGAACAGGTCGGAGCTCGCGAGATCCTGGATTCACGCGGTAACCCCACCGTCGAGGTCGAGATCGCTCTCGACGACGGCACGCTGACCCGCGCGGCGGTGCCGTCCGGCGCCTCCACCGGCGAGCACGAGGCCGTGGAGCTGCGCGACGGCGGCGACCGCTACGGCGGCAAGGGTGTCCGCAAGGCGGTCGAGGGCGTGCTGGACGAGATCGCACCGGCCGTGATCGGCCTGGACGCCGTCGAGCAGCGCACCGTCGACCAGGTGCTGCTGGATCTGGACGGCACCCCGGACAAGTCCCGCCTGGGCGCCAACGCCCTGCTGGGTGTATCGCTGGCGGTGGCCCGCGCGGCCGCCGAATCCTCGGGCCTGGAACTGTTCCGCTACCTGGGCGGGCCGAACGCCCATGTGCTGCCGGTGCCCATGATGAACATCCTCAACGGTGGCGCCCACGCCGACACCAGTGTCGACGTGCAGGAATTCATGATCGCCCCGATCGGCGCGCCCACCTTCCGCGAGGCGCTGCGCTGGGGTGCGGAGGTCTACCACGCCCTCAAGGCCGAGCTGAAGTCCAAGGGCCTGTCGACCGGTCTCGGCGACGAGGGCGGTTTCGCCCCGGATCTGGCCGGCGGCACCCGCGAGGCGCTGGATCTGATCGCCTCGGCGATCGGCAAGGCCGGCTACAACCTCGGCAGCGATGTCGCGCTGGCTCTCGATGTGGCCGCGACCGAGTTCTACACCGCCGGAACGGGCTACAAGTTCGAGGGCACCGAGCGCACCGCCGAGCAGATGGCCGAGTTCTACAACGACCTGCTGGGCGCGTACCCGCTGGTCTCGATCGAGGACCCGCTGTCGGAGGACGACTGGGACGGCTGGGTCGCGCTGACCGATCTGATCGGCGACAAGATCCAGCTGGTCGGCGACGACCTGTTCGTCACCAACCCGGAGCGGCTCGAGGACGGCATCGCCAAGGGCGCCGCCAACGCGCTGTTGGTGAAGGTCAACCAGATCGGCACCCTGACCGAGACGCTGGACGCGGTCGAGCTGGCCCACCGCAACGGCTACAAGACCATGATGAGCCACCGCTCGGGCGAGACCGAGGACACCACCATCGCCGATCTGGCGGTCGCGGTCGGCAGCGGTCAGATCAAGACCGGCGCCCCCGCCCGCAGCGAACGCGTCGCCAAGTACAACCAGCTGCTGCGCATCGAGGACGCGCTCGGTGATTCGGCTCGCTACGCCGGTGACGTCGCATTCCCCCGGTTCGTCTTCGGGGGGTAGTAGCCTCGTCAACGGGTGTGGCGTGCGGGGCCGGTCGATACCGCGGCCGGTCACCGCGCGAAACCGTTGCGCTGTGCGGTCGAATCGCAGCGCCGCTATGGAGGCAGGCGATTTCGAGGTGTGGGGATGACGGAGCGACGGGCGCGCGGCACCAGTCCGGCAGGACGCGGTGACCGCCGCTCGACGCGCTCGCCCCGGCCCGAACGGGCCGCGAACGGCTCCACGCGCACGTCCGCGGGTAAACGGGCCGCGCAACGACGTTCGGCCGGCGCGAAGTCCGAACCGCGCACCACGCGCGCGAGGTCGAAGAAGTCCGAGGATCGCCACGATCACCGGATTCTGGGGCTGTCCACCGGGCGCGCGGTCATCCTGGCCGCGGTGCTGTGCGCGCTCGCGCTGACCCTCGCCGTGCCGATGCGCACCTATTTCAGTCAACGTTCGGAAGCGGTGCAACTGGCCGAACAGCGCCGCGATCTGGAAAACGATCTGACCCGGTTGCGCGACCGCCGTGCACAACAGGAAGATCCCGCCTACATCCGCTCCGAGGCGCGCGACCGGCTGCGGCTCGTAATGCCCGGCGACACCGCCTACATCGTGCAGGTGCCCGGTATCGAGCAGCCCGCGGTGCCGGTGCCGACGAGTCAGGCCCGCCGCCCCGATCCCTGGTACACCCAGCTGTGGCGCAGTATGTCCGAGCCGCAGCCCACCACCCCCACCACGCCGGCGCCCCCGCCGCCCCCTCCACCACCCCCGCCCCATCCTGAAGGAGAACCCCGGTGACCGACCCCGCTACGCCCGAGCCTTCGTCCGGCGAGGCGGGTGCCGAGCAGGGTGCGCCCGCGGAGGCTGATCTCGAGATCGTGGCCCGCCAGCTCGGCCGTGAGCCACGCGGGGTGCTCGCGATCGCCTATCGCACGCCCGACGGCCAACCGGCGGTCGTGAAGACCGCGCCGCGCCTGCCCGACGGCACCCCGTTCCCCACGCTCTACTACCTCACCGATCCGCGCCTGACCGCCGAGGCGAGCAGGCAGGAGGCCGCCGGGCTGATGCGCGGGATGACCGAGCGCCTGGCCGCCGACCCGGAACTGGCCGCCGCCTACCGCGCCGCGCACGAGAGCTACCTGGCCGAGCGCGACGAAATCGAATCGCTGGGAACGGATTTCAGCGGCGGCGGGATGCCGGAGCGGGTCAAATGCCTGCACGTGCTGATCGCGCATTCGCTGGCCAAGGGCCCGGGGCTGAATCCGCTCGGTGACGAGGCGGTCGCGCTCGCGGCCGATACCGGACTGCGCGGCACGGCGATTCCGCAGGATTGGCCGAAATACGAGCAGTATCAACCGAATACCGATGCGGGAGACAGCGATGAGTGACCGGGTTGCCGCCGTCGACTGCGGCACCAATTCCATCCGGCTCCTGATCGCCGATGTCGGCGCGGACGGCCACCTCACCGACGTGCACCGCGAAATGCGGATCGTGCGACTCGGCAAGGGTGTCGACGCCACGGGGGAGCTGAATCCGGAGGCGATCGAACGCACCCGGGTCGCCCTGCACGATTACGTCGACCGCATGGTCGACGCGGGGGTGAGCCGGGTGCGCATGGTCGCCACCAGCGCCACCCGCGACGCGCGCAATCGCGACGATTTCTTCACCATGACCGGGGTGGAGCTGGGCCGCGTCGTGCCGGGCGCCCAGGCCGAGGTGATCACCGGTGACGAGGAGGCGCGGCTCTCGTTCGCGGGCGCGGTCGGCGAATTGTCCAGTGCCGAAGGGCCGTTCGTCGTCGTCGATCTCGGTGGCGGGTCCACCGAGGTGGTGCTCGGCGACAGTTCCGGCGTGCAGGAGGCCTACTCGGCGGATATCGGCTGTGTGCGGATCACCGAACGCTGTCTGCACGGCAATCCGCCGACCGGTGAGGAGGTCGCGTCCGCGCGGTTCTTCGCCTCGCAGCAACTGGCTCAGGCCTTCGGCGTGGTTCCGGTCGAGCGCGCCCGCACCTGGGTCGGCGTGGCCGGCACCATGACCACGATCGCCGCCGTCGCGCTGGACCTGCCCGAATACGATTCGGATCGGGTGCATCTGACCCGTCTCACGTTCGATCGGCTCCGCGAGGTCTGTCACCGCCTCATCGGGATGAACCACGACGAGCGCGCGGCCCTCGGCCCCATGCATCCGGGGCGGGTCGACGTGATCGGCGGCGGTGCGGTGATCACCGAGGTGCTGGCAGATGAATTGGCGCGCCGGGCGGGGATCTCCGAGTTGATCGTGAGCGAGCACGACATTCTCGACGGTATCGCGCTGTCGATCGCCTGAGGGGGCGGGCCGGAGGCGGCAGCGCAGCGTTACCACGCAGGTCCGGACCCTCAGGCGCGAACCGGCACCGCCTGAGGGGGGCGGGCCGGAGGGGTGCCCCGACACCCCGCGTGATCGGCGATTCCCCCGATCGACGTACCTCGTTGCTGGACAATTGCGTCTCATGAGCAGGGTGGAACCCGTCCCGGGAGAGCAGGCGTCGCCGGAGACGCGCACGATATTCGGCCATCCCATCGGGCTGGTCAACTTGTTCGGAGTGGAGCTGTGGGAACGGTTTTCGTTCTACGGCATGCTCACCATCCTCGGGTACTACCTGTACTACTCGCTGACCGACGGCGGGCTGGGACTGGAGAAATCCACCGCGACGGGCATCGTCGGCGCCTACGGCGGGCTGGTGTATCTGTCGACCGTGCTCGGCGGCTGGCTGGCCGACCGGGTGCTCGGGATGGAGCGGACCGTCTTCTACGGCGGCGTGGTGGTGATGGCCGGGCATATCGCGCTGGCGGTGCTGCCGGGCCTGAGCGGTGTCGGCGTGGGGCTGCTGCTCGTCGCGCTCGGTTCCGGCGCGTTGAAGGCCAACGCGTCCTCACTGCTGGGCACGCTCTACGAGAAGGGTGACCCGCGCGCCGACGGCGGTTTCACGCTGTTCTATCTCGGCGTGAATCTGGGCGCTTTCGTCGGCCCGTTGATCACCGGGCTGCTGCAGACCCACCTCGGGTTCCACTACGGATTCGGGGCGGCGGCCGTCGGCATGGCGCTCGGACTCACCCAGTACGTGATCTTCCGGCGCAATCTGGGTACCCACGGGCGGGAAGTGCCGAACCCGTTGCCGCGCAGCCAGATCGGCAAGGTGATCGCCTTCGTGCTGGTGATCGCGGTGGTGGTCGCCCTCGCGATGTGGACCGGACTGGTCCGGTTGTCGAATCTGTCGTGGGTAACCACCGGCGTGATCGCGGCGGTATCGATACTCTATTTCGGATTGATGTTGACCAGTCCGAAAGTGGTTGCGGTGGAACGAGTCCGAGTGCGGGCCTTCATACCGCTGTTCATCGCCAACGCCGTGTTCTGGTCACTGTTCCAGCAGATCTTCACGGTGCTGGCCGTCTACTCCGACGAGCGGATGAACTGGACGCTGTTCGGCTGGACCGCGCCGGCGAGCTGGATCGGCTCGGAGGAACCGATCTGGGTCATCGTGCTGTCGCCCTTGTTCGCGCTCATGTGGACCCGTCTGGGCACCCGAGCCCCCACCACGCCCCGAAAGTTCGCCTACGGCGTGATGGGGATGGGCGCGTCGTTCCTCCTGTTCGTCCCCCTGGCCGCCTTCGACGACAAAACCGTTCCCGCCCTGCTCGTCTTCGTCATCCTGGCCGGCTTCGCCATCTCCGAACTGCTGCTGTCCCCGATCGGCCTCGCGGTTACCACTCAGCTCGCTCCCGAGGCCTTCCGAGCTCAGATGATGGCGCTTTACTTCTTCTCCGTCGGCATCGGCACCTCGATGTCCGGCGTCCTGTCCGGGTTCTACGACACCAGCCACGAAGTCGCCTACTTCGGCATCACCGGCCTGGTCGCGATCGCAGTGGGAATCATCGTTTACTTCCTAGCCCCGCAGGTCAGCCGCTTGATGGAAGGCGTGCACTGAGCAAATCCCCGGACAATTCCGAGACGGACGTACGACTTAGGTACGCTATCCCAGCCGCCCCCGTAGCCCAATTGGCAGAGGCAGCGGACTTAAAATCCGCACAGTGTCGGTTCGAGTCCGACCGGGGGCACCGAAAAGGTGCCCGGTGGACCCGCAGGTTGCCCTGGTCAGGGCCATGTGGCCGGATATGGAACCCCGTCGTGCGTCGCTGCGTCCTATAGTCCGTAGCGAAGTTGTCTGTCGAGCGGGAGGACGTCGGGTGCAGCGACGAGTAGCAGGGGTGGCGGTCGCTATCGGGGCGGTGCTGGCGGTGATGACAGCTGGGTGTAGCTCGACTACAGACGGTGCGGCTACCGCGACAACCAGCGATGCTGCTGCGGCGCTGTGGGATCCGTGCACGGGAATTCCTGATTCGGCGTTGACCGCGGCTCAGGTTGATCCCAGCACGAAGCAGTCCGGGATCGCGGGCGTCCATCAGTCGGGTTGGGAGATCTGCGCGTGGAAGGGCGCGAAGTACTCGATCTCCGTCTACTCCACCGCCAAACATTCGCCCGCAGAAATCGCGAACAAGGGCGGCAACATCAACCAGCAGTCGGTCACGATGGCGGGGCGCCAGGGCACTCAATTCGGAGAGCAAGGGGCGGACCGAAACTGCGATGTCGTGTTCCAAACCGCGCACAGCTCGGTGCAAATACAGGTGGTCGGGCGGTTATCCGACGACGTGCCGATCGCCCCGTGCCCGACGCTCGCCAAGATCGGTGACGCGATCGTACCGTCGATTCCGCAATAGATAAGGGGGACAATGGCGATGGCGGGGAGTGACCTTGATGCTTGGCAACAACAGGCGGCGGCGGCTCGTGCGGGGGAGCTCTATCTTGACGACGAGCAAGTAGCCCGGGAGTGCTTGGCGGCGTGCAATAAGCGCATCGAAGAGCTGGAGAACATGAACCTACTAGTCGGGCAGGTCAAGGCGGTTTCCGGCTTCGGCGATTTCGATATGGGTCACATGCTCGAGGGACAGTTCAAACTTCAGGCCACCGGCGATGACAACTCCATAGACAAGATCATCGCGGACCACCTCGAGACCGTGAAAAATATGCGGGAGGTCATGGCGATTTCGCTGGCTCGGCTGACCGGTCAGGACTATACGAACTCGACCACGCTGAGCGGGATCATCGACCAGAACCCCGCGCCGAAGAAGTAGCCGGGTCGAGCCTTTCGGACCGGGATCCCCTGTAGCCCTTGCTATTCGGGAAACCATGGAACGAGGTTCTCGCCGATTCGCGCCAGTATCTCACACGGATCCGGCGGATTGTCCAATGCTGCCCGGACCAGGACCTGCAGCTGGATGACACCCTGCTGGGCAGGGAACACGATGTTGCAGTTCAGATGCTTCGACGCGCCAGCGACTCTGAACCGCCGACCGCTGCGGCCGGTGATCGTCACGTCAGCGAAGTCGACATTGCCGGGCTTGTTTTCGAACTGATCGACCGTGCGTGCGGTCGAGTACACGGTGATCGCATACTCTGGCCCGCGCCACCCGCCGATCTTCCAGCCGCTCTGCTCGATGCCGGCGATGCCGGATTCCCTACTCGCGGTGTCGACGTTCGATGCGTGCAACGCTTCGTCGGGTATGCCGGTACAGGGGTCCCACAGGCCGGCCGCCTTGCCGGCGAGGTCCATTCGCCAGGCAGGAAGTTCGGCGTTCAATGTTCTCGTCCTCCTTGGAAAGTTGAGCTCGGGCAGTGTCGGCCCGAGGCGAGTACGCACAACGGAGCTGGTTGCGTGGAGCGTGGTGGCGGCGATGTTCCGTGCTGGACCTTCGACCGTCACGCCCGAGAATTGCTGCGGGACAGAGGCTCTCGCCTACCGTCTGGTGGCCCAGCGGGCGAAGGAGAGCCGGGGATGGACGGTTTCTACGTCGGCGATCATCATCAGCGCGTTCAGGGTGAGAAAGTCGAAATGCTCAGTGGACGGGGCTATTACGGCTTCGGCGCCGGTGGCGCGGACCTGGTCGGGTAGGGGGATGCGGCTGGATTCCGGGGGCCAGACCAGGCGGTAGCCGAGGCGGGCGGCCAGGCGGCGTACTTGGGCGGTGTCCCAGTCCGGGGCGGTGGATTCGGGATGGACCCAGCCGAGCGCGATCGGGTGGGTGGGCGTCACCGCTGGGAGTCCTTGCGGCGGCGTTCACCTCGCAGGGGTAGACGCGCTAAGGCGAAGGTCAGTCCGAGCAGTGCTGCGATGAGCAGCAACAAGATCCAGTCACAGCCTTTCATAACGCACCCCTCCATCCCCTCGGTCGGTAAGGCGCCCACCGCCGAGGAGCCGGGGGTTCGGCCGGCTACGGACTCGGCGATGGGGCCGTAGCTCAAGGTATGAGACGAGTCACGCGTCGTCTGTCCTGAAAGGACAAGCGTGACAGCGGAATGCCTGCGGGATCGGCACTCGCGGGCAGTGCTCGGGCTCGGAGGCTCGGGACCAGGCGTGCGGGCTCAGCGCGTGGGTCGGTGTGCAGACTCTGGCCTCGACACTTGCGGGACAAAGAGTCGGCGCTCGAACTCGAGGTGCGGACTCGACGCTCGGACTCGACGCTCGGACCTGGCGCGCGGGGCTGCGCTCCGGCTCGGTGCTCGGGTTGGGCGCGCGGTGATTGTGAGGCGGTGGTTTCGAAGCCGCGCGCCGTTACACCATGGCTCCGGTTGGCCGGTCCCAACGGGATCGCGTGGAGTGGTGAATTATTCGTGCAACCGGCCTTGATTCTGCGGTTTTCTCGCATTCGTGCGGAGGTTTGCGCGATCTGTTCACCCCATCGACGCTCGGATCCGCTGTGCAGGGACAGCGTGCGGACTCGCCGTGTGAGTCCAGCCGTACGGTTAGCGGCGGGTCTCGCCGGAGTCCGGGGCGATGCCGATTCGCCATGCCAGGCCGCGTAGTTCGCGGCCGCCTGCATCGCGGCGGGCGGCGCGGAGTTGGTCGGCTATCGCCTCCCGCACGAACAGGTCACTGCGGATACGTTGTGGCGCAAGCTGTTCTGCTTTCAGCAGTGTTGCGACGCCGGAGTCACGTGTTTTCGCTTCTGCGAGCATGACCCGCCCGGCCTCCGAGTAGAAACCGGCGAGGCGGGCGCGATCGGGAATCGCCTCGATACCGATGCCCGAGATGGCCTCGAGCGCCTTCGGGCCGTCGCCGAGCTCCATCCCGACCGAGGCACGCCAGACCGCAACATTGGTGCGGCCGAACCACATACGTCCGAAGCTGCCGACATCGGAATCCATCCGTTCGGCTACTGCGGCCGCCTCGTCGAGATGGGTCGCCGCAGTCGTCCGGTCCGATTGCACAGCCGCCGCCAGCGCTGCCGAAAGGTGCAGCATTCCATAGGATTGCAAGACGGTCTCGTCGTTCAGTGACGATGTCAGTTGGTCGGCGGTCGCGACCGCACGGGCGTAATGCTGAGGCCGGGACAGCGAGCCGGACACGTTGTTACGCATCCACATAGCCGCGCCGCGCCACTCGGGCAGATCCAGTTCATCTGCGGTAGCTTGCGCTGCTTTCCCGGCAAGCAGCGGCAGGCCGCGGGCACCGAAGCGCTTCGTCATCACCATCACCGCGAACAAAGCGCCGATGATGCCGCACAGTATCGGTTCGCGGTACTCGGGGCGCCGCACATACAAGGCGTGCAATTCGAGCAGCAGTGGGGGCGCCATTCGTGCGATGCTCTGATAGTCACCAGCACCTCGCCGCTCCTCGAGCTTTGCGAGATCAGCGGCAACGGCGGGCCATTGCCGAGTCGCTACGCCGGGATCTTCTCCCAGCTCGCACGCGTCGAGCGCCTGCTCCGCATCAGCAATTCCTCCGTACGCTTCCGCGCTGGGTCCCTCGGTGACCTCCCATGGTCGTCCGGTGAACTCGCTCGGTGCCACGCGTAGTGCGGCCGCGATCGCTTCGAGGGTGCGACGGTTCTCGAGCGACTTCTCGCCTCGCTCGAGTTTTCCCAGGTATCCGTAGGAGATTCCGGCTAGTCCGGCGGCGGCTTCGAGGCTCAGTCCGCGCCAGGCGCGGATTTCGCGCAGGCGGCGGCCGAGGTCGTTCGGCGGGATACCGCTGTCGTCGTATTTCTTCCCCACACCCATGGTTACCACGCTACGGCCAGTTGCTCGTTCGTGCAGCGAGTCCGCTGGTATCCGCGGTGATCGTCAGGCAGTGTGGTTTCGAAGCCGCGCCGCCCTCTCACGCTACCCGAGATCCGCCGTCTCCTTGTGAAACTCATTCTGCGACACAGTAATCCGTACGCAAAGTGCGTTGCAGCATTAGCCGGAGCGCATTCGGTAGGGACCGGTCAAGCCTTCGGTACCGGGGTGTTATGGCGGGCGGCGACCCACCAGCGGTGGTTTTCCTTGACCAGAACATAGAGGGCGACCATCGCGGGATCCTTGTCGATGAGTTCTCCCTCGGCGGTGGTCGCACGGGCGACTTTGTGGACGACTGCGACGTCTGGACGCAGGAAGCCGATGTCGCCCACGTCGTAGCGCACGTACTCGTTCTTCAGGAATCCCGCGAGACCACGTTCGGCGGCCTCGAGCAGAGAGTCATACCCGGTGATCACCATGCCCACTGCGTTGCCCGCCGACGCATTCGCGGTGAAACCGCTTACCATCAGTTCGGCATCGTTGGTGTTGTAGCCGGTCTCGACATCGGCTATCAGCTGTTCGATCGCGGCGACGTCGGCAGCGTGGTCGGTTGTCGTGTCTTCGACAGCTGGCCGTCCGGATGTTGTTGCAGTCATGGCCACCAGTCTGAAACCTCGACAGCGCTCGAGGTCAAGTTCTGGATTCCGCGATGGACGACAGCGCGGTTCCAGTCCAGTCCGGATTCATCGTCGAGCAGGATCGATCACACGCGCTGCGCCTCCAGCAGGTGAACGGGGTGGGGGCGATGTCGAGACCTGTCACGCGGTAGCCGAGTTCTGCCAGGTGGATGGCGGTGTCTCCGGGGCCGCACCCGACGTCGAGAACGTCGCCGGTGATCCGGCCGGCGCGTTCCAAGGCGGTGAGGAGCGGTTGGGGGCGGCCGATGCCCCAGGGCGGTTTCTCCAGGCTGAGGCCGGGGGTCAGGGCGGCGGTACGAATCCACTCTGGTCATGGCTACGTTGGCGCCGGCGATGGAGACCGCCGGAATCCCGCAGTCGTGGCTCACCTTCCCGATCGGAACCCTGAAACTTGCCGGTGCGGCCGGGCTGCTGCTGGGGGTGCTCGGGGTGCCGTACGTGGGTACGGCCGCCGCGATCGGCCTGGTGCTCTACTTCGTCTGCGCGGCCTATACCCACATCCGCGTCGCCGACTATGCGCAGACCTTCTACCTGGCCGTGGGGGTGTTCCTGCCCCTGGCCGTCGCCTGTGTGGTGTTGCAGCTCGCCGACCAGCGCATCTGACATGGAGGGGATCGGTGGCCCTGTGATGAACCAGAGCCCCTGCCCGGATGAGCAGGGGCCCGCGGACTATCCGTTCAGCAAGCCCTTCGCGATGTGCGTCACCTGGATTTCGTTGCTGCCCGCGTAGATCATCAGCGACTTCGCGTCGCGGGCAAGCTGTTCCACCTTGTACTCGGCCATGTATCCGTTGCCGCCGAACAGCTGGACGGCCTCCATAGCGACCTCGGTGGCGGCGCGGGAGGAGTAGAGCTTCATGGCGGACGCTTCGGCGAGGGAGACGGATTCGCCGGCGGCGGTGCGTTCGATGGCGTTGAAGACCATGTTCTGCACGTTGATCCGGGCGATTTCCATTTCGGCGAGCTTGAGCTGGATGAGCTGGAAGTGGCCGATCTCCTTACCCCACAGCGTCCGCGATTTCGCGTAATCGACACAGAGCCGGTGACATTCGTTGATGATGCCCAGCGCCAGGGAGGCGATGCCGATGCGTTCGGCGGCGAAGGATTCCTTGGCGCTGTCCTTGCCGTCGCCCTTGGCGGGATTCTCGGTTTCGCCGAGCAGTCGATCGGGCGTCAGGCGGACGTTGTCGAAGACCAGCTCGCCGGTGGGCGAGGAATTCATGCCCATCTTCTTGAACGGCGCGCTCTGCACGAAACCGGGCATGCCCTTGTCGAGGACGAAGGTCAGCACCTTACGGTCGCGGCGATCGGTGCCGTCCTCCTCGTCGAGTTTGGCGTAGACGACGGTCACGTCGGCGTACGGGCCGTTGGTGATGAAGGTCTTGCGGCCGTTGAGGATGTAGTCCTCGCCGTCGCGGCGGACGTAGGACTTCATGCCGCCGAACGCGTCGGAGCCGGAATCGGGTTCGGTGATCGCCCAGGCCCCGACCTTTTCGAAGGTCACCAGCTCCGGCAGCCAGCGCTTCTTCTGCGCGAGGGTGCCGCGGCTGCGAATGGTGCCGACGGCCAGGCCGAGACTCACGCCCATCGATGCCACCAGGCCCAGGCTCACTCCGGCCAGCTCGCTGTTGAGGATGACGCCCATACTGCCGGAACCGCTGAAACCGCCGGACTTCCCCGGCGTTCCGGCTTCCTCGCGGGCCAGCGATTTCGCCAGGCCCTCGCGGGCCATCTCGTCGAGGCCGAAGGTGGCATACAGCTTGCGGATGATGTCGAACGGCGGCAGCGCTCCGCTCTCGAGCCGGTCGACATGCGGTTCGATCTCCTTCTTGATGAAGCCGCGCACGGCGTCGCGAAGCATCAGATCTTCGTCGGACCACTTGTACATGTCGTCAACTCCCGAGTATCGCCGGAACGGTCACCTCGAATATAGAACACGTTCTAGTTCGGAACGGTTGCCGCGTCGTCGTCGCGGAGGTGTCCATACGACCCGAGCCGGCGAAATCGACTCTCCCCACGGCTGGTGCTCGACCGGCTCCGGCCGCGCCGGACCTTTGGGATGATCTCGCGGGCAACAGGTCTCATCCCCCGCGTGATCGCGGGCGAAGGTCTTGTTGTCGCCGGCGAGGATCGCTATCGGCACTCGGTGATGATGACGAGTTTCCGGTTCACGCTGCAGGACGTGACGATCGACGGTGTCCCGATTCCGAAGGGGAACGCGGTCGGCGTCGTCTACCAGGCCACCGGAGTGGACACCGCATACCACGGGGACACCGCCGACGAATTCGACATCACCCGCCCGCCGCGACCGCATCTCGGATTCGGGCACGGACCGCGCTACTGCATCGGCGCACCGCTGGCCCGGCTGGAGGGGCGGCTCGGACTGGCGAGCCTGTACCGGCGGTTCCCGGACCTGACACTCGCCGTGGATCCCGCCGAAATTCCTTATACGCCTTCGTTCTTCACCGTGGGCCCGCTGTCGGTGCCGGTTCATCCCGGAGCTGATCGCGGCTGAACACGACGACGCCCGCGAGACCGGTGATCTCGCGGGCGTCGTCGGTCCGTGGTCAGCTGCGGACCATCTCCGTGTCCTCGGCGTCCTCGGAGTCGAGGACGACCGCCTCAGAGGAGGCCGCACGGTTGGGCAGCAGCACCGCCATCACGATCACGATCAGCGCCAGGCCGGCGGATATCGCGAAGGCCAGCCGCATACCCGACAGGTGGGCGACCAGCGGGGCGATCCCGCGATCGGTGAGGGTGGTGGCGCGAGCGGTCATCACCGTGACCACCAGGGCGGTGCCGAAGGCCGCGGCCACCTGCTGCAGGGTGCCGAGCATCGAGCTGCCGTGCGAGTACAGATGCTGCGGCAGCGCGCCCAGGCCGAGGGTGAAGACCGGCGTGAAGGCCGCGGCCAGCGACACCATCAGCAGGATGTGCAGCGCCAGCAGCTGCCAGTACGGCATGGTCAGCGAGATGCGGGTGAAACCGGCCAGCGCCGCGGTGATGCCGATCGCGCCGGGAATCACCAGCATGCGCCCGCCGAAGCGGTCGAACAGCCGCCCGATCGTCGGCCCCAGCAGACCCATCGCCAACCCGCCCGGCATCACCAGCAGACCGGTTTCCAGCGGTGACAGCGACCGCAGGTTCTGCAGGTACAGCGGCAGCAGGATCATCGAGCCCATCATTGCCAGGAACGCCACCGCCATGAGCACGAGCGCCTTGGTGTAGGTGCCGGACAACAGGATTCGCAGATCCATCAGGGGAGATCCGGTGCGCTGCAGGCGAATCTGGCGGGCGGCGAACACGGCGATCAAGGCCACGCCGGCCGCGACGATCAGTGCCGGGATCACGATATTGCCCACCTCGAACCGGCTGAGGCCGAAGACCAGGCTGCCGAAGCCCAGAGCCGCGAGAACGACACTGGCCCAATCGATCGCGCCGCTCTCGGGTTCGCCGACGTTCTCGAGTTTCCGCAGGCCGAAGAAGGTCACAACACCGGCGATGGGCAGCACCAGCAGGAAAAGCCAACGCCAGGAACCGATCTGGAGTACCAGGCCGGAGATGACGGGACCCATGGCCGGAGCGACCGAGATGGCGAGGGTGACGTTACCCATGACCCGGCCGCGATCGTGTTCGGGCACGACGGTCATCAGGGTGGTCATGAGCAGCGGCATCATCACCGCGGTGCCGCCGGCCTGTACGACGCGACCGACGAGCAGCACGGCGAACGACGGCGCCGCGGCCGACAGCAGGGTGCCGGCGAGGAAGACGCCCATCGCGAGCGCGTAGGCGCGGCGGGTGGTGACGCGCTGCAGGAACCATCCGGTGACGGGGATGACGGCGGCCATGGTGAGCATGAACGCGGTCGACACCCACTGCGCGGATCGCTCGGTGACGTGCAGATCGGTCATCAGGCGGGGGATCGCGTTGATCATGATGGTCTCGTTGAGGATCACCACGAAGGTCGCGAGGACCAGCAGTCGGATCACCGCGGGGGTTCGCCGTCCGGCCGGGCGATGGACTGGTTCGGCGGGCATGTGTACCTCCGGGTGTTGCGAACGCAGAATGTCTGACCGACGCCGAGTCACCCCTCTGTGTCTCGAACGCCACACCAGACCTGACGACCGTGACCCACTCAACTCATCGGTGCCGCGCAAGTATTCCGGTGAATCGGACGTGCGAGCACCCGATTTTCCGCTCCGAAGTGCAGCGATAGCCGCGAGAAACAGCTGCCCACCTGCGGCTGTTCCGGACAGTGCGAACTGGAGAGACGCTCGTCACACCGGGTCGAGCTCGGCCCCCTCCGCCTGCGGCGTCACGGGCCGGGCCGCCTCCGGCTCGTCACTCCGGTCGGCCGCGGGCAGCGGACCGAGCAGGGCCCGGCCCGCCCGCCAGTTCTCCCACACGCGCGTGATGAGGATGGTGAACGCCGTGTAGACGCCGCCGAGCAGCACATCGAAAACCCAGTGCTCGCCGCCGTAGACGAGGGTGAAGCCCATCGCGCACGGATAGATCACCAGGATCGCGCGCAGCCACCACTGTCGCGTCAGCGGCCACAGTGTCGCGGCCACCAGTACCGAGAACGCCGTGTGGAGCGAGGGCACGGCGGCGACGAAATTGCCGTGGTCCTCGAGCCATTGCGCACTCACGTTGGGATCGACCACGCCGAGCCCGAAACCGGAGATGCGGCGCACGTGTTCCGGGATGGCTCCTTCGCGGCCCGCGTACCAGGGCGGCGCCGCGGGCACCAGCACATAGGTGACCAGCGCCAGATACGACAGCAACAGAATCCGGCGCATGTACCGGACCCACAGCGGCCGCGAGTACACGTAGAAGATCGCCGCGACGGCCCACGGCAGGATGAAATGGGTCGTGTAGACAACGCCGATGATCGGTGTCCACCAGGGCCGGCCGCCGCCGGCCAGATGGTCCTGCAACCAGATCGTCGGCACGGTGCCGCCGAACATCCATCGGTCGATGTCGACGAGTTCGTGCATGCGCAGCGGCATGCCGAGTTTGTCGGCGAGGTCGCGGGTGTAGTCGTAGACCATGAGCGCGGCGATCAGCGGCAGCCAGTCGGTCAGTACCCGGATGTGCTGACGCCAGGGCCGGTCGATGGTGAAGGCGAGAACGCCGCCGATCATCCACGCGGCCTCCTGGACACGGTCCCCTGGTAAGGCTCGGGTGATCAAGGCCGCGGCCAGTGCCGCCAGATAGGTGAGCCGCACGGCGTAGCGGATCAACCGCCGGGAAACGGTCGGCTCCGCGATTTCGGTGGTCTCCGGATGTACACCGAGCATTCGGCAAGTGTGCCATTCACATTCACGGGCCGGACACGATCATCCGGTTGGCGTGTCGGCTGCCCTTGTGGCGGCAGACAGCGCACCGGCCGCGCCGGCATTCCTGGCAATGTGCTGTCGATCGGCGTCGAGGTTGCCGGGAATTTCGCCGGCGTGCTGGTGAAGCTCGTTGCGCCGCAGTACGTTTCGACCGTATGCGTCATATCGAAAGGTCGGGACCGTGATCATCGCACTTCTCATCGCCGCACTCAGCACGGGCAGCGCCGCCGTGGCGACCGCCACCGGACTCGCGAGCATGTTCGCCGGCAACCTCTGATCGGCGTTCGCCGGATACCCGGAACGGTGGGGGTCTCTCGGTAGAATCCGTCCCCGATGAGGTCTCACCGGGTCGGATGGGGAGGATGCGGCAGTGCTGGAGGTGTGGGGGCGTCGGACCGCGGTCAGATATGCCGACGGGCGTATCACCACCACTCCACTGGGCGTCGACGACGATGTCGCCCTCGATGTGCGGGTCTGCGATCTGCGCGACGCCTGCCTCGCCGAGGCCGACAGCGGTGACCTGCTGATCCTGCTGTATTTCCGGGCGCCGGACTATGTGATCAAAGGCGTTGCCACCCGGCGCAATCCGGCGACGATCTTTCTCGAACCCGAGGTGTTCACCCAGGCCGCCACACTGGTCCGCGCGATCGGCGACGATCTGCTCGAGATGCGACGCATCGTGCGGCAGCGCCCGAATCTGACCCCGCCCCGGCCGGTTCCGGGGCAGTACGGCCCGATCCGCCCCGACGTGTCGCGCGCGGCCGCCCGGATGCGCACCCCGGAGATGTGCCCGCGGGAGCTGGCGGCACTGCACGCCTACGCCCGCCCGGACGAATACGTCCTCGAATGCGCACCGTGCGGTCATCGCGGGGCGCCGGGGCTGGTCGTGATCACCACCCTGCGGCTGCTGTTCGTATCGGCCGGGGCCACTTACGAATTCCCGGTGGCCGCGCTGGATCGCAGCGATGTGGCCGCGCCGCCCGGATCGGTGGCGACACTGCGCATTTCGGACGGCAACACGGATTTGGAATTCGTCTCCACCGAGGCCGAGGATCTGCTGCGCGTCGACGGTGCCGTGCGGCTGGCCTGCGAGATCGAACATGTCGACGGTTCCATCGTGATGGCGCGCCCGTCGTCGCTGGATCTGTTCGGCGAATGGCAGTTACTGGTGGAGCGGCGCAAACTCGGCATGGTCGACACCGAGCAGTTCAAATGGGAGGGCGTCGGCATTCTGCGCGCGATGCCGCAATAGCCGCCGTCAGTGGAACGGGGAGAGGCCGAACACCGGCGCGCCCGGATGCAGCGCCACGCGCCGCCACGGACTCGACGGGCGCATCAGCAGGCCGCGGATCATCCAGCGGCGCTCGTCGACCTGTTCCTTGGCCGCGGCGAGATCCTGAGTGGCCGCCCAGAAGATGGCGCCGGTGAGGAAACCGGCCGCGAACTGCCGCCAATTGCGGTAGTGCTGCTGGGCTTTGGCGAGCGCGCGGCCCAGCAGCGTCCACGCCTCGTCCTCGTCCAGATATCCGGCGGTGTGCGCGGCCCGGGCGATGAAGACGATGCGCGAGAGATCCCAGGCGGTGGCGTCGGTGTTCAGCGGTTGCGGCAGCCGGTCGACGATGCCGAATTTGATGGCCTGCAACCAGGCGTCGTAGTCGCGGTCGATGCCGTTGACACCGCGGTAGCCGCGCACCTCGGACACGGTGTGCAGGAATTCGCGGTGGCTGTCGGCGAGGCCGGTGCGGTCGACGCGGGTGGTGTCCTGGGCGGCGGCGGTGGCCAGCGGATGCACCATCGCGAACAGCGGTGCGTGCATCCCGCTCAGCAGTCGGCCGATGGTGTCGCGCGCGTCCTCGGCGTTGTCGACACCCCACGATTCGTGCAGGCCCTCGATGGTGGATTCGCGCCGGGTCTCCGAACTTCCGGGGTGTTCGGGCTGGAAGGCGACGGTGTCGTTGTAGGAGCTCCAGCTGCGGCCGTAGTACGCACCGATCGCCAGCGCCCGGATGCGATCCTCGCCGATCGCGACACCCGACCATTTGTCCGAGCCGGGATCGAAATCCGAACTCGGAAATCCGCTGACGCGCGGCAGTCCGTGCGGTCCGGCGACCATCGTCACCACTGCACCCCCTCGCCCGTGAATACTGTCCGTGCGAGCCTACCGACCTGCCCCGCCGGTGCTCGCGAACCCATCGCGTACTTTCGAACCGAACCCCGGCCCGCGAAGGAGTAGGACATGCAGACCGTGACGTCGCAGGACGGCACCACCATCGCCTTCGACCGGATCGGTTCCGGCAGTGCGGGAACCGTCGTGCTGATCAGCGGCGCATTCGGTTATCGGCAGGTGCCCAACACCGTCGAGCTGGCGCAGGCGCTGGCCGAGAACTACGGCCTGCGCGTGCTCAACTACGACCGGCGCGGCCGGGGCGACAGCGCGGACTCGCCGGGCGTCTACGACGCCGCCAACGAGATCGCCGACATCCGCGCGCTGGTCGAGGCCGAGGGCGGATCGGCCGCCCTGTTCGGCTGGGGCTCGGGCGCGATCCTGGCGCTGCTGGCCGCGCGCTCGGGCGCGATCACGGGGATCACCGACGTGGTCGCGTTCGAACCGCCGTTCGTGGTCGACCCGAAGGATCACGTGCCGCCCAAGGACGCGGAGGAGAAACTGCGCGAGCGCATCGCGGCGGGCAAGCGCAGCGGTGCGGTCCGGTACTACATGACCAAGGTGATGGGCGTACCGGGACTGGTCGTCGCGGTGATGCGGATGTCGTCGGTGTGGAAGAAGCTGGCCGCCACCGCCGATTCGACGGCCCACGATTTCGCTGTGCTGAAACCGTTTTCGCGCGGTGAGACCATCCAGCCGGAGGACTGGGCCGCGCTGACCGCGCCGACGCTGCTGCTGATCGGCGATCGTTCCGCGCCGGCGCTCACCAAGGGAGCCAAGAAGATGGCCGAGGTGCTCCCGAACGCCGAATTGCGGGAGCTGCCCGGTGTGAGCAACGACCCGGTCGCCGCCGAACTGGCCCCGGCGATCGGTGAATTCCTCACGCGCACACGGTGATCGGCGTGACGGCCGGCTAGGGGATGCTGGCGGGGGCCCGTACGACCCGCCCGCCCAGTCGTTCGGTCACCTCGAAACCCTGTTCGCGGAACCAGCGCGCCAGGATCGGAACCGCCGAATCGTCGTCGCGGAACGTGGGGACCAGCTGCGCGACGATATGCATGCCGTGCGCGTCGGCGGTGCGGCACAGGTGGCGCAGCGTCGCGGTGCCCAGGCCCATCCGGCGCAGCGGCGGAATCACATCGATGTGATCGAGTTTGACAGTGCTGGCATAGATGTCGAACTGAACCGCGACCGGACCCTGATCTCCGGCCATCGTCGCCGGATCCGCCGGCACCGGGCGCACCTCGCCGGGCAGGTGCACGACGAGCCGGCGCCGCGCCTCGTCGTCGGGCGCCATGCGGACCGCCTGCACCACGCGATCGGTGAGATCGGTGACGGCCGTGCGGTCACCGTCGGCGGCGAGCGGACGGATATCGGTGGTCCTGCGCGCTGTTTCGCGCAGGCCGCGCACCCAGTGCGGATCGGTCTTGCCGTAGCGCTCGGCGAGCTGACCGATGGTGTGCTCGAGTCCGAAACAGCCGCCGAAGGTTCCGGTGTCGCCGCCCGACAGCACGCCCCACCGATGGTCGTCGGCCCCGACGCAATGTCGCGCCAATTCGGCCCGGATCTCGTCGCGGCGCCGTTCGGCCTGATCGACCGCCGCCCCGGGCAGAATGCGCAGCCAGCGTTTCCATCCGTCGAGATTGGCGCGGATCCGGGTGCCGGCGAGATCGGCGCAAGCCCGCTGGTAGTTGCTCCAGGCTTGCTCTCGCCGCTGGATCAGCTGCCGATCGGGGCGGGTGGGATCACCTTCCGCGGTCGGCGTGTTGTCGTCCATATTTATCTACGGTACGACGGAAGGGCAGGATGACCGGGGTGTTCAGAGATCGCCGGTGGTGTGTCGCCGACGCCCGGTGGCAGCTGGCGGAGGGTGCCCCAGCGATTTACCGATCGATTGCGCCTGGCGTGTCGGCTCAGGACTCCGTGGACACCTTGGTGCGCAGCGAACGCAACGACGCGGGCAGCAGCGGTTCCTGCGTCGTGGGCCGCGGTCCGGTGACGACGTACAGGGCGACGAGCAGCACGCTCAGCCACACGTAGGTGTCGCCGACCAGATGCTGCCACGGCGTCCAGGCCAGTTCGCGGTTGTTGTCGCCGGGTTCCCAGTTCTGCGGGCCGATGGTGAACACGACCGCGGTCGCGATGATGATCGCGTACCAGATCATCGCCGGCCGGCGAGGTAGCCGAGTCGCGACGCCGACGGCGGCCAGCAGGCCCGGCGCGATCCAGACCCAGTGGTGCGACCACGAAATCGGCGACACCAGCAGCGTGAAGACGGCGTTGAACGCCAAGGCGAGCGCCGGATCGGCGACCGCGCGCCGCATCGCCGCCACGACCAGGACCAGCAGCGCCAGACTCAGCAGCGCCCACAGGGCGGTGAACGCCGGTTCGGGAACCTGGAAGCGCGACAGCACGCCCTGAATCGATTGATTGGTCCGGAAGGCCGAGCCGCTGAGCCCGGAGACATTGCCCATCCCGCCGAACCAGTACTTCACCGATTCGTGCGGCATCAGGGCGAACGCGATGCCGGTGGCGACGGCGCCGGTGATCGCCGCGGTGAGCGCGGAGCGATAGTCGCGGCGAACCAGGAAATAGAGGACGAAGGCGGCCGGTGTCAGTTTGATCGCCGCGGCGATGCCGACCAGGACGCCGCGCGGCCAGCGGGTGCGTGCGGGCAGGCAGTCCGCGGCGACCAGCACCATCAGCAGTAGATTGACCTGTCCGAAATCCAGTGTCGAATGCACCGGTTCCAGCAGCATGCCCAGCGGAATCGCGCAGGCGCTCGCCCACAGCACCACCTCGGTGCCGCCGCTGCCCCAGACCCGGCGGGCCACCAGATAGAGCGTGATCGCCAGTGCCAGCGTGGAAACCACGAAGAAGCTGATCGCCGCGGCGTTCCACGGCAGCAGTGCGAACGGGCCCAGCGCCACCGCGGCGAAGGGCGGGTAGATGAACGGCAGACTGATCCCGAGCGTGGTTTTCGGAAGACTGCCGTACATATCGGCGCCGTCCCACATCGCCTGCACGCCCAGGCGATACACCTGGAGGTCGATGAATTCGCGCTTGATCGGCTGCAGCGGCCAGCTGGGTCGCAACAGCCAGAACACACTCAGGGCGACCAGCAGTACCGGAACCAGCCAGACGAGCCGACCGATGCGGTGGGCTCCCGGCATGCGAGGTCCCGACAGCGGCCGGGCGGATGTGGAGACGCTAACCATCCGGGACGAGGTTACCGACTGCGGGCGCCGGAGCGAAGCTGGGGGCGAATTTCCACCGGACACGCCCGTTAGCATGAATGGCGCTATGACGACTCTGCCCGAGCAGCCGGGAGACCGCTCGGCCGAGGCCCCGCTGCTGCTGACTACCGCGCCGCCGCGCATCCTGTCCTTCGGCGATCAGGCCGCGTTCTGGGCCAACCTCGGCGTGAGCCTGATCGGCTTCACCGGGGCCTTCTACGTGCTGCAGCCGGCCGGCCATCCCCAGCTGCCGGTCGCGGCGGCCGTGCTCGCCACCGCCGTCGGCACCGTGCTGGGCACCGCGATGGTCGCGGCCGCCGGCGCGGTGGGCGCACGCACCGGCGCGCCGGCGATGGCGAACTTCCGCGGACTGTTCGGCACCCGGCTGTCGTATGTGCCGACCGTCGCCAACATCGTGCAGTGCATCGGGTGGGGTGTATTCGAGCTGACCGTGATCGCGGGCGGTGTCGCGGCTCTCACCCACGGGCATCTGCCGCACGGCGCGGTGATCGTCGGGGCCGGCGCGTTGTGTACCGCGATGGCCGTCTGGCCGTTGAACGTGCTGCGTATTCTGCGCAAGTACGTGACGGTCGCGGTGGCTGTGGCCATGGGCTGGTTCACGATTCAGTTCCTGCGCCAACCGCTGCCGCCGGTGACGGGTACCTCGTGGAGCGGATTCTTCCCCGGCGTGGACACCGCGCTGGCGGTGGCGGTGTCGTTCGTCCCGCTGGCCGCCGACTACACCCGCCACGCCCGCGGCGTTCGCGCCGCCACCGGGGCCACGATGGTCGGCTATTCGATCGCGCAGACCTGGTGTTATCTGCTCGGCATCGTCGCGCTTCTGCAGGCCGGCGGCGATCCGGACCGGATCTTCGACACCTTCCTCGGCGTCGCGGCCGGCTGGCTGTTCTTCGCGGTGCTCGTGCTGCGGGAATCGGATCAGTCGTTCGCCAACGTGTACTCCACCGCGATGTCGCTGCAGAATCTGCTGCCGCGCGTGGACCGCCGCGTCCTGGCAGCGGCGGTGGGCGCGCTCGCGACCGTGCTGGCGCTGGGCGTGCACGACTTCACCGGATTCTCCAATTTCCTGCTGTTGATCGGATCGGTGTTCGTCCCGCTGTGCGCGGTGCTGGTGGTGGACTTCTTCCTCGGTCGCGGCCGCCGCGGGTGGGATCTGTCGGAGAACGCTCCCGCCCGTCCGCTGCTGCTGGTGCCGTGGTTGCTGGGGTTCGTGGTGTACCAGGTGCTCAATCCGGGGTCGGTGGACTGGTGGGCGCGGATCTGGCTGCGGGTGCAGGACCTCGTCGGGGTGCACCCCGGCTGGTGGTCCTCCGCGTCGCTGTACTCGTTCCTGGCCGCGGCCGCGTGTACGGGTGTGCTGGCCCGTCTGGAGCGTATGCCCGCCCGGGCCGAGCCGGAGCGAACGCCCTGACCAGGGCGGGAGACGACTCCGCGGCGGATCGGGTCTTCGCGATGGGTGAAAGCGGGCTGGCCGCACCGGCTTTCTCCCCGCTGACTCCCGGCGAACTGGGGGACCTGTTCGCGGAGTCGGGCGCGCCACCCGTGATCGAATGGCGCAGCCGGCGTCCGCTGTCGTCCACGGCCCGGGTACGGCTGGGTGACGGAACGCGTGTCGTGGTGAAGCGGATGCCGTCGGCCCTGCGTGACCCCGCGACGCTCGCGCCCGAGCACGCCTTCATGAATCACCTTCGCGCACAAGGTATCTCGATCCCGCGGGTGCGTACGGCAGAGCACGGCGAGTTCACCTACGAAATCCAGGAACTCGGGGCGGGCGAGGACCGGTACCGCGACGACTTCTCGTGGAGTCCCTATCACTCGGTGGCCGATGCGGCCGCGGCGGGGGCGATGCTCGCGCGTCTGCATCTGGCCGCGGTGGGATTCGACGCACCGGAGCGCCCGCCGCATCCGCTGCTGGCCGGGCTGTGCACCGATCCGGCCGCCGCCGTCGACCGCTACGTCGCCGCCCGTCCGGAGGTCGGCCGCTTCCTGGCCGCGGAGCGAGACCAAGACGCCGCGCGGTCGACGGCCGGACCGCCGCCGGGGCGACCGCGCGCGACGGATGGCCCCGCTTCCCGATCCGAACTCGCCGCCGCGGTCGCGACCCTGCCGCCGCTGTGGACGCACAACGATTGGCACGGCACGAATCTGCTCTGGTCGGACGGCCGGATCGCCACGGTCCTGGATTTCGGTCTCGCGAACCGGACCGTGGCCGTCTTCGACCTCGCCACCGCGATCGAACGCTTCGCGATCGACTGGCTCTCGATTGCGGCGGACGGCCCGGCCCACGTGCAGACCGGGCAACTGGCCGCTTTCCTGCGGGGTTACGGAGAGATCCGGCCGCTGCACCCGATGGAGCGCGAGGTCCTGCCGGACCTCTTCCCGCTCGTGCACATCGTCTACGAATTGTCCGAAATCGATTACTTTCTTACGATTCCGCCTCGTCGGCAGGTGCGCAATGCCCGGATCGCCTACCGTAACTACTTTCTCGGTCGCTCGGTTTGGGCCGCATCGGCCGAGGGCAAGGCCTTCACGACCATGTTGCGACGACTGAGTGCCGAGTGCTGTTAGGTTGCTGTCTGCGGGTCACGGGGGATCGGTGACAACGGAGGAGACGGGTGTGGCTGAGCCGACGCCAACGCAGAACACGGCCGAATCGGTGGCGAACCCCCGGTGGGGTGGACTGCTGCGAACCAAATCGGTCGAACAATCGATCCGAGATACCGATGAACCCGATTCCAAACTCCGCAAGGATCTGACCGCCTGGGATCTCACCGTCTTCGGTGTCGCCGTGGTGGTCGGCGCGGGCATCTTCACCCTGACCGCGCGCACGGCCGGCACTGTGGCCGGGCCCTCGGTATCGCTGTCGTTCGTCTTCGCCGCGATCGCCTGTGGTCTGACCGCGCTCTGCTACGCCGAATTCGCCTCCACCGTTCCGGTCGCCGGCAGCGCCTATACCTTCTCCTACGCCACCTTCGGCGAGTTGGTGGCGTGGATCATCGGCTGGGACCTGATCCTCGAATTCGCCCTCGCCGCATCGGTTGTCGCCAAGGGCTGGTCGCAGTACCTGGGCGAGGTGATGGGATCGCGTTCGCCGACCGTGCATTTCGGGTCGGTCGAATTCGATTGGGGCGCGGCCCTGTTGATCGTCATCCTGATGGTGCTGCTCGTGATCGGCACCAAGGTGTCCTCGCGGGTGTCGGCGATCGCGGTCGCGATCAAACTGTCGGTGATCGCCGTGGTGATCGTGGTGGGGCTGGCCTATTTCAAGCCGTCGAATCTGAAGCCCTACATTCCGCCGTCGCAGCCCGGCAAGACCGGGGAGGGCCTGCACCAGACGCTGTTCCAATGGCTGACCGGCGCCGGTGACAGCACCTTCGGGTGGTACGGACTGCTGGCCGCGGCCAGCCTGGTGTTCTTCGCGTTCATCGGATTCGATGTCGTGGCCACCACCGCCGAGGAGACGAAGAATCCACAGCGCAATGTGCCGCGCGGAATCCTGGGCTCGCTGTTGATCTGCACCATCCTGTATGTGGCCGTGACGCTGGTGCTGACCGGCATGGTGCCCTACACCGACCTCTCCGGCAACGACGCCACCCTCGCCACCGCGTTCAAACTGCACGGGGTCACCTGGGCCAAGGACCTCATCTCCGTCGGCGCGCTGGCCGGTCTGACCACCGTGGTGATGGTGCTGTATCTGGGCCAGACCCGCGTGTTGTTCGCGATGTCGCGCGATGGCCTGCTCCCGCGTCGCCTGGCCCGGACCGGTCGCTTCGGCACGCCGGCCACGCTCACCGTCGGCGTCGGCACGGTCTGTGCCGTACTGGCCGGATTCGTGCAGTTCGGCACACTCGCGGAAATGGTGAACATCGGCACGCTGTTCGCATTCGTGCTGGTGTCGGTCGGTGTGATCATCCTGCGCCGCACCCGTCCCGAACTGCCGCGCGGATTCCGGGTGCCGCTGGTGCCGCTGATTCCGATCCTCGCCGTCCTGGCGTGCCTGTGGTTGATGCTGAATCTGTCGGTGGAGACCTGGCTGCGTTTCGTGATCTGGATGGCGATCGGCTTGGTCGTGTACTTCACCTACAGCGTGCGGCATTCGGTGCTGCGGTCGACACCGGTGGCCGGCACTCCCGCGCCGGCGTCCGAGGGCCACGCGTCCGAAGGCTGAGTATCCGAGGGCTGGGCATCCCGGGGCCGGGCACCCGCATACGCCGCCAGGGCCAGGGCGCGGGCTCGATCGAGCTGGTCGATCACCACCTCCCAGGCCGGGTGCCCGGCATCCGGCGCGTCCAGCAGATCGCGATGGATACGCAGCAGCGTGCGGGTGGCCTCGGCGGTATGCGCGGCCGCCTGCAGCGCGGGGGCCGACGGCACGGTGGTGAAGTGCAGTCCGGCGATCCGATGGGCGAGCCAGTACGCCTCGAAATGCGCTTGGGCGCAATGCTCTTCGCGTAGTTCGCGATCGTCGGTGGCGTAGGTCGCGGTACCCGGCCCGGCGGCTCGGGCCCGCTCCTCGAGGGCGGTGAGATCGGGAGCGCCGGTCAGCGAGTGGCGCAGATCATCGCCCATCATGCGGTACAGCAAACCGGCGAGCAGGGCGTGTTCGACCCCGGGCGAGTCGGTTCCGGACATTTCCGAAATACGGGCCTGCTCGGCGGCTTCGTCGGTATCGGCGTGCAGTACCGCCAGCGCGGCCCGCAATTGCGCAGTGGTAGCCATCGCGACAGAGGCTACCTCCTAGCAAACGTTTTGCCCATACCGTCCGGCGAAGGATCCGCGCCATCGGCCACCGGCGGTCCCTCGGCGTCCCGATACGTGCGCGCGACCAGTGCGGCGCGCAGATACCAGAGACCGCTCGGCTGCGAGGGATCCAGTCCGGTGAGCTGACCGATCCGTTTGAGCCGATAGTCGACGGTATTGGTGTGCACCTGCAACTGCCGGGCGGTGCGGCGGCGGGAGAGTCCGGTGGCCATGTGCCGGCGCAGGGTCTCCAGCAGATCCGGGTGGTCGTCGAGCGGATCCAGCAGGGTGCCCAGCCGGTCCAAACCCGGACCGGGACGGGTCAATTGGTATTCCATCGCCAGATCCGCGAACCGGTACAGCCCGGGCGGGCCGGCCAGTCGCAGCACGGTGTCGAGCAGTTCGTGCACGCGGTCGGCGGCCGCGGAGATCTCCTCGGTGGGCGTCGCGAGCGCGGTGGCGGTGAGCCCGACCTGCGCCGCCTCGGACAGTTCGGCGATCAGCTCGTCGAGTTCGTTCTCGCGGAACAGCGCCTCCGGAACGAGGATCGTGCCGCCGTCCACGCTGAGCAACGACAGGATCCGGCCGCCACCGCGATTGGCCAGCGCGGTCTGCAACCGGCGCAGTTTGCGACGCGCCACCACTTTGCCGTCCACGTTCGGATGGGATTCGTCGGGGTGCGGCGGGATGCTCATCGCTACCACGACATACGCGGGTTCGATCTCGATCCCGCTCGCCCGGGCCATGGTCGAGGTGGGGTGCCCGGCCAGCAGCGCCGAGACCAGCGTGTGCACCGCGGTGTGGTGTTCGGTGACCGCGGCCTGATGTTCGCGCACATAGGCGAGCGCGACCGCGGGGGTGATGGTGTCGAGGATCCGCAACAGCAGCTGCGCCGGATTCTCGGGCCGCTGCTGCGGATCGGTCTGGGTGAGCAGCAGATCGAAGGCCAGCCGGAAGCCCTCGTGCACCGCGTGGTGGACGGTATCGATCGGGATGCCCTCGCGGGCCCAGTTCGCGGCCGCGCGCTGCAGGCGCCGGACCTTCTCGTCCGGTTCGCGGCCCTCGAGGATGTCGACGGTCAGTTCCAGGCAGACCCTGGTCACCGCGGTGATGTCGCCGTGCAGGGCGTCGCCGGGCAGGGTGGAGCACGGTGCCACATGTTCGGCGAAATGGCCGACCAGTTGGCGGGAGAGCACCCGGACGTCGTGGCGGGGGCGGGCGTTCATCGTCGTACTACCTTCTCATTGCTCAGGTGGTGACCGGCCGGGCGGGCGCCGGGCTCAATCGATGGGCGACCAGCGCCGCGGACAGCAATCGCGATCCGTTGGGATCGCTCGGGTCGGCGCCGGTGAGTTCGCCGATGCGGCGCAGCCGATAGCTGAAAGTGTTGGGGTGGACGTGGATTTCGGCGGCGGCGGCCTTGCGGTCGGAGCCGTGGCGCAGATGAGCGTCGAGCGTCTCCATGAGATGCGGTGCCCGGTGCAGCGGTTCGATCCGCTCGGCCAGCCGGTCACGAGCCACCCCGGGCCGCGTGAGCTGATACTCCAGCAGTAGATCGTCGAGCCGATACACCCCCGTCGGCCGCCCCGACATGCGTGCCAGCTGGGCCACCTCGGCGGCCTGATGGGCGGCTTCCGGTACGGATTCGCGCCTGGTGCCGGGCGTTTCGGCGACAACGACATCGGCGCCGAACTGTTCGGCGAGCTCGGTGGCCAACTCCGCGCCAGTCTCCGGCCACCCGCGAACGCCGGGGAGCAGCACGACCGCGGTCTCCCCGTCGAAAGTGTGCAGTGCGGTCGGCCCCGAGACACGGTCCAGGACGCGCTGCAGAATGCGGATGCGGCGGCGGACGACGAGATTCGCGGCGGCGGCGGGTTGCGGATCGGTGCGCACCTGGACGGCGAGGACCGAATAGTGTTCGGCCAGAGCGGTATCGGCGCGCGCCGCCTGCTCCTCGGCGGACTGTCCGCCCACGAGCGCCGCGCACAGGGCGCGCCTGGCCTCCCGTTCCGGATGGTAGATCGAGTGTTCGATCGCCGCATAACCCTCGACCGTGATCAGGTTGATGTGCATGAGCAATTCGAGTGTGCGCGAACCGAACTCGATCAGCTGGTCGACCTCCGCCGGCCCGCTGACCGCCACGGCCTCCTGCAGCACCTGCTGGGCGGAACGGTGGACCGCCTCCATCAGCAACGGCAGCGGCAGCCGGTCCTCCGCATGTCGCTCGATCACCGGTTGCACGAAGGTGGCGACCTCGTCGCGGGTGAATTCCCGCTGCTGCGCCATGGCGTGCAGGAAGGCGTGCGCGCAGCCGTAAATGGCCGGAAGCACCTCGACGAAATGGTCCGCGGGCAGATCGACGGCCGATGCGGAGATGCCCAGACCGGAGGCCAGGACGCGTTCGGCGAACTGCGGCAGGCGATCGAGAATGCGCGCGGCGAGACTCGAGGGTGCGGAATTCACGGCAACCGGCATGCGCCGATTGTCGCGGGCCACATGGGTATCGGCAAGAGGTCACGGCGCCGCGACAGGAAATCGTTTCCGGCGACAAATCCCGCTACCGGATCTGTGTATGCGAGTGCAGTGACTTTCCCGCCGCTGCCGCTGACGCTGAATACAGGCCGCCGAAAACGATTTCCGGTGTGCCGGCAGGGAAGGTAGCAATGAAGCTTCGACATCGAATCCCGGCGCTCGCCGCGCTGATCTGCGTGGCCGTCATCGGCTCCGGAACCGCGACCGCGGCGCCGCCGGATGCCCCGGAAACTCAGCTGGCCGATCTGATCGCCGCCGGTCTGCATACCGCCGCGAACGGTGATGTGCCGCAGCCGATTCTGGACACCGGCAGCAGTTCCGGTTCCGGCGGCCGGGCCGCCAGCCACGCCAGCGACGCGGTGGGGGAGGGCCCCGAAATGACCTCCTACCTGGCCGCCTTCGGGTACGGCCTGACCCATCCGGACGCCGCCCCACCGGGCGCGAATCGCTGGGATTGTGTGCCGGGCGCCGATCATCCGAAACCGATCGTGCTGGTGCACGGCACCTGGCTCAACGCTTACGACAGTTTCGCCTATATGGCACCGAAACTCGCGCGGGCGGGCTTTTGTGTTTTCGCTTTCAATTACGGACGGTCCGGTCTGCTCGACGGCGGTGGCCTCGGCGCGGTACTTCCCGGCCGTTATGCGGTCGGGCCGATCGAGGATTCGGCGCGGCAACTGGCGGCCTTCATCGACCGGGTGCGGGCTACCACACATTCCGATCGCGTCGACATCGTGGCGCATTCCCAGGGGGCGCCGGTAGCCGATCAATATCTGAAATTCGACGGCGGCGCCGAAAAGGTCGGACAGCTGGTCAGTTTCGGTGGCACCCATCACGGAACAACATTGCTGGGCATGGCCACGCTGGGGCGCATCATCACGAATCTGGGTATCGATATCCTCGGTTTCTACCGTCCGCTGATCGGCCCGGCGAATATTCAGCAGGCCGTCGGCTCTCCGTTCCTGAACCAGCTCAACGCCGCCGGCGACACCGTGCCCGGTGTGGCGTACACCGTGGTGGCCTCCCGCTACGACGAGGTGATGAATCCGGTGGAGTTGGCCCTGCTGCGGGCCGGTGCGGATGCCGCGGTCGACGACATCACCCTGCAGGACGGTTGTGACCAAGACCTGTCCGATCACCTGACGATGATGTATTCCCCACGGGCGCTCTCGATCGCGCTGCACGCGCTCGACCCACAGCGGTATCCGACGCTGAGCTGCGGCTTCAACCCGTGGCTGGTCGGCGGCGGGGGTGGCTTGTGAGCCGCCGGCGGTCCGTGCCACCGCGACCGGACGCCGACCCGTTCCATCGAGCGCCGGAGGGTTTCGACGCACAGCCGGCGGGCGCCATCCTGCGCAGCCGGGTGGTCGAGCTGGCCGCGTTCGGTGTCGTCCCGCTGCGGATTCCGGCTTGGCAGCTGCTCTATCGCACCAGCGATCTGAACGGGACGGCCGAGGCGGCGGTGACCACGGTGCTGCTGCCCCGCGACCGTGCGCCCGGAGCACCGCTGGTCTCCTTCCATTGCGCGATCGATGCCGTTGCACCGCAGTGCTTTCCGTCCTACGCGCTGCGGCGTGGCGCCCGGGCGATCGGTGCCGTTCCGCAACTCGAACTGCCCTTGATCGCGGCGGCGCTGGATCGGGGCTGGGTGGTATCGGTGCCCGACCACGGCGGCAGCGAAGGCCGATTCGGGGTGGCGCGCGAACCGGGACACCGCGCGCTCGACGGCATCCGAGCGGCGCTGAATTTCGTTCCGCTGGGCTTGCATTCGCGCACGCCGATCGCCCTGTGGGGATACTCCGGCGGCGGCCTGGCCACCGCCTGGGCGGCCGAGCTCGCGGAAACCCATGCGCCCGAACTGAATATCGTGGGCGCTGTGGCGGGCTCGCCGGTAGGTGATCCCGGGGCGGCGTTCGAGCGCTTGAACGGCACGGTCTTCGCCGGATTCGCCATGGTCTTCACCGCGGGGCTGCGCCGCGGCTATCCGGATCTGGATACCGCACTGCGGGCGGCGCTGCAGCCTCGCTATCTGGCGATGCTGGCCGAAGCCGAAGTGTCGGCGACCTTTCCGTTGCTGGCCCGGCTCGCCCGCCGCGACGTCGGGCGCTACGCCGCGGGCGGGCTACCCGGCCTGCTGGATACCGCGGCCCTGCGCACGGTGCTCGCCGACATCCTCCCCGGCCGCCGGGCGCCGCGCATGCCCATGCTGGTCGTGCAGGGTGTCCACGACGAGGTGATCGCCGTCGACGACGTCGACGCCCTCGTGCGGCGTTACGAAGCGTCCGGGGCGGATATCGGCTATCTGCGCGATCGGCTCAGCGCCCATCTGCCGCTGGAGTTCCTGGCCATCCCGGTGATGGTCGACTGGCTCGCCGACCGGTTCGCCGGACGGCCGACGACTCCCGGGACGCGCACGGTCTGGTCGGTGGCGGGAACCCGGCGCGCGCTGGCGGGGCACCGGCGTCTTGCCGCGCTGAGCGTGCGGCTGCTGACCGGGCGTCCGATCCGGGGTGCGGCGCGGAACGACGCGGCCGGCGGTCTGGAGGTCGGCGCGGCCGGCTCCCGCCGCGCCTCGATCGCGGGGAGCGGCCGGTCGGGAGCATGATCGTCGCCAGACCGGTCAGTTGACCTGGAACCGCAGGTAGCGGCCGCTTTCGCCAATGCGGTGTGTCCGGCTGCGGCGAGGCGGCCGGTGCGGTTCAATTGGATCTGTTTGACGAGTTGTCACTGCATGCTCTGCGCTCCAACCGGCATCACCTCAGTACCGGCATCACCTCAGCATCCGAGAGGACAACGAACGTGAGCATGGTTCTCGCCGTACACGATATGTACACCACCGTGCTGGCTCAGGTCGGCAACCCCACGCCGGAAACTCCGCCGGCCGCGGACAAACTGCTGAAGCTGGTCCGCTACTTCACCTGGTTCGTGCTGCTGTCCGGCGTCACCGCCATCACCTACGGCGGCGGCCGCTTCGCCTGGGAGAAGTGGAACGGCGGTGGTCTGGAGTCGCCGAAGATGGTGGCGGGCGCGATGATCGGCGGTGGTGTCGCGACCAGTGCGGGCACCATCATGAACGCCGTCATCGGGAGCTGATCGACCCACCCGCGCGGGCGTGCCGGACAGCCGGCACACCCGCATGCGTGTGGTTTCCGGGCTCCTTCACGAGCCACCGTCGACCCCGCGGGAGCCGATCGGCCGATGAGCCGAACGACGCGACCGCGGGCGATCAGTTCTGCCCGAGCATCCCGCGCATCTGCTGAATCTCGGCCTGCTGCGTGGTGAGGATGTTGTGCGCCAGCGCTTTCGCGTCGGCGTTCGTGCCGTCGGCGATCTCGGTATTCGCCATATCCACCGCACCCTGGTGATGCGCGATCATCATCTGCAGCCACATCCGGTCGAAATCGCCGCCGGAGGCGTCGCGCAACTGTGTCATCTGCTCGGGCGTCATGACGCCGTTCATCGGATGGTTCATGGTCGCCTGCGGAGCGGGCTTGCCGAAACTGTGCAGCAGCGCGGCGAACTGCTCCATCTCCGGGGCCTGTGCTTTCTCCACATTCGCCGCCAGGGTGATCAGTTCCTGATTCTGCGACCGGCCGGGCACCAGCTTGGCCATCTCCACCGCCTGCGCGTGGTGTGGATACATCATCGTCAGGAAGCTGACGTCGGCGTCGTTGTAGTCGGTGCGGGTCGCGGTGGACGGTGCGCCGGTGTGATTCATCCCGGGCATATCGGCCATCGACGAATGCGACGACGTGGCCGAGGCCGGGGTGTTCGAGCTGCCGGAGTCGTCGCTGCCGCAACCGGCGACGATCAGGGCGGCCGCGGCGAGGGCGGCGGTCGACAGCATGCGGATACGAGAAGTGAACATGATGGTGCTCCTGGGGAATCGAGAGATGCGAGGACCTGGCGGGCCGGTATCCGCGCGCGGGCGCACGCCGATCCGGCGGGCCGGTCAGATCCGCAGAATCGCCAATTCGGCCAGGGAGAGCACGGTCCACGGAGGCGGTCGTGTGCGCCGGCGCAGCCCGAAGCGCGCGAGGTGCCCGGCGCCGAGAATCCGATCGGCGCCGAGCCAGGCGATCACCGCCAGACCGAGGGCCAGTGCGAGGGACACCAGAACGAAGACGCAGGCGTGCATACCGGCGTGGGTGGTGCAGCCGTCACAGTCGGAACCCTCGGCCAGCGCACGGGGGCTCGGTATGGGCGCGGCCGACGATCGATCCGCGACCGGGGTTCGCTCGTTCGGGGCCGCCACGGCGTCAGCCATCGCGTGGCGGCCATGACGGTCCTGCGAGATGACTCCGGCGGCAAGCGCATTCGCCGCTCGGCTCGCGTCGCTCGATGGTGATACGGGCCCGTCCGCCCCGGGTGTCACGGCGGCAGGCGACGATACGGCCCCCTCGGCCGCGGCACCCATCGCGTGACCGGCGGAGAAGACCACCGTGTGCATGACGGCGACGCCGATCAGCAGGGTCAGCACACCGAGCACCCGGACGAATCCGGGCACACGACGGAGGCGACCCACTGCGAGCACGGACCCCAGTCTACGCACGTTACCCCCGGGCGGTATGGGTGGCGGCCATCACCCGGTCGCGATGTCGACCACCAGTCGCACCGGCCGGTCCAGCGTGGTCACCGAGAACGGCGGCCGGTCCGCGTTCACGCCGATGAACGATTGCGTGGTGCCCTCGTAATTCTGGGCGCCGTAGACCCCGGCGATACCCGGCGCGCTCGGATCGGTGGCCGGGTCCGGACCGCTGTAGGGCGTCACCCCGCTGTCCCAGGGATAGGCCGTGCCCAGGATCTGCACCTCGAGGATGGAGGTACCGGCGATCTGCAACTCCCGGCCGCTGCCGTTCTGCACCGCGCGATCGGTGTACCGGACGGTCCAGCCGGGCGCACCGCCGGTGCCGCCGAACTGGTACACCACCCGGTCGTAACCGTCGTGGTGGCCGATGCGCACATCGGTCACGGTGAGCCGGGTGTCGGTGGCCGGGGTGGCCTGCTGCGGTGAGGTGTCCGAGGGCGGCGCCTGGTTCGGTTCCGTGGTCGTCGTGACGGCCCCGGTCGCGGGCGGCATCGGCGTTCGACCGGCCGGATTCGAGTCGCCGTCCGAGCAACCTGCCAGCAGTACGAGCCCGGCGACCATCGTCCATGCCAGCCTGTTACGCATGGGGCTGATGGTATGCCGTCGGGCGCCAGGGGTCGTGGTGACGACACGGCAACGGTCTAGCACACTGTAGGAATGCTGGAGGTCGACGACATACTGAGCCGATTGCGGCGCTATCCGGATGTGGAAGCGGTGAACCTCTACGCCGTCGATGCGGCGGACCGGCTGATTCTGGACACGGCCGCCGATGTGCTCGCGGCGGCCGGGCCGGGGCGGGTCGCGGTGATCGACGATTGTTACGGCGCACTGACTCTCGGCGCGGCCGCCGCTCACGACCTGCGTGACATCCGCGTTCACCAGGATCTGCTGACCGGTGAACAGGCACTGGCCAACAATGCCCGTGCCATCGATCTGGCCGACCGCTACACCTCGCACGATCTCGGCCCGGAACTGCTCGACGGGGCCTGGGTCGTGCTGCTGCGATTACCCCGCGTGCTGTCCGGTCTCGCCGAGATCGCCGAGGCGGTCGCGCGCTACGCCGACCCGCAGGTCACCGTGATCGCCGGCGGCCGTGACAAGTATCTGACGCCGGCGATGAACGATGTTCTGGCGGAATACTTTTCGACTGTGCGGGCCAGCCGGGGCCGGCAGAAGTCGCGGACGATCACGGCCACCGGGCCGAAAACGCCGGGAGCGCCGCAGTTTCCGCTGCGGGAGCAACTGGACGAACTCGCTCTGCAGGTGGTGGCGCACGGAGCGGCCTTCTCCGGGCCGCGCCTGGATATCGGCACCCGCTTCCTGCTCGAACACCTCGATCGGATGAAGCCCGACGCGCGCGAGGCGATCGACCTCGGTTGCGGCACGGGCATACTCGCCACCGCCCTGGCCAAGGCGCGACCGCACATCACCGTGGTCGGGACCGACCAGTCCGCCGCCGCGGTCGCCTCGGCCCGGGCCACCGCCGCCGCGAACGGGGTCGGCGACCGGGTGACCGTGGTGCGCGACGACGCGATGGCGGCGGTGGGCGACCACAGCACCGATCTGGTGCTGTGCAACCCCCCTTTCCACGTCGGAGCCGCGGTGCACACCGGGTCGGCGATCAAGATGTTCGCCGAAACCGGGCGGGTACTGCGCCCGGGCGGGGAGCTGTGGACCGTATACAACAGCCATCTCAACTATCGCGGCGTCATGGACCGCTTGGTCGGCAAGACCGACGTGGTCGGTCGTAATCGCAAATTCACCGTGACTCGGTCCGTGTGTGGCCTGCACACCGCCCAGCGGGGGTAGATTACGGGCAGTGCAGTCTGATATGTCCGATTTGATGTCCGGTTCGGGAACTTGCTCCCGGAGCAGATCGTTGGATACTCAGACGGACACGACGGACGTGGACCGCTACTTCGGAAAGGCACGGGACCTTGCGCACCACAAGTAACCCGATCTTCAAAAATTTGCCGCAACAACAGGGCGGTGGATACGCGGGATTCGGTTCGGCGGCAGCGGGCGCCGGGCAGTTCGCGCAGTACGGACAGCAGAGCCCCTACGGTGTCCAGCAGCCGTATCAGCAGGCGCCGGCCACCCGGCCGATGACGATCGACGATGTCGTCACCAAGACCGGCATCACCCTCGGCGTGGTCACCCTCGCCGCGATCATCGCCTACGGTGCGACCGCGGCCAACCACGCGCTGGCCCCGCTGTTCGTGATCGTCGGTGGTCTGGTCGGCTTCGTGCTGGTCATGGTCGCCACGTTCGGCCGCAAGCAGGACAACAAGGCCATCGTGCTGAGTTACGCGGCCGCCGAGGGCTTCTTCCTGGGCGCGCTGTCGTTCATGTTCACCAATGTGGAATTCGGTGGCGTCGGCGGTGGTGGCCTGATCGCGCAGGCGGTCCTGGGCACCTTCGGTGTGTTCTTCGGCATGCTCGTGGTCTACAAGACCGGTGCCATCCGAGTCACCCCGCGCTTCACCCGCATGCTCGTCGGCGCCATGATCGGCGTGATCGTGCTCATGCTGGGCAACCTGATCGCCGCCTTCTTCACCCCCGGCGGCTTCGGCCTGCGCGACGGCGGCACCGTGGCGATCATCTTCAGCCTGGTCTGCATCGCGATCGCGGCCTTCAGCTTCCTGCTCGACTTCGACGCCGCCGACCAGCTGATCCGCGCCGGTGCGCCGGAGAAGGCCGCGTGGGGCGTCGCCCTGGGCCTGACCGTCACCCTGGTCTGGCTGTACCTGGAGATCCTGCGACTGCTGAGTTATCTGCAGAACGATTGATCTCCGCGATCCGAAACACGGGTGGCTGCCGTCTCGGCAGCCACCCGTTCTCGTTCTGCCGGTCGGGGCTCGGGCGGCCGCGCAGGGGTTCGGGTGCACCGTCAGTCGGACAGCGAGTCGCTCCGCCGCCGCGGTGCTCACGCGAGCAGTTCGGCAGGGAGCACGTCGGTGGCGACGTGGTCGTCGCCGCAGTGTTCGGCCAGAATCGCGACGCCCGAGGCGTTGTCCAGCCGCAACGGCAGGATCCGCTGATACTCCGGCGACGCGTACCAGGCTTGGACCGCATCGTAATCCGGGAATTCGATCACGATCATGACCCCGTCGGCGGGCCCTTCCGCCACCATCTGCCGCCCGCCGTGGACGATGAACTTTCCGCCGAACGGCGCCAGCGTGCCATCGATCCGGCGCAGATACTCCACGATCTCGGCATTGACGTCCACATCGTGCAGGTGCGCAATGGCGTAGGCAGGCATCTCGAACTCCTCGAACCGAGTTGTGTTGACGCCATTGATATTCCCGCGTCGAGGTAGCCGAGTCGATTACCTGCTGGGTAACGCCTCACTCGATCCGCCGACCCGAAACGACAATCGGCCGGTTTCCCACCTCTCGGTGCGGAACCGGCCGACTGCGGTACTCCTAGCTCAGGCGCTCGATGACCATGGCCATGCCCTGGCCACCGCCGACGCACATGGTCTCCAGACCGAACTGCTTGTCGTGGGTCTGCAGGTTGTTGATCAGGGTGGCGGTGATGCGGGCGCCGGTCATGCCGAAGGGGTGGCCGAGGGCGATGGCGCCGCCGGAGACGTTCAGCTTGTCCAGGTCCATCTTCAGCTCACGAGCCGAGCCCAGCACCTGCACGGCGAAGGCCTCGTTGATCTCGTAGAGGTCGATGTCGTCGATGGTCTTGCCGGCGATCTTCAGCGCCTTGCGGACGGCCTCGATCGGGCCCAGGCCCATGATCTCCGGCGACAGACCGGACACACCGGTGGACACGATGCGCGCCAGCGGGGTCAGGCCCAGCTCCTTGGCCTTGGTGTCGCTCATGATGACCAGCGCGGCCGCGCCGTCGTTGAGCGGGCAGGCGTTACCGGCGGTGATGGTGCCGTCGGGACGGAAGACCGGCTTGAGCTGCGAGATCTTCTCGTAGGTGGTGCCGGGGCGCGGGCCGTCGTCGGTGGAGACGACGGTGCCGTCGGGCAGCGTCACCGGGGTGATCTCACGCTCGAAGAAGCCGGCCTTGATGGCCTCCTCGGCGCGGTTCTGCGACCGCACGCCCCAGTGGTCCTGCTCCTCGCGCGAGATGCCGGTGAACTGGGCGACGTTCTCGGCCGTCTGGCCCATCGCGATGTAGATGTCGGGCAGATCGCCGGCCTCGCGCGGATCGGCCCAGCCGTCGGAGCCGCCCTCGGCGCGCTTGGCGGTGCGTGCCTCGGCCTCGGCGAACTTCTCGTTGTGGGTCTCCGGCCAGCCGTCGGAGGTGCCCTTCGGGAACCGCGACACGGTCTCGACACCGGCGGAGATGAACACGTCGCCCTCGCCGGCCTTGATGGCGTGCAGCGCCATCCGGGTGGTCTGCAGCGACGACGAGCAGTACCGGTTCAGGGTCACGCCGGGCAGGAAGTCGTAGCCGAGCTGGGTGGCGACCACCTTGGCCATGTTGAATCCGGCCTCGCCGCCGGGCTGTCCGCAGCCGAGCATCAGATCGTCGATGTCGGCGGGGTTCAGCGCCGGAACCTTGTCCAGGGCGGCGCGGACCATCTGGGTGGCGAGGTCGTCGGGCCGCATGGACACCAGCGAACCCTTGCCTGCGCGGCCGATGGGAGAGCGGGCGAACGAAACGATGACGGCCTCTGGCATGAGGACTCCTTATATCGGGGTCGCCGAATCGGTCAGCCGACCGTTTCGGTACAGGGGTACGACAATTCAACCCCGAATCTACGTCGCCGCGGTGTGGCTCGGAACACCCGGTCGGGACTGATCCCGTTCATCGAGCTCACGCAGCAGTGCCGGGAGCAGGTGCCGGGCCGCCAACGCGTATCCGGCGGGCGACGGATGGAACCCGTCGGCGGAGAAGAGAACCTCCGGGGTGCTGCGGAAGTCGTGGCCGAGCAGATCGCCCATCGCGACGGGGGTGCCGCCGGCCGCACGGACCGCACCGACCTGGGCCCGGGCCAGCTGCGCGCTCCAGCGGTGCACGACCGTGCTCAACGGTTGCGGGATCGCGGCCACGGTGCCGAGGTCCGGGCAGGTGCCGACGACCACGACGGCGCCCGCCTCGTGCAGGCGCCCGACCGCGTGCCGGAGCCGCTGCGCGGAACGCCGGATCGAGTGTTTCTTGGTGACGTCGTTGCCGCCGACCAGGATCACCGCGGCGTCCGGCGGCGGGCCGGCGATGAACATGGCGTCGACCTGACCGGCCAGCCCTTTGGAGGTCGCGCCCGATATCGCCTTGGTACTCAAGCGAATTCGCCATCCGGTGGCATCGGCCAGACCGCGGGCCACCAGAACGCCGGGCACCTGTTCGGCGTCGGCGCAACCGACTCCGGCGGCGGTCGAATCGCCGAAGATCATCAGATGCAGGTCGAACGGCACGCCCGCGCGCCACGGTTCCGGGGCCGCGCACTCGCGGGTGTACACACCGTCGGCCTCCGGTGGCTTGGAGGTGTCGCGGCCGATCACGGTGCGCGCCGCGCGGGCCTGCGACATCAGCAGGCGGTAGGTCGCCCAGCCCGCGGTGCCCGCGCCGGAACCGACCGCCACCGCGGCGGCCGCGCTCGCCGCGACCGTTCGCCATGTCCTGGAAGCCACGCGCCAACCTCCCGTCTCACTCCGACGCTGCCACCGACCGGACCTCCCGCGGCGGGGCCCGGGGCCCCGCGGGGGTGCGAATCCGGTGCGGCCACGAGGGGGCGCTTCCGGTCCGGTCCTACCGATTATGCGGTGCGTGCGATGCGCCGACCAGGGACGAGGCCGGTGCGTGTCAGGAAACGTCGAATGCGCCGTGCGCGGGAATGTTGAGGTTGTTGGTGGTGACCGTCACCTCGATATGACCCGGTCCGGTGTTCTGGAACTCGGCGTACTGGATGCTGCCGTAGATGCCGGAGACGACGTTGAGGCGGTACTCGCCGGCCGCGCCGGTGGTGGTGTTGCGCCACGCGACGGTGGTGTCGACGTTGCACAGCGGGGCCAGCGGATACTGTCCCGGGCCCACCCCCTGAATCGCCAGGGCCTGGACGTTGAACACCGCCCGACCCGGCCAGTCGGGGCTCGTATCGACCCAGGTCCGGATATTGCCCCCGCACAATCCGCCGTAGAAGACACTCGGCGTTTGCGGGAACTCGACGGTCTGTGCGCTGGCCGAGGCGGACGCGATGGTGGTCACGGCCCCGACGGTCGCGGCCGCGACGGCGGCGGCGCGAGCTGTCTTCGGCATCCTCACGCCCCGCATACTAACCGGACCGCTCCTGCCTCGCTGGGTCGAACGCGGCCGGATCGAACGCGACGCTCGCCGTACCAAGCGCAAGCCGCCCGCCCGGCTCTGCGACGATGTAGCTATGCGTATCGCGAACCACGTCGTCGACCTGATCGGAAATACCCCGCTCGTTCGGTTGAACTCTGTGGTGGGCCCGAACTCCGGGGTGGTGGCCGCGAAGATCGAATATCTCAACCCGGGTGGCAGCGCCAAGGACCGCATCGCGGTGAAGATGATCGACGCCGCCGAAGAGCAGGGATTGCTGAAGCCGGGCGGGACCATCGTGGAACCGACCTCCGGCAACACCGGCGTGGGTCTCGCCCTGGTCGCCCAGCAGCGCGGGTACAAATGCGTCTTCGTCTGCCCGGACAAGGTCAGCGAGGACAAGCGCAACGTGTTGCGCGCCTACGGTGCCGAGGTGGTCGTCTGCCCGACCGCGGTGCCCCCGGAGCATCCGGACAGCTACTACAGCGTCTCGGACCGCCTCACCCGTGAGATCCCGGGTGCGTGGAAGCCCGACCAGTACTCCAACCCGGGCGGCCCGGCCAGCCACTACGAGACCACCGGTCCCGAGATCTGGCGCGACACCGAGGGCACGGTCACCCATTTCGTGGCCGGTGTGGGCACCGGCGGCACGATCACGGGCGCCGGCCGGTATCTGAAGGAGGTGTCCGGCGGCAAGGTCAAGGTCGTCGGCGCCGATCCGGAGGGTTCGGTCTATTCCGGCGGCACGGGCCGGCCGTATCTGGTCGAGGGTGTCGGCGAAGACTTCTGGCCCTCGGCCTACGACCCGTCGGTGCCCGACGAGATCATCGCCGTCTCCGATGCCGACAGCTTCGAGATGACCCGCCGCCTCGCGCGCGAGGAGGGGCTGCTGGTGGGCGGTTCCTGCGGTATGGCGGTGGTCGCGGCGCTGCAGGTGGCCGAGCGCCATCCGGAGGCGGTCGTGGTGGTGCTGCTGCCCGACGGCGGCCGCGGTTACCTGTCGAAGATCTTCAACGACAACTGGATGAGCTCCTACGGCTTCCTGCAGACCCGGCTCGACGGCAGCACCGCCGAACCGACGGTTGGCGACGTCCTGCGGGGCAAGTCCGGCGCGCTGCCGGATCTGGTGCACACCCATCCGCAGGAGACGCTGCGCGATGCCATCGAGATCCTGCGCGAATACGGCGTCTCCCAGATGCCGGTCGTCGGCGCCGAACCGCCGGTCATGGCCGGTGAGGTGGCCGGCAGCGTCACCGAGCGCGATCTGCTGTCGGCGGTGTTCGAGGGCCGGGCGCATCTGACCGATCCGGTGTCGAAGCATATGAGCCCGTCGTTCCCGCTGATCGGGTCCGGCGAGCCGGTGTCGGCGGCGACCAAGGCGCTGGAATCCACCGACGCGCTGATGGTCGTCGAGGACGGCAAGCCGATCGGCGTCATCACTCGCCACGATCTGCTCGGTTTCCTCAGCGGGTCGAGTCTGCCCCCGCACTGATCCCGCCCGGCGCACAACAGCAGATTTCGCCCCCGATCACCCGGCCGCCCACGCGTGCCGGGTGATCGCGTTTCGGCGTGCCCGGCACCGCCGCGGCGGATCTGCCGGCCGTTACCGTGCGGCCGCGCGAACGGCGTCCCCAGGACAACCGATCGGTGCGCAAACCCTGACTATCGAGCGCATCCGGACCGGGGTTACGGAGCGTTACCGATCGTTACCGAACGGTTGCCGAACGCGGGAAAAATCAGACAAAACACCCTTAAACGCAACGACACGCGTTATTTTTCTGTGATGCGCAGCACGCTCCACCGGGGCGCAGATCCGCAGGTCAGCGCTGTATAGCGCGGGGCAATCGATGCGAACTTCGAGTAGCGGCACCGTTTGTTCACTTTGAGTTCAGTTTACGTTCAACTACCGCAACCATCCTGTGACCTCGTTGGTTGTCAGACGTCGAGTCTGAGTCAGTAGCCGGATCGTCATCCGAAAAAAGCATGCAGCACGCGAGGTGAGTCCCGCCGGGGCCCGCCCTGGTCCAGTGCTGCCTGCCGCAGGCCACCGAGGCCGACACAGAGTAGGGAAGAACACCGAATGTCGAAGACCACGACAAGCAGTAGAGCCAAGGCGGTCGCGCGTACCGCCGGATCGGCCACCCTGGCCCTCGCCGCCTTCGCTGCCATCACCTCCGCCGGTGGCCACAAGACCGACGATGTGAAGCCGGTCGCGTTGGCGTCCACGCTGCTCGCCGCCGCCGAGAAGACCCAGCCCACCGCTGCCGCCGAGCCCATCGCCGCGGCCGCCCCGGCCCCGGCCGCGCCCGCCGCCGCCATCCCGGCCCCGATGCCGGCTCCCGCTCCCGCGCCCGCTCCTGCCCCCGCGCCGGCCCCGCCGCCGCCCCCGCCGGCTCCGGTCTACCCGGACAACCTGGACGGCTGGATCCACAACGCTCTCGACATCATGGCCGAGCACGGCATCCCGGGCAGCTACGACGGCATCTACCGCAACATCATGCGGGAGTCCTCCGGCAACACCCAGGCCATCAATCTGTACGACTCGAACGCCGCCATGGGCATCCCGTCCAAGGGCCTGCTGCAGGTCATCGACCCGACCTTCGCGGCCTACCACGTCGACGGCACCTCCTGGGACATCTGGGATCCGGTCGCCAACATCGTGGCCGCCTGCAACTACGCAGCGCACCGCTACGGCTCGATGGACAACGTCAACTCGGCGTACTGACCCGGGGCGACCGTTGCCGGGCGGGCATGACGCCCCTCACATCGATCCACGTCCGGGGGTTCCCGGCTCGAGCGCCGCGACGGCGCGGATCTAGGCTGGTCGGCATGACCGACGATCAGCTGGGGTTCTCCACACGAGCCGTGCATGCCGGGTTCGATCCCGACCCGCAGACCGGTGCGGTGAATGTGCCGATCTACGCGAGCTCGACCTTCGCCCAGGACGGCGTGGGCGGGCTGCGTGGCGGCTACGAGTACGCCCGCACCGGCAACCCGACCCGCGCCGCGCTGGAAGCGAATCTGGCCGCGCTGGAATCCGGGAGTTACGGGCGGGCATTCTCCTCGGGGATGGCGGCCACCGACTGTGTGCTGCGGGCGACGCTGCGCCCGGGTGATCACCTGGTGATCCCGAACGACGCCTACGGCGGGACGTTCCGGCTCATCGACAAGGTGTTCACCCAATGGGGCATCGAATACTCCGTGGCCCCGGTGTCGGACCCGGACGCGGTCGCGAACGCGGTGCGTCCCAACACCAAACTGGTGTGGCTGGAGACGCCGACCAATCCGCTGCTCAATGTCGGCGACATCTCGGCACTGGCCGACGTCGCGCACGGCGGCGGCGCGAAACTGGTGGTGGACAACACCTTCGCCTCGCCGTACCTGCAGCAGCCGCTGCTGCTCGGCGCCGATATCGTGCTGCATTCGACCACCAAATATCTGGGCGGTCACTCGGATGTGGTCGGCGGCGCGCTGATCACCGACGACGCCGAGCTCGACGCCGCCTTCGCCTTCCTGCAGAACGGCGCCGGCGCGGTCCCCGGTCCCACCGACGCCTTCCTCACCATGCGCGGCATCAAAACCCTCGCGCTGCGGATGGATCGGCACTGCGACAACGCGGAGACTCTCGCCGGATTCCTCGCCGAGCACTCGGCGATTTCGCAGGTGATCTATCCCGGTCTGCCGGAACATCCCGGAAATCCGGTGGCGCAGAAGCAGATGCGCCGTTTCGGCGGCATGATCTCGGTGCGGCTGCGCGGCGGTAAACAGGCCGCGCACGACTTCTGCGCGCGGACGAAGATCTTCACCCTCGCCGAATCGCTCGGTGGGGTGGAATCGCTGATCGAACATCCCGGTGCGATGACCCACGCCTCGACCGAGGGCTCCGAACTGGAGGTGCCCGCGGACCTGGTGCGCCTGTCGGTCGGTATCGAGGACATCAGCGATCTGCTCGCCGATGTGGAGCGGGCTCTGAGCTGACCCGGCGAAACACGCTCGACAACAACGAACGGCCGCACCGGAATCGGTGCGGCCGTTCGTGTCGGTAGAGCTATGTCAGGTGTCCGGCCGGGCTGCTGCCGACCCGGCCGAATCTGCCGAGGAGCGCGCGCAGCGCAGTCGCGGCGGTATCACCGCTGCTGCTCGCCTCCATCGGCGACACCTTCTCGTCAGCTGTGGTACGGCTCCGCGCTGACCAGGGTCACCTTCATCATGTTGCCGTTGGGCAGGCGGTATTCGCGCGTCTCGCCGACCTTCGCGTCGATCAGGGCGCCGCCGAGCGGGGAGCTCGGCGAGTAGGTCTCCAGGTCCGATCGGCCCAGGCCCTCTTCGCGGGTCGCGATCAGGAAGGTCTCGGTATCGGTTTCGTCGCCGTCGTAGTAGACCTTGACCACCGAGCCGGGAAGTGCCACACCGGATTTGGTCGGCGCGACGCCGACCTTGGCGTTGTTCAGCAGCTCCTGCAGCTGACGGATGCGGGCCTCCTGCTGGCCCTGCTCCTCGCGCGCGGCGTGGTAGCCGCCGTTCTCCTTCAGGTCGCCTTCTTCGCGGCGTTCGTTGATCTCGGCCGCGATGACCGGACGGTTGGCAATGAGCGCGTCGAGTTCGCTCTTGAGCCTCTCATGCGACTCCGGTGTGAGCCAGGTCACTTGCGTCTCAGTCATCTCGATCACTCCCTAGTAGTTGTTCCCGGCGTGCCGGGGTCCGTGATACCCGTCGCGCATGCGCGAGCACGTGTCCGCGCACAGCAACAGTCGACGGCTAGAGCGATCCGGGGGGATGTTCCTCGAACCCCGACGGTGCGCGGGCATTGTGTGCCCGGGAACCGGCAGCGCTGGCCGTCAATGCAGCAAACACGGCTCCGAGCGTTCGGAACCGTGTTCGCGCCATTCTAGCACGAATTGGATATGTGCAGGTAGAAGGCTTGAATGTGGGGGTGTCAGCCGGCCTTCAGGTAGGGCGGTACCTGATCGCTGCACCCGTAGATATTGCCGTTGGCGGGCCGGGCGGTGGTCCGGACCTTCGTGGTGAGTTCGACGGTTCCGCTGTCCGAGCCGGGGATCAGCACCTCGCGGCGGCCGATCTCGCTGCCCTCGGTGTCCATACCCCGGACCAGGCACACCACCGGCTGCTCCGGATGCTTGCGGGTCAGTTTGAAGTGCACGGTGACCGTGGAATCGTCGACGACGTCGTAACCGAGTTGGTCGGGCTCGATATCCTTGGGACCGTACTGTCGATAACCCACGTAGGCGACGATCAGCCCGAGTATCACCACGACGATGCCGAGCGCGATCGGAATCCAGCGGCGGTTGCGCGCGGGACCGGTTCCGTAACGATTCGACACCCGATCGTTGCCCGCTCCGGTCGCCCCGGTGGCGGCGTCGGCGGTGCGCCCGTCCGGATCGGTCCGGTCGGACTGCGGTGCCGCCTCGCTCATGATGTGGTTGCTCCCGTGGTCGATCAGGGGGTAGGTCGGAACAAAAGACCGTCGGATGGAACTATAGGGAATGCAGTTCGGACACCCGCGTGCCGCTCGGGCACGGCGGACGGCTATGAGGTGAAACGGTGAGCAACGAGGTGAACGAGAAGTGAGCGGCAGCTTCGATCGGCCGCTGCGCCTCATGGCGGTGCACGCCCACCCCGACGACGAGTCGAGCAAGGGCGCCGCCACCACCGCGAAATACGCCGCGGAGGGTGACGACGTGCTGGTCGTGAGCCTGACCGGGGGTGAGCGCGGCTCGATCCTCAATCCGGCGATGGATGTGCCGGGCATTCTCGACCGCATCGACGATGTCCGCCGCGAGGAGATGGCGGCCGCGGCGAAGGCGCTGGGCGTACAGCACCGCTGGCTCGGATTCGTGGATTCCGGTCTGCCCGAAGGAGATCCGCTGCCGCCGCTGCCCGAGGGCAGTTTCGCGCTGGTGCCCCTCGAGGAGGCCACCGAGGCCCTGGTGCGGGTGGTGCGCGAATTCCGGCCGCACGTGATGACCACCTACGACGAGAACGGTGGCTATCCCCATCCGGACCACATCATGTGCCACAAGGTGTCGATGGCGGCCTTCGAGGCGGCCGGCGACCCCGAGCGCTTCCCCGACGCGGGCGAACCGTGGACCCCGCTGAAGCTCTACTACAACCACGGTTTCAGCCTGCAACGGCTGGAGATCTTCGCCGACGAATACGACCGGATCGGTGAGCCGTTCCCGATGCGCGACTGGATGGAACGCATCCGCAAGGCCGCCCAGGAACACGGCGATGTGATGTCTCGGGTCACCACGCAGATCGACTGCGGCAAATACTTCCCGCAGCGTGACGAGGCGCTGCGCGCGCACGCCACGCAGATCGACCCCAACGGCATGTTCTTCGCGATTCCGCTGGAGATGCAGCAGCGGTTGTGGCCGACGGAGGAATTCGAACTGGCCAGGACCCGGGTGCGCACCGCTATTCCGGAGACCGACCTGTTCGCCGGAATCCGGGACGCCGATGATGCGGACGCCCGCGAGATGGTCGCCGACCGGGCTGTCGAGGGCACGGTTCGATGATGTCGACGTTGTACGCGCACGCCACGCTGCTGGCTCAGAACACCACCACGAACCCGACCGGTCCGGAATTCGGCAAGGCATCGCCGCTGGGTCTGGTGATCGTTCTGGTGCTGCTGGCCGGCACGGTGCTGTTGATCCGCTCGATGAACAAGCACATCAAGAAGCTGCCCGCCGATTTCTCCCGCGAACATCCGGAACCGGACCAGGCGGCCGACGAGGGCACCGAACACGGTGTGGCCGGCGACGGTGACGATGCGGCAGGCGGCGATCCGGCGGAGCAGCCGCACGACGGCGCCGCCAACGGGTCCGGCCGCGGCGATTCGGGTCCGTCCACACCTCCACCGGCCTCCGGCAAGGCCTCCTGAGACCCGCTGATTCGCCGCGCCGTCGCCGATTCGCCGCCCGATCGTAATTCGGCGCCGGCGACGGCCTCGGGCCGCGACCTCGATTGATGCTCTGATCTGCTTCGATGTTGTCCGGGTCATACGACCCGGCGGTCGCTCGCGCATGTCTCGATACCGCGCTTCGGCGGGAATCGGCCGGACGACTCCTATGGGATCCCACACGATACGTGCGGGTAACCCCTGCACGGCGTACACATTCGTGGAATAAAGGTGCACACTACGCGGAGCCGCGATACCTCGAATTCTGCCCATGCACCGGGCCTACGCTGTGGAAAGGAGTCGGCGAGTGTTCAGCCGCATCGCCATCGTGAACCGGGGTGAGGCCGCAATGCGCCTCATCCACGCCGTCCGAGATTTGGCCGCGGCGACCGCGCGACAGATCGAAACCGTCGCTCTGTACACCGATGTCGACCGTACCGCGACGTTCGTGCGCGAGGCCGATATCGCCTACGACCTCGGTCCGGCCTCGGCTCGCCCCTACCTGGATCTGAAGGCGCTGGAAAAGGCGCTGGTGGCGACCAAGGCCGACGCCGCCTGGGTCGGCTGGGGTTTCGTCGCCGAGGACCCCGCCTTCGCGGAACTGTGCGAGCACATCGGCATCACGTTCATCGGTCCGAGCCCGGACGCCATGCGCAAACTCGGCGACAAGATCGGCGCGAAGCTGATCGCCGAGGAGGTCGGGGTGCCGGTGGCGCCCTGGAGCCGCGGTGCGGTCGAGACGCTGGACGCCGCCGTCGCGGCCGCCCAGGAGATCGGCTATCCGCTGATGCTGAAGGCGACCGCCGGTGGTGGTGGTCGCGGTATCCGTGTCATCACCAACGAAGCCGAACTCGTCGACGCCTACGAGCGGACCAGCCAGGAAGCGGCCCGTGCGTTCGGTAGCGGTGTCGTCTTCCTGGAGCGGCTGGTCACCGGCGCCCGCCACGTCGAGGTTCAGGTGATCGCCGACGGTCAGGGCACCGCGTGGGCGCTGGGCGTGCGCGACTGCTCGGTGCAGCGGCGCAATCAGAAGGTCATCGAGGAGTCCGCCTCGCCGGTGCTGCGGCCCGAGCAGGTCGCCGATCTGAAGGCCTCGGCCGAGCGGCTCGCGGTGGCGGTGGGCTACCGCGGCGCGGCCACCGTCGAATTCCTCTACCACCCGGGCGACGAGCTGTTCGCCTTCCTGGAGGTCAACACCCGCCTGCAGGTCGAGCACCCGATCACCGAGTACACCACCGGATTCGATCTGGTTCGGGCCCAGCTGCACGTGGCCTCCGGCGGACGGCTCGAGGGTGAGCCGCCGGCCGAACGCGGCCACGCCATCGAGGCCCGCCTCAACGCCGAGGACCCCGACCGCGACTTCGCTCCGGCGCCGGGCCGCATCGCCCTGCTGGATCTGCCCGCCGGTCCGGGTATCCGCGTCGACACCGGCGTCAGCGAGGGCGACACCATCCCCGCCGACTTCGATTCGATGATCGCCAAGATCATCGCCTACGGCCGCGATCGCGAGGAGGCCCTGGGCCGGCTGCGCCGCGCGGTCGGCGAGACCCGTGTGATCATCGAGGGCGGCGCGACCAACAAGAGTTTCGTCCTGGATCTGCTCGATCAGCCCGAGGTCATCGACGCCAGTGCCGACACCGGCTGGATCGATCGGGTGCGCGGCGAGGGCCGGCTGGTAGCTCAGCGGCACACCGCGGTCGCCCTGGCCGCCGCCGCCATCGACGCCTACGAGGAAGAGGAGCGGGCCGAGCGGTACCGGCTGCTGTCCACCGCCGCCGGTGGCCGTCCGCAGGTGCAGCACGAGAGCGGCCGCCCGCTGGATCTGAAGCTGCGTGGCGCGAGCTACCGCCTGCGGGTCGCGCGGGTCGGCGCGCACCGATTCCGGATCGGCATCGAGGCGGCCGGCGAGATCGCCACCGCGGACGTCGATCTCGAACGCTTCGACCGCCACACCGGTCAGATCGTGGTCAACGGCACCCGGTATCGCCTGGTCACCGGCACGCACGGCCCCACCCACGTGGTGGATGTCGACGGCGTGACGCATCGGGTGAGCCGTGACGAAGGCGGTGTCGTGCGCTCGCCCGCGCCCGCGCTGGTCGTCGCCAAGCCGCTCGAGGTCGGCGACGAGGTCGAGGCGGGCGCGCCCGTGCTGGTCCTCGAGTCGATGAAGATGGAGACCGTACTGCGGGCGCCGTTCAAGGCGCGCCTCAAGGAGTGCGGCGTCTCGGTCGGCTCGCAGGTCGAGGCCGGCGCGCCGCTGCTGCGCCTGGAACCGATCGCCGACGACGATCAGGCCGGCGAGGCCGCCGCGGTCGAGTCGGTCGAACTGGATCTGCCGGCGGCGCCCACCGAGGTGCTGGCGGACGAGCGCACCGCCCGCGGCCAGGAGGATCTGCGCGGCCTGCTGCTCGGTTTCGACGTCGACCCGCACGACGGTGGACGTGTTCTGACGGACTACCTGGCCGCGCGCCGAGCGGCGATCGCGGACAACCGCCGCCCGCTCGCCGAGGAACTGGAACTGATCGAGGTCTTCACCGATCTCGCGGAGCTGAGCCAATTCTGGGGTGAGGACGCCGGCCATGGCCACGTCCACAGTGCCCGCGAGTATTTCCACACCTATCTGCAGAGCCTGGACGTCGAGCGGGCCGGGCTGCCGGAGTCCTACCGGGCCAAGCTGTCGAAGGCGCTCGCGCACTACGGCGTCACCGACCTGGAACGCACCCCGGAACTCGAGGCCGCGGTCTTCCGGATCTTCCTCGCCCAGCAGCGCCCGTCCGACACGGTCACCGTCGTCACCACGCTGCTGCGCGAATGGCTGGGCGAGCCGGTGCCGGATCGGGTGCTGCGGGAACCGGTGGGCTTGGCGCTGGAGCGGCTGGTGGCCGCGACCCAGGTGCGTTTCCCGGTGATCGCCGACATCACCCGCGGAGTGGTCTACGCCTGGTACGGCCAGCCGCTGCTGCGCCGCAACCGCGCCCGCGTCTACACCAACGTCCGCAAGCATCTGAGCCATCTGGACGCGCATCCGGATGCCGCCGACCGCACCGATCGCATCGCCGAGATGGTGCGCAGCACCGAACCGCTGGTGCGGTTGCTGGCCCAGCGGCTGGTGCGCGGCAACCCGGACAACACGGTCATGCTCGAGGTGCTGACCCGGCGGTACTACGGCAACAAGGGCCTGACCGATGTGCGCACCCAGGACGTCGACGGCTGCACCTTCGTGGTCGCCGAACGCCGTGGTGTGAATCTGGTCTCCGCGGCGGTCAGCTTCGACTCGCTCGACACGGTGCTGAGCGGGCTCACCGAATTGGCCGGCGGCGCCGCCTCCATCGAGGCCGACATCTACCTCGGCTGGGAGAACCAGCCGGAGGACTTCGACGCGATGGCCGCCGCCCTGCAGGAAGTGCTCGGCGCCCGGTCGCTGCCCAACCAGGTGAACCGGATCACGGCCACCGTCGCGGGCAGCAACGGCGCGGTGATGCACCACCACTTCACCTTCCGCCCGTCGGCGACCGGTCTGGCCGAGGAGCGGTTGATCCGCGGCCTGCACCCCTACATCGCCGAGCGGATGCAGATGCGCCGCCTGCGCAAATTCGATCTCACCCGGCTGCCGTCCTCCGACGAGGAGGTCTACCTCTTCCGGGGCGTCGCGAAGGAGAACCCCGCCGACGAGCGGTTGATCGCCTTCGCGCAGGTGCGCGACCTGACCGCGCTGCGCGATCACGAGGGCCGGCTGCTGTCCCTGCCGACCGCCGAGAGCACGGTCGCGACCTGCGTCGACTCGATTCGCCGGGCGCAGTCGCGGCGGCCGTCGGCCAAGCGCTTCCACACCAACCGGATCGTGCTCTACATCTGGCCGCCGCTGGATGTGACCCGCGCCGAGCTGGACACCATCGTCGGCCGCGTCGAACCGGCCACCGCGGGCGCCGGGCTGGAGGAGATCCTGCTCATCGCCCGCCAGCCCGACGCGCAGACCGGTGAGCTGGTCAAGATCGTCGTGCGCATCCGGTTCGATGCCACCGGCGGCACCGAGGTCACCGTCGGCGAGCGCACCGACGATCCGGTCGAACCGCTCGACGAGTACCGCCAGAAGGTGCTGCGGGCCGCCAGCCGCGGCACGGTGTACCCGTACGAATTGACCGGTCTGCTCGGCACTTTCACCGAATACGACCTGGACGCCGAGCACACTCTCGTCCCGGTCGACCGGCCCAAGGGACGCAACACCGCGGCGATGGTCGCCGGTGTGGTGTCCACGCCGACCGACCGGCATCCGCAGGGCATCACCCGCGTGGTGCTGCTCGGCGATCCGACCAAGTCTCTGGGCGCGCTGTCGGAGCCGGAATGCCGCCGGGTGATCGCGGCGCTGGATCTGGCCGAGCAGATGCAGGTGCCGCTGGAGTGGTACGCGCTGTCCTCCGGCGCCCGGATCTCGATGAAGTCCGGTACGGAGAACATGGACTGGGTGGCGGCCGCGCTCAAGCGCATCGTCGAATTCACCCAGGACGGCGGTGAGATCAACATCGTGGTCTCCGGCATCAACGTCGGCGCGCAGCCGTACTGGAACGCCGAGGCGACGATGCTCATGCACACCAAGGGCATTCTCGTGATGACCCCGGATTCGGCGATGGTGCTGACCGGTAAGCAGGCGCTGGACTTCTCCGGCGGTGTGTCGGCCGAGGACAACTTCGGCATCGGCGGCTACGACCGCGTGATGGGCCCCAACGGACAGGCGCAGTACTGGGCGCCGAATCTGGCCGGGGCTCGCGATGTGCTGATGTCGCACTACGACCACACCTACATCGCGCCCGGTGAGCAGGGTCCGCGTCGCGCGCAGACCACCGACCCGATCGACCGCGACGTGTGCACGTTCCCGCACACCGTGCCCGACAGCGATTTCACGACCGTCGGCGAAATCTTCTCCGCGACCGCGAACCCGGATCGCAAGAAGCCCTTCGATATTCGCACCGTGATGCGGGCGCTGGCCGACCAGGACCACGCCGTGCTGGAGCGCTGGGCGGGTATGGCCGACGCGGAGACCGCCGTCGTCCAGGACGCGCATCTGGGCGGTATCCCGGTCTGCCTGCTGGGTATCGAATCGCGGGGTGTGCCGCGGCGCGGCTTCCCGTCCACCGACGGACCCGACACCTACACCGCGGGCACGCTGTTCCCGCGGTCGTCGAAGAAGGCGGCCCGCGCGATCAACGCGGCCAGCGGCAACCGGCCGCTGGTGGTGCTGGCCAATCTGTCCGGCTTCGACGGATCACCGGAGTCGATGCGCAAGCTGCAACTCGAATACGGTGCCGAAATCGGCCGCGCCATCGTGAACTTCCGCGGGCCCATCGTGTTCTGCGTGATCTCGCGCTACCACGGCGGTGCGTTCGTGGTGTTCTCGAAGGCGCTGAACCCGAATATGACCGTGCTCGCGCTGGAGGGTTCGTTCGCCTCGGTGCTCGGTGGCGCCCCGGCGGCGGCCGTGGTGTTCGCCGGGGACGTCAACACCCGCACCGCCTCCGATCCGCGGGTGCGCGAACTGGAGTCGCGGGTCGCGAACGCGTCGGGTACCGAACGCGCGGAGCTGTCCGCCGAACTCGACGAGGTCCGCTCGCAGGTGCGCGCCGAGAAGCTGGGTGAGGTCGCCGCCGAATTCGACCGGGTGCACAACATCCACCGCGCCGTCGAGGTCGGCTCGGTCGACGCGGTGATCAGCGCCCGCGAACTGCGGCCGCGCATCATCGAGGCCATCGAGGCGCGTCTCGGCTGATGTCGACGCCCGTGACCGGCCGCCCACCGGCCGGTCACGGGCTGGCGGCATTGTGATGATCATGGCGGGGTAGTCCCTGTGTCGTGACGGTAATCACGCGACTACTCGTAATGGTGTGTGCGGTCGTTGCCGGGGGTGCTTTCGCGGCGGGTTCGGCCGCGGCGGCCCCGGCGGCGCATGTGGTGGGCGAACATCCGCTGGGTCCGGCGGCGGTCGAGATGGATGTCTATTCGCCATCGATGGACCGGGTGATCACGAACCGGGTGATCCGCGCGGCCGGCGGTGGACCGGCGCCCACGCTGTATCTGCTCACCGGCATCGGCGGCGGTGTCGACAACATCTCCTGGTGGGACGACACCGATGTGCGGGCGTTCTTCGCCGACAAGCATGTCAATGTGGTGATGCCGGTCGGCGGGCCCAACAGTATGTACACCGATTGGATCGCCGACGACCCGGTGATGGGCCGCAATCGCTGGCAGAGCTACCTCACCCGGGAACTGCCCGACGTCGTCGACGCCCAGCTGGGCACCACCGGCCGCAATGCGATCGCCGGGGTGTCGATGAGTGCGGCGTCGGCGGTGGACCTCGCGATCCAGGCGCCGGAGCGCTTCGGTGCGGTGGCCTCCTACAGCGGGTGCCCCTGGTCGAACGATCCGTCCGGAATCGCGATGGTGAGTGCGCAGGTCGTCCGGGGCGGCGGCAATCCGGGCAATATGTGGGGCCTGCCGGGCACCGGGGCATGGCCCGCGCACGACGCGTTCGCGCGGGCCGGTGCACTGGCCGGTAAGGCGATCTATCTGTCGGCGGCGTCCGGCATCCCGGGCGGTATCGACCGGGGATTGCCCTTCCCACCGGTGGAGGCCGTCGCGAGTGCGTGTACCGGCGCTTTCGCCGGTCGGCTCGGTCAGCTCGGCGTCCCGGCGGTGTACGTGGACCGTCCCGAGGGCTCCCACACCTGGGGACTGTTCGAGGCGGATCTGCACGATTCCTGGCCCGTGCTGTCCGGTGGTATCGGCGCCTGAACGAGCCGGCGGACCCGCGGATCGCTCGTTTCCGTTGTCATCGGCTCCCTGCGGCGGGGGCGAACGCCGCCGAGATCAACCGGTTCACGAGCGCCGGATCGTTGCCGCCACCAGTGACCGGGGTGAAGGAGTAGACGAGCCGACGACCTAGGTCTCGGGTGGTGAACATCCCGTCCGTATAGCCGTAGGTACTGCCGGTCTTCCCCCAGACGGTCACGCCGTTCGCCAGTGTGACACGCATGAGTCCGGCGCTGTAGTAGGCGCGGTTTCGGCCGCTGTCGCTGGTAGCGCCACCGAGGTATGGCACGTCGGGAACAGTGAACAACTCGTGCATCTGCGGGGGTGGGAGAAGGCGGCCCGAGAAGAGAGATACCAGAAACCGGTCGAGATCGGCCGCCGTGGAGATCATGCCGCCGGCACCGGGGTTCTGCTCGGTGATGTCTACGAGCCGGCTACCTCCACCGGGGGCCGGAACTGCTATGTAACCGTGTGAGTGCGGGCCGGGCATCGTCGTATCGACCTGCGGGGCAGTGGTATCGGGCAAACGCAGGGGACGAAGGATCCGATCGGTGATTTCCTGCTGGTAGCTTCTGCCGGTGATCTTCTCGATGATCATCGCGGCGACGTAGTAGCCCGTGGCGCCGTAGACCTGCACGCTGCCGGGATTGTCGAAAGGGCGGGGATGGCGTACCGCCATCGCGACCAACTCCGGAAGTGGATGATCATCGAAGCGGTGGTCCACCACTCCCTCCGGAGACGTCGGTAAGTCATCGCCTGTCAGTTCGGGGAGGCTGCTGGTGAAGTCGAGCAGCGTGCGTACGGGAATCGGCGGGTAGTCGGCGGGTAGGACACCGGGCAGGTAATGCTGAACGGGCTGGGCGAGGTCCACCCGGTTCTCCGCGACCAGCTGCAGCACGACTGTCGCGATGAACGTTTTGGTGACGCTGCCCAGACGGAACCGACCGTCCGCGGGCACCGGCGCCTCGGTGGCCGTGTCGGCGACGCCGAACGTCCCGGACCAGTGCCCTGCGGGCCCGCTCACCTGCGCGAGAACCGATGTCGTTCGATCGGGCGCGCTGGATATCGCCGCCTGCAGCGCCGCCGAGTCGAGTTGCGGGACAACGACTTCGGCACTCGAGCGGGCCCGACTGCTCGCCACGTGAGAGATCTTCAGTGTCAGTGTTCCGGCCCCGAAGATCACGACGGCCGAGGCGACGCTCACGAGGATCACCGGCCATCGCCTGCGCTTCGGCCTGGCACCGGAAGGGGCAGCGTCAGAGCTACCGCGCGATTCGTTCATTCCCGAAACACTGTTGCATCGACAACTTCGCCACCATCCGGAAACACCCTCAACTCTCGGCGGAACGACCCTGATGGTCTGGCGTCTCACCCCTGACTCCGCCGGCGGGCTGCCGCGATCTTCGCTTTTGGAGGGCGCACAACCGCTTGTTGATATCTCAGATCTTGCCTACTGTGATCTCAGGGTCACCCTCTGCGAAGGAGAATCATCTCGTGGCGACTGCGCTTGTCATCGGGGACGTTCAGCGGGGGATCACCAGGAACTACCCGTTCGCCAGGGAGGTCGTGCCGTCACTCACCGAGCTGCTTCCGCGCGCCCGGGCGGCCGGCGTTCTGGTCGTGTTCGTGCATTTCGCTGTTCGGAGGAACGGGGCCGATCTGCCGCCGGGCAACGCGCTGTTCGCGGAATTTCTCGCGGCGGGGGACGACTTCCACGAGGGTTCCGCCGGCACCGAGATCGCGCTTCCGGTCTCGGGTGACGACGTCGTCGTGCTGAAACGGCGCGCCAGCGCGTTCGCCGGTACGGATCTCGATCTCGTGCTCCGCGCATCGGGCGTCGACGCGGTCGCGATCGCCGGAGTTGCGACCAGTGCGATGGTGGCTGCGACCTGCTACGACGCCTCGGATCGTGGATATCGCATCACAGTGCTGCGGGACGGGTGTGCCGACGGGGATCCGGCGATGCACGACTTCTTCATGAACACGGTTTTTCCGAGCCGGGGATTCGACGTCGTGCGATGTGCGGACTGGCCCCCGGTGGATGAGGTGAGATCTCGGCGGTAGCCGGCCTCGGTTCAGGAGGGCACGTTGTCGTCGCGAGGCCGTGGTATTTCGATGTGCGCGCCGCTGACCGAAGCGCTCCTGGTCAGGACGCGGACCACATCGCGATGTACCCGTTCGCAGCGGTTCCGCACCGCTCTGCGGGCGCCACCTGCATCGCGGGCGCGAAGGGGCTCGTAGATGGACTGCAGCTCACCGGGCGGACTCGCGGCCTCGGGAGCGATCAGCGCGGCCATCCGCAAGACTCTCTCCAACTCGTCGAGCACCTCGACGACCACTTTCGCGAGACGGTTGTTGCCGCTCGCGTTGGCGATGAGAGCTTCGAATTCCATCGCCGCCCGCATTGCTTCGTCCTGATCCGCGTCGCCCGCGGCCAGTGCGCCGGGGACTGTCGACAACTGCCCGAGACGCTCCAGTACCGATGCGTCTATGCCTCGCCGCGCGGCGAGGGCCGCGGCCTCGCTCGACAGCACGGTCCGCAGGGCACAGAGATCATCGGTATCCACGATCGTGATCGGGCTGACGACATAGCCGGCCCGCGGTAGCGCCGTAACCAGTCCGTCCCGCCGTAACCGTGCGAGCGCCTCCCGGACCGGTGTCTTGCTGATGTTCCACTGTTGTGCGAGAGACGATTCGGTGAAGCGACTGCCGGGCGGCAGCGTCAGATCGATGATCTGACGCTTGATGGCTCGGTAGGCCTCTGCCGTGCGATCGAGCCCCGCTGCTTCCGTACCCACCAGCAGCAGTGCGGGAAGGTAAGGGCCACCCGGAATTTCGGGGAGGTTATCACGCACCCGGCTAACGTACCATCGACCGCGATTGGTGCGTTGACCAGGCAAAACGTTGTGCGGCCCGTATAGGCTGCGTGAAATCTGTTGCGGGAATACCGTTTTCAGACAGCGGCGGGCCGGAACCGCCGGTGGCAGATTTCGCAATCGCAATCGAAATAGCCGAGCCCGGCATTGCCGTGGGCGCCACGTCGTTCGGCTTCTTCCAGATCCGCGAACCAAGGCCGCCGCCGCATCGGTACCGGTCGAATCTGCACGCTGTCGTCCATGGCCGTGGAGTACCCATTTCGGACACTGCGTACGGTCACGGTTTCGGCGCGATGGGCGTGGTGATACTGGAGGGGATGGCGAGCAGAGATCCCGAACCGATCCGGGAAGCGCGGACGCCGACGGCACGCGCCGGATGGTCGGCCGCCGACCGCGCGGCCTACCGCCGGTTCGTGCGCACCCAGCACCCCGACGTCGGCGGCGACCCGGCCGCGTTCCGCGAGGGTCTGGCTCGCTACGAGGCCGCCCGCCGGGCCGGTATCTCCGCGTCCGGAGTCGACCCGACGGACCGATTCGACGGGCCGGTGCGCTTCGTCGCCACACCGCGCGGCTGGCGGCGGGCGGTGCGAGTGCTGCGCCCGCGCCGGCGCACCCGCCGACTGCGTTGATCGATATGCCGGAAGTCCCTCCGGCTAATGGCCGACAGCGGGGATAGCTGGGTATACGCTGATGTAAGGCCATTCTGTGATGTGGCTTACTCCAAACATCGGGGTCTCATCGCTCGACCCATCCCGCGGCAGTGCGGCCGTGCAGGCGCGTCGAGCAAACGAGGAGAAGGCCATGAAAGGTGGCACAAGTATTGCCGTAGGGGTGGGCATAGGTTATCTGCTGGGGCGCACGCGGAAGATGCGCTTCGCGCTGGGGGTGGCGGGGGCGATGATGGCGAAACGTTCGTCCGACATTCCCGGTGAGTTGCTGGAACGGGGGACGTCGCTGCTCAAATCGTCGGCGGACCTGACGCAGCTCACCGATACCGTGCGCGACGAGTTGCTGGGTGCGGCCCGATCCGCCGCGGTGACCGCCGCGAGCAACCAGCTCGACGCACTCAACACCCGATTGCAGCAGGGCTCGTCCCTGTTGTCGGGCGACTTGTTGTCGGGCGAGGACAGCGACCGAGCACCGGCATCCGAGCCGGACGACGAGGACGAGCACGAGGTCGTGGACGTGGAGTCCTCCGACGAAGATCTCGGGGAAGTCGATTCCGGCGACGAGGTATCCGGCGAGGAGGAAGAAGACCGGGAGCCGGCCGCCCCGCGGGCACGCAAACCCGCAGCCTCGCGCGCGCGGAAGACGACTTCTCGGACTTCGGCTCGCAAATCCGCGGAACGCAAACCTGTTTCGGTCAGCCGGCGCCGTAGCCGCTCCGATTCCGACGAACCGCCCGTGCGCCGCAGGAGGAGGTGACAGCGATGGCGAAAACGGCTCAACCAGTCGGCCCGCTCCAGCAATCGGTGCAGAACCTCGCGGGGACATTGGCCGAACGCGCGGTGGAAGGGCTTTCGAACCGGGTCTCGAAGACCGCCGGCCGGTTGAACGACTATGCGGGTGGTGAAGGAAATCTGATCGCGGCGGTGACCGGCATCGACAAACTGGCCGGCGGCGGTTCCCCACTGCAGGCCGTCATGAGCGGAGGTATGAGCAAGCTCAAGCACTCGGCCGGGCAGACGTTCGAATCGCTCAAGAATTCGCTGACCGGGGGTCGTGGCAAAGGCGGCGGCGGGAAGAAGCTCAAGCTGACCAATATCGTCGAGGAGATCGACGTCGGCGTGCCGATCGATCTGGCGTACGACCAGTGGACGCAATTCGCGGACTTCCCGAAATTCACGAAGAAGCTCGAACAGGTCGAGCAGGTCTCCGACGAGAAACTCAGCTGGACCGGCAAGGTGTTCTGGTCGAGGCGAACCTGGGAGTCCACGATCATCGAACAGGTTCCGTTCGAGCGAATCATTTGGCGTTCCAAGGGCGCCAAGGGCTATATCGACGGTGCCGTCGGCTTCTACGAGCTCACTCCGAACCTCACACGCATCCTGGTGGTGCTCGAGTACCACCCCCAGGGAGTGATCGAGAAGACCGGCAATCTGTGGCGTGCCGCCGGGCGCCGATGCCGGTTGGAGCTCAAGCACTTTCAGCGCCACGTCATGACCGATGCGGTCCTGCACGGCGACGACATCGTCGGCTGGCACGGCGAGATCCGCGACGGCAAGGTCGTGGAAGACGACGAGACGGCGCGACAGCGCGAAGAGGAAGAGAACGCCGAGGAGGACCACGAAGAGGGCAACGCCGAGGAGGACAGCGCCGACGAGGAAGCCTTCGACGACGAAGAACCGGATGAGACAGAAGACGAGGACGACGAGCACGACGAGGATCAGCGCGATTCCGACGAGGAGGAAGAACCGGAGCCACCTCGCCGCCGAACGGCCGCCCGCAAGAGCTCGGTCACTCGCCGCCCACGTGTGAGCGGAGGAGTAGGAAGATGACAATCGAACCCGCAGGAGGCGGAGGCGGAGGCGGCGGCGGAGCCGGCACAATGGCGCGGCCGAATTCGTCCAGCCTGGCCGACGTGATCGACACCATTCTCGACAAGGGTCTGGTCATCGACGCGTTCGCGAGAGTGTCGCTGGTCGGCATCGAATTGGTGACCATCGACGCGCGCGTTGTCGTGGCCAGCGTCGACACCTATCTACGCTTCGCCGAAGCGGTGAACCGGCTGGAGATTTCCACCAGCGAGCCGAAGGGGATCACCGACATCGTCGGCGAAGTCACCGAAGGCGCGGCCGAGCACAAGACGAAGGGCGCACTCGACGCGGCCGGCAAGAAGGTCGCCGACTTCCTCGGCGATGTGCAGGAGAAGCGGCAGACGGTGCACCGGCCCTCCAAGCGGGAGGAGCGGTGATGGCCGCCGATACCACAGCCGTCTATGTCTACGGCATCGTGCCCGCCGACGTCGAGCCGGAGCCCCACGCCACGGGAGTCGGCGATCCACCGGGTGAAGTGACGGTCGTGCGGCACGGCGACATCGCCGCGCTGGTCAGTACGCTCTCCTCCGATCGGCCGCTGGGCACACCCCAGGACCTCACCGCTCACGAGAAACTTCTCGACGGGTCCGCGGCGGTGGCTCCCGTGCTGCCGCTGCGGTTCGGCGCGGTCATGACCGACGCCGATGCGGTGGAAAAGGAACTGCTCGAGGCGAACGAAGACGAATTCCACGCGGCTCTGGTGGAACTCGAAGGACGGGTGCAGTTCGTCATCAGAGGGCGTTACGTCGAGGACGCGATCCTGCGCGAACTGCTCGACGAGAATTCCGACGCCGCCCGCCTCCGAGACGAGATCCGCGGGAAATCGGAGGACGCCACCCGCAACGAGCGAATCATGCTGGGCGAGATGATCAATCAGGCCATCGAGACGAAGCGAGCCGAGGACACCCGCAAGGTGGCGTCCGAACTCGAGAAGCTCGACGCGATGGTCAATCTGCGCGACCCCACCCACGAAGAGGATGCCGTCCACCTCGCGGCACTGGTCGAAACGTCGCGGCAGGACGAACTGGAGGAGTTGTTGCGCCGGCTCATGTCGGAGTGGGACGGCCGGGTGGAGTTGAGTCTGCTCGGACCGATGGCGGCCTACGACTTCGTGACGAAGCGAGCACCGGAGGGGTGAGACATGGGTCTGATCTCTTCGATACTTCTGCTCCCCGCCGCGCCGGTGCGTGGCGTGATCTGGCTGAGTGAATTGATCCAGGAGCAGGTCGAACAGCAAATGCACGATCCCGTGCGGTTGCGGCGCGAACTCGAGAACATCGACCGCGCCGCCGCCGCGGGCGAGATATCCGCGGAGGAGGCCGCGCAAGCGCAACAAGAGATCCTGAATCGGATGACCGGTCCGAGGTAGGTCCGACCGACCGGAAGAAGTGACTCCCGTGGCCCGCGACACCATCCCCGACGATGCCCAGACATCGGACGAACAACCGCCCCTGACCGCGGCGCAGGCCGCCGGGGTCGCGGTCGAATGCCTCGCGGAACTGACGACGAAGCCCCTCCAGGGTGTCACGAGCGTGGAGCCGACCGACGACGGCTGGCTGGTGGAGATCGAGGTGCTCGAGGATCGCCGCATCCCCTCGTCGGCGGACATCATGGCGACCTATCAGGTGGAGATCGATTTCGACGAGAATCTGCTGGCATACCGCAGAACAGGGCGCTACCACCGCGGTAGCACCGACATCGGTCCGAGGGGGCGGTGATGACGGTAGTCGGAGGTGAGTCGTATCAGCCGCAGCCCTTCGGGGGCGGGGGTGGAGGCGGGCACTCGACCAACCTCGCCGACATCCTGGAACGTGTCCTCGACAAGGGTTTGGTGATCGCGGGCGATATCCAGGTCAATCTTCTCGACATCGAACTGCTCACCATCAAGCTGCGGTTGGTGATCGCCTCGCTGGAGACGGCCAAGTCGGTGGGCATCGACTGGTGGGAGACCGATCCCTGGCTCAACAGCAAGGCACACACGCTGGAGAGGCAGGACAACGACCTGGAACTCGAGAATCGGAAACTCCGCGAGCGGATCGCCCAACTGGAGGCTGCGAAGGAAAGCCCGGAGCCCATCGAACGTGCCCGCGAGCCGCGAAGGACCCGCCGTGACCGATGATCGGGCGGTCTGGTTGTACGCCGTGGCGGCGTCTCGCGACGACGCGGTGGCGCCCGACGGAACGGCCGGAGTCGCGGGAGAGCCGGTGCGCACTGTGGTGTCGGGCGATCTCACCGCGGTCGTGGGCTCGGTGCCGCTGGACGTGTTCGGAGAGGAGCCGCTGCGCCGGAACTTCGAGGATCTGGACTGGCTGGAGGTGACGGCGCGGGCACACGACGCGGTCGTCTCGGCCGTGGTGCGCCGAGGACCGGCCGTTCCGTTGCGGCTGGCCACGGTCTTCCGTGACGACGAACGGGTGCGCGAGTTGCTCGACGAACGGCGAGCGGATTTCGCAGCGGCGCTGGAATTGGTGAGTGGGCGCACCGAGTGGGGAGTGCGGGCGTACGGTGACCGCGCTGTCCTCACCGCCGCCATCGCCGAGGCCAAGGCCGAAGCCGGCACGATGACGCCGGGCGCGGCGTATCTCGCCCGCCGGCGTGCGCAATTGTCCGCGCAGGAGACCGTCGAACGCGACGCGGCCGAGCGGGCGGCGCAGGTGCACGAGCGGTTGCTGCGCCGGGCCGCGGCCGGGAGATGTCAGCCGCTGACCGACCCGGCGGTGAGCGGCCGCCGGGACTGGATGGTGCTCAACGGGACCTACCTCGTCGACGACGACCGGACCGAGGACTTCACGGCGACCGTGAACGCGTTGGGCGCCGAATTTCCCGGTATCCGGCTCGAACTCACCGGCCCGTGGCCGCCGTATTCGTTCGCGGGCGTGCAACGTGAGCCGACATGACCCGGGCCGACATGACGCGGGCCGGCCCGACACCGCCCGATCGCGCCGTCGACACCGAACGACGGATCGCGCTGGTCGATCTCCTGGACCGGGTACTGACCGGTGGTGTGATCATCACCGGCGACATCCGGCTCGCCATCGCCGATGTGGATCTGGTGCAGATCTCGCTGCGCGCCCTCATCTCCTCGATCAGCACCCTGTTTCCGCCGGCCCCGTCCGCGTCGCCCGACCAGCACGGCGATGACTGAATTCGGCGGTATCCCACCGCGAATCGACACCGATCCGGAATCCGTGGAGCGCGGACTGGTCACCCTCGTGCTCACCCTGGTGGAGCTACTGCGCCAGCTGATGGAGCGCCAGGCGCTGCGCCGCGTGGACGCCGGCGACCTCACCGACGCCCAGGTCGAACGCATAGGCACCACACTGATGCTGCTCGAACAACGCATGGCCGAACTGCGCGAACACTTCGGCCTCACCCCCGAAGACCTCAACATCGACCTCGGCCCCCTCGGGCCATTACTGCCCCCACCGGAGTAGCGCTCACAAGCGTTGCGCCGGATGAACGGCCGACACACCCTCGCGTCATAGCGGATGCCCTACTGCGTGACGACTGGTTGTCCGCCCATCCGGAGATCACGCTGCGGCTGATCAAGGGTATGCGCAACCGAATTGCGCAGCTGTCCCCCGAAATCGAGGCCGCGCGACAGACAGTGGACAGTGGGACGGCCCCATAGAGCCCGGACGACATCGGTGCGCAGCCACCCGGTCGAATCCGAGTTCTCCCTGCTCCGTGTCCTCGCTTCACGGACCGCCTCGAGCCGCTGACCAGCGGATCGGGCAAGCGGTCTGCGCGTCGAGTGGGATGGCCGTGGCACGTAGGTGGGTGAGTGCCTCCTGCATCGCGTCGAGGGGGATATCGCACACGGTCGTGCGGCTGGGCTGCCCGGTCAGCGGGTGTTGCTGTGTATCGGTCCTGTGGGAGGGTGGAGCCATGAACCGCTTGGCCGACGCGACATCGCCCTACCTGCGCCAGCACGCCGACAACCCGGTCGACTGGCGGGAATGGAGTGCCGAGGCGCTGGCCGAGGCACGAGCGCGGGATATCCCGATCCTGCTGTCGGTCGGTTACGCCTCCTGTCACTGGTGTCATGTGATGGCGCATGAATCGTTCTCCGATCCGGCGACCGCCGAGCTGATGAACGCGAATTTCGTCTGTGTGAAGGTCGATCGCGAGGAACGTCCGGATATCGACGCGGTGTACATGTCCGCGACCGTCGCGATGACCGGGCAGGGGGGCTGGCCGATGACGTGTTTCCTCACGCCGGCCGGGGAGCCGTTCTACTGCGGCACCTACTATCCGAAGGTGCCGCGCGGCGGTATGCCGTCGTTCACCCAGTTGCTGACCGCGGTCGCCGATACCTGGACCCATCGCCGCGACGAGGTCGACCAGGCCGCCGGGCAGGTGGCGCAGGCGCTGCGGGATCAGGGGGCCGGACTGCCCGCGAGCGAGTTGACCGTCACGCCGGAGCTGCTCGCGCATGCGGTCGCGGCGGTGTTGCGCGATGTCGACGAGCGCTACGCCGGATTCGGCGGAGCGCCGAAGTTCCCGCCCTCGGCGCTGCTGGAGGGGCTGCTGCGCCATTACGAACGCACCGGGGAAGATGCTGCGCGACAGGCGGTTTCGCTGACCTGCGCGGCCATGGCCCGCGGCGGTATCTACGATCAGCTGCGCGGCGGGTTCGCCCGCTACTCGGTCGATGCCGCGTGGGTGGTTCCGCATTTCGAGAAGATGCTCTACGACAATGCGCAACTGCTGCGTGCCTACGCGCATCTGGCGCGGCTGGAGGCGAGCGGTGCTCCGGGTGCGGGTGACCCACTGCCGCAACGGATCACCGAGGAGACCGCGGCCTTCCTGCTCACCGATCTGCTGACCGCCGAGGGCGGGTTCGCCTCGGCCTTCGACGCCGACACCCACCTGGAACCGGGCGCGCCCGGAATCGAAGGCGCCACCTACGTGTGGACGCCGCAGCAGCTCACCGACGCGCTCGGCCCCGAGGACGGCCCTTGGGCCGCGGCGAAATTCGGTGTGACGGCCGAGGGCACGTTCGAACACGGCACGTCCGTGCTCACCCGGTACACCGATCCCGGCACCGGTCGGCGGGAGGACCCCGCCGATGCCCGCCGCTTCGACGACATCCGGCAGCGGCTGCGTGCGGTGCGGGACCGGCGGCCGCAACCCGAGCGCGACGACAAGGTGGTCACCGCCTGGAACGGCATCGCGATCACCGCCCTCGCCGAGGCCGGTGCTGCCCACGACCGGCCGGAATGGGTCGACGCCGCCGCCCGGTGCGCGCGGTACCTGCTGGACCGGCATCTCGTCGACGGCCGGTTGGTGCGTGCCTCACTGGGCGGTGCGACCGGTACCGCGCCCGGTGTGCTCGAGGACTACGCGTGGCTGGCGACCGGACTGCTGGCCCTGCACCAGGCCACCGGCGAACTGTCCTGGCTCGACCGGGCGCAACAGCTGATCGACACCGCCGCAACCCTTTTCGAGGATCCGGCGCAACCCGGCAGTTGGTTCGACACGGCCGCCGATGCCGAGGAACTCGTCGCCCGGCCGCGCGATCCGCTCGACGGGGCGACCCCCGCCGGGGCCTCCACCTTCGCCGAAACCCTGCTCACCGCCTCCGCCTTGAGCGCCCCGGACCGCGCGGCCCGCTACCGCGCCCTGGCCGATGCCACCCTGAACGCCGGCGCCATCGTGCTGGCCCGCGCGCCCCGCTCCGGCGGGCAGTGGCTCAGCGTCGCCGAGGCGGCACTGGCCGGGCCGATTCAGATCGCCATCGCGCAATCGCCCGACACCGCGGCGACGGCCGAATTGCTGCGCACCGCACGCCGTTTCGCCCCCGGGGGTGCGGTGGTCGTTGCGGGGCAATCCGATTCGGTCCCACTGCTCACGGACCGACCCGCCCGGGCCGGCGCCCCCGCGGCCTACGTCTGCCGCGGCACCGTGTGCGACCTACCGGTAACGGAACCGCAAGAGGTGCGCGCCGCGCTCGTAGGGTCCTGACGCCGCGGCGGTAGTGCTGCCGAGAGCCGCGCGTCGGCGACGGGATCGGATGTCGACGGGCCGCAGCCGGCCTCACTCCTCGACCGGAGCGTTCGCCCCCAGCCCCACCGGTTTGCGATCGGTCCAGCACGCCGTCGGTTCGCGCCGGCCGCGCAGCTGGATCTTGTCGTAGAGCACCCAGCGGGACCGTTCGGATTCGGTCGCCGCGTCGATCACGGCCTGGCTGGCCAGGATTCGGCGGGGAACCTCCTTGGCCTCGGTGGTGAGCCGGGAGGCCTCGTTGACGGCGTCGCCGATCACGGTGAATTCCAGCCGGGTGTCGGTCCCCACGTCGCCGGCGAAGACGCTGCCGCGCGCCAGCCCGATGCCGATATCGAATTCACCGCCGAGGGCGACCTCGTCGCGGATACGCCGTGCGGCGCGCAGAGCGGGAGTCGCGTTGTCGCCCAGGGCGATCGGCGCGCCGAAGATGCACAGCGCCGCATCGCCCTCGAATTTGTTGACCAGCCCGCCGTTGTCCTCGGTCGCCGAGACGACCACGGCCAGCAGCCGGTTCAGCTGGTCGACGAACTCGCGCGGCGCCAGTTCGGTCGACATCTCCACCGAGCCGGTCACATCCACGAACAGCGCGGTCACCACCCGCACATCGCCGGTCAGGTCGACGCCACCGGCCAGCGCGCGTTCGGCCACCTCGTTGCCGACGTGGCGGCCGAACACGTCGCGCATGCGTTCGCGTTCGGACAGATTCTCGGCCAGCTCGTTCACCGACAGTTCCAGGCGCCCGATCTCACTGGCGCTGGTGATCGGCACCCGCGCGGAGAGTTCGCCGCGCGCGATCCGGTCCAGCGCGCGCCGCAACGTCCCCAGCGGCGCCGCCACCGAACGGGCCAGCGTGGCGGTGGTCAGCGCCCCGACCAGCAGGCCGACCAGCGACATGTACAGCGCGGTCCGCACCCGATCGGAGGCGTCGGCCACCGGATCGCCGAGGACGGTGATCAACATCAGCAGCGGCATCGCCCCGGCCACCGCCCAGGAGATGACCAGCCGGTTGAGCACCGTGGCACTCCAGTGCGAGGTACCGCCGAGCACCCGCGCGATCACCGGAATCGTCGGCCGGATGAGCCGGTCCACCACCAGGAAGGTGAATCCCGCCGACTCCAGTCCGCCCAGGAAGAACATCGCCCCGATCGCCCACAGTGCCCGGGTGGGCACCACCTGGGCGAACAGCGCCGTGGCGATGGCGACGCCGGGTATCCAGATGGCCAGCGCCCGGACGGTGATGGCGATGGGCAGTTTCAGCAGTCGCTCGGCCTCGGGCCGGGTGGGCCGGCGGGTCTGATCGATCCAGCTGAAGTAGTACACCCGGTCGCGCACCGCCAGCACGATGCCGGCCACTGCGCCGATCACCGGATAGATCGCGGTCTGGGCGACGGCGCTGAGCCAGTCCTCGCCGAGGTTGCCGAGAAATCCGCTCAGCCACAATTCGACGACGATGACCGCGAGGCCGCCCAGGTTGCAGACCATCACCACCGACGAAAGGCCCCAGCGCGCACGCAGGGCCCAGAGCACGAGTCGACTGGTCATAGCCCCTGGCAGTGGTCTGGTTCGGTATTACCGGTTTCGGACGTATAGCACGAACGAGCATAGAACCCGCCCGCACGGCCGCGGCAGGTTACCGGTGATCTTGCCCTACGAGAATACGACCAGCCAGATCGCGATGTAATGGCACAGGGCCGCGAGAACCGTTGCCGCATGGAAGAATTCGTGATGCCCGAAGACCTCCGGCCACGGATTCGGCCATTTCGCGGCGTACAGGATCGCCCCGACGCTGTAGGCGATGCCGCCGATCAGCAGCAGCACCATCGGTGTGACGCCCACGTTGTGGGTCAGCGTCGCCGCGACCGGCACGATGGCCCAGCCCAGCAGCAGATACAGCGGCACCCCGACCCAGCGCGGCGCCGCCGGCCACAGCACTTTCAGCGCCACCCCGGCCACGGCGCCGGCCCAGACGACGCCGAGCAGGGTGATGCCGGTGCGGCCGGGCAGTCCCAGCAGGGCGAACGGTGTGTAGCTGCCCGCGATGAACAGGAAGATCATCGAATGATCGGCGCGCTTCATCCGGATCCGGGTGCGCGGGGACTGCCAGGTCACCCGGTGGTAGATCGCGCTGATGCCGAAGATGCCGCAGACGGTCACGCCGTAAACCAGGGTCGACCAGCCCGCGGTGGCGGACACCGTAGCCGACACCGCGACCAGCACCGTCACGGCGACGGCCGCGACGGCGACCGCGTAGGTATGGATCCAGCCGCGCAATCGCGGCTTGACGGCCAGGGTGCGCAGACCCTCCTTGGCCAGATGCTCGAGCGAGGACACTTCCCCGGGGACCGGATTTGCCGAGCTCACCCGTTCGGTCACTGGTTACCTCCTGAGTAACCTACGGTTGCGTAGGTTAGTTCTCCAGTCACTGTACCGGCAGTAGGCTCCGCGTGCCGGATGCCGCCGCGATAGGGTCGATCGGAACCGGGGAACTGATTCGTGGTGTCCGCTGCCATTCCTGCGCAGCAGAAATTGGCGGAGAACTCGGGCGGCACGCGAGAGGTGGATAAGGTTGGCAGCCGTGAAGCTTGCTAGTCGGGTGCTCAGCGGTAAGGTGCGCAACCTGCCCTATCGCATCTACGAGGCGCAGCTGTCGAAACAGCTGGCAGGCAAACAGCATCCGCGTCACGTCGCGGTGGTCTGTGACGGAAATCGCCGCTGGGCGCGGGAGAACGGCTTCACCGACGTCACCCACGGCCACCGGGTCGGTGCGCTGAAGATCGCCGAACTGGTCGGCTGGTGCCAGGCCGAGGGCATCGAGATGGTGACGGTGTATCTGCTCTCGACCGAGAACCTCAGCCGCTCCGCCGACGAACTGGAAACGCTGTTCGAGGTGATCACCGATGTGGTCGAGGAACTGTCCGCGCCGGAGAACAACTGGGGTGTGCGCATCGTCGGGTCGCTGAAGGGCCTGCCCGAGGACGTCGCGCGCCGCATGCAGAAGGCAGCCGACGAAACGCACGGTCGCGGCGGTGTGCACGTGAACGTGGCCATCGGCTACGGCGGCCGGCAGGAGATCGCCGACGCGGTGCGCTCGCTGGTCCGGCAGGAGATCGCGGCCGGGGAGACCGGTGAGGATCTGGTGCAGTCGATCACGGTCAACGCCATCGGCCAGCACCTCTACACCTCCGGTCAGCCCGATCCGGACCTGGTCATCCGCACCTCGGGCGAGCAGCGGCTCTCGGGCTTCCTGCTGTGGCAGAGCGCCTACTCCGAGATCTGGTTCACCGAGGCCTACTGGCCGGAGTTCCGCCGCGTCGACTTCCTGCGCGCACTGCGCGACTACGCTGCGCGGCATCGTCGTTACGGAGTGTGAGCGGGCGGGCCGCAGATAACGGCCCGGCGCAGGATGTGTTGCATTGCATGATCATCCCCGGATCCGCACCGAGTGCACGCGTAGCGTCGCGAACATGAGCGAGATGCGCGGCGGGCCGGATGGTGCGACACAGGTGGCCGGAGCGCCGGTGCCCTACGTCACCTATGCCGAATTCGGCCGGCGATTCGTGGCCTACGCGGCCTCCGAACAGCGGATCGCCGCTGTCTTCGCCCAATTGGCGGGCAGCGCATTCGATTTCGGCCCGATCGGGGTCGGCCCGGCGCATCTGGCGAAGGCCTCGGCGCGGGCGCGGCTCGGTGAGCCGGTGCTGGAGCGCTTCGTCGGCGAGGTGGTCGCCTTCGAGCTCGTCATCCCGCTCGATATCGATCTGCTGCTGGATCTGGCCGTCGATCGCCATCGCTTCGAGGTCACGGGCTTCGTGCACGTCCACCTGACCGTGCGCACCGCGGCACCGCTGCGGATCGTCGTCGATATCGCCGAGCCGCGCGCCGGCGATGTGCGGATCAATGTGGCCACCGCGACCCGGCGCGGCCAACTGCTGCGGCTGCTGGCCAGCGTGGATCACGAGATCCGCCGGTTCGTCGCCCGCTATGTGGCCGACGAGATTCGCAAACCGTATATCGCGGCCGTCCGCGATATCGATGTCGCCGCACGGCTGGACGCGGCCTGGCCGGCCTGATTCAGAGCTTGCGCAGCCGGATCCGGTTGATGCTGTGGTCGGAATCCTTGCGCAGCACCAGCGTTGCGCGCGGCCGCGTCGGCAGAATGTTCTCCACCAGGTTCGGCCGGTTCGTGGCGTTCCAGATCTCCTGGGCGGCGATGGTCGCCTCGGAATCGCTGAACTTCGCGTAGTGGTGGAAATGCGACTGCGGGTCGGCGAACGCCGTTTTCCGAAGGGAGAGAAAGCGATCGACGTACCACCGCTCGATATTCTCGATGCGCGCATCGACGTAGATCGAGAAGTCGAACAGGTCCGAAACCATCAGCCGCGGCCCGGTCTGCAGGACGTTGAGTCCTTCCATGATGAGGATGTCGGGCTGGCGCACGCAGTGGAATTGGTCCGGCAGGATGTCGTAGGCGATATGCGAATACATCGGTGCGCACACCTCGGGCGCACCGGATTTGACCTCGGTGACGAAGCGCAGCAGCTTGCGCCGGTCGTAGCTTTCCGGAAAACCCTTGCGATGCATGATGCCCCGCCGGGTGAGCTCCGCGGTGGGATAGAGGAATCCGTCGGTGGTCACCAGATCGACGCGCGGATGGTGATCCCAGCGCGCCAGCAGGGCCTGCAAGACGCGGGCAGTGGTCGATTTACCGACCGCCACGCTGCCGGCGATGCCGATGACGAACGGCACCTGATGGTCGGGATGGGTTTCACCGAGGAAGGTCGCGGTGGCGGCGAACAGCCGTTGCCGGGCGGCGACCTGGAGATGGATCAATCGCGCCAGCGGCAGATAGACCTCGGCGACTTCTTCGAGATCGATCTGCTCGCCGAGACCGCGCAGGCCGATCAGTTCTTCCTCGGTGAGAATCAGCGGAGTCGATTTACGCAGGGTGCGCCATTGTTTGCGATCGAATTCGACATACGGACTCGGCTCGCTCATCCGGGCCACCTACGCACACTCCCGGTCCGGAGTCCTCCCGCCGGGCGGACGCGCCACCACCCGTAACGACGTCACCGATGAACCCGTGCCGTGCCCGGCGCGGTGAAATGCGCTCGACAGTCCTCGCATAGGCGAATTCTCCTCGGGGCGGGCACCGCGCCGAACGCGGGGTGTTATTACTCGCCGGTAACCCTGGGTGACATTTCTCTCTCCACCGCCGGGTTTCGGTCGCCGACAGGGCCGGGAGCGGGGGAGCGGCTATCGTCGGATGGCATGGCTGCGCATCCGCTCGTCACCGAATATCTGCGCCTGGGACTGGCATTCGATCGACTGGAACCCGGCTTCGTCGACGCCTACACCGGCGATCCCGCGCTGCGCCGGGCCGTGGAGTCGGCGCCCGCGCCGCAGCCGCGCGAACTGGCCGACCGGGCGGCGGCCCTGCGCAAGGAACTGCCCGAGGCCGGGCTGAGCGAGCAGCGCACCGAATTCCTCGAGGCGCATCTGCGCGCGCTGGAATGCTCGGGACGCAAGTTCGCCGGCGACGACATCTCCTTCATCGAGGAGGTACGGTCCTATTTCGACGTCGATATCGCCCTCGGTGACGTCGAGGACTATCGGGACGCGCACCGGCAACTCGACGAGGTGCTGGCCGGTGACGGCCCGCTGCTGGACCGGATGACTGCGCATCGGCGCGCCGACGAGATTCCGCCGCACCGCCTCACCGAATGTGTGCGGGCATTCTCCGGCGCACTGCGTGAGCTGGTGCGCGAACGCTATCCGCTGCCGGATCACGAGCAGGTGGAATACGAGATCGTCGGTGACAAACCGTGGTCGGGATTCAATTACTACCTCGGCAATTTCCGGTCCCGGGTCGCGATCAATTCCGATCTCAAACAACATATGGCGCAGCTGCCGGCCCTGATCGCGCACGAGGCCTATCCGGGGCACCACACCGAACACTGCCGCAAGGAGGCCGGGCTGGTCGCCGCCGGACAGGACGAACAGACGCTGTTCGTGGTGAACACGCCGCAATGCCTGATGGCCGAGGGGCTGGCGGATCTGGCGCTGAAATCGATCATCGGGCCGGACTGGGGAATCTGGGCGCAGGAGATCTACGCCGACCTCGGCCTGCGATTCGACGGCGAACGCGCACAACGACTCTCGACCGCGTCGGCGAAACTCCTGGCGGTCCGCCAGGATGCGGCGCTGTTGCTGCACGATCGTGGCCGCGGTGCCGACGACGTCGCGGAATTCCTGCAGCGCTGGAGTCTGACCACGCCCGAGCGGGCGCGGCAGTCCCTGCGCTTTCTGTCCTCGCCGCTGTGGCGGGCCTACATCAGCACCTACGTGGAGGGGTATCGCCTGCTGGGCGGGTGGCTGGATCGCGCGGTCGACGCCGACGACCGGGTGGCGCGCTTCGGCCGTCTGCTCGACGAGCCGCTGACGCCGGCGGCTCTGCGCAGGATGTGAGCACGCGCCGGACCGACAGTGATTGCCATCGCACTATTCGGTTCGGGGCTATCGCTCAATTCGCCGGAATTTCGGTTTTCGAGCACCGGCCGGATCCGCGCCCCGACTCGCGAATCCGGCCGACGGTATCGGCGCTACTACGCGCCCCAGCCCGCGCAACCGGCGTTGCCGCCGGAGGAGATGGTGCAGGCCGACTTCAGGATCGCGAAAAGCATGTCCTGAATCGAGTTACCGGTACCCGCGGTGAAAAACAGCATGTGAACCCCTGATGTAATCGAATGAGTCGATGACGCTGTCACAGTCGTCGACAGCGCGGCGAATGTTACGCCTTTTTTACGAAACGGACAGCCCCGGATTATGGGGGTGCAACCGCTGGTGTGCAGCGGCTATTACGTCTCGGCGGGTATCGGAGTCGCCGCGTCCGGTGCCGTTGCGGGCCACGACGGAGCGGCCGGGGGCCACCACATAGACTGTGCGCGTGACCCAGACGACCGCCCCCTCTGTCAACACCCAGTCGCTCGCCGATCTCGATCCCGAGCTCGCCGCCGCGATGGCGGGCGAACTCGCCCGTGAGCGCGACACCCTCGAGATGATCGCCTCCGAGAACTTCGTGCCGCGCGCGGTGCTGCAGGCGCAGGGCAGCGTGCTGACCAACAAATACGCCGAGGGTTACCCCGGTCGCCGCTACTACGGCGGTTGTGAGCACGTCGACGTGGTGGAGAACCTCGCGCGCGAGCGGGTCAAGGAGTTGTTCGGCGCCGAATTCGCCAACGTGCAGCCGCATTCGGGCGCACAGGCCAACGCCGCGGTGCTGATGTCGCTGATGAATCCGGGCGAGAAGCTGCTCGGCCTGGATCTGGCGCACGGTGGTCACCTCACCCACGGCATGCGGCTCAACTTCTCCGGCAAGCTCTACGAGGTGCACGCCTACGGGGTGAGCAAGGAAGATCACCGCGTCGACATGGACGAGCTGCGCAAACAGGCGCGTGAGGTCCGTCCGAAGGTGATCGTGGCCGGCTGGTCTGCCTACCCGCGTCATCTCGACTTCGCGGCGTTCCGCGAGATCGCCGACGAGGTGGGCGCCTACCTCTGGGTCGATATGGCGCATTTCGCCGGTCTGGTCGCCGCCGGTCTGCACCCCTCCCCGGTGCCGCACGCCGATGTGGTGTCCTCGACCGTGCACAAGACCCTGGGTGGTCCGCGTTCGGGTCTGATCCTGGCCAAGCAGGAGTACGCGAAGAAGCTCAACAGCGCCGTGTTCCCGGGCCAGCAGGGCGGTCCGCTCATGCACGTGATCGCCGCGAAGGCCGCCGCCTTCAAGATCGCCGGCACCGAGGAGTTCAAGCAGCGTCAGGAGCGCACCCTGTCGGGCGCCAAGATCCTGGCCGAGCGTCTGACCGCCGCCGATGTCGCCGGTAACGGCGTCACCGTGCTGACCGGCGGCACCGATGTGCACCTGGTGCTGGTGGATCTGCGCAACTCGCAGATGGACGGCCAGCAGGGCGAGGATCTGCTGCACGAGGTCGGAATCACGGTGAACCGCAACGCCGTTCCGTTCGACCCCCGTCCGCCGATGGTCACCTCCGGCCTGCGCATCGGCACTGCCGCACTGGCCACCCGTGGCTTCGGCGACAGCGAATTCGCCGAGGTGTCCGACATCATCGCCACCGCGCTGGCGGGCAACGCCGACCTCGCCGCTCTGCGCGCGCGAGTGTCCAAGCTGGCCCAGGACTTCCCGCTCTACGACGGCCTGGAGGACTGGAAGCTGCTCGGCTGAGCCGTACCGCAGCGCGATCGACCCCGGCAGCCGGACGGGCAGCCGGGGTCGATCTGTGAGTCCCCTTGTCCGCCAGGGCTTCTCGCATCCCGGCGGCGCACGGCGAGCCGTCGCGGCGGGCGCCGGTCGGCCCCGTGGCGCTCAGTCGCGAGTGCTCAGGTATTCGATGTACAAGGGCCGCAGAGCCTCGGCGATCTCGCCCTCACCGGCGTGCACATAGTCGTCGAGCATCGGCAGCACGTACTTGATGTCCGCCTCGCTCTCGCCGATGTTCCCGGTCGCGGCCTCCGCCGCCGGAATCTGCTCCAGCAGCCGCCACAGGAACTTGACGTCGCCGTGCCGGACGGCGTGCTTGACCGCGCGGTCGTGCAGTTCCTTCGACGACAGCTTCTCCAGCTCTGCCACATCGCTCATGTAGCGACTCTAGCGGGTTCGGCCGGGTGGCCGGGCAACTCCGTAGCTGTCCGATAGCTACCGGTCGGCGTTCACTACCTATTCATCGACACGCCTGTCATCTCGGGAGCCGGAATCGCGAAATCGCAGTACCGTCGAAGTGCGAGCCGCGTCGGTGTGGCTCGTCCGGGAGGTCCTGATCGTGGCTGAGCAACTCAGTACGAGGGGGCCGGTACCCGGCCCTCGGGTCGTTTGACCCCAGGGCGGACCGGCCCAGCGAGAACGTCCGTGCGGGTATGGCACGGACAACAAAGGAGCCCACCGTGACTGATGCACGCTCCGTCATCGCTCCCTCGAAAGCCCGCTCCGGCAAGAGCGGAGGCTCCGGAAAGGGAGCCGGCACCTCGCCCCGCAAATCCTTCGTGATCGACACCTCCGTGTTGTTGTCCGACCCCTGGGCCATGACGCGTTTCGGTGAACATCACGTGGTGTTACCGCTGGTGGTCATCAGCGAACTGGAGGCCAAACGGCACCATCACGAACTCGGCTGGTTCGCTCGCGAAGCCCTGCGCAATCTCGACGATCTGCGTTTGGAATTCGGCCGGTTGGACCTGCGGGTCCCGATCGGCATCGAGGGCGGCACGCTGCAGGTGGAGTTGAATCACACCGACCCGGAGGTGCTTCCGGTCGGGTTCCGCACCGACACCAACGATTCCCGCATCCTCGCCTGTGCGCTCAATCTCGCCGCCGAAGGGCAGCGAGTAGTGCTGGTGTCCAAGGACATTCCGCTGCGGGTGAAGGCGGGCGCGGTGGGCCTGCCCGCCGAGGAATACCACGCCCAGGACGTGGTGATCTCCGGCTGGACCGGGATGACCGAGCTCGAGGTCGGCGCGGAGTGCGTCGACCGGCTCTACGCCGATTCGGTCATCGATCTCGACGAGGCCCGGGACCTGCCCTGCCACACCGGGATTCGGCTGCTCGGCACCAACGGCAGCGCCCTGGCGCGGGTGACCGCGGACAAGCGGGTGCAGCTGGTGCGTGGCGACCGGGAGGCCTTCGGGCTGCACGGCCGCTCGGCCGAACAGCGCATCGCGCTCGATCTGCTGCTGGACGAGAGTGTGGGCATCGTCTCGCTGGGCGGTAAGGCCGGCACCGGCAAATCGGCCCTGGCGCTCACCGCGGGCCTGGAAGCGGTGCTGGAGCGGCGTTCTCAGCGCAAGGTGGTGGTCTTCCGTCCGCTGTACGCGGTGGGCGGCCAGGAGCTGGGCTATCTGCCGGGCAGCGAGAGCGAGAAGATGGGCCCGTGGGCCCAGGCGGTCTTCGACACCCTCGACGGACTGGCGAGCCCGGAGGTGATGGAGGAGGTGCTCTCGCGCGGCATGCTGGAGGTTCTGCCGCTCACCCACATTCGGGGCCGGTCGCTGCACGATTCGTTCGTGATCGTGGACGAGGCGCAGTCGCTGGAACGCAATGTGCTGCTCACGGTGCTCAGCCGGCTGGGCAGCGGCTCGCGGGTCGTGCTCACTCACGACGTCGCCCAGCGCGACAACCTGCGGGTGGGCCGCCACGACGGTGTCGCGGCGGTGATCGAAAAGCTCAAGGGCCACCCGCTTTTCGCCCACGTCACGCTGACTCGCAGCGAGCGCTCGCCGATCGCCGCGCTGGTCACCGAGATGCTGGAGGAATACGGGCCCAACGCCTGACGGCGGCCGGTCGAGCGAAATCCGAGGCGGTAGCGGACATGGTCCGCTACCGCCTCGGCGGCAAAAGGTGTGTCCCAGCAAACATTCGGAATATGGTTCAGCTCACACGGTCCCGGGTATATTTCCGCAAGAACCCTGCTCGACGTGGTTGTCGGTGTTTCAGACAGGTTCGCCGGACCATTGCCGAGCGCTGGCCTGTGGGTCGGTGGTATCGCCCGCGCGGCACCGCCTGCCTTCACCTTCCGAGAGGATGAACATGCACCACTTCGCTCGACGTTCCGCCGCTGTCGTTATGGCCTTCGCCGGGACGGCGCTGCTGTTCACCGCCGCCTGCAGCAACGACAACAGCGGCAACAGCAGCTCGGGGACCACCACCCATGCCGGCATGACCGAAACCACCGGCGCGATGGCTACGGGCACCACCACTCCGGGCACGACGACTCCGGGCACCATGGCTTCGGGCACCACGGCTCCGGGTGCCGCGGCCACGGAAACCAAGATCGCGACCCAGAACGGCCAGGAGATCGCGGTCTCCGGTCACATCCTCACCAAGTACACCGGCATGGGCGGTGTGCAGAGCCCCCTCGGCGAGCCCACCGGCGCCTCGGTCCAGGGCCCCAACGGTGGTTCCTGTCAGGAGTTCACCGGCGGTGCGATCTGCTGGAGCGAGCAGACCGACGCCCACGTGGTGTGGGGCGACATCCGCACGGCCTGGGAGGACAACGGCGGCGTGAACGGCAAGCTCGGCTATCCGACCAGCGACGAGAAGGACAATCCGACCGGTAAGGAGAGCGACTTCACCGGCGGCACGATCACCTGGAACTCCGCCGACCGCCAGACCACGGTAACCACCAAGTAGACGACGCGCGTGGCGCGGCAGCGAGACATCCTCACGGTCTCGCTGCCGCGCCGCTGTGTATCCCACGGGGTCAGCGCGTAATTCACCCGCTCGGCCCGAACAGCCGGTACCTTGTCGGGGTGCAAACTCAGTTGACCGATCGCGAGCTGCTGGAATCGCTCGCGCACGCGGTGGAAGACAATCTCCGGCGCCACACCGAGCTGGCGCAGATCTGGCAGCCACACGAGTACGTGCCCTTCAGTGACGGACGCAATTTCGGCTTCCTCGGTGGTGTCGACTGGGATCCGCAACAGGCCACCCTGGGTGAGGTTGCCACGGTTGCGCTCACCGTGAGCGTGCTGATCGCCGACAATTTGCCGTCGTACCATCGCGAGCTCGGCAAGTACTTGCGCACCGGGCCGTGGTGGCGCTGGGTCGGCCGGTGGACGGCCGAGGAGAACCGCCACGAGATCCTCATCCGCAACTATCTGATGGTGACGCGGGCGGTGGATCCGGTCGAACTCGAGCGCGCGCGGATGGAGCACATGACCACCGGCTTCCGCCGGCCGCCGCTGCATCTGCTCGATGTGCTGGCGCTGTGTGCCTTCGAGGAGTCCGCCTCGGCGGTGCGGCATCGCAATATCGCCGCGTTGCAGGAGAATTCGATGGCGACCGCCATCGCGGACCGGATCGCGCTCGACGACGAGTTGCAGTCGGCGTTCTTCGGCAATCTGGTCGCCGCGGCCCTGGAGCTGGTGCCGGATCAAACCATGCGGGCGATCGCCGATCGGATCGCCGACTTCCGGGTTCCCGAACTCACCCTGCCCGACGGCCGCAACAGTACCGACGTGCTGGCCGACGCCGGCATCTACGAACCCGAGCGCGCCGGGAAGCTGGTTTTCGCGCCCCTGCTGGAGCGCTGGAACATCTTCTCGCGCACCGACTTCGGCACCGGCGGCGAGGCGGCACGGGCGGAGATCGCCCACCTGCGCGGCTGATGTCGCGACGGTCGTGGTGTGCCGGTGTGCGCACCACGACCGGGAGCACCGGCCGGTCCACGGTGATCCGCGCCGGGTGCTGCCCCGCTGCGCGTGCTCAGCGGCGGCGGATCAGGTTCCAGATCCCCGCCGCGGTGCCGCGCAGGAAGTTCTCCCAGCTGAAGTGGTCGTGCCACAGGGTGATGCGGCCGTCGACGAGTTCGAATGTGCCGCAGACCCAGAAACCGATTTCCAGCGGGCCCATGCGCAGGTAGTCGGTGCGTTCGGTCAGAACCGTCTCGCCCTCGACCGCGGGCGCGCCGTCGGTTTCCGCCGCGATGTGGTGCATATCGGCGCGGAAACCGAACGCATCGCGACTGAGCCCGCGCAGGACCGCGCCGACTCGATGGATGCCCCGGATGTCGGGCAGCGACGTGTTCTTCCAGACGATGTCGGGATCCAGCAGATCCAGCGCCTCGTTCACCGCGCTCATTTCCATCGCGGCGAAGAACTCGCGCACCGTGGTCACGGCGTTCTGTTGTAGCTCCGGTAATTCGGCCATAGTCCGACTGTAGGCGCGCGGAGGCGCGGACGGGGGATGATCGCGGTCGTTTCGGCTCGTCGCCGGGCGTTCGGCGCGGTTCAGCCGCGTCGCCGGGCGATCAGCGCGGCCACACCGTCGAGGATGCGTTCGATGCCGTAGTTCAGCGCCGCGTTGCGACCGTCCGCGGACGTGTCGGCGAAGGCGGCCACCACCTCGGGATAGCGGTCGGCGTGGGCCGCAAGGACCTCGCCGACCTGCTTGGCCATCTCGCTTTCGGCCTGCTCGGGGCCGGTCGAGGCGGTCTGTTGGACGAGGCTGCGGACATGGCCGTTCAGCAATACCACGGTGTCGAGGCGTTCGGAACCGCGTAATCCGGTGCCGGCCAGCGGGGCGAGCGCTGCTTCCATCCAGCCGAGTTCGTTCGGGCCGAGCGGTCGCGCGCCGGCGGTGAGTTCGATGGTCCACGGATGCGCCCGGTAGCGCTCGTACATCGTGCCTGCCCACTGCCGTAGTGCCTCACGCCACGGTTCGGGATCCGATTCGGCGACCGTGACCTGCGGCGGCTGCCCCATCCCGTAGTCCAGCATCAGGGCGGTGAGCTCGGCTTTTCCCGGCACGTAGCGGTAGAGCGCCATCTTGGCGCAGCCCAGTCGCTCGGCCAGCCGCTGCATCGATACCGCGGCCATCCCCTCGGCATCGGCCAGCGCCACGGCCTCGGTCACGATGCGTTCCAGCGACAGCGACGGCTTGGGGCCGCGCCGGGGGCGCTGCGAAGTACCCCACAGCAGTTCATGGGCAGTCGGTCCGGTCATGACGCCATCCTCTCCGAATTCCGGCTTGACGGGAAACTGCGTCCAACATACGCTAATTAGCGTCCGACAGACACAGTTACTGATCGAGGGGTCATCATGCGGAACACGACAGTTCTCATCTCCGGCGCGAGCATCGCCGGCCCGGCGCTGGCCTACTGGCTGCAGCGCTACGGCTTCGCCGTCACCGTGGTCGAGCGGGCGCCCGAATTGCGGGCCGGTGGTCAGGCCGTCGACTTCAAGGGCGCGACCCACCGCACCGTGCTCGAGCGGATGGGCGTGTGGGAGGAGATCCACCGTCGGCAGACGGGCAAGACCGATATGGTCCTCACCGACGCCGAGGGTCGCGAATTGGCCGTCATGTCAGGCGATTTCACCGGCGGCGATGTGGAGATCCTGCGCGGCGACCTGGCCGAGATCTTCTACGAGCGCACCGCGCGCAGCTGTGAATACGTGTTCGGCGACTCCGTCACCGCGCTGCGGGAGACCGCTGCCGGCGTCGAGGTGGAGTTCGAGAATGCTCCGGCACGGACCTTCGATCTGGTGGTCGGTTGCGACGGTATCCACTCCCGGGTGCGCGCGCTGGCCTTCGGCCCCGAGGCCGACTACGTCAAACACCTGGGCTACTACTACTGCACGGCGGGTGCGGCCGGATGGGGACACGACCCGAACGGGCCGCGGCAGCGCAACCGATCCCTCGCCTACAACGAACCCGGACGGCTCGCGGTCCGCGGCGGCAACAAGGCCGCGCACATGTACATGTTCGCCGCCGAACCGCTCGCCTACGACCGGCACGACGAGGCGGCACAGCGTCGCGTGCTGGCCGAGGCCTTCGCCGGCGCCCGTGGGCCGGTTCCCGCCATGATGGCCGAGCTCTCCGGACTCGACTCCTTCTACCTGGATTCGCTGGGCCAGGTGGGAATGAAGAAGGGCTACACCAAGGGCAGGGTCGCGCTGGTCGGTGACTCCGCCTACGGAAATACCTTGGGCGGCTTCGGAACCGGGCTGGCCGTGGTCGGCGCCTACGTGCTGGCGGGGGAGCTGGCGCTGGCCGACGGCGACCACACGGCAGCCTTCGCCCGCTACGACGAACTGATGAAGCGTTACGCCAAGATCGCGGGCAACAGCAACGCCGGCCGCTTCCTCGCGCCGCGCACCGCCCGCGGTATCCGGATGCGCAACTGGTTCCTCGGCTCGCGGATGTTCGACCTGATGCTGAAATACAGCGACAATGCCGCCAACGACATCGAACTGCGCGACTATCCGGCGTTGGTGGCGGCCTGAGCCGCAAGTCCGGATCCGACCTCTCGGCGCGAGCGCGTCGCGGCGGCCGGATCCGGAGACCGTGCGATCAGTCCTGTTCCTCGACCTTCGCCATCGAGAGCACGTCCAGCCGGCGATCGAGCTCCTCCTCCGACAGCTTCTCGCCGATCAAACCGCGGTCGACGACCGTCTCCCGGATCGTCTTGTTCTCGCGCAGCGCCTGTTTCGCCACGGCGGCCGCTTCCTCGTAGCCGATGGCCGAGTTCAGCGGGGTGACGATGGACGGCGAGGACTCCGCGAGCCGGCGCAGCCGTTCGGTATCGGCGGTGAGGCCGGCGACGCACTTGTCGGCGAAGAGACGAGACACATTGCCCAGCAACCGAATCGACTCCAGCACGTTGCGGGCCATCATCGGGATGTAGACGTTCAGTTCGAAGGCGCCGTTGCCGCCGCCCCACGCCACCGCGGCATCGTTGCCGATCACCTGGGCGGCGACCTGCGTCACGGCCTCCGGCAGAACGGGATTCACCTTGCCGGGCATGATCGAGGAGCCCGGCTGCAGATCCGGCAGCTGGATCTCCGCGAGCCCGGTGAGCGGTCCGGATCCCATCCAGCGAATGTCGTTGGCGATCTTGGTGAGACTGATGGCGATGGTCCGCAGCGAACCGGAGATCTCGACCAGACCGTCGCGGGCGGCCTGGGCCTCGAAGTGGTTGCGGGCCTCGGACAGTTCGTCCAGTCCGGTCGTCTTGCGCAGTTCCGCAACGACTTTCGCGCCGAAGCCGGCGGGCGCGTTGAGTCCGGTGCCGACGGCGGTGCCGCCGATGGGCAGCTCACCGAGACGCGGCAGCGCGGCGACCAGGCGTTCGGTACCGGCTTCGACCTGGCGGGTGTAGCCGCTGAACTCCTGGCCGAGCGTCACCGGGACGGCATCCATCAGGTGGGTGCGGCCGGACTTCACGACCGTCCGCCATTCGGTGGCCTTGTCCAGCAGCCGCAGTCGCAGATGATCCAGCGCCGGCAGCAGTTCCTTCACCACGCCCTCGGTGGCGGCCAGATGCGTCGCGGTGGGAAAGGTGTCGTTGGACGACTGGGACATGTTCACGTCGTCGTTCGGGTGCACGGTGACGCCGCGGGCGGCGGCCAGGCTCGCGATCACCTCGTTGGCGTTCATATTCGAGCTGGTGCCGGAGCCGGTCTGGAAGACGTCGATGGGGAACTGGTCGTCGTGGCGACCCTCGGCGATCTCGTTCGCGGCGGCGATGATCGCCTCGGCCTTCACGCCGTCGAGCAGCCCCAGATCCCGGTTCACCGCCGCACACGCGGCCTTGAGCAGGCCGAGGGCGCGGATCTGAGCGCGTTCGAGGCCGCGGCCGCTGATCGGGAAGTTCTCCACCGCCCGCTGCGTCTGCGCCCGCCACAGCGCGTTCACCGGAACGCGGACCTCGCCCATGGTGTCGTGTTCGATGCGGTACTGCGTCTGGTCGTCGGTCATAACTCGACACTAAGCCGGTTGGCGGAGGGAGTGGGCTGCCACGCCTGAGGCTTTTCGCACAGGAATCGGCGGAATACCGGCGGCCGTCCGTCCGTGCTGTATCAGTGGCATTCGGGCAAAACGGTGTGCTGCCCGGCGCTCCCTCCCCGGAGCGCCTCATCGAGGTCGTTACTTGTCAACGGGTTTCGGCCCGCCTCGATTGTGGAGCGACGGAGGGAGGGAGCGCAGCGACTGACCGGAGGAGTGAAAAATCGAGGCGGGCCGAAACCCCGCCGGAGCGAAGCGGAGGCAGAAATTACGGCAGCGGCGGGATCGCGTCCTCGTCGCCGACGAAGTCGACCGAGGCGTACTCGTGCAGCTTGGTGAGGCGGTGGTAGGCGTCGATGATGCGTACGGTGCCGGACTTGGAGCGCATCACGATCGACTGGGTGGAGGCGCCGCCGCTGTAGTAGCGCACACCGCGCAGCAGGTCGCCGTCGGTGACGCCGGTGGCGGAGAAGAAGACGTTCTCGCCCGAGACCAGGTCCTCGGTGGTCAGGATGCGGTCGAGGTCGTGGCCGGCGTCGAGCGCCTTCTGCTTCTCGGCGTCGTCGGTGGGGGCGAGCTTGCCCTGCAGCGCACCGCCCATACAGCGCAGTGCGGCCGCGGCGATGATGCCCTCGGGGGTGCCGCCGATGCCGACCAGCATGTCGGTGCCCGATTCGGGACGGGCGCAGGCGATGGCGCCGGCGACGTCGCCGTCGGAGATCAGGCGGATGCGCGCACCCGCGTCGCGAACCTCCTGGATGTGGCGGGCGTGGCGGGGCCGGTCCAGCACACAGACGGTGAGGTCGGAGACCGCCGAATTCTTGGCCTTGGCCACCCGGCGCAGGTTCTCCGCGATCGGGGCGGAGAGATCGATGACGTCGGCCGCTTCCGGGCCGACCGCGATCTTCTCCATGTAGAACACCGCCGACGGATCGAACATGGCGCCGCGTTCGGCAACGGCCAGCACCGAGATGGCGCCCGGCGAACCCTTGGACATCAGCGTGGTGCCGTCGATCGGGTCGACCGCGAAGTCGACCTCGGGGCCGGTCCCGTCGCCCACGGCCTCGCCGTTGTAGAGCATCGGGGCCTCGTCCTTCTCGCCCTCGCCGATCACCACGGTGCCCCGCATGGAGACGGTGGCCACCAGTTGCCGCATGGCGTCGACGGCCGCGCCGTCGCCGCCCTCCTTGTCACCGCGACCGACCCAGCGGCCCGCGGCCATCGCACCGGCCTCGGTCACCCGGACCAACTCCAATGCGAGGTTGCGGTCCGGGGCCTCGCGGCGGCGACTGGTTGCGGGTGTGGGTGCCGTCATGACGGTGCCTCCTCGAGTTGTGTATTGCTGGTTGAATTGTCGCAGAACGGTCGGATCCGCCATTCAGGTACTGCTGTTCCACTTCGGGGGAGGAGCGTCCGCCCCGGTGAGGGCGGCTGTGATGTCGGCCTCGTGGCCGGAGGGCGAGGCTCGGCGGCTTCGGCGGCGCGTGGATACTTGGGGCGTGTCGCAGAAACCACGCATCCTCAACGACTACCGGGATCTGATCTGGTCGCTGATCCCGCTGGTACTGATCTGCGTGGTGCTGGCCGCGGTGGCCAGTCAGTGCAGCTTCTCCGCGCACGGGCCCACGCCCGGTCAGGTGCCCAACTTCGACGTCCAGTCGGCATTGCACGACGACGCCAAGGCGCTGCCCTTCCCGATTCGCGACCCCGCGGTCCCGGCGGACTGGAAGGCCAATTCCGGCAGCCGCGACACCGTCACCGGGGCCGGCGGCGGCACCGTCAGCACGGTCGGCTTCATCACCTCCAACGGCACCTACCTGCAGCTGAGCCAGAGCAATGCGAGCGAGACCGCGCTGGCCGCCCACGTCGCCGACACCCGCAGCCCCTCGGGGTCCCGGATGGTGGGCAATCAGAAGTGGACCGTGTATCACGTGCAGGGCAGCGAGGCGGCCTGGATCTCCGACTTCGGACAGAGCCGGGTGCTGCTCAAGGGCGCCGCGAACGAGGCGGCCTATCTGACGCTCGCGCAGGCCGTCGACGCGGCGGCCCCGCTGCAGCCCTGAGTGCCGCCGCGGTTCAGCGGTGGCTCACGACGTTGACCACCGTGCCGTCCGGATCACGGACGAAGAAGCGGCGCACTCCCCACGGCTCGTCTCGCAGCGCGTAGACCACTTCGGCTCCGGCGGCGACCATCGTCTCGTGCGCGGCGTCCACGTCGGCGACCTCGACGCTGATATCCGGCTGCGGCTCAACGGCATTCGCGCCGATCAGCAGGATCTGCGCGGTCGGATTGGTCGGTGAGGCCAGCCCGACCGCCCAGCCGAGATCCATCACCTCGTCGAGCCCCAGCGCCCGGTAGAAGGCGCGGGCCCGCTCCATATCGGCGACCCGCAGATCCGGGACGACACGACGGATGTTCATGCTCAGTCCTGGTCCGTGCTCAGTCCTGGTCCGTGCCGCGCCGCGACAGGGCGTCCTCCACCCGGCGGCGGGCTCCGGCGAGATGCTCCTCGCAGCGGTTGGCCAGCGCCTCGCCGCGTTCCCACAACGCCAGCGAATCGTCGAGGTCCATTCCGCCCTGTTCGAGCATCTTCACGACGTTGACCAGCTCGTCGCGGGCGCGTTCGTAGCCGAAGGTCGCGATTTCGTCGACTTCGCTCTCGGTCATGACGACTCCTCCTGATCGGATGTCGGTGCCGGCCGGTCCGTAACCCGCTGGGCCGGTAGGGGATTGGCGAGGGCCTGACTGCCCAGGGCCGCGGCGCTGATCGCGCCGTCGGCGACCCGGATCCGCAACTGCGTGCCCGGCGGGGAGTCGGCGACGGTTCGCACGACATGGCGTTCGGCACCGGTAACCCGTTGGACGACAGCGTAACCGCGCGCCATTGTGGCGGCCGGTCCCACCGCGGTGAGCTTGTCGCGCAGATGCCGCGTGGTGGTGGCCTGGGTGGTGAGGCAGTGCTCGACCGCGCGGTGGGCCGCGGTGCGCAGCCGCTCGACCTCGTCGTGGCGCTGGTCGAGGATCCGCAGCGGATCGGCCAGCACCGGGCGCGACCGCAGCTGCTGCAGCGCGCGCGCCTCGCGATCGACCCAGCCGCGCAAGGCAGCGGCCGAGCGGGCGCGCAGGTCCCGGACGCCCGCGAGTTCGGCCGCGGCGTCGGGGACCAGGCGTTTGGCCGCATCGGTCGGGGTGGCCGCGCGCAGATCGGCGACGTAGTCGGAGAGCGGATTGTCCGGCTCGTGCCCGATCGCACTGACGATCGGGGTGGTCGCGGAAACGATGGCACGGCACAGGGTTTCGTCGGAGAACGGCAGCAGATCCTCGACACTGCCACCGCCGCGCGCCAAGACGATCACTTCGACCTCCGGGTGATCGTTCAGCTCGGCCAGCGCGTCGAGTATCTGCGGCACCGCGGTGGGGCCCTGTACGGCGGTGTTGCGGATCTCGAAACGCACGGCGGGCCAGCGCTGCTGGGCCACGGTCACCACATCGTGTTCGGCGGCACTGGCGCGACCGGTGATCAGGCCGATCACCCTGGGCAGGAACGGCATCGGCCGCTTCAGCCGCGGATCGAACAAACCCTCGGCCGCCAGCAGCGCCTTCAGCCGCTCGATGCGAGCCAGCAGTTCGCCGATGCCGACGGGGCGAATCTCGGTCACGCGCAAGGAGATCGTGCCCCGGCCGGTGAAGTAGGACAGTTTGCCGTAGACCACCACCCGGCTGCCCTCCTGCAGCGGGACGGCCGAGGCGCGCAGCAGTTGCGGATCGCAGGTGATCGACAGCGACATGTCGGCGGCGGTATCGCGCAGCACCAGGAATGCGGTGCGGGTGCCGGGACGCAGATTGATCTGCGTGATCTGTCCCTCCACCCAGACGCTGCCGAGCCGGTCGATCCACTGCGCGACCTTCATCGCGATGGTGCGCACCGGCCACGGCTGTTCGGCCGAGTTGGCGGGGCGGGCAGCAGAACGCGCCGGTTCCCCGGAGGCTCGGGCCCCGGCGGCCGGCGCGTCGGCGTGTGAGTCGGTCACTTGGCCTGCACGGTGGCGATCCGATTCGTCAGCATGGTCACGAACGGCGCCCGGTCGAGGGTCTGCTGCTCGTAGGCCAGCAGTTCGGCCAGCTCCTCGACGCTGAGCATGCGCAGCCGGGCCCGCAGCTGAGCCAGCGTCATGTTCGGGTAGTCGTACCGGCCGACCACCTCGGGCTCGACCACCCCGCGCGGTTCCGCCGGCGCGGGCGCCGCGGTACCGGGATTGCTCGTACCGGGGTTGTCCGTGTCCTCGCCGGTCGTTTCGGTGGAGTTCGTCCCCGGTTCGACGGCATCGGCGGCGGTGGTCTCCGCCGTGTCCGTTTCGGCGGTGGTCGCTTCCGTAGTGTCCGATTCCGCAGTGTGAGATGCGGCATACCCGTTTGTCGTCGAGGGGGTGATCGACGTCGTCGGTTCCGGGACGCCCGCGGCCGGGTCGGATTCGGCGAACAGATCGAAGCGGCTGAGCCGCGCGGCGAAATCGCTGTCGCTCCGCGCCCCGAAATCGCCGCTGCCGAACGGTTGCTCGTCGTCGAGATCCTCATCGAAGGTGGCCCATTCCGGCTGCTCCACCGGGCGATTGGCCAGCCGGTCGAAGACCTCGTCACCCTTGAGTGCGAGACTGGTCACGAACTGCTGCAGATGCATCGAGGTCTGCAGCAACTGGCTGATCGCGGTGATCGGCAGATGGATTGCCACAGAGGGTAACCGGCGAGTTTCCTCGAGGGCGTAGACGGCGGCCCCAGCGGCGACCCGGGCCAGGTAGGGAGGTCGGAACATGTCCCTAGCCTGCCCGAAACGGCCGATGATGCAAAGAACAGAGTTCACGTGTTCCATTGTCGCGCGTCCCGTCACACCGACGCACCCGCTGTCCGCGGGCGGGACTGTCCCCGTCGGCCGGCGCACGTAAGCTGTGGACATGTCCTCGGCTATCCCCCTGAATGTCGGAATCGCCCGGTCGGCCGATGCGGCCGGCGCCGGCGCGGGCAAGCGGGTGCTGCTCGCCGAACCACGCGGCTACTGCGCGGGTGTGGACCGGGCGGTGGAAACCGTGGAGCGCACCCTCGAGAAGCACGGTGCGCCGATCTACGTGCGCAAGGAGATCGTGCACAACCGCCACGTGGTGGAGACCCTGCGCGAGCGCGGCGTGGTCTTCGTCGACGAGACCGACGAGGTGCCCGAGGGCTCGGTGGTGGTTTTCTCGGCGCACGGCGTGTCGCCGGCGGTGCACGAGTCCGCGGCCGCCCGCAATCTGCACACCATCGACGCCACCTGCCCGCTGGTGACGAAGGTGCACCAGGAGGCCAAGCGCTTCGCCCGCGACGACTTCGACATCCTGCTCATCGGCCACGAGGGCCACGAGGAGGTCGAGGGCACCGCCGGTGAGGCGCCCGACCACGTTCAGCTGGTCGACGGCCCCGACGCGGTCGACGGCGTCGAGGTGCGCGACGAGAACAAGGTGATCTGGCTGTCGCAGACCACGCTCTCGGTGGACGAGACCATGGAGACGGTGCAGCGGCTGCGGAAGCGCTTCCCGAATCTGCAGGACCCGCCCAGCGACGACATCTGCTACGCCACCCAGAACCGTCAGGTCGCGGTGAAGGCGATGGCGCCCGAATGCGATCTGGTGATCGTCGTGGGTTCCCGTAACTCCTCCAACTCCAAGCGGCTGGTGGAGGTCGCCCTGAACGCGGGCGCCCGCGCGTCCTACCTGGTCGACTTCGCCCGGGAGGTCGACCCGGCCTGGTTCGAGGGCGTGACCACCGTCGGCGTCACCTCCGGTGCCTCGGTCCCCGAGATCCTGGTGCGCGGCGTACTCGACCTTCTCGCCGAACACGGCTACGGCGAGGTCCAGCCCGTCACCACCGCGAACGAGACCCTGGTCTTCGCCCTCCCGCGCGAACTGCGCACCACCGGCCGCCGCTGAGAGTCCGCGTTTCCGCGCGGTAGCGGGAACGCTTGGGGGACAACGGTAACGGCTCGCCGACGCGAGACGATGAGTGGGCGTGGGGATTTCGGGGATGACCTTCGCGGGCGCGGCCCTAACGGTTCGGCGCCCGCGACGTTCGGCTCAGCGGTCGCGGTAGCGCACGTTCGGCCGCGGATGCGGGGGCACATCACTCGTCGGCTGCGGCCGGCCGCGGCGGGGCGGCGGCTCGGCGACGCGCGTGCGTTCCGCGGTCCGAGTGCGCTCACCCGTGCGGGGGTAGGCCGCGGCGGCGGACACGCGAGGCGGGCGTTCGGCCACCTTGCCGCCCGTGCGGCGTGCCGCGCGGGCAGGTTCCGGCTCCGCGGACCGCTTGGCCGTCCCGGACCCGCGAGCGGCCGAATCGCCACGTTTGGAAGTCTTGGCGGCCTTGGTGGCCTCCGCACCACGTTTCTGGCCGCGCGAGCTACGCCGCAGGCTGTCCCCGGCGCCGGCTTCGCTCCGCGTGCGACGCGCACGTCCGGCGGCCGAGCGCGGATTCCAGCTGTCGCTGCCGCGCACGCGTTCCCGGCCGGGCCGCGCGGTGGTGTCGGCATTGCGGTACAGCCATACCCGCAGGGCGCCCACGCCCAGCACCAGGACCGTCGCCAGTGCCATGGTCGGGAATCTGTTCACCAACGGAATAGCCAGATTCAGCAGAATGTCCTTCACCGAGGTCGAGCTGTGCCCGGTCAGCTGCTGATAGGCCAGGGGGACGGCGATGAACAGCAGTAGCGGCGGCGTCACCATGGTGGTGAACAGACCGCGATAGCGCACCACGCATGCCGCGATCACACATCCGATGATGTAGAACGCGGCGAACACATGGGTCAGCTCCTTGCCGCTGTTTCCGGAGTCGATGAAGAATCCGATGAAAGTGCACGCCACCGCGATCAACACCGCGGCGCCGGCGGGGATGCCGGGCACCGACGGGACGATCGAGAGGTGCGAGGCGGGTACATCGGATCGCTCGCGTTGGGTAGCTGCCACGTAAAGCACACTATCTGCCGCGGCCGGAACGTGTGTCGAGGCCGGGCTGCTGCCGGAGTTACTCGTTGGTGTCCGAGAAGCCTACCGCGCGCGGCCACGACTGGACGGGAGCAATTGCCGGTACGGCGCGATCGCCGATATCGAGTTCGTGCAGCCGGCGCGCGGTGACCATCACGCGGGACTCGATCGAGGCCACTGTGTGGTTGAAAGCGTCTACGGCCTTACCGAGTTGGCTGCCCAGCTTGTCGAGATGGGTGCCCGTGGTGGCCAGCCGGGTATACAGCTCCCGGCCCAGTTGCTGAACGGTTGCCATGTCTCGGGACAGTGCTTCCTGCCGCCAGCCGAACGCGACCGTGCGCAGTAATGCGATCAAGGTCGTCGGTGTAGCAAGAATCACGTTGCGGCCGAAGGCGTATTCGAGAAGGCCGGAATCGGCGGTCAGCGCGGCGTCGAGGAACGGGTCGCCGGGGATGAACAGGACCACGAATTCCGGGCTGGGGTCGAAGGCCTCCCAATACGCCTTGCCGGCCAGCTGGTCGACATGTGCGCGCAGGTGTTTGGCGTGCCGGGCCAGATGGTCGGCGCGCCGGCGCGGATCGGTCTCCCCGGTGGCGTCCAGATAGGCCGTCAGCGGCACCTTGGCGTCGACCACCAGTTGGCGGTCACCGGCCAGCCGCACCACCAGATCGGGACGGATCAGGCCGTCGCGGCCGCTCGCGGTGACCTGCGTGTCGAAGTCGCAGTGTTTGGCCATCCCCGCCAGTTCCACGACCCGCTCGAGCTGGATCTCACCCCAGCGCCCGCGCACCTGCGGCGCCCGCAGTGCCGACACCAGCTCACCGGTCTGCGTGGACAGCTGCTGCGAGATCCGCTGCATCCCCGCGACCTGTTCGCGCAGCCCGGAGTAGGCGTTGATGCGATTGTGCTCGACCTGCTGGATGTGCTGGTTCAGATTGCCCAGCGCCTCGCGCAGTGGTTCGACCAGGGTGCCGATCGCCTGCGAATTGTGCCGTGCCGCATCGGCACTCGCGGCGCCGAGCGAGTGCCGCAGCAGCTGTTCGTTCTCCCGCAGCGCCGCGAGCTGAGCTTCGGCCGCGGCAGCCCGCTGCCCCGACCGGGCGGCATGCCCGAGCCACCCGAGGCCGGCCCCCGCACAGAACACCAACAACAACGCGAACAGCATCGATGCGGTCATGAGCCCGATAGTGCCCTATCCCACCGACAAGTTCGCGAATCCCGGCAATTCTCCAGCATCACCTCCTCGACACGCGGAAGCGATTCAACCTTGTCGGTGCGATGGCTTAGCCTCTTGCCACATGCGGATGCTGCATACCTCGGACTGGCACATCGGGCGCACCTTTCACGGTGTCGACCTGCTGGCCGATCAGGCGCGTGCGCTGGAGGCGGTGGCGGAGCTGGTGGCCGCGCAGCAGGTCGACGTGGTCGTGGTGCCGGGGGACGTCTACGACCGGTCGATTCCGAGCGCGGACGCGATCGCGGTGTGCAACAAAGGCTTCGAGGCCATCCGCGCCGCGGGGGCGACGATCGTCGCGACCTCGGGTAATCACGATTCGCCGACGCGGCTGGGCGCCCTGGGCAGCTTCGCCGCGGCCGGCGGACTGCATCTGCGGACGTCGGTGGCGGACGTGGACCGGCCGGTGATGCTCGCCGACGAGCACGGACCGATCGCCTGCTACGGCATTCCATATCTGGAACCCGAAATCACCCGCACGGAACTGGATGTGCCACAGGCGCGTTCGCACGCCGAGATCCTGGACGCCGCGCTGGCCCGTATCCGCGCGGACCGGCAACGCCGCGGTGATCCGCGAACCGTGGTGCTGGCACACGCTTTCGTGGTCGGTGCCGAGGCGACCGGTTCGGAACGTTCGATCGCGGTGGGCGGGGTGGAGACCGTGCCACTGAGCGCGTTCGAGGGCATCGACTACGTGGCGCTGGGTCATCTGCATTCGCCGCAGACGTTGTCGGAGTCGGTGCGCTATTCCGGCTCGCCGCTGCCCTATTCGTTCGCGGAGCGTTCGCATCGCAAGGCGGTATGGATCGTCGACCTCGACGCTGCCGGGCTGGTATCGGTGCAGCGGCACGATCTTCCGGTGGTGCGGGGGCTGCGTCAGCTGACCGGCGTGCTGGACGAGCTGCTGTCCGCCGCCGAATATGCCGATGCCGAGGGCGATTACGTCTCGGCGGTGCTCACCGATCACGCGCGCCCGGTCGATGCGCTGCGCCGGCTACGCGAGCGGTTCCCGCACGCGGTGCATGTGGAATGGACCCGCCCGGAGGCCAATTCGCAGTTGCGGTATCGCGAGCGGGTGCACGGCCGCCGCGACAGCGAGATCGCGCACAGCTTCCTCAGCGATGTGCGCGGTGAACCGACGGCGGGGGAGATGGCACTGATCGAGCAGGCACTGTCCGCGGCTCGGCGCGAACCCGTCGCCGAAGTGGCGGCGGCCTCGGCGGAGTTGTCGGCATGACCGGCGCCCGGGCGGGTGGCGCATGAGACTGCATCGGCTGGAGCTCACGGCCTTCGGGCCGTTCGCCGAGACGGCGCGGGTCGACTTCGACGAGCTGGGCGCCGACGGGCTGTTCCTGCTGCACGGTCATACCGGCGCCGGGAAGACGACGGTGCTCGACGCGATCGCCTTCGCGCTGTACGGCCGAGTGCCGGGGGCCCGCGGCGAGAGCAAACGCCTGCATTCCGACCACGCCGATCCGCAGACCGCGCCGCGGGTGGTGCTGGAGGCGACGCTCGGCGGCCGCCGATTGCGCCTGACCAGGTCGCCGGAGTTCGAGCGGCCGAAGAAGCGCGGCACCGGTATGCGGACCGAACAGGCCGCGGCGACATTGGAGTGGCTCGACGGGCGCGGACAGCATCTGTCCCGCATCCCCGATATCGGCGACGAGGTGAGCCGGCTGCTGGGGATGAGTGCCGATCAGTTCTTCCAGGTGGTGCTGCTTCCGCAGGGCGATTTCGCGCGGTTCCTGCGCTCGGACAACGAAGATCGCGAGAAACTGCTCGAGCGGCTGTTCGACACCGAACGCTTCGGCACGGCCGAACAGTGGCTGGCCCAGCGGCGGCGCGAAAGCGCCGCGCAACTGGACAATCACCGTCAGAGTGTCGATCGCCTGATCGCCCAGGTCGCGATCACCGCCGGCCTGGGTGCCACCGAAGCCGTCGGGCCGCTCGAGGCCGTGGAATGGTCACAGCAGCTCCTCGCGCAGGCTCGCACCGAGGCCGAGCGTTCCGCCACGGAATTGGCTCGCCGCCAGGAGGATTCGACGCAAAGGCACGCCGCTGCCGAGGAACACCGCCGGGTCCAGGAGCGTCGCGAACGCGCCGCCATCGCCCGCCGCCAACTCGACGAGTACACTGTCGGCGCGCCTCACCGCGATCGCGTCCAGGCCGATCTGGAGCGCGCCCGCCGCGTCGAACCGGTGGCAGCCGCACTCGCCGACGCCCGCACCGCCGCGGTAACCCTGCGCCGCCGCACCGACGACGCTCGCGACCTGGCCGAACGCCTCGCCGTCCGCCTGCTCGAACCCGAATCCGCTGAGCTTCCCGGAACAGTCTGGGCCGCAAGCGATCTCGCGGCAGCCGAATTGACGGACAGCGAGTTGGCCGAGGAACTGTCGGCCATTCCGGAGATCGTCCGCGCCGACGCCGACGAAGAGGGTGCCGCAGGCGAGGGCCGCCACGGTCTGGACTCGGTGGATTCGAGCGAGGGCAACAAATCCGCTGCGGAATCGGTTCCGACCGGCACGGCCGCCGACCACGGACACGTCGCGGGAGACGGCGCCGCGGCGTCGGCCGATGACGCACAGGGTGTCGAACCGAGCTGCTCCGGTGGAGCGCGTGCCTGCGAGCCCGAGGGGGCAGAAGACAGGCTTCGGGTACCGCCGGGCACGGTGGCGACCGACCACGGCGACGCCGAAGCACCCGAAACAACCCACGACGCAACGCTGTTCGCACTCTCTGTACCTCCACCGGAGCAGCACGATGCGGTGGACGAGCCGGTCGAATTGGAGTTGTTCTCCATCGACCTCGTCCGGCCCGCAACGGCGGCGTCGCGCGGTACCAGGACTCGCTCCGGCGCCCGCCCGCAGACCGAGCCCGGCCCGTCGGGCGAGCAGAAGATTCCCGAGGCGGTCGATGATGCCCCGGCCGACGACTCGCACACCGCGCCGGCCGGACCTGCTGTCGCAGCCGAGGCCGGGACGCCTGATGCTTCGACCGGTGCGACGGCCGCCCGCTCGAACCCGAGCTCGGTAAACAACAACCCGAGCTCGGCGGGCGTCGGTCTGAGCTCGGCGGGCGACGGCCTGAGCTCGGCCGACGACGGTCCGCGCTCGGCGGGCGACAACCCGCGTCCAGCGGATGACACTGTGCACACCACAACTCCGCGCGGTCTCGACGCCGCCGTACAACGGTGGTCGGCACATATCGGCTCTCTGGAAGAGGTCCGCGCCGACGCGGAGAACGCCGTGCGCCTGACCACCGAATTGGCCGGGCTACGAACGGAATACGCCGCCGCCGCGCGCGAGCTGGAACAGCTGGCGCAGCGCAGGGAGCAGTTGCCGCAGGCCATTCGCTCGGCCGAGGTGGCGTTGCGGGAGGCGGCGGAGGCACGGGCCGCGCTGCCGGGCCTGGAACGCGACTGTGAGCGCACGCGCGCCGCGGCGGAGGCGGCGGTCGAACTGATGAGTGCGCGGAAGGAATTGTCCACGGCCACCGAGGAATTCGAGCGTGCCCGCGCCGCTCATGCGGATGCGCGTGAGCGCACGCTCGATATTCGCGAACGTCGTCTCGCCGGGATGGCGGCCGAGCTGGCGGGCGCACTCGTCCCGGGGCAACCGTGCAGCGTATGCGGTTCCGGCGAGCATCCCGCCCCCGCCCGCCCCACCGCCGTCACCGTCGCGAAGTCCGACGAGGACGCGGCGGTGCAGGCCGAACGTGACGCCGAACAGCGGCGCGACCGCGCACTCACCCGCCGCACGGAACTGGAACGCCGGATCGAACTGCTCGCCGAACGCGGCGGCGACGGCGACCACGCGGAATTGGCCGCCGCCGTGAACGCGGCGACCGAGCGGTTCCGGTCGGCTCAGCAGAAGGCGAGCGCCGCCGCCGATCACACCGCCGAGGTGGAGCGGCTGCGCACCGCCGAAACCGACCTGCACACGCGCCTGCGGGAACTCGAAAGCCGGGGCAGCGCCGTACAGGAACGCATCCTGGCCGCCGATCGACGGCTGGCCGAACTCGCCGAGCGAGTCCGGGTCGCCGCCGGGGCCGACGGCACGGTGGAGCGCCGCCGCGCCCGCCTGGAAGCGCTCATCGCCGACGCGACGGATCTGCTGACCGCCCGCACCGACGCCTCCGTCGCCGGTGATCAGTTCGCCGACCTCGCCCGCCGCGTCGAACAGACCGCCCGCACCGCCGACCTGCAGGTCTCCGCCGAGCTGTACCCTGCCCGCGCCGCGTCCGACGCGCCCGACCACGCCGTGCTCGCGGCCTACGCGAAAGTCGTCGCGGACGCGACCCGGACACCGCAGCAGCAGGCCGAGATGGAGGCCGAGCTCGTCGCCGCCGACCGCTGTCGCGCCCACGCCGAAGCGGTTCTGGCCGAACCAGAGGTTCGGGCCGCGGCCGACGCCGAGGCGGTGGACCTCACCGAGGTCGAGGCGGCCGTGGCCGAGGCCCGCCGCGCACTGGACGCCGCGGTCGCCGCGCACGCCGAAAGCACCCGCCGCGTCGCCCAACTCGAGGAACTCGGCAGCCAGCTGTGGGCCGCGGCCGACCGCATCGCCCCCCTGCAGGAGGCGCACACCGAACTCGAGGGTCTCGCCGACGTGGTGGCGGGCCGCGGCGCCAACAACCGCCGCATGTCGCTGCGTTCCTATGTGCTCGCCGCGCGGCTGGAGGAAGTCGCGATCGCCGGCTCGGCACGACTGCGGCGGATGTCCGGTGGCCGGTACGAATTCGTCCATTCCGACGCGGCCGGTCCGCGCGGCCGCCGCGGCGGTCTGGGCCTGGATATCCGCGACGACTACACCGGCGCGGTCCGTCCGGCGAAAACCCTGTCCGGTGGGGAAACCTTCATGGCCTCGCTGTCTCTGGCGCTCGGCCTCGCCGATGTGGTCGCGGCGGAATCCGGCGGCCTGGTCCTGGACACCCTGTTCATCGACGAGGGGTTCGGCAGCCTCGACGCCGACACCCTCGACGCCGTGATGGGTGTGCTGGACGAATTGCGTTCGGGTGGACGGGTTGTCGGCGTGGTCAGCCACGTCGACGAGATGCGACAGCGCATCCCCAGCCGGCTCCATGTGATCCGGGAACCGACCGGCTCCCGGCTGCGGACGATCGTCGCCTGATCACCCGCGGCGCAAGCGGCTCCCCGATTCGCGCAGCGCCAGTAGTTCCGCGGCGTGCGGGTCGGGCACGGTGGCCGAGCTCGGGAAGTCGAACATCCGCACCTGCCGGTTCGTTCCGAAGGGCGCCCACCCCGGATCGCCGTCGGTCGCGAAACCGACCCAGGCCCGGTGGATTTCGTCGGCCAGTGGTTGCGGCGGATTCGGCCCGGTCAGCGGATGCGCCTCGGAGAGTTTGTCGAAGACGAACGGGATCTCCAGCACGTGACAGGCGCCGAGATCGGGAACCCCACTGCGCCAGCCGAATTCGTACACATACGTCGGCGCGCCGGCGGCGGCGTTGGCCGCCGCGATGCGCATCGAATCGTCGCGGAAGACCACGTCGGTGATCACCGCCGCGAACAGGTCGGCGGGTGTGGCCTGCGGTCGATGCTCGGCGTACACCTGCACCACGGCGGGATCGACACCGTAGCGGGACAGCACCGGACCCAGCGTCTGATCGGTGAGCGTGGCCGCGATGCCGGTCGGAAAGGTGAAGAACCGGAATTCCTCGGCCGTCCAGCCGATGAGCAACGGCATCGCATGGGCGGTGGAGCCGTCCAGCACATCGATCGGCCGGTCCTCGATGAGGTCACCGTCGATCACCGGGAAGAAGCTCAGAAGCCCGAGACCGTTGTCGATGATCGTGCGGCCCCACCGATTCGGATCGGGATTCGTGATCAACTCCAGCGCCACCGCGTCCTGCGCGGTCCGCAGCCGGTCCGGTCCGAGCTCGCCGAAGGCCGCCGCAGTCGGCTCGATTCCCAGTGTGCGAGCGAGGTTTTCGGCGACCTTGACCGCGTCGTCGGCCGCGGCGACGGCGGATCCGTTGCCGCTCTGCACGATCGCGCGGCGGAACAGGCCGCGCGCCGGCGCGGTGGTCAGCAGATCGACCACACTCATTCCGCCCGCCGATTCGCCGAAGACGGTCACATTGTCGGGGTCACCGCCGAACGCCGCGATATTGTCTCGCACCCAGCGCAACGCGAAGATCTGGTCGTGCAGCCCGCGGTTGAGCGGGGCGCCGGGCACGGCGGCGAAGCCGGAGATCCCGAGCCGATAGTTGATCGACACCACCACGACCCCGTCGCGGGCGAAGGTACTTCCGTCGTACATGGTCCGGGCGTTCGAGCCGCGGGTGAAGGCCCCGCCGTGAATCCAGACCATCACCGGCAGACCGGAGCCGCCGACCTCGGGCGTCCACACGTTGAGGTTCAGATACTCGTCCCCGGGCAATCCGTCGCTGCCGATCAGGGCGTGGATCGGCGCGGGATACTGCGACTGCGCACAGGTCGCCCCGTAGGTCAGCGCATCGCGCACGCCGTCCCATTCGGGAACCGGCCGGGGCAGGTCGAACCGGGCCGGGCCGACGGGCGCCGCCGCGTAGGGAATGCCGAGGAATGTGCTCACCGCGTTCTCGGTGGTGCCCCGGACCTTGCCACCGGTGACCGACACGATCGTATCCATGCAGAACTCCTTCGTCGTTCCGCATTCTGCCCGTCGAACCGGTGGTTCGACACCAGTTCGGGCGCCGGATCCGGAGAGGTGGGCGCTCAGCGGGCGAGACGGGCGCTGTCCTCCGCCGCCCGCTCGTGGGCGAGCAGCCAGCGTTTACAGCCCAGCCCCCAGCGGAAGCCGCCGAGCGAGCCGTCCGTCCGCAGAATCCGATGGCACGGCACGAAGAGGGCGGCGGCATTGCGCGCGCAGGCGTTGGCGGCGGCGCGAATGGCCTCCGGGCGGCCGGACCGAAGAGCGAAGGCGGTATAGGTGATCGGCGCGCCGGCCGGTACCGCTCGCAGGACCGACCAGGCGTGTTCGAGGAACGGCCCGGACACCTGCCGGACCACCACCCCGTCGATGGCATCCAGCTCGCCCTGGTGATACCGCTCGACGGTGTCGGTGAGCTCGTCGAGGGCGTCGTAGCGGCGCAGCGCGTCCGGCCGCAACCGCGGATGGATGAGACCGCGCAGCCCCTCCGCGTCGGCGGTCCAGCCGGAGGCCAGCACCGCGCCGTCCGGATCGGAGATGACCGTGAACGGTCCGATCGGGGTGGGGACGGTCGCGTAGTCGGCGGTGCTCATCGCCGCGCGCCCAGATACGCGGTGCGCCGGCCGGCCTCGGCGGCGAGCCCGGTGCGCGCGGCGTCGCCACGGCGGTCGAGCGTGGCCCGTGCGGGGGCGGGCCGGGTGGTGTCGTCGCGGCCGGCGGGGTATCCGCCGGTGCGTCCCAATGCCGCCCGCGTGGTCGCGGCGCCGGCCACCGCGGTGCGTTCGGAGAGCGCGCGCTTCCACAGATGCATCGACAGATACGACCGCCACGGCGCCCATCGCGACGTGTCGGTGAGATCGATGCCGTACTGGGCCGCGCCCTGCCGGACCACGAGATCGGTATGCAGCAGGATGTCCGGGTCGGCGAGCAGCCGCATCGTCACGTAGTCGGCCGTCCACGGGCCGACCCCGTCGAGGGCGAGCAGATCACGGCGTACGTCGGCGGCGGTCCGCCCTGCGTGCAGTCGCAGGTCACCGGAGGCGAGGGCACGGGCGGCGCCCACGATCGAGGCGGTCCGCCGGGCCGGTCCGGTCAGGACGTCGGCGCCCCGTTCGGCGATGGCTTCGGCGGTGGGGAAGAGTCGCGGCATCGGGCCGTTGACGTTCTCGCCCAGCGCGTCGACCAGGCGGGCGGTGTGCGTGGTCGCCGCCGACACCGAGATCTGCTGTCCGATCATGGTGCGCAGCAACAACTCCGAGCCGTCCAGGCAGCCCGGTACCCGGATGCCCGCGCCGATCGCCGGCGCACCGGGCCCGAAGCCCTCGGTGAGTGCGGCATCGATCCCGACCGGATCGGCGTCCAGGTCGAGCAGGTGCCGGATCCGCGCGACGGTCGGCGCCAGATCGCGCATATCGTGCAGCGCCAGGCTCGCCCGCACATGGCCGGGGTGAATACTCGCGCGCACCGTGGCATGTCCGTGCGGGGTACGCAGGCTGCGCGTGTACACGCCGTCCTCCCAGCTCTCCAGCCCGGGGACCGCATGCGCGGAGAGGAACCATTCGAGCCAGCTCGCATCGAGCGGTTCGCGATAGGGCAGGCGCAGGGTGAGGGCGCCGTTGGTGGCGGGCAGGGTGTCGCCGCGCAACCGCCGCGCCTCCTCGCGCAACACGGTCGGACTCACCACGAACACCTCGCGCACGGTGTCGTTGAACTGCCGGATGCTGGCGAAGCCGGCCGCGAAGGCGATGTCGGACATGGGCATTCGCGTGGTCTGAATGAGCAGCCGGGCGGTGTGAGCGCGATGGGCGCGAGCCAGGGCGAGCGGACCGGCGCCGAGTTCGGCGGTGAGTACCCGGGTCAGCTGCCGCTGCGAATAGCCGAGCTTGTCGGCCAGGCCGGGGACGCCGCTGCGTTCGATCACTCCGTCGGCGATCAGTCGCATCGCCCGCGCGGCCAGATCGGCGCGGGTGTTCCACAGTGGTGAGCCGGGCGCGGCATCGGGCAGGCACCGGCGGCAGGCGCGAAAGCCGTTCTGCTGCGCGGCGGCCGCGGTGGGGAGGAACGTGACATTCGTACGCTTCGGAGTGATAGCAGGACACGATGGCCGACAGTAGATTCCGGTGGTGCGCACCGCCGTGACGAATTGCCCGTCGAAACGGGCATCGCGGGTGGCCACCGGTCGATAACAGCGCTCGAAGTCCAGACCGTTCACACTCACGCAGTCCACCTTGTCAGCCCGAGGCCGCCCGCGCTAGCGGGAATCAGACAACTACCCCGGATAGCCAACGTTTCAGCGACATAGCTATCTGCTATCGGTTATCCGCTCGGTGAGAGCAACCGGATATAACCGCCGCAAACGGCCTATTCCGCAGCGTCGCAAGGAATTCGGGCCGGCTGGAGCGGGGAGGTGAGGGGTGGACTGCTGGGCGAGCTCAGCAGCACCGGGTTCCGGGGTTGCGATCGGCCGCCGCGTGCCGCTCGCGCCAGTATTCACTCTCGGTCGGAATCGGCCGATCGGGATGCCGGCGCCGCAGATGTTCCACATATCGCGGGTAGTCCTGCCCGCCGAGCACCGCGTTCATATAGCGGGCTCCCGCCCGGACCGCACGCAGCGGCGCCCGCAGTACAGCGCCGGTCCGGCGGTGCGTCTTCGCCGTGGCGGCGGACGGACTCGGCGCGGCCGCCGCTGCCACGCCGAAATCCTCGAATTCGCTTGCTAAGAAGCCGGTTCCGGCGTCGATGCGGTCGTCGTGCCGGGGACCTTCGCCGCGCCCGCGCGCTCGTGTTCCGCCCATTCGCGCTGCACCTCCTTCTCGGCCTTCGTCGTCAGGAAACCCGACGGCCCGAAGATCTTCGACGGCACCTCCGGAGTCTCGGTGGTGGCTCCACCACCGCGGCGCACCGCTCGAAGGCACACGATCACTCCGACCGCCGCCACGATCAACACCAGCACCGCGAAAATGATCGACAGTGAGCCCTGGATGAACGTGTTCCGCACGACCTTGTCCATATCGGCCATGCTCTTGGCCGGCGCGAGCACCTTCCCGGCGTCACGAGCGTCGCTGTAGATGCGGTGCTGGGTCCAGTAGCCGATGTTCTTGTCGCCGGAGAAGATCTTCTGCCACGAGGCCGTCATGGTGACGATGAGATCCCAGATCAGCGGCAGCGCCGGAATCCAGGCCCACTTCCACAGCCTCTTCTTCATCACGATCACCAGAACCACCGTCAGCGCGACCGCGGCCAGCAGCTGATTGGCGATACCGAACAGCGGATACAACGTGTAGATACCGCCGAGCGGATCGGTCACGCCCATCAGCAGCACCGAACCCCAGGCCGCGACCACGACGAACGTGCACAGCCAGGCCCCGGGGCGCCAGGAGGGATCCTTGAATTTGCGCGCCGGACCGCCGAGGTTGCCGAGTGTGTCCGACAGCATGAAGCGCGCGACGCGGGTGCCGGCATCGATGGTGGTCAGGATGAACAGCGCCTCGAACATGATCGCGAAGTGGTACCAGAACGACTTCATCGCGGCGCCGCCGATGAAGTTGTGCATCACCTCGGCCATCCCGACGGCCAGGGTGGGCGCGCCGCCGGTGCGGGAGTAGATCGCCTGTTCGCCCACGTCGTGAGCGGCCTGGTTCAGCTCGTTCGGTGTGATCGGTGTCCCGCCGAGCCCGAGGGCGTTCACCTTGTCGGCGGCGGCCTGTGCGCTGGTGAGGCCGCCGGTGTTCATGGCGAAGTACAGATGCTGGTCGAGGATGCTGGCGGCGATGATCGCCATCACCGCGACGAACGACTCCATCAGCATGCCGCCGTAGCCGATCATCCGTGCCTGCGACTGCTTTTCGAGCAGTTTCGGCGTGGTGCCCGAGGAGACCAGCGCGTGGAATCCGGAGAGCGCACCGCAGGCGATGGTGATGAACAGGAAGGGGAACAGGCTGCCGGCGAACGCGGGACCCTTGGAGTTCCCGGCGAACTGGGAGACCGCGGGCGCGTGCAGCACCGGCATGGTGATCACCACGCCCAGCGCCAGCAGCACGATGGTGCCGACCTTCATGAACGTCGACAGATAGTCGCGCGGCGCCAGCAGCAGCCACACCGGCAACACCGACGCGATGAAGCCGTAGATGATCAGCATCCACGCGATGGTGGTGCCCGAAAGGGTGAACAGGTCACGGCCCCAACCGGATTCCGACACCCAGCGCCCGGAGACGATGGCCAGCAGCAACAGCACGAAGCCGACGATCGAGATCTCACCGACCTTGCCCGGCCGCACATAGCGCAGGTACAGGCCCATCAGCAGCGCGATCGGAATCGTCATCGAAATCGAGAACACACCCCACGGGCTGCCGCCGTGCAGCTGCCCGTCGGCCCCCTTCGTCGCCGCGAGCGCGTTGACCACCACGATGCCCAGGACGGCCAGCAGAATCACCATGATCACCAGCACCGCGATCAGCGCCGCGACACCGCCCACCACGCCGAGTTCGTCGCGGGCCATCTGCCCGAGACTGCGGCCGCGGCGCTTCACCGACGCCCACAGCACCAGATAGTCCTGGACGGCCCCGGCGAGCACGACGCCGATCACGATCCACAGCGTGCCCGGCAGATACCCCATCTGCGCCGCGAGAACCGGCCCGACCAGCGGCCCGGCGCCGGCGATGGCGGCGAAGTGGTGGCCGAACAGGACCCGCCGGTCCATCGGCAGGTAGTCGGTGCCGTTCTCCAGTTCCTCTGCCGGAGTGGCGGTGTCGTCGCGCGGCTTGGTGATCTTCCATTCGATCAGCCGGGCGTAGAACTGGTAGGCGATGATGTAGGTGCATACCGCCGCGACGACGATCCATACCGCGTTGACGTTCTCGCCGCGGGCGACGGCGAGAATCGCCCAGGCGACCGCACCGAAGACGGCGACGGCCGCGAAGATCGCCTTCTTGGCGGGCGTGATCGGCCGGCGGTCGATGATCCCTACGGGAGGCAGCTCCGGCTCGGTTCGGAGGTATTCGATGGTCGCCATGCGAGCTACTCTCCCGTGCTGGTCTAGGTCCGATCGGCAACGAACTCCCGGCCGGACATCAGGTGGAACTGACTCAAGGTAGCGGAATCCCGCCGAATCGGGCGAGCCCTCCCTGGTATCCGCACCCCGTTCAGGAACTGTTCACCGGACCGGATCCCCGGCGTCCGGGACTGAACCGCAGGTGGCCGCACTCTGGGTGTCGCGATTCTTCCGCCGGCAGGCGAGGTGTTCAGTGCGGAGCAGGCTGCACAGTTGGCCGGTCAGCACCTTCCCCGCCTCGCTCGATCCGGTGCCGTGGTCGAGTACACCCTCCGCGGGCACCAAGGCTTCGGCTTCGAGGTGCTGGTAGGCGGTTGCCTGGATCGCGGCCGAGAAGTTTCGGCCGAGGAGGGCGCCTTCGTTCGTCTGTTCGAACGCTGTCAGCGCCGCATCGGCACCTCACATGGCTGCCCTCGGGCCTTCCTCGGGGGCACCGACAGTGCTAGTCGGGCGGGACGGCCGATGAATAACGACGGCCCAGGGTTCGGATGTGGTCCACGAGTTCCGGCGGTTCGTCGACGCGGAAGTCCATCATGAGCATGCTCAGGTAGATCGCGATCGTCTCCAAAGTGTCCGCGCCGGTGTACAACACACACGATCGCGCGTCGACGGGTTCCACCACACCGACGGCCGGATTGATGCGCGCGATCACGGTATCGGCCGGAGCCAGGACCGTGACCCGGGCGTGGACTCGCCAACCGGCCGTGGCGATTTCCCGCATGACGAAGGCCACCAGATCGTCATCGGGCAGCGCGCGGGCCGCGAAGTGGTGGGATCCGGTCGCGACGTTGCGGACGGCCGCTACGGGAAGCGCTCGCCAGCAATGGGTTTCGAGATCGTATGCGACGAGATACCACCGGCGTTGCCAATTGATCAGCCGATACGGCTCCAGGCGCCCGCCGTCGGTGTCCAGGACTCGGGTACCGCGAATCGCCGACGCGATAGTGGCGAGAGTCTGCGCCGGCACGGGCGCATCGGGTTCGCGCGAGCCGGTCGTCGCGGGTCCGATCTCGGTGGCCGTACGCAGCGCTGTCACCTTGCGCTGCAACCGAACCGGCAGGATCCGCTCCAACTTGGCCAGCGCCCGCGCCACGTTCTCGTCGATATCCGCGATCCCGGTGGACCCGTCCTCCGCGAGGCCGATCGCCACCGCCACCGCGACCGCCTCGTCGTCGTCGAGCAGCAGCGGCGGCATCGTCTTGCCCTGACCGATCCGATAGCCGCCGACCGCGCCGCGTTCGGCATGGACCGGATAGCCCAGTTCCCGCAGCCGTGCGATGTCCTGCCGCAGGGTCCGATCGCTCACACCGAGCCGTTGCGCCAGCTCTCGACCGGTATAGGTGCGGTCCTGCAACAGCGACAGCAGGCGCAGCACCCGGGTTGTGGTGGAGGTCACATCGAAGCCTTTTCGGGCGGCGAATTATTAGGAAGAAAACGAGCCTAATAGCCGCATAGTCTGAGGTCAACGCCGAAAACCAAGAACGAAAGGCTCCCCGATGAACGCCACCTCCGTTGCTCCCGCCGCCGCTCTCGCCCCGGTCTGGCGGGACGTCGTCGCCGACTCCTACAGTGCTCTCGCCGACGCGGTCGCCGGAATCGGCGCCGCCCAGTGGGACCTGCCCACCCCGTGCTCGCAGTGGACCGTCACCCAGGTGGTCCAGCACGCCGCCGGTGATCAGCTCGCCTTCGCCGCCGCTCTCGGGGTGGGCGCCGGTCCCGGCTACGACCCCTTCGCCCCCTCCGGCTCGCTCGACGGCAGCGGCGCGGAGCTGATCTCCGCCGCCCTCGACCAGACCGCCACCGCTTGGGCCACCGTCAGCGACGACACCGAAACCGTTCCCACCCCGCTCCCGCACGGCGCCCTCCCGACCCCCGTCGCCGCCGTCATGGCCGCGCTGGATGCCGCCGTCCACGCCTGGGACATCGCGATCGCCACCGGCCGGCCGTCCCCGCTGACCGACACTCTGGCCACCCATCTCCTCACTGCCGCAACCGATCTGATCGAACCGCTGCGCCAGTGGGGCGCCTACGCTGCCGTGCTCGATGCCGAGCCCGGCGACACCGCCGTCGACACCCTGCTGCGCTACCTCGGCCGCGACCCGCGCGCCTGATTCTGCCGGTTGTTCTGCGTGAGAACGGGTTTCGTGCCGCCGCATGCTGGTCGGCGCGAAACCCGTTCATAGTCGCCGGAAGGGTTGCGGAAGGCTGCTATTCGTTCCCCTGCTGGTCCAGCACGCGGGTCAGCAGCTTGACCAGGCGTTCGCGCTCCGGCGTCGTCAGCTCGCCGAATATCTCGTCCTGGGCGGTGGTCAACATGGCGTCCAGTTCGTGTAGTCGTCGCTCGCCTGCCGCGGTGAGGGTGATGAGATTGCGCCGGCGGTCGTCCGGATCCGGCTCCCGCGCAACGTATTTCCGCGCCTCCAGCTCGGTCAGCATGGCGTGCGTATCGCTGCGGTCGATCCGGCACCGCCGGCCGATCGCCACTTGGCTGGCGGGCCCGAACTCGTCGAGTGCGGCCAGAATCGCGAAATGGTAGCCGCGGGCGCCGACCGCCGACATGGCTTCTCCGATATGCCGCTGGGCGAGTGCGGCGGTCTTGCTGACCAGCCAGCTCGGTTTGCCGCGCAGGCGTGCGGGCGTGTCGTCCATGCGTGAAGTCTAGCGGATTCGTTGGACGAGCCAACGAATGTGGGGTAGCGTCGTCTGGGTAAACCGTTGGTAGGTCCAACGATTATCGAAGGTGGAGAAGATGTTGCTCACGCTGGATGAAGCGCACGCCCTCAGCACTCGGATACGCTCTCGCGCTGGGGAATTGGGTGCGCGGGTGACGGTGGCCGTCGTGGACGAGGGTGGACACGTGCGAGTGCTGGACCGGATGGACGGTGCGCCACCGCTGTCGGCCCGGATCGCTCCCGCGAAGGCGGCCGGGGTCGCCCTGTTCCATCGCGACGGCGCTGAACTGCAGCGACTCCAGGCGGCGTGGCCCGCACTGTTCGACCGAGTCGATCAGCTGTCGCCGACGCCGATCGTGGTGGGCGCGGGCTCTCGGCTGATCCGTCGCGACGGTGTCGTGGTGGGTGCGGTCGCGGTGAGTGGCGGTCGGCCCGAGCAGGACGACGAATGCGCCGAGTTCGGGCTGGCTCTTGCCCGGCCGACCCCGGACGCGGTGTAGCGGAACGCCGACGACTACCAGAACATGTGCAGGTGTCTCGATCAGGCTGTGTGCGAACGGAATTCGTGCCAACGCTGCACGGCGACCTGCACGGCCTCTTCGTCCTGTGTCGCATGAGCGCCCGAAGCGCCGGCCGCTCCGAGAATCACACCGTTCTCGGTGACGAGCACGCCTCCTGCGAACGGAATGTAATCACCGTCGTAGAGATGCTGAATGCTGTCGACGATCTCACCCGGCAAGGGCAGCTGTCCCGACGGATGCAGTGTCGACAGTGCGGTGCGCGCCTTGGCCACCGCGAGGCGACTGGTCATCGGCATCCCCCCGTCCGCCCGGCGCAGCGCGATGGCCTCACCGCTCACATCGGTAACCGCCACCGCCAGCGGCGGAAATCGACGTTCGGAGGCCACCGCCAGCGCGGCGGTCACCAGCCAATCGGCATCCGCCAAGCCCAATCCGGGAAGTCGAGGGATCTGCGCCATGGGACGACCTTAGCCGGGTGCCGCCACCGCGTGCGCACTACGGTGTGGATCGTCGAATCGCTTGCGGCAGAGCATATCTGTGCGAGGCTTGTAGGGGGCAATTCATCGGGCACTGTGAGTAGGCCGGCTCGGTTCCTGCGGTCGATGGCTGTCGACAGGTAGGTTGACGGCATGCCCATCGACGATCTTCCGGCCGAGGTCGCGCGCAGTGTGGGGCTGTTCCTCACGGCCGTCGACGAATTGTCGCCGGGTTTGATCACCGGCTTCTATCTGGTCGGTTCCGTCGCGTTGGACGATTTCCATGCCCGCGGTGCCGGGCGAGGGCGGCTCACCACAGCGAGCGATATCGACTTCGTCGCGGTGACCGATCAGCGCGTCGAGCCGGACTCACCGGAGATGGCAGCCTTGGCCGAGGCTCACGGCCGCACGGTTCGCGCCGCACCGCGGCCGAATTTCGATGGCGCCGTTCTGAACTGGATGGATCTCGCAGCAGGGCCGCTCGAGTGCCCCGATGTTCCCTGCGCCCAGGAAAGCCGGTTCACCGCCTGCGGTCGCTCAGGCATCAACCCGGTGACGTTCTGCGAGCTGGCCTGGCATGGGATCACGGTTCGCGGCCCGCAACCGGGCGATACCGAGGTGTGGGCCGACCGAACGGCTTTGCGTGACTTCACCGTGGACAATCTGCACAGCTACTGGCGGTCGTGGTGGGAACGCTCGCGGAGAGCGCATCCGCGCTCGCTCGCCGTGGGGCTGACCCCGTGGTTCCCGGTATGGGCAGTGCTCGGGGTGAGCCGCCTTCACCATGTGCTCGCAACCGGAACGATGGCCTCCAAGTGCGGTGCCGGGCGTCACGCGCTGCAGACGTTCGACCCGCATTGGCAGCCGATCATCGCCGAGAGCCTCCACCTCCGCACCGACGGTGCCGAGGGGTGCCGCTCCTACCGCAATCCGCTCGCACGCCGCCGTGACACTCTCGCGTTTCTGGATGCGGCGATAGACAGTGCGCTCGCGCTGCCCGCCATTCTGTGAGCGGTGGTCGCGCACAGGTGGCAGATCGTCCGGGGCGGACCACGAGGCGCGCGCGGGCGTGGTGGCCGCGGCTTCGCCGTCCCGCGAGGCATTCGCTCGGGCGGGCGGGCCGCGGTACTCCGTCCAGTGGTCGCGACCTGGGCAGATTCGGTCGCCGAACGTGCGCCGCGTAGACTCTTGCACTCGTGAGTCTCACCCTCGGTATCGTCGGCCTGCCCAACGTCGGAAAGTCGACGCTGTTCAACGCGCTGACCCGCAACGACGTGCTCGCGGCGAACTACCCCTTCGCCACCATCGAGCCGAACGTCGGCGTGGTGCCGCTGCCCGACCCGAGGCTGGACAAGCTCGCAGAGATCTTCGGCTCCGAGCGCATCGTCCCAGCGACGGTGTCGTTCGTCGACATCGCCGGCATCGTCAAGGGCGCCTCCGAGGGCGCGGGCCTGGGCAACAAGTTCCTCGCCAACATCCGCGAAGCCGACGCCATCTGCCAGGTCGTGCGCGTCTTCGCCGACGACGATGTGGTCCACGTTGACGGCAAGGTCGACCCGCTCAGCGATATCGAGGTCATCGAGACCGAGCTCATCCTCGCCGACCTGCAGACCCTGGAGAAGGCGGTCGTCCGCCTCGACAAGGAAGCCAAGGTCAAGAAGGACCGCAAGCCGGTCGCCGACGCCGCCAAGCAGGCGCAGGAATTCCTCAACGAGGGCAAGACCCTGTACGCGGTCCGCGACAAGCTCGACGCCGACCTCCTGCGCGAACTCTCGCTGCTGACCACCAAGCCGTTCCTCTACGTCTTCAACGCCGACGAGTCGGTCCTGACCGACGAAGCGCGCGTCGCCGAGCTGAAAGCCGCAGTCGCCCCGGCGGATTCGGTCTTCCTCGACGCCAAGGTGGAAGCCGAACTCCTGGAGCTGGACGCGGAGTCCGCCCTCGAGCTGCTGGAATCCATCGGCCAAACCGAACCCGGCCTCCACGCCCTGGCCCGGGCCGGCTTCCACACCCTCGGTCTCCAGACCTACCTCACCGCCGGCCCGAAAGAAGCCCGCGCCTGGACGATCCATCAGGGCGACACCGCCCCCAAGGCAGCCGGCGTCATCCACACCGACTTCGAACGCGGCTTCATCAAGGCCGAAATCGTCGCCTACGACGACCTGGTCGAAGCCGGCTCCATGGCCGCCGCCAAGGCCGCCGGCAAGGTGCGGATGGAAGGTAAGGACTACGTCATGCACGACGGGGATGTAGTCGAGTTCCGCTTCAACGTGTAGGGCGCCTGGGAAGAAGTGGGGCAGCGCGTGTATAGCTACTGGTAGAGGGGGCTCGGCCGAGCCCCACAGCGGGACTCGGGCCACCCGGCGTGACAGTAGATATCGGTGATATCGTCATGGTAAGTCAATTCAAACCCGAACATTCGATCCCTTGCATCTATCGCGCCTGCATGAACCATTCCTTGACAGTGGTAAGGACGAGATTGCTGCTATCGGCCTTTATGTCACCATAAAAGGAAAGTCTATACATTCCTCCGCCGCGGTTGATCTGCAGGTTAGGTCGGGTGTCGAATGCTCCATCGCGCAGCTGCATTGAGATGGCTTCGATATTCTTTCCTGGATACTTTATCGAGATCTTCTTGCGTGCATCAGAAGCTCATAGAATAGTCGAACATCTACACTTCAAGAGACTAGTATCGAAATCCTTCGAGCCAGTCGCCTTTTAGCATATGCCTGGGGATGTAGTCTGATTCGACCTCGATTGCAACTTCCATGTCGTATCCAATGCAGGCTATAGCAAGTGGGGCCAGGGCAATTGCTCCCGTGGCGTCGTCAAAGCGCTCAATATCCGATGTCCAGTAGACATTGTGAAATTCTAATGCATCTTTCAGTGCTTCATTGAAGGGACTTTCGCCTTTGAAGATCAAAGAATAGAAGAGATGCACAGGCGGATAAAGAATCGTTTGAAGGTAACCTTCCGAAACGAAACGAACTGCCTCAGGATATGACGCCTCCATTGCTCTCTGGAGACGAGACGCCAAGCCGTCACCTCGAAGCCAAAACGTTTGCAGAACATCTACCCAAAGATAGACGAACTCATCTTCCCGACTAGCCGCTCGAAGCCTGTCGACCGGGATTTTGCATAGCATGGTCATTCTAGCTTGATCTCTGCAGATAACAGCGAGATAGAAAGCGCTTAGCCAATTCGAAGCACCAGCGAATGTCCGTGCGCTGATCATTGGCAGCGTTCTAGTCTGATCCAGAATGAATAACTCAATCGCATCGCCATTATCGCCGGTTACTTCAAAAATCGCCGAGCCCACCTGCAAAGCTATTGCAGCCGACGCGCACGTCGCAAAATATTCGGCATCCCGATCCGTCCAGAAGCTCAAATACATCGCCCGGAGGGCTGCCTCGAACGTCAGGCCGATAGAATCCGGCATATCTTCGAGGGAACTTACGCGCATGGCAAGGTCGGACCGGGCTTCCTGAGCTCGCACTTCATCCGTATTTCCTGGATGCCCATGATGAGCGACCATGACGGTCACGGCGTACCACCTTTGCTACGATCGTATTCCCGTACATCAGCCCGAGTACGAGGAAAATGGCAACTATGTCGGGGTCAGTGTGCCCCTTCGGCTTCGGTAGCAGTCGGCCCGCCCCCTCATCTTCGTTCGGCTACTGTGCACTGGCGACGTTCGGCCGGCGGGCTCAGATGACCCCTGCCCGTTGATCTTCCGCTGCGCCGCGCTGGCCGGTTCGGTCAGCGCGACTCGCGGCATTACAGGACAGTGGCGTCGATGGCCCATTTCATCGATTCGCCATCAAGAACTGTTGGGCACCAACCCGATCGGGGCGGGTCGGCGATCTCCCATCGGTAGCGATCCCCCAAGACATCTGCTCGATACCCCGCCACAGCCACCTGGCCGTACTCATCTCGATTCGGTCCCATTCCCGGTGGCCGCAATGCCATGGCCGACTACCGTGGAGCTCGGCGATGGCAAATCCGTTGCGCTGGTGTGGATGTAGACCTACTCGCCGTAGTGCATCAGCACGGACACTGACGTGGAACGAATACGGTGGTGGAGGCCCGCCGTGTTTACT